>CAKMZB010000015.1 GCA_929200315.1 uncultured Alphaproteobacteria bacterium | reverse complement strand
AGAGCCTCCATTAATTTATAACCTCACGTGTTCCAATTTATCTGACGACGGACACAAGCCGGTCACGTTGCACACGCTCCGGCACAGTTTTGCGACCCACCTTTTGGAGCGCGGCGTCGATATCCGGGTGATACAGGCGCTGTTGGGGCATACAAAACTGACCACGACAGCGCGCTATGCCAGCGTTGCCACGGGCATGATCGCGGCGGTGGACAGTCCCCTTGATGACTTACGCCAAACCAAGCGCAAGAAGGCCAAGAGAGGGGCATCGTAAACCGCCTTGCCCCGTCCAATATTGGAGGTCTCGGATATCTTCCGCGCCCATGGTGCTGCGTTTCGCGCTGCCAATGCGGGCCACATCAGCCTTGATCAGCTAAAGGTGATGAGCGTTATCGAACGCTGCCGCACGGCGGCGCTCGGCGGCCATGTGACCCGCTGTGAGGACTGCGCGCACGAACACATCGCTTACAACTCCTGCCGCAACAGGCACTGCCCCAAATGCCAAGCGGGGGCTGCGAAGGCATGGCTGGCCGCGCGCGAAGCAGAGCTGCTGCCCGTGCGATACTTCCACCTCGTCTTCACTCTGCCCAGGCCGATCGCTGACATCGCCCATCAAAACAAACGCGAGATCTATAATCTGCTGATGCGGGCGAGTGCTGACACCGTAATCAAGATCGCCGCCGACCCCAAACACCTCGGGGCCCGGATTGGCATCACATCGGTATTGCATACTTGGGGCTCGGCGATGACGCACCACCCGCATGTCCACATGATCGTTCCGGGTGGAGGCTTGTTAGCGGATGGTTCAAAATGGATCGCCTGCCGCAAGAACTTCTTCCTCTCCGTTCGAGTGCTGTCCCGCCTCTACCGACGGCTCATTCTGGAAGGACTGGCGAAGCTGCATGAGGCCGAGAAGCTGCAGTTCTTCGGCGATCATGCCAAACTTGCGGATCCGGCTGCCTTCGGGGCATTCCTCAAGCCACTGCGCCAAACCGACTGGGTTGTGTATGCCAAGGAACCCTTCGCCGGACCCAAAACCGTGCTGGCCTACCTGTCGCGCTACACGCACCGTGTCGCGATATCCAACAGCCGGTTGATCCGCTTCGACGCGGCCAGCGTGACCTTCCGCGTCAAGAACTATCGCCTCAAAGGCGCGGGCCGTCGCACCACCATGACACTGGCAACGTCAGAGTTCATCCGCCGGTTCCTGATCCATGTCCTGCCCAAAGGCCAGCACCGCATCCGCCACTATGGCTTCTTCGGAAACGGTAACCGTGCAGCCAATATCGCCAGGATCAGGCACCTGCTCGGGGCCAAACCGCCGAGCCGGAAAGACACCGGGGGCACAACTGAAAGCAACAATGATCAGGAACCTAGGATACTCGCTCTGCCCTGCCCATGCTGCGGCGGACGGTTGATCTTCAAGGGCACCTTCGCGCCTGCCCAACACCCCAGAGCACCGCCAAACCCACAAAGGGCCGCAGCATGAAACCTCCGGCCGACATGACCAAAGCCACCATCCACCGCAACCTATGTCACCTGCGAAACCATTGTTATGCTCGGATCAGATTATCGCCCCGGAAAAGCTCGGGGACAGAGAAGAAACACCACGCATGTCGTCCAGATATTGGTAAGGCCGGAGCTGAATTTAGCCTGACTGGACCAGTTCAACCCAAATGTCAGATCAACTCCATACCAAGCCCAACCTACAAATCCCCATAACAAGCAAACCACCAAGACCAACCCCGCGATTTCCCGCCTGAGCGCTTCTCCGACGCCGCGAAACCAATCGCGCAACTCAAACGACACCGCGCGGCGTCAGAGAAACCTGCACCATACCGGACCTTGTTGGGTAATCCCCCCTAAAATTAGTGG
>CAKMZB010000014.1:3427-3782 GCA_929200315.1 uncultured Alphaproteobacteria bacterium | reverse complement strand
CATGCTGGTTCTCGCGCGAGGCCTCGGCAGCCAGGCCGCGATAAAGCCGCGCGTTTTGCGCCACCTCAGCCAAGGCACGGTCAAGCTCCGGCCCCACGCGCTCACGCTCGGTCGGCTTCTGCCCTATGGCTTCTGCACGACGCTGAGCGACATCGCTTGGCGTCTTTGTCGTCAACCCACGTTCGAGCTTTCGCGTCGCCTCAAGGCGCAGCCCATAGCGGTCTGACACTTCCACCATCGCCTCGCGAAAACTGTCGTAGTTGAAATGGTGCCCTTCTTTCAGAAAGAAGAATTCACCGTCCTTGCTGCGCCGGTTCAAAACGATATGCGCGTGCGGGTGATCCCGGTCCTCATG
>CAKMZB010000014.1:0-3361 GCA_929200315.1 uncultured Alphaproteobacteria bacterium | reverse complement strand
CTGCCTTCGCCCTGAAAGAAACGCTCGCAAATCTCGCGCGTGATCTCGGCGACATCCTCGCCGCGCGTGCCGATCGGGAAGGCCATCAACAGATGAGAAGTGTGCCCGAGCTTTGGATGAAACCCCTCATTCCACTGCGCTGAAAACCGGCGCGCAACCTGCTCGATCTCTTTGGCTGACAGAACGCTTTGGCCGTCATAGGTGCCACGGCTGTCGATGATAAAGCTCGACTTGGTGGTCAGGTATTCCAGCTGGTTGCGCAGCTGCGCCTTGTTGTGCGTGCCGCCGTCGCGAATGGCTTTGAAGATTGCGGGTGAATGGCCCATGGCGGCGCGGGCCATCTGCTTGGCACGGGCGCGCGGGACGCTGCCGCGAATGCGGCTCCAGTCGCGATCGAAGAAGGCCTCCTGCGCGGCGGCAACGGCGCTATTCCGGGCCATCGGCAAAGCCTCCCAGAACGCGGGCAACCTCGCCGGACAGCGCGCTGCGGCGACGCTGCGCCATGTCCTGAACCTGGTCCGCGATGTCAAAGACCAGCCCCGCCAATGCACGGACCTGACCATGGGCAGAGTTGCCATAGGGCGGCGTTTTGCCCTGGCGCTTTGCCTCGTTCAGGCGCTGTGCAATCTGGTTGATATTGTTGCCAGTGCGGTTGAGCGAGGCCGATAGGCCCTGCATCTGGTTCGCCAGTTCATCGTCGGGAACAAACAGGTCGTTCGATGCATAGATGAGCCTCCGCAGCCCCTCCGCGCGGCTGGCGATGTCATGCCGCGTGAGAGCCGCGTCAAAGCCTAAGAGCTCTTTAGGAGTAAGCCGGACATTAACCAATTCAGACCGCACGCGCCCGTCCAGTTTGCGGCTTTGGTCGGCCTTCAACGTATAGAAGATGCTGCGGGTCGTGACGCCGAATTCACGGGCCAGATCCTCGATCGGCACCCCCTCGGCACGCTTGCGCACGATGGCAAAACGCTGGTTTTGCGTCAGTCGCTTGTGCCGTGGTGCACGCGGTCGGCCCATGTGAAGTAATCACCCCTATTTCTTGCCAGCATCATACAGGCAGCCCTGTTATGGCACTTCGCCATAATTGATTCAATATTATAATATTGCATCAACTGCCTGTATTCCGTTTGGAGCAGCCATCGGCTGCGACCGCCGGGCGAAGCCCGGCCACATGCGCAAGGCATGGCGCCACTAGTCGTGGTTCCACGCCTCAGCATCGCCAAGCAATTGCAGCGCTATTGCGCGGGCCGCGCCTTCGGCGCTGGTATAAGTTTGATGATCGGGCAGTTCGTGCAAATCAAAGGGCTGTTGCGAGTCGCCCGGCGTCTCGACCCGGACATAGATCGCCCACCCATCGACAAGTGCCGGATCATCATAATGCTCCTGCCCGCCATCGGGCAGATTGCAGAAACCATGGAGATGCACGCTGGCGCGGCCCTCTCGGGCCGCTTGTTTGACTTCGGAGAAGTTCATGATGAAGCCTCCGTGCAATCTGCCATGAAGAACTCTTCCGGCAGCCCATTCAGACCGGTACCGTCACGGTTGGTCAAACCGATAGCTGACCCGTTCCGCGCGAATGTGATGAGGTACTGCCCGAGACAATCGCGCGTCACTACATAACCCCTGTTTACCCAATGAACGCAGTTGCCCGCGTCCACTGCTGTTTTGATCTCCGCCAACGTCACTGCAACACCTCCTCAAGGATTGCGAGCGCCCCCAGACAATCGTCGATATAGGGCTGCTCTTCGCCTTCCAGATCGTTGAGTTCCAGCCGGTTCAACACCGCGTAGAGCGTGGCGCGCGCTTCGCGGGCGGCGCTCCGAAGGCTCACGGTATCTTCCAGACGCGCAGTCGAGAAATCATCGCTGTGATGGTCCGGGGTCATGCTGCCACCTCCTTGCTCTGACCTGCTGCGTGCAAAACAAAGTCGGCAGCTTTCTGCGCCTCCGACGCCGCGCGAAAAATCGCCCGTTTGTCCTCTTTGAGAGCCTTCAACCACCCTTCAACATAGGCGGCGCTTTGATCGAATTCCGGCGCAACGCCAATCTGAGCACCAAGGAAACAAGCGCCGATTTCTGCCACCAGCTCTTCAAAGGCATAGGCCTCACGGTTGGCAAATTTCTTGATCCGCTCCAGCCGCTTTTCGCTGCCGGTCCAATGGATCATCTCATGGGCCAAAGTCGCATAGTAACCCGCTGTATTGTGAAACGTGGCAATCGGCGGCATGTGGATGTGGTCTTTGGCGGGGCTGTAATAGGCGCGCGCGTCATCGCTTGTGACAATCTCCGCCCCTGTCCGGCTGAAAAATGCATCAAGCTCCGGATCTTCGGCCGTCCCAAGGTCGCGCGGGGCCTCAGGCCGAATGTAGTAATCCTCCGGCAAACCCTCGATCTGATCCGCATTAAACACACGATAGGCGCGCGCATAGGGCAGCTCTTCCTCGATGCCCAGCTCGTTCTCTCGGGTGAACGTCCCGTATTTGACCACCGTCGACGACGTTTCACCTTTGCGGACCTGCCCCCCCAGTTCCTGCCCCTGTTTGTAGGTCATCCAGCGGCTGGACAAATAACCATGCTTGGCGGCCATGACCCAGAGCATCAGGATATTAATCCCGCGATACTCCTCCCCGTTGTGTCGGGTCGGCAGGGCAATGCCGGACGCGCTCCCAGTCCACGGCTTGCGCCATGGCGGCGTGCCTGCCTCGATTTCTGCAATAATGGTGTCGGTAACATGGGCATAAACATCAAACTTCGGTGCCATTTGTGGCCTCCTCAATCAAAGTGACGCGGGATAGGCTTCGCGCCCCTTTCCGCCGATGGGCTGCGCCTCGGCCACCTGATCTGACCGAATACGCATGTATTCGGCGGAACAGAGTGGGAGAGGGCAAAGCCCGACCCATGGCCCTGAACGGGGCTGTCAATCGGCCACATTTGCGAAGAAAATGTCTGCGCCAAAATCAGACGCCAATTTGCCCCGCGAGGAATGGCTCGCTCGCGAGACAGGGGAAATAGGTGGCTGATTTTGGGGATGGACTAAGGTTGACCGCCACGGTCAGGGATGTTGGGCGGACCAAACAAAAGGAATGATGTCTGGATCGGGGTGAGCGGGCCAAAGGCCCGTTGAGCCCCTGTTCAGTCGATTGGAATTTGTTGCCCGCGCACCAAAGCGCGGGCTCGTCTCCATGTTCGGGAATAAATTTTTTTTCAGACCGCCGGAAAGGAGGAGCCTTTCATGCTGAACCACCTGAAGCCGACATTGAAACTTCTTCGAAATCAATTATTTCGTTGCGCTGCCGCATGTCCGGTTCGAGCCCATATTGACCAATGCTGCAACTTGTATGAATGGCTGCTTCGCTTGGCGA
>CAKMZB010000013.1:32532-32743 GCA_929200315.1 uncultured Alphaproteobacteria bacterium | reverse complement strand
GGATTGTCGAATCCTTAGCCGCCAGCCGATGCCTCTTAGTAAGCGCGTAAGAACGAGTCGAGCAAGGCCGCTGGTGTAAAAAAAATGAAATAATTTGATTGACAGCGGCAAGCTGAGGAAAAATCGAATAATCTAACTAAATCATTGAAATGAAATAAATATATTCTGTGGATAATCAGGTATAAGCTGCGAATCGCGGTATGACCGTAGG
>CAKMZB010000013.1:0-32522 GCA_929200315.1 uncultured Alphaproteobacteria bacterium | reverse complement strand
ATTTGCAAATGTCCGGTATCTTTATATTTTAAAAAAGCCTGCGGAAAGGTGCTTGCCAAAGCCCTCATGATTTGGCAATGGCCCCGAACACTTCATGAGCTGGTCTCGTGCAAGGGCGATTAGCTCAGTTGGTAGAGCGCTTCGTTTACACCGAAGATGTCGGCAGTTCGAGCCTGTCATCGCCCACCATGGGGCCGCCTAGGCGCGCTCGACGGAATCGAGGCCGTCGTCGAGATCAATTTCCAGGATTGCCATATTGAAGACCTGCATACCCTCGATGCTGCCTTCATCATCATAGAGAACGCCGAGAAATTCCTCGCCGCGATAGATTTCTGCGCTGTCGGACTTGTTGGGCCGTTTGCGCAGTTGGACATTATCGTTGTTGAAAAGATCCTTCAGAGCGGCATCAAGTTCGTCATGTGGTGCATCGGGGATGTCGCGGGAGAAATCATAGGAAATCTCGCCCTCATCCTCGTCCCGTGTGATGCGGCCAAAGAAATTGCGCTCCAGCACGACCAACGCCTGATCCTCTTCCTCAGGGTGGGTGAGAACAGCAAGGCCGCTCTCGCCGAAGAGATCGCAGAGGTATTTGGTAAGCTGATCCAGCTCGGCCTGTTCAATCATTGAGCGACCTCTTGCAGTTGATCAGCGAGGATTTGGTTCATTGTCTTGGCCGGTTCCGCACAGCCAGCAACGCCGACAACCTTAGCAGGAACACCGGCTACAGTGCTGTTGGGTGGCACTTCCTTCAACACCACGGACCCCGCCGCAACCCGCGAGCAATGGCCGATAATGATGTTGCCGAGGACAATCGCCCCCGCGCCGAGCAGCACGCAATCATGAACCTTCGGGTGGCGGTCTTCGCCGGTTTTGCCGGTCCCACCGAGGGTCACCCCCTGCAGGATGGACACGTTGTTGCCCACCGTCGCCGTCTCGCCAACAACGATGCCCGTACCATGGTCGATAAAGATGCCACTGCCGAAGGGAGCAGCAGGATTGATATCGACCTGGAAAATTTCGCTCGACAGGCTCTGGAGATAGAGCGCGAAATCGCGACGGCCCTTTTTGTTGGACCAATGTGCCAGACGGTGAGTCTGAAGGGCGTGGAAGCCCTTGAAATGCAGAATCGGCTCTATAATGCGATCACAGGCGGGGTCACGATCATAGACGGTGGCAAGATCCTCGCGCAGCACATCGCTCCAGGACACATCTTCCGCCGCCATTTCCGCAAAGGCGTTCTCGATGACTTCAGCCGACACATCCTCGCGTGCCAGGCGTGAGGCGATCCGTGCAGCGACAGCCCCTTCCAGGGAACCGGCGTTCAGGATCGAACGTTCCACTAATGAGGCCATCATCGGATCGGAGAAAGCGATCTGCCGCGCCTCGCGCTGGAGAACCTCCCAGACAGGATCAAGGATGATCACATCGTCGCTGATGGCTTTGGCACCCATTTTTGTTGCCATGGGTCATATCTCGCGAAGCATCGTTTGAACTCACGATATAGGACCAATTGCCGCTCTTTCCAACAGCGGGCGGCAAACGGGACGGTGAGCATTTCTCCATGCTAGAATGAGGAAATCTTGTTCCTCTGGTGCGCATTTATGCCATCTCTCCCCTTCCCGCGCCTGCTTGGCTATGCGCTACCGGCACTCCCGCTCGCCGCGCTAACGCTGCCGCTCTACTCCTTCGTACCAACCTTCTATGCCGAGGCGATCGGCGTGCCTCTGGCTGCAATCGGTACAGCTTTGCTGCTAGTGCGGGTGTTTGATGCACTGAACGATCCGGTGATCGGTTGGGCGGCAGACCGGTTCCGTCCGCCTTTCGGGCGGCGGCGGACGTGGTTTCTGGCGTCCATTCCAGTGTTGATTCTGGGTGTCTGGCAGGTCTTCGTACCCCCGGTAGATGCGGGGGCCTGGCATCTGGGGCTCTGGTCCCTCGCTCTATCTGTCGCCTACACAACATGCATTCTGCCCTACACAGCATGGGGCGCAGAACTGGCGACGGATTACGCAGAGCGTTCGCGCATCACCGGCACGCGTGAAGCCCTCACCTTGCTCGGCACATTAGTGGCGGTCGCTCTGCCACTGACGATTGGCTGGGAACGGGCAGATGAACTCCACGGTTTTGCCTGGCTTGCGATCTTCATCGCCGTTTCCCTGCCGATCTTCGCGCTGCTTGCCGTCCTTTCTGCGCCAGAACCGGTAGAGCACAGCACGACGCGACTGAACCTACGCGACGGGATCGATCAAATCCGCCACAACCGGCCGTTCCTGCGTCTCGCACTTGCTTTCTTCCTCAACAATCTAGGCAACTCGGTCGCCGCTACGCTGTTTTTGCTGTTTTGCTCAGCCCGGCTAGGGCTGGAAGAGCTGCGCGGGCCGCTGCTCTTTGTCTATTTTCTCTCCGGCGTCATTTCAGTGCCTTTCTGGACATGGATGTCACGCAAGACCTCAAAACACCGTGCCTGGTGCATCGCTATGCTCTTTGCGATGATTGTCTTCGCCCCTGCCCCGTTTCTGCCGGAAGGCGCGGCGATTGCCTTTGGCGCGGTCTGCATCCTCTCCGGCCTGGCGCTTGGAGCAGACATTGCCCTGCCGCCCTCCATGCAGGCAGATGTCATCGACGTCGACACAGCCCGCTCCGGCGAGCAGCGCTCCGGCATCTATTTCGCGCTCTGGAGCCTGGCGACAAAAATGTCCCTCGCGCTTGCCGTTTTCATCGGCTTTGCAATCCTCGATTTTTACGGCTTTTCCGCTGATCAGCCAGAAACCTCCACCACCGCAGGCCTCACCGCACTAGCCTTCATTTACGGCTTCGGGCCGATCATTCTAAAAATACCCGCTGTTGCGCTCATGTGGTCCTTTCCGCTGGGGCGCAAAGAGGTTGAGGATCTACGGGCAACAATCGACGCACACCGCGCTGCCGGTTAGACTCTGCGGCAAATCCATAGACGGAACTGCGCTTATGTCCCCCAAATCCTCCATCATCGAGGCCATCGGCAACACGCCGCTGATCCGCCTCAACAAGGTTTCTAATGAAACGGGCTGTGAAATTCTCGGCAAAGCCGAGTTCATGAACCCAGGTCAGAGCGTGAAAGATCGCGCCGCGCTCTCCATCATTCGCCATGCGGAAAAAGCGGGTAAAATCAAACCCGGCGGCGTCATTGTGGAGGGCACGGCGGGCAATACCGGCATCGGCCTTGCCATGGTGGGCAACGCGCTCGGCTATCGCTCGGTGATCGTCATCCCAAACTCGCAGAGCCAGGAAAAGAAGGATGCGATCCGCGCCTTCGGGGCCGAACTCGTGGAGGTGCCGCCCGCGCCCTACAAGAACCCCAACAACTATGTGCGCCTCTCCGGCCGCCTTGCAGAGCAACTCGCCGCCTCCCATCCGGAAGGCGCAATCTGGGCAAACCAGTTCGACAATGTGGCTAACAAACAGGCCCATATCGACACAACCGGCCCGGAAGTCTGGGACCAGACAGACGGCAAGATCGACGGTTTCATCTGCGCCGTCGGCTCTGGTGGGACGCTTGCTGGAATGGCAGATTATCTGCGTTCCAAGAAACCTGATGTGAAGATCGGTCTTGCCGACCCTGAAGGCGCTGCCCTCTTCAATTATTACGCCCACGGTGAGATGAAATCCTCCGGCGATTCCATCACGGAAGGCATTGGCCAGGGCCGCATCACTGCGAACCTTGAGGGGTTGGAGGTGGACTGCCCCTACCAGATCCCGGACGCGGAAGCCCTGCCCTATGTCTTTGACTTGATGGCGAATGAGGGCATGTGCCTTGGCGGTTCTTCCGGCATCAACATTGCCGGTGCGGTTCGGCTGGCGAAGGATCTCGGTCCAGGCCACACGATTGTGACAATCCTCTGCGATTATGGCACGCGCTATCAGGCCAAGCTCTTCAACCCAGACTTTCTACGCTCCAAGAACCTGCTCGTCCCCGAATGGATGGAAGCGGGCGCTGCGAATTTCCCGATTCCCTTTGAAGACAATCCAGCATGAACCCTTTCCTCGTTTCAGCCGACTGGCTCGCCAAACATCTTGGCGACCATGACGTGAAAGTGGTGGACGCCTCCTGGTATCTGCCTGCTATGGAGCGCGATGCGCGGTCGGAGTATGAGGCCGCGCATGTGCCAGGGGCGGTGTTCCTTGACCAAGACGATGTGGTCGATCCAACCTCCGAGCTACCCCACACGTTGCCGGATGACGCAATTTTCGCCGCCAAGGCTGGTGCGCTTGGTTTGAAGGAGACGGACACGATCGTGATCTATGACGGGATCGGCCTTTTCTCTGCCCCCCGTGTCTGGTGGATGCTGCGGTTATTTGGAGCAAAGAAAACCAAACTTCTCGATGGCGGCTTTCCGGCATGGAAATGCGCGGACCACGCGACAGAAAGCGGACCCAGTGTCCACTACCCCGTTGTCTTCACACCCAGCATGGATCGCACGCAGATCGCTGGTCTGGAGGATGTCCGCGCCGCGCTTAGCACCGAGGTCAACATCATCGACGCCCGCCCGACAGGCCGCTTTACCGGCGAGGAGGCTGAGCCACGTGCGGGGATGCGGTCTGGCCATATGCCGGGTGCCGTCTCCGTCCCCGCAATGTCGTTAGCCGAGAAGGGCCGTTTGCGCCCGGCGGACGAATTGCGGGTGATCTTTGAGAAGGCCGGTGTCGATTTTTCCAAACCTTCCATCACCACCTGCGGCTCCGGCGTTACCGCTGCGGCCCTGACGCTCGCGTTGGAGACCATCGGCCAAGAACAGCTGCGGCTTTATGACGGCTCATGGAGTGAATGGGGCGGGCGCGAGGACACACCTGTCGAAACCGGCAGCTAAACCCAGCCAAACTTAGAGACAAAAACGCCGCCGGATCGACTGATCCGGCGGCGTTTTGCATTGTCTTGCAGGCTTAGGAAGTCGCTTACTCGGCAGCTTCCGTATCGGCTGTCATGTCGGCAAGCATTGCTGCTTCCGCTTCCTGCACCTTGCGCTGTTCCTCGATGATGAGGTCGTCGCGGGAATTGGCGATGCGGCGCACCTGGTTCATGAAGCCGCCTGTACCGGCAGGGATCAGGCGACCAACGATCACGTTTTCCTTCAGGCCTTCCAGCGTGTCCGACTTGCCGGCAACAGCCGCCTCGGTCAGCACACGTGTGGTTTCCTGGAACGAGGCTGCAGAGATGAAGGAGCGGGTCTGAAGCGAGGCTTTGGTGATCCCAAGCAGGACCGGTTCGCCGGAAGCAGGCTTGCGGCCTTCCTCTTCCAGCTTCTCGTTCATCAGGTCCATCTCGATCCGGTCCATCTGCTCGCCGCGCACAAGGCCCGACTCGCCCGGATCGGCAATCTCGACCTTCTGCAGCATCTGGCGAACTATCACCTCGATGTGCTTGTCGTTGATGCCCACACCCTGGAGGCGATAGACCTCCTGCACCTCATCAACGAGGTAGGAGGCGAGAGCCTCTACGCCCTTGATGGCGAGGATGTCGTGGGGTGCCGGATTACCGTCCAGGATGTAGTCACCCATCTCGATGGGGTCGCCGTCCTGGTGATGGAACGGCTTGCCTTTCGGGATGAGATATTCGACCTGCTCCTGACCTTCGGCAGCCGCTTCCGGCGTCGGATCAATGTGGATGCGGCGCTTGTTCTTGTAATCACGACCGTAACGGATGTTGCCGTCGATGGAGGCAATAACAGCAGCATCCTTGGGACGGCGCGCTTCAAACAATTCAGCCACACGCGGCAGACCGCCTGTGATGTCCTTGGTCTTGGCGCTTTCAAGCGGCACACGCGCGAGCACGTCACCGGCTTTCACATCCGCATTCGGCTCGACCGAAAGGATCGCGTCAACCGAGAGGAGGAAGCGGGCATCACCACCCATCTCCAGCGTGATGACTTCACCCTTCTTGTCTTTCACAACAAGAGCAGGCTTGAGGTCCGCGCCGCGCGGGTTGGTGCGCCAATCGATAACCTGACGCTTGGTGATGCCGGTGTTTTCATCAGCACTTTCGGAAACGGAAACACCGTCCAGAAGGCTTTCAAATTCCACCGTGCCGCCAACAGGAGTAAGGATCGGGCGGGTATAGGGGTCCCACTCGGCGATCCGCTGTCCCTGCTGGACATTGTCACCCTCATCGACATGCAGACGCGAACCGTAAGTCACACGGTGAACCGCGCGCTCATTGCCCTGCTCGTCGTTGATGAGAACGGCCATGTTGCGACCCATGACCATGAGGCGGCCATCGGAATCCCGCACCACGTTGCGGTTGCGAATGGCAACCGTGCCCTCGTAGCTGGCTTCGATATAGGACGAGTCCGCCACCGTTGCCGCACCACCAATGTGGAACGTACGCATGGTGAGCTGCGTACCGGGTTCACCAATGGACTGGGCCGCGATAACGCCGACGGCCTCACCCATGTTGACCGGCGTGCCACGCGCAAGGTCGCGGCCATAGCAGGTGCCGCAAATGCCCGTGCGGGTTTCACACGTCAGAGCGGAACGAATTTTCACTGACTTGATACCGGCATCGTCGATCATGGCGACGTCGGCTTCCTCGATCATGCGACCACCGGGAACGAGCACATCGCCCGTAACCGGGTGCTTTACGTCACCGGCAGCCGCACGGCCAACGATGCGCTGCCCGAGGGAAGCGACAACCTGACCGGCATCGACGATGGCCTGCATCGTAAGGCCGTTTTCAGTGCCGCAATCGCCTTCGTTGATGATGCAATCCTGCGCCACATCCACCAGACGGCGGGTGAGGTAACCGGAGTTTGCGGTCTTCAAGGCCGTATCAGCCAGGCCCTTACGGGCACCGTGGGTGGAGTTGAAGTACTCCATCACCGACAAGCCTTCCTTGAAGTTGGAGATGATCGGCGTCTCGATGATCTCACCGGAAGGCTTGGCCATCAGGCCGCGCATACCGGCAAGCTGCTTCATCTGCGCGGGGGAACCACGCGCACCGGAGCGGCTCATCATATAGACCGAGTTCATCTGCTTCTGGCGACCGTCCTCATCGAACTGGACAGCCTGAAGGCCGTTCATCATCTCGTCGGCAACCTTGTCACCGCACTTGGCCCAAGCGTCGACAACCTTGTTGTACTTCTCGCCCTGGGTGATGAGACCGTCATTGTATTGCTGCTCGAATTCCTTGGCCAAAGCCTCGGTTTCAGCGACCATACCTTCCTTCGTGTCAGGGATAACCATGTCATCCTTGCCGAAGGAAATGCCGGCCTTACAGGCATGGGTGAAGCCGAGTTTCATGATCTGGTCAGCGAAGATGACCGTGTCCTTCTGGCCGCAATTGCGGTAGACGTGATCGATCATTCCGGAGATGTTTTTCTTGGTCATCTCCTTGTTCACGACATCAAAACCAACGTTATCGCGCTTGGGCAGAAGTTCGCCCATCAGCATACGGCCGGGTGTGGTTTCGTGGATCGAGGAAAACTCGTTTCCATCGGCATCCACCGTCTTGTAGCGGCCCTTGATCTTGGAATGCAGGGTCACAGCGCCGGTATCCAGCGCGTGCTGCAACTCGCCCATATTGGCAAAAATCATGCCTTCACCGGGCTCGTTTTCCGCTTCAATCGACAGATAGTAGAGACCAAGCACGATGTCCTGTGAGGGCACAATGATCGGCTGACCGTTGGCCGGGTGCAGGATGTTGTTGGTCGACATCATGAGCACACGCGCTTCGAGCTGGGCTTCCAGCGAAAGCGGCACGTGAACAGCCATCTGGTCGCCGTCAAAGTCGGCGTTGAAGGCCGCGCAGACGAGCGGGTGCAGGTGGATCGCTTTACCTTCGATCAGCACCGGCTCGAAAGCCTGGATGCCGAGACGGTGGAGCGTGGGCGCGCGGTTCAGCAGAACCGGGTGCTCCCGGATCACCTCATCGAGAATGTCCCAGACCTCGGGCTTTTCCTTCTCAACCAGCTTCTTGGCCTGCTTGACAGTGGAGGAGTAACCCTTGGCGTCAAGGCGCGCATAGATGAAGGGCTTAAACAGCTCCAGCGCCATCTTCTTGGGCAGACCGCACTGGTGCAATTTCAGCTCTGGACCCACCACAATGACGGAACGGCCGGAATAGTCGACACGCTTGCCGAGGAGGTTCTGGCGGAAGCGACCTTGCTTGCCTTTCAGCATATCGGAGAGCGACTTCAGCGGGCGTTTGTTGGCGCCCGTGATGGTGCGACCACGGCGACCATTGTCGAACAACGCATCGACAGATTCCTGCAGCATACGCTTTTCGTTGCGGATGATGATATCCGGCGCACGCAGCTCCATAAGGCGCTTCAGGCGGTTGTTGCGGTTGATAACCCGACGATAGAGATCGTTGAGGTCGGAAGTGGCAAAACGACCGCCATCCAGCGGGACCAGCGGGCGCAGGTCCGGGGGAATGACCGGGATCGTCTTCATGATCATCCATTCCGGGCGGTTGCCGGAATCGAGGAAGGCCTCAGCGGTCTTCAGGCGCTTGGAAAGCTTCTTGTATTTCAGCTCGGACGTCGTTGCAGCAATCTCTTCGCGCAGCTCGTTGACGAGCTTTTCCAGGTCGAGGCCGGACAGCATTTCATGAATGGCTTCTGCGCCGATCATGGCGGTGAAAGCATCTTCGCCATATTCTTCCTCGGCGATCATGTGCTCTTCTTCAGATAGAAGCTGGAACTGACCGAGCGGCGTCAGGCCGGGCTCGGTAACCACGAAGCTCTCAAAATAGAGAACCCGCTCCAGGTCCTTCAGCGTCATGTCGAGCAGAAGGCCGATACGCGAGGGCAGCGATTTCAGGAACCAGATGTGAGCGACGGGCGAAGCCAGATCAATGTGGCCCATGCGCTCACGGCGCACGCGCGACAGTGTAACCTCAACGCCGCACTTCTCACAGATAATACCCTTGTATTTCATGCGCTTGTACTTTCCGCACAAGCATTCGTAGTCCTTGATCGGGCCAAAAATGCGTGCGCAGAACAGACCATCACGCTCCGGCTTGAACGTGCGATAGTTGATCGTTTCCGGTTTCTTGATCTCACCGAAGGACCAGGAGAGAATTTTCTCCGGGGATGCGATGGAAATACGGATCTGGTCGAAGGTCTGCGCCTGGACCTGCGGATTGAAGAGATTCATGACCTCGTGGTTCATGTGGTCTTTCTCCTTGGGCTTTTGGGCCCGCTGCGGCACCGGGAGGGGTGCCATAAATGGGTGCGTCAGAGGCGCTCCATGCGGGGAGCGCCTCCGTAAAGGCGGTTACTCGGCGGCGTCGGCGATGTCGTATTCTTCCTCGGGAGCCTCGTCCTCGGTTTCGAGTTTGGAATTCTCCAGCTCGACCGAAAGACCCAGCGAGCGAATTTCCTTCACCAGAACGTTGAAGCTTTCAGGAATACCGGATTCGAACGTGTCGTCGCCACGCACGATGGATTCATAAACCTTCGTGCGGCCGGCCACATCGTCCGACTTGACCGTGAGCATTTCCTGCAAGGTGTAGGCGGCGCCATAGGCTTCCAGCGCCCAGACCTCCATTTCACCAAAGCGCTGTCCACCGAACTGCGCCTTACCGCCCAGCGGCTGCTGGGTAACAAGGGAATACGGGCCGATGGACCGAGCGTGGATCTTGTCGTCCACTAGGTGGTGGAGCTTCAACATATAGATGTAGCCCATGGTCACGGGACGATCGAAGGCTTCACCAGTACGGCCATCATGGAGGATAGACTGGCCAGACCCGTCGAGGCCCGCCTCTTCCAGCATGTCCACAATGTCCGGCTCATGTGCGCCGTCAAAGACCGGGGTCGCAATCCGCACACCTGTCTTGAGCTGGTCAGCAAGCATGACAACGGAATCATCATCATAATCACGCACCGGCTCGTTGCGGTCATTGGCGGGGTAGAGATTTTCGATCTGTTTGCGCAGCGGCGAGATGTTGCCAGACTTGTCGTAGGCCTCCAGCAGATCACCCACCTTGCGGCCCATGCCGGCGCAGGCCCAACCCAGATGGGTTTCCAGAATCTGCCCCACATTCATGCGCGACGGCACGCCAAGCGGGTTCAGCACGATATCGGCATGAGTGCCGTCTTCGAGGAACGGCATGTCTTCGATGGGCAGAATGCGGGAGACCACACCCTTGTTGCCGTGACGGCCGGCCATCTTGTCGCCCGGCTGCAACTTACGCTTGATGGCGACGAAGACCTTGACCATCTTCATCACGCCCGGCGGCAATTCATCACCGCGCTGGAGCTTCTCGACTTTGTCCATGAAGCGCGCCTGAAGTTGGCCTTTGGATTCATCGTACGTGCCGCGCAGCGCTTCGATCTGGCCCTGGAGCTTCTCGTCCTTAACGGCGAACATCCACCACTGGCTGCGGGGATGATTTTCCATCTCGGCGGGAGACAGTTTGGTGCCCTTCTTGAAGCCCTTGGGGCCGGCAATGCCTTCCTTGTTTTTCAACAAGTCTTGCAGGCGACCATAAACGTTGCGGTCGAGGATCGCTTGTTCGTCGTCGCGGTCCTTGGCGAGCGTTTCAATCTCTTCACGCTCGATCGCCATGGCACGCTCATCTTTTTCGATGCCGTGGCGGTTGAACACGCGCACTTCCACCACTGTGCCGAAGGCACCGGGAGACATGCGCAGCGAGGTATCACGAACGTCGGAGGCCTTCTCACCGAAGATGGCGCGCAGAAGTTTTTCCTCCGGCGTCATCGGGCTTTCGCCCTTCGGCGTGATTTTGCCAACGAGGATGTCGCCGGGGCCGACTTCAGCACCAATGTAGGTGATGCCGGCCTCATCAAGGTTCTTCAGCGCTTCTTCCGAGACGTTTGGAATATCGCGGGTAATCTCTTCCGGGCCGAGCTTGGTGTCACGTGCCATCACCTCAAATTCTTCAAGGTGAATGGACGTGAACACGTCATCGCGCACGATGCGTTCGGACAGCAGGATCGAGTCTTCGAAGTTGTAACCATTCCAGGGCATGAACGCGACGAGCACGTTGCGGCCAAGGGCGAGATCACCAAGGTCCGTGGACGGGCCATCAGCAATGATGTCGCCCTTGTTCAGCATGTCACCGACACGCACCAGCGGACGCTGGTTGATACAGGTGGACTGGTTGGAACGCTGGAACTTCTGCAGCCGGTAGATATCAACGCCGGGTTTGCCGGGGTCGAGATCGCCAGTGGCACGCACAACGATACGGGTTGCGTCCACCTGGTCCACCACACCGGCGCGGCGTGCGCCGATGGCGGCGCCGGAATCGCGGGCCACAATCGACTCCATACCAGTGCCAACGAACGGCGCTTCGGCGCGCACAAGCGGCACGGCCTGACGCATCATGTTGGCACCCATGAGTGCACGGTTGGCGTCATCGTTTTCCAGGAACGGAATGAGCGCTGCCGCGACAGACACGAGCTGCTTGGGCGACACATCCATCAGGTCGATTTCAGCCGAAGGATGCATGGCAACATCGCCAGCCGCGCGGGCAATGACGAGGTCGTTAGCGAAAGCACCTTTGCCGTCGAGCTGCGCATTGGCCTGAGCCACCACATACTTCGCTTCTTCCATGGCGGAGAGATAAACCACCTCTTCCGTCACCTTGCCCTTTACCACCTTACGGTAGGGGCTTTCGATGAAGCCATATTTGTTGATCCGCGCGAAGGTCGCCAGCGAGTTGATGAGGCCAATATTGGGGCCTTCCGGCGTTTCGATGGGGCAGATGCGGCCGTAATGGGTCGGATGCACGTCGCGCACTTCAAAGCCTGCGCGCTCGCGGGTCAGCCCACCCGGGCCAAGCGCCGAGAGACGGCGTTTGTGAGTGATTTCCGACAGCGGGTTCGTCTGGTCCATAAACTGAGACAGCTGCGAGGAGCCGAAGAACTCACGCACAGCAGCTGCAGCCGGCTTAGCATTGATAAGATCCTGCGGCATGACCGTATCGATCTCGATGGAGGACATACGCTCCTTGATGGCGCGCTCCATACGAAGAAGGCCGACGCGGTACTGGTTTTCCATCAATTCGCCGACAGAACGCACCCGGCGGTTGCCGAGATTGTCAATGTCGTCGATTTGACCATTGCCATCGCGCAGGTCCACCAGCGTCCTAGCCACAGCAAGGATATCCTCCTTACGCAGCACACGCACGGTGTCTTCCGCATCCAGATCAAGGCGCGAATTCATTTTCACGCGACCAACGGAGGATAGGTCGTAGCGCTCACGGTCAAAGAAGAGACTTTCAAACATCGCCTCAGCGGTTTCAATCGTCGGCGGCTCACCCGGGCGCATGACGCGGTAGATGTCGAACAAAGCTTCCTGACGGGAAGAATTCTTGTCAGCGGCAAGCGTCGCGCGGACATAACCGCCAATGTTCACATGGTCGATGTCCAGAGTATCGAACTCGGTATAGCCAAGATCGAGCATTTCCAGCAGGGAGCCAGAGGCTTCGCCGGTTTTCTCGTCGATTTCGTAGGTCAGCTCATCACCGGCCTCGAAATAGATTTCGCCGGTTTCCATGTTGACGACGTCTTCGGCCAGATAGCGGCCGGCCACCTGCGCCGACGTCACAGAGATATTGGCAACTTTGCCGCCAAGATCCTTCACCGTGCGTTGGGTGATCTTCTTTCCGGCCTCAATGACAACCTTACCGGTCTTGGCATCAATGATGTCTTCGGTAGGCTTGGTGCCTTTCAGACGCTCAGCGTTGAATGGCAGCGACCAACCCTTCTTTTTGTCGTGCTTGACGGCAACACGGTCATAGAATGTGTCGAGAATTTCCTCGCCGTCCATGCCAAGCGCCATGAAGAGGGTTGTTGCAGGCAGCTTGCGGCGGCGGTCGATACGCGCATAGACAACGTCTTTGGCGTCGAACTCGATATCCAGCCAGGAGCCGCGATAAGGAATGATGCGGGAGGCAAACAGCAACTTGCCTGAGGAATGCGTTTTACCCTTGTCGTGATCGAAGAATACGCCCGGCGAGCGATGCATCTGCGAGACGATCACACGCTCTGTGCCGTTGATGATGAACGTGCCGTTGCCCGTCATGAGCGGCATGTCGCCCATGTAGACTTCCTGCTCCTTGATGTCTTTGACGGACTTGGCGCCAGTATCCTCGTCAATATCAAACACGATGAGGCGCAGGCGCACCTTCAGCGGCGCGGAATAGGTCATGTCGCGCTGACGGCACTCTTCGGTGTCATATTTGGGGGCTTCAAAATCGTAGCGCACGAAGTCGAGCTGCGCGGAGCCGGTAAAGTCCTTGATCGGGAAAACCGAATTGAAGACAGCCTGAAGGCCTTCATCGCCCCGGCCACCTTCGGG
Organism: uncultured Alphaproteobacteria bacterium; assembly: GCA_929200315.1. Classification (GTDB taxonomy): domain Bacteria; phylum Pseudomonadota; class Alphaproteobacteria; order Rhizobiales; family Rhizobiaceae; genus Pseudahrensia. The sequence goes on along the minus strand of CAKMZB010000013.1, from coordinate 19,226 downwards.
CTCGGCGACCATCAGGAAGGCATCGTAGGAGGACATTTGAACCTCAATGAGGTTCGGCATTTCCGCCACTTCGGTGGTGTGGCCATAGACCTTACGGGCGCGTTTGCGGCCGTTAAAGACGTGCTGTTTTGCTTTACTCGCCATGGAAAAGTTCATTCCCGTTCGTAGGAGGGGGCTCGCGTCGGATCACGCGAGTCGGGAGGTCGGGGCGGTTTGGAGCCACCCGGCAGGCACTAAGGGCGACGTTCTGCTGGAGGTAGATTTCGCGGAGAACAATTCGCCAAACCATTGCAAAAACGACAAAAAAGACCGCACGCAAACCCAAGCGGGGCGCTCGATCTTTCACTCAAAACCTGTAAATGCGGGTCGCCAGAAAGCCCAATGCAACCGGACCCTCTGGACACCCGCTCAATCTCTATAGGGCCTGCCGCGCACAAAATAAAGGGTGGGGCACGACAAAGCACCCCGCCCTTCAATGAATCTGGTTCACTACCGGCTCCTAGATAATGCCGAGATAGGAAAGAACAATCGCCACTACGACAACCACGCCGATAATATAGAACACGTTTCTCACACCACACCCTCCCTTGTTATGATCGGGAATAACGTCACAGCAGCTCATCGGTTCCCGCTGAATTTGCAGGAATTTCTGGAACATTCCGTCATTTGATCACGGTCTCAGGCAGAATTAACGCAAGGCGCCCATTTGTGCCCTGCTCCAGACCCAAACGCAGGCAAAGAAAAAGCCGCGCTCCGTTCCCGGAACGCGGCCTTTTGCAATCTTTGGCGGCCCGTAAGGCCGCGTCAGATTACTTCAGCTCGACGGTAGCGCCTGCGTCTTCAAGCTGTTTCTTCAGCTCTTCAGCTTCACCCTTGGACACGCCTTCTTTGACGGGCTTGGGTGCGCCTTCCACCAGATCTTTGGCTTCTTTCAAGCCAAGACCGGTGATGCCGCGAACTTCTTTGATGACGTTAATTTTCTTGTCGCCAGCAGCAGTCAGAATGACGTCGAATTCAGTCTTTTCTTCAGCGGCGGCGGCTTCGCCACCACCACCAGCAGCAGCGGCAACAGCAACAGGTGCAGCAGCGGAAACGCCCCAATGCTCTTCGAGCATCGTGGAAAGTTCAGCAGCTTCCAGCACGGTCAATGCGGAGAGGTCGTCGACGATTTTTTTCAGATCAGCCATGATCCAGTTCCTTCATGTGTGATTTTGAGCATTGCGCCCAAACGATTTGGTTCAATTCGAGATTTGGGTTGGAAAAGCCGCTTACGCTGCTTCCTCTTTTTGGGCATAGGCTCCGATGACACGCGCCACCGCACCGGCAGGTGCTTTGGTGAGCATGGCGATGCGCTGAGCCGGGGTGTTGACCATCCCGATAATTTTCGCACGCAATTCATCGAGCGACGGCATGGTGGCAAGCGCCTTCACACCGTTTGCATCGAGCATCGTTGCGCCCATGGCTCCGCCCAGAATAACGAGCTTCTCGTTCTTCTTGGCGAATTCACTGGCGGCTTTTGGTGCAGCAACGGGATCTTCCGCATAAGCGATCAGGGTCTGGCCCTGAAACAGATCCGACATAGCGGCACCATCGGTGCCCTCAAGAGCAAGTTTGACGAGGCGGTTTTTCGCGACTTTCACTGTGCCACCAGCAGCGCGCATACCGGAGCGAAACTCCGTCATGTCTGCTACGGTGAGACCAGCGTAATGCGCCACCACGACGGAGCCGGCGCCTTCCAGCGTCTGCTTCATCTCAGAGACGAATTCGCTTTTTTCCGCTCTTTCCAAAATGTCTCTCCAGGTTGTGCCACACGCACGAGCAATCGCGCGGGGGGCGGTTAGAGGTGCCATCTCAGAAGAGATGACGGTTCATTCCTGCCCCCTTGCGCCACATGAAAAGTGATACAAGGCAAATCGTTGGAACCGGGCCACTAACAAGGCGGACCCTATGGCTCAAACCGTCTGTGCAGGCTGAAAAATTAAGGGCACAAGGCCCGCCGGCAGTCTTGGACAGGATGCAACGGACATAGTCTGCTGCAAACAGACGCGGACTTAGCCCGCGCCTGAATTCTTTGCAAGGCTTCTAAACCTCCTGGGCAGCTTCCAGCACCGTTGAGGTTTCCACTTTCACGCCCGGGCCCATCGTCGAGGTGATGGCAAGGCGTTTGAGGTAGGCGCCTTTGACGCCTGCGGGTTTGGCTTTCATCACAGCGTCGGTAAGGGCGACGATGTTTTCTTCCAGCGCCTTCGCGTCGAAGGAGGCTTTGCCGACACCGGCATGAATGATGCCTGCTTTTTCCACACGGAACTGAATGGAGCCGCCCTTGGCAGCTTCAATGGCAGTTTTGACGTCCGGCGTCACAGTGCCGACGCGCGGGTTTGGCATCAGGCCACGGGGCCCGAGCACCTTACCGAGACGGCCAACAATGGCCATCATGTCCGGGGTCGCGATGATGCGGTCAAACGGGATGTCCCCGCCCTGCATGCGCTCCATGAGATCTTCAGCACCAACCACATCCGCACCAGCTGCCTTGGCTTCATCAGCCTTGGCGTCACGGGCGAAGACGGCGACTTTGACATCGCGGCCCGTGCCGTTGGGAAGCTGCACCGTGCCACGGACCATCTGGTCGGCGTGGCGCGGGTCAACACCCAGATTGATGGCGCATTCGATGGTTTCATCGAACTTGGCTTGCGCGCGTTCCTTCACCATGGAGACGGCTTCGGTCAGCGGATACAGCGCCTTGCGGTCGATGTCCTTGCGGGCGTTGTCGAGACGTTTTCCTGCTTTTGCCATGGAATTAGCCCTCCACTTTCAGGCCGATTGAGCGGGCGGAGCCCTCAATGATCAGCATGGCCTGTTCCACCGTGTTGGCGTTCAGGTCCTTCATTTTTATCTCAGCAATCTCACGCACCTGCGCGGAGGTCACGGAGCCGGCAACAGAGCGGCCCGGCTCGGAGGAGCCGGATTTCAGCTTGGCAGCTTTCTTCAACAGGAAGGACGCCGGGGGCGTCTTCATTTTGAAAGTGAAGGATTTGTCCTGGAAGATGGTGATCGTCACGGGCACAGGTGCACCCTTTTCGATCTCCTGCGAGGCGGCGTTAAACGCCTTACAGAATTCCATAATATTCAAACCGCGCTGACCGAGCGCCGGCCCGATGGGCGGCGAAGGTGTCGCGGAACCTGCGGGCACCTGAAGCTTCAGGTAGCCCTGGATTTTCTTGGCCATTTTCTCTGCCTTTCTGTGGGTGTCCTAACCGCACTTCCCTCATTGCCGGAACAAGTCCGCAGATGAGATGAAGCGCTCGCGTCACCCGTTAGGTTTTGCCCCGGTAAAGCCGGAGTGGTTGCAGCCGCGTGGTGCAGGCTCAAGGCGCGGCCAGCGCCCCTGCCCTCCCACACGGGTTTGAACGGTCAGACTTTTTCGACCTGCCCGTATTCGAGATCCACAGGCGTTGCGCGCCCGAAGATGGAAACTTCAACTTTAAGGCGGGCGCGTTCTTCGTCCACCTCTTCCACGACACCGGAGAAAGATGCGAACGGGCCTTCAGACACGCGCACATTCTCACCAACCTCAAACATGATGGAAGGTTTGGGCCGCTCAACGCCCTCCTGAACCTGGTTCAGGATACGGTTAGCCTCTTTATCCGTAATCGGCAGCGGCTTTGTTTCCGCACCCAGGAAGCCGGAGACCTTCGGTGTGTTCTTGATGAGATGATAGGCCTCATCGGTCATTTCCATCCGCGCCAGCACGTAGCCGGGGAAGAACTTGCGTTCAGCATCTACCTTCTTGCCGCGGCGCAATTCGACGACCTTCTCGGTCGGCACGATCACCTGTTCAAACAGATGTTCGAGACCTTTCTGCTTTGCGGTCTTCAAAATGTCCTCCACCACCTTCTTCTCGAAGTTGGAATAGGCGTGGACGATGTACCAGCGCATGGCCATGGAAGTGGATTTCCTAAAAAGTCTTAACCGAACAGCAGGCTGGTGCCGTAGCTGAGCAGCTGGTCGATGATGAAAAAGAAGATCGCGGTGATAAACACCAGGATCAGCGTCATAATCGTGGTCGTCACCGTCTCACGTCGCGTCGGCCAGACCACCTTGGCGATTTCGGCACGCACTTGCTGAAGAAACGTGAAAGGATTGGTTTTGGAAGCCACGATATGCCGCCGGTTGTTTGAGGGTGCCTTAGAGCCGACTGAACAGGCGGACGCGGTTTCCCGGCCACCCGAACGAAAGGCCCGAGCGTTGGCGCCTACCTAAGGGTGAAAGCAGCCAAGCGCAAGCGATTCCCGCACCGGAGTAGGACCAAAAGTCGGACTTGGATTGAGACCTGGCAGGGGCACCAGGATTTGAACCCGGGACCTACGGTTTTGGAGACCGAGAAGCCAAGAGTTAACCGGCTGATTTCATAATTTAATTTCTACGATTTGCGGAATTTGTGTAACTTTTTGCGCAAGGAAATTCAAGTGTTTTGGCGAATTTCCCAAGCGAAATTGACGCCATAAGCCCCCTGTCGCGCGAGCGATCTGGGTGTCAGATTGCCTGAGAATGGCAGGCGTTCGGCGGCATCCTTCCGCAGCCATAAATGCATGGAGCCACATCAATGGTGATGTCGGACCACAATCACGATGCGGATGCCAACTGAACCAAAGAACGCTACCGCGACAACCGGCGCGATCTGACACAAGGTTTCCGGCTATGATACTCTATGCAATGCCATCAGAGTTGACCCTAGAGAATAATGACGCAAAGGCGCATGTGGCTTACGGACGGAACCTCGTACATCCTTCGATCTTCTCCAGCGGCAATTTGCTCGCGCATCAGCTTGATTTTCAAGAAAAACAACAAGGCCCAATCTGGCGGCCCTTGCATTATTTTACAACTTTGCGTTGAACTCATCCACTTGGAAACCGCATAGAGCCACGGTAACTTGTTCTATTTTCGTATTTGGCCAATTGCCGCCATGTCGGCAGTACCAAACGTGCTCGCTTTGGTGATGCCGTTGTATCTGCTGCAAGTTTATGACCGTGTCCTGCCGTCGCAGAGTTACGAGACTCTTCTCTATCTCACGTTGATTGCGGTCTTCTGCATCGCCGTGCTGGCCTTGCTAGAAGGCGCCAGAAGCCATTACGCGACCCGGAGCGCTACCGCACTGGATTCATCTCGCGCCTCTCATGCGATCCGCGCATCTCTTGAGGACAGCGAAACCGGCGGAGTGAACCGGCTATTGGATCTACAAAAGCTGAGGACGTTTTTGTCTTCGCGCATATTTCTGGCACTTTTTGACCTTCCGTTCATGCCGTTATTTCTATTTGTTTTGTACTTCATTCATCCCGTCCTGTGCTTCCTAACACTGGGAGGAATAATTGCGCTGTGCATTTTGGCGGCGTTCTCTCAAGCGGGTGCGGCAAAACTTCAGCGAGCCGGTACTGCAGAAAGCCAAGGCGCGCTGGCAGACGCCCGCGTCTCCATGCGAAATGCAGAACATCTTCGAGCACAGGGCATGCAGGATGATGTCATCCAATGGTGGGGGCGCAGATATGCGCAAGCGCTGGCACTAGGCGACAGAGCAACGAGGCTAAGCAATTGGTTTGCGGCTCTTTCAAGAAATGCCCGAATTCTCCTGCAGATCGCTATACTTGGCGTGGGTGCATACCTCGTTCTGGGCGGCGAGATGAGTGCCGGTCTGATTTTTGCAAGTTCAATTATTGCCGGGCGCGCCTTGCAGCCGGCGGATCAGATAATTGGTGGCTGGCCGCAGTTGATAGAGGGGGTCGGCGCTACTCGTCGCGTTCGTCAAGACTCCAAGGACGAGTTGGTGATGGGAGAATACAAACCTGATGAGATACTAGGCGCGCTGGATGTGCGTGGAGTATCGTACCGCTCACCATCGGCTCCCGCCAATGCGCCTCCGATAATCAAACCGGTGTCGTTCTCTCTGGAGGCTGGCGCCTCACTGGGAATTGTCGGTGCAAGCGGTGCGGGGAAGTCTACTTTGCTGCGGTTGCTTTCCGGTGCGCTCCAGCAAACAAGCGGCGATGTCCGCATTGACGGCGCTGAGATATCCCAGTGGGACCGACCGTATCTCGGAGCAGCCGTTGGATACTTGCCGCAGGAAATTGAGTTCCTGCCTGGCACGATAGGGCAGATCATTTCGCGGTTCGGCAGGAATGTAACCAAGGAGGATATTTACGAGGCGGCGAAAAGGGCCAATGTCCTTGATTTTGTGCTCTCGCTTCCGAAGGGCTTTGAGACGGCAATAGGCAGCAGGCAGGTGCGCCTCTCGGGGGGAGAGAAGCAACGCATCGGGTTGGCTCAGGCTCTTTATGGAAATCCACGCATCCTCATCCTTGATGAGCCGAATTCGAACCTGGACGATGCAGGAGAAAGGGCGCTGCTGAGGTCCCTTCAAGAATGCCGTCAGAAAGGCGTGACGATTGTACTCGCAACCCACAAACTTGAGCTCGCGCGCCGCCTCGACCAAGTTCTTGTTCTTCAGAATGGATCCCTCGCGAATTTTGGGCCAGCCAAGGAGGTTCTGGTTCCTGCCAAGAGCATAAAGAACGGTAGCGCAGGCTCGGTACAGCCGCGCAATATTGCGTAATGCGGAGCTTTATCCAGAAAATTTTTGCGGCAATGGCCGTCGCCCATCCCGCGGCTCTATGGCGAAGATTGGGTTTTTCCGGGCGACCAAAGGTGACAACGGAAACCGCCAAAACGCCGGATTGGACAGATGCAGTCCCAAGAAGCACCGGTGGCATCTTGCTGTTTGCAAGCGCTGTTATGGCCGTTTTCATCCTGGGTGCGGGCGTCTGGGCAACTACGTCACAGCTCGCTGGCGCCGAGATTGCGGTCGGAACTGTTGTTGCCGATGGCAGGAATATCACTGTTCAGCATCTTGAAGGCGGTATCGTACGTGAGATTGCCATCGAGGAGGGTGATCGTGTGCGGGCGGGCCAGACGCTCATTAGACTGAGTGGTGTTGACGCACGCGCGCAGCTGAACAGGTTGTTGGGTCAGCAAGCCGCTTTGGACGCACGGATCGTGAGGCTGGGCGCCGAGCGCGATGATGCCAAGGCGTGGCCTGGCGCACCCGATGGCCTCAAACCGCTCCAGCGGGAAAAATATGCCCACCAGAAAGACGAATTTCTCACACGCCTGCGCAGGCATGAGGCGGAGCTGAACATTCTCGACCAACGCATAAAGGCGCTGGGTCAATCGCTGAACGGTTTACAAGGGCAACAGACCGCCATCGAGTCCCAGCTCAACGTCGTGAGCGATGAAGTTGAACGCAAGCTCCGCCTGCTGAACCAGCAACTCACAAACCGTTCCGAATACACCAATCTGCTCCGCGCACAGGCACAGTTGGTCGGCCAACGTGCTGACATAGAATCCCAAATTTCCAGAACCCGTATCGAGGTTATCGAAGCGCGCCAGCAGGTGGAGCGCGCGATCACCCAGCGTGTGGAGACAGCGCTGGCGGAACTTTTCGCAGACCGGCAGCAATTGCAGGACCTGAACGAGCAAGCCGAAAGCGCCAGAGACACGCTCGAGCGTGTCGTTATCCAATCACCTGTCGACGGGATCATTGTGAATCTGGCGCCAAATGCCAGCGGAGATGTCGTTGCGGCTGGAGAACCGATAGCCACCCTCCTGCCGCTTAACACACCGCTGGTCGTGTCAGCGCAAGTTTCTTCTGCTTCAATTGACGCGATTTTTGTTGGGCAGAATGTCAATTTGGTGCTCTCAACCCTTGACCGGAGTGAGGCACCAGAACTACCAGGGGTTGTAGAATTCGTATCGGCCGACGCTATGCTGGAGCAGGATGCACCGGAGCCGACCTACACAGTGCGCATCAGCCTGCCGGACGAATTGCCGGAAGGTTTGGAGCGGGAGGACGTGGTGCCGGGGATGACAGTGGAGGTCTATTTCGTGCGAAGATCGCGGACGTTTGTGGAGTATATCGCAAAGCCGTTTGAAAAGAGTTTGCGACGAGCGTTTTTGGAGGAATGAAATGAATTTTTTGGAGATGCCGGAAGGCAAAACAAGAAAAACGTTTTGGAAATTTGGCCTATCTATTTCTATCGCCGCTTGCGCAATTTCCTATCTAATTTCTACTTATTATCCCTCTATTGTATTAAATAGTTTTTTCTTCGATTTAATAAAAACCCCCTTTCTCTTCGACGCTTTTGAGAGTCGTTTTAGATATGGTGATTACTATGGGGTAATGTATATATGTACGATAATAATTTCTACTATTTTTTTTCTGATTTCCACTATTTTGCATTTCAATTTCTTAGAATCAGTTGACGATTATTTGATTAAAATAAATTATACGTTAAAGGAGTTGATTTTTTTTTCATCATGTACGTTTATTGTTAACGTAGTTTTCATTATGTCCACTCCCGATGGACTACATGGACCTGGTATCTACAATAGTTTTATTGTGTTTGGAGCGTCTTTTTTCTTGGTCTGCGTAATTTTAAGTATTCTTAGTGGAAGCTTTGTAGGTTTTTTAATTCAAATCATACGGAAGGGGGGGTGAAATGGCGACTGTTAATGCAGGATTTAGCGAAGTTGAAGAATTATCCATATCCGTTACAGCAACAGGGGCTTTGAGTGCTGCTGAAATGTACGGATATATTGGGAAAAGCGGGGCCACAATTGGTGGGGCAGGTTTGGCGATTGCGTTGGACATCGATGATATTCAGGCGGGCTTCGAGGAGGATGGTTTAAGAGGCGGTGTAATTGAGGGTTCAGGAACTTTTGGCACGGTCGCCTTCGGCGGTATCGGTGGGGCTGCAACGGTTGCTGGTTTAGGTGTTTCAGGTCCAGTGGGGTGGGCGATTGGTGTGGCCGCGATTGTTGGGTGGGGGTTCGTTGGAGAACTCACGATGGAAACCGGTACAAGAGGCCTTTTTTCTGCCTTTGATCGGCTTGCCGGGTTATTTCACAGCGACATAACCACTTACGATCCAGGCGATCCAGCGGTTCAGCATGCGGGTTATGAGCGCAATACCATTGACGTTCTCTCCGACGAAATGTTCGCGGGTCGCTATGGTTTGGATACTTTTGGCCAAATTGGTGTTCCTGGATATGCGCAAAAAGCCGCCGAAGCTGCAACACAAGCAGCTAATAACGCCGGCATGCATGGTTTTGCTGCGGTTGAGGCGGCTGCCGATGCAGCGGCGACGGGAGGTTGGTCAGCCAACGGTGGCTCGCAGTCAATGGCCGGCGGCATAGACCAGGCCGTCAATGACGGAATGGCAGCAGCTGCTGCCCAGGCCGCTGCTCAGGCCGAGCATGACGCTGCACAGGCCGCGAACGACGCAGGGCTGGCAGCCGAAAGTGAAAACGGCGCGGATAAACCGATCATGATCGACCTTGACGGCGATGGCGTTGAGATTCTGACCGCGGATGAAGCGCTTGTGCTGTTCGATGTCGATGACGACGGCTTCCTGGAGAGAACGTCCTGGGTGGGGGCCGATGACGCTTTCCTCGTGCTGGATGAGGGCGAAGACGATGACGTCACCACCGCAAAGGAGATCATTTTCTCCCGCTGGCTGGATGAGGAAGTTGACCTTTCGGCCCTATATTCCGATCCCATTATTGCGGCGATGGACACTGATCAGAACGGCACCGTGTCGCTCACCGAAGCGGTGACTCACCTTATTGCAGTCGAAGACCCGACCGGTGCTGCTTTTGCGACAGCAGATGAGGACGGAGACGGCGTGCTGAGCCACGCTGAGGCGCAAGATTGGGTTGATCGCAATGACGATGGCCTTCGCACCGACCTGGAAGTCGTGGCGGCCCTGTTTGATTCCAATCGCGACGGTTTGCTGGACAGCCAGGACGATGCCTGGTCGCGCCTGAAATTGTGGAACGATGCCAATTCCGACGGCGTCGTAGACAGCGGCGAGATGCTCACCCTCGTCGGAGAGGACGTCACCGCAATCGGGCTGGAAGATCTAACAGCTGATGACCACAGCGTTTTGCTGGGCGATGGCACAATTGTTCACGGCCTGCTGGACATATTCAAAGGCGATGGCACGACTGCGCTCGGTGCGGACGTTTCACTCGCTGCAGCGAGCTATGGCTTTTATACAGAAACGGATGCCAATGGCTCCGAAACCTATCATTTGGAGGGCGGTGGTAGCGAGTTTTATTACCAGCTGGACGAGCAAACCCTTGAACATTCCGTCATCAACAGCGTCGACGATGTCGCAGCAGAGGTCAGTGATGTCGCTCGCGGTGCGACCGGCAACGCGCTCGACAACATTCTGGACTCCGAGGCTGCCAATACTGACACCCGCCTTGATGGCGCGGGCGGCAACGATACGCTGACCGGCGGTGCCTATGACGATCTTCTCATCGGTGGCGAGGGCGACGACATTCTCATCGGCAGCACTCTGACCGAATTGCCAGATCCGGATGTTGCGACCGACGGGACCGAACTGCCCCCAGCCTATGATCGCGACATGCTGCTTGGCGGTGCGGGCAATGACACGCTCCGTGGCGGTCTGGGCGAAGATATTCTCCAGGGCGGTGAAGGGGCTGACACGCTGGAAGGCGGTGCTGGCGGTGATATTCTCTTCGTCGATACAGACGACGTCACCCAAGGCTCGATTGACGGCGGCGACGGATACGATGCCGCGATCTTCGAAAGCGATGACAACACCACATTCGTGCTTTCCGATCACAACATCGAATATGCCCAGCTAGGCGATGGCGACGATGTGATTAGGGTCTACGACCTCGGAGAAGATGTCTTCATCGATCCTACCGATGGCAAGATTTATGAGAAATCGACGATTACAGACTCATTTGAATACGATGCAACGATGAGCGTTACGGCGACGCTCTCTGGTTACTACTACGTCAACCACGGCTATTTCAGCTATCAACAAGTCCACTATCCGGGTACTTCTAACGAGTGGACCGGGACCGTGATCGCGGAGGCACGCTCGCACGTCCGCAATGTGACCTCGACAACGGCAGTCACGAGCGCGCAACAGGAATACACGACCGATGTGCTTGATGAAGTAACTGAGGGCCCGCTTGCAAATCTAAGTGATTGGTTGTTGGCGGAAAGCCCCGCAGTGGTTGGTGAAGACGGAAGTTCCGCTGAGCCAGGCGAGCAAGATGAAAGCGCCCCTGCCCACTTCAAGTCCTTCCAGCTGTTTGCTGGGGCAGGTGATGATGAGGTCCACGGTGCCGCAGGGCGTGATGTCATTGCTGGTCAGGCCGGTGACGACAGCCTTAATGGCGATTTAGGGAACGACGTCTATCTCTTCGGTCGCGGTGACGGTTTCGACACGATTCACGATATAGGCTGGACAGTCGACGTCGAAGAAGTTGAGAAGACGGTAACCAGAACCGTTGCTGTTGACTCGGTATCTTCTTCATACAGCACTCATATTAGTAATGTGTACCACGAGCGGCCTGAGTGGCAGGGCGGGTCTTACTATCAGGAGCTTCATACTTACAATCACTCCTACAGCCTCAGCACAAATTACACCTACGAGACGGTAACTTATACCGAAAACGTGATCACTCGGGTTGAGGCCCATGGTGGGTTTGACACGCTCTATCTCGACACAGGCATTAACTTCGAAGATCTCCAGTTCTCAGCCAGTGGTGATGACCTTGTTATCGCGATTGCACCGCTGGAAGGCGAGGATGTCGCCACCGAAGGCGTGACGATTACAGGCGGATTGACAGAAAACGCTGCAATCGAAGTTCTTACCCTGTCCAGCGGCATGTCGTTCGACCTGCGCAGTATTCTGGACGGTTTGGGAACGGATGCTGACGAAACACTTGATGGTACTGAAGAGAACGATGTGCTTCGCGGCGAGGCGGGCAACGACGCGCTAAGCGGTGGCGAAGGCATCGATCTTCTGGTCGGCGGCATCGGCAATGACATGCTGGCTGGTGGTGCTGGTTCCGACACCTACTACTACAGTCTGGGAGATGGCCACGACACGATTGACGATGCCGTCGTCGAAGGGGACACCGATTTTCTGCATTTCGGTCCGGGCATCGGCGCGGGCGATCTGACGTTTGGTCGTGTCGGCGATGATCTGACCATTTCGGTCAGCCGCGAGGACGATACTGGCGCAACGGTCGTGGACGGCAGCGTCACGATTACGAACTACTTTGTCGGCGGTTGGCTGCAATGGCTGGTGCTGAATGATGGCAGCAGCATTTCTGTGTCGCAGGTCATTGCTGAAGTCATGGCGACGGATGGCGATGATGACATTACCTGGACAGAAACTTCTCTTCAGATCAGTTCGGGCGACGGCGATGATACGATCGTATCAGGCTCCTTCAACGATTATCTCATTGGCGGGGCCGGCGACGATACGTTAATTGGCGGCGGCGGTGCAGATGTTCTGCTCGGCGGAGATGGCGACGATGTTATCTCTGCGGGGAATCCCGAGCCAGGATTAGACTTCTCCGGCTCCCAGATCGCTTTGCTGGACTACGGCTTTACGGTTAGCGCGACGGACGCAGCAACGCAGGACCGCAATCCACGGCAAGTCGTCGATGTGGACGGGGATGGGTTCGACGATCTGGTTACGTTTGCAGATCAGGGGGTGATGGCTGCCCTTTCAAACGGCGACGGCACGTTTCAGGACACTGTCCAGGTGTTCGCTGGATACACACCCGATGCTGGAGGATGGTACTCTCAGGACGACTACCCACGTCAGCTTGCAGATGTGAATGGCGATGGCCTGGCAGATATCGTCGGCTTTGCGGATATTGGACTGCTGGTGTCTCTTGCAATGGACGACGGCACTTTTGGAAGCCCCTATTATGGTCTTTATGATTTGGCCACGCAGGCTGGCGGCTGGACAACGCAAGACCAGTATCCACGTCTGCTCGCCGATGTGAATGGCGATGGCCTGGCCGACATCGTCGCCTTTAGTGATGATGAAGTTTACGTGTCGCTTTCGATCGGCAGCAGCTTTGCAGCAAAGACCAGGCATGTTCTTTCTTCTGGCTTTGGAACGTCCTCTGGCGGGTGGGTTTCGCAAGACCAATATCCGCGTCAACTTGCCGACGTGAACGGCGATGGCCGGGCCGACATTGTCGGCTTCCACACCGATGGAACCTATGTCGCCCTGTCACAAGCCGATGGCACCTTCGACGATCTCGGGCTGGTTTTGGCAGGATATGGCACATCAGCATCGGCCGGAGGTTGGCTGACACAGAACGATATGCCCCGTCAGTTGGCCGATATGAACGGTGACGGCATGGCTGACATTGTGGGTTTCCACGACGATGGCATGCATGTTGCGCTGGCCAATGGCGATGGTACCTTCACCAAACTGGACCTGGTTCAATCAGCGTTCGGCGCCTCGGTATCCGCTGGTAGCTGGATCACGCAAGATGACCTTCCCAGACTGCTGGGAGACATCAACGGCGACGGAATCGATGACATCGTCGGCTTCGGTGAAACCGAGTATCACGTACAACTGACGCCGGATGAAGGCCCCAGCAATTTGCTTCACGGTGGCGCTGGCAACGACACACTTGTTGGTGGTGAAGGTCATGACACGTATCTTTACGATTTCGGAGACGGAACCGACGTTGTGGTTGATGAAAGTGTCGCTGGTTACACAAACAGCCTCAATTTTGGCTTTGGTATCGAAATGGACGACGTCACGCTTAATCGCAGCAATGACGATCTCCTTGTCTGGCTGTCAGACACGGCACTTGACGAAGTTGGACCAGACGGAACGACTACACCGACACCGACACCGACCCACTCACTTGCTATCGTGGTGAGGGACTATTTCCTCGATGGAGGTGTCGACAAAATCACGTTCCAGGACGGATCTGAGATCATCGATGATGAAATAGACAGCGTTCTCGAAGAGCTAAATCCTGTCATGCAGGATTTGCTCGGCACGGAATATGCGAGCTTTCTGGCCTGATACGGATGATGCCTATCGGCAGTAAGAAGAATACCAGATGGCTGCGTTAACAGGACTGATAGAAATCCGTTTCGCCAAAATTGGTGACAAACCGGATGTTCTGCGCATTGCGGAGGGAGAACACTCCCGCACCATTTTTTCCGAGTTGGATCTTCATGCCGAGAAGATGAAGGTTCTATTCGATAGGTGTTTAGAAAAATCTCGGCATGAATGTTGTCTGGTTGCTACCCGGGCCGGAAAAACAGTGGGTTTCGCCTACGCCGTGGTTGGCGAGTACAAATACGGAAAAGGAGATTTTCTAACGACCGTTCACTCCATCTCTCTCGATCGCAGCGAGCTTGGCGCAATCAGTCGTATCCGTACTTTCTTGGCTCTATTGGAGGCTTTGAAAAGATGGTCCGCATCGCGAAAATCCCACACCATCGTGCTCAATATGGCAGCGGCTCTAATATTTTGGGAAAATTATTGCAAAAATCTATGGGATCGTCGGTGAGGACAACAAGAAGCTATTTTATTGATATTTGATATCTGAAATATTTTGCCGAATTTTTTTTACGAAGGTGAAACTCGTTCCGTTGTTCGCTGCAAAGCACCTGCGTTTTGATGCGCTATCTCTTTCCGAGCGCCCGGTTTTGAGAATGAAGGCATAGGTATTGCGCAGTGGTTGACCTCACCCCTGCGATCCAAAGTCCGGCGTGCCGCTGTAGTTCCCGTTAGACTATGGCGACATTTAAAACGTGTCCCGGCGCAGGGAATTTACGACGCAATACGTAGGGATAATTCCCGATCCAAAATCGAAAATAAACTACTTAAGGTGCTATAAGAAAAGCATCGGGTGATGATGTAGGTTGACCTAAGACCGATCCTGGCAAATTTTCAGGTTGATCAGGCGTTCAACACGCATCTGGCTAAGAAACCCGTTATGCAACATCGGCAACCTGACGCCATTGGCCTGATTGCTGACGTCACTAGGTGAGCCGTTCAAGAGGCATCGAAGGGGATCGGCACAAACACATAGTGCAAATCCAGCAGATAAGACCTGGCAGGGGCAGCAGGATTTGAACCCGCGACCTACGGTTTTGGAGACCGTCGCTCTACCAACTGAGCTATACCCCTACAGGCGGCACAACGCCTAGAACCATTGGACGCGGCGATCAAGCCTTGGCAAAAGGTTGGGACCGATTTGGGAGAAAAAATTCATGGAACGGTATGACGCAATCATCGTGGGTGGCGGTCTTGCCGGGCTCGTTGCGGCCAACGAATTGGTGCAGCGCGGTCGTTCGGTCTGTGTGGTCGATCAGGAAGGGCGACAAAACCTCGGTGGTCAGGCCTTCTGGTCGCTTGGCGGGCTTTTCATGATCGATACGCCAGAACAACGTCGCATGCGCATCAAGGACAGCAAGGAACTGGCGTTTAACGACTGGATGGGTTCGGCCGGTTTTGACCGCGATGAAGACGAGATGCCGCGCCAATGGGCAGAGCGATATCTCGATTTTGCCTCCGGTGACATGCGTTCCTGGCTGCACGGACTTGGCATGCGCTGGTTTCCGGTGGTGGGCTGGGCGGAACGAGGCGGCTCGCTCGCCACCGGTCATGGCAATTCCGTCCCGCGCTTTCACATCACCTGGGGCACAGGCCCCGGCGTACTGGAGCCATTCGAGAAGCTGGCTCTGGGGCACGAAAAGGCGGGCAAACTGACTTTCAAATTCCGCCATCGGGTCTCTAAAATCATCAAAAAGGGCAAGGCTGTCGCAGGCGTCGCAGGCGAAGTGCTTGCCAATGATGATGCCGACCGCGGCGCGCAGACCAACCGAGAAGTGATCGATGACTTCGAGATCGGCGCTGAGTCCGTCATCGTCACCTCCGGCGGAATCGGCGGCAACCATGATCTCGTGCGCAAAGTCTGGCCGACAGACCGTCTTGGCTCCGCTCCCAAAAACATGATTTCCGGCGTCCCGGCTCATGTGGACGGGCGGATGCTCGACATCACCAAGAAGGCCGGTGGCAATCTCGTGAACACGGACCGCATGTGGCACTATGTTGAAGGCGTGAACAATTGGGACCCCATCTGGCCCAAACACGCCATCCGCATCCTCCCCGGTCCCTCCTCAATGTGGTTTGACGCGGAAGGCAATCGGTTCGAAGCGCCCTTCATGCCGGGCTTTGACACGCTGGCCACGCTTAAAGCGATCCTCGACACGGGGTACGATTATTCCTGGTTCGTCCTCACCCAGTCGATCATTGAAAAGGAATTTGCCCTCTCCGGCTCAGAACAGAACCCGGACTTCACCTCCAAGAAGTGGAAGGAGGTGTTGAAATCCCGTCTCGGCAAAGGCGCAACGGCTCAGGTTGAGGCGTTCAAAGAAAAGGGCGAAGACTTTGTCGTTGCCAATGATCTGGAAAGCCTTGTCCAGGGTATGAACCAGCGTGCCGGCGACGGGCTGATCGACCTGGAGCACCTGCGCTCACAGATCGAAGCGCGCGACCTGCAGCTCGACAATAAATTCTCCAAAGACGCGCAAATCACAGCCATCCATGGTGCGCGCAATTATCTCGGCGACAAGCTCATCCGCACGGCGAAACCACACCATATTCTCGACCCGGCCCATGGCCCGCTCATCGCAGTGAAGCTGAATATACTCACCCGCAAATCACTTGGCGGCATCCATACCGATCTCAATTCTCAGGTGCTCGACGCCAAAGGCGAACCGGTCACCGGGCTCTATGCGGCTGGAGAAGCTGCTGGCTTCGGCGGTGGCGGCTATCACGGCTACAATGCGCTTGAAGGCACATTCCTTGGCGGTTGCATTTTCTCTGGCCACGCGGCGGGACGGGCAGCCTAGGCCTTCTTTTCTGCTTTAGCTTCCATGCGGCGCAAAACTTCCTGTCGTGCTTCTTCGGCCTTCTCCGCGTTGCGCATTTCGGTAAAGGCGGCGTTGAATTCCGCACCAAAGAGCAACAGCACGGAAAGGCAATAGAGATAGACAATCGCCACCATCATCCCCGCAAGGCCGGCATAAAGCGCTGTGTAGTTGGCGATGGTGGAAAGGTAGAGGCCAAAGAGTTTTGAGCCTACGAAAATACCGGCAATCGTCAGCGCAATGCCCCATCGCATGTTGCGCTTTTCGCCCTTCATGTCCGGCAACAGTTTGTGCAGTGCCAGCAGGATCGCCCAGAGCATGAAGACGGCAAGAAGGTATTGTCCCACCTGAAACGCCACGCGGTACGGCACCAGAAAATCGACCCGCGCCTCAAGAAAACTCCAGACAGCAGGAGCGGTGATGAGGAGAAAGGCGACACCGATCAGCCCAATCGCGCCGACCATCACAAAGATCGTCGCCTCCATCCTGCGCCATAAAAATGAACGCGTTTCCGGCACGCGGTAAGCGCGGTTCAGGCCATCGCGCAAATTCTCAATCCCGTTCGTTGCAAGCACCAAAACGATGAGGGTGGAGAAGGAAAAGAACTCCGTTGGCGACTGCGCAAGGAGAACGTTGATTTGATCCTCAATAGGCTTTGCGCTGTTCTCAGGCCAGTGCCCGAGCACCAACTCCACCACGAGTTGCGCCACTTCGGGTGAGCCGTAATAACGCATGAGAGAAGCGACCAGCATAAGGAAAGGGAAGATCGACAGCAGCAGTGACATCGCCACATTGGAAGCAATTACCACCCCGCCATCATAGACGAGCTTTACGCTCGCGACCCAGATCGCCTTGCCGATGCGCACTATGGGCGGCTTGCGCACGATGCTACGGCGAATGCGGGCATGAATGGGGAGTGGTTCGGGTAGCGGGGAAACTGTATCAATCAAAGGCATAGGCCTCCACACGGTAGCCGTCCGGGTCAAACACCTGCACCCGCACCGGCCCGGCTTCCTGCCATTCGGCTTGTGCAACGCCATCGGCGGCAAATCTGCCGCGAAGGGCACGAACCGCTTCACCGGTTTCCAATTGCACCCCGAAATGGGTTGTCCGGGGCGGTTGCAGGGGAACGTCACCCTCACTGAGGGCAAGCAGCCCGCCACTCTCATCGCTGAGGATGAGGAGGTGGTCATCCTCATGCACCGCCGCGCCAAAACCGAAATAAGCCCGGTAGAACCGCGCAGATTCTGCCCTGTCACTAACGGTCAAGGCAACATGGTTGAGACGAGAGGGCGACATGAATAGAACAGCTTGATCGGTTAGGGTTGATTTGGTCGGCTCGATCATACCCCATCCCCGATGTCTGCATAACAATCGGCACGAAAAAGAAATCGCCGCGGGGCTGATAAGCCGTATATTGGCAGGCGGAAATGAACCAAACGGAGCATCAGCGTGGCGACTTGCAACATTTGCGGTGGATCTGAATTTGAAGATTTCCGTGGCAGGCCATTTGAAAAATGCTCCACATGCGGTTCGCTTGCCCGGCACAGGGTCGGGTGGGCGGTCTACGGGCAGGAATTGCTTGGCACGAAAAATGCCGAAGGCTACGTGCTGCATCTGGCGCCGGAGCCGTGGCTCTTCCCCAAGCTCAAAGAAGAGCTGACATCAGGCTATCTCTGCGCTGACCCGTCGCCGAAAACCTACCCTCACGCGCCCTGCCTGAAACTCTATTTCCCGCAGGATTTTTCTCTCTTCCCGGACGGCTACTTCACCGCAATCCTGCACAACCATGTGCTGGAACACATCCCTGGCCATTACGGCGATCACCTGAAGGAATTCACCCGCCTCCTCGCCCCCGGCGGCAAGATGATCTTCTCCATCCCCGGCCCCTATAAGGGCCAACCAACGAAGGAAGGCGGCGAGCATCTCGCAACCGACGCCGAGCGTCTCGAGCAGTTTTTACAAGAAGATCACTACCGGCTTTTTGGAGACGACTTCGAGCCGACGATGGAGGCTTTGCCGGACGGCGTTTTCTGGAAAGATGCTCTGACGGACGAAGCTCGGGCAGCACTGTCTGTAAGGCCGAGAAAAGCGCCGTTCTTTATTTGGCAAAGGGACGGCTAGTATCGGCGTTAGCCATAGATTCCCGCCTTCGCGGGAATGACAGGGGAGAGGTGGGCCAACAGCCTACCCGCCCAGATCGCTGACGCTATCTAAATGAAAAAGGCGGCGCCCCATAGGGAACCGCCTTCTCAAATCTCATTCAGTGGCTGGCTGGGGCCAACGCTAAAGTGCGGTGTTCCGCACTTTAGCCAACAAAGAATCCGTCGGGTGACGAAGCTCAGCGCTCCAAAACCCGTCTGCAATCCCTTATTCCACGATTTCCGCGACGATTCCCGCCCCGACGGTTCTGCCGCCTTCGCGG
>CAKMZB010000012.1:23109-32751 GCA_929200315.1 uncultured Alphaproteobacteria bacterium | reverse complement strand
CGGCCACGGTGGCGGCAATGGCGGCGGCAACGGCGGCGGCAACAACGGCAATGGCGGTGGTAACGGCGGCGGTTCGGGTGGTCCGGGCAACTCCAACGGCGCTGGCAATTCCGGCAACAGTAACGGCAACAGCGGCAATTCCGGCAACGGCCAGGGTGGCGCGTCCGGCGGTGGTACAGGAGGCAACTCCGGTAACGGTGGCGGCAGCGGCAATGGTGGCAATGGCGGTGGCAACAATTGATAGGCGCGATTGCACCTATACCAAAGGATAGATCGGCCAGACTTTTGCACTAAAAGTCACCGCCGCCGACTTGCTAAGTAGATCGTGTCGTCAGGAGCATCCCCGTGTTCTTGACGGCTGCCACCTCCCTAAAGGTGATCTCCAAAAAATTGATATATTTGGATGTCTGATGCTGCTCCCGTGGCTTCAGATATTTTTGTTTGCCGTGATGAGCCTCTACCTGCACCGCAACGCGTCCATTTCTTCATGAACTGGAATGCGGTTTGGGCGGCCAGCCCGGTCAAACCTTTCCAATCCGACCCCGTGCATTGAAATTGTGCCGCATTGTGATAGCGGCGGGTAGGTTGTTTTTCCGCCTTGAAAGGCGCTCCTCCATGGCTGGCATTGTCGCTCTCGCGCTTGGCTACATCATGAGCCAATTCTATCGCTCGTTCCTTGCGGTGCTCACGCCGCAATTGGCGGACGATCTGGGCATGGATCCGACGCAAATGTCTTATGCGTTGGGCGCTTGGTTTGCTGTCTTTGCAGCTGCGCAATTCGTGGTTGGCCCGATGTTGGACCGGATTGGGCCACGTCGAACGGCGGCAGCCTTGCACTTTGTTGGCGGGGCAGGGGGTGCGGCGCTTTTTGCTCTCGCTACCGCGCCCTGGATGGTGATTGTTGCCATGGGGATGATCGGCCTTGGCTGTGCGCCGGTGCTGATGGCAACGTTTCTCGTTTTCCGCCGCTCCTATGCCCCCGCGCGCCTCGCTGTCCTTTCGGCATGGTTCATCGCTATTGGCAATCTTGGTAATCTCGCGGGCACGACACCGCTTGCCTGGGCTGTGGAGGCCTATGACTGGCGGCCCGTCCTGTGGGGCCTCGCAGCAGTTTCCGCCATCATTTCCATCGGCGTTTGGGTGCTGCTGAAAGATCCGGAGCGCAAAGCGAAGGGCTCTGATGAAGGTTCTTATTTCGACCTGCTGCGCCTTCGCGTTCTGTGGCCGATTTTTCCGATTATGGCGCTCACCTATTCCGCCGTTGCTAACCTGCGCGGCCTTTGGGTTGGCCCTTACCTTGATCTTGTCCATGGTTATGACGCGACCTCCATTGGCAACGTCACCTTCGCCGTGGCCATCGGCATGATTGTCGGAACCTTCATTTACGGTCCGCTCGACACGTTGGTGAACAGCCGCAAATGGGTGATTGCGGGGGGCACGGCGCTGCTCTCTGTCGCGCTGCTCATGTGGGCGCTGGACCCTGTGACGACTCCCTGGCGTGCGACGGTCTGGCTGATGATCGCCGGGGCGGCGGGGACGTCCTACCCCGTCATCATGGCGCATGGCCTTGCCTTCATCCCGCAACACATGACAGGGCGCGGGGCGACGTTGCTCAACTTCTTTTCCATCGGCGGAACTGGGCTGATGCAGTTCGTCTCCGGCGAGGTCTATGGCGCCTTTGCGGTGGAGGGGGAGCCGATCAGCGGTTTTGGCGAAGTGCTGTGGCTCTACACGGCAGCAGCGGTGATCTCACTGGTGATCTATCTCTTTGCACGGGATGCCAAGCCGAACGACGCTTAGCCTTTTGGGGAAGGCTCGCGCAGGCGACCAACTTCAATACCGTTCCAGTTAGTAAGCCTTACGTCGCGCATGGCGGCGATGGGCTCTTGCAGCGGATCGTCCTTCGGCAGGCAATGGCTGGTGACGGCCGCCATGGCGACTTCCGCAGCGCGGGTGGTACCGTCATCGCATTTGAGTGCAATGCCATAGCCAAGTTCAGGAATCGCCCCACAGAACACGCCCTCCGCGCCGGTTTTGGCGAAGAGGCGTCCACCGCCAAGGGTCATAAAATTCGTACAAAACCGGCCAGTGCCCGCCACGTAGAAAGGCTTCGCCATACAGGCGGCCAACAGCCGTCTGGCGGCCTTGGCGCGCTCGGACCCCATGTTGTTGCCGGTTGCCATGCGGGCAAAACCGAGCGCCATAGCTTGCAGCGGAATGGCATAGGTCGGGATGGAGCAACCGTCGGTGCCGCTGAGTGATTTGGTGTGAGCTGCGCCCGTCACCTCTTCCATGGCACGGCGCGCTCGCTCCATCGCTGGATGCGAGGCTTTGACGTAACCTGTCGGATCATCGCGTTCTTGCGCACAGGTGGCGAGGAAGCCGGCATGTTTGCCGGAGCAGTTGTTGCAAATGGGAGGCGGCGTGCCTTCATAGATGTTGACCTGTTTCCGCGCCACCGAAGGCTCGATCGAAAAGTGACCGCCGCATTCAAGGCAGTTTTCCTCGACTTCGGCTTTCGCAAGCACATCCCGCGCCATGTCCACATGCGCCTGCTCGCCGGAATGAGAGGCGCAGGCCAATGCGAGGTGCGTGTCGCCAAGATCAAAAGCATCAGCCGCGCCGGTTTCAATTAACGGTAGGGCCTGGATGGATTTGATTGCTGAGCGTGGAAAGACAGGCTTTTCAACGTCGCCCGTGGAGAAGACCGTCTTGCCGTCCCCATCTACCACGCAGATTGCGCCGCGGTGAATACTCTCCACGATGTTGCCGCGGGTGACTTCTGCAATGACAGGGTTGCTCATAGGCTTGAAACGCTCTCTTCCACATGGTCGGCGAAGGCCTGCGCTGCGAGGCCCGGATTTTCGCCCGTGACCAAACGGATGTCGTATTCTCCAACATCGGGCAAGTCATTGTCCTTGCCGAGCCGCTCAAATTGCGGCGTGAGCAAAGCCTCTGGCAGGGGGCCAACGGCAAGGTCCGCTGCAATGGCGACCTGCTGGCCTTCGACATTCTCGCACGTATAGGCGATGCGGTGGGAAATGCCGGCTTCAGCCAATGCCTCCACAGCCGCCCCGCGCCAGCAACAGCCGATGCGGGCGAGCGACAGGGGGAGCACGTCTGACTTATGCGCGCAGCCACCCTTCGCGCCAATCCAGATCAGCTTTTCGGTGCGGATTGCCTTGCCGACTCCGTCGTTGATGCCATCCCGCGTGCCGGTGACGAGGGCGATGTGGAGGTCACCTTTTTCGATCTCTTCCAGCAGCACCGAACTTGGACCCAGGCAGACATTCACTTCCACCTGAGGGTGTGTTTCGGAAAAGCGCTTCAGAATGTGGGGGAGGAAACGGGTGCCGAAATCATCCGACGAGCCAAAGCACACGACGCCCTCCATCGCAGGCAGGGTGAAGCGGGCGACGGCGTCCTGGTTGAGACGCAGCATTTGGCGCGCATAGCCGAGCAGCATTTCACCATCACCGGTGAGGGAAACGCGCCGCCCCTCGCGGTTGAAGAGCGCCCGACCAAGCTGCTCCTCCAGCTTTTTCACCTGAAGAGAAATTGCCGAGGGCGTACGGTGAACCCGTTTTGCCGCTGCGGAGAAATTGCCGAGATCGGCAATCGCTACGAATGTGCGCAGCAGATCGGTTTCCATCAGGTGTGCGGTGGTCATTGAGGAGGCTCATTTGTGAGTTTTGCTAACATCAATGATTAAATCTATTCGCTGGACTAATCAACAGCGGCGTCCTAAATTGCTCCTGACGGAATTGGAAGATCGGAGGTCGCATTTATGATGGACGAAAACAAAATTCCGACGCAAAGGGAGCGTCTTGCGCCCATTGCAACAGGAAGGTGGACGACTATGCGCAACTATTTTGAACGCCGCCGCAAAGATGCCGCCGACAAGGCTGCTTACCAGTCGCTTGCAAGCCTGAGCGATCAGGTCCTCAGCGATGTGGGCATGTCCCGCGCCGCCGTTATTGCGCATGGCGATATGCCCGTGCACTTGATGGCCCAGTCCAACTTTGAGCATGCCCGTGCGCTCAGCCGCTTCACAGGCGGCTAAAGCTAACGGCTAAGTTGGCTCAATAGGGGGCGTCAACGTCCCCTAGCTCAACATAGACTGACTTCACCTGCGAGTAATACTCGATGGCAGCGGCCGCATTTTCGCGGCCGATGCCTGAGCGTTTGTGCCCGCCAAACGGCACGCCCACGGGCGTAACGTTGTAGTTATTGATCCATGTCGTCCCGGCTTCCAGCTGCGCCACAACGCGGTGGGCGCGGGCAATGTCGCGTGTGAAAACGCCGGCGGCGAGGCCGAATTGCGTGTCATTGGCGCGGCGAACAACGTCGGCCTCATCCTCAAAGCCGAACAGTGCAAGGACGGGCCCGAAGACTTCGTTTTTAGCAAGGTGCGCCCCGTCATCCACGGCCTCAAAGATCGTCGGCGCAATGAAATGCGCGGCGGGAAAGCCTGCAACATCCAGCCGCCCGCCACCGGTCAGCAATCTTGCACCGCTCTCCTTAGCCTTCGCGATATGACCGAGGACCAGTTCTGCTTGTTTTGGCGAAATGAGTGGGCCCATATGGATGTCCGGGTCCATCGGGTCGCCGTGGGTAATGGCTTCTGTGCGCTCCACCAAACGCTTGGTGAAGGCTTCACGGATGCCGGATTGCACATAGACCCGCGTGCCATTGGAGCAGACCTGACCGGAGGAATAGAAATTCGCCATCAGTGCGCCGGAAACGGCATTTTCAACGTCCGCATCGTCGAAGACGATCAACGGTGACTTGCCGCCAAGTTCCAGCGTCACATGTGCGACCCGGTCCGCCGCCGCGGCCATGACCTTTGCCCCGGTGGGCACCGATCCCGTCAGCGAGACCTTGTCGACATCCTCATGCCCAACCAGTGCAGCACCCGTAGCGCCAAGCCCATGGATGACGTTGAATAGTCCATCAGGAAGACCCGCTTCCTGAAAACACTCAGCCAGAACCAGCGCGGAAAGTGGCGTCATTTCAGATGGTTTGAAGACGATTGCGTTGCCGAGCGCCAAAGATGGTGCGGCCTTCCAGGCGGCAATTTGGATTGGATAGTTCCAGGCCCCCACCGCGCCAACAACACCCAGCGGCTCGCGCAAAGTATAGGCGTGGGATGTGGGAGTGAGGGGGATGTGCTCGCTCGTCATGGTGGCGACGAGGTGGCCGAAGAATTCAAGATTATCGGCGGCGGACACCGCATCGACGTAGAGCGTCTCTGACAGGGCCTTGCCGGTATCCAGCGTCTCGATGCGTGCGATTTCATCGTTGCGACGCCGCACGATCTCCGCCGCATTGATGAGAATGCGTCCGCGCTCAATGGGTGGTGTGGCTGCCCAGGCTTTCTGCGCCGCGCGGGCTGTGGCGACGGTTTTCTCCACCGTTGCGGCATCAGCCACGGGGAGCGAGGCCAGCACTTCACCGGTTGCCGGGTTCAGCGTATCGAAGCTTTCGCTGCCGCCGGCCACAAAGGCACCGCCGATGAAATGAGCTGCGTTCTGAAACGACGTGCTCATTGTTTCTGTGCCAAATCGACGATCCAACTGGTCATGCCGCTTTCTGTCCCCACCGTTTCAGCAACCCCTTCGCATGGCGCGGCAGGGCAAAAAAATGATCAGACAAGACATACTCGAAACCTTGATGAAGTGCACTTTCAATATTTCCGAATGCGTGTGCCAGCTAATTCTGCACGCGGGCCTCAATCTCAGACAACGGTCGCAGGTAGGGCTTCAGCCAATCGGCACTTTTATTCTTAGCGGCGACAGGATCTACACAAAGGTTTGGGTAGGGTACGGGTTCGAGATAGTCAGTCTGACAAGATTTCCCAATCTTGCTTATCCCCGCCCTAAAACCGCGGCCAACAATTCCGTCGATCCCCGATCTATAAAGACCGTATTCCTTCATCATCTTCTGCGCTTCAACGACTGTGCGCTTGTTCATTGCACCAAACCAGAAATCCAAAATCTTATCATGGGTGTCTTTGTCAATGACGAAATCGTTTCCCGCGTGGAGAGACAGAGCATTCACAAAAAGCCTTGCTGCCGCGTAGTGGGCACCGTCATCGACCGCATTTTCCTGCATCGAGTAGGCTAAAGTAAAAAGCTCATTTTCATCAGGCCAAGTACTGTCCCAGGCATGAGCAGCAAGATGCACCAAATCGTGTGCGCGAACTGGAAGTTCTGAACCATGGTCGTCAGGTAAGGCAGAATAGTCGAACCCGCACATGGAAAGCGCGTTTGCTGCATCAATGCTGAGAGCTCGCACATCACTGGGAATGGTGATGTCGGTAGGGGATTGGCCAGCGGAGGACGCAATTCCATTAAACGCAAATTTTTCGACCGCTGAAACGAATTTTTCTATCCCAGCTGAACTGAGCTTCTGCCGATATTCGACAAGTAAGTCTAAGTTCAGCCCATTGCAGATATCCATAGTACGAAGATTCGTCACATACCTCGCAAAAGCCGGGGCGTAGGCTAGGTCCATGCCTTTTTGGAGATTGCTGTCGATATCGTTCTCGAGGGATTTTGTCGTCACGGATATAAAGCTGTCGTCGTCCTCGAGGCCATGAATCCTAGCCGAATCCAGCAAATCTTTTGCAGACAGAAATGGATGATCTTCAGCGAGCCTATCGCTCACCCTTTTTGCCTGGGCTGACAATGAGTCCAGAAAATACACGCCGCCGAAATATGCTAACGTCGTCGCCGCTTCTCCGTTTCCGCTATCTCGTAGTTCTGCGTATTTCGCCAGTAAGGTATTGAGAAATTCGCCCTGCCCAAGGAAATAGAGCTCCAGCGCGTAATCAAATGCGAAGCCTGGTTCGGCCGGGGAATGCTCATCAAAAAGTGCATCACCTTCCAATGGGTGGTTTAGCGCTGCTTTCGAATGACCCTCGATGACTAAATTCAAAAATGATCCATCGCAGCCGCCCCTGTCGAAATTCTGAAGGGCATCAACCGGTGTCTTAATCCAGAAAAGAGCTGGCGTTATCTGCTCAAAATATTGTTCAACAGTGAACTCCTTCTGGTCACCGTACTCCGGAGCCCAAGTGCAGGTCTGTCGATCTTGAGCGGCTACGTTGCAAGACAGGATGGCCAGAAACAAAAACACTGCGCCACCGAGGAAATTTCTGGAGATATTGTCGTATGTTAACATCAAATATATCCGTGGGGTGTTTGGCCAATTTGAAGGTATTCACCCTCAACCAGACGGTCAAGAAATGCTCCAGACACATATTGCCCAGGGCGCGCCGATAAAATGTGCGGGCTGGCGGAGGAGCTGACTTATAGGTTGCCCGCCCATTCGATCACTCGGTTTGCCAGGCTTTGTGTTGTGGAAGGGCTGAGAATGCGGCCCGCAATGACGTGGTTGTAAGGGTCTTCACTGTTGCGAACTTGCACAACCTGCGACGGACCGCCCCAGCGGTTTGCGACATCAAGCGTCACATCGCTGCGCACGACCTTGTCTTCTGGATGGATGACGAAGAGGGCGGGCACATTGATCTCCTCCACCTTAACCGCCTTGGCCCGGCTAACGGTGGCCTGCATCGGCAGCAGCGCAACGCTGGGGTAGCTTGTTGTCCAATGGCGGGCATGGTCTTCATTTACCGGCTCAAACCCGCGTTCCTCGCCAAAAATCAGCGGGATGATTTGTCGCGCCCAGGGCCAGCCGAGAATTTCCGATCCCATCACGGCAACGCCGAAATTCGGTGAAACCATCACAGTGCCTGCAATATCTTCTGCCAGACCGCCCTTTGACAGCGCCCAGGTCGCCAGTGTTCCGCCGGTGGAAGTGGAGATGATGATGACCTTCTCTCCCAGCGTGCGGCCAACGGAGAGAGCTTCTGCTGTATCGTTCAACCAGGCATTGGCCGTCGCCTCCGCCATCGCCGCACCGTCCCGCCCATGGCCGGTGAGGCGGGCGAAGTGGAGATTAGCGCCAAGCTCCTTTGCCACGATGTCGGGCAAGGGACGGATTTCTTCACGGTTGGCGGAAAAGCCGTGGAGATAGACCACTGCATAATCCGTGCGAGCCTTGGAGGCCGGGTTCGCCCAGACGATGCTTTTTTCTGCACCAGGACGAAGGTTTTCCACGCCGCTTTCCCGCTCGGCCAGCCACCCATCGAGGGCTGCAATCTGCGGGACGGAAAGATCCGCAATCACCTCTTCCACGGGCTCCCGCGGTCCCAACGCCATGATGCCCGCAAGAACAAGAAGGAGAGCGGCGATGAGGGAGAGGACTTTTTTCACGGATGATTGCTTTCGTGACCAGAGACGCAAAACTAAATTGGGCGGGCGGAGGTCAGCCGCCCGGCCCATCCATGTCCTATCGCCTAACGCGCTTCAACTTTGACGTTGTAGAGGTCGATGGCGGAGGCAGGGTTGAGACCCATTGTCATACCGAACTGCATAACGGGAACCGCGGAATCGGGTTTGACTGAAACGATGAGCGAGCCCTGGTCTTGCAGGAATGTGCCGACAGCTTGTGAAACCTGGGCTGTGAATTCAGGCATGTTGAATTGTTGCATTCCTGCCGAGACAAACGCCGGAGCAGCACCAGCGAGCTGCTCACCCGTCATACCCATTTCCTTCGCTTGACGATTCAGCAGCTTTTGGGTGATGGAATCATCTTTGATTTCAAGCGTCACGTCGATGACCGACAGCTGAAGGAGCGCAGCCATCATCTGCTTCATCTGCGCTTCCTGCTCTTCCTGGGAAAGCTCGGTGACGTTTGCTGAGGCGCTGGACAAGGAGCGGATCACATCCTCCGTCAGACCGCCGAGGGTCAGGCTGTAGGAAAGCGAAGCGACATCATCCACATTGGTGGTGAAATTTTCGACCTTTATGATGCCTTCCGCCGGTCTGATGGTGTAGTTGCCAACGACGGAAGCGTGGACCTGTAGATAGCCCATGGCAATCGCTTCGGTGCGGAACTGACCTTCGGGGCTGTTCTCAATATCGAAAACTATGCCGGTCCACTCGGCGGTTTCCGAGTAGGTACCGCTGGCTTCATCATGGGAGGACTTGCCTTGGCCGGAGGCGAAGGTGGCGACGGTGTTGCCGCCGATATTGAGAACAATGTTCTCCACCAGATAGGACGTATAGGGCTGAAGCAGCGACTTCAGATCCGCGTTTTCATCTTCGGAGACAATGAGATCCTTGATGGAGATGTTTTCGATCAGAACGGCAACATCATCGGGTAGGGCGGCGGTGAGGGTGTTGAGTTGGAAATCGTCAAAAGAAACGCCGGTCGCGGTCTTCTGGTAGCCTTCGACACTCATCTTCAAGGCGGTGGCGGCGATGTCTTCACCCTCAATTTCCGCTACGGCAGTGATGTCGCTGGCCTCGACAGAGCCGTTGCCCCGGTCGTCCACCTCACCAAAATTTAGCACTACATCGCCGGATGCGGCGAGGGCTTTGAGATCCTCGATGAAGTTTCCGCTGTCCTGCGCGAATGCGGGAGCCACGATGAGGGTGCCGGACAGGAGCAGTGAGGATAAGTATTTTGAAAAGGACGGCATTTTGAGCTTTCAGCTATCATGATTTGGTCCCGTCTATGCCATGGGGCATGGTTCGGTGCCAGTGATTGGCGATCATATGAATGAGATTGCGC
>CAKMZB010000012.1:15244-23099 GCA_929200315.1 uncultured Alphaproteobacteria bacterium | reverse complement strand
AAAATCTGAAGTCACTCACGCGCTTCTATGGTGAGGTTGTGAGCATAGATGGCAGCTTGCGGATCGATTGCTGTCGTCAAGATGAGTGGCATGATCAGGGTTGGCTTGTCTGGCTTGACCGCCACGATGAGCGATCCTTTACGTTGGAAAAAGGTTCCAAAGGCTTCTGAAAGCATCATTCTAAAATCGACCATGATGCTGTCCTTCAGCCCAAGTGAAATCATAGCTGGAATGGCGTTGGCGAGTTGGTCCGGCGGCATGCCAAGTTCCTTTCCCCAACGCTCGAGCAGTTTTTGCGCAAGGCCACCGTCAGTAAAGCCAAGGTTTGCGTTGATGACGGTAAGCTGCGTGGCTGCGGCGAGCTCTTTCATCTCGATCCGCTCAATATCATCTTTGCTCAGCCCTTCAGTGAAGAGGGGCGAATTGAGATTGTCCCAAACGTCGGGACTAACGCCGCCGAGCATCAGCCCCAAAGTGAATGTCCCGGCTTCCCTCACGTCAAAGTCGAACTGATCTAACGTCACTGTCTGCTCATCAATGGAATAGGTGTAACGCATATGCAGCTCACCACTGACTGTATCAAAACCAAGCACTTTTGCTTCGCGTGAGACGTCTTCGTCATTGAGAAATGTTGGGTCGGCCTCGATGCCTGAAGCCGCGATGACCTCGCTAAACTTCTTCCCGGTTTCGTCGAACCCGGCTTCTCCACTTATCATTTTCACGCGAAAAAATGTCTCGCCGAGCGAGCTGAGTGAAACTTCCTCAAAGCGCATTGTTGAGTAGTAATCCGTCGGACCGTCATATTCTGTGACCTTCCCCGGCGGCATGACCAGGTCGGTCAATATGATGCGATCAGCCCTAAACTCCCCTGCTTCATAGCCCTCACTTTCGGCAAATTTCCCAAGTACACCGCGCAGCTCGAACAGTTCCAGAAACAGTCCGTTTTCTGTTTTCTGATAGCCTTCCAGGATAAGCAGTGCGGCCCTCAGCGTGGCTCCCGCACTCTCGGCTGTCACTTTGATCGCCTCAATCCTTCCGCTCTCCGTTACATTCACATCTTCAAAGCTCAACGTGATGCCGTTGGCGGCGGCGGCAGCGGTGATGTCACCTAGAGCGGCCACGTTGTGTTGTGCAGAAGCCACGCTCAAAAGCATGCCTAATGTAAGGAACACGGGAGTTAGGAGTTTGATGAGCAAGCGCATGGATGATCTCTGCAATCAACTGTCTGCACCAAAAGTGGCACGGTGATCTGCCGTATGCCAGACACCCAACAATCGCGTTCCACCCCTTGTGCCACCGCCCGCCGTCATTTAGCGCGAACAGATGGGAAACGATCTGATTCAGCCGCCTGCGGGCGGAAATGGTAGCGATGGGGGTGACGGGAGCGGTGTTGTTCCTATCGACCTGACGGTGGCGCTTGAAGAGCGCTACCTTGCCTATGCACTTTCCACCATCATGGGTCGGGCGTTGCCAGATGTGCGCGATGGGATGAAGCCGGTTCATCGGCGTATCCTCCACGCCATGCGCCTGTTGCGGTTGAACCCGGATGCCGCCTTTGCCAAATGCGCCCGGATCGTCGGCGACGTGATGGGCAAATATCACCCCCACGGGGACGCCTCTATCTATGATGCACTGGTGCGGCTGAGCCAGGATTTTGCGGTGCGTTACCCGCTGGTCGACGGGCAGGGGAATTTTGGCAATATCGACGGCGATAACCCCGCCGCCATGCGCTATACCGAAGCGCGTATGACCCGCGCGGCGACGGCGCTGCTGGACGGGATCACCGAAGATGCGGTGGATTTCCGTGCTACCTATAATGAGGAAGACGAAGAGCCGATCGTCTTGCCCGGCGGCTTCCCCAACCTGCTGGCCAATGGCGCGGCAGGGATTGCGGTGGGGATGGCGACCAACATCCCGCCTCACAATGTGGATGAGCTTTGCGAGGGGGCGCTCCACCTCATCAAGCATCCCAATGCAAGCTTTGAGAAACTCGCTGAGTTCATCCCGGGACCAGATTTTCCCACCGGCGGGGTTTGCGTTGAAAGCGCGGAATCCATGCTCACCGCCTATAGGACCGGCCGAGGCGGGTTCCGCACTCGCGCGCGGTGGGAGAAGGAGGATCTTGGCCGTGGCCAGTGGCAGATCGTTGTCACCGAAATTCCCTATCAGGTGCAGAAATCCAAACTCATTGAGAAAACGGCTGAATTGCTGCTCGCCCGCAAACTGCCGCTGCTCGCCGATATTCGCGATGAAAGCGCCGAGGACATCCGCCTCGTGCTGGAGCCCAAAAGCCGCTCCGTCGAGCCGGATCTTCTGATGGAACAGCTCTTCCGTGCGACAGAGCTGGAAAACCGCTTTCCGTTGAACATGAATGTGTTGGACGGCGGGCGTGTGCCTAAGGTCATGGACCTGCGGGCCGTGCTGCGCGCTTGGCTGGAGCACCGCAAGGATGTTCTCCAACGCCGCTCGAGCCATCGTCTCGCGGTGATTGAAAAACGGCTGGAAGTGCTTGGCGGCTATCTCGTTGCCTATCTCAACATTGATGAGGTGATCCGCATCATCCGCTTTGAGGATCATCCCAAAGAGGCGCTGATCAAGCGGTTTGAGATCACCGATGTGCAGGCCGAAGCGATCCTCAATCTGCGCCTGCGCCGTTTGCACAAGCTGGAAGAGGTGGAAATCCGCGCAGAGAACGATGCGCTGTCAGAAGAAAAGGCCGGGATTGAAGCTCTGCTTGCCGATGAAGACAAGCAATGGAAGACCATTGCCTGGGAGGTTGGCGAGACGCGCAAGCTGTTTGGCAAAAACACCGAGATCGGCGCGCGGCGCACCACCTTTGCGCAGGCTGCTGAGGTCGACATGGAGGCTGTCGCCCAGGCCGCGATTGAGCGTGAGCCGGTGACGGTGGTGATCTCGCAGAAAGGTTGGTTGCGTGCACTGAAGGGCCATAGCATCGACCCGGCAACGCTAACCTTCAAGGAAGACGACCGGCTGAAACAGGCCATTCCTGCGCAGACGACGGACCGTCTCTTGCTTCTGAGCACGAGTGGTCGCGCTTACACGCTGCCGGTGGATCGTCTCCCCGGCGGTCGCGGCCATGGCGAGCCGCTGCGCATTCTGGTGGAGATGGAGAGTGATGCTGATCTGGTGGCGGGTTTTGTTCACGTTCCAGATGGCAAGCGCCTCATAGCGTCTACCCTCGGCAACGGCTTCATTGTGCCGGAAAGCGAACTGCTGTCGAACCAGAAGAAGGGCAAACAGCTTCTCAACGTTACCAGCCCTGCAGAGGCGCTGATTTGTGTCGCCGTGCCAGAGGGCGCGACGCATCTGGCCAGTGTTGGCGAGAACCGAAAAATGCTCGTCTTCCCGCTTTCTCAAATGCCGGAAATGGCGCGAGGCAAAGGTGTTCGCATCCAGAAGTTCAAGGATGGCGGCATTAAGGATGTGAGCCTTTTCACCATGGAAGAGGGCCTAACCTGGACCGACAGCGCTGCCCGCGAACATCGGCGGACGGCAGAGGAGCTTACCGAATATATGGGCGAGCGCGCCCAAGCTGGTCGGATGGTGCCGAAGGGCTTCCCCAGGAATGGGCGGTTTGCAGGCTAGCGCCTCGCCGCCTTCCTCACTGCAACCGCCAGTGGAG
Organism: uncultured Alphaproteobacteria bacterium; assembly: GCA_929200315.1. Classification (GTDB taxonomy): domain Bacteria; phylum Pseudomonadota; class Alphaproteobacteria; order Rhizobiales; family Rhizobiaceae; genus Pseudahrensia. The sequence goes on along the minus strand of CAKMZB010000012.1, from coordinate 19,456 downwards.
CGGGGCTGTAGCCCAGTTTGCTTGGCGTTAGACCCAGACGCACGACCACCAAACGGGCGTCATCCATAATCGCAACGGACTGCCCGTCATGGCCGCCGAGCCAGACGGTCTCGTTGAGCTCCGCCGGGGCGGGTTCGCCATCGCGCAGGCCTGGCGGTTTGCGCCAGATGTGACCGCGGGCATAAACGCCATTGGAAGCCGGGTGGCGCTCCATCATCCAGTGGACATAGCCGAAGGGCAGCAATTGCTCCCCGCGCCACACACCTTTTTGCAACAGAAATTGCCCGAACCGCGCCCAATCCCGTGCTGTTGCATAGGTGAAGGAACCGCCAACGAATGTGCCGGTCTCATCCATCTCCATGATGGCGCTGTCCATGCCGAGCGGGTCGAACAATGCGTCATCGGGATAGGCTTCTGCATCCGCGCCCAGCGCATTTTGCCAGTAGCGGGAGAGCACCACGCTCGTGCCGGAGGAATAGTTGAAGGCTTTGCCAAGGTTGCTGCCGTCGGCAGTTTGCAGCTCCACATTGCTGGCGAATGCACCTATGTCGCCGGTGAGGAAGAGCATCCGCGTCACATCGCTGACGTTGCCATAGCCCTCGTTCCAGTCGAGATCACTTGCCATGCCGAGGAGGTCTGAAACCTTAATCTTGGTGCGGGCATCGCCCTCCCATTCGGCAAACAGGTTCTCGTCGTTTCGGTTGATGAGGCCATCTTGCTCCATCCGTCCGATCAGCGCGGCTGTGATGGTTTTTGCCATGGACCAACCAAGCAGCGGCGTCTCGGCGTCAAAGCCTTCCGCGTAGTGCTCAGCCACCACAACGCCATTACGCAGGACAACGACGGCGCGGACACCGGGGCCTGTAAGCGTATCGTCTTCAACAACGGCTTGGACCGCCGGGTCTATGCGGGTCGGCAAGTCGCTGGCCGGACGGTCACCTGCATTGGGGTCTTCAAGCGCGGTTTGAATGTCCGCACCACGGTCCTGCAATGCCGTGCAGCCAAAGCCCGGGCGGGCAACGACGGTTGCGGGAGCTACAAAACCAAGCAACGTGGCTTCGACCTGACGCGCCTGCCGGTCAACATCCACGGAAACAAAGCGCAAGATCGGGTGGCCGGGAGCCTGCACATCATCAGCAAGCACAACGTCTGCATCACGCCCAGCCAGAAACACGTTGGAGCAGACAATTTTGGCGGCATAGTTGGTGCCAACGCGGATCAGATCCGGCGGTGCAACGGCAAGCCACGCCCCCATGCCCACAATCAAAACAACGATAACAACGAGCAACCATTTCAGGATACGCATTTGACAGACCTCAGCTTGGTGTGATGTCGAAGGTAACGACTGCCGGATCAAAAGCGATCAGGCCGCGGATGGATTCGCTGAAGGGCAGGGGGTCCTGGTATGACCAGGCAATCTTGCGAATGCGCCCGTCACCTTCCTCAATAAAATAGGTGGCATCGCCCTTCAGCGGGCAATGGGTGGTTTCCGGCACCGTGGCAAGGCCGATCTCGACGTCCTGGCGGGGCATATAGATGACTGGTGCATAGAGCGTCTTGCCGGCTTCCAGCAGCCAGCTTGCCTTATCACTGTGGGCAATTTCCCGGTCGCGCAGGCGCACGGTGACGGTACGATCAACAGGACGCAGGACGAAAAGATGGTTCGGCGCGTCCGGGCGGCGCACGGCGCCTTCAAGCATCTCGGTCATCGACATCCTCCCCGAATAGAACGGCTTTGTTAGGTGGAAATAGCGTTGCGGGTCAACCGCTTGCCTCTGCTTTGACCCATCCGCCGGAGGTTAGTCTTTGCTGCGGGTTGAAAGCTGCCTTGTAGGCCATTTTCTGCGAACCCGCGACGTAGAAGCCAAGGTGGCAAAAAGGCAGCCCTTCGCGCCTCGCGCGCGCTATGTGGTCGAGGATGATGAAGGTGCCGAGGGATCGCGTCGCGAGATCCGGCTCAAAGAAGGAATAGACAAGGGAATGGCCATCGCGCATTCGGTCAAATAGCGAGACAGCGATCAGATCACCGCTGCCGCGCCCGGTGATTGAGCTGTCGACGTCGCGGCGGCGAAACTCGATGAGGTTGGTCTCAACACTCGAATCCTCCACCATCATGGCGTAGTCCAACACCGTCATGTCGAGCATCCCGCCTTCGCCGTGGCGGGCCTCTAAATAGCGGCGAAAAAGCGAGAATTGCTCGCCCGTCGCGACGTTCTCCACCTCATTGCCAATAAGATCGACGTTCTTCTTCAGCACCCGTCGTTGGGAGCGGGTGGGAGTAAAGCAATCGGTTAAGACACGGGTGGCGGTGCAGGCGTTGCAACTCTGGCAGGCGGGTCGATAGGCGATGTGCTGGCTGCGGCGAAAGCCGGCCCGGGCGAGCTGCTCATGGGCGGCTTCCGCGCGGGGACCGACAAGATGGGTAAAGACCTTCCGCTCGCTCTCCCCCTCCAGATAGGGGCACGGCCCTGGCTCTGTGAGGTAGAACTGCTCTGTTTCCGGGATGTGATGGCTCATGGCCTAAAGCTCATACCAGACCGGGGCGACCAGCGTGAAGGTGATCCACAGGATGAGGATCAGCGGGATGCCGGTGCGCAGATAGTCTGAAAAGCGGTAGCGCCCCGGGCCGAGAACCAGAAGGTTGGTCTGGTAGCCCACTGGCGTTGCGAAAGAGCAGTTTGCCGCCAAAATGATGCAAACCACGAAAGGCTCCAGCGACACCTCCAGCCGCTGGGCGATGCTGATGGCAATGGGGGTGAAGAGCACCGCGGTCGCGTTGTTGGAGAGGATGTTGGTGAGCATCGCAACAAAAATGAAGAGTACCGAGAGAATCGCCACCACCGGCGCACCCTCCATCAGCGAGACAACGGAATTGGCTAGGAATGCCGCGCCTCCCGTGTGTTCGAGCGCAACGGCTGCGGCAAGCGACGCACCGACCATCATGAAGATCTGCCGGTCAAAAGACCGTGCCGCCTGGCGAATGGACAGGCAGCCCGAGGCAATCATTGCATAGGCCCCAACGAGGGAAGCGACGACGATGGGCAGCAAGCCTGACGCAGCGACAAGGACGACGGCTGCAAAAATGGTGATGGAGCGGTTCGCATATTGGGACAGTGGCACTTCGCTGGCTGAGCGCTCCAGCAGCAGTAATTCGCGCGAAAAGCGCAACCGGTCGATCTCCTCCGGCAGCCCACCGATGAGAAGCGTATCTCCCGCTTCGAGGCGAATTTGGCGCACCAGACCGCGGGAGATGCCGGTGCGGCGCTGCAACCCGAGGACCGGTGTTCCGTAATTTGTGCGAATGCGGGAGGCTTCAATCGTGCGGCCCGTATAACGCGAACCGGGAGCGACGACGGCTTCAGCGATGATGAAACTCTCCGCTACCCGCGTGAGTTGGTCCGTTCCGCGTTCCGGGTCTCGGTCCCGTCGCGCCAGTTGCGGCAGGCTCGCCTTGCCTGCGGAGAAAGCTTTTGTCAGCGCGGCCCGCGTCGCCGCCACGACGAGAATGTCACCTTCCTGCAAGGCAATGTCTTCAAAGGGCGGAAGCACCGTCTCACCCCCGCGCTGAACGGAGCGTACCGTGATGCCGGAGAGAGAGGGAAACAGGCCTGTCATCGTCTCCTCGCCGATGAGCGGGTGGTCGTGTTCCAGTTCAATTTGGGCGAGGAACTGCCGCCCGGTGGTGGCTCGGCCTTCTTCCTCGCCAGAAGCCTTTGGCAGCAAGCGGGGCATGATGAACAAGACATAGGCAAAGCCGATCCCCGCCAACACAAGGGCGATAGGCGTGAAGTCGAAAAAACCAATTGTGTAACCGTAGCGCTCCGCCACACCGGCCACCAGGAGGTTGGTGGAAGAGCCGATCAACGTTGTCATGCCACCGAGAATACCGACGAATGAGAGCGGCAGAAGCGCGCGGGAGGCGGCAAAATTTCGCCTGCGAGCAATGGAAACGATGATCGGGATCAGCATCACCACCACCGGCGTGTTGTTGAGGAACGCCGAGAGGATGAACGCTGAGGAGAGCAGCACGATGATGGTGCGGGTGGTGGAGGAACCGCCGAGATTAGAAATCCACTCCGCCGGTTTCTCCAGCGCATCAGTGGCAAAAAGCGCCTGGCCCACCACCAGCAGGGCAAGAACCGTCAGAAGCGCCGGGTTAGCAAAGCCGCTGAGCAGATCAACTGCCGCGACCGGCTCGGCCGCCGGTTGCGG
>CAKMZB010000012.1:0-15234 GCA_929200315.1 uncultured Alphaproteobacteria bacterium | reverse complement strand
CGGCACGGCAGTGAAGATGAGCAGCAGAACGGCAAGTGAGGCGAGTGAGATACCCTCAATGGAATACCGTTCGGTGGCATAGGCCACGATCGTCGCCGTGATGACGGCGAAGGTCGCCATCATGTGGAAATAATCCATTCACCGGCCCTGTTTCACTTCTCGCCCGTGCCGCGAAGCAGGGGCTTTAGGAGGACAGGTTAAGCGCGGGCGATGAAGGTGCCAAGCGCGATATCGTGCAGCAGCCGCTTGCGGGAGGAGAAAAGCGAAACCAGCAGTGGAAGGAAGACGGCAAAACCCTGGATGATGAGGAAGAGAATGTGGTGCAGGCCTGCCAGAGGCCGGTCCACCGGTCCACCGCCGATTTTATAGGCACGCAACCCGTTCATCCGCATGCCGATAGTGGCCTGCTGTTCGCCGCCCATGGTCCAGGCGACATAGATGACTGCAATGGCCGGAACCATCACGGGGAAGGCAACCCATGCAAGGCCGAGGGTCGGGATGCCGAGGAGGAAAATGAGAATGGAGGCCGGGATGCAGAGCACCAGAACGATCGCATAATCGATCAGAAACGACATAAAGCGCCCCGTCCGCACGCCTTCAAAGGAATACGATTCAGTCATTTCGTTATAGTCGTTGAGGACCGTATCGTTCATGGCGTCAGTTCTCCTGTGCTCCACAGGAGGTAGGACGTTAAGCGGTCAGTTCAAGCGGGCATAGCCTTAGCGGCGTCCAGCGCGTGATAGGTCAAAATGCCATCCGCTCCGGCCCGTTTGATGGCCATGAGGCTTTCCATCATCAGCCTGTCGCGGTCGATCACACCGGCGGCTCCGGCAAGCTCAATCATCGAATATTCACCGGACACCTGGTAGGCAAAGACTGGCATCTGCATCTCCGTCTTCATCCGGTAGATAATGTCGAGATAGGCCCCGGCGGGCTTCACCATCAGCATATCTGCGCCCTCCGAGAAGTCGGCATGGGCTTCCACCAGCGCTTCATCGGAATTGGCCGGGTCTATGTAATAAGTGTTCTTGTCCCCGCGCAGTAGGTCTCCGGTGCCGATGGCTTCACGGTAGGGGCCGTAGAAGCCGGAAGCGTATTTCGCCGTATAGGAGAGGATGCCGACATCCTGGTGGCCATTGGCATCGAGAAGCTGGCGGATCGCGCCGATGCGCCCGTCCATCATGTCAGACGGCGCAATAATGTCCGCGCCAGCCTCAGCTTGGACCAGGGCACCCCTGGCGATCTGCGCCACGCTCTCATCATTCACGATCACCCCCTCACGCAGCACGCCGTCATGGCCGTGGTCGGTGAACGGGTCGAGAGCACTGTCGGTGATGACGCCGATCTGCGGCACGGCCTTTTTCACCGCGCGCACAAACTGGCAGATGAGATTGTCGGCATTGGTGACTTCGCTGCCCGTGCGATCACGCTTTTCAACGGCGACATTGGGGAAAGGGGCGATGGCTGGGATACCGAGATCAGCTGCCTCGCGCGCAAGCTCCACCGCGCGATCGATTGTGTTGCGTAAGACGCCCGGCATTGCCGAAATCTCTTCGCTGCGATCAGTGCCTTCAATCAGAAAGAGCGGGACGATGAGGTCATCGCTGGTGAGCGTGTTTTCGCGCACCATGCGGCGCGTCCAGTCGAACTGGCGGTTGCGGCGGGGGCGGCGATGACCGGTAATCGCGTCCACATCTATCGGCTCGTTTGGCATCCGGTTTGTCCCAGTCTCACGTCATCGTCGTGTTAGCGGCCCAAGCCGCGCTTCACAATCACCCCCAGGCGGCATTAAGAGAGGCGCGACAAGTTGCCCGCGGTTTGGCCAATGCAAGACGATATCCTGTTTGAACGCCGGGGCGTTGCCGGTTTCATCACGTTGAACCGCCCTAAGGCGCTGAACGCCGTGACGGATGCAATGGTGAATGCGATTGCGCGCCAGCTCGATCTCTGGGAGAGCGACAATACCGTTGAACGCGTTGTCATCCGTGCGGAGGGGGAAAGGGCGTTCAGTGCGGGTGGAGACATCGTCGCGCTTTATGAGGCTGGGATTGCAGGCAGGCCCGACCTTACCTTCTTTGCCCGCGAATATGCGCTTAACCACCGCATCGCCACCTATCCCAAACCTTATGTCGCCTTGGTGGACGGCATCGCCATGGGGGGAGGGGTCGGCGTTTCTTTTCACGGCTCCCACGTCATAGCCGGGCCGAACGCAGCCTTTGCCATGCCGGAAGTCGGAATTGGCTTCTTCCCGGACATTGGCGCGTCACACTTCCTGTCGCGGTTGCCGCACAATTTTGGTCTCTGCCTCGGCCTCACAGGCTACCGCGTGAAGCAGAGGGACATGCTGGCTAGCGGTCTCGCCACCCACGCCGCAGGCGATATGAAAGCGCTTGAGATCGCCCTGGAAGCGGCCGGGCCGTTGGATGCCATCCTGGCGGCCCATACAGTGCCCGCGGAACCCGGTGAACTCATGGCGAACCGCCACGTCATCGCTGAAGCCTTTGCATCCGCCAACCCAATTGACATCATCAATGTGCTGGATGTTCTTGCTGACGGAGGTGACTTCGTCACCAAGCTCTCCTCGATGATGCAGGCTCATTCTCCCACAAGCCTCTATGTTGCTCATCGTCAGCTCACCGAGGCGGCCAGTCTTGACCTTGGTGGATGCCTGGCCATGGACTACCGCATCGTCGCGCGTATGCTGCACGGGACGGAATTCTATGAAGGCATCCGAGCGGCGGTGATTGACAAGGATCGGGAGCCAAATTGGTCTCCCGCCGATCTGCGCAACGTGGAGCCAGCCAAGATCGACACCTATTTCGCGCCGCTCGAACAGGAATTGCAGCTTTCATGACGCGCACCATTGAAAAGAGCAGCCATGATGATGCCATCCGTGCGGTGGTAGAGGAGCGGACAGGCAACATACATGTCGCCATTACCGCCTTCCTGCGCTCGTTGGCGCTTTTCTACGTGGTTTTATCGGTTCGCGACTGGGGCGTGGCACTGGGTGCCTTCGACCCGGCGCTCAGGTTTGACCGCGCGGGCGCGTCTTGGGCGATGTACCATACCATTGTCTGCGTGCTGCACCCGGTGGTCGCCATCGGGCTTTGGACAACTCTCGCCTGGGGCAGGGTGCTTTGGTTTCTCTCCGTCACCATTCAACTCGCCACCATGACCATCTGGCGAGAGACATTCGGGGTCGATTGGGTGTTGTTGATCGCCCTACTGGTCGGCCTTGTCGGATACGGCGTTTTGTTGGCCGGGGAACGATTCACCGCCAAGGAAGCGTGACTAAACAGCCTTGCTGACTTATTAATTCGTTATAATTCAATGCTTTGCAAAAATACCGGTAAGATGCCGTTAAGTCTGACGTTTGAGAGAACCGTTAGAATTTGCCTCTAGATTGAGTTGCAAGGCGGGCGACATGATCCGCTGCTCAGGAAGAGGACGACACAATGTACAATCCAGACATGATCGGGCAGGCTATCTCTCCGTCCACCACCGCAACCAATACATTCTCCGCCATGGACAGCCCCGCGCCGCGCGCCATCAAATCTACCTACATTGAGGCGCTTGCCTTGGTGGAGCGCCTCCACCGCCTCCTTTTGGATGTGGTCAAGGATGAGTTTGATCGCATGGGGAGCAATGAGATTTCTGCAGTCCAGGCTGTGCTGATCCACAACATTGGCGATAAAGAAATTTCTGCCGGAGAACTGCGCAACCGTGGCTATTATGTAGGCGCTAACGTGTCTTACAATCTGAAGAAGCTTGTTGATATGGGCTATGTGCGTCATGAGCGGTCCGAGCATGACCGTCGGTCCGTGCGTATCAGCCTGACCGACAAAGGCCGGGACATCGCACAGATCGTTGAAATGTTGTACGAACGCCACTCCCAGTCCCTTGAAACTGTTGGCGGAGTTGGTGAGACGGACTTGGCTGCGATGAACCAGTCCTTGCAGCGCCTGGAACGCTTCTGGACGGACCAGATCCGCTACCGCATGTAATCAGCGTCTTTCGCGAATGGCCAATTCGCGAAGAGTTGTTTTCTTTTCGCCCCATTTTCTCTGCAAAAAGGTTGCGACATTACGTTTGGGCGACCAGCTGTTAACCAAGTTGCTTTAGTGGCATGGTAGAGGGCCGGTTCATCCGGACGTTGTTTGCAATTGCGGAGACGATTTGATGGCGAGACTGACACGGCGAGGGTTCAGCACGGGATTGGCATTGGCCAGCGCCGGTGCAGCCATGCCCGCCATACCGGCCAGTGCCCAGACTGCAATTGACCGTGTGCTGAACGCGCAGGGGCGCGACGACTGGAACGCGCAGTTTGATGCCCAGGCGGCAAACATGCCGACCGTGGCCTCCAACACCCCGGTTTTTGCTCCGCGCACCGCTGAATTTATCGAGGCCGCCCTTACGCGCTACCGCACCATCGTCGCCAATGGCGGCTGGCCGAGTGTTCCGGCTGGAGAAAGCCTGCGCCTTGGTTCGCATTCTCCTGCCGTTCCCAAGCTGCGTCAACGTCTTGTTGTTTCAGGTGATTTGCCCTCCAAAGCCGGTCGAGGAGAAGAGTTCGACACCTATGTCGACGCTGCCGTCAAACGGTTCCAAACTCGCCACGGCCTACCGCCTGACGGCGTGGTGGGACAATATTCCTTTGCCGCTATGAACGTTGGCGCCGATGTGCGTCTTGGCCAGCTTGAAACGAACCTGGTGCGGTTGCGCTCCATGTCCGGCTTCCTTGGCGAGCGCTATGTGATGGTGAACATTCCCGGAGCGGAGATCGAGGCCGTGGACGGCCTGAACGTTGCTCAGCGACATACCGCGATTGTCGGCCGCATCAGCCGCCAGACGCCGATTCTCAACTCGAAAATCTTCGAGTTGAACCTCAATCCCTATTGGACTGCGCCCAAGTCGATTGTTCAAAAAGACATCATTCCGCAGATGCGGAAGGAGCCGACCTATCTGACCGACAATCGCATTCTCGTCTTTGGCCCCGACGGCAGTGAAATTCCGCCGAACCATATCGACTGGAATTCTGATGAGGCGGTGAATTATCGTTTTCGCCAGGAGCCTGGGCGCATCAATGCCATGGGTTCGGTGAAGATCAATTTTCCCAACACCCACGCCGTCTATCTGCACGACACGCCTCAGCAAGGCTTGTTCAACAAACTCATGCGCTTTGATTCCTCCGGTTGTGTGCGCGTGAAGAACGTGCGCGACCTGTTGGTCTGGCTTGCGCGGGACACACCTGGCGCTTCCCGCCAGAGCATTGAATCCATTATCGCCTCCGGTGAGAGGACCGATCTTAAGCTCGCGCAGCCTGTGCCGCTCTACCTCACCTACATCACGGCATGGTCCACTGGGGCGGGCGTGGTGCAATTCCGCGACGATATATACAAGCGCGATGGTGTGGACGAGTTGGCCTTCAAGTCGTAGCAGAGGCGCATCCACTTCCATCTGGAGCTTTCTCCATGGCCGCCTCTGATCGCGCACCCTCCGTTACCCTCGACACGTTCTTTACCCGCTCCCTTGCCGACACCGATCCGGCGATCGCTAAGGCGATTTCCGGAGAGCTTGGCCGCCAGCGCCATGAGGTGGAGCTGATTGCGTCTGAAAACATCGTCTCATGCGCTGTTCTGGAAGCGCAGGGCTCGGTGATGACCAACAAATATGCGGAAGGGTATCCGGGCCGCCGCTATTATGGCGGCTGCGAGTTTGTCGATGTTGCTGAAGAACTGGCGATTGACCGTGTGAAAGAGCTGTTTGGCTGTGCTTTTGCCAATGTGCAGCCCAATTCCGGCAGCCAGGCAAACCAGGCGGTTTTTCAGGCGCTTATCCAGCCGGGCGATACAATTCTTGGCATGAGCCTGGACGCGGGCGGACACCTGACCCACGGGGCGAAGCCCAATCAGTCCGGCAAATGGTTCAACGCGATCCAATATGGCGTGAACGAAGACGATCATCTGGTGGATTTCGACCAGGTCGAGGCTCTGGCGCGTGAGCATAAGCCGAAGCTTATTATTGCAGGCGGCTCCGCCTATCCGCGGGAGATTGATTTTGCCCGGTTCCGCGCGATTGCGGATGAGGTTGGGGCCTGGTTCCTGGTGGATATGGCGCATTTCTCCGGCCTCGTGGCCGGTGGTGCCCACCCTTCACCGTTTCCCCACGCCCATGTTGCGACGTCCACGACACACAAAACCCTGCGCGGCCCGCGCGGCGGGTTGATCCTCACAAATGATGAAGCGGTGGCAAAGAAGATCAATTCCGCCATCTTCCCCGGCATCCAGGGTGGCCCGCTCATGCACGTGATTGCAGGTAAGGCGGTGGCCTTTGGTGAGGCGCTGACGAGCGATTATCGTAATTATGTTGCGCAGGTCGTGACGAATGCGAAAGCGCTGGGCGAAACGCTGCGGGCAGGAGGTCTCGACCTCGTCTCTGGTGGGACGGACACCCACGTTCTGCTGGTGGATTTGCGTCCCAAAGGCGTGACCGGCAAGGCTGCTGAGGCCGCGCTCGGGCGGGCTAACATGACGTGCAACAAGAACGGCGTGCCGTTCGACCCGGAAAAGCCTACCATCACCTCTGGCATCCGCCTCGGTAGCCCCGCGGCGACGACGAGAGGCTTTGGCGTTGCGGAATTCCAGGAAGTGGGGCGTTCGATCCTGAAGGTGCTCGATGGTCTGGCCAGCAACGGTGAAGAGGGCAACCGAGCCGTTGAGGATGAGGTTGCTGGGCAGATCCTCGAGCTGACCAGCCGTTTCCCCATCTACCCCAACCAGTAGGACCGGCCCATGCGGTGCCCATTTTGTGGCGGATCGGAAACGCAGGTGAAGGATTCGCGCCCGAGCGAAGATTCCGCCGCAATCCGCCGTCGTCGCGTTTGCGGCGATTGCGCGGGGCGCTTCACCACATTTGAGCGGGTGCAGTTGCGTGAATTGACGGTAGAGAAACGCTCCGGTCGGAAGGTTGCTTTCGACCGGGACAAGCTTGCATCCTCTGTCACAGTCGCGCTGCGCAAACGTCCGGTGGAGAGTGCGCGGATTGAACGGATTGTCTCCGGTATCGTGCGCCAACTGGAGGGTCAGGGTGAGCCCGAAGTGACGTCTGACGACATCGGGAACCTCGTGATGGAAGCGCTTCGTGGGTTGGACGACGTGGCCTATGTGCGGTTTGCCAGCGTCTATCGAGATTTTAAGGATGCCAAGGATTTCAATAAATTCCTGGGTGATCTGAAAGCAGAAAATGAAAAATAGTGATGCCGACTGGATGCAGGCTTGCCTGCGCCTGGCGCGGCGCAACCGGGGTCGCACAGCCACCAATCCCAGTGTCGGCACGTTGCTGGTGAAGGACGGCATTGTTGTCGGTTCGGGCGTTACCGCAATCGGCGGACGCCCCCATGCAGAGCGGTTGGCGCTTGACGAGGCGGCGGACTGCGCAAAGGGCGCAACTGCTTATGTGACGCTTGAACCTTGCGCCCACCATGCCGCCACGCCGCCTTGCGCGCAGGCGCTGATCGATGCGGGCGTCACTCGAGTCGTCGCTGCCTATATCGACCCTGATGAGCGCGTGGATGGCAAAGGCTATGCCATGCTGCGGGAGGCTGGAATTATTGTGGAGGCAGGCGTCTGCGAGGCACAGGCCGGGGAGGATCTGGCCGGATACCTGACCCGCAAGCGGCAAAATCGCCCCCATGTAACCCTGAAATTTGCCCAATCCGCAGACGGCTATATCGGACGGGCAGGGGAGGAAGTGGCAATTACCGGACCAGTCGCGGTCTCCTATGGCCACCGGATGCGTGCCGAAATGGATGCGATTGCGGTTGGTCACGGGACGGTTGAGGCAGATGATCCTTCACTGACCTGCCGGCTGGAGGGCCTGACGGATCGTTCGCCCCACCGTTTTGTCTTTGCGTCTCAATTGGACTTGGCCACCAACCTTGCAACGACTGCGCGCGTTACCCCCACAACCCTTGTCAGCGCTACACCGCCCAGCGCGGCCCTCGCGCAAATCGGCGTTTGTCATATGCCTGTTGAATTCCACGAAGGCGTGATGGCGCTGCCAGAAGTGCTGGAGGATATGGCGGCGCAGGGGATTTCGTCGCTGATGGTGGAAGGTGGTGCCAAACTGGCACAATCCTTTCTCGATGCAGGGCTGGTGGACGTCATCGCGCTCTTTCGCTCGCCGGACGCGCTCGGCAGTGGCATCAAGGCCCCTGTGATCCCGCAGACTTTTAACGAGCCGCGCCACCTCACCCTCGGAGCCGACACGCTCACCCTCTACGCAAAGGCCTAATCCATGTTTACCGGCATCATTACGGATATTGGAACGGTGGATCATGTGCGCAAGCTCAATGAGGGGCGTTTGGTGCGGGTTGCAACCTCTTACGACACGGCGACCCTGGATCTTGGTGCCTCAATTGCCCATGACGGCGTTTGTCTTACGGTCACCAACAAAGGGCCGGGCTGGTATGAGGTTGAGGCGTGGGAAGAAGCGCTCCGCCTCACCACCGCTGGCAATTGGCAGGCTGGTTCCCGTCTCAATCTGGAGCGTGCCCTGAAAGTGGGGGACGAACTCGGCGGGCATATCGTCGCTGGCCATGTGGATGGGATGGCGCAGATCATCGCCGTCAAGGATGAGGGCGAGGCCGCCCGCTACACCCTAAAGGCGCCGAAAGAATATGCCCGGTTCATCGCGCCCAAGGGCTCCGTTGCGTTGAACGGCACATCGCTTACGGTAAACGGTGTCGAGGATCAGAATTTCGACGTTCTCCTCATCCGCCATAGCCAGGAGGTTACCACCTGGGGAGCCGCGAAGATGGGGGACAAGGTGAACCTGGAAGTCGACACGATGGCCCGCTATGCGGCCCGTTTGATGGAAATGGGCGGCTAAACAAGCTGCCAGAAACCAAAACCACCCTTGCCGCACGCAAGCGGCCATGGTTCATGCGCCCTAAACCCAAATTTCATGCCCCAAGGCTCTACCCGTGCCGCATCTCCTCGTCATCGACGCACCCTATTACGCTCATATCTCCAAGGCTCTCCGCGACGGCGTCGAAGCCAAGTTGAAGGCCGCTGGCGCAACCTGGGACAATGTGGATGTGCCCGGCGTGCTGGAAGTGCCGGCCGCTATCTCCATGGCACTGGAAGGTCAGGACCACGGTGGAACGGCCTATGATGGCTACGTGTTGCTCGGCTGCGTGATCCGCGGGGAGACGACACATTATGAAGTTGTGGCATACGAATCGAACCGCGCGGTGATGAACCTCGTCGTTGCTGAGAGCTTGGCCGTCGGCAACGGCATTTTGACCGTCGAAAATGAGGCGCAGGCCGTTGCGCGGGCCGAAATGGACCAACTCGACAAGGGTGGCCATGCAGCTGATGCAGCTTTGGCGATGATTGTGCTGAAGGAGAAATTCCTTGGCTGATGCTGCCGAACGCGAGGTCAAGCCCGCTAACAAACGCGGCACGGCCCGGCTCGCGGCTGTGCAGGCGCTGTACCAGATGGACATTGGCGGCATGGGCCTCGCGGCCACTGTCGCTGAATACGAGAATTTCCGCCTTGGTCGTGAGATCGACGGCGAGATGTACCGCGACGCCGACGCCGCCTGGTTCCGCCAGATTGTGGCGGGCGTGGTGGATCAGCAAAAGACAATCGATCCGGTCCTGCAGGGCACACTCGTTGAAGGCTGGCAGTTGGCTCGTATCGACTCGACCCTACGCGCAACACTCCGCGCGGCGGTCTGGGAGCTGACCAACAAGAAGGATGTCTCTGCCCGCGTGGTCGTGTCGGAATATGTCGAAGTGGCGAAGGCTTTCTTTGAAGACGGGGAGGAGCCGGGCATGGTGAACGGTGTTCTCAACACGCTCGCCCATCGCTTAAGACCGGACGAGTTCGAGACAACCTCATGAGCGGCGATCCCAACGCTTCGGCCAAACGCAACGCGCTGATCCTGTCGGCCGCGCAGGCCGTCACGGGGTCGGCGGCGCCGATTTCCATCGCTCTTGGCGGTTTGGTCGGGGTCTATTTGCTCGCCGCTGACAAGTCCCTCGCAACGGCCCCGGTGACAGGGTACAATATTGGCGTCGCCGTCGCCGCGCTTCCCGCAGCTCTCGTCATGGCCCGCATAGGTCGCCGCCTTGGTTTCATGGGCGGTGCGCTGGTGGGCATGTGCGGTGGATTGATTTCATTTTACGCAATCGTCACCGCCTCCTTCTGGCTCTTTGCCATGGGCATGATGTTTTCTGGCATGGGGTCCTCTTTCACCCAGCAGTACCGCTTCGCTGCAGCTGATGAGGGTACGGAGGAGTTCAAGCCAAAGGCGATTTCCTGGGTGCTGGCAGGCGGCGTTTTTGCAGCAGTCATCGGGCCGCAGGCTGCCATTTGGTTTGGTGGGGCTTGGGAGGGTGTCGAATTTGCCGGAGCCTTCCTTGCCAGCGCCTTTTTGATGTTGAGTGGCGTTTTCGTTCTCTCCTTTCTGCGTTTTCAAAAACCGATGTCCGCCGCCGATCGTAAAGCAGCGGGGACGGGCAGGCCGCTTGGACAAATTATGCGCCAGCCGCGCTTCATGGTCGCGGTTTTCTGCGCTGTTGGATCTTACGCGCTGATGAGCTTCGTCATGACCGGTGCGCCGCTTGCCATGGCGCTGTGTGGTTTCACGCCCAACCAATCGACCTTCGGCATCTCTCTGCATGTCATAGCAATGTTCGGCCCGTCCTTCTTCACCGGCAATCTCATTGCCCGCTTCGGCAAGGAGCGGATTGTTGCCATCGGCATGGCGCTGCTGGCGGCCTGCGCTGCTGTGGGTTTGGCGGGAATCGAGCTCTCCAACTTCTATATCGCGCTTATTCTGCTGGGTGTCGGCTGGAATTTCGGCTTCATCGGCGCAACCGCCATGCTGACCGATTGCTACCGCCCAGAGGAGAAGGCGAAGGCCCAGGGCGCTAACGACGTTATCCTTTTCTCCATGGTCGCCTTCGCCTCGCTCATGAGCGGGCAGACCTTGAATGCGCTGGGCTGGGACTGGGTGAACCTTATCGTCTTCCCGGTGACATCTTTGTGCCTTTTGTCGCTCGCCTGGCTCACGCTGGCGCGGCCTGGAAAGGCAACTGAGGGTTAGTCTTTAGGACTGTTGCATTTCACCGCGTTGCGGTTAGGTTCGCGCCCGCGTGCCGGGGGTGGGCCAACACGCCCCTCCTGCTGCCGCATGAACGTTCTGCGCTGCCCGGCCAAATGATGAAGCGGGAAATCAGGACATGGATTTAGAAGTCAGGACTTGAGGGATGTTACCTCTTTATTTCGCGATCGTGTGCGGCGCACTTTCGATCGTTTACGCTATATGGGCCAGCGGCTCGGTGATGAAAGCCGATGCTGGCAACGCGCGCATGCAGGAGATTGCAAGCGCAATTCAGGAAGGCGCGCAGGCTTATCTTTCGCGCCAGTACATGACCATCGCAATCGTAGGGGTTGTCGTCTTTGCAATTGCCTGGTGGTTGCTCGGAGCGATTGCCGCCATAGGCTTTGCCATTGGCGCTATTCTTTCCGGCCTTGCCGGTTTCATCGGGATGCTCGTTTCGGTGCGCGCCAATGTGCGCACCGCGCAGGCCTCTTCCCAGTCGCTGGGTGCGGGGCTTGAAATCGCCTTCAAATCCGGTGCGATCACCGGCCTTCTTGTGGCCGGTCTCGCCCTGCTTGGTGTGACGGTCTACTATTGGGCACTGACGGGCCCAATGGGCTACGCCAACACCAGCCGTACGGTCATCGACGGCCTTGTGGCCCTCGGCTTCGGCGCTTCGCTGATTTCCATTTTCGCCCGTCTCGGCGGCGGCATCTTCACCAAGGGTGCTGATGTTGGTGGTGACCTGGTTGGTAAAGTGGAAGCAGGCATCCCTGAGGATGATCCCCGCAACCCGGCCACTATTGCAGACAACGTTGGTGACAACGTTGGTGACTGCGCCGGCATGGCCGCGGATCTGTTTGAAACCTATGCTGTGACCGTGGTTGCGACCATGGTTCTTGCCTCGATCTTCTTTGTGGGTGAAACCGCATCGCTCTTGATGGCACTGCCTCTGGTTATTGGCGGCATCTGCGTCATCACGTCGATTGTCGGCACGTTTTTCGTGCGTCTGGGTGCCAACAATTCCATCATGGGCGCGCTTTATAAAGGCTTCATGGCCTGCGCGGTGCTTTCCGCGATCGCGCTTGCTGGTTTGATGTTTGGCTGGGTTGGGTTCGACACAGCATTCGCCACAACAACGGGCGCTGCCTTCACCGGCATCGATCTGTTCTGGTGCATGTTGATCGGTCTCGTCGTCACCGGCCTCATCATCTGGGTGACGGAATATTACACCGGCGTTGACTACCGCCCGGTACGTTCCATCTCACAGGCATCGGTAACGGGCCACGGCACCAACGTGATCCAGGGTCTTGCCATCTCGCTAGAAGCGACGGCTTTGCCTGCGATCATCATCATCGCTGGTATCCTGTCCACCTACGCACTGGCCGGTCTCTTCGGCATCGCAATTACCGTCACCGCCATGCTGGCGCTTGCTGGTTTTGTGGTGGCGCTGGATGCATTTGGCCCCGTGACGGACAATGCTGGCGGTATTGCTGAAATGGCAGGCCTCCCGGAAGAAGTGCGTCAAACGACCGACGCGCTCGATGCTGTTGGCAACACCACAAAGGCTGTCACCAAAGGCTACGCGATCGGCTCCGCCGGTCTTGGCGCCCTGGTGCTGTTTGCTGCCTATACCGAAGATCTGAAATTCTTCTCGGCCAATGCCGAGGCGGGTTCGGTCTTTGCAGGTATCAACGCTGACACGCTGTTCAACCTGTCCAACCCCTATGTGGTGGCTGGTCTGTTGTTTGGTGGTCTGCTGCCCTACCTGTTCGGCGGCATGTCGATGACGGCCGTTGGCCGTGCGGCTGGCTCCATCGTTGAAGAGGTGCGTCGCCAGTTCAAAGCTGATCCGGGCATCATGGCCGGTACGTCCAAGCCCGACTATGCGCGTGGTGTGGACATGCTGACCAAGGCTGCGATCAAGGAAATGATTATTCCTTCGCTGCTGCCGGTTCTGTCCCCGCTGGTTGTCTACTTCCTCGTGAGCTGGATCTCCACGCCCGCCAACGCCTTCGCCGCTCTTGGCGCGATGCTGCTTGGTGTGATCGTGACCGGCTTCTACGTGGCCGTGTCCATGACCGCCGGTGGCGGTGCCTGGGACAACGCTAAAAAGTCCTTTGAAGACGGTTTTGTCGACAAGGATGGCGTGAAGCACGAGAAGGGTGGCGAAGCGCACAAAGCGTCCGTGACCGGTGACACTGTTGGTGATCCCTATAAGGACACCGCCGGCCCGGCCGTGAACCCGATGATCAAGATCACGAACATCGTGGCCCTCCTCCTGTTGGCCGTGCTCGCGCACTAACAACAGGCGGCTACGCCAAAAACGGAAAAGGCCGTCGGGAGCAATCCCGGCGGCCTTTTCTTTGGCTTGATAAGGTGGTTAGGGGCCTCAGCCTCCGAATGGGTTGAGCGCTGATCCGGCTGCGCCGAGGATCTGGCCTACGAACGTAATATCCGCACCGCCCGTTGGCGTAACGCGGCGCACAAAATCAAACACCCGCCCGTCCTGAAGACCGTAATCGGCGATGCGGGCGACGTTGTCATTGTCATCAAAATAAACGGCCAGCACGCGCTGATCGACAACCTTGGCGCGACGGAACTGCACCGAGCGGTGTTTCTTGGTGCTGATGTAATAGAAGGTCTCATTGCCGCCCTGCTCCTGCAAGGTGGTTGAGGGGGAGCCGAGGGAGAGCAGCACCTGGTCGCGTGAAGAGCCCTCCGGCACCAGCGCCAGCGCTTCGTCGCTCACCTGATAGCCGTGGCTCAGCGTCTCGCCCGTTGAACAGGCGGACAAAGCCACCGCCGAACCGAGCAAGCCTGCTATCGTTGCGGTCTTCAAGGTTGCTCCCAAACCCATATCACGTCTTCCTTGCATGCTGCGTTTACCCGTGCATCGGGCGCTTGCGGTCCTTATATGCCAAGCAATCATTAACCAAGTGCGTGCCTCGAAATGTTTAAGGCTCTTCTCAAAAGGTCGAATGCTCTGCGCGATGCACACGCTATTTACGGCAAGGTTGTGGCGCGTGCCCGTGATGCCGACCTGTTTCGCCGCTTCCACGTGCCCGACACGTTCGACGGGCGCTTTGAAATGCTCAGCTTACACCTGTTCATGATCCATCACCGGTTGAAGGATGAAGACAAAAAGGCGCGGGAGGTTTCCCAATGCGTTTTTGACTGTTTCATCGACGATATGGACGCTGCTCTTCGTGAAGCGGCAGTGGGGGACCAGACCGTTCCCAAGCGCATCAACAAGATGACGCGGGTCTTCTACGGGCGCACCGGCGCGCTGGAGGAGGCTTTGGAAAAGGCTGATCCGGAAGCGGCGCTGAGCGAGATTCTCTCCCGCAACATCCACACCGACAACCCCGATCCGCCCAACCAGGATGCATTTGCTGAGTATTTGTTGCGACAGGTCGGTATTTTGCGGCAAACGCCCCGCGATGAGATTGTTAGCCAAGCGAAGGTTTTTGAAAGTCAGCCATGAGCGAAGAACAGCCCTTTTCCCACCCCGTAAACGTGCGCACCCTGCCCAAGAAAGGGCGCCGCGAACGCTACGAAGCGCCCGATAGCGTGTGCGCAAAAATTGCTGCCGCTTATGATTTGATCGGTGTTGCAGTCTTTGCCGCAAAGGCTGAAATTGCGCCCTGGAAAGGCCGCGGCGTGCGGGTGCGCGGGGAAATCATCGCAAGTCTGTCACAGCCCTGCGCGGCCACGAGTGAGCCGCTGGATGTGGCAATGAACGAGACATTTGAAGCCACCTACGTGCCGGAGGGCTCGCGCCTCACCAAGCCACGGCTCAATGAAGTGGGTGAGATGGTGCTTGATGCGGAAGGCGAAGATCCGCCGGAGGTTTTTACTGGCGACAGTCTGGACCTGGCGAATATCTGGTTGGAACAATTTGCGCTTTGTCTCGATCCGTTTGCCCGGGTCGAGGGTGCAAGCCCGCTGGAATCGATTACCGATGATGAACCGGCCAAAGAGAACCCCTTTGCTGCTCTGGCCGCTCTTAAGGGCAATTGATCAGCGCGATTGACAGGCCTGCCCCGCCAACTATCTTCCGGCAAGCTGCTTCGGGCCTTTGAGCTCGGCAAAAACGTATCTGGAGCGCTCGCACCGAG
>CAKMZB010000011.1:13920-81626 GCA_929200315.1 uncultured Alphaproteobacteria bacterium | reverse complement strand
ACCCGCGACCTCCGGCGTGACAGGCCGGCACTCTAACCAACTGAGCTACACCCGCATTAGAAACCGCAAGGCCGTCAGACCCTGCGTAACGCTGGCGGGAGATACGAAGCGTGCCGCGGCAAGTCAAGCGCCGTCTGCGCCTTTTGTGGCCGGTTGCTTCCGATCAATATGCGTCTAATTGTGAGCATCCCTCACCTTGCGCTGAAAGGGCAGGCGGGCTACCCCGCACACATACTTTTAAGGAGCATGTTTGTATGGAAGCGCTGCTCGCATCCTACCTGCCGGTTCTCATTTTCATGGGTGTTGCGCTCGTGATAGGTCTGGCGTTGCTGATCTCACCCTTCATCATTGCCTATCGGCAGCCTTATGATGAGAAATTGTCTGCCTATGAGTGTGGCTTTGATGCGTTTGACGATGCCCGTATGAAGTTTGACGTGCGCTTCTATCTGGTGGCAATTCTGTTCATTATTTTTGATCTGGAAGTTGCCTTCCTCTTTCCTTGGGCCGTCTCCTTTGGCGCGCTAGGCTGGTTTGGTTTCGGCTCTATGATGGTTTTTCTCGCCGTGCTGACAGTCGGCTTTATCTATGAGTGGAAAAAAGGGGCACTGGAGTGGGATTAAACCCACCGCGTGCATGATTGATGGCCCAGAATTCCAACACCCTCATTGCCCCAACCCCTAGGGGTGTGATCGACCCTAATACCGGTAAGCCGATCGGCGCTGGCGATGCCTATTTTGGCGAATTGAACGACGAACTTGCCGACAAGGGTTTCCTCGTCACCTCTACAGATGACCTCATCAATTGGGCGCGTACTGGCTCGCTCATGTGGATGACGTTCGGTCTGGCCTGCTGCGCTGTTGAAATGATGCAGATGTCCATGCCGCGTTATGATTCTGAGCGGTTCGGTGTCGCCCCCCGCGCCAGCCCCCGCCAAAGCGACGTGATGATCGTTGCTGGCACGCTGACCAACAAGATGGCACCAGCCCTGCGGAAGGTTTATGACCAGATGCCGGAGCCGCGCTATGTCATCTCAATGGGCTCCTGTGCCAATGGCGGCGGCTACTACCACTACAGCTATTCCGTGGTGCGGGGCTGTGATCGCATTGTACCGGTGGACATCTACGTGCCCGGCTGCCCGCCCACAGCCGAGGCCCTGCTTTACGGTGTGTTGATGCTGCAGAAGAAAATCCGCCGTACCGGCACGATCGAGCGCTAGGGGACGAAGATGCCGGAAACGAACCAGAGCCTGCTCGAAGCCAAGGCCTATCTGGGTGAAGTACTCGCCGAGAAGGTGGAGGATTTCTCCATTGCTTTTGATGAGCTGACGCTGACGGTTGATGCGTCCAAGATCATCGATGTGCTGACCTTTCTGCGAGACGATCAGCAGAGCCAGTACATCTGCTTCATCGATCTTTGTGGTGTTGATTATCCCGAGCGGCGCAAGCGCTTTGAGGTGGTCTATCACCTGTTGTCGCCCAAGCAGAACGCCCGTATCCGCGTGAAACTGTCTACAGATGCGCGCAGCCCTGTGCCCAGTGTGACCGGCGTCTTTCAGGCGGCGGATTGGTTTGAGCGGGAAGCCTATGACCTCTATGGCATCCTCTTTACCGGCCACCCAGACATGCGCCGTCTGTTGACGGATTATGGCTTTGAGGGCCACCCGCTGCGCAAGGACTTCCCACTCACAGGGTTTACCGAAGTGCGCTATGACGACGAGCAAAAGCGCGTCGTTTATGAGCCGGTGGAGCTGCGGCAGGAATTCCGCAATTTCGATTTCCTCTCCCCGTGGGAAGGAACGGATTACGTGCTGCCGGGTGATGAGAAAGAGACGAAAGCGAACTGATGGCTGAAGTTGATCTGCGTAATTTTAATATCAACTTCGGGCCGCAGCACCCCGCAGCCCACGGCGTGTTGCGCCTTGTGTTGGAGCTGGATGGCGAGGTTGTCGAGCGCGTCGACCCTCATATCGGCCTGCTCCACCGCGGCACCGAGAAGCTGATTGAGCACAAGACCTATCTCCAGGCGATGCCGTATTTCGACCGCCTGGACTATGTCTCGCCCATGAACCAGGAGCACGCCTTCTGTCTTGGTGTTGAAAAGCTGCTCGGCCTTGAAGTACCGCGCCGGGCGCAACTCATTCGAGTGCTCTATTGCGAAATTGGCCGCATCCTTTCGCATCTTTTGAACGTGACGACGCAGGCGTTGGACGTAGGCGCTTTCACACCCTCGCTGTGGGGCTTTGAGGAGCGCGAAAAGCTGATGGTCTTTTACGAGCGCGCCTGCGGTGCGCGGCTCCATGCTGCTTACTTTCGTCCCGGCGGCGTTCACCAGGATATTCCGCCCGCCTTGGTCCAGGACATTGAAGCTTGGTGCGGCCCGTTCCTGAAGATTGTTGACGATATCGACACACTCCTCACCGGCAACCGCATCTTCAAGCAGCGCAACGTCGATATTGGCGTCATTTCGCTGGAAGAAGCATGGGCCTGGGGTTTTTCCGGCGTGATGGTGCGCGGCTCCGGCGCGGCATGGGATCTGCGGCGGGCGCAGCCTTATGAGTGCTACGACGAGATGGAATTCGACATTCCCGTAGGTAAGAACAACGACAACTACGACCGTTACGTCATCCGTATGCACGAGATGCGTGAATCGACCTCGATCATCCGCCAGTGCTGCAAAAAGCTCATGGAGCCAGCCGGGCAGGGGGTTATTTCCTCGCAGGATGGCAAGGCTGTGCCGCCCAAGCGCAGTGAGATGAAGCGTTCGATGGAAGCGCTGATCCACCACTTCAAGCTCTATACCGAAGGCTTCAAGGTGCCCGAGGGTGAGGTTTATGCCGCCGTGGAAGCGCCCAAGGGTGAGTTCGGCGTCTATCTCGTCTCCGATGGGTCCAACAAACCCTATCGCTGTAAGCTGCGCGCACCCGGCTTCGCACATCTTCAAGCCATGGATTACATGTGCAAAGGCCACCTGCTCGCCGATGTTGGTGCGGTGCTGGGCTCCATGGACATTGTGTTCGGGGAGGTGGACCGGTGAGTATTTCGATTTTTGGGGAAACTGTTTGATGTCCGTCCGCCGCCTTGCAGATGATGCCGTGCAGCCCGGCAACTTTACCTTTTCCCGCGCCAATGCGGCGTGGGCAAAGAGGAAATTGAAGGACTATCCCAAGGGTCGTGAGGCCTCTGCCGTGATCCCGCTGCTCATGCGCGCGCAGGAGCAAGAGGGCTGGGTGACGAAACCTGCTATCGAGTTCGTCGCTGACATGCTCGACATGCCGTTGATCCGCGTTCTGGAAGTGGCGACTTTCTACACCCAGTTCCAGCTCGCGCCGGTTGGCCGCAACGCCCATGTGCAGGTGTGTGGCACAACGCCCTGTATGCTGCGCGGGTCGGATGAGTTGATTGCTGTTTGCAAACGCAAGATCTCGCAGAACCAGTTTGAGCTTTCCGGCGACGGCAAATTGTCTTGGGAAGAGGTCGAGTGTCAGGGTGCCTGCGTAAACGCGCCGATGGTGATGATCTTTAAGGACACCTACGAGGATCTCGCCGCCGAGCGGCTGGAAGAGATTATCGATGAATTTGAAGCCGGGAAGGGGGCGAAGGTCCCGGCTGGGCCGCAGATCGATCGCATCTTCTCTGCCCCCGAAGGTGGGCTGACGTCTCTCAATGACAATCCGGAAAAACCTTCTGCTCGCAGGAAAACAGCGGGTAAGGGAGATCCGGTCAAGGCCGCTGCTAAACCGGTCAAGACGGCTGCGAAAGCGACCAAGCCGAAGGCGAAGACGGCGGTGAAAGCTGCTTCTGATGCTCATCGTCCGCCAAGAGTCAGAAAGCCGACAAAACCGGATGATCTGAAGCTCGTCAGCGGTGTCGGCCCCAAGCTGGAGCAGACGTTAAATGGCCTTGGGATCTACAAGTATGAACAGATCGCCAAGTGGAAGAAAGCCGAGCGTGAGTGGGTTGACGGCTATCTGCGCTTCAAAGGGCGTATCGACCGCGATGATTGGGTGAAGCAGGCTAAAGCCTTGGCAAAGGGTGGACGGGCGGAATATGTGCGCGTCTTCGGCAAGGAGCCACGCTGATGATGGCTGCAATGAGCTTTAGATTGGCACCCGCCGTTCTTGCCATGCCGCTGCTGGCCGGCTGCCTGACGGGACCGACACAGGAAGTCGATCTGGGCGACGTCTCCGTTTTTGACGCCTATCGCGGCGGCGGTCCTGGTACGGTCGTGGGACAAGCATTTATCCGTCGCGACAATGGCAGTGTGGTGACTTGCGCAGGCGATAAAGTGCTCCTTATCCCCTATGCTGGCGGTTTTTCGAAGGCTTGGGATGTGGCTCAAACCGGCGTTCAGCCAGTTTCCGGGTCAGGACGTCGCATTTCGGAAATGGCTGGATCTGATCCCCGCTTCAGTGAGATCGTTCGGCGGAGCCAGTGTGATGCCCAGGGGAATTTCAGGTTTAACAACGTGCCGGTTGGCCGTTGGGTGGTGTTCACGCAGGTCACCTGGGAGGCCGATGACGTTC
Organism: uncultured Alphaproteobacteria bacterium; assembly: GCA_929200315.1. Classification (GTDB taxonomy): domain Bacteria; phylum Pseudomonadota; class Alphaproteobacteria; order Rhizobiales; family Rhizobiaceae; genus Pseudahrensia. Next base: position 77,104 of record CAKMZB010000011.1, on the reverse strand, counting down.
GGCGTGGCGGTGGTATAGGACGCCGTATCGCGGTGACCGGTGCGAAGCCGGTTGAAGTCCTCGTGACAAATGCGGACAGGAACTAACAGATGCTTGAAGATAAAGACCGCATTTTTACCAACATTTACGGCCTTCATGACAAATCACTGAAAGGTGCCAAGAAGCGCGGGCACTGGTCGCAGACCAAGAAGCATCTCGCCAACGGGCGCGACTGGGTGATCGACCAAGTGAAGGCCTCAGGTCTGCGCGGGCGTGGTGGCGCTGGTTTCCCGACAGGGTTGAAATGGTCTTTCATGCCGAAGGAAATTGGCGAGCGGCCGCATTACCTCGTCATCAATGCGGATGAATCCGAGCCCGGCACCTGCAAAGACCGGGACATCATGCGCCACGATCCGCACACGCTGATTGAGGGCTGCGTCTATGCCGGTTTCGCCATGGGTGCCAAGGTTTGCTATATCTATGTGCGCGGCGAATATATCCGCGAACGCGAGGCGCTGGAGGCTGCGATTGCCGAGTGCTACGCCGATGGTCTGCTTGGCAAGAACGCCAAGACCGGTTGGGACTACGATATCTACGTTCACCACGGCGCCGGTGCCTATATTTGCGGTGAGGAAACCGCCCTGCTTGAGAGCCTGGAAGGCAAGAAGGGGCAGCCACGCCTTAAGCCGCCATTCCCTGCCAATGTTGGCCTCTATGGCTGTCCGACTACGGTGAACAACGTAGAATCCGTTGCTGTCGTGCCCGCTATCTTGCGGCGTGGGCCGGACTGGTTTGCGGGCTTTGGCAATGACAACAACCGCGGCACAAAGCTCTTCTGCGTTTCTGGCCATGTGAACCAACCTGCGACCTTTGAAGAGGCGATGTCGGTGCCCTTCCGTGAGCTGATCGAAAAGCATTGCGGCGGCGTCCGTGGTGGGTGGGACAATCTGCTGGCCGTCATCCCCGGTGGTTCATCCGTGCGGATGGTTCCGGCTGATCAGATTATCGACACGCCGATGGATTTTGACTCACTGTCAGCGTTGAAATCCGGCCTCGGCACCGCTGCAGTGATCGTGATGGACCGTTCCACGGACATCATTCGCGCCATTGCCCGCTTGGCCTATTTCTACAAGCACGAAAGCTGCGGCCAGTGCACACCGTGCCGCGAGGGCACCGGCTGGATGTGGCGCGTGATGGAGCGCATGGTCGAGGGGCGTGCAGAGAAGCGCGAAATCGACATGCTCTTCGACGTCACCAAACAGATCGAAGGCCACACAATCTGCGCCCTCGGAGACGCAGCGGCCTGGCCCATCCAGGGCCTCATCACCCATTTCCGCCCCGTCATCGAAGAGCGGATCGATCAATACACCTACCGCTCCGACAAAGACGGGCGCGTATTGGAGGCGGCGGAGTAATGGCCAAGATCAAAGTTGATGGCACGGAAGTGGATGTGCCCGATCATTATACGCTTCTTCAGGCGGCTGAGGATGCTGGCGCTGAAGTGCCTCGCTTCTGCTTTCATGAGCGGCTGTCGATTGCCGGCAATTGCCGCATGTGCCTCGTTGAGGTGAAGGGCGGCCCGCCGAAGCCTGCAGCATCCTGCGCTATGGGCGTGAAGGATTTGCGCCCGGGGCCGAACGGGGAGCCGCCAGAGATTTTCACCAACACGCCGATGGTTAAGAAGGCGCGGGAAGGGGTGATGGAGTTCCTGCTCATCAACCACCCGCTCGATTGTCCGATTTGTGACCAAGGCGGGGAATGCGATTTGCAGGATCAAGCCATGGCTTTCGGCATGGATGCGAGCCGCTTTCAGGAAAACAAACGTGCGGTCGAAGACAAATATATCGGCCCGCTCGTTAAAACGATCATGAACCGCTGCATCCACTGCACGCGGTGTGTGCGCTTTACGACGGAAGTTGCCGGCGTATCCGAACTCGGTCTTCTGGGTCGTGGCGAGGATGCTGAGATTACGACTTACCTCGAACGGGCCATGACCAGCGAGTTGCAGGGCAATGTCATCGACCTTTGCCCTGTCGGCGCATTGACCTCCAAGCCCTATGCGTTTCAGGCCCGCCCATGGGAGCTGACAAAAACTGAGACGATCGATGCCATGGATGCCGTCGGCTCCGCTATTCGTGTTGATACACGCGGAACGGAAGTCATGCGTATCATGCCGCGTATCAATGAAGCGGTGAACGAAGAGTGGATTTCAGACAAGACGCGCTTTGTCTGGGACGGTCTGCGTTCTCAGCGCCTGGACCAGCCTTATGTGAAGAAGCGTGGCCGTTTGACGCCAGTGTCCTGGGCGGAAGCTTTTGAGACCATCGCTGCAAAGGTGAAAGGCACCGATGCCGAAGACATTGGCGCGATCGCAGGTGATCGGGTGACGGTTGAAGAAGCCTACGCCATGGGCCTGCTGCTCGACGCGCTGGGTAGCCCGAACCGCGATTGTCGTGAGCCGAATTCCGCCCTCGATCCGGCCCTTGGCCGCTCAACCTATCTCTTCAACTCCACCATTGCCGGTATCGAAGAGGCGGATGCCCTAATGTTGGTCGGCACCAATCCGCGCATTGAGGCAAGCGTCCTCAATGCCCGCATCCGCAAACGTTGGCGGACGGGTGAGATGCCTGTGATGCTGATCGGTGAAGAGGTCGATCTGACCTATGATGTTCTCCATTTCGGGAATGGTGCAGAAACGCTTGCCCAGTTTGAAACCTACAAGCGTTCGAAGGCTAAAAAGCCGATGATGATCATCGGAGCCGGTGCCTATGCTCGCTCCGACGGCAAGAGGTTGCTCGCCTCTGCCGTTAAGGCCGCGAAGTCGCTCGGCGTCATTCGCGACGGCTGGAACGGCTTCAACATTCTTCACACAGCTGCCGGTCGCGTTGGTGCTTTGGATCTTGGTTTCGTGCCGGGTCAGGGTGGCTTGGCAACAGCACAAATGCTGGAACAGTCAGATGTGCTGTTCCTGCTAGGCGCTGATGAGCTCGACATGACCAAACGCAAGGCTGGAGCCTTTACCGTCTATGTCGGCAGCCACGGTGATGTTGGTGCGCATCATGCGGACGTTATTCTGCCTGGTGCAGCTTATACCGAAAAATCAGGGACTTACGTTAATTTGGAAGGCCGGGTACAGCTTGCCAACCGAGCAGCCTTCGCGCCCGGCGAAGCGCGGGAGGACTGGGCGATCCTACGCGCTCTTTCTGAGAGCCTCAGTCATACATTGCCGTTTGATTCTCTCGCGCAGCTGCGCACAGCTCTTTATGATGCGCATCCGCATATGGAGCAGATTGATGAGATCGCTCCAGGTGATGCTGGTGATATCGATAAGCTTGCAGGTCGCAAAGGCGGCGCGGCCCGCAAGGTGGCTCTTCGTTCGCCGATTGCAGATTTCTACCTCACCAACCCGATTGCCCGCGCTTCCGCGGTGATGGCGGAATGCTCTGCCCGCGCTGCCGGTGAAACTATGATGGCGGCGGAATAAGCCATGGAAAACCAGACCTTCAATCTCGAGGCATTCTTTTGGGATTATGCTTGGCCGGTCATCGTGGTCCTTGGCCAGTCGGTGCTGTTCCTCGTCACGCTGCTAATTGTGGTGGCTTACATTCTCTATGCTGATCGCAAAATCTTTGCCGCTGTTCAGATGCGCCGTGGACCGAATGTCGTTGGCCCCTGGGGGTTGTTGCAGAGTTTTGCGGATCTTCTCAAATTTGTTCTGAAGGAGCCGGTCATTCCTGCCTCTGCCAACAAAGGTGTTTTCCTGCTGGCACCTTTGGTTGCCGGTGTTTTGGCGCTGTCGGCCTGGGCAGTAATCCCAATCAACTTCGGCTGGGCCGTGGCGGATGTGAACCTCGGCATCCTGTTTATCTTCGCCATCACCTCCCTTGAGGTTTACGGCATCATCATGGGCGGCTGGGCGTCCAACTCGAAATATCCCTTCCTCGCCGCTCTTCGGTCTGCAGCGCAAATGGTCTCATATGAGGTCTCCATTGGTTTTGTGATGGTTACGGTGTTGTTGTGCGTTGGTTCGCTCAACCTCACTCACATCGTGTTGGCGCAGATGGCGGGGCCGGGCACCATGATGGGTCTGCCGCCGTCGCTTCTGGATTGGCATTGGTTCGGGCTCTTCCCGATGTTCATCATCTTCTTCATCTCGGCCATTGCTGAGACGAACCGCCCGCCCTTTGATCTGCCGGAGGCCGAGTCGGAGCTGGTGGCCGGGCATATGACGGAATATTCTTCCACGCCGTTCCTGCTCTTCTTCCTTGGTGAATTTGTCGCCATTACGCTGATGTGCGCGCTGACGACGCTGTTGTTCCTCGGTGGCTGGTTGCCGCCACTCAACATTGCGCCATTCACATGGGTGCCTGGGCCGGTCTGGTTTGTGCTAAAGGCCTTCTTCGTCTTCTTCTGCATGGCGATGGTGCGCTCTATCGTGCCGCGCTATCGGTACGACCAGCTGATGCGCCTTGGCTGGAAGGTGTTTCTGCCAATCTCGCTCGCCATGCTTTTCATCACGGCTCTGGTGCTCATGGTCTTTGACCTTGCGCCCGATCCCGACGCTATCATCACCGCGCCGCCCGCCATTGTGGCGGTGGACTAACCGCAAAGAAGAAGAGACCCATGACTTCGCTTCTGCAAGCCGGTAAATCCCTGTTTTTGTGGGAATTCGTTAAAGCCTTCGGCCTTGGCGTGAAGTACTTTTTCGCCCCAAAGGCGACGGTGAACTACCCTTATGAAAAGGGACCGTCCTCTGTGCGCTTTCGCGGAGAACACGCTCTTCGCCGCTACCCCAACGGAGAAGAGCGCTGCATTGCATGCAAATTGTGTGAGGCGATCTGCCCGGCGCAAGCCATCACCATTGAAGCCGGACCACGCCGCAACGACGGCACACGCCGCACGGTGCGCTATGACATCGACATGGTGAAGTGCATTTATTGTGGCTTCTGCCAGGAAGCCTGCCCTGTGGACGCCATCGTTGAGGGGCCAAATTTTGAGTTTGCCACCGAGACTCGTGAAGAACTCTACTACGACAAGGAAAAGCTGCTCCAGAACGGTGCGCGCTGGGAACGGGAACTAGCCCGAAACCTCGCAGAAGATGCGCCTTACAGATAGCAGCGCACGAAGAGATAAGTACATAGGCAGATCGTCCGCTGGACGCTCTGCCACCAAGCCGCTAAACGATGCGGCAAGAGCCGGGCGGGGTAAAAACCGCCCATTTTTGGGTGGCTCCGGCCGCCCCAACGAAAGACCGATCCAACCGGGCGAAGGACGACGATTTTCATGGCCGCAGCCGGGCTCTTCTTCTACCTCTTTGCAACTGTCGCGGTGGCGTCCGCTTTCATGGTGATTGCCTCGCGCAATCCGGTTCATTCCGTGCTGTTTTTGATCCTCACCTTCTTCAACGCGGCGGGTTTGTTCATGCTTATGGGTGCGGAGTTTCTCGCGCTCATTCTCATCGTCGTTTATGTTGGTGCCGTTGCGGTGCTCTTCCTCTTTGTCGTCATGATGCTCGACGTCGATTTTGCCGAGTTGCGTAGCGGCTTTTTGCAATATCTGCCTATCGGCGCGTTGATCGGGCTGGTGCTGCTTGTGGAGCTGGTTCTGGTGCTGGGGGCAAACACCTTTGCCGTGGATGCTTCAACGGTTGCCGTGCAGCCGATCCCGGATCTCGCGGAAGTTTCCAACATCCGCGCCATTGGTGACGTGCTCTACACGAAATACATCTTCTTCTTCCAGGTCGCTGGCCTCATCCTCTTCGTTGCGATGATTGGCGCCATCGTCCTCACACTCTCGCGCCGTCCGGGCGTGAAACGTCAGAACATTTCTGAGCAGGTGGCGCGTGATCCGAAAGATGTGAAGCTTATTTCGGTGAAACCGGGGGAGGGCATCTGATGTTTGAGATTGGCCTATCCCACTTCCTCACCGTTGGCGCGATCCTGTTCACGCTTGGTGTGTTCGGCATTTTTGTAAACCGCAAGAACGTCATCGTCATTTTGATGTCGATTGAACTGATCCTGCTTGCGGTCAACATCAATTTCCTCGCCTTCGCCCAGGCGAATGGTGATCTCATGGGGCAGGTCTTTGCCCTTTTCGTTCTCACCGTTGCGGCGGCGGAGGCGGCCATTGGCCTTGCCATCCTCGTTGTGTTCTTCCGTAACCGCGGCTCCATCGCGGTGGAAGACGTAAACATGATGAAGGGCTAGCGGGCGCCGACCATGATCAACGCCATTGTCTTTCTTCCGCTGCTCGGCTTTCTCATCGCCGGCCTCTTTGGCCGCACGATTGGAGATAAGGCCAGCGAATACATCACGTCTGGGTTGCTGGTTATCGCGGCTGTGCTGAGTTGGATCGTCTTTGCCGGCTTCTGGCTGGGGTCGTCCGAAGCCGGCGTTGTTGACGTTGCGCGCTGGATCGTTGTGGGCAATTTCAGCGTAGAATGGGCGTTCCGCGTTGATACGCTAACGGCTGTGATGCTGGTGGTGGTGAACACAGTGTCTGCGCTCGTGCATGTCTATTCCATCGGCTATATGCACAGCGATCCGCACCGTCCGCGGTTCTTCGCCTATCTCTCACTCTTTACCTTCGCCATGCTGATGCTGGTGACATCCGACAACCTCATTCAGATGTTCTTTGGCTGGGAAGGCGTCGGCCTCGCTTCTTATCTGCTGATCGGTTTTTGGTACAAAAAGCCATCTGCCAACGCTGCGGCAATGAAGGCCTTCATCGTCAACCGTGTCGGTGACTTCGGCTTTGCGCTTGGGATTTTCGGCCTCTTCGTTCTGTTTGACAGTGTTAGCTTTGACGTGATCTTCGCAAACGCCGCAAGCATTGCCGCCGAGACGGGCGGCGCGCCGCAGCGGGTGGTGTTTGACTTCCTTGGTTATGAGCTTTCCCGCGATGGGGCGATCACCGCAGTTGCGCTGCTGCTCTTCATGGGTGCCATGGGTAAGTCGGCACAATTCCTGCTCCACACCTGGCTGCCAGACGCGATGGAAGGCCCGACACCTGTCTCAGCGCTGATCCACGCGGCCACCATGGTGACGGCAGGCGTGTTCCTCGTTGCGCGCATGTCTCCGATCTTCGAGCTTGCGCCGATGGCGTTGGTGGTTGTGACTTTTGTTGGCGCGACGACGGCCTTTTTTGCCGCCACGATTGGCCTGGTGCAGAACGACATCAAGCGGGTCATTGCCTACTCGACCTGCTCGCAGCTTGGTTACATGTTCGCCGCCCTCGGGGTCGGTGCATACGGCGCAGCGATTTTCCACCTCTTCACCCACGCCTTCTTCAAGGCACTGCTTTTCCTCGGCGCAGGCTCTGTTATTCACGCGGTCTCTGACGAGCAGGACATGCGCAACATGGGTGGCCTGCGCAAACACATCCCGAAGACTTACTGGATGATGGTGGCCGGCACCGTCGCCCTGACAGGGCTTGGTATTCCAGGCACGATCTTCGGCACTGCGGGCTTCTTCTCCAAGGATGCGATTATCGAGAGCCTCTATGTGGGGCAGAACGGCTTTGCCGGTTACGCTTTCTGGATGACGGTCGTCGCAGCACTCTTCACGTCTTTCTATTCCTGGCGTCTCATTTTCATGACTTTCCATGGCAAGCCTCGTGCGCCTGCTGACGTCATGGACCATGTCCATGAGAGCCCGCCGGTTATGCTGATCCCGCTCTACGTTCTGGCGCTTGGCGCGTTGTTTGCTGGCGTCATCTTCTTCACACCCTTCATCGGTAGCCACCATGAGGCAGGGCATCTCGACCCGCACTACCTTCATTTCTGGGATGGCGCGCTGTTCCTGGGGGCGGACAACAAGATCCTCGAAAACTTCCATGAGGTACCAAAGCTTGTGAAATGGTCGCCCTTCATCGCAATGGCAATCGGTTTTGCTGTGGCCTGGTGGTTCTACATTCGCTCGCCGTGGATGCCCGTTGAACTCGCGCGGCAGCACCCGGCGGCCTACAAGTTCCTGCTCAACAAGTGGTATTTTGACGAGCTCTATGATCTCATTTTCGTGCGTCCCGCTATGTGGCTTGGTCGTGTGCTGTGGCTCAAAGGCGACGGCAAGGTGATTGACGGTTTCGGCCCCAACGGCGTGGCCGCGCGGGTGCTGGACGTTGCTCGCGGCGCCACCAAGTTGCAGTCCGGCTATCTTTACCACTACGCCTTTGCCATGCTCATCGGAGCGGCAGTTCTGGTGACGTGGTTCATGTTCCGCGGGGTGTCGTAAGATGAGCGACCTTCCGATCCTTACTATAACAACGTTCTTGCCCCTCGTCGGAGCGGCAATGATTTTCCTGATCTGGGAAGACAGTGAAGTTGCGCGTCGCAACGTGCGCTATGTCGCGCTGCTGACCACGGTGCTGACCTTTGTCGTTTCGCTGGGCATTTGGTCGGGGTTCGAAAACGAGCAATCCGGGTTCCAGATGGTGGAAAAGGTGGCCTGGATCCCGGGCACGGACATTTCCTACCACATGGGCATCGACGGCATTTCCATGCTTTTCGTCGTTCTAACCACCTTCCTGATGCCGCTTTGCGTGCTGGCAAGCTGGGACAGCGTTGGCCCGCGCATTCGCGAATACATGATTGCGTTTCTCATTCTTGAAACGCTGATGATCGGCGTCTTCTGCGCCCTCGATATTGTTCTCTTCTACGTCTTCTTTGAGGGCGGGCTGATCCCGATGTTTATCATCATTGGCGTGTGGGGCGGTAAAAGGCGTGTCTATGCCTCGATGAAATTCTTCCTCTACACACTCCTTGGTTCGGTGCTGATGCTGATCGCCATCATGGCGATGTACTGGCAGGCCGGCACCACCGACATGGTGGCGTTGCTGGAATTCGACTTCGGCGCTTCCGCGCAGACCTGGCTGTGGTTGGCCTTCTTTGCCTCATTTGCCGTGAAGATGCCCATGTGGCCGGTTCACACCTGGCTGCCGGACGCCCACGTTGAAGCACCGACGGCAGGCTCCGTTATTCTGGCTGGTATTCTGTTGAAACTCGGTGGCTACGGCTTTATCCGCTTCTCGCTCTCCATGTTCCCGCTTGGGTCGCAGCAATTCCAAATGCTGGTTCTCGTCCTCTCAGTGATTGCCATCATCTACACCTCTCTCGTCGCGCTGCGGCAGGAGGATATGAAGAAGCTGATTGCCTATTCCTCAGTCGCCCATATGGGTTACGTGACGATGGGAATTTTTGCGGCAAACGAGCAGGGTCTGCAGGGCGCGATCTTCCAAATGCTCGGCCACGGCCTCGTATCCGGTGCGCTTTTTCTCTGTGTTGGTGTGATTTATGACCGGATGCACACCCGTGAAATTGCCGCCTATGGGGGCCTTGTGAACCGCATGCCGGCCTATGCCGTGGTGTTCTTGATCTTCACAATGGCCAATGTCGGCCTGCCCGGCACAGTCGGGTTCGTGGGTGAATTTCTGACACTCCTTGGTGCCTTCCGCGCCAACACATGGATCGCTCTCTTTGCCACCACCGGGGTTATTCTTTCAGCCGCCTATGCACTCTACCTCTATCGGCGCGTTGTTTTCGGCGTGCTGCAGAAGGAGAACCTGAAGGCGATTCTCGACCTCTCAGCGCGTGAAAAAGCGATTCTCTATCCGCTCGTTGTGCTGACTATTTTCTTCGGCGTTTATCCGATGCCCATCTTCGATGTGACGACGGCCTCTGTGAACGCTTTGCTGACCGATTATCGGGCGGCCATCGACGCGGCGTCAGTCGTCGCGGTTGCCAATTAGGGACCGTTTGCAATGGATTTCTTCAACGATCCCAACATCGCACTGATCTGGCCGGAGCTTCTGCTCGCTGTCAGCGCTATGGTTCTTCTGATGATTGGGGCTTATGGCGGCGAGCGGACCAATCGCCCGATTGCAGCGCTCTCAGTCGCTATTCTTTTGGTCGCTGCCGGACTCGTCTGGATTGGTCCGGATGAGGGCCTTGCCTTCAACAATGCCCTTGTGGTGGACAGTTTTGCCAGACTGATGAAGGTGCTTGTTCTCTTGGGTTCTGCTGCTGGTATCTTCATGTCTGCCGCCTATTCGCGAGCGCAGCATTTCGACCGGTTTGAATATCCGATACTCATCATGCTCGCGGCGCTCGGCATGATGCTGATGATCTCAGCAAACGATCTAATCGCGCTTTACCTGGGCCTCGAATTGCAGGCGCTGACACTTTATGTCGTCGCGGCCATCAACCGCGACAGTCTGCGGTCGACAGAAGCAGGCCTGAAATATTTCGTCCTTGGCGCACTGTCGTCCGGCATGCTGCTCTACGGCGCCTCACTGATTTACGGCTTTACCGGCCATACGAATTTCGAGGGTATTGCCCTTGCCATGGCTGATGAACGCACGCTCGGGCTCGTCTTCGGCATTGTCTTTATGCTGGCGGGCATTGCCTTCAAGATTTCAGCGGTGCCGTTCCACATGTGGACGCCTGACGTTTATGAAGGCGCGCCAACGGCTGTCACCGCATTCTTTTCCGCTGCGCCAAAAGTTGCCGCCATGGCGATGCTGATCCGCGTTGTTTATGGCGCATTTGAACCCGCAACTCTTGAATGGCAACAGATCCTCGCTTTCGTGTCCGTCGCCTCCATGGGCCTTGGGGCCTTTGCGGCAATCGGGCAGACCAACATCAAGCGCCTGATGGCTTATTCCTCCATCGGCCATATGGGTTTTGCGCTGGTTGGTGTGATTGCGGGGACTGAAGCCGGTGTGAGCGGTGTCATCACCTATCTCATCATCTACCTCTTCACGGTGCTCGGTACCTTTGCGATTATCCTCGCCATGCGCCGCAAGGATGGGGCCTACGAAGATATCACAGAGCTTTCGAGCATCGCCAAGACCAATCCGATGATTGCGCTTTTGATGACCGCTTTCATGTTCTCGCTGGCTGGTATTCCGCCACTCGCGGGCTTCTGGGCAAAGTGGTTCGTCTTTCTGCCTGCGATCCAGGTGGAACTGTATTGGCTTGCTGTGATTGGTGTTCTCGCGTCGGTCGTGTCGGCGGTGTACTACCTGCGCATCATTAAGATCATGTGGTTCGATGAGGGCGAAGAGGGTTTCGTGCCTATGGCTGCTGAGCTCCGGCTCGTTGTTGGTATTGCCGGGCTCTTCGTCATCCTCTACGTGCTCATTGCCGGGCCGATAGCTACGCTTGCGGGGAACGCGGCCCGCTCTTTCTTCTGATCCAGACTGAAGCCATTCCGGGCCTCCATGGCTGGCGTCACCGGGCGTTTGGCGACGTTGGCTCAACCAATACCGAAGCTATTGATGCAGGACTTGCAGGCGACCCCGGTCAGCTCTGGATTACCGCGCGTCGCCAGACGGCGGGGCGGGGGCGCCGTGGGCGCAACTGGGTCTCTGAACCGGGCAATCTCTATTCAAGCCTCTTGCTGGTCGACCCTCAGCCAGCTGAGAAGGTTGGTCTTCTGCCTCTTGTCGTTTCTCTCGCCTTGCACGAGGCCATCGCCCCGCATTTAACCGACGCCTCACTTCTGAGGTTGAAGTGGCCGAATGATCTGCTCCTTGGTGGGGCGAAAATTTCCGGTATCCTGCTGGAGCGCAGCCTGCGCCATGATGCAACGCCGATGATAGTAATCGGATGCGGCGTGAATTGCGCTCATCATCCTGAAGACGGTCTTTACCCGACAACCAATTTGCAATCCGCTGGAATCGACCTTACGCCGGAAAACCTGTTTCGCGCCTACGCCGGAGCCCTCTCCACTTATCTTGGCCACTGGCGCAGCGCTGACGGTCGCGCCGGGCTGATACGAGAATGGCTTGCCCATGCCCACGGTGTCGGGAAGGCAATTACTGTGCGTTTTCCCGATGAAGAGTTGAGCGGAATATTTGCAGGCTTGGACGGGGACGGCTATCTGCTGCTGCAACAAAACGGCGAAACGCGCCGTATCATGGCGGGCGATGTGTTTTTCTCGCCGCATTCCTAGAACAAGACATTTTGGCGCGCGCACCAAAGCGCGTGAGACATAAGGGCCTTCATGGCAAAGCAAACAAAAAAAGACGAACTCATCTTCCTGCCGCTTGGCGGGGTTGGCGAAATTGGAATGAATTTCGCTCTTTACGGCTACGGGCCGAAATCCAACCGCCGCTACATCATTGTCGATGTTGGCGTGACTTTCCCTGGTGATGACTTTCCTGGCGCAGACCTTGTCCTGCCCGACATCGACTTCATCGCCAATCAGACCGATAAGCTCGATGGCATTGTCATCACCCATGCCCATGAGGACCATTACGGGGCCCTGATGGCGCTGTGGCCGATGCTGGGAGGGGTGAACGTTTATTGTACTCCCTTCACTGCTGCCATGCTGGAGGCGAAATTGCAGGGTGAGCGCAACGCTCCCAAAATTCCCGTTAAGATCTACAAACCCAATAAGTCCTTCAAGGTTGGCAAATTTGAGATTGAGGGCATTCACGTTACCCATTCGGTGCCGGAACCGGTTTCCCTCGTTATCCGCTCGCCGCTCGGCAATGTCATTCACACAGGCGATTGGAAACTCGACCCTGCGCCGACGTTGGGGCAAAAAACAGACGAAGCGCGCTTCCGCGAGGTGGGCGATGACGGCGTGCTGGCACTGATCTGCGATTCCACCAACGCGATGCGAGAAGGGGAAAGCCCATCGGAAGAGGAAGTGTCCGCCAGCCTTGCCGAGATTATCACGAAGGCAGAAGGGCGCGTTCTGGTCACGACCTTCTCCTCAAACGTTGGCCGCATTCGCTCCATCGCGGAGGCCGCCGAGAAAGCAGGCCGCAAGGTCATGGTGCTTGGTCGCTCGCTGCTGCGGGTCTGCGAAGTGTCCCGCGATCTTGGCTATCTTGATGGCCTCGCACCGTTTCTCTCGGAGGATGAATTCTCTTCCGTGCCGCGCAATAAGATTGTCGTAATCCTTACCGGCAGCCAGGGGGAACCACGTGCAGCGCTCGCCAAATTGGCGCGAGATGATCATCGCAACGCAAATCTTACCGCGGGCGATATGGTGATCTTCTCGTCACGCTCCATCCCCGGCAATGAGCGGGAGATCATCACGATTCAGAATCAGATGATCGAGCAGGGGGTCGAGATCGTTCTCGATGGGCCGCAACTGGTTCATGTCTCTGGCCACCCGCGCCGCAACGAATTGCGCAAGATGTATGAGTGGACAAAGCCGCAGATTGGTGTGCCCGTCCATGGTGAAGCTGCGCATCTGACGGCGCAGGCCAAATTGATGGCACATGAGGGGATCGAAAGCGTCATGCCCGTGCGCAACGGTGACATGCTGCGCCTTGCTCCCGGTGCGCCGGAAATTCTCGATACCGTCAAACACGGACGCATCTATAAGGACGGCAATGTCATTGGTGATGAAGACACCACCGGCATCAAGCGCCGCCGTGTTCTCTCCTGGGTCGGTCACGTGGTGATCGCCCTTGTGCTAGACGGACAGGGCGAACTTCTCGCTGACCCGGAAATCACCTGCGAAGGCCTTCCGCGCATGGCCGATGGTCAGGATCGCTTCGAGGACGTGCTGTACGATGTCGCACTTTCCACGGTTGAAAACATGCCCCAAAAGAAACGGCGTGACCTTCAACGAGTGGAGCAGGCGGTCGAACGTGCTGTGCGCAACGAGGCTCGGGATGTTTGGGGTAAGAAGCCGCTTATCACCGTATTCGTCACGCAGGTCTGATCCGTGATTGGCCGTCTGAACCATGTCGCTATTGCAGTACCGGATCTTGCCGCGGGGATCGCGCTTTATCGCGACACATTGGGTGCGAAAGTAAGCGCCCCTCAAGCTCTGCCAGAGCACGGCGTGACAGTGGTTTTTGTCGACCTGCCAAATACCCGCGTGGAGCTGTTGGAGCCGTTGGGCGAAGGGTCGCCCATCGCCAAGTTTCTGGAAGCGAACCCTGCCGGGGGGATGCACCACATCTGCTACGAGGTTTCCGACATCCGCGCCTCTGCCGCACAGTTGGAAGCAAAAGGCGCGCGGATTTTGGGGGACGGGGAGCCCAAGATCGGCGCCCATGGTAACCCGGTCCTGTTCCTGCATCCGAAGGACTTTAGCGGCACCTTAGTGGAGCTGGAGGAGGTCTGATCCATGGGCGTTGGAACGGGTATTGCGATCTTTTTCGTCATCTGGTGGACAACCCTGTTCATCACGCTGCCCTTCCGTATGCGCCCGCAATTTGAGAGCGGCGATGTGACGCCCGGCACAGAAGAAGCCGCGCCGAGAAACCCCCAAATGTTGCGCCGCATGCTTTGGAACACGGCGCTCTCGGGGAGCGTGTTCTTTGCCTACTGGTTTATCTTTTACTATCTCGATTTCGACCTCGACGACCTGCCTGAACTCGTCCCTATTCCCGTCATGGAACAATGACGGTCCTTGTTTTTGATTCCGGTATTGGAGGGCTCTCCGTGCTGCGTGAAGCACGGGTGCTGATGCCCGATCATCGTTTTGTTTATGTCGCGGATGACGCTGGCTTTCCCTATGGTGACTGGGAAGAGGGCGCGCTGCTGGAGCGGATGGTCGGCCTGTTTGAGCGACTGGTGGAGACCCACGCGCCTGATATGGTGATCGTGGCCTGCAATACTGCTTCAACACTGATCCTCCAGCCTCTGCGCGAGCGTTTCGACTTTCCTATCGTTGGCACGGTGCCCGCCATCAAACCGGCAGCGGAACGCACCGCGAGTGGGCAGATCTCAGTTCTCGCGACCCCCGCGACAGTGCAGCGCGACTATACGCGATCATTGATTTCGGAATTTGCAGCCCAAGTGAATGTGCGTCTCGTTGGTGCGCCAAATCTTGCCGCGCAGGCTGAAAAATTCATGACCACCGGGGAGGCGGACCGTGACATCGTTGCCGCCGACATCGAAGAATGTTTCGTCGACCGTTATGGTGCGCGAACAGACGTGGTTGTGCTCGCCTGCACGCACTATCCATTTCTCACCAATGTTTTCCGCCGTCTCGCTCCATGGCCTGTGGACTGGTTGAACCCGGCTGAAGCCATCGCTCGCCACGCCCGCTCGCGTCTGCCGCATATTGGTGAAATCACCAACGTGGAGGACAGTGTGTATTTCACCGGTGGCGAACGTTCTCCGGCGGCTCAGCGGTTGTTTTCCGGTTTCGGGCTGACAACCAAACCAATGGTTTGACAAGGGCGCGGTAGCGTCTTATCTGACCGCCACAAGGCGGTTTTAACCGCCTTGTTTACGTATCCCGTGGGCAACCTTCGCAAAGCGTGCGCGTGTTGCCCTGTCAATTCGGCGAAATGGTCGGGTAGAGGAGGGTGCGTTTTCTCCACGCTGCGGAATGGTCCGGGGCGTGAACTTTTGAGGAAATGCTATGAGCAAGCGCCAATCAGCTAAGTATAAAATTGACCGCCGTATGGGCGAAAATATCTGGGGTCGTCCTAAATCCCCAGTGAACCGCCGCGAATACGGCCCCGGCCAACACGGTCAGGGCCGCAAGGGTAAGCTCTCCGACTTCGGTATTCAGCTTCGAGCTAAGCAGAAGTTGAAGGGTTACTACGGCAACATCACTGAAAAACAGTTCCGCAAAACCTACGACCAGGCCAACGCCATGAAGGGCGATACGTCTGAGAACCTGATCGGTCTGCTGGAACGCCGTTTGGACGCTGTGATTTACCGCGCCAAGTTTGTTGCCACGGTCTTTGCCGCGCGCCAGTTCATCAACCACGGCCACATCAAAGTGAACGGCCGCCGCGTGAACATTCCTTCCTATCGCTGTAAACCCGGCGATGTGATCGAGGTGCGTGAAAAGTCCAGGGAACTTGCCGTCGTGCTGGAAGCATCCCAGCTCGCTGAGCGTGATGTGCCGGAATATATCCAGGCCGATCACTCCAAGATGAACGCAACCTTCGTCTCTGTTCCGGCTTTCTCGGATGTGCCCTATCCGGTGCAGATGGAACCGAACCTGACGGTGGAATTCTACTCGCGCTAAGTCCGCGGGACACCTCTTTGACTATGCAAAAAGGCCGCCCACCGGGTGGCCTTTTTTTTGTCTAGTCCTTCGGATTATCTGCATTCTCGCGGGCATGATCCGTTGCCCGCCAGATGAATTGCAGGAACGGGTCAACGTCCTTTGCGAAGGCTACCACTTCATCCACCAATTGAGGCTTAGTTAGGAGTGTGGCTTTGACTGCGCGGTCGACAACAAAACCCTTGCGCTTCATCCAACCCTGCATCTCTTCGCCTTCAACGTGTTTGAAAGCCGGTGGCATGCGTTTGAGAGAATCTGTCTCCCGATCGGAGAAAGTCAGACCTTTGGCTTCCAAATCAGCAATGATGTCGCGCCATTCGTCTTCCCGCGCAATGATTGCTTCGCGGAAAGCCTTCAGCAGCGGCGAGGCGGGGAACCAGAGACCAGAGGCGAAAAGGCTGTCTTCCGGCGCGAAGTGGAAATAAACACCGCCTGTGTCTTTCTTGGTGCCGGTGCGGGTGAAAACGCCGCTGACATGGCCGTTATAGGGGGACTTGTCCTTGGAAAAGCGGATGTCGCGGTTGATGCGGAAAGTGCTGGACTTCGCATTGCCTTGAAGCGGCGATCCGGACGCTTGAAGCGCCGTGCTCGCGGTCTCCACGAAGGAGGTGAGCGGCTGCTTTACTTCACTCTCGTAGAGCTTCTTGTTGTCATGAAACCATTCCCGGCTCTGATGGAAGACAAGAGCCTTTAAGAAAGGAACCGCTTCCTTGCCGAAGCCGGAAAAAGGGGACAATCCAGCGGTCATGCCGTAGCCCGGCCCTTCATCACAACACCTTTTTCTTCCAGCATTTGCTTCAATTCGCCGGACTGGAACATCTCGCGGGTAATGTCGCAGCCCCCAACAAACTCACCCTTCACATAGATCTGCGGGACGGTGGGCCAGTCGGAATAATCCTTAACACCCTGGCGCAGGTCGTCGTCAGCAAGGACATTCACGCCTTTCCACTCAACGCCGAGATAATCCATGATTTGAGCGACCTGGCCGGAAAATCCGCATTGCGGAAAGGCTGGAGTACCCTTCATGAAGACGAGGACCGGGTTGGATTTTACTTCGTTGTCGATGAACTCATTGATGGACATGGGAGGTTGCCTTGAAGGGGTGCCGTTTTGTTCAAAATAGGCATCTCATACGCGCAATGCCAGAGGCCACGGACTGGATTCAATCTTTGGACCCCTTGCCCCTTTTTCGCTTTTTGAGAACAGGGAAAGGCGGTTCCATAAAGCTTTCGCCGCGCAACTCCACATCATAGTCCTGGTCGGGTTCCCAGCGATAAGTCGACGTTCGCTGCTTGGTGTAGTGCGCGATGACGAGAAGCGCGATTATCGGCAGGGCGAGCAAGGTGAACAGCACAATGAGCAATCCTGCATCTGAGAAGCTGGAGAAACTCATTCTGGCGCGCTTGTTTGCAGCGCAAGGGCGTGGAGGTCTCCGCCCATCTTTCCGCGCAGCGCCTTGTAGACCATCTGGTGCTGCTGCACGCGGCTTTTGCCCGTAAATTCGGCGGAAACGATCTCGGCAGCATAGTGGTCACCGTCGCCTGCCAGATCGCGGATTGTTACCGTCGCATCCGGAAGCTCCTCCTTGATCATCGCCTCGATTTCAGCGGCATGCATCGCCATGTCAGCGCTCCTGTCCGGTCATGAAACCCGGGAACCAGCCTTCATGAGCTTCCCGCAGTTCGTCCAATGATATGTCCACCAGCTCGCCAATGCGCAAGGTCGAGCCGCCCATCGTGCCGATTTGCTCAAAAAAGACCGCCGCGCCTTCGCAATTGCCAGCAAACATCGACGCCCATTCATGCGGCACAGTGAGGATGTAGCGGGACTGGTCTTCGCCAAAGAGCGCGGCGTGGGGGTAGGTGATAGCAGGGTCGCAAGCTGCGCCGATGTTGCTTGCCAAGCAAAGTTCAGCAAGCGCGATAGCAAGGCCGCCATCTGAAATGTCATGGCAGGCCGAAGCGTAGCCCCCGCGAATGGCGGAAAGAACGAAATTGCCGCGATAGCGCTCGGTGAGCAGATCAACGGGGGGGGCGGGACCTGCCTCTTCGCCCAGGATCTCCATCTGATAGATCGAACGCGCAAGATGTGTGCCCTCAGTGCCGATTAGGAAGATCGCGTCGCCGGATTGGGCGGTATCCATACGCGCCATTTTTTCGTGCTCGTCGATAAGTCCGACGCCACCAATAGTAGGCGTCGGCAGGATCGCCTCGCCGTTGGTCTCGTTGTAAAGAGAGACATTGCCCGAAACGATGGGCATGGATAGAGCTTCGCACGCCTCCCCAATTCCGCGGATTGAGACGACGAGCTGGCCCATAATGTCCGGCTTTTCCGGGTTGCCGAAATTGAGATTATCTGTTGCGGCTAGCGGCTCCGCACCGCTTGCAATAAGGTTGCGGTAGCACTCCGCCACCGCCTGCTTGCCGCCCTCAAAGGGATCTGCCTCAACATAGCGGGGCGTTACGTCGCTGGAAAAGGCGAGGGCCTTGGTGGGATGGCCATCCACGCGAACAACACCCGCATCGGCCCCCGGGATCTGTAGCGAATTGCCGCCGATCAGCGTGTCATACTGCTCCCAGACCCAGCGGCGAGAGGAGAGGTTAGGGGAGCTGATGAGCTTGAGCAGCGCGGTGTTGTAATCATCGGGTGGAGGGAAGAGATGCGGTGCCATTTCGCTTGCCACACCGGGTTCCACCCAAGGCCGGTCATATTCTGGTGCTTCATCGCCCAACTCCTTTATGGGCAGATTGGCAACTTCCTGCTCGCCATGCAGCACACGGAAGCGCAGATCATCGGTGGTTTTGCCGACGATGGCGAAGTCCAGTGCCCATTTGTCGAAGATCGCCTTGGCAGCTTCTTCCATTTCCGGGCGCAGCACCATGAGCATGCGCTCCTGGCTTTCAGACAACATCATCTCATAGGCACTCATATTCTCTTCGCGCACAGGCACCGAGTCGAGGTTGAGTTCAATGCCGAGATCGCCTCGCGCACCCATTTCCACCGCCGAACAGGTCAGCCCCGCAGCGCCCATGTCCTGGATCGCAATGACTGCACCGGATTCCATGAGCTCAAGGCACGCTTCCAGCAGGCACTTTTCGGTGAACGGGTCGCCGACCTGTACAGTAGGCCGCTTCTCATCGATGGAATCATCGAACTCGGCAGATGCCATAGTCGCTCCACCAACGCCGTCACGGCCGGTTTTTGCGCCGAGATAGACAACGGGCAAACCGACGCCCTCGGCCTTGGAGATATAAATCGCGTCGGCCTTGGCGATGCCCGCGGCGAAGGCGTTGACGAGGATGTTGCCGCTATAGCGGGGGTGAAAGTTGACCTCGCCGCCCACTGTCGCCACCCCGAACGCATTGGCATAACCGCCAATTCCACTCACAACGCCAGAGACTAGATGGCGCGTTTTGGGATGGTCCGGTGCACCAAAACGCAGAGCGTTCATCGCCGCCACGGGCCGTGCGCCCATGGTGAAAACATCGCGCAGAATGCCGCCCATACCGGTCGCCGCGCCTTGATAGGGCTCGATGAAAGAGGGGTGGTTGTGGCTTTCCATCTTGAAGACGACGACATCGCCATCGCCGATATCCACCACACCGGCATTCTCGCCCGGGCCGTGAATGACGCGGGAGCCCTCCGTCGGCAGGGTTTTCAGCCATTTCTTGGAAGATTTGTAGGAACAATGCTCGTTCCACATGGCTGACCAGATGCCGAGTTCGGTGAAAGTTGGCATGCGGCCTGTCAGCTCAAGAATGCGTTGCCATTCCTCGGCGCTGAGGCCGTGTTCGGAGGCGGCGTCTTCACTGGCTGTTTGGGCGTCTATTGGGTGCATGTCAGCAGGTTCTTGATCCGTTGGCCCAGGCATCAAGCTCTTGCGCGATTGAAGGGCCTTGAGGGCTGTCCAGTAGCGGGCCGAAACTCTGGAAGGTCGTGCGCCCGTCGCGGTGCTCGGCTTGGGCGATCAGCACCGGCAGGGCGGAGCGGGAGCCTTTGGGTACAACGAGAATGCGTGGACGATTGGAGAAGGAGGTCAGTTCAGCCTGCAAGCGATAGTCGGCAAAACGAGGATCTTTTTGGTCAAACCAGCAGGTTTTGGCCTGCCGCGTGACACCCTTCATTACCGTGACGGGCGCTAAGTTCGCAATGCCGGTAACGCAGGCGGAAAGCGGAAGCATGGCCGCGAAGGACAGGATCACGGCCCTCTTCATGCGGCAGCCACCGCATCAAGCGCCGCTTCAAACAGCCGGCGACCATCCGTGCCACCTTGAGCATCTTCAACAAGATTTTCAAAATGCGGCATCATGCCAAGCACATTGCCGCGCTCGTTCAAAATGCCGGCAATATCGTTGATTGAGCCATTCGGATTGGTGCCTTCGGTATAGCGCAGCGCTACTCGGCCATCGCCTTCAAGCGTCTTCAGCGTTTTCTCATCGGCGAAATAATTGCCGTCGTGATGGGCGACCGGGCAGCGGATGATCTCACCTTGGTTGTAGGTGTGCAGAAATGGATTGTCTGTGTTTTCGATTGAAAGACGCACCTCACGGCATACGAAGGTCAGTCCAGCATTGCGCAGCAATGCGCCGGGCAGCAAGCGAGCTTCCGTCAGGAGCTGAAACCCGTTGCAGATACCGAGCACTGGCACACCCTTTTTGGCGGCCGCGGCAACGGCTTTCATGATCGGCGCACGGGCGGCGATTGCCCCGGCGCGCAGGTAGTCGCCATGTGAAAAGCCACCGGGTAGGACGATAAAGTCGCTCTTGGGCAGCTTCGTATCCTGATGCCAGACCGTGCGGGGCATCGCCCCCGTAACCGAACGCAGTGCGGCGAGCATATCCCGGTCGCGATTGGCACCGGGGAAAAGGACGACCGTTGCGCTCACGCGAACTCTACCTGGAAATCCTCTACCACCGTATTGGCGAGAAGCTTGTCAGCCATTTTTAACGCAGCCTTTTCAGCCTCTTTCGCATCCTTGGCCTCAAGCACCATGTCGAAGACCTTACCTTGGCGGACGCCTTTAACGCCGGAAAAATCAAGCGAAGTCAGCGCCCCCTCGATGGCTTTACCTTGTGGATCGAGCACCCCCTGCTTGAGGCGTACGGTAACGGTGACTTTAAAGGAGGGCATTAATCTGACTTCACCAATACCGGTCCGCCGGTACGGGCGGGTTCGTTTTCGTTCATAATACCCAAGCGTTTTGCGACTTCGCGGTAATTTTCCAACATTCCGCCGAGATCTTCGCGAAAGCGGTCTTTGTCCATTTTTTCCTTCGTCTTCACATCCCAAAGACGACAGGAATCTGGGCTGATTTCGTCAGCCAAGACAATGCGCATCATCTCGTTCTCATAAAGACGTCCGCACTCGATCTTGAAGTCGACGAGCTGGATGCCGACACCCATGAAGAGGCCAGAGAGAAAGTCGTTGATGCGGATGGCGAGCGCCATCATGTCGTCGATCTCCGGTGGGGTTGCCCAGCCAAATGCGGTGATGTGTTCTTCGGACACCAGAGGGTCTCCAAGCTCATCATTCTTGTAGTAGAATTCGATAATCGAACGCGGCAGGACCGTGCCTTCCTCAACACCCAAACGCTTGCAAAGTGAGCCGGCTGCGATGTTACGGACCACAACCTCCAGCGGAACAATCTCAACTTCTTTAATGAGTTGTTCGCGCATGTTGAGACGTCGAATGAAGTGCGTTGGGATGCCAATACCGTTCAGACGCTGAAAAATATACTCACAAATGCGGTTGTTCAGAACGCCTTTGCCGTCCACCACTTCATGCTTTTGCGCGTTGAAGGCGGTTGCGTCATCCTTGAAGAACTGTACCAGAGTGCCGGGCTCCGGACCTTCATAGATGATCTTGGCCTTGCCCTCATAAATGCGGCGGCGCCTGCTCATGGCTGGTGTCCTGGGCTGGAGTTTGGGTTTGTGCTGTATCGCTTGGGCTTAGCCCCCGCGCGGAGCAAAGACAATCGGCTCCTGGGGCATGATCACAGCTAAACGTGGACAGCGGCGCGCGCCACACCTAGATCATAGAAAAGACCTGACAACTGGGAGATGCACATGTCTGGAATGGATGAGCGCGGCGACGCCTATGAGAATAAATTTGCCCACGATGCGGAGCTGAAATTCAAGGCGGAAGCGCGCCGCAATAAGCTGCTCGGCCATTGGGCAGCAGAACAGATGGGCCACAAAGACAAAGAAGCATATGCGAAAGAGGTCATCATGGCCGATTTCGAGGAGGCTGGGGATGAGGATGTCTTCCGCAAGATCCGTCAGGATTTCGATGCGTCCGGTACCTCCGTGGATGACGCGACAATCCGCGCTAAGATGAATGAGTTGATGGCCGTCGCGGTTGAAGAAATCTCCAAGTGAACCGGCTGGCGCGATGTCTGGCCGATGATCGGGCAGCCATTTCCGCCTGGTCGGCCATTCCTGATCCGCTCTATCTCTCTATTCTGGCGACTTGTGACTTCGATGCCGTGACGTTGGACATGCAACACGGCATGCAGACGGAAGCGTCCGTTATTTCCGGCATCATGGCGCTTGCACCCCGTGGCAAGCCGGTTGTTGTGCGCATTCCAGTCGGGCGATTCGATTTTGCTTCAAAGGCGCTCGACGCCGGCGCTCATGCTATTATTGCGCCGATGATCAACACGGTCGAAGACGCACGTGCCTTTGCCGGAGCGTGCAAGTACATTCCGGTCGGAGAACGATCCTTTGGCATCACCCAAGCAACCCACATGCTGGGCGTGTCGCAAGACGAGTATCTGGCCACTGCCAACACGGACACGTTGGCTCTCGCCATGATCGAAACACGCGAGGCGGTGGACAATCTTGAAGCCATTTTGGATGTCGACGGCATAGACGGCGTCTTTTGCGGTCCGGCCGACCTCTCCATTTCTGTGCGGCAAAACATCATGCCGGACGTCTATGGTGACGACACCCGCAGCATCGTCGAGCACATGGGCAAGACGGCTCGCGCTCGTGGCAAGGTGGCCGCGGCCTTTTGCACGGATGTCCCAGCGGTAGAGTTGGTCCACTCCTTTGGTTATCGCTTCATAAGCTACGGCTTTGATTCCACATATCTTTCCAAAGGCACGGACGTTGAACTTGCTAAAATGAGCTTCCGTTAGAGCTTGGTCATGAAATTGGCAAAAACCATCAACCCATCCGGCCAGGGGCCGTGGCCGGATTTGGCGTTGATGTGCCCACTTTCGCGCGCGTCGATCAACTGCGAACCCCAGCAATTGGCCATATCGCTGGCCTTTTCATAGGCGCAGAAAGCGTCGTCCTGGCTTGCAATGACGACACTGGGGAAGGGCAAAGGATCGGTTGGGCTGGGTCCGAAGGTCTGCAGATGTTTGGGGCGGATCGCTGTGTTTTCAACGTCCGGCGGGGCGACCAGAAACGCGCCTTTGATTTTGCCTCGCTGCTCGGCGCTCCCATCGGCCATGGCTTTCACGAAGGTGGAGCAGCCCAGCGAATGGGCGACCACCACCACAGCGTCCGGCAGGGTGTCGAGGGTGATGAGGACATTGACCTTCCAATCGGCCAGAACGGGCTTGTGCCAATCATCCTGCTCCACGCGTGTGGCGTTTGGGAACTTCGCCTGCCAGCGGCTTTGCCAATGGTCGGGCTCAGAACCGGTATAGCCGGGGATAATGAGAATATTTGCGTCGCGTATTTTCATGGTGGCGGAGGTGGGCAATGGCTATGCTCTTGTCAACGATTGTGAGGGTAGAACGGCACATGCGGTGGTTTTGGACACTATGCCTGAGTGCAGCTCTCGCTGCTCCCGCATTTGCGAGCGAGGAGCTTGCGGGGCGCATCTTCTCCGTGGCGACAGGCGACATTAACGGCGACGGTGTTGATGATGCTGCTTTTTTGATTGTGGCGCAGGAAGATAGTTTCAATGATCACGCTCTCGCAGTGAGTTTCGGCGACGGATCGGGTTTTGAAGACGGTTTTGACCGAACGATGACGCTTCAGCTCTATGCGCCAAATTTTGTCTGGGGCGGAACAGGTGGTCTGGTGGGCAACCGTGCTTCGCTCACCATTGATGAGCGTGGATCGCTGAAGGTGCTGTCCCACAACAGCGCCTTAGGTCGCGGTCGCTGGAATCAGACCATCACAGTTGCCTGGCGTAATGAGCAACTTGTTGTCGCGGGTTACACTTACGCCTTCTATGATACGCTCGATCTGGAAGTGAACGGCTCCTGTGATCTCAATTTGTTGACAGGTAAGGGGGAAGTCAGCCGCAACGGGGTGAGCGAAGTTCTGGAGTCCGATCTCGTACGAATCTCGGTAGAAACCTGGAAAGCACGGGCAGGGGACGATCCCTGCGGCCTCTACAACGACGACTAAGCCGGTGGCCTAGCTCTCGCCGAAGACGCGCTCAAAAATCGTGTCCACATGCTTGGTGTGGTAGGCTAGGTCGAATTTCTCGCGGATCTCGTCTTGCGAGAGCGCGGCTGTGACGTCCGGGTCGGCGAGCAGTTCTTCCATGAAATCCTTGCCTTCTTCCCACACTTTCATCGCGTTGCGCTGGGTGAAGCGGTAGGCGTCCTCACGGTTCACACCAGCCTGCGTCAACGCCAGAAGCACGCGTTGAGAGTGGATGAGGCCGCGAAATTTGTTCATGTTGCGCGTCATGGTTTCTGGATAGACCAGTAGCTTATCTATCACGCCCGTGAGGCGCACGAGCGCAAAATCGAGGGTGATTGTCGCGTCCGGGCCGATCATGCGCTCCACGGAGGAGTGCGAAATGTCCCGCTCGTGCCACAGCGCAACATTCTCCATGGCGGGCATCGCGAAAGCGCGAACCATGCGCGCAAGACCGGTCAGGTTTTCCGTCAGCACCGGATTGCGCTTGTGGGGCATCGCGGAAGAGCCCTTTTGTCCGGGTGCAAAATATTCTTCCGCTTCAAGCACTTCCGTGCGCATTAGATGGCGAATTTCCGTCGCCAGACGCTCGATGCAGGAGGCGATGACGCCGAGGGTTGCAAAATACATGGCGTGGCGGTCGCGGGGGATGACTTGTGTTGAAACTGGCTCGACGTCCATGCCCAGCTTTTCCGCGACATGGGCTTCAACCGACGGGTCGATATTGGCAAAGGTGCCGACCGCGCCGGAAACGGCACAGACCGAAATCTCTTTGCGTGCAGCCACGAGCCGGTCGCGGCAGCGGGCAAATTCAGCGTGGGCCTGCGCCAACTTCACGCCAAAGGTGGTTGGCTCGGCATGAATGCCGTGGGAGCGGCCGATCGTGACTGTGTCTTTGTGCTCGAAGGCCCGGGTTTTGATGGCGGTCAGCAATGCGTCGAGGTCGGCAAGCAGAAGGTCTGAAGCCTTCATGAGCTGCACATTGAAGGTTGTGTCGAGAATGTCGGAAGACGTCATGCCCTGGTGGACGAAACGCGCGTCGGGGCCAACAATTTCCGCCAGATGCGTTAGGAAAGCGATGACGTCGTGTTTCGTCTCCCGCTCGATTGCATCGATGCGCTCAACGTCAAAAGTCGCGTTGCCGCCCCTTTCCCAGATTGCAGCGGCGGCTTCTTTCGGCACGACGCCGAGCTCCGCCAATGCGTCGCAGGCATGGGCCTCAATCTCGAACCAGATTCGGAACTTGGTTGCGGGTGACCAGACATCGACCATTTCAGGGCGGGAGTAGCGCGGGACCATGTTGCGTGCTCAGTGCGGGAGGGTTGGCTGTGCGCTAGCACTGGCACCGGTTCCCTTCAACATGACGGCAGCCAGCGTGTGGCGCTGTCCACTCCTAAAGGCAAGCTTTCCTTATGGCCGCGATGTTGGTCGCATAGGCGTTTTTGGTACCGCCTTTATAGACGGCCGAGCCGGCAACAAGCACGTCGGCCCCGGCCTTTACGATAGCAGGCGCAGTTTCTGCGGTGACGCCACCATCCACCTCTATGTGGGTCGGCCGGTCGCCAACAAGCGCTTTCGCCTGACGCACTTTTTCCACCGCTTCGGGAATAAAAGACTGTCCACCAAAGCCCGGGTTCACGCTCATGATAAGGAGCAGGTCAATGGAATCGACAACATGCTCCAGCACGCTTACCGGCGTTGACGGATTGAGCGAAACGCCAGCCTTTTTGCCAAGTGCCCGGATGGCTTGGAGTGACCGATGCAGATGCGGCCCGGCTTCCGCATGGACCGTAATAAAATTGCTCCCCGCCTTGGCGAAAGCCTCCAGATAGGGATCGCAAGGCGCGATCATCAGGTGGGTGTCAAAGACGGCGTCGGTGAGCGGGCGGAGTTTCTCAATAACAACCGGACCAAAGGAGATGTTGGGCACGAAATGTCCGTCCATCACATCCAGATGCACCCAGTCGGCACCAGCGGCGATCACATCGGTGACTTCGGCGCCGAGTTTGGAAAAATCAGCCGCCAGAATGGACGGCGCGATGAGAAGATCCTTGGTCATGAAAGCGGCCTAGCCGCCAGCGGGGCTGAGCTCAATTGTCCCGCAGCGTCGTCCACGGGGAAAAGAGATCATTTGGCGCTGCAGTGGCTTCAAAAATACCGCGCGCAATCGCCCGCGCCATGACGCTGCTGGCGGCGGCCGAGAGTTCGATCATGTGATCCATCGCGGGATTGGCTTTCTGTGCGCAGGTGGCGACGGAAAAGACGAGATCGCCATCAAGTGGCATGTGGGCGGGCCAGAGCGCGCGTGCAAACCCGTCATGAGCGGCAATGGCAAGCCGCGAAGCCGCCCCCTTGGTCAACGTCGCATCGGTGGCAATGATGCCGATTGTGGTGTTTGCACCGGATTGGCGGCTTTCGGAGAATTTAATGCGCAGCGCCTGCGCTTCTTCAGGGTCTATATCGCCTGAGCCAAAGCCGCCGAACTCGTTATCCTGTTCGAAGGGGGCGGCCCAGAAATGTTTGCTTTCGCCAATGACGGGCGACCCAAGTGCGTTGACCGCGACCAGAGCTGCGATGATGGTGGTGCCGTCTGACAGAACGGTGGATGCGGTACCCAAACCACCTTTCAATCCGCCTCGAGGTCCGCCAGTCAGCGCCCCTGTTCCTGCTCCGACACTGCCGAGAACGACATCTGTGCTTGCGGCTTCAACAGCCCTGCGGCCCAGGGCTCCATAAGGGTTCTCTTTGAACGACTTGTTTCCGCCATTGATGAGGTCGAAGAGGATTGCACTGGGAACTATGGGCACCCGTTGGTCGCCGATGGCAAAGCCCCGACCCATGTCCCGCAACGCCATCTGCGCCCCGCCAGCAGCATCGAGACCGAAGGCAGAGCCGCCCGCCAAGACGACGGCGTCGACGCCCTGCACGGTGTTTTGTGGTGCGAGCAGGTCCGTGTCCCGCGTTCCAGGCGCGCCGCCCATGACATGGACACCGGCGAAGTTGTCAGACGTCTCGCACACAAGTGCCGTGACGCCAGATTTCAGCGCATCATCCTGTGCATGGCCAACAGTAAGGCCTGCCACATCGCAGATGGAATTGGTTGGGCCTGCTTTCACTGGATCGCCTCATGAAACGCGCCATTCCGCCAAGTGTAAAGCGCGAAGGCGAGCGGCGTCGCCCGGCCGTCAGTGCCGAAGGTCACGTTGCCGAGCAAGGTGGGGAAACTCTGGGTTTCCAGCAACCTAGAGGGATCATAGGCAACAGCAACACTCATAAGCGCGTGAGCTGCGACAATCAGGTCTTCCACCCGGGCATCCTGGCCAACAATGCGGTCTGTCAGCGCTTCGGTTGCCGCTTCGCTCGGATTGGTCGGGAATACAGCCATGACACCGTCGGGCACATTTTCCGTACCATCGGCAAGGGGCAGCAAACGCCCGGCCTCACCGGCAGCGATCTGCCAACCGAGGTCAAGTTCGGCCAAATCGCTAGCTAAGCGTGAGATGTCCTCGGCAGGGGCGAGCACAACAATAGCCTTGATCCCCGACCGGGCGAGGCGGCGCAGGAGCGGTTTTTGACTGTCTTGACCGGGGCGAAATGTCGCGACCTCTGCAGGGCTCAACCCTGCTTCCTCCGCCGTTAGGCGAATGGCGTCCGAAAGGCCGCGACCATAAATGCCGCCATCGTCGAGGAGCGCAAAGGGGGCACCCTTAAAGCGTGGCAGCACCTTCTCAACAATTGCCCGCGCCTCAGCATCTGCATCCGCCCCAAGCTCAAACAACGCAAGGTCGCCGATATCGCGCTGGCGAGCGAGAAGTGGGTTGCGGGTGTCGAGGGCAATGACGGGCACTGGCTTTACGATTTCTGCAATTGTTGCCGCTGCAAGCGCGCAAAGCGGGCCGATAACGATCTGTACATCGGCTTGCTTGAGTGTTTCCCCTGCAAGTTGCGCAGCTTCTTTGCTGCATCCGCTGTCGGCGAGGGTTACGGTGATATGGGCACCGCGCTGACGCGCTTCTGTGGCGGCGATAGAAAGGCCGAGTTCCAAGCGGCTGCTGACCTCGTTGGGAATGCCAGAGAGAGGGATAGCCTGCCCGATCCGCTCTGCGGTCCCCGCGGCGCCGCAGGCAAGCGTCAATCCAGCTGCCAGAACCACGCGCTTCATATCAGCTTCAATCCACGCAAGCTCGCATGGCTCTGCTTGCCGACAATTATGTGATCGTGGACCGTAACGCCCATGGGCGCACCGATCTCGATGATGGTCTTTGTCATCTCGATATCCGCACGAGAAGGTGTTGGGTCGCCAGATGGGTGGTTGTGGACGAGTACCACGGCGGTCGCAGAAACCTCCAGCGCCTTGGAAATGATTTCGCGCGGATAGACAGGCGTGTGGTCGACGGTGCCCTGTTGCATGAGCACATCTTCGATGAGCCGGTTGCGCTTGTCGAGAAACAGAACGCGCAATTCCTCAATGGTTGAATGCCCCATCTCGTGTTGCAGATATTCGATGACGGTCGTCCAGGAGCTAAGAACAGGGCGCTCTATCACCTCGCGCTTCAAAGCACGGGAGATGAGCGCGCCGACGATTTTTAAATCGCCCGCGGATTTGAGACCCAGGTTTGGTGTCTGTGCCAGCTCTTTCTGACTGGCGCCAAAGACACCAAAGAGGGATCCGAAACGATGGAGCAAGGCCTTCGCAATGGGTTTTGTGTCCCGGCGTGGGACAAAACGGTAGAGCAGGAGTTCCAACAACTCATAGTCATCAAGTGGGGCCGGGCCGTGGCGTGCGAGTTTTTCCCGCAACCGATCCCGATGACCGTGATAGTGCGGCTTTCCCCGTCCCTCCGCCAGACTCATGGTCAAGCAGCCTGCGACAGTGGCTTGTGGAGCCCGGCGGGGGAGGTCGTGAAGATTTCACACCCTCCCTCTGTCACGCCGACGGAATGTTCAAATTGCGCAGAAAGCATCCGGTCGCGGGTAACCGCAGTCCAGCCGTCGCGCAGGATTTTCACATGGTGGCGGCCGAGGTTGATCATTGGTTCGATGGTAAAGATCATGCCCGGTCGCATCTCAACGCCCTCGTTTGCTGTGCCGTAGTGGAGCACGTTTGGCGCATCGTGGAAGAGCTTGCCAAGGCCGTGGCCGCAAAAGTCGCGCACCACGGAGCAGCGTTCGCCTTCGGCGTAGGTTTGGATCGCTTCGCCAATCGCTCCCATCCGCGCGCCGGGCTTTACTGCAGCGATGCCACGCATCAGGCTCTCATAAGTGATGTTGAGAAGCCGTTCGGCAGCGCGTTTTGCCTGACCGGCCACATACATGCGGCTTGAGTCACCGTGATACCCGTCAAGGACGAATGTGACGTCGACGTTCAAGATATCACCGTTGCGCAGTGGCTTCTTCTGCGGGAAGCCATGGCAGACAACGTGGTTGAGCGAAATGCAGCTTGAATACTGGTAGCCGCGATAATGCAGCGTCGCGGGAGCCGCGCCATTGTCGAGACCGAACTGGAAGATGAAATCGTCGATCTCGGCCGTTGTCACGCCCGGTTTCACCATGGCCGTGACCTCGTCGAGACAACGCGCTGTGAGCTGCCCGGCGCATCTCATGCCCTCGAAGCCTTCCGGGCCATACAGCTTGATGTTGCCGGTATTCTTCATCGGCGCGTCGTTTGCGGCGATATAGGTGGTCAAGATCGGGCGTCCTCTTCAAGCTTGGGCAGCAAAACGGGTACAGACGTGATGGCCGTAATTTCGTCCAGCGAGACGTGGCACCGCAAGGCGTAGGCTTCAACCCCGGCAGCGCGGGCAGCGGCAAATGCTCTTGCATAGTCGGTATCGAGATCGGCTGCGAAGGAGAGGCGATCGCCGTCTTCACGTTGGATGATGTAGAGCATTGCCGCTCGCTCTCCACCTTGAGCGATACGCGCCAGCTCCTCAAGATGCTTAACGCCGCGAGTGGTCTTGCAATCGGGAAATTCATGCAGACCTGCCTGTCGCACCAAATGGACGTTCTTCACTTCCACATAGCAGGGCGGGCGAAACGGATCGATGAGGAGGAAATCAACGCGCGACCTTTCTCCGTAAGGCACCTCAGCGCGGATATCTTCATATCCGGCAAGCTCCGGTAGATGCCCGGCTTCAATCGCCTCCTGCGCCAGGCGGTTTGGCCACATTGTGTTGATCCCGACCATCACCTTACCAGCAGGCGCAATGGCCTCCACCAATTCCAGCGTGTACCGCAATTTGCGCTTGGGATTGGCGCTGTCGGATATCCACACCCTGTTGCCGGCGTCGGCAAGGCCCATCATCGCGCCGGGATTGGGGCAATGGACCGTGAGCGCCTCACCCGATTCCAGTTCTACATCAGCGAGGAAACGCTTGTAGCGGCGCAACAGAACGGCGGGGATAAGAGGGTTTGGAAAACGCAACGGCCATTCTTTCGCGACAAGTCAGCGGTGGATGTGTAAGCCCAATGCTGACACCGCGCCAATGGCATCCTACAAGAGACCCATGAAATCACTGCTCATTGCCAACCGCGGCGAAATCGCCTGCCGGATCATCAAGACAGCCCGCGCCATGGGCCTTCGTACCATTGCCGTCCACTCAGATGTCGACGCCAACGCCCAACACGTAAAACAAGCTGACGAGGCCTACTTGCTGGGCGGAGCTGCTGCGGCTGATTCTTATCTGCGTGCAGGGCGCATTCTAAAAATTGCGACGGAGGCAGGGGCGGACGCGATTCATCCAGGCTATGGGTTTCTGTCTGAGAACGCCGATTTTTCTCAGATGGTGCAGGACGCCGGAATGGTGTTTGTCGGCCCACCTGCCGACGCCATCCGTGCCATGGGCTCGAAGGATCAGGCCAAGGCCATCATGGCCGATGCCGGTGTGCCGGTTGTGCCGGGCTATCACGGGACGAACCAGGACGAGGCCTTTCTAAAGCGCAAAGCCTACGAGATTGGCTATCCGGTGCTTATCAAAGCTGTCGCCGGTGGTGGCGGGAAGGGGATGCGCCGGGTTGATAAGGCAATCGACTTCGATGCCGCCCTGGAGGCTGCCAAGCGCGAGGCGCAGGCCTCTTTCGGCAACGATATTGTTCTCATTGAGCGCTTTGTCGCTACGCCCCGTCATATCGAAATCCAGGTGTTTGCTGACAATCACGGCAATGTCGTTCATTTGGGCGAGCGCGACTGTTCCATGCAGCGTCGGCATCAAAAAGTGCTGGAAGAAGCACCAGCACCCGGCATGAGTGAAGACATGCGCGCTACGATGGGTGAAGCGGCCTGTGCCGCCGCCCGCGCTGTGAGCTATAGTGGGGCAGGGACGGTGGAATTTATCGTCGATGCATCCGATGGCCTGTCGGAAGACGGCTTCTTCTTCATGGAAATGAACACCCGCCTCCAGGTGGAACACCCGGTGACGGAGGCCGTAACAGGGCAGGATCTCGTCGAATGGCAGCTTCGCGTCGCGCGAGGGGAAGAGCTACCGCTGGCGCAGAAGGATATCAGCCTAAGCGGTCATGCCATTGAGGCGCGCGTCTATGCTGAAACGCCGGAAGAGGGCTTCCTGCCATCAACCGGGACGCTGTTGGCCTGCGACTTCCCTGATACAATTCGCATCGACAGCGGCGTCGTTGCTGACGATACCGTGAGCCCACATTATGATCCTATGATCGCTAAGCTCATCGCTTCCGCGCAAACCCGTGAAGAGGCCTTTGCGGCGCTCGACGCTGCGCTGGCGGATACGTTCATAGCAGGTGTGAACACGAACATTGCTTTCCTGCGTAAATTGCTGGCGCAGGATGATCTGATGAAAGGTTCGTTCGACACGAGTCTGATCGATGAAAATCTTGAAAGTCTGACTCGGAAGGACGAGGTGCAGAAGCCTGTTCTCGCCGCCGGTGTCGCGGCATTGCTGAACAGTATGCAGGGGAGCGGCGGTGGACCTTTCGCCGCTGGAGATGGTTTTTGCCTTTGGGAACAGCAAGCTGTCGGGCACGACATTTTGCTTAACGGCGAAGTTCGGAGGGTTGAAGTTTCTTTTGATAATAAGGGCTTCCACCTCTCGTCCGGCGAGCGCCCCGCAAGCGACGTGCGCGCGGTCCGTGATCGCTACGGCGATATTCACACCGTCCATGAAGGGCGCTCAACGCTCTTTGCGTTCCCCGACCATGCTGCTGGAGACAGCGAGGGCGGAGATGGAGCCATCCGTGCGCCGATGAACGGAAAGGTTGTCGGTCTTTCCGTCTCGCAAGGCGATAGTGTTGAAAAAGGCGACATGCTCTTTGCCGTGGAAGCCATGAAGATGGAGCACGCCGTGGTCGCGCCCTTCGATGGAACCGTGAACGACCTTGCTATCGCGCTGGGTGATCAGGTCGACGGACGCTTAGTCGCGCTCAATCTCGTCCCAGTGGAATGAGCGGTAGCCTCCATCTCATCAAACTCTCCGTCGGCAGTGAGTCGTTTGAGGATGTCCTAGGCCATATGCAGCGTCGCCGTGCGACGAGCCGTATGATCCATACCACCCGCATGGTCCCTAAACGCGCCGAGGAATTACTCGATGGCGGATCGCTTTTCTGGGTCGTGCGCGGCAACGTGCAGGCACGCCAACCGCTTGCCGACATTGAGATTTTCAAGGGTGAAGATGGAATTCGGCGTTGCCATCTTGTGTTCGCCGACCTACCTGTACCGACACGCTGGCAGCCTCGCCGACCGTTCCAGGGTTGACGTTACCTGAAACCCCAAGACGCCCCGGCCGATTTACCTGTGGGCGAAGCTCCGCTTGATCCAAAGTTGCGTGAGGATCTCGCTTCTCTTGGTCTTCTTTAGCTCCTCATTGAGGAAGCGAGGCTAAAGCCCAATTGAACAATGGCGAAATTGTGTCTTGCCCTGGGCTAGTAATTGCTGTTTTTCTGTTCATATGGGGCAATTGAGGGGACCGTGGGCCAGGCTATGGGCGATTCCAGGCTGAAGGATCGAACTGCACACGTTATCGTTTGCGGTAATGAAAAAGGCGGAACTGGTAAAACCACCACCTCTATCCTTTTGACAACTGCACTTCTTCACAAAGGAATGCGCGTAGCGACCGTTGATCTCGACGTGCGCCAGCAAAGCCTTTCTCGCTACGTGCAAAACCGCCGTCGCTGGACGGACCAGCATGGCGTTGCCCTCGACCACCCTCACAATGTGCCCATCAACGCTGTCCAGTGCGACAGCCGCCAGGCGTCCTATGACCGAGAAT
The DNA here is from genome assembly GCA_929200315.1 of uncultured Alphaproteobacteria bacterium. Lineage (GTDB taxonomy): Bacteria > Pseudomonadota > Alphaproteobacteria > Rhizobiales > Rhizobiaceae > Pseudahrensia. The sequence continues at coordinate 43,507 of CAKMZB010000011.1, read as the reverse complement.
TTGGCACCCTTTTGCGCGCGATGAGTGCCATTGAGCGAGATTACGATTTTATCGTAATCGACACGCCCGGTCATGACGGAGCGCTGATGCGTCTTGCCCACTCTATCGCAGACACGCTTGTGACGCCCCTCAATGACAGCTTCCTTGACCTCGACGTGCTTGCCCGCGTCGATGCCGAAAGCCTGAAAATCGATCAGCTCAGTCACTATGCAAGCTCCGTGCGCGATGCGCGCCGGGAACGGCGATCTGCAGACAAGGGACTGCTGGACTGGGTGGTCGTGCGCAACCGCATTTCATCGTCATCATCGCGCAACAAAGAGAATTTTTCGGAAGTGCTGCACGATTTATCGCTGCAACTTGGTTTCCGGTTTGGGGGCGGGCTTTCTGAGCGCGTGATCTTCCGTGAGCATTTTGCCCGTGGATTGACCGTGATGGATGATTTGGCAGCATGTGGGCTGGAAACTGCAAAACATCGCACTTCAGATGCCACAGCACGGCTGGAGGTTGCGACACTCGTTGACAGTCTGCGCTTGCCGGTCGACAGCGCTGCCCGCGAGCGCGCGCAAGCACGACGGGAGTGGATGGAGCAGGTTCGCGCGCCCCATTCCAACGGCAACCAAGCCCTTGATCTGACGGATATTGCCTGCGCCTGATTGTGCTGCGTTGTAAACGTTGCTTGCGATTGACGACGAGGGCCCCAATTATGAGCCATGGTCAGATCCGTTCAAAAGCGCTCCGTCGGTGGCGCGCTTTCATCTTCGAAAAGTGACATTGACGCCTTCCTAAGCGTCGCGAGCACCACTCGCGACCGTGGTGCTGGCAAAGGCGGTTTGGTCTTTGCGCTCGATGCTACAATGAGCAGGCAACACACTTGGGACCGCGCGCAGCATTTGCAGGCGCAAATGTTTGATGCCGTGAAGGCAGCCGGTGGCCTCGATGTGCAGCTTGCCTATTTTCGCGGTTTCAAGGAATGCCGCGCCTCGCGCTGGGTGCCGGATGCTGATGCTCTGCGCAGTCTGATGACGCGCATCCAGTGCCAGGGCGGCCACACGCAAATCGGGCGTATTCTTACCCATGTGCGTAAGGAAGCGGCCAAGAGGAACCCGAACAATCCGGATCGCTCGCGGGTGGATGCGCTGGTATTCGTTGGTGATGCGATGGAGGAGAGGGTGGACGATCTTTGCAGCATTGCCGGTGAACTCGGCCTGCTCGGCGTGCCGTGTTTCTTGTTTCAGGAAGGGCGGGACAACGTGGCCGAACGCGTCTTTCGCGAGATCGCGAGGCTCTCCGGTGGGGCCTATGCGAGTTTTGAAGAGGGAGCTGCCGCGCGACTTGCTGAATTGCTGAAAGCTGTCGCCCGCTTTGCAAGTGGCGGGCGTGCGGCGCTGGAGAGCAGCGGTGGAACCGAAGATCGCGCGCTGTTGGAGCAACTTAAATGAGCACTGCTTTCATTTTACTTCTCTTAGCCGTGGTCGCATTGGTGCTGTTCCTTGCTCTGCCGGCATCTCAGTTGGCCGTTCTTTTGCGCAACGGTGCGCCGGTAGGGCTCATGGGCGGCGGGGTGCTGTTGCTCTTCGCCCGTCAGTTTGCGTTCGGAGCTATGCTCATTGGCGTGGGAATGGCTCTTGGCCACCGTATGCGTCACCTTGCGCCTCCGACGACGAGGATGGGCGGCGGTCAACAAACCTCTCGCGTGCGCTCAGCGGCGCTGGAGATGGAGCTGGATCATGAGAGTGGGGAGATGGAGGGCGTCGTTCTAGCGGGAAGCTTTGAAGGGTCACGTCTTGCCGATCTCGACCGCGAGGAACTGATTACTCTGCGCCGCGAAATCTGCGATGATGGTAGTTCAATCGCTCTTCTAGACGCGTATCTTGACCGCCGCTTTGCCCGTTGGCGCGAAGACGCTGAGGCGGATGGCGACACGGGGCAGGCTCGCCCGGCGAGCACGGGACCCATGGGCGAAGAGGAGGCCTACGAGGTGTTGGGGCTTGCCGCGGGGGCCAGCCGGGAGGATATCACCATCGCTCATCGACGCCTGATGAAGGGGCTTCATCCCGACGGCGGTGGATCGACTTTTCTTGCGGCCAAGGTCAACGAGGCCAAAGACGTTCTTTTGAGTGCTCATGGGTGAGAAGTCCTTACGCAAAACAGGGCGGACATTGAGAAACGACACGGGTTAACCAGCAATCGCCAGGCAATCGACCCGCTGGCGCTTAAGTGCCTTGCAAGCTTGACGAGCCGTGGTCTTGTTTTCAAAGCCAGCAAAACGGGCGCGGTAAACCGGGTGGGCGCCTCCGCTGGCCTGCGGCATATGGATTTGGGCATCGCTCAAGAGGCGCGGATTGCGGCTCTGGACGCGGTGCAGAAGGTCTTTCAGCTCATCTCTGTTGGTGCCAGCGGCAAGTTGAATGTGCCATCCGCCCACGTCGGCGGAGCTGACGACAGCCGCTCTTGGCGGGTCTTTAGGGGTCTGAATAGACGCGTTGGTGGGTCGCGGAACCGGGGTAGGGGGTACCAACCCCTCAACGGTGCGCGCGGTGTCAAAACGAGCCGGACTTATCATCGTGGTTGTTCTCACGCGCCGTACAGGAACGGCAACAAGGCTGGTGGCGGAGCGCACATTTGCGGTGGCTGCATAGGCCATAGTCTGCGCACGGGGCGCGAAGGTCGGGATTGGAATGCGGGCCAAGCGCGTCAGGTCAGTATCTCTTGCGCCAGTGGGTAGGGCAACAAGGCGCTGCTTCTTGCCGCGCGAGGCTTTCGGCAAATAGCGGCCGATGAGTGTCTTCATCCAGGCGTTGCGACGCTTGCCGCTGCGGCCGCCCATAACAACAGCGACAATGCTGCGGCCATTGTGAGAGGCGGACGAAACCAGGTTGAAACCGGCGGCCCGCGTGTAGCCCGTCTTAATGCCGTCAACGCCGCGCACACGGCCCAGCAGTTTGTTGTGGTTGCCGTAGCGACGCTTGCCATATTTGAATACGCGGGTCTGAAAGACTTTGTATTCACTCGGGAAATGCTCTCGTAGAGCGAGGCCGAGTGTGGCCATGTCCCGCGCGGTGGTGAGTTGGCGCTTGGCGGTGAGGCCGGAAGCGTTTTTGAAGGTCGTGTTCGTCATCCCCAGTTCACGGGCCTTGCGGGTCATGCGACGGGCAAAGGCGGCCTCCGAGCCAGACAGTTTGCCGCCGACGGCGGATGCGACATCGTTTGCTGATTTTGTCACCAGCGCCAGGATCGCCTGGTTGACGGACATGGTCTGCCCGACTTTCAACCCGATCTTGGATGGTGGACGACTAGCGCCTTCCTTGGTCATGGGAACGCGAGTCGCGCGGGTGATTTTGCCGGCTTTCAGATCTTCAAAGACCAGATAGAGCGTCATCATTTTGGTGAGGGAGGCGGGATGGCGCTTGGCGTCGGCATGGCGCGAATAGAGCACCTTGCCGGTCTTCGCGTCGATCACGAGACCCGCATAAAGTGGATTGGCGCTGGCCTGAGTCACACCTGTGACCTGCACGATAATGGCCATCAGCGTGATGAGGAGCGAGCGACAGGAAAGCGAAAAATGGAGGCCGGTTTTGCTACGCACAATACTACCTGCAAGTTTGGCCGATGAGGGTTGGCCGGTGTGTTTCATCATGTCTGAAAGCGCAAAATGCCCGCAGACCTTCGTTCTGAGTAAAGGCGCTTGGTTTCCATTGCGTTAAAGACGACGGGTCAATCGGGTATTTTTGTCGGTAGCGACTTCGGCAACTTATTCGACCGCTAGCGCACAGGCTCACCGTTGCCAGCGGCTCGCCAGCCCCCTTAAACTCCCGATCAGAAAACCTATATCGAACCCATGGCGCGGGGTGGGAGGCCAACTTGCGCCCGATCAAGGTGTCGAACGGATCCAGTGTTTTGAATAAATTGAATGCCTTCCAGAGCCATCACCTCCTCAGGCCGCAGATGGCTGGGGATGATGACAACTTTGAAGATGATAGTGGCGAGGGTGATGTCGCTGTCATCACCAAGACCAAACCCAAGGTCGCAAAACCGAGCCTCTATCGCGTTCTGTTGCTCAATGATGACTTCACGCCAATGGAATTCGTCATCGAGATTTTAGTTCGCTTTTTCCAGATGGACCTTGAGAAAGCGACGCAGGTGATGCTCCATGTGCATCAGAACGGCGTCGGCGAATGTGGGGTCTACACCTACGAAGTGGCCGAAACGAAAGTCACGCAGGTGATGGACCACGCCCGCAAGAACCAGCATCCGCTGCAATGCGTGATGGAAAAGCAATGAGGCGGGGGGCCTTCCTCCACCATCTCTCGCTCCGGCCTTCCCGCCGGGGTCAACAAGGATAAGCCTTTGCCGACTTTTACCGATAGTCTGGAAACTGCCCTGCATCATGCGCTGACCTATGCAAGCGAACGGCAGCAGGAATATGCGACGCTGGAGCATCTGCTTCTGGCGCTGATTGATGATGAGGATGCCCTCGGCGTCATGCGTGCCTGTGGTGTCTCCACCAAGCAGCTTCGTGACAAATTGCAGGACTATATCGACACCGAACTCCAGAATCTGGTGACGGAAGCCTACGAAGATTCAAAACCTACTGCTGGTTTCCAGCGGGTGATCCAGCGCGCGGTCATTCACGTGCAATCATCCGGTCGGGAAGAAGTGACGGGTGCCAATGTGCTCGTTGCTATCTTTGCCGAACGAGAAAGCCACGCTGCCTTTTTCCTGCAAGAGCAGGACATGACACGCTACGATGCGGTGAATTTCATTTCGCATGGCATCTCCAAAAAACCCGGCGCGTCTGAAACGCGCTCGGTGGAAGGCATGGCTGAGGATGAGGATCCCAGCGGTGCGCCCAAACAGGGCGAGGCGTTGGTGGCCTACTGCGTCAACCTCAATCAAAAAGCCGTCGACGGGAAAGTCGATCCGCTGATCGGGCGCATGGACGAGGTGAACAGGACCATCCAGGTTCTGTGCCGCCGCTCTAAGAATAATCCGCTTTATGTAGGTGATCCAGGTGTTGGTAAGACGGCCATTGCTGAGGGGCTCGCTAAGCGTATTGTCGAAAAAGACGTGCCCGAGGTTCTACTGGAGGCCGCCATCTACTCCCTCGATATGGGTACGCTCCTTGCCGGCACCCGCTATCGGGGTGATTTTGAGGAGCGGCTAAAGGCCGTGGTGAAGGAGATCGAAGAGACCCCCGGCGCGATCATGTTCATCGACGAGATCCACACGGTGATCGGCGCTGGTGCTACCAGCGGGGGAGCGATGGACGCCTCCAACTTGCTCAAGCCGGCGCTCTCATCCGGCGCGATCCGCTGTATCGGTTCAACAACCTACAAAGAATACCGCCAGTTCTTCGAGAAGGATCGTGCTCTGGTACGGCGGTTCCAGAAGATCGATATTAACGAGCCAAATGTGACCGACGCGATCGAAATTATGCGCGGGTTGAAGCCGTATTTCGAGGACTTCCACAAAGTAAAATATTCAGACGATGCCATCGTGCAGTCCGTCGAATTGTCCTCACGCTACATCAACGACCGCAAGCTGCCCGACAAGGCGATTGACGTGATCGATGAGACCGGCGCGAGTCAGATGTTGGTGCCTGCTGAGAAGCGCAAGAAGCGGATTGGCACAGCAGAAATTGAAGCCACCATTGCGACAATGGCGCGCATTCCGGCCAAGTCGGTTTCCAAGGACGATGCTGAGGTTCTCAAAAACCTCACCGAGCAGTTGAAGCGTATGGTTTATGGCCAGGATGCGGCGATCGAGGCTCTGGCTTCTTCCATCAAGTTGGCCCGCGCCGGCTTGCGGGAGCCCAACAAACCCATCGGCTCCTACCTCTTTTCGGGGCCGACAGGTGTCGGCAAGACCGAAGTTGTGAAGCAGCTCGCTGATACACTCGGCGTGGAGCTACTGCGGTTCGACATGTCGGAGTATATGGAGCGCCATACGATCTCTCGGCTGATCGGTGCTCCTCCTGGCTATGTTGGGTTCGACCAGGGCGGGATGCTCACGGATGGTGTCGATCAGCACCCTCATTGTGTCTTGCTGTTGGACGAAATCGAAAAGGCCCATCCGGACCTCTTCAACATTCTTCTTCAAGTGATGGATAACGGCGCGCTGACGGACCACAACGGCAAGAAGGTGGATTTCCGTAACGTCATAATTGTGATGACCACCAATGCCGGTGCCGCCGAAGCTGCCAAGGCCGCGATCGGCTTTGGCTCTTCCAAACGCACGGGCGACGACATGGAGGCCATCAACCGCCTCTTCGCGCCGGAATTCCGCAATCGCCTGGACGCGATCATTCCGTTTGAAGGGTTGAAACCGCAGATCGTCCATAAGGTAGTGGAGAAATTTGTCATGCAGCTGGAGGCACAGCTTTCTGAACGCGGTGTGACTTTTGATCTGACACCGGAAGCGGTCCAATGGATTGCCAAGAAGGGCTACGATGACCGGATGGGCGCACGCCCGCTCAGCCGTGTGATCCAGGAGCACATCAAGAAGCCGCTGGCGGACGAGGTGCTTTTTGGCAAACTACGCAAGGGCGGGACCGTGAAGGTTTCCGTTGAAGATCTGCCTAATGGCGTGACCGGACTGAAGCTGGAAGCGGTGGAAGACAAGACCGTGAAGCCGAAAAAAGAGCCGGTGCCAAAGAAAAAGCCCGCAGCGCGCAAAAAGGCCTTGCCGAAATCCCGCAAGGGTGGAAGCGCCGGAGGTGATGGCGACGATAAGCCTTCACCCAAACGTGGCGGGCCGGCAGTACCGAAAGTACCGCTGAAGAGCTGATCGGATAAGGGCGGGCCAAACGGTCCGTCTTTTTCTTTACCTGTCTTGCTACCGGCGAACAGCGGGCGCAAAAGGCGGCCATGTCTTCGCAGTCCACTCACGACAAATCTCAAGCGGTCTATGACTGGTCTTGGTTCCGCCGGGGCGTTCTGTCTTTTGGCACTTTGCCCTCGCTGGTGCTGACCTCAGCATTTATTGGTTTTGGTGGCCTGGCGCGGGATGCCGGTGTGTCCCTTGGGCAATTGATCTTCATGGTTCCCGTCGTTTGGGCGCTTCCCTCGCACCTCATTCTGGTGGCCGGTATCGCAGCGGATGCGTCCATGCTGGCGATTGCTCTTGCCGTATCTTTGGCCTCATTGCGGATGCTGCCAATGGTCATGGCGCTCGTGCCGGAGGTGCGGGTGCCCGGCACAAAGCGTTGGCACCTGCTAATGGCGTCAAACCTTGTCGCCATCACGGCCTGGGTTAATCTCATGCAGCGCTCCGACAAAATCCCACCGCGCGGGCGCTTGCCCTATTTTGTTGGCTTTGCGCTGTCTGTGATGGTCATGTCGACGCTGGCGGCCGCACTCGTGCATCAGCTTGCTGGCTCGTTTCCGCCCTACTTCATGGCGTTCCTGACCTTCCTGACGCCGCTCTATTTCGCAACATCGCTTTGGAACGCTTCGCGCTATTCGGTGGAACGGTTGGCACTCGTTTGCGGCTTTTGGCTGCTGCCAGCGGCGCGGTTCGTGGCACCGGATTTTGCGATCCTGCTTGCTGGCATTGGGGCGGGGCTCTTTTCCTTCGGCGTTTATCTTTTGAGGGGGCCGCGATGAGTATTTTCAGCTTCGATACTTGGTGGTGGCCCTACCTCTTCATCACACTGGCCTGCGCTATCCCCACGGGGATGTGGCGTTGGGTCGGGGTGCTGGCGATAGGCGACATCAGTGAGGGTTCACGCTGGCTGGTGTTGGTGCGCTGCATCGCGACCGGATTGGTCGCTGCGGTGATCGGGCAGATCATTTTCGCCCCAACCGGTGCGCTCGCCATGCTGCCGCTTTGGGCGCGGGCAGGGAGCATGGTCTTCGGCTTTACCGTATTTCTCACTTTGCGCCGCAATATGGCGCTTGGCATTCTCAGCGGCCAGATTGCGCTGGCTGTTGCTTGGTTTGTGCTGGTGGGCGTTTAGGTGAGGGCCGCTCGCCATTTTTGAGTATTGGCGGCAAGTTCGTCCTGATCCGCCATTTCTCCCGTGTGAGGCCGCAATTTCACGCCCTCGAAACGCGGGATCACATGGACGTGGAGGTGGAAGACCACCTGACCGCCTGCCGGTTCGTTGAATTGCTGGATCGTTACACCGTCCGCGCCGAAAGCTTTACCTGCAGCCCGCGCGACGCGCTGGGTGGTGCGGGAGACGGCGGCGAGATCGCCTTCGCTAATATCGAGAATATTGCGTGCCGCGTTTTTTGGCAGGACAAGGCAATGGCCTTCGCCACGGGGCATGATGTCCATGATGACCAGCGTCTCATCATCTTCAAACACCTTCTGAGCCGGTATTTCGCCGCGCAGAATCTTGGCGAAGATGTTGTTATCATCGTAGGTAGTGGTCATGTTGTCCTCTTAATCAATCGTTTTTTGCAGCTTTGCGGAAGGGGCCGTGCTCGGCAATGAGCCGCGATTCCCGCTCCACGGCGGCTCGCTCGTGTTCCAGATAATCTTCCACTGCATCACGGAAACCGGGATGGGGGATGTAATGGGCGGAATAGGTGATTTGCGGCATGTAGCCGCGCGCGAGCTTGTGCTCACCCTGTGCGCCAGCCTCGACTCGCGCGAGACCGTTGGCAATAGCGTAGTCAATGGCCTGATAATAGCAGACTTCAAAATGCAGGAATGGGTGATCCTCAACGCAACCCCAATGGCGGCCAAAGAGCGTGTGTGAACCAACAAAATTGATTGCCCCCGCCACATAGCGCCCTTCGCGCTTGGCCATGATGAGCAGGATGTCATCGGCCATGGATTTGCCAATGCGCGTATAGAAATCCCGCGTCAGATACGGCTGCCCCCATTTGCGCGAACCGGTGTCGATGTAGAATTGGTAGAAGTCGTTCCAGATCTCCTCGGTGAGCTGCGCGCCAGTGAGCCATTCGATGGTGACGCCGTTATCCTCCAATGCACGACGGCGCTCTTTGCGGATGACCTTACGCTTGGCGGATGATAATTCATTTAAAAATTCATCAAATGACTTGTATCCATTGTTTTTCCAATGAAATTGCTGGTCATTTCTCTGCAAGTAACCTTGCGAACCAAGCCCTTCCCACTCGTCTTTCGGCAGGAAGGTGGTATGGGCTGACGATGTGCCGTGGCGTCGGCAAACCTCTTGCAAACCGGCGCCGAGCATCAGCCGCCGTTGCTCTGCGTCTTCGCCATTTCCCACCAGCAGCCGTCGTCCGGTTGCGGGGGTGAAGGGGATGCTGGCCTGGAGCTTGGGATAATACTGACCGCCAGCGCGTTCGAAGGCGTCGGCCCAGCCGTGATCGAAGACATATTCGCCCTGGCTGTGGTTCTTCAGATAGCAGGGCAACAGGCCGAGCGCTCTGCCATCGGCGTCCACTAGTAGCAGATGCTGCGCGAGCCAGCCGGTTTCCGGGCAGGCGGAGCCAGATTTTTCGCAGGCGTCGAAGAAGGCGTGGGTTAGGAAAGGGTTGTAGTCAAAGGCAGCCGCTGCGTCTTCGCGAACGGGTGGATTGGCGAGCCGATCCCAATCGGCCGCATCTATTTCGGCCGCGGCGGTGAGGGTGCGGATGGTGACTTCCCTGCCGCTCATTTCAGGGCCGGAACCCTTCAAAGGTCATCTGATCGGCAAATTCTGCGCTGCGCGCGACTTCGTCCTCCGTGCGGACAGTCCAGGTGATGATAGGAAGACCGCGTTTGCGGGTTTCCGCCACAAAGGGCGTAGGGATTGCTTCGATGTCGTAGGAGAGAAACTGGAGATCATAGCGCTCCATGGCGCTGCGATGGGTCTGCGCACTTTCTTCACTTCCCATTGCCGTTAGTCCGCGCAGTCGGTCTGGTATTGCGGCCTTGAAGCGCGAACAATGGTCGTGGTCGAAGGACATGACGACGGCGAGCCCGTCATAGCTCTCCAGCGCCTTTGCAACCGCTTCAACAAGACGTGCCGAGCCCGACGGCTCGCTTTTCAACTCCAGCACCAGCGGAATACGCCCGGCGACCAGCGCCAGATGGTCCTCCAGCGGACGGATCGTGTCTGCTCCGCCTTTCAGTGTAAGTGCGCCGAGTTCTTCAGCGGTCAGATCAGCAGCCATGCTCTCGCTATCCGTCAGGCGGTCAAGGCCGGGGTCGTGAAAGACCATCGCCCGCCCGTCAGCGCTGACTTGCAAGTCGCATTCAATGCCGTAGCCACCATCCACGGCCGCCTGAAAGGCTGACATGGAGTTTTCGATGATCCCGCGCTCAACATCGTGCAATCCGCGGTGAGCTATGGGCCGCTGCGTAAACGCAAAGGCCTGGCTCATGCGATCTCGATCACGGCGTCGATCTCTACGCTAACACCGAACGGCAGCGAGGCCATCCCAACGGCGGCACGAGCGTGGCGACCGGCATCACCGAGTACGTTGACCAGCAAGTCGGACGCGCCGTTGATGACCTGCGCATGGTCGGTGAAATCATGGGCGGCAAAGACGAAGCCGTTGATTTTGACCACCTGCTTGATGCGGCTCAAATCCCCCAGAGCCGCTTTCGCCTGTGCCAAAATGCTCAACGCACAAACCTGGGCGGCGCGCTGGCCATGGGCGACATCAACATCGTCCCCAAGGCGGCCGGAGATCAATTCACCGTCATCGGTCTTAGCGATTTGTCCAGAGATGGTCAGCAAATTGCCAGCAATCGTGTAAGGCACATAGTTCGCCGCAGGGGCGGGGGCGTCTGGTAGGGCAAGGCCCATTTCCTTCAATCTTGCTTCGGCCTGGTCTGTCATCGTCTTTCCTTTGCCCAAATGGATTTTGCGCCGCATGATGCCGACGGAAGGCTGCAACTTAACGACTACGCCCGGTGGGCGAAAGGAACATGACGTGCTGAAAACAATTTCCCTTGGCGGTTTTGCAGCCATTCTCCTGCTCGGCACTGCTCATGCGGCTGCGCTCGGTGATTTGCGCTCCCACCGGGCCGTTTATGACGTGGAGATGATCGAATCGAGTGAGCGGTCGGGTATTGGCGCGATGAACGGGCGGATTGTCTATGAGATATCTGGTTCGGTCTGTGACGGCTTTGCCGTACGTTTCCGCTTTCTGACCAATGTGCAGGCCGGGCGGCGTTCGCTGATAAATGACCAGCGCGCCACGGTCTATGAGTCCGCCGAAGGCGATAGTTTTGAATTTGTCTCACAGGGCTACCTCAACGGCCAGAAGGAGACCGAGGTGAAGGGCTCCGCTGAACGCACGGCAAAGGGGCTGGAAGTGACGCTGGAAGACCCGGAAGAGAAGATCGTGGAGTTGGACGATGCCATGTTCCAGACCCAGCACACCGCCGCTTTGATTGATGCTGCGCGAGACGGAGAGACAGTGCTGGAAGCCAGGGTTTTCGACGGATCTGACAATGGTGATGTACTCAACAAGACGACCAGCTTTATCGGAAAAGAGCGGCTGGAGCGGGACGCGCAGCCGGGGGAACCCGATGACATTGCTGAAATGCTGTCTTCAAAGCCCTCGTGGCCGGTGAGCGTAAGCTATTTCTCGGACGACGATGAGGACCAGGCCGGCGAACGGTTGCCGACCTTCCGGACCTCGTTTCTAATGCTGGAAGACGGTGTTTCCCGCGATCTCATCATGCGCTTTGACGATTATGAGCTGCGCGGTGCACTCATTGATTTGGAATATTTGCCGGAGACGCTCTGCGAGGCGTCCAACTAGCTCTCGCCGTCGCCGGCGATGTCGTGAGCTTCTCCAAGACCGATGTGACCGCTTCTGCGGCCTTTGCCGAAGGTGAGGCCAAGTTCCACGGCTTCAGTGCCGAACTTCTCCCGCACTGAATCCATAGCGCGTTCCGCATCCGCGCGTTTAGAAGCGTCGCGGTCAACAAGATCGCCGGGATCGGCGCCTTCATCGGACCGCAAATCGCTGACACCGATGCCGATAAGGCGGTAGGACGCGGTGCCAAGCTCCTTTTCCAACATCGCGCGACCGTAGTGGAACAAGCGGTCGGCGAGCTGTGTCGGGTCGGGGAGCGTTGTGTTGCGGGTGAGCAAGCGAAAGCGGTTGGTTTTAAGCTTCAACACCACTGTCTGCCCGGCAATGTGTTTCGCCTTTAGCCGAGCAGCGACCTTCTCGCAGAGTCGCCGCAGAACCGGCAGCAGATCAGTAGCTTCGCTGAGGTCGTCGTTGAACGTTGTTTCGGAGCTGACGCTCTTTGCGCCGCTTGACGACTCCACCCGCCGGTAATCTTCCCCCTTCGACAAGCGCGAAAGGCGCATTCCCATGGAGCCATAGCGACGGACGAGGTCGGCCTCGTCCTGGTGTTGCAAGTCGCTGATCTTATGGAGGTTATCCGCTGCCAGTTTCGCCTGTGTTGCCTTTCCCACACCCCAGATGAGCGAAACCGGCTGCGCTGCGAGAAAGTCATAGGCCTGTGCTGCGCCTATGACTGAAAAGCCGCGAGGCTTTTCAAAGTCTGAAGCGATTTTGGCCAGGAACTTGTTGTGCGCGAGACCAATGGAAACGGAAATACCGATCTCCCGCTCGATGCGCTTGGCGAAATGGGCAAGCGTCAGAGCAGGAGGCATGCCGTGGAGGCGTTCGGTGCCGGTGAGATCGAGAAAGGCCTCATCAATTGAAAGCGGTTCCACCGCAGGGGTGAGCGCACGCATCCGCTCGCGAATGTCGTGGCCCACTTGGGCATAACGCTTCATTCGCGGCTTCACGACTGTCGCGTGAGGGCAAGCCTTCAACGCTTGGAACATCGCCATTGCTGAGCGCACACCGTTGATGCGGGCGATATAGCAAGCGGTGGTGACGACCCCGCGTCGCCCGCCTCCAACGATGACCGGCTTGTCGGCAAGTTCGGGATTGTCGTGCTTTTCCACCGACGCATAGAAAGCGTCGCAGTCAATATGGGCGATGGAGAGGTCGTAAAGTTCCGCATGTTGCGCCAAGCGCGGGGAGCCGCAGTTTTGGCAGCGGCGCACGCGCTTTTGCTGCACTGTTAGGCAGTCCCGGCAAAAACCTGCTTCTCCATCCATGAGGGCGGAGCTAGCATGTTCCCCTATCGTTCCGCCAGCAGAACCCGCTGAATCACCGGTGCAGTTTCCAGCCAATCGCCGCTATGAAGCGCGGTACCTTCAACCGGTCCGGCCATCTCCCGGAAGGTCTTATTGGCCATGAAGTGGAAGAGATGGACGTCAGGCAGCCCCTCGCGCACCTGATTGAGGTTGAGGGGGGAGTCATCAATAAAGCCGGAAGCGCCGTGATGGGCGTCGCTTAAGAGCCGCAAAGCGGGCACTTTGGAGCCGGAATTGGTCACGACCGGGTATGCGATGCCGTTCGCCTCCAGGTGCCGCGCGCGGTGGGTACGAAAGGCGTGAGGCATGTTGGTGAGCATCACGATGTCGGCGATTTCGTGAATGGCGGCGAGGCCTTCGGCAACGCCATCTACGATACCCTGCCGGGTGTCCTGCTCCTCAAAAAGCTGGGAGAGACCCTCCCAGATCTCGCTTTGTGTCGCTTCGCGACCCGATTCTTTCTCAAAAATGTTGCCGGTGAGCTGGAAGGCGTGAGCTCGCAGTTCAAAGCCGCGCTCGCCCATCACGGTCTCAAACGGATCGACGAGATGGAGCACGACTTCGTCCACATCGCAGGCGAGGAGTGGGCGTTTGGAGACTTTGCTCGCGCCGCCATAGCCAATGGCGTCGAGCTGCTTCAGCGTGTCGTCGTCGGGTTTCTTGCCCATTCTCAAAATCCCGAAATATCTGTTGGCGCAAGAGCGTGACGTGCGGCCATCATCTGCTCTGGAGCCTTACCTGCGGCTTCGCTGAACGCGATCAGGTCAGCTTCATTCGCCAAAAAGAAATCGAGCACCCCGACCAGAAAACCAGGCTGAGTAGTTGCGGTGGCCATGTCGGAGATCGTGACCCCTGTGATCTCTGCAAAACGCAGGATCAGCTCTTCGTCTCCGGCGAGATAGGTAAACGCCTCAACGGCATAAGCCTCTGCATGATCAGGGCTCATAAAGGTGGCTTGGCTGGGGATCATATCTTTACCCGTTTTGCACGAAGGTTGCGCTATAATCGCGCCAAGAGCTGCGCGCCTGCCGATTCCCCTGCAGGACCGAGCGGCAGCGGGGAGACAAGACCTTTTGACCAAGCGCGTTATGATTGTCGAGGACAATGCGTTGAATATGAAGCTGTTCAACGACCTGCTCGAGGCCCAGGATTACGAAACCATTCAGATCCGTGATGGCAAGAACGTGCAAGAAATTGCCCGTTCAGAAATGCCAGACCTGATTCTGATGGACATTCAGCTTCCCCAGCGGTCCGGGCTGGAACTCACAAAAATGCTGAAGGCGGATGATGAGGTCGCCCATATCCCCGTTATTGCCGTCACCGCCTTTGCCATGAAGGGGGATGAGGACAAGATCCGCGCAGGGGGCTGCGAGGCCTATATTTCAAAGCCCATCGCGGTGGATCAGTTTCTGGAAACGGTGCGCACCTATCTAAAGGACTAAGCGCAGGAAGAGACAGGCAAGCGGGCGTTGGCGCCGCTGCTTACTTGATCTTGCCTTCTTTGAACTCGACATGCTTGCGCGCGACGGGGTCGTATTTCTTCATCGACAGCTTTTCGGTCATCGTGCGCGAATTCTTCTTCGTCACATAGTAGAAGCCGGTGTCAGCGGTCGAGTTGAGTTTCACCTTGATGGTGGTTGCCTTGGCCATGGTCCAACGTCCTGAAAATATGCAAATCGCGATGCGCCGAGGGAGCGGGGCGCCGCCGGTTTGGGCGTTTGGTAGAGTGCGGGCCGCAAAAGTCAAGAAAAAGCGTCAGATCATATCCCGCAGAAACGTCTTTCCCCGCAAGTGGTAGAACGGCACGGGGTTGCCGGGAGTTAAGTCCGGGTCTTCTGTGAGGCGCAATTCCAGCTCTTGGAGTATTTTGAGCGTGATAACGGGCAATTCGAGTCGCTTCGCTTCCGGAATTGTCAGCCAGTGCAGGTCTTCAAGTTCGCCTGAAGGGCCAGCATCAAGCTGATGGGCGATGTCGTCCATTTGGGCTGCAAAAAACCAGGCGTCAAAGCGTCGGGTACGACCAGGCGGGGTGATGGCGCGGGCGATGAGGCGCAGATTGCCAAGCGACGGCGCCACACCGTGCTCGGGGAAGGCGGCCCAATCCCGGTGGCTTTGCGGACAATCTTCACGGCGGCCGAGCAGCAGGCCCGCCTCCTCATAGGTTTCGCGGATTGTCGCAAGAGCTACAGCGCGAGCGCGGCGTTTGGTCGGGCGGCCTTTCATGTGGCGCAGCAGGCGGGTCTCAACTTCCGGGTGAAGGTTGTCAGTGGTTTTCGCGTCCCCGTCGGCGCGGTCAACGCGACCTCCGGGGAAGACGAACAGCCCGGGCATGAAGGCGTGGCGGTGGTGGCGGCGCCCCATCAGCATCTTCGCGTCGGCGCCTTTGCCGTCGAGAATAATCAGCGTCCCCGCGTCTTTGGGGCGCATGTTGGGGCTGCGTTTGGACCCGTCGAGGGCGGCGGCTTCTTCGATTTCGTCGCGGGTCAGGGTTTCCGGTGCTTTAGCCAACTTGTTCCTCGCTACCGCCAAATCCAAACATGCCGATCGCCCATTGCAGACCTACGACACCACCTTTCACAGGCTGCATCAACGCTAGGGTGAGGATGACGGTAAGAGGGATCCAGATCATCAGATGAGTGCCCATAGACCACTCATAACTGGCCTCGGCAATCATCAGCAACGTTACCACGATATGGCCTACAATCGTGATGGTGATGTAGGGTGGAAAATCCTGTGCGCGCTCGTGATGCAGCTCCTCGCCGCAACGGCCGCATTCCGGTGTCACCTTAAGCCAGGCATCAAAAAGCGCGCCCTCACCGCATTGGGGGCAGCGGGATTTGACGCCGTTGAGGATCGCATCACCCTTGGAGCGAAATTGGACCGGAGGACTTGGCATTCATTTTCCTTTTCTAGCGCCCGAAGCGGTTGGACCGCTTTGAGCGCTTTGGTCGGCCCGAGGGAGAGCCGGGGCGGGAACGTTTTGCGCGAGGCAGTGATCTTGTCGTGCCTTCGCTGACCATGTCGAACCGCAAAGCGCCAGCCATTGGTGCCGCTTCAACAAGTCGCACCGTTACAGGTTCGCCCATCTGGAAGGTTTCGCCGGTATTATCGCCGGTCACGGAGTGGCTGGCTTCATCATAGATAAAGTAATCATCGCCCAATTTGGAGATGGGGATGAAACCGTCCGCTCCCGTTTTATCCAGCGTAACGAAGAGCCCGGCGCGGGTGACGCCGTTGATACGACCGGTAAATTCCGCACCGATCTTGTCGGCCATATGGGCCGCGATCAGGCGGTCGACGGTCTGACGTTCGGCGAGCATGGCACGGCGTTCAGTGTCGGAAATGTTTTGGGCGATGGTTTCCAGATTGGCCTCTTCGGTGCGTGTCAATCCACCTTCCCCGAGCGAGAGTGAGGCCACCAGAGCACGGTGGACGATGAGGTCAGCATAACGGCGGATGGGGGAGGTGAAATGAGCGTATTTCTTCAGGTTCAGCCCGAAATGGCCGATGTTGAGGGGATTGTATTCCGCCTGACTCTGGGAGCGCAGAACTACGGATGAAACAAGCTCGGTGTGCGCCGTTTCCTTCGTCTGCTCAAGTATGTCGTTGAAGACAGATGGACGCACATGCTGGCCCTTTGCGAGGGGGATAGAGAGGGTGCGAAGGAAGTCCCGCAGACTTTCCATCTTCGCCATGGAGGGCTGGTCGTGGACCCGGTAGATCAATGCCTGGCGCCGTTTTTCCAACGTCTCCGCGGCGGCAACATTGGCCTGGATCATATATTCTTCGACCAGTTTGTGTGCGTCGAGACGGGGCGGGACGACAACGCGGTCCACATGCCCATCATCGCCAAGGATGATCTTGCGTTCCGGCAAATCGAGTTCCAACGGCTTGCGGTAATCGCGCCCACGCTTCAACACCGCATAGGCGGCCCAGAGGGGCTTTAGAACTGGCTCCAGCCATTCCTGCGCCCGTGGCGCATCGCCTCCGTCAATCGCCGTCTGCGCCTCTTCATAGGCGAGCCTCGCATGGCTCTTCATGAGGATGCGGTGGAATGTGTGGCGCAGCTTACGGCCATTTTCAGCAAACGTCATGCGCACGGCAAGGGCAGGGCGGTCGACACCTTCGTGCAAGGAACAAAGGTCGTTTGAAATCCGCTCCGGCAGCATCGGCACCACACGGTCAGGAAAATAGACCGAATTGCCGCGTTTCAACGCTTCTCCGTCCATCTTTGAGCCGGGGCGGACGTAGTATGAAACGTCGGCAATCGCGACTGTCACGATGACGCCGCCGGGATTGGCCTCATTGTCGTCGGCGACCGCGTAGATCGCGTCGTCATGATCTTTGGCATCCGCCGGATCGATAGTGATAAGCGGCAGGTCGCGCCAGTCCTCGCGGTCATTGACCGTGGCGGGGTTGGCCTTTTCCGCTTCCTTCAACACCTCATCGGGGAAGGTGGTGGGGATGTTATGCTGGTGGAGGGCGATCATCGAGATCGCTTTTTCCGATGTCGGACTGCCGACAATCGCTTCGACTTTGGCCTGTTTCAGCCCTTGCGTGCTGCGGCCAACGCTTTTGACCTCAACGAGATCACCGTCCACTGCGTCGCCCGTATTCTGCTCGAAAACCACCATTTCGTGTGTTTTTCTGTCGATCGGTTCGATCCGTGCGACGATGCCGTGTTCAGGTTCGGCAAGAACACGAAATATGCCGAGCTCATAGCCCTTATCTCGCTCCAGCACCTTCATCACCCGCGCCCGGGGGCCGTGGGGGCTGTCATTGTCGACCCGCGCCAAAACGCGGTCACCAACGCCTGCGGTGGGAGCCTTGGAACGGGGGTGGTTGTGGATAGAGGCGGTTGGACGTGGCCCGTCTTCGCTCTCGTCCCACTGAACGGGAACGGCGCTTAAAACGCCCTCATTGTCGCGACCGGTAATGTCAAACACCGTGACATTTGGCAAAGTGCCGGGCTGACGGAAGCGGCGACCTTTCTTGGCGATCAGGCCCTCTCCGGCAAGCTCCTTCAGCAACGCCTTCAGTTTGATTTTCTGCTGTCCTTTCAGCCCAAAAGCGCGAGCAATATCACGCTTGTGGTCCTGTCCCGGGTTCTCGTTGAGCCAGGCTAAAACCTCATCGCTTGTGGGGAAGGGCGCGCGTTTGCCCTTGGACTTGCCAGGGGGTGTCGTCACGCCTTGGTTTTCGCTTTCGACTTGGCCGCAGGCTTCTTCTTCGCTGCCGCTTTTTTCTTGGCCGGAGCCCGTTTCTTAGCTGGGCCTTTGGCGATCTTCGCGTCGATCAAGCTCACAGCCTTATCCATGTCGATGGAATCCGCGGTAGTATCACGGGGCAGGGTTGCGTTGACCTTGTTGTGGGTCACGTAAGGCCCGAAACGCCCGTCCATCACATTGACAGGACCGCCATCACGCGGATGTTCGCCAAGCTCATTCAACACTTTTGCACCGCGTGGGCGGCTGCCGCTCTTGGCAGCCTCGGCAAACAGATCCACTGCGCGGTTCACGCCTATCGTGAAGAGATCATCAAAGCTCTCAACGCTCGCAAATTGCTTGCGTGTGCCAACTTTCATCTCCAGCAGCGGACCAAATTTACCGGGCCGGGCGATCATCATCGCGCCGGTTTCCGGGTGGGTGCCGACCTCACGGGGAAGCTGCAAAAGCCGAAGCGCACCGTCAAGATCCAGCGCCTGCGGATCGGTTCCAGCAGGCACGCTGGTGCGTTTTGCCTCTTTGCCATCGCCGCGCTGAACATATGGTCCGTAACGGCCCGAGCGCAGGGAGATTTCCTCGCTGGAATCGGGGTCAACGCCCAGCACTTTGGGCTGAGAGAGAGCAACGCCATCCCCTTCACCTTCTTCGCCAAACTGGCGGGTGAAGGAGCATTCGGGATAATTGGAACAGCCGATAAAGGCCCCATTGCGGGAGACTTTCAGGCTGAGTTGCCCGGTGCCGCAAGCCGGGCAAAGACGGGGGTTGGAGCCATCGCCCTTATCCGGGAAGGCGAGGGGGCCGAGCGCTTCGTTCAAATGATCCAGCACTTCGGTGATGCGCAGCTCTTTTGTACCGGCAACATGCTTGGAGAAATCGCGCCAGAAATCGTGCAACACATCGCGCCATTCGAGTTCGCCAGCGGAGACGCGGTCGAGCTTTTCCTCCAGTCCGGCGGTGAAATCATATTCCACATATTGGGAGAAGAAATTCTCCAGGAACGACGTCACCAGACGCCCTTTGGCCTGAGGGATGAGGCGGCGTTTGTCGATGGTGACGTAGTCACGGTCTTCCAGCGTCTTCAGCGTAGAGGCGTAGGTGGAGGGGCGGCCGATGCCGAGCTCTTCCATCTTCTTGATAAGCGAGGCTTCCGAGTAGCGCGCGGGCGGCTCGGTGAAATGCTGCGTGGCGGTGATTTCTTCGCGGGAAATCTCCTCGCCTTCCTTCAGCGGGACGAGACGTTTGTCATCGTCATCGTCCTTTTTCGCGTCCTGATAGACGGAGAGAAACCCGTCAAAAGTGACGACCGATCCATTGGCACGAAGCATCGCAACACGGCCATCATCGGCCGTTGCGCGCAGGTCTGCGGAAGTGCGTTCGATGCGCGCGCTCGCCATCTGGCTTGCGATTGTGCGCTTCCAAATCAGGTCGTAAAGTCGCGCCTGATCGCTATCCAGACGACCTGTCAATTCGCGGGGATGGCGCGCGAGGGTTGTCGGGCGGATAGCCTCGTGCGCCTCTTGTGCATTCTTGGCCTTGGAGGAATAGATCCGCGCCTTGGTTGGCAGATAATGGTCGCCGAAATCGGCCTTGATGAGCGAGCGGGTTTCGTCGATGGCCTCCGGTGCCATCTGCACGCCGTCGGTTCTCATATAGGTGATAAGACCCACGGTCTCGCCGCCAATGTCGACGCCTTCATAAAGCCGCTGCGCCGTTTGCATGGTGCGGGAGGCTGAAAAGCCGAGCTTGCTGGAGGCTTCCTGCTGCAGCGTTGAGGTGGTGAAGGGGGCGTAAGGATTGCGGTTGGTGGGCTTGGCTTCCACCTTCTCCACTATAAGGGATGAGCGCATGAGGGCGCGCTTTATATCGCTAGCCTGCTCTTCGCTGCCGACATCCAGGCGGCCGATCTTGGTGCCGTCAAACTCCGTTAGGCGGGCTTCGAACGGGGCCCTGGCGGTGTTTTCAAACTGGCCAAGGATCGTCCAGTATTCCTGCGGCTTGAACCGTTCGATCTCGTTCTCCCGTTCGCAAACGAGACGCAGAGCAACCGACTGAACTCGGCCCGCCGAACGGGCACCAGGGAGCTTGCGCCACAGGACCGGCGAGAGATTGAATCCGACGAGATAGTCCAACGCACGGCGGGCGAGATAGGCTTCCACCAGCGGCGCGTCGATGGCACGGGGATGCTCCATCGCTTCCAGGATCGACTTCTTGGTGATCGCGTTGAAGACCACCCGCTCCACGGGCTTGTCCTTTAGTGCCTTCTTTTCATTCAACACCTGCAGGACGTGCCAGGAAATAGCCTCGCCCTCACGGTCTGGGTCGGTTGCGAGGATCAGCGCATCGGCGGCTTTGGCTTCGCGGGTAATGTCTGCCATGCGCGGTTTGGATCGCGCATCGACGATCCACTTCATGGCAAATTCTTCTTCCGGCAGGACGGAGCCGTCCTTCGGCGGAAGGTCACGGACATGGCCGTATGAGGCGAGAACCTTGTAGTCGGAACCGAGATATTTGTTGATGGTTTTGGCCTTTGCAGGCGACTCAACGATCACGAGTTTCTTGGGCAAAGGGGCAAGGTCCTGGCGGGCTAACGTCGGCCCCACATAAGAGCGACTTTTCACCAAAGCAAACGCTTGCGCGGTTTGCTCCCGCAAAAGGCGACTTCACCATGGGTTGCATGTGTGAGAGAATACAACCAATAGTTATCAAAGTGGCTGGGTCGCTATGCGGGTCGGCGGGTGCGATTTCAATGGCTGCTGGGTGTGGCCAACGGGGAAGGTCGTGGTGCGAAAAAGGCAAACAAAAAACGAAGATACCGTCAACTATATCAAAGACTTGGCGGAAGATCTGCGGGCTATGTCCGATCGCGTTGACGCTGCAACTCTGCGCTATTTGCTGGATATGGTGGTGCATGAAAGCAAGGCTCTTCTGTCGCGCGAAGAGACTGCCGAGCAGGAGACAAAGGCCGCTTCTATTGAAACGCAACGGCTCTATATGACTGACAAGCTTGACGATTAACCGTCGCTTCCTGTCGTGTTGGGGTGTCGGCGAACCAGGCATTTTTTGTTCACCAAATAGCTGATTTCAGTAAACAAATTAGCGGCGTTCTCATTGTCTAATTCATCGGCGATAACGCTGGCGTCGCCAGACAAGGCGTTCAACAGCACGGCAAACTCAGGTTCTGCTCAAGCTGTATCCCGCCTCTCACGTGCCAATCAAATATTTGCCGCACCGCGGCATTTCATTAGAAAATAGGCCCGTTCTCTAGAAAATAGGCCCGCCGGGTTGGGAAATGGACACGGTTGGTTCGCGAATGGCAGACTGGAAGTCGGCCGTGCCTATTGCAATTGCGAGAGTTCCAGCACGAATTTGCGGCGGATAACCTGCGCGAAGTCCTCATACCCGTCCGCGACTTCCACGAACGAACCCGTGCCGCCGATCACCTGGCTCTCAAAATAATAGGGCAATCCGCCCTCAGGATTTTCGTGGGTGTGGTACATGAAGGGGCTGTCGGAATTGATGATGGCGAGTGCGTTGATGGTCGCGCCAGCATTAAGCGCATTTTGCCGCGTGTCGGCGAGGGACGCGCCAAAATTGTGTGTGCCGTCCGACGACAGATCGATGACCCAGCGCGAGGCGCTGACCGGTGCGCGGGCAAACTGGTCCATACAAAACATGATCGCTTCGCTGATGGCGGTGTTGCGCACGGGGTTGCTGATCCAGCCCGGTTGCGGCGCGGCGGCAATTTTGGCGCTGAAGGCGGTTGCGCTCTCCATACCGTCAAGAACCGTCCAGGGCGCGGCGATATGCTGCTGGGCGTGGTTGGCCCATTCGACATAAATCGCGCCGATCCGCCCGTGCCACCCGGCCCGGATGGCGTTCACCACATCCCGATCACGGATCGCGGAGGCATGGCCCTCTTTCTGGAGCGTGTAGTCGGCGGCGGTAACGGATTCCGATGCATCGGCGGCCATGCAGAGCAGCATGTCGGCTTCGGTAGAGGCTGCGGGTGATTGGGCTGAGGCGGTGGTTGCAAGAACCGCGCCAATGGCGGGAGAGAAAAGAAACCGCGAGATCATGCCGAACCCTGCGTCTGTGACGTTGAAAGGGAGCCTAGCACGGAAATTGGTGGTTCGGGTGGTTTGTCAAAACCGCAACAATTGGACGTCGAATTTATCATACCGTCAATTGGACTGGATTCAGCTCACTGAATAAGATTTAACGCTGCCGGAAACGGGGTTGAACCGACGGTCTAGCCGTTGGAAAACTGAAGAAATCGAAATACTTATGCAAACAAAACAGCAACGATAGCAATACTGCTACTTGGAGGACTTATGACGAACACCGCAATGACCGAAAACAGCGATGACATTGTTTGGACAATTACTTTAGATTTGGCTGAAGGGCAGGACGAAGCATTCAATACTCTGATGGCAGATATGGTTGAATCTACAAAGGCCGAAGCTGGCGCAAAATCGTATGAATGGCACCGCTCGGGGAACACCATCCACATCAATGAGCGTTACGAAACCAATGACGATGCTGGGATTCACCTCGCCAACTTCGGAGCAAACTTTGCTGAGCGGTTCTTGGCTATTTTGACGCCGACCGGGCTACAGGTATATGGCCCGGCAGCTGGTGAAGTCCGCGAAGGTTTGGCCGGACTTGGCGCGAACTTCTATGACCAAGTCGGCGGTTTCGCGCGCTAGGAGCTAGCCCAATTTCGCAAATCCAGGGAGCCCATTTTTGGGGCTCCCTTTTTTTATCGCATGGTGGCTGTGTCTCCCGGCCTCTGTGTCCGGCTCCGGCACCCCGTGGCCAGAAGCACCGGTCGCCGCGTCGGTTTTTCGGCTTAGTCCTCCGGCCTAATCCTCCATCGGGCCGCCGGCTTCCTTCCACTCACTAATGCCGCCGATATTGGTGACGTTGGTGTAGCCCATGTCTTTGAGTGTTTTACCCGCCAAAGCCGCCTGACCGCCCGCGCCGCAGACGAGATAGAGGGCTGAATCCTTTTTCAGATCCGCATCATGGAACTGCTCCATCGCCGGATCGGCCCGAAACTCGATGAAGCCACGAGGAATGCGTTTTGCTCCCGCGATTGTGCCGGATTTGGCGATGTCGGATGAGTCCCGAACATCAACAAAAATGGCGTCGGAGCCGTGGTGCGGAACGGCTTCAGCCCCCTTGATGCGCGGCACGGCGGCATTGGCTTCGGCGAGGTAGTCCTGGGCGGATTTGGTCATGGGGCGCGGGGTCCGGGTGTGGTGTGTGCCGGATTATGTGGGGCGCGGGGAGGCTGGTGCAAGTGGGGCCAAGTTGGAGATTTTGATCGGGTCCGGGTTAAAACAGGCAGGCTCGCGGGCAAATATCACCGACAACTAAGTCTATCTCTTTTTCGGCTTCCGTTCCGCACGTTTCAATTCAGACTTTTTCCGCCGCCGTTCACGTCTGTTTCCAAACTTGCGGGGAATTAGTTCTGACGGTCGACGGAACTCATTAGATTTTTGCGGTGTGTATGTAAAATTTGTGCCGATCTGGAGATCTGAACTCAATTTCTCGGTTTCGGGGTTATTCAGTACATCATTGCTTGGTCGTCTAATGTACAGAATGTCTTCCGAGGAACCGTGATCGCTTAGTGAGTTCAGAGAGATAATGACGACTTCTGTGATGGTGGGATTCCGGCGAAATATGTCATAAGCGTACAGTAGTGCTAGAGACGTCCGGCGGGCTCGGTAGTCGCCCTCAGATTCGTTATCTTGGGGAAGAACGAGAAAGCCATATCGGTAGTTCACACCTCGCCAATTAGTATCCCGTCTCCCTGGCTGAATGGTTCTGAAAAAGCGTTTTCCGGTGAACTTCTGTTTTTCAAGCGCCTCAATGAACGCTTCCGCGAGTAATCGCCGACTAAACCGGCTCTCTCCGGCGAGTAGTCGGACTGATTGTTCATGCTCTGATAAATTGTAATCCGGTAAACCTTCTTGCTTGTAGCCGGTGTTCGACATGGCGTGGAACATAAATTTTTCGATTAAATCATCCCACACGTAAGAGATTTTTTCGTCAATTAGCTTGGCATCGAACTGCGGGTCGTTCTTGAGGTTGGTGTAGAGTTCGTCAGCAATGCCGACAAATATTTCTGGCTGCTGTTTCTTTATTTCATCAGGAAAAAAGGTGCGCCGATCGGTACTGTCGTAATTAGTCGCGTAGTATGCGGCAAGATTTTCCTCGCCCGCGTGGTTTAGAAGAATTCCGCTCCGCAAGAACTCGACTTTGTCTCTAAGGTACGAGCAAAAATCGTCAATTGTGTCGAAGAAACGGAGAAGAATCGGTAAGGTGGCATCGTCCAGAACATGCACAAAACTACCGTTTGGATTTAAGTCGGTTAATGAGAATAGATCCTCTTCGCCACCGTGAATTTCCGGATGGCTGTATACCAGACTACCGCTGCCTCCGCCGAAGTGCTTCTTGCAGGCAGCGCCGGAACCCCGTGCAACAACAATGCGATGAACCTCAGAATTGCTGATATCTGGTAGTTCGAGGGGGATCGGCGTCGTGCATTTTTCGTCGATAAATACACGGCTTGGATAATCCCGCAACCAACGCTCAGCACCAGCTAGCTGTCGAGCTGAGCCGACAATTGCGCGCTTATGCCACCTTTTCCAAGCCAGTCCCGTTGGAACATTCGGCCACTGGATTTCTTTTTCGCTAAATATTAATACTTGTTCGCCAAATATTACGAGAAGATCGCATATCTCTTTCCCTATAGTTCGACCGCCGCTGATCTGGTCACGAAAAGGATTTGGATATGACCAAACGGAAAGAAACGTATTGCGTGCTAGTTTAGATAATTCTTTCTCAGTCTCTATTCCCATATATCAGAAGAAACCTGACCTTTTTTAAAATGTCATTTATTGATTCGAATTTAAATTGATGCACTTATCAAAATTTTATTATTAATGAACTTGCTATGCAGCCACATACTCCACCCGTGCCACGGCATCCGGCACCGGCATACCCTCTAGCTTCAACCCCTCAACGTGAAACCGGATCGCTTCCACCATCTCACGCTCCACGGTTTCCACCGTATCCCCCGCAGCAACGCACCCCGGTAAATCCGGCGCGTAGGCGGAATATCCGTCTTCTGTTTTTTCGATCACCACGGCCCAGTGTTTGTTCAACCTGCTTTTACCTCAAACTCCGCAGTAAACCCTTGCATGTAAGCGATCATATGCTGCCGCACCTCGTCTATACTTTCGCCGGAAATGTTGGATGGATGATAGACTCCGTAGGCGCCCTGTGACGGCCGGTAGTGATGACTGATCCACCAGGAATAACGCTCGCCTCCTGATGGATTGAGTTCACGTCGTATCTCGCCGTGAATGGTTTCCTCAAAATCTTCTGAACGTAGCTTGTATGTCTCTACGACCTCGTAAATGTACTTGGACATTTCTTAACTACAACCAGTAGTACCCCCACAACTATCACACTTCAGACACGTCCCATTCCGCACCAGCGTAAAGTTCTGACACTCGGGGCAGCTCTCCCCTTCATACCCACGCATTTTCGCAATTGCCCGCTGGTCGTCCTTGCTCGGCACCGGCACTTCCACTTTTGCGTCGAACACTTCGCCTTGCTCCAGCAACGTCCCGTCGCTCAAGGGTGCTTCCACTGTCCTTGCAAACGCGGTCGCTTCGGCTTCCGTCCCCGCAACGGGTGCCGTGGCAATCGCGACTGCGGCGCTGCCTTTGCTTGTCGCAATTGCGCGGACGTTGGATTTGCCGGGGAAGCCTTTTGTCCCACCGGCTCCGCCTTGGCCTTTAGCCGATGAACCGCCCGATCCTGCCGGTTCGCCGCCCACTTTGGAGGACTCCACCACGGAGAGCTTTGCGCCCCGCGTCAAACCCGTTGAGATCGCCTGAGCTTTGCCTTCGCTCACGCCCTTGCCGAGCGCTGTGGAGCCGAAGTCGGACGTGTCCACGTGGCCCAGATCATGGCGGCCTGCGTATGAGACGGCGAGTTCGCGGAAGATGTAGTCGAGGATCGAGGTTGCGTTCTTGATTGCGTCGTTCCCCATCACCGGGCCTGCGGGCTCGAACTTGGTGAAGGTGAAGGCTTCCACATATTCATCCAGCGGCACGCCGTATTGCAGGCCGATGGAGATGGCGATGGCGAAGTTGTTCATCATCGCGCGGAAGGCGGCGCCTTCCTTGTGCATGTCGATGAAGATTTCGCCCAGGCGGCCATCATCATATTCGCCGGTGGAGAGATAGACCTTGTGGCCGCCAATGACGGCTTTTTGGGTGTAGCCCTTGCGGCGGTTGGGCAGCTTTTCGCGCTGGCGGTCAGCGACTTCCACAATCCGTTCAACGATTTTCTCAACAACTTGCGTGGCCTGAGCCGTCTTGGGCGCTTCCAGCAGGTCTTCCAGCGCGTCCTCATTGTCATCATCTTCCACGAGGGATGCGTTGAGGGGCTGGGAGAGTTTGGAACCATCGCGATAAAGCGCGTTGGCTTTCAGGCCCAGTTTCCAGGACATCATATAAGCGTCGGTGCAGTCCTGAACCGAGGCATCGTTGGGCATGTTGATAGTCTTGGAGATCGCGCCGGAGATGAAGGGTTGCGCCGCGGCCATCATCTTGATGTGGCTTGCCGTGGAGAGCGAGCGGGTGCCGATGCGGCCACAGGGCGTGGCGCAGTCAAAGACCGCCAGATGCTCGTCCTTCAGGCCCGGTGCGCCTTCCAGCGTCATGGCGCCGCAGCAATAGATGTTGGCGGCCTGGATCTCGTCTTTCTCGAACCCAAGCGCTGCGAGCATGTCGAAGGAGAAGTCGTTCAACTGCTCATCGGTGAAGCCCAGCACGTCCTTGCAGAAGGCTTCGCCCAGCGAGAACTTGTTGACGGCAAACTTGATGTCGAAGGCCTGTGCGAGGCCTTCTTCGATGGCCTTGATCTGCTCGGGACCAAAGCCCTTCGATTCCAGCGCGCCGTGGCTGATGGCGTTGGAGCCTTTCAGCGTGCCATTGCCGACCGCGTAAGTGACGATCTCTTCGATCTGTTTTTCATCATAGCCGAGATTGGAGAGCGCCTCCGGCACGGCACGGTTGATGATTTTGAAATAGCCGCCACCGGCGAGCTTCTTGAATTTCACCAGCGCAAAGTCCGGCTCAATGCCGGTCGTGTCGCAATCCATCACAAGGCCGATCGTGCCTGTGGGCGCAATCACAGTGGCCTGCGCGTTGCGGTAGCCGTGTTTGGTGCCAAGTTCCACGGCCTGGTCCCAGGCATGTTTGGCGCGTTCAATCAGGTCTTTCTGCTCGATGGACCCATGGTCCAGCGCCACCGGGTTGACGGCAAGCTCTTCGTAACCATCCGCATTGCCATAGGCTGCGCGGCGGTGGTTGCGCATGACACGGGCCATGTTGTCGGCATTGGGCTTATAGCCCGGGAAGGGGCCTTGCTCCTTGGCCATTTCAGCCGAAGTTGCATAGCACACCCCCGTCATGATCGCCGTGATTGCCCCGCAGATCGCGCGGCCTTCATCGGAATCATAGGAAATGCCGGCCGTCATCAGCAAGCCGCCAATGTTGGCAAAGCCGAGGCCGGTGGTGCGATAATCGTAGGATAGTTGGGCAATTTCCTTCGACGGGAACTGCGCCATCAGCACGGAAATTTCCAGCACGATCATCCACAGGCGCGTCGCGTGTTCAAAGGCTTCGGTGTCGAAGCTTTTGTCCTCACGGCGGAACTGGAGGAGGTTCAGCGAGGCGAGGTTACAGGCCGTATCGTCCAGGAACATATATTCAGAGCACGGGTTGGACGCGCGGATCGGGCCTGCAGCCGGGCAGGTGTGCCAGTCGTTCATGGTGGTGTTGTAATGCAGGCCTGGGTCGGCGGACTGCCATGCGGCATTGCCAATTTTGTCCCACAGATCACGGGCTTCAACGGTTTTGGCGACCTCGCCATCTTTGCGACGGATCAGGTTCCATGTGCGGCCATCTTCAACGGCACGTAGAAAGTCATCCTTGATGGAAACCGAATTGTTGGAATTCTGACCAGACACCGTGAGGTAGGCGTCGGAATCCCAGTCGGTGTTGTAAACCGGGAAGTCGATGTCGGTGTAGCCCTGCTTGGCCAGCATGATGACACGGGCAATGTAGTTTTCCGGCACCGCGTTTTTCTTGGCGGCGCGGATTTCGCGCTTCAGCACCGGGTTGCGGGCCGGATCAAAGCACTGGTCGTCGGAGGCTTCGCAATTCACGCAGGCCGACATGATGGCCTTCATGTGTTTGGAGACGACCTTGGAGCCGGTCACGATAGCGGCAACCTTCTGCTCTTCCTTCACCTTCCAGTCTATATAGTTCTCAATATCGGGGTGATCGATGTCGACGACGACCATTTTAGCAGCCCGGCGTGTTGTGCCGCCGGACTTGATTGCACCGGCAGCGCGGTCACCAATCTTGAGGAAAGACATGAGGCCCGAAGATTTGCCGCCGCCCGACAGGGGCTCGTTCTCGCCGCGGATGTGGGAGAAGTTGGAGCCGGTGCCGGAACCATATTTGAAGAGCCGTGCTTCACGCACCCAAAGGTCCATGATGCCGCCTTCATTCACCAGATCATCGCCAACGCCCTGGATGAAGCAGGCGTGGGGCTGAGGGTGCTCATAGGAGCTCTTGGACTTGGTCAGTTTGCCAGTCTTGAAGTCCACATAATGATGCCCCTGGGCCGGGCCATCGATGCCGTAAGCCCAATGCAGACCGGTGTTGAACCACTGGGGTGAATTAGGCGCGACCTTCTGGGTGGCCAGCATGAAGCAAAGCTCATCATAATAAGCGCGAGCGTCTTCCTCGGCGTCGAAATAGCCGCCCTTCCAGCCCCAATAGGTCCAGGTGCCGGCAAGGCGAGAGAAAACCTGCTCAGCCGTCATTTCCGGGCCGTAACGCTCTTCTTCAGGCAGCTTTTTCAGCGCCGCTTTGTCTTCTTCAGAACGCCACAGCCAGGACGGGACGGAGTTCTCTTCAACCTTCTTCAGCTTGGCGGGCACACCGGCTTTGCGGAAATATTTCTGCGCGATGATGTCGGAGGCGACCTGGCTGAACTGCTCCGGCACCAAAATGTCCTCAAGCTTGAAGACCACCGACCCGTCCGGGTTGCGGATCTCGCTCGTCGCTTTGCGCATAGGAATGGCCGCGAAGGGTGACTGACCGGCTGTGGTGTAATGGCGTGTGATCTTCATGGCGCTTCTCTGTCCGTTTGGCGGCAATGCCCGTCTTGAGCATCCCGCAATATGATTGTCCCCGCTGCCACCCGTATT
>CAKMZB010000011.1:0-13910 GCA_929200315.1 uncultured Alphaproteobacteria bacterium | reverse complement strand
TTCATGTCTCTCGTGACAAGCCGGTCAGGTGCTCCCCTTGCACCGCCTTCTCACGTTGGCTGACGCGATACGCTGCGCCAAGGCCCTCAAAACCAGCACCTGCTAACGGGACATCCCATCCACAGACACTCCACCGCAGCTTGCCGATCGGTCAAAACCCGGATCGCCTCGCATTGGCCTTCCGCCACCTCACCCCGACCGTTGGCGGCAAAACCAAACAACGTTCAAAGTCGGCCGCGGCCTGAAATTGTGTTCGCAATCACCCGTTAAGCCGCTGCGTTGCGTCAGGTTGGGCCGCTTGACCGGAGCATGGTTTGCCCCTTCCAAAATGCTGCCTCGCTCCCCCCCGGCGCCCCTGTTACAATGCTTTGTATCAGTTGCTAGCGACCGCCCCACTTACATGGCGATGCGTCCAGATAATGTGTCACTCCGCTGTCATAGATACAACGGGTGGTATGGAGGGCCTGAAAGATTAATGAAGTGTTAAGATTGCGGTGGCTCGGACAAAAGAACCGCGAAACCAGACCCTTGTCGCCTTTGGTGCTGCGGATCGCCACAATGCAAAAAAATAAAATTTTTCGCGCTTGTCAGAATCGGCGATTTTTGCGTCTCCTGATTCTCGGCAATTCATCCCCAGAATCGCCCCCCCCAATCGGGTCAGCCTGTGGAGGAATCGCAATCAAGGACGGTGCTTCAACCGACTCACGCTTTCTGGCACGCTGGTGCGATGACCCGTTTGTTCTTCGCCACGCTCATCCTCCTTATTCCCGCCACCACATTTGCGGCGGACATGAACGCCTTTTTGAAATCGGTTAAACCAGATGCGACCAAGCTCGGCATTTCTGATGCCACCTTTGCCAGCGCCACGCGGGGTCTCACCATTGACCCGCAGATAGAGCGGCTAACACGGCGTCAACCGGAGCTCGTCAGGCCGATCGGCCAATATATAGAGCGCCGTGTGGGCAGCCTTGCGCGAAGCGGCCAGGGCAAAATGCGAGGCCAACGCCGCACCTTCGAGCGGATCGAAAAGACCTTCGGCACCGATCCCTACGTCGTCGCCGCTATCTGGGGAATGGAGACAGGCTTTGGCGGCAACATCGGCAAGAGCGATGTCTTCCGCTCCCTCGCCACGCTCGCTGCGCAGAAATACCGTGGCGATTTTTTCCGCAGCCAGTTCCTTGATGCGCTGCTTATTCTGGAGACCGAGGGCCTGCCGCGCAGCCGCTTTGTCGGCTCATGGGCGGGGGCGATGGGACAGACACAATTCATCCCCTCCAGCTACATCTCCTATGCGGTGGATTTTGACGGCGACAAAATGCGCGATGTCTGGCGCAGCGTGCCGGACGCGCTTGCCTCTACCGCCAACTACCTGAAGGAGAAGGGTTGGATAGCGGGTCAACCCTGGGGATACGCGGTGCGCTGGCCTGACGGCTTGGCGCGGGAAGCGCAGACAAAATCGTGGAGCGAATGGCACAAGATCGGCGCGAAGGCCCGCAGCGGCGCGCGCTTTCCAAGGGGCGGAGAGGCAACTTCCTTCTTTCCGGCAGGCGCGGAGGGGCCGGCCTTTCTCATCACGCTGAATTACGACGTGATCCGCGACTACAATTCATCCGATTCCTACAGCCTTTCCGTGGCGCTAACCGCTGACCGTCTGCGCGGCGGCCCGGCGATCAATCTCAAATGGCCAAGTGCTGAAACCGTCAATCGCGACCAACGCCTCGCGATACAAAAGGCGCTGCGCGCACGAGGGCACGTTCTTTCCAACGACGCCGGCCGCATCACGCGGGACGTGCGTGCCGCCATCGCTATCGAGCAGCGCCGCATGGGGGTGCTGGCAGATGGCTATCCGGATGTGGACTTGCTGCGCCAGCTCAATCGTTAAGCGGTGTTGGCTTTATCCGTGTAACGGTCAGGATGACAAAAGACGCGGCGAAAAGCGCACTGCCAATCCAGAAAAACGCACCAGCATTGGGCAACAGTGCGTTGATCCCGGTGGACGCGTTGAAGATCTGCGTGGCAACCACCGGCCCGATGATGAGCCCCAAAGTGTTGACGCTGTTGATCGTGCCCTGGAGCAGACCTTGTTCAGTGTCCGGCACGGCTTGCGACATGAGCGACTGCAGCGCCGGGCCAGCTGAACCCCAACCCAGAATATGAAAGGCAATGCCTGGATAGAGCATCCAGCCCGTGGTGAGGAAGGGCAGGACGAGAAAGGCAATCGCTGAGATCGCAAAACCTGCAAAGATGACGTTTCGCTCGCCAAAGACCGGCACGATCTTGCGCACCAGAAAGCCCTGCACCAGCATTGAACAGACACCGACCCAGGCCAGTGAATATCCTGCCTCCGCCACGCCGAAACCGAACTGAACCTCGGTCCAGAGCACCCAGATGCCCTGTAAGCCCTGTTGTGCAAGACCGGTCAGAAAGAAAACCGCAATAAGCGCCGTCAGCGCGGCATATCGGCTGATATAGCTGAAAGCCTTCAACGGATTGGCCTTGGACAAATCGATGGCCTGGCGCTTTTCTGGCGGCAGCGATTCCGGCAGCACCATCGCGCCGAAGACAACTGCAATAAGCGACATGCCTGACGCCACCCAGAACGGCAGCCGCAGGTCAATTTCCCCAAGCACGCCCCCAACCAGCGGCCCAATAATAAACCCGACCCCGAAGGCTGCACCGATCAGGCCAAAGGCGCCCGCGCGTTTTTCCTTCGGCGTGACATCGGCGATGTAGGCATAGGTGGTGGAGATCGTCGCGCCGAGCGCACCAGCAAGTAGCCGTCCGACAATGATGAGTGTCAGGGTCGGTGCGAGGGCGAGAAGGACGTAGTTGGCGCCAAGTCCGGCGAGCGAAATGAGCAGCACCGGTCGTCGGCCAAACCGGTCTGACAACATGCCGAGCAGTGGCGAGACGAAGAACTGCATAACGGCATAGCCGGAGAGCAGCAGACCGTAGATCGCAGCTGCGTCTCCGATTTCCTTGCCGGTCAGCTCCTTCACCAATTGCGGCAGGATCGGCCATGTCAGGCCGATGCCCAACATGTCGATAATGACCACAGCGATGATGAAAGAGACGGCGGCTTTGCGAGCCGGGCGAGCCGGTTTTTGCGCCAATCTAGCCGTCCTTGAGACCTGAAATCGGCTCCACGTAGCTCATTTCCATGTCCCACGGGAAATAGATCCAGGTGTCCTGGCTAACCTCCGTGACAAATGTATCGGCCGTCGGCACGCCCTGGGGCTTGGCATAGACTGTGGCGATATGGGCGTTGGGCAGCATTTCACGCACCTTCTTAGCGGTGGCGCCGGTGTCGGTGAGATCATCAATGACGAGGACGTTGCGCCCACCATCATCGTTCACCATGGATTGGTCGATACCCTTGATGACATCAAGCTGACCCTGGTCTTTGTATTCGTGATAGGAGGCGATGCAGACCGTCTCAATGGTGCGGATGCCCAGCTCGCGGGCAATAATTGCCGCCGGAACGAGGCCGCCGCGGGTGATGGCGACGACAGCCTTCCATTGCATCTCATCCTTGCCCGGACCTGCCAGACGCCATGCGAGTGCCTTACAATCGCGGTGAAACTGATCCCAGGAAACGGGAAAGGCTTTGGGTGGGGCGGACATGGCGCGGGTCTCTGCTGGGCTTGCGGGGTGGCGGATGCGATAGCGCAGGGCGGCGCGCGCTTCAATTCACGGCGTGAGCCTCTCCACCATTGCCTCCACCTCTGCCATGGCGGCATCAACCTTGGCGATGTCGCGGCCGCGCACCACAAGCTGGGTTGTGATGTTGCCGCCTTCAAACCGTGGATAGGAACCAAGCATGGTCTCGGGGTGCATTTCCTGAAGCTGCGCGAAGGGTGCACCGATGTCGCCCTCGCCGAGGGGTGCGTCGAGATGGCGGGAATGGATTTTCGCGCCGCCTTTGAGTGTCGGAGCAATGGCATCGAGCATGGCCTGCATGATCTTCGGCACGCCGGCCATCGTGTAAACATTGCCGGTGCGTATGCCGGGGGCTCTTGATACCGGATTGTCGATCAGCTCCGCCCCCTCCGGCGTGCGGGCCATGCGCTGGCGGGACTCGGTAAATTCTACACCCCGGCCTTTATAATAGGCCGCCATGTCCGCCATGGCTTTGGGGTGGTGGGTGCAGGCCACGCCGAAGGCGGCGGAGATGGCGTCTGCTGTAATGTCATCATGGGTAGGGCCGATGCCACCGCTGGTGAACACATAGGTGTAGCGGTGGCGCAGCGTGTTGACGGCTTCAACAATGGCATCCTGCTCATCGCCGACGAAACGCACTTCTTTCAAATCAATGCCAAGCATTGTCATACGCTCAGCAACGTGGCCTGCATTGGCGTCCTTGGTGCGGCCGGAGAGGATTTCATCGCCAATCACCACCATACCGGCGGTGACAATGGTGGGTTGAGTTTCATCCATGCTTGCCGATACCTCCTGCTTGCCGCTACACGGCACCAACGCCCCCTTGGCGAAATTGGTATACGCAGCGGACTTAAAATCCGTAGGTCGAAAGACCGTGCCGGTTCAAGTCCGGCAGGGGGCACCAGATCGGACCGGCTGTCTGATATTTCCTATTAGAATTTGAACAGTAAAGCACCTTCCAGCCTCTTCACACCGCCGCTGATGCGTTGATCAGGTGCGGCGTGAGGGGTTGAGCGTGCCGGGCAAGCGGCCCAACGGAGCTGTCGGCGGCTCAGCGACGATTCATGTGTTCGATTGCATAATCTAAAATCTTCGGTGACTTGGTCTTGAAAGACCTAAAACTGGACTCTGAATTGCAAAGTAGCGCCGAGAGCCTCAACATTTTCACCGGTTCTGTACTCGAGCTTAGCAGATGTGGAAACCTGACGGCCGCCACCACTGCCTTCCAAACTCTTGGTAAAGTTCACACCTGCGCTGATTTCAGCAAATCCGCTTGGTGTTTCAGATTGCAGAATGCGGTGAACACCTGTGGTTGCATCGGTAAAGAGCGATTTAGGGTCGGCTGCAAAATCATGGAAATAATTTGCTGCCACAAACGGCTGAAAAATAGTGCCGCTATCTCTCTCAATGTTCTGCCCCAGTGTTACCCCGCCAAACGCAATGGCAGAGTTAAAGTCATTGGGTGATAACGTTCCCACATTGCCGAGCTGAAGTGCCGAAGAGCTGGTGTTTGAATAGCTAAACCCAACCTTTGGGGCGGCATAAAATGAATTGATGGGGAACATGTATTCGGCTGATCCGCTAACGCTATAGCGGTGGCTTTTCTGCTTAGCGTTCGCCAAGCCTAGTCTTGCATTGTCGTATTCAAACGTCACCTGATCGTAGCGGCCCTGTAGGTTTGCATGCAAACCTCCATGAGCAAACGAAAGATATGCGCCGCCGAACCCCTGTTCAAAATCTGATTTCGTTACACTTGCGCCCGTTCTGGCGACAGTTTGCGATGTTGCCCCCCGGCTGAAACCCGCATTCAGCCCAAAGGCCAAATCCATTCCCGAGGACGCATTGTAGCACCCATAGTCGAGACCAAATTGGACACCTTTGTAGCTCACATCAACATGGGAAGCAGCGGTCGAAACACCGTTGGATGTTTGACTTTTGATAGAACCGTTGCTGCCTGCAGCACGTGCCCACGGGCCCGCGCCACAAATTTGCTGTTCAATGCCGTTTAGGCGGGTGACGTAGGGACTGGTTGGCTTATTGACTATCGTGCCGATCAAGGATTGCACGGCGGTCACGTTGGTCACCAGGCTACTAAGCGACATGCCAACCTGGCTGGCTACGACCCAATTGTTGCCTCGTTTTACAAAGTCATATTCGACAGCACCGCCGTCTGCAGGCAAGCCAACGGATGTGAATGTTGAAGAATTGTTGCCAGAGACATCGACTACAACAATGTCATTGTCCTGCATCCCCAATGGTCCGCTTTGAGCAAAGCTAACAACACCTGTGCCGCTCAGATCCCCACTAACAATGAGCTGATCGCTGAGCTGTTGGCCATTGCTGTTGCCGTTGGCCAGATCAATATCCACATCAATGATGGCAGAGCCGGATGAAACAAGGTTGCCGTTAATTGTTGTCCGGTCCGTAATATTGCCATTCTGCATGGCAATACGACCGCTGTTGTTGAATATCGCAGCTCCAAGCGTCAAGTTTCCATTGACAACCAATGAATTCAAAGAAGTATTATTAAACGATTCAATACCGTTGATCGTGTTTATGCCTGTTGCAGTCAGATGGCCGTCATTGTTGATAACATCTGTACCTGCCAGAACAGAATTTCCACCTCCAATCAACCATTGACCATTGTTGTTTATTGTAGTGGTGGTCCCTGCAGCGGATTGCACAAACCCTGACAGCGAACCATTGTTGGTCAGGTTGAAAGTGCCCACTTGGATGTCAATCACCTGATTGTTGGGGCCGGTATTTGTAAGTTCGCCGTTGTTTGTGATGCTCAATGCATCAGCGGCAGAACGAACCGCTGACGTGGCGCCGGTTATCTTATGTCCATTCCCTATATTGATCATGGCGTTTCTGGTGGCACTTCCGATGTTAATACCTGCATCAGACGTTCCGGTGACATCTCCTCCGGTGGTTACAGCGACGTCACCACCAAAGGACGTCAGAGAAATGCCATTTGTGGCACCGGTTATGTTGCCCCTACGACTAATCGATATCGCACCGCCATTTGACGCGATTGCCAATATACCCTCAGAGGCTGATCCCATCACATGACCAATGCCACTGATCGAAATTTCTCCGGCGGTTGAATCTGCAATAATGCCCGAGCCGCCGCCGATCGTTCCATTTGCGCTGATAGTCGTTGCGCCTGTCGTGGCAATTGTCCGGATGCCTTTATCACCTGCGGCCGTGCCTCCAGTGACGTTTCCGGCTCCGTTGATCGTGATATCGCCTGTCAGCGACGTTGCGTTGATCCCATCGCCGCCGGAGGTCAGGTCTCCACCAAGCAAGATCGCAATTGCACCGTTATCTGTTGCCGTTCTAATTCCGTAGCCCGTCAGTGCCAGTGTATTGCCGATGGCGCCCGCCGTTGTGATGCTGACTGCAGATGCACCCGTTCCCAAGGCATCAATGGCTGTCATGCCGCCGTTGATTGCACCGCCATTGCGCACTGCGATGTTGCCGCCGCCGGTTGACCTTGCAAGGATGCCTGCGCCCGTGGAAGTTGCAGCGAGTGTTATCGCACCTGAATTGATATTCACGCGTCCGCCAGAATCATTGCTCGCATTAATTCCGTTCGATGCCCCAGTACCAGTGCTCAAAATCGCGCCAGGTCCGTTGACCGTCACATCTGCTGTTGCGCCGCCTGTATGTTGCGCAAAAATCGCGTTGGATCCTGTTCCCGCAATTACAACTCCGCCCGTATTGGTCACGGTGACGGAGCCGGTTCCGACGGTCGAAGCGTCTATGCCACGGGTCGCACCGGTACCAGAGTTGGTCAGTAATCCGCTGCGATTGACGATCACGTTTCCATTGCCACCAGTTTGAATGGCGCGAATGGTTCTTGAATTTGCCAGAGTGGTGGTCGTCCGCCCCGTGCCTAAAACGCGAACATCACCGCCACCAATAGAATCGGCGAGTATTCCAAGTCTGCCGGCTGAAATATTGCCGCTGCCCTGAATAGTGCTGGTTCCTGAAACCGTTTGTACGCTCACACCTTGGTTAGTAGGGGCCGCCGTATTCCCAACATCACCATTGAGATTGACTGTGACTGTACCAGCCGCCGTCGTTCTTGCAGAGATGCCAACATTACCACCATTTACGGCACCGGTATTGTTGACCATTATGTCGCCGCCACCTGCGCTTCCAGCGAATATTCCGGTGGAACCGCCAATGGCGGAGGAAAGGCTTACAGCTCCGGTCGTAACGTCCACCGCACCAGTTCCTGCTGTGAATGCTGCGATGCCGCCGGCAGGGCCTCCCAAATTAGTGTTGGCCACCAGGCCCGTGCGGTTGATCGTAACCGACCCATTCCCTCCGCCAACTGCTGCTCTGATCGCGAAAGACAGGTTGCCAGTTGCGGTTGTTGTTCCTGTACCCAGGATTCGGATCGCGCCTCCCGTTGTTGATTCGGCTTCAATGCCAAAGCGCGAACCTGATATCGAGCCTGCGCCATCAACAGTGGTGAGCCCGGATTCTGTAAATGTTCTTACACCGGCTACCGTATCGCCGTTGATTGTTCGGCCAGCGGCCGCGGTTACGGTGACACTGCCATTTCCGCCTCTTGATGTGGCACTAACTCCAGTCGTGGTGCCCTGAATATCGCCGTCACGGTTGATGACAACATTACCATTGCCGCCTGTGGTACTGACAAGGACGCCTTCGTCACCCACACCGGTCACATTTCCTGCACCGATCAGTGTGAAATTCGCTCCGGCTGAAGACGTAAATATCACGCCGGGATCACCGGTGATGGTTCCGTTGACGCTAACTGTCGTGTTTCCAGACGCCTGAATATCGATCCCGTCGCTACCGGCGGCAGGACCGCTAGCAGCAGCACCGCGGATCGTAGTTGTTGCACTGCCACCCGTCACGATGACCGAGTCGTTGCTCGTAGAGACGATATTGATGCCATCGCCATCGTTGCCGCGCACATTCGCGCCAGCCCCAATGGTCACCATCACGTTGCCCGACCCCGCTTGATCAAGATCAATACCGTTGGTCGAACCTGTAACAGCGCCGTTGATGGAGACTGAAAGATTGCCACCGTTTGAATTGCTAAGTTGAATTCCACTTCCCGCAGCATTGTTGATGGCGGTCGCGTTTGCAGAGCTGGCAAGTGTAATTCCTGCTGTGCTGGCATTGCTTGCTGCAATTCCGTCTGCACCGAGCGCCGTTATCGTTCCCCCAAGAGCGGTTAGTTCATAGCTTCCCGACACAGTGCCATTTTGCGTTCCACCGGTGCGGCCAAAAAAATCTGCATTTACAGCTGCGCCTGCTTGAATTGTGCCGCCGGACATCGTGAATCTATTTGCCGTTAGTTGGCTTCCCCGCACGGTTCCGCTGGACAGGTTTGTGCTTGTCGTGATCAGGGAGCTGTTTGTGGTATCAACAACCGAAGCTGCGTTGTTGATATTCAATGTTTGAATGGTCTCGCCCACCATTCCCGGGCCGGTCTCTAGTGTTCCTCCACTCACGTGAACCACAGCAGTATCAGCAAGCGCTGCGCCTCCGGAGAGAACCAGCGTGCCGGAACTTATTGTGGTTGTACCGGTAAAGGTGTTGGTTCCCGCAAGCGTTAACGTTCCCGCACCTGTTTTGGTGAATAAACTCCCTGCGGGGCCAGCTATGGCCGCGCTGATGGTTGCTGAATGGCCAGCACTGGTCACGTCTATCGTAGAGCTAGTGGGGCTGAAAGTTAGCCCGCCCTGGGGAGCAGCAGAGTCGGATAAGGTGTATCCGGTAGCAGAAAAGGTGAGATCCTCTACCGCCAATACACCGTCAATCTCTATCGTTCCGCCTGTACCACTGAACCGGGCATCGCCGGACACCCAAACTCCGTTAACCGTGCCAGCTGCATTCGACCAATTTGTGTTGATGGTATTCCAGGTGCCACCGCCGCCCTGAACCGTGCCGTCATTGGCCGCCCCATTGCCATCCCAGAATTGTTGGGCGTTAGAAGAGACCAGACTTGTGTCGACCAAACCCAGCGAAATGATGCCAGCGACAAGCAAACCGCTGCTCAATTTGGCGTGGTGACGCCTGATAGGCCCACTTCTCATTTGCAGATTCGCCCGAAATTGCCCGATATTGGAACCGAGCTAATCAGAACTGCCCAACACCGTCATACATCATATGAATGATGCGGATTGATTCTATTCGGTGTTTTTTGAATTCCGGGGCTGAATGTGGGTTTGGCGATGACTGACGATCCAGCTGCCAAAATCAGGCAGAAGAATAGCGAATTGGTGAGTCGCATCTACGCCGGTGCGCTGAATCCGTCTGACTACAATGATATCTTCAAAGCTTGGGACGAACTGTATTCGGCTCTGGGCGAGCTGGATGAAAAAAAACAGCTGGAAGATTTTGAATGGACCGAGGAATATATCGGCCATTTTGAACAGGCGGGAAAGCTATTCGATAAGATGGCCGCCAATGCCGAGCGTCCGTTGGCGGAACGAATTCACGATATGCCATACACGGCTTTGCTGTGCAGACCGGACGGCACTTTAGTCGCGCAACACCTGCAAGCTGGTGTCGCGAGTTTTGCTAAGGCCAATCAAAATATATTGGATCTTATGTATGACCCGCAATCGGGAAAGTCGTTCAAATCTCTTTGTCAGGCAGATAAGACCGGTTTTAGTGAAAGAGAGCATCCGCGCGTCGTAATCAGGCTTTGCTCCGAGAAATCGAATGAACCCAGCATATTTCTGGCGGAAATTGTAACCGAAGCATCGCAAAGGGACGGTGCAGTCGAAAAATTCCTACTTTTGAGAGCTATAACTGCGGCATGGAGTGTTCATGTGGAGCGCGCATTAGAAGCCGCATTTCAGCTAACAAAAGCAGAGCTTGATTTGGTTGAAAGTCTATACAGAGGGCTGACAATCAAAGAAATTTCCACGTGGAAGGAAAAAAGCCAGGCGACCTTGCGCACACAATTAAGCTCTATTCTTCAGAAGACGGGAGCTAAAGGTCAATCTGACCTTTCCCGGATCGTGTCCGGTTTGGTTCAGGTGTTCCAACTTCAAGGGGCGGAATTTTCAAGCGTAGCTTACTTTCCGCAATTGACCACTCCTGCGAGGCAGAGAACACAAACTGTAGAATTGTCCGATGGGACTGCCGTTGAAGTCATAGAATCGGGTGATTTGGACGGAACGGCATTTTATTTCATCCAGACTTCAAGTTCTCCAGTTTTATCCCCCAAGATCGTTGCGTCACTGGCTGAACAGGGATTGAAGATCGTGTCCCCGTGCCGTTCAGGTCTTGGTGGGACAACACGAAGACCGATTAGCCACACACCCAAGCATTGGGCAAAATCTCATTTAGAGGTCATTGAGAGACTTGGCGTATCGCCCCAACGTCTGGGTGGTCACCGGTGCGGCGGCCTTTACGCGTTGGAGCTTACAAAACTGATCGGCAAAGATTGTCAGACGGTCTTGCTGGCAGATACGGGCGCGCCCTTGAAAAGCGCCTCGATGATCAATCAGATGCCAGCCTCTCCCAAGCGCCTGTTTTTGGCAGCACGTTATTTCCCACCCGCCGTTCGCACACCTTATAAGCTGGTTACATCGGACTTTTACAGCGGCAGAGAAGCTGAGCAACGGCTGGTATCGTATTTTTACGACGGTTCTCCAGCTGACCAGGAAATCTTGCATCTTGATGATCACTGGAAGATTTCGCGCGACAATATCGACTATTGTTTGCGCAATCCCGTTCAGACGGCTCAGGATGTGAGTGTCTGGAGTCGTGACACTTCACCTTTATTGGACGCAGTTTTGCAAAACACACATGTTCGGTTCTTCCACGGAGAATGCAATTACGTACATCGAGCAGACAGTGTTGAGCGGCTCTGTATCAAAACAAAAAACACATCCTGCAACATTGTGGAGGGGTGCGGGCAATTGTTGATCTATGCCGAACCGCAATTGTTTGTCGAAGAGATCAGGAAAATGTGCCCCGGTTAGCCGGGTGATCAATCTCGTCATCTGCGATCGTGAGAGAGGACATGGACTTGGTGAGCAGCAGCGCTATCAAGATGTTGATGCCAGCCAAACCGTACAGCAAACCCTCAAAAGTGAGTCCCATAGCGAACAGGCCAACCAGCAGCGCTGCAGCAATTGTGCTTGATAGGGCATCAACGGTGACGCTGCCTGACACCAGAATAGCGCGTCCACAACGGGCAGGTATTGATTGCAACAACGCGTAGACCGGAACCAAATAGGCTGCCCCAAATGCAGATATCGCCATTAGGTCGAAAAGGATACGCAATCCGGAAAAACCACCAAGGAATGACCAGAATGTGGTGATCTGATCAGGGGGGTGAATGGTGTAGGATTGAACGGCCCATGAAAGTTCGACGCAAAATACTGCCATTCCAACTGCGGCCCATGGGCTGTAAGCAGCTGTAACTCTACCGGCCGTTAGTTTCGATACAACAAAGCCACCAAGGGCTATTCCCAAAACAAACGCCGCGATTAGGAGGTTTGTTGTGTTTGCCGATATCGCCAGTTTTCCCTGCGCAACATCTGGCAAGATACTCGTTAATATCAGCCCCACAATCCAGAACCAGGCAATTGATACGGCGATCGTGCCCGATCTGAAATCCTGAAACACCACACGCAACGCCCTCCGGGTTGCTGATAGAGGGTTCAATTCTGCAAGCGACAACTTCTTGTTATGGCTTGAAGTGACATCAGGAAGTTTTCTGGAAATTAGAAAACCTGCAAGCGCTGCAAAAAGGAGAACGGCAACAACTGGAAGCTTTTCATTGTTTCCGATCGCCAACCCACCAAAAATCAATCCAAATAATATTCCGGCCAATGTTGAACTTTGCAGGATCGCATTGGCAGAAATCAGTTTGTTTTTAGAGACTAATTCCGGGACGTATGAAAGTTTCGCCGTCGTAAATAATGCCGACTGGGTTGAGTATACAAACAGGCAGATCAACAAAAGGATCATGTTTTCATAAATAATTGCCAACCCTGAAACCACTGAAATCGGGATTTCAAACAACCGACTCCAGCGGATTACGGTGGCACTGGGCAAGCGAGCGGTTAGAACTCCCGCGACACCTGAAAACAAAAAATAGGGTGAGGCGAGAGCCAATGCGCCCATCATAAGACTTACGTTCGTGGGAAGATTGAGAAGTGACGCACCTTGGAAGGTAATAAAAAAACCGAATACATTTTTGAGCGCGTTGTCACTGAAGGACAGTAGCGCCTGAATTGCGACAAGGTGTTTCAAAGGCTGCATATCAGCAGTGCTGCATATTCATATTTTGACACAATTGTTTGCTACGCATGACTATACGTTTGGCGCCATCAGGATTCAGAGCTTTCATCTTCGCAGAGAAGCTAAAAGTTCCAATTCGAAGATACGCTTTGGAAAATTTCGTAGGAAATCTGGATACCACTCAGTTGGTCGGTATGGACAAGAACAAAATTCTCGCGCGAGAATTTTCTGAAATTCTAC
Source organism: uncultured Alphaproteobacteria bacterium (assembly GCA_929200315.1). Classification (GTDB taxonomy): domain Bacteria; phylum Pseudomonadota; class Alphaproteobacteria; order Rhizobiales; family Rhizobiaceae; genus Pseudahrensia. The sequence goes on along the minus strand of CAKMZB010000011.1, from coordinate 761 downwards.
ATATTCTATAGATTGCCTTCAAGAAGGATAGCTTACCTATACGTAATGGTAGCTCACCTGTGCGTTTTTTGACGCACACGTCAATCCGCAATCGATACACGGGAACGTGCCGTCGGGATCATCCCCGTGTTCCTGGCGGCGACCCATCATCCGCCTGAGGCGGTCATCGACGCTCAAGGACGGAAATCCGTGTCTGAGCCGGACAAACGGATCTTGAACATGAAACGCATTTCACCGCTTCTCGCTGTTGCCGCCGCTTCAACGGCGCTTATCTTGACTCCGGCCTTTTCGATGGGTGTGGGAAGCGGACTTTCCATTCATCATGATTTGGCCACCCTCACGGCATCCAGCCCCCGCAATTTTGTGCGGGTGGATTTTCGCGGTAGTTGTGGTGGCCCGGAAGATGGAGCCGCCGCCGAGGCGCGCTGCATCTATGATACCAAACAGAACAACATCCTACGCCTAGAAGCCGGTGATTCTGACAGGTCAAATTCTGGATCGGCGCCCGCTGGCAGTAACGGTGGCGACGGCGGCGAAAACTCCGGCAATGGTGATGGCAACGGCTTTGCGGGCGGCACCGGAGGAAGTGGTGGCGGAACTGGTAGCACTGGTGGCAGCAGTGGAACCGGCGGCACTGGTGGCACTGGCGGCAGCGGTGGAACCGGAGGTGGCACTGGCGGATCCGGCAACGGCAATAATGGCCTCACTGGCGGCGGTAATGGCGGCGGCAACGGCGGCGGCAACAACGGCAACGGCGGCGG
>CAKMZB010000010.1:80524-81972 GCA_929200315.1 uncultured Alphaproteobacteria bacterium | reverse complement strand
TGCCCGGGTAGCTCAGGGGTAGAGCAGCGGATTGAAAATCCGCGTGTCGGTGGTTCGATTCCGCCCCCGGGCACCATTTGCACCCTGCCGTTGAATGGCTCAGTTGGTTGTTCGCCACCGGTGTTCAAACCGACTGACCGGAAGACCTGCAATTTCCCATGCTGACCTTCGCTGCGGCTGCTTTCTTTCTCATCATCACCCCTGGCCCGGGCGTTCTGTCCCTTGCCAGGGTGGGTTCTGCATTCGGCAGGCGGGCGGGAACGTTTTATTTGGTCGGGCTTTTTCTCGGCTCCAACTTCGTCTCCGGCGCGGTGGTGAGTGGACTGGCGGCATTGCTCCTGGCGGATGCGCGTATTCGGTTGGTGCTGTTCCTCGCCTCCTTCGCTTACCTTACCTATCTGGCGCTTCGCATCGCGTTTGCCGGAAGCCAAATCGCCTTTATCGAGCGGGCCAAGGCACCCGGTATTCGCGGCGGTGTGGCGCTGCAGATCATTAACCCGAAAACCTATGCGGTGAGTACGGCGCTGTTCACGGGTTTTAGTTTTTGGCCTGAAAATTACACCGGGGAAGTCGCGTTGAAATTCCTCATCCTCAATACAATCTGGGTGCCGGTCCACTTCCTGTGGCTCCGGGTTGGGATCTCGCTCAACCTCGCCGCACGCACCCACCGCATCATCAACATTGCCATGGCGGTATCCATGATGATCGTGGTGGTGCTTGCAGTGGCGACACAGCTGCAAGCCTGAAGACGCTTCAATGCATCCAGACGCGGTCGATGAATTTTGACACTTCCGCATAGGACCGTTCGGCATCCTTCGATGACAACCGTTCCAGATGGTGACGCGGGGAATCCCAGTAGTTGAGTCGCACGTCACAACCGTCCCGCTTGCCGTTTTCTGTCAGTTTCATCGCATCATCAAAATGCATGTCGTTTTCGCTCGTGTGGATGAGCATGGGCGGCAGATCGCTGAGGTCGGCAAAGATCGGGGACGCAATCGGGTCTGTCGCCGAACTGCCCTGCAGATAGAGCCGGGCGCAGAAGGCGGCTGTCTCCATGCGGAATGGGCTTTTGGATGTGATGCTGCTGGTAATGTAGGACCAGCCGGAAAGGCTGAGATCACACCAGGGCGAAAACAACACCACCCCGGCCGGCAGATCCGCCTTCTGCCGCTTCAACAATTGCATAGCGCCAAGAGCGACGGACGCCCCCGCCGTATCTGCACCAAGAAAGATGTCCTGTGCCTCATAGCCGCGGTTCAGAATGTTGAGATATTCCACAGCAACGTCCTCCGGCGCGGTTGGGAACGGGTGTTCCGGGGCGAGACGGTGACGGGCCAGAAGAACTTCGCAGTTGGTGGCTTCCGACAGGCGTTGAACCATTAGCTTTTGGCGCCGCGACGGCGGCACGATGAAGCCGCCGCCAGCCAGGTAAAGAATGGCGGGGCGGG
>CAKMZB010000010.1:0-80514 GCA_929200315.1 uncultured Alphaproteobacteria bacterium | reverse complement strand
CCTTCCGGTCGCGGCTTGCGCCCTTTCAGCAAGTCCCGGCTCGCCGCGCCGGGAAGAAAGGTCGGCAACGTTTCCATCGAGCCCTCGTCGTAGGCCGTGCGGGTTTCATGCAGCATCGCATTGGCGGCATGCCAGTCATTGCGCGAGGCTACGGCCTTGCGGATGCGGCGCACCAGAATACGCTCGATAAACCTGTTCTCCATCCCCGCAATCGCGTGATCGACAGCCCGCCGTAACACCCCGGCCTCTGACGCCATGAAGCGAGCAACGTTGACACCCTGCAACTGGGCCAGTCGAATGGCCGGATCGTTTCGCACAATGGGCGAGGCGGCAGTCACGATGAGGCACTCCCGAATGGCGATGACCAATCTTGCGAAGGACAATGGAGAAATGGCGTACCGTCAAGGGTTCACGACGGTAAGCGCGTGCCAATGACATCCAAGAAAACACCAGAAACGGATATCGAATCCGACAATTATTCGGCGGAACAGTTCCGTAAGCGTGCTGTCGAACTAGGCATCATGAACCTTGATCTTGACCCCGATCCCGACATTCTGGACCGGCTCGTGAAGGTGCTTGACCAGCTGCCAGACGACGTTTCCGCAGCGCTGAACCGCGCACTGGTTGCTGCTGAAGGGGTGATGGAGCGAAACCCTCAGGACTTCATTGACCGTCACAACATTTCAAAAGCTGAAGGCCGGCTGTTGCTGGCCCTGGCCGAAGGCCGCTCAGTTGCCCAGCACGCGGGGGCTCTCGGCATCTCGGTCAACACCGCCCGCACCCATATGCGGCGTTTGCTGGAAAAAACAGGCGCATCAGGTCAGCTAGACCTGCTGCGCCTGTTCCTTGGTCGCTGAGGGCAGACGAGCCGACGCCGCTAGTTGGCGAGGATGACAACGCCGCGAGGCAACGTCTCGCGGATTTCGGCAACCTTGTTTTTTGCCTTCGTCACATCTTTCGCCGTTCTGCCTGCACGTTTGGTGTACCTGTCCACCGCCTTATTGGCCTTCGCTTTTGCACGGTTGTTTTTCGCCGTTCGCTGATCGCTCCGCGCCTGCTTCAAGAGGCGAAGATTCTTTGCATGGCGCTTTTCTTGGCGATCAAGGCTGGATTTTGCTGTGTTGTACTTTCGGTATTGTCGGCGAACTTTTGCAGAGTTGGTCTTTTCCTTAGAGCTTGCCGATGTCTTTCCGGACTGGCGGAAGAGGGAGAAACGTTTTTTCTTCTTCGCCTCACGCTTCTTACGCGCCTCCTCCGTCTTGCGGCGGCTGCTTGTGGAGGTTTTGGAATTCTTGCGCGGAGCGGACGTGAAAGCTTCGCCACCTCCGCTTTCCATCGCGATGGCAGTGCTCAACGTGACTGTCGCGCTTGTCGCGACAAACAACGAGGACAGTGCCATCACAGCGGCCACAGACCATGCCGTGATCGCCCTGCTCATGCGTCGTCCGATGGATGGATGAGTGTTTTCCTGCGCCATAATCCTGTCGCTCCGGTTGATGTCGTGTTGCGTAGAACACCAACGTAGGTGAGGCAGAACAGGCAAAAATCATCAATATTGATGATAGGCTTAGAGCTTCAAATTACGCGGAGCGATGTTCGGACGGCGCTATTTCGCGCCGTCCGGTTGGAATTACCCCCTAGAACGCCGGTACCGTCTGGCGGCGGCGTTGCAGACCGATCACGAGCAGCCCGCGGCACAATCTTTGATCTCCTTTTTTGGAGCGCACGCTAGAGATGAGCGGCGTTTTCAATTGGGCGGGTACGCCTCCCGCTCAAACCGTTGAGGACTATATTCTGACCACATAGACCGAACAGGTTGAGTGCCGCACAATCCGCGCTGCGTTTGGGCCCAGCAGGAATTCAGACAGGTCAGCTTTATGCGCGCCAACCACGATGAGAGATGAGTTGGCCTTCTTGGCTGTCTTCAGCACTTCCTCGTAGGTTTTCCCAAACACCACGATATGCCTGATTTTGGCATTGAGTTCTGAGCCTGCGGTTTCGAGAACCTCTGCGCTCAATTGCTCTTTCGCATTACTCATCATTTCGTCGTGGTGCGTCTTGTTGAAATAGCCACCAACCAAACTCATTCCAAAATCCGGCACGACCGTCACAACATCCAGTTGCACATCGTCCAGCCTGGCCAATTTTATCGCAGTCTTGAGAACCTCACGATCCTTTCCGGTGTCGCTGATATCAATTGCGCATAGGATTGAAGAACTCATGACGGAACTCCTTCGGCAAGCGGTGTCTCTTTCGGCATACGGCGACGCTGAAGCATAGCGATCAACAGCAGCAACAGGAGGGCCGGAATGAAGACCAACTCCTTAGGCAGTTGTGAGGACGGCGCTTTGACGCTCTGCAATGTGACCGGCTCATCAGCATAGAAGTCGAAGCCACCAAGCACATTTGCAAATGGTGAACTGAAAGACGGTTCATCCATTTTTACAATGCCACCCTCTTCGATCAAAGCGAGGCCAGAAGCGGCCAGACGTTCAGCACCCGTTCCCTCACCCTCAATGGGAAGAACCAACGTCGTTGACTTCGACTGACCGCTATCAAAATCCGGCCCATCGACAGTGAGGCGCAACTCTTGACCATCCACAGCGGAGCCCAGAGCTTCAGTGAAATTGGCCGGTTCGATCGTCGCAAATGGAGGCTGAATGCGGTCCATCACAAAGTCTGGACGGAAGAGCATGAAGGCAATCAGAACAAGAGCCACGCTTTCATAGATGCGGCTCTTCGTCAGGAACCAGCCCATGGTGCCCGCCGTGAAAACCAAGATTGCAATCGAGGCTATTACGAACACCAAAACACCTTGCGCAAACCCCACATCAATCAACAACAAATCGGTGTTGAAAATGAAAACGAATGGCAGTGCGACAGTGCGAAGCGAATAGAAGAAGGCAACGAAGCCGGTCTTGATGGCATCACCGCCAGACACCGCCGCGGCCGCGAAGCTCGCCAGCCCAACCGGCGGTGTAACATCCGCCATGATCCCAAAATAGAAGACGAACAAATGAACGGCGATGAGCGGGACAATCAAACCGGATTGCGCGCCCAATTCCACCACCACGCCTGCCATCAAAGATGACACCACAATGTAGTTGGCTGTGGTGGGAAGACCCATGCCCAGGATGAGGCTAAGCAAACCGACCATAACCAGCATCAATATGAGATTGCCGCCGGACAGGAATTCCACCAAATCCGCCATCACCTGACCGACACCCGTAAGAGTGACCGTACCAACGATGACACCGGCCGTTGCCGTAGCAAGACCAATGCCGATCATGTTTCTGGCACCGTCGATCAAACCTTGGTTTAGATCACCCACACCCTGCTTTACAGGTGCGCTCATACCCATTTGACCGCGGAAAAGCGCTTTCAAAGGTCGTTGGGTCAGCAGAATGATGAACAGCAAAGCCGTTGCCCAAAAAGCGGATAAGCCCGGCGATTTTTGTTCGATCATCAGGAAGTAAACCAACACGATGATAGGCAGGAGATAGTAGAGGCCAGCCTTGTAGATCTCGCCAACGACCGGCAACTCGACTTCCTTGGCGTGGGGATCATCCGGCTCCAGATCGGGCACCTGAGCCGCGACATAGAGGAGGGCCGCATAAGCGACGAAAACGAGCAGGGCCAAGATCATTCCGGACCCTTCAGGAAACAAAGAGGTGATCCAACCCACGGGATACTGGATGCCGTAGCAAAGAGCTGCAAAGCCAGCAAAAAATGCGGCCATACCGCCTATGGTCTTACCCATGGAGACGACGCGATTACCCAGCGTCGGCATGTTGGTTTTCACCGCTTCCAAATGCACGATGTAGACCAGTGCGATGTAGGAAATCGCGGCGGGCAAGAAGGCGTGTGTGATCACTTCGACATAGGAAATACCCACATACTCAACCATCAAGAACGCTGCAGCGCCCATGACGGGCGGCATAATCTGTCCGTTCACAGAGCTGGCAACTTCAACCGCGCCTGCCTTTTCAGAACTGAAGCCAACCCGCTTCATCAGCGGGATGGTGAACGTGCCAGTCGTCACAACATTTGCAATTGAGGAGCCGGAGATGAGGCCAGTTGCAGCCGAACCAACAACGGCAGCTTTGGCTGGGCCGCCTTTGAGGTGACCCAAGGCACCGAACGCCATTTTGATAAAATAATTGCCCGCGCCGGCCTTATCCAGCAGTGCGCCGAACAGCACGAAGAGGAAAACGAACTTTGTCGATACCCCCAGTGCGATGCCGAAGACACCCTCTGAGGTGATCCACATGTGGCTCATGGCTTTCTGCAGCGATGCGCCTTTCCAACGAATAACGTCAGGAACCAATTCTGAGGAACCAAAGAAGACGTAGCCAAGAAAAATGGTCGCGATGATTGCCATTGCAGGGCCAAGCGCGCGGCGCGCGGCTTCGAACAATAAGATCAAACCTGCGAGGGCAAACCACTTGTCGACATCATCAGCAAGCCCGCCTGCATCGACAATTTTTTGATAAAAGAAAAACCCGTAAAGCGCGATAAAAGCGGCGACAATGGCCATTACCCAATCTTGAATTGGGATAAAGTTGCGGGGGCTCGATTTGAGGGCCGGATAGGCCATGAAAGCAAGGAATATCGCGAAAGCCAGATGAATTTGGCGCGAATTGTTGATGAGGTCGCCTGGCAAAATATAGTTTGCGAGGGGTGACGCAAGGATGATTTGAAACACCGACCACACAACGGCGATGGTTGCCAGCAAAATACCGACAGACCCTTGTGGCGACCGGGCGCCTGAGTCCGATGAAGCAACTAAGTCTTGGAGCTCTTGTTCGCTAAGCGCTGAGTTGTTGTCACCTGAATTCGTCATTTGGCCCCTGCCTCAATTCTGTCTTTTCAAAAAGTCCCGTATCAGCGGACCAGAAGTGGAAAGGGCGGAAACCCGCCCTTTCCAAAAAGATGACTAGTCAATCAAACCAGCTTCTTTGTAGTAGCGCTCAGCGCCAGGATGCAGCGGAGCTGACAGACCAGCGGTCGCCATCTCTTTTGGATCAAGATTTGCAAAGGCCGGGTGTAGTTTCCGGAAGTCCTCGATGTTTTCCATCACGGCTTTCACGACAGTGTAGACAGCGTCATCAGACACTTTTGCGGAGCTTACGAAAGTCGCACCAACACCAAAAGTCGCTGTTGCCTCATCGCTGCCACGGTACATGCCGCCGGGAATGTTGGCGGAACGGTAGAAAGAGTTGTCATTGATCAGACTTTCGACCTGGGCACCATCGACCGTCACAAGAACGGAATCGCAGGCTGTTGTCGCTTCCTGGATCGAACCTGATGGATGGCCAACTGTATAAACCATTGCGTCGATCTGATTGTCGCACAGTGCTGCGGACTGCTCGGCAGCTTTCAATTCTGTGGCGAGCGCAAAGTCATCGGTCGTCCAGCCTTTGGCTTCCATCAGAACTTCCATCGTGCCGCGTTGACCGGAGCCAGGGTTGCCGATGTTGACGCGTTTGCCCTTCAGATCATCAAAAGTTTTGATGCCGGCATCAGCACGCGCAACAACCGTGAACGGCTCTGGGTGGACGGAGAATACTGCACGCAGATCTTCAAATTTCCCTGCAGACTCAAACTTGGATGTGCCGTTGTAGGCGTGATATTGCCAGTCGGACTGGGCCACACCAAATTCCAACTCGCCTGCGCGGATGGTGTTGATGTTGTAGACGGAGCCACCAGTCGATTCCACCGAACAACGAATACCATGATCCTTGCGGCCCTTGTTCACCAGACGGCAGATTGCGCCACCGGTTGGATAATACACGCCTGTGACACCGCCGGTGCCGATGGTGATAAATTGCTCCTGCGCAAAGGACACAGTCGCGCCCATGGCAAGACCTGCGGTGAGCGCAAGTGATGTTAGTATTTTCTTCATATTACCTCCCTGAAGATGCATTTACCGCCGTTTTGGACGGTAACTGACAGGATCATGACGTGAAAAAGCGCAAAGCGCCACCCATCGATCTCTAAACACGCCGTTTGGTGATAAACCGCTCAAACCGGTCGATACCCTCAGCGACATTTGGCGCGAGAACGGCTGGATCATTCACCCCATCGCGCCAGCGCTTCATCGCCGCACCACCGTCATAATCACAGGCCGCAAGACGCAGGCGCAGGCTCGTGTCGTCCTCACCAAAGGCGCTGCCGGGAAGGCTCGCAATGCCCTCTTCGTCAAGCAGCGATTGCGCCAGATCAAGACCGCTGGAAAAGCGCGCGCCGAAAACCGAGGCGAAGTCGGGGAAGGTGTAAAAACCACCCTGCGGTGTCGGGCAGTCCACCCCCGCCGCGCGCAACCGGCTCGCCACCATGCCGTTCACCGCGCTGTGGATAGCACATTGATCGCTGATGAATGTCTCCACATCGTCATGTCCGGCATAGGCTTCAACCGCAGCGTTTTGCACGGGAGCTGTCACACAGGACCAGGTCTCGCTCGCAATCTCGCAGAGCTGTTTGAAAAGCCCGTCCATCGCCTTGGGCACCAGCATGATACCAAGCCGCCAACCACCGAGGGAGAGGTGCTTGGACAGCCCGCTCGTCACCAACGTGCGCTCGGTGTCGATGGCCGCCATGGAACGATAGGTGCCGTCATAGGAAACGCGCCCGTAAATCTCGTCAGAGATCACCGCAGCATTGTTTGCCCCGCACCACGCGCTGATCTCGCGAAGATTCTGATCGCTGATCATTAGCCCGGCCGGATTGTTGGGAAAGTTGATGAGCAGCTTTGTCGGATTCTTCCCGGCGGCCTTGGCATCGGCAACCGCCTTGGTGAGATCATCGGCGGAGAGCCCATAGCCTTCGTCGGTGAGGGACACCGGCACCGGTACGCTCGCCTGCCCCAGCAGTTCCGCCTGCGGCGCATAGCTCACCCAGGACGGGACAGGCAGCAGAATGTCACCTTCAATGGCCATCTGTGCCGCATAGAGAAGCAGCTTCGATCCCGGCGCGATCATCACGTCGAAGGCGTCCGGATCGGTCCCTGTATGTCTTGCCTGGTGCTCCAGCACCGCTTCGCGAAGAGCGGGCAGACCGGCAACCGGCAAATAGGCTTTGGCGTCGGCATGACGGCGCAGAGCTTCCACCAGCCGCTCCGGCGCGGGAAACGGCGCTTCGCCAAACCCGAAATGGCAAATAGATCGCCCGGCGGCGCGCATTTCCTGCACGCGCTCGTTGATGAAAAGGGTGGGAGAAAGGGCAACCATGATGTGTGTCCGCAAGAAGATATTTTCGCAACCTTACGATGTTCAATCGTCGGCGCTAGCCCCGCTCCCATCGGTCGGGCCATCGCCTCCGGCGTATCTCGAGATTGATGCGGTCGAACAAGGAACCATTCAATCAGTGCAGACTTGCGAAGAGGCTAGTTCATCGTCCCGCAACAATATCTGGCATTTGCAGCTTTGAAATAAGCCATCGCGAACCGTAGGCATTAAGATGCCCTTCGTCTCGATACAGCAAAGTCCCGTCGCGAACGAGGTGACAGAAATCACTGGTACACATGTGGTCCGAAACCACACGGACATCAACGTTGGGAAGCGAAGACGCGGCAGCAATGTAGAATTTTTCCGTTTGAGAAAGGCTTGGCGATTTTGCCTTTCCGCACAGTGTATTTTCCTGGAGGACCGCTCCCTTAATGCAACTTGATCGCAGGTTCATACCGGACTGAACCGGGCTAAATACGAGCAGGTTGATATCCCGCTCTGCAAGCCACCGGGCAAAATCCAGAAAGGCAACCGCGTAGCGATCCCCGGCCTCCACCAATTCATCGTATGAACCGTTAAACCCGAAATGATTTGCGAGAATAACGAGCCTGAGGTTGGGATTGTCGAGAATTTGGTCCTTTATCTCTGCGTGATAGCGACGACACATCCGCACTTGGTGATAGTCGGGCCGATCAATACCAGGCACTCCTGAACAAGTGGAGTTCGTTACCTGGCGCACTGAAATGTCCTGCTCTTGCGCCCATATTTCCAATCCGGGAATATGGTGGTCGGCGTAGGAACTCCCAATGACAATGGCGTGGAAACCTTGATCAGGATTGTAATTTCCGCTCAAGTCGCAAGCAGAGTTTTGCCGATTTGCATTCTGCCAAGAGTCGCAAACCTGGCGATAGGGGCTGGATGATACTTCCTGACGGTGGATCTCGCGGTCTAGGGCGGACAGTCGCCAGGGCATGCCCTTTGTGACAACAAGACTGCCCCCCAATAGCACCGTTACAATCAGGCAAACGGCACCATACCCCAAGACACGCAAACGGGAATTGCGATCAATCGCCCCTTTCCACCCACGTATCGGAGATTCGATGAACCGCCAGGTGACATAAGACAGCGCGAAGGTCGCCATAGTCAGCACGACCCAAATGATAATGGTGGGTTCTTCTCCCAAACCTATTCGGGTGAAAGAGAAGATTGGCCAGTGCCACAGGTACAACGGATAAGATATCAGCCCCACGACGACGAGCAGGCGCGAAGACAATATGCGCATCACTATGCTCTCGTTTTGAATGCCAAGCCAGATCAACAAGGCCGTGCTGATGACAAGCGGAAAGCTCCACGCCCCAGGCAGGAGATAATCTTTCGACAAGATGAGCAGACTTGCCACAAGAACAAGGCCGGCGACAATCGCAATCACTCCGGCAAATGGCACCTCGACTTTTTCTCTCGGCAATATCAATGCGGTGATTGCGCCGACCCCAAGCTCCCAGGCCCGTGTTGCAGGGTGGTAAAACGCATCGACAGAGCTATCTGTTGGTGCGGTAAGCAAATAAACCATGGAAGTCAGTGAGAACAGCAGGACAATTGCAACAGCCGCTATTCTTCGTCGGTTCTGAGTTGCGAAAATTGTCGTAACGCCGAGCAACAGGATCGGCCAGATGAGGTAAAACTGTTCCTCAACGGCTAAGGACCAGTAGTGCAACAATGGGTGCTGATCTGCAGGTGCCGAAAAATAGTCCAGCACCCTGCCAAAATGGAAATTGGCGAAAAATGCAGCGGCTGCGATCTGGCTGCGACCGTAGTCAACCGCCTCGTGCGGCGACAGCACAATTAACGCCAACCCAAATGAGACCGTAAGAACCAGCATAGAAGCTGGTGCTAAACGCCGCACCCGCTTTTCCCAGAAATTGAGTAAATCAATCAGCCCAAACTTGTTCTGCTGAGTCAGAGAATTGGTAATTACGAATCCAGATATGACAAAGAAAATGTCCACTCCGAGATAGCCACCCGGCACCAGGTCAGTTGAGATGTGGAACAATATGACAGGCACTATCGCGACGGCGCGCAACCCATCAATAAATCGATGGTAGGTCAAAAAATGCCCAATCAATTATGGGTTCAAAACCCAGTCGACCGCCTAACTAGAGCGGCTTATCGACGAGCGCAACGGCGGATGGGAATTGCCGTAGAAACAATCTATCAGCCGATCATCCAGCCTCAGCCCGCCAGCGCGTCAAGGCCCGAGCGGCGCCCGGCAGAGATGCGGACGCAGCGGTTTCCCGTGGCGGCAAATGGCATACAAATGAAGACCCCTTCCCTGCCCAATTCTTCCACCACTGCACGCGCCAAAGTGTCAGTTCCACCACAATCAATCGTCACAAAATTCGTCGCGCTCGGCAGAGGGTCCAGACCGTTGGCGCGGGCGATAGCGGCGATCCCCTCCTTGGTGGCTGTCACAGAATTTTTTCGCTCAGTCCCCCGCATCTTCCAACTCGGAGAAAATCTTCTCTAACTCCGCATTAAACGCTTTAAGCGAACGGCCCTCAATGAACCGCACATTGCCCCAATCGTGCTCCGTCACATATTGGCGCAACTCCTCCTCGAATTGGTCGCGCAAGTGATAGAAGCGCCGCTTGATACTTCCACGTTGGCTGATCCGACCAACCGGGGAATGTTCTTCCAACTCGATGATCTTTTTTAAGTTGGTGAGCGTGGTCGGCATGTCGATAAAGATCGGCATCCGCCCGACCTCCGCCTTCTGTACCGCAAAGATGTTGCGGCCAAAATCGGCGTCCGTGGTTTCCTGAACGAATTCAAAGCCTTTGTTGACAGCAATTGCGTGAAAACTCTTCCAGTAAATCGTCTTGTTCTCCACCAGGGCAAAGCCAGGCAGGACGATCAGCACGTTGTTTTGGAAGTCGCCGACCTCTTCGTAAACCTTCTGAATGACCCTATGGAGAAAGTTCTCGTAGTAGCCTGCCGCGAGGATCTGGATGCTGATCCGCCGCATATCCGGCACCTTGTAGATGTAGATCAGCGACAGGGTGATAAGCGACGAGAAGACTGCAATCGTAACGCCTGAAACCACGTCGTTTGTGAGCAATCCGCCAGCTTCGTTTGCAAATTCCAGCGTGCCGGCATTTGCGAGCAATCCGCGCAGCCACGCGGCGCTTTGCAGTTGCACGTTCTGGTCGGCGACCAGTGTCAGTAAAAGGACGATGATCAGCGTGAGCACGCTGAGCACCAACACGGCAATCCAACGCAGTGGAGCGCGACGGAGGAAGCTCATCAAACCACTCCTGCCTTCGCCCGCTCCAATGCCCCCGGCAGCGCACGGTCCAGAGCGTCAAGATCCGAGCGGCGCCCGGCAGAGATGCGAATGCAGCGGCTCCCCGGGGCGGCAAATGGCATGCGAATGAAGACACCTTCTTTGCCCAATTCCTCAACTACCGCTCGCGCCAAAGCATCAGTTGCGCCGCAATCAACGGTCACGAAATTTGTCGCACTCGGCAGTGGGTCCAGACCGTTGGCGCGAGCGATGGCAGCGATCCCCTCCTTGGCGGCGGCAACCTTGGTGGTGACGAAGGCGAGGTAAGGCTGGTCCTCCAGCGCCGCCAGAGCCGCAGCCTGGGCGATGCGGTTGACGCCGAAATGGTTGCGTATCTTGTCAAAGGCCTTCGCCAGATCGTGGTGAGCAAGGCCGTAACCGATGCGCAAACCAGCCATGCCATAACCTTTGGAGAAGGTGCGCATACGAATGACATTTTTGCGGGCCATATCAAGATCCGGCACCGCACCGTCCGGCGCGAAGTCGCAATAGGCCTCGTCCAGGCAGACCACAGTGTCGGCCGGCACCTTGTCGAGAAAGGCGTTTACGGCCCCCGCGTCCCACCAGCTCCCCATCGGATTATCGGGATTGGAGAGGTAGACAAGCGGCGCGCCAGTCGCGCGAACCGCCTCAGCCAGGGCGTCGAGGTCTTCGTGATCGTCCTTGTAGGGCACTTTCGTCAGAGCTCCGCCGCTTGCCGCGACGTGGTAATTGAAAGTGGGATAGGCCCCATCCGACGTGACGATCGGAGTGCCTGGCTCCACAAAAAGCCGCACCAAAGTGCCCAGCAATCCATCAATCCCCTCGCCAACGACGATGTTCTCCATGCCGACTCTGTGATGTTCGGCAAGCGCGGATTTCAATTCAAAATTTTCAGGGTCCGCATATTTCCAGACGCCCCGTGCGGCGGCGCTGATTGCCTCGATGGCTTTCGGCGAGGGGCCAAAAACACTCTCATTGGCGCCAAGTCTGGCGGTGAAGGTGCTGCCGCGGGCGCGCTCCTGCGTTTCCGGGCCTACAAAAGGCACGGTGGAGGGCAGTCCATCGACGGTTGCGGTATAGCGGGGCATGTCTGCCTGGATTGGGTTGGCGTTCACCTGCAACCTAAAAGCACAGTCGCGCACGCTCCAAGTCTTAATTTCTGCGCCCGACCGGTCTAAGAAGCCGTACGCCTTAAAAAACGCCGGACCCGCCTCATGGCGCACCACATCGCCGCCCTCTACCGCTTTGCAACAATCACCGACGCGCCAGCCTTGCGCGACGAGTTGGCAGATGACCTCTCCAAGCTTGGCGTGAAAGGTACATTGCTGGTGGCGCCTGAGGGAATCAACGGCACGCTGTCTGGCAACAAAAGTGCCATCGCCGCCATGGTGGAGCGGTTGGAGGAGGTGCCCGGCATCGTGCCCTTGGAGGTGAAATATTCCACAGCCGAAGACGCGCCCTTCCCGCGGCTGAAAGTGCGGCTGAAGCGCGAGATCGTCACTCTCGGCGCAGGCGACCTCGACCCGGCGAAAAATGCCGGCACCTATGTAAAGCCGCAAGATTGGAACACCTTGATCGACGCGCCGGAAACAATCGTCGTTGACACCCGCAACGACTACGAGGTGCGGCTTGGCACATTTAAAGGCGCGCTTGATCCGAAGACAGAAGCCTTCGGCGACTTTCCGCAATGGGCAGATGAGCAACTCGACGTGCCCAAAGACACGCCAATTGCGATGTTCTGCACCGGTGGCATTCGCTGCGAAAAATCAACCGCGCTGCTGAAGGCGCGGGGCTTCACCAAAGTGCATCACCTGAAAGGCGGCATCCTGAAATATCTGGAGGATGTTCCGCCCGAAGAGAGCCGGTTTGACGGGCGGTGCTTTGTTTTTGACGGGCGCGTGTCGGTCGGTCACGGGCTGGAGGTGGGCGACGATATCCTCTGCCACGCCTGCAAGATGCCACTCACACCGGCCGAACAGCAAAGCCCGCTCTACGAACCCGGTATTGCCTGCCCCTATTGCGCAAAAACGCAAACCGCCGAGCAACGGGCGCGGTTTGAAAACCGGCAGGAGCAGATCGAACGCCAGCGTAAAGCCGGGCGGGACCATCTGGCGGCAGATTTGAAAGTGGAACGCGCCCGCAAGCGCGCCGCCCGGCAGGCGCAGATCGCCCGCTCCGCGAAAGGCCGTAAAAACCAAAAAGGAACAGCGTAGAGCGTTTGCGCTTGGCGCGAAACGCGAGGCCGCCAAGCGGCGGCCCGGCAACCATTTGCCGCGCCCGCGCAGCGAAGGCCGCAAGGCCGACAGCGTGAGCGCAGTCAGAGCCTAGCGGTTGAAAACGATCGTCCCGCGGTCGGCCCAGGCGCCATCTTCCTCAGCAGAAATGGACAGCGTCAATTGTGTGTCAGAGCGCGTGATCGTGTTGCGCACGGGTACGCTCTTACCGCCATCGCGCAGCGTGCCGGAAATGGTGAGCGTGTCGCCAGAAAGACTCGCTGACGGATCGCGCAATGTGCCGACACCCGGCAGTTTCAGCGAACTTGCGGTGATGTCGGAACCGTTCGGCGCAAGTTCGCCGCGCAGGGGGCGTGTGCCAGCAGAGGAGGCGCAGCGGCCGATGAGCATCAGCGCCTCGCCGTCCATCTCATTGCGCAAAGAACAGCGCACCTTGGTCTGCTTCTCCCCTTCCCCAACAGAAAGCGTACCGCCCCCGCGCCACTTACCGTTGACGCCTTCCAGAAACGTCTCCGGCGCACCCGCATGTGCGGGGGCCGCCAGCAGAGCAAGGGATGTAAGAGCAAGTGCGGCAAGGCGCATGAAGGTCTCCACTGGGTCGAATGCGGCAGTTGCGATGGTCTTAAGCGGTTCTGCCTGAACGGCAACTGAACTGCCTGTTACACCACAGCTCCTTCTTTAGAGCGCTTCACCCGGTCACGGGTTCCAAGGATCAGGATCATCGCTGAAGGCAACACTGCGATGTTGGAAATCAAAGCCGCCGCCAGCGTACCAATCAAGAGCCCGCCAAGCTGAGCGATGGCGGGCATGGCCGAAAAGAGCGTGATCGTCAGCGCAACACACAAAATCGCCGTGCCGGAAAAGAGCGCAGGCGCAACTTCAGACAAAGCCGCGCGCACATCCCCGACGAGCGTTTCCCGCGACCCTTCCGTCGTTCGATAGGCGTTGATGACGTGGACAGAATTGTCGATGGAAATGCCAAAACCGATAGTGAGAGCCACAACACTGGTGAGCGACAGATTGCCGCCGATCGCCCAGATCACCCCTTGGGTAAAAAGCACTGGCAGGATGTTGGGAATGACGCAGGCCGCGGCCAGGGCCAGCGACCGCGTGGCAAGCGCTACTGATGCGATGACCAAAATGACGGAGGCGATGAGGCCAAAGCGCAATTCACCAATCAACTTTGGGAATTCGTCGGCGAGCAAGACACTAAGCCCGGTGATCGTCACGTCTTCGGCATAGGGTAGATCAGAAATTTTCTCCCGCACTGCCGCAAGACGTTGCCCCGCAATGGCGGTGTTTTCGGCAGCACTCGCGCCGGATGTTACCTGAAGCAATTCCCCGTCCTGGGAGAGGAAGCGGTTGCGCAATTCCTCTGACGCCTGAGCAAGCGCATCCTCCAGCACCGCGGGGTCGCGGTCGGCGCTGGCGATGGAAATGGTGCGCTCGGCTCCAAAACCGGCCGCCATCGCGTCTTGCACCTCCTCAAGACGCACGATGCTCTCAGCGCTGAACGGGCCACCTTCAGCCGCCGCTACCACAGCAAAGACCTGGCTCGTGCCGCCAAAGGCCTCATCCACGAAGCCTTCCGACACGCGGATGCTGGAATCATAGGGAAGGAAATTGCGCACTTCATACGAGGGTTTCAATTGGGTGTGGACCCAGCCGAGCCCGGCTACGAGCAGCACGGCTATGGCCACCGTTGCCCGCGGCGCGAGGGTAACGAGGAGCGCCAGGCGCGGCCCCTCCGTTCCCACCCGCGGGGCGCCGGATGTGCGCTTGCCGGGGGCAAATTGCAGCGTCCACCAGGTCATCACGGGCATTGCTGTCATCAGCGCGAAATAGGCAAAGGCCACGCAAATCACACCAAACATGGCGAATTGATCCATCGCATTGCTGCTGGCGAGCGCAAAGGAGGCAAAAGCCAATCCGGTGGTGATGGACGTAAGGGACGAGGCCGGGCCAATTTCCTTAATGGCACGGCGCAGGTTCCCCACCCGATCCGTCGCATCGCGCGTGTCGAGCGTCTGCCAGCGGAAATAAATCACCACCGTATCGGCAAAAGTGATGATAAGCGCGAGTGTCGGCAAAGCCGTTGAGAGCACGTCGATGGGCGTGCCGGTCGCGGCAAAAATGCCGAGCGTCCAGACCACGGCACAGGCCGGTGCGAGTGTGCAGACGAAGGCTGCGCGCCATGTGCCAAAGAGCAGCCAGGCGACAACAGCACCCACCACCATGGCAAGCACCGTCAACTTGGATTGATCGGCTATGATGGCATCGGTAATGCCCGTGCGCAGGTGGAAGCGGCCTGCAAAATCGTAGCTGAGATTGTCCGGCCCAAGCTCTGTAACCAGCGTCTCAAACTCCCGCAGGCGCTGCGTCAATTCACTGTGGCCGAGCACTTCAAGCCCCTCCACATCCACCAGCAGCAGCATGGCGTTGGCATCCGGTGCAACCAAAGCACCAGCAGCAGGAACGTCTTCAAGCAGTGCAGCAATCGCCTCACGCGGCGCCGTTGCACCGGGTTCAGTAAAGTCAGTCGGCAGACCCGCCTCGCTCTGCCCTATAGCCTCAGCAGCATCAGCCAGGGAAAAAACGGAGAAGATGCTGCGGACACCGTCTTCCAGCGACAGATCAAGCTGCAAATTGCGCGCAGCCTCGAAGGCTTCAGCCGTAAAGAGGTTGTCCCCCTTCAGCACCACAGCAACAGAATTTGCCGTCTCCGCAAAACGCTCCTGGCGCTCTTGGTAGATTGCGAAAGCTTCGCTTGTCTGATCCACGGTCTGCGTGAGATCGCCCTCGAATTTCAGCGACGGGATCAGCCACGCGCAGACGGCCAGCGCCAGCACGATAAAAAGGGTCGCGAGACGCGGCACTCGCAGCACGGCGAGGCCCAGACGTTCCAGACCGAAGCCGAGAGACCAGTTCATGGCTTTGCCCTACACATTGATGGTCGAGAACCCAAGTAAATTAGCGGTCACTGACGGCCCAATTGGGATTGATCCACGGCTCAAGATTGGAACGCGGCAACGGATCGCGACCCAAAATATGATCGGAGGCTTTCTCGCCGGTCATGATTGCTGGGCCGTTCAAATTTCCGTTGGTGATGCGCGGGAAGATCGATGTATCGACAACCCGCAGTCCGTCCACGCCAATGACGCGGGTTTCAGGATCAACAACGGCCATTTTGTCGTTTCGATTGCCCATTTTGGCGGTGCCGCAGGGGTGGTAGGCTGATTCCACATGCTGGCGGATATGGTCGTCGAGCGCCTCATCGGAGGTGACATGCGCGCCGGGGGAAATTTCCTCGCTGCGGAACGGGTCAAAAGCAGCCTGGCTGAAAATCTCGCGGGTTAAGCGGATGCAATGGCGGAATTCCGCCCAGTCATCCTCATGGCTCATATAGTTGAAGCGGATATCAGGCGAGGCGAGCGGATCAGGGCCGGATAGGCGTACAGCACCGCGAGACTTGGAGCGCATCGGCCCGACATGGGCCTGAAAGCCATGCCCCTTCAACGCCGCTTTGCCGTCATAGCGGATGGCGATGGGCAGGAAGTGGTATTGAATATCGGGATAGTCGATCCCCGGCGCAGAACGCACGAAGGCTGCGCTTTCAAAGTGGTTTGTCGTCCCATCGCCGGTCTTGGTGAAAAGCCACTGCGCGCCGATCAGGGCCTTTGAGAAGAGATTGAGCTTTGAATAGAGCGTGATCGGCTGGGTGCAAGCCTGCTGGATGTAGAGTTCCAGATGGTCCTGCAAATTGGCGCCGACACCGGGCCGGTCCGCAATGACGGAAATACCGTTTTCGCGCAGGTGCTCCGCCGGGCCAATGCCGGACAGCATGAGCAATTTCGGTGAGTTGATGGAGGATGCAGCAAGGATAACCTCCTTCTTCGCCACCACTCGCTCAACCCGGTCACCGCGGGAAATTTCAACGCCCGTCGCCCGGCCGTCTTCAATAGTAATGCGGCGGGCGAGCGCACTCATCATGCGCAGGTTCTGGCGCTTCATAGCCGGGCGCAGATAGGCGTTGGCGGCAGACCAGCGGCGGCCCTTCCAGACCGTTTGCTCCATCGCGCCGAAGCCTTCCTGCTTCAGGCCATTGTAATCTTTCGTAGTTTCGAACCCAGCCTGATGACCGGCTTCCACGAAAGCGCCAAAGAGCGGGTTTTCGCGCTTGCCGCGGCTGATATGGAGCGGTCCGTCCGTGCCACGCCCCTCACCATCAGCGCCGCCATGACTGGTTTCAGCGCGCTCGAAATAAGGCTGCACATCGGCATAGGACCAGCCGGCCGCGCCATCCTCCTCCCACCCGTCAAAATCCCGCGCATGGCCGCGCACATAGACCATGCCGTTAATGGAAGACGATCCGCCAATCACCTTGCCGCGCGGGGTGGCGAGGACACGGTTGCCCAAATGCGGCTCCGGTTGGGTGCCAAAACCCCAATCGTAGCGCGCCATGTTCATCGGGTAGGACAAAGCAGCCGGCATCTGGATAAAGGGGCCGAAATCCGTCCCGCCATATTCGATGACGAGAACAGAATATTTGCCGTCTTCGGACAGGCGGTTGGCGACGACCGATCCTGCCGAGCCGGAGCCGACGATGACGTAATCGGCCTCCTGCGCAACCGGGTGTTCAATGGCGTGGGCGGTGAAGCTCACGTCGCGTTCCCGTCATATTTTGGGTAGCGCGCATCACCTTCCAGCACGTTGAGATCCTTGTGGTTTCGCATGTAGCGCTCAGAAGCCTGTTGCAGGGGTTGGTAGTCCCAAGGGTAGTAATTCCCCTCACGAAGGGCGTCATAGACCATGAGGCGGTGCTTTTGCGAGACCAGTACGTCCTCGCGCCATGCGTCAAAATCATAGGCGCTGTCGATGACCGCGAAGAGCCGCCCAAAGGTCTCCGCATGGGTGGGGTCCTCTGCGAGGTTCACAAGCTCATGCGGGTCGGTCTCCATGTCGAAGAGCTGCGGCGGGTCGACCGGGCAGATGTTGAGCTTCCATCGCCCTTCACGCAGGGAAACCATCGGGTCAATCGATCCTTCGCCGGCATATTCCGTGATGACAGTGCGGCTTTCCCCCTTGCCCTCACAAGCGGGCACAAGAGAAACACCGTCAATATCATCGGGCATCTCACAGCCAGCGAGATCGAGCAATGTCGGGAAGACATCGAGCGTCGAGGACGGCTCGGTGACCGTCGCGGGCGCAAATCGCTTGGGCGCATGGACCAGCAATGGCACGCGGTTGGATCCTTCAAAGAAGGACATCTTAAACCACAGACCGCGCTCGCCAAGCATGTCGCCGTGATCTGAGACGAACATCACGACCGTATCGTCAGCAAAATCGCAGGCCTTCAGCGTGTCGAGAATCTCGCCAAATTTCTCATCGAGAAACGACAGATTGCCGAAATAGGCACGGCGGGAATCGATGATTTTCTGATGGCCTGTCTCAAAATTGCGCCAGTCGGACATGTCGAGCAGGCGTTTGGAGTGGGGGTCCTGCTCCTCATATGGGATCGCCGGAACGGCGATCTGAGGCATCTTCTCTTCCGGGTAAAGATCCCAATATTTCTGCCGTGTCACGAAGGGGTCATGGGGATGGGTGAAGCTAGCGACCAGGCAGAAGGGCCGCGAGCGGTCCCGCGCCATCTGGTGGAGCGTTTGCTTGGCAAAGAAAGCAACCTCGTCATCATATTCCAGCTGATTGGTGGTCTCCGCCACTCCCGCCGTCGTGACGGAACCGAGATTATGATACCACCAGTCAATGCGCTCATCAGGCTTTGTCCAGTCCGGCGTCCAGCCAAAATCGGCCGGATAAACATCCGTCGTGGTGCGCCTTTCAAAGCCGTGGAGCTGATCGGGCCCGACAAAGTGCATCTTGCCCGAAAGCACAGTCTCATATCCGGCCCGCCGCAGATGGTGGGCAAAGCTTGGCACGGAAGAGGCAAATTCAGCCGCATTGTCATAGACCCCCGTTCGGGTTGGCAAAAGGCTCGACATGAAGGCTGCCCGACTTGGCGCGCACAGGGGCGAGGCGCAGTAGGTGTTGGCGAA
Source organism: uncultured Alphaproteobacteria bacterium (assembly GCA_929200315.1). Lineage (GTDB taxonomy): Bacteria > Pseudomonadota > Alphaproteobacteria > Rhizobiales > Rhizobiaceae > Pseudahrensia. The sequence goes on along the minus strand of CAKMZB010000010.1, from coordinate 61,679 downwards.
GTTGACGCCCTCATCAAACAGCGCACGCAGGTTGGGCATGTGGAGGAAATCGGCAGGTCCGCCTTTCGTCGCGGCCTCACGCGAAGAGCCAAAAAGCGTTCCGTTGCACTGGTCCACCATGAAAACCAGGAAGTTGGGCTGTTTGGCCATATGCCGCTCCAAAAGACTGTTGCGCGAATTGCGCTCAGATGTCCTATAGTCTCCATACGCTTTTGAACTCTGGTCTCAAACCGAAGGAATGCTCGCCATGAAACGACTTCTCGCAGCACTTGCCGTCTCTACTATCCTCGCCGCCCCGGCTTTCGCCGCCGAGCCGGAACAGTGCTCCACCGTGCGCTTCTCAGATGTTGGCTGGACTGACATCACTGCCACCACCGCTGCAACGACGGAGGTGCTTAAGGCGCTGGGTTACGAGACCGACATCAAGGTGCTCTCCGTGCCGGTGACCTACGTGTCCATGGAAAACAACGACATCGACGTCTTCCTCGGCAACTGGATGCCGACCATGGAAGGCGACATTGCCAAATACCGTGAGGCCGGCACCGTCGATACCGTGCGCGAAAATCTTGAAGGCGCGAAATACACCCTCGCCGTCAACAAAGCCGCTGCCGATATGGGCATTAAAACCTTCGCCGATATTGCCAAGAAAAAGGACGCCCTCGACGGCAAGATCTACGGCATTGAGCCAGGTAATGACGGCAACCGCCTGATCCAGGACATGATCGACAAAAACGCCTTCGGTCTTGACGGCTTTGAGGTGGTGGAATCTTCTGAAGCCGGGATGCTGGCGCAGGCCACCCGCGCTTCCAAACGCGACGAGCCGGTGGTGTTTCTGGGCTGGGAGCCCCACCCGATGAACGCCAACATCGAGATGTCCTATCTTGAGGGTGGGGATGATTTCTTCGGCCCCAATCTCGGCGGCGCGACGGTCTACACCAACACCCGTGCAGGTTATGCTGGCGAGTGCTCTAATGTTGGAGCGCTGCTCAAAAACCTCAAATTCTCCCTCGCCATGGAAAACGAAATCATGGGCGGGATTTTGAATGACGGCAAAGACCCCGATGATGCCGCTAACGAGTGGATGAAGGCCAATCCCGATATGGTGATGGGCTGGCTCGACGGCGTCACCACGAAAGACGGCGGCGATGCAAAAGCTGCTGTGTCGAAAGCGCTGGGGCTGTAGGAAGCAGGCTCCGGCCTTCCCTTTGAGGGGAGGCCGGGGAGTGCAAGCGTTCTGTCCACTATTGTCATTCCCGCCTGCGAGAGAATGACAATGCTAAATTTATCAATATCTCCAAAACCAGCAGAACGGCTTCATGGACTTTTTGACTGACAACAAAATCCCCCTCGGCAAGTGGCTCGCCGACGTGGTGGACTGGATGACGGCCAATCTTGGCTTCATCTTTGAAGGGCTGGAGATTGCGTTCGGCACAGTCATTGAGGTGATGCTCACCGTGCTGCAATGGCCGCATCCGCTCATCATGGTCGCAATCATCACGGGGCTAGCCTGGTTCATGCGCCGGTCGTTCACCTTTTGCGCCCTCACCGCGCTCGGCCTGCTCTTCATCATCAATCAGGGCTATTGGGAGGAGACGACGGAGACGCTCACACTCGTCCTCGCCTCATCTCTCGTCTGCATGATGCTCGGCGTGCCGCTTGGCATTTATCTGGGCCACCACCCGCGCGCCTATTCATGGTTCCGCCCGGTGCTCGACCTGATGCAGACACTCCCGACCTTCGTTTATCTCATCCCGGCGATCATCTTCTTTGGCATCGGCATGGTGCCGGGACTGGTGGCGACAGTGGTGTTCGTCATCCCTGCCGCAATCCGCGCAACGCAGCTCGGCATCGTCTCAACGCCCGAAGACCTCCTGGAATGTGGCGCATCCTTTGGCGCCACCAAAAGCCAGTTGCTGCGCACGATCGAACTGCCTCACGCCATGAGCAACATCAAGGCGGGACTAACACAAACCATCATGCTGTCGCTCTCCATGGTCGTGATTGCTGCGCTGGTTGGGGCGGACGGACTTGGCAAACCGGTGGTGCGGGCACTGAACACAGTGAATTCATCCCTCGGCTTCGAGGCCGGAATGGTGATCGTAGTGGTCGCAATCCTCCTCGACCGCATCCTGACAGGCGGGCGTGAGAAGTCGTGACATAAGGTTTGCCACGACAATTGCGGGTCACTTTCGCCATTCATCTTGCATTCAAGAGCGACCGTTCATGACACGGTCTCCCTCATGCGCAACAGGATGATGACATGACCCGCACCGCCCTTGCCCTCTCAATGGCCCTGCTGCTGGCCACCACCAGCATCACCCCCCTCGCCGCTCAAACCGCAACCGATGGTGCAGCTGCACCTGCGGCGGAAGAAACGCTGACCAAACAGCAGCGTAAAGAGCTGCGCAAACAGCAACGCCAGGCAGAACGTCAGGCAGCGAAAGCAGCACGCCAGGCAGAAAGACGGGCTGCCAAAGCTGAACGTCAGGCACAGAACAAGGCCGAGAGGCAGGCTGCCAGACGAGCCGCCAGACAGGCAGCCAAACAGGCAGCCAGGCAGGCAGAAAGGCAGGCAGCCAGAGAGGCCGCCGCTGCGGCCCGCGCCCAGCAACAGGCTCAGCAGCAGGCTCAGGCAGAAGCTGAAAAAGCAGCCCGTCAGGCTGAGCGTCGCGCTGCCCGTCAGGCCGAACGCCAAGCTGCAAGAAAAGCTGCCCGCCAGGCAGCCGCGAATGCTGCTGCAAGAGCAGAAGCTGAACGCGAAGCCACCCGGCAAGCACGCCGTGCAGAACGTCGTGCTCAGCGGCGTGAAGATCGACGGGAGGACCGCCGCGCGGAGCGTCGTGCAGAGCGGCAGGAAGCCCGCCGTCGTGCAGCCGAGGCCGCCGCCGCTGCCGGCAATCCTCAGCAGGCCGCGCCCGTCATCGTGCCCAACAACACCACCGCCCACCAGCAGCGCCAGTTGCGCATCGCCGAGCAGGCCCGGCGCGAAGAGCAACGCCGCAATCGCCGTGAGCTACTCGGTGCCGGCCTCGTCGGTCTCGGTGTTGGAGCAATCATCAGTGGTGTGCTGGATGGTGAAGTCGTCGCCGACCAAGGCGACCGCATCGTCGTGCGGCAGCGCGATGGCTCCTTCTTCCTGCGCAAAGATGAGAACGAATTGCTGCGCCGCAACGGTACACGGGTTCGTACCGAGCAGCTTCGTGGTGGCCGTTCGCTCACCACGGCCCGTCGTCCTAACGGTGTTGAAGTCGTTACCTTGCGCAATCAGTACGGTGACATTCTCCACCGTATCAAACGCTACCCCAACGGCGATGAGGTTGTGCTGATCGACAACCGCAACGCGGTATCGCGCGACGTCGTCAATTACGAGCGCACGCTACCGCCGGTGCGCCTCGGCATTCCGCTCTCCGAATATATCGTCGATGCCGGCCGCGCGGATCGCGACACGCTGGAAGACGCCCTCACCGCCCACCCTGTGGAAGAGGTCGAGCGTGAATACAGTCTGCGGGAAATTCGTGAGAACAACCGCCTTCGTGAAAAGGTGCGCCGCGTCGATCTCGACGCCATCACCTTCCAGACCGGCTCAGCGCGCGTGACCATGAGCCAGGTCGACAATCTCGATTCCGTCGGCTCGGTGCTGAGCGCATTGGTGAAAAACAACCCCGGTGAAGTCTTCCTGGTGGAGGGCTACACCGATGCTGTCGGCGGCGAAGTTTCCAACCTCGTTCTCTCCGACCGGCGCGCGGAAGCGATCGCCAAAATTCTGGTGGAGATTTACGATGTGCCGCCGGAAAATCTCATCACCCAGGGCTATGGCGAGCGCTATTTGAAAGTGCCAACCCTCGGCCCGAGCCAGGCTAACCGCCGTGTCACCGTGCGGCGGATTACCCCGCTGCTAACGGCGAACCGCTAGCCAAAGCTGTTTGACGGGTCGGCGGGGGGCCATTTGGCTTCCCGACCCGTCTATTTGCAAAAGATCGGCGTCTATTTGTGAAAAGAACGGGGGTATTTGATAACCCCTTGCCGCGCCGCGGCATTAACCGAAGACGGCGCGGGCCACTGTTGTGTTGATGAAAATCTGCAGCGCAGTGATGCCGATCAGCAGCACGATCGGCGAAATGTCGATCGACCCAAGGTTAGGCAGAAAACGGCGGATCGGGGATAAGACCGGTTCGGTTGCCTCATACAGAAAGCGGGCAACGGCGTTCACAAAGGGATTGGAATTGTTGACGACACCAAAGGCAAACAGCCAGCTCATGATGACCGATCCAATGACGATCCACCAATAAATATTTAGTATCGCGTTGATAATGTAGAACAATGCAGTCATGGCCTGCTTCCCGCCCGTCACTTCGTGTGTTTCTGTGAGGTATGGTCACGGGCCGAAAAAGGCAAGGCGTGATTGGCACTTGCGCTCAGGTGCCGTGGCAAGGCATCACGCGGATCATGAGTGAGACCTATCCGCCAAAATCCGGCGCCATCATCGTTTTGTCGAGCCACGTTGTGCGCGGCACAGTCGGTAACCGTGCGGCGGCCTTCGCGCTGGAGGCGCTCGGCCATCCGGTTTGGGTGGTTCCCACCATCATCCTCCCCTGGCACCCCGGCCACACTCCCCTCGCAGGCCCCGGAACCCGTATTGTTCCAGAGGCGCAAGCCTTTGATAATATAATTGAAAATATCGCTCGTGCCCCATGGCTCGGTGAGGTGCGCGGCGTGCTTTCTGGCTATTTGGGAAATGCCGAACAGGCCCAAGGCGTCGCCAAATTGGTGAAAGCGGTCAAGGCAAAAACCCCCAGCACAATCTACGCCCTCGACCCGGTCATGGGGGACGGCGATGCGCTCTATGTGCCTGAAAATCAAGCCGAAACCATTCGTCATGAGCTCTTGCCACTGGCTGACATTATCACGCCAAACGCCTTTGAATTGGGTTTTCTGACCAAGTCGCAGACGCCATCCACAGCGGGTGACATTCTGGAAGCAGCAAAAAAGACAAATGTTTCCAAGGTTCTGGCAACGTCCAGCCCGGCGCGAGACAATCGGATTGGTAATCTTCTCATCAGCCAGAACACCGCAGAAATCGCCCACACGAAACGGCTGAGGAACGCTCCAAACGGTGCCGGTGATCTCACAGCCGCACTCATCCTCGCTGGCATTCTGGACGGCTACGAGGAGCACGATGCGCTGTTGCGCACCACTGCTAGTGTGTTTGAATTGCTAGAGAAAACCCTGGCGGCCGGGTCTGACGAATTGCTGCTGGAGCAGAACCAGGAGAGCCTGCGCCAGCCCCGTGCCGCCGTGGAAATCGACACGGTTTCCTAGGCTTTAGTCAGAGCCAATCCGCTCAATGTCGGCACCCACCGCAGACAGCTTTTCTTCAAGTTTTTCAAAGCCTCGGTCGAGGTGATAGACGCGGTTCACCTCTGTCTCGCCATCGGCAACCAGTCCGGCAATCACCAACGACATGGAGGCACGCAGATCCGTCGCCATGACGGGTGCGCCTGAGAGGCGGTTAACCCCTGTAATCGTTGCCGTTTGCCCGTCAATTGCGATGTTTGCGCCAAGGCGTGCAAGCTCCTGGACATGCATGAAACGGTTCTCAAAAATCGTCTCCTTCACGTGGCTCACGCCATCGGCTCGGGTGAGAAGGGACATGAATTGTGCTTGTAAATCAGTGGGGAAACCCGGGAACGGGTCCGTCACAATATCCACGGGCTGGATCACCCCGCCATTGCGCGCAATGCGAATACCGCCTTCGGTTTCCTCCACCGTCGTGCCGGTTCTCTCCAGCACATCCAGAGCGGCGCGCAGCAGCGAACCGTCTGCGCCCTTCAACATCACATCTCCGCCCGTCATCGCAACGCAGGCGGCAAAGGTGCCGGTCTCGATCCGGTCCGGCAGCACCGCATGGCTTGCGCCCTTCAGCGACGTGACGCCTTCGACGGTAATGGTCGACGTTCCGTGGCCGGAAATCTTAGCGCCCATGGCATTTAGACAATCAGCAACATCAACAACTTCCGGCTCCCGCGCGGCGTTTTTGATGGTGGTCGTTCCGCTGGCGAGAGACGCTGCCATGAGCATCACATGGGTCGCGCCGACGGAAACTTTCGGGAATGTATAGCTGCCGCCCTTCAACCCGCCGGAAGGTGCTTTGGCGTTCACGTAGCCGCCGTCGACATCAATCTGCGCACCCAGCGCCCGCAGACTTTCCAGGAACAGATCCACTGGTCGCGTGCCAATCGCGCAGCCACCAGGAAGCGAAACCCGAGCCTCCCCGCAGCGTGCCAAAAGCGGACCAATGACCCAGAATGAGGCCCGCATCTTGCGCACCAGCTCGTAAGGCGCATTGGTGTCGACGATCTCTTTTGCCTGCAATTGCATGGTCCTGCCGGACATTCCGCTCTCACCGAAACGCTTTCCCTTGATCAGCGAATCCACCCCGTGATTGGCAAGAATCGCCTCCAGTGACACAACGTCGGCAAGGCGCGGAACGTTGGTCAACTCCAGCGGTTCGTCCGTCAGGAGCGAGGCGATCATCAGCGGAAGGGCTGCGTTCTTAGCACCTGAAATCGGAATTGTTCCCGAAAGCGGTCCGTTGCCGCGCACGACGATCCTGTCCATAGAATACTCCTGAAAGGTGCAAGAAAACCGGCACTTTGCGGCTTAGATTGAGGAGCCCACACAAGTGGGACGGTGGGCGTCTAACGCAAAGGTGGCAAATGCAGCAAGATCATGACTCGTTGCGTTCAGAACCTTCTTTTTCGTCAGTATTCTTAACACCCTGCCCTTTGGCGTGGATATCTTTTTCAATCTCCGCCTTGGCGCGAGCCTTAAGTTTGCGCCGCTTCAGATTGGCGCGCAGGTTCGCCTTTAACCGCTCATCGCGTGAAACCTGTCCCAATCTTGCCTCCCATGCTCATGAACCGTTGACCCGGCAGCGCGGCAGGTCTAAACGCGCGACGCTTGCTGTTGTAGCTCAGGGGTAGAGCACCTCATTGGTAATGAGGAGGTCGGGAGTTCAAATCTCCCCAACAGCACCAGTTTTCCAGTCCAAAGTCAGGCTCGTCATATCGTCGGTTGTTTCGGCGGTACAATTGTCACTTGCGCGTTATCTTGTAGCTCTCATCCAGCCATTTTTGCCATATTTTCTGGGGCAAAGGGCTGTCAGCAGAGAAGCGAGCTGTGACCCAGGGACCGGAGCCAACCTGGATGTCCTTTGGGTTTTTCTTTGCAAGTTCAGTAGCCTGCGATTTGGAATCTGCCAGCTTGAACATTGCTTTGAAACGCCCGCCCTGCTCTCCGACAAATAAAAATGCCTTGCCTCCAGTCTTGAAGGAGGCCTGCGTGCAGGATGTCCCTTCATCGACACCGGGATATTCGCTGGCTTGTTGCCGCATCGGTTCTGTTGGATCTTCCATTAAATTTCTCCTTCGCATCGAACGGGCGGATACCCCAGGGGCACGATCCATCTGCTTTGAAATGAGATTAATCCTGGCCGCATTCGTGTGGAACACTTGGCATTGTCGCATGTTTAGTCGAAGCTATGCGTCCCATGGCACCGTAAACGGATTTGAGAACATGACACGTATTATTGCACTCTTTGCTGGCTTGCTGATGCTTGCAGCCTGCACACAAACTGAAAAAGGCGCCGTTGCCGGTGGCGCACTTGGCGGCGGTATTGCCGCTGTTTCCGGCGCAAGCGCCGGCGGGATCGCCGCTGCGACCGCTGGTGGTGCTATTGTCGGCGCGCTGATTGGTCGGTCCACCGAACGTCGCGGCTATTGCCGTTACCGCGGTGCAGATGGCCGCATCTACGAAGCGCGCTGTAACTAAGACTTATCCGGCAGGCGGGCCCTTGGCCCGTCTTTCAGATCCGCGATATCCCTCGCGACCATTGCACCGGTCATGGCCCCGCCATGGTCGGTGTTTGGTTTTGTGCCCCATTGCCGGCGCATTTGCCGCCATTGTCAGCAGCTTATCGGCGTCTCATGATTGATGAGGCCTTGTTGGGAGTTAAAAAGTGTCACGCGATCTGAAGAAAGCCCGAGGCGGACTTGAAACGATGACGGCGGCGACGCTGGCAATCCTCGCCCTTGCCTCCGGCGTTTACACCTATCTTGGCGTGCGCGAATTGCTGAACGGCTCGCCCACCATCATCTTTCTTGGTGCTGTCATCTATTCCGTCGCCGTTTCCGTCGGCATCTACGGCTTCTGGTCCTACCTCATGCGTTTCATGCCCCATGTTCCCAAGGGCGAGGGCCGTGGCGCGTTGTTTGTTGCCATGATGGTAGGATCGGCGATGATCATCGCCATGTCGTCCTGGTTAAACGCGGCGGCGCTTGCCGGTGGAGCAGCGCTTGAACAGCATCTCGCCAATACAACCGAGCAATATCAACGCAAGCTGGAACAAGCGCATGACAATGCGCTGGCCGCACAAAGCCTCTTGCCAGACACACAATTGGCGGCGCGGCGGTTCCAACAACTCTCGCGTGAGGAGGCAAGTACAGGAGCACTGACCGGCACGAGCGGCTCAGGAACAGTGGTGCAATTGCTTGCCCAAATGTCACGCCAGCTCAGCTCGCTCGGCAGCGAGATTGAGAACTCCAAGGAGCAGACGGCAACACTCTTTGAAGAAGGCGGCGAGCGCCTTGCAGCTATGCGCAAGCTGGTCTCCCAAGCCGGTGCAGTCGACCTTCGCGCCAACGCTTTTGCAGAAGAGGCGGTTGCACTTTCAGGCACGATAGCCTCGCTTCAGCAATCCTCGATCGCACCGAGTGTGAAGCGTGCTGCGGAAGATCTCTCCCGATCCTTCATCGCACCGGTTGCCAATGGGGCTGATGCAGATCTTGCCTCCCGCCAGCGCGATGTGGTTGGCCGTGTGGAACAAGCGGTACAGGCACAGGCAACAGCCCTGGCAGCAGCTGCAGATACTATCATCGCCCGACCCGCGGTGGAGCCGGTACGCTTCACCCCACTCTCAGCGCCGGAAGCCGTGCTGCGTTATGCCCGTGATTTCCTACCGAGTTGGGCCGGGGCAATTTCCATCGACCTTCTGCCAGCGGTGCTGATCCTCATTTTGATGACTGTGCAGAGCGCAATTCGCCGCGCCGACGGCGAACAGCTTGATGCCGATGAGGTGACGGCGAGCGAGATGATGCGCGCAGTACGGCTCTACAAGCAGCTTCACGAGCTTGAGGAAAGCGCGAGCGACGCGGCCCTGCACAAAGAGCAACCAGCGCTACGACCCGTACCCCAATCCACACCAACGCGGCCAAACCCAGCCAACCGTTCCAGTGCCTGAGGAGGCGGAAAGGACCTCAGGCTTGGCGCGACCTCTCACCGCGCTCATAGCTACCCTGAAAGACGGGCGGGCGCTTCGCGGCGTGTTCCTCGGCCTCCTTGCACTCTGCGTCGTGACGCTTGGAGTTGATCTGCGGGAGATCGTCGCCCGCGGCCCGGACGGCCCGCCGGGCTCCCAGCGCCTTCAACCAGCCCCCATGAGCCTGCCGCAACCGGGGGACCAGACACGACCCTACCTCCCCCGCACCCGCCCCATCGCACCCAATCGCGAGCAACCGACATTACCGGGCTTTACCGGCCCACTCGACCAGGGAGTTATGGCCGAACCCATGCAATTTGTGCGCGGATCGGGCGGGCGGGCAACAGCGCTCGGCCGCATCGACCCCGGCGCGGCGGCGCGGCTTGAGGCTTTCCTGGCGGAGAACGAAAAAGAGATTGGCGAACTCTATCTCCACTCGCCCGGCGGCAGCGTTTCTGATGCGCTTGCCATGTCAGAAGCCATCCGTATGGCGGGAGTCGCAACCCACGTGCCAGCCGGTGGTTATTGCGCCTCCTCCTGCCCGCTGCTCCTGGCCGGAGGTCTGCGCCGGACGGCCGGGGAAGGTGCGTTCATTGGCGTTCACCAGATTTACGCACCGGAACCACAGACCGGCACACTGCAACAGGGCATGGAGAACGCCCAATCCATCACTGCGCTCTGCTTGCGTCTGCTCGACCGGATGGAAGTCGACAGCAGTTTGTGGACCCACGCCCTCGCGACGCCGCCAGAGCAACTCTATATCTTCACAGAAGAAGAATTGCGGCGGCACCGGCTCGCCAACGCACCAAACCCGATAACATTCCCCAAACCGCGCCCGGCGGCAGGCACCTAGAGGCTGTTCAGCCAGCGGGACAACCGCTCGGCACCTTCCCGGATTTGCGCTGGATCGCGCAGATAGCACAGGCGCAGAAATGGCCCACCGCCTGTGTAAAAGCCGGTCCCCGGCGCAAGGCCGACATTAGCCTCTTCGATAATACGCATGGACGCTGCTTTGCTGTCCTCCATCCCGTCGATGCGGAAAAAGAGATAGAAGGCGCCATCAGGCTTGGTGAGATGCACCTTACCGGTGGAGGTGAGCGCATCGCAGATCAACTCGCGGTTCGACCGCGCACGTTCGATCTGGAAGGTGACAAAATCTTCCCCCTCATTCAGTGCCGCTGCAGCCGCACGTTGGGTGAAGGGCGGCACGCCTGATGTGGAATATTGGATAAGGTTCTCAAAAAGCTGACCCAAAGCAGGCGGAGCGGAAATCCATCCGCAGCGCCAGCCAGTCATCGCCCAGTTCTTGGAGAACGTGTTGACGAAGATGACAGGATCATCCGGTTCCGCCACATCAAAGAAGGACGGCGCACGGCTCTTTGGAAATCGCTGCAGATCGTAGATGAAGCGGTGATAGACCTCGTCTGCTATGATCCAGACTTTGTTCTTGCGCGCCAGATCGAGGATCGCAGCCAATTCTCTTTCGCTCAGCGTGAAGCCGGTCGGGTTCGATGGAGAGTTGATGAAGAGCGCCCGCGTTTGCGGCGTGATCGCGGCCGCCAGCCGGTCCATATCAAGGGACCATCCGTTTTCAGAAAAATCGAGCGGGACATGAACGGGCTTTGCTCCAGCAATCTGCGAAGCGGAATGGATGTTCGGCCAGCAGGGCGTGAGCATCACCACTTCATCGCCCTCCCCAGCAACCGCCTGCAAGGCAAGTTGGATTGCCTGCATGCCGGAACCGGTAACGAAAAACCGCTCCGGGTCATGAGGCAGATCGAAATGGCGGACGTGGTAGGCGGCCAGCGCCTCGCGCAGTTCAGGAATGCCCCTCTGCCACGTGTAAAAGGTTTCGCCGGCATCCAACGCGGCCTTGGCCGCATCCATGATGAAGTCGGGGGTTGGCAGGTCACCTTCCCCCACCCAAAGCGGGACAATGCCCACTTTGTCGCGAGCGGCGTTCATCACGCCGACGATATCACTGTCGTCGAGATTGGCCGCGGCGGGGCGCATATCGTTAAGCACTGTGGCAGTCCTTCGGTCGGCTAGCCGGGCTTAGCGGCCTTTTGCGAGCAGATCGCGGATTTCCGTCAGCAACGCAACATCAGCCGGGGGGGCTGCAGGAGCTTCCGGCGCTGCCTCTTCCTTGCGGCGCATGTTGTTCACACCGCGCACCATGAGGAAGATGATCCACGCGATGATGATGAAATTCAACACCACAGTCAGGAAGCTGCCATAGGCCAACACCGCGCCCTGTTCACGCGCCGCTTCCAGTGAACTAGCGGTTACACCGTCAGCCAGCGGTATGAAATAATTGGAGAAATCAAGCCCGCCAAAGATTGCACCGATAATCGGCATGATGACGTCATTGACAAGCGAACCGGTGATGAGCGCAAAAGCTCCGCCGATAATGACACCAACAGCAAGGTCCATGACGTTGCCCTTGGCGATGAATTCCTTGAATTCTGCAATCATCTCAATTTCCCTCTCCAACTTGCGGCACTTTGCGGCCAATGCGCGGAACCGTAGCGCGATTGGGAGCAATGTAAATCGTTGTCTCCGCCAGCTCTTGTGAGGTCGCTGCTGGCGTGGGACCATTGGGCTTCAACAAACGGGCGAGGGAGGGGAACCGTGTCCGGTTGGTTCGCAATTCTTGCAGCCCTTGGCTACGTCCTGTCGCTCTTCGCCATCGCCTCCTATGGCGACCGACGGCGTGCGGGCAAACCCATGCGGAAGGGTTCGCCCCTCACCTATTCCCTATCGCTGGCGATCTACTGCACGTCCTGGACGTTTTTCGGCTCGGTGGGGTTAGCCGCCACGGCGGGGTTTGAATTCCTGGCCATTTATGTCGGGCCAATTCTGGCGGTGACTGTGGGGCATCGTATCTTCGCCCATATCATTGCCGTCTCGAAGGCTGAGCGCGTGACGTCCGTTGCCGATTTCATCGCCGCCCGCTACGGCAAGAGCACAGTAGTCGGTGCGCTTGCTGCCTTGATCGCGGTAATGGGTACGGTGCCTTATATTGCGCTTCAGCTTAAGGCGATCTCGTCCTCTATCGAAACGATGGTGATGGGCGAACCGGCTGGAGCGTTTATTGAAAATCTACCGCAATTCGACACCGGCCTCATCCTGGCATTGCTCCTGGCGTTCTTTGCTGTGCTCTTCGGCACCCGCCACGCCGATGCAACGGAACACCAGGCTGGGCTGGTGCTGGCGGTGGCGACGGAATCGGTAGTAAAACTCGTCGCCTTTCTGTGCGTCGGCTTCTTTACACTGTTCGTTCTCTTTGATGGTCCCCAAGACCTTGTGGCCCAGGCCGCAGCCAAGCGCGATGTGCTTGGACCCTTCACACAATTGCCGGACATGACGCGCTTTGCCGTCATAACGGTGCTGTCCTTCTGCGCCTTCCTCCTCCTGCCCCGGCAATTCCACATGGCGGTGGTGGAGAACGGCGATCCGCGCGAAACCCGCGCCGCGCGGTGGATGTTTCCGACCTATCTGGTGCTCATCAATCTGTTCGTCGTACCGGTATCCATTGCCGGGTTGGTGACCTTCGGCGCGCAGGTTGACGCAGACACCTACGTTCTCTCGCTGCCGATTTCAGTCAACGCAAACGTCCTCTCCACCCTCGTCTTCATAGGTGGACTTTCCGCGGCAACGGCCATGGTGATTGTGGCGAGCGTGGCGCTGGCGATCATGGTCTCAAACAACCTCGTCCTGCCTCTCATGTTGGCGGGGCGACAGCGTTGGGCAGGCAATATGGGTCCGCTGTTGCTGAACATCCGCCGTACAGCGATCTTCGCTATTCTGATCCTCGCCTACACCTATGTGCGGGTTGTCGGAGATGGAGCGGCGCTGGCGTCGATCGGCCTTCTTGCTTTCGCTGCCATCGCGCAATTCGCCCCCGCCTTTTTTGGCGCGCTGATATGGCGCAAAGGTACCGCGGCGGGAGCCGGGTGGGGTATGGCGGTGGGCTTTGCGGTTTGGGTCTATACACTCTTCCTGCCAACCCTGTTGGCTGCCGACGCGCCGCTCCTCCTTTCCGGCCCGGCGGGTCTTACATGGCTGCGTCCACAGGCAATGTTCGGCCTTGACGCAACACCGTTGGTCCACGGCACGCTGCTCAGCCTTGCCCTGAATGTCCTCACCTTTTGCGCCGTGTCGTTGCTTCGAAAACCGAGCCATAGTGAGCGGGTCCAGGCAATGGCTTTTGCGTTGGAGCCCGGCGGCTTCGACCCTCGTCCATCGCAAGGTACAAGCTCCGCGGTAACACTGGCAGAGTTGAAAGCGACGGTTGCCAACTATCTCGGCTATGAGCGGACCGAACGCGCGTTTGAGGCAAAAGATCGTCGCGAAAACAATGGACTGACCTCCCCTCGCTCGCTGGCAAGCGGCGACGACATTATCTTTGCAGAGCGGTCTCTCACCGCCGCCATTGGGGCAGCCTCGGCTCGCCTCGTTATGTCGCTCCTACTTCGTCGACACGACGCGGCGCCACAGGAAACGCTGCAACTTCTTGATGATGCTTCAAGAGCACTGCGCGAAAACCGCGATCTGCTCCACACCGCCATCGATCAAGTGGACCAGGGGTTGGCCGTTTTTGATGCCAAGCTCGAGCTCTCCATCTGGAACCGCCGCTTCCGTAACTTGCTGCGGTTGCCGGAATATTATGGCCAACCCGGCACCCGCCTTGCTGATATTTGTGAGGGCATTGCCGAGGGTGCCGTGGATGAGGATGCAGACGCACAGACCATTGCCGAGCGACTCTTGCAGACCGGTGAACGCTGGGAGTTGCAGATTGCAAGCCCGGTGACCGACGCCCCACCAACGGTGATTGAAGTGCTCTCGCAGCCCTTGCCGGAGGGCGGGATCGTTGTGTCCTGGAGCGATACGACGCAGAGCGTGGAGGCCGCCCGGGCCCTTCGTGTTGCAAACGAAAGCCTAGAGGAAAGGGTGCGGGAACGCACCGCCGCACTCTCTGCCCTCAACCACGACCTCGCATCAGCGAGAGAAGCTGCCGAAGCGGCAGATGCGGGCAAGACCCGGTTTCTTGCCGCAGTTGGTCATGACATTCTCCAACCCCTCAATGCTGCGCGCCTTTACGCCACCAGCCTTGCTGAGGGAGTGGACGGCAAAAGCGCGCAACTCGCCGGAAACGTCGACAGTGCGCTGGAATCAGTTGAGGAGATTCTGGAAGCCGTCCTCGCCATCTCCCGCCTTGATGCGGGTGGGCAAGAGGCCACACCACGAGCCGTCAATCTGCAAGCCCTCTTCTCACGCCTTGAGCGCGAAGCGCAACCGCTTGCTGAAGAGAAGGGTCTGAAACTCCATGTCGACGACGCCAATATCTGGGTCCGTTCCGACCCGGCTCTGCTGCGTCGCTTGCTGCAGAACCTGCTTTCAAACGCGCTGAAATACACCGAGGAAGGCAAGGTCAGCCTGATCGCCGCCGCAAAGGGGCACGGAGCGACAATCACCGTCACCGACAGCGGTTGCGGGATGAGCCTAGAAGAACAGGCGCTGGTCTATCAGGAATTCACGCGGCTCAAATCTGGCCGCGATCGCGCGCCCGGACTCGGTCTTGGTCTTTCCATCGTCGACCGTTTAACCCGCGCGCTCGACCATGATTTGGCGCTGCAAAGCACCCTTGGCGCGGGCTCCACTTTCACTCTCCGCCTGCCACGCGCCAAAGCGCCCTCTACCAACAAGCCTAAGGAAGGACCTGCCACGCCCAGCCCCACCGCGAACACTGCAAAGAGCATGGCCGGACTCAATGTCCTCTGCGTCGATAACGAGGCCGTAATACGTGACGGCATGCTCAACCTACTGTCACGCTGGGGTTGCGATCCGCAGGCAAGTGCTGATCTGGACGAAGCCTGCAAGGCCGAGAAGCCTGATGCCGTTGTTGCCGATTACCATCTCGACAATGAAACCGGCCTCGATGTCATCGCCGCCTTGCGCGCGCGCCATGGGGGCGAGCTCCCCGCCATCTTGCTCACTGCCGATCGCTCTCCGGAGGTCGCCGCCAAGGCTGCCGAAGCACAGGTGCCAATGCTGCAGAAGCCGGTTAAACCCGCCGCCCTGCGCGCGCTTCTTTCCACCTTCGCCCGGCAAAAAGCCTCAGCAGGTTAAATCAGTGGCTGGGCCGTAGCTTCAAAATTAAGCTTGGAAAGCTGGATCACCGCCTGGGTGCGGCTGTCCACATTGAGCTTGGAGAGTACAGCAGAGACATGCGCCTTCACCGTCGCTTCGGAGACAGATAGCTCATAGGCGATTTGCTTGTTGAGGAGGCCTTCACCAAGCATCCCAAGCACACGGGTCTGCTGCGGTGTCAGTGTGGCGAGCCGCTCTAGAAGATCGGCGATTTCCGCATCGGTCTCTTCATCATCTCCATCGAATTCCGGCGTGAAAATGTCTCCGTCCAGCACTGCCAGCACGGCTTCGCGCATTGTAGTGACGTTGGAAGATTTGGAGATAAAGCCCGAAGCACCGAGATCCAATGCCCGGCGGATAGTTGCGCCGTCGTCGCGCGCCGATACAACAATGACCGGCATGTCCGGGTGCCGTGCGCGCAGGGATATGAGGCTGGAAAAGCCACTGACGCCCGGCATTGTGAGATCCAGCATAACCAAATCGGGCAAGGGCCCTTCGGCCAGCTTTGCGTTCAGCGCCTCAAAACTGTCGGCCTCTTCGATCTGCGCATTATCGAGGCATTGAGGAATGACTTGCGCCAACGCGGCGCGGAAGAGCGGATGGTCGTCAACGATCACAAGGCGGGTTGGCGCCCCTGCCCCCCCGCTGACACTATCTGGCTGCGCAATATCGCTCACGTTTGCTCTCTCCCAAAGGCGGCTGTGACAACGCCCTGTTTTCCTTCGTAAGCCAAGGCGCAGATTGGCGCAAACTGGCCTCGAATGGGGCACGACGCTCTGGGGCTGTGCGCTTTGCTGCGCTTGCGCGAGACTTCGCCCACCGGCACAAGGGAACAAAGGATCTTCAACACCCAACCTTATGTTAAACCGCCTCTTCCCACCTAGCCGAAAACCGCAAAGCTGGTTTCGCCATGCAAGACTCATCGCCTTTTCCGTGGCCGGGATCGTGACTTTCGTGGCAGCTCTTTTTGTTGCGACGTTCACGCTGGGTTGGATATCCACCACCGCCGCTACCTTTATGGCCTTCTCGCTAATGCCGCTCCTTGCATTGGTGGCAATCCAGGCCATGGCACGAATGCAGGAATTCATCACCTTGCGCTTTGGCGGTCTCGCCATCGACACCTGGGACAGTGAGGAATGAGCCTTGCCAGCGAAGTAGCACGCAAGGTTGCGCCCACTACCCGCAAGGTGGAGCCAAAGCGCATTCTGGCCATTGGTTGGGGCGGGGCGGTGCTGTTTGCGCTGGCTGTCGGAGTAAGCCTGCTCCTGCGCAGGCTTGGGCTGGAACCAGCAACGGCGACGGTGCTGCTTTCAGGTTTGGTAATCGCCACGATAATCGCTGCCGCCTGGTTCGGACGCACACTGACCTCAAGCATTTTCTTCACCATCGAAAGAGAGACACCGCCTCCTTTGATCGGCCTTTCCGCTTTTACAGATTGGTGCAGCGGTGCTGTGCTCGCCGCTCTGCTGGCGCTTACCCTGACTGGCAAAACAACCCTTGCCGCAGCTATTGCGGCCGGCCTGGTTATTCAGGCGGCCGTCTTTGCTCCGCTCATGCAGCGCCCTGGCATCGTCACGGTTCCGGGCCTCTTTACCTGGCGCACTGGCGCGAGGCGCACCGGGCTTGCCGCTTTGGTGACGGTTTGCAGCGCCCTGGCGATGTTTGCGGTGGCGGAGGCCTTCGTTGCAATTGCCATGGCGCAGGCACTTACAGGCCTGGATCGCGCAACCCTCGCATTCGCCATTGTCGCGCTGGCCGCGCTGCCAACCTTTTCCGGGGGTTGGTTAGCGCTGCTGATCACCAACCTCATCTTCACTCTGACGGTACTTTTTACCTTGCTCACACCTGCTATCGCGATGGCCTTCTTGCCGGAATCGGCCCTCGCTGCAGATCCGCTTCTGGAAGAGATGTACGTGGCTGTGCTGCCCATCGCTCGCACATTCAGCTTTGACGCAGAAAACGTCTGGTCGAAACTGGTCACCTTCGTTGTGCTGACCACCGGCCTGGCCGCCATGCCCGTGGGCCTCTCGCGCCTTGCCCTCAACGTCAACTCCACCGCCGCAGCACAATCAGTTGGTTGGGCGTCCCTCGCAGTTTTTTTGGCGCTGGCAAGTCTCCCGGTCGCGGCGTTTGCCTTTTCTATGGAAGGTTCCTCCGCCGCTCGCTCCATCGAGGCGCAGCCGCTTGTCGGCGTGTTGCCGATCTTTGCCCTACTGCTCGCCGCCTTCAACGCGCTGGCAGCAACACTCTATATCTTCTCTACCAGCATCATCCGGGCGCTGCGCCGAACCCAGCGCCGCGATCCATCGGAGCGATCCATGGCCTCCATTCGCATGCTCACCATCGCCATGGGGCTTTTCCTTGTTTCATACCTGCGCGGGGCAGAGCAGGCACCGATTGATCTTGCCGGACCTTATTGGATTGCCGGTATCTCACTAGCCGCGAGCGGGCTTTTTGTACCGCTTGTTGCGGCGGGGTGGATTTCCCGCGTCCCGTGGTTCGCCCATGCGAGCGCGCTGTTGGTCGGCCCGTTGGTTGTCGGTCTTGCGATCTTCGGCGTTGTCGACGGGCCGCTGCTCCAAACGGCATTCTTTGGGCAGATCCTAAGCGCTGCTTGCATTCTCACCGGTAAATTCGCGCCCGCTATCCTTGGCCGAAAGCCCATTGACTCTCGCCTTTCCATCCTGCGCCGACCTCAGGGAAGCTGACATGATTACCATCGATCCCAAGCTCTTCAACGAAGACACAATTGCCCCGCAGACCGCCAGACGGAATGACGAATTGCGCGCTTGGCACGCCGAACGACCGGAGCCCTGGGACTTTCCCGTTGAAGTGCTGAGAGAAGCACGCAAAGCCGGGGCGAGCATCTTCCCCACCGAAGCTCCGGATGAGAACGCCCGAACGGAGAGCATTTCCCATAACGGGCGCAACGTTGAGGTGCGCATCATCAAGCATCGAGACGGCAAGGCCCGCGGCACATACCTCCACATTCATGGTGGCGGTTGGACCTGGGGTGCGGCGGACGAGATGGACGTGAGACTACGCGAGATGTCAGATGAATGCGGCCTCGATTGTGTTTCAGTCGAATACCGCCTCGCACCCGAAAATCCCTATCCTGCTGCGCCAGGCGATTGCGAAACCGCTGCGCTGTGGCTGTTGGAGGGCGAGCATGATCTTGGCCGCGAGCGCTTCTTCATCGGCGGGGAAAGCGCCGGTGCGCATCTGAGCGCGGTTACGCTGCTGCGGCTGCGCGACCGGTTTGGCGACATGCCCTTCCACGGTGCAAATCTCATTGCAGGGTGTTACGATCTCGGGCCAGGTCCGGGTGTCCTCCACTGGGACCGCCAGCGGCTAATCCTCACACGGGACGATGTGCAGCATTTCTGCTCCTTCTATCTGCCGGGTGACGAAGATCGGCGCGCACCCGACATCTCTCCGCTCTTTGGCGACCTTGAAGGCATGCCGCCGGCGCTTTTCTGCATCGGCACACAGGACATTCTCCTTGACGACAATCTGCAGATGGCCGCGCGGTGGGAGCGACAAGCGCGCAACGCGACCTTCGATATTGTCCCGGGCGGTTGCCATGTATTCCAGGCTTTCCGTGATCTCGACATCACAAGAAAGAGCGACACGAAGGCTTTCGCCTTCCTCAAAGCGCTGATGTAGCGCTCATTGGCCGGGCAGCGCGCGCTCATCTTCAAGACGGCCAATGATACCAAAGAAGCCGCGCATAAACCGCTCGGTCATGGTGAGGGCTTCATCAATCTCCTGGAGGCTTGAGCGCTCACTTTCTTGCGGTGCAGCAAAGGCTTCATCCCGCTCCAACCGGTTAATGCGGTTTTCAAGTTCCGCAACGGTGTCAGACAATCGATCAATCTCCCGCTGCCAGGCAAGGCGCTCCTGAGGAGAGAGTTCACACGTCAATCGCTTGCCCGCCCGGCGGCAGTAATCCACCGCTCCGGTCTGTCGGTCGACACGCACAATGCGGTCCCCTTGTTCAAAGATGGTGTAGCGATCCTGCGCCGCCAACGGGGTCGCGATTAGGCTCGCGAGACAGACAACAACGGAAAAACGAACCATCGAAACATCTCCAAAAGTGTGCGGCAGGCTGGTTCCTGCACGGGCAATGTGGCAACAGGCCGGTGCTGCACCGTTTGAGACCAATGTCATGAACGCCGATCCGTTCATCTACAAGATCACCCCGCGCAAGGCTTGGGAAAGAGCCGAAGCGGCCCACCGTTTCGACGGAGCACCCATTGATCTGGAGGACGGCTACATTCACTTTTCAACCCGCGGTCAGGCGGCAGAAACGGCAGCAAAACATTTCGCCGGACAGGACGATCTGCTGCTCGTTGCCGTGCGTTCAGAAGGTCTCGGCCAGGCCTTGAAATGGGAACCGTCGCGAGGCGGCGCACTCTTCCCGCATCTCTATTCCCCGCTCGATCTTACTCATGTGGAGTGGGCACGACCCATGCCTTTGGTGCACGGTGTTCACCAATTGCCGCTTGCCCAATGAGTCTCTACCGCGCTATCCGCCCAGTGCTCTTCGGCCTCAATGCCGAACGTGCCCACAGGCTTTCCATTGAGGCCGCCAAGGCTGGGCTGCTGCCGACATCCGTGCATGGAGATCCGCGCCTTGCGATCAAGCTTTGCGGCCTCAACTTTGCCAACCCGCTTGGCCTTGCGGCTGGCTATGACAAGGGCGGCGAGGTGCCGGACACTATGTGGAAGGCGGGTTTTGGCCATGTGGAAATCGGCACAGTTACGCCGCGCCCTCAACCCGGCAACCCCAGGCCCCGCGTCTTTCGTTTGACCGAGGACTACGCCGTCATCAATCGATATGGCTTCAATTCCGAAGGTGCCGATCTGGTGGCGCAGCGTTTGGCGAGGCTGAGCAAACGTGCGGGTGTGCTCGGCATCAATATCGGAGCCAACAAAGAGAGCGAAGATTTTGCCGCTGACTACGAGGCGGGCGTGCGCCGATTTGCGCCAATGGCGGATTACCTGACCGTCAACATCTCCTCCCCCAACACCCCCGGCCTGCGCGGCCTTCAGGCTACTGCACCTCTTTCCGACCTGCTTTTGCGTGTAGCGGACGCGCGAGGCGATGCGGCCGTCCCGATCTTCGTGAAGATCGCCCCGGACCTCGATGCCGACGCCATCTCGGCAATCGCCGATGTATTGAAGGCGAGCACTATGAATGCGCTCATCGTCTCAAACACCACCCTATCCCGTGATGGACTAAGGAGTGCTCACCGTGGCGAGGCAGGCGGCCTTTCTGGAGCACCGCTCTTTGAGCGCTCTACGATTGTCCTTGCGCGGATGGTGGAGGCGTTGGAAGGCGCGATGCCGGTGATCGGTGTTGGCGGTGTCGGTTCCGCACAACAGGCTCTTGCCAAGATGCAAGCTGGTGCAAGCCTGGTGCAGTTTTACACTGCGCTTGTCTATGAAGGGCCGGGCCTGGCAGACGCCATCGCCAAGGGCTTTTCGCACCATTGTGATGCTGAAAATCTCGCCTCCATCAACGACATCGTCGGCACCGAAACAGCGGACTGGGCAGGTCGCGCGCTTTAGCCGAAGCTCTGCCGTCGCCGCGCGGGCAGGCGCGCATAGAGAGTAATCCCTCGCACTGCGAGGAAAACGTTGAGTGCCAGCCACAAACCATGATTGCCCAAGACCGGTACCGCAAACCACCAGACCAAAAGGTAAATCACAACCGACAGCAGCATCATGTTGCGCATGTCGGAGGACCAGGTCGCGCCAATGAAAACCCCATCCATCTGGAACGCCACTAAGCCAGCAAGCGCCGTCACCGCAGCCCATGGTAGATATATATGGGCGATCTTGCGCACTTCCGGCGCTGTGGTGAGAATGTTGATCACCACTGGACCGGTGAGGAGATAGATGGTGGTTGCGCACCCCGCCAGGACAAGACCCCAGAGCAGCGTGAGCTTTACCGTGCGGTCAAAGGCCGGGCGATAGCGCGCACCGACTGCTCGGCCCGCAAGCTGCTCGGCGGCAGTGGCAAAACCGTCCAAAAAATAGCCAGACAACAGGAAGAAATGCATCAGCACCGCATTGGCCGCCAGCGTTGCTTCGCCAAACCGGGCGCTCTGAGCGGTAAAGAAGGCGAAGGAAAAAAGCAGGCAGAACGTGCGGATCATAATGTCACGGTTGACTGCAAAGAGCTGCAGAAGGGCCACGCGATCAAAGATGCGGGCGACGTTGGGCCAATCATATTGGCGGGTCGACCACCAGGCGATTGAAAGGCCCACAAGCGCAGCGAGCGCTTCAGCAATGACCGTCGCCCAGGCAACGCCGGCAAGGCCCCACCCAAGACTAAGGCCCATATAGATGGAGAGGGCGATATTGGTGCCGTTCAGTACGGTTTGTAGGAAGAGACCGAGTCCGCCACGCCCAAGCCCCAGCGCCCAGCCAAGGATCGCATAGTTCACCAGCGTCACCGGCGCACAGAGAATGCGAATGCCGAAATAGATCGCCACTGCCGACGCTACAGCCCCCGAAGCATCCATCGCCCAGAGCCCAAGGCGCAGCACCAAAGGCCCAAGAGCAAGGGCAACCAGTCCGATGGTGGCCGAGAGCAACAGCGCGCGCAGCAACACAACCTTTTGCCGCTCCTCTTCCCCTTCGCCCAGGGCCTGCGCCACCAAAGCCACGGTAGAGGCGCGCAGAAAGTTGAAACTGGAAAAGAGAATGTCGAAAAGCACCGCGCCGATAGCGAGACCACCCAACAGCGCAGCATCGCCGAGTTGTCCAACAACGCCGGTATCGACGATGCCAATCAGCGGTGTGGAGAGATAGGCAAGCGTTGTCGGGATCGCGAGGGACAGAACGAGACGGTTGGTGACCGTGAATTCCCGCCGCTGCTTCAGTTCAGCCAAAAGAGTCTAGCGCCTGCTGCCGGATTTCATCAGCCGCGATATGAGAAAGATAGGTACAACAATGACGGCGCCGAGAAGGATGTAACCAACGATCTCGCCAAAGAAGGCAAAACCTTTGCGGTAGATATAATCCACCATGTCCAGCAGCCAACGCAGGATATCCGCCGGGTAGAGGCCGAACCAGTGCATGATGAAGCCAACAATAAGCGACAGGATGACCAGCCGCAGGAGTACCGCGCCAGGCGAGCCACCAAGAAAACGAGTCACGGGTCCAGCCATTTGGTAGCGTCCTTTAGAGAATCATCCAGCCGCCAAACGGCCCCTGTCGGCGCTCAAGGCCGTGCCCGCAATTGTCGCGGTAACGGCAAGGATGAGCAAGAGGCAAACCGTGTCCATGATAGTCAGGCGAAATTGCGTGAACCGTTGCGGAAGGGGCCCGTCTTGCCAGACTGCCAAACCCAGAGCGCCAGCAAAGCAAAACTCCCGGCACAAGCCGCAAAGGCGATAAGTCTGATCAGAGGGAGGCCTCAGGCGGCGCTCCGCGATCCACTTGTTGAAGCCGTATCAGCTTAAGCTCAATCCTTGCGGAAGATTACGCTGGCAAGCCAACCCGTGGCCATGGCCATCAGCACAGCGAGAAAGCCGTAGAGGAGGCCCTGGCGGTGAGCGAGATCGTAAATCGCCTGTTCCAGACCGCTCTTGCGCACTTCCAACAACACCGTGCGGGCCGCGATGAATTCATGATCTCTGAAGAGAAACGCCCGGGCGCGATGCTGACCGATGGGTACATTTGCAGAGACATCCAGACGGGCACGGAAGAGTGTCGGGTTCAAAAACTCAACTCCCTCTTCACGGGCGCGGTAAAGACCCTGCCGTTCTTTGATGCGCAGCAGGGATTCCCGCGATCGGGCTGCTCGGCCCTGTTCAACATTTTGGCCGAAGCTGGTGAGCTGCACGTCGATATTCTCAAATCCCACCCGCAAAGGCTCCAGCACGTCCGGAGCAGCAATTGTCTCAAGCGGTGCCGAACTGGCAATAGAATAGGACGAAGGGACGTTTGCAAAGCGAATGCCCGAGCCGTTCACCCAGACCCCGGCACGGCGCTGCTTTTCGCGCACCGTCACCTCTTCGCGTGGGCCTGCAAGAACGACGACCAGCTCATAGTCACCAACCCGCACGACGTCCCGATCCACCCCCTCAATGGAGCCAAAGACGACGACGTCGGTGCCGGAAAAATTGGAGGAAATGACAATGGCGTCATCGGCGAGGCCGATCTGCACATCGCCCTGCTGCGCCCTGGTGGGGAGCGCAACAAGAGCGGCAAAAACAAAAGGTAGAATTGCACGAACCATCAGTGTCCCCCCACCGATCCGATGGAGAACAACTCCGCCGGTGTGGCAATGAGATCGTAGCCAAGGCGGGCGCAAACAACGAGGACGATGAGGCCAAGCAATGCGCGCAATTGTTCACCCTTCAGCTTAGCTCCCGCCCGGGCACCAAACTGGGCCCCGATCACGCCGCCAACCATAAGAATAAGGGCCAGGACCACATCCACCGTTTGGTTGGCGGTGGACTGGGCAACGGTCGTAAAGGCCGTCACAAACATAATCTGGAAAAGCGAAGTGCCGATCACGACATTGGTAGGCACACGCAGGATGTAGATCATCGCGGGGACCATGATGAAGCCGCCGCCAACACCCATGATAGAAGCGAGGATACCCACCAGAGCGCCCAAAACGAGTACCGGAATAACGCTGATATAAAGCTGCGAACGGCGGAACCGCATTTTAAAGGGCAGCCGCATGATCCAGCCCGCATGACGGGTGCGCGGCATCGCCGCCTCTGGCTGCTTGCGACTTTTGCGGATGGCGTTGAGGCTCTCAACCACCATCAACGTGCCGATTGTGCCGAGGAAGACCACGTAGAGAATGGAAATGATGAGGTCGAGCTGCCCGGCTTCCCGCAACTGCGCGAAGATCACAACACCCAGTGCTGAACCTGCAATACCGCCGATCAGCAGAAAGATGCCGAGCTTGATATCGACCGTGCCGCGCCTGAAATGGGCGAGCGCACCGGAAAATGACGAGGCGACAATCTGGTTCGCCTCCGTTGCGACCGCGACTGCCGGGGGGATGTTGTAGAATATGAGAAGCGGCGTCATCAGGAAGCCCCCCCCCACGCCAAACATGCCCGACAGAAAACCAACGCCTGCGCCCATTGAAAAGAGAACGAGGACGTTGACCGACATTTCCGCGATGGGAAGGTAGAGATTCAAACGCCCCTGCCCCGCATGTCCACACAACTTTCCGCCTGCAGCCAGACGACCGAAAGCCGGGGCTTGCGCTTACCCGGCACAGAGCCGCTCTTGCGCCTGCAGTCGGCCCAAGTCAATTCACTTCTAAGGGAAATGTAAGCGCTTGCTAGGCGCGAAGAGCCCGCATCAGCCGCTCATCGACCTTCCCGGTAGCCGGAATACCAGCCGACCGCTGGAACTTCTTAATCGCAGAGAGCGTCCGCTCACCCATAACACCGTCAGGGGCGCCAACTAAAAAGCCCTTGTTGTTGAGAATGACCTGAACCTCTTTCACAACATCCGGCTCAAGGGTGGTCTCAGCACTCGCCGCCCCCCTCCAGGCATCAGGAATGGCGATGGAATTGGCCTCTTCGTTCAGAGGTTGTGCCGCCCAGACATCAACTTCCGCCTGCGCCGCCTTCAACTGCTCTGCGGTGAGGTCAGCTTTGATTTCATCACGTCTATCAATGGCTTTTTGATCGCCGCTCTTGGCTGCGATGGCAAACCATTTGTAGGCTTCAACTGGATTTTTCTCAACACCACCAATGCCGCGGCCATGGACAATACCTAGATTGAACTGGCTGTCCTTCAGGCCAAAATTTGCTGCCTCGTTAAACCATGCAACAGCCTTTTCCATGTCCTCAGGCACATCCTTGCGCGCGGAACGCACTGCGAGGAAGGCGAGGTTGTGGATCGCGCGGGCGTTGCCCTGCTGCGAGGCACGACCATACCACCGGGCCGCCGCCGGAAGATCAGTCTCGACGCCAAGACCCTTCTGCAACATTGAGCCGTAAGAATATTGTGCCGGAGCGAAACCGGCTTCGGCGGCCTTCTGCATCCACTTGGCGGCTTCTTTCAGATTTTTCTCCACCCCTTCGCCGTTGGAGTAGCGAGTGCCAAGCTCATAGAGCGCGCTCGGGTTACCGGCATTGGCAGCGGCAACGAACGTCGCAGTGCCGATGGAGGCAGGAAGGTCGAACGTCTCGCGCTGAATCGCCCCAGTGACGATGTTGTCGGTGTTTGAAATTGCAGGGACATCCGCCGGCGTGACCTGTGGGGCGCGGGACGGCGTGCTGACACTGATCGGCGCTGGATCGCTGGCGGGTATGTTTTCCGCCACCGGCGCCTGATCGTCCAATGAAACGCCCGGCCGGGCCTCATCCTTTATGGTCATGATTCTGACCGATGTTTCTTCAATTGCCGCGTGGCGTGGGTCGGCTCCTTCCACGAGCTGATACCCCTGATAGGCTGACAAGGCGAGAAGTACTGCGGCAGCGGCCACCAGGATCGGGCGGTGCCAGGTGGAGCGGCCCTTAACCTTTGTCGCAGCCTTTGCTGCGCGTCGTTCGCGACGATTGCGGGGTGCGCGGGCTTCATTCTCGTCGATGGCTGCAACTTCATCACTCGTGGCCTGAAGCGCCCTGCGAGCGGCTGCGACAGCGTCGGACTTGATATCGGGAGCCGGTTCCATCTCCGGCTCTTCGGCATCGTCCAATACGTCGGCAGGAACAGTGCCAGGTTCGAGCAGTTCTTCATTGCGGAAAGCTTCCTCAAGCTCCTCCACGGTGCTGAGATCGCCGTTGAGTTCGGCAGTATCGAGCTGCGCAGCTTCACGCACGGCGTTTGCCTGGGCGATGGCATCATCCACCGGGTCATCCACATGAACCGCTTCTTCCAGCGGGGCCGTCTCGAGCTCATGAGGCCTGTTCAGCTCTTCGACGTCGTAGGAAATCGGCGCTGGTGCTACCTCAAAGTTCTCCAGACGGTCAGCCAGGGCTTGAAGTGTACGGGTGATCTGCACCGTCTGATGACTGTCGTTTTCGGCCAGGTGGCGCAGAATTTTCAGATCTTCAGACAGCGCCTGAAGCGTCTGATCGCCGCTGCGAGTGGCGAGCACGCGCTCGGCTGCTGCCTGCGCAGCCTCGACTGCAGTCGCGGAAGCGGTGCGGGCAAACTCACCCTCGATCTGGGAAAGGAAGGCCTGCATCTGGACTGGGTCCGCAGAAGGTTGCGAAGTAGCCAACGCCCTTGTCACATCCGCCAACCGCTTATCGAGATGGCCAAGATCGGGAGTGGCAGCCGGGACGCTGGTAACTTTTTCCACCGAACGGGCAAGCTCACCCATCTTCTTTTCAATCGCATTCAGCGCATCGTTGGGCCGTGTTTCAACGCGGCCGGCAAGCGCCTGGATCTGCTGCTCGATCTGGGAAAGAGTGTCGTTTTCAGTCTGCTGGACGGAGAAGCTTTCAAGACGCGAAGAAAGTTTGGCAAGCTGACCCTCCAGACCGCCAAGATCCGGCAGGCGATGACCAAGACCCTCGTCTTGCACGTCGGCAATGCGGTCCACCGTGCGCGACAACTCCGCGACCTGAGCTTCGATCCGGTCGATACCAGGAAGATCGATCTGGGGCGGGGTCTCATCGAACGAACCGGCGCTGGATGCAGCAATGACCGCGCGGGCGATCTCATCGAGGCGGGTCTCAATCTGCGTCAGATCTTCGCGAGCCACGGCGTTTTCGCGCGCTTCGATCATTCGCTGCTGAGCGATGATAGAGGCATCAGCGGCCTTAGTAAGCTGATCGATCTTGCCTTGGACATGTTCCAGCCGCTCTTCCAGGCGATTGAGAGAAAGCGCTCCGGGCAAGTCGCCAACGGTCTGGCGTATATCGTCGAGTTTGTCGGAGAAGACCTTCTCCTGCCGTTGGCTCGAATTGAAGGCTGCAGTCTCCACTTCGGCTAGGCTTTCACCAAGACGCTCAAGGCGTGTGGCGATGAGGCTCTGGTGGCGCTCGTCACGAACCGCTGCATCATCCATGCCCTGCTGAAGCTGGAACACGGCCTTGTTGAAGGCGGCCGGGCCAATGCCGTGCCCAACGCTCTGTTTGTCAGCGCGCAACTCGGCCAGCTCCCTGCGCAGACCTTCCATCTGCCGGGCGATACGACCAACGGAATCATCAGCACGAATGTTCTGGTCCGGCATTGCACCAAAGGCACGCATTGCTGGCGCCGAAATCGGCGTATCAGGTGTACGTTCGTTGTTGAGGCCGCCGAGGCGGCTCTCAATGGATGAGATGGCACGGCGCAGATTTTCAACCCGCAACGCATCGCGGTTCTGGGACGGCAGGGGAAAAGCGGCGGCTGACATCTCTACTCATTCCGTTTCGGCTCGCCCGCCACGACACGCAACAGGGGCTTTAGTTCACGCTATTGTTTAAGATCTATGGTAAACAAATGGTTAACGCCGCTCCTTAAAAGGCAACCGAAACGCCGCTTGGTGGGTTGACTCAGCAGTAGATTTTGCGTTAACTTTTACGTTAACGTAAGAATCTGGTCCTGGATCGAAATGAGTGCGGCGAGAACCGCTTGCCTTACCATTATGTCTGAGGATCAAACCAAGTGCCGTGCCGCAAAGGCTTCAGGGAGACACATAAATGCCAACCTATCGCGCTCCGGTTGAGGATTCCCTCTTTATTCTCAACGATGTGCTGAACATCCAACGCTATAACAACTTGCCTGGTTTTGAGGACGCTTCACCCGACATGGTGGAAGCAATCCTCAGTGAAGCCGGCAAGCTTGCTGAAGAAGTTCTCCAACCGCTCAATGAAGTTGGCGACAAAGAAGGTTGCACCTGGATAGAAGGTGAAGGCTTTGACAACACGGTCAAAGTGCCCACCGGCTTTAAGGAAGCTTACGACCAATATAGCGAAAATGGCTGGGGCGCCCTGCCCTTCCCGGAAGAATTTGGTGGCCAGAACCTGCCGACCGCCCTTAACGCGGCCGTGCAGGAATATGTCGCCTCCGCCAACATGGCTTTCGGCATGTATCCAGGCCTTACAGCCGGTGCTGCCGCTGCTCTTGTCGAACACGCTTCCGACGAGCAGAAGGCGGCTTATGTGCCCAAAATGCTGTCTGGTGAATGGTCCGGCACCATGAACCTCACCGAGCCTCATTGCGGCACGGACCTTGGCATGATGCGCACCCGCGCCGGGCGCAACGATGACGGCACGTTCGCGATCACAGGTCAGAAAATCTGGATCTCGGCTGGCGAACACCCAATGTCCTCCAACATCATCCACCTTGTGCTCGCCCGCATCGAAGGCGCGCCGGAAGGTGTGGACGGCATTTCGCTCTTCATTTGCCCGAAGTTCATCCTTGACGATGATGGTAATCCCGGTGAGCGCAACCGCCTTTCGGTTGGCTCGCTGGAACACAAGATGGGTATCAACGGCAACGCCACCTGCGTGATGAATTACGAGGATGCGACGGCCTATCTGGTTGGCGAAGAAAACCGTGGGCTGAAGGCCATGTTCGTGATGATGAACGAAGCCCGCCTCGGTGTTGGCGTGCAGGGCCTGGCACAGTCGGAAGTCGCTTACCAGAATGCCGCTGACTGGGCGCGTGATCGCATCCAGGGTCGCTCCATCTCGGGCACCAAATTCCCCGATCTGAAGGCCGACCCGATTATCGTCCACCCGGACATTCGGCGTGTGCTGATGACCATCCGCTCCTTCAATGAAGCCGCGCGAGCTCTCACCATGTGGACGGCTCTGAAAGGTGACATTCACCACCGCTCTGACAATGCCGAGGAGAAGGAAGCAGCCGACGACGTGATGGGTCTGCTAACCCCAATCATCAAGGCCTTCGTTACCGACAAGGGCTTCGACAACACCGTAATGGCTCAGCAGGTCTTCGGCGGCACGGGTTACACAAAGGACCAGGGCGTCGAGCAGTTCGTGCGCGATGCGCGTATTGCCATGATCTATGAGGGTGCCAACGGCATCCAGGCGTTGGATCTCGTTGGCCGCAAGCTGCCGAGCAAACAGGGCCGTGCCGTGCAGGCCTATTTTAAGGAAGTCGGCAAATTCTGCTCTGCCCACAAAGACGATGAGGCGATGAAACCTTTCATCGAACCGCTTTCGGCAGCTCTAACCTCACTCCAGACCGCCACAATGTGGTTGATGCAGAACGCCATGAAGAACCCGGATGAAGCCGGTGGGGCATCCACTGACTATCTCCATCTCTTCGGCCTCGTTTGCTTCGCTCACATGTGGGGCCTGATGGCGAAAGCCGCACAGGATAAACTAAAGGACGGTGCAGTCGGGCAAACCGAGTTTCTCGAGCGCAAACTCGTGACCGGCCGTTTCTTCGCCGAACGCATGATGCCCGAGCACACCACGCTTCTTGCCCGCATCCGGACCGGTTGCGCGACGATGATGGAGCTTCCGGCAGAGGCTTTCTAGAAGGCTATGATGAAGCGACTTTCTGAAAGAAGATGAATGAGCGCCTTTAAGAGCCATGCTGACCCGTTGCCTGAGTTATCACTCCCGGCCCATCCGCCATCACAGGCCTGGATGGGCATGGAGATCATTGACTATTGGCCCGATGAGCGCCGCGTTCGTGTCTCCTTCAAACCCAATGCTGATATGTGCAATTTCGGTGGCACGGTGCAGGGTGGCTTCATGGCTGCCATGATGGATGATACGATGGGTATGCTTACATTTTTCGCCCTTGGCGGAAAATTTGCGCCTGCGTCCATAGACCTGCAAACCCATTTCTTCACCGCCGTTCCGCTCGAGCGGATTGAAGTTGAAGCCAACATCATTCGAGCGGGAAAGGCCGTCGCCTTTGCCGAGGCACGGCTCTTTCGAAGCGACGGCGAGTTGGCAGCCCGCGCTGCCGGTTCCATGAAATTGCGGCCTTTCACCGGTCTGCAATTTCCTGTCAAGGATATGACTGAATGAGCAAATCGGGCGCATGCAACGCTGCATTTTTCAAATCGGCAGTTGGCGCGGCGAGGTTCGCACCCCAACTGAAAAGACAATGAACACAAAGCCGGAAACGGCACAGGCTTAGGAGGAAACCATGGCCGAAGCATTTATCTATGATCACGTGCGCACACCGCGCGGCAAGGGCAAGAAAGACGGCTCACTCCACACCGTGCCGACCAATCGCCTGGCCGCTGGCGTGCTTGAGTCCCTGCGCGACCGCAATGAACTCGACACAAAGCTGGTGGACGATGTGATCTTTGGCTGTGTTGACCCGGTCAAAGAAGCGGGTGGTGACGTCACCCGCACCGCCATTCTGGAAGCCGGCTATGACGAAAGCGTCGCCGGCGTTCAGCTCAACCGCTACTGTGCCTCCGGCCTCGATTCCGTGAACTTCGCGGCCTCCAAGATCATGTCCGGCGCTGATGATATCGCCATTGGCGGTGGCGTTGAGAGCATGTCCCGCGTTGGCATCGGCGCCGCGGGCAACGCCTGGCCGATGGACCCGGGCATCGCTGTCCCGCACTACTTCGTACCGCAGGGTATTTCCGCAGATATCATCGCCACCAAACACGGTTTCTCCCGTGACGATGTCGATGCCTATGCCGTGGAAAGCCAGAAGCGCGCGGGCCATGCTTGGGAGAACGGTTACTTCAAGAATTCCATCGCATCGGTCAAAGATATCAACGGCATCACGCTGCTCGATCATGACGAGCACATGCGCCCGACAACCGACATGCAGTCCTTGGCGTCCCTCAACCCGGCTTTCACCATGATGGGTGAAATGGGTGGCTTTGATGCGGTTGCTACCCAGCGCTACCCTGAAATCGAAATGATGAACCACGTCCACCACGCCGGTAATTCCTCCGGTATCGTGGACGGGTCCGCTGCCGTGCTGCTCGGTTCCGAAGAAGGCGGGCGGAAGCTTGGTTTGAAGCCCCGCGCCAAAATCCGCGCCTTCACCAATATCGGCTCCGAACCTGCCATCATGCTCACCGGCCCGGTGGATGTGACGCAGAAGCTCTTTGAACGCTCCGGCATGACGCCCGATGACATTGACCTCTTCGAATTGAACGAGGCCTTCGCCTCCGTCGTGCTGCGCTACATGCAGGCCTTCGACATTCCCCACGACAAGATCAACGTGAATGGCGGTGCCATCGCCATGGGTCACCCGCTCGGTGCAACCGGTGCAATGATCCTTGGTACCGTGCTGGATGAGCTGGAGCGCCGCGATCTCAACACCGCGCTTGTTACGCTGTGCATTGGCGCAGGCATGGGCACGGCGACGATCATCGAGCGGGTCTAGATCCGCCAAGGCACAAGAATAGAGGCCGAAATGTCTCTCAAGAACCGCGTAAGGAGCCAAGATGGCTGACTATACAAACTTCACCGTCGAAACGGATTCCGACGGCATCGCTCTCATCACCTGGGACATGCCCGGTCGCTCGATGAACGTCATCGACGCGCAGGTTGGTCCTGAATTCAAGGCCATCGTCGAGCACGTCACCGAAGACGAGAACATCAAGGGTGCCGTCATCGCATCCGGCAAGAAGGCCTTCGGTGCTGGTGCTGACCTTTCCATGCTGGAAGCGCTGCTCGACAATTATGCCGAAGCAAA
Organism: uncultured Alphaproteobacteria bacterium; assembly: GCA_929200315.1. Classification (GTDB taxonomy): domain Bacteria; phylum Pseudomonadota; class Alphaproteobacteria; order Rhizobiales; family Rhizobiaceae; genus Pseudahrensia. The sequence continues at coordinate 29,632 of CAKMZB010000010.1, read as the reverse complement.
AAACAAGGATCCCGAACAGGCCGCAAAAGACCTGTTTGAAAGCTCCTACCAGCTCAACCAGAACCTCCGCGCGCTGGAAACTTCCGGCAAACCCTGGGTCGCGGCCATCAACGGTACCGCGCTTGGCGGTTGTTTTGAAATTCCGCTTGCCTGCCACGCCCGCGTCGCCTCCGAAGATGCAGCAATTGGTCTGCCGGAAGTGAAAGTCGGCCTTCTGCCCGGTGGTGGCGGTACGCAGCGTGTCATCCGCATGGTCAACCCGCAGGATGCGGTACAGATGCTCCTTCAGGGCACCACCCACCGCGCGGCAAAGGCCAAGCAGCTCGGCCTCGTCAACGAGGTTGTCTCCGCTGACAAGCTGATCGAAACCGCAAAGCAGCTCATCAAGGACGGTTTGAAGGCTGAACAGCCTTGGGACCAGAAGGGCTACAAGGCTCCGCTCAACCTGTGGTCTCCCGCAGGCGTGCAGATGCTGTCTGCCGGTAACGCGCTGCTGCGTAAAAACACCTATGCCAACTACCCCAACGCGCTGAACATCATGAGCTGTGTTTATGAGGGCATTCAGCTCCCCATGGATCGGGCGCTTGAGGTGGAAAGCCGCTACTTCACCCACACGCTAACGACGCCGGAAGCCAAGGCGATGATCCGCACGCTCTTCATGTCCATGCAGGACCTGAACAAAGGTGCCCGCCGCCCGGATGTTGAGAAGACCGACATCAAGAAAGTTGGCGTTCTTGGCGCGGGCTTCATGGGTGCGGGCATTGCCTATGTGTCCGCAAAGGCCGGTCTCGAAGTCGTGTTGATCGACCGTGACCAGGAAGCCGCTGACAAGGGCAAGTCCTATTCTGCCGATCTTCTCGACAAGGCTATTTCGCGCAAGCGCTCCACGCCGGAGAAGAAGGAAGCGCTGCTCGGCCTCATCAACGCGACCACCGATTACGACGCCTTCAAGGATTGCGATCTGATCGTGGAAGCCGTGTTTGAAGATAAGGACGTCAAGCGCACGGTCACGGAAGCGACCGACGCCGTGACACCAGACGGCACGGTCTTCGCCTCCAACACCTCCACCATTCCGATCACAGAACTGGCCGAGGCTGCAAAGTCTGCCGAAAATTTCATTGGCATCCACTTCTTCTCACCGGTCGACAAGATGATGCTCGTTGAGATCATCATGGGCGAAAAGACGGGCGACAAGGCTTTGGCCACCGCCATCGACTTCGTCACCAAGATCAAAAAGACCCCGATCGTGGTCAACGACACCCGTGGCTTCTACGTGAACCGTGCCGTCATGCGTTACATGCAGGAAGCCTGGAATATGCTGATTGCTGGCGTGCCTGCACCAATGATCGAGAACGGTGCGAAGATGGCCGGCATGCCCGTTGGTCCACTGGCGCTGAACGACGAGGTCGCCATTGATCTGTCTCAGAAAGTCATGAAGCAGACCGTTGCTGACCTTGGTGAAAACGCCGTCGATCCCGACCACGTGAAACTGGTCAACACGATGGTCACAGACAATGGTCGCGTGGGCCGCAAGGGCGGCAAGGGCTTTTACGAGTATCCGGAAAAGCCGGGCAAAAAGCATCTGTGGCCGGAGCTTAAAGAGCTTTATCAGCAGCAAGACGCGGACGAGGTCGACATCAAGGATGTGATGGATCGCTACCTCTACACCATCGCTCTGGAAGCCGCGCGTTGCGTGGAAGAAGGCGTGGTAACGGATGTGCGTGAGGCGGATGTCGGTGCGATTCTCGGCTTCGGCTTTGCCCCCTATTCCGGCGGGCCGATCACCTTCATCGACCAGAAGGGGCTGGCCGAATTCAAGGCTCGCGCCGAAGAACTCGCAGCCAAATATGGCGACCACTTCTCTCCGCCACAGATCATCAAGGACATGGCCGCCAAGGGTGAGACATTCTACGGCGGTGCGGCTCAGGCAAAAGCCGCTTAGAATACAAAGAATAGAATAATGGGCTGCGGATCATCTCCGCGGCCTTCTTGTCCCGGTATCAGGTGCCTTCTGACGGTGGAAACTTTGCCCAACAGCTGCAGCACCCTGCGGTCGTCCAATGCGGCATCTGGTTCCACCGACCGCTTTAACAATCTTGTCAATCACCCTAATGGTTGACTGATGTCATATCTCCCTGTTATTCACCCATATGGTTGAACGAACCACAGCAAACGTCCTTAGCGAATTGCTCAAAGCTGCTAGCGATCCTACGCGGCGCGCAATTTTGACGTTGCTGGCTCAGAACGGCCCGATGCGTGTGACAGATATTCACGCGCAATTTGAGATGAGCCTAAACTCAGTTTCGAAGCACATCAAAGTACTCGAAACGGCAGGCCTCGTTGTTCGACGCACCGACTGGCGCGAACACCTCATCGAGGTTCAAATGGCTCCGCTTTCTGAAATCGACAAATGGTTCAACGACCTGCGCTCAATCTGGGATCTCAGATTGGAAGCGCTGGATGACTTGATAACAAATGGAGACGATGAAGATGACTGATCTGAACCTGACAGTTGAACGCACGATTATGGCTGCCCAAGCAGACGTATTTAACGCTTGGCTGGACCCCGACATGCTGCGGAAATTCATGATGCCGACTGCTGGAATGTCTGTGCCCAAAGCATCAAACGATCCCAAAGAGGGCGGTCGCTTTGAGATCACTATGCTTGCTGGTGGAGACGAAATTCCACTTGCAGGAACCTATCGTGAGATTAGTCCACATGATCGCATCGTCTTTACTTGGGAAAGTCCCTACTCCGTTGAGGATAGCACCGTGACGCTCACTTTTGCCCCGGCAGACCGGGGAACCCACGTAACGCTCACCCACGTGCGGTTTAAAGACGCTGAAGCGCGTGACAATCATAAAGGCGGGTGGAGCGGCATCCTTGCAACTTTGGACGCAACACTAGCAGCATAAGGCAGAGCAAAATGAACATAGAGCTCATGAACTGGACGGCTGTTGTCGTCGGCACAATTGCAGCATTTGGCCTTGGTATGATCTGGTTTAGCCCGAAGATGTTTGGCAAAAGCTGGGCGGAAGGCAGCCACAATATCCAGCCGCCTGCGTCACCACCCTTTACCGCAATGATCATACAATTTGTGGGTCTTGCGATATTGGCACTCGTCGTTGGAATAACTGCGACCGGTGAAGCCCTCTTCACTGCCATTGGTGCCATCATGGCAGTTGCTCTGATAGTTGCTGGAATGGACTTGTTTGGCCAAAAATCGGGCAAGGCAACTGTCATTGATGCAGGTTATATTGTTGCATCAGGTGCTTTGATGATCCTTGCACAGGGGGTGCTTTAGCGCCCCGCCAACAAAGAGGCGGCCATTCAGGCGAACTAAACAATTGGCCGCCTCATCCGCATTGCCGACCTGCCTCAACCCTGACCCGCAACAACAAAAACCTGCCAAAGCCCCGTTGGTTTTGCCCAACGGCTGCAATTCACGCCTTTGGGCAAGCTTGAACCGGCAGATAGCCTCGACAGCGGAGCCATATAGTCCTATGTATTGCGGATAATATTCCTCTATGGGCGCGAGCACATGTTTTCTCACAAGCAGGTTTGGGCGGCAATCGACGCACTGGCTGTGCGCAACAACATGTCAGTCTCCCGCTTGGCACGGACTGCGGGCCTCGACCCAACAACCTTCAACAAGTCCAAGCGCGAAAGTGCGGATGGAAGGCAACGCTGGCCCTCGACCGAATCTCTCTCCAAAATCATGGCGGCAACTCAGACGCAGGTTGACGTCCTCACCGCTCTAATCGCCGGTCATGACGTGCCGGACTATTCTCTCTCAAGTTCCCGGACAAGCGCCATCGCTGGTTTCGCGGAAGCTGCAAGCCTGCCCTATCAACCGCCCCGCCCTGTGCCTCTGCTGGGCTGGGCGCAGGCGGGGGATGGCGGCTTTTTCGATGATCTCGGCTATCCCACCGGCTCCGGCTGGGACGAAGTGGCTCTGCCATCGGCCGGAAAGGACGATATTTTCGCGCTGGAAATTGCCGGAGATTCCATGCTGCCCGTCTATCGCGACGGCGACCGGATCATGATCTCCCCGAGCGCTACCCTGCGCAAAGGCGACCGCGTTGTCGTGCGCACCCAAAGCGGAGAGGTGCTGGCAAAGGAGCTTGCCCGCCAGACCGCCAATCGGATTGAACTCCGCTCTCTTAATCGGGCCCATGAGGACCGCTCATTTGACCGCAAGGAAATCGACTGGATTGCCCGCATCGTCTGGGCGAGTCAGTAGAATTCAACCGCGCGCGAGCGCTTCGCGGATCATTTTTACCGTCCGGTCCTTGCCATAGAGCGCGGCGAAAGAGCCAAAGCGCGGTCCCTGATCCTGGCCGAGCAGGACCTGGTAGATCGCTTGAAACCAGTCGCGGAGCGGCTCAATTTCGAGGTCTTTACCGGCGGAGAAAACCTCCGTCTGAAGCGTCTCGCCATCGGCATCAGCCGGTAGGGCGTCGAACCGGTCAGCGAGGTTTTCCAACGCCTTACGCTCGGTCTGCGTCGGTGCGCGAAATTGTTTGGTGGGTTTGACGAAATCCTCAAAGTAGCGGATCGCAAAACCGACCAGAGCGTCGAGTTGTGGGTTGGTTTGTGGCGAAACATTGCCGCCATATTTGGAGATGAAACCCCAAAGCGTTTCCTTGTCGGAAGCATTCGCCGCGCTCACCAGATTGAGCAGCATGGCGAAGGTGACCGGCATGTCGACTTTGGGCGGTTGGCCTGCGTGAATATGCCAGACGGGGTTGTTCAGCCGCGCCTTGGCGTCTTGCCCCTCAAAGGCTGCAAGATGCTGAAAATATTCATCAACTGCCCGAGGAATAACATCAAAATAGAGCTCTTTGGCGGTGCGCGGCTTTGCATACATAAAGAGCGACAGGCTCTCCGTGGGCGCGTAGCGCAACCATTCTTCCACCGCGATTCCATTGCCGGATGTCTTGGAAATCTTCTCGCCGTTCTCGTCCAGAAACAGCTCGTAGATGAAATGCTCCGGCGCCCGGCCACCAAGGGCGCGGCAGATCTTGTCATAGAGTGCGGAATTGTTCTGGTGGTCCTTGCCATACATCTCAAAATCAACACCGAGCGCAGCCCAGCGCATGCCGAAATCCGGCTTCCATTGCAGCTTCGCCTGGCCGCCGAGGAAGGACTGCGTGACCTCTTTTGCGTCCTCCAGAAAGGTCAGCGTTCCCGCCTCCGGATCGACAGAAATCATAGGAACATAAAGGACTTGGCCGGTCTTCTCACTGATCGGAAGGAAGGGGGAATAGCTTGCTCGGCGGTCCTCTCCAAGGGTCGGCAGCATAAGGTCCATGATGGCACCGTAATTGCGGGCCGCAGCCCTTAAGGCCTCGTCAAAACGACCGGACGTGTACTCCTCGGTTGCAGAATAGAATTCGTAAGTGAAACCAAAGGCATCAAGGAATTCCCGCAATTTTGCGTTGTTGTGGTTCCCAAATGAGGAGGGTTCATTGCCAAATGGGTTGGGAACTTTGGTCAAAGGCCGCCCCAAATGCTCCTCCAGCATGCCGCGTTGCGGCACGTTGGCCGGGACCTTCCGCATCCCGTCCATGTCATCAGAAAAACAGATCAGCCGCACCGACACTTTGTCTTCGGTGAGAGCACGAAAAGCATTGATCACCATCGACGTGCGGGCAACCTCGCCGAAGGTACCGATATGCGGCAGGCCGGAGGGGCCGTAGCCGGTCTCGAAGATCACCACATCAGGATAACCGGATTTGGCGTAGCGTTTGACGATCTTGCGCGCCTCTTCGAATGGCCAGGCTTTGGAGGTCTGGGCCGCCTCGATCAACTCGGGCGATAGGGCAAGGTCTGGAAAAGCGCTCATGAGAGGTCACGGAAATGCAAGGGAAGCGGCGCGACCCTATGGGCGCTTGCCATTGCGATCAACCGCGTTGAAAGCGCAGATGTGCCGCCCTACCTTTGCTTCACAACAAAACCAGCAAGGACGCCCCACCGATGAGCGCCATCTCCACCCTAGACACCTTGATTTACGTGATGGTGTCGATCTCCGCCGTGGACCGCTCTATGAGTGATGAGGAAATGTTGCGCATTGGGGAAATTGTCAAAACTCTACCGGTCTTCGACCATTACTCGTCCGACCAGTTGGTGAATGCGGCCAAGACCTGCCGTGACATCCTTCAGGAGGATGAGGGCCTTGCCACCGTGCTCGGCCTTGCTGCCGAATTGCCCCAGCGGTTGCGGGTGACGGCCTATGCGTTGGCTGCCGAAATCGCCGCTGCAGACCTATCTGTCGCTGCCGAGGAAGTGCGCTTCCTGCAATTGCTGCGCAATCGTCTCTCCATCGACAGACTGACTGCAGCAGCGCTGGAACTCGCTGCCCATGCCCGCCATCAGACCGCTGAGAACACATGAACATTTCAGCCTTCCTCTCCACCCATGAAGGGGCTTTGAGGTTCAGTGTCGCTGCCGGGCTGTTCGCGATCCTCGCTGTGACAGAAGCGCTGAAACCGCGCCGTGAGCGGGTGCAGACCCGCACGAAGCGCTGGTTCACCAACTTCATCATCATTGGGCTTGATTCCCTGCTGGTACGCCTGCTCTTCCCTGCCGCTGCAGTCGGCGTGGCGCTTTGGGCGCAGACCCTTGGCTATGGCCTTTTCAATGCTGTCGAAGCCCCGCTCTGGCTCGCTATCCTGGCAAGCTTCATCGTCCTCGATCTCGCTGTCTGGGCAAGCCATGTTGCGAGCCACAAGGTGCCACTCTTCTGGCGTTTTCACCGTATGCACCATGCCGACCGGGACATCGACGTCACCACCGGCGTGCGCTTCCATCCGGTGGAAATCATCGCCTCCATGGGCTGGAAGGCGGTCGTCGTGATTGCGCTTGGCGCCCCGCCGGAGGCGGTGATCATTTTTGAAATCGTCCTCAACGGCACGGCAATGTTCAACCATTCTAATACCAAACTACCACTCGCAGTTGACCGGGTGCTGCGTCTGGTCCTGGTGACACCGGACATGCACCGCGTTCATCATTCAGCAAAGGGCAATGAGACCGACAGCAATTACGGCTTCAACCTGCCTTGGTGGGACCGCATGTTCGGGACCTATATCGACCAACCGGAGGCTGGGCATGAGGGTATGACCATCGGCCTCAACCGTTGGCAGGATGAACGCCCGGCGCAGATCACCTGGGCGCTGCTCGTCCCATTTCGTAAATAGGGCTCAATAAAACCCAATCGGGAAGTAGCGCAGATACAATTCGTCAAACTTGCCACTCTGTTTGACGGAACGCAGGGCATAGTCGAGCCCGTCGCGCAGATCATCGTCCCCCCGCGCCACCGCGATGGAAAGCCCCTGTCCCAAATAGGTTCCGGAGAGATAAGGCCCGCCGACAAAACTTGCCCGCTGCGCCATTTCCCGCTGTTGCAGAGCGAAGGAAAGCGAAAGCCCGTCCCCAAAGACAGCAGCGACTTCACCTCTTTCCTCCCCATCCTTCGCAGAAAGCGCGGCAAGCGCCTCATCCTGGGTGGGAAACAGGCGCAGCCGTGCATCATCAAAATAGGTGCGCGCGAAGGCCGCGTGGGCCGTGCCGTCCACCAAACCGACAACCTGACCGGCAAGCCGCTCGATCATCGTAACGTCGGAACGTTGCGCCAGCGCGCCGTCGTTCAATGCTACGAAACGAGCCGGCAGACGGAAATAGGGTCGGGTGAAATCAGCAGACTTGCGACGTTCAACATTCGGCGGAAGCCCGGCCATCACCGCCTCGCCATACCCCGCAGACAAAGCCGCATCGAGCTCAGCAAAAGGCAGTGCCTGAATTTGGCATCGATCGAGAAGGTTCAAAACAGCACAGATCTCCCGCGCCAGATCAACGTTGAAACCGGTCAACCGATTGCGGGAATCGATAAAGGCAAACGGTGGGAAATCTGTAACCGTCAAAAACCGCAGCCGCGTGCGGTCGGAAAGATTGGGCCGCACCAGGCGCACATTGGGATCCTGGAAGCCCGGAACAACAGGCTCCTGCGCCATCGCGACGGGCGCAAACCCGGTAAGGACAGCAAGCAGAGCAAGGGACAAGAAGCGGCGCAACATGCCCCCTCCTAGCCCAGAGTGCCCGGCTGCGAAAGAATGCTTTTGGCAGCCCCAAACACCTTGCAATGGCCGCACTGTAGCGTTAGGACACACCCGCTTATCGAAAGACGGGCAGGCTCAGGCATGCCTCGTTCGTCTTCAACAGCACTAAAGCGGTGGGAATGACCCTGCTGCCCCGACCAAATCATGGCGGTTGAAACGGCACCACGCCCCAGCGGCGCAAACGTGCTTTTAACTTCCGCCTGCAAGGAGTGTGAAATGCCCAAGATGAAGACCAAGGCTTCTGCCAAGAAGCGCTTCAAGATCACGGGAACCGGCAAAGTTGTTGCCGCCCAGGCTGGCAAACAGCACGGCATGATCAAGCGGTCCAACAAGTTCATCCGCGACCAGCGTGGCACCCAGGTTCTTTCTGAACCCGATGCCCGCATCGTGAAAAAATTCCTGCCTTACGGCGCGAAGTGAACCACCGCTAATTCTCGTAAAGGAGACCGATCATGGCTCGAGTGAAACGCGGTGTAACCGCCCACGCCAAACACAAAAAAGTTCTCAAGTCCGCCAAGGGCTATTACGGCGCACGCCGCAAGCAGATCAAAACCGCCAAGCAGGCCGTCGAGAAGGCACAGCAATATGCCTATCGCGACCGCAAGGCCCGCAAGCGTACATTCCGCCAGCTCTGGACACAGCGTATCAACGCTGCTGCCCGTGAGCATGGCTTGACCTATTCCCGCCTCATCGACGGCCTGACCAAGGCTGGCATTGAGGTGGATCGTAAAGTTCTGTCCGATCTCGCCATCAACCAACCGGCTGCATTTGAAGCGCTGGTCAACAAGGCGAAAACGGCGCTCGAATATCTTAAGGACACCACGCCCGGTGCCTTTGAAGGCGCAGTCGCTTCCTAAAGCCAGCGCGCTCTCAACGACGACGTTTAAGAGAACCCGCGAAGGCTTCACCGCCCTCGCGGGTTTTTTCTTAGCCACCCGACATCCTCAAGACCGTTCAGGCCACCCGATGAGTGAAATTGAAACTTTAGAACAAGAGGCGCTTACCGCCATCGACGGCGCTGCCGATGAGGCGGCGCTGGAAGAGGTGCGGGTTGAAACGCTCGGCAAGAAGGGCACCATCTCTGCGCAGATGAAGACTCTCGGCCAGATGAGCGATGAAGAGCGCAAGGTCGCAGGCCCGGCGCTCAACGGCCTGAAAGCAAGGGTGAATGATGCCATCACGGCTCGCCGCGATGTGCTTAAGCGCGAGGCGCTCAATGCGCGGCTGGCCAGCGAGACCGTCGATGTCACCCTGCCCGGTCGTGCCGACCCGCTCTCCAAGGGCCGCATCCACCCAATCAGCCAAGTTATGGATGAGATCACCGCCATTTTTGCAGACATGGGGTTCACCGTCGCCGAAGGGCCGGACATTGAGACGGACTATTACAACTTCACCGCGCTGAATTTCCCGGAGGGCCATCCGGCCCGCGAGATGCATGACACGTTCTTCCTCCAGCCCGATGCCGACGGTACGCGCAAGGTGCTGCGCACCCACACCTCACCTGTGCAGATCCGCACGATGGAAGTGCAGGAGCCACCGATCCGCATCGTCATTCCCGGCAAAACCTACCGCCAGGACAGTGACGCGACCCATTCGGCCATGTTCCATCAGCTTGAAGGGTTGGTGATCGACAAGAGCACCAACATCGCCAACCTCAAATGGACGCTTCTGGAATTCTGCAAGGCCTTCTTTGAGGTCGATGCGCTCGACATGCGCTTCCGCCCGTCCTTCTTCCCCTTCACCGAGCCAAGCCTTGAGGTCGACATTCAGTGCGACCGATCCGGTGGTGAGGTGAAGCTGGGCGAAGGCTCCGACTGGATGGAAATTCTGGGATCCGGGATGGTTCACCCCAACGTGCTGCGCAATTGCGGCCTAGATCCGGACGTCTATCAGGGCTTCGCCTGGGGCATCGGCATCGACCGCATCGCCATGCTCAAATACGGCATGCCGGACCTGCGCCCCTTCTTTGAGGCCGACCAGCGCTGGATTGATCAGTACGGGTTCAGGCCGCTCGATATGCCGACATTGTTGGGAGGGTTGAGTCAGTAGGGAACTGCGTTCAGGAATGGAATTCCCATAAATCGGGTCTAGCGCAAAAATTTTCTTGCGTTCAGGTCTGTCTTTGGAGTCACGATCTTAGCGTCTCCGGCACCCGCCCCTTACCTTAGACGGGAAATCTGGCGGCATGTGCCAGCCACAAACCGGAGTTTTCCATGACCCTATCCTCCTTCAAATCAGCCGCCGTCGCGGTTGCATTTGGCGTTGGCTTTCTCGCCACGCAGGCTGCATCCGCGACACAACCTCTCGTTTCGGTCGATTGGCTGAAAACCAACACGGGCCGCAACAACGTGGTCGTGCTGGACCTGCGGACGGACAAGGGCGACGACAAAACCGCGTCTTACAGTGCGGGCCACGTTCCAAACGCTATTTCCAGCACCTATCCCGGCATCTGGCGCACCACGCGCGATAGCGTGGTCGGTGTGTTGCCGCCTGTTGAAACCATCGAACAGGACATCGCGTCCCTTGGTATTTCCGATGAAAAGCAGGTCGTTCTGGTGCCCGCCGGGACCAATGTGAGCGACTTTGGAGTAGCCGCCCGCATCTATTGGACCTTGAAACATCTGGGCCATGACAACGTGTCCATTCTGGATGGTGGTCATAGCGCGTGGCTTTCCTCTGGCGCTCCTTTGCAGGTGGCCAGCGTGGAGCCGGTGGCTGCCAGTTTTCGTGCCGAGCCAGTGGAGGAACTGAACATCTCCACCCCACAGGTAAAGGATCGTCTGAACAGCGGAGCCCTCTTCCTCGATGCCCGCCCGACGGCCTGGTTCACCGGTGAGAAAAAGCATCCTAAAGCCGCCCGTTATGGTCGCATTCCCGGTGCCATTGAGGCCGACAACCACAAGTTCTTTGATGAAGAAACCGGCAGGCTGAAAGATACCGCCACCTTGCGTGATCTGGTCCCTGCCGAGGTGAAATCGGACTCCAAGATTGTCAGTTACTGCAACACCGGCCATTGGGCCGCCACCAACTGGTTCGTTCTGTCTGAAGTCTTGGGTTTCAAGGACGTGACGCTTTACGACGACTCGATGGTGGGCTGGTCCCAGACCGACAACCCGATCGCGTCAGGCGCAGACGGTTAGTCCCACAACCTGGACGACCTTTTTGAAACCGGTTCTCGCTCAGCAGCGAGGGCCGGTTTTTCGTTTTGTTTGGGCCACAAATGCTTTAGGAGAGGCGCGGTTTCTCCCTTTGCCGCCAGATTGTCCGCCAAAAGGCGGCGCGTGCGCATTGGATGCATTATGCTGCAGGACATTGACTGATGAAATTCACCCTCTCCTGGCTCAAGGACCACCTTGAGACCGACGCTTCGCTGGAGCTGATCTGCGACACGCTCACCATGATCGGCCTTGAGGTTGAAGGGGTGGACGACCGGGCGGCTTTCAAGCCGTTTGTGATTGCCGAGGTGCTCACCGCCGAACGACACCCGGATGCCGACAAGTTGCAGGTGCTCTCTGTTAACACCGGCACCGGCGCGCCGGTGCAGGTGGTTTGCGGCGCGCCCAATGCACGGGCCGGGATGAAGGGTGCGTTTGCCCCTCCCGGCGCCTATGTGCCCGGCATCGACGTGACGCTTTCGGTCGGCAACATTCGCGGCGTGGAATCCCACGGCATGATGTGCTCGGAGCGGGAGTTGGAGCTTTCCGACGCCCATGACGGCATCATCGACCTGCCGGACGATGCGCCTGTGGGGGAACCCTACGCAAATTGGGCAGGTCTCGCCGACCCGGTCATTGAGATCGGCATCACCCCAAATCGGCCCGACGCACTCGGCGTCGCCGGCATCGCCGCTGATTTGGCCGCCGCCGGTCTCGGCACGGTGAAGACGCCGGACGTGCCCGCAATCGAAGGCGAGGGCTCCTGCCCCGTTTCCATCGATCTTTCTGCCGCTGGCGACTTCGCTCCGGCCTTCGGCCTGCGTCTCGTGGCCGGTGTCACAAACGGCCCCGCACCAGACTGGATGCAACGCCGCCTGATCGCCATCGGTCTGCGCCCGATTTCCGCGCTGGTGGACATCACCAACTATGTCACTTTCGACCGCGGCCGCCCGCTCCACGTCTTCGATGCGGCCAAAGTCCACGGCAATCTGGCTGTGCGCCCTGCGAAGGACGGCGAAGCCTTCACTGGCCTCGACGAGAAAGACTACACGCTCTCCTCCGCCCAATACGTAATCGCGGATGACGATGGTGCTGAATCCCTTGCCGGGATCATGGGCGGTGCGTCTTCCGGCGTGGATGAGACGACCACCGACGTTCTCGTTGAAAGCGCGCTCTGGGATCCGCTCATTATCGCCCGCACCGGCCGTGACCTCGGCATCCTCACCGATGCCCGCTACCGCTTCGAGCGCGGCGTGGACCCGGCCTTCATGGAACCTGGCCTCGACCTGGCAACGCAATTGGTGATGGACCTTTGCGGCGGAACGCCCAGCGAGAAGACAATCGCTGGCACCGTGCCGCAGCCGGACCTGACCATCGACTTCCCGCTGTCAGAAACCCAGCGCCTCACAGGTGTCGCGGTGGACAAGGCCCGCGCGAGTGAAATTCTCACAGCGCTCGGTTTTGGCGTCACCGACAAAGGTGAACGGCTCGACGTAGCTGTGCCCGGCACCCGGCCGGACGTTCACGGCAAGGCGGACATTGTGGAAGAGATCATGCGCATCAACGGCGTCAATGCCATTGAGCCGCAGCCGCTGCCTGCGCTCACCAGTGTGGGTAAGCCAATCCTCACCACCGGCCAGACGCGCACGCGCAACGCCCGCCGCACGTTGGCCTCCCGGGGCATGAGCGAGACGGTGCTCTATTCCTTCATTCCCCGCGACCATGCCGAACATTTCGGTGGCGGTGCGCAGGCGCTTTCGCTGGTGAACCCGATCGCCTCCGACATGTCGGACATGCGCCCATCCCTGTTGCCCAGCCTGCTCGCCGCAGCCAAACGCAATGTCGACCGCGGCGCGCATGATTTGGCAATTTTCGAAGTATCCCACGCCTATCGCGGCGATCAGGCCGAGGACCAGCACCGCGTCGCCGCCGGCATCCGCCGTGGCACCGCGCGTTTGGAGACATCCGGACGCAATTGGGACGGCACGGCCAAGGCCGTCGACACATTTGATGCCAAGGACGATTGCCTCGCGGTGCTCGCCGCCTGCGGCATGGACCCAAACAAAGTACAGATCGAGGCCGGTGGGCCGGACTGGCTCCACCGCGGTCGCTCAGGCACCGTCAAGCTCGGCCCCAAGGTCGTGCTCGGTCATTTTGGCGAAATTCATCCAGCAACTCTGGAACTGATGGACGTCACCGGCCCGCTGGTCGGCTTTGAAGTTATGCTCGATGCGATCCCCGCGCCCAAACGCAAAGGCAAGACGTCAAAGGGTGCGCTCACGCTCTCTGCGCTGCAACCTGTGAAACGCGATTTCGCCTTCGTCCTAGACCGCTCTGTCCCCGCCGCCACCGTGCTGCGCGCGGCGGCCGGTGCTGACAAGAAGCTCATCACCAATGTTGCGGTTTTCGACCTCTTTGAGGGTGCATCATTGGGTGAGAATGCAAAATCCCTCGCAATCGAAGTGACGCTTCAGCCCACGGCCAAAAGCCTGACCGATGAAGAGATCGACGTGGTGTCTGCCAAGGTGGTGACCAATGTGGAGAAGAGCACCGGCGGACAATTGCGCGGTTAGAACCATTTGGCTTGATGCCCTACTCCGCCGCACCACTTTGGCGCGTCGGAGTGCAATCACGCGATGACGACCCTCGAAACAACGCTTCGCATTTGCTATATTAAAGCGAAAGCAAACCCGGCCCGGAAGGATTCTCCATGACCAATGTTCTCCTCATTGGCGATGACGCCCCCAACTTCACTGCACAGACCACCGAAGGTGAGATCACCTTTCACGATTACATCGACGGCTCCTGGGCCGTGCTGTTCTCGCACCCCAAAAACTACACCCCGGTTTGCACCACAGAGCTTGGCTATACGGCAAAGCTGAAAGACGAATTCACCAAACGCGGCGTGAAGGTGATGGGGCTTTCGGTGGACGAGCTTGAAAACCATGACGGCTGGCTCGACGACATCAAACAGACACAGGGTTCCGCCGTGAACTTCCCGCTGATTGCCGACGACGGCACCGTTGCCAGACTTTACGGCATGATCCACCCCAATGCCTCTGATACGATGACCGTGCGTTCGGTCTATGTGATCGGCCCGGACAAGAAGGTGAAACTGAAGCTCGAATACCCCGCCTCCACAGGCCGAAATTTCGATGAAATCATCCGCGTCATCGATTCCCTTCAGCTCACGGCCAACCACTCGGTGGCAACGCCGGTGAACTGGAAAGATGGCGAAGATGTCATCATTGTCCCCGCCGTTTCCGATGAAGCGGCGAAAGAGAAATTCCCCGAAGGCTGGACCACCGTGCGCCCCTATCTGCGCGTCGTTCCCCAGCCCGGAAAATAGGCTCAAAGCCGATCGGCTTTTGAAGGGGCGCTGGAAACAACGCCCCTTCTGCTTTTCCACCGCGTCTGACCTCGCCCTTCGCGCCAAGGCAAATGCTGTTATAGTTTGCCCAACGCCGCGCTGTTGCCGCGTGCAATTTTGGGGAGACGGACCATGTGGAAGCGCCTGCGCCAATTCCTGACATTCTCGATTGCCGCGACCCTTGTCGCACCAGGGGCGCTTGCTGAACCCGCCGCTAAAACACTGTTCGGCTCCCGCCAGCTCCCCGCCGTCATGAAACCCGCCGCCCATGGCTTTTATTCCAAAGGGTGCCTGGCCGGGGGTATAGCTGTCCCCACCGACGGGCCGACCTGGCAGGCCATGCGCCTTTCCCGCAACCGCCGGTGGGGGCATCCGGACACCGTAAAGACCGTGGTCCAGCTCTCCCAAGATGCGCAGAAAGTTGGCTGGAACGGCCTGCTGGTCGGCGATATTTCACAGCCACGCGGCGGGCCGATGCTGTCCGGCCACGCATCCCACCAGCTTGGCCTCGACGCCGACATCTGGCTCACCGAAATGCCGGAACGCACACTCTCCTACAAAGAGCGCGAGGAGCTTGGCGCCACAACGATGCTCGCCACGAAAAACGGCAAGCTCGACCAAAGCCGCATCGGGTCCGCCTTCACGCAGGAGACCTTCGGTCTCATCAAGACCGCCGCCGCCTACAAACAGGTGGAGCGCGTGCTGGTTCATCCGGTTATCAAGGCTGAACTGTGCAAGCGCGAAAAAGGCGAGGGTGCAGAGCGACGCTGGCTCCACAAGGTGCGACCCTATTGGGGGCACCATTACCACATGCATGTGCGGCTTTCCTGCCCTGCCGGATCACCCCAGTGCCGTGCGCAGGCCAAACCTCGAGCTGATGACGGGTGCGGTAAGGAGGTGAAGGACTGGCTCGCCCTCCTCAACCCGAAAAAGCCCAAAGTGAAGGTAAAGCCAAAGCCCAAAGCCAGCGCCAAGAAAAAGCCGGTTCGGCGCAAGCCAAAGCCGCAGATCACAATGGCGCAGCTCCCCGCCGTCTGCCGTGCTGTGCTGAACGGCCCACAACCCGCCAAGGTGGAACAAGTGGAGCTTCAACTGGCCGGTGGACGGGCTGTGGTACCGCAGGCTGAGCCGGTGCCGACACCGCAGATCAACCCCTTCAACCCGTTCAACAAAGTGACTTTGCCGAAATTCCGCCCAACGGCGAACGACGGCTGATCGCGGACCCTAACCTGCCGGCTGTGGCACCGGGCAGGCAACGCCGGCGCCGTGCATGTTGCAATAACCGCCTGGGTTCTTGGCGAGATATTGCTGGTGGTATTCCTCGGCAAAATAGAACGCTGGCGCGTCCAGAATTTCCGTCGTGATCGCACCCTTGCCAGCTTGGGAAAGGGCGTTCTGATAGGCATCACGGCTGGCGCGTGCAGCAACCTTCTGCTCAACGCTCGTCACATAAATGCCGGAGCGGTATTGCGTGCCGGTGTCGTTGCCCTGGCGCATGCCCTGCGTCGGGTCATGACTTTCCCAAAACATCTGGAGCAGCGCTTCGAGCGAGACGTGCTCGGGGTCAAAGACCACGCGCACCGTCTCGTTGTGGCCGGTAAGGCCCGTGCAAACTTCCTGATAGGTGGGGTTCGGGGTCATCCCGGCCTGGTAGCCAGCCGCCGTGACCCAAACGCCTTGCGTCTCCCAGAAAAGTCGCTCCACACCCCAGAAACAGCCCATCCCGAGATAGATTTCGCTCATCCCCTCCGGCACCGGTGCGGTAATCGGGTTGCCGTTCACGAAATGCGTTTCAGCCGTCGGGATCGCCTCGTCACGCCCCGGCAAGGCGGTGGACGCATCAGGCAGTTTCATCTTGCTGGTAAGGCGGTCAATCAAGAACATGGAAGGTCTTTCCTGGCTTTAGGACTAGCGGCTGGAAAAGCGTCGAAGTGGATGCGGTCGCCCGCGCCCAAGGCGCAGAAAAATGAGGGCAAGAAAGCCGCAGACCAGCCAGCTTGGCAGAAGAAAAATGAATGTGAGAACCGGATCCCACAACAGCGGATGGAGGTTCTCAGAGACAGTTTGTCCAAAATCGGCTATCACGCCGGGTCGGATGGTCTCCAATGTCTGCGAAAAAGGTGTGAGCACAATTCCGGACGCCGTGACAGAACGCGTTATGTCCAAAACGGCCAGAACCACCGCCAGTGCCAACAGAAAGATCGCCAAAATTCGCGCGGTAATCCGAAACATTCCAACTCCTTCGTCAGCTCATCTGGGCAGTCGCTATAGCGCGACAATGCTTTTCCGGCCATGTGGTGATGGCTCTGCCACGAACAAGGCCTGAAGCCAGTCAAGGTTTCACCAAAATCCCCGCGCAAACCGGTTGTAACGAGCCCGCTCCTATGTGTATATCCGCGCCGGTCCAGCCGGTAAGCGATACCGCCCGGTTTGGCCTATGCGGAGAGGTGGCCGAGTGGTCGAAGGCGCACGCCTGGAAAGTGTGTAGGCGGGAGACCGTCTCCAGGGTTCGAATCCCTGTCTCTCCGCCATTTGATTATAAATCAATGACCTAGAGTTCTGGATGGTAAGTGAGACACAAGGTGTAACACTCACTATGAAGCTACCGGCTTATCTATCGCTATCTCGCCACGGTATATACTATTTCCGTTGGCCACTCCCGACACAGCATTCCGGTTCAAAAACCACACTCCGGATTTCACTGAGAACACGTTGTCCGCATCGAGCAGGTGATCTAGCACGGCATCTGGCATCATGTGGTCGACAAACTTAGGCTGACAGAGATGTAGCAAAATTGAAACTGGAAGAAATACGAAAGCTTGTTCGTTGTTACTCAACCAACAACTGAACTAAGCGGCTTCGACGTCCCGGAACGGCAAGCGCGTCATGGCTTCCAGAGTTGTCAACACATTGATATTGGTCCGTTCGTCCGTGATATCGGCTATCGTGTAGCCGTCCAGCACACTGAGGAATGCGTTCAATGCTTCCCTGAAAGCACCATTCAGACCACAGGATTGTTCCAGCGGGCATGATGCGTCATCGCGAAAGCACTCAGCCATCTCGAAACGGTCTTCAACGGAGCGCACAACTGCCCCAACCGTGATATCTTCAGCCGGACGGGCGAGTTTGAAGCCGCCGGTACGCCCCCGCATGGTGATGACGAAGCCCGTTTTCCTGGTGGACTGTAGCACCTTGTGGAGGAAAGGTTGTGACAGACCATAGAATGCGGCGACCTCCGACAATCGGACCGGCCCATCATGGGCTGCGCAATACATCAGAATCCGCAAAGCGTAATTGGTCTGTTTCGTTAGCTGCATTGCAATATTATGAGGTAGAATCAGAGCTTCCGCAAGCGAACCCTCTGATTTCCAAGCGAGAATTGACTACTACAGATCAAGATCCGAAAAGTAGAGCAGTTCTAAAGTGTTAGCTTTTGGGTAGATCGTTTTGAGTGCACCTAGCCTTCCAATCGTGCAGGCCAGGTCGCACTCAGGATGTGGCAACGCGCCGCAAATGGTTGTCGAAAGCGGAGATTCCCAGGACTGGCGCGGCGCTGGTTTTGAACAAGGAACCAATTGTGCCTTGCCCATCTGTCGCAAGTATTGCGCTGGCGGATGGGCTCAACCCGCTTACGTCTGCCCGGTTGACCATCCGCTGGAACGTGCCATTCGCTCGCCAGATGCAAACCTTCCCACCACGCGGGGAGGAAACGGCGATAAGAGTTCCATCAGCGTTGGTGGCGACGGAGCCGATATAGCCGCGCATGCTACCCCAACCACCTTGAGGCATTTCCAGCCAATCAATTGCCTTGCCGCGGCTGTGTCGTCCCACCAGAGCGACGCCGGCATCGGTATCTCCCTCCCATTGGCACCCAAACCAAACCTGATTGCTAACGGACGACCATGTGAGGTGACGAATAGAGAGATGGTGCAGGTGAGGTGGCAAGGATTGAAGTTCGGTCAGATCGCCCCGCTTAGGTTCGATGTAAGCCAGGTTCGGCTGCATGCTGTCCATGTTCAACTTGGCGCGTGGAAAGTCTGGATGCGTCTCGATGCCTCCATTGGCCACGGCCAGCACTCCATTTGGCAAAAGCAGGATTTCATGAGGGCCGACGCCGCCTGAGGAAAACTCGCCGACGCGGCTAAAATTCGATGTCTCATAGACGCCCACACACCCTCTGCCTCCAGCAAAGTCATTTTCTGAGGCGTAGAGCAATCGCCCATCGCTGGAGAAAGCGCCATGACCGTTAAAGTGCCGATCTGCTGGGGCGAAGAACACTTTCTGGGGTAAGGCGGTTTCGCGCCCCGGTTTGCCGGCCACCGCGAAAGTGCCCGGTCTTCGGGCAAACGCCACAACCAATCCGTCACCACGCACGGCAAAATCGTGTCCCCGTGCCGGGATTGGTGTGATGTTCAGCAGCGTTCCAGAGCCGTTCACCGTTGCAATGGCATCGCGACCATCGGTCAGGCGAACGGATGCAACATAGATCTCATTGTCGAGAATCTCCTCGGCAAAAGCAGGTTTGGCAAACGCCGCGCCGAATGCCGCACCGCCGAAAACGGCAAGCGCCTGCCTGCGGTTCATCGGGACTGGATCAGATTGTTTTTTCAGCGATCGCATCAATCACCATCAAGGGCATTGAAGCCCGATTTCAGTCCAAGCGCCTGCATCAAGCCAGCGGAGGACACCTGTTCCAGCCCGTTCAACCCAAAAACCATTGCCTTGAGCCGCTGTCTGCTGTCTTCTTTGGCAGCCACCACCTCCACCGATCGGTCGAATGATGTCAGGAAGCGCTCGAGATTGGCGGCTTCAAAGCTGAAGTTTGATTTGGCGGTGCCGATGTCCCCTTCAGAGGATAGTTCCAACGCTGCTACCAAGTCTGTCATGGAATGGATCTGGGCTTGCAGATAATCAAAGGTCGCGCCGCTGTGTCGCAGGGGAGCTGACCTCCACCGGCTGCGCTCGGCATTTTCCCCAATCATGGGCCCAATTGTCCGGTCTCGAAGAGCGGCAACCGAGGTGCTCAAGGACCCCACAATCTTGGCGGAGGCTTCAGCGTGTGTTCGGTACAGCGGATTGTCAGGTCCGGGGTTGAGGACCGTCTGCGTGAATGCTGGCACGGCAGCGGAAATTTCCTCGGCCGTTTCGTGAAGGTCTACCGCTACGGTCGCGGCGAGCGCGCAGGCTCTTTGCTCATTAAGGCGAGAAAAGAGACGATCCAGAGTGCCCAACCCACGCAAAGCAACGCTCTTGCCGGACATGTCGCCGAAAGGCACATCGCCCCCCAACAGGCGGCGCAGTTGCCGTCCTCCCGTATCCCGCGGATCAGGGTGGAACAGAATGCGCGCATTGCGACTGTTGTTTTGCGTGATCGGCAGATGGAGGATCATCAGCCCAGCGGCGGCCTCTATGCTATCGGCAAGCGCTGCCTCGACGCCGCCGGTGTCATTGTCACAATATGCCTGAAGGGTCGCAGCAAGGTTGCCTGTCGCAACCTGAAATTTCTCTGCCGCGGGGGAGAGGTAGCCAGCCAGGAACCGCTGGTTCATTGCAGCATAACTCGCCTCGTCCTGTGCCTCAGCCACCAAAGCCGGGAAAAAGAACGTGAAGGCCAATGCCGTGGCCAGCATATATGTTTTCAAGACCTCTAACATCTAAAGGGACTCCAGAAAGCGGATTAGGTCCGCACGAGCATCAGCACTCTTAGCCGCAAACGCATCGCGGGCGGCAAGCGCTTCACCACCATGCCACAAGACCGCCTCGGTCAGGTTGCGAGCCCGTCCATCGTGAAGGAACTGGGTGTGCCCGGACACTTGCTGGGTCAGCCCGATGCCCCATAGAGGAGGAGTGCGCCATTCCCGACCGGAAGCGCTGCCCTGAGGGCGATTGTCCGCCAAGTCCTCTCCCATGTCGTGGAGAAGCAGGTCGGTATAGGGCCAGATCAACTGCCGTCGGTGGGATGGTGAAACTGTCTCATGATCCCTTGTGAGGAAATTTGGCCGATGGCATCCAACGCACCCGATTTCGTTGAAGATTTCCTTGCCTCTCAGCACTTGCGGGTCCCCAACATCGCGCCGACGCGGAACGCCAAGGTTGGCGGCGTAGAAGGCAACCAGATCGAGCAGGGCGTCCGGGACTTCCGGCTCATTAGATGCCGCGTAGCGGCCTTCACCGGTCGGCAATTGGAAGCAGGCGGTTTGCAATTCGGTGCAATCTCCGTGAGGTTCATTCACCAGCGATGTGGATAGCCCCATGTCGGTCGCGAAAGCGAAGGCAGATTGTTGTCGAACTGTTGGCTGCGCGGCCTTCCAGCCAAATCGCCCGATGGCCGGTTCTCCGGTTTTAGCATTTACTGCCAGCGAAAGTCGGCCGGAGATCTGATCGGAATCCTCATCATCGGGGTCGGCGACGCGTTTGAGGTCTTCATCATGGATAGCTTCCAATAGGCCAAGACCGATCATCTGATTGGCGACCCGGGGGCTTATCATCACATCTGGATGAAGCGGTTTTGCCGGATCAACTATTCGATAAGTGGGTTTGCGCAGAGCGATTTCCGTTCCGTCATTCAATTTAGTAAAAACGGTCTCATATTCGACAAAAGGCCGCCCCTCACGTACCAGGCCGGGGACCGAGAAGTCCTGCAACTGGCCGCCAAAATTCGGCTCTGGAAGAACGCGCTCAGAGCCGGTTTGTGGCTGTTCAGCATCATTTTCACCAAACGGGACGGAGAGACCCAGCACGAATGAGACTGCGTCCTCTCCATTTTCCCAATAGCGCCCTTCTGGTGGTGGATGGCCACGCCCATCTTTGATGTGGCAGCGCTGGCAAGCCCTGGAATTAAAGACTGGCCCTAAACCGTCAGACGCGAGGGTGGAGGAAGGCGACGGGGTCCACAGCTTTCTGAATATGCCATTGCCTACCGCAAAGTCGGCCTGTTCTTCGGGAGCTAGGTTTTGCGAAAATTTGGAGAAAGCACTGTTGGAGCCGGAAGCTCTGACCGTAGCGGCACCGGCTGACATTGCCTCAAAGGGCTGAGGTTTGGAGAAGTCTTCAACTGGCGCCAGGATTGCAGCCGCCCGCTGCCTTGTGTCCAGATCCAAGTCAGTCCGATAGGGCAGCGGCCCTTCATCAGCAATGGTCAACGCAACGCCGAAAACAATTGCTGCCACTGTCAGTGATGCCAGTCCCAGCCCAACAATGCCGGGATGGGTTGGAAGTCGGGCAGACGTTTTCAATTGGCGCGTCATATTGAATTCCAAAACCTGGCCGGTGCAGCCCCGGAAGTAGTGGAGGCATCCAATATTGCTGCCAACCACTGCATCGCAGATCTTGCAGCGAGCCTCATTGCTTCGTGAGCAATCTGGTAGTGGTGGCCCGTCTTTCATTAGGGCCACCACAGCGGCGTTTGCGTTCTGGGCGAGAGCCCAGTGACATTGTCTATTCGAAGACGGCGTTAGGATTGTCGAGCGAATCCGAGCCTTCAACTTCAATGCTTGTTTCAGTCAGCGCGGCAATCCGTTCTATAGTGCGCGTCTGGTCGACAAGGGCGTCAATTGCGGCCTGGACCAAGGCATTGCCTTCATCATTACCCTCGGCAATCATCTGGTCATAGGTTTCGCCCGCCTCGGCACGGGCTTTCAATGCGCGGAATGCTTCCATGCTCGCGGCCAATTTGCTGCGCATTTCAGTATCGAGGGACGTGTCTTTTCCCTTGACCAGTTCCGACAGAGAAGCACCGGAAACCGACGATGCGCCATTGTAGGTGCCAAGGTATACGTTCTGGATGCCTTGCACGTCATAGAAGTGAGAATTGTGCGTGTTGTCGGCGAAGCAATCATGCTCCTCCTCGGGATCATGGAGCAGAAGACCAAGTTTCATGCGCTCTCCCGCCAGTTCTCCGTAGGAGAGTGACCCCATGCCGGTTAGCACTGCGGTGATGCCGTTTTCCTCAGCGGCTTTGCGTGCCTCACCGTCTGCATCCCATGCGGCAACCATGTCCTGCAAATCGCTGACGAGCAGTTCCGATACCACTTTCAGATAGGCGGCACGACGGTCGCAATTGCCATTGGTGCAATCGCCGCCCTTGGCGAAGTCTGTGGACGGACGGTTCCCGGCGCCCGGGCCGCTACCATTCAGATCTTGACCCCAGAGCAGAAATTCGATCGCGTGATAGCCTGTCGCCACATTAGCTTCGACACCACCCGCCTCGTGCAAGTTCTGCAGAAGTTGGACATTGATGGTTGAGGCATCAATTGTCTCGCCACCGATTTTTAGCGTCTCATTGGCGATGACGTTGGCGGTGTAGAACTTGTTGCTGTCGGATTCTGTCCCGTAATCTGACGCAACGTAATCGATCAGCCCCTCGTCCAGCGGCCAAGCGTTTACCTTGCCTTCCCAGTCGTCCACCGCAGCGTTACCGAAGCGATAAACCTCTGTCTGCATATAGGGCACGCGGGAGGCCAACCAAGCGTTCTTGGCAGTTTGCAATGTTGCGTCATTTGGGTTGGCGATCAAAGCGCCAATTGCGATGTCGAGCGCCTCGGCAGCTTGCAGAGAGTCGCTGAATTTGGCTTTCGCAATATCCGCGTAATTGCTCATTACGGTGGTTGGCTCGGCGGAGTTTGCGGTGACATGACCTCCAAGAATGAAGGCGGATGTTAAAGCGAAAGCGGTGAGTGTTTGTCTTATCATGGTAAGGTCCAAAGCATGGTTTGTGGAAAATCTAGTGATGGGTCGTTGATGGGTTGGCGCTCAATCGCGCCCGCTGGTTTTCAACACGGCGGATAATTTCATCAATCACTGATTGAGACACCGGCAACAGCCTCGCATCGAGATCGGCAAGCGTGTCTGCGAGTCGCTGAGCGGTGACGCGGACGGGCTCGCAATTAGCGGGGCATCCCAGGCGCTGCAGGCAGAATTCAGCGACTTCTTTGTCACCCTGCAAACTGGCGATAAGGCCAATCGTCAGACATTCCTCCAGGCACAAATACCGTGCGTTGAAGGGAAACGCCTTTAAGGGACAGGAACCACATAATCTGAGGCTGTGCACGAAAGCCTGCATGTCGGTCGTCAGACGGTCTGCATTCGGCTGTCCCAAAGCTTCTGCGTAAAGAGACCAACTCATTTCCCAGGGGGTGATGGAGCCGGTGCGGAAACCCGCTGTCCAATACCGATAGCCCCCAAGTAGAAGACGTTCAGCCCGACGTAAGAAATAGTCCTCACTGATGCCTGTACGAACCGGATCATCGGGACTGGCGGCTCTCATCAATTCGTTCCACGCATTATTGGCACGTCGTCGGAAACGACTTTTCGGCCTTGCAATACCTGCAAGGTGTGCGACAAAACACCCATACAGGACTTTTCATATCCACTTATAAATTAAACGGATTATAAAAGTCCAGTTTTAGTTTGATAAAATTTGAGGCTGGAAGCATGGGTACAGCAGAGTTGGCCAACGACCACACCGCAAAGATATCCGTCGCCCTTGCACAGAACGTTATCCGGCCAGCCTGTTTCTCTCATATTGTTGACGACAGTCGATTTGGTTTCGAGCCAACCGATGAGCAGCGAGTGTTGCTGGACCGACTCCGCTGGCTTGCCCTGCGTGCCTGCCTGCGTGGCCATGATGACTTGGAAAAGGCATGTTTTCTGCTGGCCGCTGATGACGAAAGCTTCGAACGTTTCGGGCTTCTCTTCTTCAGCTCTCTGCGTCGACATGCCCGTCATGGGCTGTTGTTTCACAGACCGGGCACAAAAAGCTTGGGGCGGGATGAAGTGTGGGTTCTGCGGCTTCTTGAGAACGCTAATGATCCCAAAATGCTTTCGCGCATGATCGCCTGGCATGTGGAAAAGAAAGCCCAACGCTGGTTCCGCTTTCTGGCCTCCGGTCTGGCAAGGCTGGCCTGATCGGCTCTTTAATAACCGCAACAATCCGCCACTCCGCGTATTCAAGCTAGGCATTGAGTTTCTGTGGTGTTATACAGTTTGGAATAATTCTAATAAGGAGAACGTTCATGGGTCTTATTGCAGCGAAAATGGAACCGACCGCAAAAGCCGCGGTGGTTGAAGGCTTGACGCAAGCGCTAGCTGAAACCGCTGTCACCACAGCCAAGGCGCAGAATTTCCACTGGAACGTCACAGGCATGGCCTTTGGTCCGCTGCACGCTATGTTCCAGGAAATATACGAAGATCATTTCGTCGCGCAGGACACCATAGCCGAGCGCATCAAGGCTTTGGACGGCCATGCTGAAGGCCGGATGGCTAAATGGATCGAGCGCTCCGCTGTTCATGAACATGATGGCTATGCCACCGACAAGGAGATGGTTGCGGATATGCTCGCATCTCAGGAAACACTGTCGTCCACAATGTCGGCGCTGTGCGCGATTTCCGAGGAACACGGGGACTGGGCCACCAACGATCTCGCCACCAACCGCGTTGATGTCCACGACAAATTCGCTTGGTTCCTGCGTGTGCATTTGCGGGGCAAACCGGTCGATAATTCGGTCCGCTAAGCACATAATCACTGAATTATAGATTCAGGTGACGGCTTTGCCCGGACTGGCTTTCGGTTCGGGCAAAGCCAGTTTTTCAAGCGGGTTGGCCAAACCCTTTCTGTCGCACTTGCGGCCATAGGCGGTCACCCAGCGCTGCAGCCTTTTTCCACCCTGCGCCTCCAGGCGCGTCACGAGGGTTTGGAAAAACGGTCTGATTTCACCTTTTTCAGAGAGCTGCTTGAAGCGCTTTTTCTCAGCCTTCAGCATTCCACATCCCTTACAGTAGCTGCTGCCGGGATATTTGCAGATGTCGATGCAAGGCGACGGCGCACGCTTCCAGTGCTTTGGTTTCTTTGCAGCCATCCTGCCTTCCTCAACGTGGCGATCAGGTAAAGATCTCTCTCGAAGGCAGATTGGCTATCTGCATAGGAAACGCGCCGATTTTGTGTAGCTCGCTAATAAAATGCAAGCAGTTTGCTTGAGCGGGCCAGGACCGCCGGCGTTCTGCAATCAACGAGTTAGCCCCTGCGGAAGAGCGTCTTCCAGCCAATCTTCAGGACGGCGAGAGTCATTGGTCCTCTTATTCTTCGAAACCCAGGCCATCGCTGGAATAGGTGAAGGCTTTGGTGAGGCGTATTCCGGCTGTTGTTGTGGACGTATTTTCTTCTTCGGAAAATTTCAGGCCAGCCGAAAGGTCGAGTCCGTTTTCGAATTCATAACCCGCGGAGACCTGAATGAAGCGATCGTCGATATCTGTGAAGATAGTTGGATCGTCTTCATCAGCAACATTATCGGAATTTCGCAGACCACCGGACAGCTCCGCGTGCCATGCGCCATGTTGAACAAACATACCGGCGGTAAAGTAGGTAGCATTTGTCGACGTGCCACCCAAGCCATCGAAATGAGCGACTTCGCCTGTCACGGCATAGGCGGTGCCGTCATGTTCCATTTCGTAAGCGACACCGAAAACGTAACCGTTCTCATCGGAGATCGAATCCACGCCCTTGGCAAGATGACGATAGCCTAGGTTAAATGACAGCCCTTCAACATCCGGGAAATCGCCTGCATCAAGAGTGATGGAAACATTGTTCAGCTTCTCGGTGTTGCCTGCGCCGCCGTCTGCCAACCGAGTGTGGCCACGGTTGTCAAAGACACTTTCGGAAAGGAATGTGGTATCGATTGCAAAGATGTTTGCGCCCAGTGTGTAATTCCCGGCGGTGATGGTTTCCAGCGTATAGGCCGCTCCGAAACCCAATTGCTCAGACAGCTCATAGTCTTCAGCAAAATCGGTACCGTAAACTCCAAGCGTAATATCCCAGGCGGTTCCAAACGAGGGGCCAAATTTGCCGCCATAGAATGTGAACGCGCCAATGTCAGCCTGAAGGTTCAGGGTGTCGGCATAGAGGCCGATGTTCTCAAAATATACGTCACCTCCGCCAGCAGCGTCAGTCGTTCGTTCAAGTGTCAAACCAATATTGACTGAGAAGATGGGGGTGAGACCAAGCGTTATCGCCAGCGCTGCCTCAGCAAAGGCATCTTCAATCTCATTCGCTGGGTCGTCGGACCGCAAGCCGCTGTCCAGACCGATCTCCGTACCCAATTCTAAGTCGAAGAATGGATAATCGCGACCCTGCTCAACCGCTATACCCGGCTCACTTTGCTCAACCTGAGGCAATCCGGTAACTGGATTGATCGCTTGGGCCTGAACGGCATTGGCGGAAAGGAGCAATGCGCATGGTGCGAGTATCATTGGTGCGATGCAGGAGTTTTTCGGTGTGCGAAGGAAAGCAGACATGGGATCGTCTCGGTTGAAGTTTCGTGCGCTTTTATCAATAATAGGAATATAAAAGTCCAGTTAAATTTTTGCGATCTAGCTGTGTGATGAAAGGTTAGGAAACCAGGAACGCGCGCTCCAATATGAGGGGACAAATTCGCTCTGATATCAGTCCATTGACCATTTGCGGACATGATGGCGCAGAACGACATCCAAACCGATGCGCTTACCGTTACGGCAACCATCAGGGAACCATGACCAGCTGTCCCCGGGGGCTCGTGCCGCTCACTAAACGTTCGGTGCCCACACCAAATCTATGCGCGCTCCCAGCGGCTTCTTGGGTCCATCTAGAAGCAATGCGTTTTCAACATTAGCCGGATTATTTGAGACGAACGATGAGCCTCCGTCTGCCAACATTCCCAGGCAATTTTGAGTTTAGGAAGGAGGTCGTCAGCGTTTTCCTATCTCCCGGCGAACATGTGAGTTACTCCAGACGTTCGATGAAGATGCTATCGAGGAAGCGTCCTTTGCCGCCCATTGAGATGTCGATGAGGCGGTCGCCGGAGGCGATCTGTCCAAGCCAAAGACCTGAACTGATTGCCCTGATCCGTATTCATTATCTCGGGCGAACCAAACCTGATGATGGCCTCGTTCAGCGTCTCGGCTCAGAAATCGATTTCTAGCGCTTTCGATATGCGCCAGCTTGTCGATCCGACGCATCACAGTGAGGTTCGTCTCGCTCTCGACGACGGGCCGGCAGTAGAACGAGGAACGCGAGATCGACAGGTCACGATGCGTGAGCTCGATTATCTAGCGCCTCACTTTCGGTCCAGGGTCTTAGCCTCCTCTCCAAGAAGAGTTGGGCTCCGCCTGCCATGGGCCGATTTCAGGCACCTATAAGACAGAGATCAATCGAGACGTGACCCAAGGTGTCTATGCGGCGTTGATTTGTTACCGAAAAATAGCTCAAATAGACCAAATGACGGTTCGACTTACCAAAGCAATCAAAATCTTTGAGAAAGCGCGGGCGCTACATCAAACGGTGTCGCGCTTTCCAAAGGTTGAAATGGATGAATCAAATCAACGAGGGCATATTGGTGTGGAGCCGATGTTGTTGGCTCTTTCTATGGAACTGGCCCTTAAAGCGTGGTGTGTTTTCGACAAAGACAGATTTGAATTCAAAAGAAAACATGACCTCGCTGTTCTCTATGACGAGCTTCTGCCCGCAAGTCAGTCTCACCTAGACCGTGAGTTCAAGCGGTCAGTGGCACCTCGTCATCCAAACATGTTTTATGTTGACTATGGTATCCGTGACGTACTGTTCCAACACAAAGATGCCTTCACCGATTGGCGCTATCTATTTGATCAAAAGAAGGTGGCACTCAATTTCAACCAAAGTGCGTTTGAAGCGACGCTAGAGAATATCACGCGACATCATCTGGGGTAGCTTTTCTAATCTCGTTTGAGCGAACGTGCCTGTTGATGCGGCGGACTGTCGGGCGATCAGGGATGCCAAATTAATGCGCTCTGAACACCGGATGAGATCGTTGACCTATGTCAGCTCGAACAGTTTTTCCTGTTCATCCCATGACAGCGGGACATCGATATCGCGCAGCTGCCGCGCTGTTAGCTCGGTCCGTTGTTGTCCGGTGCAGATGGCGCTCACCACCTTCGGCGACAGGTAGGCGAGCTGTAGCATCCGATGGATCTGGGGGACCGTCATTTGATTCTGGATTGCCAGGTCGGCAAAGGATGTATCTCTCCTCAGGGATTGATACAGTGATCGAGCCGTAGCCACATTTCGAACAAGCGCAAGATCGATCTCGGGATCAGAATGGCCCAGCAGTAACTTCGTTTCAACGCCGCGCTTTCGCCTTTCGAACGGCGCATCAATTGTCAGCACGCCATCGTCGATGCAATCGGTGTTCAGGTCCAGGTCGAAGGCCTTCGCGATCTGTTTGGAATCAAGGCGAACGTTCATCGAACCGGGCGTGAGATCAATGCGATCGACGAGCAGCGCAAGCTGTTCGATGTGATGGCGTGCCGCCCTGCCGTAGGCCTTGCAGCGCGACTTGTCCGTAGTTGCGCACAAGGTAGGCTGCGTTTTCTGTCGGAATGTAGCGATCGGTTCGGCCACTGATCACATCTTGCAGAATGTTCTCGTCGCTGTGCCGATGATAGAAATCGACCAGCCTGGCCTTGAGGGCATTTGGCAGCGCTCCAAGCTTTTGGCTTGTTGGCCGCTTTCTCGCCTCTGCCAACGCTCTGATTTGCGTTTTCGAGAAGGTGCTCATTTCTAAGCATCCTTCAGGTTGGCGAGTGAGAGCGAATAATTTGCTCCTATTACCCCGAAGCCAGCGCGGCGCAGAAATTTATCAGTGCGCTGAATGTTGATGCCGGAGGTGACGTGGATCATGACCTCACGCACGTTGCGCACCTTCGACCATTTCACCGCACCACTCAGAAGCCGAACAGCCGCCTTTCCACCGATGACCGAACCTCGGTACTTTTTGCGGACATAATAGGAGTAGACGGTGGTGATCAGGTCTTTGTAACCGACAAGATATTCTCCAGCTGTACAAAACAAAAACCCAATGGATTCACCTTTATATTCGGCCACCATCAATGCGTAGCGGTCCGGCTTACTCAATGCCTGACTGAAGAGGTCACCGCGCGACAAATCCCTGCCTGTCCGAACCTTCAAGCTCCGAAAGGCGATCAG
>CAKMZB010000009.1 GCA_929200315.1 uncultured Alphaproteobacteria bacterium | reverse complement strand
TCTCCTGCCACCAGCAGAGAACCCACGGGGCTATCGATATGGGTATAGCTTAGTCCGGTCATTGTTTCAGCTTGCGGATGGCGGAAGGTGAGCGCCCGTAGAGCTTTGAGAAGGTTGCGTTAAATCTTCTCGCACTGCCAAAGCCTGCTTGGAATGCAATATCTGTAATCGGCAGTGTTGTCGTGTCCAGCAGCTTCTTAGCGCGTCCAATACGAAGGGTCTGAGCTGTTTGAAGTGGAGATGCTCCTACATGCTTGGCAAACAGCCGGGATAGATGTCTGGCACCGACGCCCAGCCGCTCTGCAAGATCGTTGACATTCCCGGCGTCCAAGGCACCTTCGTCTATCAACCGTAAGGCCCGTTCAACGGTTGTTTTGGTTCCATTCCATGCAGCGCAAAATGGTGCTGTCTCAGGACGACAACGCAGACAGGGACGATAACCTGCACGTTCTGCAGCAGCAGCAGTTGGGTAGTAGCTGACATTTTTTGTAAGGGAGTGTTTCGCTGGGCAAACCGGACGGCAGTAGATTCTTGTCGTTTTGACAGCGGTGAAGAATCTTCCGTCAAAGCTTGGGTCGCGCCTCAACCGCGCAGCGTTACACGTCTCAAAATCTAGCATGAAATGGATCGTAGCCACCCTTCAAACTCAATGCCAGACCAGTCGGTTGGTCAGGTCCGAAAACGGCGAGTCTGTAACAAGCGAACATAGTAGGTCACCGACTAGCTTATGGTTCAAAGTTTGCAGGATCAAAGAACATGCCTATCGAGACCTTCATCCTTTTCGTTTTCACGACCGCTATCGTTGTTTTCTCTCCTGGGGCGGCAGCTATTGCTGTGGCCTCACAAGCTGCCGCCAACGGAGGTAAGCGAGCGCTTGCTGGCGTGTGCGGCGTAGCCCTTGCAAATGTTGTCTATTTTGTTTTGTCAGCGACAGGCATCGCCGCGCTGATCATCGCTTCAAATTTGGTTTTCTCGATCATCAAATGGGCTGGGGTTGCATACCTTCTGTGGCTGGGAACCACTGCCATATTCAGCCGCTCTGGCATGATCAATTTAGGTGTTGGCAAACGGCAAACACATTGGGGCAAGCTCTTTTCCCAAGGGTTTGTTGTCGAGTTCGCTAACCCGAAAGCACTCTTGTATTTCGCAGCCATTCTCCCTCAATTTGTTGAGCGTGAACTTCCCATTCTTCCCCAATTGGTGATCATGGGCCTCACCACCCTTGCTATGGATTTGGTTTCATACAGCGCCTATGGGTTTTTGGGAGACCGGATTGCACGAGGCGGCCTTAAAGGTTGGGTGGTAAACCTGATAAACAAGGCCGCTGGCGGAGCGCTAATTTACGTGGGCGCGAAGATGGCAAGTGCCAGCGTAAGTCGATAGGAATGCTGGCCCCGCGACGCTTTCACTGACGAAGTCGTGGAAGCCGATGTTGGCGACATGCGCAGCATTGGATTAGGCTCCAGGCGGCCATTTGTCTGCCGTTTAACAGTATATTTGGAACCAAAAAGGCCGCCCCTAAAGGGAGCGGCCTTTCGCGATATTCAGCCAGTGTGGGCTCGTATGATTTGAAGAAACGCAAAGCGTTTCTTACATCATGCCGCCACTGACATGGGGTGATCCCCATGTCAGCACATAACCAGTGTGGGCTCGTATGATTTCAGAAACGCAAAGCGTTTCTTACATCATGCCGCCCATACCACCCATGCCGCCCATGTCAGGCATTGCAGGAGCGCCGCCGCCATCTTTGGCGGGGGCTTCAGCAACCATGGCTTCTGTCGTGATGAGCAGGGACGCGATGGAAGCTGCGTCCTGGAGCGCGTGGCGCACAACTTTGACCGGGTCGATGATGCCCATGGAGATCATGTCACCATACTCGCCGGACTGGGCGTTGTAGCCGTAATTGTCCTTGTTCTCGTCAATCACCTTGCCGACGACAACGGAACCTTCATCACCCGCATTTTCAGCGATCTGGCGGATCGGAGACTGCAACGCACGGCGCACGATGGCGATGCCCTGGGTCTGATCTGCGTTTTCGCCTTTGGCTTTGATGTTGGAAGAAGCGCGCAGAAGAGCAATGCCGCCACCGGGGACGATACCTTCTTCAACGGCTGCGCGGGTTGCGTTCAGCGCATCGTCAACGCGGTCCTTCTTCTCTTTCACTTCCACTTCCGTGGCACCGCCAATGGAGATGACGGCAACGCCGCCAGCCAATTTGGCGAGGCGCTCCTGGAGCTTCTCACGGTCATAATCGGAGGTGGTTTCTTCGATCTGCTGCTTGATCTGCGCAACGCGGCCTTCCACGTCAGATTTCTCACCAGCACCGTCAACGAGAGTGGTTTCTTCCTTGGTAATGGACACGCGCTTAGCGGTGCCGAGCATTTCCAGGGTCACACCTTCAAGCTTGATGCCAAGCTCTTCGGAAATGACCTGGCCGCCGGTGAGGACGGCGATGTCTTCCAGCATAGCCTTGCGGCGGTCGCCGAAGCCCGGTGCCTTGACGGCAGAGACCTTCAGGCCACCGCGCAGCTTGTTGACCACGAGGGTCGCCAGCGCTTCGCCTTCAATGTCCTCAGCAATGATGAGGAGCGGCTTGCCGGTCTGTACAACAGCTTCGAGGATCGGAAGCATAGTCTGCAGGGAGGAGAGCTTTTTCTCATGCAACAGGATGTAGGGATCATCCAGATCGCAGGTCATTTTTTCCGGGTTGGTCACGAAATAGGGTGACAGGTAACCGCGGTCGAACTGCATGCCTTCAACAACATCAAGGGTGGATTCAAGCGACTTGGCTTCTTCCACAGTGATGACGCCTTCATTGCCGACGCGCTGCATGGCTTCGGCAATACGCTCACCGACTTCCTTGTCGCCGTTGGCGGAGATGGTGCCGACCTGTGCCACTTCGTCGGACGTGCCGATCTTGTTGGCCATTTTTTTCAGCGAAGCGACAACTTCATCAACAGCAGCATCAATGCCGCGTTTCAGGTCCATCGGGTTCATGCCAGCGGCAACAGCCTTGTTGCCTTCCTTGACGATGGCCTGGGCCAACACGGTGGCTGTGGTGGTGCCGTCACCGGCAATATCGTTGGTCTTGGAAGCGACCTCACGCACCATCTGTGCGCCCATATTTTCGAACTTGTCTTCAAGCTCAATTTCCTTGGCAACCGACACACCGTCTTTGGTGATTCGCGGAGCGCCGAAGGATTTGTCGAGCACGACGTTGCGCCCCTTGGGACCGAGGGTGACTTTCACGGCGTCTGCGAGGATATCGACACCGCGCATCATGCGGGTGCGGGCCTCGGAGCCGAATTTGACTTCTTTTGCAGCCATAATGGTTCTTTCTCAATTCGTTGCACTCACGGAGTGAGCGCGAAAATGACGATCAGGCGATTGGCGTTAGCCGATGATGCCCATGATATCGGATTCCTTCATGATCAGCAGGTCTTCGCCACCAATCTTCACTTCGGTGCCGGACCATTTGCCGAAGAGCACGCGGTCACCGGCTTTAACGTCTAGCGGAACCAGCTTGCCAGCTTCGTCACGGGCGCCGGAACCGACGGAGACGATTTCGCCTTCAGCGGGTTTTTCCTGTGCGGAATCGGGAATGATGATGCCGCCGGCGGTCTTTGTGTCGGCCTCGACGCGGCGCACGACGACGCGGTCATGCAGCGGGCGGAAATTCATGTCTGCCATCTGTCTCTCAGTCTGTTGGTTTGCCGAAAGGTCAAGGATCAGTCCCGGACCATCGGGTATGAATGGGTTGAGATAAGGTTGTTAGCACTCACCTAGAGAGAGTGCCAACAACTCGCTGGGAGATAGAAATGACGGGCCTCAGAGTCAAGGATTCCTGGCAAAAAAAGCTCTAGGCCAAAGGTCTAGGCCCTCTTTTCTGCCTCGTCCTTCAGTTCATCGCGCAAAGGCCGCGGAGGGGCGAACAGAGGTCCGCTGGCGAGATGAATGTCGGACTCAAAGAGGTCCGGCAGGCCGTCAGCATTGCTCATGCCGGTGATGACAAGGGGCGCCCCGGCTTGCTGAAACGCTGAACCGATCCCGGCCCAATTGATTCCGGCATTTTCCGGCTCCGTCCGTGCAAACTCGAATACTTTTGAGGAGACGAGGAGAAAACCGAATCCTTGATCCGCCATGGCTTTGGGATCACGGCGGAAGGACGTGAAACCGCCAAGCGCCAGCTGGAAGCCAGCATCGACCAGATCCCCCAACCGCCCCTTGGCCGTCGGGTTTAACTGCTCGTAGTCCTGCGCATCCACCAAAAAGGCAAGAGAACCGGCGAGGCTCAGATTGGCCTTGGCGAATTGCAGGATCGGCTCAAAAGTGCGCCTTGCTGAAAGCGTCTGCTCATGGATTGAGCACAGAAGGCTCGTGCGCTTGCTCATTGCCCCAAGGCGCCGTTGAATGCGCACTGCAGCAAACAGCATCTTGCTATCGATCTGCGGCCAGAGCCGTCCGCTGAGGGTGATTTCTGCAAAGGTCTTGTCGTCGAGCCAAGCACCTTTCTCATCTTGCATCCGCATGGAGAGTAGGAAATGGCGCGGGGAGCGAGAGGGCAGCGTGACGATAGGCTCCAGATGAAGCGAGAGTGCATCACGCCGGATCGCCGATTTTAGCTCCGGCGTGGTCATGTCTTCTGTCACCGGAGCATCGTTCGTTATAGGGGCTGTGAGCGTGATGGTGGGTTTTTCAACTTCGGCAGACGGTGCGGGGGTGGCGCGGATTTCGCCAATGTCCTTGCGCGCTTCGCCCAGCATCTCCTCCATCTGCGCAATCTGTGAATCGCGTTTTTCCACGGCGCGGTCGATGCCGGAGAGGCGTTCAGCAAGTGATGTCTCAAAAGTGCCGAAGGCAAGCGTGTTGTGGCGCATGGCGTCGACCTCAACTGATAATCGGCGCAACCGCAGCCAGAGCCAGCCGCACATGATTACCAGCAACACCAGCAAAGTGCCCACTGGAAAGCCGACAAGAAGAACCCGCTCGCCGACAATGCCAAGGGCAATAGCGGTTACGAGTGCGCAGATCACGATGACTGCTCCGCGCGCGCTGAAGAGGCTCACCCGCGATGTCGTGCTGGCGGTTTTCAAACCGGCTCACCCCTTGGGGGAAATTTC
The DNA here is from genome assembly GCA_929200315.1 of uncultured Alphaproteobacteria bacterium. GTDB lineage: Bacteria > Pseudomonadota > Alphaproteobacteria > Rhizobiales > Rhizobiaceae > Pseudahrensia. The sequence continues at coordinate 77,930 of CAKMZB010000009.1, read as the reverse complement.
ACTCAACCACGCCTAACGCGCCCAAGGTGGCGGCGTCCATAGCTTTCGTGTGTTACCAAGGCGTTGAGCGCTTGACGCCATTTGCCCCCTTGCCTAACCGAAGTGTGGTTATTGCAAGACGTCTCCAAGATACATCGAAAGTCCTTTCATGAGCGAACCAACAAGCGGTCTGTCCGCCCTGCGGGAGCGCTACGACGCTTTGCTTTGCGATGTTTGGGGCGTGTTGCATAACGGTGTTGCAGCCTATCCGGCGGCGGCCCATGCTTTGCAACAATGGCGGGCGAGCAGTGGGCAGGTGGTGATGATTACCAATTCTCCCCGACCACGAGACGGCGTTGTGGCGCAATTTGCCCAACTTGGCGTGCCGGACGGAGTGTTTGACGTGGTTGTTACGTCGGGCGACGTGACCCGGCGACTGATTGCTGATGCCGAAGGCTCGGTCCACCATCTTGGCCCGGCGCGCGATCTTTCGCTCTATGACGGTTTGGATGTGGGATTTGCGCCGTTGGAAGAGGCTGCTTGCATTGCCTGTACGGGGTTGATTGATGATGAGGCCGAGCACCCCGATGACTACCGTGAAAGCCTGCAAGGGGCGGTCGACCGCAATATGCCCTTCATCTGCGCCAACCCGGATATTGTGGTGGAGCGCGGCGACCGGTTGATCTGGTGCGCCGGAGCGCTGGCACGGCTTTATGAGGAGCTTGGAGGGGAGACCCGCTTTGCCGGCAAACCTCATGCCCCGATCTATGAAGTCGCCCGCGAAGCGCTGGATGGTGTGGCGGTTGACCGCATCATTTGCATCGGCGACGGCATGCCCACCGACGTGAAGGGCGCAAACGATTCCGGCCACGATCTTCTCTTCATTTCAGAGGGCATTCACGGTGGCGAATATGCTGATGGCGCAGGGGGCGTTGATGCCGGCAAGCTCGACGCTTTCTTTGCCGAACACGGCGCCGGCTTCACCCGTTGGATGCAGAGGCTGCAATGGTAGCCGCCTTCCTGCGACATGACCTGACCAGCCCTGTGCCAGAAGAGGTCCGAGGGGCGGTTCTGGCAATCGGCAATTTTGACGGCGTCCATCTTGGCCACCGCACGGTGCTGGACGAGGCAATGGCGCTCGGTAGAGCGCAGGGTGTGCCGACCTTCGCGTTGACCTTTGAGCCCCATCCGCGGACGCTTTTTAAGCCGGAGAGCCCGGTCTTCCGCTTAACGCCCCAGCCAGTGAAGGCGCGGGTGTTGGAGATGGCGGGACTCGATGGTGTGCTGGTTCTGCCCTTCACCAGAGAGCTTGCCGCAACCAGCGCACAGGGTTTTGTAGACACTTATTTGGCTGAAGCGACCGGTGCATCCCACGTCGTGACGGGGTTCAATTTCATGTTCGGGGCTCAACGCCAGGGCACGCCGGAATTTCTGGCCAGTGCCGGAGATGTCGCCAATTTCGGAGTCACCGTGGTGGACGCCCATCTGGAAGACGACGGAGAGGCGATTTCCTCCTCCCGCATTCGCCGTCTGCTCGGGGCGGGGGACGTTTCGCGCGCTTCAGACCTCCTCGGTTGGCGCTGGTGCGTCTCTGGCAAAGTTGCGCCGGGGGCGAAGCTCGGGCGCACGCTGGGCTATCCCACCGCCAACATTGCGCTGCCCGCAAGCGCCCATCTCGCCCACGGTGTTTACGCTGTACGCCTGCGCCGAGCGAACGGTTCGCTCCATGACGGTGTCGCCAGCTTTGGCCGTCGCCCGACCTTCGACAACGGTGCACCGCTGTTGGAGACCTTTGTTTTCGACTTTGACCATGATCTTTACGGTGAAGAGATCGAAGTTGCCCTTTTTGAGCGGCTGCGCGGTGAGGAGAAATTCGACTCTGCCGATGCGCTCGTTAGGCAGATGGACCGCGACAGCGAAGCGGCCCGAACTGTGCTCGCGCAGGCAAAACCGCTTTCTGACCTCGACCGAGCACTGACCTTTACGGCGGGGCGCTGATGGCGAAGCAAGACCCACGCTCGCACCGCATCGTCATCACCGGCGCGACGGACGGGATCGGCCTGCTCCTGGCCCGATCCTACGCCGCCCGCGGTCACCGGATTATGGCCACTGGGCGGCGGCCCGAGGTTGACCGGACCGAGCTCTATGGGAAACTGCCGATCTACTACATCTGCGCCGATCAGAGTGATCCGGCACGCACGGCCAGGAGCCTTTCGGAAGCCACGGACCGGTTTGGATGGCAGAAGATCGACCTCGCCATTCTCAATGCCGGTGTCGGTTGGAAGGGCGCGGCGGAAGATGAGAACTTTGCAAGCATTGACCACCAGATCGACGTCAATCTTGCAGGCACAATCGCCGCCACTCACGCCCTTGCGCCAGCTTTGCTTGCCGGGAAGGGCCGCCTCGCACTGATCGGTTCCAGCCTTGCCGAGGGCGGGGTGGATTTTGCGACCTATGCCGCGACCAAGGGCGCACTGTCGGGCCTTGCCAAATCTCTGCAGGAGGAATGGCACGACCGGGCCGGGGTGACGATGATCCATCCCGGACCGACCCAAACGGACATGCACGCCAAAGCCGGGATGCAGCTTGGCGCAGTGCGAAAATTTTTCATGCGCGCCGACCGTGCTGCCGCAGCCATTGAACGTGCTGTGCGGCGGGGTGAGGACGAGCGCGAAATCGGCCGTTTCTATGCTATGCGCGCCAAATGGCAAAAGCCGGGGGAGGGGCAGCTATGAGAGCGCTCGTCACCGGAGCTGCCGCTGGTCTTGGCCGCGCACTGACGGACCAACTTTTGGCCTCGGGTCATGAGGTGGTGGCCGTGGACCTTGACGGTGAAACGCTGGACAGATTGGCGCTGGAATCCCGCAGCGCGCTCATCTCCCGTCCCCTTGATCTTGCCAATGGCCGTGCCATCGAGAGTTTTTTGATCCGCCACAAGGCTGACACGTTCGACCTTGTCATCCTGAATGCCGGGGTCAGCGCTGCGGGGCGGTTTGAGGATATTCCGCTTGAGCGGCACCTCGCCGTGACGGACATCAACCTGAAAGCCCCCATCAAACTGGCTTCCGCCTTGGTGGGAGCGGGGGTTATGGCGGAGCGATCTTCGCTGATCTTCATCTCTTCCCTGTCCCACGTCACCGGCTACCCGGGCGCCAGCGTCTATGCCGCCAGCAAGGACGGCCTCGCCGTCTATGCCGATTCCGTGCGCAAGCCTTGGAAGAAGAAGGGTATCCGCGTCACGACCATCTTTCCCGGTCCCATCCGAACCGACCATGCGGCCCGCTACGCTCCCGCTGGTGCCAGCGCCAAACGCCGCATGGCGCCGGAGAAGCTCGCGAGCATCATTTTGAAGGCCGCGCGCAAGGGCCCGGCGGAGCTGTTTCCCGGTGGCAGAGCGGCACGATTTGCGGCAAAAATCGCCCCGCGTGCTGTGTTGCGGGGCCTGCGTAAGGCGCTGCTCGACAAGATGGACGAACCTCGGTTGTGAGCGCCCGCGCTTTTCGCTACACCGCGCCCATGTTTGGGACTGTGAACATATCGCGAATTAGCGGCCCGGACGCGGGCTGACACTGCCTGCGGCCGGGAACGATCGCGCCTTTTTCATTTTCCCAGTTCGATTTTTCGAGACCCTCCATGACCGATACGACCAAAAGCGAGACCGCAGCCGACGGCGGCCGCGACTATTCCAGCACGCTGAACCTGCCAAAGACCGAGTTTCCCATGCGCGCGGGGCTTCCCAAGAAGGAGCCAGAAATTATCGCCCGCTGGCAGGAGCAGGATATGTACCGCCGTTTGCGCAAAGACGCAGCCGGACGCCCCAAATACGTGCTCCATGACGGCCCGCCTTACGCCAACGGCAACATCCACATGGGTACAGCGCTCAACAAGGTGCTCAAAGACATCGTCACGCGCTCTTTCCAGATGCGCGGTTACGACAGCAATTATGTCCCAGGCTGGGATTGCCACGGTCTGCCCATCGAGTGGAAAATCGAGGAGCAGTATCGCTCCAAAGGCAAGAACAAGGACGACGTGCCTCGCGTCGAATTCCGCAAGGAATGCCGCGACTTCGCCGCTCATTGGGTGGGTGTGCAAGCGCAGGAATTCCAGCGCCTCGGCGTGGTGGGGGATTTCAAGAACCCGTATTTGACGATGAACTACGAAAGCGAAGCTATCATCGCTGATGAGCTGATGAAGTTTGCCCGCTCCGGCCAGCTTTATCGCGGCTCCAAACCGATCATGTGGAGCGTCGTGGAGCGAACTGCGTTGGCTGAAGCCGAGGTTGAATATGCGATCCACGAGAGCGACACGGTTTGGGTGGCGTTTCCGATTGCAGAGGTCGCCATTGAGGGTGAAAACCTTACTGGTTCAGGAAGCAGCGAAAAGCCATATCATTCCGAAGGGACCATTGCTGTCCCATTGGGCGAGTATGATCTTGGTAAGATCAAGCAGGCTAAGGTTGTTATCTGGACGACCACACCGTGGACAATCCCAGCAAACAGAGCCGTTAGCTTCTCCCAAGACATCGACTATGCGCTTTATGAGGTGAAATCCGCAGAGAATGATTTTGGCCCACAGTTCGGGGAATTATTTATTTTCGCAGAGCAGCTCGCGGAAGAATGTGCGGCAAAGGCGAAGCTACAGTTTAAGCGCATTCAAGGTGTGCCTTGGGGTGTTCTGGACGGTATGATCCTCGACCACCCCCTCAAAGGTCATGCAGGCGGCTATGACTTCGCCGTGCCGCTGCTTTCTGGCGACCACGTTACCGACGATGCCGGTACAGGTTTTGTCCACACGGCACCCGGCCACGGTGCGGATGACTTTGAGGTTTGGAACGCATCGCGCGCTCAGCTCGAAAAGCAGGGCATCGACGCCGCTATCCCCTTCACCGTAGACGACGCTGGCTACTACACCGAGGACGCACCGGGCTTTGGGCCGGATGCGGAAGGCGGGGCCGCTCGTGTCATCGACGACAAGGGCAAGAAGGGCGACGCCAACCAGCGCGTCATCACCGCGCTGATCGGGGCCAACAACCTGTTTGCTCGTGGGCGTTTGAAGCACGAATACCCCCATTCCTGGCGCTCCAAGAAGCCGATTATCTTCCGCAACACGCCGCAATGGTTTGTTCATATGGATAAGGACGGCATGACCGCAGAGGGCACCTTGCGCGCAACAGCTCTTAAAGCCATCGACGAGACGCGCTTCGTCCCCGCGCGAGGCCAGAAGCGCCTGCGCGGTATGATCGAGAGCCGGCCGGACTGGGTCCTCTCCCGCCAACGCGCTTGGGGCGTGCCGATCACGGTGTTTCGCAATTCAGAAACCGGTGAAATCGCGCCGGGGCCGGAATTTGCGGGCTCGGAAGACCTTGCCGCACGCATCCGCGCTTCTTTTGTCGAAGAGGGGGCGGACGCCTGGTACGCTGACGGTGCCAAGGAGCGCTATCTTGACGGTCTCGTGAACGATTCCGGCGAGTGGGAGCAGGTCACCGACATCCTCGATGTGTGGTTCGATTCTGGTTCCACTCACGCCTTTTGCCTGGAGCAGCGCGAAGACCTGAAATGGCCTGCCGACCTCTATCTGGAAGGTTCCGACCAGCATCGCGGCTGGTTCCATTCCTCGCTGCTTGAAGGCTGTGGCACAAGAGGCCGCGCGCCTTACGATGCGGTTCTCACCCATGGCTTCGTCATGGCCGAAGATGGTCGCAAGATGTCGAAATCGCTGAACAATCAAGTCTTCCCGCAGGATCTCATCAAGCAGTTCGGCGCCGATATCATCCGCTTGTGGACCTGCTCGGTGGATTATCAGGACGACAGCCGTATCGGGAAGGAAATCATCCAGACGGCGGTCGATTCCTACCGCAAGATCCGCAACACATTGCGCTGGATGCTCGGTACGCTCGCCCATGATAAAGGCGAGACGGTTGCGCTTGCCGATATGCCGGAAATTGAACGCCTTATGCTGCATCGTCTGGCCGAACTCGATGGCGAGGTGCGGGCTGGCTATGATGCCTTTGACTACAAAGGTGTCATGGGCACGCTTTTGAATTTCATGAACGGCGAGCTCTCTGCCTTCTATTTCGATGTGCGCAAGGACGCGCTTTATTGCGATGCGCCGTCTTCCATCCGCCGCAAGGCCGCGTTGCGAGTGGTTTCGCACCTCTTTGATTGTCTGGTGACCTGGATGGCGCCGATGCTGGTTTTCACGATGGAGGAGGCCTGGGCAGAACGGCATGCTGGCGATAGCGTGCATTTGCAGCAATTTGCGAAGGTCGATGCTGCGTGGCGTGATGACGCGCTGGCGGCGAAATGGGCCAAGGTACGCAAGGTGCGCCGTGTGGTGCTAGGCGCTCTGGAAATTGCCCGTAAAGACAAGCTGATCGGTTCTTCACTGGAAGCCGCCCCGCGCGTGCAGATTTCCGATGGAGAGCTGCTTGCCGCGTTGGACGGCCTCGACATGGCCGATATCTGCATCACCAGCCAGATCGACATTGCCGAGGATGCTGGCGAGGTGGGCGATTTCCGCCTTGCTGAAGTGTCTGGTGTTGCTGTCCATATCGCTATGGCTGAGGGCAAGCGCTGTGCCAGATCGTGGCGAGTTTTGCCGGAGGTTGGGGACGATTCCGACTATCCCGACGTCTCGCTGCGCGATGCAGCAGCCTTGCGAGAGTTGGACGCAGCTTAACAATGTTGCCTTCCAGCCACAGCCAAACGCATTCAATTGTGCTAAGCTGTGGTCTCAATGCCTTTTTAATTGGGCAGAGATTGGCCACATTTGTGTGGCTGAAAGAGTTACACAATATTTCCATAGGCATGATAATGCTGTGGAAGTTGGGGTTTTGCCGCGCTTGAGCGGCAGTTTGAGGAATTCGATCATGTCGATCGCACGCATCACGTCTTTTGCCGCCGCAATGGCCACCACACTGGGTCTTGCCGCCTGCAGCGGTGGCTCAACCTACGGCACTGGTACTTCGCAGGAAGTTCAGCTTCTCAAAGACGTTGGTGGCATCCTTACCCTTGGAAAAGGCAAGGAAAAGAAAGAGCGCATCAACTACACAGCGCGACCTAAGCTGGTTCAAGCGCCCAACGATGGCTACCTGCCGGCTCCCGTGGAAACGGCTTCCGTCACTGATGATGGTTCTTTCCCGGTGGATGATGAGGTGCGGCGCGCGCGGCTGCGCGAGAACGGGTATGACCCGCTGGCTGCGGCAAGCGGTGCGGCAACCGGTGATGGTGCCGATGACCGTACTTTCCTGGCTCCCGATGATCCCAACGCGCCCAAGATCGTGCGTGACCGAGAACGGACCAATTCGATCGCCGTCAATCATACAAATATTGAAGATCCTGGCCTTTCAGAAAAGCAGCGTGCTGCCTTTCTTGAACGTCAAAAGCGGCTCAGCAGCGCCACCGGCACGGCTCCGCGCAAATATTTGACAGATCCGCCAGTGGAATACCGCACACCCGCTGAAACAGCAGAAATTGGCAATCCCGGTGAAAAAGAGCCTCGCCCCCGGATCAAGGTTGACGATAGCCACAGAGACAGCCGCGACCCATTTGACAACTAAGGTGGTTTAACCGCGTCTTTGAGCAAAAAACGTCCGCAGCAATGCTGTTGATTCCTGTGCGCCGATCCCGTCATAGATCTGCGGCGCGTGGAAGCATGTGGGCTGGTTGAAAAAACGCACACCGTTCGTCACCGCGCCGCCCTTTTCATCGTCCGCACCGAAATACAGCCGCTCAATCCGTGCCAGGCTGATTGCCGCTGCGCACATGGTACAGGGCTCTAACGTCACATGCAGATCGCACCCCACCAGTCTCTCTGCTCCCAGGGCCTGGCAGGCCATGCGGATGGCGGCGATCTCGGCGTGCCCCGTTGGGTCATGCCCCTCGCGCATGCGGTTGCCGGCCTGGGCGATTATCTCGCCATCCCGCGACACGACGGCGCCCACGGGCACCTCGCCACGGGCGGCGGCGGCGCGAGCCTCGTTAAGGGCAATGTTCATCATGGACGTGTTGCGTTTCTCCATACTCCGCTTGTCGCAACTGCGCTTCGATTGCGCTAGGGGCTGGGCATGAGCAAATCCGCAAATCCCGACTCGGCCCCCGAAAGTGCACCGGAAGGCCCCTCCGAACGGATCGCCAAACGCATGGCACGCGCGGGCCTCTGCTCGCGCCGCGATGCTGAGCGCTGGATCGAGGCGGGACGCGTGGAGGTCAATGGCGAGAAACTGACGAGCCCCGCCTTCACCGTCACGGGTTCCGATGAGATCATCGTTGATGGCAAGCCGCTGCCTATGATCGAGCGCACGCGGTTGTGGCTCCACAACAAACGCTCCGGCACCGTCACCACCGCGAAGGATCCGGAAGGGCGGCGTACGGTTTTTGAAACGTTGCCGAACGACTTGCCTCGCGTGCTCACCGTCGGGCGCCTCGACATTACCACAGAAGGCCTGTTGCTGCTCACCAATGATGGTGGCCTTGCTCGCGCGTTGGAGCTGCCTTCCACCGGCTGGCTGCGCCGCTACCGCGTGCGGGCCCATGGCAAGGTCACGCAGGAGCAACTCGACGCACTCGCCGACGGCATCGCGGTGGACGGTGTGCTCTACGGGTCTATCGAGGCGCAGCTTGAGCGCGAGCAAGGCAGCAATGTCTGGCTCACCTTCGCCATGCGGGAGGGGAAGAACCGTGAAGTCAAGAAGGTGCTCGCCGCCCTCGACCTCGACGTAAACCGTCTGATCCGCATTTCTTATGGCCCGTTCCAGCTCGGCGATTTGGCGGAGGGCGCGGTGGTGGAGGTGCGCAGCCGCACCCTGCGGGATCAACTCGGCAGCAAACTGGTGGAAAAATCCGGTGCGAATTTCGATGCGCCATTGGCCGCCAATGCGCCAAAAATAGACCAGCAGAAAGCCAAGAAGCCGCCACGCAAGATCGATCCGCTGAAGCGTCTCGATACAAAGCGCGGACGGTTGGATGACGCGGTAGATGACGCAAGAGGGAAGGGTAGTCGCAAGGCCGGAAAACCAAACCGCTCTAAACCAAACCGGAAGGGCCCACGTGCGGATCGTAGGAGGTAGCCTGCGTGGGCGGCGGTTTGAGGTGCCCGAAGGCGACGCCATTCGTCCGACAGCGGATCGGGTGCGTGAAAGCCTGTTCAATATTCTGGCCAGTCGCGGCGTTTTGGATGGCGCGAGGGTGCTTGATGCCTTTGCTGGCACCGGGGCGCTGGGGATTGAGGCCCTGTCGCGTGGTGCGGCTTCCGCTACCTTTCTCGACAACACCCCGGCATCTCTTGCACTCATCAGCCGCAACCTTGCTGCCTTCGGTCTGGAAGCCGACGTCCAGCGCTGTGATGCCACCCGCCCCGGCGCGCCAAAGGGAGCACTCTACGACCTGATCTTCCTCGATCCGCCTTATGGAAAAGGTCTTGGTGAGAAGGCAACGTTGGCTTTGCTTGACAAGGGCTGGCTTGCACCCGGCGCATTGTTGGTTCTGGAAGAGGCCAAGGGCAATGCACCGAACCAAATTGACGGTTTTGAAAAACACGATGAGCGTGCTTTTGGTGAAACGGTCATCGGATTTTTCGTACTGCTCAAGTCAACGTGACCGATCTGTAAGCTTGCCTGCCTTCATCGCGTCACCAAATGACGCAACAACGCCCAAAGCAAAGCGCGTCCGCGCTGAACGGAGCACCTTCATGAAACGACTTTTGCTTGCGCTGCCTTTCGGCCTGATGGCCTTTGCCGCACCGGCGTTGCAACCGGCCCTCGCGCAGACCGGGCAACTTGCTGAGACCATCGCGGCGGGGCCGCAGGTGACCACCTTCACTTTGGACAATGGCATGGAGGTCGTCATAATCCCTGACAACCGCGCGCCGGTTGTGACGCATATGGTTTGGTACAAAGCGGGCGCTGCCGATGAGCGGCCGGGCAAGTCCGGCATTGCGCATTATCTGGAGCATCTAATGTTTAAGGGCACCGAGACAGTGCCCGGTGGCGTTTTTTCCGAGCGGATCGCAGCGCTTGGCGGTTCTGAAAACGCTTTTACCAGCAATGATTACACCGGCTACTTCCAACGCGTTCCTCCCGGAGCGCTGGAAGAAATGATGCGCCTTGAAGCAGACCGGATGGAGAACCTTGTTCTTGAGCAGGAGAAAATCCTCGCCGAGCGGGATGTGGTGGACGAAGAACGCAACCAACGCACCGAGAACAATCCAGGCTCTCTGCTGCGTGAAGCGATGGATGCCGCGCTCTACCAGAACCACCCTTATGGAGTTCCGATCATTGGCTGGCAGCACGAGATGAGAGGGCTGACCAAGGACGATGCAATCTATTTCTACGACCGCTGGTACACACCCAACAATGCAATTCTCATCGTGGCCGGGAACGTGGAGCCAGCCGAAGTGAAGCGCCTGGCCGAAGAGACCTACGGCAAGGTGGAGCGCCGTGCCGAGCCCGGTAAACGCGCGCGTCCGGACGAGCCGCGCCCGCGCGCCGCCCGCCTGGTGGAGCTTTCCGACCCCCGCGTCCGCCAACCGCTCTTCCAGCGCGTTTATCTCGCTCCGGGCCTTTCCATGGTGGAAGGGCGGGAAGGGGAGGCACTGGAAGTGTTGTCCGAGATTTTGGGTGGTGGACCCACCAGCCGGATCTACAAATCCCTCGTCCTGTCCGGCAAGGCGACCTCGGCCGGCGCGTATTATCGCGGTGGGTCGATGGATGAGACCGAATTTGGCTTCTACGCCAGCCCCCGCGACGACACGAGCCTTGATGAGCTGGAGACGTTAATTGAGGCGGAAATCGCAACCGTCCTTGCTGATGGCGTGACGCAGGAAGAGATCGACCGCGCCATAAAGCGGTTGAAGCGTTCGGCGATCTTCGCGCAAGACAGCCAAACCACCCTTGCGCGCATTTACGGCGCGACGCTCGCCTCCGGCGGCACGATCCAGGACGTCCAGGAATGGCCGGACCGGATCTCCGCTGTCACGCCTCAAGATGTGCGCGCAGCGGCTGACAGGGTACTGAAGATCGAACGATCGGTCAGCGGACGCTTGCTCCAAAAACCCGCAGCAGAGGAGGGCTAAGCCATGGTCCGTGCAGCACAAACGTTTTTCGTCGCCCTCCTGCTCCTCATTCCGGTCTCCGCCGCCCAGTCGGTGGAAATTAAGGAAGTGACTTCGGACAAGGGCATCAAGGCTCTTCTGGTGGAGGATTATACCGTTCCTCTCATTGCCATGAGCTTTTCCTTTAAAGGTGGTTCGGTGCAGGATGCCGAAGGCCTGGACGGCACGGCGGAACTGCTTTCCACCATGCTGGATGAGGGAGCCGCCGGGCGTGACAGCCAGCAATTGCAGGAAGCGCTGGACGATGCCGGTCTCTCCTATTCCTTCAATGCCGGACCGGATGACTTTTCCGGTTCCGTCAAAACCATTCGCGAAGACAGCGCCGCGGGTTTTGCGCTGCTGAAGGAGATGCTGAACAGCCCACGCTTTGATGAAGAGCCGCTGGGTCGAATGAAGGCCGGGCTTTCTAATCGGCAGCGCCAACAGGAGACCAACCCCCGCTCCCTTGCTGGAGATGGGGTGCGCGAGTTGGTCTATGGCGACCATCCCTATGGCCGTCCGCGCAGCGGCACATTGGAGACGATTGAGGCTATTACCGCTGATGATCTGCGGGTTCTCCACAGCCGCATTCTGGCCCGCGATAATATCATCATCGGCGTGGTTGGTGCCATTTCGGTAGATGAATTGAAGGCCATGCTTGATGATGTCTTCGGCGGTCTTCCCGCCGAGGCGCAGCTCAACGACGTGCCGGAAATTGCAGTTGAGACCGGTGAAGACAGTCATGTCGAACTCGACGTGCCCCAGACGGTTGTCTCCTTCGTCCTGCCTGGGCTGAAGCGCGATGACCCTGACTTCTTCACCGCCTATCTGGTCAACCATATCTTCGGTGGCGGATCGTTTGACTCGCGTCTTTATGAGGAAGTGCGGGAGAAGCGCGGCCTCGCCTATGGTGTTGGCACATCGCTTTCGACCCGCGATCATTCCGGCATTGTCGGCGGCGGCACGGCAACGCGCTATGATCGCGCGCAGACTACCATTGAGGTCATTGAGGCCGAACTCAAGCGGATGGCGCAAGAAGGCCCAACGGAGAAGGAGCTTGAAAAGGCGCGCGCCTATATCAAGGGCTCCTATGCCATCAACAATCTTGACACGTCGGGCAAGATTGCAAGCGTTCTCGTCGCCATTCAGGACAGTGATCTTGGTCTTGACTATATTGACCAGCGCGCTGGCTATATCGAGGCTGTGACGCTGGAGGATGCCAAGCGCGTCGCCAGGGAGCTTTATTCCGCCGACCCGACCATCGTTACCGTGGGACGTCCGTTACAACCCGCGACGGACTAGTTGAGACCTGCCGCCGCGCCCTTGCCACTGGTGAAGGGCGAATTGCCGGCTGGCGCGCTGTAGGTGTGCCGGTCTTCATCGTTATCGTCCGGCGCCTGTAGCCGGTCGATGCAGCGGAAGGCGACGATGGCTGCTGCGATACCAAAGACCACAGCGCCCAGGCCCCAACCGATGAGAATGCCCTCTGCCCCACCAAGGCGATTGCCCAGCCAGACGAAGGGAATGACCCCAAGCGTTGCCCGGCCCCAATTGAAGATTGTTGCGTAGAAGGCAAAGCCCAGATTGTTGAAGGCGGCATTGGCGACAAACAATGCGCCGTTAAAGAGAAACGTCCCGGCGACGATGGTGCAGAAGGTTTCAATCAGCAGTGCGGATTCTCCGCTGGCACCAAAAATGTCGACGATGAGTGGCGCGGCGAGGGCAAGGATAGCCCAGACCGCCAGGCAGTAGATCAGCGTGAAGGTCAGGGCATCGCGCATGGTCTGGCGCACACGCGGAATGAGGCCTGCGCCGTAATTCTGGCTGAGGATCGGCCCAACCGCGCCAGAAAGGGCAAAGATCGTCCCAAAAGCCACTGGCAGAAGCCGCCCGACAATCGCCCAGCCTGCAACAGCGCTGTCGCCGTAATCGGCAATCGCCGCGGTGATGTAGGCGTTGCCAACCGGCGTCGCGAGCTGGGTTGCAACAGCGGGTGCGGCGATGATGATGAAAGGTTTTAGATGCTGCGTGATGTCTCCCATGGAGGGGGCAGCGAAAAGGTTGTGCACCCGCACCAATGCATGGAGGCTCACCCCCAAGATCACTACCCGTACCAGCACGGTGGCGATGGCTGCACCGTCAATACCCAGGCCGAAACCGAAGATGAAGATTGGATCCAGCACCAGGGCTGCTGCGCCGCCGGCCAGTGTTACATACATTGCCCGGCGCGGGTCTCCCTTTGCGCGCAGCAGACCGCCCGCGCACATGCCAAAGCCGAGCATCGGGATAGACGGTACGACGATCTGCATGAAGGAAATGGAGAGCGCCAGCGTTTCCCCTTCCGCGCCGAGCCATGACAGCAGGACTGGAAGCGTTGCGTAGAGCAGGGCTGCTAGCAGCACGCTGACGGTCAAGATGTAGATCATTGAAGAGCTTGCGAGCCGTCGCGCTTCCTCCGGTTGACCCGCACCAAGCGCCTTGGCCACCCGCGCTGTTGCGGCAATCGCAAAGCCGATGGAGACCGACACAGTGAAGAACATCAGCGTTGCTGAATAGCCAATCGCTGCTGCCAGTTCCTGCTCACCAAGGAGTGAAATGTAGAACAGCGTGATAATGTCGACGAAAAAGATGGCGACCAGGCCGATGGAGCCGGTGACCGTCATAACCACCACATGGCGCATGGTTGAGCCGCTCGTGAAAACGGCTTTTTGCTTGTCACTCACTGTTGGTCACTCACCTGGGATTAAGTCGCAAAGAGGGAAGCCATGTTCCTGAAGGCCTTGAACTCGAGTGCATTGCCGGAAGGGTCGAGCAGGAAGAAGGTCGCTTGCTCTCCGGGCTCCCCTTTAAAGCGCACGCGCGGGCGGATCACCCAGCGTGTGTCATCGCGGGCCAGCAACCGTTGGCTCATCGTCTCCCAATCTTCCATGCGCAGCACAACGCCGAAATGCGGGACGGGCACATCATCGCCGTCAACCGCGTTGGTGATCTCGATCCCTGTTTCCATACCGGCTTTGTAATGGGCGACGATTTGATGGCCATGGAGGTCAAAGTCGATCCAATGGTCGCTCTCGCGCCCCGTGCCACAGCCAAGGCCGCTGACGTAGAAGTCGCGCGCTGCCTCCAGATCATGGACAGGAAAGGCGAGATGGAAGGGCGTGATCTCAGGCTGGCTCATTGGTCGGCCTCCTCTGGTTGTGCGCCGGGCCTATTGTGTTGACCGTGTTCGTTCACCTCTTCAAGTGGTTCCGGCACCGGCGCAAAATGAAGGTGCTCGAGACCGGCGGCAATGCCGTTTTTAAGCTGCTCGTTGAGGCGGTCTTTGTCGCGTCGTCGCACATCATCAATGATCCGTTCTGCGCGACGTTCATCGCTCCCGGTCGCCTCGAGCAGCTTGCCGCCCATAATGAGGGCGCTCTCGAAGGTTTCTCGGATCTGCCAGACATTGTTCTGCACCAGCAATTCCAGCGAATGACCCCGGTCATAGGAGCGCACATAGAGCTGGATGTCGGGATATTCGTGGCGGATTAGCTCGACCACCTCGTCGGTGGTGCTACGATGTTGTGTACAAACGGCAACGATCTTTGCCTTCTCGATCCCCGCCGCGCGGAGCACATCTTTGCGTGTGCCGTCTCCGAAATAGATCCGGAAGCCAAAATTTTTGGCCTGGCGAATGCGTTCAGCGGAATTGTCGAGGACCGTCACTCCACTCCCGCCCGCAAGCAGCACTTGCGCCGCGATCTGCCCCATGCGCGAAAAGCCGATCATAAGGACGTTGGATCCGGCATTCGCGAAATCCTCGTCCATGTGCTCGGGTTCGTCCTTGCCGACAACGAGGCCGGACAGGAACACTGAAAGCGGTGTCAGCGCCATGGAAAGTGTGACTGCGGCAGTGAGGATGGAGGCATCGTCGGAATTCAGCAAAGCTGCACCACTTGCGGCGGTGAAGAGGACAAAGCCGAATTCCCCATGCTGCGGCAGGATGCCGGCGATGCGCGCTGCGTCCCCGTGGTTTGAACCAAAGAGGCGCGACAGACCGTAAAGAATGAGCGCCTTGATCCCCATCATGACGGGCACGATGGTAAGGATGAGCCAGAGATTGTCCCAAACCACACGCAGGTCGACCGCCAGACCAACGGCAACAAAGAAAAGCCCCAGCAGGATTCCGCGGAAGGGTTCAATGTCGGCTTCCAGCTCATGGCGATAGCTGGATTCAGCAAGCATCACGCCAGCGATGAAGGCGCCAAGCGCCATGGACAGGCCCGCATATTGCAGCAGCACGGCTGCACCAATGACGATGAAGAGGGCAGCGGCAATCATAGCTTCGCGCGCACCGGTTCCTGCGATGATGCCGAAGAATGGGTTCAACAGATAACGGCCGATCAGGATGAGTCCAATAACGCTGCCGATGGCAAGACCGGCCTGGGTCAACCCGGCTGACGTCACCTCCATGGCACCAGCAGCGAGGATTGGCACGGCCACCAAAAGCGGAGCGATGGCGATGTCCTGGAAAAGCAGGATCGAGAAGGAACGTTTGCCGTAAACGGTGCCGAATTCCCTCCGATCCTCCATGAACTGGATCGCAAATGCCGTCGAGGACAGCGCCAGGCCAAAGCCCACGACAAGGGCTGCGGAGAACTCGAACCTCAGCAGCCAGGCAAAGCCTGCCAGCACTAAGCCTGACAGCAGAACCTGCGAGCCACCAAGACCGAAAATTTCTCGCCGCATGTCCCACAGCCGCGCGGGCTTAAGCTCCAACCCCACAATGAAAAGCAGTAAGACCACCCCAAGTTCGGCCACGTGCAGCACGTCCTCTCCGTCACTGACGATGCGCAGGACGGGGCCGAGCAGAAGGCCAACGGCGAGATAGCCGAGCACGGTGCCAAGGCCGATCTTCTTAAACAGCGGTGCGGCAATTGTTGCCCCGCCGAGCAGAAGCACGGCTTCAAGAAATATCGCACCGCCGGAACCGGTGGGGTCAGCCATGATCGGGTTGTCGCCTTTCGCCAAATCGCGTCCCATGACCATGGTGGCTCTTGGTCTTGTGGGCAAGGGTGATGCGGCGGTCAGGCACTTGTTCAATAGCGCGGTGGGGCCTATCGCTGCGCAGACGCTCTCGCATTATGATTAGACGGAATAAGCCTTGGCCACTGCCTTTGACCTGCCCACCCTGACGGACCGTGCCGCCGCGCTGGTGGAAGCTGCGCGCCGCGCCGGGGCTGATGCTTGTGACACGGTGGTGAGCGCCAGCCGCTCCACCGGCGTTCAGGTGCGCGACGGTGTGGTTGAAGACACCGAATCCGCCGAGAACGCCGCGTTCACTTTGCGGGTCTTTGTGGGGGATCGGACAGCCAGCATTTCCGCCAACCAGGCGGACGATATTGCCGGCCTTGCCGAGCGTGCCGTGGCGATGGCCAGGGTTTCTCCCGAAGACCGCTTCGCCGGTCTCGCGCCAGCTGACAGACTCGCAACGTCCGTCGCTGATCTCGATTTGTTTGATGAGAGCGAACCATCCCATGAGACGATGCGCGCCGCCGCGCTTGCCTGCGAGGATGCCGCGCTTTGTGTGAAAGGCGTCGCAAAATCCTCCGGTGCGTCTTACGGCTACGGGCAGGGCGGTTCGGTGCTGGTGACCAGCCACGGTTTTTCCGGCCATTACCGCTCCTCGCGCCACTCCCTTTCCGTCAGCGCTGTCGCCGGGGAGGGGACGGGGATGCAGCGGGATTACGACTTTGACAGCAAGCATCATGCCGAAGACCTGCGGTCGGCTGAGAGCATTGGCCGCCTTGCCGGCGAGCGGACGGTGGAGAAAATGAACCCGCGCCAGGTGCCGAGCCAGAGTGTGCCGATCATCCTCGCTCCGCGTATCGCGCGAGGATTTGTCGGCCACATCTCCGGCGGGGCCAATGGCGCCATGATTGCTCGGGGGACGTCTTACCTGAAGGAGAAACGCGGTGCGGCAATCCTGCCCACCGGCATCTCCCTGCGCGATGATCCCTTCATCAAACGCGGTCAGGCCTCCCGTCCTTTTGATGGAGAGGGGGTGGCTGGAGAGGTTTACGATCTCGTCGCCGATGGCGCGCTTACCCAATGGGTGCTCGACAGCGCGACGGCGCGGGAATTGGGGCTGGAGACGAACGGCCGGGCTGGCCGGTCCGGCAGCGGCACTTCGCCTTCATCCACCAACCTGCGCCTCTCGCCGGGTGTGCGTTCACCGCAACAGATGATGGTCGCGTGCGGAACGGGCTTTTACGTCACCGAATTGATCGGCCAGGGAGCAAACCTTGTCACCGGCGTCTATTCACGCGGTGCCTCCGGTTTCTGGATTGAGAATGGTGAGATCACCTTTCCCGTCAGCGAGGTGACCATCGCGGGCAATCTCATCGACATGCTTGCGCGGCTGGAACCGGCGAGCGATCTGGAAACCGGCTTCTCCACCGAATGCCCGACGCTCCTCATTGAAGGCATGACCATTGCCGGACAATAGAGACGATCTCGCACTCATCACGCAGGAAGCGAAAGCGGCGGGCGACATTGCCCTTCGCTACTTCAAGCGCGATCCGGAAGTCTGGTTAAAGACCGGTGACAGCCCGGTGAGTGAGGCTGACTTCGCAGTCGACAAGCATCTCGGCGCGACGCTCCAACAGGCGCGACCGGACTATGGCTGGTTGTCGGAGGAGACAACGGATGACGTAAATGCACGCCAGGGCAGAAGTCGCGTCTTCGTTGTTGACCCCATTGACGGCACGCGAGGCTTTCTGGCCGGGTCACGCCGCTGGTGTGTTTCCATCGCGATTGTCGAGGACGGCCTGCCTGTCGCCGGGGTTCTGCACTGCCCTGCTCTTGACGAAACCTACACCGCCAATCTCAATGATGGCGCTGCGCTAAACGGCGAAAAGCTGTCAGCTGTTCCGGAGCAGGAACCTTGGAAAGTAGCCGGCCCTGGCGCGCTCATCACGGCTTTGCGCAACTGGCGCGACGGCGGTGGGGAGGGCGTCGAAAAACTCCACCACGTTCCCTCTCTTGCTTACCGCATCGCCATGGTTGCTTCCGGCGCGGCAACGCTCGGGTTTGCTAAACACGGTGCGAAAGATTGGGACATTGCGGCCGCTGATCTGATATTGGCTGAGGCTGGCGGCGCGCTTCTTGATGCAAAGGGCGAGCGCTTGCGCTACAACAGCGCCGCAGCCCTGCATCCCACCCTCATTGCCGGGCCATTGTCCTTGAAAAAGGAAATGCTTGTCTTCGCCGCGCGGCATATGGAATGAGGTCGCGCACTCGTCCACTCCCCAACATGCAGGCTCCTTATGGCGATTGAAACCGAACCCAAACAACTCCTCCATCTCGTTTTTGGAGGCGAGATGGAAAATCTTGAAGGCATCACATTCCGTGATCTGGAAAGTGTGGATCTCGTTGGTATGTATCCCGACTACCAAACCGCACGCGCTGTTTGGAAAGCCAAGGCGCAAGCGTCCGTCGACAATGCCCATATGCGTTATTTCGTGGTTCATCTGCACCGCCTGCTTGAACCGGAAAACGCCTGATCGGCCCGGTTACCAGTTGACCTCCTCCCAAAACCTTTTTGGCCCAACCCGACACCCCAGGGGAGCAGCGCGCGTTGAGTGAATATGTCGCCAACGCCATGCTGCGCCTCTACCGTGGCATTGGCTATGTGCTCTACCCCTTTGCGGGCATCGCGCTGAAGCGTCGAGCCAAGCAGGGGAAGGAGGATCGTGCGCGCCGGTATGAGCGCTACGGCTATGCCAGTCATGAGCGGCCGGATGGCCCGGTTGTCTGGCTTCATGCTGCAAGTGTCGGCGAGTCACTTGCCATTATGCCGCTTATTGCGCGGCTTGAGGCGTTTGGTATCCCCATCGTGCTGACAACCGGCACCGTGACGTCGGCCGGAATCATGTCGGAACGCCTCGCTCCCACAACGATCCACCAATATGTGCCTCTGGACCTGCCCCCGGCGGTGGAGCGGTTCATCGAACATTGGAAGCCGGATTTGGCGATTTTTGCCGAGAGCGAGATATGGCCCGTCACGGTTCAGGAACTTGCCCGCAGGCGGGTGCCTCAGGTGCTTATCAATGCACGGATGTCGGATCGGTCTGGCCGCCGCTGGCGCAAACGCTCGGCACTTGCGCAAAAGGTGTTTGAACCTCTCGCTCTGGTGATCGCCCAGTCGTCCCTGGATGCGGAGCGGTTCCGCCGGCTCGGCAGTCCCAATGTGGTTGAAGCGGGCAATTTGAAGATCGACGCGGAAAGCCCGCCTGTTGACGCTGATGTTTTGAGCCGGTTGAAGCGGCAGATCGGCAACCGCCCGGTCTGGGCGGCGGTCTCCACCCATGCCGGTGAAGAGGAGGCCGTGGCCAAGGCCCATAAACTCATTCTCACCCATCGCCCCGACGCCCTGCTCGTGCTGGTGCCGCGCCACCCGGAAAGAGCAAATGAGATTTCTGCTGTGCTTTATTCGGCGGGCCTTTCTCATGCCTTCCGCTCAAGGGAAGACCCCATCGGCAAGGTTAAGGTTTTGCTTGGGGATTCCATTGGTGAGATGGGTCTGTTTCTGCGCCTTGCCTCTGTCGCGTTTATGGGAAAATCACTTGGGTTGGCAGAAACCAACACCCAGGGTGGGCAGAATCCCATTGAACCGGTTCTCACCGGCACCGCCGTTATATCCGGCTGCCACGTGCAGAATTTCCGTTCCACCTATGAAGCCCTGGTGGAGGCTGGCGGCGTGCGGTTGGTGACGGATGAAGAGGCTTTGGCGGCGCATATTCTCCACTTGTGGTCAAAGCCCGATGAGCGGGAGGCGCTTCATGCCGCCGCCCTTGGCGCGTTGGAGACGATGCGCGGTGCCCTTGATCGTTCGGTGGCGGCTCTCGATCCCTTTGTTTTGCCCCTTCGGTTGAAGGTGGAACTCGGCACAAACGCGCCACAAACGGCGGCGTAGAGAATTTGGCTGACGAACCGTCATATTGGTACGCGAAACGGGGCATATTTGCCCTGGGGCTTGCGCCTTTCGGGTGGATTTATGGCACGGTCGCAAAGCGCCGCATGGAGGCGGAACCCTCCTACACAAGTGCCCTTCCGGTCTTGTGTATCGGCAACCTTACTGCAGGCGGTGCTGGCAAGACGCCAACAGCGATGGAATTTGCCCGCGTTGCAAAGGCGATGAAGCTGAAACCCGGTTTTCTCACCCGTGGCTATGGCAGCGCTGTGCGCCGCGGGCCGCTGAAGGTCAATTTCAGGTCTCACAATTCGCACGATGTTGGAGATGAGGCGCTGCTCCTTGCCGCTCGTGCACCTACCGTCGTTTGCGCCGACCGGGTGGCGGGGGTGAAGATGCTGGAAGAGATGGGCGTTGACCTCGTTATCATGGATGACGGTTTCCAGAACCCGGCGCTTTACAAGGATTTCAGCCTTGTTGTGGTGGATGCAGGTAGAGCAATCGGCAACGGTTTTGTTCACCCGGCCGGCCCTTTGCGGGCGCCATTGAAGACCCAACTCGCTCGCGCCGATGCTCTGCTGCTTGTTGGCACCTCCACGGCTACGGCAAAGGTCGTGCGTGTAGCTGCTAAAATGGCAAAGCCCGTCATCGCCGCGATGATCCAGGTGTCGAAGCCAGGCCGTTGGAAAGACGCGAAGGTGTATGCCTATTGCGGTATCGGCGCGCCCAACAAGTTCTATCATTCGTTGGAAGCGGTTGGGGCGCAGGTGCTGGAAACCCGCTCCTTCCCCGACCATCACGTCTATTCCCCAACCGATTGTGAGGAATTACTGCAACGCGCCGAGGAGCTTGATGCGCTCCTGGTCACCACCACCAAAGACAAGGCTCGTCTTGTCCGCCGTGGGGACAAGCAAACGGCCCTTCACACAGCATCCCAGGCGTTAGAAATCCAGATGCGCCTTGAGAACCCCAAACGCGCCGGGGCCATCATCGAAGAAGTGCTAGAACGCGCCAGGGTGCGCCGCGCCCATTAGATGAATTTGCATCACCAAGCCGCGAGCGGGCTGAGCCAACCCTTGTCGCGGCGCCTCTGCCTGCTCATACCGAGGAAACGGACCAATTGTCGCGGAAGACCATCATGACCGGTACCAGCCAGACAACGCCCGCCACGTCAGGCGGCGGCTTGCCCTGGGCGAAGATCGCCATCGGCATCGTCGCCCTCGTTGCGCTCGTTTTTGCCTATCGTCTGCTGCCCATTTCCCAATGGGTGGAGGCCTTTCGGCTTTGGGTAGAGAACCTGGGCGTTCTTGGTTGGATCATCTTCATGGTGGTTTACGCTCTGACAACCTTCATGTTGGTGCCGGGTTCGATCCTCACCCTCGCTGCTGGCGTGGCTTTCGGCCTTTGGGGTTTTCCACTGGTGGTGGTGGGTGCGACCTTTGGCTCGGCCATCTCCTTTCTTGCTGCTCGCTACATCTTCCACGACCGTGTGCAGGAAAAGGTCGTCGCCTATCCGAAATTCAACGCGGTAAACCAGGCGATTGGCGAGGAGGGTTGGAGGGTCGTTTTGCTGCTGCGCTTGTCACCAGCTCTGCCGTTCTCGCTACAAAACTGGTTCCTCGGCCTAACGCCGGTTGGCTTCTGGCCCGCCCAGCTTGCAACCTTCCTCGGCATCATGCCAGGCACGCTTCTTTACGTGTGGATCGGCTCCCTTGGCGGTCAGGCTGCTGCAGGTGGAGGGGATGCGAGTGCGCTCAAATATGCTGTCTTTGGTGCTGGCATCATCGCAACGCTCATTGTGACCGTGCTTGTGACAAAGAAGGCCAAGGCCAAGCTCGCGCAGATCCAGGATAAAGCCGTCTAATTAGGCGCAATTGACGGAACAAAGCTTGCCCGTAATGGTTTGTTTCAAACCAGTTTGGATCAGCGCCATGATGTATGTCGTCGCCTATCTCACCACCGTCATCGTCTTCTTCGCCATCGACTTCATCTGGCTCGGGACGGTCGCGAAGGGTTTCTACCAGGATCAGATCGGTAGCTTGCTGCTGGATGAATTCCGCGTCGGCGTCGCGGTGGCCTTCTATGTCATGTATGTGGCCGGGATCGTCATTTTTGCCGTTGTTCCGGCGGTTAAACTCGGCAGTCTTGGCCATGCCCTGCTTTACGGCGCGCTGTTTGGCCTCTTCTGCTACGCAACCTATGATTTTACCAATCTGGCGACGCTGAAGGGCTACACCGTCACGGTTGCTGTGGTGGATACGATCTGGGGTACATTTCTAACCGGATTGTCTGCCCTGGCGGGCACATGGCTGACCATAAAGATCACGGGCTGAACACGTAGTCTTGAGCATGGGGCCGTGGGCATGCCGCTTTTGGTCTTTATGTTGGAGGCGAACAGATATGGAGGCGTTCCATGACCAAAACCATCTCCCGCCGCGCCCTGCTTGGCGCATCCGGCGCAGCCATCGTGACCTTCGCAATCGCGTCTATGACCGGAATGCGCATTGCCAAAGCCAATGACCCGTTAGCGACCGCCACGAATTTTGGCCATGACCTGCTGCCCAGCCCCGTCACGCCAGTGAAAAAGAGCGACGAGGAATGGCGTGCCGAACTGTCTGAAGACGCCTATCTCGTGCTGCGCGAGGAGGCGACGGAACGCCCCTTCACTTCACCTCTTTTGGAAATCAAGGAAACTGGCACCTATGCTTGTGCCGGTTGCGCGCTGCCGCTTTATCGGTCGGAGACGAAATTCGATTCCCGCACGGGATGGCCGTCCTTTTATGAGGGCATCAAAGGCGCACTCGGCACCGAGACCGATTACAAGCTCTTCGTGGCGCGCACGGAAGTCCATTGTATCCGTTGCGGTGGACATCAGGGGCATATTTTTGCCGACGGTCCCGCTCCTACGGGTAACCGTCACTGCATCAACGGGTTGGCGTTGACCTTCGTGCCGGACACAAAGATTTCCGGGTAGTTAGCCCGCCTTCATTCGTCTGCCTTCAATAGGGTGCCGGTATAGATAATCGGCCCCTGGGCGACGCCGGTGGGTGATCCGCCTGGCTCTTCCACCGAAATCGCCAGCAGGTCGCCATCCTGCGCTGGGAGGGCACCGAGATCGATTGCACCTTCGCCCACCAGACCGACGGAAACGGCAGCTTCACCCTCCGGCACATACCAGACTTCAAGGCTCCGGCCCGTGGGAGCTTTGACCCCGAGAGAGCGCACGCTCACTTCTTTTGTTGTGCCGTTGATGGTGACGATGAGGGCAGGCTGATCGCTAGCGGCGGTCACAACGGCCACATATTCCTCACTGATGGGTGCTGAGCGCCCAATCTCCGCCACGCGGTCAATCCCGGGTCTGGCGCTGTCGGAGGCATCATCATTCAGTGCGAGGACGCCGAGGCCGATTGCCAGAACGCTCGCGGCAATTGTGCCGAGGCGCCAGCGGTTGCGTGATCTAAGGATCTGCTCCACCACATTGTCATTGGCGGCAACCGGAACGGGGCGGACCCCGCTGCCCGCTTGCTGGGCAACGGGCAAAGACGCCTCGATGCGCGGCCAGAGGGTCTCGGGCGGGATCTGGGGAGAGATGGAGGCGGTCAGCAGGCCGAATTCCTGTTCCCACCAGGCCACATGGGCACGCACATCGCCATTGGTTGCGAGGATCTCCTCAAAGGCCGTGCGTTCGGCATTGTTCATCGTGCCGATGACATATTCACCCGCATCGAGATGCAATTTGCCTGCCTTGGCGCTTCTGCTCCCAGTGCTCTTCGATCCGCTCATGGCCTCATCTTTCCCGTCATCCCCGTTGGCTGACGGCTCAATTACCGTTCCAGACAGTCACGCAGGCCCTTAAGGCCACGGCGCAGTCTGGTCTTGATCGTGCCCACCGGGGTATCGAACCGCTCGGCCAGTTCCTCGCGGGAAAATCCCTCGTAATAGGCCAGCAACACATAATTGCGGTCACCCTCCCGCATCTCACCCAGGCAGAAGCGCAGCGTCTCCAGATCGCTGACATCGAGGGTGTCGGCATCCTGTCCGCCGATGCGGAAAATCTGCTCTTCGTCTCCCGGTTCATCCACCGTCATCTCCGGCCGCTGCATGCGCAGCACGTCAATAGCGCGATTGCGCGCCACAGTGGCGAGCCAGGAAATTGGGCGTCCCTGGGCAGCGTCATATTTGTCCGCCACCCGCCAGACCTTCAGATAGACGTCCTGGACAATGTCCTCGGCGCGTTGCCTGTCTTTGATGATACGCAGCACGACACCAAAAAGTTTTGCGGACGTGCGTTCATAGAGCCTTTGGAAGGCGACGCGGTCCTTTTGTGCCACCCGCGCCATCAGACTTTCGAGCGTTTCAGCAATGCTGGTCTGGTCCGGTTCGCTTTTTGCCATGCGCGGCCTGTCTCCACGTAAGGGATGGGGCGTGTTCTTAGTTATTAACAAAGCGGTTGTCGGGTGCACAAGCGGCCCCGGTTGCCCTTTGCCGGGCGCGACCAGGCGGGCAAGATAGAAGCCCAGGACGAATCGAACCCGCATCATGAGCGCTTCCGCACGATCATCGCAGCACGCCCCTGCCGGGGTTATGCGTCTCGACGAGACGGTGGTGAACCGTATCGCCGCTGGCGAAGTGATCGAACGCCCTGCTGCCGTGGTGCGTGAATTGGTCGACAATGCCATCGATGCTGGCGCGACGCGCATCGATATTGTCACGGCCGCCGGTGGCAAGGATTTGATCCGCGTCACCGATAACGGCTTTGGTATGGAGGAGGCGGATCTGGCGCTTGCGGTGGAGCGGCACTGCACGTCCAAGATGGCAGGCGGTGACCTCACCGACATCCGCACTCTTGGTTTTCGCGGCGAAGCTTTGCCCTCCATCGGGTCGGTTGCGCAGTTGACGATCACCACGCGGCGGCGCGGATCGGCAAATGCCTGGAAGATTGGGGTAGATTGCGGACGGATGGAACCGGTGCGTCCGGCGGCGCTTGGCGGCGGCACGGTGGTGGAGGTTGCTGATCTCTTCCGCGCTACGCCGGCACGACTGAAATTCCTGAAAACCGTGCGCGCAGAGTCTGCCGCGGTCACAGACGTTGTTCGCCGTGCTGCGCTCGCCCATCCGGGCATTCATTTCACGTTGAGCGGGGAAGATCGCCAAGCGTTGGACTGGCCCGCCAGCGATGGAGAGGACGCGCTGAAAAACCGCTTGCGGCAGATCCTTGGCGCCGACTTCATCGACAATGCGATGGAGGTGGATGCCGACCGTGAGAATGTGCTCCTTACGGGCTTTGCTGGCCTGCCGACCTTCAACCGTGGCAATGCGCTGCATCAGTTTCTCTACGTCAACAACCGCCCCGTGAAGGACCGCCAGCTCACCGGCGCGGTGCGTGCGGCTTATATGGATGCGCTTCCCCGGTACAGGCACCCGGTGCTTGCACTGTTTGTCGACATCGCCCCAGCCCTGGTGGATGTGAACGTCCATCCGGCCAAAGCGGAAGTGCGGTTCCGTGATGCGGGGTTGGTGAAGGGGTTGATTGTTGGTGCGCTCCGTCAGGCGATCCACGGCGCGGGCGTGCGCGCCTCCACAACTGGCGGGCAGGCCATGGCAGAGGCCTTTCAGCGCCCGTCATTTTCCTCCGCTCCGCCACCGCAGGCACCTGCAAATTTCGACTGGGCGCAGTCCCCGTCACGGCCTCTTGGTGGCTTTGGCGAGAGCGCGCAAGCCGCCTTTGACGCCACTGCTGCGCCTTCCGCCCATGCGCCTGAAATCGCTGAAGACCCTGTACGCGTCGGGCGTCTTGGTGCAGCGCGGGCGCAGTTGCATGAGACCTATATTGTCGCCCAGAGCGAAGACGGCGTCATCATTGTCGACCAGCACGCAGCCCATGAGCGCCTCGTCTATGAGCGCTTTAAGGCCCATATCGCCAGCGGTGATGTGCCCTCGCAACTGCTGCTCGTGCCGGACATTGTGGAATTGGACGTCGATGATTGTGCGCGTCTTTCGGCCCGTGCGGAGGAACTCGCAAAGCTCGGTCTGGAGCTGGAACCTTTCGGCGACGGCACGCTTGCCGTGCGCGCCACTCCAGCGCTGCTCGGCACCTGCGATGCCGCCGAGCTTTGCCGCGATATAGCTGATGAGCTCGCCGGTTGGGGCACCGCGACGGAATTGTCCTCCCGCCTTGATGCGGTCGCATCCACCATGGCCTGCCACGGCTCAGTGCGGGCCGGGAGGCGCATGAAGGTTGAGGAAATGAACGCCTTGTTGCGCGAAATGGAGATCACTCCCAATTCCGGCCAGTGCAACCACGGCCGCCCGACCTGGGTGGAGTTGAAACGCGCAGATGTTGAAAGACTGTTTGGCCGCCGCTAGAACCGCCACACCCGATCGCAGGACGTTTCAAAAGTGCTCAACCGCATCGATATCGCCGTGCCGCAACCCGCCAAGGTTCGTTACCTTGAAGCGGACTACAAGGTGCTGTCTCCGGGTGATCACGTGACTTGCGCGATTACCGGCGAGCGCATTCCTCTCGATGAGCTGAAATACTGGAGCTGGGAGCGGCAGGAAGCCTATGTCGATCACCAGGCTGCGCTAGAGGCTGAATTGCTGGCCCGGGGGCTGAAGTAGAAGCGGCGCCCTAAAGCGCACTTTCCTTCACCGCCTCCATGGACACAAAGGTCGATGTGTTTGCCACATGCGGCAGGGTGCTGATCTTTTCACCAAGCACGCGCCGATAGGCCTGAATATCGGCTGTTCTGATCTTCAACAGATAATCAAACGACCCCGCAATCATGTGGCATTGCTCGATTTCCGGGATCGCATGCACCGCTTCGTTGAAGGTTGTTAGCGCCGCTTCGCGGGTATCGGAAAGTTTTGCTTCAACGAAGGCGACATGATCAAGGCCGAGCTTGGCTGGGTCGAGCACCGCGCGAAAACCGAGAATGTAGCCTTCTTCCTGAAGCCGCTTGACCCGCACCTGGCAGGGGCTCTTGGAGAGGCCCACCTGCTTGGCGAGGTCGGTGATAGGAAGGCGGCCATTCTCGGCGAGAATTTCAAGGATGCGCCTGTCGTATCGGTCAAGATTCCCGTTTTCATTAGATTCAAATACCATTTGACCTGCCCGCATCGCAATTATCGATCTTTCAGCATAGTCTATTATCCAAATTCAGGCCACAGGACTTTTCGTGATATGGTAGCTTGCACCCCAATCAGACCCTTGGAGGCAAGACCCGTGAGTGACCTATCCACCATCCGCCGCACGATCCGCGACCATCACATTGCCGCTGAGGCGGATGTGATTGGAAAGCTGTCTTCACATTTTGCTCCCCCACAGGCCACACGTGAAAAGATCGCCAGCAGAGCTACGAAGCTGGTGGAGACCATCCGCGCTGACGATGAACCCGGTTTGATGGAGGTTTTTCTTGCCGAATATGGCCTTTCCACCGATGAGGGCGTTGCATTGATGTGCCTGGCCGAAGCGCTGCTGCGCGTGCCGGACGATGAGACCATAGATGATCTGATTGAAGACAAGATCGCTCCCTCAAGCTGGGGCGCGCATTTGGGCAAGTCATCCTCCTCTCTCGTCAACGCCTCCACCTGGGCATTGCTGCTGACCGGAAAGGTGCTGGATGAAGGCCGATCCTCCGGCGTTGCAGGCGTTTTGCACGGGGCGATCAAGCGGCTGGGTGAGCCGGTCATTCGTACCGCTGTGAAACGCGCCATGCAGGTTATGGGCAGCCAGTTCGTGCTCGGAGAGATAATCGCTTCCGCCTTATCCCGTGGCATGGCGATGGAGAAGAAGGGCTACGCCTATTCCTACGACATGCTGGGTGAAGCGGCGCTGACGGCGCGAGACGCGGATGGGTTTTTCGAAGCTTACAAAGACGCGATCATGCAGCTTTCGGCCCATGCGACGGCGGCGGACATTCGCAACAATCCTGGCATTTCCATAAAACTTTCCGCTCTCCACCCGCGCTATGAAGTGCCGCAGAAGGCGCGGGTCATGGGCGAGTTGGTAGACCGTGTGCTCGCCCTCACGTTGATGGCGAAGAAGGCCAATATGGGTCTCAACATTGATGCTGAAGAGGCCGACCGGCTCGACCTCTCTCTCGACGTGATCGAGGCAGTGCTGACCGACGAGCGCGTTGCCGGGTGGGATGGGTTTGGCGTCGTGGTTCAGGCCTATTCCAAGCGCGCCGCCCCGGTGCTCGATTGGCTCTATACGCTTGCCAAAGACCATGACCGCCGCATCATGGTGAGGTTGGTGAAGGGCGCTTATTGGGACAGTGAAATCAAGCGTGCCCAGGTGGAGGGGATCGCTGGCTTTCCCGTCTTCACCGACAAGGCAGCGACTGACATCTCCTACATCTGCTGCGCGCAGAAGCTGCTTGCAATGACCGATGTCATCTACCCGCAATTTGCCACCCATAACGCCCATTCTGTGGCGGCGGTCCTGGAGATGGCGGAAGATTTGGATACTTTCGAGTTTCAGCGCCTTCACGGCATGGGGGAGACGCTGCACCGCATCGTGAAACGCGATCACGGCACACGCTGTCGTATCTACGCTCCAGTCGGCGCGCACCGCGATTTGCTCGCCTACCTGGTGCGGCGGTTGCTGGAAAACGGTGCCAATTCCTCCTTCGTCAACCAGATCGTGGACGAGAGTGTGCCTGCCGCGGAAGTGGCGGCGGACCCGTTTGGGCAATGGGGCGGAGAGGGCGCTAATGCGGTTTGTCTGCCGCCCGATCTCTTCCAGCCGGAGCGGCAGAACTCGGAAGGGTTCGACCTTCATGCTCATGCTGATCTGGAGCGGATCGAAGAAGCACGGGAGCCGTTTCGCACCCATCTTTGGCACGCCGAACCGCTGCTTGCAGTGCCGTTTGAAGGCGCAGAGGCGCAGCCCGTCTTTAATCCGGCGGACCGTGACGAACAGGTCGGTACACTCATCAATGCAACACCAGCCGATGTGGAAGCGGCACTCGCTGCGGCTCATCCCTGGGACAGAGCAAGCGCGACGGAACGGGCCGCCGTGCTCAACCGCGCAGCTAACCTCTACGAGGAGTATTTTGGAGAGTTCTTCGCCGTGCTTTCCCGCGAAGCCGGAAAAACGCTGATGGATGCGGTGGCGGAACTGCGCGAGGCGGTGGATTTCCTGCGCTGCTATGCGAGCCAAGTGGACGGAAATGAGCTCATCGCCCCACGCGGCACGTTTGGCTGCATTTCACCCTGGAACTTCCCTCTGGCCATCTTCACCGGTCAGATTGCGGCAGCGCTTGCTGCGGGCAATTCTGTGCTTGCAAAGCCAGCCGAACCTGCTCCGCTCACTGCTTCCATCGCCGTGCGGTTGTTGCATGAGGCAGGTGTTCCCCGGACCGCACTTCAATTCCTGCCGGGGGAAGGGGCGTCCGTCGGGTCGCAGATCGTTGGCGATGGGCGCATTAATGGTGTCTGCTTCACCGGCTCAACTGCGACGGCACAGCGTATCAACCGCGCCATGGCAGAGAATGTCGAACCCGCAGCGCCGCTGATTGCAGAGACCGGCGGGCTCAACGCAATGATTGTTGATTCCACCGCTTTGCCGGAACAGGCCATTGCCGACATTGTGGCCTCAGCCTTTCAATCCGCCGGTCAGCGCTGTTCAGCTCTGCGCGTGCTCTACGTGCAAGAAGATGTCGCTGAGACGTTCAGAACCATGCTCTTTGGTGCGATGGATGAATTGCGTCTTGGCAATCCATGGAAGCTGGCAACAGATATCGGCCCCGTCATCAACGAGGCGGCGCGGAACGGCATTGTCACGCATATTGATGCCGCGCGGGATGACGGCCGCTTGCTGAAGCAGATTGACGCGCCGGAGGGGGGCATCTTTGTTGGCCCGGCAGTGATTGAAGTCGCCGGCATCGAAGACCTGGAGCGGGAAATCTTTGGCCCCGTGCTGCATTTAGCGACGTTCAAGGCTGGTGAGATTGATGATGTCGTCGATGCAATCAACGCCAGTGGCTACGGCCTGACCTTCGGCCTGCATACCCGCATTGATGACCGGGTGGAAAGCATCACCAACCGCCTCAATGTCGGTAACATGTATATCAACCGCAACCAGATTGGAGCGATTGTCGGCTCACAGCCGTTCGGCGGCGAAGGCCTGTCCGGCACCGGGCCGAAGGCGGGCGGACCGCACTATGTGCCGCGTTTTTGTGCCATCGCGGACGATGAGCGGTCAGTTGCCCCAAAAGGAACGGCGGTCGGTCTTGACGTCGCTCAGCGCGCGCTTGCAGCCTTGCCCAAGCCCGAACGACTTGCGCTGGAGGCGCTCGATCTGCCCGGCCCAACGGGGGAATCCAACCGCCTTTCAATTTTCCCGCGCGGCACGATCCTGTGTCTGGGGCCGACGGCGGAGGATGCGTTGGCGCAGGTGGAGATTGCTCGCTCGAAAGGGTGCAAGACCCTCGCTATCGCCCCCGGCCTTTCAACAAGCGAAGGCCTTGATGGCACATTGGAACGGAAGGCGCTCGATACCCTCACCGGGTTTGATGTGGTTGTTGTGTGGAGTGATGAAGCCGATCAGTGTGCAGGGCGGCAAGCACTTGCGGCGCGCGATGGGGCGCTGATCCCGCTCGTCACCGAGCGGGATTTTGCGCAGCGTTGCATTTTGGAGCGCCACATCTGCGTTGATACGACCGCGGCAGGTGGCAATGCCGCTCTGCTCGCGGAAATGGCCTAACGGCCCTTAAAGACCGGCTTGCGCTTGGCGACGAAGGCCAGGGCGGCTTCGCGGTGGTCTTCTGAATGGAAAGACCGTGCCATGCGTTCGGCTTCGATTTTCAGATATTCGTCGAGATTCGCTGTTTCGGCCAGGTGGAAATTTGCCTTCATGGAAGTGAAAACCGAAGTCGGGCCGTTGGCGATTTGCTGTGCGATCTGGTCCAATGCGCCCGCAAAGTCAGCGCGAGCAACAGCCTTGTTTACCACACCCATCTCGGCTGCTTCTGCGCCAGTCAGAGTTGGCGCGAGGTAGAAGAGTTCACGCGCTTTGGCCTGGCCCACAAGCTGGGAGAGGAAATAGCCGCCGCCGAAATCCCCCGACAAGGCGATGTTGGCAAAGGCTGTGGTGAGCTTGGCGTCATCCACCATGATGCGCAGGTCACAGGCGAGCGCCAGCGAAAGACCAGCCCCCGCCGCCGCGCCGTTAATCGCGCCAATCGTCACCTTCGGCATGGTGTGCAACAGGCGGGAGGCGGCAACGATCTCCTGGATATAGGCGATTTGCTCGTCAATCTTCTGCGGCTCAGGGTTGGTCAGCCGCGCCGCCATGTCCTTCACGTCGCCCCCGGCGCTGAAGGCCTTGTCGCCAGCGCCGGTGAGCACCACAACGCCGACATCATCATTGTCGGCGAAGGCCTGAAGGTGGTCGCGAATTTCTGCCCACATCCCACTCGTCACCGCATTGCGCGCCTCCGGGCGGTTGATGGTGAGCGTCGCGACGCGGTTTTCAATTTTGGTTTCAAGATCGGCCATATCAATAGACCTCGAACAGGCCAGCCGCGCCCATGCCGCCGCCAACGCACATGGTGCAGACGACATATTTGGCACCACGGCGCTTGCCTTCGATGAGGGCATGGCCCGTCATCCGTGCGCCGGACATGCCATAGGGGTGGCCGATGGAAACGGCGCCGCCATTGACGTTCAAAAGCTCGTCAGGGATGCCGAGCTTGTCGCGGCAATAGAGCACTTGCACGGCGAAGGCTTCGTTCAGTTCCCAAAGGCCAATGTCTTCCATCTTCAGGTTGAAGCGCTCAAGCAGTTTTGGAACGGCATAAACGGGGCCGATGCCCATTTCGTCCGGCTCCAGACCGGCCACGGCCATGCCGCGATAGGCGCCAAGCGGTTTGAGGCCACGCTTTTCCGCATCCTTGGCTTCCATCACGACGGACGCGGATGCGCCATCGGAAAGCTGGGAGGCGTTGCCGGCGGTGATCGTCTGGTCTTCGCCAAGTACCGGCTTGAGGCCTTGAAGACCTTCCAGTGTGGTGGAGGGGCGGTTGCCCTCATCCTTGTCGAGGGTCACTTCGTGCTCGGACTTTTCCTTCGTCTCGCGGTCCACCATGACCATGGTGGAGGTTAGAGGCACGATCTCGTCGTCAAACTTGCCCGCCTCTTGCGCGGCGGCGGTGCGCTGCTGCGATTGGAGAGCGTATTCGTCCATCACGTCACGGGAAATGCCGTAGCGGTCGGCCACGACTTCTGCGGTTTCCAGCATCGACATGTAGATGTGGGGGTGAGCCTTCACGAGCTCTTTGTCGGCAGCGACGCGCATTTCCGGTGTCTGCACGAGGGAAATGCTCTCAACACCGCCGCCAATGCAAACGGGCATGTTGTCGTGAACAACCTGCTTTGCAGCGGTAGCAATTGCCATCATGCCGGAAGCGCATTGGCGGTCGAGGCTCATGCCGGAGACTTTTACAGGCAAGCCGCCCGCAAGCGCGGCCTGACGGGCAATATTGCCGCCCTGATAGCCCTGCTGAAGGGCGGAGCCGAAGACGACATCATCAACCTCACCGCCTTCGACGCCGGCGCGCTCAACGGCGTGCTTGATCGCGTGGCCTGAAAGCTGCTGCGACGTCGTGTTGTTAAATGCGCCGCGATAGGCCTTGCCGATTGGCGTGCGGGCGGTGGAGACGATGACTGCTTCGCGCATGGGTGGTCCTCCCAGATATGCGGCCGGTCACATACCGGCGGGTATGTTTGACTATGCAACGCCAATCCGGCACGCACAAGGTAGGTTTACGTATACGGAAGGATTCCCCGATGACCCTGGAAGAAATTACCGCCCAGATGCAGGCCCGCGTTGCGGAAAAAGGCGCAATTGACGGCAAAGTCGTCACTTTTGACTTTTCAGACGATGGCACCATGACCATCGACGGCACCAAGACCCCGGCAGAAGTTCACAATGGCGCTGCCGATGCTGATTGCACCGTTGCCGTCGCCAAAGATGATTTTGAAGAAATCGCCGCCGGCGAGCAGAATGCCCAGATGGCGTTCATGTCAGGCAAGCTGAAAGTCGACGGCGACATGGGCATCGCCATGCAGCTCGGTTCTTTGCTGGGCTAACAGGTATTCCACAATTGGAATTTGCCAGTTGGCAAAATAGGCAAATGTCTATTGAATAAATGGAGAGGTTCCTTGGGGCCGAGACCAGTGTGGCCTCGACCCCGTCCGAGGAGCCAGTTCGACAGTCTGCGCAAACAGAGTCGAACAATGCCGGGGAGCTCACAGTGGTCGTTAATCACTGCTCTCCGGCTCCTTATTTTTACTCCGCCCTCAAATACCAATTCAACGGCTTGTAGGGTTGATCCGAAGATTAACCCCCGCTCTCCACATATGGCATAAATGTCCAAAACGTTATTTTTCAATACGTTATGTTAGTTGGCTAAACTGAGGCGGTTTGAAAATAAAAAAAGAAAGTTATCTCTTGCATGAATCACGTACTTCTGCGTGACCCTTTCGGTCGGTAAAATCCTTACGCAGAGATTGTAATAATGGTAACGAAGACCGCGATTCAGTCGGCACTCTCGAAAGTCGTTCTGCCAAGCGGGGAGGGCAACATCGTTTCTGAAGGGATGGTGTCGGAGCCGTTCATCACCCAATCGGAGAAGGGCGCCAAGGTGATGTTCTCGCTGAACGTGCCTGCCGAGATGGCCGAAAAGCTGGAGCCGTTGCGGGGAGCTGCGCAGGCCGCCGTTGAGGCGCTGCCTGGGGTGGTGTCTGCGATGGTGGCGCTAACGGCGGAACGCAAGGCCGGCTCCGCACCAACCATGGCACCACCGCCGCCGAAACCAGCTTCAGCGCGTGCGCCCGAAGCCGCGCCACGGGAAAAGCCTGCTGTTGCTCATGTGAAGCACATCATCGCCGTAGCATCCGGCAAGGGCGGGGTGGGCAAATCCACCACCGCGGTGAACCTGGCGCTTGGTCTGGCTGCCGAAGGCCTGTCTGTCGGCATTCTTGATGCCGACATCTACGGCCCCTCCCTGCCGCGTCTTCTGGGGCTCAAGGGCAAGCCAGAAGCCAACGGACGGGTGCTCACGCCCATGCAGGCGCATGGAGTGAAAGCCATGTCCATCGGTTCGCTGGTGGAAGAGGATTCCCCCATGATCTGGCGCGGGCCGATGGTGATTTCCGCGCTCACGCAGCTTTTGCGGGAAGTTGCCTGGGGCACCGAAGACGAGCCCCTCGACGTGCTTGTTGTCGACATGCCGCCGGGTACGGGGGATGCACAACTCACCATGGCGCAGCAGGTGCCTCTGGCGGGTGCGGTGATCGTCTCGACCCCGCAGGATCTGGCGTTGATCGATGCGCGCAAGGGCATCAACATGTTCAAAAAGGTTTCCGTCCCGCTGCTCGGGATCGTGGAAAATATGTCCACCTTTATCTGCCCCAAATGCGGAGAGGTCTCTGACATTTTCGGTCATGGCGGCGCTAAGGCAGAGGCGGAGAAGCTTGGTGTGCCATTCCTGGGAGCGGTGCCGCTCCACATGGACATCCGCGAGAAATCCGACGCAGGAACGCCGGTGGTCGTGGATGCGCCAAATGGCCCCCATGCAGCGATCTACAAACAGATCGCTCAGGGTGTTGCCGTGCAGCTCGATAGCGCCGCGCCGAAAGCTCCTTCGATCGTGTTTGAATAGGCGCGGCCATGGTTACAGTGCTCGATGGGGATGATGTTGCACGGCTCGCCACCTGGCCACTGGTGATTGAAGCCTTGCGGGAAGGTCACCGCCTACCAAAAGCCGCTATCGCTGACAGTCTGGTTCATGCCCGTGACAACGCGATGCTTGTCCGCGCCGCCTGGATTGATGGTTTGGCGGCTGGAACGAAGGCGGCGACAGTTGTGCCCGGCAACGAAGCACGGTCGCTGCCGAGTGTTCATGCGCAAATCAACCTTTTCGACAATGAGACGGGCCAGCTCACCGCCAGTGTTGATGGAACATCGGTCACTGCATGGAAGACTGCCGCTGATAGCGCGCTTGGCTGCGAACTTCTCGCGCGCGCTGATGCAAGAACAATGGTGATGATCGGCGCCGGGGCGATGGCGGCCCCGCTGATTGCAGCGCATCGCAGCGTGCGACCGTCCATCGAAAATGTGCTCATCTGGAACCGCACCGCTGGAAAGGCAGAGGCGCTTGCAGCAGAAGTTGGCGGCGAGGCTGTCGATGACCTTGTTGCAACTCTTGCCAAGGCCGACATCATCTGTTGTGCCACAATGTCTGCAACGCCGGTGCTCGCGGGGGCAGATGTTCCCAAAGGCTGCCATGTCGACCTCGTCGGTGCTTATCGGCCTGACATGCGAGAGGCGGATGATGAGCTGCACCGGAGGGGCCGTTGGTTCGTGGACAGCCGCGACACGACGCTCACCCATATCGGCGAACTTGCCATTCCGATTGCTGAGGGTGTGATTACGGAAGCCGCCGTGCTGGGAGATTTACACGAGTTGGTTGCGGGACGCGCCGGGCGGCAATCGGATGATGAGATCACCGTCTTCAAAAATGGCGGCGGAGCGCATCTCGATATTATGATTGCCGACGCGCTGGTGAAGGCAGCAGGGTGATGCAAGGCGATCTTTCCGCCATTCTCGACGCTCTTGAAGAGCCGGTTCTGCTGTTGAACGGCGAGGGCGAGATAAGTCTCTCCAATGTTGCCGCGCGGGAATTGCTGGGGGACGGGCTTGTTGGCTTGCCGCTGGTGCGGGTGTTGCGCCAGCCCGCTGCGCTCGGTTGTGTGGAAAGCGTGATTGCAGGCTCACAGCGCGCGACAGCCAACATCAAGATGCCGTCGCCCAACGAGGGCACTTACCGCATCACGGCGGTCGCCCTTGGCGGTAAAGTGGCGACGGTGGCGCTCGCGCTGAGAGATGTTTCTCCGCTGCTCCAGGCCGCTCAGCAGCGTTCTGACTTTGTCGCCAATGTCAGCCATGAACTGCGCTCGCCGCTGACCACGCTCTCTTCCGTCATCGAAACGCTGCAAACCACTGCAGCCGATGACCCGCGGGCACAGACGCGCTTCCTCGCCACCATGCGGCGGGAGGCGGACCGGATGGAGCGGCTGATCGATGACCTTCTTTCCCTCTCCCGAGTGGAAGAAGACGAGCGTGTTCGTCCCTCCGAGCGGGTGGACCTGGCGTTGGTGATCGGCTCCGTCATTGCTGATGCTCAGACCAAAGATGAGGCCGGGCGGATGATCAACACGGACCTGCCCGATACGCCATGCCTCGTCGCCGGAGATCCCGATCAGCTCCGTCAGGTCTTCGTCAATCTGCTGGAAAACGCCCTGCGCTATTCTGAGGGCGATGTTCATGTCTCCCTAGCGTGGGTCGATTCCGTCCCGCGCATGTCCGGCTCCGTTTTCATCGCCTCGGTGCGTGATGAAGGTGAAGGAATCGCTGCTGAACACCTGCCACGGCTGACGGAGCGGTTTTACCGCGTCGATTCCGGACGCTCCCGCGCCAAGGGTGGCACGGGGCTTGGCCTTGCAATCGTCAAACATATCGCCAACCGCCATCGCGGAAGGCTGGAGATTGCCTCGCGCCTGGGGGAAGGCACCACCATGCGGGTGCTGCTGCCGGTGCTGGATTAGCTCCAGCCACCCTATCACCCCTGGTAACTTATCCACTGTCACAAAACTGATACAGAACTGTCACACAGCCGTAGTCCGCGGTTCCTAATTCGCCGCTTGCAAGCCAAGACCACGGCCCTTCGCCAGATTTTACGCATGGGCCAGCGAATGAAAAAGAACCAAGGACCCCGTCCCATGAAAACTCTTCTGAAAACCTCCGCAAGCGCTCTGGTGCTTGCCGGCGCGATGGCCACCGCCACCGCCGCCCAGGCCCGCGATCAGATCCAGATCGTCGGCTCTTCCACCGTCTTCCCGTTCTCCACAGCAGTGGCGGAACGTTTTGGCCAGAACACCTCTTTCGGCACTCCAGTCGTTGAGTCCACTGGCTCCGGTGGTGGCATGAAGCTCTTCTGCGCCGGTGTTGGTGAACAGACCCCCGACATCACCAACGCTTCCCGCCGCATTAAGGCAAAAGAGTTCAAGCAGTGCGCAGAAAACGGCGTGACGCCGGTTGAAGTCAAAGTCGGCTTTGACGGCATTGTGCTTGGCTCCGCAAAGGGTGGCATTGAGCTGAACCTGACCCGTGCCGACATCTACGGTGCTCTCGCCAAGAACATCGAAAAAGACGGCAAGGTTGTCGCCAACGATGCGGTGACCTGGGCCGACGTGAATTCCGGTCTGCCCGCCGTCAAGATTGAAGTGCTTGGCCCACCACCCACGTCCGGCACCCGTGACGCCTTCGTTGAGCTCGTCATGGAAAAAGCCTGCGCGGAAGCTGTTGAAGCCAAAGACGAAGATCTCTGCACGGAAATCCGTGAAGATGGTGCCTTCATCGAAGCTGGTGAAAATGACAACCTCATCGTCCAGAAGCTGGAAGCCAACCCGAACGCCGTTGGCATCTTCGGTTACTCTTTCCTCGACCAAAACTCCGCCAAGCTGCGCGGCGCCAATGTCGACGGCAACGAGCCGACTTTCGAAAACATCGCCGCTGGCGACTACCCGATCTCCCGCTCGCTCTTCTTCTACGTGAAGAAGGAGCATGTCGGCGTGATCCCGGGCATTGAAGAATTCGTCGCTGAATTCACCGACGAAGACACCTGGGGCCCCGACGGCTACCTCGCTGACAAAGGTCTGATCCCGCTGCCCGACGCTGACCGCGATGCCATCGCGTCCGACGCTGCGGCTCTCAAACCGCTGGCGATGTAAGTCGCCATGATGGTCGCCCTCGCCCTCATCGCTTTGGCGACCATAGCCTATTTCACCGCCCGCTCGCGCTCTGTGGCGCTGGCGGGCGGTGATGCGTCTACCCTGCATTCAAGGCCGGTTTACCACGGCTTCTATGCCTTTTTCTGGGTGCTCTTACCCGCTCTCGCCATCTGGCTCGTCGCTTCGCGCATTGCCGACTGGTACATTTCCTCATCCCTCTCCGAGCGGTTTTCAGCCGTCATCGAAAGCCTCTCCGGGCCGCAGGCCGGGGCCTTCATCAATGATGCGATGACCCTCGCTTCTGGCGGGCGGATCGGTTTTCCCGATGATGACAAGATCGCCGCCGGTGAATTTGTCGCCGGGCTGCAATCCGCTGCCTTCTGGCTCGTCGCTGCTCTGGTGATCGGCGTTGCTCTGGCGGGCTTTTTCTACGCCTACAGCCGTATCGAACCGCGCAAGCGCACGCGGCAGGCTGTGGAGCGGGTGGTGCGCTATGCGCTGATCGCCTGTTCGGTGGTTGCGGTGCTCACCACGATCGGGATCGTTTTTTCACTGATCTTTGAATCGGTCCGCTTCTTTGGTCGCGTCTCGGTTTTTGATTTTCTCTTCGGCTATCACTGGTCGCCGCAATCGGCTTTCGAGGGGGCAGGGGCCTCTACGGCAGATGACAACAGCCGTGTCTTTGGAGCGATCCCGCTCTTTGCCGGAACGCTCCTCATCACCTTCATTGCCATGTGCGTTGCAGCGCCCATCGGGCTGATGGCGGCGATTTACCTTTCCGACTATGCCTCGGCGGGTTTCCGCAAGATTGCCAAGCCGGTGTTGGAAATTCTCGCTGGCGTGCCGACGGTGGTTTACGGTTTTTTCGCCGCGCTCACAGTTGCCCCCGCCATTCGCGGATGGGGGGAGGTGATCGGGCTGACAGTGTCCTCAGAATCGGCGCTGGCAGCCGGTCTCGTGATGGGGATCATGATTATCCCCTTCGTGTCCTCGCTGTCGGATGATGTCATCAACGCAGTGCCCCAAAGCCTGCGCGATGGCTCGGCCGGCCTTGGTGCGACGAAGTCTGAAACCATCCGCAAAGTGGTGCTCCCCGCCGCTCTTCCGGGCATCGTTTCTGCACTGCTGCTCGCTGTCTCCCGCGCCATTGGTGAGACGATGATCGTGGTTATGGCCGCCGGACTTGCTGCCAACCTCACCATCAATCCGTTGGAGGCCGTCACCACAGTAACCGTGCAGATCGTCACGCTTCTGGTGGGGGACCAAGAATTTGACAGCGCCAAGACCTTGGCGGCGTTTGCGCTGGGTCTGGTGCTTTTCATCATCACGCTGGCACTCAACGTCGTCGCGCTGCGAGTCGTGCAGAAATACAAGGAACAGTATGACTGATCCGGCCCCCAATCCTGCAATTGCAGTAGGCGCGGCGACCGACGATCGCGCTGCCCGCAGTACCCGCACGCGCAAGCGCTTTGCAGCAGAACGCCGGTTCCGCTTCTACGGTCTTGCAGCCGTGCTCACCGCATTTGGCTTTTTGATTTTGCTGCTCTCAACGGTGATTGGCAACGCCATTCCGGCCTTTACCTACAATTACGCCCAATTGCCGGTGGAGCTGACGAATGAGAAACTGACACCTGAAAATGCAGCTGAATTTGACTTCCGCAAGACCGTACACGCCGCTCAACTTAGCCTCTTTCCGGACATCAGCGATCGCGCCGGTCGCCGCCTGGTGCGCGGCATCTTTTCCAGCGGCACTCCTATCGTGGTGCGCGGGGAGGTGGCTGCAAATACAGACTGGATCGGTACACGGCAGATTATCCCCGTGCCGGTTTCCGATGATGCCGATCTCTATCTGAAAGGCCTTGTCGATACCGATTTACCGGAAAGTCAGCGCAACATTTCAGACGCTGAGATAGCCCTGGTTGATCAGCTCGTTGAGCGCGGACTGATTGAGCGGCAGTTCAACACGATCTTTTTCACCAACGGCGCGAGCAGGGAGCCGGAAATGGCGGGGATTATGGGGGCGTTGATTGGTTCGCTCCTGACACTCTCAATTACGCTGCTCCTCTCCGCCCCCATTGGTGTGCTTGCGGCGATCTATCTGGAAGAGTTCGCGCCGAAAAACCGCCTGACGGATTTCATTGAGGTCAACATCAACAACCTCGCTGCAGTGCCTTCCATCGTCTTTGGTTTGCTCGGTCTCGCAGTGTTTCTAAACTTTATGGAATTCCCACGCTCCGCGCCGTTGGTTGGCGGCATGGTGCTCGCGCTCATGACGTTGCCGACGGTGATTATCGCCTCCCGCGCCGCACTCCGTGCTGTGCCGCCGTCAATTCGTGAGGCTGCCCTTGGCATCGGGGCAAGCCGCATCCAAACCGTGTTCCACCACGTGCTGCCGCTCGCTATGCCCGGCATTCTGACCGGCACGATCATCGGCATGGCCGGAGCGCTGGGTGAAACTGCGCCGCTTTTGATGATCGGCATGGTCGCCTTCGTGGTGGACCTTCCTGCCGCTGTCACCGACCCGGCGACGGTGCTGCCTGTGCAGATCTATATGTGGGCTGATTTTCCGGAAATTGGCTTCCAGCAGAAAACGGCCGCTGCCATCGTTATTCTTCTACTCTTTCTTATCGCCATGAACGCAATTGCTGTTTGGCTTCGCAGCCGCTTTGAGCGGCGCTGGTAGGACCAATATGAACGCAACGACCACACAACAGACTACCCCTGCTACAACTACCATCCCCAGCGATCCGCCGGTGAAGATGGAGTGCCGCGATCTGTCGGTTTTCTATGCTGAAAAACAGGCGCTCAACGGCGTTGATCTCGACATCAGGGAAAAGCAGGTCACGGCGCTGATCGGCCCATCAGGCTGCGGTAAATCGACGTTCCTGCGCTGTCTCAACCGCATGAACGACACGGTCGATATTGCTCGCGTCGAGGGTAAGGTGCTGCTCGACGGCAGGGACATTTACGACCCCGATGTCGATGTTGTGGAACTGCGCGCCGATGTTGGCATGGTGTTCCAGAAACCAAATCCGTTTCCCAAATCAATCTATGAAAACGTCGCTTATGGCCCACGCATTCACGGTCTTGCCCGCGGCAAGGACGAGATGGATGCGATCGTTGAGAAAAGTCTCAAGCGCGCAGGGTTGTGGAAGGAAGTTTCAGACCGCCTTGCCGAACCCGGCACCGGCCTTTCCGGCGGTCAACAGCAGCGGCTTTGCATTGCCCGTGCCATTGCCGTCTCTCCCGCGGTGATCCTGATGGACGAGCCGTGCTCGGCGCTTGATCCTATCGCCACAGCAATTGTCGAAGAGCTGATCGACGAATTGCGCCAGCGCTACACCATCGTCATCGTCACCCATTCCATGCAGCAGGCTGCGCGGGTGAGCCAGGAAACG
Organism: uncultured Alphaproteobacteria bacterium; assembly: GCA_929200315.1. GTDB lineage: Bacteria > Pseudomonadota > Alphaproteobacteria > Rhizobiales > Rhizobiaceae > Pseudahrensia. The sequence goes on along the minus strand of CAKMZB010000009.1, from coordinate 36,710 downwards.
GCCTTCTTCCACCTCGGCAACATTGTGGAAACCGGCATTACCGACGATATTTTCACCAACCCCAAAGACCCGCGCACGGAAAGCTACATTTCCGGCCGGATCGGTTGAGGAGGGCAGACATGAATGAGCTGAACCCCCATATTTCCAGCGCCTTTGAAAAAGACCTGCGCGACATTGAAAACAAGGTCGTCACCATGGGCGGCCTTGTGGAACAGCAGCTTGAGGAAGCCGCTGAGCTGATCGTCTCACGCGATCTGGAGGTGGCTGAAAAGCTCATCGCGTCCGATGAGGCGGTTGATGAGATTGAAGCGGAGATCGACCAGCTGGTCGTGCGCCTCATCGCCCTGCGTCAGCCGCGGGCCCAGGATCTGCGCGCGGTGCTCGCCGCGTTAAAGGTGGCCGCTGATCTGGAGCGGATCGGTGACTACGCCAAGAACCTTGCCAAGCGCACCGATGTGCTGGCGCAGGTGCCGCCGGTTGGATCGTCGGCCAAGACCATCCGCCGCATGTGTCTGATGGTGCGCCAGATGGTGAAGGACGTGCTCGACGCCTATCTTGCCCGCGACCTTGCCGCAGCAGAGGAAGTGCGGCTGCGGGATGAAGAGGTGGACCAGATCCACAACAATCTCTTCCGCACGCTGCTCACCTATATGCTGGAGGATCAACGCAACATCACTCCCTGTATGCACCTCCTCTTTATCTCCAAGAATATCGAACGGGTGGGCGACCACACGACCTCGATTGCCGAGCAGATACAGTTTCTCATCTCAGGTTCGATGCCGGACGAGGAGCGGCCAAAGGGCGATGAAACCTCCTCCCTCAACGCCTCTGACCTGGCGTCATAACCATGGCCGGTGTCGACAGTGCTCATCTGCTGGTGGTCGAAGACGAGATCGCTCAGATGGAGTTGCTGCGCTACAATCTGGAGAAAGAGGGCTTCACCGTCTCCACTGCCGAGGATGGTGATGAGGCTTTGCTGCTGGCGCAGGAAGAGGGGCCGGATGCGATCCTGCTTGACTGGATGCTGCCTTCCACATCCGGGATCGAAGTGTGTCGTCAGCTGAAACAGGGCGAGGAGACACGCGAGATCCCCGTCATCATGCTCACCGCCCGTGGCGAGGAGGCGGACCGTGTGCGGGGTCTTGAGACCGGGGCTGATGATTACGTCGTCAAACCCTACAGCGTCGGTGAACTCATCGCCCGCATCCGCGCAAGGCTTCGCATTTCCCGCCCCGCCGCCACCGGCGCGACGCTCAAATTTGCCGATGTCACGGTCGACACCACCGAGCACCGTGCTACACGCGCCGGCCGCCCGCTGCGTATGGGGCCGACGGAATTCCGTCTGCTCACTGTCTTCATGGAACGCCCCAAACGCGTGTGGAGCCGTGACATGCTGATGGATCGTGTCTGGGGCCGGGATGGTGATGTCGACCAGCGCACAGTGGATGTGCATGTGGGGCGGTTGCGCAAGGTGCTGAATTCCGGCGGTGCCGATGATCTCATTCGCACTGTGCGCGGCGCAGGTTATGCACTGGACGTTGCCGACTAGGCTTGCTCTTGCGACTCACGCGCAACGCTGACACGAGAGAGCCATGACGCTCTCCCCGTTCCGCACAATCGCTTTGCTTATCACTCTTTATGTGACTGGCATGATGGCAGCGGCGCAATTTGCCAAAATTTCGGTCGTCTTTGTCAGCCTGGCTGCGCTCTATCCGCAGGCGGGGAGCGCGCTTGGTTTTCTCGTCTCTCTCCTGTCCTTCGTCGGCATCGTCTTTGGTCTTTTTGCAGGGCTGCTCGTGGCGACCCTCGGCCCGAGACGGCTTTTGCTGTCTGCGGTTGCTCTGGCTGCTACACTGTCCTTCGCACAGGCGACGCTGCCGGACTTCCTGCCAATGCTGGCGAGCCGGGTTTTTGAAGGTGTCTCCCACCTCATCATCGTGGTTGCTGCGCCGACCCTGATGGGGCAGATCAGCCCGCCGCCTCTGCGAGGGCTGGTGATGACCCTTTGGAGCACGTTCTTCGGTGTAGCCTTCGCTATTACCGCCTTCATTGGTTTGCCGCTGGTGCAAGATTACGGCATCGGTGCGCTCTTTGTGGGCCATGGCGCTGTGATGGTGGCGGTTGGTTTACTGCTCGCTGTGTTGTTGCCCAAGGATGCGCCGGATGCGGGGCAGGCAAAGCTAACTCTGCCCTTCATTGCCCGCGAACACGCCGCGGCTTATGCCTCCCCCTTTGTCGCCGCACCTGCTGTGGGCTGGTTGTTTTACACGCTCACTTTCGTCTCTCTCATCACCGTCATCCCGGCCTATGTACCCGAAGGGGAACGCGCCTTTGCCGTCTCCGGCATGGCGCTTTCCGGGATGTTGGGCGCGCTGTTTACCGGTTTTGTCGTGTTGCGTTTTGCAACCGCCGTGCAGGCCGTGATGGCGGGCTTTTTCTCATCAGCGCTGGTCATTGCCGCCTTCTCTGCGACCGGCGAAACCTGGCTCGCAATCCTCCTCTTCGCCTGCCTTGGCCTGGTGCAGGGTGGAAGCTTTGCGGCGATTCCGGAATTGAATGAGGCGGGCGAAGCGCAAGCCCGCGCCAACGGCGCGCTGGCGCAGATGGGTAACCTTGGCAACACGATCGGCACACCTTTGCTGCTGCTCGTCACCGCCATGACGGGTATCTGGGGCCTGACGTTTTTTGCCGTCACCGCCTATATCGGCGGGTTGGCGTTGCACTTTTGGCTGTCAACGCGGCGGCGAAACGCTTAGCCGTTCCCCATCGCTTTTTTGCGCTTTTCACCTACCGCTGCGGCATGGGCGTCGAAGCCTTCATAGGTTGCAAAGATTTCCGTTTTCGGACCCATCTCTTGCAGCGCCGTGCGGTCCAGTGATCCAATGGAACAGGCTTTCAGAAAGTTCATCACGCCAAGCGGCGAGCGGGTTTTGGCGGCGCCTGAGGTCGGCAACACGCAGTTGGGACCCATCATGTAATTGGCAATGGAGCCGGGTGTGTCATGGCCGAGGAGGATTTCCGCTGCATTGCGGATATGGTCGACATGCCGCTCCGGGTCGGTGGAGAGGATTTGCAGGTGCTCCGGCGCGTAATCGTTGATGAAGGCATAGGCCTGCAACTCATCTGCAGCGAGCACCACGCCGCCTGACATGCCGCTCAGAACCGCGCGCGAATAGCCTGCGCGCTCCTCGCTCATATCTGCCCAGAAGCCGGGGATTGCCGCACGCGCAGCGTCTGCGATCTCCCGTGAGGTGGTCACCAGAAAGACGCTTGAATCGTCCCCGTGTTCACTCTCAATTATCGTGTCGAGTGCAGCGACTTCAGCATTGGCGGTGGCGTCGGCAAAGACGATGGCCTCGCTCGGTCCGGCTGGCATGCCGGGATCGATGCGAGAGGCGAGGGCGACCTTTGCTGCGGCGAGGAACGGCGAGCCCGGCCCCTCGATCTTGGAGCAACGTGGGATCGTTTGCGTCCCATAGGCCACTGCCGCCACGGCCTGCGCGCCGCCAGCCTTATAGACATTGCGGCACCCGGCAATGTCCGCTGCCACCAGCGTTGCCGGGTCCACGGACCCATTCGCCAATGGCGGTGTCAGCACGGCGATTTCCCGCACCCCGGCCACTACGGCGGGGATGACACTCATCAACGTGACGGAGGGGAACGATCCCTTGCCGCGTGGCGAATAGCAGGCGACGGAATCAAGCGGTGTGAAGCGCTCGCCCACATTGGCACCGGGACGAATTTCCATCGCCCAGCGCATCTCATCGGGCATCTGCCGCTCGTGGAACCGGCGGATGTTGTCGGCGGCGTAGCGCAACACTTCGATGAATTCATCATCCAGCGCGTTGTAGGCCGCATCGAAGGCGGCATCGGAGACTTTTAGATCATCGCCACGCACATCTGCACCATCGAAGCGCTTGGCAAATTCCACCAGAGCCTCATCCCCCCGCTCCCGAACCGCAGCGATGATCGGCATGACTTTCTCGATGAACGGGCCAAGATCATCCTCGGCGCGGGCGAGCAGCGTAGCGCGTTCGGCGTCGGTGAGGCGGGTAAGGTCATGGAGAGCGACGGTCATAGTGCGGTCAGACGTTGAGGAAGGTGCTTCTGCCTTACACCAAGTCCGCGCCGTTGCTACAAGGCCCGCAACTGATCTTCCGAGACCGCACAATGCGAGACTTCCAACACCCCGGCCGCTCCCCCGTCTACGCCACAGGTGGCATGGCCGCGACCTCCCACCCCCTCGCCAGCCAGACCGCTATTGAAGTGTTGAAGGCTGGCGGCAACGCCATGGACGCAGCCATTGCTGCCTGCGCCGTGCAATGCGTGGTGGAACCAGGCTCGACCGGCATCGGTGGCGACTGCTTCGCGCTCTATTGCAAGCAGGGCACCGGCGACATCATTGCCTATGATGGCTCCGGTCGTGCTCCCGCCGCCGCAACGCTGGAACGACTGAAGGCGGAGGGTGTGGAGGAGCTCACCCGCACGTCACCCCATAGTGTGATCGTTCCCGGCGCGGTGGACGCCTGGGCGCGGCTGAACACAGACCACGGGCGTATGGACCTTGCCGAATTGCTGCAACCGGCGGTGGGTTACGCCAAGGGCGGTTTCCCGCTTTCTCCGCGCGTTCAGTTGGATTGGACAGCGAATGAGGCGCACTTGCGCTCAGATGAAAACCTCGCGCGCATCTTCCTGCCGGGTGGCACTGTGCCAGAAGTCGGCGCGATCCACCGGCTGCTGGGCTACGGCGCGGCGCTAGAGCAGGTCGGTCGCGAGGGGCGCGATGCGTTCTACAAGGGCGATCTGGCAAGGGAGATGGTGGAGACACTTCAGGCCAAGGGTGGCCTCCACACGATGGAGGACTTTGCTGCCGCCGCCGGCAATTACGTGACGACCATCACGACAGGTTTTGCTGGCCAGGCAATCCACGAATGCCCGCCCGCCGGGCAGGGGGTGATCGCACTCCTGCTCATGAACATGATGAAACACGCACCGGACATGGAGATGCTTTCGGTAGAGCGCATTCACCTGGAGCTGGAGGCCTGCCGCCGTGCTTATGCTGCACGCAGTCTGTATCTGGGCGACGCCTCCAAGGACGCTGTTCCGGTGGAAGCCTTGCTCTCAGCTGATTATGCCAAGGCGCTGTTCGACGACATTTCCATGGACGAGGCGCGCGCGGTTTCCAATGCGGTGACCCTCAAGCCGCACCGCGACACGGTTTATATCTCGGTGGTGGATAAGGACCGCAACGTCGCGTCGTTCATCAACACGCTGTTCTGGGGTTGGGGCAGCGGCATCACGACGCCGGAATCCGGCATCGTGTTCACCAACCGTGGCGAAGGTTTCGTGCTGGAGGAGGGCCACCCCAACTGCATCGCCCCGGGCAAACGCCCGCTCCACACGATCATCCCAGGCATGTTGAGCCGCGACGGGCGCGCCACCATGAGCTTTGGCGTGATGGGCGGCGAATACCAGGCCATGGGCCACATGCAGTTCCTGACACGGGTGCTCGGCTATGGGCTGGACGTGCAAGAAGCCCAGGATGCACCAAGGTGGATGGTCGATCCGTTTACCGGCGCGGTGGAGATTGAGGGTGCTGTGCCCGATGAGGTTGTTGGGGCGCTGCGGGCGAAAGGTCACGACATCGCACGGGCGACACGGCCAATTGGCGGGAGCCAGGCGATCGGAATTGACTGGCGGACCGGAGTGCTGGTCGGCGGGAGCGATCCGCGGAAGGATGGGTGTGCGATCGGGTATTGAATTCGCCAATACCGCAGCATTCTCGGACTTGTCCCGAGAATCTAGAAAGTTGCCATGGAACTTGCGCCATTGGGTCATCGGGATGTGCCCCACTAATTTCTACAAACCAACCTCTTCGGGTAAATCGCGCTATGGCGACCCAGCGCGAGCGATCCAAAAAACGGCATCCAATACAAGGCGATGATCTGATGCAGGACGACCGCCACAACCACGAACGGCCAGGAGAAACGGTTCAAAGAACGCCCATTTAGCGTTTTCCATCAATAAGCGAACCAAGATAGCTTCCTCAAAAGCTATCTTCAATCAGATCTGAGGTGACTTGGGAATCCAGTTTGTCAACATGATCTACATTTGCAATGTTTGTCATTGAATGACCGCAAGAGCCTTGGGCTACAGAACAACTGCAGCCCAGTAGCATCGAGATGTTTGCTTTATGCCGTAGCAACATTGTTTTCTGGCTGATGCAAACCAACAACTCCAAGTACGGTGAAGCCAAGCACCATGTAGTACCAAAATTCAATTCCCGTAGAACTCAACGCGAACGGCGCGACAACAAAGGCGATACCAACAAGGCCGTCTACAGCAAGGTGAAAACTATAGGGCAATACTCGGAAGATACCGAGATGGTGGTCTGTGAGTACCGTCAACAAAAGCGCAGCCACACCTGTAGCGACCGACAACCAGAACGCCAAAATATTACCTTCACCGAGACCAAACAAGAACGGCATCGCCATGAGACCGAGTGCAACTGGATAATCGAGGTAGGCGTGAAGTGACTTGGTGATGAAACGTGGAAACATGATTTCTCTTCCTTTTTTAATTGTGCTGTCTTGCACCGATAGGAGAGAAATATGTAATGGTTGTCGTGCAAACTATGCGCAAACGTTCTCAATAATATGCAGATCGTTCAAGTTTCCGAATGAGCCGCAATTGCTGACTTCCTGAAACCAGCCGGTGTCATACCTGTCCCTTTTTTGAACACACGAGCAAAAGCTGAATCGGATGCATAGCCTGCGGCTTCAGCTGCATCAGTTAGCGTGTTCTTTGGAACCATGAGCAACTTCTTAGCGATTTCGATGCGCCAAGCGGTGACATACTCAATAGGAGTCATCGACATCTTCTTCTGAAACAATACCGCAAAGCTGGTGCGCGACATTCCTGCTGCGTGAGCCAGAGTTTCGACTGTCCAATTCTGGTTTGGTGCTTTGTGAAAGGCATCAAGAGCCCACCTCAGATTGTGATCTGAGAACGCACCCAACCCCCATTCCGGAGCCTCATTGCTCTCAATGAAACTGCGAATGGCTTGTGCTAGAATGGCCTCGGACATTTTAAGAGCAATCAGATCACCACCCATTCGCTGCCCACCGGCTTCATCGCCAATAACACGCAGTGTCGCCTCCATCCACTTACCTGCGGTCTCTCCATAATTTTTAAGATGGATAAAAGGGGGCAACCGCTCCATCAGGACATGTTTTGCATTTGGCTCGAACGAGAAGTGACCACAGATGAGCTGAGTGTCACGATCATCTTCGTCGCCTCCATAAACTAAGACTCCGGTCCCAGTGAAGCCGGATCGTTCGATGACCGTATCAAGCGGTAGAACATCATTCCTTGTTTCTGGTGCGCAATAAAGTTTGTGCGAAGCCCCGTGTGGGATGATGAGTAAGTCGCCTTGCGCCAATGCCACCGGCTTTTCGTTACCTTCGACTTCAATCAGACAACTGCCGCGATGGGCAAAATGGAAACGGGCGACATTTTCAAATGGCGGCACCTCAATTCCCCATGGAGTGGTCAGAGAGGTACGGAAATAGAGTGTTCCGCGCATGGAAAGGTTGGTGAGTATGTCACTGAGAAGATCAAGCATGCACTAAAAATATACAGATATCTGTCTTTGTACAGAGTTTTGAACGATCTGCATAATAATCCGCATGATCTGACATATTTGACGACTCAATCCGGTTGTATCCATGAGAGGCAGAAATCAAAACTGGAGTATATTATGAAAAAGTTTCTGACTGGGCTTGCCATTGCAGGCGTGTTGTTTTCAACACACGCCTTTGCCAACGACCCCGCCGAATTGAGCGATGTGGAAATCGCGCACGTTGCTTACACTGCTGATAATCTTGACATTCGCTACGCGCATCTGGCTCTTGCGAAATCGAAAAATCCTGAGGTCCATAAATTCGCGAAAACGATGATCCGCGATCATGAAGCGGTCAATGAGCAGGCTTTGGCTTTGCTGAAGAAGCTCGGTGCCGAAGCCAAGGACAATTTTCTGAGCCAGAAACTCAACCTAGATGGCGATGCGATTATCGCGAAGTTTAGTGCGCTCAATGGTGCTGGTTTTGACAGGGCTTACGCCGAAAACGAACTCGCATACCACAGAGCGGTCAACGCTTTAGTCGGAGATGTCTTCATTCCGAACATCGAGAACGCCGAGGTTAAAGCACTGTTCGAAGAAGGCTTGAAAATCTTCAAAGTGCACGAGGGCCATGCTGAAATGATGGTCAAGGCACTCAACTAATGGCGTCGAAAATCATCCGCAGAGATGTTTTGGTTGGTGCAGTGACTTCGGTCGCTGCCCTGGCCATATCCGGTGGAAATGTTTCCAGTGCAGAGCCGAAAACTCACGATGTTGTCATCAAATCCTTCAAGTTTGATCCGATGCATATTACCGTCAAGGTCGATGATACCATTCGCTGGACCAATGAAGATTTGGCACCTCACACTGCGACAGCCACAGAAGGTGGTTGGGACACAGGCGAAATCGCTAAGGGCGACGACCGATCGGTTGTCGTTAGCGAAGGAATGGATACAAACTACTTTTGTGCGTTCCATCCCCACATGAAAGGTACAATTGAATTGACCTAGGTTATGTTGACGAACTCCTGACCCAAATGTGCGCCGCTTGCGAATATGATCGCTGTATTGGTCACGGTCAGCCAGAAATACTCTAGCAGCAGGAAGATCGTCGTCGACCAATACATATAGAGATATTTGAAATCGGAGATTTCACCGTCGGCTATTTCGGCTCTGACAGGCAATCCGTGAGCGTTGGCAATGACGTGGATGTTGGTCGTAGGGCCATCTTTTGAGCGGCCAAAACCTTCTTTTTGAGTCCCCCTTTTGCGCCAGCGGCAAGATGGTGCGTCCGGATCACCGTGCTATCAATCATCTGAACCTGATTGGGCATAACGCCACTTTCATTGAAGTCCTCCAGGACCATCTTTCACAAGCCAGCCAGCGTCCAGCGCCGGAACTGGCGATAGACGCTTGACCACCTGCCGAATTCTTCAAACAAATCCCGCCATTCGGGATTCATCTCTTCGATCAAGTTCAACTTCCACTTTCGATAATATCGCTTGATGTTTTTCTCGCGCAGAATGGCGTCACGAATGTCGAAATGCTCCTCGTACTAAACCAGCAGATGGCATCCATGCTTGCAGGTGAAGCCGGGCAGCAGGCCTTCGCGGTGCTCATAGGCTCTTTGGGCGATATCTGTAGTCACACCGGTATAGAGCGTGCCGTTGCGTTGCGATGCCATGATGTAGGCATAACCCGCCACCTCATCCGCTCTCAGCCGCCATCCACTTCTCCAGCGCGTTGATCTGTCGTTTGGTCATGCGCAGCAGTAATTTAGTGCGGCGTTCAACCACATCTGTCGCCGTCTGCGCCCATTCATTGGTCATCAGATAACGCACTTCCACCTCGTAGAGCCCGGCGCCAAAATGCTTGCCGAGTTGCTTTTCGGCTTCAGCATTGCCCAGCACCTGCGTGACCCTGGTTCCGTAATTTCGGCACAGCCGCACGGTCAACTCGTCGGTCAGGAACGGGTAGCGGCGCTGGGTTTGTGCCACGAGTTGGTCGAAACCCTGTACCGGAAAATCGCCGCCCGGCAGCGGGGCACGGGAGGTCCACGGGCGACCTCGGCGGCCTAGCTCGTCTTCGATGGACGCCAGCATTTTTTCCGACAATTCGCGATAGGTGGTGATCTTGCCGCCAAAAATGTTGAGCAGCGGCACTTCGCCTGTTTGGCCGTCGCGGCGGAAGATGTAGTCGCGGGTGGCTTCCTGCGCTGCGCTTGCGCCGTCATCATAAAGCGGACGCACACCTGCATAGGTCCACACGATCGTGTCCGGCGTGATGGGTTTTTCAAAATATTCGCTTGCCGCTGCACAAAGGTAGTCCGTCTCGGCCTGCGAGATCTTGGCATCGCGCGGATTACCCTCAAAATCCTCATCCGTTGTGCCAATCAGCGTTGTGCCCTCGCGCCAGGGAATGGCGAAGATGATGCGCTCGTCGGCGTTCTGGAAGATATAGGCGTTGTCGTGCTCAAAAAGCGCGGGCACCACGATGTGACTGCCTTTGACAAGGCGGATGTTGGAGGCATCGTTGGCCCCGAAAGTCTCTCCCAGCACTATGTCGACCCACGGCCCGGCAGCGTTGACGATGACGGAGGCCGTGTAATCGACCTCCGTGCCGTCCTCGTTGCGGGTGTCGATGTGCCAATGCTCGCCCTCGCGCCGCGCGCTGGTGACTTCGCGATGGGTTGCGATTTCAGCGCCCTGGGTCTGCGCGTCCATTGCGTTCAGCACAACGAGGCGGGCATCATCCACCTGGGCATCAGAATATTGAAAACCTTTGGTAAACATGGCTTTCAGCGGTTTGCCGAAAGGGCCGTTTTTCAGATCCACCGTCTTGGTGGCAGGCAACAATTTGCGCCCACCAATGTGGTCGTAGAGAAATAGACCAAGGCGCAGCAGCCAGGCCGGGCGCAAGTCCTTGTGATGGGGCAGGATAAAGCGCATGGGGCGAACGATGTGTGGTGCGGCGGCCCACAGGACTTCGCGCTCTTTCAGCGCCTTGCGCACCAGGCCGAACTCGTAATGCTCCAGATAGCGCACCCCGCCATGGACCAGCTTGGAGGACCAGTTGGAGGTGCCGGAGGCCAAATCTTCCTTCTCGCAAAGCGCGACCGAATAGCCGCGCCCTGCCGCGTCACGGGCAATGCCCACCCCATTGATCCCGCCTCCGATGATGAAGACGTCCACGTGTTTGGTCATGTGACAAGAGTTCCAGTCAGTCTTTGCCTTCCCTTAGCAGGGGGAAAGCCGGTTGCGATACTGTAGAACGCGCGTGATGCGTTGCCGTCTTGCAACTCAGGTGCTTCAAGAACGCCGCAGGCGATCTGGTAACCTGTAAGGGAGATTTTAGCATGAGCACTGGCTTTTTCGGCGACATCACCACCATCGCCCACGACCCGGATGCCTCCGCGGATGCGTTAGCCTTCCGCCATTATGATCCAAACGAAGTTCTCGGCGGCAAGACCATGGCCGAACATTTGCGCTTTGCGGTTTGCTATTGGCACAATTTTGCCTGGCCGGGGGGTGATCCGTTTGGCGGGCAGACCTTTGAACGGCCGTGGTTTGAGGACCAGATTGCCGACCCGATGGAAGCTGCCAAATTGAAGGCAGATGTTGCGTTTGAAATGTTCACCGCCCTCGGCGCGCCCTATTTCTGCTTCCACGACGCTGATGTGCGCCCGGAAGGTGAGAGCTTTGCGCAAAACACGGCGAACCTGAATGCGATTGTCGACCTCTTTGAGGAGAAGATGGCAGCCACCGGCGTGAAGCTGCTTTGGGGCACAGCAAACCTCTTCTCCCACCGCCGTTATATGGCGGGTGCTGCGACCAACCCGGACCCGGAAGTCTTTGCTTTTGGTGCGGCTACGGTGAAAACCTGCATGGATGCCACCCATCGCCTGAACGGTGAGAACTACGTTCTTTGGGGCGGGCGTGAGGGCTATGAGACGCTGCTCAACACAGATCTTGCACGCGAAGACGCGCAGCTGGGCCGCTTCCTCAACATGGTGGTGGAGTACAAACACAAGATCGGTTTTAACGGCGCGATCTTGTTGGAACCAAAGCCGCAGGAACCCACCAAGCACCAATATGATTATGACGTTGCCACCTGCTACGGCTTCCTGAAGCGCCACGGCCTTGAAAACGAAGTGAAGCTCAATCTGGAGCAGGGCCATGCGATCCTTGCCGGTCATTCCTTTGAGCACGAGATTGCCTTGGCGCAGGCGCTTGGCGTTTTCGGCTCCATCGACATGAACCGCAACGACATGCAGTCCGGCTGGGACACGGACCAGTTTCCCAACAATGTGCCGGAAGTTGCACTCGCGTATTATCACATCCTGAAGGGTGGTGGTTTCACCACGGGCGGCACAAATTTTGATGCCAAGCTGCGGCGCCAGAGCCTTGATGCTTCTGACCTTCTTCACGCCCATGTCGGCGGCATGGACGTTTGCGCACGGGGCCTGAAAGCTGCCCATGCCATGCTGGAAGACGGCGTGCTGGATGGGTTTGTTGAAGAGCGTTACGCTGGCTGGGACCAAAGCGGTGCCAAACAGATGCTGGAAGGGAAGCGCACATTGTCTGAAATCGTGGCCTGGGTGGAGGCCGCCGACGTCAACCCCAAACCCAAATCCGGTCGTCAGGAATGGCTTGAAAACGTCGTCAATCGCTATGTTTGAAGCGCTTGCCCTGGACGCTTTCGACCTTCCCGAAGGCGTAACCTATCTCGATGGCAATTCCCTTGGACCCCTGCCCAAGGCCGCGCGTGCGCGGGTGGATTCCATGCTCAAGGAAGAATGGGGTAAGCTGCTCATTGGCGGCTGGAACGCCGGCGGTGCTGATGGCGAGGGTTGGATGGACCAGCCGCTCATTCAGGGAGACCGCATTGGCCACCTGATTGGAGCGCCGAAGGGCACGACCCTTGTTGGCGAAACACTCTCGATCCGCCTTTACCAGGCTCTTGCAGCTGCTCTTTCCCTGCGGCCTGACCGCAAAGTTGTGCTCACTGATAGCGGCAACTTCCCCTCCGATCTCTACATGGCGCAGGCCTTGCTGGAGACGCTGGGGCAGGGGCACGAACTGGTGATTGTTGAGCCGGAAGAGGTGGCGGACCGTATTGGCGATGATGTCGCCGTGCTGATGCTTACCCATGTTGATTACCGTTCCGGCCGGATGCATGACATGGCCGCGTTGACAAAGGCTGCCCATGATATTGGCGCTTTGACGGTCTGGGATTTGGCTCATTCCGCGGGTGCGGTGGTGGTCGACCTTGCCGGGTGTGAGGCGGATTTTGCTGTCGGCTGCACCTATAAATATCTCAATGGTGGTCCCGGCGCGCCGGCCTTCATTCATGCACGGGAAGACCATTGCGAGACAGCCCGCCCGGTGCTTGCCGGTTGGCTTGGTCACGCCGCGCCCTTTGCCTTTGAGCAGGCCTACCGCCCCGGCCCGGGCATTTCCCGCTTCCGTGTCGGCACCCCGCCTATTGTGCAGATGGCGGCGCTGGAGACTGCGCTTGATGTCTTTGACGGCGTCGAGATGGCGGATATCCGCGCCCGCTCCATCGCGCTGTCGCAGGGCTTCGTTGAACGTGTGCTGGACAAGACCGACCTGCAGCTGGCCAGTGACCCCGATCCGCAGAAGAGAGGCAGCCAGATTTCCCTGCACCACGCAGAAGGTTACGCCGTCATGCAGGCCTTAATCGCCCGGGGTGTTGTTGGTGATTTCCGGGCGCCGGATATTCTGCGTTTCGGTTTTGCACCGCTCTACAATTCCCGCGCCGATGTGCTAAGTGCCGCCGACGAGCTTGCCGAAATTGTGGCGAGCGAGGCGTGGAATCGCCCTGAATTTCTGACCCGCAAGGCGGTGACGTGAACGCAAAATTTCTCATCGCAACACGCCGTTCCACCATGGCCCTCGCCCAGACACGGGAAGTCGCGGACCGCTTGCGTGCGGTGGTGCCGGGGCTTGAGGTTGGTCTTGCAGAAACAGCGTCAAGTGGTGACCGCGATCAGGTTTCCCGTCTCGACCGCCACGGCGGTAAGGGCGGTGCTTTCGTTGCTGAAATTCGCGCCGACATCCTCGCCGGCCGCAGCCAGGCGGCGATGCATTCTTTGAAAGACATGCCTGGCAATGAGGAAGTGCCGGAGCTGGTGATCGGCGCGTATCTGACCCGCGATGACCCCACTGATAGTCTAATCCTGCGCCCCGGCTTGACGTTGGAAGAACTGCGCAAAGATGGTGGCAGAGGCTACCACGTCGGCACCAATTCCGTCCGCCGTGGGGCGCTCATCCGCGAGACTTTTCCGCAGATTGACGTGATCCATTTCCGCGGTGCGGCAGATACTCGTATCGCCAAGCTTGATGAAGGCAGGGGGCAGGATTTGCCGGGTGGTGGTGTGACGGAACCAGCCGATGCCATCCTCCTCGCCACCGCCGGATTGGCACGGGTTAACGCCGCCAACCGCATCGACCACACCTTTACGATTGCTGAAATGCTCCCCGCTGTCGGCCAGGGTATTGTCGCGGTGGAATGTGCCGCGCGGGACTGGGACACGCGAGCCAAACTCGCCCTTATCGATGATGCCGATGCCCGTGCCCGCGCCGAGTGCGAGCGCGAAGTGCTCTGGGTTCTCGACGGCCACTGCAACAGCCCCATCGCCGCCCACGCCGAGATCGCCAGCAAGACAATGCGGCTGGAAGCAGCAGTCATGTCGCTCGACGGTAAGACCGTGGTGCGGAACACCGCCGAGGGCGATGCAGGCTACCCCAGAGAACTGGGTCGCCGGGTCGCGCTGGCCCTGCGGGACAAAGGTGCAGATGCGCTGATTGCGGAGAGCCGGGTTTAGGGTAAGCGGACCTTTTTTGGAATAATGCCCCAAATGCAGTGTCATCCCCGCGCAGGCGGGGATCCATCTGAATGTCGCGCTCCTTGTCGACATGGATTCCCGCCTGCGCGGGAATGACACGTGGCGGCCGATGCCGTTCCAACCTCTCCCTGGAGGGGAGGTCGAAATGGCGGGCCCTTTCGGGTGGGGGGCTGTGCGCAAAACCCCGAACGCTTATACTCACCCCATGATTGCTTTCCAGAACTCCTATGCTTCCCTCCCGGACCGCTTTCACGCGCGCCTCGACCCGACACCTGTCGCCGCTCCGTCCTGGCTCGCTTTCAACACTCCGTTTGCGGAACATCTCAACCTTACCGCACTCCACAGCGACGAGGGGTTGCAGGTTCTCGCGGGAAATTCTGTTGCCGACACCTCCACCCCCATCGCCATGGCCTATGCAGGCCAGCAATTCGGCAATTGGTCGCCGCAGCTTGGGGATGGGCGGGCGTTGCTGCTCGGCGAGGTTGAAGCTGATGGCACGATTTACGATGTGCAACTGAAGGGCTCCGGCCCAACGCCTTTCTCCCGCAGGGGTGACGGGCGGGCCTGGATCGGGCCGGTGCTGCGGGAATATCTCATCAGCGAAGCCATGGCCGCCCTCGGCGTGCCGACGACCCGCGCGCTCGCCGCCGTCGCCACGGGCGAAACCATCATCCGCGAAGCTCCGCTCCCCGGCGCGGTGCTGACGCGGGTTGCACGCTCACACCTGCGGGTCGGGACGTTTCAATATTTCGCCATTCGCGAAGACAAAGACGCCCTGGAGCGCCTCACGGCCTATGCGATCAAACGGCTCTGGCCAGAAGCGGATGGCCCTGCCGGATTGCTCGATGCCGTTGTTGGCGCACAGGCGGAGCTGGTCGCCAAATGGATGAGTATCGGCTTCATCCACGGCGTGATGAACACTGACAACGTCTCCATTTCCGGTGAGACGATCGACTACGGTCCCTGCGCCTTCATGGACGATTTTGCACTCAACCGGGTCTTCTCATCTATTGATGAAGGCGGCCGCTATGCCTACGGCAACCAACCTCACATTGCCCATTGGAACCTGGTGCAATTTGCCCAGGCCCTGCTGCCGGTCATGCAGGTGGAAGCAGCGCAGGAGATTGTCGACACATTCTCCACCCGCTTCGCCATCGCTCAGAAAAAGGCGATGCTGGCGAAGATTGGAATTGGCGACGCGCAGGCGGGCGACGCAGAGCTGATCAACCGTCTGCTGACGATCATGGAAGAGCGCAGCCTCGATTTTACCAACACGTTCCGCGCGCTGAATTCCGGCATCGTACCGGATGATGATTGGGGTGCCGATTGGCGCGCCCGCCTTGGTGAGGAGGCGCAACAGATCATGGCGGCGGCGAACCCGGCGATCATTCCTCGCAACCATCGTGTCGAAGAAATTATCACCGCGGCCGTCAACGGGGATATGGTGCCATTCGAGCGGCTGCATGAAGCGCTGAAGACGCCCTTCACCGATCACGCAGAATTTGCCACTCCGCCCTTGTCGGAAGAGCGGGTGCAGGCAACATTCTGCGGCACGTGAGTGGAAGTGTTTGGGTTTATGCGAGCGGGGAGAATGGTTTTGAGAAACAAGCGGGGCATTTGCCAACACAACGGGGCTATTTGGCTAGAAAACGGGCCTATTTCGAAACGCGTGGAGCGCTTGGCGGCTGTTTTTGCTGGTTCGCCAATGCAGGTTGCGGGTAAGGCGCTGTGAACAAATGGTTTTCCAGCAAGGGTCGACCCGTTCATCTGGGTTTCTACAAGAGTGAAGAGTTGCCGCGCTGCGGCATGGTTCCGGATCTGGAAGCGGTCCCGTGTGGCGAAATTCCCAGTTTTTTCAATGACAACGTCGCCAATATCGCCAATGCGATGGGGGACTATCAGGCGATGCTGGATGCGATCCGTGATGGTCCTGTTCATCCAATCCTCTCCGACGTGCCTGAAGACTTGGCGGAACGTGCCAACCATCTGAAAGCGTTTTGTTATTTCAATGATGCCTCCATCACCGCGACCTGCGCTCTGCCAGCGGTCGCAAAGCTTGTAGAGCCGATAAAGAACACCCGGGTTAAGGCTCTTGCGGAGGCCTTAAAAGTTAGTCAAACCAAGACGTTAGCTGCCGGTATCGACACGATTGTAGCCGATCTGCGCGATCATATGGAAAAGCCCGACGCCCCGCTGCCGAACCATTCTCATGCCCTTGTTATCGCTATAGAATATGGTCGTGATCCGGAACCCAATGAACCCGGTTTTGACTGGATGGAAGGCACACAGGCTCTGCGCGCCTGCCTTCGAGCGGCGGAAGTGGCTTCAGTTTTAGCAAGCTATATCAGGGTCTTGGGCCGAAGTGCCCGCGCTCACTCCATGGCGGCAACCGACGTAAACCTCAACCGCCTCGCCGTCGCCTCCGGTTTCGCAATCAGCCGAAATGGCGAAGTCCTCAACCCCCATCTCGGCTCCCGTTTCGGACTCGCTGCAGTGACGATGGATTTCGATATCGCTGTTGATAAGCCGTTGGCAGATAATGTGAAAATCCGCCCAAAGCCGCACGACCCCTACCGTAAACGCCGCTATGTCGATGGTGCTCACCCCTTTGAAACTCTCAAGCGGGTTGACGAGCCCACCACCTATATCGACGAACCGAACGTCCCTCGCGTCCCCAAGCGCGCAGACATGTTTGCTCGTGCGCAATTTGGCGATATGGGGCGCAAAAATCAGAGTGCAGCAACGGCCGGAAAATACGTCCTGAAGGCTGCTCCAAGTTCCGCGCAAAGGCGGGCACTTGGAGCGTTTACCGCGCTGGCGACGGGGGAGGTTGCCAAGGAAAAACAGCGGCTTGACCCCACACTAGCGGCAGAAAACATCAAGGCTGTCAGTAACTTCTTGGGTATTGATGCGGTCGGCATTTCCCGCTGCCCGAGCTGGACCTGGTACAGTCATGATGCCCGCGGTGGCCCCATAGACCCGCCCCACGATCAGGCGATTTCCATGATTGTCGATCAGGGTTTTGAGACCATGGAAGGGGCGTCCGGTGACGATTGGATTTCCGTTGCCCAATCCATGCGCGCCTATCTGCGCTTTGCGCTGCTGGGCGGTGTTGTTGCCAACCATATCAGGCGCTTGGGCTATTCAGCCAAGGCCCATACAGTGATTGACGGTGAGGTTTTACAGCCGCCATTGTTGCTCCTGTCAGGCCTCGGCGAAGTGAGCCGGATTGGCGAAGTTATCCTCAATCCGTTCCTCGGCCCCCGCCTCAAATCCGGCGTTGTCACCACCGATCTGCCGCTTGCCCATGACAAGCCTATCGACTTTGGCCTCCAGCGGTTTTGCGAAGGCTGCAACAAATGCGCCCGCGAATGCCCCTCCGGTGCGATCACAGTTGGGCCCAAGACCATGTTCAACGGCTATGAAATTTGGAAATCCGACAGTCAGAAATGCGCCACCTACCGTATCACTACTGAGGGTGGTGCGATGTGTGGAAGGTGTATGAAAACATGCCCCTGGAACCTCGAGGGCCTCTTTGCCGAAGCCCCTTTCCGCTGGGCTGCAATGAACATTCCAGCCGTCGCTCCAGCCCTTGCAAAACTTGATGACAGGCTTGGCCGTGGTGGTCTGAACCCGGTCAAAAAGTGGTGGTGGGATCTGGAGCGTGGAGCAGATGGCCACTACGAACCCACTGAAAAACCAGTTAATCATCGTGATCTGCAACCCGATTTGGTGGTCAAGCCTGAAGACCAGACCCTTGCCGTTTATCCCGCTCCGCTCGCCCCACCGCCCTGGCCGTTCCCGTTCCCCATGAACCGTGAAGCGGGGATCGAAGCCTACCAGGCGATGGTGACTGCCCGGGAGTATAAGGCGCGTCTTGAAGCCGGGGATAAGTCTGTATTGCATCGCTATGAAATTAGGGGCGATGCGCCGGTTTTGCCGGTCCTGATTGAGAGCGCCGAAAAGCGAGCGCCAGGCATCACGGTCTATACGCTTCGAGATCCGGATGGTCGCGACCTGCCGCCTTGGGAAGCAGGCGCGCATCTCGACATCGTAGTCGCGCCGGAATTTCTGCGCCAATATTCCATGTGTGGTGATCCAGCAGACCGTTCTTGCTACCAAATTGCCGTGTTGCGTGAGGATCTTGGGCGGGGTGGATCGGCGCTCATGCACCGTATTTTCACGACCGGTCGGCGTATTTTCATCTCCAAGCCGATCAACCATTTTCCGCTGCATGAGGATGCAGGAAAGTCATGGTTTTTCGGTGGCGGGATTGGCGTCACGCCCATGGTGGCAATGGCTCATGAGGCCGCTGCGAAGGGGTTGGATTTTGCCCTGCACTACTCGGTAAAACGCGAGGGGGATGCGGTTTTCGATGACCTCTTCCAGAGCGCCCCGTGGGGTGGCCATGCGACCACTCATGTCTCCACAAAGAACCGCGCAGATCTTTCTGCAATCCTCGCTGGCTTATCCCCCAAGGACCGCGTCTATGCCTGCGGTCCGGATGTTTACATGAGTGCCGTTCGTGATGCCGCGGTCGCAGCTGGGCTGTCCGAAGAGCGCATGCATGTTGAGTATTTCGCTGTGCCTGAACAGGAGGAATTGGAGAGCCATCCGTTTGACCTCCATCTCGCCAAAAGCGACGTCACACTCCACATTCCAGCGGACCGGTCCGCGACCGATGTGCTGGCCGAAAACGGTATCAATGTTGATGTGAAATGCTCTGATGGCATCTGCGGTGTCTGCCGTTGTGGGCTCGTTTCCGGTGAGGTTCAGCACCGCGATTTTGTGTTGTCAAAGGGGCAGAGGGAGAACTCAATTATCCTTTGCCAATCCCGCGGAGCCAAGGACGGGGAGACCGTCACAATTGACCTATAGGCGTTGGACTTTGTCGTTGTCTGGAATGCGATTTGAAGATTGAGACGATGGAAGAGCGCCTCGCCATTTTGCGAACCAGACCCCATGTGTGACCCTTGGGCGCAGCACGTTTCGCCGCGCGCATTTTTTCGAAAGCCCTGCTAAGCAGATGTCATGCTGCTGCAGGTTGAAAACGTCGCGAAAACCTATCCCACATCAGACGGCCCGCTCGCCGTTCTGCGCGGTGTTTCGTTCCAGCTCCAACGAGGTGAGACCCTCGCGCTAACGGGTGAATCCGGCAGCGGTAAGAGCACATTGCTGCATCTTATCGCCGGGCTCGATGCGTTTGATGAGGGCGAGATCACCATCGACGGCAAAGCGCTTTCCGGCATGAATGATAAAGAGCGGGCGCAAATCCGCCGTGAATGCATTGGGCTCGTCTTCCAGCAGTTCAATCTGGTGCCGTCGCTCAACGTGCGGGACAATCTGCGCCTCGCAGCCCGCCTTGGGCGCGGCGAAGAGGCAAGCTGGACGGCGGAATTGGCGGAGCGATTGGGGCTTGAGCCGTTTCTCAACCGCTACCCGGAGCAGCTGTCTGGCGGTCAGCAACAACGTGTCGCGATTGGCCGGGCATTGGCGGCGAAACCGATTTTGGTTCTGGCTGACGAGCCGACGGGCAATCTCGATGAAGAGACGGCCGCAGATGTGATCGGCCTTCTTTGCGAGCTTACAGCGGATGCCGGAGCGGGGCTCCTTACCGTAACCCATTCCGAGCGGTTCGCCTCCACCATGCAACGGCGTCTGCACCTTGCCGCCGGGCAGATTGCAGCTGCCTCGTGACGTTCTGGCCCGCTCTAACGGTGCTGTTTTCCCATTGGCGGCGAAGGCCTGGCCAGCTTGCCACGCTCTTACTCGGCTTGTCATTGGCGACGGGACTTTGGACCGGTGTCCAGGCCATCAACGCGGAAGCAAAGAACTCCTACGCGGCCTCAGCGGAGCAGATCGCGCCGGAGCAGTTTGCTTCACTCGTTTCACAAGACGGAAAGCCACTTTCGATTGCGGACTTCGTGGCGCTTCGGCAGGGCGGATGGCGCGTGTCGCCGGTCTTGCGGGGACAGTTGGAGGTTGGCGGGCGGTCCCTCGACATCATTGGTATTGAGCCGCTCACCACACCGTTTTCATTTGGCGCAACCGATCAGCGCGGTGGTGGAACACCTGCGATCAATCTCGACTTTCTGTCTGGCGCTGGGCAGGCTTTGGTGAACAGCACGACAGCGGAACGCCTTGTGGACGCTGAAGGTTTGCCACCGCTGGTGATCGCCCCCAGTGTTCCGTCGGACACCGTGCTCGTCGATATTTCCATCGCTGAGCAGCTTCTTGAAAGATCAGGAGAAATCGACCGCTTGATGCTTGCTGCCGAGCAACCGCTTCTGCGTGTTCCTCTCACTGAAATCTCACAAAGTTTGCGCCTCATCGAGCCGCGGGAACCGGCGGCGGACGCTGCGCAACTCACGGATTCCTTCCATCTCAGCCTGACAGCTTTCGGCTTTTTGTCGTTCGCAGTCGGGCTCTTCATCGTCCATGCAAGCGTCGGCCTCGCCTTCGAGCAGCGTCGAGCGACCTTTCGTACTCTGCGCACCCTTGGCCTTTCCGCCCGCGGCCTGACCGGAGCCCTCGCGGTTGAGCTTCTTGTGCTTGCTCTTGTTGCCGGGGGGTTTGGTGTGGTGCTCGGCTATGTCATCGCAGCCTTCCTTCTGCCGGACGTGGCGGCGACTTTGCGTGGCCTCTACGGGGCAGATATTTCAGGTCAGCCTGCGCTGCGGCCTGAATGGTGGGCGCGAGGGCTCGCCATCGCGTTGATCGGCACGTTCGTTGCCGCTGCGGGGAGCCTCTGGAACATCATGCGCCTTCCCGTTCTTGCCTCTGCGCAGCCCCGGGCCTGGGCGATGCAAACGGTGGGGTCAGCGCGGGCGCAAACCGCGCTTGCGGTGTCTGGTCTCGTGCTCTCCGCTCTTCTGCTGGCTTTCGGGTCAGGCCTGCCGAGCGCATTTGCCACCCTCGCCCTTTTTCTCATCGGCTGCGCTCTGCTGCTGCCTTTCGTCTTTCGCCTCGTTTTGAAATTCGGTGAAGCCCAGGCCCGTAGCGCGCTGGCGCAATGGTTCTGGGCCGATATGCGCCAGCAGATCCGAGGCCTCTCACTCGCACTCATGGCACTGCTGCTCGCACTGGCCGCCAACGTCGGCGTCTCGACCATGGTCGGCTCTTTCCGCACGACCTTCACCGGCTGGCTCGACCAGCGTCTGGTGGCAGAGATTTATCTACGGGTGGAGAGTGATGAGCAGCGCAGGGCGGTGCTGCAATGGCTTGATGGTCGTGCGGACGCGGTGCTGCCCATCGCCAGGACCGACGCGACGCTTGCCGGCCACCCGGGCGAAATTTTCGCCATGGCGAACCATCCAACGTACCGTGAAAAATGGCCGCTTCTGAGCGCTCGGGATGACCATTGGGACGATCTCGCTTCAGGCCGGTCAGTGCTCATTAACGAGCAGCTTTCCTTGCGAGCAGGGTTGGGTCTGGGAGATGCGATCATGTTACCGAGGGTCGGCGAATTGCCGATCACAGCGATCTATTCTGACTACGGCAATCCGGCGGTGCAGGTGATTGTCGGTCTCGACACGTTCTCCCGCATCGCGCCGGAAACTCCTTTCCGGCAATTCGCCCTGCGCGTGCCGCCGGACCGTGTGAGTGCCACCATCGCAGAGCTGCGCGCGCACTTTGGCCTTTCGGCTGAAGCGGTGATTGACCAGTCCGGCATCAAGCAATTTTCCCTGCGTGTCTTCGACAGAACCTTCCTCGTGACCGACGCGCTCAACGTGCTCACCTTCGCGGTCGCCGGTCTTGCTATTTTCACGAGCCTTCTGACGCTTGGCGGAATGCGCTTGCCGCAATTGGCCCCGGTCTGGGCGCTGGGGCTGACGCGGTCTCAGCTGGCGTGGCTTGAGCTGGCGCGCGCATTGTTGCTCGCAGTCCTGACCGCTATCCTGGCAATACCCGTCGGCCTCGTTTTGGCCTGGATGCTCCTGGCGCTTGTTAATGTGGAGGCGTTTGGCTGGCGATTGCCGATGCTTCTCTTCCCTCTCGACTATCTGCGGCTCGGCGCGTTGGCCCTTGTTGCGGCTGGCATCGCCGCCGCAATTCCTGCTTGGCGGTTGTCACGGATCGCGCCGGCGGATCTCGTGAAGGTGTTTGCTCATGAGCGCTAGATTCTGGGCCGTTATCCTCGTTGCTTTGTTGTTGGCGGCTCAAGCATTCGCACAGGGTTTCGGCGGCCTCGGCACCCGGGCGGAAGGCTTCGCTGTGCCACAGCGGGGAACGCCCTTCACCTTTCCCAGAGATCATGGCGCACATCCCAACTACCGGATCGAGTGGTGGTATTTGACGTCCAACCTCCGGGCCGAAGACGGCACCGAATACGGCATTCAGTGGACGCTCTTTCGCACCGCTATGGAGCCGCGCACTGAGGACGGTTGGACCAGTCCGCAATTGTGGATGGGTCATGCTGCGCTGACGACGCCCGACAAGCACTACGTTGCGGAAGTGCGTGCGCGAGGCGGCACGGGACAGGCGGGTGTGTCCGCCGCACCCTTTCTTGCGCAGATCGACAATTGGGTTCTTCAGGGCGAACCGGGGCAGGGGATCAACACGCTCACCGCGAAGGCTTCCGGCACAGACTTTGCCTTCGACCTGAAGCTCAACGCGGACGGTCCGCTCGTTTTCCATGGTGATGATGGCTATTCGGTCAAATCCCAATCAGGCCAAGCGAGCTACTACTATTCCCAACCGTTTTACACGGCTGAGGGGACGCTCATGCTGCCGGATGGACCGGTGGAGGTGACCGGCACGGCCTGGCTTGATCGGGAATGGTCGTCACAACCTCTTGCCGCCAACCAACGGGGCTGGGATTGGGTTTCCCTCAACTTCGGCACCGGTGAAAAGCTCATGGCTTTCCGTTTGCGCCGAGGTGACGGCGCCGATTTCACCTCCGCAAGTTGGATCGCGCCGGACGGTAGGCTGGAAGCGCTGCCAAACGGAGCTGTCAGCTTCACGCCTCTTGAGCTGACGGACATTGCCGGTCGCAACGTGCCGACAAGTTGGCACATCCGTGCCCCTGAGCGCGGCCTGGATATAGAGGTTGAGGCGCTTAATAATCAGGCCTGGATGAACACCTCAGTCCCGTATTGGGAAGGGCCAGTGCGCATTTTCGGCAGTCATGCCGGACGCGGCTATCTAGAAATGACTGGCTACGAGTGACTTCTTTTTAGGTGGGGGAAGTCTGCCGCATCTTTTTCTGCCTATTTTTCAGATGACTAAACCATTTCCAAAATCCATCGGCGTCTCTTCCCCCTGACGAGATCAAGATGACGGGCACTCGCCTATCCATGGATTCGAGCAAAATCGCCCGTCCTTTGGGCTGATCCGGCGTGTTCTCGTTCAATTCGCAGAGAAAGCAGCACAACTTTTGCTCCTGAGCCCGACGGTGGAAGCCTTTATTAACCATGTTTGGAGAAAGTTGTTTGCAGTCACTCGATCCGAAATCCGTTGGCTCGAGTCCTGCAACAGCGATTTGGCGCCCCGCGACCTGGGCCCTTGTGAGTATTTTTGATGGACCGGACTAAGCAGACCACCCGTGGCGGACGCCTGACGAAGTACAAGGGCAAGGTCGTGAGCTGTGCGCCTTACGTCTGCGGGATTGTTCTGGCGTCCGCGGTCGCCATGGTACCGTTTGGTACGGACCCAACCTTTGCGTCGGAATGCGGTGCCGATGGGCCGGGTGTAACGGCTGTAGCCTGTACGAACGCCGATCCGGACTATGACACTTATACTGACGGTATTGTGTATCTCAACACAGACGCGGACCTCACCATAACGATCAACGACGACACCATTAATGTGACGGATGGCATGGTCACGCCAGGCGCGGCAGCAAATGGTGTTGTTGGCGCAACTGATCCGTTCGCCACCACTGGAGCGAACAAACAGATTATCATCAATGCCTTTGATTTCGATCAGATCAAAACATCGGGCGATGGGCCTACGGAAACTGGTATTTTGGGCCAAATTGGCATTGACGCCGTCTCAACCGCCGGAACCACAGACGGACTGGCCAGCAACGCGACGGTGATCTTTGGCAACAATGTGGCGGGTACGACTCCAGAAATTATAACAACAGGCCGTGAGGCCCACGGGATACGCGCTGCGGTTCTTGAAGATGCAAATCTGAGTAAACCGACAAATGATGCTGACGCTACGGTTGACCTGCGTTCGGGTACGATCCGCGTTACGTCGGCGGCGGGTTTCCAAAGCAATGGCGCCTACGCCCTCAACGATTCTGCTCTTGGTGACGCAATTATTACCAACAGCGGTGCGGCCGTTATCACCACTGGTGACGCCGGGTCGGCTCTGTTTGCAGAAATCCGAAACGAACTCGGTACGGGCACTGCAGCTGTAACGCTGTCCGCTGGCGCTTCTATCACAAATGGCGGCTCGGCGGCGGGCGCCTTTGCTGTTCATCGGGGTGAAGGGGATGCCACCGTTCGAATTGAGGGCGGCACGATCAACACAGACGATGGGGTTGATTTCCCCCCAATTGGGCCGCCAGAAAACGCTCACGGTGCCTTTGCTTTCAAGGATAAAGCAGCTTCTGCGGGCGATGCTACCGTGACGATGACCGGCGGTTCCGTCGAGGTTGAGCTTTCAACGTCATTTGGTCTGTATGCTGCCAATCAGGGCGACGGCAATGCTTTGGTGAACGTCAGCGGTGACAGTTTTGTTGCCTCCCGGGAAATCGGCGGCAACGCTCTTGCTGCGGTGGCGAATGGCTCGAGTGCAGGAAATGCGACAACCGCCCGCATTACCGTTGATGGTGATGCTAGAATTGAAGCCAGCCGCGATGACGATCCTCTTCCGATGGGGGTAACCCGTCAGGCCGTTTCGTTGGGTCTTGCTGTGCAGGCCGGTTACGGCAATGCTGAAATTATCGTGAACGGTGGTTCCTCCATCACGTATGAGGGGTTTGGTTACACGGCGCGGGTCCAGGACGTGGACGGCGTTATCGATGACACCGGGGACGCCATTATTAATGTCAATGGTGGCACCATCCAGACCTATGGTGTTGGGGCCAATGTCGCACAGGCCGTTCAACAGGGCAACGGCGATGCCATGGTCACCCTTGGTGACCAGATGTTGGGCACCGGACCGACCATCATAACAACCCCGGGCGGTAACTTTACGGCCCCGTCCAGCCTCAGCCATGGTTTCGCGCTGGTCGGCGGTCTTGATACCGACCGATCCCTCAGAACTGGCAACGCCACAGCCATTGCCGAGGAAGGGAATTTCGACGCCGAAGGCACCGCAATCAATATTCTGTACGCACTGAACCAAGCCGCCGGCAACGCAACGGCGGCGTTCAATGGCGGTGATGCGGATTCCACTGGGCTTCAGTCGATGATTGCCCGTGCTGAAGTCAGCAACTTTGATGCTGGTTTCCTGGCAACAGGCATCGCACAGGCTGAAATGAACGGCGGCACGGCTGATCTGACCAATACCGGCGGCCTGTCCTACGCCATCTATGCGCTCAACAGCGAGGCCGGTGCAGCCAACGCACTCTTTGGCGGCGGAACGTTGAACCATGAAGGCACGCAGCTGGTGGGCAGCGTGGTCGCTTCAATTACAAACGCAACCAACACCAGCGCTGCGTCGGTGCGCATGTATGATGAAGGCAATGATGGCGCTGGCACGATAAACACCACAGTGTCCAACCCGTTCGCCACCGACGCTTTGCGTTCCTTCTCGCTTCTGGCGCGCAACGCGGGGCTTGGTGCCGCGACCGTCTCCATGGAGGCGGGAACGATTAACTTTGATGCCGACCAAGGCTATGCGGCCTTTGCGCATGTTTCGCAGGGCAGCAATACTTCAATCGCCCGAGCGCAGATGACCGGCGGTGAAATCAATGCAACGCGTGGCTCTGGCCTTGTTGCACAAAATGCCGGCTCCGGTACTGCACTTGTTGATATGGATGCCGGCTCAATAAACACCGATGGCACAGGCGGCTACGGGCTCTACGCACTCGCCACCGGAACGGGCATGGCGGCGATTGAGATGGCTGGTGGTGCTGTCGATACCGACGGTGCGATGGCCGACGGTCTTCGTGCTGAGATACAGAACGCAGCAAGCGGTGCGGATGCACAAGCTGTCGCGAACGGTGGGTCTGTGAACACATCCGCTGATGGCTCGCGCGGTATTGCGGCGATCACCGATGGTGCAGATGGCCGTGCTTTCGCCTCGGCCGCCGATGCGGATGTGGATACGAGTGGCGCGAACGCTCATGGTGTGTTTGCGGCAGCGACCGGCAATGCAGATGCTGTGGCTGATGCGAGCGGCGGGTTTGTCACGACGATCGGAGCAACGTCCGATGGCGTTCGTGCGGAATCGATCAATGGCGGTTCCGGCAATGTTCAGGCGCAGATTTCCGGCGATGCGGATGTTGATACCAGCACGGATGGTTCCCGCGGTGCTTTTGCCCGGTCCAACGGTTCAGGCGAGGTTATGGTTTTGATGGAAGACGGCAACGTCGAGACCCAGGGCGCCAACGCCTATGGCCTGCACGCGCTGGTCTTCGGAGCGGGTACAAACACCGCGATGGTCACCATGAATGATGGTGTGGTGGACACGAACGGCGCTGGTGCGGACGGTCTGCGGGCGGAGATCACCAACGCGGCCAACAGTTCCAACGCTCAGGCCTTTTTCACCGGCGGCACGGTGAACACCTCAGCGGCCAATGCCCGCGGTGTTGCTGTTGAGAACAATGGGGCCGGTCTTGCGAGAATTGATATGAGCAACCCTGGGCAGGTGCGGACGAGCGGTTCAAACTCCCATGGTTTGAATGCCCTTGCGACAGGCTCTGGCGGAGCCGAGATCGATATCTCCGATGGTATTGTTGCCACCACCGGTGCAAATGCTGACGGTCTTCGCGCTGAATCAACAAATAACAGCAGCGCGGCGGCGGTAACAGTCGCACTTTCTGGAAATGCGCAGGTTACGACTACTGCAGACAATTCTCGTGGTGCTGTTGCACTTGCCGTTGGCTCTGGTCTGGCGCAGGTGTCTATAGCTGAGGGTACCAACGTTTCTGTGTCGACTGAGGGTACTGAATCACATGGTCTTCACGCTTTTACATCAGGTTCCGGTCCGGCCAATGTTCGTGCAGGCGAGGGCTCCGTAAGCACCGAGGGTGCCGGTGCATTGGGCATGTTCGCTGAATCCACCGGCAACAGTGCAGCTCTTGTTTCCGTTTCACTGTTAGGGATTGTTGACGTTGATACGTTCGGTGACTTTGCCCTGGGTGCGGGAGCTCGCAGCAACGGGTCCGGCCAGGCGCAGGTCACGATGGCCGGTACTGCGTCTGTTGAGACTCGCGGTGCTGGATCCGTTGGTTTGGCTGCTTTTTCAAGCGGAACTGGCAATGCGCTGATCACGATGTCGGGCGGTACGGTTACCACGGCCGGCGTCGGAGCAGACGGCCTGCGGGCTGAGATCGCCAACGCGGCCAGTATGGCAACGGCACAGGCCATAGCTTCGGGTGGTTCGATTGACACGTCCGCGGACAATGCCCGCGGTATTGCGGCCATCGGCAATGGTTCAGGCCTCGTCACGGCCCAGAACAATGGGGCCGACATTATTACGAGGGGGGCAGGATCGCACGGCGTCTATGCCGAATCTGCTGGATCGGGAAATGCTGATGCCCAGGCCAATGGCGGCACCACCACGGTGACCGCAGACGGTGCGAACGGGGTCTATGCCTATAAATCCAATGGGTTGGCCGCGGGCGACGCGGTCGCCATGGTGAGCGGTCCGGGTACGATGATCGACGTCGACGGCGACAATGCTGGCGGTGTGGTCATGCAGGTTGAAGGATCAGGCCAGGCCCGTGGCACCATTGGCGGTGTGACGATCAATGCTCAGGGTCTCAGATCGGACGGTGTACGTGCGCAGTCTTTTGGTGGTGGTTTTAATATCGACATTGCCACAGGCACCACAATCAATGGTGGTGCGCTAGATGGTTTGCTACGGGCCGGCACAGGCATCAAGACGCTGTCTTCTGCCGGCGGTACGCTAAATATTGCAACCGGTGTGACGGTGAACGCGCTCTCCAACATCGCCATTCGCGATGGTGATCTGGACCGCGATGGTGTTGACAATGATATGAACCATTCGGGCGGCAATCTATTTGCCACCTCGGCGGGCACGATCAACGGCGATGTGATCCTGGGCCGTGGTGATGACCGCTACGATCTGGTTGACGGCCTTACCGACGGCAACATTTACGGCGATGACGTTGCGGCGAGTGGCGTCACGGACGGCAATGATGCGTTCAACTGGACCGGCGGTCAGCTCGACGGTGCATATCGCGGCCAGGACGGGTCGGACACGGGTAACGTCTTTGCTGCATCCGACTATGATGGCGGCAACGGCCTGCGCTCGGAGATCCTCGATGGTGGTGATGATGTCTCGACCGCTGACGGCTTCATCGACGTGCTCAATATCTTCGACAAGAACTTCCCTGGCCCTGGCGGCACGCAGGCCATCGACACGCAGACCGTGATCAACTGGGAGCAGATCCACCTGATCGGCGGCGTGACGACGTTTAACGATTCCGTCAATGGAACGGCCACGCTGGTGACCGGTGGTGACCCGGGGCAGGGGCTGTTCTTGCAGAACGGAAACACGCTCAACATCACAAACGATCTCTTCGTGACTGGTAGCGTGGTTCATACTGCGGGCACGAGCATCAATGCGTTGAACGGCACGACCGGAAACTTCATCGATATTTCCAGCAATTATCAGGGTGGTGGTGTCTTCTTCACCGATGTCGACTTTGAAAATGATGTGGCCGACACCATGATCATAGCTGGTGCTGTAACAGGCACCTCAACGATCTCGGTCGCTAACATCACCGCACCGCCGGAAGATGCAACGGGCAATGATGTCCTCGTTGTTGATGTGACCGGTGGGTCCACCGATGCCAACGACTTCGTCCTCGCTGGTGGCTCTGTTTCCTCTGGTACTTTCGACTACCAGCTGGTGCTGGATGGTCAGCAGTGGTTCCTGCGCGTCTTTGATGATGTGGTGCGTCCGCCCTATGAGCAGACACCACATATCTGGTTCGATGCGATGGATGCTCCCACCCTTGTGGAGCGCGTTGGTTGGCACCGTCATTCCAAAGATGATGCGACCGGTGACTTTGAGATCAAAAGTGCATGGACCCGGTTCTGGGGACATAAAAAGGATGCCAACACCTTCCACACGACCTCCGGTTATGGCGATTACGAGCAGACTGTTGGTGGCTTCCAGGCGGGGATCGATATCCCCACCGAAGAAGATGAGAATGGCCAATGGGTCTTCGGCCTGACGCTTCAGGGCTCAACTTCCGGTGCGGATGTCCAGGGCATGTCGAGCTTCGCTGATGTGGATACCCAGGCCTTTGGTGTTGGTGCCACGGCCACCTGGTACAACAACGATGGCGCCTATGTGGACATCCAGAGCCAGTACAACTGGCTGACCACGGACTATGACACGGTCACAGACGAGGTCCTGGCCGAAGATGTGGCCGGGCGTCTTGTGATGCTGTCGATTGAATCCGGCCACGAATTCCAGCTGGACGAGGACATTTCGATCACGCCGCAATGGCAGCTGATCGGCAAACATGCCAGCGGCGTTGGCTCGTTCACCGATACGCGTGGCAATGTGGTGGATCTGTCGAGCAACCGTATGCTGCGTGCGCGCCTTGGGGCCAACCTCAACTTCAGCCTGGATGAGGAATCAGAGACCGCATCATCCAGTGACTACGCCTATATCGTTACCAACATTTGGCACGATTCCCTGTCGACAACCTCCGTCGACTATAACGGCGCGCAGCTGAAATCGACCCGCGAGAGCACCTGGTGGGAAATCGGCATTGGCGGCGAATTCCATGTCGAGGAGAATGTCACTGCCTACCTCCAGGGGACTTACCAGCAAAGTGTCTTCAATCGGCATGAAGGCATGGATGCCATGTCAGCCAATGCTGGTGTCATGATCAACTGGTAGAGGCCCAGCCATACGATCGATCAAACCCCGTTGATGTGGTCCATCAGCGGGGTTTTTCGTTCTTGACAGGGGCAAAATGACTGCTGCTACACCTATCCGTGGATCTGAACAAAACCGCCCGTCTTTTTAGCTGACCCAGGCAATTATCGCTTCATTGGGGGTGAAAGTAGCGCAATTTTACCCCTTGGCCCAACGGTGGAAGCCTTTCTTAACCATGTTGGGAGAAAGTTGTTTGCAGTCACTCGAACCGACATCCGTCGGATCGAGTCCTGTAACAGCGATTTGGCGCCCCGCGACTTGGGCCCTTGTGAGTATTTTTGATGGACCGGATTAAACAGACCACTCGTGGCGGACGCCTGACGAAGTACAAGGGCAAGGTTGTGAGCTGTGCGCCTTACGTTTGCGGAATTGTTTTGGCCTCCGCGGTTGCGACGGCCTCATTCGGTGTAGGTTCAGCTCTAGCGGATGAAGAATGCGGTCCGGAAACCGCCGGTCCCGATACGATCGTGTGTGATGGTATGGGTATTGGTGATACCCAGTATCCGGATTATGTCGACGGGGTCATATATCGCGCCACCGATGCCGATCTTACCCTCAGAATCAATGATTCCACCGTCAATGCCACCGATGGGGTGGGCGGTGCAGCTGCAAATGGGATCGCCGTCTTAACTGATCCCGCTGCCGCCAGTGGTTTGAATAGAAATGTCGTCATTGAGGCGTTTAATTTTGATCAAATCATAACGTCTGGGGATGGGCCAACGGTTACTAGTATTGTGGGTCAGATTGGCATTGACGCTGTTGCTTTTGCAGGACTCAATGACAGAATGGCAAGTGATGCCACTGTTATTTTCGGCAATAATGCCGGCGCCACTCCAGAGATCATTACAACAGGTCAAGCCGCCCATGGAATCAGGGCGGGGGTCCTTGAGAACCTGGGCATTGGGGATGCGAACAATGACGAGCCCTTAAATGATGCTGACGCCACCATTATCCTCAATTCGGGAAGTATTAACGTCACGTCGTCAAGTGTCCGTCAGACCAACGGCGCCTACGCGGTCAATGATTCGCTTTTGGGCGATGCAAGTATCACCAACAACGGAGCGGCAGTTACCACCAGTGGCAATGCCGGTGCGGCTTTGTTTGCAGAAATCCGGAATGAGCTCGGCACCGGCGATGCGATCGTGACGATGAACGATGGAGCGTCCATTACCAATGGCGGTTTTGCTGTGGGCGCATTTGCCGTTCACCGTGGTGAAGGTGATGCAGTCGTTCGTATAAACGGCGGCACGATTAGTACTGATGATGGGATAGATTTTCCACTGCCGATGACGGAGCCCGTTGGTGCCCATGGTGCCTTTGCCTGGAAAACCAAAGATGACTCCGAAGGCAATGCGATCGTTACCATGACTGGTGGTTCGGTCGAAGTTGAGTTTGAATCATCATCTGCTCTGTTCGCAGCGCATCAAGGCACGGGCAATGCGTTGGTGGAAGTGACTGGAGACAGTTCCGTAGCCGCCAGGGAGAGGGGCAGTGTCGTTTTGCAGGCGATAGCCGGCGGTTCCAGCCCGGGAACGGCGTCAACGGCCCGCATCACAGTTGGTAACGGCGGCGACGCTCCTGTGGTTAGGGGCAGTCGTTTTTTGGTCCCGATAGGTACGAACCGTCAGGTCGTCTCGTTGGGTCATGCCCTCCAGGCCGGGTTTGGGAACGCGGAAATCATCATAAACAGTGGTTCATCCTTAACTTTTGAGGGTGGCGGCTATACGGCAGAGGTGATGGACCAAGTTGGCACAATGGACACGGGCGACGCCATTGTCGATGTCAACGGCGGGAGCATTCAAATCTATGGTCAGCAAGTCTCTGCAGTCCAAGCTCTGCAGCATGGCAACGGGAATGCAATAGTCACCTTCGATGGCGACAACACTGTTACAACAATACCAGGGATGGATTTAGCTGGTCCAGGAGATGCAAGTCACGGTCTGGCACGTGTATTCGGAGCAGATCCTACCAGGACGGGAAACGCCATTGCAATTGCCAATTCGGGAACGTTTACAAATATTGGTGCCCGGATGGTTATCATTGAGGCAATAAATGATGCCAATGGCAATGCAACTGCCATTTTCAACGGAGGCACGGTAGATTCCAGCGGTTTTGAATCGCAAATTGCTGCTGCGATAGTCAGCAATACTAGCAACGTATTTACGTCGACTGGTGCCGCCCGTGCTGAGATGAATGGTGGTACAGCAGACCTCACCAATAACGGTATTCTAGCCTACGGCGTCTATGCGCTGAATGCTGAGGGAGGTACCGCGACTGCAGTCTTTGGTGGTGGCACGTTAAACCATCGGGGTCCGCGCCTGTTGGCCAGCGTTTTCTCCTCAGTAACGGATGCAGGTAATACGAGTACCGCGCATACAAGCATGCACAATGCTGGTGGCGGTCCTGGTACGATAAACACCACTATCGAGGCTGCTCTGTTCGAGGATAATAGGTCCTACTCGCTCCATGCGCGCAATGACGGTTTAGGCGCAGCTACTGTTTCAATGGAGGCGGGAACGATTAACATTGAGCAGACGGGTGCAATCAACGGTGGCATCCTTGGTCCCTACGCTGCCTATGCGCATGTCACTCAGGATGCGAACGAAGAAGACGCCGTCGTATCGATGACGGGTGGAACGATTAATGCTGTGAATGGATCTGGTCTTGTCGCCCAGAATGACGGTTCCGGCAATGCCTTTGTTACGCTCAACGGCACAACGGACGGGACGATCGATATCAACGCGGCACAGATCACGAGCCCACGTTTGGGTGAAGGTTATGGCCTCTTCGCCTATGTCACCGCCCGTGACACGCCGAGCCAAGGTACCGGAACGGCCATGGCTCAGGTTCTTGCCGGGGACGTCCTAACATCCCATATTAACAGCCACGGCGTTTACGCACTGCAGGAAGGTGCGGGCCCTGATGCGCCGGTCGTCGGCGCGCACGCTCTGCTGAGTGGTGGCACAGTGGAGACCGAAGGTAACAATTCGCAAGGTGTGCGGGCAGAGACAAATGCCGGCCAGGGGGTCTTTAACTTCAACGATTCCTTTGCCGAACAGTCCGGCGGCACGATCACAACTGCTGGTACAAGCAGCCACGGCATATACGCCCTGCACAATTCGTTTGCGCATGCGATAGCCGAAGCTTCCGGCGACTCGGTCGTCGCGACGTCCGGCGACGGCGCCGATGGTCTGCGTGCGGAGCAGACGGGCACGAGTGCGGAGTACAACGCTATCGCAAGTGTGTTGGAAACTGCCGATGTTGATACGACCGGCGAAGGTTCTGCGGGCGCGCATGCGATTTCCACGGACCAGGCCGGGGCAATGGCTGGTATTGGTGGTACTGCCACAATCGATACAAGTGGGGTCGATTCTGACGGCCTGCGTGCTGAGGTTCAGAATGTCGGTGCATCCAGCCAAGCGACTGCCATGGTTACATCCGGTACGATTACCACGACGGCGGACGGATCGCGGGGTGCGGCGGCTGAGAATGCCGGGTCCGGTGTGGCATCTGTCGATATGGATGCCGGGTCAGTGAACACCGATGGCACAAACGCCCATGGTCTCAATGCCATTGCCACCGGCACTGGCAATGCGGAAGTCGATATGTTGGCTGGCACCGTTGATACCGATGGTGCGACGGCTGACGGCTTGCGGGCCGAGATACAGAACGCGGCGAGCACGGCGAATGCACAAGCTGTCGCCAGGGGCGGGATTGTGAATACCGAGACAAACGGCTCCCGCGGTGTCGCAGCGATCACCAATGGTGCAGATGGTCAGGCCTTTGCTTCTGCTGCCGGGGCTGATGTGGATACGAGTGGCGCCAACGCGCACGGTGTGTTTGCGGCGGCGACCGGCAATGCGGATGCTGTGGCGGATGCCAGCGGTGGGTCTGTGACAACGACGGGCGCGACTGCCGATGGTGTTCGTGCGGAATCGATCAATGGCGGTTCCGGCGCGGTGACGGCTCAGGTCTCCGGCGATGCCGATGTGGATACCACCACGGATAGTTCCCGTGGTGCTGTGGCTCAGTCGAACGGCTCCGGCGCGGTCACGGTCATGATGATGGGCGACAGCGCAGTCGATACACAGGGTACCGACGCATACGGTTTACACGCGCTGGTCTTTGGTGCGGGTACGGGCACCGCATCGATCGCGATGTCGGGCGGCA
This sequence comes from uncultured Alphaproteobacteria bacterium, assembly GCA_929200315.1. Lineage (GTDB taxonomy): Bacteria > Pseudomonadota > Alphaproteobacteria > Rhizobiales > Rhizobiaceae > Pseudahrensia. Next base: position 2,011 of record CAKMZB010000009.1, on the reverse strand, counting down.
CGGTGACCACGAACGGCGCAACTGCTGACGGTCTTCGTGCTGAATCCACAAGCAACAGCAATGCTCTGGTGTCAGTGGCATTGTCAGGAGATGCGCAGGTCACGACATTTACAAACAACTCGCGGGGTGCGCTCGCCGTCACGAACGGCAGCGGCGCAGTGCAGGTCACGATAGCCGACGATGCTTCTGTGTCGACGCAGGGCACCGCAGCGCATGGCTTGCACGCTCTTGCAACAGGCGCCGGCGCGGCTGCTACGTCAGCATCGGGCGGTACTGTGACCACCACTGGCGGTGGGGCAGCTGGTCTATTTTCGGAATCCACTGGTAACAGTGCTGCTGTTGTCTCCGTTGCCCTGTCAGGTGATGTTGAGGTTGATACATTCGGTAACTCTGCCGAAGGTGCAGAAGCTCGTAGCAATGGTTCCGGCCAGGTGCAGGTGACGATGACAGACGATGCGTCTGTTGAGACTCGCGGCGCTAACTCCATCGGCTTGAGCGCTCATGCAGATGGGACAGGCAACGCCGTTGTCGACATGTCGGGTGGCAGCGTTGCGACAGATGTGGACGGGAATGGCAGTCAGGCTGACGGGATACGGGCGCTTGTCTTCAATGGTGCGAGCACTGCTCAGGCGTTTGCACGGACATCTGGCGGCACAGTAACGACCACCAGTGATGGTTCCCGCGGTGTTGTCGCACGATCGACCGGTAGCGGCGGATCTGCTGTCGCGACTGTCGAAGGTGGCGCAGTTACGACAAGCGGTGACGATGCGACGGGCGTCTATGCAAGAATCGCAGCCGGGGCAGATGCCACCGCGCAGATCACGTCGGGTTCCGTTCAGACAAGTGGTCTGCGTTCCGATGGTCTCCTTGCAGATGGAGATGGTGGCTCAACTGGTAACGCTACGGCTAGACTGACGGGCGGTACGATCACCACGACGGCAGATGATTCACGCGGTGCGGCTGCAGACAATGCCGGGTCCGGTGTTGCTTTTGTTGATATGGATGCGGGCACGGTGAACACCGATGGTGCTAGTGCTCATGGCCTTAATGCACTCTCCACTGGAACCGGTAATGCGTTGATCGACATGGCGGGCGGCGTTGTCGATACCGATGGCGCGATGGCTGACGGTCTTCGTGCTGAGATACGGAACGCTGCGAGTGCAGCGGTCGCTCAGGCAGTTGCTTCCGGCGGTACGGTTGATACGACTGCTGACAATGCCCGCGGTGTTGCGGCCATCAACAACGGCTCCGGCGATGCGATTGCCCAGAACTCCGGCGCTGCGGTGACCACAACCGGGGCAGGGTCCCACGGCGTGTTTGGTAATGCGCTGGGTACCGGCGATGCCTTTGCTAACGCGACCGGTGGTTCGACCACGGTGGGCGGAGCCGGCATCAGCGATGTGAACGCAGTTTATGCCTATGCATCCAATCCAGGCGCAGGGGGCGATGCAACTGCGTCGGTTACCGGAGCGGGAACAATCACTGCCGGCGGCACGGCTGCAGGCGGCGTGGTGACCCAGGCCGATGGCTCCGGCACGGCCTTTGGCAACATTGGCGGAATGACCATCAATGCGACGGGTGCCAGATCTGACGGCGTGCGAGCCCAGGCTTTTGGCGGCGGGTTTGATCTCGACATTGCCGCAGGCGCCACCATTAACGGTGGTGCAACCGATGGCATGGGTTATGGCACGGGCATCAAGACCCTGTCCTCGGCTGGCGGCACGTTGGACATCGTTGCTGGTGTGACGGTGAATGCTGTTTCAGGCATTGCCATCCGCGATGGTGATCTTGACCGCGACGGCGTCGACGATGACGCGGACTATTCCGGCGGCAATCTGTTTGCCACCAGCGCAGGCACCATCAACGGCAACGTGATCATGGGTCGTGGTAATGACATCTACAATCTGGTCGGCGGGACAACGACGGGGATCATCTACGGCGATGACGTGGCTGCCAGTGGCGCCACCGATGGTCTTGATACATTCAACTGGACGGGCGGTGCATTGAACGG
>CAKMZB010000008.1:54918-83774 GCA_929200315.1 uncultured Alphaproteobacteria bacterium | reverse complement strand
TCGGCTTGCTTTGCAGAGTGTTCGCAATACGCATTCGGACTACACGATCATGACTGTTTTCTCATAAACTCCAAAAACTGCCATTCGATAAAGCAGTCCAACCAGCAGCTTTGTTCGCTTGGCCGTCATTCGCCTGTCGTACAACCATTCCTCTCGCAGCGCTCAACCGGAGATCAAAGTTCCAGCCGGTCAGCTAAGGCAGAAACTTGCCGGTTATTGTCCAGAAAAAAATGGGCTTGGAAGGGAAAATGTCATGGATTGCTCTAATTTCGAACACCATCAGAATTGCAAAAAGAGCTCAGCCACAAAGAAGCGGCTCTTTCCGTTTGCGTAGGCCTATTTCAGGTCGAAGCAATTGGCATAGAAGGTCGTGGTGGCGGGCCAATCGGAAAACAAGCCAGCTATACCAACCTCCTGGTGCAACACATGCATCAGCTCGAAAACATCACCTTCGCTGTCAATCGCATCCGTGACGGTTCGGTAATACCAGTCGCCGCCGTTCTTCAGCAGGCCAGAGCGTTCCGCAGTCCAGGTAATGATTTCAAGCCCGGCTTCCTTTGCCTTGGTGGCGTAGAGCGAGGGAACCATCTGGCCGCCTTCAAGCTTCACCAGCACCCATAATGGCGGAGCGATGTAGTTGACGCCGCGCGCCTTCAGGCTCGCCATCGTATCGGCCCAGGTGCTCTCATCTTCTGGCGACCAGCCGTCGATTGAATAGCTGCCGTCGAGATAGATGGCCTGTTTGCCGAACTCCGGGTCGTTCTCGATCCAGTACAGCACGTCTTCCAGATTGAAGCTTTGGGGCCAAACATCGGCAGCGGGCACGCCAGCGGCCTTATATTCCTCGATCATAGCCTGCGCGTAGTCGGCCTGGCTGTAGCCCTCAAATGGCATCTCAACGGAAGGTGATTTCAGCTCCGGCGTGAATTTGCGGCCAAGGCTTTTGATGAGCGCGATGCTCTCAGCATGAGTCATCAGCGTGCCGGGAGAATAGAGGTCGGTGCGGAAGGAGGCCGTGCCGTCCATAAAACCCTCAAGCGTCGTTGCGGCGCGGTTGGCGGCATCCATCTTGGCGTCGAGCGTTTTGAATTCGGCAAGCGTGATGTCGCTGGCGCGGCATTCGGCAGAAGCTGAGCTCACGCTGGTCGCCGGGGTGAAACCGGCGGTGCATTTGCCTGCAAGCGGCGTCGCCAGGATGTTGGTTGTGGTGTGGAGATCGTTTTGCGCGTGACGGCAAACGAGCTCTTTGTCTTTGGTGAACGTCACATCGCACTCGATGATTCCGGCTCCCTGCCGGGCGGCCGCAATGTAGCTTTCTTTCGTGTGCTCAGGGAACATCAGCGCCGCGCCGCGGTGACCTATGGACCAGTTAGAAGGCGCGAATGGCCCGGCTTTGCAGGCCTCAAGCTTCGACTTCAGTTCACTCTTGTCCATCTGGTCCACCAGATAGAAGGGGCGCGGGCCAAGTTGAGTGAAATCTTCAGCGACGGCGGGAACGTGGGGCCAAAGCCAGACAACGAGAATAAAGAGAACTCGGATCATGGCTCAGCTTACACTCTCAACCGTGCCGTCACCTCATCCACCTGCGCACGGCGCGTCTCGTCCCACGCGGCGCCCTTGGCCGCAGTGAGCGTCGCCTGACTTTGCAGGATCACGCCGTCTTTCAAAATCTTCAGCGCATTGGCGCGGATGGTTGAGCCGGTGGAGGTGATGTCGACAATGGCGTCCGCGCTGCCAGCCGCCGGAGCGCCTTCGGTCGCGCCGAGGCTTTCGACAATCCGGTAAACGGCAACCCCGTGACTGGCGAAGAAGGATTGGGTGAGACGCCAGTATTTTGTCGCCACGCGCAACCGCCGCCCGGTGCGGGCGCGGAAGGTGGCTGCTACATCGTCGAGATCAGCCATGGTCTCCACATCAACCCAAGCCGCCGGCACGGCGACCACGACATCCGCCTTGCCGAAGCCAAGTGGCACGAGGAAATCCATCGCTCCATCCGCATTGGCAACGCTCTCGCGAGCAAGGTCTTCCCCCGTCACACCAAGATGCACGGTGCCCCGCGCCAATTCTCGGGCAATTTCGGAAGCTGACAGGAACAGCACGGTGAGGTCATTCCGCCCCTCAATCTGGCTCTGGTAGGAGCGATCCGACGGCGGTGCGATCGGCAGACCCGCGGCGGCAAAACGCGCCAGCGTATCCTCCTTCATGCGCCCCTTGGAGGGCACGGCGATGGTGAGTGTCATGGCGTGCCCCCCGCTTTTTCCGCCCGCTCCAAATCGAGCGAAAAGCCGACAGCGGGAGTGGGTTCGTCATAGCCAAGCAGCGTACAAAGTCGGTCATAGCGACCGCCGCCAGCGACGGTCTGCCCGCCCGCCTCGGCCTCAAAAACAACGCCGGTGTAATATTCAAGTTTGCGCCCAAAGGAAGCGCGGTAGCGCACAGTGAGGCCATCCAGCGCACTGGCCCGCTCGCGGAACTGGTTGAGCGTGTCGCCAAGAGCAAGGCCGCCTTGATCTGCAAATTGCGCCAAGGCATCGCCCGCTTCCGACAGTGGCGTGTCAAGGGCGAGGAAGGCGCGCAGAGTTTCCCCCTGTTGCGCCGTCAGAGTGAACTGCGCCTCTTGCGCCCGGGCAATGGCACGCGCGGCAATGTCGGCGGCGCGACGTCCGGCGGTGGGGGGAAGGCCGGCCTGTTCCATAAGCGCTGCAATGTGAGCTTCCAGCGCCGCCGCATCCCCCGCCTGCGCCAGTCGGTCGGCTTCCGTCGAGCCGGTGGCGCGGGGTTTGGTGAGGGCCTTGATTTGCGTAGCAACTGAGGCGTCGTCCCCAAAGGCCCGTGACAGCCGCGCGGCGATGCCGTCAGGCAGAGAAAGCGCGGCCACGACCCGCTCGAAAATCGCCTGGTCGCCAAGGGTGATCGTGATGTCGGTAAGGCCGCAGGCGGCAAGCGCACCGGCCATGTCTCGCACGGCCTGCGCGTCTCGTTCGGCGCTAGCCGCGTGACCCAGGTCCTCCAGTCCGGCCTGCTGAAACTCCCCCCGCCCCTGACGGAAGACCGTGCCGCGATAGGCAAAGCGCCCGGCCTTCTCTCCCTTGCGGGCAAGGCAAAGCGGAATGGTGAATTCTGGCCGCAGGCAAAGCGGGCCTGCTCCCGTGCTTTCAGTGATGAAAATACGCCGACGCAGACTCTCCCCTGCCGCTTCCAGGAACGGGTCGGCGGGCTGGAGGATGTCAATAGATGGGCGTGCATCGGTGCGGGAGGTGAGGAAGGTGTCGAGGGTCATGGTGTCTGTATCAGCCGCACAGGCCCCCCACCCGAAACGCAGGCGCGTTTCGACCTCCCCTCCAGGGGGAGGTTGGCAGGGCATCGCCTCAGCACTTCGCCTCCCCCGGGAGGGGAAGTGCTGTGGCGCAGCCGATCCGGGTGGGGGGTGCGATGTCAGCCATTATCCCCCAGCCCCAAAATTCCGCGCACGGTCTCCACCATATCCTCAACCTTCACCGTCTGTTGCGCCGGGCGAGCGCCGCCCTCGCCACGCCATTCGGTATGATCGGTAATGCCTTCAGCCAGCCGCGCGCCCTCGATGAGGTCCTTCACCTGCACCTCACCATTCGCGCGCTCCGCACTACCTTGAATGATGGCAACGGGAGAGTTGCGGCGGTCAGCATATTGGAGCTGTTTGCCGAAATTCTTCGGGTTCCCCTGATACATCTCTGCGCGAATGCCTGCGGTGCGCAACTCCTGCACCAGCTTCTGATAGCCGGCCAGCGCCTCGGCATCCCGGTCCATAACCGTAACGACGACAGGGCCAACGGGCGCAGCGGTATCAAGCTTGCCGAGATTTTTCAGCGCCGTGGCGAGGCGCGAGACTCCGATGGAAAATCCGGTGGCAGGCACATCCTGTCCTGTGAACCGCTTAACAAGACCGTCATAGCGTCCCCCACCGGCGACCGCGCCGAAGGTGACGGTCTCGCCCTTTTCGTTAGTGACGGGGAAGGTGAGTTCACATTCAAAGACCGTGCCGGTGTAATATTCGAGACCGCGGACGCAGGAGGGATCGATGCGGATGCGGTCGGACCCGTAACCACACGCCTCCGCCTGTAGCTGAACAGCTTTCAATGATGCCAGTCCATGTAGCGTCTGAGATGGTATTTGACCTGTAAGGGTGGCCTTTTCGGTTACAGAAACACCTCGCATTCGACCGTCAAAGAAACCAGAGAACCAGCTATTCACATCCTCGCTACTGCCAGCAAGTATGTTCGATAGATCAAGTTCTTCGAAACAAAACATAAGGAAATCGATCTTTCCTTCTTCGAGACCCACGCCCTTCGTAAAATCCCCGCTTTCATCCAGGCGCCACTTGACCAGCAATCCACGCACTCCTTCGATCCCAAATTTGTCCAGCTTGTCGATGCTCCGCAGCACGCCGAGCCGCTTCTCCGGCTCCTCGATGCCGAGCGCATCCATCACCCCGTCCAGCACACGCCGGTCGTTCACCCGAACCACATAATCCCCGCGCGCCACGCCCAGCGCCTCCATTGTATCCGCCATCATCATGGCCATCTCAGCATCCGCCGCCGGGCCTGACGCCCCCACCGTATCCGCATCAAACTGCATGAACTGGCGGAAACGTCCCGGCCCCGGTTTCTCGTTCCGAAACACATACCCCGCCCGATACGTCCGATACGGCGTCTGCAACTCGTTGATGTTTTGTGCGAAATGACGGGCCAGCGGTGCCGTCATGTCATAACGCAGGCTCATCCATTGCTCGTCATCATCCTGAAGCGAAAAAACACCCTCGTTGGGGCGGTCGGTGTCGGGCAGAAATTTGCCCAGCGCATCGGTATATTCAAACATCGGCGTTTCGACCGGGTCGAAGCCGTAGCGCTCGAAAACCTCGCGGATTTTGCGCAGCATCTCATCCGTCGCGCGGATGTCCCCCGCCATACGGTCCTGAAAGCCGCGGGGTTGGCGGGCCTTGAGACGCTGGGGCTTCTTGTTCTTGGCGGCCATCTGGAAATCTCGAAAAAGGTTATCGGGTCACGGGCAGAAGGACACACCGTCCCTCGGGTGGAGAGGCGTGCGGTTCGGCGCAAACATGTCGCGTGAAGGCAGGCCCCGGCTAGCGGTGGCAATGTCGGGCGGGACGGTGGTGCAAAAGACGGGCCATGGGCGGCACCTCTAGGCCGCTTAGCCAGATGGGGCAAGGGCTGGCCCGCCAAGGGCTGATGGCCCCTGAAAGCAAATTAGCCAAATCAGGAACTCGGCCCCGCTCACGTGTTCCTGTACGCTTTTAATTGCAGATGGCCGATCACAAGCGCCAACACCAGCGGCGTGATGGTCAAGACGAGGATGGGGGAAACAGATGAGATCTTACCGTAGAAGTAACCGTAGAAGTAGATGCCGCCGTACGCATGACTGAACAATGCAAAAAACACGAACGGAGGAACCATGCTCAAAGCACCGGCGAGATAGGCACGGCGCTTGTTGGTGATGAGCGCGAAGATGGGGACGAGGGGATTCAGGCTCAGAAGCACGAGAAAGACCAGCCAGCCGTGATCAAACCGATCCAGAGATCGCGGGCTTCAAACTCTCTCTCTATGAGGAAGAAGACCAACAAAGAGAGATACCCGGCAGCAAAGGCCAGGGCCCGGCCGCAGCAAATCCAGCAGACGAGACGGGCGCTTTTACTCATGGAACTTTCTCATCTCACAACGTCGGAACTTGCCGGAGGATAACACAAATTCAATAGGTCAGATTGTCCTGCAACCCGCAACGCCAACAGACATGAGCGCGCGAGAATGTGAAGGCAGCAGAACGCCCCCGCCGCTTCCCTAAGGTCTCGCAACAGTTTAGGCGCAGGAGGCCTCTCACCAATCCGGTTACCCATGACCGCGCCCATAAAACCCGCCTCCATATTGCCAACCCTTCCTGCCCTCGCCGCCCTCACCATGGTGGCCTTTGCCGCCAACTCGCTGCTCGCCCGCATTGCGATGGCAGGCTGGGCACTTGATCCGGCATCATTCACATTCCTGCGCCTTGCATCCGGCGCAGTGGTGCTGGCCTTTCTGGTTACCCGACGCCGGGGCATGAAGATTGCCGTCACGTCGGGCTCGTGGGCTTCAGCCCTCTCGCTGCTGGTCTATGCCGGTGGCTTTTCCTTTGCCTATGTCTCTCTCGACAGCGGCACCGGCGCGCTCATTCTCTTTGCCTTCGTTCAGATCACAATGATTGGCGCAGCACTGTTGCGCGGCAACCGGCCAACCAGCTTGGAATGGGCGGGCCTCGCCATTGCCCTTGGCGGGTTGGGCTACCTCCTCGCCCCTGGAACGACCGCCCCGCACTTGCCCGGCGCCCTGTTGATGGCAGCAGCCGGTATCGGCTGGGGCATCTATACGTTACGGGGCGCGGGTGATGAGGAATCGCTGATCGCGACAGCAGGCAACTTCATCCGCGCCACGCCGGTGGCTGCGCTCGTTCTGGCGGTCGGGTGGACCTCCGGGAGCGTTTTGTTTTCCCCGATCATCTCTCCCATTGGCGTGATCGCAGCTGTTGTTTCAGGCGCGATCACATCGGCGCTGGGCTACGCGCTTTGGTACAAGGTGTTGGAGGTCCTGCCCACAACCCGCGCTGCCATCATCCAACTCACAGTGCCAGCAATCGCAGCACTTGGGGGCGTAACTTTGCTTCATGAAGAGTTGACCCTGCGCCTGCTCATCGCTTGCCCGATCATTCTTGGCGGAGTTGCGCTGGCTTTGCTTGGCAAGCCGAAGCGCGCCTAGCCATGGTGCCGCATTTTCCACTTGAGCTGTAGGAACATCACCTGACCCACAAAGATGAAGAGGCCGAGAAGCGCCGGGAGGATGACGAATAGGAAAATGTCCTGCGAGAACGCACCGACCCAGAGAAAATAGCCCGTCGCGAGCAGAAAGGAGTAGAGATAAGGCAGCATGACCAGTGCACCGAATGCGTAGAAGATCAGCCGGTCCCGCTTCAGCGTAAACATGATGAAGAAAGCAACCAGCGCTACCGCGGCGGGAAAAAGGAATATCTCATCAGTCCAAGAAACCGTGCGGCCCCTGGCACTCAGCGCAGCGTTCGTTGAGACGGTGTAGAGCCAGCTCGCTGCCGCTGCGAGGACTACCAAAAGCACGGAACTGATCCAGCTTAGAATGCTCATCATAGCCTTGGCATCAGGCCGTTTCACGCCTTGCCTCAATGTAAAGCCGCGCCTGCAGGTAGGAAAGCGCCGCGCTCAGAATGAACGGTATGACAGCGAGAAGGAGCATCACCGAAACGTTAGGAGGCCCATTCGACCTCGGTAGAAGGATGTAGCTGAAGAAGCCGAAATAGACGGTCAGAAGCAGGAACCAGATGGCTGAGACGAGGTAGATCCATCTGCGCCGCCTTACCAGACCGTAAAATGTCAGAAACGGGGCGGCGGCGGAAGCAAGAGAGAAAGAGACAAAGGCAAGCGCACTAGGCGGCGCATTCAACCAATCTTTCCCCACACCGACAACGGTGAGCAAAAGAACCAGGTAGAGCACCGCGATTGGGGCCAGCATGCTAGCGATAACCAAGGACCATTTTCGCAAAGCCGTGCTCACAAAGAAACACCTCCAGCTGCAGAGGCGCCAACTCCAAGGTGAAGCCGCCCCTGCAGGTAGGAAAATGCGGCGCAGAGCATGCAGGTCATGACAAAAAAAGTAGGTCCGAACAGGCTGGTCTCAAATGGCGGGGAGGTCGTCATGAAGTAGGTCAGAAATCCGAAATGTAGCGTCAGCATCAAAAACCAAATGGCTGAAACGAGGTAAAGCGGACGCCAGCGCTTGGCCAATCCGACCAGCGCCAAAAAGGGCGCGATGGCGGATAGGAGCGAAAACAAGACAAGAGAATCGACGATTATGTCGTCACCGATGATACGCGCGCCAAAATCATAAAAAAGAACGATCAAGAAGATGAAATACAAGGTCGCAATTACCGCCAGAATCCCGGCGATGATCCACGACCATCTCCTCAAAGGTTCATTCATGCGATCACTCCTTTGGCCTCTTCGCCCCGCGCACCCCAATAAAGCCGCCCCTGCAAATACGAAAGCGCTGCACAGAGGAAGCCTGGGATGACGGTCAGCAGAAATAGCGGGGGATCGGACGGACCAGTATCATAAAAGGTAACAAGGCTGACGATTCCAAAAAATATCGTCAGCGCCAGAAACCAAATGGCTGAGACGAGATAGAGCGGTCGCGAATGCCTGGCCAATCCAACCAGTGCAAGAAATGGTGCGGCGGCGGATGTGAGCGCAAATGATGCCAGAATGAGCTGCATTGGTTTGATCGAAAAATACTGTGTGTAATCGTAAATGAGAAAGACCAAGAGACCGAAATAGAGGATCGCAGCCACCGCCAGGATCCCGGCGATTATCCTGGACCATTTCCTCAAAGCCTCATTCATGTGGTTGCTCCTTCGGCCTCTCCGCCCCGAGCTTGCAGATAAAGTCGCGCCTGCAAATAGCTAAGCGCTGCGCACAGGACACAGGGAATGAGGGCAGCCAGGAAAATAGGGAGAGGGGTTGCCATCGCGTTTCCAGGCAGAAAAACAATCGTGAACCGTCCAAAAAAGAGCGCCAACAGCGCAAACCAAATGCTCAACACGACATAGAGCCAGCGCCAGCGCTTCGCTAACCCAACTAGGGTGAGAAATGGTGCTGCTGGTGAGACCAGCAAGAACCCCACCAATGCTAGCAATTTCAACGAAACGTCGCCCTGCCAACCGCTGTCGACAATGATATGAACAAGGCCACCAAAATAGATGACCGCTATCACCAACAGCACCCATGCAATGTTCCGCGATCGTTTGCTCAAGGTCTCAGTCATGTTTTCGCCCCTCAATGACAAGTCCAGTTAGCCGCTTGCCGAAGGGTAGCTATTTGGGCAATGCGGCAACAAGCTGACGGTCAAACTGGATCCCGCCTACTATGAACAATCTCGCTCGCGCCCTGCTGTTCACCCTGCTCGCCGCCGCGTTCAGCCACGTCCCATCCATCAGTGCCAGCGCACAGGACTGCCGAACGACGCAATATGCCGACGGCAAGATGACAGATTGCTTTTCCCCATTAGACGAGCGCACCTCTAGCTCACTCTTTGACCAGGACGGTCTGCTGCTGCGGCTGCGCAAATGGGACGGTGCAGGCCTACTTCTTTCCGATCAGCGCTACCGCAACAATCAGCTCAACGGCATGTCGACGAAATATTCACCGACCGATGGGCGAGCGCTGGAACGGCGCGAATTTGCCGATGGTATGCCCCATGGCGAAAGCGTCTTCTGGTGGCCAAATGGCGCGCTGAAGGCGATCCACAACTACGAAAGCGGCACTAAGACCGGCTCCTACCGCGACTTCTTTCAGGATGGTGTGCTGCGCCAATCCGGTACCATTGAGAATTGGAAGACGGTGGGTGAACTCCACCGCCACAACGCAGATGGCTCACCCCAATACAGCGCCAACCACGACCCGCAGGGCCGTCTTTCCGGTGAGGAGCGTCGCTATTCCAGCTCCGGAGAGTTACAGCGGGTCAGCCTCTATCGGGCAGGCAAGCTCCACGGCATCCAGACCCATTACGGCAACAGTAGCATCGTCACCCGCAAGGTCTGTTTTCAGGATGGCGCACGCCAGGAGGGACTGAACACCTGCCTTGGCGAAAGTGGCTATGAAAAGGTCGTCGAACATTTCCCTGATGGGCAGATCATGCGCAGCACGGAATATGTTGACGGGCTGCGCAGCGGCACCGAGCAGATCTACTACCGCGATGGCACCCTGCGCAGTGAAGAGCTGTTTGCCGCTGGCCAGCGCAATGGCGTTTCCGTGAAGTACTTCTCAGACGGCACGCCACGTGTTTCAGCCAATTTCGACGATGATAAACTGGATGGAACCCGGTTGCTTCATTTCCCATCCGGCGAGGTGGATACGAAGGAGGAATGGGCTGACGGAATCCTTCGCAAGCGCGGGCGCCGCTACAAGGACGGTACAGTTCATCTGGAGGAAGACTGGTCAGATGATTTAGTTCGGCGCACATATTTCTACCCCGATGGCCAGACGCGCAGGGAGGGCGACTATTCCTCCTACAGCCTGCGCTATTCCAGCGCCTTCATCCCCATCGGCTCACACAATTTCTTCTTCCCCGACGGGGAGCGGGAGCTTGAGGTCAACTTCGGCGAGGACGGCTGGGTCGACGGCAAAGTCATCCGCTACCGCCCCGACGGCACGATCCGCACAATCGAGGAATGGGAGAAGGGACGGCGCGTAAATTTCGAGGTCTATGAGGCCGCCGACTAGCTTCAGCCAGGCACGGTGAAAGCATCTAGCTCAGCCTGCGTTTTTTCGCGAAAAGCGCAGCCTTCCACATGGTCATTCACGATTCCCATAGCCTGCATGAAAGCGTAGCAGGTGGTGGGGCCAACGAAGCTCCAGCCGCGCTTTTTCAATTGCTTTGACATCTCGGTTGAAGTGGGCGTTGTCGCCATCGCCATCACCGCATCCCAGGTGATTTTCTCCGGGCGATCTGCCTTGGCGGGTTCGGCAAAAGACCAGAACCAGGCACCTAGCGAACCTTCAGCTTCCACCATTTCCATGGCGCGGTTTGCGTTGTTGATAGTGGAGACGATCTTGCCGCGATGGCGGATGATGCCAGCATCATTGACCAGCCGTTCGATATCATCATCGCCAAACTTCGCGACTTTCTCGAAGTCGAAATCAGCAAAAGCAGCGCGGAAATTGTCGCGCTTGCGCAGGATTGTCAGCCAGGACAGACCGGACTGAAATCCTTCAAGGCAGATCTTTTCAAACAGCCGATGCTCATCGTCCTGCGGCCGGCCCCATTCGGTATCATGGTAGAGGCGGTAATCATCTTTCCCCCCATGCCAGGCGCAGCGAACGAGCCCATCTTCGCCGAGAACCAATCCTCTGGGCAGGTCACTTGTGTTAGTCTTGGTCACGAGCTCGTCTCCACATCGTTCGGGCCAGACCATCCCCTGCCCGACTGAATGCCGCAAGGCGGCAACGCCATTGTCCAGCACACTTGCGCATTTGTGAAAGAAGCGGGTGCATTTGCAAACAAACGGGGGTTATTTTGAAACCCGATTCCGGCCTTGGAGAATTCGCCTTGCGCGCGATTCCCAAAATTTTGAAAAGCGGTAGAGCGGCTCTTGCGCTGTTTTTGGCTAGTGTTGCGTTCAACAATGCGCCCGCGCAGGGCGGTTCCGCCTACTCGGTTGAGGCCCTCACAGATGGGTTCCGCCGGACGGTTTTTGCCTCTGAATTCGGTGGTTTTGGTAGCGGATATGTGCGCAAATTTTCCGGCCCCGTGAGCTTCTACATCCGCCCCGTCACCGGCGCCGACCGGGCAAAAGTGCGTGAGGTGCGGCGGTTTGTCCGCCAGGTTGACCGCTCAGTGCGCAACTTCTCCGCGCGGTTCGTGAGTAACGAGCAAAGCGCTGATTTCGTTGTTCATATCACGCCAAGACGCCTCTATGCCCGCACCGTTCGGCAAGACGTTTACGGCCGCAATTCAGCCCCCGTTCGGGGCCTTTGCATGGTTCGCGCGCGCTATGGTCGTTCGGGGATAAGCCGCTCTGATGCCGTGATTGTATCGGACGAGGGCAACAAGCTCTTCCAACGCTGCATGGTGGAGGAGATTTTGCAGGGGCTGGGACCGCTAAACGATGATTCAAGCCTGAAGCTTTCCGTCTTCAACGACACGTCGAACTTCTCTACCTTCCGCCGCTTCGATCGCCTGCTCCTCAACATCCTCTATGATCCACGCATCAAAAACGGCCAGAATTGGCGGCGGACACGGCGCATTTTGCCAACGGTTATCGAAGACACCAAGCGCCGCATAGGTCGGTAAATTCTGCGCGTTTGCTTCGGTGGCTGAGGCCCCAGGCTTCCATCCACCGGTCTTTGCCACCAAATCCGTAGCATTTTCGCAACAGCCACCAACGGAGTGCGCCAAAACCCCAATCGGTGCTTGGAAAAATTAACCTGTGGTGCTTAGCAGAAATAACAAAGAGAGGCACTTTCGCCTCGACAGGACGATTCTCTTATGGCTACCGCGTTTCGCACCACCACCCGCGCTGCTCTTGCAGCTCTGATCATCTCTACTGCAGCAGCAGCTCCGGCTTTCGCTGAGATGAGCTTTTCCGCCGGTATCGGCGCCAACGCTTCGCCCCATTCCAGTGTCGAATACAACTTCGCCAACGGCACATCCGGCGATGTCAGCCCGGGCTGGGACGGTGCATCCTTTGAGATGCCGCCAGTCTACAACGCCCGTTTCACCTATTGGCTGGACGATCACGGCATGGTCGATTGGGGTGTCGGTGTCACCTATACGCACGCCAAGGTGAAGGCCGATCTTAATGATCCGACCATGGGCGACTTCACGACCCTTGAATTTACTGATGGCATCAACTTCCTGACCGCAAGCGTCTATCGCCGTTTCGACCTGGGCAACAAGTTCACGCCCTATGTCGGCGTAGGTGCCGGTCTCTCCATTCCAAAAGTGGAGATCAATGGCCCGTCCCTGACTCAAGAAACCGATGAATATCAGATTACAGGTTTCGCCGCTGAAGCCACCGCCGGTGTTGACTACGCACTGACGGAAAACTGGTCCCTGTTTGGGGAATACAAGTTCAACTACGGTGAAGTGGATGCCGACGTTAAGGGCGGCGGTTCGCTGAAGACCAACATCATTTCCAACCAGGTCTTCTTCGGCGTCACCTACACAATTCACTAAGCGACTGACTGGCCGGAACGCAGCGTTCCGGCAAACGACCTTCCGGGGAAGACAAGGGGGATCGGCACTTGGGGGTGCCGGTCCCCTTTTTGTATCGCACTTTGAGCTGAACGCTATTGCGCGACCTGAGCCTGGCCGACGCCTTCCAGCTCCGATGGCATGTCCCCGCCATAGGCCCAGTTCAGCAGTTTCACCGTATGCACCGTCGGCACGGCTGTGCCGGAACCAATCTGAGTAAGGCAACCAATATTGCCGGCGGCAATCACGTCCGGCTTCGTCGCTTCGATATTGGCCACCTTGCGGGCTTTCAACATGTCAGCGATTTGGGGTTGGAGGATGTTGTAGGTGCCCGCCGACCCACAGCAAAGATGACCCTCTGCGGGCTCGGCCACGCGGAAGCCCGCGCCACGAAGCAGATCCTTCGGCGCAGTAAGAACCTGCTGGCCGTGCTGGAGCGAACAGGCCGCATGGTAGGCAACCATCATATCTGACCGCAGCACGGGGCGCGGCATTTTGATGGAGGCCAGATACTCGGAAATGTCGAGCGCCTTGGCCGAAACGGCAGCCGCGCGTTCGGCATAGGCGGGATCATCAGCCAGCATATGACCATAATCCTTGATGGTTGTGCCGCAGCCGGAGGTGGTGATGATGATCGCGTCCAGACCCCGCTCGATCTCGCGGTGCCAGACATCCACCATGTACCTGGCAAGCCCCTTTGCCTGCTCCTCCCGACCCATATGATGGACGAGAGAACCGCAGCAGGCCTCTCCTTCCGGTAACACAACCTCGACCCCAATTCGGTTCAGCAACTCGATCGTCGCTTTGTTGATTCCGGCATCCAATACCGGTTGGGCGCAGCCCGAGAGCAGTGCAACACGGCCGGTGGCCTTCGTTTTGGGGGCAAAGGATTTACCGGCCTTCACATGGGCCGAGCGCCAGTCCGCAGCAACGGGCGCGAGCTTCAGCATCGCAGCAAGTGGCTTTAGCGGCGGTATCGCGTTCAGCACTGGCACGAAGGGCTTGGCAAAGAGCGATAAGGTCACCGATGCGCGGAAGCGTCCACGATAGGGCAGCAGCTGCGCCAGCAATTCACGGATTGCCCTGTCGAAAAACGGGCGGCGATGCGTCTTTTCAACATGCACCCGCGCATGGTCAACAAGATGCATATAATCGACGCCGGAGGGGCAGGTCGTCATGCAGGCAAGGCAGGACAGGCACCGGTCAATGTGCAGTGCTTCTTTGGCTCCCGCATCGCGCCCCTCTTCCAGCATATCCTTGATGAGGTAGATCCGTCCGCGGGGGGAATCGAGCTCGTTGCCGAGCGTCACATAGGTCGGGCACGTTGCGGTGCAAAAGCCGCAATGAACACAATTGCGCAGGATGGAATCCGCTTCACGGATAGCCGGATCGGCAAGCTGCTCAGGGGTGAAATTGGTCTGCAAGGCGTCGTTACCAGAGCCAGGTTTCTGGGTCGGAAATTGCCTCTTTTCGGGACGTGGCCTGCAGGCCTTTCACGCAGCGCACAATGGCCCAGACGGCGACCACGAGAAACAAGACAAAGCCGATGGCAACTATCATCAAGACCCCGCAGATGAGGCTGTAGAGCAGGCCGATCCAGAACGTTCTGATCTGATAGGTATAATGAGACTGTAAAACAGCATCCGCCTTGCCCCGGTTCATATAGGCGGCAACGACGCCGACGATACCAGTAATGCCAACGAAGAAAGACGTGATGTAGAGGAAATATATGGCTTGGGCGTTGAGGAAGGTCGGTCCGAACCAGTCGTCGCCATTTGCTGCATTGTTGGTCTCGTTCATCATCATCTCCTATGCGTTCATTCGGCCGGGGTTGAGCACCCCGTGGGGATCAAAATTCTCACGGTACCGCTGCGTCAAGGCGGCCAGCGGAACGGGTTGGGGCTGGAAGACTTCTACCGCCGCGCGGGTTGCCGCTTCGGCGCGGATCAGCGTTGCGTGGCCACCGCCATTTGCCGCAATTGCACTGCGCACCAACCCCTCCTGAGGCTCCCTATCTGGCATTTCCAGCCACAATAGGCCGCCCTGCCAATCAAAGAAGACCCGGGCATCGGACAGGCTCGTAATGTCCCGCGCTACCGCATAACCCTCCCCCGGTGTGCAGGAGATGCGCCAAAGGACACGGTTCTTGTTTTCAGCAAAAGGCAGCGCGTCCCGGATGGTGGCCCAGAGATTTCGGGAGGTGGCGGCGTCGAGCCTGTCTTGTTCGCCGCCAAAGAGGGCCGAAAGCACATTCATTCTTGCAGAAACGGACGTCTCAAACCCATCAAGACGAAGCACGGTGCGAGCAGTCTTGCCCTCGATTCCTGCCGGCAAATGCGCCGCACCGGACACTTCGCCGCTAGAACCCATGGCCTTTGCCATGGCGGCGCAGGCTTCTTCGTCAGAAAGGCCGTGAAGAACGAGGGTCGCTTCGGTCTCGGACTTAGGCAGCACCTTCATCGTGATGTCGGTGAGGACCGCAAGCGTGCCGAAAGCGCCAGTCAGGCCCTTGGAGAGGTCATAACCTGTGACGTTCTTCACCACGCGACCGCCGGACTTGAAGGTTTCACCGCGCCCGCTTACGGCATTTACGCCAAGCACATGATCCCGCGCGGAGCCGGATTTGAGGCGGCGGGGGCCGGAAATGTTGGTGGAAAGCATCCCGCCCAACGTCCCCCGCCCAGGCCGCTTGCCAAACAGCGGACCAAGATCGGCGGGCTCAAACTGGAATTCCTGGTTCGCTTCCTCAAGCGCCTCCCGGATGGTCGCCAACGGTGTTCCCGCGCGGGCGGAGAGGACCAACTCGTCAGGCTCAAACAACGTAATGCCGGTAAGCCCGCTACAATCAAGCGTGTAAGTCGTCTGAACCGGGCGGCCAAAGGCGCGCTTGGTGCCTTGGCCGATCACTTCAAGCGGCGTCTTTTCAGCCGCCGCCCAGCGGACAGCTTCCGCCACATGGCTGGGTGTTTTGGGGTGCAAAGCGTCCATCAGAAACGCGGAAGGTCCGGAAAGGGCACTTGGCCTTTGTGAACGTGCATTCGCCCAAGCTCGGCACAGCGGTGGAGCTGCGGA
This sequence comes from uncultured Alphaproteobacteria bacterium, assembly GCA_929200315.1. Classification (GTDB taxonomy): domain Bacteria; phylum Pseudomonadota; class Alphaproteobacteria; order Rhizobiales; family Rhizobiaceae; genus Pseudahrensia. Next base: position 67,902 of record CAKMZB010000008.1, on the reverse strand, counting down.
AAGACTTTGCCCGGGTTGAGCAGGTGGTCAGGGTCGAAGGCGCATTTGACGCGCTGCTGCTGCGCCAGATCATCCTCGGTGAACATCTCACCCATAAGGTCACGCTTTTCCACGCCCACTCCGTGTTCGCCGGTGAGCACACCGCCAACTTCTACACAGAGTTTGAGGATTTCAGCGCCAAATTTCTCCGTCCGCTCCAACTCGCCTGGAACATTGGCATCATAAAGAATGAGCGGATGGAGATTGCCGTCGCCGGCGTGGAAGACATTGGCGACCTGCAATCCATGTTTTTGGGAGAGCTTGCGCATCCGCGCTAGCACGGTCGGCAATTGTTTGCGCGGGATCGTGCCATCCATGCAATAGTAATCCGGCGAAATACGCCCCACCGCCGGGAAGGCGGCCTTTCGCCCTGCCCAAAAGGCAAGCCGTTCTTCTTCGTTCTGGCTTACCCGGAGCGTTGTGGAACCGGCTGCTTTTGCAAGAGCTTCGACACGGCCAATGAGATAGTCGACTTCCGCCTCCGGCCCGTCGAGTTCGACGATAAGCAGCGCCTCCACGTCCAGCGGATAGCCAACCTTCACGAAGGCCTCTGCTGCGTGGATTGCAGGCTTGTCCATCATCTCCATGCCGCCGGGTATGATGCCAGCGGAAATGATGTCGGCCACACAGGCCCCCGCCTGTTCTGAAGAAGGAAAGCCGACAAGCAGCGCACGAGCCGATTGCGGTTTTTGCAAAATGCGTACGGTGACTTCCGTCACCACGCCGAGCAGCCCTTCCGACCCCGTCAGCACGCCAAGCAGGTCATAGCCGTCGGCATCAAGATACTTGCCGCCAAGGCGCATGATCTCTCCATCGATGGTGACGAATTCGACGCCGAGGACGTTGTTGGCGGTGAGACCATATTTGAGGCAATGCACACCCCCCGCATTCTCCGCCACATTGCCGCCGATGGAGCAGGCAATCTGGGAGGACGGATCGGGAGCGTAGTAAAAACCTTCTCCCGCCACCGCATGGGTGATGCCAAGATTGGTGACGCCGGGCTGCACAACGACGCAGCGGTTGGGATAGTCGATTTCCAACACCTGGTTGAAGCGGCTCATCACCAACAGCACCGCATCTCCCAGCGGTAACGCGCCGCCGGAAAGCGAGGTGCCGGACCCGCGGGGCACGACCTTGATGCCGTTCTCGCCGCAATAGCGCATCACATCCGCGACTTGTTGCACGGTCTCAGGCAGCACCACGACGAGGGGAAGCTGGCGATAGGCGGTCAGCCCGTCGCTCTCAAAGACCCGCATCTCATTGTCAGCAGCCACGACGCCCTCGCCGGGAACGATGGCGGAGAGATCAGCCACAATCTGCTGACGTCGGCCGAGCACCGCGTCGTCGAGTTTGGGCATGACCAGACCGGACATGGGCGCTTTCCTCTAGCGGTTGGTTGGGAGTTGGTCGAAGTCCAACAGGTTGTGGCGACCGACATTCTTGATGTCCGTCTCGCCGCACAGCGCCATTGTCTTGTCGAGCTCGGCCTGCATGAGTTCCAGGGACTTCAACACCCCTGCCTGCCCCATGGCACCAAGACCATAGATATAGGCGCGGCCAATGAAGGTGCTCTTGGCGCCCATGGCGATGGCCTTGAAAACGTCCTGGCCTGTGCGGATGCCGGAATCCATGTGGATTTCAACACGGTCTCCAACGGCATCCACGATCCGCGCCAGCAGGTCGATAGGCGCGGCCGCACCGTCGAGCTGGCGGCCGCCGTGGTTGGACACGATGATCGCATCAGCGCCAATATCGGCAGCAATCTTGGCATCCTCGACGTCATTGATGCCCTTCAGGATGAGCTTGCGGTCCCATTTGCTCTTGATCCAGTCGATGGAGGACCAATCGAGCGACTGATCGAACTGATCGTGAGTCCATTCCGAAAGGCTCGTCATGTTGTCGACCCCCGGGGCGTGACCGACAATATTGCCGAAGGAACGGTTCTTGGTGCGGGCCATACCCATCATCCAGCGTGGTTTGGTGGCAAGATTGATGATGTTGGCGATGGTCGGCTTAGGCGGTGCAGAAAGACCGTTCTTCACATCCTTGTGGCGCTGGGCAAGCATCTGCAAGTCGAGTGTCAGCACCAGCGCATCGCAATCAGCATCGTAAGCGCGCTGGATCAACGCTTCGATAAAGCCGCGGTCGCGCATCACGTAAAGCTGGAACCAGAAAGGGGCGTTTGTGTGCTTGGCGACCTCCTCAATAGAGCAGACCGACATGGTGGAGAGCGTGAAAGGCAGGCCGAATTCTTCGGCAGCCTTCGCCGCTGCAATCTCACCATCGGGATACTGCATCCCTGTCATGCCAACAGGCGCGAGAGCGACAGGCATCGACACATCGCGGCCAATCATTTCGCTCTTCAGCGAGCGGCCTTCAATGTTCACCGCAACGCGCTGGCGCAGTTTGTATTTGGTGAAGGCTTCTGTGTTGTCGCGATAGGTGCCCTCTGTATAGGAGCCGGAATCCGCATAGTCGTAGAACATGCGCGGCACGCGGCGGCGCGCCAGCGCTTGGAGGTCCGCGTTGGAGGCGATTATCGGCATTCACATCTCTCGCAAAATCAGCATGCATGAACTTCTAGCCGTGCGACGGGCGGGGCGAAAGGGGCGGTCGACAAGGAAGTATAATTACTTGGCCAATGCCGCAGCCGGATGCCACAATATTGTCGTTGGTGGGAAGCAAAACAACAAAGGCCAGATCCAACATTGGTTTCGACATTCTTCATAGGGTCGTGCTTCTTTGGCCATGTTAAGGGACGAATACCGAAGTGGTTCCAAGGAGTTTTGCGTGCCCCGCTATGATTTTACCACGCAGCGCATGTTCATGGGTCAGGCCCTAACGCTAAAAGCGCTTTTGGAGTTGGACCGGGGGCAGGCGAACTATCTGATGAACGTCTTGCGTCTGCGAGATGGTGATACAGTGCTGGTCTTCAACGGGCGCGACGGAGAATGGCGTGCGGTGCTTCAGCCCGACGGGCGCAAAAAGGCGCATCTTGAAGTTACCGAGCAAACCCGCGAGCAACCGCTCTTGCCGGACCTGACCTTGCTCTTTGCTCCGCTGAAACAGGCGCGGCTTGAATATATGGTGCAGAAGGCCGTGGAGATGGGCGTCGGCACCCTCATCCCCGTACGCACGGACCACACGCAAGCCAAGCCGCTCAAAGACAGCAAAGCCATCGCCTATATTCAGGAAGCGGCGGAGCAATGCGGCATCCTGGCAGTGCCGCAAATGCACGATGAAATGAAGCTGCACGATGCGCTAACCGGCCTTTCAGCAGACACCCGCCTCATCTTCTGCGATGAAGGCGAAGCCTCCCAAAACCCGCTGGATGCCTTGCCGGAAAATTCAGACAACCCGCTCGCGGTGCTGATCGGTCCGGAAGGCGGGTTCAGCGAGGCGGAACGCGCGGATCTGCGCAGCCGTGACAACGTCATCGCCATTCCCCTCGGTCCCCGTGTTCTGCGCGCGGATACCGCCGCCGTTGCCGCTTTGGCGATCGTGCAGGCAAGGCTCGGCGACTGGCGTTAGAGCAAAGCACCCAAGCAAAGGCGCGTGATGGGGTGCGATTGACCCTTGCGGAGGGCGCTGCCGCTCCTTACCCCTTTGGTTCACAACAGACGTCACGAGCGGATTGCCCATGGCCCGCGATACAGCAAACGCAACGCCCCTCACCTCCCGTGCCCAGCTCATCGAAGAACTGGAATCGGGCTGCAAACCCAAAGACGACTGGCGCGTCGGCACCGAGCACGAGAAGTTTTGCTTCTACAAAGACGACTTCTCGCCGGTCCCTTACGAAGCCGAAGACGGCAAGGGCTCCATTCGCCGCCTGCTGGAAGCGATGCAGGAAGCGACAGGCTGGGAACCGATCCTGGACGAGGGCCGTATCATTGGCCTTGCAGGTGGCCCCGGCGAGGGGGCGATTTCACTAGAGCCTGGCGGGCAGTTTGAACTGTCCGGCGCGCCTCTTGCGACGATCCATGAGACCTGCCGGGAATCGAACACTCATCTGGAACAGGTCCAGCGTATTGCCGACCCGATGGGAATCGGCTTTCTCGGTCTTGGCGGCTCACCCAAATGGACGTTTGACGAAACGCCGCAAATGCCGAAATCGCGCTATGACATCATGCGTCGCCACATGCCTCGTGTGGGCAACCAGGGCCTCGACATGATGCACCGCACCTGCTGCATCCAGGCCAATCTCGACTTCGCCTCTGAAGAGGACATGCGTCGCAAAATGCAGACCTCCACCAAGCTGCAGGCGGTTACGACAGCGCTTTTTGCCAATTCCCCCTTCACCAACGGCAAGCCGAACGGGCTACTGTCCTGGCGGTCTGACATCTGGCGCGACACCGACAACACCCGCGCCGGGCTTCAGCCCTTCATCTTTGAAGATGGTTTTGGATTTGAAAGCTATGTCGACTGGGCGTTGGATGTGCCGATGTATTTCGTCACCCGCGACGGACATTATTACGACTGCACCTCCGTTACCTTCCGCCAGTTCATGGACGGCGCGATGGAGGGCACGGTGCCGGACGCGACAGCCAATGAAGGCGACTGGACAAACCATCTCTCCACACTCTTCCCCGATGTGCGACTGAAGAAATTTCTGGAAATGCGCCTGGCGGATTCTGGCCCATGGCGGCGCATCTGCGCCCTGCCCGCTTTTTGGGTCGGGCTGCTCTATGATGAGCAGGCATTGTCGGATGCAGAAGAACTGGTGCGCGGTTGGGATTTTGAGGCCACTCATGCCTTGCGCGAAGCCGTCCCCACCGAAGGCTTCAAGGCCAATGCCGGTGGCCGCCCTCTTCTGGATGTTGCCCGCGATGCAATGGCAATTGCCGAAAAGGGCCTCGCCGCACGTGCAAAAACCAACGCTCAGGGCTCCGACGAGCGACCCTTCCTCGCCCCGCTTCAGGAGGCCATCACCCTTGGAGAAACCCAGGCTGAACGGTTGTTGAAGCAGTATCACACGAACTGGGCGGGTGAGATCGACCATATCTTTGAGGAATACGCTTTTTAAGCGCTCGCCGCCCGGTACTGGACGGAACGCCTCCTGCCATAGCAGACTTCTTTCCTTCAACGCCACGCTGACGAGGTTTCCCATGTCCCTTTCCCAAAGCCTGATGACACCAGACAATCTTGCGGTGCTCTCGCGGCAATTCGGTATTGGTGAAGATCAAGCACGGGATGCCTTGGCCGCCTTGCTGCCGGCCTTTTCCAGCGGCCTGTCCCACAACGCCAACACCCAGCCAAAAGCGCAGGCCTTTCTCTCCGCACTCTCAGATGGACACCACGCTCGTTATATCGATGAACCCGATCAAGCAGCGAGCCGGGAAGGCGTGCAGGAGGGCAAGGCAATCCTTGGTCATCTCTTTGGATCCAAAGATGTGAGTCGCTCGGTTGCCCATGCCGCGGCAGCAGAAACAGGGCTCGGACAGAAGATGATCAAAAAAATGCTGCCTGTTATCGCATCCATGGTGATGGGCGCGATCTTCAAAAGCCTGACGGGCGGGCGCAGTGGCAGCGGTGGTCTTGGCGGTTCCCTTGGCGAGACCCTTGGCGGCGCGGTTGGCGGCGGGCTTCTTGGTTCACTCGTCGAGGGGTTGGCCGGCGGGCTTCTCTCCGGTGGCAAACAAGCCCTCCCCCGCAGCAACCGCAGACGTCGCACCACAACAGGCGGAGGGTTAGGTGGAAGTCTCGGCGGCATTCTCGGCAACGTGCTGCAGGACGCCCTTTCCAGTGGCATGGCAAGTCGCGCGCCGCGTGCGCCCAGAACGGCACGGCAACCCCGGCCCTCGCGTGGCCGCGCGCGCCAAAACCCGAGTGAAGCCATACTCGACCAAATCTTCTCCCCCGGGCCCGAAGCACGTGGGCGCAGCGGCTCGGTGCTTGATCAGCTTCTGGGCAATTGAGACATACGGTGCCGCCCGCCACGCAGCACCAGCACATTGCCGGCCAAAACGAGCACAAGTCCGGCCAGAGCAGTTAGCGTGAAGACATAATCCTCCACCACTGTTGAGAGAAGCAGCGCCAGAACGGGGAACACCACCGTGGCATATCCGGCACGCGCCGGGCCGATTCGGCCAAGCAAGGTGAGGTAGGCCCAAAAAGCGATAACGGTGGACACCACCGCGAGGAACAGGAGCGAGCCTAGCCAGACCGGCTCCAGCACAAGCGAAAGATCTTCGCCAAGCGCAACGCTCATCAATCCCGCTCCCGCCGCACCATACGCCATGCCCCAGGCGCTGGCAGAAAGCACCGGCACTTTGAGTGCCTGCAGTTTCGCCGAAACCTGATTGCCGAAGCAGAAGGACAACGTTCCGGCGACACAAAGACCAAGGCCGAACAACGCCCCGCCAGACCAGTCCTGCCCCGCGATTTCCGGCGCGAACATCAACGCTATGCCCACCACCCCAAGCAACGCGCCAAAGGCCACATTGCCGCGCGGAATACGCCGCGACGTGATGAAGGCGATGGCGAGGTTAAAGACGGAGGCGAGGGAAAAGACCACCGAAAGAAGACCGGAGATCAGATAATAGGAGCCGTAGTAAAACAGCATGAAATTGACGCAGAAAATCAGCACGCCCAGCAACCCGAAAGCGGCATGATAGCGCCATGGGAAGGACAGCCTTTCCCGCACCGCAGCGACCCAGACAAACATGATCGCGCACGCAATCACAAAGCGCCACATAAGAGAGGTTTGAATCGCAACGGCCGCGTCCGCCTGGAGCGAGAGGGCATACCAGCTCATGCTCCAGGACAGGACGACGGCCACGAAGAGACCCACATCCGTGGGGGATACGGCACTGTCGGAGGGAGATGACAGGGCCGGGGAAATATCGGACGGGGCACTCATCGTGTTGGTGTTGCTACCAGTTGGCCTCCCGGCGGCGTTTGGCAGCAAGGATGCGCAGATTGTGAGAGGCACTGCCCGGTGCGTTCAGCGCGTCATGCACGTCGCCCTTGGTCAGGCCGAGATCCGTTAAACGGCAAGGTTCCGCTGTGAGCAAGGCCACAACCTGGCGACGTTGTGAACGTTTGGTCGCCCAGCGCGCTACCAGGTTGGCGAAGTCGCGCAGAGTCGGGATTGCGCTTGAGGAACCGAACATTTTGTCATGGGTGATAGCCATCTTGGTCTCCTTGGTGGCGGCATCGATCTGATGACCCCCACTTGCGCTTTCCTATAGAATTAGACAAACGAATGTTTCTTATCATTATCATTCACGTTTGGAATAGATAGATGCAGACCCTCGATCTTGACCAGCTCCGCTCTTTCCTTGCGGTTTGCGAAACGTCGAGCTTCACACGCGCGGCCGACGCGGTGGCAAAGACCCAGTCGGCGGTTTCCATGCAAATCAAGAAGCTGGAAGAGACAATCGGCAAGCAGCTGTTCATCCGCGAAAAGCGCTGCGTGAGCCTGTCCGTCGATGGTGCGCGACTGGTACCCTATGCTCGTGATCTGGTGGAAAAATCGAGTGAGGCACTGGCCGCGTTCGATGAGACAGCCCTGCGTGGAAACGTGTATCTCGGCACAGCCGACGACTATGCGGAGCGCTTCCTCCCCCCCATTCTGGCGGGCTTTTCCCAGTCCAACCCCTTGGTTGAAGTCTCAGTCGTTTGCGAGAATACGTCAGGGCTCTCCAAACGTGTGAAAAGCGGTGAGCTCGACATGGCCGTCATCACCCACAACGAAGTGCGCGCGCATTCCGAACTGATCCGCACCGAGCCGCTGCAATGGGTGACGTCACCGGGCCACATCGTTCATCTGCAACGCCCACTGCCCTTGGCGCTCGGCAGCCCCCAATGCATCTGGCGCAAGCAGGCGCTGGAAGCGCTGACCCGTAGTGGAGTGCGACACCGGATGCTCTATTCCAGCTACTCCGCCACGGTTCTGGGCGCTGCTGTCATGTCCGGTTTGGCGGTCGCGGTGCTGCCGGAATCAGCAGTCCGCCCCGGCATGCGGGTGCTCGGTGAAAAAGAGGGATTTCCCGAACTATCAGAATGTCAGATCGGCCTTCTTCGCGGCAGCCGGGATAAGTCCGACGTGACGGAAGCCCTCGCCCGCCACATCCGTCAAAGCCTGAATTCCATGGGCAACTTCGACATGAGCTACATCAATCAGGTGATGGACCCCTTCAACAGCACCGGCCCGGATCGACCGAATTTTGCCTATCAGCAAAAGGCCCATTGATCAGCTAGACTGAGCCCATGGCCGAATCGAACGACACCAACGCACTGGAAGTCACCGTCACGGAACTTTCCGGCAAGCTGAAGCGCGCCGTTGAGGACACGTTTGGCCATGTGCGCGTGCGAGGCGAGATTTCGGGCTATCGCGGCCCGCACTCTTCCGGCCACAGCTATTTCTCTCTGAAAGATGACCGCGCACGGCTGGAAGCCGTCATCTGGCGCGGCGTGGCTGGCAAGCTGAAACATTTGCCGGAAGAAGGGTTGGAGGTCATCGCCTCCGGCAAGCTCACCACCTATCCCGGCTCCTCCAAATACCAGATCGTTATCGACAATCTGGAACCTGCGGGTGCGGGAGCGCTGATGGCGCTGCTGGAAGAGCGCAAACGCAAACTCGCGGCGGAGGGGCTTTTTGCAGAAGAGGCCAAGCGACCGCTTCCTTTCATGCCACGCACAATTGGCGTCATTACCTCGCCCACCGGCGCGGTGATCCGCGACGTGCTCCACCGCATCAAAGACCGCTATCCGGTCCACGTCATTGTCTGGCCCGTGAGGGTACAGGGGGAGACGAGTGGGCGGGAGGTCGCAAACGGTATTCACCGTTTCAACAAACTGCCCGAAGGTGGTCCGATCCCGCGTCCGGACCTCTTGATCGTCGCACGCGGTGGCGGGTCGCTGGAGGATCTTTGGGGTTTCAACGATGAAATTGTCGTTCGGGCAACGGCGGCGAGCACAATCCCACTCATTTCAGCTGTGGGTCACGAGACCGACTGGACGCTGATCGACCAGGCCGCCGATTTCCGCGCGCCCACTCCTACCGCAGCCGCGGAAAAGGCGGTGCCGGTAAAGGCCGATTTGGAAGCCTATCTCGCCGATCTCAGTGCACGGCTACGAGGCGCTTCAGTGCGCTATCTCGACAACAAACGCAGCCAGGCCCGCGCGACGGCCAGGGCCATGCCTTCCCTTGACAATCTACTCGCCGTGCCGCGCCAGATTTTTGATGACCGAAGCGGTCGCTTACGTCGATCGCTGGAGCGGCGAGTTGAGATCGCCGCAAGTTCAAACCGCGCCATTGGCGGCAAGCTCTCGCCACATCTGCTCGCCAATAGCGTGAACCATGCGCAGCAGCGCGAAGCCAATCTGCGTCAGCGCTTTACAAGTGCGTTTGGCCGCCAGAGAGAGCGCCGCAGCGACCGGTTGGACCGGACGCTGCGGCTTTATGCCTCGCTAAACTACAAGAGCGTGTTGGCGCGTGGCTTTGCGGTTGTGCGTGATGAAAGCAACGCACCAATCTCGGATCTTGCATCGCAAGTCGCCGGTTCAACGGTCCAGATCGAGACCCAAAGCATCACCCGCGATGCGGTGCTTGGCGGTACAGCGGCCACACCAAAGCCCCGCGCCAAAAAGCCTGCACGGAAGCCGCCATCTAAGCCTGCCGGGCAGGGAGACCTGTTCTAGAAAAAATGGTACGGCTGGGAGGAGTCGAACCACCGACCTCTGGATCCACATTCCAGCGCTCTAACCAACTGAGCTACAGCCGCACGTACCGCCGCTAATCGGGCGTCGCGGTCACTTACGGCCAAAGGCGCGGCGCGGCAAGCCCCGCCCGTTTCAAAAATGCAGCGCCATTAACCCTGCAACACGCTAATTCGCCCAGGCAGCCCCACACGGCTAGAAGGCCTCGCAGTATTGCCCTATTTAAGGTTCTGTTAAGCAGTTGAGGTTGTTGCCGGCTATGGCCCGTTCCATTGTGGAGGGCAGCGGCATGCGTGGGTGTGGTCCATGAGTTCTGGAGCTTCCAAATCGGTGCAGTCGGCACCTCCGCCCTACTTGCATCTTTCGGTGATGGAGGAGCTGCGTGCGAGCGTTGTCTCAAGCCGCGCCGCCATAGTCTTTACGCCCGATCTTGAGCGCATCATCTGGACCAATGCAGAAGGAGCAACCCTGCTTGGCGCCAAGGGCATTCGTGATGCGCAGGAAGGTTCTGCGGTTCAGTCCAGCGCCGCCTTCCGCCAGATCAAGGCCGCCAGCGCACGCATCCAGCGTGGCAATGCGGCAAGTTCCGTGCTGCGCACAACCCGCGGCGTGCGCACCGCGATAGTGCCCTTCTCGCTAGCCCCGCTGACCCTCACCGACGGAACTGAGACACTCCTGCTCCTCACAGAAGGCCTGCCCGGCTCACGCGATGTGCTTTCGGCACAAGCGCATTTCTGCGTCGAGAGCCTTGCCGGATACGGCCATGGGGCGGCGGTCCTGGGAGATGACGGCAGCATCATCAGCGCATCTGGAGCCTTTCAGAGATTAGCTATTGGCAGAGAGGAGTTGAGCTCGATCTGCGCGCAAGCGGCCAGCGAAGATGACCGCCTCGTCAAACGTTTGCTCAAGACAGGTGCGGGCATGCGCAAGGCAGGAATTGCTCATCTGCAAAACGGCCCCATCCTCAACCTCATCATTGTCGCCCTTAGCGACGACGACGCCGATGGTGATGAATCATCACCCAGTTCGGAGCTTTTCACGCAGGCGGAGGAACCAGCAGAAACGGCCCCTGAGGCCCCGCTGCGGAGCTGGTACTACGCCGCTCCCGGCGAGGAGATGCCCCCGGTTGAGACTGCCGCCCCTGACACCGATCCACAACCGACAGAAGCTGAAGAACCATCCCTGCCCCCCGCCGCCAAGCCCGACCCCGAGGCACAGCCTGTGCGATTCCTCTGGGCGATGGACGGAGATTTCCGGTTCGACAGCCTCAGCCCGGAGCTTGCCGGCGCTGTGGGAGAGGTTGCAGCTGATATTGAAGAACTGACGTGGACAGAAGTCGCCGAGAAGCTCGGCTTCGAGAACGGCGATACCATCCAGGCATTGCTGGAAAAGGGCGACACCTGGTCCAACAAGACCGTCTCCTGGCCAATCCAGGGCACTGACATGCGCGTGCCGGTGGACCTGTCCGGCCTGCCCATGCGCGACCGCGACAACAGACTCGCCGGGTTCAACGGCTTCGGCATCGTGCGGCTTGCTGACGCGATCATCAGCGATATGCCTGTGCCCGGCCTGCCCCAATCCATCTCAATGGATGGCAATCTCAGCCCTGATGAGCGCTCAACCTTCGACACGATCGGCAAACAGCTCAGCGATGCAGACAAGCCATCCGAGGAGACCGGGAAACCCAAGACAGAAAAGCCAGAGGCCGCACCCGAACCCGTCATTGACCACGAGCCAGCGCCACCGGAACCCGACGGCGCACACCATGATTCAAAACCGGCTCCCAAATCCGGACCCGACACTTCGATCCTCGCGCAATTGCCGATTCCCGTGCTCGTTTATCGCGACACCGAACTGCTTTTTGCCAACGCCCATTTCAGCTCCACTACTGGCTATGAGACGCTGGACGACCTCGCCAAGGCTGGCGGCGTGGAACAACTTTTCGGTACACCAGAACAGCGCATGAGCGGCGACAGCGCAGCACCTATCTTTCACGCCGACGGCCACCGCCTGAACGTGCGCGCGCATATCCAGAAGGTGCCGTGGGACGAAAACCCCGCCATGCAACTCACCCTGCGCCGCAAGGACGGCAAGGAAGGTCCAACCTCTCCTGAAAAACCGCCACAAAAGAGTGAGGAAAAAAAAACAGCCGACAAACCCGCTCCCGATAGGACCGGTTCGAAGCCCTTTACCGTCATCAAAGGCGGAAATGACGATGCGCCGCAATCGTTCGGCGGGCTAGGAGCGGACGATCTGCGCGGCATTTTGGATACGGCGAGCGACGGTGTTTTAATTCTCAGCCCCAAAGGCAAAGTGCTTGCAGCCAACCGATCCGCGGAGGCGCTGTTTGATCGCGCCGCCAAAGACATGACCGACGCCAATCTCACCGATCTTCTTGCACAGGAAAGCCACCACTCCGCCCTCGATTATCTTGCCTCCGTCTCTCAGCCGGGCCTCGCCCAGCTTCTCAACGATGGCCGCGAAATGATGTTGCGCACACCACGCGGCGGGTTGGTTCCGGTCTTCATGACGGTCGGCCCCCTCGCCACCACCGGCTCACGCCTTTGCGCCGTCATGCGCGACATCACGCCGTGGAAGCGCGGTGAGGAGGAGCTGCTGCGCGCCAAGGCGCGGGCGGAAAATGCCAGCGAACAAAAGAGCGATTTTCTAGCCCGCATCAGCCATGAAATCCGCACGCCCCTGAACGCAATCATCGGCTTTTCCGATCTCATGATCAGCGAGCGTTTCGGTGCCATCGAGAGTGATCGCTATCGCGGCTATCTGCGTGACATCCACACGTCCGGCAAACATGTCCTCGACCTCATCAACGACCTTCTCGATATCTCCAAGATCGAGGCGGGGAAGATGGAATTGTCCTTCGATTCCTGCGAGTTGAACACGCTCGTCTCCAACACCGTCGCGCTGATGCAGGCCGACGCCAACAAGGAGCGGGTGATTATTCGCACCAGCCTCTCTGCCGCCGTGCCGAAAGTGGTGGCCGACCCGCGCAGCCTAAAACAGGTGATCCTGAACCTCGTCTCCAACGCCATCAAATACACGGGTGCCGGAGGTCAGGTTATCGTTTCGACCGTGTTGGAAGAGGCGGGCGAGGTGGTGCTGCGAGTGCGCGATACGGGCATTGGCATGAGCGCACAGGACCTGGAACAGGCGCTGCAACCATTCCAGCAGGTCACCACCGTTCCGCCAATTGACAGGCAGGTGACAAGCGGAACCGGCCTCGGCCTGCCGCTCACCCGCGCGCTGGTTGAAGCCAACCACGCG
>CAKMZB010000008.1:33402-54908 GCA_929200315.1 uncultured Alphaproteobacteria bacterium | reverse complement strand
CTCTTTCGTATCGAAAGTGCGCCGGATGAAGGGACTTTGGTGGAAATCCGCTTCCTACCCGAGCGTGCTATCGGTGGCCCGCTAGAAGCCTGATAGCGCTCAATAAGCCGTTCCAGTCTGGAATAACTTCAAATTGGAAAAATTCCAACTAACTGTTTTTTCACGGCAAAAGCCTTGCCTGTGCCAAGGTGGCAGTAAATAGACGAGCCATCCACTCCACGGGGCCTTGAACCCCGAAGGCTGCAAGGAAACATCATGAGCCACAACACTGCACGCGCTGCAATTGCGCGCGAAACCCGCACCAAAACTTCCAAACGCCCCACCATCCGCAAGAGCTTGCTCGGCGTGACGCTGGCGCTTGCGGCAACGTCGGTCTCAACCGGCAAAGCCTCGGCTGAAGATGTGGTGAACATCTATTCCTATCGTCAACCCAACCTGATCCAACCTATGCTGGATGCCTTCACCAACAAGACGGGCATCAAGACCAACGTGCTTTTTGCCTCCAAGGGTCTGGCGCAGCGCATCGCGTCTGAGGGGGAGAACTCGCCGGCGGACATTTATCTCACTGTCGACATCAGCCGTCTCGATGCTGCCAAGGAGCTTGGCATCACGCAGGCGGTGCAGAGCGATGCGGTAGAGGGCACCATCCCGACCCAGTATCGCGACCCTGCTGGCCACTGGTTCGGCCTCACCACCCGCGCCCGGGTGGTCTATGCCTCCAAAGACCGGGTCGGTCAGGACGCGATCACCTATGAGGAATTGGCCGATCCTAAGTGGAAAGGGCGCCTGTGCACCCGCTCCGGCCAGCACGTTTACACGCTTGGCCTCATCTCTTCTGTCATCGCCCACAAAGGTGAAGCGGAAGCGCAGGAGTGGCTTGAGGGCGTGAAGGCAAACCTTGCCCGCAAGCCCACCGGCAACGACCGGGCGCAAGTCAAAGCTATCTATTCCGGTGAGTGCGACATTTCTCTCGGCAACACCTATTACATGGGCAAGATGCTGACCAACGAGAAAGACCCGGAGCAGAAAGACTGGGCCGCCTCCGTCAAACTGATCTTCCCCAATGCCGATGACCGCGGCACCCATGTCAACATTTCCGGCATGGCGCTGACCAAACATGCGCCGAACCGTGAAAATGCGGTGAAGCTGATGGAATATCTCGCCAGCGAAGAGGCGCAAAAACTCTACGGCGAGGCCAACTACGAATACCCGATAAAGCCGGGCGTTCCCGCCGATGAGCTGACCGCTTCCTGGGGAGAACTAACCCCGGACCCGCTATCACTGGCCGACATTGCCAAACACCGAAAAACGGCGTCAGAACTGGTGGACCGCACCGCCTTTGATGACGGTCCGGCAAGCTAGGGGAGCAAGCCACCCTTGAGCCCATCTCCAACGCGCGTGCCCACGGGCGCGCGCGTTTTTCTCATTCTACTGGCCTGTCTCGCGCTACTACCCATCGCGGCGCTGGCTTGGATTGCGCTGACCCCCGCGCCGGGGGTCTGGCCGCATCTGCTGGAATTTGTCTTGCCCCGCAGCGCCTTCAACACCGTGGTGCTGCTGGTGGGAGTGGGGTTCGGTACTGCGGCTCTTGGAGTGGGCAGCGCCTGGTTTGTGAGTTTAACGCGCTTTCCCGGCAGGCAGTTTCTGCAATGGGCGCTGGTCCTGCCGCTCGCGATGCCGGTCTATATTGCTGCCTATGGCTGGGTCGAATTTCTGGACTATTCCGGGCCCGTTCAGAACGCTTTGCGAGACGTGACGGGTTGGACGTCCTTTCGCGATTATTGGTTCCCCGACATCCGCTCACTCACCGGCGCGGTGATCATCTTCACGTTGGTGCTCTACCCTTACGTCTACATCCCTGCGCGACTCGTTTTCATGGTGCAGGGCGCGACAGCGCTGGACGCGGCGCGTGGACTTGGCGCGGGGCCGGCACGGCTTTTCACCAAGGTTGCACTCCCCCTCTCCCGGCCTGCCATCGCCGCAGGCGTCGCACTGGCGTTGATGGAGACATTAAACGACATTGGCGCGGTGGAAGTGCTCGGTGTACGCACGCTCACCTACGCGGTTTTTGAAACCTGGCTCAACCGGGACAGCCTCTCTGGCGCGGTGCAGCTAGCGCTGCTCGTTCTGCTGGTTGTGGGTGGGTTGATTTGGCTGGAACGTGCCGCCCGCAACAACCGGGATTTTGCCCGCTCTTCCCGTGAGCGGGAACCGGCGCGGCTTGATCTTTCGGTAACTGGCAAAGCCTTTGCCTTCTCCTTCTGCGCGCTCCCGGTTCTCGCCGGGCTCGGCATACCGCTGGCGACCTTTGCCACCTTCGCTCTGCGGCGGCTGGAAGCTTTCACTGAGCCTGCGTTGCTCTCCGCGGCGCTGAACTCACTCACCGTCGCTTTGCTCTGCGCCCTTCTGGCGGTGACGATTGCCTATCTCGTTTTGCAGACGGCCCGCCTCCACCGCAGCAAACGGTTGGCGCTGGCGGGACGACTTGCAAGCCTCGGCTATGCAATCCCCGGCACAGTGCTGGCGCTTGGCTTGCTGGTGCCGCTTGCAGGCTTTGACAATTGGCTCGACGGGACGTTGCGCGAGACCTTCAACTGGCGCACGGGTCTGTTGCTCTCCGGCACCATCGTCATCCTCGTCTATGCTCACACGTTGCGGTTTCTCTCCGTCGCATACGGGACGATCGAGACTGCCTTCCTGCGCGTTCCACCGACCATCGACATGGCCTCCCGCGGCCTTGGGCGGACAGGACGACAGACAGCGCTCTTCGTCCACGTACCGATCCTGCGCGCAGGCCTCGCCGTCGCGGCGATGTTGGTTTTTGTGGACTCGGTAAAAGAGCTGTCCGCAACGCTGCTGCTGCGCCCCTTCGGCTTCCAGACCCTGCCGACCTTGGTCTATGAGCGCGCTTCGCAGGCGGCAATCGAAGACGCCGCCCCCGCCGCTCTCGCCATTGTGCTTGTAGGGCTAATCCCAGTTGCCGTGCTGAACGCCGTCCCTTCCGGCCTCACGCGCGGAAAGATGCGTCAGCTGGCACCACGACCAGCTTAAGAGGCAAGCTCAGGCCGCTCCGCAAAGAGGTCCAGCGCTTCCGGGTTCGCCAACGCTTCCTTGTTCTTCACCTTACGGCCGTGAACGACATCACGCACGGCGAGTTCGACGATCTTGCCGGACTTGGTGCGTGGTATATCCGCCACCTCAACAATCACCTGCGGCACATGGCGGGGTGAAGCGCCCGTGCGGATGCGGGTCTTGATCGCTTTGGTCAGCGCCTCATCCAGCGCAACGCCGTCGGCCAAACGCACAAAGAGCACGACGCGGGTGTCACTCTCCCATTCCTGCCCGATGCAAAGCGCCTCCTCGACTTCCGGCATCTGTTCGACCTGATTGTAGATCTCCGCCGTGCCGATTCGCACGCCACCGGGGTTCAGCGTGGCGTCAGAGCGACCATGGATCACCATGCCGCCATTGGCCGTCCACTCAGCGAAATCACCGTGGCACCAGACATTGTCGAACCGGTCGAAATAGGCCTCGTGGAAGCGTGACCCGTCCTCGTCATTCCAGAAACCGAGCGGGATGGAGGGAAAGGCATTGGTGCAGACAAGCTCGCCCTTTTCCTGCCGGATGGACTTTCCGTCATCGTTCCAGACATCGGTGTCCATTCCGATCGCCGGCCCCTGAATTTCGCCACTGAAGACCGGGTTCCAGGCAACGGCGGAAACAAAGCAGGACACAATATCTGTGCCGCCGGAAACGGAGGCGAGATGCACGTCTTTCTTGATACCATCATAGACAAAGGCGAAATTTTCCGGCGCCAGCGGAGAGCCGGTGGAAGCGATGCTCTTCACCGATGACAAATCATGGCTCTCAATTGGCCGCAGCCCGCTGTTGCGCACGGCGTCGATGAACTTTGCCGAGGTGCCGAAGAAGTCGAATTTCTCCTGTTCAGCATAGTCGAAAATGACCTCCGCCCCCGGATAGAAGGGCGAGCCGTCATAGAGCATCAACGTCGCCTCCAGTGCCAGCGACGAGACCAGCCAGTTCCACATCATCCAGCCACATGTCGTGAAATAGAAAACCCGGTCGCCTTTGGAGATGTTGCAATGCAGCCAGTGCTCCTTCAGGTGCTGGAGCAGCACCCCGCCCTGGCGGTGGACGATACATTTGGGGATTCCGGTCGTGCCGGACGAGAAGAGAATGTAGAGTGGGTGGTCAAATGGAAGGCGCAGAAATTCCACCGGACGCGCCTTGAAAGGCGCAATGAAGTCGGCAAGCGAGACGGCGGATTTGGCCGTGGCGACCGCTTCGTCACCGTAGGGCAACAACACGTTGGTCTTGCAACCAAGAACCTTTGAAACGGCGTCAACCTTGTCCGTCACATCGAGCCATTTGCCATTGTAGCGGTAGCCGTCACACGCGATGAACATCACTGGTTCGATTTGTGAGAAGCGGTCGAGCACCCCCTGTTCGCCAAAATCTGGCGAGCAGGACGACCAGACCGCTCCTAGCGAGTTGGCAGCCAACATGCAGGCGATGGTTTCCGGCATATTGGGCACCATGGCCGCAACACGGTCGCCCTTTTTCACACCCGCTGCGGCCATCGCCTGTTGCAGGCGGGAGACCAGAGCACAGAGATCATCGAAAGACAGACGGCGCTGCACCGCATCCTCACCACGGAACACGATTGCTTCTCCCGCACCAGAACCACGCAAAAGGTTCTCAGCAAAGGAGAGACTGGCATCAGGAAAGAAGCGCGCTTCGACAATCCGGCCCGTCTCTTCGACGACCCGCTCGCCCTTCTCGCCGACGACTCCGCACTGGTCCCACAATTGCGACCAGAAGGTCTCCATCTCCTCCACCGTCCATTTGTGGAAGGTGTCAAAATCCTGCCCCTGCGGCGCACCGGCCGCTGCGCAGCCTCTAGCGAATTTGGTGAGGTTGGAGGCGTCTTTGCGCTCCTGCGACGGGGTCCAAAGAGGTTTGGCGGCGGCGTCAGACATAGGGCTCGCGGGTCCGAAGATTGGTTTTCCCTTCCGAAATAGCCAAAGCATTGGGAATAGGCCAGCGGAACGCTTTCGTGGGTGCGATTGAGCGTGATAAGAGCGAGGTGCTGCAACCCTGCCGCATCAAGGACAGGCTCCGCCGTTGAAAACCCTTCGCCGACCGCACTGGATCGTCACGTTGGCACTTGGGCTCGTCGCCTTCTTTGCCATCGCGGCCATCGCGACGCCTCTGCTGCTGTCCAGCGCAGCGGTGCGCGGCGGTGTGACGGAGCAATTGGCGCTGGCAACCGGCCACCCGGTCCAGCTGCGCGGAGAGCCAACAGTAACTCTCCAACCCTATCTCGGCGTGACCTATCGCGACGTGGTAATCGGCGATGGAGACATGCCGGTGATGCGGGCCGACGAGATGAAGGTGAGCCTTCAGGTTCTTTCCGCACTCTGGGGGCAGGCACGGGTGTCACAGATCGATCTGGTGCGCCCGCAATTCAACTTGCGTCGCGCCGCTGACGGGAACGGCAACTGGCTGACCGCTGACAGTCCCCTCGCTGCAGCGCTCGCCGCCGAAGATGGCTCTGTGGAAGACGCCGCCATGCTGCGGATCGATCTGCGTGACGGGGCACTTACCTATGCTGCGGAGGGCGACGAAGCCCCGTTTCGCCTGCGCAACATCAATGGTACCGTTGATTGGCCGCGCCTTTCCGGCAGCGCGGACGCAGATCTTCGCGGTGTATGGAACGACGAAAATATCAGCCTTGTGGCCGCGTTTGATGAACCGCTGGAACTGCTGCGCGGCGGCATGAGCGAAACGTCGTTTGCTCTGGAATCCTCCCTCGGTGAAGTCGCGTTCTCTGGCGGCCTGACGGGTAACGATGGCCCTTCCCTTGTCGAGGCGCGCGGGGCGTTGACGATCGACGCACCGGCCCCCAAAGCATTGGCACAGTGGCTTTCCGGTGATGAAGCCACGCTTTGGCCAACCCCAAGCCTTACCGTCACTGGCGATATGATCCTGCTCGGGCGCAACCTGCGCCTGGAGGATGCCCGCCTCGCCGTTGCCGGCCAGGAGGGTACAGGGCGTCTCGACATTAAATTCGGCGAAAACACCCCTCCGGCCGTGGGCGGCACTTTGGCCTTTGCCGAACTCGAACTGCCTCCGCTGGAACCCGGAGCGGAAGGCTTGGAAGCCGCAATGGGCGCCTTGGCCCGAAGCAGTTCTTTCACTCTTGATCTTCGCCTCTCCACTCCGCGCGCCACTGCTGCACCATTTGCCGCCGATGACGTCGCTGCTGGTCTTATCGTGCGCGACAACACGATGCAGCTGGATGTTGCGCAAGGCTCGATAAGCGGTGGGGAAATGAGCGGTACGCTGGAAGCGGGGATGAGCGAAGAAGACGGCGAGCGCTTTGCCGCCGACATTCACCTCAGCCAAATCAATCTAAGCGCCCTCGACCCGGTCTTTGGCGACATTGCCTTTGGCCTTCAGGGTACCGGCAATCTCCATGTCGATATCTTCTCTCTGACGCCGGAAAACGGCACACCCAACCGCCGCGTGAGCTTTGACATGGAGAAGGGTGAAATTGCCGGTCTCTCACTTGCCGGGCTGAACATCGCGCTGGAGGGAGAAGATGGTGCAGACGGAAGCATACTGACGGGAACGAGCGCTGTAGAGACAGTCGTTGGCACGGTCTTTGTCCGGGAGGGTACCCTCGTTGTGCGTGACACCACAATCACGGCCGCTGAAGGGACAGCAACCCTTGCCGGGCGCGGTGATCTCAGCCGTGGCAGCCTTGCTCTTCGCGGACAGATGCAAAGCGGAGATGATCCAAAAAGAGCTTTCTTCGTAGGAGGAACGCTGGAGCAGCCGCTCCTCGTGGTTATTCCCACTTCGCTTAACCAGCGGTTGGAACAGGCGCCTACGCGTTAAGCGCAACCGGCTTTCCGGCTTTCGCTCTGCCACTATGATTGTGCTGGTTAGACAGGCCGAACAGTTCACATTTATGGGCGACGCCTGTGAGCGAATGTTGGCCATGGCTGTGCCACATATCCGGTTGCAGGGAAGCGACCTCTTTGGACACCAGCACCGGACATTCCAGCGCCTTGGTGAATTTTTCGATCCGCTCAACTTCATTTACCGTCGGGCCGATGACGGAGAAAGACAAGCGCGAGGCAACGCCGATATTACCGAACATCAGCTTGCCTACGTTCAATGCAATACCAAAGCGGAAGGGTACAAGTCCATCTGTTTCGCGTTCAGCATTAAGCTCCTGGGCCGTCCTCAAAGCGTCCTGAACCGCCGCCGTTGCGGCAGCCACGGCTCCGGCCTTGTCTTCCTCCTTTTCGAAGGGGAAAATCGCCAAAACCGCATCACCAATGAAATCGAGCACCTCGCCACCATGGGCGATAGTGCTGCCTGCGGTTGCTTCAAAATACTGGTTAAGCATGGCGAGGAAGGCCTGCGGTTCCATCGTGTCAGCCAAAGCCGTTGAATCGCGCATATCGGAGAACCATACAACGGCTCGAGTTTCGTCCCCGTCACCTAGACGGATAGCGCCTTCAAGCACCTTCTGTGCGGCTTGTTTGCCAAGATAGGTTTCTGTGATGTTGCGGGCAATGCGGCGCTGGACAACGGATTTGCAGGCGGCGGCAAAGCGGCGTTGGATGCGTTTTAGAGCAACAAGGTCATCTTCGGAAAACCCACCCTCACGGTCCGACGCCCAGGAGACGAAAAGTCCCTGCTTCCCAACGTCCAGGCTATCCCCCTGATGCTCAAAACCAGTGACGATGATGAGATAGTCAGTCATTCCCATTTCCGCCAGCTCATCCAGCACTTCGAAATCGCGAATGGCGTTTGGTCCTGTAAGATTGCGACGCAACATATCCATATCGTGGTCGAACATGTAGGCCATGGGAGAACGCAACCAGGCCTCGCTCGTTTCTTCCTGATGACGAAATTGTTCGAACTCGATGGGCTCGCCGCGGGTCCAAAGGATCGTTTCTGCCGTGAAAAGCGGGTGGAGGGTCGGCCAGGTCAGACGTGCGCGGGAAACGGGCACGCCCATGGCGTAGAGCCGATGGCAGACCTGGTCGAACATCGTGACGATATCCGGCTCCGATAAGGCCTGGTCCACCAGCCATTCGCCGATTTCGGTTATGAAAGATTGGCGGCTCATGAGACTGCATCCGGTTCTTGCTGAAGACCCAATGTCGGCCTCCTGACCGGCGGATTCAAGCCTGTGCGGCAAGCCTTTGTGCCCGCTGGCGCTGCACCTCCTGCCGTTTCAGCGCGATGGAGGAGACAATCACCCCTACCGATACGATAGCTACGAGGATTGTGCAGATGGCGTTGATCTCCGGCGTAACGCCCAGCCGCACTTGCGAGAAGATCTTCATCGGTAGCGTTGTTGCACCCGGGCCGGAATTGAATTGAGCGATGACGAGATCATCGAGAGACAAAGTGAAGGCCAGCATCCATCCCGCAGCAACAGCAGGCGCAATGAGAGGCAGTGTGACGGAAAAGAAGGCCCGGGCAGGCGTCGCACCAAGGTCGAGCGCAGCCTCTTCCAGCGACCGGTCGAACCCTGCCAACCGCGCCTGCACCACCACCGCCACAAAGCACATGGAGAACGTGATATGCGCCAGCGTCACTGTGGTCATACCCCGGTCGAGATCAACGGCGACGAAGAGCAACAGCAACGACAGGCCGGTGATGACCTCGGGCATCACAAGCGGCGCATAGATCATGCCGGAAAAGAGCAATCGCCCAGGAAAGGCCGTCCGCCGTGCCAGTGCCATCGCTGCAAGCGTGCCAAGCACGGTCGCAATGCTCGCCGACACAAAGGCAACACGGATCGTCACCCAGGCAGCATCCATCAGTCCTTGATTGGCGAAGGCCTGCGCATACCATTTGGTGGAGAAACCCGCCCAGACCGTCACCAGCTTGGACTCATTGAAGGAAAAAATGATGAGCAACACAATGGGCAGGTAGAGAAAGGCAAAACCGAGCACCACACTTGCAATATTAAACTTGGACCATCCCCGTGCGTTCATGCTCCCGCCTCCCGCTGTTGCAGCCGCTGGAAAATGACGATGGGAATAATGAGAATGGCGAGCAGGATCACCGCCACTGTTGAGGATACCGGCCAATCGCGGTTCTTGAAGAACTCATCATAAAGCGTCTGCCCAATCATCAGCGTATCCGACCCACCAAGCAGTGCGGGAATGACGAACTCACCAACAGCGGGAATGAAAACGAGGAAGCATCCGGCAAGCACCCCTGGCAGAGCCAGCGGCCACGTCACAGTCCAGAAGGCACGAAAGGGCGTGCAACCAAGGTCAGCGGCGGCTTCCAGCAACGTCGCGTCCTGCTTTTCAAGGTTCGCATAGAGCGGCAGCACCATAAACGGCAGGTAGGAATAGACGATGCCGATATAGACCGCGACATCGGTGTTGAGGATCGTCAACGGCTGGTCGATCAGGCCGGCCCAAAGCAAAAACTGATTGAGCAGGCCTTCCTTTTTCAAAATACCAATCCAGGCGTAGACGCGGATCAAAAACGAGGTCCAGAACGGCAGGATCACCAACATCAGCAACACAGGCCGCATGGCGCGGGGTGCGCGGGCCATGCCGTAGGCGAGCGGGAAACCGATTGCCAGTGTCAGAAGCGTGGAAACTGTCGCGATCCATACGCTGGAAAGGTAACTCTTCCAGTAGAGGGAATCTTCAGTGATGAAGCGGTAGTTTTCAAAAGACAGACGCTTCAGGTCCACCCACCACCCGGCGATCCCCTCCTCCCAGGTCAGAACCGGATTGTAGGGAGGGATCGCGATGGCGGGTTCAGACAGGGAGAGTTTTAAGACCAATGCAAAAGGGGCGAGGAAGAAGATCAGGAGCCACAAATAGGGCAGCCAGACAGTAAAGCGCGACGTCTTCATGCCGGGAGCACCAGGGCCGTCTGCGGATCGGCATGGAGCCAGACCTGCTCTTCCCAGGTAATCGGATCATCGGCCATCACGTCGCGGTTGAGCTGGCTCGCTTTGATGAACGTGCCGTCCCCAAGACGCACTTTGTAGATCGTCAGATCGCCAAGATAAGCGATATCCCAAACTTCGCCCTGAAGCACATTACAGGCCGCAACCGGCCGGTTGCGTGAGATGCGGAATTTCTCAGGTCGGGCAGCGAACCAGGCGTTTCGGCCAATCGTCGCTTGATGCGGATTAAGCGCCTTCAGCACCGTCCCGTCTTCGCCCTCCATCGTGGCGAGATCGCCCTTCGTGCTGGTAATTGTGGTGGGAAGGAAATTCATGTCCCCTAAGAAATCCGCCACATAGCGGCTGGCCGGGCGCTCATAGATTTCCGCAGGCGGGGCAACCTGCACGATTTGCCCAACATCCATCACCGCGATCCGGTCAGCCATGGTCATGGCCTCTTCCTGATCGTGAGTGACAATCATGAAGGTGATGCCAAGCCGCTCCTGGAGATCGACAAGCTCAAACTGAGTTTCCTCCCGCAGCTTGCGATCAAGCGCGCCAAGAGGTTCATCCAGCAGCAGAAGACGAGGCTGTTTGGCCAGGGACCGGGCCAACGCCACTCGCTGGCGCTGGCCGCCAGAAAGCTGGTCCGGCTTGCGGGTGGCAAAGCCCTCCATCTTCACAAGCGTCAGCATCTCGGCAACACGGTCAGTAATCTCACCCTTGCCCATGCCGTCCTGCTTCAGGCCAAATGCAATGTTTTTGGCGACATCCATATGCGGAAAGAGCGCATAGGACTGGAACATCATGTTGACCGGGCGGCGATAGGGCGGGCGACCAGCCAGATCTTCCCCTTCCAGATAAACCGCCCCTTCGCTGGCCTCTTCAAAGCCTGCAAGCACGCGCATCAAAGTGGTCTTGCCGCAGCCGGAAGGGCCGAGCAGGGCGAAGAACTCCCGCTCGTAAATGTCGAGCGAAAGCCGATCCACCGCTGTTACGGCGCCGTAGCGCTTGGTTAGGTTGTCAAACTGGATGAAGGGGCGCGCAGAACCATCGTTCCATGGCTCAAAATCACGCCGAAAGCTCGCAACCCCCTTCACGATGTTCGCTCCGTTCGCGCTCAGGAGCCGGTTTTTACCTTGGTCCAGGCGCGGGTGACGGTGCGCTGGGTGCGCGGATCATAGGCGCGGATCGTGTAGAGTTTTTCGAGTACTGCGGCGGGCGGATAGATGGCCGGATCGTTGATCACGTCCTCCTCCAGCAACTCCTGTGAGGCTTTGTTGCCGTTGGCGTAGTAGACGTAGTTGGAGGCCTTCGCCATTACGTCGGGACGCATCATGTAGTTGAGGAACTCGTGCGCCTCTTCCACGTTTCCCGCATCCGCCGGAACGGCCATCTGGTCAAACCACATCAGCGCGCCCTGTTCGGGGATCGAATAGCCCACCTCGACACCGGCATCGGCTTCCGCCGCGCGGTCACGGGCCTGGAAGACGTCACCAGACCAGCCAACAGCGAGGCAGATGTCACCATTGGCAAGAGCGTTGATATATTCCGACGAGTTGAACTTCTGGATATGCGGGCGGACTTGCTCGACAAGTGCTGCGGCCTCTTCAAGCTCCGCCTTGTCGCGGCTGTCAGGATCCTTGCCGAGATAGTTCAGCGCGGCGGGGATTACTTCGGTCGGCGCGTCCAGCAGATGAATGCCGCAATCGGCAAATTTGGAAATCTTGTCAGGGTCGAAGATCACGTCCCAGCTGTCGACTGCCACACCGCGCTCTTCAGCAGCACCCACATTGTAACCAATGCCGGTGGTGCCCCACATGTAGTTGATCGAGTATTTCTGGCCCGGATCATAGACCTCGGTGCGGTTGCTCACTTCATCCCAGAGGTTGGCGCTGTTGGAGAGTTTGGACTGATCCAACTCCTGAAACACCCCGGCCGTGATCTGCCGCTCCAGGAAGGAGGCGGAAGGCACAACAACGTCATAGCCCGATCCACCAGCGAGCAGCTTGGTTTCCAGAATTTCGTTGGAATCAAACACATCGTAACGCACCTTAATACCGGTCTCTTCCTCGAAATCGGAGATGATGTCCTCATCAATGTAATCCGACCAATTGTAGACGTTCACCACACGCTCCTGGGCAAGAGCGGGGAAGACAAAGATGCTTGTGGCGAGTGCGATGAGAAGGGTTTTCATGCAAGGGCTCCGGGTTCGGACGGCTGTTTGAAAAAAGTCTAGGGCAGTGAGCGCAAAAAACGCAAACCTTCATTGGGGTCAAAGATAGGTGCGACGTTCAAGCGGAGAGATATCGTCGGCAAAACCTGCAATTTCGGCAGCTTTGATGGTGGAAAGGATGGTGCGCATTTCACCGCCGAGAGCTTTCTGGATAAATGCACTATCGCGAAAAAGGGCGAGCGCAGTTGGCATATCCGCTGGCAGGCTTTCGCCGCAGTTTGGTGTCGTCTCCTCATAGGCATTGCCGGTCAGCGCCCTGACGGGCTCCCGCGCGGTCTCCAGTCCGTCCATCATGCCCTGCAGAATGCAGGCAAGAACGAGGTAAGGGTTGGCGTCCGCTCCAGCGACACGGTGCTCCACCCGCTGGGCATGGTCCGGCGCTGCGGGCAGGCGAAGGGCGACGGAGCGGTTGTTCTCCCCCCAATTGGCGCGGGTTGGCGCGTAGCTGCCCGGTGCCATGCGGCGGAAACCGTTCATTGTGTTGATGAAGACGAGCGTTGCCGCTTCCATGCTTTCCATCAGCCCGGCCACCGCGTGGCGTTGACGCACCGCACCCTCCAACCCGGAAAAGACGTTAGCTCCTTCCCCGTTCTGGAATGAGGTGTGGACGTGCAAGCCATTACCCGGCTGACCGATAAATGGCTTGGCCATGAAAGTCGCTGTCAGTCCTTGCACTCGCGCACATTCCCGCACCGCACGTTTGAGCAGCACAACGTCGTCTGCGGCGCGGAGCGGATCGGCGCGGTGGGTGAGATTAACCTCGAACTGCCCCGGTCCCGCTTCCTTTACGATCGTGTCGATAGGCAGGTCTGCCAACAGCGCGGCTTTCCGCAACATGGCAAAGAACGGAGCACGGTCAGCAAGCTGTTCCAGGCCATACATGAATTGCGCATCGGCAATCCAATCATCGCCAACGGGTGCACCAGCATCGTCCAGCAGATGGAATTCAACCTCGAAGGCACAAGTGGCGGAAAGGCCAGCTTTACCAAGCCGCTCGACAGCATGGCGTAAAACTGTGCGGGCGCAGCCGCCGAAATCTGTGCCGTCGGGGCGGGCAGTTTCCAACAGCACCTGCGCGGTGTCCCGCCCCCAGGGGACTGCGCTCAAGCTCTCCGGCACCCCCTTGCAAAAACCATCAAGGTCACCGGAGGAAATGTGGAGACCAGTATCCGGCACCTCATTGCCCCAAACGTCGAGACCATGAAGCGAGAGCGGAAAATTCACCCCTTCCGCAAACGCCTTTTTCAGGGTCGCCACCGGTGCCCATTTGCCCCGCGTCACCCCGGAAGGGTCGGTGAGGACGAGTTCGACATTTGCGATGCCGGGATGGTCATTGAGGAAGGTCTGAAGGGTCACGGGCACACACTTGATACAAAAGGCCCAGGCATTTGCTGCCCGGGCCTTCCATAAGTCAATCGCAGATGCACCTAGAGGGAGGAGGCGAACTTGGCGATGGTGCGCTGATAGGCGGTGGATTCGTTCCAGGAATTCAGCACGCCAAAATTATGCGTACCGGGCTGGTAACTCTCCATCGGCTGCCAGCCGTGGCGGCGCAGGTAATTGGCTGCAGAGGCCAGCGCATCGGCGCGGGATTTCACGAGATCACGGCGTCCGTCATTGTTAAAGTCGACGGCATATTTGAGGTAATTGTCGGCCATGAACTGGGTTTGACCAAGCTCGCCGTGCCCCGCTCCGCGCATGGAGGAAGCCGGCAGCCAGCCCTTGTCGATGATTTTGAGTGCGGCCATCAGGTTGGGTTCAAAAAGGCCAGTGCGGCGGCAATCATGAGTCAAGGTTGCAAGCGCAGAGATCGTGTCGATTTTGCCGGTATAGCCGCCAAACGCAGTTTCCATGCCCCAGATCGTGGCCAGCACCTCGCGCTGCACGCCGTAAGCGCCTTCAATCGAATTGAAGAGCTTGCGGTTCTTTTTCAGCTGTGCCCGGGTCGGGTTGGCGAGGCCGCGTGTCTTCTTGGCGTAAAACTTCTCAAAATTCGTTTTGCTGCGACCCGCAGATTTGAAAAAACGAGCCTGGCGGCGGTCAAACTTGATGACCGTGTTGGAATAGTTGGCCTTGGAAAGCGCATTGCGGCCCTTGCGGCCAACGCCAGCAGCCTTCGCCTTTTTGGCAAAGTCCTTCTTGAAAGCGTTGAACCCGGCGGACGTGTCGGAGCAGGCCGCATAGGCCGCAGGTGCGATGAGCATAGAGCCCGCCAAAGCGGCGGCGGCGACAATCTTGGCGACAGTCATGTAATTTCCCTCATAGGCATTGGTGCAGTTCAATCAGCGGTGCGGAGGGACCCAATCTTCGCCCCGCGCTGCAAAGATACCATGGCACCGAGGCTCTTCACAAACGTGAAGCCATAACATTCACGTCAAACCGAAGACACCAAACCCTTGCTTGGCCTCATCCAGCTGCTGCGGTCTTGTGAGCGGCGGGGCGGAGCGGGCAACGCAGCCGGAGCGCTCGCATAAGCGGCAAGCCGGGCCGATGGGAACGGGCGGTGTCCTTTGAACATCCGGCAAAAGCCGGGCATGGGCGATGCGGTTGGCCAGCGCATCGGCTTCGTCGATTATCGCTCCGCGTCGGCTGGTCTGGTCGCTCGCGGCATCCAGCACTGCCTTACCGTGGCGGTCTTCCGTGCCCAACAGCAAAGCTGTGACCCTTGGTCGCTCCCCCGCGCCAGCGATCATGGCCTCGATGGTGCGCGACAGAGTGAAGAAGACATCCCCCGCCGGGGTCGCGACACGCTCGGCGACGATCTCGCCGTTCTGGGCAAAGGCTTCAAACAGACCAAGCTTCGGGCACGCCCCGCCAAAGCGAGTGGTTGGAAAGCCTTTCGCTCCAATCTTACGCAAGAGCGTTCCCGCCCGATCCACCTCCAGTGCGAAAAACTGAACGCCCTTCTGGCGGCCATTGCTTGTGTCCTGGAGGCTGACAAGGCGGTGGGCGACTTGCGCGAAACCAACCTCAAAACGGGCTTCCAGCACCATTGGGTCATAAGACACCCGCTCAGCCGCGCGCAGAAAACGCTCATAGGGCATGAGGACAGCAAGCGCCGTGTAGCGGGCAAGCTCCAGCCGCGCGAGACGCCTGGCTTCGTCACCCTCCACCTTCAGCAGCGTGACCTCCTCGTCCAACACCTTAGCCTCGCGGCGTAGAACAAGCTCCTGCGCCAGAAGTTCGGCACGCTCCGCACGGGTCAAGCGTTCCGAGACAAACAGACGGCCGGAATGGCGGTCGATGCGCTTACGCCAGACCGGCATCCGCTCGACGGGAAGCACCTGCACGGCAAGGGCATGGTCGGTCTGCAGGAGATGTTCCAGCGCCTCCATCCGGCCACGGCTTTCGCCAAGATCGGCGATAATGCGCTCTGCTGCCCGTTCAAGCGCCGGGAAGCACCACGGCACAGTCTCGAAGATCTGCCGCACGGCATCAGCTGGCAAGAGATTGGTGGAGGCACCCGGGTCACTGCCAAGCATTCCGGAAAGGTCTGAAAGCCGGTCACGATGCTCGCGGAAAGCCCGGTAAAGCTTCACCATCGCCATGGCCGCATTGGGCGCCATGTCGGCAACGTCAATCAGCTCGGCGGGTCCGGGAAGATCTTCGGCGAGGAGCGGGTCAGCAAAGACTTCACGCAGAGCCGTTGCCGTCGTGCCTTCCCCGGAGGGCTGCAACTCCTCAACGCCAACCTCGTAAGTGCCGACGAATTTCAGCACGAGTTGCGCGGTGAGTGGGCGTTGGTTGCGCTCAATCAGATTGAGATAGCTCGGCGAGATACCAAGCTCTGCCGCCATGGCGGTCTGCGTGCGTTCCAGCCGCTGGCGAATGCGCCGTACACGGGGGCCTGCGAAGATTTTTGCCTCTGCCATCTATTTCACATTTGTGACAATATGACAAATTCGTACCATGACTTTTGCGACAAGACCACTCGTTTTCTGCCGCACGGCGGCAAAAAGAGAGAGCTATTCCCCATTTTTATTGGTTTGATCTCCTCACAGGACGGCTCAGAGCGGCATGTGAAGATATGTTTTTACAGCATTCACACAAGTTCAAGCCAACGCTGCCGGCGCCAAATGCCGGGAACCCAGGAACCAAGGAGACGGATATGAACACCGCTGAAACCATCACCCCGATCAAGGCCGCCAAACAGCGTGCCAGCGACCTTTCCAGCGAGCGTCAGTCCGCTGTCAGCGAGGATCAGGAAAGCGCCATCCGGCAGCTTGCCAATGATCTGCACCGCCTCAACCACGCCGTCATGCGCGCTGTTGAAGCCGGTGTTTCCGTCGAGCTTGTCCGCTCCGCCCGCCACCACTCGGAAGGCAATTGGGGGGACATGATGGTCCCCGTCATCGTCAAGGGCTGACCGCCCGGCCTTTCCGGACCCGCAACACATCAAGTCGCCCCGCCGCCCCAACGGCGGGGCCATACAAGAAGCGAAGAGAGACCTTCCATGTCCTACCAGGAATTCATCGCCCAAGCGGGCAACACGATCTCGAAAGCCGGGTCCGGCTGGAGCGATATCGAAGCGGAATCCGTTGCCCGGATGCGCTTACAGAACCGTTTCCAAACCGGTCTCGACATCGCAAAATACACCGCCGCCATCATGCGCGAGGACATGGCCGCCTATGATGCCGATCCCGCCAACTACACCCAGTCTCTCGGCTGCTGGCACGGCTTCATCGGGCAGCAAAAAATGATTTCTATCAAGAAGCATTTTGGCTCCACCAAAGGCCGTTACCTCTATCTTTCCGGCTGGATGGTGGCCGCGCTTCGCTCTGAATTCGGCCCTCTGCCCGACCAATCCATGCACGAGAAGACCTCTGTGCCCGCGCTGATTGAGGAGCTCTACACGTTCCTGCGCCAGGCTGATGCCCGCGAACTCGGCAACATGTTCCGCGAGCTGGATGCCGCCCGCAAGGCAGGCAACGAGCTGGAGGCCAAGCGTCTTGAACGCGCCATCGAAAACCACGAAACGCATGTCGTTCCGATCATCGCTGACATTGATGCCGGTTTCGGCAATGCTGAAGCGACCTACCTTCTCGCCAAGAAGATGATCGAGGCGGGGGCTTGCGCGCTGCAGATTGAAAACCAAGTGTCGGACGAGAAGCAGTGCGGCCACCAGGACGGCAAGGTCACGGTGCCCCACGAAGACTTCATCGCGAAGATCCGCGCCTGCCGCTACGCCTTCATGGAGCTGGGCGTTGAAGACGGCATCATCGTCACCCGCACCGATTCTCTTGGTGCTGGCCTCACCAAGCAAATCGCGGTTTCCAACGAGCCGGGTGATCTGGGCGACCAGTACAACTCGTTCCTCGATTGCGAGGAAGTGACGGTTGATGATCTCAGCACCAACGACGTCGTTATCAAGCGCGACGGCAAGCTGATGCGCCCCAAGCGGTTGCCCTCCAATCTCTTCCAGTTCCGTGAAGGGACAGGCGCAGACCGCTGCGTGATGGATTGCATCGCGTCCCTCGACAACGGCGCGGACCTGCTCTGGATCGAGACTGAAAAGCCACACGTGGAGCAAATCGCTTCCATGGTGGATCGGGTTAAGAAAGCCTATCCCAACGCCAAGCTCGTCTATAACAACTCGCCGTCCTTCAACTGGACGCTGAACTTCCGCCAGCAGATTTTCGATGCCTGGGCTGAAGAGGGTCGCGACGTTACCGCCTATGATCGCGAAAAGCTGATGAGCGTGGATTATGACGGCACGGAGCTTGCTGTCGAAGCCGACGAGCGCATCCGCACCTTCCAGCGTGACGGCGCCAAGCGGGCGGGTATTTTCCACCACCTCATCACGCTGCCGACCTATCACACCGCGGCCCTGTCGACAGACAATCTCGCCAAGGAATATTTCGGCGACCAGGGCATGCTTGGTTACGTCGCCGGTGTGCAGCGCAAGGAAATTCGCGAAGGCATTGCCTGCGTGAAGCACCAGAACATGGCTGGCTCCGACATTGGCGATGACCACAAAGACTATTTCGCCCGCGATGCTGCGCTGAAGGCAGCCGGCGAAGACAACACGATGAACCAGTTCGCTTAAGCCGAATGCATTTATCGCGGAGACAGAGAGGTCGCGGGTTCGCCTGCGGCCTTTCCTTTTGGCTTGCCGAGAGCCACGAAGAGGAATGTTGCGCGCCCTGCTCATTCTCCTCGCCATGCTCTGGCCCGCGTTCGCGATTGCCGAGCCGCTAACCTTCGTCGCCATCGCTTCTGGTGAGAAAGTGCGGGAAGCGGATTACGAGCAGTTTCTGGAAAAGGTTGCGCCGATCTGGACTCGCCACGGAATGCGGGTGGTGTTTCGCGCGGATGCTTCGGGCGATGCTGCCGACACCTTCACCGATATTGTGCTGATCGAAGTGGAGAGCCGCGCGGGTTTTCAAGCCTATCTCGCCGACCCGGCCTATCGCATTATTGCGCCGATCCGCTTTGAAGCCGTGGACCATCTGGCAATCCTCGAAGGCGCGCGCACCGTCCTGCCCCCCGCCTTCGAGCCGGGCACCCCGATCAACATCCTCTTCCAGCGCGAATGCGAGGCCGGGACGCCCGGC
This sequence comes from uncultured Alphaproteobacteria bacterium, assembly GCA_929200315.1. GTDB lineage: Bacteria > Pseudomonadota > Alphaproteobacteria > Rhizobiales > Rhizobiaceae > Pseudahrensia. Next base: position 36,151 of record CAKMZB010000008.1, on the reverse strand, counting down.
GCACGGGTTGCACTGGTCGGTGCGGTGAAGGGAGAAATGGCTGATTTCTACAGCGAGACAGGCTGCGTGCGGTTCTTTACTACTGGCGATATTCCGGCATCCGATGTGCTCGCCGGTTTCGCGGCAACCATCCGCTGAAGACAACCTCGCCGGGTCTGGTACACCGTGCTAGGAGGCTTTTCACCAACACCTATCAACATGATGTTCCCATGAATTCCCCCTCTTCGCCCAACCCGTCCGCCGGCGCCGACCTTTCCATCCAGGACCTCGATACCGCCCGTGGTGTGCGCACTATGGAGGAGGCGGCGCAGTGGCTGATGGCGCGGGGAATTGAAGATATCGAATGCATCACGCCGGACATTGCAGGCGTTGTGCGCGGCAAGATGATGCCGTCGAAGAAGTTTCTCTCCGATGCCAAGCTCGCCCTCCCCTCCAGCGTTTTCATGCAGACGATCTCAGGCGACTGGCCCGAAGAGAGCGACACGTTCGAATACCCTACCAATGATGGCGATCACCGCCTCATCGCAGACCTCTCTACCCTCTGCGCCGTGCCGTGGGAGACTGACCCCACCGCGCAGGTCATCTGCGACCTCCAGACCCATCGCGGCGAGCTTGTCCCCTATGCACCGCGCAACGTGCTGCGCAAGGTCCTTGCCGCCTACGAGGCGAAAGGCTGGAGCCCGGTTGTCGCCCCGGAATTGGAATTCTACCTCGTCAAAACGAATGATGATCCCGACCAGCCGCTCGAGCCTCCGGTTGGCCGCTCCGGTCGCCAGATGGCAGGCGGCAACGGCTATTCCATTGCGGCGATCAACGAATTCGATGAGCTGATTGACGACATCTACGACTATTCCGGCACACAGGGGTTGGAGATCGAAACGCTCATCCATGAAGAAGGCGCGGCGCAGCTTGAGATCAACCTCAACCACGGCAACGCGCTGGAGCTGGCGGATCAGGTCTTCTTCTTCAAACGCACCATCCGCGAAGCGGCGCTGAAGCACGGCATGTATGCAACGTTCATGGCCAAGCCCATCCAGGGCCAACCGGGCAGTGCGATGCACATCCACCAATCTGTGCTGGATGGCGATGGCAACAACATTTTCTCAAAGGGCGAAGAGGAGAGCGAGCTCTTCCACGCCTTCATTGGCGGGATGCAGACATATCTGCCGAAGGCCCTCGTCATGATGGCGCCGTACGTGAACTCCTATCGCCGTCTCACCACCCACACCTCTGCGCCGGTCAATGTGCGCTGGGGCTATGACAACCGCACCACGGGGCTGCGGGTGCCGGTTTCCAACGCCACCGCACGGCGGGTGGAAAACCGCGTCCCCTCATCCGACGCCAACCCCTATCTCGCCATCGCCGCCTCGTTGGCCTGCGGATATCTGGGCATGGTCAAAGGTCTCAAGCCCGAGCCACCAACCCAAACCACGGAGAATGAGGGCCTCAACCACATGCCCCGTGGGCTGCTCGACGCGACATCTTTGTTTGAGGAATGTGCGGAGCTGCGCGAATTGCTGGGTGATGAATTCACCGGAATTTATGGCGCAATCAAGCGCGAGGAATTCGAGACCTTCATGACGGTGATCTCGCCTTGGGAGCGGGAATATCTGCTGCTGAATGTCTGAAACCCTGCACATATTCGCCATTTCGCCGGGTCGGTCATGGTATGAAGACACTGGCGGCGAACGCCCGACCTATCCGGCGCTCGACGGGGACCGGATATGCGATGCCATCATCGTCGGCGGCGGCTTTTGCGGTCTCTCCGCCGCGCGGGAATTGGCGCTTGGCGGCACAGATGTTGTGCTGATCGACGCCGAGCATTTTGGTGACGGCGCATCGGGCCGCAATGGCGGACAGATGGGTACCGGCCAACGCTCCGGCATTTCGGATCTGGAAAGAGAGCTAGGCTTCGAGCGAACCAAAGCGCTCTTTGCCATGGCGGAAGATGCCAAGCGAGAATTGCTGGAGGTAGCGCAGACCGAAGGCTTCGACATCGATTACCAGCAGGGTCAACTCACGCCAATGCACCGCGAGCGCTACGAGAAAGACGCGCGCCACGATGTGGAGGTGCTGCGTGAGCGCTATGGCTATGGCGCAATCTCCTATCTCGGCCAGGACGCGATGGCTGAGGCTCTTGGGAGTGACCAATATTTTGGCGGCACCCGCGACACCGGGACCGGTCATATCCACCCGATGAAATACGTCATTGGCCTTGCCCGCGCCGCTGACCGCGCCGGGGCGAGCCTCAACGAAATGACGCCGATGCTGGCGGTGAAAAAGGACGGCCAAAACTTCACTGTCACCACCCCCACCGGCACCCTGCGCGCACCAAAAGTGCTGTTGGCTTTGAACGGCTATCACGCTGACATTGAATCGCATCTGGCGCGCAATGTTTTGCCGATCCAATCCTTCATCGGCGCGACGGAACCGCTCGATCACAACAGCCCGATCCTGCCGGGGCGAGAGGCGGTGGACGATAGCCGGTTCGTGGTTCGCTATTTTCGCAAAAGCGCGGACAACCGCCTGCTCTTTGGCGGGCGGGAGGCCTATGGCCGCGCAACACCGGGGGATATCGAGCGCACAATCCGGCGCCAGATCACCGATATCTATCCCGAACTGGCTGACATACCCATCACCCATACATGGGGTGGCAATGTTGCAATCACCTTGTCGCGGATGCCCTATGTGAAAGAGCTGGAGCCCGGCCTGTGGACGGCAGGCGGATTTTCCGGTCACGGGGTGATGA
>CAKMZB010000008.1:17321-33392 GCA_929200315.1 uncultured Alphaproteobacteria bacterium | reverse complement strand
CAACCACACCGGCCGCCTCATCGCGCGCAATTGGCTGGGGCAAAGCGACGATGTGCAGATGCTTCAGGACTTGAAAATCACCCCCTTCCCCGGCGGCACAGCTCTGCGACATCCGCTGAAAGTGCTGGCACTCACCTGGTATGCAATGCTCGACAGGCTTTAGACGCCAGTATTCACCTTCTCGACATCGCCGCCAGCCCATCACCTTCGGGTTCATCACATTGGACCAGAGCAGCCGAATGCCCGCCAGCAGGAATGAGCCGGGATAGCTCAGCGCTAGCACCTTGAAATAGAGCATACCTCCTGACTTAATATATGAAGAATGCTGCCAAAAATCGCCATGAAGCCAATCTCGAAAAGTAAGCCTCTGATTTAGGAGAGTAAAATGATCTATATTGTCGGCATAGTTGCCATCATCGTCGTCATTTCACTGATTTCCGCTGCAAGTCGTTCCGGCAAGCAGATAGCCGCGGCCCAAGCAAGTGCTGAATGGGAGAACCGGATGGTGTCCCGGGTGGCGGCATACCGGGATTACATTCGCCGTGAAGGCGATGAGGATTTGAAAAAGCTGTCGGATAACGAACTGGACGATATGATCGCCAATGCCGTGCGCGGTGTTGCAAGCGATATTGGCAGTCTTCGTTCGCTGCAAACGTGGGTTTTCCTGCTCACGATAGCTCCGGCAATTTTCGGATTTGGGTTCCTTGGAAAGATCATCGTCGGTGGAGGCGAGGACGGGCAAACAGCCGTAATAATTTTAGCCGTTAGCATCCTTTGTGCTCTGATTGCTGCCTACCTTATTGCAAAACAAGTAGTGTCCTGGCGCGGTAACGCGATTCAACGTGTATGGGAATCCCGTGGTTGGGACGTCAGCAAGTTGATTGTTTGACTGCAGCTGTATGAGTCCAACACCCCACCATTCGCTGGTTGGATCCAAGGCCATCGCGACCCGTTCGGCAACTTTGGATCTAGATACCTGGTTCAAAGAGCGACTAAATCGACTTGCACTCCGCCGCGCTATCTGGGGTCTGAGAAGCGCGATAGGTCCAGTTGGTGCGTTCCCCTATCACAACAAGGTTAGGCGACGCGCTCCACAATGACGTTGCCGACACTATAGCCCGCACCGAAGGAACAGATCACCCCCCTGGCCCCGACGGGCAGGTCCTCATGGTTCTGCGAGAAGGCGATGATTGAACCTGCCGAAGAGGTGTTGGCATAATCCTGCAGGATATTGGGCTGCTCCTCGCTCTCGGGAACGCGGCCCAAAACCTTGCGACCGATGAAGTCGTTCATCGATTTATTCGCCTGATGCAGCCAGAGCCGGTCGAGCTTTTCCGGATCAACCCCCTCGTCCTGACAATGCTCGACGATCAGCTCTGACACCATTGGCACGACCTGCTTGAAGACCTGCCGCCCGTTCTGCATGAATTGCATGTCGCGACGATCCACCGTGCCGGAGGGACGGGAGCGGCGCAGAAAGCCGTTGTTGTTGCGGATGTTGTTTGAAAACTGGGTCAGGCACCGTGTGGAATGGATTTCAAATTGCGTGTCGGAAACCGCTTCCTCGGCCCGTTCCAGAACCACAGCGGTGCAGACATCACCAAAGATGAAGTGGCAATCGCGGTCGCGCCACTCCAGATGGCCGGAGCAGATTTCCGGGTTCACCACCACAATACAGCGCGCCGAGCCGGAACGGATCATGTCCGCTGCCGCCTGAATGCCGAAGGTGGCGGAGGAGCAGGCGACATTCATGTCAAAGCCAAAGCCCTGAATGTTCAGCAGGTCCTGAATTTCGATGGCAATGGCCGGATAAGCGCGCTCGTGATTGGAGGCGGCGCAGATGATGGCGTCCACATCCGCTGCCGTTCTGCCCGCAGCCTCCAGGGCGCGGGTGACGGCCTTCACACCCATCTCGGCCATAATGCCAGGCTCTTCATCGTCACGCTGGCGCAAGGTCGGGTGCATGATGTCGGGGTTAAGCACACCTTCTTTGTCCATCACAAAACGGCTTTCAATGCCGGAAGCCTTGAAGATGAATTCCTCTGAAGAATGCGCCATGGGCTCGCGTTGACCTGCCGCAATATCGTCGGCATGGAGCGCGTTCTGCTTGTCGGCATAAGCGTTGAAAGCCGCGACCAGCTCGGCGTTGGAGACGCTTTGCTCAGGGGTGAAAACCCCCGATCCGCTGATGACCACGCGATTGCCCTTTGTCGTCATTGTCGTGCCCATCCCATCTGCTGCTCTTGCCTTTGAGCCAACGGCAATAGAACGTCAGCACAATCATGACAAACTTGGAAAACGTTTCGTGGCCAACCTGCCCAAAACTGAAGACTGCATTGCCTGGCTTGAAAAGCTGGTCGCCTTTGACACTGTCTCCCACAAATCAAACCTACCGTTGATCGAGGATGTGAAGGCCTATCTGGAAGGATTTGGCTTCGAGACGCGCCTTACGCCGAACGAGGAGGGCGACAAAGCAAATCTCTGGGCAACGATCGGACCAAAGGATCGCGGCGGCATTGTCCTGTCCGGCCATACAGATGTCGTTCCGGTGGAAGGCCAGGATTGGGCAACAGAGCCTTTCAAGCTGACGGAAAAGAACGGCAGACTTTATGGCCGCGGCTCAGCAGATATGAAGGGCTTCCTCGCCTGCTGCCTCGCCCATGCCGAGCGCATGGCGGCAAGCGATCTGAAAACACCGTTCCACTTTGCCTTCTCCTACGATGAAGAGGTCGGCTGCACCGGTGTACTCGGCCTGGTTCACGATGTGCGGGACAACCTCCCTGCCCCGCAGGCTGTCATTGTGGGCGAACCAACACTCATGACAATCGTTGGCGGCCATAAGGGCGGCCATTCCTATGAAACGATCGTCCACGGCGTCGACGGCCATTCTTCCATGCCGGACCTGGGCGCAAACGCGATCATTGCGGCCGCGAAGATCATAACTTTCCTGGACGGCATCCACGAGCGCCTGCGTGCGAATGCGGACACAACAAACGGCTTTGAGCCGCCCCATACGACGCTGGACATTGGTGTTATCGAGGGCGGTCAGGCCCACAACATCATTCCCGCGCGCTGCTCCTTCAAATGGGGATTCCGCACCGTGCCGGGGGACGACGGAGCTGCAATTGCCCGGGAGGTGCTGGACTTCATTGAGAACGAGGTCGAACCGCCGCTAAAAGCGATTGGCGAGAAGATGGGGGTGAAGGCCTTTATTGAAAACATCCCACGCCACGACCTGCCGACTTTCATTCCTGACGAGAACAGTGCTGCAGAACATCTCGTGCGCCAGCTCACCGGCCTTAACCATTCCGGCCGTGTGTCCTACGGCACGGAGGCGAGCCACTTTCAGCAAGCGGGTTTCCACGGTGTGATCTTCGGCCCCGGTTCCATTGAACAGGCGCATCTGCCTGACGAGTTCATCGCCATCGACCAGCTCGCCCAATGCAGCGCCTTCCTCGCCAAACTTACAGATTGGGCGGTGGCCAACAAGCAGGTCGCATGAGCAAGCACGACGATCTTGATACCCTGTTTGCGCAGGCTGATGGCGCAATCGACGCGGCGACCGGCGGCGTGGTGCCGCCGATCCAGCCAGCGACGACCTTCGTGCGCGGCGAGGATTATGTGCCTCTGTCCGAAGGCCACCTCTATTCGCGCGACGACAGTGACCTGACCCGCCTTGCAGAACGCATTCTGGCGAAGGCCGAAGGCGCAGAGGCCGGACTGCTCTTCCCGTCCGGCATGGCGGCGGTGGCAGCGCTTTTCCGCACGGTACCAAATGGCGGGCGGATTGTGCTTCAGACCGGCATTTATTGGGGTACGACAAAATGGGCGCGGGACTTCTGCGCACGGCGCGACATCACACTGAATGAGGTCGAAATGGCTGACGCCAATGCGCGCGACAGCCTCGACAGTTCAGCCGATCTGATCTGGATCGAAACGCCGTCCAACCCCTATCTGAAAACCGTCGACATCCGCGCCTGCGTGGCACTCGCCAAGAGTATGGGCGCACAGCTTTGCGTCGATTCCACCGCCGCAACCCCGGTGCTCCAGACACCCCTCGCCCTCGGCGCGCACTACGTCATGCATTCGGCGACCAAAGCCATCAACGGTCATTCAGACGTGTTGGCAGGTTTCCTCGCCACCGCTCGGGAGGATGATCCACGCTGGCAAATGGTGGTGGATGACCGGCACGACGCCGGTGCCGTGCTAGGCTCCTTTGAGGCCTGGCTCCTGATCCGCGGCATGCGCACGCTTCCACTCAGGATGGAGCGGATGAGCGCCAATGCGCTCGCTGTCGCCAAAGCGCTCGCCAACCACGCAGGCGTGGATGGTGTGCTCTATCCCGGTCTTCCAACCGACCCCGGCCACAACCTTGCTGGCAGCCAGATGAACGGTGGGTTCGGCAGCCTCCTCTCCTTCATGGTGAAAGGCTCAAAAGCCGATGCTCTCGCAGCGGTTGGCCGCCTCAAGCTCTTCAAACGCGCCACCTCTCTTGGTGGTGTTGAGAGTCTCGTCGAGCACCGTCACACAATCGAAGAAGCCGTGCCCGAGACACTGATCCGTCTCTCGTGCGGCATTGAAAGTGCCGCGGCGCTCATTGAGGATCTGGATAGCGCCCTAACGGGCCACTAAGACCCGTGCGAAAGTCGAACAGACGAAACCTCAAAAACCCTTGCGTCACGGCATTTAAACCGATTAAAAGACTGCAAGCACAGTCCCTCATGACGCAGGGGCGACCAAGTTAAAGGCGACCGATGGCCCGGCAGATCATTCCCGTCGATCCGTTCGACTACATCATATTTGGCGCGACCGGTGATCTCGCGGAGCGCAAATTGCTGCCTGCGCTCTATCACCGGGAAAAAGACGGCCAGCTCCCCGATGAATGCCGTTTTGTCGGCGCGGCGCGCTCCAAGCTCTCCCGCAAAGCGTATCAGGGCTTCGCCAAATCCGCCTTGGAGGAGTTTGTCGAAGAGGAAGACCGCGACGACACCTGCATCAAGCGCTTCCTCGACAGGCTCGATTATATGCCGTTGGACGTCACCACGGATGATGGCTGGGACGATCTGGCGAAAATGCTGAACGACCCGGAAGGAAAGCGTATCCGCGCCTTCTATCTCGCTGTTGGCCCGGGTCTTTTTGGTCCGATTTCCGAACGGCTAGAGCAGCACGATCTCATCAACGATCGCACCCGGCTGGTGATTGAAAAACCGCTTGGCCGCGATCTGGAATCCGCCAGGGAGTTGAACGAGGCGGTTGGGGAACATTTCGGCGAAGACCAGGTCTTCCGCATCGACCATTATCTCGGCAAAGAGACGGTGCAGAACCTGCTGGCTCTGCGCTTTGCCAACCATCTCTTCGAACCGCTCTGGAATGCGCAACATATCGACCATGTGCAGATTACCGTCGCTGAGACGGTGGGGGTCGAAGACCGCGCTGCCTATTACGACAAGTCCGGTGCGATGCGGGACATGGTGCAGAACCACCTCCTCCAGCTCCTCTGCCTTGTTGCCATGGAACCACCAGCAAGCGGTGATGCGGACGCGATCCGCGATGAAAAGCTGAAAGTCCTGCGCTCCCTCAAACCCATTGACGACAAAACCGTCGAAGACAACACCGTGCGCGCCCAATATGCCGCTGGGGCTGGTCCGAACGGCAAGGTGGATGGCTATCTGGAAGACCTCGCCAGGGATGCCGACGAAGGCGAGGCCTTTTCCAGCACGGCGACCTTCGTTGCGCTAAAGGCGCAGATCGACAATTGGCGCTGGGCGGGCACGCCCTTCTACCTGCGCACCGGCAAACGCATGGCCGCGCGGATGAGCGAGATCGTCATCCAGTTCAAACCGGTCCCCCATGCCATGTTTGGCGAGGAGGCTGGTAAGCCCGTGTCCAACAAGCTTGTCCTGCGCCTGCAACCGGATGAATCCGTGCGCCAATGGATCATGATCAAAGACCCGGGCCCCGGTGGCATGCGGTTAAAGCGCGTCGCGCTCGACATGAGCTTTGCTGAGACCTTCGACGGCCGTGCGCCGGACGCCTATGAGCGGCTGCTGCTCGACGTCATTCGCGGCAACCAGACCCTTTTCATGCGCCGCGATGAAGTTGAAGCAGCGTGGGAGTGGATCGACCCGATCATGGCCGCGTGGGACGACATCAACCAGCCCATGCGCACCTACACCGCCGGCACTTGGGGCCCGAGCCAGGCCATCGCACTCATCGAGCGCGACGGCAGAACTTGGAACGATGGCGATGCGTGAGGTGGGAGCCAAACATGGCCGTCGTTGAATTTATCGAGTTCGACACGCGCGAGGAGCTGGTCCAACAACTGGCCGAGGATGTGTCACTTCGCCTGGAGCCGGACCTCGAAGATGGCTCCTTTGGCTCGCTCGCGCTCTCAGGCGGCAACACGCCAAAGCTCCTCCTGCAGACCCTCGCAAACCGCGAGGATTTCCAGTCCGACATGGTCTATTTCGCTCTTGTCGATGAGCGCCATGTTCCTCCCGATCATGAGCGCTCCAACGAAGGCTTGGTGCGCGAAAACGCAAGACTGCAAGACCATCCGAACAGCGAATTCCTCTCCTTGTGGCGAGATGGTATGAGCGCTGCTGCGATGGCTGAAGCCGCTGAGGCCAAGTTGCGCGAAGACGATGAATTGCCTTTCGACGTTCTCATCCTCGGCATGGGGGAAGACGGCCATACGGCTTCTTTCTTCCCGGATTCACCAGACCTCGCTCGCGTTACCAACCCCGACGCCGAGCGGCTTTTCGATAGTGTGGAAAGCCCCTCCGCCCCCGATACGCGCCTGACCATGACGCTGCCGGTCATCACCGCGGCCGGATTTCTGGTGCTTCATATCGAAGGCGCAAGAAAGCGCAGTGTCTTTGAAGAAGCCCTGCGCGACGGTGCGGCAGACGACTTGCCGATCCGCCACGTTATCCGCGACCCGCGCGCCCGGCTTCACGTTTACTGGGCGCCGTGACCCGCGCCGCTGACAAGGACAATGACCATGGATGTCATCCCTGAACTTGCCAAAATTACGCAACGCCTGATCGAGCGTTCCAGGCCGACACGCGAGGCCTATCTGGAGCGAGTGGACGCTGCGGCAAGCGCAGGTCCGCATCGCTCATCCCTCACCTGCGGCAACCTTGCCCACGGCTTTGCCGCCTGCGGCCCCGGCGACAAGACGAAACTCACCGGCGATGTTGTGCCGAACATCGCGATCATCAATTCCTACAACGACATGCTCTCGGCCCATCAGCCGTTCGGTGACTTCCCCGACATCATCAAGGATGAAGCCCGCAAGAACGAAGCCGTGGCACAGATTGCCGCCGGTGTTCCAGCCATGTGTGACGGGGTCACACAGGGCCAAAAGGGCATGGAGCTGTCGCTCTTTTCCCGCGATGTCATCGCCATGGCGACAGCGATTGGCCTGTCTCACAACATGTTCGATGCTGCGCTCTATCTCGGCGTTTGCGACAAGATCGTCCCCGGTCTTCTGATCGGCGCGCTGACCTTCGGTCATATCCCGGCCGTCTTCGTGCCCGCCGGGCCGATGCCGTCGGGTCTGCCCAATGATGAGAAGGTGCGTGTGCGTCAGGCCTATGCTGAAGGCAAAGTTGGTCGCGATGAGCTGCTGAAGGCGGAAAGCGCCTCCTATCATTCGCCGGGCACCTGCACCTTCTACGGCACAGCCAATTCCAACCAGATGCTGATGGAATTCATGGGGTTACATCTTCCCGGCTCCTCCTTCGTGAACCCCGGCACGGAGCTACGCGAGGCGCTCACCCGCGCGGCGACGCGGCGTGCGCTAGCAATCTCCGGCATGGGCAACGAGTTCACCCCCGTCGGCCACGTCATTGATGAGAAAGCCATAGTGAATGGCATTGTTGGCCTGCACACCACCGGGGGTTCCACCAACCACGTGCTGCATCTGGTGGCGATTGCTGCGGCTGCAGGTATCGTTCTAACGCTGAAAGACATGGCCGACATTGCAGCCTGCACGCCGCTTCTGGCGCGGGTCTATCCAAACGGTATGGCCGACGTGAACCACTTCCACGCGGCAGGCGGCCTGCCCTATCTGGTCGGCGAACTCACCCGCAACGGTCACCTCCACACAGATGTCAAAACCATCCATGGTGGCGGCATGGATGCGATGGCGCAGGAACCTAAGCTTAGCAAAAATGGCGGCGTGACCTTTACCGATGCGGCACGGATCTCCGGCAATGACCGGGTTATCGGCACAATTGCGGAACCCTTCTCCAAGACCGGTGGCCTCGTGATGCTCGACGGCAATATTGGCCGCGCGGTCATCAAGATTTCTGCAGTGAAAGAAGAGCACCACATCATCGAAGCGCCGGTGCGGATTTTCGAAACCCAAAACGGCATCAAAGACGCCTTCGATGCGGGCGAACTCAACAGGGACGTGATCGCAGTCTGCCGCTTCCAGGGCCCCCGCGCCAACGGCATGCCGGAATTGCACAAACTCACCCCTCCTCTTGGTGTGCTCCAGGACCGTGGCTTTAAGGTTGCGCTGGTGACGGACGGACGCATGTCGGGTGCGTCGGGCAAGGTGCCTGCTGCGATTCATATGACGCCGGAGGCCGTTGATGGTGGTGGTATTGCGAAGCTGCGCGATGGCGACATTGTGCGGCTCGACGCGACGACGGGGGAACTCACAGCAAAAGTCGATCAGGCGGAATGGGACGCGCGGGAGGTGGCGAGTATCGACCTCTCCCCCAACCGGTACGGCATGGGGGTGGAACTCTTCGGTGCCTTCCGCGCCATGGTCTCAGGTTCCGATGCCGGAGCCTCAGCCATCGCTGCCAGCAAGAATGACGCGAAGGCTCGTATCCACGCCTAGGATTTACGTTCCACGATGGTGATACCGGCAGCGGGCACATTTCGCCCACCAACAAGCACGGTGTCGCCTTTGCCAAGCAGATGGCCGCAATCGCGCTCGCCGGGGCCGTAATTGATGATGGTGCGCAGATTGCCCCGGTCCCGCAGGCGCAGATCATCGCCGGTTTCAAGCACCGTCAAACCAGCCCGTTCCAGCGCGGCATCGACCTCGCGTCGAGCGATAGCTTCGTCGGGCCAACCAGCCAGATAAGTCGCCCTGCCCTTGCGGGTGATGGCGGGGTGGCCATCACTCTTCTCAATGACCTTGGCGTCAATCACGTCGAGAAACTCAAACCATCGCTCAAAAACACCCCCATCGAGATTGCGCCAGATGGCGGGTTGCATGCTCTCCACCCGCAGCACCTTCACGCCGAGCAGATCAGCGAGCGGGCCGGGGCCTAGATTGTCGGGAATACGATGCTCCGCAGTCCGCGAGCCGCAACGCGGGGCAAAAAGCAACTCAGCACCGGATGCGATGGCGCGCTCGGCAAAACCACCCGGGACGATGGGCAGGTTCGGCACGACTACGAGCTTGTAGCCGGACAGGTCAGCATGGGCCGAGATCACGTCAACATTCTGCCCAGCCATGCGCAGCATGGAATAAAGGCGCATGGTGAGTGAGAAAGCGTCGTAATCCTCTCCCTGCGACTGGGCCTCCATCGACCAGAAGGAGGGGTAATCAACGATCAGCGCGACGTCCGCCCGTGCTGTCTTCGCCTCCGGCAGATCAGCCAATTCCCGTGCCACTTGCGCAGCTTCGCCGATGGCGAGGTCAGGGGAATTGTCGGGCCGGTTCATCCCGGCATGAAACTGCTCTTGCCCAAATGGCGCCTGCCGCCAGCGGAAATAGCTCACATATTCCGCTCCATGGGCGATAGCTTCATGGGTCCAGGCTCGCACCATCCCATCTTCAGGCGCGGGGTTCCACGGCGCCCAATTTACCGGCCCCGGCTGCTGTTCCATCACCGACCAGCGCCCGGTCATGCCGCGATAAAGGTCGTGGTGGAACGCCTGAAAATCCGGATCGCCCGCACGCACATACCAGCGCTTCCACGCTGCATCGCGACCGAATTGTTCGAGGAAGCCGAGCGGGTAAGAATCCCAGCTCGCCACATCCAGGTCCGCACTCACATCGTGATGGTCGAAAGTGAGCGTGCGGCCCATGTAATTGTGAACAAGATCGCGGCCCGGCGCATGTTGGCGCAGGATTTCCGTCTGCACCCGGTTGAATTCCACCACCATGTCGGAAGCGAAGCGGCGATAGGCGAGCATATGGGCCGGGTTCGGTTCTGTGACGGTGAGGTTGGGCAATTCAACCTCATCAAAGCTTGTATATTCCTTCGACCAAAAGACGTTGCCCCAGGCCTCGTTGAGTTCGGCGACACTGGCGTAGCGCTTAGCCAACCACTGGCGGAAAGCATCACGAGAAACCGCGCCATAGGAGGTAACGGTGTCATGGCAGCCATATTCATTGTCCGTCTGCCAGGAAACGATGGCCGGATGGTCTCCGTAACGCCCAGCAAGCTTCGTAACGATCCGCGCGCATTCTTTGCGGTAACCCTCATGGGCGAAGTCGTAATGGCGTCGCGAACCGAACATCCGCGGCCGACCCCGCGCATCGGCAGCGAGCATGTCCGGCATGGTGTCGACGAGCCATTTCGGTGGGGTTGCTGTAGGGGTGCAGAGAATGATCTTCAGCCCTGCATCGGCGAGCGTTCCGATCGCCTCGTCCAACCATTCGAACTGATAGTTTCCGGCGGAAGGTTCGATCCGGCTCCAGGCAAATTCCCCGATCCGAACGAACGAAAGCCCTGTCTCCACCATACGTCGTGCGTCATCGGCCCACATTTCACGGGGCCAATGTTCAGGAAAATAGCAGACGCCGAGACGGGGTGTGGTCATGGGGAGCACGCCGGATGCGGGTGTGATGGCGCGCGTTTAGGGGAAGGTTGAGGGAAAGGGAAGCGTGACTGTCGGCAATCTACCCTGCGAGCGCCCGCATAACCGCCTCCACCGGGCCGCGCTTGAATTTGCGTGACCAGACCCAGGCATAGATCGCTGCTGTCGCGCAGAAGGCCAGCGAAGCCATCACAGCCATCTCCACCGATTGTCCACCGAGCATTCCCAGCGCCTCAAGCGTGCCCATGCCTATGATGATATGAGCGACGTAAAGGGTCAGCGTTTGTTTGCCCGCCGGGGTGACGAAGCGGATGAGCGCTGATCCACTAAACCGCGCAGCCAAAATCAGACAGAGCCCGATGACCAGGGCGGCAACGCTCATCCCTGCAATCAAATAAAGAAGCGTTGGCGGAACGGGCGCAGTGCCGAACAGGATCGCGAGTTCCTCGTCAGTTCCAGAGACGTTGGCCACCAGCACATAAGACATCACCGCATTGGCCACGAAGACCAACGCGCCCACCGTCACGAGGCGGGTCTGTATCGCCGTATCCGCTAGGTTCAAGCGGCTCAGCCAGATGCCGAAGATGAGGAAGCTGAGCCAGGGGAAGACCGGGTGCCAACCGTTGAAAAAGAGGTTTCTGATGAAGCCCACGGGCGTCCAGAATTCGGCATAAGTGTAGTCCGTCCAGTTCCAGCCAGTGTCGTAATCGAGCGCGAAAAGCATGACGAGGAACGCGGCGTTCACCGCAACCACTACCCAGACCAGCGCTCGGCTGGAAAGGGGCAGGCAGAAGACGCCAAGGAAAAAATACAAGGCATAATAGTGCAGAATGTCCGCTTCAAAGATCAGCGCGTTGGCAAGCCCAATCACCAGCAGAAACGCAGCACGTTTGATAGTGACGAAGACGGTTTGGGCATGGTCCAACCGCTGAGCAGCAATGCCAAGTCCCACTCCGGCGAGCACCACAAATGTCGCAGCCGCCCGCCCTTCCAGCGCGCCTGTGAGATTGACGAGAACCCCTCCCTCACCTTCCGCACCCATAGCGATCTTGAAGTTCACGATGACCATGCCGACGAAGGCGACAAAACGGGCGAGGTCGAGGCCTTCGAGGCGGCCTGTGCTGAAAGGAGCGGTCATGGGCAATTCTGTTGTTCTGGCGGCGCATTCATTCACGTCCGCATCGCAACAACCATGTGACAGACGCGTGCGATAAGGTGAAGTGCAAGCCGTTTTCCTCAGGGAGCGTTTTCCTCAACCCGCATCGTCAACCTTTGTTGAGGGCTGCGCGCGCGTTGGCTTCTATGCGTGCCAGAAGCGCGAAGGCCTGTTCCTGGTCGTGCGCTGAAAATCCCTCCAGTAGCGCTGCATTCACCCGCTCATAAAAGTCCGCAAGGTGGTTCAGTTCGTTGCCCTTGGCGGTCGGCTTCACCACCATCACACGACCATCCCTCTTGTCTTTCTTTCGAGCCAAAAGGCCACGGGCAACCATGCGGTCGATGATGCGGGACGTGGCGGGAAGGCGTGTGCCGATCAGCTCTGAAAGCTGCCCCACAGTCAGCTCCCCCTCCCGCCACAGGCAGGAAAGAATGACCCATTGCGGCAGGGTCAGGCCATGCGGCTCAAGCCATTTTTCACAAAGCGCATTGGCGCGACCGGTGGCAAAATTGAGCTGGCGACCAAGGGCGTGGGGCGGAGTTGGATTTTCTGTTGCCATGTAAACTAAATTATATTATTTACGTGTAAACTATCTACGCTAAATCGGTACCCGGCACAATTGACCTCCGCCGCTTTCAAACAAGGAAATCGCAATGACCAAAAATGTGCTCATGGTTGGCTGGCACCCTTCGGCGGTGGACTATTCCAAATATCCCGGTCTGACTGCGCAAATGCTTGCTGACGGGATATCTGCCGAAGAGGCTGCGCTTGCTCAAGAGGGTTTTACTGCCCGCACCGAGTATATTCACAGCGTGGATACGGCTGCAGATCAACTCACCAACGCGCTTAAGGACACTGTGTTTGATGTCGTACTGATTGGTGCCGGAGTGCGCCGGAATGATGATCATTTCCTCACATTTGAGGCTCTGGTGAATGTGGTCCATGAACATGCTCCCGCTGCCCGCATCGCCTTCAATTCCAGCCCTAAAGACTCTGCAGACGCCGTTCGGCGCTGGGTTTGAGGGGCAGCACCATGGGAGTAAAATTGAAAAGCACCGAAAATCGTTTCGGTACGATGGCGCGGTTCCTTCACTGGACAAGCGCGCTCCTGTTCCTCGTTCTTCTGGGCAGCGGCTTCCGCGCTGCCTTTGTTACCGACGTTGAGGCAAAGGCCACAATCATGATGGTGCATCTGCCAACAGCGATTGCTGTGCTGTTGCTGACCATTGGTCGACTGATCTGGTGGTGGCGGTTTGACCACAAGCCCGATCCGGTTTCCGGCACCTCGGCCTGGCAGAACAGGATCGCCCGCTGGACCCACCGCGGTCTTTACGCGGGCATTCTGCTGATGTTGGCAAGTGGCATTGCGATGTCAGCCATGTCCGGCCTGCCGGGCGCCG
Organism: uncultured Alphaproteobacteria bacterium; assembly: GCA_929200315.1. GTDB lineage: Bacteria > Pseudomonadota > Alphaproteobacteria > Rhizobiales > Rhizobiaceae > Pseudahrensia. Next base: position 20,042 of record CAKMZB010000008.1, on the reverse strand, counting down.
TTTTTGGCGACGCGCCCTATCCGGAACTTGCGGACTTACCGCCACGGAGCGGCCATTGGTTTGGCGCTCGCTTTCTCACCACCCTCATTTTGCTGCACGCGGGCGCCGCCCTCTTCCACCACTTCATCTTGAAAGACAGAACGCTGAAGCGGATGCTGAGCCGCGAAGCCTGATGAGGTTTCGCAGACGCCTCTATATCCGCAATCCGTCCTTACCAAACAGCATCGCTGCCTTCGGGTCGATCGCCAGCTTGGCCACCTGTCCATCATCTACCGCGGCGTGGCCCTTCTGCTCGACGGTCAACGGAGTGTCTGTGCCGATGTCGAGATAAAGGTAGGAGTTGCCACCGAGTTGCTCGACCACCGTGGTGGGAGCTTCAAAAGAGGCCTTGCCGGTTTTCAGGAAATGTTCGGGGCGCAAGCCAATTTCCACCTGCTCCCCCTTGTCCGGTGTCCGGTCGCGGGTGGTGACCTTAACTTCCACATTTTCGAGATTCGGAATTTTCACCGTGGCGGATTTCGCGATTGAACTGGTCACAATCGCGTCAACAAAGTTCATCCGTGGCGATCCGATAAAGCCGGCAACGAATGAATTATCGGGGTTGTCGTAGAGTTCCAGCGGCGAACCCACCTGTTCCACGATACCAGCCCTCAACACGACAATCTTGTCTGCAAGCGTCATGGCTTCTGTCTGATCGTGGGTCACATAGATCATCGTGTTGGCAAGATCGTTGTGGAGTTTTGCAATCTCCAGCCGCATCTGCACGCGCAGCTCGGCATCAAGGTTGGAGAGCGGCTCGTCGAACAAAAAGACCTTGGGATTGCGGACGATTGAGCGGCCAATGGCAACACGCTGGCGCTGGCCGCCGGACATGGCGGCGGGCTTGCGGTCAAGCAACGGGCCAAGCTCAAGAATTTCCGCCGCGCGGCGCACACGCTCATCGACATCAGCTTTGTTGTGGCCGGTCATTTTCAGACCGAAAGCCATATTATCATAGACCGTCATATGCGGATAAAGCGCGTAGGACTGGAACACCATCGCTACACCGCGTTGGGACGGTTCAGTGTAGGAAACGTCCTCCCCGCCGATCTCGATTGTGCCGGAAGTAATATCCTCAAGGCCGGAAATCAGCCGCAGCAGCGTGGATTTACCGCATCCGGAGGGTCCGACAAAAACAACAAATTCCCCGTCATCAATGTCCAGATCGACGCCTTTGATAACGTCGATATTGCCAAACGATTTGCGCACATCTCTCAGGACGACCTTGGCCACAAACATTCCCCCAGGGCTCAAATGTATGTCGAGAAAAGCGGCATTTGCCGATCAAAACAAGAGCAGCGGGGTTGATTGTCCAAACTCATATGTCACCCTGCACACGATGGCCGTTTGGGAGAACGCCCTGTTAGGCGCAAGCAACCGGCCAAACATGCTTAGGGAGAACAACGCATGAAACGAACCATTTTGAAAACCGGCCTTGCCATGGGCGCAGCCGCCTTCATGGCGACATCTGCTCTGGCAGGCGACCTGGTCATCAACTTCGATGACCCCAACCCTGCTCCAAAAAAGGGCTTTGAAGATGCCGTCGCCGCCTTCAAGGCTGAAAATCCTGACGTCAATGTCACGCTCAACATTGCAGACCGCGAGGCCCACAAGACGGCAATCCGCAACTTCCTGTCCGCCGATGCTCCGGACATTACGGCCTGGTACCCCGGCAACCGTATGGCGCCCTTCGTCAATGCCGGTCAGTTTGAGGATATTTCCGATCTTTGGGAATCGGAAGGTTGGAGCGACAGCTTCTCTGCAATCAAGCCAACTATGTCCATGAATGGTAAGCAGTGGGGCGTGCCCTATTCCTACTATCAGTGGGGCATCTACTACCGCAAAGACGTGTTTGAAAAAGCTGGCATCACAAGCGAACCTTCAAACTGGGGCGAGCTGCTGGATGCCTGCGGCAAGCTGAAAGAAGCTGGTGTCACGCCGTTCACAATCGGCACCAAATTCCTTTGGACCGCTGCTGGCGTGTTTGACTATCTGAACCTGCGCACAAACGGCTATGACGTCCACAATGACCTGACTGCCGGTAAGGTCAAATACACCGATCCGCGCATCAAGGCCGTGTTTGAGAACTGGAAGGAAATGCTCGACAAGTGTTCCTTCGTTGACAACCACGCCACCATGTCCTGGCAGGATGCTCTTGCGCCCTTCGCGCAGGGCGAAGCGGCCATGTATGTGATGGGCAACTTTGCCGTTGCGGCCATGAAGGATGCTGGCCTCTCCAACGATCAGATCGACTATTTCCCGTTCCCGGAAATCACCGCCGGTCTGCCGCGGGCTGAAGAGGCACCAGCCGACGCTCTGTTCATTCCCGCCAACGCCAAGAACAAGGAAGATGCTCGCAAATTCCTGAAGTTCATCGCGCAGCCGGAAATTCAGAGCAAATGGAACAAGACCATCGGTCAGCTTCCGCCCAACAAGAACGCCTCCGTTGGTGACGACAAGTTCATCCAGCAGGGCTTTGAAACCGTGTCCACCGCAGCAGGCCTCGCACAGTTTTATGACCGTGATGCCCCAGCTGAAATGGCGAAAGCTGGCATGGAAGGCTTCCAGGAATTCATGCTGAAGCCTGAGCGCCTCGACGCCATTCTTGAGCGCCTCGATAAGGTGCAGAAGCGCGTTTACAAGTAAGCGTCTCTTTCAGGCAAAGATGAAAAGGGCCGGTGG
>CAKMZB010000008.1:0-17311 GCA_929200315.1 uncultured Alphaproteobacteria bacterium | reverse complement strand
GTGGAGAAACCCCCCGGCCCTTTTCTTTGAGGCAGGAGAGGGAGCATCAGGTCGCGTTGCGGGAACGCCAAACGATAAAAAGAAACATCAAAAGCGAGGCGAGCGCCATGAAGGAGCCAAGAACCACGAGAAACTCCGACACACCCATAAAGGCCAGAGCGATACCTGGAACGAAAACCCAAACTGCCGCTGTTGAAAGCCAGAAATGGATATTCCCAAGCCGATCCGCAGCAGCCGGAACAACCTGATAGAACAAACCAAACAGCGCCAATGTCACCCAACCAAACAAATTGAGATGGCCATGGGCCGGCGAGAGCGAACGGTCGTCGGCGACGCCCATATAGATGCCGAAAACCATCCCAAGAGCAAGATAGATAGAGGCTGAAAACAGGAAAGAGAAAGCAACTTTGTTCATTTCAGAGTACCACAGATAGAGCCAAAAAATGACGCAGCAACCAGGGCTCTAGTCGCGAGCGTCGCTTGAAAAATGCAATGCCGACGATATGGATGTCGAATGAAACGATCGGATATATGGAATTAGTATGACGGATATATCCAATGTCGACCTTAACCTGCTGCGTGTTCTCGACGCGCTGTTGATCGACGTGTCCACAAAGAAGGCCGCTGTCAGATTGAATCTATCGCAGCCTGCAGTCTCCGCCGCCCTTTCCCGATTGCGCATCACTTTTGACGACCCGCTTTTCCTGAGACAAGGACAGGGCCTAGCACCAACCGATCGAGCGCTCGCGCTGGAATATCCGTTAAAACAGGTGCTGCACAACATCGAGGATTTACTCGGGCAGGTGGAATTTGACCCGGCCGAATCAACGGAACATTTTCGGATTTCCGGCTCAGATTTCTACTCAGAAATGCTGATGCCAGCGTTAGGCAATCATCTGGCTGACACCGCTCCCAACATCGTTGTTCATCTCGTTGATCTGCTGCCCGGCAGCCATGCTACGCAATTTGAACAGTCACCAGTCGATATCTCGCTGTTTCCCAAATCGCCAATGCCCAATTGGCTGGATTGGCGGCCCGTTTTCAACGCCACCTTTTTTTTAATGGCGCGTCGGGGGAACCGGGTGATTGAGGAAGCAAAACTGAAACCGGGCGATACCATCCCGCTGGATCTGTTTTGCGATCTCCACCACATCCTGTACTCTATAGATGGCAAGCCCGAAGCGATGGCTGATCGTGCTCTTGCAGAACTCAATCGAAAACGGCGTGTGGTGATGACCGTACCGAGCTTCTCGGGTGTCATCCGTTGCGTCTCAGTCAGCGATCGTGTTGCCTTCGTGCCCAGCCTCATGGCGTCTACCGCCAACAAACTTCACGGCCTGGAAATCTATAAATCTCCAATAGATATGCCAAAGATTGAAAACATCATGGCCTGGCACAAAAAGGCGACGGACACCCCTTCTCACAAGTGGCTGCGCGAACAACTTGTTCAAGTTCTGTCCACCTTCTAGGGCTGGACAAACCTCTTGCCAAACGCTCCAATCACGTGGGGGAGGACTATTTCATGACCGTCGCACCGGCTGTTCCAAATGCGAACGTTCCGCCATCGCTGAAGGACAACCGGTCCTGGTATGCGCGCAACCGCCTGCGCATCGCGCCGTGGCTCTTCCTGGCACCGGCCATGATCTTTTTCATGGTTTATGTGATCGTACCAATCTTCCAGTCGATCTGGATTTCCTTCTACGCCTGGGACGGACTTGGCGAGGCCCAGTGGGTTGGCTTTGGCAACTATGCCGAGCTTGGGGAAGATGACCGCTTCTACACCTCACTATGGAACAACATTCTTTGGCTGGCGCTCTATATGCTGGCCGTTCCCGCAGGGCTCTTTATCGCGCTGTTCCTCAACCAGACGGTTACGGGAATGCGGCTCTACAAGTCTCTTTTCTTCTTCCCGTTTGTGATTTCTCAGGTCGTGGTCGGCCTGATCTTTGCCTGGTTCTACAATCCCAACTTCGGCATTGTCGGGAAGGTTTGGGAATTCTTTGGTGCGGCACCGCCCTCCATTCTGGGCGATGAAAACCTCGTCACCTACGGCATTATTTTTGCAGGTCTTTGGCCACAGATCGCCTATTGCATGATCCTCTATCTCACCGGCCTCAACAACGTCTCGCCGGACCAGGTGGAGGCCGGGCGGTTGGACAATGCCAAGGGCTGGAAAATGCTGTGGTACGTCATTCTGCCACAGCTTTGGCCCGCAACATTCCTCGCCATCGTGGTGACTGTGATCGGCGCGTTGCGCTCCTTCGACATGATCGCAATCATGACCCAGGGCGGGCCCTACGGATCTTCCAACGTCCTGTCCTACTTCATGTTTGAACAGGCGCTTTCAGAATACGGCTTCCGCATGGGTTACGGCTCAGCGATTGCCACGGTGCTCTTTGGCATCATGCTCATCTTCATCTCCTTCTTCCTTTGGAAGATGTATCGCGACGAGCGGGTGGAGCATTAAAATGACCACCGACCTTCGCGACCGGGTGAATGCGATTTGCACGCCTCTGCCGGGGGCGGAGCTGACGCATCCCTTCGACAACCAGCACGACGCCTGGAAAGTCGGCGGCAAAATGTTCACCTGCATTGGCGCAAAAATGTCCGGCGTTTCGGTGAAGACACCCGATATTGAGTCAGCGCGGATGATGATTGAGGGCGGGGCTGCTGAGCGAGCACCCTATTTCCACAGAAGCTGGGTCCATCTGCCACCGCAGACTGATGAGGAATTGCTGCGCGGTGCGATCCATCGCTCCTATTCCATCGTGCGCAGCGGATTGACCAAAAAATTACAGGCCAGCCTTGGCCCGTTCGAGGCCGGGAGGGCTGCCTGATGTTTCCAAGACCCATCGAAAAATCATCCAGCGGCGTACAAACGGCTTACAAAATCTTCCTGCCGGTTGCGTTGTTCATCTGGCTGTTGCCGCTGCTGGCCATCTTCATGACATCAATCCGGCCGGGCGGGGACATCAATGCGGGCAATGTCTTTGGTTGGCCATCGCAGTTCCAGCTCATCGAAAACTACTACGCCGTCTTTGCTGAATCCGAGGCGGCAACATATCTTTGGAATTCGCTGAAGATCACCATTCCTACCGTCATTCTTTCGGTCTCTCTGGCAGCGCTGGCGGGCTATGCGCTGGCGATCTACCGCTTTCGCTTTTCGCTGGTTTTGTTTTTCATATTCGTTGCCGGCAATTTTGTGCCCTTTCAGATCCTCATGGTGCCGGTGCGCGATCTGTCGCTCGATATGGGCCTCTACAATACGGTGACGGGTCTGGTGCTCTTCCACGCTGCGTTCCAGACGGGGTTTTGCACGCTATTTATGCGCAATTTCATCAAGGCGCTGCCCTTCGAGCTGATCGAGAGCGCGCGGATTGAAGGGGTCGGAGAATTCCGCATCTTCTGGCACCTCGTCCTGCCGCTGGTGCGGCCTGCGCTGGCGGCTCTCGCGGTGCTGATCTTCACCTTCGTGTGGAACGATTATTTCTGGGCAACGGTGCTCACCAACGGTGAAGCGGCGAAGCCCATCACCGCTGGCATTCAGGCGCTGAACGGACAATTCGTTTCCCGCTGGCACCTCGTCTCGGCAGCATCCCTTCTGGCCGCCGTGCCGCCGGTGGCGATGTTCTTCCTGATGCAAAAGCACTTCATCGCGGGCCTGACGCTTGGCGCGACGAAGGGCTAGATAGCCCTTCCTCCAGCCGCCCGTCGCGGCGGTCGGTGCAGCCTTTGTTCAAGTGCGCGTGTGGTTCCCCGTGAGGTCAAAGGCGTCTAAAGGGCGTTGAAGCGCTAGGCCGCTGCCCTTTACCGGACACCGCATCATGACCGCCAAAGACCCCGTTCACACCCACCGGCTCGATGCCAATGGCACGACGATCCTGTTTGGCTGGACCACTGGTGTGCCGGAGATCATCTATTTTGGGGATCGGCTCGATATGGCGCTGGATGTGGAGACCTTTGCCCGCTCCCGCTCGCGCCCTCTCGGCCATGCTACGCTTGACCTTCAGCCAGCCATTTCCATGCAGCCGGAGGTTGGCACCGGCTTCATGGGCCATCCCGGCCTCATCGCCCATTCGGTGGAGGAGATCCGATCTGGCTGGGCCGGGCTTTTTGCCTATGAGTGGATTGAGATCGGCGAGAACGAAGTGGTTTTTCATTGCCGTGATACGCATCGCGGGCTTGCGCTCGTAATCACTGTCACGCTCTGCCCGCATTCGGGTGTTGCACGGCTGAAATCACGCCTCACCAATGAGGGTGACATAGCCTGCGTTGTCGACTGGCTCTCCGCCCCCGTGCTGCGCATTCCGCAGAACCTGTCGGAATACATGCATTTCCATGGCCGCTGGTGTGCGGATTTTTCCATTACCCGCCGCGCTGTGCCAATGGGGCTCGTTAAAAGCGAAAACCGCCGTGGCCGTACAAGCCATGAAGCCTTTCCCGGCACAATCCTGCTGTCACCAACGACGGATGAGGCGAGCGGGCCGTGTTTTGGTGTTCACCTTGGCTGGAGCGGCAACCACCGCATGGTGCTGGAGCGCATGGCGGGGGGCGAGTGCCAGTTGCAGATGGGCGTGCTGCATTTTGCCCGCGAGGGAATGCTGAAACCCGGCGCGTCGCTGGAAACGCCCGAACTCCATGCCGCCCATTCAGCGGACGGGTTGAACGCGCTTTCCCAGCGCTTCCACACCCATGTGCGCGAAAACATATTGGCCTTGCCGGACCCGCAAAAGCCGCGCCCGGTGACGGTGAACACCTGGGAAGCGCTCTACTTCGACCATGACATGGACCGCCTGAAAGCCCTCGCCGATGCCGCAGCCGATGTCGGCGCGGAGCGCTATGTGCTGGACGATGGCTGGTTTGAGGGCCGCGATGACGACACAACCTCGCTTGGCGATTGGTGGCCGGACTCGAAGAAATATCCAGATGGCCTGGCCCCCATTGTTGACTACGTGGTGGATGAAAAGGACATGGAATTTGGCCTCTGGGTCGAGCCGGAAATGGTCAATCCGGACTCACATCTTTACCGCCAGCACCCCGATTGGGTCCTTGCCCTAGACCCCTATCCGCGGATGCTTGGCCGCAACCAGTTGGTGCTCGACCTGACCAACAACGAAGTCACCGATTACCTGGCTGAAAAACTTGGCGCGCTGCTCTCCGAGCACCGCATCTCTTATCTGAAATGGGACATGAACCGCGATCTCGTCCTGCCAGGGGACCGGGCCGGGCAGCCCGCCGTTCACCGCCAGACAAGCGCGCTCTATGCGTTGATCGACCGGTTGCGGCGTGACTTCCCGGATGTGGAAATCGAAAGCTGCGCCTCCGGCGGCGGGCGGATCGACTATGAGATCCTGAAGCGCACCCACCGCTTCTGGACCTCTGATTCCAACGACGCCATCGAGCGCATGCGCATTCAAGACGGCTTCTCTTACTTTCTGCCGCCAGAAATTATGGGCTCCCATGTCGGCCCGGCCTGGTGCCACACGTCAGGTCGCGGTTTCCACGCCCATTTCCGCGCGCTGATAGCGAGCTATGGCCATATGGGGCTGGAGCTTGATTTGACGAAGGCGACCGAGGAGGAGCGGGCAACCATGGCCACGGCAGTGGCACGCCATAAGGAAGATCGGGCGCTTTGGCATTCGGGGCGCTTCTTCCGCATCAAGACGGTGGACCCGGCGCTGATGGGTGCCTGCGTGGTGGACGAAAATGCCGATGAGGGTCGCCTCGTTTTGGCGCAGATCGACCGTCCCCGCTCCGTTGTGCCCCCCACGGTGCCGATCCCCGGCCTCGACCCGGCCCGCTCCTACCGCGTCTCTCTACAAACCAGGCGTGAGACCGCCCTTGGTGCAAGCCGGTTTTTCGACAACCCGTTGATGGATGACGGCCTGACCCTGCCTGGTGCAGTGCTGATGAGCGCGGGCGTGCAGTTACCAGTCCTCTACGCACAGACGGGTCTGGCGCTGAAAGTCGAAGCCATATGAGCGCGCTCATCGCACTCGACTGGGGCACCACCAATGTCCGCGCCGCGCTGCTTGCCGCCGACGGTTCGGTGATCGAAGAGCGCCACGGCGAGAGTGGCGTTGGGCACTTGGATGCAGCGGGATTTGAAGCCCGCTTTGAGGAACTGACCCAGGGATGGGGCGACCTCCCCGCCATTGCCTGCGGCATGGTCGGCAGCCGTCAGGGTTGGGTGGAAGCAGACTATCTCCCCTGCCCCGCCGACCCTGCCGATCTCGCAGACAATCTCACCCGCACCAGCACGCTCGCTATCGTGCCGGGAGTAAAGATGGAGGCAGATGACCACCGCGATGTAATGCGGGGGGAAGAGGTGCAGGTTGCAGGGCTGCTTGCTGCACGAAACGGGTTTGAGGGCACCATCGTTCTTCCCGGCACACATTCCAAATGGGTGCGTGTTGCAGGTCGGAGGATTGTCGATTTTCGCACCTACATCACCGGTGATGTCTTTGCCGCCATGAGTGCCCACACGATCCTGCGCCATTCTCTGGGAGACGACGGTTCGGCGACAAAAGGCATGTTTGAGACCGCAGTGCGCGACGCTATTGCCGGGCGTGGCTCGATGGCCGGGCGGCTTTTTGGACTTCGCGCCGATACGCTGCTCGCAGGTGCCGATGGCGCGACAAACAGCGAACGCCTCTCCGGCTGGTTGATCGGTCAGGAGATCGACAGCGCCGCCGTGGACGGCTTTGATGTGCAGGCCGTTACCATCATCGGGTCGGGAGCGCTTGCGGAACGCTATGGCACAGCCTTCGCCGCCATCGGCGCGCAGAACGAAACCATCGAAGGCACGGACCTTGTTTGGCCCGCCCTTACAGCTATTGCCCGCCGCGCGGGCCTGATTGGAGCTGCATGATGCACGCCATCTTCCAGGGCCACCGCCCTCTCGTCGCGATTCTGCGTGGTCTGAAGGCCGATGATGCTGAGGCCATCGGTTCAGAGCTGGTGGAGGCGGGTTTTCGCTTCATCGAGGTGCCACTCAATTCTCCTGATCCACTGAAATCCATCGAGCACCTCGCCAAGCGTTTTGCAGGCGAAGCCGTCATCGGCGCGGGCACGGTGCTGACGACCCAGCAGGTGGACGCTGTGATGGATGCCGGGGGCACGCTCATCGTCTCTCCCAATATGGATGCAGATGTCATCAGCGCCACCCGGGCGCGGGATGGGCAATCCTTCCCCGGCGTCTTCTCACCAACCGAAGCCTTCGCGGCGATCAAGGCCGGATGCGATGCGCTGAAAATCTTCCCCGCCTCACTCTACGGCGCCGACGGCGTGAAGGCGGTGAAGGCGGTTTTGCCGTCGGAAATTCCGCTGCTCGCCGTTGGCGGTGTCTCTGTCCCGACAATTGGTGAATGGCTTGAAGCGGGGACCGACGGCTTCGGCATCGGCTCCAACATCTTCCAGCCCGGGTGGAGCGCTCAAGAAGTGGGCAAACAAGCCCGCGCGTTCGTCGCCGCCTACGACAAATCGGCCAACTGGGTCGCGGGATAAGCTTCTCTTTCCCCGCCATTAAGCCTGTCCGTTTACCAAGAAGGCGACCGCACGTTTGACGGTCTGCCCCTTTTGTTTTGCGTATGGGTGTTTGTGTTGCGTATTTTCTCTGGCCTCACCGGCTCGGCTGCCCTCGTGCTTGCGACGGCTTTCCTAACCCCCATCGAGGCCCAGGCCGCCTGCGGGTCTGATGCACTTGGAACGGCGCGCACAATCAGTGTCGATCCAAACGGTCCGGCGAGCTTCAAAGGTGCTGAATCCGCCCTTGGCCTGCGCGACAAGGAAGTCATCTTAACCTTCGATGACGGCCCGGTGCGGGGAAACACCCCGCGCATTCTGAATACGCTGGCAGATGAATGCGTGAAGGCGACCTTCTTTGCTGTCGGACGAATGGCCAAGGCCAATCCGCGCATTGCCAAACGTATCGTGGCGCAGGGTCACACACTGGCCCATCACACCCACACCCATGACCGGCTGCCCAATTTCAAATCCGCTCGTGCCGGTTCGCGCATTGATGCGGGCATCGCCGCTGTTGAGACGGCTGCCTATGGTGTCACCACCGCACGCACCCGCATTCCTTTTTTCCGCTACCCGTACTTGGCGCGAAACCGCTCCACCGACCGCCTCGTGCGGGACCGTGGTCTTGTGAGTTTTGGTGCCAACATCGATGCCCGCGACTGGGAGCCGGTGAGTTCCGACCGCGTACACAACCGCATCATGAACCAGCTTCGCCGCGAAGGGCGTGGCATCATCCTGATGCACGACATCCAGTCCCGCACCGCACGCATGTTGCCACGCCTGCTGCGTTCGTTGAAACGCGAGGGCTACCGCGTCGTCCACATGGTGCCGAAGGGTTCCGCTCCGCGCCGCCGCATTGAGCAACCGCTGGTGGTTGCCGAGCTTGAGACAAAGACGCCGGCGGCAAAACGCAAACCCCTGACCCTCGCCAGCGCGGCCACCGCGATCCTCAACAGCCCGGCACCGAATGTAGCGTCCAAAGGCCACGCGCCAACCGCGCGCTTTCGCCTGCGCCGGTCGCAGTGGATCATCAATTAGATCAGGTAAATTCCAGGAGACGGCCCATGGCACAACACGGCTATGAGACGGGGCGGCTCGATCTGCCCTTTGTCGGTATTGCAAGCTTTGGCAAATTTCCGGTCATTGCCGATTGGGCGAAGCTGAAAGAGGCCAAGCCCCACGCCGCCATCCTCGGCGCGCCGTTCGATGCTGGGACGCAGTTTCGCGCCGGCGCTCGGTTCGGACCCCGCTCCATCCGCGATGCCTCCACCCTGTTCGCCTTCGGCCATGGCGGCGCCTATGACCATGAGGACGATGCAACTTATCTCACCGGCGATGTGCGCATTGTTGATATGGGCGATGCAGACATTGTTCACACCGACACGGTCAAAAGCCACGCGAACATTGAAGCTGGTGTCCGCGCGGCCCTGAATGCAGGCGCGGTGCCGGTGGTGCTGGGGGGTGACCATTCGGTCAACATTCCAGCCATCGAAGCCTTTAGCGAAAAAGAGCCGTTCCATCTCGTCCAGATCGACGCACATCTTGATTTCGTCGATGAACGACACGGCGTAACAAGAGGCCACGGCAACCCAATGCGGCGGGCAAGCGAGAAGGCGTGGGTCACCGGCCTTTCCCAATTTGGCATCCGCAACGTCTCTTCCACAGCCAAAGAGGGCTACGAAGACGCCCGCGCGCGCGGTAGCGACATTGCCTCCGTGCGCCAGTTCCGCGCCGCCGGGGTGGAGGCGATGGTGGCGCGCGTGCCGGAGGGGCGCATCTACATCACCATCGACATTGATGGCTTTGACCCTTCCATCGCGCCGGGCACAGGCACGCCCTCTCATGGCGGCTTTCTTTACTATGAAGTGTTGGAATTCGTGGTGGCTCTCGCCAAACGCAACACGATTGTCGGTATCGATCTCGTCGAAGTCGCACCAGACTATGACCCGTCAGGGTCCACGCAGATCCTGGCCGCCCAATTGCTCCTCAATCTGCTGGGTCGGATGTTTTTTTTCACATCAAATTGAGGTTCACTCAATTGAGCTGTGAGTTCCGCTTGACGGTTGGCCACACGGCGTGCTGACTTCCCTTTGCCAGTTTTGAGGGAGCAAAAGCTTGCAGTCCGAAAAAGTCCGATCCTTACGGGATCACTGCCAATGAGTGGCGCCACAGACGCCTTCGTTCGCTTCGAGAACGTTCAAAAAAGCTATGATGGGGAAACGTTGGTCGTCAAAGATCTCAACGTTGATATTCCCGAAGGCGAGTTTTTGACCATGTTAGGGCCATCGGGCTCGGGGAAAACCACCTCACTTATGATGTTGGCCGGGTTTGAACCCGCCACGCATGGCGAGATTTATCTCGACGGGGAATCCATCAACAACGTGCCGCCCAACAAACGTGGCATCGGCATGGTGTTCCAGAATTATGCGCTCTTTCCGCATATGACGGTGGCGGAAAACCTCGCTTTCCCCCTTAAGGTGCGCAAGACGGGTGCTGCCGAGATTGAAGAGAAGGTCCAGCGCGCGCTCGATATGGTGGAGCTTGGCTCCTTTGGCGGGCGGCGTCCGGCCCAGCTGTCCGGCGGCCAGCAGCAGCGTGTCGCCGTTGCACGCGCCCTCGTCTTTGACCCGCGGCTGATCCTGATGGACGAGCCCCTCGGCGCGCTCGACAAGCAACTGCGTGAGCAAATGCAGTATGAGATCAAGCACATTCATGAAAACCTTGGCGTGACAGTGGTTTATGTGACCCATGACCAGGCCGAAGCGCTGACTATGTCGGATCGCATTGCCGTCTTTGAGGACGGAATCATCCAGCAATTGTCGACGCCCGACGCGCTCTATGAGCGGCCGGAAAATTCTTTTGTGGCCCAGTTTATCGGCGAGAACAACAAGCTCTCGGGAACTGTGCGCGAGGTGAAGGGCAAGACCTGCACCGTAGAACTCGACGGCGGTGGGACCGTTAAGGCCCTGGCGGTGAACGTGGAAGGGGTCGGTTCCCGCACCACCCTTTCATTGCGTCCTGAACGGGTCGAAATCGCCCCGGCAAAAGGCGCTGTGCAAAATCAGCTGACGGGTGAAATCCGCGAATTGATTTACCTTGGAGACCACATCCGCACCCGCATGGCGGTTTCGGGCAATGAGGACTTCATCGTGAAAGTGCCAAATTCAGCTGGCAATGTCCCGCTAGCTGAAGGCGCAAAAGTAAAAGTGGGTTGGGAGGCCGGTGATTGCCGCGCGCTTGATCCATTGGCTGTCTGACAGCTGCAAATGCAAGCTCAGGCGGGCGACCGTCGGGCAGGCAAATGACCACGACGCCGCCACAGACCCAGCCCGGGGATGCGCGGAACAACCGGTCGAAAGACGGTGGCAACACCGAAAACCAACGATCCAATGATCAGGGAGATCAGGATGAAATTGAAACAGCTTCTTCTCACAACCGCCATGGGCGCAGCCGTGACACTTGGTGCTTCGGGTGCAATTGCAGCCGAAGTGACCGTGATGTCCTGGGGTGGTGCTTACGCCAAATCCCAGGTTGAGGCTTACCACAAGCCCTTCACTGCCTCGACTGGCGTCGAGGTCAAATCCGTCGATGCCGACAACCCCGCCAAGCCGATCAAGGCCCAGGTGGAAGCCGGTAACGTGTCCATTGACGTCGCTGACGTTGAATTCTCTGATGCTGTTCGTCTTTGCGATGAAGGCCTGCTGGAGACCATCGACGCTTCCACTCTGCCCGATGGTACCGACGGCTCCTCTGCCACCGATGACTTCATCGAAGGTGCTCTGACCGATTGCGCGGTCGCCAACATCGTGTGGTCTACGGTCTATGCCTATGACACCACGAAGTTCTCCGGTGACAAGCCGACCACAATGGCCGACTTCTTCAACCTGGAAAAGTTTCCCGGTAAGCGCGGCCTGCGTAAGGCTGCCAAGGCCAACCTTGAAATGGCTCTGATGGCCGACGGCGTTGCAGCCGGTGATGTCTATGACGTTTTGGGCACTGATGCAGGCGTTGAACGCGCATTCGCCAAGCTCGACGCCATCAAGGACGATGTTGTCTGGTGGGAAGCCGGTGCTCAGGCTCCGCAGATCCTTGCAGACGGCGAAGTCACCATGACCACCGCCTATAACGGTCGTATCTTCAACGCCGCTGTTGCAGAGGATAAGCCGTTTGAGATCGTCTGGGACGGTCAGATCCTCGATTTCGATCTGTTTGTGATCCCCAAGGGTGCTCCAAACAAGAAAGAGGCTCTTGAGTTCATCCAGTTCTCAACCGGAACCAAGCCGCTGGCCGAGCAGGCTAAGTGGATTTCCTATGGTCCTGCGCGCAAGTCGTCTGGCCCGCTGGTCGGCAAGTTCAACGATGGCAAGACCGAAATGGCACCTCACATGCCTACCAATGCAGCCAATATGGGCAACGCCCTTGTGAACTCCTTTGAGTTCTGGGCTGACCGCGACACGGAGCTTTCCGAGCGCTTCAACGCCTGGCTCAACAGCTAAGGCTTGCAAATTGAACCCCGGGCGCGGTTTGCCGCGCCCGGGGTTTCACCATCTTTTTGGCGAGCGGCAGCCCTGCGCTGCCCTTCGTTAAGAAGACGGGCCGCCGGGAACCTTCCGGCAGCATCGAAGGGGGACAAAAAGTGACGGATACGAGCGCAGCATCCCTGCCCGGTGGATCGCCGATGGCGGAAAGCCTTTCCCCTACGGTGGACGCGCCCCTCACCACTGTGGACGGCACCCCCCTTCGCGAGGCTCTGCACAAGGCGGAAAGGCAGAAGCGCTGGCGCGCCTTCCTGCTGGTTGTCCCGCTGCTGCTCTTTGTGCTCATCACCTTCGTCACGCCGATCGCAAAATTGTTGCAGCAATCAATCTACAACGACGATTTCTCGTCAAACATGCCGAACCTCTCTCAGTGGTTTGTCGAAAACCCGGATTCCTTTGGCGTACCACAGGACGAAGCGGCTTTCGAAGCGCTGGTGCTTGACCTTCAGACCGCAAGGGAAAACCGCACCCAGGGCCAGATCGGCACCCGCGTGAATTATGATCTGTCCGGTTCCCGCTCGCTCTTTACCAAATCCGCCCGCCGCGCGGCCCGGATCGAAGCGCCTTATCGCGAAGCCATTCTCGACCTCGACAAGCGCTGGGGGGAAGATGATTTGTGGGGTGTGATGCGCCGCGCATCCTCCGCCTACAGCTCATCCTTTTACCTCAAAAGCCTCGACCTTGCGCAGACACCGGATGGCGAAATCTACCAGGTCGACAAGAAGCAGCAGATCTATGTCGATCTTTTCTGGCGCACGGTCTGGATGAGCGCGCTCATCACGGGCCTTTGTTTGCTCCTCGCCTTCCCCATCGCCCACATGCTGGCAACGCTGCCGCTGCGCTATTCCAATCTGTTGATGATTATGGTGCTGCTGCCGTTCTGGACTTCGCTCCTGGTGCGCACAACGTCCTGGATCGCGCTTCTGCAAAGTCAGGGCGTGCTGAACGATCTCTTCGTATCACTCGGCCTCATTGGTACAGAAGGCGTTCTGACGGGGATGCTCGACAGTCTCGGCATGGCCGACCGGGAGGGACGCATTCCGCTCATGTACAACCAGGCCGGCACGATCATCGCCATGACGCATATTCTTCTGCCGTTTATGGTGCTGCCGCTCTATTCGGTCATGAAAACCATCCCGCCAACCTACATGCGGGCGGCGCGCTCGCTGGGTGCAACACAGTTCACCGCCTTCAACAAAATCTACTTCCCGCAAACCGTGCCCGGCATTGGCGCGGGGGCGCTGCTCGTCTTCATTCTAGCCATGGGTTACTACATCACCCCCGCGCTGGTGGGCGGCGCAAAGGGAACGCTTATCTCCAACATCATCGCAGAGGCGATGCTCAATTGGTACAACTGGTCGCTGGCCGCCGCCCTTGGCGCGCTGCTGCTGGCCGGAGTGCTTGTCCTCTACTGGCTCTATGACCGCATCGTCGGCATCGACAACATGAAGCTCGGCTAATGACCAAGATCGTATCCCGCTTCACCGGCCTTGGCGGCCTTGTTCTTGGCCTCTTTACCCTCACCGTTTTTGCGGGAACGGGATCTCTGGGGATCGCCTTTTCGCTGTTTCTGGTCTTCGGCATTCCACTTTGGGCGATGTCGGACCTGCCAGCCTATGCGACCCGTGGCTCGTGGTTCTGGAACTACGTCTACACGCTCATCTGCACACTGATCTTTCTCTTCCTCATCGCGCCGGTGCTGGTGGTGATCCCGCTCTCTTTCAATGCCGAACCCTACTTCACCTTCACGCAGAAAATGCTGTCCTTTGATCCGGATGGCTATTCCCTGCGCTGGTACGACAACATCCTCAAATTCGGGATGCTCGCGCCTGATGCCCCCCGCGACAGCTCCTGGTTTGCCGATATGTGGGCAAACGCGCAGTGGATTCGCGCAGCCAAGAACTCGGTCATTATCGGCATCTTCTCAACGATCCTGGCGACGACACTCGGCACATTGGCGGCGCTTGGCCTTTCCCGGCCTGAAATGCCCTATCGGCGCACCATCATGGCGGTGCTGATTTCGCCGATGATCGTGCCCCTCGTTATTGTCGCCACCGGCCTCTTTTTCTTCTATTCCGACATCGGCCTTGCCCACACCTATGTCGGCGTCATCATGGCCCATGCGACGTTGGGCATTCCCTTCGTCATCATCACCGTGACGGCAACCCTGGTGGGCTTTGACCATTCGCTCACCCGTGCGGCGCAGTCACTGGGCGCCAATGACTGGACAACGTTCCGCCAGGTCATCCTACCGCTCATTCTGCCCGGCGTGATTTCCGGTGCACTCTTTGCCTTCGTCACCTCCTTTGATGAGGTCGTTGTGGTGCTGTTTGTCGCCAGCTTTGACCAGCAAACGATCCCGCGGCAGATGTGGAACGGTATTCGCGAGCAGATTTCGCCGACCATTCTTGCTGTAGCGACCATCCTCGTTCTGATCTCCGTTGCATTGCTGGCAACGGTGGAGCTGCTGCGCCGCCGTTCAGAGCGCCTCCGCGGGCTTTCACCTGGCTAGGACTATAAAGCCTGAGACCAATGTGCGTCCGGCGGTCCCTTGCGCGGGCAGGACGAGGCTCCTATTCAACATTCTGGCCTGATTGGAGAGAGCCCGAAGAGCAATGGCGCGCGACCCACAGCAGTTGAAGTTAGCAGCCCTCGACAACGAGGACCTGGTGGTTCTATCCGCCCATGCGCAGGACGCGACCGTGCGCCCCGGCGATATTGTTCATGAGCCGGACGCCAAGCGCTTGCTCGTGCCCATCAACCGCTTTGCCTGGGAGACGAAAGCCGCCCGCCGCAAGCTCTTCCCGCGCTACGAGCGTCGCAATACGGTTCTCCATATCGACGGCGTGACCCATGTCGCAAGCCGTGGCCTTGAACGGAGCAGTGCGGAGGCAGTTTTGCCGCTGCTCTCCATCACCCATGAAGACGGAGCCATCGTTCTCGCCTTTGGCGGTGGGGCGGTGCTGCGCGCCAGTGTTGAAGCCATCGAAGTGCGCCTGGCTGATCTCGGCGGTGCCTGGCAAACCCGTAAACGCCCGCGGCATACCGGCAGTGGATCATGATGCCATGAGCGACACACCCGAAGACGCCCGGCTCATCGACCTCGTCCTTGACGAGACCACGATCAGCCGCGGCAACCTCGATGTCGAACATGAGCGCGAGGTGGCGATCTTCGATCTTCTGGAGCGCAATTCCTTCTGGCCTGTCGGCCACGAGGCGAGCGGCAAACCGGACTATAAGCTGCGCCTCTCCCTCGTGGATGGACGGCTGATCTTTGCAATTTCCGATGAAGGCGGTGCGGAGGTGGCGACTCACATTCTCTCGCTCTCGCCCTTCCGGCGGCCCGTGCGCGACTATTACCAGATTTGCGAAAGCTATTACGAAGCGATCCGCTCTTTGAGTCCGGCGCAGATTGAGGCCATCGACATGGCCCGCCGCGGGTTGCACGATGAGGGTTCGCAAACACTGCAAGATCGCCTCGCAGGCAAGATTGCCATCGATTTTGACACAGCCCGCCGCCTTTTCACGCTGATCTGCGTGCTGCATTGGAAGGGGTGAGGCGATGAGCGCGGACAAGCCCATCTTCGATGACGAACACCCGGCTCCGGCAGTGCCGCGCATCACCAAGCCACCCTCCTCGGTCCTCTATTTGTGCAATCACAACATCATCCGCTCTCCCATGGCCGAGGCGCTGACGCGCAAGCATTACGGCGCCAAGGTGTTCGCAGCATCTGCGGGCGTGCTCGACCCGATGGACACCGACCCTTTTGTCGAAGAAGTCATGGCCGAAAGCGGGATCGAGTTGCACGAACGCCCGCCGCAATCCCTCGATGATCTCGACGATCACTATTTTGATCTCATCGTCACCCTCACTCCCACAGCCCATCATGTCGCGCTGGAGCGCAGCCAGGTAGACGCGACGGATGTGATCTATTGGCAATCCGGCGACCCCACCGCCGTTACCGGCAAGCGGGAGCAGCGGTTGGCCGCTTACCGTGATGTGCGCGACCGGCTGGAAGTGGCGATTCACACACTTTTTAAGGCGGATTAGACAGGCTGCGACTTGCCGGTTCACAAACCGTGCGACAAAGGCTAGTTTCCCGCCACTTGAGCCGACCCGCTCCTATGGAACGAGGTGGGTCTTCCTCGATTGTTGATACTTTATGCGGCCGCGCGCCGCGCCACAGATGGACACCGCATGGCGAAAGAAGAAGTTCTGGAATTCCCCGGCACGGTCAGCGAATTGCTGCCCAATGCCACGTTCCGCGTGACGTTGGAAAACGAACACGAGATCATTGCCCACACGGCGGGCCGGATGCGCAAGAACCGCATTCGTGTGCTGGCCGGAGACAAGGTGCTGGTGGAGATGACGCCCTATGACCTGACCAAGGGCCGCATCACCTACCGCTTCAAGTAACAACGTTCCGCCGCCTGAAGGCATTGCGCATATGTCCACCACCGCCAAATTGATCCTGGCCTCTGGCTCTCCCCGCAGAATGGAATTGCTGCAACAGGTCGGCGTCGAGCCGGATCTGCTGGCACCGGTGGATGCTGACGAGACACCACTGAAGGCGGAAGCTCCCCGCTCCCTCGCCAAGCGTCTTGCCAAGTTGAAGGCGGAGATGGCGGTGGCCAAAATGGAACGGTCGGGAGACCGGGACGGCGCCTATATTCTCGCAGCTGACACGGTCGTTTCCGTCGGTCGCCGCATTTTGCCCAAGGCCGAATTGCTGGACGAAGCGGCAGAATGCCTGCGCCTGCTCTCCGGTCGCGCTCACCGCGTCTATACCGGCCTCACGCTTGTCACGCCCAGCGGAACAATTCGCCACAAACTGGTGGAAACGCGGGTGCGTTTTAAGAAAATTTCCCAAGACGAGTTCGACACATATCTCGCCGCCGGTGAGTGGCGCGGCAAAGCCGGTGGCTATGCCATCCAGGGCATCGCTGCGGCATTCGTGGTCAAGCTTATCGGCTCCTACACCAACGTCGTCGGTCTGCCCATCCAGGAGACTGTGGCGATGCTGGAGGGGGAAGGGTATCCCGTCATCGACAAGTGGTTGGATATGCAAACCCAATAGACGCAATCAGCGCTTGCACAGAGGCGGCCTCCTTCCTATACCGCAAGCCGCACCGCAAAGCGGCGCATCACCCCAGCCCGGCGCATCTTCAAAGAAGAGCCGCCGCGCGAACCGGTTGCCCGGGTAGCTCAGGGGTAGAGCAGCGGATTGAAAATCCGCGTGTCGGTGGTT
>CAKMZB010000007.1:104807-218473 GCA_929200315.1 uncultured Alphaproteobacteria bacterium | reverse complement strand
AGTCATGATCGTGTAGTCCGAATGCGTATTGCGAACACTCTGCAAAGCAAGCCGAAGCAGTACCTTAGTCCAATAAGAAAGACGGCGTGAGCACCCCTTCGTGCTGCAGCAAATATTCCTTTGTAGGAAGGCCTCCGCCAAAGCCGGTTAGCGAGCCGTTTCCCCCTATTACCCGGTGGCATGGCAAGATTATCGGAAGTGGGTTGCCCCCATTTGCGGCACCCACCGCGCGACTTGCATTTGGACGTTCGAGAATGGCCGCCAGTTGGCCGTAAGTTTGCGTCTCTCCAAAAGGTATAGTGGCCAGGTGTCGCCATACACTTTTTTGAAAAGCTGTTCCTGTCAGAAAGAGAGGCAGATCAAACTGCCGTAATGTACCATCGAAATAGGCAATAAGCTGACGCCGCACCTCTAAAAACGGCGCATCAGTGTGGTGCCAATCTGATCCTGGTCTGATTGCTTTGGGGCTGCTGGGAAAGCTCAAATAATGCAACGCCTCGTCATCTCCTGCCACCAGCAGAGAACCCACGGGGCTATCGATATGGGTCTTTCCTGCAAACAGTGCTTCTGGCCACGTCGAGACGTTAAAGGAGAAAACGACCCCACATGTCGCACCCCACATGTTGAGACGCACGTTCGCGACGGCGTGGGTCTAAGCCCGTCTCGATCCGTACATAACGAAACGTCTGCTCAATCACACGGTCGCGAGGGGCGATCTGTCCGCGCGCAGCGAGGGGACTGAGATCCCAGTCCGGCCGCGCACGTGCGATTAAACCTCTTATCCCGCTCGCGCACACTTCCGCCCAGACCAACGAGACTTTCCGGTGCGTCGCGACGGATGCGATTATGTTGAACGCTTCGAGCAATGCGGTGGCATCGATCAGCACATTGCACTCGCCAAGTGCTTCCAACGCGCCGGCCATGCTCGCGGCGCTTCCCTGACCGCCAAGGCTTATGCGGAGGGTCCGCACATCGGCACCAGGGGCAAGGTTTGTGAGACGTTCACACAGGCTCGACGCTTTGCGGGCCGCGTTTCCAGGAAAGAAGATGTCCTCGACGATGAGAACGAACTTGCTGACACCCACTGGGCAAAGGCTGGTGGCGATCTTCGATCCCATCGAGCCGCACCCGATAATCACTACCTTCCTCCCGCAAAGATCCTCGAACTGGTCTGGCAGACGCTGCCCATCCTGGGGCACGACAATTGTCGCGTAGTTGATGATTTTCCGTTTCGCGGCCTTGCCGAAAGTCCAGAATAGGGCCCAGCTACGCCCGCCTCCGGCCAGCAAATGGGTCGGCCCGTCCGTTTCGATCAGCTCGCCTCGGAGTTTGCCAAGCCCCGCCTTATCAAGCAGATCTCTCAGATCGTCGGCCGAACGCACGCCACTCGGTCCGTATTGATGCAATGAAATCTGTGGCTGATCTTTGGTGAAAATAATTGGCGGCGAGTCTGGAAAAACACTCGGATGCCGCATCCGAAAGCCAAGCTCTCTATCCCCATGCGTGACCCAGAAAGTGACGCAAATCGCCAACTCGCTGTCTGCCTGCCTGCCGGTCACTCGCAATCAATCCACGCGTCCCTTGAGCTCAGCAAGCGCCGCCTTTTCCCGCATAAGTCTTGAGTTCTGAAAGATTCACAAGGTCATGCAAAGCCATCAGGTTTCTTGGGCGTGCGTGGTTCATCCGCCAACGAGATGCTCGGCGTTGCGGCGCCTGACGCTGCCGTCGCTTTGCCGAGGAGTCCCTCAGTGCCCGGGCGTGCCGGCTGCAACGCGGCACCACTTGCTTGATCAGTAACGTCCTGTCCCATGCGGCTTGCCAGGACACTCGACGCCCGACGGTGCTCCACTAACCGCCCTGCAGTTGAGAAGTCCTCCCAAGCCTGCCCTAGCTATCCAAAGAAAGTCGCAGCCCGCTCGGGGCGATCCTCCCACTTGTCGGCGAAATTCTCGAGTGCGTCGGTCGGATTTCGGATGATATATTTCGTACCGTCATGTTCGATGGCGTTTTCAATACGGCTCAAGATCGACAGCAATAAAAGTGGTGACCCCGAGTGGATTCGAACCACCAACCTACGGACTAGGAAACCGTTGCTCTATCCTGCTGAGCTAGGGGATCATGGTTCTTTGTGCCGGTTGAACTCCCCGGAGTTGGAAATTCGCTGGCTCGGCCAAGCACAAGTGAGTTTGGCCTCCCAGCATGACAACTAAGTACCAAGCCAGTCCCGCAATCGATAGGCTATGACGGAAGGTGCCAGAAACCATGGTTTGCCGGTGTAGAGCGGACGTGTTTGGAAAGCAGGTTTGGCAAAGGCGCTCAGTCCGCGCTCCAGGCCAGCGGCCCTCATTCCCATTCTTGAGCCAAGATAGCCAGCCATTCCAACGCCCGATCCGCAATATCCCATGGCGTAGAAAAGGCCGCGATCTTCGCCGCAATGCATCAGCGTATCGAATGTATAGCCCACAAGCCCGGCCCAGGAATGGCTGATGCGGGTCTTGGCCAATTGCGGGAAAAGGCGGGTGAGTTCGGCATGTAATTTGGGGCCGCTTTTGCGTGGGTCGGTTTCTCCCAGCGAAACCCGTCCGCCAAACAGAACCCGCTTTCGGTCCGGTGATGGGCGGTAATAATAGACCAGCTTTCGCGTGTCGGAGAGGACGCGGTTTGTCGGGAACAGTAAGTCCATCAGCTCGGCCGGAACTTCCTCAGTCGCAATCACGTAGGAGCCAATCGGGATGATGCGGCGCTGCTGCCATGGGGTGAGCGCTCCCGTATATCCATTGGTTGCGACAATGACTTTGCCAGTCTTTGTGAGGCCCTTTTTCGTTTGAACGTCAAAACCCGTTGCGTGGTGCTCAATCCCGGTGGCGGGGCAGTGGCTGACAATCTGCACTCCCGCTTGTCTTGCGACCTGCAGCAAGCCTGCATGGTATTTTCCCGGATCAAGGCTTGAATGGTGTGGCAGGACCATACCGCCGTGATAGACCTCGGTTCCAAGCTCACTTTGCTGCTCAGCGCGTGGCACCATCCATGCGTTGGTTTCAAACCCTGGATGGTTGGTATCGCATTCTCTTGCCAGACCCTCATACTGCTTCTTGGTATGAGCGCCATGGAAGCGGCCGACGGTATGAAAGTCGCAGTCAATTTTCTCTTGGCGAATGAATGTTGCCACATGATCTAGCGATGCCTGACCCTCTTTCAGCAGGGCAATTGCAATCTCTTTGCCGTGGCGCTTGGTGAGTGCGGCATAGGATGGTTTGACGCTGGTTGAGACCTGTCCACCATTGCGGGTGCTGCATCCCCATCCCGCCGCCTCCGCGTCAATCACTGTGGTTGAAAGACCTGCCCGGGCGGTTTGGATGGCAGCGTGCAGGCCGGTATAGCCTGCGCCGATGATCAGGACATCGGCCTCACCAGGTAGGTCTGCGCCATCATCCGTTTGCTGCGGACTGGCGTCCCACCAATAGGGCGTGGGTTTGAAATCCGGGCTGAAAGGGCTTTCGCGAACAGTCATGGCTAACCCGCCTCCTGGTCGGTCAGGATGATATCGGCACCTTTTTCGGCAACCATGATGGTGGGCGCATTGGTGTTTCCCGATGTCACAGTGGGAAATACCGAGGCGTCCACGACCCGCAAATTCTGCAACCCATGAACCCGCAAATGCGGGTCAACAACGTTTTTGAGGGGATCATCACCCATGCGGCACGTGCTGACCGGGTGGAAGACCGATCCCGCGCGATCCCGGATATCAGCAATCATCTCCTCGTCGCTCTCAACATGCGTCCCCGGCAAGATTTCCTGGTCGATGATCTCGGCGAGCGGTTCTGATGCCGCCAATGCGCGCATGAAGCGGGCACCTTTCAACTGCTCTGTCACATCCCGCTCCGTTGAAAGGTAATTGGGATGGATCACTGGCGTGTCGAAGGGATCGGCAGATCTCAATTCAATATGCCCTCGGCTGGTCGGCCGAGTTGGCTGTGTGCCCATCATGATGCCGGAAAATTTGTCCGGGCTCATGAGCGCCCGTACACCGGGTACAGCTTTGGTGTAGCTGACGGGTGAGAAATAAAGCTGCATGTTGGGGCGGTCGAGCTCGGGCTGTGTTTTCATGAACCCTCCCGCCTGGTTGACCCCTAGAGAAAGCGGCCCGCGGCGGCGCAACACGTAGTTCAGACCGTGCCATAGTTTGCCCTTCAACGGGCGAAGCTGGTCGTTCAGCGTGGGCACATTCGCTTTGTAAATGTGGTCGAGACCAAGATGGTCTTGCAGGTTTCGTCCGACATTTTTCTGTTCGTGAACAATTGCTATGCCGTGCCGCTTCAACTCGTCGACTGGGCCGATGCCGGAATGTTGCAGCAGATGTGGGGAGTTCACCGAACCTGTCGAGACGATCACCTCGCGTGCACCGAAGGCCCGCTCAACCTTGCCATTGCGCGTATATTCCACCCCAACGGCCTTTCGACCATCAAACAAGATGCGCGTTGCATAAGCGCGGGAAATGACCCGCAGATTGGGTCGTCGGCGCGCCGGGTGGAGGTAGGCGCGGGCTGCAGACATGCGAAAACCGCCCTTCAGGGTGTTCTGGTAGAAGCCGACCCCTTCGCTGGTCTCTCCGTTGAAATCGGCATTGTAAGATAGCCCGCACGCCTGTGCGGCTCGGATATAGTTTTGGCAGGTCGGGTGCAGGTCCCGCTCCATTGTCGAGACGTGCAGCGGGCCGTCATGGCCGCGCCATTCTGTGCCGCCCTGGTCGCTGGTTTCGCTCTTTTTGAAATAGGGCAGGACATTCTTCCAACCCCAGCCGGGATTGCCCATCGCCTCCCAATCATCAAAATCACCGGGATGGCCGCGCATATAGAGCATGGCGTTGATCGAGGATGATCCGCCAATCACTTTGCCTCGGGGCCAATAGCTCACCCGGTTGCCGGTGCCGGGGTCTGGTTCGGTTTTATACATCCAGTTGATGCGTGGGTCGTAGAACGTCATGCCGTAACCGATCGGCATCCAGATCTTGAAGTTGCGATCATGGCCCCCGGCTTCCAGCAGCAAAACCCTGTACTTGCCGCTTGCGGTCAGCCTGTTCGCCAGCACACAGCCGGCAGACCCGGCACCGACGATAATGAAGTCGAACGACGGCATGTCGGGACTCGCTTCAGGTTTCGGGAGTGTCGCGCTGGACGAAGATGGAGATCAGAGCGAGCAAGGCAGAACCGATCATCAGGAAGAACGACACCGCATTAAGCACCGGCGTCGAGCCAACTTTCACCATCCGGTCATACATCGTGATGGTGAGAGGCGCTTCGGAACCGACAAGAAACAGCGTTGTGTTGAAATTCTCAAATGAGACGAGAAACGCAACAATGCCCCCGGCCGCCATGGCGGGAAAGAGAAAGGGCAGTGTGATCGTGCGCAGTACACGGGGGCGACTGGCGCCCAGATTGAAGGCTGCCTCCTCCATCGATTCATCGAATTTGCGCAGCCTGGCAATGATTACCAAGGACGTGATGGTCGTGATGAAGGAAAATTGGCCAAGAACAACCAGAATGATGCCGGGGCGAAGGAAATCAAGCTCCAGCGCCAGCGTTTCCTCCACACCATTGGCGACTGTACTGGCCAGCAGCAGGATGGAGATGCCCAAAATGACGCCGGGAATGACCAGCGGCAGCACCATCATGATGTAGAAAAAATTCTTGGCGGGAAAATTGCACCGCACGAACAGGAATGCGTTGCAGGTGCCTACAAAAACGGACAGCAGCGAGACGAAACTGGCAATTACGAAGGAATAATAGAGCCCGCGTAGAAGACGGCGATCATGGAACATGCCAAGTTTGGGTTCGGTGTCGCTAAAAAACCAATCCAGCGTAAAGCCCCGCCACGGAAGGGCTGGAAACAGTGAATCATTGAAGGCAAACACACCGGCAGCCACAAGCGGCGCTGCGAGGAAGATGAAGAAGGCCAGCACATAGAGGCGGTAACTGGTGAGGAAAACGGTGTTGGTGGTCATCAGTTGTTGGCCACCGTGCTGTTGAGGGTTTGTCCAGACAGCTTCAACCCGGCCCAAACCACAAAGGACGTGAACGCCAGCAGCAGGAAGCCAAAGGCCGCCCCGGATTCCCAATTATACCGCGTAATGAACTGATCGTAGATCTGCTCGGTAAACCAGCTCGAATTTTTGCCGCCAAGCAGAATAGGGGTGAGATAGCTGCCCGCGGTCAGCATGAAGACCACAATGCAACCGGCCACGATACCGGGCATGGCATAGGGAATGATGATGCGGCGTAGAACGGTGGGGCCGTTTCCGCCAAGATTGTAGCCAGCCTCGATCATGGATTTGTCCATGCCATCAAGGGTGGAAACAAGCGGCACGATCATGAACAGGATCACCGTATAAACCAGCCCCATGATGACGGCTGCATCATTATAGAGAAATTCAATTGGCGTATCGATCATTCCCGCCCATTGCAGCGAGGAGGAGACAACCCCGGTTTCCCGTAACAGCAATATCCATCCGAATGCGCGGATCAGATCACTCACCCAAAGCGGGATGAGGCACATCAGGAAGAGGGCACCGCGGGTGCGGTTCCCGGCAATTTTTGCGATATAATAGGCGATTGGAAAACCCAGAACCAACGCCAGCGCCGTTACCAGAAGAGACATGGAGCCGGTGCGCAGCAAGGTGTTCCAGTAAATCGGTTCCAGGAAGAAATTGGTGTAATTTTCAAACCCAAATTCATAAACGCGGGGGCCGACTTTCTCGCGCAGGGAAATATAAAACATGCCCAGATGGGGCAGAACGATAAGCAAAGCGATCCAGAGCGCAAAGGGCGCAAACAGCAGATAGAGCGACAGGCGCTTGATGTCTTTTTGAACCATCCCTGCCATGTCAGCTCGCAAAACACATGGTCTGTTCTGCCGACCAAATCAGCCGCACAGCATCTTGAGCCCGCAGATCTGCGGTGCCGCCGGTCAACACCACATCGGCCTCCACCAATTCTTCGGACCCATCGCGCACCAAAACCCGGCTGTTTGCGCCGTTAAACAGGATTGAATCGATCCGCCCTTCCAGAACATTTTTATTTTTACCGATCGCAGGCGCCGCGCCTCCGGCTTTTTGAGTGGTAATAAATTCCGGCCGCACAAAGACACTGACCGCGTCACCAACACCGGGGGTCCGCTCGCCTCGAACGGAGCTTCGCATTGTCAGGCCTGTTGCGGTTTCAATTTCTGCCACGCCTTTTGCAACGGATTTGACCTTGCCGTCCCAACGGTTCGTATCTCCAACAAAGCCGGCCACAAAGGCCGCCGATGGATCGTGATAGAGTTCCTGCGGTGTGCCGGTCTGAACGAATTTTCCTTCGTTCATAATCGCCACATTGTCAGACATCACCAATGCTTCAGACTGGTCGTGGGTGATATAGACAAAGGTCGTGTCGAATTGATGTTGGAGCAGTTTCAGCTCAATCTTCATGGCCTCGCGCAGCTTCAAATCGAGGGCGCCCAGCGGCTCATCCAGCAACAGCACATCGGGGTCGAGCACCATGCAGCGGGCAATCGCGATGCGCTGCTTTTGGCCGCCGGAAAGCTGTGTGATTTCGCGGTTCGCAACGTCCGGCAATGCGATGCGCTCAAGAACGTCACGCACTTTGGTTTCGATCTCGGACTTTGAAACGCCGTTGCACCGCAGGCCGTAGGCGATGTTTTCATAGACGTTCATCATCGGGAACAGAGCCAGGTGCTGAAACACCATTTTCACGTTGCGCCTGTTGGGCGGTGTGTCGATGACGGATTTGCCCTTGATGCGAATATCGCCCGCATCGGGGGATTCAAACCCCGCAATCATCCTCATGAGCGTTGTCTTGCCGCAGCCGGACGGACCGAGGATCGAAAAGAATGAGCCCTTGGGGATTTCCAGCGATACATCATCAACCGCTCGAACCGAGCCGAAATGCCGCTTCACTCCGATACATTCAAGGTCGTTTTCAGAATTGGATTGCATCAGGACACCAAACGCATTTTGCAGATTTGAAAGGCTAGTTATGACAGCGGCTGCGCATCAATGAAAATGCGCAGCCGCGTTTGGTTTAGGAACGCCAGGCGTTCATGAACCCGACCGGTCCCTATTCGGAGCCAGTGGCCGCTTTGATTTTCTCAAGCGTCTTGCCTTCCATATCCTCCACACCGGGGGGAATGTTGGCGAAGAACTTGAGGTTCTCGATGTCCGCGTCGGTGAAGGCTGCGTTGACGGCAGCTTTCTTGTCTGCTGGCAGCAGATCCTTGCCGCCTTCAACCGCGGCAATCGCGCCGGTGGATGCGGACATGAGCTTCACATTTTCGGGCTCAAGCACAAAGTTGATCCACTTATAGGCGGCATCATCTGCCTTGCCCTTGCGAGGCAAAGTGAAGGTGTCGATCCAGGCCAGAGCGCCGGTACGCGGCGGCACGAACACAATGTTCTCGTTCTCGCCGTAGAGCTTGTAGGCGGTAGAGTCCCAAGTCTCGGAGGCAACAATCTCGCCAGACATCATCATAGCGGACAGGTCATCGCCGCCCTTCCAATAGGCCTTGATGTTATCCTTACAGGCAATCAGCTTGTCTGCCACGCGGTCGAGAATGCCCTGATATTTGTCCAGGTCCGCATAGGCGGCAAAGGGGTCTTCCCCCATGTCAAATGCCGTGCCCAGCAGGATTGTACGCTTCAGGCGCATGGAGGTTTTGCCCTTGTATTTGGGGTCACAAAGATCACCCCAACCGGCAAAATCCGGTGCCTTGGACTTATCGGCCATCAGGCCGGACGTGCCCCACTGGTGCGGCACAGCATAGACTTCACCGTCAATTGTGGTGTTGGCCTTCACACCGTCCAGATGGGTCTTGGTCATCCGGTCCGTGTTGATCTTCGACAGATCCATCGGCTTATAGATGTTGTATTCTTTCTGGGCGGCAAAAATGCGGTCGTGGCTTGGCTGAGCCAGATCGAAACCAGCGCCGCCGGTCGCCCGCAATTTGGCAATCATTTCCTCGTTGTTGGAAAACGTCACCTCGATCTCAATGTCGGGGTATTTTTTTTCAAACTTTTTGACCAGCGCGTCAGGGGCATAGGACCCCCAGGTCAGGATACGCAGCGTTTCAGCGTTTGCCGCCGTTACGCTCATCGCCGTTGCGGCGAGCAGGCCAACAAGTGTTGATCTGATTTTCATGATGGTTTCTCCCTAGTGAACCATGGTTCAATTTTCAAAGCATGCATCGGGCCTGCGCCCCCACGCAACAAAAATTAGCAAAAAGCCTAACGTGCTATTGGACCACATCGCATATCCATTATCGAAATTTTGCCAGACCAATTTTTCAACCACGCAAAACCCTTCTCAACACTGTCATACCTTGGCGGATTTGTGATGCGTCCGTGCTGCCATAACCGATTACCAATCCCTTCTCGGCAATTGGCGAGAGGCAATAGCGGCTGATGGGGGAGAGGATGAGACCGGCTTGCGCGGCTGCGGCAACCACGCGTTTCTCACTCAAGCCGTCCTCCAGCCTGCCGATCGTGTGGAAACCGGCAGAGGCTTTCTCAATGTTCAGGAGTCCGGCCAGTCGGCTGGCTTCCTCGTGAAGCACGTCGTGGCGCTGTCTATAGAGAGCCCGCATAGCCCGCACATGGGTGGCGAAATGCCCTTCGTCCATGAAGTCCGCCACCACTGCCTGCGGCCAAGTGGGTGTGCCGCTGAGTTCAGAGGCAAAAATCCGGCTGAATGTGTCAACCAAGTTTGGTGGTGCCACAAAGAAGCCGAGGCGCAGGGAGGGAAACAGCGTCTTGGAAAACGTGCCAACATAGATCACCCGGTTGGCGGTATCGATGCTTTTTAGGGTCGGTAGCGGTTGGTTGCCGTAATAGAAGTCACCATCATAATCATCCTCGACGATCAACGCGTCAGCACCTTCCGCTGCCTGCAACAGAGCAAGCCTGCGCTTCAGACTCATGATCCGCCCGAGGGGTTGCTGGTGGGAGGGGGTTACGAAGGCCAGGCGGAAATTTGGTGCCTTTCGCAATCCGTCCTCGACATCCAGTCCATCCGCATCAACCTGGACCGCAGCCAGGTTGGCTCCACGTGCCACCAAAGCATTGCGCGCGCCGATTGCGCCGGGATTTTCAAACCAGACCTTTTCGCCCCGGTTAAGCAGGGTTCCAGCAATGAGGGAAAAGGCGTGCTGCGCTCCTGCAACGATGAATAATTGCTCCGGCTCACAATTGATGCCGCGTGTGGCGTTGAGATGTGTGGCTATGGCGGCCCGAAGGCGCGGCAGACCTTGCGGATAGCCATAGCCCATGACGGCATCCCGATCTCCACGCCAATGCCGTGCTGACAGTCGAGCCCATTGGGCCATGGGGAAGGAATCAAGTGCCGGCAGAGCCGTGATAAAGGATTGAGATTTGCGCGGTAACTGGTCGCGATGGACAAATTGTCGAGCGGCCCGCTTGGCGGAATGGGCCAGTTTGGGGCGCTTGCCTTTTTTGGGCTCAGTTTTCTTGCGCGCAATATCTACCCGCTGGCCAATGGTGGAGCTGACATATGTCCCAGCTCCGACCCGGGACTCGACCAATCCTTCAGACACCAACCGTCCTACCGCCTCGATAACGGTCGTTCGTGATACTCCAACTTCTGTGGCGAGGGTCCGGCTTGCCGGCAATCGGCCCGATAGGCCTCCGCCAAGAATGACATCCCTCAGCCCCATATAAAGCTGCACGCTGATCTTCTGATCAACAGAACGGTCAATCCTGATTGACGAGAGAATTGCCCCCGCTTTGGTTTTCATGGGTTAGGAAAATTGGTTTAGCAATGAGATTAAAATGGATCTTATCAGAGGTCCAATCATATCGCTACGTTTGGCCATTGGACGCGCATCAGGATGGGCAAAATGAGAATTTTCCGCATCGAAACCTTCACCGACGAGTTCGTCTGCTTTGTACGCGTCACGACAGAAAGTGGTGCGAACGGTTGGGGCCAGGTTGCGCCCTATCATGCCGATATCACCGCTCAGGTGGTCCATCGCCAGATTGCGCCATGGGCGCTCGGGCAGTACGCGTTGGATATCGATTATCTTGTCGATATCATTCCCGAGAAAGAGCATAAATTTCCAGGCTCTTACATCCAGCGCGCTGTGGGCGGGCTTGATACCGCACTTTGGGATTTGCGCGGAAAGCTGGAAGGCAAACCCGTTTGCAACCTGATTGGGGGCACACCGGGCACTTTGCGGGCCTATGGGTCTTCCATGAGGCGCGATATTACCCCTTACGACGAAGCCGAACGGCTGAAGCGACTGCGCGACGAGCAGGGGTTTGATGCGTTCAAATTTCGCGTGGGTGCTGAATGCGGACGAGGCAAGGATGAATGGGAAGGGCGCACCGAAGAGATTGTCCCCACCATCCGGGCGGCGATGCCGGATGAAGTTGCGTTGCTTGTGGACGCCAATTCTTCCTTCGGGCCGGAACGAGCCATCGAAGTTGGGCATCTGCTCCAGGACAATGGTATTTCCCACTACGAAGAGCCGTGCCCCTATTGGGAATATGAGCAGACCAAACAGGTCACCGACGCGCTGGATATTGACGTCACGGGCGGCGAACAGGATTGCGAATTGCCCAATTGGCGACGGATGATTTCAGACCGCGTGGTCGACATCATACAGCCTGATATCTGCTATCTCGGCGGGCTGACCCGTACCTTGCGGGTGGCCAAAATGGCGCAGGATGCTGGTCTTCCCTGCACCCCTCATTGTGCCAATTGGTCGATGGTCACGCTCTTTACCATGCACCTGCTGCGCGCCATTCCCAATGCCGGAAAATACCTGGAATTTTCCATCGAGGGGAAAGATTATTATCCGTGGCAGCAGGGCCTGTTTGTCTCAGACCCCTACGAAATTCGAGACGGTAAGGCGACCGTTACGGACGTGCCCGGTTGGGGCGCGGAGCCCCATCCGGACTGGCTTGCAAACGCCGTATACCAGCTCAGTGAGGGAGCGGGACGGCACAACAGAATTCAGTTTCAGGAATTCCAGATCGATCTGCCAAAGCCAACATCCCTATGAAAATTTCCGGAAGAACCGGGTTCGGTCAAACATGCCTTCCAGATCTTCCATGCGTTTCTTCGTGGCTCCCCAGTGGCGTTCCTGCACTTCGGCAATGATGATTTCGGCCAAGAGCATGGACGTCACGTTTGAATCCCACGCCGATGGAACGACAATTCTGCTGTTGAACGTTGCTGTGGCGAAAGTGGAGATGGGCGAATTCCACTGATCGGTGAAAAGCACGATCTCTGCGCCTTTTTGGCTCGCCATTTCTGCCAGCTTCAACGTGCTGTTTTCATAGCGGCGGATATCAAAAATGACGACGACGTCGCCCTTTTCAATGTCCAGCAGGTAGTGGGGCCAAGCGTTGGAGCTTGATGTGATATGGGTCACCTTCCTGCGGATGACCTGGAGGTGGAGGAAAAAATAGTCCGCCAGCGTCCGGGTGATACGCCCACCCACTACGAAAACGCCCTTCTTGGGATCACTCAACAATTGGCAGGTCTTGTCGAATACTGCGGCGTCGATCTCCCCTAAGGACCGGCTGATATTTTCAATCACAGCTTCGGTGAAGCGGTTGAGAATATGGGCGTCGGGGGCGTCATCCACCCAGCGTTCACGCTTGGCGATCGGGCCGGAAATTTTCTCATTCAGCTCTTCGCGCAATTGTGCCTGAAAATCAGGAAAACCGGTAAAGCCGAGTTTCTGCACCAATCGCGCGACAGTCGGAGTCGAGACTTCGGCAGATTTGGCGACGGTGGTAATCGTGCCAAGCCCGGATGCCGGGTAATTTTTCAACACCGTATCAGCAAGCTGGCGCTCCGCCCGGGTCAGCACGGACATTTTCTCACGAAGCCTTTCAGCAATTGTACCCGATGACACAGTTTTTCTCCTTCCTGGTGATTGCCGTCCGCTACGCTACAGCATCAAACATTTGGCGCAATTCTTGACAAACCCATCTCGAGTGAAGAGAATTTTACAAAATGCGAGCAAGGTAGTGGGCAAAGGTGGGTTTGGAGAATTCCAATATCGAAGTTTTGCCGGGTCGGGATATCGCCCCCTTTCTGTTTGTGTGCGAACATGCCTGTCTCAATATTCCTGCTGAATTTCAAAAACTTGGCCTCAGTGACGAAGCTCGTTCGAGCCATGTCGCGTGGGACCCTGGTGCTGGAGCGGTGACGCGGCATTTGAGCCGAAGCCTTGATTGTCCTGCGGTGTTGGGTCGTTTTTCGCGCTTGCTTTATGATTGTAACCGCCCTCCCGAAGCCGCCGATGCAATCCCCGTAAAAAGTGAGATTTACGAAATATCAGGCAATGTCGGGCTTTCAGAGCAGGAGCGGTCCCGGCGGGTTGAGCAGTTCTACCGTCCCTTTGAACAAGAATTGTCGGCGCAACTGGACAGCCAGACATCGCCCGCGGCGCTGGTTACCATTCACAGTTTCACTCCAGTCTACAATGGTGTGAAGCGGGACGTGGAATTGGGTATTCTTCACGATGCCGATTCCCGCTTGGCTGATGCCATGTTGGCGGTGGCTTCCCGGCATACCAACCTTAATGTGCAGCGAAACGAACCCTATGGGCCACGCAATGGGGTAACCCATACGCTTAAATTACAAGGCATCAGCCGCGGTCTGCTGAATGTCATGCTGGAGGTGCGAAACGACCTCCT
Source organism: uncultured Alphaproteobacteria bacterium (assembly GCA_929200315.1). Taxonomy (GTDB): domain Bacteria; phylum Pseudomonadota; class Alphaproteobacteria; order Rhizobiales; family Rhizobiaceae; genus Pseudahrensia. The sequence goes on along the minus strand of CAKMZB010000007.1, from coordinate 204,753 downwards.
CCAGACACCGGCCCAGTGTGATGCCATTGCCGAAATGCTGGCAGGGCTATTAGCGGATGCTTTGGCCGCCGTTGGATCAGCAAGTGAACCAACCAGCGGGCGATCTGTGCTCTCCACGAGGGCAGGCTGATGAAGTTCATCACTTCCTACATTCTCATCGTTGACACGGTGAACCATCGCATTGGTCGCATCGTGATGTTTGGCATCTTTGTCATGATGGCAATCCTGCTTTGGTCTTCGATCTCCAAGACCTTTTTCCTGCCGTCCCTATGGACGTTGGAGGTCGCTCAATTTGCCATGGTGTCCTATTATATTCTGGGCGGACCCTACTCGATCCAGATGGGGTCCAATGTGCGCATGGATCTGTTTTATGGCGAATGGTCGGTGCGCAAAAAGGCGCAATTTGACTCAATAACCGTGCTGTTTCTGCTCTTCTTTCTTGGTGTTTTGCTCTACGGCGCATTGGGGTCGACCGCCTATTCTCTGGGTCATTACGGAGATGAGCCGCTCCAATTCCTCAGCAAGGTTGCCACTGGTCTTGAAAGCCCCGGACGGCTTGAACGCAGCCCAACGGCCTGGCGGCCTTATCTGTGGCCGATCAAACTGGTCATGTGCATTGGTATTTTTCTCATGCTGCTTCAGGCAATTTCGGAATTGCTCAAAGACATCATAAAACTGCGTGAGGAGCGGGCTTGATGTCTTATGAAATGATCGCCCTCTTCATGTTCGCATCGATGATGCTGATGCTGTTTACCGGGCAACGGGTTTTCGGCGCGATTGGTGCGGTGGGGGCTATTTCGGCATTGGCACTTTGGGGTGTTGGTGGGTCAGACATCCCCTTTGCGTCCGCCATGAAGCTGATGAAATGGTATCCACTTCTCACGCTGCCGATGTTCATTTTCATGGGCTACGTGTTGTCGGAATCCAAGATTGCCGATGACCTCTACAAGATGTTTCACGTTTGGATGGGGCCGGTGCGTGGCGGCCTTGCCATTGGCACGATCGGGTTGATGATCCTGATATCGGCGATGAACGGACTTTCTGTCGCCGGGATGGCCATTGGTGCCACCATCGCGCTGCCGGAGCTTTTAAAGCGAGGGTATGACAAGCGCATGGTGACCGGCGTCATTCAAGCCGGATCTTCGCTTGGCATTCTGGTGCCACCGTCGGTCGTGCTCGTTCTTTACGCCATGATCGCCCGCCAACCGGTGGGGCAATTGTGGCTGGCGGGAGTTTTCCCCGGTCTGATGATGGCCGCGATGTTCATGATCTACATCTATGTGCGCTGCCGCGTGCAGCCTGAATTGGGTCCAGCACTGCCCGAAGACGAGCGTAACGTTTCCACCGCTGAAAAGCTGCGTCTGCTGCGCGCCGGACTTCTGCCGCTCGTCATCTTTGCAGTGATGATGGTCCCCTTCGTGAAGGGCTGGACGTCGCTGGTGGAAAGTTCAGCTGTGGGTGCCGCCGCAGCATTTCTCGCAGCTGTCCTAAAAGGGCGCATGAACCGGGATGTGTTTGAGGTCTCTGTGCGCCAGACCCTCGCAATTTCCTGCATGTTCATGTGGATCATTCTGGCGGCCCTCGGTTTCGGAGCCGTGTTTGATGGCTTGGGCGCAGTGAAGGCCATTGAAAACCTCTTTACCGATCAGCTTGGCCTCGACCCTTGGATGATCCTCATCCTCATGCAGCTTTCATTTCTGGTCATGGGCACGTTTCTTGATGACACGGCCATGCTGGTGATTGTTGCGCCGCTCTATGTGCCATTGGTCAATGCGCTGGGTTTTGATCTGATCTGGTATGGCGTTCTCTACACGATCACCACCCAGATCGCGTACATGACGCCGCCATTTGGTTATAACCTCTTCCTCATGCGGGCCATGGCACCGCCGGAAATCACGCTGAAAGATATCTACGCATCCATCGGCCCGTTTGTCGGGGTGATGGTGCTCGCCCTCGCACTTGTAATGGCGTTTCCACAGATCGCATTGTGGCTGCCCGATTACATTTACGGAAAATAACGAGAACTTCTCAACGAAGCGAAATTGCAACCTAGACCAACCAACGGGAGAGAACTCATGACGACAAGCAGAAGAACTTTCATCAAAGGCGCCGCAGTTGCCGCTCCGGCGGTCGCGCTGGCGACCCCCGCACTCGCGCAGTCCAAGATCAAATGGCGCTTGCAGACCTATGCAGGTGCTGCATTGGCGGAGCATGTCATCAAGCCTGCCATCGACAGCTTCAACAAGATTGCTGGCGACGAAATGGAAATCGAGTTGTACTTTGCTGACCAGCTTGTGCCCACAGGTGAACTTTTCCATGCCATGCAAAAAGGCACGATTGATGCTGTTCAGTCCGACGATGATTCTATGGCATCACCCACGGAAGTAACTGTCTTTGGAGGGTATTTTCCCTTTGGTAGCCGTTATTCCCTGGATGTGCCGGTGCTGTTTAACCAGTACGGACTCGGCGAAATCTGGGACAAGGAGTATTCAGCAGTTGGCGTGAAACACATTTCCGCCGGTGCGTGGGATCCTTGCCACTTCGCCACCAAAGACCCGATCAACTCGCTGGCTGATCTAAAAGGCAAGCGGGTCTTCACGTTTCCGACGGCCGGACGTTTCCTAAGCCAGTTTGGTGTGGTGCCAGTGACCCTTCCTTGGGAAGACATTGAAACTGCTGTTCAGACCGGAGAGCTCGACGGCATTGCATGGTCTGGCATCACGGAAGACTACACGGTGGGTTGGGCAGACGTGACCAACTACTTCCTCACCAACAACATCTCAGGTGCCTGGGCAGGCTCGTTCTTTGCAAATATGGATCGCTGGAATGAGCTGCCAGACCATCTCAAGGAGCTGTTGAAGGTCTGCATGGACCAGAGCCATTATTACCGTCAGTGGTGGTATTGGGGCGGCGAAGCTGCTCTTCGCGTCAACGGACCGAAGATGAAATTGACCACTATTCCTGATGAGGAATGGGCAACAGTTGAGGCGGCTGCGATCGAATTCTGGGACGAAATTGCAGCAGAATCTGAAACCAAGGCCAAGGTCGTTGAGATCTTCAAGAAGTACAACGCAGACATGGTGAAAGCCGGCCGTCCGTATCGCTACGGTTAAACTGAGTTGAAAAGACAGCCAGACGCAGCACCGCGCTGCGTCTGGCTATTTGCGTGCAGATTGGGATTTGAAAGATATGACTGGCGTGGTTTCGTTTGAAAAATTGAAGAAGCAGGTTGCTGCCCACGAGATTGATACCGTGCTCGTTTGCCTGGTGGATATGCAGGGCCGGTTGATGGGCAAGCGGTTCCATGCGCGCAATTTTGTTGAACACGCATTTGAAGAAACCCATTGCTGCAATTATTTGCTCGCCACCGATCTGGAGATGGCGACGCCGGACGGCTACGCCTCCACAAGCTGGGAAAGTGGCTATGGCGATTACGTCATGAAACCAGACCTTTCCACCATCCGCCCCATGCCATGGCTGGAGGGTACCGCTATGGTGCTTTGCGATGTGCTGGACCACCACACCCACAAGGAAATTCCCCACTCCCCCCGGGCAGTGTTGAAGAAGCAGGTCGCGCGGCTCGCGGAGCTTGGATTTGCTGCCCAGACCGCCACTGAGCTTGAGTTTTTCCTGTTTGAAAAAAGCTTCGATGAAATTCGCAAATCCGGCTTCCGTGATCTGGAGCCGATCAGCGGATATAACGAAGATTACCACATCCTGCAGACCACCAAAGAAGAGGCAATTATGCGCCCCTTGCGCAACCACTTGGTCGCGGCAGGTCTGCCCATCGAAAACACCAAAGGGGAGGCGGAGGCCGGGCAGGAGGAGCTCAATATCCGCTACAGCCCGGCTATGGATTGTGCCGAATTCCACACTGTTGCCAAGCACGCCACGAAGGAAATTGCCTGGCTCAACGGGCGTGCAGCGACGTTTTTGCCGAAGTGGCACCATGACCGTGTTGGCTCATCCTCTCATATCCACCAGAGCCTTTGGACGCTGAAGGGAAAGTCTGCATTCTTTGATGCCGACAAGGACCTCGGCATGTCGGACACGATGCGTCACTACGTGGCCGGGCTTTTGAAATTTGCCCCCGACTACACCTATTTCATGGCGCCCTACATCAATTCCTATAAGCGCTTTGCCAAAGGGACATTTGCACCAACCAAGGTGACATGGTCCGTCGACAACCGCACGTCGGGCTTCCGCCTATGTGGTGCTGGTACGAAGGCCATTCGCATGGAATGCCGGGTCGGTGGCTCCGACATCAATCCCTATCTTGCCATCGCCGCGCAATTGGCAGCGGGCATCAGTGGGCTTGAAGAGAAGCTGGAACTGGCCGCGCCAACTCGCGGGGATGTCTATCGCGACAAGAAAGCCAAGGACATTCCAACCAACCTCAGTGTTGCCGCCGATGCGCTGCGAAAATCAAAAATGCTGCGTGAGGCCATGGGGGACGAGGTGATCGACCATTATGTGCGTGCCGCCACCTGGGAGCAGGAAGAGTTTGCCCGCATCGTTACCGACTATGAAGTCGCCCGCGGATTTGAAAGAGCCTGACATGACGAAAGCCCTTAAGTGCATTTCTCCGATTGATGGTTCCGTGTTTGCCGAGCGCCCGGTTCTAACGGGTGCGGAGGCGACGGTTGTCGTTTCCCGCGCCAGAGAAGTGCAGGCCGCCTGGGCCGCTCGCCCCGTGGCGGAGCGTGCAAAACTGGTCATGGCCGGAGTTGCAGCGATTGGCGCGATGAACGAGGAGATCGTGACCGAGCTTGCTTGGCAGATGGGCCGCCCGATCCGTTATGGTGGTGAGTTTGGCGGCTTTGAAGAGCGTGCCGCTTATATGGCGAAGATCGCCGAGGAAGGTTTGGCCGATCTGGAAATTGGCGATGACGCCCAGTTTAAGCGGGTCATCAAGCGGGTGCCTCACGGCGTCGTTCTGGTGGTTGCTCCTTGGAACTACCCCTACATGACCGCCATCAACACCATCGCCCCGGCACTCATCGCCGGTAATTCCGTTGTCCTCAAACACGCAACGCAGACCATGCTGGTTGGTGAACGCATGGCGAAAGCCTTCCATTCCGCCGGTATCCCGGCCGACGTGTTTCAAAGCGTGTTTCTCGATCACGACACCACGTCAGAACTGATTGCGGCGAAGAGCTTTGGCTTTGTTAATTTCACCGGCTCGGTCGGTGGCGGGAAGGCCATGGAGCGCGCGGCTGCTGGAACTTTCACCGGCATCGGGCTGGAGCTTGGGGGCAAGGATCCGGGCTATGTCATGGAAGACGCCGATCTTGACGCAGCGGTGGACACCCTAATTGACGGGGCCATGTTCAATTCCGGCCAATGTTGCTGCGGCATTGAGCGCATTTACGTGGTTGAGAGCCTCTATGATGCCTTTGTGGAAAAGGCGGTTGCAATCGTGAATGGATACAGGCTCGGCAATCCTCTGGACCCCGAAACCACCCTCGGCCCCATGGCCCATGAGCGGTTCGCCCAAGAGGTGCGGGCACAGATTTCAGAGGCCGTGGCGGCAGGCGCCAAGGCTCATATCGAGACTTTTGCTGAAGATGATGGCGGCGCCTACCTCACCCCGCAGATCCTTACCGGGGTGACCCACGCCATGCGCGTCATGCGCGAAGAGAGCTTCGGCCCCGTTGTTGGTATTAAGAAAGTCAAGGATGATGCAGAGGCTATTGCGCTGATGAACGACAGCGATTTTGGCCTCACAGCTTCCCTTTGGACAAAAGACTTGCAGCGGGCGGAGCGCATTGGCGACGCAATCGAGACCGGCACGGTCTTTATGAACCGTTGTGATTATCTCGACCCCTCGCTTTGTTGGACGGGGTGTAAGGATACCGGTCGTGGAGGCGGGCTCTCCATCATCGGCTATCACAACCTCACCCGCCCGAAGTCCTACCATCTTAAGAAGGCGAACTGACGTGCAGCTTTTTGGCAATTGGTCCTATCCAACCTCAATCCGTTTTGGCGCAGGACGCATCAAGGAAATAGCAGACGCCTGTTCTGCTTCCGGCATCACCAGACCCCTGCTCGTTACTGATCGGGGGTTGGCAGGTCTGGACATCACCCAAAACACATTAATGCAATTGGAAGAGGCCGGCCTTGGCCGGGCGCTGTTCAGTGATGTTGATCCCAACCCGAACGAGAAAAATGTCGAGGCCGGGCTCAAGGTCTATCGCGAGGGCGGCCATGATGGCGTGATCGCCTTTGGCGGCGGCTCGGGATTGGATCTAGGGAAGATGCTGGCCTTCATGGCCCGGCAAACCCGCCCTCTTTGGGATTTTGAAGATATTGGCGATTGGTGGACCCGCGCAGACCCGGACGGGATCGACCCGATCGTTGCGGTACCAACAACGGCGGGAACAGGATCTGAAGTGGGCCGTGCAAGCGTCATCACCAATTCGATGAGTGAAGAAAAGAAGATCATCTTTCACCCAAAGGTGCTGCCCGCAATCGTGATCTGCGATCCCGAACTCACCATGTCGATGCCGAACTTCATTACTGCCGGCACGGGGATGGATGCTTTTGCCCACTGCCTGGAAGCCTATTGTTCACCGCATTACCATCCCATGTCCCAGGGCATTGCGCTGGAGGGGATGCGGCTGGTGAAGGAAAATCTCATCGAGGCTTATGAGAACGGCTCCAATGTTGAGGCCCGATCTCACATGATGATTGCCGCAGCCATGGGGGCAACGGCGTTTCAGAAGGGGCTAGGGGCCATTCACGCCCTGTCCCACCCCATCGGCGCTATGCACCACACACACCACGGCACAACCAACGCTGTGGTGATGGGCGAAGTGCTGAAATTCAACCGCCCGGCGATTGAGGACGTTGTCGAAAACGCGTCGAACTATCTTGGAATTTCAGGCGGTTTTGACGGATTTTATGACTATGTAGACGGCCTCTGCCGCACGCTTTCAATTCCCCGCACCCTGACGGAATTGGGCGTCAAAGACCCTGACATGAACCGGCTGGTCATAGACGCGCTGGCGGACCCCAGCACCGGCGGAAACCCGGTGGAGATGACGGCAGACAACACCAGAGCGCTGTTTGAAGCCTGCCTCTAGGTATCTGCTGCAATGGTGACCCCGAGAGGATTCGTACCTCCGACCTACGGATTAGGACCCGTTGCTCTATCCTGCTGAGTTACAGGGCCTTCCCATCGCATTTTTGCAGATGCCGAGGGTTCAAGTCCCTCTCCCGCTATCAATTATATTGACGTCGTCCTCTTTGAGTATTTTCCAACTCCGTTAGACGTCTGCTCTGCGGACAAGGCGACAAAGACTATATGTTCGCTATGTGGCGTTGCCGGACATTACAGCTGGCCAGGCATCCGAGCCCAGTTCCACATCACACCCTGCCGGTCAGGCTCACTTTCCAACGCTGAATGTGGTTAGTTTACACCGAAATTACACGATGTTAGCCTCATTTCACTGGAAGCTGATGAGGCGGAGAATATCGAACCACAGCACGATATCCCAGCCAGGCTGTTGTCACTTGTCTATGCCACCGCTACAGACCGGTCCAAATGGCAGGTTTTTTGTGACGAGCTAGGTGCTCACAACAGCGCGCCAATTATGATGTTTGGTCATAACATCAGCTCTGATGAGAGCCTTGGAATAATTGGCGGCGGTCTCGACCCAGTAGAACTTGATCGATACCACCAACATTTCGCAATTCAAAACCCGTGGATGCGCATGAATGTTGCGATGCCTGTGGGTATGGTTGGAGTATCCGACCAAGCTTTACCCCGGCAAGATTTGTTCAAAACCGAATTTTATAACGACTGGTTGCGGCCACAGGAAAACATCGTCGCGGGACCAGCAATGATCTGCTATCGCTCCAAGGAGCGACTTGTCGCGATGGCGGGCCCTTGCCGGGCGCGAGGCATCGACAATACGTTGCCAGGAACAGTGGCTCTGTTTGAAGCGCTGGCACCTCATCTGGCCCGATCAATCAATATTTCATCTGCATTATGCGTGGGTGGTTCACCCGCCTTTTCTTACCTTGATGCAAGTCCCCACGGAATCATCATCATTCGTCGTAGTGGTTGTGTCGGATACACCAACAAGGCGGCAGAACGATTTATCGCCAAGACCGGTGTATTAACGACAGATCGCAGAGAAAGATTGGGTTCAAAGGATGAAGAAGTTCTGGCGTACCTCAACTCTGCAACAGCTGCGATGCAGGCAGATTCCTACTGCGCGATGCCGAACTCTTTGCTTGTAAGGACCAAGAAATTTGGTGAGTGCATGTTTCATGCACACATCTTTCCAAATGAGGTTGAACACAAATTCCCCTGTTCTGCCTGGGCTGACCCGGTGGCGGGAGCCGTTGTAGTCAGCGGCCAACTCGGGATTGGCGGAGTTGACTACGACGGGCGCATCGCGCGATCATTTGGTGCAACCTTGGCTGAGGCAAGCCTTGCAGAGGGACTGCTGGGAGGGCTGTCATTGTATGAATATGCTGATTTGCACCGCCTCAGCCGCCACACAGTACGCAACCAAATGCGATCGCTGCTGTTGAAAACCGACACCGCCAACCAGGTTGAATTCACCCGCAAAATGTTACGGTTGGCATCTCCTTTTTTGGCCGTCTAAGCCTGAATTTGTTCACCAGCATAGCGCAAATGCGTCATGCAGGGATCGCGGATGTGTGTTGTTATCCAGAAGGGATGAAGGCTCAACCCAGAGTTCCCGGGTCTGATTCCCGAGTGCGGAGAATTGTTGCACAAATCTTCGTTGAAGCTGATGGCGAATTTCGATTTCTGCTTTTGAAGTTTGCAATTTGCTCTCAGATCAGCGGGCCTAAGGAGATTGGAATGTGCATGCCAGCCAGACCGAACATTTCAAGCATATCTGCGATTATTGCACTTCTGATAATGGCAATAATGTTTGGCCCGACTGCTTCTGCAGCAAATGACTGCGGTGCCTATGGCGCTAAGGCTGCAGCTCAGCACAGTCAAAACAGATCAAACAATTGCGGGTTTTCAGGACTGCGCTGGCACTCGGACAGGGGCGGACATGAGGCGTTTTGCAATCTTTTCGGTGCCGGAAGAGCTGCCGAGGAAACTCGAAAACGCCAAAGTGACCTTGATGGATGTACAGCTGGTGCCAACCAACAACCGGAGCAAGTTGAAGCAGCACAGCAATGCAGAAAATCTGGAATTGGTAGAGGTCGAGGTGAGAGCAAGCAAGAAGCAGAAAGTGCAGCGCGAGATAGCTTGGCGGATCAAAAGGCGCAAATGATTCACGATGGTTATTCAAAATGCCTTTATACTGGCTTGGGATGTTCCGGCCGAAATGGCGACAAAACCTGTAGAATGTCAATTTATTGCTGTACTCAGTAAAACCTTCAAGCTGCGAAATTATACAAATCCACGAACCAGTTGCAGTGTTCTGTGGCGCATCAATTGGAAAAATTAATATTGATCAACGTTATAATAACAAATGAAAATTGGAAGGATGGAAGATATGAATTATGATAAATTTCGCAAGATTTCTCTGAGAATTTCAACATTATTTGTTTTATATTTGACTGTTATACCCATTATATTCATCAGCTCAGCCGCTTCCTATGTGAAAATCGGTGATATCGAGGGAACTTCAAAATACAAGGTTGAGGAATGGACGTCGGCGGAGATTAAGGGAGATAAATTGCTGCTAAGGAACAAAAAAGGAGCGATGCAAATAGCCGATCAGGGAATCTTCACGCTAAAAAATGGCGAGAAAATTGAAGTCAAAGCCGGAAAAATCATCAGGCGCACAAAACGCATTAAATGACTGAAGACTAGGTCCGTTTGTTGCATGGGATGCCTGCTTTGGGTCAAGCAGCGGACATGTTTGAAAATTGCCGAACGATAAATCCAATGCAGATTTATTTTTGTCTATAATTCCACACATTAAATTCTGTCAGCGCTACATCACAGACCTTGTACAAGGGGTAGGTCCCTCCGCCTTTTCCCAGGCCGCTCGATGTGGATTTACGAAGGCAAATCCGCGTCATCAGCGTCGATATAATCGACGGCCCAATCCTGAATGTAATAGCTCGAACCATGCACTTTTCCCGTGCCCTGTGCTATGCAGGCCTTGCGCGATAAGACATCTGCCGCAAATTTGGCATTGCTACCCTCCGCTATCGCTTCCGCGATGAGAGTGAGGCGATCTCTTCCATCAACGCCCGGATTGTTCATTCGCTTCTCTGTAATCAGTGCAGCTTTTTTGGCATTGATGCCGCCGTTCTGAACAGCCGTATCGAAGAACAGGGCGGCGTCGGCCTCTGTTTGAGCGCCATATTTCTTCATATCTGAGAGCGCCTTACACCAGTAAACTTCCCTGGCGACTTCGTCCTGGATCTGGCGAATTTCCGGGCGGTTTCCAAGCATTTCAAAAGCGTCTTCCCAGTCTGCACGGATCCGATACTTCTTCGGGGAGACTGAAATTGAGTTCCCCCAGACCCGTCTGGTGGCAGCGTTTGACTTGATGATCTTAAGCAATTCACCCGCCATATCCGGCCCGATTGTCTGGGCCATCAGCCCCGGGTGCCGGGTTTCCACTTTCTCCAGGACCTTTTTCAAGTTGCCGTGCTTCAAAGTGAAGCCGATGACACCCCATGTCAGATAGGCGTCATCCCAATTTCCGGCGGCAAAGGTGTAGCCGTGCCCCTCAAAGGCTGCCGTGATCGCCAGGCACCGCCGAAACAATTTGGGTAAATCCTGGTGGGTGAGTCCCTTCCATGTCAGCTCGTCGACTTCGCCGCTGGGCTCGAAACCATTTGCATTCTGCCACAATTGTAAAGCCGCTTTGGTTTGACTGCCGAACACACCATCTATGGCTACTGGCGTGCTGGTTGAACGGGAGAGACCTTTCTGCAGATCAATAACGGTGCCACCCCGAACATTCCGAAAACCCTCTCTCTTCTTCATAAAGATGCGCAATTCTATTCCTCAGATATATCAATTTTTTTATATTGATATCAATTATATTTGTTATTGATTGCTAATCAATACATTCATTTGCGTACTAATGACCTAACGCCGCGCTGTTCGATTGAATTTCGCACATTGCAAATGAGGTGCTTGGACCTCTGACTTCATTTCCTCTTGGAAATCTTGCGCCAGGCATCCCTCGAAACTCTGTCTTCCACCGCCCCCGCAAACCCGCTACCGTTCAATTCGTCCACCGCAGGGGGTGAGGAATGAGCCGTTCTGACACCAACCAAGCCTATTTCCTGATCGCGGATATTTCCGGGTACCCGAAATTTATGGCGGAAGCGGAAATCCAACATGCCAAGGGCATTTTGGATAAGCTGTTTGGTGCAATTCTCCCCATCATACGTGAGCCGCTTGAGGTCTCCTCTCCGCAGGGAGATGCGATCTTCTCATACGCTCTCGTGTCGGATGCTGTGGGTGGCCAATACCTCCTCGATATTGCCGATACGGTCTATGCCGCCTTCCGTGATAGTCGCGACAAAATAGAGACTAAAACCAGTTGCACTTGCAGCGCCTGCAAGGCGATCGGTGATCTTGAGCTGAAGGTCGTTATTCACCACGGCGAATGCGTTTTGCAGGATGCAGATGGCCGCAAAGAGCTTGCCGGCAAGGACGTCATCAACGCCTTTCGCCTTTTGAAGAACAGGGTGAAACAGAAGGCTGGCCTTTCTGCTTACACGCTCGTCACCCGTGAAGCCGTAGAGCAGATGGGTGTGCCCGAAATCTTCGCCGAGGCCGCTCACTACACCGAGGAGATCGAGCATATTGGCGAGGTCGACTATGTGGTGACGAACCTGCGCGAAGCGTGGGAACGTAAGCGTGAACGGGCGCTGGTTATTGTCGAGGAAGACGACGAACAATTGCTTGAAGAATGGTTGCTCGATATCCCCGCCTCGCCCCAAATTGTCTTCACCGCATGCTCGCGCAGAGATCTGCGGGAGTATTGGATGGGGGCTGACAAGATTGATCTCGTCTGCTCATCGGGTGGGCGCGTTGAGGAGGGGTCGCAGTATCATTGCTGCCACGGCAGGGAGAGCTTCCGCGTTGAGATCGTCGACTGGCGGGTCGGCGAGCATATTACAATGGAATACAAGCTGCCCTTTGGCATGGCCTGCCTGGAGACCATGTCGATGCAGCCTGTCGATATCGGCACGCGCTTTCGCTTGCGAATGCATCCGCTGCGCACGAACAATGTCATCGGCAAAATGATGGTGGACAAGGCCAACCGCGATGTCATCGCCATGCACAACGAGAACATACGCCTGAGCCGTCTCGGCGCGTTGAACGATCTTTGCATCCAGTTGCAGGAAGAGGCGGAGACGCCGGAGATCGACGCGGTGGAAGCTGCTGCCGCCTAGGCCGCTTCTCAGACCTTACAGTTGAAACTCAGGCCTGAAGCACTTCGCTTCGCCAATTGGCGTCTCAATGCTTGGCGGCATTTTTGCTTTGCACTCGTCCACCATGATTGAGCAGCGCGGGTGGAAGGGGCAGCCTGAGGGTGGGGTGATGGGGTTGGGGATTTCTCCCGACAGTTCAACGCGCGGCCGGCCGGTCATTTCCACGTCCGGCACGGCGTCAAGCAGCATTTTGGAATAGGGGTGCTGGGGCCGCAGGAAGAGCTCCTTTGCGTCGGCATTTTCAACCAGTGCACCGAGATACAAAACCCCAATACGGTTCGCCATGTGGCGCACGACCGAAAGGTCGTGGCTGATGAAGAGATAGGTCAGGCCAAGCTCGTCCTGCAGGTCACGCATGAGGTTGAGGATCTGCGCCTGTACGGAAACATCAAGCGCCGAGGTTGGCTCATCGCAGACGATGAACTCAGGGTTTGACGAGAGTGCACGGGCAATGGCGATGCGCTGACGCTGGCCACCTGAAAATTCGTGCGGGAACTTAGCAGCGTCTGCGGCTGACAGACCCACAAGCTCCAGCAGTTCTTCCACGCGCTTCACCCGGGCATTGCCCTCACCATAAAGACCGAAGGAGACCATAGGTTCTGCAATGATGTCCTTCACCTTCCAGCGCGGGTTGAGGCTGGCAAAGGGACTTTGGAAAATCATCTGCAAGCGCGAGCGCACGGCGGCCATGGCTTTAGTGTCGGCGGGGTTGATCGCCTGACCGTCAAAGACGATCTCGCCGCCTGATGCTGCCAGCAACCCCACCACCATCTTGGCAATGGTGGATTTGCCCGAACCGGATTCGCCCACCAGCGCAAAGGTCTCACCTTTGTTGATGGAGAAAGAAACTTCATCCACCGCACGCAGATATTGCTTCTCATCACGCTCGATAACGCGGTTTAGCCACGGTTTGGAGACGTCGAAAATGCGGGTGAGATCTTTGACCTGAAGTAGCGGGTCGCTCATGTCACGGCCTCCTTGCGCTCTTCATCATAGAGCCAGCAAGCGACCTCGCTCTGCCCCTCTCGGAGCAGCGCGGGACGCTCTTTTTCGCAGCGGTCAAAGACCTTCGGGCAACGCGGGTTGAAGGCGCAGCCGGTTGGAATGTTGGTCAGGCGCGGCATGGCACCGGGGATCTGCACGAGGCGGCTTTCGGTGCCCTTGATGGACGGGATCGAACCCATCAGGCCTTCAGTATAGGGGTGCTTGGCGTTCTGGATCACGTCCCTTACCGGACCGATCTCGGCAAGGCGTCCGGCATAGAGCACGGCCACACGGTCAGCGGTTTCAGCAATCACGCCCATGTCGTGGGTGATGAGAATGACGGAGGCGTTGCGCTCGCTGCAAAGGCGTTTCAGCACATCGATAATTTGAGCCTGCACGGAGACATCAAGCGCGGTTGTCGGCTCGTCTGCGATGACGAGATCCGGCTCAGCCGCGAGAGCAAGGGCGATGACAACCCGCTGGCGCATACCGCCGGAAAACTGGTGCGGATAATCGTCGATACGACGAGACGCGGCAGGGATGCCGACTTCGTCGAGCAGTGCCACGGCGCGCTCCCGCGCTTCCTTCTTGGAGACGCCCAAATGCGTTTGAATTGTCTCGATGAGCTGCTCTGCAATCGTGAAGAGCGGGTTCAGCGACGTAAGTGGGTCCTGGAAGACCATGCCGACTTTGCGGCCACGCACACGGCGCATTTCAGCGGGGGAGAGATTGTCGATCCGGTCTCCACGCAGATGGATGGTGCCACCGCCAATGCGGCCTGGCGGTTCGATAAGGCCGATGATAGCGGACCCCGTCATGGATTTGCCGGCACCGGATTCTCCCACCAGCCCCAGCACTTCGCCATCGGCAAGGTCGAAGGAGACCTGGTCGACAGCCGTTAGCAACCCGCCGCGGGTTGGGAATTGCACGGTGAGATCGCGCACTGAAAGGAGAGGCGCCTTGTCGGTTCTGGGATCGGACATATGCTTCACTTCAGCTTTGGGTTGAGCGCATCGCGCAGCCAGTCACCCAGAAGGTTTACCGACAGAGCAAGGGCGAGAAGCGCCGTTGCCGGGAAGAAGAGGATCCACCATTCGCCTGAAAAGAGGAAACCCTGCCCGATGCGGATCAGTGTGCCGAGTGACGGCTGGGTGGGCGGTGCGCCAACGCCAAGGAAGGAGAGTGTGGCTTCAGCAATGATGGCGAGCGCCAGGGAAATGGTCGCGATCACCAGCACCGGCGAGAGGGTGTTGGGCAGGATGTGCCGCAACATGATGGTGAAAGGCGAGCGGCCAATCAGGCGGGCCGCATCGACATATTCCTTCGATTTTTCCACCATCGTCGCCCCGCGCACGACACGGGCGAAGTTCACCCATTCAGAAAGCCCGATGGCGATGATGAGCACCCAGATCGCCACTTCATCCCGCCGCCCCGGGGGCGTGATGCCCTTGGCGATGCCGAAGATGAGAAGTGCCACGAGGATCGCCGGGAAGGTCAACTGGATGTCGGCAATACGCATGATGATCGTGTCAGTGCGCCCGCCGGTATAACCGGCAATCAGGCCAAGCGTGACGCCGAGCACCATGGCAAACATCACGGCGGAGAAGCCGACAAAGAGCGAGATGCGCATCCCGTAAAGGATTGTCGCATAGACATCGCGGCCTTGATCGTCGGTGCCGAAGATGAAGCTCTCACCGGTAAACTGGTTCGGCTCCATCGGGTGGGAGAAGCCGTTCATCAGATTGAGCGAAGCCGGGTCAAACGGGTTCTGGCTGGTAAAGAGTGGCGCAAAAATTGCCCCGCCCACCAGGATGAACACCACCAACGAAGCGATCATCGCAACGGGTGAGCGCACGAATTTGTAGGTAAAGTCGGAAGCGATGAAGCGGGAAAGGGCGTTCATGTCTCTAATGCCCCGCTGCGCCGCCGTCGGCCTTCAGCCGCGGATCGATCATATAATAGAGCAGATCGACGATGAGGTTGATCGACACGAACAGCACCGAGATCAACATCAGGTATGTCGCCATAACCGGGATGTCGACGAACTGGATTGCGTTGATGAAGAGCAGGCCAACTCCCGGCCATTGGAACACCGTTTCGGTGATGATGGCGAAGGCGATGATCGCACCGAGCTGCAGGCCTGTAATGGTGATGACCGGCACCAGCGTATTTTTGAGCGCATGGCGGTAGTGGACTGCCTTTTGCGACAGGCCGCGAGCGCGGGCGAATTTGATATAGTCGGAGCGCAGCACTTCCAGCATTTCAGAGCGCACGAGACGCATGATGAGCGTCATCTGGTAGAGGCCCAGCGTGATGGCCGGGAGGATCAACGCTTTCAGACCCGACGTGGTCAGGAACCCGGTGGACCAGCCGCCAATCATGACGGTCTCCCCCCTTCCGAAACTCGGCAGCCAGCCAAGCTCCACGGCAAAGAGGTAGATCAATAATATCCCGATCAGGAAGGTTGGCAGCGAGACTCCGACAAGGGACGAGGTCATGATGACGTTTGATATCCACCCGTCTCTGTTGATGGCGGTGTAAACACCAAAGCCGATGCCTAAGACGATGGCAAAAAGGGCGGAGACGAAGGCGAGTTCCAGCGTCGCCGGCGCGCGTTCAGCGATGATATCGGCCACCGGCCGACCCTGGCGGTAGGAAACACCAAAATTACCCTCAGTGACGACGCCCTTGAGGAAATTGAGGTACTGAACGGGGAAAGACTGGTCGAGCCCCAGCTGCGTGCGCACACGCTCAATATCGGCAACGGTGCGTTCCTGGCCAAGGAGGTTCTCCACAGGATCACCGACAAAGCGGAAGAGCGAAAAGGCCACCAGCCCGACGATCAAAAGAACGACGAGGGATTGGGACACACGGCGGATCGTAAATGCGAGCACGTTAAAGCCTAACTGACCGCCAGTTTCGTTGACCCGGCGTGTTTAGACCAGTTCCAAATAAAGGGAAACAGGAGGCCTGACGTCGAGGGCCACACGGGGTCGAAACAAAAAAAAACGCAAACGAGCGCCTCCGTGAAGGAAGCGCCCGTCAGCAAAGCTGCCAGACCTTATTTGCCGAAGGTCATGAACTTGAAGTGCGGCTGATCTTCCGGCTGCACGGGGAAGGTGATGCCATCCTTCATGCCCCAGTTGAGGACCTGATTGTGGATCGGCAGGTAGAGTTGCTCGTCCTGCACCACTTTCCAGATCTTGCCGATGGTCGCATCGCGGTTGGCGATGTTGGTGTCGGAACCGAGCGACTGGATCATCGCGTCGACATCACCATTGGAGAAGCGCGTGCCGTTCCAGGAACCGCGGTCATCCGTCGTGGAATGCACGAGGAAGTTGAACACGTATTCGGAATCGAACGTCGGAACGCCCCAACCCAGCAGGTAGAAGTCGGTTGTCTTACCCGAAATCAGCGGGAAGTGGTTGGCCTTGGTCTGAGCGACCAGGTTCACGTCGATGCCGATCTTGGCCATCATGCCAACCATGGCCTGGCAGATCGCTTCGTCGTTGACGTAGCGGTCATTGGGGCAGTGGAGCGTGATTTCAAAACCATCGCCGTAACCGGCTTCGGCCATCAGGGCCTGTGCCTTAGCAACGTCAGCCTTGGGGTAGGCGTCCAGAGCTTCCGTCCAACCGTTCACGAAGGGCGGGATGATAACGCCGGTCGGAGCGGACTGGCCGCGCATCACCACCTGTTTGATGGCATCGCGATCAAGGGCAAGGCTCATAGCCTGGCGCACCTTGAGGTCCTTGAACGGGTTCTTGCCTTCGACATTGTCGTTGGTGAGATCATCATCAGCACTGTTGATACCAAAGAAGATCGTGCGGTTCTGAGCCGCATTTTCCACCTTCAGGCCGTCGGCATTGGCCACGCGGCTAAGGTCCTGCACCGGCACGTCCTGGATCAGGTCAACTTCACCCGACAGAAGTGCTGCAACACGGGTCGCGGCGTTCTGGATCGGTGTGTAGTTGATCTGGGTCACTTCCATCGGGAACTGACCGATACCCCAGTAATTGTCGTTGCGCTTGAGCACTGTCTTGGTGTCAGGCTCACGGCTTTCCAGCACGAAGGGGCCGGTGCCGTTTGCGTTGCGCACAGCGAAGGTTTCTTCACCATCGTCAAACTCGGCGGGAACAACCACGTCGTTAGCCTCGGCCCAGCCTTTGTCCATGATGAACAGGTTGGTGAGGTTGTTGGGCAGGATCGGGTTGGGACCATCGGTTTCAATCTCGACGGTGTAATCGCCGTCTGCACGCACCTCTTTAATGGTGACGAGCAGCTCCTTCATGTCCGAGCTTTCATGCTTGGCACGGTTGAAGGAGAAGACCACGTCTTCGGCTGTCATATCAGCGCCGTCGTGGAATTTCACACCCTCGCGCAGTTTAAAGACCCATACATTCGGGTTGTCAGCGGACACTCCCCAAGAGGTCGCCAGAGACGGAATCGGCTTTGCTTCCATGTCCGGGGAAATGAGCGGCTCATAAATCTGCTGAGCAAGCGCGTGAGTGGGGCCTTCGTTCTGTGAATGCGGGTCCAGCGTGAGCGAGTCACCCGCACGGGCCCAATTCAGAGTTTCAGCCGTAGCCAGTGTGGTGGTGGCCAGCAGAGCTGCCGCCGCCACGGATACGATCATTGACCGTGATTTCATTTTATTCTCCCTAAAGTCGCGCCAGAAAAAAGATGGCGCTTCTTACCCTCAAAAAGTAAGAGCAGCGGCCAAAATTGCGGGAAAAGTGCCACATGGCAAGGGTCAAACCTCGCTTTTGGAACGAGAACTTGCACCAACCTTAACGAAACGGCCCGCCTTTTGAGCAAAAGACACGCCTGGCTACTTATTATGGGGGCAAACAGGGTCGTGAAATGCCAAAGTGAGGCACCGTGCCGCATCCCCGTTGTATGAGAAAGTGGGGATTTCTACAGCAAAACGGTCCGGATGGCGTAGGCGACGACGGCCAATGCGACGACGCTGGTGAGCCAGATCCCAGCAAACCAGGCAAGGCGCTTCAGCGTCTGCCGCTCGGCCATCAATGATAACCCTCTTCTGGATCGAGCTTTCCGCGAAAGACCCAATAGGTATAGGCCGTGTAGCCGAGGATCAGCGGCAGCAACACCGCTGCGCCAACCAATGTGAAGAGCAAGCTTGAATCCGGCGCGGCCGCCTCCGCAATCGTCAAAGAATGCGGTACGATATAGGGGTAGAAACCAATCCCCAGGCCGATAAAGCAGAGCGTAAAGAGTGTGAGTGAGGCGAGGAACGGCGTCACATCATGGCGTTTCTTCAGCCCGTAATAGAGTGCCGCAATCGCTGCAGCACAGAGCAGGGGTACGGCGGCGCTGTAGAGTGCCGTGGGCCAGGCGAACCAGCGGGCAAAGTAGATCTCGTCAAGAAAGGGTGTGATGAGGCTGACGACGCCGATAAAGCCAACGGTGACCGCGCCCGCGATCGCCGCGCGATAGCGCATCCGCTCCTGCACGGCGCCTTCCAGCTTCATGTTGAGCCAGGTCGCACCGAGCAGTGCATATCCGAAAACAAGGGCGACGCCGCAAAGCAGGCTGAAGGGCGTGAACCAATCCCACCAGCCTCCCGCATAGGCACGGTTTTCAATCTCGATTCCCTGCACCAGCGCGCCAAGGGCAATGCCCTGCGCGAGGGCTGCGATGAGGGAGCCTGCAAAGAAGGAGACGTCCCAAACGCGCTTCCAACGTGTTGTGCGCCAACGATATTCAAACGCCACACCGCGGAAGACCAGAGCCAACAACATGGCGAGCAGCGGCGCGTAGAGCGCGGGGAGGGCGGTGGCATAGGCGAGGGGGAAGACGGCAAAAAGCCCACCGCCGCCCAGAACGAGCCAGGTCTCGTTACCGTCCCAGACCGGCGCAACGGAATTCATCATCAAGTCACGTTCGTCTTCGCCCGGTTCGAAGGGAAAAAGCAGTCCAACTCCGAGATCGAACCCGTCGAGGATGATGTAGATGAGGATCGCCAGGGCGATCAGCCCCGCCCAGATGAGAGGAAGATCGAGGGTCATGATGCGCTCCCTTCAGCCGTCTTCGACATGGCTTTGTCCTTCCTTGCTGCATGCGTCGCGCCCGCAGTACGGATCGGGCCTGCATGGAGGGTCTCCTCGCGCTGCTCATCATGCTGTTGGGCGGGGCGGTCGCGCATCAGCCGCAGGATATAAAACGTCCCGGCTCCGAAAACGAAAAAATAGACCACGATGAAGGCGATGAGCGATGTTGCCACTGCCGGCGCGGCGATGGGTGAGAGGGACTCAGACGTGCGCATCAGGCCATAGACCGTGAAGGGTTGTCGGCCGACCTCCGTCGTCACCCAACCGGCAAGCACGGCGAGGAAGCCCGCAGGTGACAGCATCCAGACCGCGCGATGCAACCAGCGGCTGTCGTAAAGCGTGCCGCGCCAGCGGGAGAAGAGGCTCCAAAGACCGACGGTGAGCATCGCAAAGCCGATCCCAACCATGATGCGGAAGCTCCAGAAGACGATTGCAATCGGCGGTTCGTCTTCGTCCGCCACTGTGTCGAGACCAGCAAGCGGGGCGTTTAGGTCATGCTTTAGAATAAGGCTTGAGAGTTTGGGAATTGAGATCGCGTAATCAACGCGCTTTTCAGCTTCATTCGGCCAACCAAAAAGAATGAGCGGTGCGCCTTCTTCGTAGCTGTGGAAGTGACCTTCCATCGCCATTATCTTTACTGGCTGGTGCTCCAGCGTGTTGAGGCCATGCTGGTCGCCTGCAAAAATCTGGACCGGCGTCACCACCACGGCCATCCACATGGCCATGGAGAACATTTTGCGCGTTGGCGCTCCGTTATCTCCGCGCAACATGTGCCAGGCCCCAACCCCGCCCACCACAAAGGCGGTGGTGAGGAAGGCGGCGAGCACCATGTGGACCAGGCGGTAGGGGAAGGACGGGTTGAAGACGATGGCCCACCAGTCTTCCGGCACGAACTGGCCGACGTCGTTCATACCGAACCCGACAGGGGTCTGCATCCAGGAGTTGACGGAGAGGATCCACGTTGCCGAAAGGAGCGTTCCGAGAGCCACCATGAAGGTTGCAAACATGTGCAACCCGGGCCCCACCCGGTCGCGGCCAAACAGCATGATGCCGAGAAAACCGGCCTCAAGAAAGAAAGCTGAAAGCACCTCGTAAGCCATGAGTGGACCGAGGACCGGACCAGTCCTGTCTGCAAAGACGCTCCAGTTGGTGCCGAACTGGTAGGACATAACAAGCCCCGACACGACGCCCATTCCGAAAGCGACGGCGAAGATAGTTTTCCAATAATCGAAGAGCGCCCGGTATGTGTGGTTCCCCGTCCACAGCCACAGCCCGTTCAGGACAGCCAGGAACGATGCCAAACCTATTGAAAAAGCCGGAAAGACGATGTGGAAAGAGACGGTGAAGGCGAATTGGAAGCGGGCGAGTAGCTCCGCTGAAAGACCGTCGATCATCGGACCATCCAGGGCTTAGGTTCCTGACGTCCATTGAGCGCCTCATCGGATGCAAATGCAATCCGCTGGCGCGATAAACCGGGGCGGCAGATTGTCCTGCCGCCCCGGCTTCATTTGATGGTCTCTAACTGGGGTCGGGGTCCAGCTTGTCCTGCGTGTTCGTGTCGAAATCTGAGGCATCGTGCCGCTCAAGGAGCTGGAGTGACTTTTCGCCAAAGGGTCTGTTGACCATCCGTCCGCGCAGAACGGCGGGGCGGGCGTCAATCTTCTTCGCCCAGGCCATGACGTTTTTATAGGAGGCAACGTCGAGGAATTCGGCAGCCTCATAGAGGCGTCCCAGCACAAGCTGACCGTACCAGGGCCAGATCGCGATGTCGGCGATTGTGTACTCATCCCCGGCGATGAAATCCTTGTTCGCCAGTTCCCGGTCCAGCACGTCGAGCTGGCGCTTCGTCTCCATGGTGAAACGGTCGATAGGGTACTGTATCTTGTAGGGTGCATAAGCATAGAAATGCCCAAAGCCGCCGCCAAGATAGGGCGCTGATCCCATCTGCCAGAAAAGCCAGTTCATGGTCTCGGTGCGGGCCTTCGGTTCGCTCGGCAGGAAGGCGCCGAATTTCTCCGCCAGATAGACGAGAATCGAGGCGCTTTCGAAGACGCGCTGACCGTTGGTCGTGTCGAGCAAGGCCGGGATTTTGGAGTTCGGGTTGATCTCTACGAAGCCGGAGGTGAACTGGTCGCCCTCGGTAATGTTAACGAGCCAGGCGTCATATTCCGCGCCCTTGTGACCGGCCGCCAAAAGCTCTTCCAGCATCACCGTTGCCTTCACGCCGTTGGGTGTGGCGAGCGAATGAAGTTGGAACGGGTGCTTGCCGACCGGTAGGTCTTTTTCGCTGGTCGGGCCTGCGATGGGCCGGTTGATGTTGGCAAACTGGCCGCCGGATTCGGCTTCCCACGTCCAGACCTTGGGCGGGGTGTATTCGTCTTTGGGCTCGCTCATGGGGCGTTCCGTTCAGTGTTTCGTACCGAACGGTATATTAGGATTGGAAAAGGCCTCTGCAAGGAGCGGCGATCAAATTGTCGGAATGACTTCCGCAAGCCGTCCGCCAACCCGCAATGGTTCGATGCCTGTCGCGAGCCCCGTCTTGTCATCTGTCACCACCAGCACTCCGCAAACGGTGGCTGGTCCCGTTGCTGGTTCCATCCGCGCCTTTGGGAGCGACGTGAGAAAGCGGTGGAGCGGTTCTTCCTTGTCCATGCCAAGGGACGAGTCGTAGTCGCCGCACATGCCTGCATCGCTCATATAGGCGGTGCCGCCGCCGAGCACCTGATGGTCGGCGGTGGGGATGTGGGTGTGGGTGCCAACGACCAGACTCACTCGCCCGTCGCAGAAATGGCCGAAACATTGTTTCTCGCTCGTCGCTTCCGCGTGGAAGTCGATGATCACGGCGTCTGCGACTTCTCCAAGTGGCGCTTCAGCGAGGACGCGCTCGGCGGAGGCGAAGGGGTCGTCGAGATGGGGGTCCATGAAGACACGGCCCATGATGTTGGCGACCAGAACCCGCGCGCCGCCTTTGGTCTCAATCAGGTTCGATCCGCGCCCCGGCGTGCCGGGGGGGAAGTTGGCGGGGCGCAGAAACAGATCTTCCTCGTCCGCCCAGCTCAGGGTTTCGCGCTGGCGGAAGGCATGGTTGCCGGTGGTGATGATGTCCGCCCCGGCTTCCAGTGTCTCGTTCAGGATCGCGCGGGTGATGCCAAAGCCACCTGCGGCGTTCTCCCCATTGACGATAACCAGGTCCAGCGAATGCCGCTCGCGCAGGCCGGGCAGGCGGTCGCGCACCGCAGTGCGTCCGGTCTTGCCTGCCATGTCTCCAAGAAACAGAATTCTCAAACCTCAAACTCCTGCACACCGGCCGGGGTGATGATCATGTCGAGCGCCACGTCGTGGCTTTCGACCGGCACCGATGGCGCACGCTGCTCCTCAAAGGCAAGCCCCACCAGATAGGGCGTGTGGCCCTCGTCTCTAAAAGCCGCAATGGCGCGGTCATAATAGCCGCCCCCATAGCCGATGCGATTGCCTGCACCGTCAAAGACAGCGAGCGGCAGAAGGATGATGTCTGGTTGCAATTTTTGTGCACTTTCTGGCGGGTGGAACGTGCCAAACCCGCCTTTCTCCAGCGCACCGGTGCGAACCAGATCGCGGAAGACGATCTCGGTCTTGGAGATCACGGCGGGCAGGGCAAGGCGTGCTCCGGCGGTCGCAAGCATCGCCATAAGCGGGCGGGGGTCGAGTTCGGAACGCATCGGATGATAGCCGGAGATGACCGCGCCGCCCGCGCGGTCGGTCAGGGCGGGCAGGCCGAATTCGGCAACAGCGAGCGCACCTTCGATGCGGGTGGTTTCGGGCAGGGCGTCGCGGGTTGCGAGGTGGTGTTGGCGGAGGGCGGATTTAGAGGTCACTGCCGCGGCCCTTCATCCGCCCTTCGGGCACCTTCTCCCTCAAGGAGAGAAGGAGAAGCCGCGAGGCACAGGCTCGAAATCCGGCAAGGGATCGCACGTATCGGGTGTTCCCGATACGTCACAAAATGCTCTCGCCTTCGGCGAGAGCGCCGGGCCGCCGCAGCCGTCGAGGTTTTATCGATCCTGGAACCTACAGCGTAGGTGGGCACCGTGTGCTCAAGCCCACGGGCAAGAACAGGGACAGCTCCCTTTAGAATCAGTAAGGCCCCGAGGATGATATCCCGACAAACCGGGCAGCTCGGACGCGCCCAAACTAGGTGTTCGCGTAGCATTTGACCAGTGGTGCCCCGCGCATCAGCGCTCATCACTTGGCGCGCCCGTTCCCCTTGGGCGCCCCGGGGGTCAGCTTGGCGGCCATGGTCTCGATCCGCTCAGCGGCTTTGTTGAGACCGTTGGCAAGCTGCGTCTCGCGGGACTGGTGCCCGTTGCCTTCGGCGCGGATGGAGGCCAATTCAGCCTCGAGCCCACGGATCTTGTGGCGCGCTTCCACCAGCTCGTCCGTCACCATAACACCGGCCATGACAGTGAGCCGTTGATCACCAATCTCACCGAAAGAGCCTTTCAGTCCATCAATTGTCTTGTCGAAACGCTGCGCAAGGTCGAGTAGATGGGCTTCCTGCCCTTCATCGCAGGCCATGCGATAGGTCTTGCCGTTGATCTGAACTGCCACCTGCGGCATCGCCCGCTCCTTGTTCTTTGCGCCCGGTCGAGGCCGCTCTACTTGGTCTGCCCGTCCAGTACAGAACGCACGGTTTCCATGGCACCAACAAGGCGCTGGGAAACTTCGCTGTTTACTTCAGAAAGGCGACGCGCGCGCGTTTCTGCAGCGTCGAGATCCTTCGCCAGAGCCGCACGATCTTCGCTCATAATATAGGCCACTTCATCCGCACCGCGGCCCTCCGCGCTGATAACAGCGGCGCTGTCGACGGCGGTGGAAAGGCCGTCCAGCGCGCGATTTAGCCTGGCAAGCGCGTCGAGCAAGGGATCACCGGCGCTCTTTGCCGTTGCCGTGTCCTTTGCTTGCGCCATCATGCCCACCACCACTTGCGTCCTCTCTCTTGTTCAACAGACAAAAGCCTGATCGTCAATCACTACGGTGTCTTGGCTGGTCAAACTTCACCATCCGCATGAGGAAAGCGTGACCGGTTGGCTTCCGCCGCCTGTGGCTACAACCTAAGGCCGGTTGGCGTGGCGCGCCTGCGCTGATAGACCCTGCGCCCATGACACGGGGTGAGACGAGCACCCGGCCCAACCTTAAAGCCGATACCGGCAAATCCGAGCGCATTCATGACCCAGACGAACAAAGCCGCCCGTATGGCAAACGCCATCCGTTTTCTCTCCGCAGATGCTGTGCAGAAGGCCAATTCAGGCCATCCCGGCCTGCCCATGGGTGCAGCAGACATCGCGACCGTCCTCTTCACCAAATTCATGAAGTTCGACCCCAAGACCCCCGACTGGGCGGATCGCGACCGTTTTGTCCTCTCAGCCGGTCACGGCTCCATGCTGCTTTATTCTTCGCTCTATCTGCTGGGCTATGCCGATATTGGGATCGAGGAGATCAAGAATTTCCGTCAGATCGGCTCACCCACTGCAGGCCACCCTGAATATGGCCATGCCGCCGGTATCGAGACCACAACTGGCCCGCTCGGCCAGGGCATTGCCAATGCGGTCGGTATGGCGATTGCGGAGAAGAAGTTGGCCGACGAATTCGGCTCCGATCTCGTCAACCACCACACCTACTGCCTCGTTGGTGACGGCTGCTTGATGGAAGGCATCAGCCAGGAGGCGATTGGCCTTGCCGGGCACATGAAGCTGAACAAGCTCATCGTCTTGTGGGACAACAATGGCATCACCATTGACGGCTCGGTTGACCTCTCCGATTCCACCAACCAGCGCGCGCGCTTTGAGGCTTCCGGCTGGAACACGCTGGCTTGTGACGGCCACAACCACGACGCCATCGCCGCTGCGGTGGAGGAGGCGCAGAAGTCCGACAAGCCAACGCTCATCGCCTGCGAAACCACCATCGGCTATGGTGCCCCTACCAAAGCCGGGACCAGCGGCAGTCATGGGTCTCCTCTCGGTTCTGATGAGCTTGACGGCGCGCGCAAAGCGCTTGGCTGGGACGCTGAACCCTTTGACGTGCCCGAAGATGTACTCGATGCCTGGCGCATTGCCGGCCTCCGCTCGGCGCAAAAACATAAGGAATGGGAAAAGCGTCTGGCGGAAGCTGACGATGACCTTTCCGGCGAATTCAAGCGCCGCCAGCGCGGCGAGCTGCCGTCTGGTTTTGGCGAAGCGATGGAAATGCATTTGCGCGAATTGATCGAAACGGCTCCTACCAAGGCGACCCGCAAGGCGAGCCAGGCGACGCTGGAAGTCATCAACGGTGTGGTGCCGGAAACACTCGGCGGGTCCGCCGACCTCACCGGCTCAAACAACACTGACACCAGCCAGACCGCGCGGATTACTGCGGATAACTTTTCCGGTCGTTTCATCCATTACGGCATTCGCGAGCACGGTATGGCGGCAGCCATGAACGGCATCGCGCTCCACGGCGGCCTCATTCCTTATTCCGGTGGCTTCCTGGTTTTCTCTGACTATTGCCGCCCGTCCATCCGCCTTGCAGCCCTCATGGGTATTCGCGTCATTCACGTCATGACGCATGATTCCATCGGCCTTGGCGAAGATGGCCCGACCCACCAGCCGGTGGAACATTTGGCTGCCCTTCGCGCGATCCCCAACCTCAATGTCTTTCGCCCCGCCGATGTGACGGAGACGGCGGAATGCTGGAAGCTGGCAATGGAAGCTGAGGCAACACCCTCCGTCATCGCGCTGACTCGCCAGAATCTGGCCCCGGCGCGCAAGGAGTTTTCTGAAAAGAACCGCAGTGCAAAGGGCGCTTATGTTCTTGCTGACAGCGAGGAGGATGCGGTCGTCTCACTCATCGCCTCCGGTTCCGAAGTTGGTCTCGCGCTTGAAGCAAAAGAAAAGCTCGAAGAGGCCGGCCACCCGACGCGGGTTGTCTCCGTGCCAAGTTTTGAACTCTTCGCCGCCCAACCGGAAAGCTACCGTCGCGCCACCATCGGCGACGCGACAGTGAAGATCGGCATCGAGGCGGCGATCCGTCAGGGCTGGGATGCGATCATTGGTTCGGACGCAGATTTCGTTGGCATGGACGGTTTCGGCGCCTCTGGCCCGGGCGATGAACTTTACGCCCATTTCGGCATCACCGCCGACGCCGTGGTTGAGCGCGCGCAGAAACATCTTGCCGAGAAAGCCGACGACTGAGGATTTCGCCCGTGACCTTCCGCACCCTCGACGATCTTGGCGATCTTACCGGCAAACGCGCCCTCGTTCGTGTCGATATCAACGTGCCAATGGAAAATGGACGCGTTACCGACGCCACCCGCATCGAGCGGATCGTGCCGACGATCAGTGAACTTCGCGAGAAGGGAGCGGTCGTCATTTTGCTTGCCCATTTCGGCCGACCCAAGGGTAATGTGGTGGAGGAATTTTCGCTCGCGCCGCTGGTCCCGGCGCTATCTGAGGCATTCGGCACAGATGTCGTCCATTTGGAAGAAAAGGGGGGGCATTTCCAAATAGACGGGGGGTATTTGCAAACCCCCGGCGCTGTAGCGCTGCTTCCCAACACCCGGTTTGAACCGGGGGAGGAGGATAACTCCGCGGAGCTTGCCAGGAAGTGGGCAGCTCTTGGCGACATCTATGTCAACGATGCCTTCTCCGCCGCCCACCGGGCTCACGCTTCCACAGTAGGCCTTGCGCAAAGGCTTCCCGCCTATGCCGGGCGCACAATGGAGGCGGAATTGAAGGCGCTGGAAGCTGGCCTTGGCGATCCGGAACGTCCGGTCATTGCCCTTGTTGGCGGGGCAAAAGTATCCACGAAATTGGACCTCTTGGGGAACCTCGTGGAGAAGGTCGACCATTTGGTAATAGGTGGTGGAATGGCCAACACGTTCCTCGCCGCTCTCGGCCATGATGTCGGGAAAAGCCTTTGCGAACATGATCTTGCGGGAATTGCGCGGGAAATCATGAGCAAAGCCGAGGCCGCCAATTGCGAAGTCATTCTGCCGGCCGATGTGGTGGTGGCAGACAGTTTCGCGGCAAACAGCACCAACGAGATTCGCACCGTTTCACGAGTTCCGGCAGAAGGAATGATACTCGATTGCGGGCCCGAAACCATTGAACTGATCGGCGAGCGGATCCGCGATTGCAGGACGTTGGTCTGGAACGGCCCGCTTGGGGCGTTTGAGATCGAGCCCTTTGATAAAGCAACCGTTTTGACCGCGCAGGAGGCCGCCCGTGCGACACAGAAAGGCGGTCTGGTTTCGGTTGCAGGCGGCGGAGACACGGTTTCTGCGCTCAATCATGCAGGCGTTTTGGAGGACTTTTCCTATGTCTCTACAGCCGGTGGCGCGTTTCTTGAATGGATGGAAGGAAAGCCCCTTCCTGGTGTCGCAGCGTTGGAATCATCGGTATAAATTGGGGGTGATTGATCCTTTCTACGGGTTTGAAACGATTGAGTTAACCTGCCCCATTGACCCCACAAAAGGCCCTGCTAGCAACGGTCTAAACGCTAACAGGACCGATCCAAATGACCGAACGCCTCGAAGACATCGCCCAGCAAATGGTGCAACCCGGACAGGGCATTCTCGCGGCGGACGAATCCACTGGGACGATCAAAAAGCGCTTTGATTCCATTGGTGTAGAGAACAGTGAAGAGAACCGTCGCGACTACCGTGAGATGCTTTTCCGTTCGCAGGACGCGATGAATAGGGCCATCTCCGGCGTTATCCTGTTTGAAGAAACTCTCGGTCAGAAAGCCGCCGACGGCACCCCCCTCGTCGACCTCATCAAATCCGCCGGAGCCGTTCCTGGAATCAAGGTCGACAAAGGCGCGCAAGACCTCTCGCTGCGCGCTGGTGAAAAGGTGACAGAGGGCCTCGATGGTCTGCGCGAACGCCTTGAAAACTATTACAAACAGGGCGCCCGTTTCGCCAAATGGCGGGGCGTCATCGCCATTGACAAGGACCGTCCGAGCGAAGGTGCAATCCGCGCCAACAGTCACGCTCTCTCCCGCTATGCTGCCCTTTGCCAAGAGGCCGGAATCGTCCCCATAGTCGAACCCGAAGTCCTGATGGACGGCGATCCAGGCGACCATTCCATCGAGCGTTGCCACGAGGTGACGGAGCACGTTTTGCATCAGGTTTTCAAAGACCTAAACAGTCAGAACGTGAAGCTCGAAGGCATGGTGCTGAAGCCGAATATGGTCGTTCCAGGCGTCAACGCTGCCAAGCAGGCAGGCCCCGAGGAGGTTGCGGCGCACACCGTTGCAGTGCTGAAGCGCACGGTCCCATCGGCAGTTGCAGGCATTGCATTTCTCTCTGGCGGACAGAGCGATGAGGAGGCGACGGCTAACCTCAACGCCATGAACGCAATAGGGAATTTGCCCTGGCCGCTGACCTACTCCTATGGCCGTGCGCTCCAGGCAGCCGCGCTGAAAGCATGGGGCGGAAAAGTTGAAAACATAGATGCAGCCAAACGCGCTTTCACTCACCGTGCGCTCATGAACTCTGCCGCCGCTAAGGGCGCATGGAACAAGGATCAGGAAAGAGGCTAAGCTGGTTTTCGGTACTCGGCTTTCTTGACGTATACGTCAAACAGTCCCTAAATACCGGCGTTTCCGCATCCAGCTCTCGCCGCCCGATGAAACAGCACACGGCTTCGCTCCTCTCCTGGCTCGCTTTTCCCTACTACGCCTATGTCGGCACGCGCTTGCGCGACCGGGTTATGCGCCTTTCTCCGGCCCAAGGCCCACGTTCGGGGCAAATCGGAAAGGGCAAAGCGCCGATTCGTATTCTGGCCATAGGCGATTCATCCGCCGCCGCAGTCGGCGTCGAGCACACATCCGGAGCTTTGGCGCCACAGCTTGCGCAGATGGTGGCGGACCGGGAGAACGTTGCCGTTTCCTGGCATATTTCCGGTCACAACAGCGCCACCTGCGGACCTGTAACGGAGGTGGTCGTGCCGAACCTTCCAGCGGACCTCGACCCGACCCACATCATGCTCCAGATTGGCATGAATGATCTAAAGAATTGGCATACTGGCAGCCGTTTTTGCCGGGAGTTCGGACGACTACTCTACGCGGTTCGTGCGCGGTTTCCTGACGCCAAGATCTTTTGGAGCCAGTGCATCGACATCACCAGAGTTCCAGCTATGCCAAACTTCCTGGCGCGTATCGCGAATCTCCGTCGTCTCATCATCAACGAGCGCGGAACACAGCTTTGCGTAGAACGTGGCGCAGTGGCGATCATGCCGTTGCCGGGGGTGACAGCGGAAGGCTTTTGCCCCGACGGGTTTCATGCCGGAGAGAGCGGCTATTATGGCTGGGCTGAACACATCATGACCCATTGGGACTATGCGCCCCGCGAAGCGCCCGCCGCCCAACCCTATATCTGAACCTCATCTACGCCCTAGGTAGCGTGGACAGGTTCTCGCCCAGGCGGTAGCAAGCTGACACGTTTCGCAGGGGAGGGCGGTGCGATGGGTGCTTTTGATAAAGTTTATGACAGTTGGAAAGCCGAGCCGGAGAAGTTTTGGCTCGACCAGGCGAAGGCCATAGATTGGGATGTCGCGCCGACCAGAGCATTCGATCCTGACCAAGGCGTCTATGGCCGTTGGTTTCCCGATGCCATGGGCAACACCTGCTACAATTGTGTTGATCGCCACGTTGAAAACGGGCGTGGTGATGATGTTGCCATCATCCACGAAAGCGCAATCACCGAGACTCGGGCGACGCTGACCTTCGCAGAACTTCAGCGCGAGACGGAGAAGCTCGCCGGTGTGTTGCTTGACCGCGGCGTGAAGGCTGGTGACCGGGTTATCATCTACATGCCAATGGTCATGGAAGCCGCTGTCGCCATGCTCGCTTGCGCCCGTATTGGCGCGGTACATTCCGTCGTCTTTGGCGGTTTTGCGGCGGCAGAACTTGCAACCCGTATTGACGATTGCAGACCAGATATCATTCTCTCCGCCTCTTGCGGCCTGGAACCGGGCAGAGTGGTTGCCTACAAACCGTTGCTTGATTCTGCCCTTGAAATTGCCGACCACAAGATCACAAAAACGCTAATCCTCCAGCGCAGCCAGCAGATCTGCGATCTGGCCGACGATCGCGATGAGGACTGGGCCGAGGCCATTGCCGCCCAGGCCGACCGGCAGGTGCCGTGCACCTCCATGGCGGCGACCGACCCGCTCTATATTCTTTACACATCCGGTACGACCGGACAGCCCAAAGGCGTGATCCGCGACACAGGCGGCCACATGGTGGCTTTGCATTGGACCATGAAAAATATCTACGGCGTAGAGCCTGGTGAGACCTATTGGGCCGCCTCCGATGTCGGCTGGGTCGTTGGCCACAGCTATATCGTCTATGCGCCGCTGCTTGCCGGGAACACCACCATTGTCTTCGAGGGCAAACCGGTAGGTACACCGGACGCAGCGACCTTCTGGCGCGTTATGGCCAGGCACGAGGTGGCGGTCTTCTTCACAGCGCCAACGGCGTTCCGTGCCGTTCGCGCACAAGACCCTGACGGTGCGCTAGTAAAGGACCATAATCTCTCCAACCTGCGCACGGTTTTCCTCGCTGGTGAGCGCGCTGACCCTGACACGATCCACTGGATCGAGCATGTCACGGGCAAGCCCGTTATCGACCATTGGTGGCAGACCGAAACCGGCTGGACCATTGCTGGCAACCCGACCGGCATCGAAATGTTGGACGTCAAATATGGCTCCCCGGCTCGCGCCATGCCTGGTTACGATGTGCAGGTGCTGGACGATGCGGGCGCACCGGTTGCAGCCGGAACGCTCGGTAATGTTGCCGTCAAGCTGCCGCTGCCGCCCGGCGCTTTACCGACGCTGTGGAACGCTGATGCGCGGTTCCGTTCCGCTTATCTCGAAGAGTTTCCCGGTTACTACCAGACGAGTGATGCCGGGATGGTGGATGAGGATGGCTATCTCTTCATCATGGCACGCACAGACGACATCATTAACGTTGCCGGCCACCGTCTTTCTACCGGTGGAATGGAAGAGGCGGTCGCTGAACATCCCGACGTTGCCGAATGCGCCGTCATCGGTGTGGCTGATGAAATGAAGGGGCAGGTGCCGCTCGGTTTCGTCATCCTGAATGCTGGTGCCGATGAACGTCTCGACACAATAGAGGCGGAAGTCGTAGCTCACGTGCGCAATAAGATCGGCCCGGTTGCGGCGCTTAAGACCGTTGTGCCGGTCAAACGGTTGCCCAAGACACGCTCGGGCAAGATCCTGCGCGCAACCATGGTGAAAGTCGCGCAGAAGGAAGACGTCGCAATTCCCGCGACCATCGATGATCCGGCCATTCTGGATGAAATTCGCGAAGCGCTTGCGGTACGTAAAATCTAGGCGAAAGCGCTCGTCGCTCTTTCAGGCTTTGGCGGTCTTGCTTTTCTTCTGCTTCTGCACCTTGCGGATTCGGTCTGCGAGAGTGACGTCACCCTCGCCTTCACCGTCATCCTTGTCCCTTGTGTGCTTGGCGAGGGCTTGGTCGATCTTGGAGCCTGAGCCTTCCTCGTTCGCCACCTGAGCGGTAATTTGTGCGGCGAGGTCTGAGATCATGTCCCGCAACGCGCTGTGCTCTTTCTCCAATGCCAACGCGCCGCCGTCTCCGGCAATGCGAAGGGTAGCGAGTTCGACCCGAAGGGCTTCCGCCTCTGCCTCCGCGCGGATAAGGGCCTGCGATGTTTCGGAATCGGCTTCTTCGCTAGATGTGTTGCCGGCCTGTTCTGCGAGCTCTTCATGAAGACGGTCGATCTCTGCCTCAGCCTCTTTCAGCGCTGCTCCCGGCTTGGCGGCCCGGCCTTTGGAGCGCTTCAGGTCAGCTTCACTCTTTTTAAGTTTTGCCTCTAGCTCTGCCTGACGCTTCTCCAGCAGGGTTACCTTGCGTTTTTGCACGCCAACCTGCTGTTTTTGTTTGGCGACATTTTCCAATGCCAGTTTTAGGTCGAGGCCCTGCTGGTCCAGCGCCTCCTTGTTGCGCCGAGATGTCTCGCGTAACTCGTCAGCCTCTTCCCGGCTGGAATGGAGGCGCGTTTCGCGGGCCACTGTCTCGATTTTCTGAAGGTCGAAGTCTTCAATCGCGCCCTGGTAGCGTGTGTCCAATTCTTCCATGTGTTCGGTGCTGTACTGCAACTCGTCCCGCGCCGCATCGAGTTCGCGAGAAAGCCCGTCATAGCTCTCGCGCAGGTCGGCAGTTTCGGCAAGACGTGCTGCCGCTTCGCTTTCAAGCTCCACGATACAGTCGTTTTTGCGGGTCAGTTCCTGACTCGCATCAAGCAGATCATCGCGTTTGCGGTTGATCTCAATCGCGTTCTGCGCCGCTTCTCTTGTCAACGTTGATGCGCGCACTTCAAGCCGCCGCACTTCGACGGCGTGACTGGCGCGGAGTTGATCTTTTTCGGCCTGCAATTCCGCTAGTGTTAGCGGCATTGCCTGCTCCAGTCGCGTGCGGGTCAAAGCCACCGCGCGCCTCCAGATAGCAGGCGCCAGAAGCAGGGCGATCAGCGTCGCAACCAGCGCCCCCAGGGCGGTATAGAGCAGGTTTTCCAGCACAGGCTTTGAAGATCAAAAACAATGTCAGTCTTCTGTTTGGCTGATGGCGGCCAAAAACGCAAAGAGCCCCGGCGAAGAGTATCGCCGGGGCTCCTTTTTGATTGAAGGTTATGCGCTCAACCCGGACCTAAAAAGGATTCCAGGTCGCATAGGGGCGCATTTTCAGATAGCCAACATTAACTCCAAGACGTGCGCCGACCCCGGTGCGAACGGGCACCAGGATCGTGTCACGGTGTTTTAGCGCGGTGATTCCAAGTCCACCTACCAGATAGGCTTGGCCGGAAAGACCAACGAAGCGGTGGAAGATGTCTTGGGTGGAATTCAGATTGTAGACCAGCATCATCGTGCGATTGCCGTCGCCGCCAATATCCCAACCGAGAGACGGCCCTTGCCAGAAGACTTTGTGGTCACCAGCATTGCGGGTGTGGAGCATGCCTTCGCCATAGCGCAAACCGCCAAAAAGAGCGCCGGAGGCTTCTTCACCCAGCACATAACCGTTGGGCAGACCATATTGCTGCACGGTGCGTTCCAATACGCTGGCAAGACCCGCTGATGCCGTACCGAAAAAGGTATGACCGGCATTCAGCAACTCATCTTGTGCATAACGCTGCTGTTGCTCGACCTGCTCGGCCCTAGCGGGAAGGACGCTGGCGCTGAAGGCCATGACGGCGCAGAGTGCAACGAAGACGCTGATGAGTTGGCGCTTCAGGCGCGAAGCACCGGAAGGGGAAGGGAGATGGAACGCCATTCTTTTGGCCTCCTGGGGCAATGAGGGATGGTTGAAAAAACCTTTCTGCAAACCTGCTAATGCCACCTTTCGGTAGTCTTAACGGGGCGTTTCCAAGGCGATTTCAAGGCCATTTCCCATCCTTTAGGGTTAACGCTTGGTTAACGAAGGCCGTGCCACCTGTGACAGATTGAGACTGTGCTGATTCAGCGCTTCCACTGACCGGCTGCCAGAGGATTTCACCCATGACCGACCGTCTCCACATCCCCGAACTCGACGCCCTTGATCTGACGGCTTTGGTTGCTTCCAAAGTGTGTCACGATATCATCTCACCCGTTGGAGCACTGGTGAACGGGCTGGAAGTTCTCGACGAGGATCAGGGTGAGGACATGGACGCATTTGCCATGGAGCTTATCCGCAAAAGCGCAAAGTCGGCCTCCGCAAAGCTGAAATTCTGCCGCCTGGCCTTTGGCGCGTCAGGGTCCGCCGGTGCCTCTATCGACACGGGGAACGCGGAAGAGGTGGTGGGTCTTTATATGGAAGCGGAAAAGCCGAACTTGAAATGGACCGGTACCCGCTCCCTGGTGCCCAAAAACCGCATTAAGTTGCTCCTCAACCTCGTCCTCACTGCTCTTGGTGCTGTGCCGCGGGGCGGCGAGATTGCCGTTACCCTCAACGGAGAAGGGGAGGGTTGCACTTTCACGCTGCATTGTGCCGGACCAAAGGCACGGGTGCCGGAAGACTTTATTGCCACGCTGGAAGGGCGGATGGAGGGTGAGATGAACGCTCATGGCGTGCAGCCCTATTACACTGTCCTGCTTGCCCAATCCTGCAACCTGATCCTCGACGCAAAATTGGATGGCGAAGACGTCATCATTTCCGCTGTCGAAAAATGAGCAAAACAGCCTCGTTAGGAGCCTATCAGGGTTAATATGTAGGGTTAATCGATACGGTTAAGCGACTTTTAAGCACTTTGCGGCAGATTTGGACCTAGAAACGCATTTCCGTCTTTTCGTCTGCGTTGGCGAGTGGATGTGGCTGCTGGAAGGGTACCTGTAATGCTTAACCGCTCGATCCGCCGAACTATTCTTGCCGCGCTAGCCACGGTGGCGGTGCCATTGGCTCCGACGGCATTTGCCGCAGACATGATTGTTGAAGCGCCGCTCGTTGAATCGCAGAATGGATGGTATCTGCGCGGTGATCTCGCCTACAATTTTGCTGAAGCTGAAAATGCAAATGCCTTTGGTGGCCCCGTGCAGCTGGATGCGCTGGAGTTTGAGCTGGACGAAGCATTCTCTCTCGGCGTTGGTATCGGTTATCAGGTCAACGACAATCTGCGCATTGATGCGACGGTCACCCATATGTTCGAAACCGAGTTCGACGCGTCCTTCTCCTGCGCGGCAGGTGGCGTCTGCGGTAGCGGTGTTGCGACGGCAGATAGAGTTGACGTCGACATCACAACCGTCATGGCCAACGCCTATACCGAGATTGGTAATTATGGCGGTGTGACGCCTTATGTTGGTGCCGGTATCGGCGCCGCGCATATGAACTATGGCACCTATATAAGTGACACGAGCGACATTGCGGGCACCCCAACCGCCGTGGCGACACAACGTGCCGCTATTGGCGACGATTGGCGTTTCGCCTGGGCCGTCCATGCAGGTGCTGGTATCGACCTGACCGAAAATCTGAAGCTTGATGTTGGCTACACGTTCACGCGAATCGAAGATGGTGAGGTTGCCGGGCCAGATGGATCGGGCGTGGATCTTTCCATTGTTCAGGACGATGGCCTCTATGCTCACGCAATCCGCGCGGGTCTGCGCTGGTATTTTTACTGATCGGCTTAGCCAAATGAGCGACAACAGATGGCGCATTAGCACCATTTTTTGTTTGACCCGATGAGCGTCCTTCCATAGCCCCGTCCGTGGGACACCTCTCCCCAACGAGAGGCTTGCTATCTGGAAGGATAGAGCATGACAGCTCAAGAAGCTGCCGCAGCGCAACAGGTGCGTCCTGATGTGCGGCCGGCAAACCCTAACTTTTCCTCCGGCCCTTGCGCCAAGCGCCCCGGCTGGACCCTTCACAATCTGAACGACGCGCCGCTTGGCCGCTCTCATCGTGCCGCCATCGGCAAGGCGAAGCTTGCCAAGGCCATCAACCAGACACGCCAAATCCTCGGCGTGCCGGATGACTACCGCATCGGCATCGTGCCTGCCTCCGACACTGGCGCCTACGAGATGGCCATGTGGACCATACTTGGCGCACGCCCTGCCACAATGGTGGCCTGGGAAAGTTTTGGTGCTGGTTGGGTGACGGACGTTGTCAAGCAGCTCGGCATAGAAGCTGAAACCGTGATCGCGCCCTATGGCGAATTGCCGGACATGACGGCGATCGACTGGGACAGTGACGTTTGTTTTACCTGGAACGGAACGACCTCCGGCGTAAAAATGCCGAACGGTGAAGCAATTCCAGCAGACCGCGCGGGCCTCACGCTTTGCGATGCAACCTCCGCGGCCTTCGCGCAGGATCTGCCCTGGGATAAGCTCGATGCTGTCACCTATTCCTGGCAGAAGGTAATGGGTGGGGAAGCCGCCCACGGGATGCTCATCCTCTCCCCCCGCGCTGTTGAACGGCTGGAGAGTTACACGCCGTCCTGGCCGTTGCCGAAGATTTTTCGCCTCACGAAAGGCGGCAAGCTGATCGAGGGCATCTTCAAGGGGGAGACGATCAACACCCCTTCCATGCTCTGTGTTGAAGATTACCTCGATACGCTGGGATGGGGACAAGAAATTGGCGGCCTTTCTGCGCTGAAGGCGCGCGCGGATGCGAACGCGCAAGCCATCTTTGATTGGATCGAAAAGACCGATTGGGTTGCCAACCTGGCCGCTGACCCGGCTACTCGCTCCAACACCTCTGTTTGCCTCTCCATCGTCGCTCCCAAGGTCGCCGCAATGGACGAAGCCAATCAACGTGCCTTCGTGAAGACCATGACTTCGGTGCTGGAAGCTGAGAGCGTGGCTTATGACATCGGCGGCTACCGCGACGCACCTCCGGGTCTGCGTATCTGGTGTGGTGCGACGGTGGAGACTGCTGACGTTGAGGCGTTGCTGCCGTGGCTCGACTGGGCGTTTGCCCAGGCGCTGGCTGCCTAGCTTGTCTTGTCATCTCCGCGCAGGCGGAGATCCATCTTTCAACGGGCTTAATGCCCGAAACTTTCATCACAATAACGCAACCATGGATTCCCACCTGCGTGGGAATGACAAGGGGGCAGTTGAAGGAACCAAACCATGACCGACCGCAAACCTCGCGTTCTCGTATCCGACGCACTTTCCGAAACTGCCGTTCAGATCTTCCGCGACAATGGCGTTGATGTTGATTTCGAACCCGCTCTTGGCAAAGACAAAGACGCGCTGCTCGCTAAGATTGCTGACTATGATGGCCTTGCCATCCGCTCGGCCACCAAGGCGACGGAGAAGCTCATCGACGCCGCAACCAATCTGAAGGTCATCGGCCGCGCAGGGATAGGCGTCGACAATGTTGATCTGAAAGCCGCCTCCCGCCGCGGCATTATCGTCATGAACACGCCCTTCGGGAATTCCATCACCACCGCCGAGCACGCGATCAGCCTGATGATGGCTGTCGCCCGGCAGATCCCGGCGGCGGACGGCTCCACCCAGGCTGGCAAGTGGGAGAAATCCCGCTTTATGGGCGTAGAACTCACCGGCAAGACCCTTGGTTTGATCGGCGCCGGCAACATCGGCTCCATCGTTGCCGACCGGGCTCAGGGCATGAAAATGCGCGTCATCGCCTATGATCCCTATCTCTCGCCGGAGCGTGCTGAGTACCTTGGTATCGAGAAGGTGGAGCTGGAAGATCTCTTCCCCCGCGCCGACTTCATTACCCTCCACACTCCACTGACTGACAAGACACGAGGCATCATCGGCACGGCGGCGTTGGCGCAGATGAAAGACGGTGTGCGCATCATCAATTGCGCCCGTGGTGGCTTGATAGATGAAGAGGCCCTCGCCGCTGCGCTTGATAGCGGCAAAGTGGCCGGTGCCGGGATCGACGTTTTTGAGGTTGAACCGGCAACGAACTCCCCGCTGTTTGGCAAGCCCAACGTCGTTTGCACGCCGCATCTCGGCGCTGCAACCACAGAGGCGCAGGAGAATGTCGCCCTTCAGGTTGCCGAGCAGATGAGCGCCTATCTCACCCGCGGTGCGGTCACAAACGCGCTTAACATGCCCTCCATTTCCGCCGAAGAAGCTCCACGCCTCACGCCCTTTGTGACGCTGGCTGACACTCTTGGTTCTTTCGTGGGGCAAGTGACGGAAAGTGCGATCAAGGAGGTCGAAATTCTCTTTGACGGCCACGTTTCGGAGATGAACACCAAGGCCTTGTCCTCTGCCGTTCTCGCCGGCCTGCTTCGCACACAGGTTGCGGATGTGAACATGGTCTCCGCTCCTGTCATGGCGGCGGAGCGTGGCGTCAAGCTTACTGAGATGACTCGCGCCAAGTCTGGCGTCTTTGACGGCTATATTCAGATCAAGGTCGTCACCGACAACATGACACGCACTGTTGCAGGCACTGTCTTCTCCGACGGCAAACCGCGTTTCATTCAGATCAAGGGCATCAACATGGAGGCTGAAGCGGGCAAATATATGCTCTACACCACCAATGCCGATGCTCCGGGGATCGTCGGTAAGGTGGGCATGGTGTTCGGCGAGGCCGGCATTAACATCGCCAACTTCTACCTCGGCCGTGATGAGGCCGGTGGGCAGGCAATCTCGCTGGTTGAGCTTGACCATCCGGTATCTGCCGAGTTCCTGGAGCACCTGATGGAATCCACTGACATTGATACAGCCAAGGCTCTGGAATTTGCTGTCTAGACTTTCTGCTCGGCGCGTTGCGCCAGTAGAATGCCGCCTGCTACGAGGATGAAAGCCACCGCGTGGAAGACGAATAGCTGCTCGCCGAGCATCGCCACGGCGAGCAGCGCTCCAAAGACCGGCACTAAGTTGATGAACATGCCGGCCAGGTTCGCGCCAAGGCGCTCGACACCAAAGATAAACAGCCCTTGCGCGACCAGTGAGGGGAATATCCCTGCATAGATCGCAACCGCCCAACCCTGTATGGTGGCCGGGAAGAGCGATGCCCCCACCGCCACTTCTCCTGCAATACCAAAGAGCGAAGCCAGAAACGCTGCCGCCACGAGGCAGGTGAGGAATGAAAGCCAGTGGAGAGCTGGTTTTGAGCGCAGCGCTACAGAATAGCCGCCGTAGCAAAGCGCCGCGCAGAGCATAAAGAAGTCGCCAATCCCGAGGCCGCCACCCCGCCCGGTAAAGAGCGCAAGGGGTGCGCCTTGTGAAACCACCACCACTACGCCCAGAACCGTGAGCCCGTAGCCCATAACTTGCAGCCAGCGCACCTGGATTCGGTAGAGGATGTAGTTCAGCGCAAAGATGATGATCGGCATGGCCGATTGTTCCAGCGTGACGTCGATCGCCGACACTGTCTGGAGCGCTGAATAGAGAAAGAAGTTGAACGCCGTATAACCCACCGCACCACAAGCAAGGAGATAGAGCCAGTGCTCCGCGATCACGGCTCGCTCCGTCTTTAGATGTTTCCACGCAAACGGCAGCACGATTGCCAGCGCGAGCGCCCAGCGGAAGCTGGTAAGCGCCATCGGCGAAATGTGTCCCACCGCAAAGCGCCCGGCTACCGCGTTGCCGCCCCAGATCAGGGTTGTGATGGCAAGGGCGATGTAGGGGTTGGCGAAAGCGCGGTACATGCCGCCGCCCTACGTCGCCCCGCGCCTTTCCACAAGCGGGCTTGACCCGGCCTCTTGGCTGCGGGAGAGACGGGCGACGCAACCGGGCGAAATATTGACATGGCAAATGTGGTGGTCGTCGGCTCCCAATGGGGGGACGAAGGCAAGGGCAAGATCGTCGACTGGCTTTCTGAGCGGGCCGATCTCGTGGTGCGCTTTCAGGGTGGGCACAATGCCGGCCATACGCTGGTGATCGATGGGGTGAGCTATAAATTGTCACTCCTTCCTTCCGGTGTGGTGCGTAAGGGCAAGATGGGCATAATCGGCAACGGCGTCGTCATTGACCCTCATGCGCTGGTTGCCGAAATGGGTCGGCTTGAGAAGCAGGGCGTGACCGTCTCGCCGGACAATTTGCGCATTGCAGACAATGCAACATTGATTCTTTCCCTCCATCGCGAACTTGACGGCTTGCGTGAAGATGCCGCGAGCGCTGGCACCAAGATCGGCACCACCCGCCGCGGCATTGGCCCCGCCTACGAGGACAAGGTCGGCCGCCGCGCTGTTCGCGTGATGGACCTTGCCAACCCAGACACGCTGCCTGCCAAGATCGAACGCCTGCTGACGCACCACAATGCGCTGCGCCGGGGTTTGGGTGAGGCCGAGATAGAAGCCTCCACATTGCTGGAAGAACTCACCAGCGTGGCAGACCGCATTCTACCATTCCGCGATACGGTGTGGAAAAGGTTGGACGATGCCCGTTCTGCTGGTCAGCGCATTCTCTTTGAAGGTGCCCAGGGCACGCTTCTCGACATAGACCACGGCACCTATCCCTTCGTAACCTCCTCCAACACCGTCGCCGGCCAAGCCGCTGCCGGCGCTGGAATCGGTCCGGGGGCGCTCGACTTCGTCCTCGGTATTACCAAGGCCTACACGACCCGTGTGGGTGAAGGGCCTTTCCCGACGGAGCTGAACGACGAAGTCGGCCAGTATCTCGGTGAGAAAGGCCACGAATTCGGCACCGTCACAGGCCGCTCACGTCGCTGCGGATGGTTCGACGCGGCTTTGGTGCGCCAGTCGGTTGCAGTCAACGGCATCACCGGCATTGCGCTCACCAAACTCGATGTGCTCGACGGGCTTGAGAGCATCAAAGTCTGCACCGGCTACCGCCTTGATGGCATCGAACTCGATTTCCTTCCCGCTTCCCAGCGGGCGCAGGCCAATGTTGAACCAATCTACGAGACCCTTGACGGTTGGGACGGCACTACTGCGGGCGCGCGGTCCTGGGCGGACCTGCCCGCGCAGGCGATCAAATATGTGCGCCGTATCGAAGAACTGATCGGGGCACCCATCGCGTTACTCTCCACAAGTCCGGAGCGGGATGACACGATACTTGTTGCGGACCCTTTTCGCGACTAACGTGTTGTTACACATAGTGGTATCGGAATTTTAACAGTTCCGGCGCATTGGTTTCACTAAAACGGGCGTCTTCATGGCTGACTATTTCGCAGTTTTGACCCGGACCCTGTCCGGCTTCAGCGATGCAAAGCCAAACCTGCGCGAAAAACTCTACGACCGGGCGCGCGGCACGATCCGCAAGCAGCTCGAGATGCGCAATCCGCCGCTGGAGGATGCGGGCATTGAAGCGGAAATGGCCCAACTTGAAGAGGCCATCACCCGCATCGAAGGTGAATATAGCGCCAAAGACAGTGAAGTTTCTTCCGCCGCACCAACGCCGTCGCCATCACCGCCTGCGCCAACATCCACGCCGCCTGCTCCTATGCCGGAACCAGCGCCAAAATTGCCAAAGGCCTCCGACGGAGCGCTTTCGCCATCTCCTGACGCTCCGGTCTTTGACCGCGGCGGTAGCAGTTCTGCACCGGTCGCCGAAGGCGATAGCGGCACCCAAGCCGCCGACGCCCCCATTTTCGATTCGGCCAAGGCCAACGTTCCAGCCGGAACAGACCACGAGCCACAGTCCAGCGGTGCTCTTGCGCCATCTGCGGCACCGGAAATTCCCAGCGCGCGGCCAAGTACGTCCTCTTATAGCGGTCTTCCGGAGGCTGATATTCGTGAAGACCTCAGTGTCGCTCAGATAACCAGCCCTCCAGTGGAGGCCACCGACCCTGCGATCGGTGATCCGCAGACCAGGGCAGAAGAGCCCAGAATGCCCCTCGATCCCATGTCGGAAGCTGAGGCAAAGCTCGATGCCTGGAAGGACGAGTTCGTCAACAACGACCCTGCCTTTGACAGCGACGATGGCGTGGACCCATCCGACCCAACAGTTGCCGTTCCGGTTACACCGGAAGTTAGTGCGATGGACTCCCCGCGGGCGCGCCGGGCGGCCCGTGCGGCAGAGGCTGGTGGCGGTAGCAGTTTTGCATTCAAGATCGTTGTTGCGCTGATAGTAGTTATCCTTCTTGTGTTTGTTGCTCTTTTCGCGGTGCCGCAACTGAAGTCGCTACGCAATTCCACCATTGAAAGCCTTGGCCTGACGAGCTTGCTTGGCTCGGTTCTTGATCTTGATGATCCAGCAAGGCCAAATCCGGTCCGGACCATCTCCATCACGCCGCCGGAAAACGGGACCGAGCCGACGTCTGCGCCTGATCCGGCGCCAGAACCAGCACCAGTGCCGGAACCAGTGCCCACACCCGAACCTGAGCCAGCGCCGACCCAGGTCGTGCCTGGTCCGAAGGACGAAGACCGTCTGGGCGAAGACGGCGCGCCCGCCCCACCGCCTGCTGACCCGCTGCCTCAGCCGACGACGGTTCCAGCCGCCGATGGCCAAGGCGCGAGCAACATCGAAGCCCCGACCGCTGAACCGGCCGCTCCCGCGCAGCTTGCCGAAGGCGAAGTTACCGCCATCCTCTGGGAGGAAGGTTCGACCCCCGGTAGCGCCACCATGCACCAAGGTGCCGTGGTCTGGTCCCTCACATCGGAATCTCCTGCCACAGGACTGCCCGAGGAGCCTGTAATTTCTGGGCGTATGACGGTGCCTGACCGCAGTCTTGTTCTGCTCCTTTCCATCAAGCGCAATGTTGATGAGGCTCTTCCTGCCAGTCATTTGATCGAACTGGTCTTTGCTGTACCGGATGACTTCCCGGGTGGCGCGGTTTCAAACATCAACCGTTTTGCCCTTAAAGAGAGTGAGCAGGCACGTGGCGAAAATCTCATCGGCGTTCCCGCGCGCCTTGATGACGGCATTTTCCTGATTGCGCTCAACAATCTGCAAGATTCCCGCCAGCGCAACGTCAATCTTCTGCGCAACGGCAACTGGATCGACATTCCGCTGGAATACCGAACCGGCCGCCGCGCGCTTGTGGCGATGGAAAAGGGCGCGACGGGCCAGAAGGTCTTTCAGGATGCGATTGCGGCCTGGGCTAACCTGAACTGATAGCCTGGACCGCCAGAACTGCTACGCGGCAAGGATGCCGCGGGGCGGATAACTCTTTTCATTGGCAAAGTTCATGAGCGCCAGAAGGTCGTTCACCGGTGGGCGGGCAAAGGGCGTGGTCTGCACCCAGCTTGCGTAGAGCGTGCTTGCATCATCATGGGCGGGTGGGCGCACGAGGAAGAGGCCGGGCTCGTTGAAGACCTTCAGTTCTTCAATGCCAAGCGATGTCTTGCCGCGTGAAGAAG
The DNA here is from genome assembly GCA_929200315.1 of uncultured Alphaproteobacteria bacterium. GTDB lineage: Bacteria > Pseudomonadota > Alphaproteobacteria > Rhizobiales > Rhizobiaceae > Pseudahrensia. The sequence continues at coordinate 161,583 of CAKMZB010000007.1, read as the reverse complement.
ACATGAAGAGACCCCAGCCACGGGCGGCCTGTTTAGAAAGGCCATAGCCGAGGTTGAGACGGGGAAGGCCCCACTCGTCGCGCGTGCTTTCCGCACGATCCTGGGGGTCCATCGAGACAGCAATCACCTGCGCGCCCTTGGCCTCGATATCCGCTAGCCGCTCCTGCACATCCAGCAGCTGCTCTTTGCATTTGGGGCAATGATAACCGCGGTAGAAAATTACCATGGTGAAGCTGCTGGCCGTGCTGTCGGCGAGAGACCATGAGCCGCCTGCAACCAGCGAAACATTGAGGGCTGGCACTTTGGTGGTCGGGAGAATGGGCATTGTCGTGATCCGTTCTTGAATGGACCACCAATCTAGCACAGCCACTCGGTCTGCGGGGCAACATCACGCAAATGTTCGCGTGGATTGAACGCTCTAGCTGTCGGCAGCAGCGGGGGCGTGACGGTCCCATCCGGCCTTTTTCAACACCGCACCGTAACCCTTGGCGACACGCATCCGCTCGCCATGTTCACCCGCGCGAAGGATGGCGTGCAGCTTGGGCAAGCGAAAGCATGGCACATACATCGCTACATGATGTTCGAGATGATAATTTACCCAATAGGGCGCGATGAAGGCTCGAGCGATGGGGTTGGCCAGCGTTGTGCGGGTATTACGCAGCGGATCATCCGACCGCTCGGTTGCAGCATGTTCAGCAATGTTGCGCACTCGGACGACGAGCTGGAACCAGGTGAGAAGCGGCAGCAACCAGAAGGAAAGCCCCCACCACCAGGAGCCGTTCCAGGCAAAACCAGCGATGCCAAAGGCGATAACGATGCCGATGTTAACGGCAAGCGCCTTCACAAAAGAGCCGAGATCATTGGTGTCGGTTAAGTTTTGCTTCTGCGCCTCTTCGATCGCGTCAGCCTCCCCTGCCAGTTGGAAGGCGCGGACAATCCGCCCCACCAGCAGTCTGATGCCTGTCTGGCCCGTCAGGTCGCGAAAAAATTTGCGCAACAGACTGGCGCGGGTCGTGGGGAAGGGGAGTGACAGGACGAGGTCTGGATCCTCGTCTGTTTGCGTATAGCGATGGTGTTTCAGGTGATAACGGCGATAGGCGCTCATATCGGCTAGGATAGGCGCGCCGGCGAGCCACTGGCCTGCAAATTCATTGAAAGTCTTGGTCTTGAAGAGCGCCGCATGGGCCGCCTCGTGCATGATGATGGCCAGACCAAGCTGTCGCGAACCGATGATCATAACCGCGAACAAGAAGGTCAACGGATTGGGGAAGGCGGCGAAAATGGCAACCGCGAGCACAATCACGCCCCAGGCATGGATCAGCAGCCAAGCTCCCATGAGGTTGGAGCGACCCGACAGATCGCGCAGGACATCATTGGGGACGAGCTTTGCACCATTGGACATGGTGTGAGTTTAGCACAGCGGAGTGTGGCGGGGAAAGATTATGGAAGCGAGGTTCATGTCACGTCTGTCATCCTCTGTACGGAGGACGAGGATGACCCGGCGAGATGTCAGGGGCTTGCCCGACCAACTCGGCTGTCATCCCCGCTTTTGCGGGAATGACAATTGTAAAACAGTCTGGCCGCTTACACCGCAGCCGCCTCAAGTTGTGCAGCAGGCTTTGCCAGCTCTTTTGCAGCGTTCACCATTGCTTTTTGCACTTTTTCAAAGGCGCGCACTTCGATCTGGCGGACGCGCTCGCGGGAGACGTCGAATTCCTTTGACAATTCTTCCAGCGTTAGCGGGTCTTCAGACAGACGGCGGGCGGTGAAGATGCGCTGCTCGCGCTCGTTGAGCACGTCCATCGCGTCGGCGAGCATTTCGCGGCGCACTTCCAGCTCATCCTGCTGGACCAGAAGCGTTTCCTGGCTTGGGCTTTCATCCACCAGCCAGTCCTGCCACTGGCCGCTTTCCCCTTCCGCTGCCTTGATGGGCGCGTTGAGGGAAGCGTCGCCCGACAGGCGCTGGTTCATCGACAGCACTTCTTCTTCAGAGACGCCAAGGGTCTTGGCGATCTTCTCGGTGTGCTCGTGCTTCAGGTCGCCCTCTTCCAGAGCTTTCATTTTGCCCTTCAGCTTGCGCAGGTTGAAGAACAGGCGCTTCTGGTTGGCAGTGGTGCCCATTTTGACAAGGCTCCACGACCGCAGGACATATTCCTGGATCGAGGCCTTGATCCACCACATGGCGTAAGTGGCAAGACGGAAACCTTTATCAGGGTCGAACTTCTTGACGGCCTGCATGAGGCCGACATTGCCCTCCGAAATTACCTCTGAAACCGGCAACCCATAGCCGCGATAGCCCATGGCGATCTTGGCAACGAGGCGCAGGTGGGACGTCACCATCTTGTGCGCCGCGGCCGTGTCGTCATGTTCGGCATAGCGTTTGCCGAGCATGAATTCCTCATCCGGTGTCAGCATGGGGAATTTACGGATTTCTTCCATGTAGCGCTGAAGACCGTTTCCGCTAGCAGAAACTGTGGGAAGTGTGTTTGCCATGGCGCGTCTCTCCTTCGCGTAGGCCAGTCCTCAAAGGCACTGGCACATTCTCTGGCCCTTATGCCGACAAAGCGCGCACAGGACCTGTTATTTCTCATATAGGTACGATTTTGGAGATTTCATCGTATTTTTGCGATTAATTTTTTTTTGAAGGGTTGGGGTGATGATCCCCACCGCGGATCGTGGAGTTCGTGGGTTCAGCGCCATTCTTTTAATTGTCAGCCCCGCGCAGGCGGGGATCCATCTCGAAATACGTCCCACATCGGTTATGGATTCCCGCCTGCGCGGGGCTGACAATTAACGGTCTGACCGGGTGTTGGGATGACAAGTGAGAGTCCGCGTCTATCGCTTGCGCTTCTGGTTGGGATGCAGACTTTTGCCAAGAATGTGGTCGCTGCGCCCGATCACATCGTTGCTGGAGCCGACAATAAGCGGGTCAGGCGTGCCGACGATATCCTCGTCCTTGTCGGTGTAGGGCAGCGAATGCAGGAAATGGCGAATGCACTCCAATCGCGCGCGCTTCTTGTCATTGGACTTTATGATCGTCCACGGCGCGTCAGCGGTATCGGTGTAGAAGAACATGGCTTCTTTGGCTTCGGTATAGTCGTCCCACTTGTCTAAGGACTGACGGTCGATGGGAGACAACTTCCAGCGTTTCAGCGGCTCCAACTCACGGGAGCGAAACCGTTCGTACTGCACTGATTGCGTGACTGAAAACCAGTATTTAAACAGAATTATGCCTGAGCGGGTAAACATGCGCTCCAGTTCGGGTGCTTCCCGCATGAACTCCAGATAATCGTTTGGGGTGCAGAAATTCATCACCCGCTCGACACCGGCGCGGTTGTACCAGGAGCGGTCAAACAGCACCATTTCTCCCCCTGACGGGAGATGCTGCATGTAGCGCTGGAAATACCATTGGGTTTGCTCGCGCTCAGAGGGCTTGTCCAGCGCGACGGTACGTGCGCCGCGTGGGTTGAGATGCTCCATGAAGCGCTTAATAGCACCGCCCTTCCCTGCTGCATCACGCCCCTCAAAGATCACCACGACCTTTTGGTTCGTCGCTTTGACCCAGTCCTGCGCCTTTAAAAGCTCCACCTGCAATTCGGCCTTGCGGGCCTCGTAATCAGATGTCGCGATCTTTTCGGAATAGGGGTATTCGCCGTTCTCAAACAATTGACGGACATTGTCGCACGCTTGGGGTGCGGGGAAGGCTCCGGCTTCCAGGGAGGCGGTGCTCTCGCCCTTCGTATCTTTTGCCTTTTTGCCAGTCATGGCGACGCCCTTTAACACTCCCACTGGGTGCAGATTAGGCGTGCGGCGGCGTTGAAAACTTTGATCTGAGTCAAGTTTTTACCGTTTTGGTTGGGGGTGACACCTTGCCCCAAATTTGGTCGAGCAAATTTAACCGCAGCCGCCGACAGGCGCGAGCGGCAACAGACCGCGGCAGCCGACAGGCGCGAGCGGCAACAGACATGAAACCGGCGGGGTGAGTAAGCGAACCCTGAGCCGTAGTCTCGGCGATAAGTAGTGCGCGAACATACCCCGCCCGGTTCTGCTGCCCGCCCCATCCTCTACCCCAGCCACAGGGCATTTCTGCCAAGGGAAGGTATGCCGGACATTGCCTGGGGTCGAACCAGGTTGCGGCACAATCGGATCGTGGCTCCGCCCGTAGGGTTCGTTACACCCCCAGTCACGGAAGAACCGGCCCCGCACGGCGAAAGATGACGGTCATGATCCGCCGGTTCCCGTGCGAGGACGGGAGGAGTGTGCCACGGCGGGTGAGGGGGTGGATAAGTTGGATATTGTATGAAGGCGTATTGATGCGTTCAACACGTTGGCGCCGTTAAACAATTTCTCTTCTGAGCAGTGCGGTTTTTGCGTTGGTTTCCCAACATGTGAATTTCCCGCTAGCATTCTGACCAGCGCAGAAGTTGCTCTGTTATCTGCGTGATTTAGCGAAGGAGGCGTTTATGTTGAAGTTTTGCAACCTCGTGCTGGCCACAATGCTGACACTCGGCCTCTCTGTGGCCTATGCCGCCGACAAGGTGGACGCCGCGGTGGCGCAATACGATGCTGGGAACCACACGGCCGCCTATCAAAGCTTCAAGGCACTGGCGGACGGAGGGGACGCTTTCGCTGCATCTTATGTCGGGCACATGGCTTACGAAGGTTTGGGCACGGCGGTGAACTACAAAACGGCGCTTCAATATTTCCGCAAGGCTGCTGATCAAGGCGACGCCTATTCCCAGCACAATGTGGGCGACATCTACTACTACGCCCCCAACGACGTGGTGCGCATAGACTATGACAAAGCGTTGGAATGGTATCGCAAGGCTGCCGAACAGGGTTACGCAGAGGCGCAATATCAGGTGGCGGAAGCCTATCAGATCGGCCTTGGCGCGCCCTTGGATAAGGTGCAGTCGGTGAAATGGTACCGCAAGGCCGCTGACCAGGGCCACGCCGCATCACAATATCTTCTGGGCCTGCACTACCTCAAGGGTGTCGGTGGTCTGTCGCAGGATAAGGCCAAGGCAGTTGAGTGGATGGAAAAAGCGGCGGCCAATGGCAACGAGAGAGCCAAGAGCCGGTTACAGCAACTGAAGTGACGCTGGCAGCCGCTCGATATTCCCAATCTGCTCATCGTCATCGCCGTCGTTATTCGGTGGGGTAGGCGCACTTAACCCGTCGCCGACACAACCGCATCCGCCAAACCCACTTTCGGGGCCGCGGCATTCCGCTCCATTTCAATCGCCATGTCTGTAAGGCAGTCGAGACGTTCAGTTTTGGTCTGTGCATATGCGGTAGCGAGCTTGCGGTTTATCATCGCTGCAAGCGGGCGTTTCAGCAGGTTACTCGTCCGAACCTGCTCATTGCGCAGGCGAAATAATGTGCCGCCATCAACCTCCTGCATCTCCATGGTTTCCAAGAAGGTCAGGCCGAAGCCAACTTTGTAGCGGCAGGACAGGTATTCTCCGGGCCGCCAGTCGACGATCTCCAGTTTGAAACCGCTCTTGCCGTGGTGGCAATGCAGCTCAGTGCCTGTCCCGAACCGCCCGTCATTAGATTTCAAAACATCTATTCCGGTGGCACCCAACCAAGCACCACGCAGATCTTTGCGGCTGCACATAGTGAAGATCGTATCGGGGGAAGCGGGGATTTCCTGCTGCCACTCCTCAAACATCAACTCGTCGTCATGGCCCACGAAGATGCGCTCATCGGCATCGCGACGGTTCCGCGCATCGTCCATGTCGATGAGGATATATTCGACCGGGCCGATATGCTCGATCTCCTCAACATAGCGGTTGGCGTCATGGAAAATCTCATCGACCGGCATTTTGCTCACCGCATCGCAAGTAACCAAGGCGTAAGCTGTCAGCCCCGTATTGGCCTTCACCTCGTTCTTCAGCAGGCGGAAGGCGGCGATGACATCGCGCCCCGCTAATTCCTGGCGCCCGTTTGCTTCCTGAAACACGCAAGCCCCGTGGTGCAGGACTATCTTTAATTCCAACGCAGCAATGTTGGCGCAGGCATTGCAGGTGCAGGACGTGTTGATTTCCATCTTGTCGCGTTCAGCAGCAAAGGCGCAGTAAATTCGCTCTGCCAAGTCCACCAGAAACTGGCCGGACACCGCGTCACAGTCGATGGCGTAGGCAAAGACTGCATCGCCCTGCATTCCAGAGATGGACATGGGCGCGCGGATCAGCGGCAGGATAGAACCGAAAAGCCCTTCCAAAATGCCCTTGGCATGCTCAATCTCAGCCTGCGCCATGAATTTGGTATAGCCGGAAATATCGGCGATCAGAAAGAAAGCGTCTTGCTTGGCCATGTCGTCGCTCCAGCTCAATTTTCGATGTCAATGACATCGCTAGAGGTTCGGCTATGCGTAAGCAACTTTTGACGGCGTGGCAGTTCCACGGAGCTAGACGTAAATCGGCCCCGGCGCTTAACTGGGAAACTACTGTACACGGGCAGTTCAATTTGGAGGAAAACCTGTTCAAGGCCACAACGCGCAGAGGAGTGGATAGTCCGATATTGGTGAGTTGGTTCTGGTTGCAGAAAGGCTCTGGATTGCAAAAAAATCCCTTTGACGACGCAAGGGTAATCTCATATGTAACTTTCAAAGTTACATATGATTGAGACACCTCATGAAAACCCTCACCGCCAACACGCCCTGGATGGACAAGCTTGCCATCTCCACGTCGATGCTCTGCGCTGTCCACTGCCTCACGTTGCCGCTTTTGCTTGGTTTCGCTCCTGCTCTGGGGACGACGATCTTTGGGCAGGAATCCTTTCACACACTCCTACTGTGGCTTGTCATTCCTCTCAGCCTTGTCGCACTGACGCTGGGGTGCCGGGCGCATAAGAACGTCGCTGTCATGGTGCTGGGTGCCTTCGGTATCGTCGTGCTCTTCTTGGCTGCTTTTTTCGGCCATGACTATCTGGGCGAAGTTGGTGAGCGTATCGCCACGTTGATCGGCGCCAGCGCCATCGCCGCGGGTCACCTGCGCAACTACACTCTCTGCCGCCGGGTGAAGTGCGATCACTGAGTGATAGGATAGGTTGCGGTTCGGCCCTCCTCCAGCTTCCCATAAGCGGTAAAGAGCTGGAGGGGGAGATCAGCAATACAGTTTTTGAGGCAGGTATTCGGCGCACCTCTTGCACGGGGACCGCTGCGGTCGCACATTGTGCGCTGATCTCCACCCTTCTTTTCAGGCCAAACATGCCCGTCAACAACCGCATTTCTGACTTTCACGCCGAAATCACCGAATGGCGTCGCCATCTCCATGAGAATCCCGGCCTCCTTTACGACGTAGAATACACGGCGGAGTTCGTTGTGCAGAAGCTGAAAGAGTTCGGCTGTGATGAAGTTGTCGGCCAGATTGGCCGCACCGGCGTTGTTGGCGTCATCAACGGCAAGACCGATACGAGCGGTCGCGTCATCGGTATGCGCGCGGATATGGACGCACTACCGATCCAGGAAAAGCGCGATCTGCCGCACAAATCCAAAGTCGCCGGCAAGATGCATGCCTGCGGCCATGACGGTCACACGGCGATGCTGCTTGGCGCTGCGAAATATCTCGCCGAGACCCGGAATTTTGACGGCAAGGCCATCGTGATCTTCCAGCCCGCCGAAGAAGGCGGGGCAGGCGGCAAGGCCATGGTGGACGACAAGATGATGGAACGCTGGGGCATTCAGGAGGTCTATGGCCTCCACAACCAACCCGGCCTGCCGGTGGGTGAATTTGCCATCCGTTCCGGCGCGATCATGGCGGGGACCGATGAGTTCACAATTTTCATCAACGCCCTGGGTGCCCATGCCGCCATGCCTCATGAGGGCAACGACCCCATCATCATTGCAACGCAGATGGTGCAGGCCTTGCAGACAATTGTGTCCCGCAATGTTGATCCGCTGGAAAGTGCTGTGGTCACGGTGACGGGTATTGAGGCGGGCAAGGCCTATAATGTTATACCGCAAACGTTGAAATTCTGGGGCACAATTCGCTGCCTTGACGCTGATGTGCGCTTGCTCGTTCATCGCCGCATGAAAGAAATCTGCGAAGGTATTGCCGCCGCCTATGGCGCGGAGCTCAACTTCCACATCAAAGAAGGCTACCCCGTCACCTACAACCACGCGGAACAGACGGACTTTGCAGCGGACATTGCCAAGGATGTGGCGGGTGATGCCAAGGTCAATGTGGAGCAGGTGCCGGTGATGGGCGGGGAGGATTTCTCCTACATGCTGCTGGAGCGCCCCGGTGCTTTCATCTTCATGGGCAATGGCGACACGGCCGGTCTCCACCACGAGGAATATGACTTCAACGATGATGCCATTCCGATGGGCGCAAGCTATTGGGCCAAACTTGCCGAAACGGCGATGCCCTCCACCTAAAACAGGTCGACCTAGCGTAGCTCGGTCTCGGAGATCACCGTTCCCTCGAGGGTCTGGATGCGCAGCACGCTCCGGCCCTCGGCGGGATAGCGCAGGATGATGGCGACACGTTCGCCGTCTATCTCCAGATGCGTGACGATGGGCGCTCCGTCTTGGCTCAGCATATGGACGGGCGGTTCCACGCTATCGCTGTCGCCGCCGAGCCTGTAGATCACCGCAATGATGACCGCCAACAGCCCCAGCACCATGATCCCGCCGGAAACCGCAAGCAGCCGCACCAGCCGCTTGCGGATGGCTTCGACCTGCGGGTCGAGGGGTTCGTCGTCTTGCGGCTGGTTCATCGGGGTCGTCCTTAGGAGTGTCGCCTGTGTCCGATAACGCCGATGGCGCGCTCATGGAAGTGCTGGAAGTGCCCCATTCCGCCGATGGCAGGCGCGTGGACAAGTTCATCTCTGCCAATGCGCCGGATGATTTTTCCCGTGCCCGGGTCCAGGCGCTGGTGCGCGCCGGCAAGGTGACGGTGAACGGCATCGTGCCGAAGGGGACCTCGGTGAAGGTTTTCGCCGGCGACGTCGTGCGCTTTGAAATGCCTGCGCCGGAAGACGCAACGCCGGAGCCGCAGGATATTCCCCTGACAGTGCTCTTTGAGGATGATGATCTCATCGTTATCAACAAGCCCGCCGGGCTGGTGGTTCACCCAGCGCCGGGCAATTCAGACGGCACGCTGGTAAATGCGCTGCTGCATCATTGCGCCGGGCAGCTTTCCGGCATTGGCGGTGTGCGACGGCCCGGTATTGTTCACCGGCTAGACAAAGACACGTCCGGCGTGATGGTCGCGGCGAAAAGCTATCGCGCCCATATCGATCTTCAGGAGCAATTTGCCGACCACGGCCGCACCGGCCCTCTGGAACGCGCCTACTACGCCTTGGTCTGGGGCGTGCCGCCCCGCATGAAGGGCAAAATCGCAACTCATCTTGGCCGTCACCCAACGGCCCGGACCGCCCGTGCCGTGGTAGAGCCAGGCCGGCCAGACGCGAAATACGCTGTCACGCATTACGAAGTTTTGGAGACGCTTGGCGAGACGAAAAGGGGCGTGCCGATAGCCTCGTTGGTTGAGTGTCGGCTGGAGACAGGCCGCACCCACCAGATCCGTGTTCACATGGCCCATATCGGCTGCCCGCTGCTGGGAGACCGGGAATATGGGCGGAAATTTGCAAGCAAAGGCAGTTCGCTTGGTGATGAGGCGGGACAAACCTACGCGGCACTTGGCCGCCAGGCGTTGCATGCCCGACTGCTGGGCTTCCGCCACCCAATGAACGGTGAGACGGTGCGGTTTGAAGCACCGGTGCCGGACGATATGCGACAGTTGATGAGGGCGTTGGGCTGAGGTTCGAACGCTTTCGGCTCTTCTGTCATCCCGGACGAACTCCCCATAGTCATTCCCGCCTGCGCGGGAATGACACAGCAAAGGTGAGCGGCGCTGCCAGTCCCTAGTTCAACAATGGGCTCCAAGCCGGGTCCGACCCAAACTGGGGCGTCGGCACTTGGCGTTCGTTGCGCCCTGTCAGGTCGATTGAAAAGAGCTGCGGGCCGCCACCAGCCCCGCGGGATTCGCGAAAGAACATGAGCGTTCGCCCGTTCGGTGCCCAAGTGGGACCTTCGTTGTGATAACCTTCTGTCAGAATGCGCTCGCTTGAACCGTCTGGCTTCATAACGCCGATGAGGAAGTTGCCACCGGACTGTTTGGTGAAGGCGATAAGATCTCCGCGCGGAGACCAGACGGGGGTCGAATAGGAGCCCGCGCTGAAGGAAATGCGCTGCTGGTTCGAGCCGTCGGCGTTCATTGTATAAAGCTGCTGGCGTCCACCGCGGTCGCTTTCAAAGACGATCCGGCGTCCATCGGGAGAGTAAGACGGGGCTGTGTCGATTGCAGTGGTGGATGTCAGCCGCGTTGTGTTCCGTGAGCGCAGGTCCATCGTGTAGATGTTGGTCTGGCCGTTATTTTCCAGTGACAGAACGATGCGCTGCCCGTCCGGCGAAAATCTTGGCGCAAAGGTCATGCTTGGAAAATTGCCAACAACCTCGCGCTGACCAGTGTCAATCTGCAGCAGGTAAACCCGCGGCGAGCCGCCCACATAGGACATGTAGGTCACTTCCTGGCGCGATGGAGAAAAGCGCGGCGTGATGACAAGCTCACGCCCGTCGGTGAGGTAGCGCACATTGGCGCCGTCCTGGTCCATGATGGTGAGACGCTTGCGGCGCTGGTTCCGTGGACCTTCTTCAGAGACAAAGACGATGCGGGTGTCGAAATAGCCGTCTTCACCCGTCAACGCCTTGTAGATCGCGTCTGAAATGATGTGCGCCACGCGCCGCCAATTCTGCGGGTTGGTGGAAAATTGCTGGCCGATAACCTGCTCGTTGGCGAAAGTGTCCCAGAGGCGGAATTCTGTGCGAGAACGCCCTCCGCCATCCGGCACGACCTGCCCTGTTACCAGAGCGGAAGCGTTGATCGCCGTCCATTGCGTGAAGCTTGGCCGGGCGTTGGTATTGGAGATACGCTCGATAAAGGAAGCCGGGTCCAGCACGCGGAACAGGCCGGAGCGCTGAAGGTCCGCGCGCACGACCCCGGCAATGTCCTGACCCAATTGCCCGTCGCCGAGGAAATTGGGAATAGCGATGGGGAGCGGTTCAATGTTGCCGCTCGTGATGTCGATCTCCAACCGCGCTTGTGCGGGTAGGACCGTCAACATGAAAGCGACGAGGGCCAGAAGAGTGTTTCTCAGGAATGTCATGGTCGATCCGATGTTCATCACGTTGGGGCGTCTAAGTGGCGCGTGGGGTTAAAGCATGTCTGCAAGGGAAAAGTTCACGGTCACATCCGCCCAGGTTTCGTATTTTTCGGCTGGCAGACGATAGGGCGCACAGCGCTGTACGGCGCGCCGCGCTCCACCTGCAAAAGTGCGGTTGGTGGTGGCGTCTGAACCCGTGGCGTTCGCAGTAGGGCGGCCATCGATGTTACCATCGCGGGTGAGGCGGAATTCCACCTTGGCGCGCAAGTTCGCTGCATCGTTTGCTCCGGCCAGCGCGCCGACATTCCAGCATTGCTGGATCTGCGCACGAAGAGCATCGATCTCGCTGGTGGAGAGTTCTGCTGTGCTGTTGCCGCGCTTCACGCCGCGCCCGGCGGGTTGTTCGCTGCGGCGGGTTCCACTTGCGGTGGGTTCTGACTTGTCGAGCAGCGCGGTCTGCTGCGTCGGCCGCTTGGGCCGGGGTTTGGGGATGGGCACATTTTCCGGCAGTTTGGGAGCTTCCTTCAGGGTGGGCTCTTCCTTTAACGCCTCTTCGGCCAATGCAGCGATATCGGTCGGCTCGACGGGTTCGGCGGCCTCCGGTTGAGGCTCCGGCTCGGCTGGTTCTGGTTCTGGCTCTGGCGTTGGTTCTGGCGCGGTCGCGGTCTCGGTTTCCTGCACGGGTGTTGGGTCCGCTCTCTCGGCAGGCTCCGCCGGGACGTCCTTTTCGGTCTCACCGACATTCTCCGCAACGTCCGGCTCCGGTTCGGGCTCTGGCTCTGGTTCAGGTTCCGTCTTTTCCGGTGCGGGCGGTTCTTCGGTGGTGGCATCCACCGCGCCTTCAATAGATTTCGTCAATTCAGAAGGCGGCACGATGTCGATGGGCAACGCGTCAACCTGCTCCACCACCATCGGACGCGGCGCGCCAATGGACACAACCGCAAACGCGACGAGTGCTCCATGCGCCAGTCCGGAAATGACGATGCCGCCCTTCATATCAGTTGGTCTGCTCCTGCAGCGTCACCAGCGCGATACGCCGGTAACCGGCCTGATTCAGCGCGCCCATGATTTCCATCACCGTGCCGTAATTTGCAGCCCGGTCGCCACGCACATAAAGGCGCTCCTCATAACCGTTCTCAGCAATTGCCTCGAGTTTGGCGATCAATCCTTGCGGTGTGGTTTCGGTTTCGCCGATGAAGACTTGGCCGTCATCGCCCACCGAGATTGTGATGGGCTGTGTCTGTGCGTTGAGCTGGCGGGCCTGGGTTTCCGGCAGGTCAATGGGGACACCTACGGTGAGGAGGGGGGCCGCCACCATGAAGATGATGAGCAGTACCAGCATCACGTCCACGAAGGGTGTGACGTTGATCTCGCTGATGGGGGCTGCACGGCGGCTGCGCCGTCTGCGCCCGCCTGCTACGCCCGAAGATGAAACATTCATACCCATGGCGCGGCACTCCTATCCGGCCTGCTGGCGTTCATCGATCTGGCGGGACAGGATTGCGGAAAATTCGTCTGCAAAACCCTCCATCCGCGCAGAGATCTTGCCGGCATCATTGGAGAATTTATTGTAGGCGATGACCGCGGGAATGGCTGCGAGCAGACCCAGCGCGGTGGCAAACAAGGCCTCAGCAATGCCCGGCGCAACAACCGCGAGGTTTGTGGATTTCGATCCGGCAATCGCCTGGAACGAGGTCATGATGCCAACCACGGTACCAAAAAGGCCGATAAAGGGCGCCGCTGAGCCGAGGGTGGCGAGGAAGAGCAGCCGCTTTTCCAACCGTTCAATTTCTCGCGCCAAGGCCACATCCAGCGTTTTGTCGATGCGGGTTTGCAGACCAATGGCCGAACGGGCGTTGCGCTCAAAGCTCCGCTTCCATTCCCCCATTGCAGCGACGAAGAGGGACGCCATGCCTTCCGTCTTGTGCTGGGAAAGGGTGGTGTAAAGCTCTTCAAGGTTTTGCCCGGACCAGAACACGTCCTCGAATTTGTCCATCTGCTTACGCATCTTGGCGAAGGCGCGCCAGCGGTCCCACATGATCGCCCAGCACCAGATGCTTGCGAGAATGAGGCCGACCATCACCAGCTTCACCACCAATCCCGCTTCTAGGAACAGGGCGAGGAGGGATGTGTCGACAGTCGCTTCCAGCTCGCTCGAATCCACCGCCTGCGCAAAGGCAAGCGAGGGAGTAGCGATGAGCGCGAGGGCCAGAGTGAGGGCGCGGAACGTGACGTGCATCAAAGAAGTCCTGAGGATTTGAAATTGGGCCATTGGAAAAATGCCCCGCATGTGCGGGCCACCTTGGCGAAAAAAGGGGTCAAAGCGTGGCAAAGCCCGCAAATCTTACGGTCTTGATTGTGGCGCTTTGTGGTTAATGCGCCGTTAGGCGCCGGGCGCCAAAGAAGGCTACGCTCCAGGCTCTGAAGCGGGGGCAACGCCGAGTGCCTCAATCAGCGCCTTCGGATAGCGCCGGGGATGGCCCTGCGGCGTAATGAGAACCACCGTGACCTCAGCGTCCACCAACACCTCCTTGCCGCGCGTGATGCGCTGATGGAAGGTCAGTCGCAGCCCCTTCAGCGTGCCTCGCCAGGTTGTGACGGTGAGTTCATCATCAATCCGCGCCGCACCGCGAAAATCGATCTCCATCCGGTAAACCGCAAACGCCAGTGGCTCGCCGTAGCAGCCATCGGCCATTGCGTTGTGGTGGATGCCGAGGAGGCGCACATAGTCCGATCGACCATGCTCGAGAAAATCGAGATAGCGGCCATGATAGACAACGCCGGAAAAGTCCGTGTGCTCAAAATACACCCGCTCCTGCCGCGTGTGGAAGCCGGGGTGGAGGATGCCAGCATCCACGCTCATTCCTCGCTCCCCAAGTCCAGCATCACAATCTCTGGTGGTACACCGAAACGGACGGGTGCGATGGAGCACCCCAAACCGCCCGATACGATCAGATGTCTGTCGTCTTCGATGACGTGGCCATAGGCGTAAAGGTTGCCGTAGCGTGAAGGAACCAACGGCGAGTAGCCGAAGAGGCGAACCTGTCCGCCATGGGTGTGGCCGGAAAGTGTGAGCGAGACGCGATCTGGCACAGCGGGGAAGATGTCGGGTTCGTGCGCCATCAGAACAATTGGGGCATCGTCTTCAATCTTCGCCATCGTGCCCGGCAGGTCATCCACACCCGTCCACTGGCTGCGGCCTACAGCACGCCTTGGACGCAAGGCGATCTGATCGCCGAGACCTGCGAGCCAAAACGGTTTACCGGCCTTGGTCAGGCGAATGGCATCGTTTTCCAGAACTCGCACACCCGCAGCTGCAAATGCGCGATGGGTCTCTGTTGGTCCATGGCCCAGCTTCTGCGCTGTCATATCTTCCCACCAGTCATGATTTCCAAGCACAGCATAACGTCCCAGAGGAGCGTCTAGTCTGGCAAGGGCGGTGGCCCATTCGGTGGAGGGAACAGCGGAGGATACCAAGAAAGCATCATCTGCGCGGGTGTAATCTCCGAGCATCAGGATGAGATCCGGTTCCAGGGCATTCGTCTGGTCGACGATATCGTGAATGCGCTCCAGGCCCATCCACGGATTGCAGGCGTGCAAATCCGCGATAATTGCAATGCGGAGCCTGAGCCCGGCGGTCCAGTTTGGCGGGGTTAGCGCATAGCGGGTAAGAGTGAGGCGATAGAGCGGTTCAATCGCAAATGCGTAGCCAGCTAGCGCGGTGGAGGCCAGAAAACTGCCTCCCAAAAACTTCAGGAACCCGCGCCGAGTCATTCCTCACCCCCCTCCTCAAACAGGCTCGCTTGTTGGCGGCTCAGCGTTTCTGGCGTGGCCAGGCCCATATGGTCGAAGGCACGCGGTGTCATCGCCCGTCCGCGCGGGGTGCGTTGGATGAAGCCCTGCTGAATGAGATAGGGTTCGATGATGTCCTCGATGGCATCGCGAGGCTCGGAAAGGGAGGCGGCAATCGTCTCAATTCCCACCGGTCCGCCGCCGAAATTCTCACCAATGACGGTGAGGTAACGGCGGTCGAGATCATCAAGTCCGACGGGATCGACGCCAAGCTGATTGAGGGCTTTGTCGGCAATCTCCCGGGTGATGGTCTGCGAGCCAGCCACAATTGCAAAATCCCGCACTCGGCGCAGCAACCGCCCTGCTATGCGTGGCGTGCCGCGTGCCCGGCGGGCAATTTCCAGTGCCCCGTCGCCATCAATCGCGATGCTGAATATCCGCGCGCCCCGGGCAACAATCTGCTCCAGCTCCGCCACTTCATAAAATTGCAGCCGGACAGGAATGCCAAACCGGTCGCGCAGCGGCGTGGTGAGCAGGCCCAGGCGGGTTGTGGCGGCAACGAGGGTGAATTTCGCCAGATCAATCTTCACCGACCGCGCCGCTGGCCCCTCGCCAATGATGAGGTCGAGCTGAAAATCTTCCATCGCCGGATAGAGAATTTCCTCCACCGCGGGGCTTAGGCGGTGAATTTCATCAATGAACAGCACGTCCCGCTCTTCAAGATTCGTGAGCAGGGCGGCGAGGTCTCCCGCCTTGGCAATGACCGGCCCGGACGTGGAGCGAAAATTGACGCCAAGCTCTTTCGCCATGATCTGCGCCAACGTCGTTTTGCCCAGGCCGGGCGGGCCGACAAAGAGCACATGGTCGAGCGGTTCACCGCGCTGTTTGGCGGCTTCGATGAAAACGGAGAGGTTGGACCGTGCCTGCCGTTGGCCGGTGAAATCAGCAAGCCGCTCCGGGCGGATGGAAACTTCCGCGTCCTCCCCCTTTTTCTCCGCGTCAATAATGCGCTCGTCACTCATGCAGAAAGCTCCCGCAGGCCATGGCGGATGAGAGTTGCGCTGGGCGCATCCTCACCCGCTTCTGCAAGCGCGGCGGCCACAGCGGCGCTTGCCTGCTGGGCGGAATAGCCAAGGTTCGTGAGGGCGGAAACAGCGTCTTGCACGGTCGAGCCTGCGACGCCGGCGCCCAGCTCCTGCTGCAAGCCGATCGTGCCGGTCGCGTCTGCGGAAAGGGCAGGAGCCTTGTCCTTCAGTTCCGCTACAATGCGCTGCGCCACTTTCGGCCCCACCCCCGGCGCACGGGCGACGGTGGCCTTGTCCTGCAACGCGATGGCGGAGGCGAGATCACCCGGCGTCAATGTGCCGAGAATGGCGAGCGCCACCTTTGCACCGACACTTTGCACGTTCTGCAAAAGCCGAAACCATTCCCGTTCCAGATCGGCAGTAAAGCCAAAGAGCTTGATTTCAGTTTCCCGCACATGGGTCTCAATAGCGAGCACAACAGCCTCACCCACACCGGGCACCGAAGCCAGTGTGCGGCTGGAACAATGAACCTGATAGCCGACACCGTGGACATCCACGATGATCCAATCCTCACCGATGGAATCCACCGTGCCCTTGAGTTTGCCAATCATGCGGGATGGGTCTCCGGAGAAATCAGGGTGACTGTGGGGAAATAGGCTGAGAAACGGCGATGGTCACGGGTCACAAGCGTCAGATTTTCAACAAGGGCATGGGCGCCGATGAAGAAGTCCGGCAACGTCACGGCTCTTTTGCCACCACGCCTGCGGTACAATGTATGGGCGAGACCAGCTGTATAACCAGCCAGTACAGGTAGATCGCATGTCTCCATGTCGAGAGACGAAAAGAAGTCCATCTGCTCCTGCTGAGAGACAAAGTTGCGGGATGTTTCCGCCACGACGACCGGGTTGCAGACAACGCGGGCTCTGGCCCTTCTCAAATCGAACAAGGTTCGCTTTGACCAATCGGCATGGTTCGGGTCATCGGCGACAACGTCGATAACCACGTTGGCGTCTATAAGGCAGACATCACTCATTCAGCCGCATCTTTCTTCACATGCACTGCGTCACAATAGTCCGGCGGTGTGATCGGCAACGGGATATCGGTTTCGCGGGTATCAGCCATAATCTGCGCCGTTGTCATGCCCTTAAGCGGGCTGCTGCCCTGCCATCGCGCCAGCGCGGCCTCGTAGTCAGCCAAACGCCGCGCTTCGGCGGCATCTTCGTCACCCGGTGTGGCGCGCAGAATAACCCGGTCTTTCTCGGCCAGGAACTCAATGTCATCACCCGGGCGCAACCCAAGCCTGTCTCGTATCGCCTTGGGCACTGTGACCTGGCCCTTGCTCGTCATACGCATGGTAATACCTCCAAGGTATTACCTAGCATTCAAGCGGAACAAGTCAAGAACGTTTGGCTGCTGCCTGCGCTATCCGGTGGGCCGCGTTGCCGCGTTGGTGGGCGTGGCAGATGGCGATGGCGAGGGCATCGGCGGCGTCATCGCTGTCCCACTTCGCCTTGGGCAAGAGCATCCCGACCATGAGCTGAATCTGCTTCTTGTCACCATGCCCGACGCCGATGACGGATTTCTTCACTGCATTGGGCGCATATTCAGCAACCGGGAGCCCGGCAAGCGCCGGCACCAACATGGCAATGCCGCGAGCCTGACCGAGTTTCAACGTTGCGGTGGCATCTTTGTTGACGAAGGTGCTTTCCACCGCTGCTTCATCCGGATCGTGATCGGCAATCACGGTCTGCAAGCCATCATGCAAGGCGCACAGGCGTGTGGCGAGGTCTGTCTTGGCGTCGGATTTGATCGTGCCTGCACCAATAAAGGTCAGTTTTGATCCTTCCGTTTCCACCACGCCCCAACCGGTGAAGCGCAGACCCGGGTCAAAGCCGATGATGCGGATTGCTGATTCCATGATGTTTCAGATGAGCTCCTTCTGCTGCGGTCAGTCCGCATTGTCGTTCGCCTTTCGGGATGACCCAAGCAACCGTTGGTAAAACAGCCCGACGCCCACCAGACACGCTCCAAGGCCAATGAAGGACAGGGCACGCAGAATACCGGCAAGGCTCGCCATATCGATCAGGAATACTTTAAGAATGACAAGGATGATCAGGCCACCTGAAACATGGCGCAGCGTGCTGCGACCGGTCAGGACGCCGGCCACCAGCATAGCGATGCCGATGATCAACCAGACGATGGAATAGGTGTAAAGCTCCGCATCGCTCATCCAGCCCAGCGACAAATCGCCCCGCTGGAAATAGTGCCGGATGGTCAGTGACACCCATACAAATGCTAGAATCCCTGCCGTCGCCCAGGCCAACAGACGGTAAATGTCTGGCCGCGAGCTCGCGCGCCAGGCGATGGCCGCGTAAAGGGCGGCAGGTGTGAGATAACCCAGTGCCAGCGTGTTGAGAATTAGGCCTGTGCCGACATTCTCACCAGTCCAGAGCGGGTTGAAGAAAATTAGCAGCAGCCACAGTGCACCGATCATGCCGCTGTAGCCGAGCAGGTCGGCTGCGCTTGAAACCGTCTGGCTGGTGTTGCGCCGTGCGTGCAGCAGACCGAGCGCCACACCGCCGCTGGTCAGCACGAGCAGCGCACCTTCGCCGAGCGTATTGGGCATCGTAAACAATTCTGCCGGATCCCAAGCATGGGTGAGCAGCAGCGCAATGCCGATCGTGGCGGTCGCGATGGCGACCCCTTCCATGATCTCGACGGGCGGATCCATCTTTGTGCGCCGCGTTGTCCAGAAACAGGCCAGCGCGAAGGCGGCGGCGGACAGACCCCAACCGTAAAGCAGCCAATTGAAAATTGGGATAGTGCCGAGCGGGCCGTCAACTATGGCAGGATTTGCCAGCACGCGTAGCGCCCAAAGTGTCATCAAGGCGACGATGAGCCAGAGCAGTCCAGGCATCGGGCGGCGTGCATTCACGTAAGCGATGGCGGGGGCGATGAGGGCAAGGGCGATGGTGAGGAAGCCGTGCTCCAACACCATGGACATGCCGACAGCGATGGTCGCGAAGGCAGCGGCGATGGCAATGGTCGCCGGCCATTGTTCGCGCGATTCTGGCGGTGTGTCATGCGGCGCGCTGTGCCGGAAGATGAGAACGAAGAGGCCAGTCAAAGCCAGAGCGGCGATAAAGAAGGTGAAGCTGTGTCCGAAGGATTCTATACGCCCCCAGGCGATGGCGAGCAGCATGACGGACAGGATGGAGGCGCTGGCCATGAGCGGCACACGCGCCGCTGATCTGTGCGTACGCCAGGTCGCCAGCCCCAGCGAAATGGCCGCCACGAGAATCCCGAGCGCTAGGAAGCCGCCGACATTGTCGACTTGCAGGATGTTGACGAGCGCACCGGGGCTTTGCGAGCCAAAGCCCTCAAACATCCAGCCACGAAAGGCGGTTGGCAGCTCGTAGTCTGCATAGCGCAATACCGTGACGACGGCGGCGACAGCGGGGAGATAGCGCAACGCGCCGCAGAACGCGGCAAGGCCAAATCCGGTGATTAATACGGTGACGATTTCAACGCCCGTCAACAATCCCGTATTGCCATAAGTGGCCGGCAGCCAGCTGGCGAGAATGAAGATGGTGAGGATAGCGCTGGCGAGCCAGTCTGTGGTTTCCCGCCTGTTCTCGTGGGAGAGGACGAACACATAGGTGCTCATTGCAAAGGCACAAGCCAAATAGAAATCCAGCGTGACCCGATCGATAAGACCTTCGCCAATGGAGGCGATCGGCAACGTGAAGAGGCACAGGCCCACAGCTGCCGCAATGGCGAGCCAGAGCCACAGCCGAATTCTCGCCACAGTATAGGCCGCAGCGGAGACAGCGAGGGCATAGAGCGCCAGCGTCCAGGGTGAGGGGTCTTCACTCGACACCATGAAGGGCGCCGCATAGGCGCCAAGCAGGCCGAGCGCGGCCAATGAAGGGCCGTGTAGCACGGCGGCAAACATAGTGCCCGTCGCCAGCAGACCCATCCCGGCGAAGGCAAGTGTGGGCCCAATAAAGCTAAAGATCGCATAGGCAATATACATGACCGCAAATGCCCCGGTCGTGCCTGCTCCCGTGAGCGTCGCGGGTACATTGGCGCGTTCAAAACCGGCAACAGAGAAAGTCGCACCCCGCCGCCTCGTCCATTCGCCGGCTGCAATAAGAGCAAGCGAGAAGCCAAAACCGAGCAGCAGCCGTGTTTCCGGAGAGAGCAGGCCCTGTTCGATGGAATATTTCGCCAGGAATACTGCCCCAAACGTGAGCGCGACGCCGCCAACCCAAACAGCCCATTTGCCGCCGATCGCATCTTCTAGCGATAGAGTTTGGGGCTTTGGAGCCGCTAGTGTCTCTGGTTCTGGCGGTAAGGCCTCTGCTGGCGTTTCATCAGTCGACGCGGCCTCAGGCTCCTGCGCCTTAACTTCTTCATTAACCGTTTCAAAGGCCGTCGCCTCCGGCACGGCCTTTGTTTGCGGTTGCCGGCTCCAGGGTAGGAGCGTTCGTCTTGCAAATATGTCGGCCGCCTTGCTCGCTTCCAGATCTGCGATGCGCGCAAGAGCGCTGTCTAACTGCCTGCGCAATGATGCGAGGCGGAATACGGCAACAAAACCAAGGATGGCTCCAACGATAAGCCCAATACCGATCAGCAGAAACAGGACTTCCATGACGCCGTCACCCCCCAGATGCGTGCGGTTGAATTTGAACAGCTAGGCCGACAGTTTCGCCATGGTTTCATCGTCAATGTCGAAATTGGCATAGACGTTTTGCACGTCGTCATCGTCCTCCAGCGTGTCGATGAGCTTAAGGAGCGTGCTGCCCTTCTCCTCGTTCACCGGGACCTGGTTCTGCGGCTTCCAGATGACGTTGACACTTGAAGGCTCACCAAGGGTGTCTTCAAGCGCCTTGGCCACATCACCGAGGTCTTCAAAGGCGGTAATGATTGCGTGGCCGTCGCCCTCTTCGTCCATATCGGAGGAGACATCATCGGCACCAGCCTCGATGGCCGCTTCCATAACGGCGTCTTCACCAGCCACTTCGGCTGGATATTTAATCTCGCCGACACGTTCGAACATGAAACCGACAGAGCCGGTTTCGCCCAGAGCACCACCGTTCTTGGTGAAAGCTGCGCGCACGTTCCCCGCAGAGCGGTTTTTGTTATCGGTCAGCGCTTCCACAATCACTGCTACGCCACCGGGGCCGTAACCCTCATAGCGGATTTCAAACATTTCCTCGGTGTCGCCACCTGCGCCCTTGTCCACGGCGCGCTGGATGTTGTCCTTGGGCATGGACAGGCCCTTGGCGTTTGCAATTGCGAGACGCAGGCGCGGGTTGCCGTCTGGGTCAGGTCCGCCAAGCTTTGATGCAACGGTGATCTCTTTGGACAGTTTTGCAAACTGCTTGGAGCGCACGGCGTCCTGACGCCCTTTGCGGTGCATGATGTTTTTGAATTTGGAATGGCCGGCCATCGCCCGCTCCTGCGCCGTGTCTGTCGTTTGGCGGCTTATAGAACCCTCGCCAGCTTTGGCAAAGTGTCGTAGAGGGCGGCGCGTTGTTTGGCGGAATTTCTTTAGCATGAACGGTTCAAGACTGGACGAGACTGCCTTTTGGCGTGAGCAGGTGACGACCCATTGGGCGTCCGGGTGGGCGGCGTTGCGGGCAACGCCTTGGCCGGTCTGGTTCATCCCCATTGTGGCTGTTCTTGCGATCCTCGCCATTGGCGCAACGTCCTGGCGCTGGGTGGTGGAAAAGGAGGTCCAGGAAACCGTTTCTCCCACAATTGTAGCCCTGACACTGACCCTTGCTGTTCTCGTCTGGCGCTGGGTGCCGGAGACCATGACCCGCATGGCGGCTCTTCTTGTTTTTGCGCTGTTCCTGCGCGAATTGCATTTCGGCTTCACCAATTGGGCCATCTATTTCGCTTTGGCCGCTTTGGTCTGGTGGTTCTCCATGGAGCGCAAAAACCTCACCCATTACCTGTCGGATTTCTGGCTGCGGCTCTGGTTGGGCGGCACGTTTCTCAACTATGCGGTGGCCGATGCCTTTGACGGGCACGTCTGGCAATTCCTCCCCGGCTACTGGACCTTTAACGATATTGCCGAAGAGACGCTGGAGACCGTTGGTCACGTCCAGCTTTTCCTGCTCATCTGCATGGTGGCGCGTCTGGCGACCGCACGCCGTGGCGGCCAGGCTTAAGAAGGGAATTGCCACCGCACCCGGTGTCGCCCGGGGCGGGGCGGTTGTAATGTCCTGACGATCCGATTCGCCCGAAAGACCGTCTGCCATGCAGGCCGCCGCCGCAGATCTTCCCGCCACTTCAAAGCACGACGTGCTCAAAGACGTCTTTGGCTATCCGGCTTTCCGCGAGGGGCAGGAAGAGATTATCGACACACTGCTGGCGGGCACCAGCGTGCTCGCCGTCATGCCGACTGGGGCGGGGAAGTCGCTTTGTTTTCAGGTGCCGGGTCTTGTTTTGCCAGGGCTGACGATTGTTGTCTCTCCGCTGGTCGCGTTGATGAACGATCAGGTCAATGCCCTGCGCCTTGCGGGTGTCGGAGCTGACGCGATCCATTCCGGCCATGACCGGGAGGTCAACATTGCGACCTGGCGCCGGGCGGCGGCCGGGCAGACACGCATTCTCTATATGGCGCCGGAACGGCTGCTGACCCCGCGTATGCTGGAGGCGCTGTCGCGCCTGCCGATCTCTCTCATCGCGATTGATGAGGCGCATTGCCTCTCCCAATGGGGTCCGAGCTTCCGGCCGGACTATGCGGGGCTTGGTCAGCTTGCCGAACGCTTCCCCGGCGTGCCCATCGCTGCGATGACCGCGACGGCGGATGAAGCGACGCGGCGTGATATCGAACTTCAACTCTTTGCCGGGCCGCACAAGACCTTCGTCTCCGGTTTCGACCGACCGAACATTGCGCTGAATGTCTCCCAGAAAAACCGCTGGAAGGACCAGCTTCTCGATTATCTTGATGGTCGCGGCGGGCAAAGCGGGATCGTCTATTGCCTGTCGCGCAAGAAGACCGAGGAAGTTGCAACCCTGCTTGGCGAAAACGGCCACGCCGCTGTCGCCTATCATGCCGGTCTCGCGCCGGATGAGCGCACCGCGCGACAAGACCGCTTCGTCAGCGAAGATGGGTTAATCGTCGCCGCAACGGTTGCTTTTGGAATGGGGATCGACAAGCCGGACGTGCGCTTTGTCTTCCACACCGATCTGCCAGGGTCTGTTGAAGCTTACTACCAGGAGATCGGCCGTTCCGGTCGAGACGGAGAACCGGCGGACGCGATGATGATCTTCGGCTCGGGGGACATCCGATTGCGCCAGCAATTCATCACCCAGGGCGATACCGACGATGACCATCAGCGGCGGGAATCTTCCCGCCTTTCCGCCCTTATCGCCTATGCCGAAGCTACCGGTTGCCGCCGCCAGGCTCTGCTCTCCTATTTCGGCGAGACCATCGAGTCCTGCGGAAATTGCGACAATTGCGCCAACCCCGTCACACTCCAGGACGGGCAGGAGGAAGCTGAGATGGTCTTTGAAGCGATTTTGGAAACCGGGGGCCGCTACGGGCAGGCTCATGTCATTGATGTTCTGCGCGGAGCTGAGACGGAGAAGGTCGTCGCCCAGCGTCACGACCGACTGGAAGTCCATGGCAAGGGAGAGCGCTACAGCCAGCACGAGTGGCGCTCGATCATCCGTCAGATGCTGGCGATCGGTCTGCTGGAGGTGGATATTGGTGGTTATTCCAGCCTGCTCATCACCGATAAGGGTAATGCGTTGACGCGAGGGCAGGGGCGGTTTGAGTTCCGCCTGGAACCAAAGGCACTAAAGCCGTCGCGCTCCGGCAGTGGGCGTTCATCACCCAAAAAGGCTGCCCCCCGCGCCGACCTCTCCGCCCGCGACCAGAACTTGCTGGCGGCGCTGAAGAAACTGCGGCTTGATCTGGCGCGGGAGCGCGGTGTTCCCGCCTATGTGGTTTTTGCTGACCGGACGCTTGAAGAAATTGCCGTCATGCGGCCCGGAACGACGGAAGCACTTTCCGCCGTCAAAGGCATTGGCAAAACCAAATTGCGGGAATTCGGCGAAATATTCCTCGCCGAAGTCAGAAATTTTCGCGACTAGCCGATCATCCCGGCGCGTTCGTAGTCGGACATTTCGTTTGGCGCTTCGCTCGTCTGGCCGTCGCGCTTTTCCTTAGCTTCCAGCTTTGCAAGCTCGACCTGCGCATCGCTAAGTGCCTCGGCCGCTGCTTCTTTCTGGTTCTCCAGATCAGTGCGGCTGGTTTGCAGATTTTCGCGGCGCTGGCGGGCGGCTTTGGCGAAGGTGGGATAGGCAAAATGTTCAGGGTCAGTAATGCCTGCTTTCTTCTCCTCATAGGCAATCTGGCCATCCAGATCTGCTTCCATGCGGGAAAAGTCGGCAATCATGGTGTCGATCTGGGACACCTGGCGGGCTTTTTCCTGAACCTGAAATCGCTTCAACCGAAGCACACTCTCACGAGACTTCATAACTCGATACTCCAACGCTGTGCCGCAAGCCGCCAAAAACAAAGTGCGGGTTGCGGGGCCGAATAACGCACGGCCTTGGGCAAATCATTGGCGCCTAAACCTTAAAAAAGTACCCACCCCGGCAACAAAGAATGTTGGGGGCGGCAAAAAATTTGGTCTTAAGGTGCGCTTTACCCTCAACTTTCACACCCTCTTCATGGACCTTGCCAAATCCTTTCACGGTAAGGACTTCTTTACCATTGCCCCTCAATATCGCGATTACGGAAGTCAGGCTTTCTCCTGCTTGATCCGCATCTTAAGCGGAAAAGGACAGGGGATCGGGGGCAGGGCACGCCGTAACGATCATTAACCGCCGTCCCAAGCTGGCCGAGAGAAGAAAGCCACGAATCCAGAGGTTTGCGAAAAAGTTCTCAAATTCGACTCATAGGCGATTCCCTATCGGGTTACGATTTGTTAACCATGTTCGAAGCAGGGTTTGGACGTTGGAAAGAGCGACCAGGCACGTGGTGCCGTTCCGAAGGGGAAGATAAATGCGTGTTTTGCTGATTGAAGATGACAGCGCCACGGCTCAGTCCATCGAGCTTATGTTGAAGTCTGAGAGCTTCAACGTATACACGACGGACCTTGGTGAAGAGGGCGTCGATCTCGGCAAGCTCTATGATTACGACATTATACTCCTCGATCTAAACCTGCCTGATATGTCGGGATACGAGGTGCTCCGCACGCTGCGTGTGGCGAAGGTGAAGACACCGATCCTCATTCTCTCCGGTCTTGCAGGCATTGAAGACAAAGTGCGCGGCCTCGGCTTTGGTGCAGACGACTACATGACCAAGCCCTTCCACAAGGATGAGCTTGTTGCCCGCATCCAGGCAATTGTGCGCCGCTCCAAGGGCCATGCGGAGAGCATCATCACCACGGGTGATCTCAAGGTGAACCTTGACGCCAAGACGGTGGAAGTTGCCGGCCAGCGCGTGCATCTGACCGGTAAGGAATACCAGATGCTGGAGCTGCTTTCGCTCCGCAAGGGCACTACGCTCACCAAGGAAATGTTCCTCAACCACCTTTATGGCGGCATGGACGAGCCGGAATTGAAGATCATCGACGTCTTCATCTGTAAGTTGCGCAAGAAGCTGGCTTCTGCAACCGGCGGCACCAATTTCATTGAGACCGTATGGGGCCGTGGCTATGTGCTGCGCGAGCCTGAAGAAATGCCGATGGCAGAAAGCGCCTAGGCGTCCAATCACGCTAAACGCCTGAACCAAAAAGGCCCCGTCTCGATAAGAGCCGGGGCCTTTTTCTTTTGAAATTCAGGTAACTGGCTAGGCCGCTGCCTTGCGCAGCGTTCCGCAAATTTCGTCCACCACATTGTTGATGAGTGTCTCATCATCTCCTTCCGCCATGACGCGGATCAGCGGCTCTGTGCCGGATTTGCGGATGACGATGCGGCCGGTATTGGCGAGTTTTTCACGAGCATCAGCAATGGCTTTCTCCACTTCTTGCGCCTCCAGCGGCTCGCCCTGGCTGTAGCGCACATTCTTCAGCACCTGCGGGACCGGGGTGAAACGGTTGCAGATGGCGGAGACCTCACGGTCAGATTCCTTCACCACCGTCATGACCTGCAATGCAGCCACAAGTCCGTCGCCGGTTGTCGCGTAGTCGGACAGCACGATGTGGCCGGATTGCTCGCCACCGACATTAAAGCCGTGCTTGCGCATGTGTTCGACAACGTGGCGGTCGCCAACAGCGGTGCGGGCAAGGGAGAGGTCGATCGAGTTCAGATAGCGCTCAAGCCCGAGGTTGGACATGATCGTCGCCACGATCCCGTTCGAAGCCAGGCGATCTTTCTCCTTCCAGGATTCAGCAACCACCGCCATAAGCTGATCGCCGTCCACGACCTTGGATTTCTCATCGACAATGATGACCCGGTCCGCATCGCCATCAAGCGCGATGCCGATATCGGCGCGCACTTCGTTGACCTTGTTTTGCAAAGCTGCCGTGTCGGTGGAGCCGCATTCTGAATTGATGTTGAGGCCGTTAGGCTCATCGCCAATGACGATGACATCTGCGCCAAGTTCCCACAGCGCCTGCGGAGCAACCTTGTAAGCGGCACCATTGGCGCAATCGAGCACTACGCGCATGCCGGTCAGCGACATGTTACGCGGCAGGGTGCGTTTGGCGGTTTCCACATAACGGTCGCCCACGCCTTCGATGCGCGTGGCCTTGCCGATGGATTCTCCGCTCGCCATGTGGTGGGAAAGATCCTGGTCGATCAGGTCTTCAAGGGCGGTTTCGTCGGCATTGGACAGTTTGAACCCGTCATGGCCGAACAGCTTGATGCCGTTGTCGTGGTAAGGGTTATGGGAGGCGGAAATCATCACGCCAATGTCGGCGCGCATGGAACGGGTGAGCATGGCAACGGCGGGGGTCGGCACCGGGCCAAGGAGGAGGGCGTCCATGCCGGCGGCAGTAAAGCCAGCCACAAGGGCGTTTTCCAGCATGTAGCCCGACAGGCGCGTATCCTTGCCGATCACCACCCGGTGGCGATGGCCGCCTTGGCGCAGTTTAACCCCTGCCGCCATGCCGACCTTCATGGCCGTTTCCGCTGTCATGGGAGATTTGTTGGCATAGCCGCGGATTCCGTCTGTTCCAAAATAGCGGCGTTTGGCAGTAGCGTCGGACATAAACTGATCTCTCGTGGAATGCTCGATGGTGGAGCGGCGGCGTCTGAAAGTTGTGTGGTTTGCGCGCGGAGGTTGGCAGTCCCCCCAGACTTTGCGACGCGAGAGGCATTCTACGCCAGCGCTTGCGCAAAGGCCCGTCACATTTTGTGACGCTTTCTGACAGACTTAATTTTTGCCTAATGTGGAGCGCCGCGCCGCATGGCGCTTAGTGCTCCATCTCCTCACTCCATCTCTTCAATCCAGCGGCGCAACAGCGCCACCGCGTCCGGGTCGGCCACGCTGCGGCCAAGTTCCGGCATCATGACACCCGGTTCCGTGGAAGCAGCCCGGTGGACGATAATGGACCCGCCGGGATCGCCCGGTAGGATGGAGAATTCCCGCCCGCCCGAACCGCGACCGGCAGCAACGGGACGTTTGCCGACACCGAGCGCGACGCGGTCCTCTACGTGCCAGCCCAGATTGAGCCCGCTGTTGCTGGCCGGCCCTTCCGGGCGGTGGCAATGGGCGCAATTAATGTCGAGCCATGCGCGAGCGCGGGCGTTGACCGGCTCCGCCTCATCACGCCAATCGGGAACGGCGTCGACCGTTTCGAGCAGCGGCAGGTTGTCGAGAATGCCGGTCTTCTGCCAGAAGGCGAGTTGGTTTTCGGCACCGAGTTCGTACGGATAAATCTTGTTGAGATTGCGCGTCTTGGGACCGATGGGGACAATCTCGCCGTCCTTGGCGTGACAGCCCTTACACTGGTTTTTGTTGGGGACGCTGTAGTTGATGCCAAGCGGTTTGCCGTTCAGCCCGACCGTCTCCACCGGAAAGGACGCGCCGGTGATGTTCAGCACAGCGTCTGTCTGCTCCTCATTCCAGATATAGGCCCAGGCCTGCCAGCCCCGTTCCTGCCGCAGCAGCAGGCGGGTTTCGACAAGCCGGATGTTCTCGTCCGGCCGTCGCAGGTCTGCAGAATAGTAGAACGTCTTGATCAGCGCAGTGCCGACAGGAAACGCGAACGCTTCGCGCGGATTGTAAGTGGCTGCTTGGCCTGCCGGTACGTAGACGAAGCGCTTCTTCAGCGCGTGGTCAGTGAAGAGGGGCGTTGCAATGTCAAAAGGGACAACGCCCTTCGACGGTTTCTGCTTTGCCAGATCACTGAAAAAGCCGAACTGGGACAGCAGTTTTTGCGGGCGCTTTGCGACTATCGCTGCCTCATCAGTCCCGGCATGCACCACAGAGGTGGTGCTGATTGAAAACAGCGCAGCCAGAGCGAGGACAAGCAGCCGTCGCATAGTTACGACGCCTTGTCGTCATCCTGCGGGAGCTTGACGGGCGCCAGTTCCGGCAAGCTGCCTGCATAGTCAGCAATGTCGCGATCCGGGCTGGTGGACCATGGCAGCAGCAGTTGTGAGATCATCTTGAGGTTGGCGAATGTCGTGCCATCGGCCTCCTCAATATAGATGCCGTCTTCTGCGCTGACCCAGCTGAAATATTCACTGATCTGCGTCACCCCATCCCAGACGATGTCCGGCACGTCGTCGCCGGTCACGTCAGTGATGATCTTGCCGACCTCGCCATCGGGCTCAAAGCCGCCGCGGCCATATTCGTTGCCATGCACGTAAACGCCGCGGGGGACGAAGGTGTAATTGTCGTCTTCATAATCCTCTGGGTAGGCGGCGATGAGGATATGGGCCGTGCCATTGCCATCGAAACGGTTGCCGAAGACATGAACATTGCGATTGGCCATCACCATGACGCCGATACCCTTGGGCACAATGGCGACGATGTTGCCTTCTGGCGCAAAGTTCGGCGTGTCGTTGTTGACGATGTCATTGTCGAAGACGCGAACATCGTGACCGCCCTGAACCGGCAGATTTGGCAAGTCAAAGACGAGGATGCCGCCAGTATTGTGAGTCACTGTGTTGCCGTACACCTCAGCGCGGTAGGAATTCTCAATCTCGATACCGGCGACGTTATGCGTTGCGCGGTTGTTGCGCACGATAATGTCCTGGCTCTGCCCGACATAGATGCCGGCATCTGACGCGCCGATGGCCGCGCTGTTTTCAATCAGCACATTGCGCGACGAGACGGGGTAGATGCCGTAGGCGCCGTTCTCCTCCCGTGGTCCGGCGGTCCATTCCACGCGCAGGTTGCGGAAAGTGATCTCCTCCGACCCCTTCGATTTGATGCCGTCACCTTTTGTGTCTTCAACAGCGAAGTTCTCCAGAACAACCCTGCTGGAGGTGACCAGCAAACCTTCTCCGGAGCCGGTCTGTTCGGTGAAGGAAAGGATAGTGCGGTCAGGCCCAGCGCCACGCAGCGTGACGCCGTCAACATCAAGGGACAGGCCATCGGTGAAGTTGTAGGTGCCTGGGGCCAGTCTGATCGTATCGCCTTCCTCGGCAAGGATCAGTGCCTCCAGCAGCCTCTCTTGCGCCCCCTCTCCCGCTGGAATGAAGCTGGTCTTAGCCCAACCTGCGGTGGTGAGTGGAACAAGAAGAGCGGCAGTAAGAGCAAGGGCGCGCAGCATGGGAAGGCCTCCGGATAGCAGGGCGCGATATCATCACGCCGATCTATGATGCTGTCACCGAGTTAGCGCCCTGCAAACGCCTTTTGCAAGGCTGGAGGGGCAGGCTGAGTGTAGATTTGCGTTGGAAAACAGCTTGATCCTGCCGCTTCGACGGGCGTCGACTTAGGACGGCTGCGGCTCCAACCCACCCTTGCCGGAAGCACCACCCTTGCGGGGTTTGCCGGTCTTGGTGCCAGACTTTGGAACGGCGGAACCGCGCGACGGCGGAGTGTCGTCACCCTGGTCGCGGGCAGGGGCATCACCGTTCATCAGAGCGTCGATTTCTGATCCCGTTAGCGTTTCATATTCCAGCAGCCCCTGCGCCAGGGCTTCCAGATCCTTCTTGCGCTTGGTCAGGATTTTCTTGGCCGTATCATAACCTTCATCCACCAGACGACGCACTTCCGCATCGATGATCTGGGCAGTGTCTTCCGACACGTTCTTTGACTGGGCGACAGAATGGCCGAGGAACACTTCCTGCTGGTTCTCGCCATAGGCGACCTTGCCGAGCTTGTCGGAAAAACCCCATTGCGTGACCATTGCCCGGGCGAGCTTGGTCGCCTGGTCGATGTCTGAGGACGCGCCGGAGGTGACGTTCTTGTGGCCGAAGGTTAGCTCCTCCGCCACGCGGCCCGCCATCATCACAGCCAGGCGGGACGTCATTTCCTCATAGGACATGGAAATCTGGTCCCGCTCGGGAAGCTGCATCACCATGCCAAGCGCGCGGCCACGTGGAATGATGGTGGCTTTGTGGACGGGGTGGGAAGCGGGGACCGTGATCGCAACGAGCGCATGACCGGCCTCATGATAGGCCGTGTTGCGCTTTTCTTCCTCCGACATGACCATGGTGCGGCGTTCCGCACCCATCATCACCTTGTCTTTGGCGTCCTCAAATTCCTGCGCCGTCACCAGCCGCTTTTCACGCCGGGCGGCGAGAAGCGCGGCTTCGTTGACGAGGTTCATGAGGTCGGCGCCGGAAAAGCCGGGGGTACCGCGAGCAATGACCTTGAGGTCGACATTGGGGGCGAGCGGCACGTTCTTTACATGCACTTTAAGGATCGCCTCACGGCCAATGATGTCGGGGTTGGAGACCACAACCTGGCGGTCAAAACGGCCCGGGCGCAGCAGCGCAGGGTCAAGAACATCCGGACGGTTGGTCGCGGCAATCAGGATGATACCCTCATTCGTTTCAAAGCCGTCCATCTCCACGAGCAGCTGGTTGAGCGTCTGTTCACGCTCATCGTTGCCGCCGCCAAGACCGGCACCACGGTGGCGGCCAACAGCGTCGATCTCGTCAATAAAGACGATGCAGGGCGCGTTCTTTTTCGCCTGCTCGAACATGTCGCGCACGCGGCTTGCACCAACGCCGACAAACATTTCGACGAAATCGGAACCGGAAATGGTGAAAAACGGCACATTCGCTTCACCCGCCACTGCGCGGGCAGTGAGGGTCTTACCCGTTCCGGGAGGCCCAACCAGCAGCACGCCGTGGGGCATTTTGCCACCAAGGCGCTGGAACTTCTGCGGATCGCGCAGGAAGTCGACAATCTCGACCAGATCTTCCTTGGCTTCGTCCACCCCGGCGACATCATCAAACGTGACGCGGCCTTCATGTTGGGTGAGGAGCTTGGCCTTGGATTTGCCAAAGCCCATCGCTTTGCCCTGGCCGGATTGCATCTGGCGCATGATGAAGATCCACACGCCGATCAGCAGCAGGAAAGGCAGCATCGACAAGAGGATGCCTGTAAAGGTCGTCTGGCCATCTGTGGTGGGTTTGGCGGAAATAGTAACGCCTTGTTCCGTCAGTGTTTTAACAAGATTTGGATCTTCCGGAGCGAAGGTCGTGAAACCAGTGCTGGAATCGGTATAGGAGCCGGTGATCTCATTGCCCTGAATGGTTACGGATTCCACCCGCCGCTGTTCCACCGCCTTCAGGAAGGAGGAATAGGCGATCTCGCTGGTCGGCTGGCTGTCGCCGGAGGGCTGAAACATCTGGAACATGGCGATAAGCGCCAATGCGATGAGACCCCAGAGCGCGAAATTGCGGAAATTGGTGTTCATGAAATCACTTTCGTGGGCCGGAGACGCGATGGCGGACCAGCAGGAAGTCCCGAGTTGCCGATGAAGATAGGCAGGCAACAAGGCTCTGCCAAGGTTTGCAGCGCTCCCTGCGGCGATTGGTGCCGCTTATTTTTGAAGGAGCGCCATCAAGGCTGCGTGAAGCGGATCATCGCTGAGAGGGCGAAAGCGCTCCATCGCGGCGACGAATGGGGTGAGATTGCCGTCGCTCTCCACATAGAAACGCTCGTCGTAGAGCGTGCCCGGTTTGGGCGGGGGAGAGGCATTGCGGGCCTCGCGTTCAACGCGAATGGTTGCGGCGTTGAGCGTGACGAGGCAACGGCCAAGGGTGTGCTGGCCTGCTGTGGTTTCCAGGCAGGCGTTGAGCTTTGTCGGGCTAGCGCGATATGGCATCCCGCCTTGGGCGAGGATAAGCATGGCCAGCGCGTCCCGCTCGACGAGTGATGGGGCGGTGTTGCGGGCAAGAATCAGGACATCGCCGTCCTTGCTTGCATGTTGGCGCAAATGCTCTGCAACCCGCGCCGCGAGCCAGGCTCGGTCTTTCTGGGCAAGGTTGGCAAGGCGGTGAGCCGCGCTTGTCTGCGCACCACCCGCCTGCCGCCGACGGACGCGCTCAAAACGCTTGTCCTCATTTGTCGGGTCGTCCGCCCAGGCGATGGAGCGGGCTTGGAGCCAAAATCGAAGCGCCGATCGGCGTTCTTCCAGCAGCGGGCGGGCGAGGCGCACGCGCTGGTGAGGCGTGACGGCGTGGCTTGCAAGCGGCGCGATACCGGCAAGGCCACGGGCGCTACTTTCCGGCAGAAGGCGCGCGGCCCGCATGGCAAGGGTTTCACGCTGGTCATCCGCAGTGTGGCCAATAGCGATAGTGGTGCAGCCGGTGGCGCAGGCATGGGCGGTAAGTGCATCATAGCGGGCAATGCGTGCTTTTTCCTGTGAGGTTGGCGGTTTTTCCAGCTCCAGCACCTGATGCGCCAGTCCAAGCGACGTGCAGAGAGCCGCGGCGAGGGCCTGTTCTTCTTTGGCTTCGTCGCGCCAACCGTGGTCGACAGTCGCTGCGGCGAGCGTCAGCCCGGCCTCATGAAGAATGTGAAGCAGGGCAACGGAATCTCCGCCGCCAGACAGCGCCACTAACACCCGCTCTCGCTTCCAGAAGAGCGTGGCGATGGCCTCAGCAGCGGGCGGCAGCCTGCTCATCCTTGATCCGCTCACCCAGCCGCCGCTCCGCTTTGGGATATTGCTTGAGCACTTCGGCATAGGTGGCGCAGGCAACTTCCCGTTGGTTGAGACCGGCGAGCGATAGGGCAAGACCCAGAAGATTGTCCGGTGCGGTCTGCGCATCCGGGTGCTTGCGGTGGGTTTCCAGGTGCATTTCGGCGGCGGCGAAATATTTCTTCTGCCAAAACAGCGCTTCACCCAGACCGGCACCCATTTCACCCGCCGAAGGGTCACTCGGCCAAGCTTTCATGGCCGCGCGATAGGCTGTCTCGGCACGCCCAAACCGGCGGTTTACGATCGCCGAGCGGGCGACGCTTAAGACTTGCCCGGGTGTTGCGCCAAATTGCGAAGCATCTACTGCGCCGGGACTGCCTTCGCCAAAGGGGCGTTCCATGGAAGCAAGCGCATCCTCCGCCTGATCGGCGGGGGCTGCGTCTATGACGTTGCCGTCAGCATCAAATGTCAGGGTACCAAGCGCGCGGGGTGGGGCTGCTGGGGCGACGTCACTGCCACCGTCTGCCGTCTGCGTGTCATCCGCGGCGTCCTGGCCGGACGCCGCGTCAGGCTTTTCCAGGCTGCCGGAGCCTCCGTCGGCAAGTCCGCCGCCCAGGGCAACATCGCGGTTTGGATCACGGCTGAGCGAGCCGCGCTGGTCTTCCAGTTCCTGGAAGCGCAACTCATTGTCTTCCTGCATCTTGCGCATATTTTCCTGCATCTGGAGCAGCAGGAAATTGAGATCCTCCACGCGCCCCGTCAGCTGCCGCACGCGCTCCTCAAGCTCGTTGATGCGGAAGGTCGGGTCAGCTTGTGCCTGGATCACCAGCGGGGTGACCGGCAGCGGTTGAAGCTGTGCGGCACCGGCGCTGTTCGCCAGAGCGAAAAGCGTTGCGGCGAGTGCAAGGGAGAGAAAATGGCTTTTAGCTTGCATCAAAATCAGTCCCTAGCCGCCGGCCGCACCGCTCAGCACCGTCACGGCACGGCGGTTCTGGTTGAGGCTTGCAAGGTCGGAGCCAACAGCAACCGGGCGTTCCTTGCCATAGGAAATGGTGCGCATGCGGGTTGTCGGAATGCCGCGGGCAACGAGGTAGTCGCGGGTGGCGGCCGCACGACGTGCACCAAGGGCAATGTTGTATTCTCGCGTGCCGCGCTCATCCGCATGGCCTTCAATAGTGATGCGGTAGGTCGGATAGCGCTGCAGCCAGGTGGCCTGTTTGTCGAGCGTTGCGCGGGCATCGCCGGAAAGGGTGGAAGAATCCACTGTAAAGAAGACACGATCACCCACATTGACGGCAAAATCCTGGGTCGAACCGGCTGGAGCGTTGAGGCCCAGATTGTCCGGCACACCCTTTTTGGAGCAGGCGGACAAGGCGAGGACTGCCATGAAGGCAAAAGCGACTAGACGGATTGTGCGGCTCATGGCCGGGCTCCTTGGCGTTCCTGCCCGCTGGCCGTGATCGGCCAAGCGCAGGTGAATTCATTTGTAGCAGCTGGTTTAGAAGATCACCCTTAAAGACGGCTTGCTACAGATGGTTAACGATGTGTGAACGTCCCGCCCGCTCCACCCAAATGCCTTGCCAGTAATGGCTTTGAGAGGGGCCGTGCGGCACGACCTTTCGTTGCACAATCCCATGAAATGAGGCCAGAGATTGACCTTGCCGTGAATAATTGGGCGAAAGCGGCTTGCGTGTGCCGCTTGGCTGGCTAGTGTGCCGTCCATGGAGAGGGAACTTAGTGCTGGCGTGAACACTGCGGGGACATCAGTTGAGCCGGTTTTGTCTGTCGAGGGGCTGACGACGCGTTTTCGCACGTCAGCGGGCCATGTCCACGCCGTCAACGATGTCAACTTCGCGCTGCGGCCGGGGGAATTGCTTGGCGTGGTGGGAGAATCCGGCTCCGGCAAGTCCGTGACCATGATGTCCTGCCTCAAGCTGTTGCCGATGCCGCCTGCGGAAATTACCGATGGCCGGGTGATGTTTGGCGGACGCGATCTTGTGTCGCTCTCTGAAGATGAATTGCGCGGCGTGCGGGGCGGGGAGATAGGCTTCATCTTCCAGGACCCTATGACCTCGCTGAACCCAGTGTTCACCGTTGGCTTTCAGCTCATCGAGCCGCTGAAATTGCATATGGGCCTTTCTGGCAGGGCGGCTCGCAAGAGGGCCGCTGAATTGCTGGCGCTGGTTGGCATTCCATCTCCCGATGCGCGGCTGGACGATTATCCGCACCAGTTTTCCGGTGGCATGCGCCAGCGCGTGATGATTGCGATTGCGCTGGCTTGCGATCCCAAAGTGTTGTTTGCCGACGAACCCACCACTGCCCTTGATGTGACAGTGCAGGCCCAGATTATCGAATTGGTCAAAGATCTGCGTGAAAAGACGGGCACGGCCATTGTCTGGGTCACCCATGACCTCGGCGTCGTTGCCGGTATCGCGGACCGTGTAGCGGTTATGTATGGCGGACAGATTGTTGAGATGGCCGAGGTCGACAAACTCTATGACGACCCACGCCATCCCTATACCCGCGCGCTGCTGGAAACATTGCCATCTGCCGAGTTGAGTGCGGGCCGCGACGAGCGTCTTCGCTCTATTCCCGGCCAGGCGCCAAACCTGCGCAAGGCGCTCCATGCCTGCCCCTTCGCACCGCGTTGCGAACATGTGCATGAGCGCTGCCTTTCCCAGAACCCGCCGCTCTTTGACGTTAGTCCGGGGCAACAGTCGCGCTGCTGGCTGGAAGTCGACGAGGACGCCGATGTGTCACACCAGACAGGAAGCGCCGCTGCATGAGTGAAAAGCTGGTCTCAGTCTCTGAGTTAAAGATCCACTTCCCCATCCATGCAGGTCTTCTGCGCCGCCGGGTGGGCGAGGTTAAGGCCGTCGATGGTCTGAGTTTTGATGTCTATCGCGGGGAGACGCTGGGGCTGGTTGGAGAATCCGGCTGCGGCAAGTCCACAACAGGCCGCGCAGTGTTGCGCCTTTATGATCCGACAGAAGGGTCGGTGACGTTTGAAGACACCGACATTGCTGATCTTTCCGACGGCGATATGCGCCGGATGCGTCCACGCATGCAGATGATCTTTCAGGATCCCCAAGCCTGCCTCAATCCGCGCATGACAGTCGGCGCGATCATCGGTGAACCGTTGATGGAACACACCAGCATGGGTGCCAAGGAGCGGCAGGAAAGAGTGCGTGAACTGCTCGATCAGGTCGGCCTTAACCCCGATTTCGTGAACCGCTACCCGCACGAATTTTCCGGCGGACAGCGCCAGCGCATCGGCATTGCCCGGGCGCTTGCGCTTGACCCGGACTTCATCGTTTGTGATGAGCCGATTGCCGCGCTTGATGTATCAATCCAGGCGCAGGTCGTGAATTTGCTTGAAGACCTTCAGGCCGAACGTGGCCTGACTTACCTCTTTATCTCCCATGATTTGTCGATGGTTCGCCATATCGCCAGCCGTGTGGCGGTGATGTATTTGGGCAAGATCATGGAGCTTGCGCCGGTCGCCGACCTTTATGCCGACCCGCTTCATCCTTATACCAAAGCGCTGCTTTCCGCTGTTCCCGTTGCGGACCCGGATGTGGAGGCCACGCGCCAACGCACGATTCTAACCGGGGACGTGCCAAGTCCAGCCAACCCGCCTCAGGGTTGCGTTTTCTGTACCCGCTGTCCGCTTGCACAGAGCAAGAAGGCAGCCGGCGAGGATGTGGAAAAATGCTTTACGGCGCCGCCTGATTGGCGTTCCATCGGATCAGACAGGTTTGTCGCCTGCCACTTTGCTGAGGAGGCGAAGTAACGGCGATACTGTAGAGGCCCTCAAGGGTCTGGAGGAGAAGGAGCGCCCCTTTTTTAAGAGCGTTCCAAAAACAGGAGAGCGTTTCTCGCAATGAAACATTTCAAAACAATACTGCTGGCTTCGGCCGCCATGGCTGTTGCTTCGGGCACGGCTCTGGCCGATGGCCATAGTGGCCCTCGTGGCCGCGACGGTGAGGTGAAAATCATCTACTGGCAGGCACCGTCCACTTTGAACCCTTACCTTTCAGCTGGGACTAAGGACATTGAAGCAGCTTCGATGATCATTGAGCCGCTGGCTCGCTTTGACGAGAATGGTGAACTTGTTCCTTACCTCGTCGATGAAATCCCGACGTTGGAGAATGGCGGCATTTCCGCTGATTCCAAGAAGGTGACCTGGAAGCTGTCTGAAGGCGTTCAATGGTCCGACGGCACACCGGTGACTTCCGCTGATGTGGCCTTTACGGCTGAATATTGCATGCACCCGGAAGGCGGTTGCGCCCAGGCGGCCAAGTTCGATGGTATCTCATCGATCGAAACACCTGATGCGCGCACTATCGTCATCAACTACACGGAATCAAAATACGTACCGTATTCCGCTTTTGTGGGTGGCCAGTCCCCGATCATTCAAAAAGCGCAGTTTCAGGACTGCCTGGGCGCGAAAGCTCCTGAATGCACGGACGCCAACTTCAGCCCGACCGGCACCGGCCCCTTCAAGGTTGTTGAGTTCAAGCCCAACGACGTGATCACGATGGAAGCCAACAACAACTACCGTGAAGAAGGCAAACCTGCCTTTGCTTCGGTGACGTTTAAAGGTGGTGGCAGCGCTGCCGATTCCGGCCGTGCTGTTATGGAAACAGGCGAGTTTGACTACGGCTGGAACCTGCAGCTTGCACCAGACGTGCTGGCCAGTATGGCTAAAGGCGGCAAGGGCACGCCCCTCTCCGCATTTGGTACGCTTGTTGAGCGCATCGAAATGAACCTAACCAACCCGTCTCCGGACCTGCCGGATGGCGAGCGGGCCACTGCAAAGCACCCGCATCCGATTCTGTCGGACGAGCGTGTTCGCCGTGCTCTGTCCATGGCTATTGACCGTCCGCTGCTGGTGGAAATCGGCTACGGCCAGGCTGGTCGCCCAACCTGTAACCTGGTGCCTTCACCGGTTGCTTATGCCTCCAACAACACCGGTTGCCTCACTCAGGATATTGCCGGTGCCAAGGCGTTGCTCGACGATGCTGGTTGGAAAGACACCAACGGTGATGGCGTGCGCGAAAAAGATGGCATGGACCTGCGTCTGACTTACCAGACCTCAACCAACGCCGTGCGTCAGGACTTCCAGTCCATCATCAAACAGAACTGGGCCGAAATCGGCGTGGACACGGAGCTTCGTAACATCGATGCTTCCGTCTTCTTTGGTGGTGACCCAGCGTCCCCGGACACGTTCCAGAAGTTCTATTCGGACGTTGAAATGTACGCCAACAACTTCGATGGAACCGATCCGGAGCAGTATCTGACCCAGTATACCTGTGAAAAGGCTCCGCGCCCGGAAACACAGTGGCAAGGTGAGAACATCAACCGCTTCTGCTCGGAAGAGTACGACGCGATGGCTGTTGAACTTGGTCGCACCGGTGACCCGGCCAAGCGCCAGGCTCTTGCCAAGAAGATGAACGACGCGCTGACGAAAGACACGATGACCATCGTGCCGCTCGTTGACCGCGGTCGCGTCTCTGCTG
Organism: uncultured Alphaproteobacteria bacterium; assembly: GCA_929200315.1. GTDB lineage: Bacteria > Pseudomonadota > Alphaproteobacteria > Rhizobiales > Rhizobiaceae > Pseudahrensia. The sequence goes on along the minus strand of CAKMZB010000007.1, from coordinate 123,048 downwards.
CTGCCAATACCCTCGGCGGTGTTGTGCTCAACACCTGGGATTCCGAGCTTTGGAACGTCGCAGACTGGTACCGCAAGAAGTAAGGCCCAGAGCCTGACCAAAACCGGGGCGGCGCAGTGATGCGCCGCCCTACTTCCACAACCGCCGCTGCCCCATTTTCTACCCATCTGCGTTAATTCTCACGGCAGGACATCGGGCAACGGTTTGTTGCACCCACAAGCAGGACACGCCGTCATGTTTTCATTGAAACGCAAAGTGGAGCCGTCCCTGTGCTGACTTACACGTTCAGACGTACTCTGGTTTCGATACCGACGCTGCTGTTTATAGCTTTCGTCATTTTCTTCATCGTGAAGCTGTCGCCGTCCGATCCGACGGGGAACCTGCCGCTGACGATCCCGCCGGAAGTGCGTGAGAAGATCCGTGAGAGCCTGGGTGTGAACCAGCCGTTCCTCGTGCAATTTTTCTTATGGCTAAAGCAGATTGTCGTCACCGAGCCGCTCCACTGGATGAACGAAACTTTCGGGACGCAGTTCGAGATCGGCCAGCGCATTCTGTCTTACCAGACCCGCTCGCCGGTGATGGATCTTATCGTTCAGCGCATGCCGCAGACGCTTTGGGTGGTGGGAACAAGCTATGTGGTCGGTGTGCTAATTGCCGTGCCCATCGGCATCATTTCAGCCTATCGGCAATATTCCTGGTTCGACCAGGCGGGGACATTCGTCTCCATGGTGGGTTTTTCCGTCCCACCCTTCTTTTCCGGTGTGCTGGTGATCATTTTGTTCTCAATCATCATCCCACGGGAGAGCATGTTCTGGCTGCCCTCGATCTATGACACGACCCATGAAGTGGTGGGTTGGGAGAGTTTCAAGTTCCAGTTTAGGCAGATGATCATGCCGGTTATGGTGTTGGCGCTACAGACAACGGCACAGATCAGCCGCTTCCTGCGCGCCTCGATGCTGGACAATCTCAACCAGGATTATGTGCGCACCGCCCGCGCCAAGGGCGTGAAAGAGCGTTCGGTCGTTCTTCTTCACGCGCTGCGCAATTCCATGATCCCCGTCATCACTGTTATCGCCCTTGGCGTGCCGGCGATCTTTGGCGGGGCAATCATCACCGAGCAGATATTCAAGGTGAACGGCCTTGGTCAGTTGCTCATTATCGCCATCCAGGGCGGCGACGTGCCGACGGTGCAGACGATCACTTTCATGTTTGCCGGGCTGATTGTGCTCTTCAACCTGATTGCCGACATTCTCTACGGCGTCTTCGACCCGAGGATCCGTTATGACTGAGGTAAAAGCCAAAGGGCAAAAGCCGAGCGGTCCAGTTGGTGCAAAGCGGCGGGTGGTTACGCGCGAGCAAATCCTCACCGTTTTCCCTGAACAAACACTGGGCGTTCACCGCTCCTTCGCTGGTGACGTGTGGGCGCAATTTAAATCCCACAAAGGCGCGGTGTTCGGCGCGGCGGTGTTTTTGACCATCGTCTTCCTTGTTTTCTTTGGTCCGATGATCTGGACTATCGACCCGACCTTCGTGGACATTCGCTCCCGCAACCAAGGCGCGTCCTTCGCGCATCCGCTGGGTACAGACCAGCTTGGGCGTGATCTCCTTGCCCGGGTTTTGTCCGGCGGGCGCGTTTCCCTCGCCGTTGGCCTCACGGCCATGGCTTTGTCGCTGCTCTTTGGTTCCACCATTGGCGTGATCGCCGGCTATTTCCGCCGGATGGATGGCCCGCTCATGCGCTTTACGGACCTGTTCCTGGCGCTGCCTTTGCTGCCGTTGCTTCTCGTCATCGTCATGCTGTTTCGTGAAAAGCTCAGCGGCGTGCTTGGCCCGGAAGGCGGCATTTTTATTCTCATGGTCTCCGCCATTGGCTTAACCTCCTGGATGCAGACCGCCCGCATCGTGCGTGGCGATGTGCTGGCGCTGAAGGAGCGGGAATTTGTGCTGGCCGCAAAATCCATCGGCACACCTTCGCGCCGCATCATCACGCGCCATGTTCTGCCGAACGTGCTGTCGCCCATTATGGTCTCAGCGACCCTCGGCATCGCAACGGCGATCATCACCGAATCCGCCCTGTCTTTCCTCGGTCTTGGTTTTCCGCCGGATTTCCCGACCTGGGGACGCCTGCTCTTTGACGCCATCGACTATACCCGCGACTATCCCGGCCGGGTGATCTGGCCCGGTCTAGCCATCTCCCTCACCGTCTTGTCGGTGAATTATATCGGCGATGGTCTGCGTGATGCACTCGATCCGCGGTTGCGGGGGCGGTAGAATGGGTAGCCGCATTGCGCGGTTCGCCCGCTTCACCCATGATCACGCCATAACGGGGCCGGGGCTATGAAATGGCGGGTTTGAAAATTGCAAAACGGTTTGCCGCGATTTTGGCCGCTATCGTTCTTTTGGCTATAAGTCCGGTTCTGACCCTCACCGCCGGTGCTGACGAGATAACCTGGCGCATGAAAAGTTCACATCACAACGTGGTCAGTGTGAAATTTTATTCACAGTCGAGAAACGCAGTCTGGCCGGGCAGCGACGAAGTTTACATCATCGACGATGACCGCGTTCAAACCTACCGGCTTTCCTGCCGAAGCGGGGAGAAGATCTGTTATGGGGCATGGGTACGCAACCGGTCTGAGGAATACTGGGGTGTCGGGCAGGATGATGAGCAGGGGTGCGATGAGTGTTGCCGTGCCTGCGAGGACGGTGGACGGACGGAAATCATAGATCTGCTCCCGTAGATCGGATCGGCGGCGGTGTTGCCGTCCGTCGCGGCTGTAAAAAGGGCAAAGGCGACCTTCTGTTCCCAAATCGGCCTTTCGCGCGCCGTCTCGCTCCCCTACAAAGCCTCAAAATACGATCCGGAGAGACGGCTATGGACACGATCCCACATTATATCGGCGGCAAACGGGTGGAGGGCACATCTGGCCGCTCCGCGGATGTCTTCAACCCCGCGACGGGAGACGTTCAGGCACAGGTGCCACTCGCCTCTGAGGGCGAGCTGAACGCGGCCGTTGAAAATGCCAAACAAGCGCAAATCGCCTGGGCCGCGACGAATCCGCAAAAACGCGCCCGCGTGATGATGGAATTCGTACGTCTGCTCCACCGCGATATGGACAAACTCGCAGAAGCCCTGTCGCGCGAACACGGCAAGACCGTGCCGGACGCCAAAGGTGACATAATCCGCGGCCTTGAAGTTGCTGAATTCTGCATCGGTGCGCCGCATCTCCTGAAGGGTGAATTCACCGAGGGCGCTGGCCCCGGCATCGACATTCACTCTCTGCGCCAGCCGCTTGGCGTGGTGGCCGGCATCACGCCGTTCAACTTCCCGGCCATGATCCCGATGTGGAAGTTTTGCCCTGCCATTGTTTGCGGCAACGCCTTTATCCTGAAACCCTCTGAGCGCGATCCATCCGTGCCGCTCATGCTGGCGGAACTGTTGAGCGAAGCTGGCCTGCCAGACGGTATTCTCAACGTCGTCCAAGGTGACAAAGCTTCCGTCGATGGCATTCTCGATCACGAAGACATCATGGCCGTTGGTTTTGTCGGCTCCACACCAATTGCTGAATATGTCTACACCCGCGGCTGCGCCAACGGTAAGCGCGTTCAGTGCTTTGGCGGTGCCAAGAACCACATGATCATCATGCCTGATGCTGATATGGATCAGGCCGTTGATGCGCTGGTGGGTGCAGGTTACGGCGCGGCGGGCGAGCGCTGCATGGCGGTTTCCGTTGCCGTGCCCGTTGGAGAAGACACCGCCAACCGCCTGATGGAGAAGCTCACACCGCGCGTCGAGAACCTCAAAATCGCGCCCTATACTGCTGGTGACGACGCTGACTTCGGCCCGCTGGTTACGAAGGAAGCCCGTGAACGTGTGCTCGGTTACATCAACAAGGGTGTCGAGGAAGGCGCGACGCTTGCCGTCGATGGGCGCGACTTCAAGATGCAGGGCTACGAAGACGGCTTCTTCGTGGGCGGTTGCCTGTTCGACAACGTCACCAAGGACATGACCATCTACAAGGAAGAGATTTTCGGCCCCGTCCTCTCCGTTGTCCATGCGCCGGATTATGAGGAAGCCATCGACCTCGCCATGAGCCATGAATACGGCAACGGCGTTGCGATCTTTACCCGCGACGGTGATGCGGCGCGGGATTTCTCCAGCCGTATCAATGTCGGCATGGTGGGCGTCAACGTGCCGATCCCCGTGCCGATTGCCTACTACACGTTCGGCGGCTGGAAGCGTTCCGGCTTCGGTGACCTCAACCAGCATGGGCCGGATGCGTTCAAATTCTACACCCGCACCAAGACAATCACATCGCGTTGGCCGTCGGGCATCAAGGAGGGGGCGGAGTTCTCCATCCCCACCATGGGTTAGAAAACTTATCCACTTTCTCTCGCGCCGCCTCATGATCTACGGAACCAGATCAATGAGGCGGCGTGAATGTTTGATGAGACGACGATTGCGGCTGTAGGCAAAATTGCTGCGCGGCTAAATGTGCCCGTGGCGGCTCTGCTCGCCGTGGTGGAGGTGGAAAGCGGCGGTTGTGCCTTTGCAAGGTTTGGCGACAGGACCGAGCCATTGATCCGTTTTGAGGGACATTACTTCGACAGATTGCTGAATAAGCCCGACCGCGTTCAAGCACGGCGCAATCGTCTTGCAAGCCCGAAAGTTGGCGGGGTGAAGAACCCTCGCTCTCAAGTCGCCCGCTGGGCACTGCTCACCCGGGCTGCTCGCATCAACCGCGCCGCGGCCTATGCCTCGGTTAGTTGGGGTGTGGGGCAGGTGATGGGGGAAAACTGGCGTGCGCTTGGCTATAAAAGTGTGGAGGCTTTGGTGGCGGAAGCACGGTCCGGCCTTGAGGGGCAGGTTGAGGTGATGGCGCGCTTCATTTCCGCCAACGACCTCAACGCCCATCTGCGCACCGGGGATTGGGCAGCCTTCGCCCGCCGCTACAACGGCCCCGCATATCGCCGCAACCGCTACGACACGCGCATGAAATCCGCCTTTACCCGCTGGAACGAGCGGCTGAACGGCGGCCTGCCCAAGTTTGTTGGTGGCGAGAGGGACGAGATCGGCTTCGGCGCACGGGGAGAGATGGTGCGGGTGTTGCAAGAAAGGCTGCGCGAGCACGGCCATTTCCTGCGCCTCGACGGCATATTTGGCCTGAAAACTGACCGTGCCCTGCGCGCTTTTCAGGATCGCCATGGCCTTGAAGAAACCGGCCGCTTTAGTTCCGGCGAAGCGGTGCGTCTTGGCCTGCCGAACCCTGAAGCGAAGCTCAGATGGCTACCGGCTCTCGGCCAAGCGCTGGGTCAACTCTTTTCGGCCGTCTGGACCCATATGAAAGGGCGTGAAGCGCTTTCGCGCAGGGGCAAAAGCTCCTAAGGTCATCACGACCGCAGCGGAGTGCCAGTAATGAAATCCCGCAATGAGAGAATGAGAGAAATTATGGGCCTTGCGCCCGTGATTCCGGTTCTGAAATTTGATGATGTCGAGACCGCCCTGGCTGTTTCCCGTGCGCTCGTAGCTGGTGGCCTGCCCGTGATCGAGATTACACTGCGCACCAAAGCGGCGCTCGACTGCATCGCGGCTGTCGCAAAGTCCGTGGAAGGGGCCATCGTTGGCGCTGGAACAGTGCTCAACGGCGATATGGCGACCGATTGCGTGGACATGGGCGCGCAGTTCCTTGTTTCCCCCGGCGCGACAGCGAGCCTGCTGACCAGCCAACGCAAGTCCCACATCCCGCTCCTGCCGGGCATCGCAACGCCAAGCGAGGCGATGGCGCTTGTTGCGGAGGGCTATGAGGCCGCCAAATTCTTCCCCGCTGAACAGGTGGGTGGGCCGGACTATCTTAAAGCGCTGGGCAGCATCTTACCCTCGCTCACCTTCTGCCCCACCGGTGGCCTCGATGCTGAACGCGCCAAGGATTATCTCGCTTTGCCAAATGTTGCCTGCGTGGGTGGTTCGTGGGTCGCGCCGGGTGGTGCCATCGCGGAAGGCCGCTATCAGGAGATTGAGGCCCTCGCCGCCAAGGCGACGCTGCTTGGGGACTGACGCAGGATGAAGGTTTGGATTTTGGCTGCGATTCTGGCGCTGGCGCCGCAGGCAGCGCTTGCAAAGATTGTCGTCTTCGCACCGTCTTCCATGACGGATGTTATCGGCGCGCTTGCTGCTTTTCATGAGGAGCGGGTGAGAGAAAAAGTAGTGGTGTCGCTGGCTTCGACATCCCAATTGGCGCGGCAGCTCGATGCCGGTGCGCCCGCTGACATTTTTCTGACTGCAGATGAAAGCTGGATGGATTGGGCACAGGATCGCGCGTTGGTCGAGCCATCTTCCACCATTACCTTCGCCGGCAATCGCCTGGTCGTGGTTACCGCCAAAGAGGCCGCCAGGAAAGATTGGCCACGGGCCCTGGAGCAGGGGCGTTTTGCCATGGCGGAGCCGGAAGCGGTGCCGGCCGGGCGTTACACAAAGGCCGCGTTGACGTCGCTTTCCCTCTGGCGCGCGCTTCGGCCGAACGTCGTTTTCGCCGAGAATGTTCGCATCACCCTGCGCCTTGCTGCGCGTGGGGATGTTGATGCCGCCATCGTTTATCGAACAGATGCCAATATCGAACCTGCAGTAGCTGTGGCTTACACGTTTGACCCAAAGACCCATCCGCCCATCCGTTACTTTGCAGCAGAAACCCCGGACGCAGCGGCGGGCGCTGCGGCGTTTCTGGAAACACTGGGTACCGATCATGCGCAAGCCATTTTGAAGAAAGCCGGGTTCTCGCTCCCGCCTTTTGAGCGCTGAGCCGTGGGTGCGTTTCTCTCCGACCCGGCGACCCTCGCCATCGTGACGTTGTCGCTGCAGGTTTCCGCGCTGGCCATGGCCATTGTCGTCCCCATCGCCATCCTCCTCGGCGCGGCCTTGGCGAAACCCGACTGGCCGGGAAAGGCGCTGGTTTCTGCCCTTGTTCATCTGCCTCTCGTCACACCTCCGGTGGTGACGGGCTATGCATTGCTCGTCTTGCTGGGGCGGCGCGGTTGGGTGGGGCAGTGGCTGGATGGGTTTGGCATTCAGCTTGCCTTTTCCTGGGTTGGGGCAGCGATTGCAGCGGGATTGATGGCGCTGCCGCTGGTGGTCCGTCCGATCCGCCTGGCGTTTGAAACGCAGGATCCGCGGCTTGTTGAAATGGCGGCAACTCTTGGCGCATCGCGCTTGCGGCGGTTTCGCACCGTTGTGCTGCCCATGGCCTGGCCGGGAATTGTTGCCGGGCTGGTGCTCGGCTTTGCCAAGGCGCTTGGGGAGTTTGGTGCGACAATTACCTTCGTTGGCAACATCCCGGAGGAAACGCAGACGCTTTCGCTGGCGATTTATACGTTACTGCAAAGCCCCTCAGGGGATAGCCGCGCTCTCATCCTGATCGGCTTTGCCGTCTTTATTTCATTTGCCGCGATTCTGGGCTCTGAATTGCTGACAAGCTGGATCGCGCGGAGGAATGCGCGCTGATGTTGGAGGTGACCGTAAAAGGGCAAGTGGGGCGTTTGGAGATTAACGCCCATCTGTGGAGCGATCAGCCAGTGACGGCATTCTATGGCCGTTCGGGTGCGGGAAAATCAACGCTTTTGCGCGCTATATCAGGGCTTTGGCGACCTGATGAAGGACGCATCAAGGTGGATGACCGGGTGCTCTTCGACAATGTGATCGGCATTGATGTCCCGGTTCACAAGCGCAATATGGGTGCGGTTTTTCAGGCAGCACTGCTGTTTCCCACCATGAGTGTGGAGCGCAATTTGCGCTACGGATTTTCCAGCAAAGATACCGGTCTTTTCTTTGATGTTGTTGAGATGCTGGACCTCGGACCACTTCTCAACCGTTCGCCGCGTCACCTTTCCGGCGGGGAGGGGCAGAGGGTGGCTCTGGGACGGGCGCTGCTAGCAGAACCGGAAATCCTGTTGCTGGATGAACCTCTTACCGGACTGGACGATCATCGCCGTCGCCAGGTGATCCCCTATTTTGCCGCCATTCGCGATGCAATGCGCGTGCCGATCATCTATGTCAGCCATGATAAGAGCGAAATCGCTGCTCTCGCGGATGTCGTTTTCGTGGTTGAAAGGGGGCAGGTCGTTCAGGAGTTGTCTGCTGAAGAACTGACCGATTTTGAAATGGGGTTGTCCACGTCGTGAGACTGCTAAGCACATCATTGCTCGCTGGCCTATTGGCGCTTCTTGCCGCTCCGACATGGGCGGCATGTGACCCCGGTGAGGTGGAAATCCGTTTGCTGGCAACGGCTTCCCAGGCGACCTCCGCGCGGGACCGTACCGCGCGAGGCTTTGTTGCCAATCTGGATCGGCAATTGAACGGTCAGGCCTGCGCGACGTTGGTTGCGGATAACTCCGCCTTCGCGGGCGAAGCATCGGTAAATGCCCTGCCAATTTCCGGGAATATGGCTTTTCCATCCACAAATGCCCTGGCTGAAGCCGCGCCTGCCTGGCGCAGTTTCGATTTGCCTTTTGCTTTCCGGGGACGGCTCGCCGTGGAACGCTTCTACGCCGGTCCTGCACGGGCCATTCTCGACCGGTCAACACAAGCGGCCGGGCTAACGCCGCTTGGCTTTTACCGCGACGCAATGGGCGTGATGGCTGCACGGCTGCCGCTGGTGGTGGCAGAGGATGCGCTTGGCAAGAAAATCGCGTTTAGCGGGTCTGAAAATCTTCGCCAATTTCTCGCCGCAGCCGGAGCGCCGCCACAGGATTTGGCCAAGGATGAGCGGGCAGCAGCTTTGGCCGATGGTCGCCTGGATGCCGCAGGCGCGTTGTGGCGCGACATGTCCAACTTTGCTCAGGCGGGGACGGGTGCCAACATTCTGGAGAGCAACCACCTCATGTCCGGTTACGCGCTGGTGGCGAGTACCCAGTGGTGGGAGGAATTGGCGCCCTCGCTGCGCGGGCAGATTATCGCCGTTGCCACCCGCTCCCTGAGCGACGCCAATAGTTTTGCCGAACGTCAGGAAACCAATGCCAAACGCGCGCAATTGCGCCGCGATGTGCCGATCTTCACATTGACCCGCAAGCAGCGCGCCGAGTGGTGGGCGCTGGCGGCGGCGCTGTTACGGGATGTGCAAAACAGCAGCGGCTTTGCCGACTTGGCCGCAACCATCGAAGCGGCGAACGCCTACCCTTAATCTGCTAAAAACGTGCCAATGCGCTCCAGCGCGCGCTCTATGTTTTGCGATGAATTGGCGTAGCTGAGGCGGATGTAACCTTCGCCAAGAATGCCGAAATCCGGTCCGCCAATTGTCGCGACGCTAGTTTCTTCCAACAGCTTTGAGGCCAGTTCCTTCGCCTTCCATCCCGTTTCGCTAATGTTGGGGAAGGCGTAGAAGGCACCTTTCGGCGTGGCGCAGGTGATATTTGGCAACGCATTGGCGCGGTCCACAACAAGCTTTCGCCGCTCATCGAAGGCGGTCATCATTTTAACAACGTCATCCTGCGGCCCGTCGATGGCGGCGATGCCCGCAAATTGCGAGGGCGCGTTGACGCAGGACCAGCAATTGACCGCAAGCTTGCGCATGGCATCGAACAGCGCATCCGGCCAGATCGACCAGCCCATACGCCAACCGGTCATGGCCCAGGTTTTTGACCAGCCGTTGAGGACGATCAGCCGGTCGGCGATTTCCGGGAAGGTGAGGAGCGATGTTGCCGCCTCTCCGTCATAGGTCATGGAATCATAGATCTCGTCGGACATCACCGTCGCTTTGGGGAAGCGCTCCAGCGCCGTCACAAGCTTAGCAATTTCTTCCCGCGGCGTGACGCCACCTGTTGGGTTGGCGGGGGAATTGAGGATGACAAGACGTGTCTTGTCGGTGAGGAGCGAGGCCGCCTCTTCGCCGGAAAAGGCAAAGCCGTTCTCCTCCCGCACAGGTACCGGAATGGGGGCCGCGCCGGTGAACTCGATCATTGAGCGATAGATGGGGAAGCCCGGATCGGGGTACATGATTTCGACCCCGGGTTCACCCAACATGGTGATGGCCGCATACATCGTGACCTTCCCGCCGGGGACGATGCAGATGCGCTCAGGCGAAACTTCGATGCCTGTGGTCGTTAGCGTTCGCCTTGCTACAGCCTCGCGGCATTCAAGAGTGCCGGTGGCTGGGGTGTAACCGTGATGGCCGTCGCGAATTGCCTTGATCGCCGCTTCGGCAATGTGATCGGGCGTAGAAAAGTCCGGCTGCCCGATGCCCAGATTGATGATGTCGCGGCCCTGCGCGGCCAGCGCATTGGCGCGGGCAAGAACGGCAAAGGCGTTCTCCTCTCCCATGCGAGAAAAAGCGGAAATCGGTTGAACCATAGTTGAGCTCCCGGGCACGAGTTGACGTCGCGATGTTCGATACCAACAGTCTTTCATACAAGACTGGAAAACGAAAAAAGTTGGCGCATCATGGGTCGATCGGCGGGGAAACGCGCAGTGGCCACCGCTGCCGGGCAGGGCGATCACGCAAGCCTTTGCCGTGGAGGGTGCTGAGGTGATCGCCACCGATTTGGAAGCGGAGAAGGTTTCTGACTTCGCCCACGCAGAAGCGTTGAACGAAAGCGCGTTCACCATCGGCACCGTTAACCTGATTGAAGGCGTTGGACGGTCTGTAGATTGCTGCCCTTATCGACCTTGGCGATGACCATACTGGGCGCGGTGAGCGCTTGCTCATCAATTTGTGGCGCAGGCAGGTCTTGTGTCGCGCCGATGGCAAAACCAGCGCAAAGACCAAGAGTGCAAAGGCCAGACCAGACAAGTGTCATGGTTTCTCCCTCCGTTGCGCCAGTGTCGAACCAAACAGGTTAATGCGTCGTTAACCATGTTTTTTGCCCGATTCGGCGCTTGACCAAAGGCAAGCAGGGAATGGGGCAAGATCTTGCCGGAGCGGCTCTGTCCCCAGTTTGGTTAGATAGAGGTCACCGACCCACGCTCGCGCAGCTTCGGTTCCACATGGGTTTCACTGCCCGTTTTGGCGCCGCCGCCGATCTGCTCGTAAAGCGATTCTGCGGCGAGACGGCCGATTTCGTGGTGCCCGTCTGAAACACTGGTGAGGGCGGGGGAGGAGAAGCTGGCTTCCTCAATGTCGTCATAGCCCGTCACTGAAACATCCTTGCCCGGCTCCAACCCGTGATGGCGCAACCCGTGCATGACGCCGAGAGCCAGCGTGTCGGAGCAACAGGCGATGGCAGTGGGCTGTCCGGCGGCGAGAATGCGCGCCACCGCAGCGAACCCGGCCTCGCGGGCATAGGGAGCTTCAATATCTTCGCGTTCAGGCAGAGGAATGTTTGCCTCCTTAAAGGCTTTTGCGAATCCGGCCCGCCGTGCGCGGCCTGTAGAGGTCATCCGCGTGCCGCCCAGAAGGGCGATGTCACGGTGACCCTTGTCAATGAGATAGCGGGTGACGAGCGCCATGCCGTTGACGTCATCACCGAGGAACGCCGGGACGGAAGCCCCTTCCACCGTGCGCGCAACCAGTGTGACAGGCATGGTAGCAGCTATGCGGGCAATGTCCTCCGCCTGTGTGCCCACAGACGGTGACATGATGACCCCGTCGGCGCCGAATTGCTGGAGTGTGGAGATAAAGGCTTCCTGCTTTTCCAGATCATCATCGTGATTGCACAGCAGGAATGTCTGCCGGTATTGGCCAAGTTCTGCTTCAATAGAGCGCAGGATCTCGGCAAAGAACGGGTTCACCACATCACGCACGATGAGGCCTACAATGTCTGAGCGCTGGGTGCGCAGGCTGGCGGCGCGGCGATCATAGACATAGCCGAGTTCCTTCGCCCGGGCCTGCACTCGTTCGCTGGTGGTTTGCGCCACAAGGGGCGAGCCGCGCAGGGCGAGGGAGACGGTCGCGGTGGAAACGCCAAGATCAGCGGCAATGGTGGCAAGGGTGATGCGGTGCACGCGCAGGCTTTCGGCATTTCAGATGCTAAAAGTCTATGGCATGGCGCGCACTTATCGCAAATGGTGGGAGGAACCTTTCCCCGGCGTGTGAAGCGCTCTAGGTTTGCTGTCGCCCTAGACCAAACCGGACTATCCCATGCCAGCCACCCAACGCCTGTGGATCAAGACACCCCTCGCCATTCTCGCAGACGGCGCGGAGGGCGGCCTTGTCGTCGAGAATGGGCGGATCGTGGAGCTTGTTGGGGCGGGAGAAAAGCCGCAGGCGGATGCGACGTTTGATGCCAGCCGCCACGTTGTGCTTCCCGGCCTCATCAACACACATCACCATTTCTTCCAAACCCTGACCCGCGCCCACCCGGACGCGATCAACAAGGAGCTTTTTCCCTGGTTGCAGGCGCTCTATCCGATCTGGGCCGCGAACATGACGCCGGACGCCTTTCGCATGGCAACACGGCTGGCGCTGACGGAGCTTCTGCTTTCGGGGTGCACCACGGCGTCTGACCATCAATACCTCTTCCCCAAGGGGATTGAGAACGCGATGGATATTCAGGCGGAGGAGGCGGCAAAGCTGGGTATGCGCATCACGCTGACCCGCGGCTCCATGAGCCTTTCGCAGAAGGATGGAGGCCTGCCGCCGGATTCCATCGTGCAGGATGATGATGCGATCCTGGCCGATTGCGAACGGGTGCTTGGCAAATATCACGACCGTTCTGACGGTGCGATGGTGCAGGTCGCTTTGGCCCCCTGCGCGCCCTTCACCGTCACCAAGCGGTTGATGGTGGAAACCATGGAAATGGCCCACAAGCACAATTGCACCTGCCACACGCATCTGGCTGAGACGTTCGATGAGAACGATTATTGCCTTGAGCATTTCGGTTGCCGTCCGGTGGATTACCTGGAGGAGCTGGGCTGGATGAACGAGCGCACCTGGCTCGCCCATGGCATTCATTTTAATGATGATGAGGTGAGGCGGCTTGGAAGTGCAGGGGTGGGCGTGTGCCATTGCCCGACCTCCAACATGACCCTCGCATCGGGCCAATGTCGCACACTTGAGCTTGAAAAGGCCGGATCACCCGTTGGGCTCGGTGTTGATGGCTCGGCCTCCAACGACAATTCCAATTTGATGGAGAGCGTGCGCCACGCGCTGATGATCAACCGCCTGACTTATGATGCGGCGACCATCACCCATCACGATGCTTTCCGCTGGGCCACCAAGGGGTCTGCGAAGTGCTTGGGTCGCGACGACATTGGCGAGATTGCAGTGGGCAAGCAGGCCGACCTTGCACTCTTCAATCTCGATGAGCTGCGGTTTTCCGGTTCCCATGATCCGCTCGCTGCACTTGTGCTTTGTGGTGCGCATAGAGCTGACCATGTGATGGTCAGGGGTGAGTGGCGGGTGAGCGACGGGCAGCCCGTGGGCATGGATATTGCCCGGCTGCGAGCGGAGCATGGCGAAGCGGCCAAGGCCTTCGCTGACGCCCTTTGAACGCGCGCTTTATCGACGGGCCGGAGGGCTGCGCCGGGGCGGATGAGGCGACAATCGTGCTACTCCCGCTTGGAGCACATGAACAGCATGGCCCTCATTTGCCGCTGGAGACAGACACGCTCATTGCACAAGGCATGTGCCGCGCATTGGCGAAGCAAGCAGAGGGCCTCGACCTGCGCATTCTGCCTGCTGAGCCGGTGGGCTATTCGCCAGAGCATATGGATTTTCCAGGCAGCAAGACGCTTTCCTATGCCCAAGCCGTTGAGCGTTGGATTGGTCTTGCGGAAGCCTGTTCCAGCCAAGGCGTGCGGCGCATCATTTTTATGAACGCCCATGGCGGGAATGGGCCGCTGGTGCAGATCGTTTGCCAGGAATTGCGCGCCCGCGCCGGGTTGCTCGCGGTGGCAACAAAGTGGGATCGCTTTGTGAAGGGTGCAGGCCTCGTTGGCGATGAGGAAGCCGCCTTCGGTGTTCATGGCGGGGAGATCGAAACGGCCGTCATGCTGGCGCTGCACCCCGACAAGGTGGATATGTCTGCGGCGAGGGATTTCCGCAATTTGCAACAGGCGCTCACCACCAAGCACCTGCGCGCCTACGGCCCCCATTCCTTCGGCTGGATGGCGCAGGATATGAACCCCGAAGGCGTGACCGGCAATGCCGCTGCGGCCAGTGCCGAAACTGGTGAAAAATTGCTGGCAGAAGCGGCGCGAGGGCTTGCGCAATTGTGTCATGACGTGGCGGAGTTCGACCTCGCGCTGCTGCGATCTGCACCCTAGCAATCTGGAGACTTCCATGAGCGACACGATCCCCGTCACGGTTCTCACCGGCTATCTGGGTGCTGGCAAGACGACGCTTCTCAACCGCATTCTCACCGGTGATCACGGCAAGAAATTCGCCGTCATCGTCAACGAATTCGGCGAGATCGGCATCGACAACGACCTCATCGTGGAGAGCGATGAAGAGATTTATGAAATGAACAATGGGTGCGTGTGCTGCACCGTGCGCGGTGACCTTGTGCGCGTCGTGCAGGGTCTGCTCAAACGCAAGGGCCGCTTTGACGGCATTCTGGTGGAGACCACGGGTCTGGCCGACCCCGCGCCCGTTGCGCAGACCTTTTTTATGGACGAGGACGTGCGCGCCAAGGCCCGGCTCGACGCTGTTGTTGCCATGGTCGATTGCCGTCATTTTGGCCAGACGCTCAAACGCGCGCCGGAGGCCGAAGACCAGATCGCTTTTGCCGACGTGGTGCTGCTCAACAAAACTGATCTGGTGGACAAAGATGCGCTTGAAGACGTGCGCGCCACGGTCCGTCATCTCAACCCCCACGCCGTCATTCACACCGCCGAACGGGCTGGGATTGACCTCGACGAGGTGCTCGATCGCGGCGCCTTTGATCTTGACCGCATCCTTGAGGACGATCCCCATTTTCTGCATGATCAAGCCCACGACCATCACCACGATCACGATCATGAATGCGGTCCCGACTGCGACCATGATCACCATCACCACGGCGCAAAACTCGACGCCGCCACCCATGACACCACCGTCGCCTCCATCTCTTTGCGTGGGGGAGCGATGAACCCGGATCTCTTCTTCCCCTGGATCAACAAGCTCACCCAGATCGACGGGCCGGACATTTTGCGTTTGAAAGGCATCGTCGCCTTTGCCGACGATGAAGAGCGCTATGTCCTGCAAGGCGTCCACATGATCGTCGAGGGCGACCATCAGCGGCCCTGGCGTGATGGGGAAGCGCGGGAGACGCGGCTCGTCTTCATCGGGCGGGGGCTTGATGCTGAGAAGATCGAGCGCACTTTCCGCGCTTGTGAAGTTGAACCGGCAAAGGCTGCCTGACCATGGCGACACTCGCGCAATACGACCTTGGCGAACATGTGGAATGTGTCGCCTTCATTGAAGATGAAGCCTTCTTCGCCGTGGCCGATGGCAAGGTGCATTTCCCGGCACTGAACAAGGGTGTTGAGGCCCATGAAAGCCTGCTCTGCGCAACGCCGGAACGCGGCGGCAAGGCGATGCTTACTGGTGGTGAGGACGGGCGCGTTCTGCGTGTGACAACCGAAGGCTGGAAGCAGCTTGCGGAAGTGCCCGGCAAGTGGATCGATGTCATTGCCAGCGGCCCAAACGGGGCGGTCGCCGTTGCCGCCGGACGCTCGGTTTTTCTGATTGTCGACGGCCAGCCACGCCAATTCGATCATGCCAGAGCGGTGGAAGGTCTGGCCTTCATGCCGAAGGGCCTGCGCCTTGCCTGCGCGCGCTACAATGGCGTGACGCTCCACTGGGGCGCCACGCAATCTCCGCCGCATGAATTGCAGTGGGAGGGCGTGCATATCGGCGTCCTGCCTTCACCGGACGGGCGCTACATCATCACCGCCATGGCCGAAAATGCGCTTCACGGATGGCGGCTCGATGCCAGGAAGGCGCAGGACAGCCACATGCGCATGAGCGGCTACCCGGCAAAGCCGAAATCGCTTTCCTGGTCCGCCAAAGGCAAATGGCTTGCCTCCTCCGGCGCGCAGGCGGCGATCTGCTGGCCCTTCACCGCCAGGGAAGGGCCGCAGGGCAAGGCTCCCAGGGAGCTTGGCACCCGAAAGGATTCCATGGTGGTTGAGGTTTGCTGCCACCCGGTCGCCGATGTTGTGGCCATCGGCTATGCTGACGGCATGGTCATAGTGGTGCGGATCGACAATGGTGTGGAAAACCTGCTCCGCAGCTCCGGCCAAGCGCCGGTTTCCGCGCTGGCTTGGGACGACAAAGGCAACCGCCTCGCTTTCGGCACGGAAGCGGGCGAAGCCGGGGTCGTGACGCTATGAGCGCTGACCTCAACGCCTGGTGCGATTATCCCGAGCGGACCGTCCCGTCGTCGCCGAGCGGGCCGCTTGCTGACAAAACGCTGGCCGTCAAAGATCTCTACGACGTTGAAGGCTACCCTTCCGGTTGGGGCCAGCCGACCCGCCTTGCTGGGGCGGAACCGGCCGCTGAAACCCAAAGCGCGGTGCAGAAACTGCTGGACGCGGGCGCGCAATTTGCCGGCAAGAGCCAGTGCGATGAGCTGTGTTTTTCGCTGAACGGCGTCAACGCTCACTATGGCGCGCCGGTGAACCCGGCAGCTCCGGCGCGGATCACCGGTGGCTCGTCTTCGGGTTCCGCCTCGCTGGTTGCAGCAGGGGAAGTGGACATCGCCACGGCCTCCGACACCGGCGGCTCAGTGCGGGCACCGGCCTCCTATTGTGGGTTGATTGGCTTGCGCTGCACACACGGCGTCATCCCGCTGGACCGCACGATGCCACTCGCGCCGAGTTTCGATGTCTTCGGCTGGTTCGCGAAGGATGCGGTGACCTACGAGGCCGTTGCGGACATTCTGCTGCCACAGGATGGGAGCGAAGCTCCGCTCGCCAACCCCATCGCCAGCGCAGGTCTCGACGCCTTGATGATGGGAGACGGGGAGCATGAGACTCATTCGGCAAGCTGGGCGAAATTGCGTCCGGTCTTCGATGCGGACAGGGATTTTGTCGATCTGGGGATCGACTTTGAGGCCGCCTATTGGACCTTCCGCCGCACTCAGGCCTATGAGGCCTGGCAGGCTCTGGGCAGCTGGATCGAAGAAGCAAAACCGGATCTCGGCACTGGCGTTGCTGACCGTTTCGCGTTCGGACACTCGGTAACGGATGCGGAGTTCAAGACAGAAAGCGCCAACCGCAAGGCGGTGACGGCGGCTTTGGAAAAGGTCATTGGTGGTGACGGCGTGCTGGTCCTGCCCACATCGCCCTCCTGCGCACCACTGAAAAGCAGCACGGATGAGGAGCTTGGTGCCTTCCGTGAGCAGGCGTTGATGCTGCTGTGCCTGTCGGGCCTCTCCGGCCTGCCGCAGATCACGCTGCCCCTCGGCACGATCCATGGCGCACCTATGGGCATCAGCCTCATCGGCCCGCGTGGCAGCGACCGACGGTTGGTCGCGATTTCGCGGAGTGTCTTGGGCTAGAGCATTTCAAGCACGGTTTGAAACCTCAAGTGCCCGCGCAGGCAGTGCTCGCTCAGAGCGCTTTGCCATGAGCGCTATAGAACTATCGGCTCCCCATGGGGCGTGCGGGCGGCGGCGTCGTGCCAGGCCTTTTCTCGCGCTGCGATGGCGGCCGCGTCGGTTGCGCCCTTTGCTTCCATCAGCGCTTCAAGCGCGGCGAGCCAATGGGTCCAGTAACGTGAACCATCATCGGTCGGATCGGTGTCGAGCTGGGCGGAAAGGGTTGCGGCCCATTCATCCCAACCGAAATTGCCCTGTTCGTGGAGCGCGACGGTCATGGCAAAAGCCTGCGCTTGCCAGGGCTCGGCAAAGGCCGGTTCACCCTCATTGAGGTTGAGCCCGGGAAGGTCAGGAAGAGACAAGATAGCGCTCCCACAAATCAAGTGTCACGCTGTCGCCCACTGCCGCATTGTACCCCCACAATTCCTGAGCGGAAAACCTCACCTGATAGAGCCAGCAGGGCTGCTCGCCCTCGCCGCGCGCATTGGTGTCAGGGAAAACGTGGTGGCCGAGCACTTTCGCAATCGTGCCGTGTCTGGCGCGGGCATAGCGGGGCAGGCGAGTGTGGCCCGTCGGGTGCTCGTTGATCGTGAGGACGGTATCGCCCAACGCGAAGATGGGGTCGCTGGTGGCGGATCTGTCGGCCGGGCCACCTTTGGCGAGAAGGGCATCGACCTGATCGGGTTCCATGATGCGCGGAACGGGCTTGCCCGGCTCTCTCGCCTTGCCATCAGCAAGTTCGTCAGCGCGAATCATGCCGCGCTCCAGCAGCAACGCCTCAAGCCCTTCTGTCCCGCTT
>CAKMZB010000007.1:58691-104797 GCA_929200315.1 uncultured Alphaproteobacteria bacterium | reverse complement strand
GGGGAAGGTCATGTAATCAGCCGGCTGCAAGCTCTCGCGGGCGTGCCGGGACTGATCGATGTTCCATTGGCCGCAAGCGCCCATCGCCACCACCATCGCCATGGCGCGGGCTTCCCAGTCGGCGTGGAAATTTGGCTCATTCGTCTCTTCAATGACTGGACCGAAACCGTGCATCCCGCCAAGATCCTGCCCGCCGTTCATAACAGCGCCGTGCCGATCATGGCGTTGCGGGAGACGAGAGCAGCGAGGGCATTTTCGTCGAGATCATCCGTGCCATCGGGGCGCATGGGGATGACGAGGTAGCGGATTTCCGCTGTAGAATCATGAACCTCCACCGACGTGCCATCCGGCAATGTGATGCCAAAATCGGCGAGTACGCCACGCGGATCAGAAACGGCGCGGGCGCGATAGGGCGGGGATTTGTACCAGGTTGGCGGCAGGCCAAGCACGCTCCAAGGGTAGCAGGAGCAAAGTGTGCAAACGACCATGTGGTGGGTAGCAGGCGTGTTGAAGAGTGCCACCATATGTTCCCCCTGGCGGGAGGTGTAACCGAGGGAATGGATCGCGGCCGTCGCGTCTTCCTCCAGCCATTTTGCAAAATGAGGATCGGTCCAGGCCTTCGCCACCACACGCGCCCCGTTTTGCGGGCCGATGCGGTGCTCATAGGTCTCGATGATCCGGTCAAGGGCGGCGGGTTCAATATACCCCTTTTCGGTCAACAGGCTTTCCAGCGCCCGCACGCGTGCATCCATTTTGCTCAGATGCGAGTGGTCATGGTCGTGGTCACTCATTTGGTGTTCTCCAGAATGTCTTGCGCGGCTTTGCCCAGCGCACCAATGAGCATGAGTGCCGAGCCGATGACGAAGAGCCAGACCGCCGTTTCCTGCCAGGCTTCGAAAGATTTGAAGAACAGCACCGAACCTATGAGGAAGAGGGCGTTTCCCAGAATACCGATGGAGAGATGGAGGTGACGATATTCAGTGACGATTAGCTCCAGGAATGACTTCTCGCCGCCGCTCATGCCGCCGCCGCCCGGTTGGATTTGCCTGCGGCATGGGCGCGGGCGGCCTCGCCAAAGGCCTTGAAAATCGCCGCAGATGGCCCGTCTTTTCGCTTGCCTGCAACGGCCCAATATTCCGGATGCCACTGGACGCCGATCACGAAGCCTGGTGCACCGGAAACGCTGACTGCTTCCACCGTGCCATCTTCCGCTTCCGCCTCCACCACTATGCGTTCGCCAAGCTGGTCGAGGGCCTGGGTGTGGAGTGAGTTGACCGGGATCGACCCAGCCGCCGCGTGATCGCGCAGGATCGTGTCGAGGCACGAGCCGTCCTTTACCCGGATGCCGTGGGCCAATTCAAAACGCTCGTCCAACGTCCCCTCCCAGGGGTAGCTGTGGCCCTCGATCTTGCGGTTCTTCTGGAAGGCGGCTGTGATCGAGCCACCAAGCGCGACGTTCAGCTCCTGGATGCCGCGACATATTGCCAGCAATGGCACACCGCGCTCAATCGCCGCACGGATCAGGGGAAGGGTGGTCGCATCCCGTGCCGGGTCGAAGGGCGCGTGGTCGTCCGTTGGTCCGACTTTGTAGTTGGAGGGGTGCACGTTGGAGCGTGAGCCGGTAACGAGAACCCCGTCCACACGATCGAGCAACGTGCCGATATCCAGCTTCTCGGCGAGTGAGGGCACCAGCAATGGCATAACGTCAGCGCTATCCACGGCTGCATTTATGTAGGGTGCGGGGGTGGCGTGCCAATCGTAGGGATCGACATGTTTGAGGTCTGTTGTGACGGCAACGAGGGCTTTCATGGCAAGATGTTCGCAACACGCTTTTGATCTGGTCGCAAAACGTAGCTGTAAGACCTTCTCCCGTCCATAAACCTTATGTGAACGCTAAGACGTTGGTTGCAACCAAGGCCCCTACACACATGCGCTCAGCGATGCTAAGCAAAACTACCGCACGGCCTGGGGGAGACCCGCCGGCTGCAATATCAAGTGCGTTTAACGCCCCACTTTCAGGTGGAGCAGGGAGGCGGCATGTGCCGCGCAATTGGGAGTTTATTCATGGACAGACGTTCATTTATCAAAAAGGCCGGTCTGACCGGCGCAGCCGCTGGCGCAGCAACGCTCGCCACTCCGGCGCTTTCTCAGGGTCGCAAGGAAATGGCGATCGTTTCCACCTGGCCGCGGGATTTCCCGGGTCTGGGTCTGCCGGCACAGCGTCTTGCTGCTCGCATCACCGAGCTGACGGACGGCCGTATTGAAACCAAATACTTTGCCGCTGGCGAGCGCGTTGGCGCCTTTGACTCGTTTGACGAAGTCGCTTCCGGTAACTCGCAGGCCTACATGGCTGCCGACTATTACTGGAAAGGCAAGCACGCTGGCTGGTCTCCGTTCACCGCTATTCCTTTCGGTCTCACCTACACGGAAATGGATGCCTGGATTAAATACGGTGGCGGTCAGGAATTGTGGGACGAGCTTGCTGCTGAATTCGGCCTGAAAAACTTTGCCGCTGGTAACACCGGCGTGCAGATGGGCGGCTGGTTCAACAAAGAGATCAACTCCGCTGATGACCTCAAAGGTCTGAAAATGCGTATTCCAGGCCAGGGCGGTGACGTCATGGCGAAACTGGGCGCATCCCCTGTGTCTCTGCCGGGTGGCCAGATCTATGAAAACCTCACCTCTGGCGCCATTGACGCCACCGAGTGGGTTGGTCCCTATAACGACTACTTCATGAAGTTCTACGAAGCTGCGAAGTATTACTACTTCCCCGGCATGCACGAGCCCGGCGCGCAGCTGGCCCTCGGCATGAACAAGGCTTGGTGGGATTCCCTGGATGGTGTCGATCAGGCGATCATTCAGGCAGCGGCGAACGAGGAAAATTCCCGCACGATGGCTGAAACCAACGCCAACAACGGTGAATATCTCGCACGTCTCATCAACGAAAACGGTGTTGAGCTGCGTGAGTTCAACGACGATGTGTACCAGTCCTTCGCCGATGCTGCGCAGGAAGTGTTTGAGGAAGCTCGCGATCATTCTCCGCTGGCTGCCAAGATCCTGGACTCCCACGCGGCTGCCCGCCAGGAAATTGGTTCCTGGATGGCCAAGTCGGATATTTCCTACTCCATCAAGCGCAACAACGCACTCGGTATCGAGTAAGAAAGCGGTTGAAAGGGGCGGACCGTAAGGTCCGCCCCTTTTTCCTTGCCCGCAGCCCAAAGCGGGGAAGCGCATCTGCGCGCTTCAAGGCTGACTTGATCAGCGTTTGGGCGATTTTTTTCACCGGCGCGGTGTGGAGAGCGTGCCGGTTGTGAGTTTGGAGGTTGCGGCGCGAGGCGTTGCAATTGAGGTTTGCCAGGGCGGGCCTTGAGGGGGGATAATGAGCGACCCGAAGACCAGCGTCTTACCCATGGGGCACACGGACCATGACACTGTCGTTCATGGCGGTGACGGCCCGGCTCATCCGGGCGACGCAACAACACTGTTCTGGCGCTTTTTCGGTTGGTCGATGCTCTTCGCCCTTGTCGCTTTCTTTATCAACGCCGTTCTCACCATCTCCTATGACTGGCCTGGTATTGCGACGGTTCTGTCAGGTGGAGGTATGCTCGCCGTCGTTCAGGTCGGTATTTATCTGCTGGCGATTGCAGGCGGCTGGTTGCTGACCACACGGTCGCGGATGAACACGCTTCGCCACGACGCGAAGACGATTAGTGACTTCAACCTCGCTCTGGTGCGGGCTTGTTTCTTTGTCGTACTGTTTGTCGGTATTGGCGACGCAATAATTTCGGCGCTTCGCGTTGAAGGCGTGCTCGATGCTGTGGTGGGCGAGGACTTGACGCGGAACCTCGGGCGTTCGCAGTTCCGCGGGCCCTATGTCCACGTTCCCCTCGCTATCATTGCGGTTATCGTCTCTCGCTTCGTGCGCACCCTCGGTTTCCATTGGTTGACACTTATGATCGTTGCGGCCGAATTGCTGATCGTCATCACCCGTTTCATTTTCTCTTACGAGCAGGCCTTCATGGGTGACCTCGTGCGCTTTTGGTACGCAGCGCTCTTCCTCTTCGCCTCAGCCTATACGCTGTTGGAAGAGGGTCATGTGCGGGTCGACATCTTCTATGCCGGGATGAGAAACCGCGCGAAGGGGCGCGTGAACACGCTCGGCACGCTGCTGCTGGGTATCGTTCTTTGCTGGACCATCATCATCATCGGCTTTGCTGGCCAATCCGCTGTCATTTACGGCTCGGTCGCCAATTTCGAGGTTTCGCAGTCCGGCTTTGGACTTTACCTGAAATATTTCATGGCCGCTTTCCTCGGCGTCTTCGCCGTTACCATGCTGGTCCAGTTCACCAGCTATCTCATGGAATCCATCGCCGACTGGCGCGATGAGCCTGGCACACGGCTCGACCGCGCTGAAGCTGCGACGCATTAGGACTAAGGGCACCTCGACATGGAATATCTCTTTCTTGCCCTTCTCTTGGTCGTCATGGCGACGGCACTTGGCTCAGGTTATCCGGTGGCCTTCGCGCTGCCCGGTGCCGCCATTGTTTCAATCGCCGCCGCCGCCCTGGCTGGCGCGGTCTTTGGCGGGGGCATGGATGCCTATTTCCATCAAGGGGGGCCGTCGCAATGGCTGTCTGCTGGGGTTACGAATTTAAGGGGCATCTATTGGGAGGTGGAGCGAGATACGCTCATTGCCATTCCGCTCTTTATCTTCATGGGCATCATGCTCCAGCGCTCCAAGATCGCTGAAGATTTGCTAATGACCATGGCCAAGCTCTTTGGCCCAGTCCCCGGTGGCTTGGGCATTTCAGTCGTCTTCGTTGGCGCGCTGCTCGCTGCAACCACCGGCATTGTTGGTGCAACGGTTGTGGCTATGGGCCTCATCTCGTTGCCGGCTATGTTGCGCAACAATTATTCGCCCTCGCTGGCAACCGGCACCATCGCAGCATCCGGCACGCTTGGGCAGATCATTCCGCCCTCCATCGTGCTCATCATTCTGGCCGACCAGCTCGCGGCCGCAACGGATCAGGCGTCCACCACCCGCAAGGCGCTCTACAAGGCCTCCACAGGTGAACTGACAATGCCGTCGCCCTTTGATGTGACATCCACCTCAGCGGGCGAAATGTTCCTCGGCGCGCTGGTTCCGGGCCTGCTGTTGGTCGCGCTCTACATGGTCTATATTTTGACCACAGCGCTGATCTTCCCCAAAAAGGCCCCACCGGTCCGCAATAAGGATGGTCTGGATGCGACTTTCTGGAAGCAGCTTGGCATCGTGTTGGTGCCGCCGCTGGCGTTGATCTTCTTGGTGCTGGGTTCGATCCTTGCCGGTGTTGCAACGGTGAATCAGGCCGGTGCCATTGGTGCGGCGGGTGCGTTGCTCATGTCTGGCTACCGGCTGAAAGAGGGTCAGTCCAACGCCTATACGCCAGCCATTCTCGCGCTGGGCTCGGTCATTGTAGTCGCGTTGCTCGTTGCCAATTTTAACACCAACATTAAGAACCTCACTACAACGACCGATGTCATGGCGGTGATTGCGGCAAGCATCGCTTCGCTTGTTCTGATCGGGTCGATCATATGGTCGGCCGTCCGCGCCTATAAAATTGCCAATACGCTACAGGATGTGATGATCGAGACGGCGAAGGCCACCTCTCTTGTCTTCATTATCCTGCTGGGGGCCGCCATGCTCACCGCCGCCTTCCGTGCGTTTGGCGGTGAGGAGCTGGTGAAGCACTTCCTGGAAGGTATTCCCGGCGGCTTCTGGTCGAAGTTCCTGGTCGTCATGCTGATCATGTTTGTCCTCGGCTTCTTTCTTGATTTCATCGAGATCGCCGTGGTGGTGGTGCCGATCATGGCGCCGATCCTGCTGGCTGATCCCTCCGCCAACGTGACCGCCGTGTGGCTGGGCGTGATGATTGGTCTAAACATCCAGACATCATTCCTGACGCCGCCCTTCGGCTTTGCACTCTTCTATCTACGAGGGGTCGCGCCAGCGGTGGTGAAAACGCTGGACATGTATCGCGGCGTCATCGGCTTCATCGCGTTGCAGATCGTGGCGCTCGGCATCGTCGCCTACTATCCCGCGCTGGTGAACTACTTGCCAAACCGCGTGAGCCTGCTTTCTGAAACAGCACCGCCGCCGCGCAATCCGCGGCTACAATATTGCGTTGAAGAATATGTCTATGGCCGCATCGTTGCCGATACGGCGGAGCTTGATGCAGCGGTCAACCGCATCCGCGCTGTGGACGCTTCTTTCCTGCCGTCAGCACAGCGTGAGCGGCTTGAGAACACGTTTGAAGGCATCGAGGTGGCTCGTCAGACGCTGCGCAACGCCAAGGAAGCGGAAGCCGTCGTTACCCGTGAAGCTGGCGACTACCGCCCTGTCCACACGCTCGTGCGCGGTCTTGAGCGCGATGCTCGCGTGATTCAGGCGCAGATTGATGATTTGGAAACCCGCGCCTCCCGCTTGCGCGGTGATGAAAATGCCGATGCTCGCGCACGCATGCAGACCCGTATCGACACACAGATTGCCGAGCGTGATGAATTGCTTGCGCAGATCCCGGCCGATTGGGAAGACACCCGCAAGGCTTTTGCTGAGCTCACGGGCACAGAAGCGCGCGAACGCGGCAATTTCCGTCGCGCCGCTGACGGGGCCTATAATGATGTGCTTCAGTTGAAGGACGTTCTGGCCGGGGGCGAGGCTTTTGCTGCTCTCCAGGAGGGTTTCAACAATCTCACTGCGCAGATCGCAGCAGCCGAGGGTCGTGCGAAGTCCGATATCGTCAAAGACTTTACCGACCAGGTTGGCAGAGTTGATGGCATGAGCCAGGTCAAATCCGCGCTCACCAAGGTGCGGCGTGAATTGCGCCGTGGCCGTCCGCGCGCGGAGATGTGGCAGGCGGACCTTGCCGAGGCTCGTGCGCTCTATGAGCGTCAGGCTGCATGGCGTGCTGCCGTGACGCCGGAATTTGCTGAGGCGCTTGATGAGTACGAAGTTGCCATGCGCGGCACGGTGGGCTTACGCCAGCAGGACCGCCTGACTCGCAGCGCCGCGCTTGATGTGGCGTCCTGCCAGTCTGGTCACCGCGACATTTCGCTGAGCTTTTAGCGCGACACTTATCCCCTGCTCCTCGGGGCAGGGCCTTGACGCTCGCATCCGCCGGGCGGAAACTTGAAACAGCGCAGTCAGTAGCTGCACAACGTTAAAACATAAAGGAGGCGCCGCATCGTCATGACGACGAATGGACCGACGAAGACACCCACTAAGAAAAGGTCAGGTTCCAGAGCAGCGAGCGTCCGTGCGAAAGCCACAAACTCCAGGAAAAAAGTTTCGGCCCAAAAGGGGCGGGCGGTAAAACCCGCCGGTTCAGACCTGCAGGTGAAACTGCAGTCGGTCGATCTGTCCGACAAGTATGATCTGAACACCAAGAGCGTTTTCATCACGGGCACGCAGGCGGTTGCCCGCCTCATGATGATGCAGAAGGAGCGCGACCGTCGGGCAGGGCTCAACACCGCCGGTTATGTCTCCGGCTATCGCGGTTCTCCCATTGGTGGGCTCGATCTTGCGCTCTGGAAAGAGCAGAAGCGCCTCACCGCAAGCGACATCGTTTTCGAGCCGGGCCTTAATGAAGACCTTGCCGCCACTGCGATCTGGGGCACCCAGCAGGCGGAGATTCGCGGTGAAGGCCGCTTCGATGGCGTCTTCGGCGTGTGGTACGGCAAGGGCCCGGGGGTGGACCGTTCTGGCGATGTCTTCCGTCACGCTAACCTTGCCGGCACGTCTAAGAATGGTGGTGTGCTGCTCTTAATGGGGGACGACCATACTGCGGAATCCTCTACCACTGCGCACCAGAGCGAATTCCATCTGCTTGATCTGAAAATCCCGATCCTCTCCCCCGCCGGGGTGCAGGAGATCCTGGATTACGGCATCTTCGGCTACGGCCTGTCACGCTATGCAGGCGTCTGGGTCGGCATCAAATGCGTCAAGGACACCATTGAATCCACTGCCGTCATTGATGGTTCTGTGGGGCGCATGATGCTGAAAGAGCCGAAGGTCGACCGCCGCCCTGAAGGCGGTCTCAACATCCGCACCAATGATGCCATCCTTGCGCAGGAAGAGCGGTTGCACGTCCACAAGCGCTATGCCGTTCAGGACTACATTGCCGCAAACGGCATCAACAAGACCATCACATCGGGCGGCAAGAACGCCAAAGTTGGCATCATCACTGCAGGCAAGTCCTATCTCGACGTCCGTCAGGCGATGGACGATCTCGGTATAGACGAAGTGCGTGCCAACGATCTTGGTATCAGGCTTTATAAATGTGGCTGCGTCTGGCCGCTGTCGCGCAAGGAGTTGCGCGCCTTTGCCAAAGGGCTCGACCTCGTCATTATCGTGGAGGAGAAGCGCGAGCTGATCGAAGTTCAACTTCGCGAGGAACTCTACTCTGTGTCGAACCACCCGCAGCTTGTGGGCAAAAAGGATGAGAACGCCAATTGGCTGTTCCCGATCCACGGTGCGCTTGATTCCAACCAGATTGCAATTGCCATCGGCGAACGCGTCAGCAAGATCACCAAGGATCGCAAGGTCGCCAATCGTGTAAAGGCTCTGCGCCATGCGCAGGAGGTGCTTAAATCCACCCAAAGCGTTGCCAACCGCGTTCCGTATTTCTGCGCCGGTTGTCCGCACAATTCCTCCACCGTGATTCCGGAGGGTTCCCGCGCTTATGCCGGGATCGGCTGCCATTACATGGTGCAATGGATGGACCGGGAAACGGAAGGCTTCACCCAGATGGGTGGTGAGGGCGTTAACTGGGTGGGTGAACGCCACTTCTCCACCCGCGACCACGTTTTCCAGAACCTGGGTGACGGGACCTACAACCATTCCGGTGCTCTCGCTATTCGCGCTGCCATCAAAGCGGGTGCAAACATCACCTACAAGATTCTCTTCAATGATGCTGTTGCCATGACCGGCGGGCAGCCGAATGAGGGCGGTCTCACCCCGTGGGAGATTGCAGCGCAGGTCCATGCCGAGGGTGTGGAGCGGCTGGAAGTCGTCACTGATGAGCCGGAGAAATATGAGGGCATCTCATGGCCCTTCGGCACCAGGGTCCATCACCGCAGCGACCTTTTGAAGGTGCAGCGGGAGCTTGCCGCTGTGCCGGGCGTGACGGCCATGATCTATGACCAGACCTGTGCCAGCGAAAAACGCCGCCGCCGCAAGCGCGGCACCTTCCCGGACCCCGACCGGCGCATCCTCATCAACGAGCAGGTCTGTGAAGGCTGTGGTGATTGCGGGCGCAAATCCAACTGCGTCGCTATCGCCGCCGTCGAGACCGAGTTTGGCCGCAAGCGCCAGATCGACCAGAGCGCCTGCAACAAGGACTTTTCTTGCGTGAACGGCTTCTGCCCCTCCTTCGTCTCCGTCTATGGCGGCAAGTTGAAGAAGGGTAAGGGTGTCTCCGGCGAAATTGCGATGCCGGACATTCCTCTGCCGGTATTGCCCACGTTGGATGGCTCTTACGGTATCATTGTTACCGGGGTTGGTGGCACAGGCGTTGTCACCGTTGGCGCAGTGATCGGCATGGCTGCCCATCTTGAGGGCAAGGGTTCTGCCATCATCGACATGGCGGGTCTGGCGCAGAAGGGCGGCGAAGTCGCAAGCCATCTGCGCATTGCTGAGACGCCGCAGGAGATTTCCTCCATCCGTATCGCCGCGTCCGGCGCAGACCTCATTTTGGGCTGCGACATGGTGACGGCGTCCACGCAAAAAGTGCTCGCCAGCATTGACCCTGGCCGCACCAGGGTCGTGCTCAACGCGCATGAAAAGCTCTCCGGCGAATTCACCCATAACGTGGATTTTTCCTTCCCGACTCAGCGCATCATCAAAACGCTGACTGAGCGGGCAGGAGCAGACCGGACGAGCATTCTGGAAGCAGAAAAACTGGCCGTTGCGCTCTTTGGTGACGCGATTGCCTCCAATATGTTCATGCTGGGTTTTGCCTTTCAGAATGGTGGCCTGCCGCTGACTCATGAGGCGCTGGTGAAAGCCATCGAGATGAACGGCGTTGCCGTGCCGATGAACCGCGCTGCCTTCGAATGGGGCCGGGTCGCGGCGCATGATGCGTCGCTCCTGCCTCAGGCCAATCCGGCCGCGAAACAGGAGCTGGACCACCATGTCATCTCCGAGACGCTGGACGAGATCATCGCGCGCCGCGTTGATCGGTTGGTGGACTATCAAAACGAGGCTTACGCCGACCGCTTCGCCATCCGCATTGAGCGTATTCGTGCGCTCGGGAACGATGACCTGACGGAAACGGTAGCGAAATCGCTCTACAAATTGATGGCCATCAAGGATGAGTACGAGGTTGCGCGGCTCTTCTCCAACGGAGCCTTCAACACGCAACTCAACACGACGTTTGAGAGCTATGAGCGCGTAACCTACCACCTCGCGCCACCGCTCCTGTCCAGGCGCAACGAGAATGGCGAATTGATCAAGAAGGAATACGGGCCGTGGATGGCGAAAGCCTATGCACGGCTCGCCAAGCTGCGCTTCCTGCGCGGAACGATCCTCGACATTTTCTCCTATACGAGCGAGCGGAAGATGGAGCGGAAGTTGATCGGTGAATTTGAAGAGGTGCTCGACACGATCGAACGCGACTACAATGCCGAAAACGCCGCCGCTGCGGTTGAGCTTGCCCGATACCCGGACCTTGTCCGCGGCTACGGGCACGTCAAGGAAGCCAATGTTGAGATCGCCCACTCCGCCAAGCGCGAGCGGCTTGCGGGCTTCAAAAATGCCGAAAAGGTGGAATGGTTGGAGGCGGCAGAATGAGCGGAGATGCAGTTGTTCTCGTTGAGAAGGACGGGCCGGTCACCACGATAATTCTGAACCGTCCCGAGCGGCGCAATGCGATCAACCGCCCCACGGCGGACGCGTTGCGGGATGCCTTTGCGGCCTTCGAGGCGGATGGGGAGGCGAGAGTTGCTGTCCTGGTCGGTGCGGGCAGCACGTTTTGCGCCGGCTTTGACTTAACCACCCTGTCTGAACCGGGCAGTGCCAATGTCGTTGAAGCCAACGGCACCGGGCCAGGGCCGATAGGACCGACGCGGATGCTGTTGACGAAGCCCGTCATAGCAGCGGTTTCAGGCTACGCTGTCGCGGGTGGGCTGGAATTGGCGCTGTGGTGCGATATGCGTGTAGCGGAGGAAGATGCCGTCTTCGGTGTCTTTTGCCGTCGGTGGGGTGTGCCGCTGGTGGATGGCGGCACGGTGCGCCTGCCGCGCATTGTCGGCCAGGGCCGGGCGATGGACATGATCCTCACCGGACGCCCGGTCGTTGCAGACGAGGCACACCGTATCGGCCTTGCCGACCGGGTGGTGGCGAAGGGTGATGCGTTGGCACAAGCGCAGAAACTTGCCCGCCAGATCGCCGCTTTCCCGCAGGAATGCATGAAAGCTGACCGGGCTTCAGCCTACCGCCAGTTCGACATGGCACTGGACGAAGCGCTCGTTGCCGAAGGAGCCGGCGGCTTTCCCATCATCGAAGCGGAAGCCAAGGCTGGTGCTGCCCGTTTTGCCGCTGGAGCGGGGCGGCACGGGTCGTTTGACAACAGTTAGCGGGAAATCTGCATCAAATTTGGCTTAAACGTAAGTCTTGCTTGCGTTGCAACGTGCCGTGTTGGTAACTCAGCACACCGCTTGGGAGGGCGGTGGATCCATGACGACCACAAGTGATCTCGACACATTTCCAAAATACCTTTTGCGCAATGCGAAAACCTTCGCTGAACGCCCGGCCATGCGCCACAAGGACATGGGCATCTGGCAGACTTGGACATGGTCGCAGATGCTGGACGAGGTGAGGGACTATTCCCTCGGCCTGCAAGCCATCGGCATGAAGCGCGGCGACAAGGTTGCCGTAGTGGGTGAGAATCGCCCTGTTCTCTATTGGACTTTTCTCGCTGTGCAGGCGCTGGGTGGCGTGCCGATCCCGATCTACGCCGATTCCGTTGCTGACGAGATGGCCTATGTTCTTGACCACGCCGAAGTGCGCTTTGCCGTGGTGCAGGACCAGGAACAAGTCGACAAAGTGCTCTCCATCAAGGACCGCCTGCCGTCGCTGGAAACCATTGTCTATGACTGGGAGCGCGGGCTTGGCGACTATGACGAGCCGTTCCTTCACCATTACAAAGACCTGCAGGAGAAGGGCAGCGCTCTGCTCCCCGGCGCTGAGCAAGGCTGGATGGACGGCATCGCCAAGAGCAAGGGCGAAGACCTTGCCGTGATGCTCTACACGTCCGGCACGACCGGTAAGCCAAAGGGCGTGATGCTGTCCTATGACAACCTTGTCATCTCCGCCAAGAACGCCAACACCTTCGACAATTTTGATGAGACCGATGAGATCATCGCCTATCTGCCGCTGGCCTGGGTTGGTGACCACATCTTCTCCTACGCCCAGTCTTTGACCGCCGGTTATTGCGTCTGTTGCCCGGAAAGCGTTGGCACCGTGACGGAGAATCGTCGCGAGATTGCTCCTACCTATTTCTTCGCTCCGCCGCGGGTGTTTGAGGGTCTGCTCACCGATATCATGGTGCGCATGGAGGATGCCTCTGCGCTGAAGCAGAAGATGTTCCATTACTTCCTCGGCGTTGCCAGCAAGACCGGCGAGAAGATCCTAAACGGCGAGAGCGTCGGCCTGATGGATCGACTGCTTTACAAGCTGGGAGACGTGCTCGTTTACGGGCCGCTGAAAAACCGCCTCGGTATGACCCGCATGAAGGTGGGCTACACGGCAGGTGAGGCGATTGGGCCGGAAATTTTCCGCTTCTACCGTTCGCTGGGGCTGAACCTGAAACAGCTCTACGGCCAGACGGAAGCCTGCGTTTACATCACCGCTCAGCCGGATGGTGAAATCTCCGCCGACACTGTAGGCACGCCATCACCGGATGTTGAGATCGACATCGCTGACAATGGCGAAGTGCTCTATCGCTCGCCGGGCGTCTTCATGGGCTACTATAAGAACGATGACGCCACCCGCGAGACCAAGACCAAGGAAGGTTGGGTTCACACGGGGGATGCCGGCTTCATCGACGGTGACGGGCATCTGCGGATCATCGACCGTGCCAAGGATGTCGGTAAGCTCAATGACGGCTCCATGTTCCCGCCGAAATATATCGAGAACAAGCTGAAATTCTTCCCCAACATCAAGGAGGCTGTGGCCATCGGCGACGAGCGCGATTTTGCCGCCGTGATGTTGAACATTGACCTTCAATCCGTCGCCAACTGGGCTGAGCGCAACAACATTGTTTATGGCTCTTATCAAGAGCTTGCCCAGCATCCGCTGGTTATCGCCATGATGGCTGAGCATGTCGACCAGGTGAACCGCGACCTGTCTGAAGAAGAGCGTGTCGCCGGTGCTCAGATCCACCGTTTCCTTGTGCTGCACAAGGAGCTCGACGCCGATGATGGCGAGCTGACCCGCACCATGAAAGTGCGCCGTTCTCTCATCAATGAGCGTTACGAACCGCTGATTGAAGCGCTCTACGATGGTTCCACGGAAAAATTCGTTGAGACCGAGGTCACCTTCGAAGATGGCCGCAAGGGTACCATCAAGGCGACGGTGAAGATTGAGGATTCCAAGGTTTACGGCCGCGAAGCGGTGCGGGAGGCGGCGGAGTGATTTCTACAAAGACGGGGTATGCGGCGGCATGAGCGAAGAACTCCTCAACGTCCAGAACGTGACGCTGCGCTTTGGTGGCGTGACGGCGATTGAAGACATTTCCTTTGATATTCAGAAGGGTGAGATTAGGGCGATTATTGGTCCAAATGGTGCCGGTAAGACTTCGATGCTCAACGTCATCAATGGCTTCTACCATCCCCAGGAGGGTACAATCACCTTCCGCGGAGAGACGCGCCGCAAGATGAAACCTTATGAGGCGGCCGCCTCCGGTATTGCCCGCACGTTCCAGAACGTTGCGCTGTTTAAGAACATGTCGACGCTGGACAACATCATGTCTGGCCGTTCGCTGAAGATGAACCGTGGTTTCATTAGCCAGATGTTCTACTACGGCCCGGCGCGGGAGGAGGAGATTGCCCAGCGCAAGAAGGTTGAGGAGATTATCGACTTCCTCGAAATTCCGCATATCCGTCGCCAGCCTGTGGGCAAGTTACCCTACGGTCTGCAAAAGCGGGTGGAGCTTGGCCGCGCGTTGGCGTTGGAGCCGGACCTGCTGCTGCTTGATGAGCCGATGGCCGGGATGAACCTTGAGGAGAAAGAGGACATGTCCCGCTTCATCCTCGATGTGAACCAGCAATTCGGCACCACAATCGCGTTGATTGAACACGATATGGGCGTCGTCATGGACCTCGCCGACCGCGTGGTCGTGCTCGATTACGGCAAGAAAATTGGCGACGGCCTGCCCGCGGAAGTTCAGGCCGACCAAGCGGTCATCGATGCCTATCTGGGAGTGCCCCACTGATGCTGTCTGAAATCTTCGTCGAGCCATTCGTTCTGATGGCCGATATTCCAGATCTGCTGTTGCAGACGATCTGGGAAGGCTTTGTGGCGGGGACGCTTTATGCGCTGATTGCGCTCGGGTTCGTGCTTATCTTCAAGGCGTCTGGCGTGTTCAATTTTGCCCAGGGCATCATGGTGGTGTTCGCTGCGCTGACGCTGGTTGGCCTCTACGCCAACGGCGTGCCGGCCTGGCTCGCGCTCATCATAACAATTGGCGTCATGGCGATTCTCGCTATCTCGATCGAGCGCGTCGTGCTGCGGCCTCTTGTGGGGCAGAATGAGGCCATCTTGCTGATGGCAACGATCGGTCTGTCGCTCTTCGTTCGCGGTGTTGGCGAAACGCTCTTTGGCGGTGAAACCAAGACCATGATTACCAGTGAACTCGGCCTGCCCACCGGTATTACCGACTGGAATGTTTTCGACGGCCGGGTCACATTTCAGCACATTGATATTGCTGCCGTCGTAATTGCCGTTCTCATGGTGGCCGGACTTGCCGTCTTCTTCTCCAAAACCCGCATCGGCCGAGCCCTGCGCGCGGTGGCGGATGATCACCAGGCGGCGCTTTCTGTGGGTATTTCGCTGCACCAGATCTGGGCCATTGTCTGGTTCGCTTCCGGCGTGGTGGCGCTGGTCACTGGCATCATGTGGGGTGCGCGGTCCGACGTGTCCTTTGCGCTGGAAGTCATCGCGTTAAAAGCTCTCGCCGTGCTCATTCTCGGCGGCTTCACCTCCATCCCCGGCGCTATTGTTGGCGGCCTTATCATCGGCATTGGTGAGAAGCTGTTTGAAGTCTATTGGGGCGGTCTCCTCGGCGGCGGCACGGAAGCCTGGTTCGCCTACGTTCTCGCCCTCATCTTCCTGCTGTTCAGACCGCAAGGACTGTTTGGCGAGCGGATTATTGAGAGGGTCTGACCATGTTTTACCGCGAAGCTGGACAGTTCAAGACGTCCTACAAGTCCGACCAGGCGATCTTTCCGATCCTTCAAGACCGGATCGGGCTCGGCCTCATCGTTGCCATTGCCCTGATCGGTATTCCCTTCATCGCGACGGACGGGTTTTTGAACTCCATCATGATCCCGTTCCTGATCCTCGCACTGGCGGCGATTGGGCTCAATATTCTAACCGGCTATTGCGGTCAGCTTTCCCTTGGCACCGGAGCCTTCATGGGGGTTGGGGCCTATAGCTGCTACAAGCTGGCGACGATCTTTCCTGACGTGACGATCCTCGTTCACATCCTGCTGTCGGGCTTTTTTGCCGCGGCGGCAGGGGTGATTTTCGGCTTGCCAAGTTTGCGCATCAAGGGGCTGTATCTGGCGATCACGACGCTTGCCGCGCAGTTCTTCCTGGAATGGATGTTTGTACGCTGGGGTTGGCTCTTCAACTACAATGAATCCGGCGCGATCCAGAACGTGCCGCAAAAACTCTTCGGAGTGCAGATCACCGGAGCAGCAGCGGATCCGGTGACGCGTTACCTGGTGGTGCTTTCCATTGTTGTTTTCCTCACTTGGATTGCCTCCAACATCATACGCGGGCGCATTGGCCGCTCCTGGATGATGATCCGCGACATGGACATCGCGGCAGAATTGATGGGCATCAAACCGCTCAACGCCAAACTTTCCGCCTTTGCCGTCTCGTCCTATTTCTGCGGTGTTGCCGGGGCGTTGATGGTGTTCTTCTGGCTCGGTTCTGCGGAAGCAGATGTCTTCAACATCAACCTGTCCTTCCAGGTTCTGTTCATGGTCATCATCGGCGGCATGGGCTCACTCATCGGCTCCTTCATGGGGGCAGCCTTCATCTTTGTTTTGCCGGTTGTCATTCGCACTATTCCCCGCGTTTTGGGGTTGGATATTGGCGGCGCAACTGTCGAGCACGTCTCTACCATGGCCATCGGTGCGCTCATCGTACTGTTCCTTATCGTAGAGCCTCACGGCCTGGCGAGGCTGTGGCAAATCGGTAAGGAAAAACTTCGCAACTGGCCTTTCCCCTACGGATAGGCTTCACTTGGAAAAGGGCACCGGGATGGTGTCTTCATCAATTGGGAGATTGACATGAAATTCAGATCACTTGCGATTGCGCTTGCCGCAACCGCTATTACAGCGGGCGGCCTTGCCGCCACCGCGCAGGCTCAGGAACATTACATTCCAAACCTGTCCTACCGCACAGGCCCTTATGCTGGCGGTGGCATTCCCTTCGCCAACGGTTTTGGCGACTATTTCACCATGCTCAACGAGCGTGACGGCGGGATCGGCGGCGTGCCGGTTCGGGTCGAGGAATGCGAGACCGGCTATAACAGCCAGAAGGGCATTGAGTGCTACGAAGCAACGAAGGGCAACAACCCCCTCGTTTACACGCCTCTTTCCACCGGCATTACGCTGGGCATTATCCCTCAAACCACGCAGGCAAAAACTCCTATCCTATCAATGGGTTACGGGCTTTCCGCGGCCGGGATCGGGGAAACGTTCCCCTATACGTTCACCTACCCAACATCTTACTGGAACCAGATGTCGTCGATCCTGAAATACATCGACGCCAATGGCGGTCTGGAAGGCAAGAAGATCGGCTACATCTATCTCGATGCCGGTTACGGCAAAGAGCCGATCCCGGTGCTGGAAGCGTTGTCTGAGCAGATGGGCTTTGAGTGGGTCGGGTTCCCGGTTGCCGGCAAAGACATGCAGAACCAGGGGTCCCAGTGGCTCAACGTGCGCAAGGAGCGCCCGGACTGGATGATTATGTGGGGCTGGGGCGCGATGAACGCCACGGCTGTGAAGGAAGCCATCAAGACACGCTTCCCGCTTGACCGTTTCATTGGCAACTGGTGGGCCGGCGCAAACGCTGACCTGGACCCTGTTGGCCCTGACGGCAAGGGTTACCTCTCCGCCAACTTCTCCGGCATTGGCACTGATTTCCCAGCGCTCAAAGACGTTCAGAAATACGTTGTTGATGCTGGCAAGTCACAGGCTGATGCCGACAAGGTGGGCGACGTTCTCTACAACCGCGGCCTCTACAACGCCGTCATTATTGCTGAGGCCATTCGTGTGGCTCAGGAAATGACTGGCAAGAAAGAGCTAACCGGTGCGGACATGAAGATTGGTCTTGAGAATATCAAGCTTGACGGTGCCCGTCTGGAAGAACTTGGTCTTGCAGGCTTTGCCGGTGATCTGATCGGTTCTTGTAAGGACCATGAAGGTGGCTCGCCTGTCTTCATACAGCAGTGGAACGGCACGGAATGGGAACGCAAGACGGACCCGATCGAGCCTATGCTTGAGATCACCCGTCCGCTGCTTGAAGACGCAGCCGCCGGCTACATCGCTGACAAGCCGGACTGGAAAGGCCAGACCTGCTCGTAAGAGATGACCAATTGACTATGGAAGGCCGCGTCCGCGCGGCCTTCCTTTCATCTGACCGACATTTTGCCCACAAGTGAGCACCCGCAATGAACGCCCCAGCACCTGCTGCCGAAGCTGCTGAAACCATTCTCGAAGTCAACAATATCGAGGTGATCTACGATCACGTCATCCTGGTTTTGAAAGGCGTTTCGCTCACTGTCCCCAAGGGCGGTATTGTCGCCATTCTCGGTGCCAACGGCGCGGGTAAAACGACAACGTTGAAGGCCATTTCCAACCTCCTTCACGCGGAGCGCGGCGAGGTGACGAAAGGCAATATCGAATTTAAGGGCGAACAGGTTCAATCCCTCTCGCCCAACGATCTGGTGCGCCGCGGCTGCATCCAGGTCATGGAGGGGCGTCACTGTTTCGGTCATTTGTCCATTGAGGAAAATCTGCTGACTGGTGCCTTCACCCGCAAGGATGGAGCGAGCGCCATCAAGAATGACCTTGAACTCGTCTACAATTATTTTCCGCGCTTGCGTGAGCGCAAGAACAGCCAGGCCGGTTACACGTCCGGCGGGGAGCAGCAGATGTGCGCCATTGGTCGCGCGCTCATGTCCCGCCCGGAAATGATCCTGCTGGACGAGCCGTCCATGGGCCTTGCGCCGCAGCTCGTTGAAGAGATTTTTGAGATTGTGAAGGCGCTGAATGCGGAGCAAGGCGTGTCCTTCCTCCTCGCCGAGCAGAACACCAACATTGCCCTGCGCTACGCAACCTACGGCTACATTCTGGAATCCGGTCGTGTCGTGCTGGATGGTGAAGGACCGGCTCTTCGTGAAAACGAGGACGTGAAGGAATTCTACCTTGGTGCCGGCAGCAGTGACGGCGACAAGCGCTCCTTCCGCAACGTCAAACACTACAAGCGTCGCAAGCGCTGGCTGGCCTGATTTTGGACACTGCTCGCGTGATTGAGGCGTGCAGAGTAATCCACATTGCCACCGACCTGCGTTAGGATGGCGGCATGCAAACGCGTTTTCGTTATTCCCGTAGCTCATTTCGCGCTGATGTTTTTTCGGCGGCGGGGCTGACGCTCATCGTCTCCTGCCTCACCTGGTTGTTCCTACGTCTCGGCGTGGTGAACCACGCGCTGTGGTGGACGGCGGCGACAGGGTTGATCTTCTTTGCCTTTTGCTCCGCCGCGATGATCTGGCGATACCTGCGCGGATCCATCGTTCTCGCAGTGCGCCCGGACGGACTTTTTGATGCCCGTCATTCCCGCCAAGCCGTGCTGTGGAGCGATATTCTGGAGCTGGAACTGCACCGCAAGGAGAACGAATTTCACCTCATCATTTCCACCTGGGGGAAGGGCGGCAAGGTGTTAAAATCCAGCCTTGATCTTGCTCCGTTGGACGCCGATGTGAACACGATCCTCGCCGCCATCTCCGCTTACCGAACCGTTGAAGTCAGGAACGGGTAAAGTGGGCATCGTGATCATCATTGGCTTTGCTGCGCTGCTTGCGCTGACACTCGGGCCGCAATGGTGGGTGAAGCGGCAAATCGAAACGCACAGCTTCGACCGCCCGGATTTTCCGGGCACCGGCGGGGAGTTGGCGGAACATCTGGTGGAGCATTTCGGGCTTAAAGGTGTGGGCGTTGAAGCGACCGACCTGGGCGACCATTACGACCCGGATTCGAAAACCGTGCGCCTTTCCCAAGGCAATTTCGATGGGCGCAGCGTGACCGCAGTGGCAGTTGCTGCCCATGAGGTTGGCCACGCTATTCAGCATGATCGCAAGGAGCGTGGCATCCGCTTACGGCAGGCTTTGGCAAAACTGCTTGTGGCGAGCGATCGCATTGCAAGCATCTTCTTTCTTGCAGCACCCGTGCTTGCCATTTTCCTGCGCGCTCCTGCTGCGTTCATCGCCTTTGTGGTGATCGGTATCAGCTTTCTGGCGTTGCGTTTGGTGGTGGCCTTGGTCACTTTGCCGGTGGAATTCGACGCCAGTTACGGCAAAGCCTTGCCGATCCTGCGCGAGGGCGGTTACCTCTCGCCGGAGGACCTGCCGGCGGCCCGGTCGGTCTTGCGTGCAGCGGCCTGGACCTATGTGGCCGGTGCCGCGATGAGCCTCGTCAATCTGGCGCGGTGGGTGCGGATTTTGAGGTGAGGAACGACCATGGCTGATGTTTACGACAAGGCGGAAACGCGGGATTCAGGAGAGCGGGAAGCGGAGCTTTTTGCAAAGCTGCCGAACCATCTGAGCTGGGCCGTCTCTAAAGCGCCTACTCTGGCCGAGCATCTGAAGGGTATTGATGTTGCAGCTGTAAAAAGCCGTGGGGCCCTCGCCGATTTGCCCGTTTTGCGCAAACCTGGACTGATGGAAGCGCAAGCCAAAATCCCACCCTTTGGTGGCTTTGCGGTGGCGGAAAATCTCGCCGGAACACGCCTTTTTTCCTCACCGGGACCGATCTGGGAACCGCAGGGTCTGGGCGCTGATCCCTGGGGTGCAGCGGCCTCGCTCTATGCGGCGGGCTTCCGCAAGGGGGACGTGGTTCATAACGCCTTATCTTATCACATGACGCCGGGTGGCTTCATTCTGGATGAGGGTGCAAGGGCGCTGGGATGTTCGGTTTTTCCCGCTGGAGCGGGGAACACGGATCTGCAGGTTGAAGCCGCCGCTGCGCTGAAGCCAGTGGGTTATACGGGGACGCCTGACTACCTCAAAATTATGCTCGACCGGGCGGAAGAGCAGGGCGCAGATCTCTCCTCCATCAAACGGGCTCTGGTCTCCGGCGGCGCGCTTTTCCCTGCAATGCGAGAGGCTTACGCGGTGCGCGGTGTGCAAGTGATGCAATCTTACGCTACCGCTGATCTTGGTATTGTGGCCTATGAAACGCAGAGCGATGGGACCATTCATCCCGGGATGGTGGGGAGTGGGAATCTCATCATTGAGATCGTGCGGCCTGGGACCGGGGTTCCGGTGGAGGTGGGTGAAGTCGGGGAGTTGGTGGTCACCAATTTCTCTAGCGTTTACCCGCTCGTACGCTTTGCCACGGGTGATCTCACCAAGGAGCTGGACGAGCCAAGTCCTTGTGGACGCACGAATATTCGCATTTCCGGCTGGATGGGGCGGGCGGATCAGCGCACTAAGGTGAAGGGCATGTTTGTCGACCCCAAACAAATCCAAACCCTTCGTGACCAGCATCCGGAAATCGAAAACGCCCGCCTGATCGTTGAGCGCGATGGTGACAGCGATGCGATGCGCTTACAGGTCACGGGCAACAATATCGATGAAAATT
Organism: uncultured Alphaproteobacteria bacterium; assembly: GCA_929200315.1. Taxonomy (GTDB): domain Bacteria; phylum Pseudomonadota; class Alphaproteobacteria; order Rhizobiales; family Rhizobiaceae; genus Pseudahrensia. Next base: position 83,665 of record CAKMZB010000007.1, on the reverse strand, counting down.
CAATCGCTTCCAGCCTGCGGGATATTACCCGTCTGGGCGGCAAGGTGGAGCAGGTCAGCGAGTTGCCCAATGACGGCAAGGTCATTACTGACGAACGTGATTACGATATCTAAAATTTTGATAAAGCATTATAATGATTGATGAAAAAACCTTCTGGAACAGAGCGGCACCCAAGTATGTGCGCTCCCCCATTCGCGATATGGCGAGCTACGAGACTGGCCTTGAGCATGTCAGTCGCCATCTGAACTCCAAGATGCGGGTGTTGGAATTGGGCTGCGGCTCCGGCATGACCGCGCGGAAGCTGGCGCCGGAGGTAGCATCGGTGAAGGCGACGGATGTGTCTTCGGTGATGATCGAAATGGCACGGCAAAGTGATGGACCGGTCCCCGAAAACGTCACATACCTGCAGGCCGCAGCGGACGCGCCGTTGGCAGGGGAAGAGCCGTATGACGCTGTTTTAGCTTTCAATTTGCTGCATCTCATCCCGGATCAGGAGGTCAGTTTGCGGGCGATCCGCGCAATGGTGCGACCGGGTGGGTTGTTCATCTCCAAGACGCCGTGTCTTGGCGGACGTTCGTTGTGGTTATGGCCGATCATTCGTGTTTTGCAGGCATTCGGCATGGCTCCGGCGGTGCGGTTTGATACGATGGGGAGGCTGGAGGCCGCCATTGCTGAGGCGGGATTCGCCATTGTGGATACTGGCACCTACCCCTTGAAGCCCCCGAGCCGCCTGATCATCGCACGCCGTGACTAGCTGCGCCGCACTGCGGCATTCTATTTGAAAATGGGGCGCTTTCTTTCCAAAACGCCCCTTCTTCTTTGCCAAATGCGCGGGCCGGATGGGCAAATACCCACCCGAGATAGCTAAACGGTTAGTTGATCGTCAGACGCCCATCGACGCCGGTGTCGAGGCCGCCATTTTCCTTCACGAAGACCATCACGTCGTTGGCCATCAGATCGGCTGAATCCGCATCGATAATGATGCGTGTTGCCGGGAGCATGGAATAGCCGTCACCGCCGCGCGCCATGAAGTCGTTTGTCGCGACCTTGTAGAGCGCGGATGGGTCGAGCGGTTCACCGTTCACCATTACGCCCGAAACGCGGGAGCCCGCGTCCTTTGACGTGTCGATTTCCGCTGTCAGGCCGGAGACGTGGAGGAAGGAGCCGGAAGCTTCCGGCGCGGCGCGGTAGCCGTGTTCAAGCGCGGCGAGCACCTGGGCACCGGAAGCTTCCAACAGCACCGTGCCGTTGCCGAAGGGCAACTCGGTCAGGATGTCGCGGCGGGTCAGAACGTGACCGGCATCATACTGCTTGTTGCCGCGAATACCGCCGCCATTGGTGAAAGCTATGTCGGCATTGACACCCTTGCGCATCGCGTCGGCTACCATGTTGCCAAAGACGGTCTCTACTGTGCGCACGGAAATGCGTCTTGTGTCGAGTTCAATTTCAGCCGTGCCGAGTTCAACATCGAGTTCCGTCGACAATGTCTCCTCATAGGCGGCAACGCGGGCCAGCAGATCCGGGTCCGGCTCCACCTTGGCTGTGTCCTGAATGCGGAAGTTTGGCCACCAGCGCACGCGGCGGCCGCGGTCGCCGGTTGTGACGTCAAATTCGAGATCCATCATGGTCACATATTCGGCCTCTTCCTTCGATTCCACCAGCGCAACCCGCCCGTCATAGAAGACGTGGAGGTGGTGGTCGTGGCCGGAAAGAACGATGTCGACACCGCCCTGATAGAGCAGGTCGAAATCCACCTGCTGAGCTGTGTGAACAACAGCAACGACAATATCGACGCCTTCTTCACGCAGCGCGGCGGCCGTGGATTTTGCCGTGTCGATCATCGGCAGGAAAGTGATGTTGCCGGGGGATGAAATGGTTGGCGTTGTATCCGTCGTCAGACCCATGAAGCCGACTTTCAAACTCTCTTCCCCGGCTTTGTATTCCTTCACGATCGTATCGGTGAAGCCTTCAATCGGCTCACCGTTCTGGCGCGTGTTGGTGCCGAGCTTGGGAAAGTTCGCCTCGCTCATTCGCTCCAGGAACACATCCGGGCCGAAATCATATTCGTGGTTGCCGGGGGTGAGCATGTCCGGTGGGGTTTGGTTGAGCAGCTCCACCATATGCTCACCCTTGTCGAAACCAGCCAGGATGGAGGGCGAGAGCAGGTCGCCGGGAAAGACGAAAATCACGTTACCGCCCTTATCGCGCTCGCCTTTCACAACAGCGCCAAGGCGGGCGACGCCACCACGACCGTCATTGTCACCCATCGTGTCCATGTCGGAAGCGGTGATGATGGTGACGTTGATTTTCTCAGCAAGAGCGGGGGAAAGCGCAGCGAGCGCCATCCCTGCGGCGAGGGTCAGACTGGTCAACAAGCGGGGCATATGGATCTCCTCGGTCGGGTGTGGGCGGAGTGCGGTCACGGGTAAAAACCTGCGGCCAAAGGTATTTCGTCAATGAGTGTGACACTCAATCGCCGCCCCGTCACGGGGGCTTGATGCTGACCACCAGCACAAACCTTTCGCCGCGCGATCCACCGCTGTATGCCTAGCGCCAGACAAGATACGAGCAGGATCACCCCATGCAGGACGCGCGCAATTTCTACATCAACGGTCAATGGGTCGCCCCGAAGGCCGGGACGGATTTCCCTGTCATCGACCCGTCGACGGAGGAGGCTTTCGCCACCATCGCCCTTGGTGGTGAGGTCGATACCAATGACGCGGTCGCTGCGGCGAAGGCGGCGTTCCCAAAATGGGTTGTGTCCTCCAAGGCCGAGCGTGTGGAGCTGCTGGAGACGGTTCTTGAAGTCTATAAAAAGCATTCCGACGAGATGGGCGCGACCATCAGCCGGGAAATGGGCGCTCCAATCGCCATGTCGAGAGGCGATCAGGCAGCGAGCGGCACGAGCCATATTGCCGCATTCATCCGCACCCTGAAGAGTTTCACCTTCGAACACCCGCTGCGCGAAGGAGCCGAAAATACCCACATTGTGCATGAATCGATTGGCGTTTGTGCGCTGATCACGCCCTGGAACTGGCCGATGAACCAGATCTGCCTGAAGGTCATTCCGGCATTGGCATCGGGCTGCTCCATGGTGCTGAAACCCTCCGAACAGTCTCCGCTCTCGGCGGTGCTGTTTTCTGAAATCATGCACGAGGCCGGTGTGCCCGCTGGCGTCTATAACATGGTCAATGGCGATGGCCCCGGCGTCGGCAGCCAGCTTTCCGCCCATGATGACATTGATATGATCTCCTTCACCGGCTCCACCCGTGCCGGGCGGTTGATTACCAAGGCGGCGGCAGAATCGGTAAAGCGTGTCAGCCTGGAACTCGGCGGCAAGGGCGCCAACATCATCTTTGCTGATGCCGATGAGAAGGCCGTCAAACGCGGCGCGATGCACTGCTTCAACAACACTGGCCAGTCCTGCAACGCACCAACACGGATGCTGGTTGAGCGCGCGCGTTATGATGAGGCGGTGGAAGAAGCGAAAGCGGCGGCGGATGCGACTTCCGTCAATCCGGCATCGCAGGAGGGTCACCACATCGGTCCACTGGTCAACGAAGTGCAGTTCAACAAGGTGCAGGATTTGATCCAGGTCGGGATTGATGAAGGTGCCAATCTCGTTGCTGGCGGCGTTGGCCGCCCCGAGGGATTGAACCGCGGCTATTTCGTGCGGCCCACCGTCTTTGCAGACTGCAACAACGAGATGCGCATCATGCGGGAGGAGGTTTTCGGGCCGGTTCTGTCCATGATGCCGTTTGACAGTGAGGACGAGGCAATCGCAATCGCCAACGACACTGAATACGGCCTCACCAATTACATCCAGACCAGTGATGGCGAGCGGGCCAGGCGCGTGGCGCGGGCAATGCGCTCCGGCATGGTGGATATTAACGGCCAGTCTCGCGGGTCGGGATCCCCCTTTGGCGGCATGAAGCAGTCCGGCAATGGCCGCGAGGGCGGCGAATGGGGGCTGGAGGAGTTTTTGGAAGTCAAAGCCGTCGGCGGCTGGCCAACCTGAACCGACACCTGCGACACAGGAGCAACCGGCGGCGCGTTGACCTGCGCGTCGCCAATGCCGTTTAAGATGTGATCGCCGGGAGACATCCCGGCCCCGCCTTTGGAAGCCGCCCATGAGCACCGGTGTGAAAGCCAAGAAACCTGCAGCCAGGAAGTCCGCTGCCAAGAACATGGCGAAGATGGGCGTGTCCTTTGAGCGCGACGTTTCTACAAGTGCTTTCCCCGCCGAACATCCGCCGGTGAATTTCGGCAAAATCGGTGTACTGCTCGTCAATCTCGGCACGCCGGACGGGCACGATAAAAAGAACATGCGCCGCTATCTGAAGCAGTTTCTCTCCGACCGCCGGGTTATTGAGACGCCGCGCATCATCTGGTGGCCGCTGCTGAACGGCATCATCCTCAACACGCGGCCCAAAAAGTCCGGCGCGCTCTATGCCTCAATCTGGAACGAGGAGCGTAACGAAAGCCCGCTGCGCACCTTCACCCGCTCACAGAGGGAACAGCTTGCGCACGCCTTTGCGGCCCATGACAACGTGATTGTCGATTGGGCGATGCGCTACGGCAATCCGTCTGTCGAGAGCCGCATGGAGGCGCTGCAGGAGGCGGGGTGCGAGCGTATTCTCGTCTTTCCGCTCTACCCGCAATATGCCGCTGCCACGACCGCGACGGTGAACGATGTTGCCTTCCAGGCTTTGATGAAAATGCGCTGGATGCCGGCTTTGCGCACCGTGCCACCTTACCACGATGACCCCGCCTATATCGAGGCGCTGGCGGTTAGCATCGAGAGGCATCTGGCGAGCCTCGATTTTGAGCCGGAGCACATCATCGCCTCCTATCACGGTATTCCCAAGAGCTATTTCGACAAGGGCGACCCCTATCACTGCCAATGCCAGAAGACCTCGCGGCTGTTGAAAGAGCGGATGGGGTGGGATGACGGCTATCTCATCACCACCTTCCAGTCCCGGTTCGGGCCCGAGGAGTGGTTACAGCCCTATACCGACAAGACGGTGGAAAAACTCGCCCATGAGGGCGTGAAGCGGATTGCGGTCGTGAACCCCGGCTTTTCCTCAGATTGTTTGGAAACGCTGGAAGAAATTGCCGAAGAAGTGCGGGTGGAATTTGAGAGCAATGGTGGCGAGCATTTCAGCCACATCCCCTGCCTCAATGACGGCCCGGAGGGTGTAGGCTTGATCGACCACATCGTGCGGCGAGAATTGGGGGGGTGGGTTTAGGCCTTTGACAGGATCGGTCGCCCTCGTCACGCCGCTTTGCTTGGCTTAGATTGGTCACCAAAGGGCAATGGGCCCGCAGGAAGATCGATTCATGACTATTGCAGATATTGCCCTCATCGTTGCCGCCGTGCTGGTGGTGATTGCGCTTTTTTCGATCGTCAAGATCGTGCCGCAGGGTTTTAACTACACGGTCGAGCGCCTTGGCCGCTATGACCGCACGCTGATGCCCGGCTTGTCTTTGCTTGTTCCGTTTTTTGAAAAGATCGGGGCGAAGATGGACATGCGCGAGCAGGTGCTCGACGTGCCGACGCAGGAAGTGATCACCAAGGATAACGCCACCTGCGAGGTGGACGGCGTGACGTTCTATCAGGTGCTTGATGCGCCTAAGGCGGCCTATGAGGTGTCAGGGTTGGAAAACGCGATCCTCAATCTCACCATGACCAATTTACGCACGGTGATGGGGTCGATGGACCTTGATGAGCTGCTGTCCAAACGTGACGAGATCAACACGCGTATTCTGCACGTGGTGGATGATGCGGTCGCGCCGTGGGGCATCAAGATGACTCGTATCGAGGTCAAGGACATCAATCCGCCGCGCGATCTGGTGGATGCGATGGCCCGGCAGATGAAGGCGGAACGGGAAAAGCGTGCGTTGGTGCTGGAAGCATCCGGCGAGCGTGAAGCCGCAATCCTGAGAGCGGAAGGCGAAAAGCAGAGCCAGATCCTCCAAGCCGAAGGTCAGCGCGAAGCTGCCTTCCGCGAAGCCGAAGCCCGCGAGCGCGAGGCGGAGGCGGAAGCCAAGGCAACGCAGGTCGTCTCCACCGCGATCGGCGACGGTAACAGTCAGGCGATCAACTATTTTATTGCGCAGAAATACACAGAAGCTCTGCAAACCATCGGTTCCGCCCGCAACCAGAAGGTCATCATGATGCCGATGGAAGCGACGTCCCTCATCAGCTCCCTTGCCGGGATCGGCGAGATTTCCAAGGAGGTTTTCGGGCGGAGTGATGATGTGGACGGCGACGGAAAACCGCGCAGTTCTTTGCCGGGTGTGACGTCATGATCATGGATTTCATCGCGCGGATGGGCGGCTGGAGTTGGTTCCTTCTCGGTCTCGTGCTGCTGATCGGTGAAGTGGTTGTTCCCGGTGTCATGTTGGTCTGGTTTGGCCTTGCGGCTCTGATTGTTGGTGCCATCACCGTGGTGCCGTTCTTGGGTCTCGTCTGGTGGGGTTGGCAGGCGCAGCTTGCAGCCTTCGCCGTGCTTTCTTTGCTCCTCGTGCTGCTCGGTCAGCGCTTCATGCGCACACGGCACAATGATGACCCCGCAGCCAAAATGAACCAGCCGCTGCAACGTATGATTGGCCGCGAGGCGCTACTCGTGACACCGCTTTTCTCCGGTGATGGGAAAGTGCGTTTGGGAGACACCGTCTGGCGTGCGACAGGGCCTGACCTTGATGAAGGCAGCCGGGTAAAGGTCGTCGCGGTGCGCGATGAAATGCTTGTTGTGGAACCTGTAGCCTAGGCCGCGCCCAGCCGCAGCAAATCGTGGAAATGGACGATGCCGACGGGCTTGGTGCCCTCGGTGACGATGAGCGCTGAGATGGAGCGTTTGTCGAGTATGCCGAGTGCGTCTGCCGCCAGCATGTTGGGTGTCACGGTCTGCGGGTCACGGGTCATGATGTCGTCGACCGTGCGGCCAAGCAGGTCATCGGCCAAGTGCCGTGCAAGGTCGCCGTCGGTGATGATGCCGATCAATGCACCCGTCGCGTCCGTCACTCCCGTGCAGCCGAAGCCTTTTGAGGAAATCGCCAGGATCGCCTGCGTCATCTGTGCGCCGGATTCCACAAGTGGCATGTCATTGCCTGAATGCATGATGTCGCTCACCCGGGCGAGCTGTGCGCCAAGTGACCCGCCGGGGTGGAAAACCGAGAAGTTCTCTGCCGTGAAGCCTCGCGCTTCCAGAAGCGCAATTGCGAGCGCATCGCCAAGAGCAAGCTGCATGATGGAGGATGTCGTGGGTGCAAGATTGTGCGGGCAGGCTTCCGGTTCCTTCGGCAGCGCCAGCAGCACATCGGCGTGGCGGCCAAGGGTGGAATCAGCTTTTGATGTGATCGCGATGAGCGGAATATCAAAGCGCGCGCAATAGCCGAGCACGCCCGACAATTCCTGCGTCTCGCCGGACCAGGAAATGGCGATCATCGCATCGTCCCGCGCGATCATGCCAAGGTCGCCGTGATTGGCCTCGCTGGGGTGAACGAAGAAAGCCGGTGTGCCGGTGGAGGCAAGCGTTGCGGCAATCTTGTTGGCGACGTGACCGGACTTGCCCATGCCCGTGACGATCACCCGCCCCTTGAGGGCACGAACCGTCTCGATCGCCTTGTCGAATTCCCCCGCCAAGGGCCCGGCAACAGCATCGGCCAGGGCATCGAGCCCTGCGCGCTCAGTGGCGAAGGTGCGTTGGGCGGAAGAGATGGATGGTTCGCTCATGGCCGTTCCATACCGCAATTTGCCCGCTACGGAACCTGCCTAACCCAGCTTTTTGCGCAACATGGTGCGGGTGCTTTCCGCCAGATCGGGGTCATCGAGAGCGAAGGCCACATTGGCGGCGAGAAAACCTTCCCTGGAGCCGCAATCGAAGGTCTCGCCGCGGAAGGTAAAGCCTGAAAAATCCTGAATTTCCATCAGCCGAAGCATGGAATCGGTGAGCTGAATTCCCCCGCCTGCGCCTTTTTCCTGGTTCTCAAGAAGATCAAAAATTTCAGGTTGCAGAATGTAGCGCCCGTTGATGAAGAGGTTGGACGGCGCATCGGCGATAGCCGGTTTTTCCACCATCGTGGCGATGGGAAAGCCACCCGACGCATCCGTATCCGCGCCTTCGCCAGGTGCAATGATGCCGTAGGACGACACATCCTCCGGCGCGCATTCTTCCACCGCGACGATATTCGCGCCGGTCTTGTCATAGACGTCCATCATACCTGCAAGACAGGGAGTGGCTGCCTTCATCACCATGTCCGGCAAGAGCAGGGCGAAGGGCTCATCCCCCACAATTTCCCGCGCGCACCAGACCGCATGGCCAAGACCGAGAGGTGCTTGCTGACGGGTGAAGGACGTTGCACCCGCCGCCGGCTGGTTTTCAGCCAGCACGTCGAGCATGGCCTGTTTGCCACGCTCTTCCAGGGTTGATTGCAACTCCGGCGCGAGGTCGAAATGGTCTTCGATGACGTGTTTGTTGCGCCCCGTCACGAAGATGAAATGCTCGATCCCCGCAGCCCGCGCCTCGCTTACCGCATATTGGATGACGGGCTTGTCCACCACCGTGAGCATCTCCTTCGGCACCGCTTTAGAGGCCGGCAGAAAGCGCGTGCCAAGCCCGGCCACGGGAAAGACCGCCTTGCGCACTTTGCGGGGTGTGTCTTGCTTCGTCATCAAATTCTCCAATTGATCGGCAAATTTCAGTTTGCGCATCAAGCTCTGCTCCCAAGCGAACGACACAGTGTCGCGGGGGTTGCGCAAAAGGGGAAGGTTAATCCGATCTTAACAGAAATTACCCACCTCATACGGATCTGCTGAACCACGCGAAAGGCTAGATTGATGAACCGTTGGACATCGCTGCTTCTCACCACGCTCATTGCGCTCCCACTTATGCTGTCGAGCCAGAGTGAGGCCTTTGCCAATTTCCGCCAATGGGTGGACCAGTTTGAAAACGTCGCCGCCAAAAATGGCGTGAAGCGCGCAACCTACCACCGCGCGTTCAATGGCATCACAGAACCGGACCCGGAAGTGCTGGAACTTGCGCGTTTTCAACCTGAATTCAAACAAGAATTGTGGATGTATTTCGACAGCCGCGTGAACGAACAATCCATCGAAAAAGGCCAGGAGATGGCCAAAAAGCACAAGCGCCTGCTCGATCAGTTGGAGAAGAAATACGGCGTCTCCCGCCACATTCTTCTCGCCATCTGGTCGATGGAATCGGGCTACGGTGCCGCGCTTGAAAAGCCACGCGCCCTGCGCTCTGTGATCCGATCACTCGCAACCCTCGCCTATGCCGACAAACGGCGGCGCAAATTTGCGCGCAGCCAGCTTATTGCGGCCATGAAGATCCTCCAGTCCGGTACCATCACCACCAACGAGCTGCGTGGTTCCTGGGCCGGAGCCATGGGTCACACCCAATTCATCCCCACTTCCTACCGCCTCTACCGGCAGGATTTTGATGGTGACGGCAGTGCCAACATCTGGCGCTCCATCCCTGATGCGCTGGCAACGGCGGCAAACCTTTTGAAAAAGAACGGCTGGGTGCCGGGCCGCACTTGGGGCTATGAGGTGCGGGTGCCCGCCAGCGTGCGCAAACAGGCCAACAAAACCCGCACTCTGGGTGGCTGGGCCGCACAGGGCGTCAAACGGGTGTCGGGCCGCAAGTTCCCCAGCTCCAAAACCCGCGCGGTGCTGAAGTTCCCAGCAGGATCAAAGGGCCCGGCCTTCCTGATGACGAAGAATTACTACACCATCAAAAACTACAACAATTCAGACAAATATGCCCTCGCGGTTGGCCATCTTGCAGACCAGATTGCCGGCCATGGTGACTTTACTCAGCCAGTGCCGCGCCCTTTCCGTCGTCTGACGTCTGAGGAAGCGCATGAGCTGCAACTTTATCTGGCGCGGCTCGGATTTTACGAGGGTGACATTGACGGTAAGATCGGCTCCGGCACCCGTGCCGCCATCCGCAAGACGCAGATCAAGCTTGGTCTCAAAGTTGACGGTTTCGAGAGCCCCAAATTGCTGGAAGTTTTGCGCAACCGCAGCTAGGGTTGGTCCAACCCGCTCTCGCCCCATTTTTGGGGCAAGCGCGTCTTTTGGAGCCCTGCTATGATGCTTTTCCCGCACCGCTTGCGCCTTTGGCTTTTCGCCGCGCTTGCCTTTGCGGTGGGGTTTACCGGCCTTGAATTTGACCGTCTGCCGCAAGGCGGGGAGGGCAATGGCGCGATCATGGTGGTGAGCGTCTCTCTGCCGCAAGCGCAGGCGCAGAGCCAGCGGCGGAGCCTCCTTTCGGTGCTTTTTGGGCGCGACAAGGCAAAGCGCAAATCCGTGCGCAAGCGCACCCGCTCGTCCAACCGCCGCCGCACAAAGCGCCGTACCAACAACGCCCGCTCGGCCTCCGCTGCAACGGAAGTGGTGGAGAAGAGCGAAGATGCCCGCACGGTTTTGGTGGTGGGTGATTTCTATGCCGATGACATCTACGAAGGTTTGCAGGCAAATTTCTCTGACCAGCCTGGCATCACTTTTATCAACCGTTCCAACGGCTTGTCGGGCTTCGTGCGCACTGACATTGTCGACTGGCCCGCCACCATCGGCCCGATGGTAGAGGAATTGAAGCCGGATTTTGTGATCTTCATGGCCGGCTCCAATGACCGTCAGCAGATCCGCACACCCGAAGGCCGCTTTGATCGCATGACGCCGCAATGGCAAGCCGCCTACAAGCTGCGCCTCAAGGCCATGAGTGATGCGCTGAAGGAAGCCAAAGTGCCCTTTACCTGGGTCGGTTTGCCGTCGGTGCGGTTCGATACGATGAGCCGCGATTTCATTGCCATGAACGGCTGGTACAAGAACGCTGCCGAGAAGGTGCCGCTTGGCAAATTCACCGACATCTGGGACGGCTTTGCCGATGCCGACGGGGCCTATACCCGCTCTGGCCCGGACGTGAGCGGCCAGATTGTGCTGTTGCGGCGCAAGGACGGCATCAACATGACCGATGACGGCGAGCGGCGATTGGCCTTCTACCTCGACAGCGATATCCGCCGGATCCTGGAGGGGCAGATCGCAGAGCGCCGCGGCATCACGGAATTTTCCGGCCTTGGTGGTTTTGGCGTTGATGGACGCGCGCCGAGCTACGACCCTGCCAAAACCGGCCGCACCGCCGTCATCAACCTGGACGACCCCTCAGCTGATGGCGGTGAGGTGCTCGCTGGGGCGAGGATCAGCTTTAAGTCGAACACTCGAAGCGCCGCTGTGCCGGTGCCGGGTGCGGCGCGTTCATCAGCTTCGCCAAAACGCGAAGGTCGCGTCGATGACCATTCCTGGCCTCCGGCTGATTTGCAGGTCGTGACGCCGGAAGGTGCCGTGGCACGGGCGGGGGGCTAAGTCAGGTCACCCTCCACCTTGTCATCCCCGCCCGCGCGGAAATGACAGGCGGCGAACAGAAGAGTTTTCCCTTACCGCGGCAGCAGCGTCTCGCCCACCAGAGCTTTGTCCACCGCGCGAGCGGCTTGGCGGCCTTCACGGATTGCCCAAACGACCAGCGACTGGCCGCGACGCATATCGCCCGCTGTCCAGACCTTGTCTGCGGAGGTCTTGTAGGAATTGGTGTCGGCCAGCACGTTCTGGCGCGGGTCCAGCTCCACGCCGAGATCAGCGAGCATGCCTTCCGTCACAGGCGAAACGAAGCCCATGGCGAGCAGGACCAGATCAGCCTTCAGTACGAATTCGCTGCCTTCGATGGGCTGGAACTTGTCGTCCACCTTTATGCAATGCAGTGCCTTCACGTCGCCGTTGCCGTCATCCTCAAAGTGCTGGGTCATCACCGAGAAAGTGCGCTCAGCACCCTCTTCCTGAGACGAGGATGTGCGCATTTTCAGCGGCCAGTTGGGCCAGGTCAGGAGCTTGTTTTCCTTCTCCGGCGGTGCGGCCATGATTTCCAGCTGTGTGACGGACAGCGCGCGGTGACGGATCGAGGTGCCGATGCAGTCGGACCCGGTATCCCCGCCGCCGATCACCACGACATGCTTGCCGCCAGCCAGGATCGGCGTGACGTTATCGTTCTCCTCATCCCCCACGCGCCGGTTCTGCTGGGGCAGGAAGTCCATGGCGAAATGCACGCCGTTCAGCTCGCGACCGGGGATCGTCAGGTCGCGGGGCTTCTCAGCACCGCCCGCCAGAACAACGGCGTCGTGGTGATCGCGGATCTCCCCAATCGACACATCCTTCCCGACATGGGTGTCGGTGTGGAACGTCACGCCCTCCGCTTCCATTTGCGAAGCGCGGCGGTCGATATGGTGTTTCTCCATCTTAAAGTCAGGAATGCCGTAACGCATCAGCCCGCCGATCTTGCGGTTCTTCTCGTAGAGATGAACGTCGTGACCAGCGCGGGCGAGTTGCTGTGACGCGGCCATCCCGGCGGGACCGGAACCGATAACAGCGATGGATTTTCCGGTCTTTTCCTCTGGAGCCTGCGGGGTCAGCCAGCCTTCTTGCCATGCCTTGTCGACGATGGCGCATTCGATCGACTTGATCGTCACCGGGTTGTCGATGAGGTTCAGCGTGCAGGACGCTTCACACGGAGCGGGGCAGATGCGGCCTGTGAATTCGGGAAAGTTGTTGGTGGAATGCAGGTTCTCAGACGCCTTCTCCCACTCGCCGTGATAGACGAGATCGTTCCAGTCCGGGATCTGGTTGTTGACCGGACAACCCTTGATACCCTTCACGTCATGGCAAAAGGGAATGCCGCAATCCATGCAGCGGGATGCCTGGTCGCGCAGCGTCGCTTCCGGCAGCGGAATGACGAATTCGTTGTAATTGCGGATCCGGTCTCCGGCAGGTTTGTATTTGCGGTCCTGCCGGTCGATTTCCATGAAGCCTGTGACTTTACCCATGGTGTGTTCTCCTACTCAGCCGCTACGCCGGCGCCGCGCTGGGCTTCTTCGATTTCGCGCAGGGCGCGGCGATATTCGGTGGGCATGACCTTCACGAATTTGGGGCGGTACTCATCCCATTTGTCGAGAATGTCCGCTGCCCGGGTGGAGCCGGTGTAGCGCTTGTGGTTCTCGATGAGCAGCCGCAGCCGCTCATCATCATGGCGGGTCATGTCGGATGAAACATCCACGCGACCATGATGCTCGATGTCACCGGCCATGTGGTTGCGCTCCATGAGGTCTTCCTCCTCCGGGACCGGCTCCAACTCGACCATGGCGAGGTTGCAGCTTTTGGCGAAGGTGCCGTCCTCGTCGAGCACATAGGCGATGCCGCCGGACATGCCGGCTGCGAAGTTGCGCCCCGTTGGGCCGATGACGGCAACAACGCCGCCTGTCATGTATTCGCAGCCGTGGTCGCCGACGCCTTCCACCACAGCAGTGGCACCGGAATTGCGCACGGCGAACCGTTCACCGCCCACGCCGCAGGCATAGAGCTCGCCCTCCACAGCGCCATAAAGCACCGTGTTGCCCACGATGATTGATCGCTCAGGTACGATCTGTGTCGCTTCGGCAGGCGGATAGACGATGATACGCCCGCCTGAGAGACCCTTGCCGACATAGTCGTTGGCCTCGCCTTCCACCTCAAGAGTCACGCCCTTCGCGGCCCATGCGCCGAAGGCCTGGCCAGTGGTGCCGTTGAACTTGATGTGGATCGTGTCATCGGGCAGCCCGGTATGGCCAAAACGTTTCGCGACTTCGCCGGACAGCATCGCGCCCGTTGAGCGGTTGTAATTCTGGACCAGTGTTTCGATCTGAACAGCCTTGCGCTCTTCAAGTGCTGGTTTTGCTTTTTCGATCAGCTCACGGTCCAGAATATCGTGGATGTGATGGTGTTGCTCTTCGGTGCGGTAGATGCCGACGTCAGGGCCCATCTGCGGATCGTGGAAAAGCCTGGAGAAGTCGAGCCCCTGCGCCTTCCAGTGGTTGATAGCGTCCTTGCGGTCGAGCACGTCGATCTGGCCGACCATTTCATCGACAGTGCGGAAGCCAAGCTCAGCCATCAATTCCCGCACTTCTTGGGCGACAAAGAAGAAGTAATTGACAATGTGTTCCGGCGCGCCATTGAAGCGCTTGCGCAGCACAGGGTCCTGGGTCGCAACGCCAACGGGGCAGGTGTTAAGGTGGCATTTGCGCATCATGATGCAACCTGCCGCAACAAGCGGCGCGGTGGCAAAACCGAATTCATCGGCACCCAGAAGCGCACCGATCACGACATCGCGGCCCGTGCGCAGACCGCCATCCACCTGCACGGCAATACGCGACCGCAATTTGTTGCGCAGTAAGGTCTGGTGAGTTTCAGCCAGGCCCATCTCCCAGGGGGAGCCGGCGTGCTTGATGGAGGTGAGGGGGGACGCCCCGGTGCCGCCTTCCATGCCGGAAATCGTCACATGGTCCGCCCGAGCCTTGGCAACGCCTGCCGCAACCGTGCCAACGCCGACTTCGGAGACCAGCTTGACTGAAATGTCGGCAGCCGGATTGACGTTTTTCAGATCATAGATGAGCTGCGCCAGGTCTTCGATTGAATAGATGTCGTGGTGCGGCGGTGGAGAGATGAGGCCGACGCCCGGGGTCGAATGGCGCACCTTTGCGATGACCGCATCCACCTTGTGGCCCGGCAACTGGCCGCCCTCGCCGGGCTTTGCGCCCTGGGCCATTTTGATCTGGATCATGTCGGCATTGACGAGATATTCCGTCGTCACACCAAAACGGCCCGACGCCACCTGCTTGATGGCCGAGCGGCGGTCATCGGAGAAGCGTTCGACCTCCTCACCACCTTCGCCCGTGTTGGAGCGCCCGCCAATGGAGTTCATGGCCTTCGCCAGCGTCTCATGGGCTTCGGCAGAGATGGAGCCGTAGGACATGGCGCCGGTGGAGAAGCGTTTGACGATGTCAGCAGCGGCTTCCACCTCTTCCAGCGGCACGGGCTTGGCCCCACGACTTTCCGCGTCGCGCAGTTTGAAGAGGCCGCGAATGGTCAGCAGTCGCTCGCTCTGCTCGTTGATGCTTTTGGCAAACGCGCGGTAATTGTCCTCGCTGTTGCCGCGCACGGCGTGTTGCAGGTTGGTCACCTCATCGGAGGTCCACACATGCGCTTCGCCGCGTTGGCGCAGGGCGTAGTCGCCGCCGACATCGAGATTGTGGCGGAGTACGGGTGCATCACCATAGGCCGCGCGGTGGCGGGCGGCAGTTTCCTTGGCAATCTCATCAAGCCCAACACCCTCGATCTGCGTCGCGGTCTTGGTGAAGAACTCCTCGATGAAGTTTGAAGACAGGCCGACAGCGTCAAAAATCTGCGCGCCGCAATAGGACTGGTAGGTGGAGATACCCATCTTGGACATGACCTTGAGCAGGCCCTTGTCGATGGATTTGATGTAACGTTGCACCACTTCGGCTTTGTCCACCTCTTGCGGGAACATGCTGTCTTCATGCATCTGCGCCAGCGTCTCAAAGGCGAGATAGGGGTTGATCGCTTCTGCCCCGTAGCCTGCCAGCACCGCGAAGTGATGCACCTCCCGGGGTTCAGCCGATTCCACAACCAGACCGACCGAGGTGCGCAGACCCTTGCGGATGAGGTGGTGGTGGACGGCAGCGGTGGCAAGCAAAGCTGGCACGGCTATGCGATACGCGCCGACCTGACGGTCGGAAAGGATGATGATGTTCTCACCGCCCTGCACGGCCTTCTCAGCGCGCTCGCGCAAACGGTCCAGCGCCTTCGCCATGCCCGCTTCGCCATGCTCGGCATCATAGGTCATGTCCAGCACGCGGGAATGGAACTGGTTGTCGCCGATGTCGGAAATGTCGCGGATCTTTTGCAGATCGGAGTTGCGCAGAATCGGCTGACGCACTTCCAGACGACGCTCGGTGGAGGTGTGTTCGTGGTCAAACAGGTTCGGTCGCGGGCCGATGAAAGAGACGAGGCTCATCACCGATTCCTCGCGGATCGGGTCAATGGGTGGGTTCGTCACCTGCGCAAAATTCTGTTTGAAATAAGTGTAGAGGAGCTTGGGCTTGTCGGACATCGCTGAAATCGGCGTGTCGGTGCCCATGGAGCCGAGGGCCTCCATGCCAGTTGTCGCCATGGGCGGCAGGAGCAGTTTGATGTCCTCCTGCGTGTAGCCAAAGTTCTGCTGCGCATCGAGCAGGGCGTCCCCGGTGATGCGGCGGGGGCTGTCGCGTTTGCCGGGCAAGTCTTCAAGCACAATCTGTGCCTCAGCCAGCCACTTGGCATAGGGCTGCTCGGCAGCCATTTTCGCTTTCAATTCAGCATCATCGACGATCTTGCCTTCGGCCATGTCAATGAGCAGCATCTTGCCGGGCTGCAAGCGCCACTTGGTGACGACCTTTGCCTCGTCAAACGGCAATGTGCCCGCCTCAGAGGCGAGAACCACCGTGTCATCATCGAGCACGAAATAGCGCGCGGGGCGTAGCCCGTTACGGTCCAAAGTCGCGCCGATCTGGCGACCGTCGGTAAAGGCAACGGCGGCTGGGCCGTCCCACGGCTCCATCAGGGCTGCGTGATATTCGTAGAAGGCGCGGCGCTCTTCATCCATCAGAGGATTGCCGGCCCATGCTTCCGGGATCAGCATCATCATGGCGTGAGAAAGCGAATAACCGCCCTGCACAAGAAGTTCGAGCGCGTTGTCGAAACAGGCTGTGTCGGACTGGTCCGGGTAGGAGACGGGCCAGAGCTTTTCGATGTCGTCCCCAAACGCTGGAGAGGAGAGCGTTGCCTGGCGGGCGGCCATCCAGTTCACGTTGCCGCGCAGCGTGTTGATCTCACCGTTATGGGCGACCATCCGGTAGGGGTGGGCGAGCTTCCACGACGGGAACGTGTTGGTGGAAAAGCGCTGGTGGACGAGCGCCACGGCAGACACGAAGCGCTCGTCGCCAAGATCAGCGTAGTATTTGCCAAGCTGGTCGGCGAGCAGCATACCTTTGTACACAACCGTGCGGGACGACAACGAGACGGGATAGATGTCTTCCCGGCGGCCAATTTGCCTTATCAGCGCGTTGGAGAGCACCCGGCGCAACACGTAGAGCGCGCGCTCGTATTCGTCGCCCATCTCATGGTCGCCAAGGCCAAAGAAACCCTGCCAGCTTACCGGCTCGGATGCCTGAATTTCGGGGTCTTGTGAGAGGAAGGAATTGTCCACCGGCACTTTGCGCCAGCCGAGGAAGGGAATGTTTTCGGCCGCAGAAGACCGTTCGATCACCTCGCGAGCCTGTTTCGCGATGGTCTCATCCTGCGGCAGGAAGAAGAAGCCGATACCGTAGGAGCCGTCGTCAGGCAGGCCGAAATCGACCTCGGCTACGAAAAAGTCGTGCGGGATCTGCACCAGCATTCCGGCGCCATCGCCCATGAGTTCATCAGCGCCGGTGGCACCGCGGTGCTCCAGGTTTTCCAGAATGCGAATGCCGTCCTGCACGATTTTGTGCGACTTGGTGCCCTTGATGTTGGCGACAAAGCCCAGGCCACAAGCGTCATGCTCGTTGGCTGGATCATAAAGCCCACCGGCAGCGTTGCGCGGTGTGATGCTGTTTGGCGTCGTCATTCGTCTTCTCCTGCGCAGCCAAGCGGACGGCTCCCGATGGGGATACCGCCTGTTCGGCACGGTCCTTGAGCCTGATCTCCGGCAAAGCCGGTGCGGCAGGCAGAGGCGGGGCCATTGGAATCGGCCCCATCGCGGCATGTCCTGCCACGGCGGCCAGCCAGCGCCTAGCACCCATCATGCAGCCTCATGCCGCAGTGCGCCAGCTTTGCTATGGCGCGCTGCGGCATAAAATTTGCCGCTTTGACAGAAGCAAGGCTTGGCCCGCGTGCCCGCAACCTAGAGCAGGCCGATGCAGGGCGCAAGATGGGTCAGCAAGGCTGTCCTAATTTAATGCAGATATATGAACCCGGAAAGAAAGTATGAGCCCAAAAGAAAGGGCACCCGAAGGCGCCCTTTCCGGGAGGTCAGATTGTCTGAAGCCGGTTAAGCGGCTTTCTTGGCCTTGCCTTCGATCTGCTTGGCCTTTGCATCATTGGTGCTGATGGAAATCTTGCGGGCCTTCATGGCTTCGGGAATTTCGCGGACAAGCTCGATGTGGAGGAGGCCGTTTTCAAGCCATGCGTTGCGCACTTCTACGTGGTCGGCAAGCTGGAAGCGGCGCTCGAAATTGCGCGCTGCGATGCCGCGGAACAGCATCTCACGGCCCTCTTCGGCCTCGTCTTCCTTCTGTTGGCTACCTTTTACGTGGAGGATGTGCTCTTTGGCTTCGATGTCCAGGTCATCTTCGCCAAAGCCGGCAACGGCCATGGAAATGCGGTAGGCGTTCTCGCCCGTCCGCTCAATGTTGTAGGGCGGATAGGCGGGAGCGGATTGCTCCGGCTGGCCCATAGTGTCGAGCAGGGAAAAGAGACGGTCAAAGCCCACGGTGGAACGGTAGAGCGGGCTGAAATCAACGTGTCGCATGTGTAACCTCATATTTTGAGCGAAACTGAAACCACCCCGCAAAGGCCCCCGGTTCCGGCGAGCTGATCGGAATGGCGCAGACCCTTATCGGCGTCTGCAGATAAGATTTAGGAGCCAAATATGGCGGTTCAAGAGGGGTAAGTGGCGCCATGTCTTGCGCCTTTCACCCCTCCCGCCTAGCAGGAGGAGTATGAGCGATGAAGCGACCCTTGTTCTGGCCACCAAGCCGAGCGCCAAACTGGCCGATGACGGCCCGCCTGCTTTGCAGGACTTGCCGGGCAATCCCGTACCGGATGGTGTGCAGACGGCCTGGCTGATGACGGAAGATGGCGTTCGGCTGCGGACAGCGCGCTGGGCAAGCCCGGTGCGTCCCTCAAAAGGCACCGTCATTTTGCTTTCAGGGCGGACCGAGAGCATTGAGGAATATTTTGAGACAGTGGGTGACCTGCTGGCTCGCGGGTTTGGTGTGTTGGCCTTTGATTGGCGCGGGCAGGGGGGCTCGGCGCGCATTTTGAGAGGACGCAATCGCGGACATATCGAGAATTTCGACCAATATCTCACCGATCTGGGCGCGGTGATTGAGGACGTCGCCCTGCCGGATTGCCGTCCGCCGCACTACATTCTTGCCCATTCTCTTGGCGCGCTGATAGCACTTCGCGCAGCGCCTGCGCTTTCCAACCGCATCCGCCGCATGGTGCTTTGCGCCCCGCTGCTGGAACTCAACAATCTTCCCCTGTCCCAAACCGCGATGCAGCGTATCTTTGGCGCGATCACCCTTTTTGGTTTCGGGCGAATGGCAATCGGCTCGGTTCCCGGTCCGACGGATCAGAAATTCGTGGGCAATCGGCTGACCAGTGACCACAGGCGCTTTGAGCGCAACCGGCAAGTCTTTCTGACCGACCCTGGCCTTCAAACCGGCCCGCCGACGGCCGCCTTCCTTTATGCCGTTTGCCGCGCCATGCGGGATATACAGACCGCCGACCACATCAACTCCATCGCGCTGCCAACGCTTATGCTGCTGCCATCGCGTGATGAAGTGGTGCGCACTGAGGTGTCTGAATCCTACGCCAATACAATGCGCACGGGGGGCTTTCTCACCATTCGTGGTGCGCGCCATGAATTGTTGCAGGAGCGCGATGGTATTCGTGAGGAGGTTTGGGCCGCCTTTGACGCCTTTGTTCCCGGCGCAGACTAAATGGCGCAGACTAGGAGCGCCGATCAGGCGTTCAGGGTCTCGACAATGCGGGCATGGAGCGTCGGGTTAGCGCAGGCGAGCACCTGCCCTCCCTGGCTCCCATCGCCGCCCTGCCAGTTGGTCACGATCCCACCCGCCTGTTCGATGATCGGGATGAGAGCGGCGATGTCATAGACGTTCATGCAGCTCTCAATCACCGCCTCCACATGGCCGGAAGCGACCATCGAATAGGCGTAACAATCACAGCCATAACGCACGAGCTTTGCCCGGCTGGTGACGTTGAAAAACGCGCCGTCACGGGGGTTGTCGAGCATAACGGGGTCCACCGTCATGACGGTGGCGTCGGCCAGTTCTGTCACGGCGCTGGTGGTAAGATCATGGGTGGAAAAGCGGTCTGTTAGACGCGCCGTTCCGTCCGGCAAACCGATATAGCGCTCGCCTGTATAGGGCTGATCCATCACCCCTGCGACAGGCCGCCCGTTGTGATAAAGCCCGATCAGCGTGCCCCAGACCGGGAGGCCGGAAATGAAGGCGCGGGTTCCATCAATCGGGTCGATGATCCACTGCCAGGGGCTGTCGCCCGTAAGACCGTGTTCTTCGCCGAGGATGGAATGGTCGGGGTGGCGCTTTTCGATCACTGCACGGATGGCGGTTTCTGCCCCGCGGTCACCCTCCGTGACAGGGTCAAAGCCGCCAGCTTCCTTGTTGGACACCCGTGTGCCGACCCGAAAACGCGCCAGCGTTTCTACCGCCGCCGCGTCGCAGGCTTCGTTCAGTGTTTTCAGGATGTCGGACGCTTCCATCATTCTGCCGCCAGGTCAGTGAGCATGGCGTAGGGCTGGAGGTCCGTTTCCGGCAGCGAGACAAGATGGTTCATGACGTCTGCAATATCGGCTGCAAGCATGTGAAAATGACCGTTGGGTTCCAGCGTCTCCTCGTCGAGATAGAGCGCACGATTGATTTCGATCTGCACAGCGTGAAGGCCTTTGGCCGGGCGTCCGTAATGGGCGGTGATGAAGCCGCCTGCATAGGGCTTGTTGCGGGCAACCGAATAGCCTTTCTCGGCAAAGCGGGTGAGAATTTCGCGTGTGATCGCCGCGTTGCACGACGTGCCGTAGCGGTCCCCCACCACGATATCATGGCGGGTCTCGTTCCCATCATCCCCCTTGGGCCCCTTGCTCGGCATGGAGTGACAATCCACCAACACACCAAGACCAAACCGTGCGATGGTCTGTGCCATCAGCCCCGCCAGCCGGTCGTGATAGGGCCGATAGATCTCGTCGATCCGGCCCATCACCTCAGCAAGGGGGATTTTGCCGTCATAGATCGGTGTGCGTTCAGCAACCAGACGCGGCACTGTGCCAAGACCGCCAGCCACACGCGGTGAACGGGTGTTGGCATGGGCGGGGAGGGGGTCTGCGATGAGTTTGGGGTCAAGCTCCAACGGCTCACGGTTTACGTCCAGCCAGGCGCGGGGGAAATGGGCGATGAGCATCGGCGCGCCAATTTCAACAACAGTGGAAAATAGCGCATCCACCGCCACATCCTCTGAGCGGCGCAAATTCTGCGCGGGCAGGCGCGATGCGGAGCGGAAGGTGGCGGGGTAATGGCTGCCGGAATGGGGGGAATTGAAGACGTAAGGCACGCGTTGCTGCGCGGGCCGCAATACGGAAAAGGGCGGCAGCGTGCCGGAAGGCCAAACAGAAGAGAAATCTGGATGCACGGTCAGCCCTTTTTCTCTCGCCTCATATTGGCGTTAAAAATGCCAGTCTCATCAAGACCTGTCGAGGGCAACCTTGCCGCGCATAACCTGTCCGGCGCATTGTCTTGTTTAGACCCTGTTTACCCCGTTTCTAAGCAGCTTTGGCCAAATTAGGGCGTCGTTTACCGCCTGGGCGCAGAACGGACGACGGGTTGGCGCAGGCGTATCAAGCAGCCGGGCCGGACAAGTTTTAGTGAGGAAAATAGAGATCATGAACCGCATTCTTCTGGCCGAAGACGACAACGACATGCGCCGCTTTCTCGGCAAGGCGCTGCTGAATGCGGGTTATGAGGTGGTCTCCTACGACAACGGTGCCTCAGCTTATGAGCGGCTGCGCGAGGAGCCGTTTGAGTTACTCCTGACAGATATCGTGATGCCGGAGATGGACGGAATTGAGCTCGCTCGCCGCGCCACTGAACTCGACCCGGATCTGAAGGTTATGTTCATTACCGGCTTTGCTGCCGTGGCGTTGAATCCTGAATCCAACGCGCCCCAGGACGCCAAAGTTCTCTCCAAACCCTTCCATCTGCGTGACCTTGTCAACGAGGTGGAGAAGATGCTCGCGGCGGCTTAGTTTTGGCCTCACGCAGGAGCGCTTCGCACTCCGCTGCGGCAACGCGGCGCGTATGCGCCGGCCGGCCTTGCCTCCTGCGCGGGTTGGGCTTCGCCCTCCCTTTAGGCCTCACTCGATTGGGGCGGCCCATCTCCATAGCCAAATTGGGCGCAAAACAGGGTCGACATATCTTGACGCCTGCCTGCGCCCATGGTGTAGGACGCGCATCCCGAACAGCGCGGCCCCTGCGTCGCGCTCCGTTCATGGCAACGGGCGATTAGCTCAGCGGGAGAGCACTTCGTTGACATCGAAGGGGTCACTGGTTCAATCCCAGTATCGCCCACCATGCCATCTTCTTGATATTGGTGATGGATTGACCTTCGCTGAGAGGTTTTGCCATGGCTAGAAGCACCCAAGCCGCGACAATTTCCCCGCGTCCGGATTGGCTGCACGCTCTGCCGGTTGATCCGCCGCCATTCGAGGTTGCTTTTGAGCGTTTGCGCGAACATTGCGCCTATTCTGTCGCGCCCTCAACTGTCTGCCCCATGTGCATGACGAAGGAAATGGAAGTCCTCATCGTGAATGCCGCACGGCAGGCACAGGTCGGTGTGCGGCCAAAGCCGGAGCACTACGCCCGGATCTACAACGAGCATCCTGACTGTGTTGGTGGGGAAAGCACCCACCGGTTGTTCCTTCCTTTCATGATCAGGGATTTTGTCGTCGAACCGTTTCCGAAAGGTTGGTCGCATTTCGACGCGCCCGATGTTTTAGAACCGCTGCTTCTGGCCGGGTTCTGGTATTGGTCAGAAGCGACCATCGCGCATGTACGTATCCTTGCCACAAGGCTATTTCTGGACTGGTTTGAAGAGGATAACTGGCTCTTTCGGCGTGAGCAGGAATATCGCGGCAGCGGCTGTCTTGGACAGGGGCATGATATCTTGCGACTCTGCGCCATCGCTTTGATTGATCCGGCTGAACTTGTCGCGCGGCTTGCCGCCTTGAAGACTGCGAAGGCCGATGCGGCTCTCGTTGAGCATTTCCCCTTCACACCCGAGCCGCCCTTCTATTGCTCGCTGCAACACGGCGAAGACCTTCAAGCATACCGCGACGCCTGCCAACGAATCGCCTTTGTCCTCGAATGGCGGTTGGAAGAGGCTTATCGGCATATCATCAACGCCGACTGGCTTACCGCCGCTTTCATGCGCCAAACGGAGAGTGAGCCCATGCTCGCGAAACTTATCTCAGATTTCGAGTACGAGCGTTCGGTCGCGATGGTTCATGCTGGTTTGTCAGAAGAAGCAACAGATTGGCCGGACCTGCCACGAACGCAATTGAGTTAAGGTTCACCCCTCCCCCAACTCCCGCTTCGCCACCTTCCCGTACGCATTCTTTGGCAGCTCTTCCCGAAACTCATAGCGCTTCGGGCATTTGAACCGGGTCAGATGATCGCGGCACCAGGCATCAAGCTCACCCGTGCGTTCCTCACCACCTTCCATCACGACAAAAGCCACCACCGCCTCGCCCCATTCGGCATCGACGATGCCGAGGACCGCAGCCTCGCGGACCGCCTCATGGGCGAGCAGGACGTTTTCCACTTCGATTGGGTAGACGTTGGAGCCGCCGGTGACGATCATTTCCTTGCTGCGCCCGGAAAGGTGGAGCAGGCCGCGCTCGTCAATAAAACCGAGATCGCCGGTCCAGAGCCAGCCGTTGCGCAGAGCTTCAGTTGTGCCGCTCTCATTCTTCCAATAGCCGCAAACCACTGTCGCGCTGCGCACAGTGACTTCGCCGATATTTCCTGTCTCGCATTCAGACCCGTCCGGCTTGCAAATACGCACCTGCGTCCCCGTAAACGGCGCGCCGACGCTGTCGAGGAAGGTGGTGTCCCCTCGCGCAGCAGCGGCTGAAAACTGCCGGCGGCTTTGCGACGTGATGGTCATGGGGCATTCGCCCTGGCCGTATATCTGCGCAAAGATCGGGCCAAACGCATCCAGCGCTGCTTCGCGATCATGCCCATAAAGCGGTCCGCCGCCATAGACGATGGTGCGCAGGTTCGATGTGTCGGCATCCGCTGGTTTTGCTGCGGTCATGCGTTGGACCATCGTTGGCGCGGCAAACATGCAGGCCTGCGGCCACATTTCGATCAGGTCGAACACCTCCCGCCCGTCAAAACCCGCGCGATCCGGGAAGACCTGAACTCCGCCCCGTGCCATGAGCGGCAGGGCGTAGAGGCCGGTCCCGTGGCTGAAGGGCGCGAAATGTAACATCGCCGCGCCCCAGGGTGGATCGTCCACATCGCTGAAATAGCCTTGGACGGCGGAGAGCAGATTGCCGTGGGAGATCATCGCGCCCTTGGAACGGCCGGTCGTGCCGGAGGTGAAGAAGAGCCAGGCGAGATCGTCCAATGTGCGCTCAACGGGTCCGCTCATCATCGGCGTATTGGCGGCGAGAGCGGCCCAGTCCTTGCTTCCCCATTCGATCCGCTCAAGCCCTTCCGTTGCTTCGCGCATTGAAGGGGAGGTGATGAGGAGCGCGGGGTCGCTGTCTTCCACAATGTCGTCCAACTCGCGGCGATGGAGTTTGGCGTTGATCGGCACTGCCGCAGCCCCGCACCAGAAAATCGCCATCATGGTGCGCACATAATCCGGCGCGTTGGCGGCGAGGATCGCGACCCGGTCTCCCACCCCAACTCCGCGCGCGGCAAGACCTGCGGCGAGGCTTGCCACCTCATCACGAAGCTGCGCCTGGCTGGCCACGACCTTCTTGCCCTGTGCCAAAGCCGGGGCATCCGGTGTGAGCCTTGCGCTGCGCTGCAACAAGTCTGCAATGTTCACGTGCGCCACCCTCTCACGGCATTTGCGGCAACAAGACACGCCACCACGCTTCCCTCGCGCGGCGAAGCGTTCTAAAGCAGCCGCCACATCCCAATTACCGGCGAAATCGTATTCCAATGAAAGTCCAAGGCAACTCCCTGCGCCCCGGCAACATCATCGAGCACAAGGAGCGGATCTGGCG
>CAKMZB010000007.1:0-58681 GCA_929200315.1 uncultured Alphaproteobacteria bacterium | reverse complement strand
GATCTGGCGTGTGGTGAAGTATCAAGCCGCCTCCACCGGCAAATCCGGCGCCTATGCGCAGGTGGAGCTGCGGGATGTCGTCTCCGGTACCAAGCTCAATGAGCGCTTTCGTGCGTCGGAAAGTGTGGAGAAGGTGCGCCTGGAACAGCGCTCGGCGACCTATCTTTATCTCGACGGCGACAATTACATCTTCATGGATTCAGAATCTTTCGAACAGGTCTCCATCGCTCCTGACATGCTGGGCGACCAGAGCGCGTTCCTGACCGACGGCATGGAAGTGAAGATTGAGACCTATGAGGAAAAGCCGATCGGCATTGCGTTACCAGCACAGATCGAAGCGGATATTGTGGAGACGGCTCCTGCCATGAAAGGCGCCACGGCGACGTCGTCCTACAAGCCCGCGACCCTTGATAACGGTGTGAAAGTGATGGTGCCGGACTTCATTAAGGAAGGTGACCGGATCGCGGTCGACACGGTGGAATCAACCTACCTCAAGCGCGTCTGACGACAGCATGGAGAAGCTGGAAAAGGTCTTTGGCAAACATTCCGTCCGCGCGCTTTTTCTGGCGCGTCCCGGCGATGTGCGCCGCTTTGTCGTTGCGGGGAAGGACGAATATCACGCCGAGATGATCGCGCAGGCCCGTCAGCACGGGTTGAAGGTGGAACATCTGGAATGGCCCGCCTTCAAGAAGCTCGGCGAGTTCACCGAAGACGACAAGCACCAGGGCGTGATGGCCTATGCCAAGCCCCGCCGAGCCTATGGCGACCGGGATATTGGCCTGTTGGATGAAGACGGCTGCGTGCTCGTCTGTGACCAGATTTCCAACCCGCAGAACCTCGCCACAATTGTGCGTGGTGCGGCCTTCTTCAAGGCAAACGCTGTCATTGTTATGAAAAACCGTTCCGCCGATATGTCGCCAACAGTGGTGCGCTATGCCGTGGGTGGAGCGGAGTTCGTGAAGGTCTTTACCGTCACCAATCTGGCGGCGGCTCTGGAGCAGCTCAAGGCGATTAATTACTGGGTCTACGGCCTTGATGAGCGCGGTGAGGCAACGTTGGCGCAGAGTGATTTTGGTCCGCGTGCTGCGTTTGTGATTGGGGCTGAAGGGCAGGGGCTTCGGCCCAAGACGCGCAAATTTTGCGATGCGCTGGTGCGCATTCCAGGTGGACTTGAAGGTGTTGAATCGATCAATGCCGGGGTTGCCGCAACTGTGGCGCTGGCCGAATTTACCCGGCTGATGGACTAACCGCACGGGGTAGCTCTGCACGGCGCGAGCGGCCAAAAATGCGCAACACGCGGTTGACGATCTGACGGTGCAGGCTTTGGTCTTCGTCGATGTTGAAATGGTCGATGCCGCGCTTACCGGAATAGTCGACATTGCTCAGCCGCCCGCGAAAGCCGCGACCTTTGACCAGAGGTTTTCCCCAACCGCCTTTCTCAAAATAGAAATTCGTGGCTCTGCGGATGTTGCGCGGCACAGGCCTTGGTGCGGTGGCAGCAAAGCTCACCACGTAATCGACCCGGATTTTCTTCTCATTGAGCTGGCGGGCAATGTCGATGGCGCGGTTTGCGCCGAGTGAATGACCAATCAAAATGACGGGACGTCGGCCACGTTTGGGCCGGTTGTCCTCAATTTCAGAAAGGACCGTGCGCCATTGGCGATGGCTGACAACCTTCGCCGGGATGCCCTGTTTCTTCAGATCTCCGGCAAGCTCATCCATACCGCGGGAAAAAACAGAACCCATGCCGCCACGAAGAAGATAGACGTCGCCCCTGGCCTTTCGCCGTTGGGCAAGCTCAATGGGCGCTGTAAAGCTCGCCTTGCCTGATACGGCCATGGCGACGGGTCCGATGGCGGCGAAGTCCGCTGTCGCAAAGGCCAGAGCCAATAAGATCATGCAGAGGCGGCGCATGGCAGGATGTCTCGGCAAAGTGGAATTGAAGAATGGAAACTGCTTATGAGCAGCCTCCGTTTTCATGCAAGTATAAATACGGTTCTAACCGCTGTTTTTCGCAAGTCGTGGCACGATCCTCGGCGTTCGGGCGCAATAGGCATCGTAGTCTGCACCAAAATGCTCGCGCATCATCGCCTCTTCCTGGCCGATCCGCAGGCCATAGAGCAGCGCGACGGAGGCGAGCCCGGTAAGGCCTGCAATCCAGTTGGGCACCAGCAGCGCCTGGGCGATACCCCAAAGCCAGAAGGAGGCATACATCGGGTGGCGGATGTAACGGTAAAGGCCGTTCGTCACCAATTCATGATCTTCACGCAGTTCCAGCGTTACCGACCAGTTCCGCGCCAGCTGCTTGTGGCTGGCGCGAAAGAGGAGGAGGAAACAGACAGCGACGATGAGACCAGCGGTGTATTGGAGGGGATTTAGGTTATAGGCTGCGGCCACCGGCCAGCCGCTGAGAAAGAACATTCCCGGCAGGACAACCAGGCCGATGATCGTGCCGGTGAGAAGCAGCCACTCGCCAGTGGATTTGCGGTCTGCAACGACGCCGAGGCGCCGCGCACGCCGCCGGTGCGGCCAGCGGATGGCGAGCCATCCGGCGAGCATCGCAAGCCAGGTGAAGGCTGGAATCTCGATCATTATGACAAAGCCTCATCCGTCATTTGTGCCTCGATTTCACCGGGCTCACCCCAGGCCGCAAGCGGCAGGGGAGCAAAGCAAATGGCGGGAAAGTCGTACCGGTAGCGTTTGGAATTTCCGAAGACGAATTGGTAGTGCATCCGGAAGAAATTGCCCTTCATGCGCTTGTAGGTCGCAGCGTCCACCATCTCCTTCATCCGCACAGTTTGCACAATTGGTTTGCTTGCCCCGGTCGTGCCCATCAGCTCTGCCGGGTTGGAGCGGTAGAAGTTGATGATATCGGTGAGCGCCTGGAATTCGAGCCACGTCCAGCGTTTTGAGGTGGCGATGGCCTGCACCTCTTTGCGGAACCAGCCTGCCGCCGGGTGCAGCCCGACCTTCAGCGCGGTTGACCCCACTGTGAGAATGCCGGGCCTTGTGCGGATTTCTGTGTCCGCCAATCGTTCTTCGGTTCGCGCTGCCATCGACAGAATTAGCGCCCCGCCTGTGCTGTGGCCGACAAACAGCGCCTCGTCATAGCGCCCTTGCGTGATGAGCATTGCAGCGTTGTCGGCGGCATCATCGAGCTTGGCTTCTATGTCTGCGCGACGCTTGCGCAGGAAGTCACGCCCGAAGGACCAAAGGTCCATGAGGTGGAGGACAAACCAGCGCTTGAAGATGAATTGAACCAACACAGCAAAGGTGAAGAGGCCGATCAGTACCGAAAACAGCCATGCGACGCTGAAGAAATCGGCGATGTAGCCAGCGCCGATGGCGATACAGATCCCGAAAAGGATCATCATCAGCGGATAGAGAAAATAGAGAAAGAACCGCCAGGCCTGACGAGCGATGGAAAAGGCTGTGCCGGTCCCGAAATAATCTGCAATCGTCACCGCGTAGCGGCCGAACCGCGTCCAGAGTGGGCGCGAAAAATCCTTCAGCACGATGTCGTCCAGGCCAATAAAATGAAAATCGGTGACGCAAGTGCCACTCGCTGCTCTTGCGGTGAAATGGCGTGGACCATCACCCTGCGCGTCTTTCATGGAGATCGCGATATTCCAAGCCTTGGCAGAGCGCGCAGCCTCGCGGTCCAGCCGCTCAAAAAAAGCGTCAGGATTCTTTGGGTCATATCCGCCGATATAAAAGACGACGCGACTGCGAAGGGTACCGGGTGTTGACAAGGGGCCAGGGTGAGTTGGTGCCAGAGAGCTTCAATTTCCTAGCCGAATGTAGCGGCCAACGGCAATCACTCTAAAGCGAGTTAAAGCGCCGCATCACGCGCACCCTCTTTGAGCAGACCGAACGTATAAGGCGCAAAGGAGCGCCAGCATTCCACGCGAAACGATGTCTTGCTCGTGCGCAGAAGCACCACCTCAGCCTTGCCGAAGATCGTGCGTGCGCAGGCACCGACCGGAAAAGCTTCAAGGCGCAGATCACGCGGGCAGCCTACTGCCAGAGCGGTTTCTGCCAGCGGGCCGGAAACGGTCCAGCCGGTGTTGCGGTGGGAGATGTCGGTGGCCGTATAGGCCTTCACGTTGGGCCCCGGCATGAGGTCCGCATCGGTCTTCTTGGTATTGATGACCAGCCATTCATCGGGGCCGAGCATCAGCGCGTGGCAGCCCTTGTCACCGGTCGTCTCGTTAATCTCGCCCGGCAATTTGAAACCGGCGATCCGCGCATAATTTGCCACCTTGCCGCGCAGCGAAACGCGCGTTGCGGGCTGGCAGGGGGTGATTGTGACGCCAGTTGCTGCGAAGTCCTGACCTTCATTGGGGAGCGCGCGTGCTGTTTTAGCCATCAATCTTCTCCCCCTTCGGGTCATAGAACACCGTGCCTGTGACCTTCACCTCTACGATTTCGTCTTCAAGCGGCACATGGAGCGTTTCGCCCACGCGGTTGAAGCCATCTTCCACCAGCGCCATTGCGATGGATTTTCCCAGTGTCCCTGACCAGTAGGAGGAGGTGACAAAGCCGATCATCTTCATCGGGATTGGCTGGTTGGGATCGGCGACAATCTGTGCGCCCTCCGGCAGGATTGTTTTGGGGTCTACCGTCTCCAGCCCAACGAGATGACGGCGACCTTCAGCCGTGAGGTCTTCACGCATAAGGCCGCGTTTGCCGACAAAATCCGGCTTGGATTTTGCTACCGCCCAGGAGAGGCCGGCATCATGCGGCGTTACAGTGCCGTCGGTGTCCTGGCCAACGATGATGTAGCCTTTTTCGGCGCGCAGAACGTGCATGGTTTCTGTGCCGTAAGCGCAAGCCCCTAGAGGTTCCGCCCGCGCCCAAACCTGCTTCCAAATATCCAGGCCAAAATCGGCAGGGACGTTGATTTCAAAGCCCAATTCGCCGGTAAACGAGATGCGGAAGAGCCGTGCGGGCACGCCGCAAACCTCGCATTCCACCACCGACATGTGGGAGAAGTTCTTTGCTGAAATGTCCACGCCGGAAACGAGCGGCGCGATGATGTCCCGTGCCTTCGGCCCCTGCACCGCGATGGTGGCCCATTGCTCGGTGGTGGAGGTCAGCGAGACGTCGAGATCGGGAAATTCGGTCTGGAGGTAGTCTTCCATATGAACCAGCACACGCGGCGCTCCGCCGGTTGTGGTGGTGACGTGGAAGCGCGTGTCGGAGAGTTTGCCGACAACACCGTCATCGTAAATGAACCCGTCTTCGCGCAGCATGATGCCATATTTGGCGCGGCCCGGTTTCAGTTTCGACCAACCGTTGGTGTAGAGCTTGTCCATGAAGGCAGCGGCATCCGGCCCGCAGACCTCGATCTTGCCCAGTGTCGAAGCGTCGAAAACCCCGGCAACTTTGCGCACGGTCTGGCACTCACGATCCACCGCCTCATGCATGTCTTCACCAGCTCTGGGGAAATACCAA
This sequence comes from uncultured Alphaproteobacteria bacterium, assembly GCA_929200315.1. Taxonomy (GTDB): domain Bacteria; phylum Pseudomonadota; class Alphaproteobacteria; order Rhizobiales; family Rhizobiaceae; genus Pseudahrensia. The sequence continues at coordinate 53,224 of CAKMZB010000007.1, read as the reverse complement.
GCCCGCCGCCAATGGGAGACCGGCTCGAATTCCGCGCCATTTTCCGCCGCCCAAGCATCGATCGGTGTGCGACGTTCGGGGTCAAACAGCGCGCCCTTGGCGTTACCGACGAACGCACCAAACGTCGTTGGCGTATAGGGTGCGCGGAAGGTGGTGAGGCCAACCTGCGGGATTGGTGCGTCCAGCATGTCGGCGGCAATCGCCAACCCGTGCATGTTGGAGAGCTTGCCCTGGTCCGTTGCCATGCCGTTTGTCGTGTAGCGCTTCACATGCTCGATGGAATGCATCCCCTCGCGCACGGCTTGGCGGATGTCTTTGGAAGTCACGTCATTTTGGAAATCGACGAAGGCTTTCGATTTTGCATCCGGCCCGGCAGTGGCGCAGGCTCCGACCATGCCGCCCTCGGTCGAGACATCATCCTCAATCTTCGGCGAATAGGTGCCGCCGGAGGCCTCCTCAAAGACTTCTGCCAAAGTGTCCGCGCCATTGCACAGACCAACGCAGGTCAGGTTCTGCGGCGAGATGCCCGGAAGGAAGCGCTTGGCGTCTGCATCCCAGCGTGGCTTGCCGCGGGACTGGGAAAACAGGTGGAGCGAGGGCGTCCAGCCGCCTGACATGATAAGCGCATCGATTTCAAAATGCTCTTGCTTCTCCTGGCGATGACGCTTCACCTGCATGGCGCAAACCCGCAAACGCCCCTCAACCTTGGCGACGGAAGCACCCGCAATAATGCGGATACCAAGTTCCTTTGCCTGGTCGAGCAGATGCTGCTCGACACTGTCGCGGTGATCGATAATGGCCGCGATTTCGCAGCCAGCCTCGTAGAGATCAAACGCCGCTGCATAAGCCGTGTTGCAGGCGGCAAAGACGCCGATCGTTTGACCAACCGCGACGCCGTATTTGTTGAGGTAGGTCTGCGCCGCGCCTGCCAGCATGACGCCGGGCTTGTCGTTGCCGGGAAAGACGAGGGGCCGCTCGATGCCGCCTTGCGCCGAGATGACTTCGCGTGCCCGCACCTGCCACATCCGCTCGCGCGGCAGATCGGGGTCGGGGTTCGGCATATGCTCAGTAATCCGCTCGGCAAGGGCGACCATGTTTTGTTGGAAATAACCAAAACCCGTGGTGCGCGGCAGCAGCGTGACGTTGTCGCGCCCTTTCAGATCGGCAATGATCTGCGCCGCCCAAGCCGGTCCGTCCTTGCCGTCGATGCGAGCATCAGAATCGCAAAGCATCCAGCCGCCAAAGGTTGGGTTCTCATCGGCCACAATAACGCTCTTGCCCTCGTCCGCCGCTTTGCGTGCCGCAACGAGCCCTGCTGCGCCACCACCTATGACGAGCACATCGCAATGGGCGAAGCGGTTGGTGTAGCGGTCAGGGTCAGCTTCCGTCGGTGCTTCCCCCAGCCCAGCAGCGCGGCGGATGAAGGGCTCATAGACCTTGTCCCAGGCCTTGGGCGGCCATTTGAACGTCTTATAATAGAAGCCGGCTGAAAAGACGGGCGACATCAGATCGTTCACCGCACCGATATCCATCGCGAGGGTCGGGAAAGCGTTCTGCGATTTGGCGGTGAGGCCGTCGTAGAGCTCTTGAACGGTGGCGCGGACATTTGGGGTGTGGCGCGCATTACCGCGTGAAATGCCAACGAGCGCATTCGGCTCTTCAACACCTGCGGAAAGCACGCCGCGGGGCCGGTGATATTTAAACGAGCGCCCAACAAGATGAACGCCATTTGCCAGCAGGGCAGAGGCGAGCGTGTCTCCCTCGATACCGCCATAGGCTTTGCCGTCGAAAGTGAATTCGACGGCGCGCGCGCGGGAAAGGCTGCCGCGCTGCACGCGGTGGGGTTGGGTCTCAGTTTTCATGCACCACTCCCGCCATCCTTGCGGCCTTCGGCCTGCGCCTCCAGCAACGCCTTTACCTCGGCATCAGACGGGCGCGGCTCACCTGCCGGGTAAACCTTTAAGAACTTGTCGCTCACGGTGTCGCGAACCGCATTGAAGAACCGCCCGCAGCCATGAGCATGACGCCAGCGCTCCAAGTTCACGCCCTTTGGATTGTCGCGCACAAAGAAATAGTCGGCAAAATCTGCGTCCGACATATCTGACATGTCAGCAGGCCGCACGAGATGAGCCTCACCGGCATTGGCAAATTCCAATTCCGGCAGGTCGGATTTGCAGTAGGGGCAATGGATTAGGAGCATTGTCTATTCGTCCCTCAGATGAACTTTGAGCGCGGCAAGGGTGGCTTCCCAGCGACGCACCTGGCTCAAAAAGCGATCCGGCGAAACACCATCCGGTTCCAGATCATAGTCCTGCTCAATACGGAAGGAGTGGGGACCGTTGTTAAAGGAACGGGAGAAGCGGTGGTTGAGGTTCCACGAAAGCGCCAATTCCTCTACGTCCTCCCCGTCAAGTTCAAGCGCGTAATGGAACTGGTAAGTCCTGCAATTGTCGCCCCCATCGCCATCCGCGAAGTAGATCCAGAATTGGTCTTCGCCGACCGAGGAGATGATATAGGGATCGTCGTCTGAGCCGATTCTAAGCTCCGCCGGAATGCCCGCCTCTTCCAGAGCAAGCGCCATCTTGAATGGCTCGCCGGCTTTGATGGTTGCGGCGAATACGGACGCTTTTTTGGACAGTCGCTCAAGCATATCTAATGCGCCACGGCCGCAGCCGCCGCCTCATCAATCAAACGCCCTGTCCGAAACCGGTCCAGCGTGAAGCCGGCGTTGATCGGGTGCGGCTCGTTTTTGGCAATCGTGTGGGCGAAGACGTGGGCGGAACCGGGCGTGGCTTTGAAGCCGCCGGTGCCCCAGCCGCAATTGACAAAAAGCCCGTCCACCGGGGTTTTGCCGATGATCGGCGAGCGGTCCGGCGTCACATCGACGATACCGCCCCAGGTGCGCAGCATCTTCATGCGGCTGAACATCGGATAAAGCTCGCAAATCGCGTCCAGCGTGTGCTGGAGAATGTGCATGGAGCCGGTCTGGGAATAGGACAGATACTGGTCCGTCCCCGCACCGATGACGAGTTCGCCTTTGTCGGATTGTGAGATATAGGCGTGGACCGCGTTGGACATGACAACGCAGGGGAAGCACGGCTTCACCGGTTCTGAAACGAGAGCCTGGAGCGGATAGCTTTCCAGCGGCATCCGCACCCCCGCCATCTCCATCAAAACGGATGTATGGCCCGCGGCGACGATGCCCACCTGTTTGGCCCCGATTGCGCCCTTGGTGGTTTGGACGCCCGTCACTTCGCCGGAGGGTGCCCGGTCGATGCCCGTGACCTCGCAATTCTGGATGATGTCGACGCCCAGCGCTGAGGCCTTGCGGGCATAGCCCCAGGCCACCGCATCATGGCGCGCCGTTCCGCCCTTGCGTTGCAGCGCGGCGCCCATGACCGGATAGCGGGCGGATTTGGAAATGTTGAGGGGCGGGCAATAGGCCTTCGCTTCACGGGGCGTCAGCCAGACATTATCGACGCCGTTCAGCCGGTTGGCGTGGATATGGCGTTGCGCCGATTGCACGTCATGGACGTTGTGGGCGACCATCATGACCCCGCGCTGGGAAAACATGACGTTGTAATCGAGGTCAGCGGAGAGTGTCTCCCAGAGCTTCAGCGCGTGGTTATAAAGGCCCGCTGATTCGTCGTAGAGATAGTTGGAGCGGATGATGGTGGTGTTGCGGCCGGTATTGCCGCCGCCGAGCCAACCCTTTTCCAGCACAGCAATGTTGGTGATGCCGTGTTCCTTGGCCAGATAATAGGCCGTGCCAAGCCCGTGGCCGCCCGCGCCGACGATGATGACATCGTAGTGTTTTTTTGGCTCTGGCGAACGCCACTGCTTATCCCAGCCCTTGTGGCCACGAAGCGCCTTGGCGGCGAGGTTGAAGGCGTTGAACTTCTGCATGAAAGGCTGATCCACCTTCTCCAATTCGATGGCGCGGTTTGCGCGCACTCACCCGTTTCTAAGGTGATAGGCCATACTGCGTCAAAGCTAGCAGCGCTCATGCGACAATCCCACCACAAAGCGCGACACTTGTGACCTTTAAGACACGCTCCAGCTGTTGACTTCGCCGGTTTTGCCCCCTAGCTCACCACCCAAGCAGCGCGCCGACATTGAGGCGCGCTTTTCGTTTGACGGATGAGAGCGATGAAAGTCAAAAATTCCCTGCGGTCCCTGAAGGGCCGCCACCGCGCTAACCGCCTGGTCCGCCGCAAGGGCCGCGTTTACGTGATCAACAAGGTGAACCCCCGCTTTAAAGCCCGCCAAGGCTAACCTGGTCGGGCCTAAAGTGTGGTCCGCTGGCCTATGGGCCGCGACACATGTTCACAAAGGACTGAATTGACGAAGCATGGGGCAAAGGGCCAACCTTCACCCCATGCTTCGTCATGTCCTCCTGGCCCTTGGCCTCATCTTTGCCATCCCCGCCCATGCGCAAACAGCGGAAAGTAAAGCACGGCCCGCGGCCAAGGCGCCCTTCAAGATTGCCGATGACCTCGACGGCCTCTTTGCGCAGCTAAAGCGCACATCAAACACCGCGCGGGCCTCGCGCATCTCGGCAAAGATATGGTCGTTGTGGCAGACCTCCGACAGCCGCACGGTCGATCTTCTTACCCATTGGGCGCGCAGCGCCTCTTCAAAACGCAAATATGCTGCTGCCCTCGACCTTTTGGACCAGGTTGTGACCCTGCGCCCTGACTATGCGGAAGGGTGGAACCAGCGCGCGACGCTTCATTTTGCCATGCGCAATTTCGACAAATCCATTGTCGACATCGAGCGCACCCTCGCGCTGGAGCCGCGTCATTATGGAGCATTGGCAGGGCTTGCGACAATTCTTGAATCGATGGACCGCAGGGAAGAGGCGCTTGACACCTGGTACCGGGCACTAGCGGTCTATCCGAGCATGGAAAGTGCTCAGGGGGCGGTGCTGCGGCTGGAGGAAGATCTGGCGGGGGAAGGGATCTGAGGCGCATTTTGCCTTGTGGAAACCTCAATCGCCCTTCAACCGTTAATCAACTGACGCCTCCTTCACTGAAAGCTTCCACTTGAAGACTTTTCTCTTTCTCCTCGTTGTGCTGATCCTCGCCCTTTCAGCGCTCTTTTTCTATTCACGGCAGCAAGCTGCTGAAATTGCCGAGCGCTATCCGCCCGTTGGCACTTTTGTGGGAGAGGGAGAGACGCGCAGCCATATTGTCGATGTCAACGAGGTGGCCGTTGATGCGCCGCGCGTGCTGTTCATCCACGGTGCGTCTGGCAATCTGCTGGACCAACATTTCGCCTTTGCAGGTGCGATCCGTCCCCATGCCCGGGCAATTTTTATCGACCGACCGGGCCACGGCCATTCGGCCCGCGGTGGTGCGGATGATCCGGTCAAGCAGGCTGCGCGCTACGCTGCCGCACTGGATGAGCTTGGAATGGAGAAGGCCATCATTGTTGGCCATTCTCTCGGCGGGGCGTCGGCGGCTGCTTTTGCGGTTCTTTATCCCGAACGCACCGCGGGCCTTGTCCTTCTTGCCCCTGCGACCCATCCGTGGCCGGGCGGAGTGAATTGGTATTATTCCCTCGCGTCCTGGCCGGTGATCGGTCCCATTTTCGCCCACACTCTGGTCTTGCCCGCGGGGCAAGCGTCCATCGGGCAGGGGGTCTTGAGCACCTTCGAGCCCAACGAGGCGCCGGAAAGTTACGTCATGCAAACGGCTGCGCCGCTTGTGCTGAGGCCAACGAACTTTCGCTACAATGCGCAGGACGTGGCTGGACTATACGACTTTGTGACCGACTTCTCGTCGCGCTACCGCGAAATCACTGCTCCCACTGCAATCATTACGGGTGATGAAGACACCATCGTTCTGCCCAGCATCCACTCAGTGGCGCTGGATGATGAAATTCCCGATTCTGAGCTGATCGTTTTGCACGGTGTCGGCCACAAACCCGACTATGTAGCGACCGGCAAGGTGATCGAAGCGATCCTTGCCATGCACGCCAAGTCAACCGGAAGTCCGCAGGAATAGGCCATAGGGGACAAGAAGGCCCTGGCCCCATTCCCGACCCCCGCTCTTAGCAACTGCAGCACTCCAAAGTTATCGGTGCTGGGCACCCTGACCGGCGTCATTGACGTAAGCAATGCGCAGCATGTTGGTGGAGCCAGGCGTCTTCAGCGGAACACCTGCAACCACGATGATCCGGTCGCCCGGGTCAGCCATCTCTTCATCTGCAGCGCGGCGGCAGGCTTTGTCGATCACGTCTTTTAAGTCTTCCGCGTCCGGCGAGAGGATGCACTTGGTTCCCCAAAGCATGGTCAAACGCCGTGCCGTTTCCGGTACCGGAGAAAGCGCTAGAATGGGTTTTGCCGGCCGGGTGCGCGATACGCGCAAGGCTGTCGAGCCGGAGGCTGTGAAACAGACCACCGCACGCAGGTCGAGGGTCGAAGCGATCTCGCTTGCGGCAAAGGAAATGGCGTCTGCCGAAGTTGCGTCGGGCTCCGGACGTTGGCCGGCAATGACGTCGAGATAGCCTTTGTCTTTCTCAATGGCATCGGCGATGGAATTCATCGTCGAGACGGCTTCTTGCGGGTAATCTCCAGCAGCAGATTCTGCAGAAAGCATAACCGCATCAGCGCCCTCATAAACGGCGTTGGCCACGTCAGAGACCTCTGCGCGGGTCGGGACCGGTGCGTGGATCATGCTTTCCAGCATCTGCGTGGCGACCACCACTGGTGTGCCCGCGCGGCGGCATTTGCGGATCATTTTCTTCTGGATGGACGGCACGACCTCCAGCGGCATTTCAACCCCAAGATCGCCACGGGCGACCATAATGGCGTCTGCCATGTCGATGATTTCATCAAGCCGCTCGACGGCTTGTGGTTTTTCGATCTTCGCCAAAATCCCCGCGCGGCCCTTCACGATCTTGCGCGCCTCGGCAAGATCATCCGGCCGCTGGATGAAGGAAAGCGCGATCCAGTCGACCTTTGCAGCGAGTGCTGCATCGAGATCGGCGAGATCCTTCTTGGTCAGAGCGCCGGACGCGAGTTCGGAATCCGGCAAATTCACGCCCTTGCGGTCGGCAAGCCAGGTGCCGGAGATGATCTTCGCCTTTGCCCAATCTTTGCCGCTTTCCAACACTTCCAACGAAACCTTGCCGTCATTGATGAGCATGCGGTGGCCGGGCTGCATGGCTTCCAGAATTTCGGGATGAGGCAGGTTCACACGGGTCGCATTGCCGGGCGTTGGGTCGCTGTCGAAGGTGATCGTGTCGCCGGGTTTGACGTCGAGCTCGCCGCCTTCAAACTTGCCGAGCCGGTGCTTTGGCCCCTGCATGTCGGCCATGATACCAATGGGATAGCCGAGCTTTTCTTCCACCGAGCGGATATGCGCTACAGTCTGGCGCATGATGTCATGCGAGGCATGGCTCATGTTGATGCGGAAGACATCAGCCCCGGCAAGGGTGAGTTTCTCGATCATTCCGGGCGTGTTGGAGGCGGGCCCAAGGGTGGCCAAAATCTTGACGCGGCGGGTGCGGTTCATAGGAAAATGACCATTTCTATCAAAGGTTAATTGGTAAGAGGCGGCACTGCTTGGCCGCTCTCTGCATCCGGATTTGAGTCGGTCTGCGCGTCATTTGAAAGACGCACCTGCCAGTTGACCTGGTCTTTGGTGTCGACCTCAAAAAAACCGGTGCGCTCCAGCCCACGGGCGAAGCAGTCCTGCAGCCCGCGTATTTTGAATTTTTTCGCAGAGGTGCACATGAAAACGCGACCCATCCAACGGTCCTGGCCAGAAGCGTCCTCGGCGTGGAGATAATAGTAGCGTGAGGAAAGCTGGCCCTCAATCAGCGCTGAGCACGATCCGCCGGAAATACGCCACCAGCCCTCGCTCGTCCAGGTTCCCTCCGATTTGTAGCCAATGGCAACGCCGATGGTCTTGTCGGTGTCGTTGCACACTTTCAAATCCGCGCGGGCTGCGGTGGCCAGGAAAGTGATCGTGGCGCAAATGACCAGCAATGAAAGGGATAATCGAAACCGCATGGCCTTTTCGATAGCCGAACGGTGCAGAGTGTCAACGCGCGTTTACATCAACGGGTGGTGAAGCGGGGCGCGGGCGGGCAACCCAGATGCCGAAGAGAATGAGCGCGCCGCCGCCGATCTGAAGCGGTGAGAGGAGTTCGGCAAAGATCGCCCAGCCGAATATTGCCGCCGCCAGGGCTTCGATGAAGATAACGAGGGAGGAGAAGGAAGCCGATAGAACACCCAACGCAACGGCGAGCAGGCCCTGGCCCCCGGCATGGCTGAAGAGGCCAAGGGCAAAGAGCGCGGCAATCGCCATCGGTTCAGTCGGCCACATGGATCCTCCCGCCATCAATGCAACGGTGAGCAGGATTGCGGCTGTGATGAGCGAGGACTGGAACGTCACTGTTCCCGCACCCGCCTTCCGCCGCGCCACACGGACGACGAGGAAATAGAGTCCGAAGAAGATCGACGTGACAAAACCAGCAAGGTCACCGGCAAGCCGCTCCGGCTCGAAGGCAAAGCTCTCCCCCACCAGCATCGCTGCGCCAAGGAGACAAAGCGCAAGGCCGCCAAAGACGATTTTCGGCACAGGTTCTCCGATGAGCGCGCCGGAAAAGAGCGCCACCCAAACCGGCGCGAGGCAGGCGAGGAGTGTCGCATTGGCGATGGTCGTGCCCAGCACAGCGAGATGCCAAAACATCAGATCCCCGGCAAAGAATATCCCGGCCAGGAGGACCGCTTTGCTGAAAGTTCCGGCGCGGCCGCTGCGCTTTTCCCACGCCCACCAGAGCCAAAGCACCGGCAGCGCAAGCGCGACGCGCCAAAAGGCGGAGGCGAAGGGGCCAATTTCGGCAAAACGCACAAAGACCGGGGAGGCGCCCATGGCAATGGCGCCTGCCACCAGGGCAATAAATGCGCCGATTTCGGCGGGGGCAGGACGGTTGGTCATTTGCGCTCCTTGAAGGCATCTGCGCCCTGTGACAAGAGACCCGGCGATGCGAAAAAATCCCCACCCTGATGAAACCCCGTTCGAAACCGTGGACGGGCCGGCTGATTGCGGTCTTCTGATCCTCTGTGACCACGCCTCCAATGCTCTGCCGGCGGCCTATGGCTCACTCGGTTTGCCCGCCAGCGAGTTCGAGCGCCATATCGGTTATGACATTGGCGGGCGGGCAATAACGCTTGCCCTGGCAGAGATGCTGGGTGTGCCTGCGGTGCTGTCCACCTTTTCGCGCCTGCTTGTTGACCCGAACCGCGGTGAGGACGACCCGACGGTGATGATGCGTCTGTCTGACGGAACCGTAGTGCCCGGCAACCACAAGGCCGATACTGCCGAGATTGAACATCGTCTGGCGACCTATCACAGGCCCTACCATCGGCAGATTGAAACACAGATCGACACCATGATGGCGAGCGGCACCCCGCCGCTCATCTTCTCCATCCACTCTTTCACCCCGGTCTGGCGCGGCGTGCCGCGGCCCTGGGAGGCAGCCGTCTTGTGGGACAATGACCCCCGCGCCAACATTGCCTTGCGTGATATGTTGGCGGCCGATAGGAGCCTCACTATTGGGGACAACGAGCCCTATAATGGCTGTCTGACGGGTGACACAATTTACCGTCACGCCACGATGCGCGGCCTTGCCAATTGCCTCATAGAACTGCGTCAGAATGAGATTGCTGATGACGCCGGGGTGCAGATTTGGGCGGACCGCCTTGCGCCGCTTCTTGAAGACATTGTCGCCCGCCCCGAAATGCATGAGATTGCCTATTATGGCTCCCGCGCAGACGGTACAGCGCGCGCCCAGGACAACCCGGAGAGACCAGCATGAACAAAGAACCCCATATCGACCCGGCCACCAATCTTGAGCTGGAAGCCGCCGCTTTCCGCACTCTCGTCGCCCATCTGCGCGAGCGTACTGACGTGCAGAACATCGATATGATGAATCTCACCGGCTTTTGCCGCAATTGCCTGTCGCGCTGGTACCAGGAAGCGGCGCAGGAGCGCGGCCTTGATCTGTCTAAGGACGGTGCGCGGGAAATCATCTACGGCATGCCGTTTGATGAATGGAAGGTGAAGCACCAGACCGAGGCTTCTCCCCAAGCAAAAGACGCCTTCGCCAAGTCTCACGGTTGATCGGCGCCGCGCGTTCGGCTTGAACCAACCTATAAATTGATTCCGAGACAGCTGCCCCATGGCCGACACTGATTCCGCCCCTTCCGTCGATTCCAGCCAGGGCGTCGCCCGCGATCAGCTGCGCACCATAATCGAGCGCATCGAGCGGCTGGAGGAAGAAAAGAAGGCCATCGCCGATGATATCCGCGACATCTATGCGGAGGCGAAAGGCAACGGGTTTGACGTCAAGACACTCCGCCAGGTTGTCCGCCTGCGCAAAGTGGAGGCCGCCGAGCGCCAGGAAGCCGAAGCCATGCTCGACCTCTACCTGAGCGCACTCGGGATGACGGTTTCTGAAAGCTGATCACTCCCCAATGACGATGCCCTCGCGGCGGGGGTCTGCTCCGCCTTCCAGGCCGTCTGGTGTGATGGCGATGGCATGGAGACCGGAGGTTAGCGGGCGGGCATTGACCTCATAGCCAAGCTCCTCAAGCGCCTCCTGCAACCGTATGGCGCTGGTGCTTTCTTCAAGGTCGAATGTGCCAAAGCGATTTACCAGATGGGGTGCTGCGACCGCGAGTTGCGGGTCCATGCCCCAGTCGATGTGGTTGATGATCGTCTGCGCCACATAGCCGATAATCCGGCTGCCGCCCGGCGACCCCACCACGAAAACCGGCTTGCCGTCTTTCATCACAATGGTTGGGGCCATTGAAGAGCGGGGGCGCTTGCCCGGCTCCACGCGGTTGGCGATGGGCGTACCGTCGCGGTGGCTGCGGAAGGAGAAGTCCGTCAATTCGTTGTTGAGCAGGAACCCGGCCACCATCAGACGCGAACCGAAACCGTTTTCGATGGTGGTGGTCATGGAGACCGCGTTGCCGGCTGCATCCACAATCGAAAAATGTGAGGTGGAGGGAAGTTCCAGGGACTCATCATCGGCATAGTCGAGCGCCGCATGGTCCCATTCCGGCTGCCCGGGGGCAACTTCCGTGAGCGCCATCTCGCCGGCAAGCAGAGCGCCACGATTGCTCAGATAAGCCGGATCGACGAGGCCCTTTGTCGGCATTGGCACATAATCGCTGTCAGCCATGTAGCGGCCACGGTCGGCAAAGGCGAGGCGGGAGGAATCACCGATCAGCAGCCAGGCCTTCACGTTGAGTGGACCCATTTCGGCGAAGTTGAACTGCTCGATCTGCCCGAGGATTTGTCCCACCGTCAGCGCACCGGAGGAGGGCGGGCCCATGCCGCACACATCATGCCCGCGATAGGCGGCGCAGACGGGCTCGCGTTGCTTCACCTCGTAGGCTGCCAGATCGGCCATCGAAAGCACGCCCGGATTGGCTGCAAAGCTCTGCACGGTGGTGACGATCTCCTCGGCAATCGAGCCGCGATAAAAGGGTTCGACACCATTCTCCAGCATTGTGAGCGTTTGCGCGTAGGGCTCGTTCTTCAGCAGCGTGTGGACCGGGATCGGCTCGCCATCGGGAAGGAAATAGGTTGCTGTTGCCGGATGACGGGCAAGGCGCTCGGCATCGGCCTCCACCGATGCGGCCATGCGTGGCGAGACGCGAAAGCCCTGCCTTGCGGTGCGTTTTGCCGGCGCAATCAGGCGCGCCCAGTCGAGCTTGCCATGGCGCTGGTGGATCGCTGCCAGCAAAGCAGGTGTGCCTGGCGTGCCAACGGAGCGGCCACCAACAACGGCATCGAAAAACTTTAACGGTTCGCCTTGCTCGTCCTGAAAGAGCTGCGGCGTTGCGGCCAGTGGGGCGGTCTCTCGCCCATCCAGCGTGGAAAGAGTGCCGCTTGCCGCGTCGAAGTGAACGAAGAAGGCTCCACCTCCAAGACCGGAGGACTGAGGCTCTACAAGGCCCAGCATGAACTGCGCGGCAATCGCTGCATCCCCCGCCGTGCCGCCTTCGCGCAAAACATCCGCGGCGGCTTTTGCTGCCAGCGGATGGGCGACAGCGACCATCCAGCTTTGCGACTGCACGGGCTTGCCGGAAGATTTGATTTCCTGGCTGGAGGCAATTTCGGGCGCAACGGCATCCGCCGCCTGCTGTGCAAACGTAGTGACGGGTAGGAGGCTGGAGAAAAGAAAGGCGGCGACGAAACGGAGCATGGCATTGGTTCCCAGATGCGAACAATCCGCTTCAGCCTACGGCGAAAATTACCGCTGCGTCCAACGGCTTTTGATCATGCGGCACCGGCACCGGTTGGGGCAAGCGCCGGTGCCGCGCGCCCGCTAGCTTGCAGTCAGGGCGTCGTATTCGGCAGGGGAAAGGCTGCCGTCATTGTTGAGGTCGCCCGCAACGATCACGGCTTCCGGCGTGTCTGGCAGGGCGGCTTTCGCCTCCTCCATAGACAACAGACCATCGCCGTTCACGTCAGCCGCCTCAAAAGCGGTGGCCTGCGCGAAGGCAGGGGCCACAGCAAGCGCAAGCACAAGGGTTAGGGAGGTGGTTTTCAGCAAAGTTTTCATAGGACTTCTCCTGGGGTTGCATCGGGCGGGAGGTGCCCGACCCGCACTAGGTTTGCTGCCTTCGGTGGCGAGAAACTGGCATAACGGCGTCGAAAATCGGGCCATTCTTCCAAATCGGTCAAGTCTCGTCTCAGGCATGAAATATTGGCGCTGTGAACGGTGACATTGCGCAAGGGAGCGTGAACGCAACACGGTGACAGGACGCCCATCGTTCGGCAATAAGAAGCGCGCTGCCCGGAAGGGTGAATTACCGGAAATACCTGATGCCCACCGTCCACACCAAGCCCTTTGATGACCAGCAGCCCGGCACGTCCGGCCTGCGCAAACGGGTGATCCGGTTTCAGGAGCCGCACTATTTGGAAAACTTCGTCCAGGCGATTTTCTCAAGCCTGCCGGGACGGGAAGGGGAAACACTGGTGCTTGGCGGTGATGGGCGGTTCCACAATGATGTTGCGGTGCAGACAATCCTGAAAATGGCGGCGGCCAATGGTTTTGGCCATGTGATTGTCGGGCAGGACGGGATTCTGTCCACCCCAGCCGTCTCGCATCTAATCCGGTTGCGGGAAACCTTTGGCGGCATCATCCTTTCTGCTTCCCATAATCCCGGCGGGCCGGAGGGGGATTTTGGCATCAAGTTCAACGGCACTAATGGCGGACCTGCACCGGAGGCGGTGGCGGATGCGTTTTTTGCTGCTTCCAGGGCAATCACCTCCTATGAGATCGCGGATGCCGAGGACGTCGACCTCTCCCAGACCGGCACCAGCAAGATCGGTCGCATGGTGGTGGAGGTGGTGGACCCGGTGGCGGATTACGCAGCGCTGATGGAGGAATTGTTCGATTTCGGCGCCATCCGCGCGCTCTTCAACGGCGGTTTCCGCTTCACTTTCGACGCCATGCACGCTGTGACTGGGTCTTATGCCAAGGAGATTTTTGAGCGTCGGCTTGGGGCGCCCAAAGGCACCGTCATCAACGGCACACCGAAGCCGGATTTCGGAGGCGGCCACCCGGACCCAAACCCGGTTCATGCCCATGTCATCTATAAGGCTGCGATGAAGGTGGATGGCCCGGACCTTGCCGCCGCGAGTGATGGAGACGGAGACCGCAACCTCATTGTCGGTAGGCAGTGCCCTGTCACGCCATCCGACAGTCTCGCTGTTATTGCCGCAAACGCCCATCTCGTGCCGGGCTATGAGGAAGGTCTCATCGGCGTTGCCCGCTCCATGCCTACCAGCGCGGCTTTGGACCGGGTGGCGGAGGCGAAGGGCTTTGCCGCCTATGAGACACCAACGGGCTGGAAGTATTTTGGCAATCTGCTGGATGCCGGTTGGATCAGCCTGTGTGGTGAAGAAAGCGCCGGCACCGGCTCCGACCATGTGCGGGAGAAGGATGGGCTCTGGGCCGTGTTGATGTGGCTGAACATCCTTGCGGTCCGCAAAGAGAGCGTTGCTGCGATCATGGCGCATCACTTCGCCACTTACGGGCGCAACTATTATGCGCGGCATGACTACGAGGGCATCGATGCAGAAGGCGCGACCAATTTGATGGAAGCTTTGCGCAAGAAGTTGCCGACGCTGGCAGGTCAGGAAACCCCGGCGGGCACGATCCAGGTGGCGGATGAATTTGCCTATTTCGACCCCATTGACGAGACCACAAGCGAGGGGCAGGGGCTGCGCATTCTCTTTGGAGACAGTTCGCGAATCGTCTATCGTCTGTCAGGGACCGGCACTGTGGGTGCAACTTTGCGGGTCTATATTGAGCGCTATGTCGGAACAGATGACGACTTGGAAATGAATGTTTCTGACGCTTTGACACATCTTGTTGATTTGTCCAAAACCTTGGCATCTATAGAGCGCCACACTGGTCGTAACACGCCGGACGTCATTGCCTGATGGCACCACCTCTTCTTGCTTTGCGCGACATAGCGCTGACCTTCGGGTCCACACCGCTTTTCACCAGCGCAGATCTGGCGATCCATGCCCGTGAGCGGCTCTGTCTTGTTGGCCGCAATGGGTCGGGCAAATCGACATTGCTGAAAATTGCCGCCGGACTTGTGGAACAGGATGCGGGAGAACGTTTTTTCCAGCCCGGCACAACTGTGCGCTACCTGCCGCAGGAGCCGGATTTTTCCGCCCACGCCACCGTGCGTGACTACGTTGAAGCAGGGCTGGAAGAGGCCGATGACCCCTACCGCGCGCAGCTCTGCATGGAGGCATTGGGGTTGACCGGAGACGAGAGCACCGAGCGTCTCTCCGGCGGTGAAGCGCGTCGCGCTGCCTTGGCGCGGGTGCTTGGACCGGAGCCAGACATTCTGCTGCTGGACGAACCCACCAACCACCTCGACCTTCCTGCCATTGCCTGGCTGGAAGAAGAACTCGCCGCCATGCGCTCGGCGATCGTGCTCATCAGCCACGACCGGCGTTTTCTTGAAAACCTGTCGCGCAAAACGCTCTGGGTGGACCGCGGTGTGACGCGGCTTCTCGACAAAAGCTTTGCCGCGTTTGAAGACTGGCGTGATGAGGTGCTGGCGCAGGAAGAACTCGATGCCCACAAGCTCGACCGCAAGATCGTGCGTGAAGAGCATTGGGTGACACACGGCGTATCCGGTCGCCGCAAGCGCAACATGAAGCGGCTTGGTGATCTGGGAACCTTGCGCCAACAGCGCGCCGAGCGGCTAAGGCCGCAGGGCAGTGCGCAGGTTTCTGTCGTTGAGGCGGAAACGTCCGGCAAGCTCGTCGCGAAGGTGGAGAAGGTTTCAAAAGCCTATGGTGAACGGGTGTTGGTGGACGCCTTTTCCACCCGCATCGCCCGCGGTGACCGCATCGGCATTGTCGGTCCCAACGGCGCGGGTAAAACGACGTTGCTCAACATACTGACCGGTCAGGCAGAGCCCGATAGCGGCACGGTGAAGCTTGGCGCGAATATTGAAATGCTGGTGGTGGATCAAAAGCGCATGGTCCTCAACCCGGAAACCTCCGTGCGCGATACGCTCACCGGTGGCGGCACAGATGTGGTGGAGATCGGCGAGCGCACCAAGCATGTGCTCGCCTATATGAAGGACTTTCTCTTCCTGCCCGAACAGGCTGGAACACCGACCCGCGCGTTGTCCGGCGGTGAGCGCGGGCGATTGATGTTGGCGATGCGGCTGCGCCACCCGTCTAACCTTCTGGTGCTGGACGAGCCCACCAACGACCTTGATCTGGAAACACTCGACCTGCTGCAAGAGTTGATCGCCGACTACGCCGGTACCGTTCTGCTCGTCTCCCATGATCGAGATTTCCTGGACCGTTGCTGCACCTCGCTGATCGTCGCCGAGGGCGGCGGGGCATGGCGCGAATATGCCGGGGGCTGGAGCGATATGCTCGCCCAACGCGGTTCGCCACCCTTTGCGAAAGTTGATGAGGGGACGCGCAGGAAGCAGATTTCACCGGCACCAGCCAAACCGAAACAGACGAGTGCGAAGCTCTCCTTCAAGGAGCAGCACGCGCTGGACACTTTGCCCGACGAGATCGCCAAACACGAGGCGGATATTGGTAAGTTGAATGCGGCGATGGCCGCGCCGGGCGCTTACGAAAAAGACCCGGCGCGGTTCGACAAGATGGTGCGTCTTCTCGCCCAAACCCAAGCGAAGCTGGAAGAAGCGGAGATGCGCTGGCTGGAGCTGGAGGAAAAGCGCGAAGCGCTTGCCTCTTAAAGGTCGAGTTCCATGATCGGACGTCCGTTGGACGTCTTGTTCGCAGTACGACCTTCAGCATTGAGACTGCTCGTCACCCGCTGGCGGAAGGCTGAAAAGCTATCGAACTCCACCACATCCACCGGCTCATCAAAGTGAATAGTCACCCGATGCGAGCGTTGGTGTTGCAGGCTCTGCACCCCGAGCACCGTGCCGGTGAACGGCTGGCCGAGATAGCGGCCGGAAACACGCGCCCCGAGGGTTGCGGGCGGTCCGGGTTCACCGTTGCCTGCCATCGCCCGCAGCGTGTTCCAGTTGCGGTGGCCAAGCATGTGGGCAACGCGCTCCAGCGCTTTGCCATGGGATATGGTTTCTCCCTCAAGTGCCAAACGCTCGCGCAATTGTTGCGCGCGTCGTTTCAGGACGGGGAGCGAGGGTATGGGTTGTGTCATGACAAACCTCGATCGTTGGCCTGCATTTAAGTCGAGGGGCTCGCATTGCCATCGGTCCGCAGGACGCTGATGTCGGTTCGTTTTCGCAATGATGGCTTCGCCAAGACGATTGTCTGCGAGCGGCAGGGGCCATACCCTTGAAACGGCCAAGTAGGCGCGAGGAAGTGCAATGTCAATGAGGGAGATTTTCGAGGAGATGCTCACCGGCGGGCACCCCAATTCCCTTGGCCGCACGCTGGAGGTGGTGGATGCGGTGCTGGCGGACAGGGCGAGATTCGCCGATCTTATGGATACCTATCGCAGTGAAGATGAAGTGGTGCGGCTGCGTGTCTCCAGCGCCGTCAAGCGTGTTACGGTTGAGCATCCCGATTGGACCATGGACTATATGGACCGGTTGCAAAGCGAGATTGCGGATCTCGACCAGCCCAGCGCGCAATGGACATTGGCGCTGCTGTTTGACTATACGCGCCACCTCATGTCCCAGGCGCAGGACGAGCGGGCCGTCGCCATTATGAAGCGCAATCTTATGGAAAATGACGACTGGATCGTGCTCAATAATTCTATGAAAATTCTCTCTAAATGGGCGAAGGGTGACGCAGCCTTGCGCGCCTGGTTGCGCCCGCATCTGGTGCGACTAACCGATGAGCCGCGCAAATCGGTTGCTGCGCAGGCGCGCAAGGCTCTCGCCCTTGTTGAGAAGGCCTCCACATGAAGCTTACTACCATCGCTTTCGATGCCGACGACACGCTCTGGGAGAACGAAGGCTTCTTCCGCCAGATCGAGGCGGATGTCGGTGAGTTGCTGTCGGATTATTGCAGTCCGGAGGAGTTTTCCCGCCGCTGTCGCAAGTCCGAACACGACAACATTCCGCTCTACGGCTACGGGCTGAAGGGTTTCACGCTTTCCATGCTGGAGGCGGCGGTGGACCTTTCCGGCCGCACGCTGCCCGCCGACCTGACGAGCGCAATTCTGGAAGCTGGCAAAGCCATGCTGCGCCACCCGATCCAGCTTTTGCCTGAAGTTGAAGAGACGTTGATCGCGCTTCAAGGTCGATACCGGCTGCTCATCATCACCAAGGGTGACCTCTACCACCAGGAGCACAAAATCGAAGCATCAGGTCTCGCGTGGCTCTTCGACGGCAGCCATGTGGTTTCTGAGAAAGACCCGGACCTTTACCGGCGTATTTTCGAGGCCGACGGGCAGGGCCCACGTCGCTCTATGATGGTGGGCAATTCGCCAAAATCCGATGTCCTTCCGGCGATGGAAGCCGGAGCCTTTGGGGTTTATGTGCCCCAACCGCTGGCATGGGAGCGAGACGCGGCGCCGGTGCCGGTGGACGGCAAGAGGTGCTTTCAGATCGGCAGGATGGGAGAGCTGGAACGCGTGCTGGAGATCATTGAAACAGGAAAGGCGCACAGCGCATGAAGAAACCCAAGCTCGTTGGTATCAACCACGTCGCGCTCGCAGTCGGCGACATCGACAAAGCGCTCGCCTTCTGGCGGGCGATCTTTGATTTTGAGATACAGGAGGAGGGAGACGGGATGGCCTTCCTCGATATGGGCGATCAATTTATCGCTTTGATGGAATCCGATGAACCGGTGGCGGACCGGGAACGGCATTTCGGTCTGGTGGTCGATGATCGTACCGACGTTCTGGCGCTTGCGGAGGCGGCGGGCGCGACCATTGTGAAAGACCAGCGGGTGGATTTCCTCGACCCGTGGGGAAACCGCATCCAGATGGTGGAGTACCGGGACATCCAATTCTCTAAGACCGCCTCGGTTCTAAACGCCATGGGTGTGGATGGAGCCAAGAGCCCGTCTGCGCTTGATGAATTGAAAGAAAAAGGGATGACGCCCTAACGGCGCACGGCATCAACGATCAGCGCCGTACCCGCCGTAGCGAAGAAAGTCCCCGTCACGCCCTGTATCCACCGCCGTGCCCGCAGGTAGAAGCCCATTGCCGCACGGGTGGAAAAGCCGAGAGCCATGGTGGTTTTGAGCGTCGCGACAATGGCTATGCACGTGAAGACTAGAATCGCAGCATCGGCAGTGGTAGCGCCCGGACGCACACCGACTGTAATTGTGGCCGCCCAGCCGAGTACCGCTTTGGGATTGGTCAGGTGCAAGGTAAGTCCGGCAACATAAAGCCGCGAGAATTTTTGGGTTGGCCCTAAATCGGCGGGAGATGGATCAACTTTTGACCATGCGTTTCGCAGCGCTTTGTGGGCGAGCCAAAGGAGATAAAGGCCGCCCGCAACCTTCAACCAAACAAGCGCGGCGCCCAATTGCTCAAGAATGCCGACAAATCCGAACAACGCAATCATCGCCCATACGAAAGAACCGGAAACGACGCCCGCTGTCAGCGCCAGAGCCTCGCGGCGACCTTTTGCCATGCCGGTAGACAGAATGGCGAGCACCGCCGGACCAGGTGAAATGACGGTCAGCACCAGAAGACCTACGGCAGTTAGAAAGTACGGGTCCAATTCGATCTACCCTCCCGTCACGCTCATGTGGCGGGAAACGGCAGGCGCGGCACCTGCGCGCTCAATGACAAAATCATGGCCCTTGGGCTTGCGCGAGATCGCTTCATCAATTGCAGCGTTGAGCAACTCGTTGCCCTCGCTTGCCCGCAAAGGTTCGCGCAAATCGGCGGCATCGTCCTGGCCGAGGCACATATAGAGCGTGCCCGTGCAGGTGACGCGCACGCGGTTGCAGCTTTCGCAGAAATTATGGGTCATCGGCGTGATGAAGCCGAGGCGTCCGCCCGTTTCCGCAACCTCCACATAACGCGCCGGTCCGCCGGTGCGATGGGGGATTGGTTTGAGCGTATGAGTCTCTTCCAAACGCTGGCGGACAAGGGAAAGCGGCAGATATTGGTCTGTCCGGTCCCCTTCAATATCACCGAGCGGCATGGTTTCAATCAGCGTCAGATCAAACCCCTCGCCATGGGCCCAATCCATCATGGAGGTGATTTCGTGCTCGTTGACATCCTTGAGCGCAACCGCGTTGATCTTCACGCCAAGCCCCGCGCGGCGGGCGGCATCCAGCCCCTCCATCACCTGGCCGAGACGGCCCCAGCGGGTGACGGTTGCAAATTTCTGCGCGTCTAGCGTGTCGATCGAGACATTCACCCGCCGCACCCCTGCGGCATAAAGGTCGTCTGCATAGCGGGCGAGCTGGGAGCCATTGGTGGTGAGGGTGAGTTCATCCAGTGCGCCGGAATCAAGATGACGACCGAGCGAACGGATCAATTCCATGATGTTCTTGCGCACCAGCGGTTCACCGCCGGTGAGGCGCAACTTCCGCACACCCTTCTCAATGAAGGTCGTGCAAAGCCGGTCCAGCTCCTCAAGCGAAAGGAGGTCACGTTTAGGCAGGAACGTCATGTCCTCCGCCATGCAATAAACGCAACGGAAGTCGCAGCGGTCCGTGACGGAGACGCGCAGATAATCAACGGTGCGCCCGAACGGGTCCACCATGGTGGGTAAGCTGGTCATGGGACTCAATCTAAAGGGCGGTGGATGGCTGTCCAGTGGCTTTCGACCTCTGGCGGGACTGAGTCGCACACGATCTGTTTTCGCAAACGTGAATTGGCAGGAGCGGACGGGGCCACGATGATTGTTCAAAGACAAACCTCAAGGTGTAACCCATGAAAACTCTCGTCCTAGCCGCCATCCTCGCCCTCGCAGCAAGCCCGGTGCTCGCCAAGGATGGTAGCGGCTCCTTTACGAGTTTCAAGAACTACAAGGTTTCCGGCAAAGCGACAGTGAAAGGCACCAAGCTGACCCTGTCAGGTTTCAACACGACAGACGGGCCAGACTTGTATGTCTATGTCGGCAACGGATCACCCAGCAAACGCATCGGTAAATTGAAGGCGAATAGCGGGAACCAGAGCTACACCGTCCCGGCAGGCAACTTTTCCAGCGTCTTCATCCATTGCAAGCGCTTCAACTCCACTTTTGGCCAAGCGCGGTTGAAATAGAGCCATGCGCGCGCTCCTCATCGCTCTTACCATTGCCCTTGCGCCGCCCGCTTTTGCGCAAACCGAAGCGCAGGTCGAGGCAAAGGATGCAGTGGAGCGGGATCTCGGAGCAGATGCGCTGCAAATCCTGATTGGCCAGGACCGCGACCGCCGCACCGCCGTGGCGCGGCTTGTTGAATATGGCGAGAAGGACATCATTCCAACCCTCGTTCTCGTCATGCGCATTACCGGGAATTACACGCCGGTGGGCGAGGCACTTTCCACACTCACAGGCGAGAAAATCGAAACCTGGCGCGAGGCGATGTTGTGGCAGGAAAAGCACCCGGAAATCGTGCCCCATGAGAGCTACCGCGCTTTGAAACTGCGCTGGTTCAGCAGCATTGACCGCCGCTTCCTGACCTTCTTTGACGGCGAGATGGCGACCCGCGAGAAGATGAAGATCCGCCTGGAGGAAATCACCTGGGGCGGCGTGCGGGTGGATGGCATTCCCTCCCTCGACAATCCCGATCTCATTGCGGCAACGTCCGCAGACTACATGAGGGACGATGATCTCGTCTTTGGCGCCTCCATCAACGGGGATGCCCGTGCCTACCCGCTGCGGATCATGGGTTGGCACGAGATGTTCAACGAGGTGATCGGCGGTGTGCCAGTGGCACTCGCATATTGCACGTTGTGCGGTTCCGGCATCCTGTTTGAAACGACTGTTGAGGGGCGCGACGAACCTCTGGTCTTTGGCTCATCAGGTTTTCTCTACCGCTCCAACAAATTGATGTTCGACCGGGCGACCAACAGCTTGTGGAACCAGTTCACGGGCGAACCCGTCTCCGGCCCGCTGGTGGATGCCGGTATCAAGCTGAAAATCCGTCCCGTTACCATCACATCCTGGAAGCGATGGCGGGAAAAGAACCCTCAGACGCAGGTGTTGGACGTCGATACCGGTCATATTCGTGACTACGGATCGGGTGTGGTCTATCGCGATTATTTCGCTTCCCCTGACCTCATGTTCCCCACCATTGTGCGCGATGAAAGCGTGTTGAAGCGCAAGGACTATGTCTTCGGCATCCGTGATTTCGGCGCCGCACGTGCCTGGCCGATTACGGCCTTTGAGGGCGGCAAGGTCATCAACGATGCGGTGGGCAGTACGAATGTGGTGCTCATCGGAGACGCCGCAACCCGCACCGTCCGGGCCTATGAA
Organism: uncultured Alphaproteobacteria bacterium; assembly: GCA_929200315.1. GTDB lineage: Bacteria > Pseudomonadota > Alphaproteobacteria > Rhizobiales > Rhizobiaceae > Pseudahrensia. The sequence continues at coordinate 31,335 of CAKMZB010000007.1, read as the reverse complement.
CGCGGCGCGCTGGAATTCTCCGCAGGTTCAGACGCAAGCACCATCTCCGGCCCGGGGGGCGAATGGCAAATCACCGAAGACGCCCTGACCGGCCCGGCAGGAGAAAGTCTCCCCCGCGCGCCCGGCCACATTGCCTACTGGTTCGCCTGGGGCGGGTATCTAGGTGTGAAGAGTTCGCTTTACGGTGGGTAGCGATGCCCGCTGCCTCCTGCCCTTCAACTCGGGCATGAAGCAATCAGCAGATCTGCCAAACCCTCATCAAATAGCGGCAACCAGAACCATCACGGCCATGACAATCGTAATCACCGAGCCGATCGTGAAAAATGCCGCCCGCACCTCATGCGCCATAGCCGCCGCATAAGCTGTGAAATGCAGAAGTCGTGCCGCCACGTAACCGTAGAAAAAGACTTGTGCCAGCAACAGGCTTGGATTGGTCAGAACAAACAACAATCCGCACGCCAGAAATGGCAGCCCATTTTCAATCTCATTGCGATGCATACGTCGCGTTCGTTCGACGTAATCGTTCGTTTTGATCTGATCCGGGCTGGGATCGGGGTTCATAATAGTTTTGTTCAGGTCTTCCGGATTCAGCAGCCCTCCATTGGACTTAATCATCCGAAGCACGGTGAAATATGAGTGCAGCGAAAGCTTCAGGATCACCAAGGCTGCGGCTATCGCGTAGGTCTGAAAGACCGGGTTCTCAAATGTCAGAATTTTGCTGCCCTCCGCCTACAGGTGATGAACTTCACCGTGTTCGCTAACAATAGCGGTCTGCTCATCAATGCCAAGGGTAGTGGGATGCGGATGGAGGCGGCTTCCCTTAAGTCATAGCTCCCAGCACGGCCTTACAATGTCGAGCACCACATCAAAATCAGCGCGGCGGGCTGCGTCCTGTATTTTGGTGATGTCTGGCGTGGACAGTCCGCTGTTTTTGTAGTCCTCAGCCGGGTATGAAGGATCGCTCCTCAAAAAAGTACGGCCTATCGTCAAGGTTGGGCATGCGCAGACTGCACCCCGTGCGCCCGGTCGCCGCGTGATCACGCGCTGCGTGTTCGCGGCTGCTAGCTGAGAAGTTTAACTCCGCACCGCCACCCGCCTTCGCCGCCGAAACGGAAACGTTAGCGCCCACACAAAAATCCCAATCGCTCCCGTCCCCAATAACCCCCAGGCAATGCCTGGCTGTGTCACCGGCACGGCAGGCTCGTAAATTTCCCACGCTTCGCGGATGATCTTTGGGTCGGGATGATGCAGCATTTCCACGGGGCGGATAATCGGGCGGGCAGCTTCCAGCGCCCGATATTGCGCGGCGAGGTTTTCGTAGCGGTCCAGCGTTGTGGCCATGGAATCCCCGCGCCGCCGGGTGAGTGAATCTTCTGACCGTATGAGACGGTTGAGGGCCGCTTCCCTTTGCAGGCCTTCGGCGCGGGCATCCTCGTCAAAAATCTCGGCCACCTCACGCAATTCGCTCACGGCTCCGCCGAGCCGCTGCAGATATTGCTGGGAGAATTCCGGTGCCTGCGAACCCGCGGTGCCGCCTGCAATGGCGAGCAGCAGGACAAGCGTGAAGCGCGCCGGGCCCATTCTATCGGTTCCGCCCTCGCATCTGTTCTTCCAGCAACGCGATCAGGGATTGCGCGGCTTTGGGGATGTTCGTTCCCGGCCCGAAGACCTGTTTCACCCCGGCCTCTTTGAGCATCTCGTAGTCCTGCGACGGGATCACACCGCCGCAGATGACAATCTTGTCGGCAGCGTCCCGCGCCGCGAGTTCGGAGAGCACCATGGGGGAGAGCGTCTTGTGTCCGGCGGCCAGCGACGAGATGCCGACGACATCCACATCCTCCGCCACTGCTAGGTCTGCCGCCTCGGCGGGGGTTTGGAAAAGCGGACCGACGGTGACGTCAAACCCCAGATCGGTGAACGCTGTTGCGATGACTTTCGCGCCACGGTCATGGCCATCTTGGCCCATCTTGGCGATCAGCACGCGGGGCTTGCGGCCAAGACGCTGCGCAAATTCGGCAAGCGCTTTTTGCGTTTTGCCGAAGGCGGGATTGTCACCCCAGGCTTCCTCATAAACGCCTTCGATGGTGGCAACGTCTGCAACGTGACGGCCAAAGGCGTTTTCCATGGCCCAGGAAATTTCCCCCACGGACGCACGGGCGCGGGCAGCTTCCACGGCGGCTTCCAGAATGTTGCCCTTTCCGGAGCTGCAGACTTCTTCGAGGTTCGCGAGGGCTGCCTTGTGGGTTGTTTCGTTCCGGCTTTTGCGGATCCGTTCCAGACGACGTATCTGCGCTTCACGCACCGCCGCGTTATCAATGTCGCGCACGTCCACGGGATCGTCCACATTGGCGGTGTATTTGTTGACGCCGACAATCACCTCCTGGCCGGAATCCACCCGTGCCTGCTTGGCTGCTGCGGCCTCTTCGATCCGCGCTTTCGGCATCCCGTCATTGACGGCCTTGGTCATGCCGCCCAGCGCCTCGACCTCCTCCATCAGCGCCCAGGCATCCTCGATCAGCGAGGCGGTGAGGTTCTCGACATAATAGGAGCCGGCCAGCGGATCGACCACGTTGGTAACCCCCGTTTCATGCTGCAGCATGAGCTGCGTGTTGCGGGCGATTTTGGCGGCGAAGTCTGACGGCAGCGCGATAGCTTCATCGAAGGAATTGGTGTGCAGGCTCTGTGTGCCGCCAAGCACCGCGGACATGGCCTCGTAAGCTGTGCGCACAATGTTGTTGTAGGGGTCTTGCTCCTGAAGGCTCACACCAGAAGTCTGGCAATGGGTGCGCAGCATCCGTGAGCGGTCGTTTGCCCCAAATTCGGCCATCACCCGGTCCCAGAGGAACCGTGCTGCGCGCAGCTTTGCCGCCTCCATGAAGAAGTTCATGCCAATGCAAAAGAAGAAGGAGAGGCGGCCCGCAAAGGCGTCCACATCCATACCCTTGGCGATAGCCGCGCGGACATAATCGCGCCCGTCAGCCAGCGTGAAAGCCAGCTCCTGCACCAGCGTCGAGCCAGCCTCTTGCATATGATAGCCAGAGATGGAGATTGAATTGAATTTCGGCATTTCCCTGGCCGTATATTCAATAATGTCCGCCACGATCCGCATGGAGGGTTCCGGCGGATATATGTAGGTGTTGCGGACCATGAACTCTTTGAGAATGTCGTTCTGGATTGTGCCGGACAGTTTGGCGCGGTCCGCACCCTGTTCTTCTCCCGCAACGATGAAGGACGCCAGCACGGGGATCACCGCGCCGTTCATGGTCATGGAGACGGACATTTCATCGAGCGGAATACCGTCAAAAAGGATTTTCATGTCCTCAACGGAATCGATCGCGACTCCGGCCTTGCCGACATCGCCCACGACGCGGGGATGGTCTGAATCATAGCCGCGGTGGGTGGCGAGATCGAAGGCGACGGAGAGGCCCTTCTGCCCGGCCTTCAGGTTCGCGCGGTAGAAGGCGTTGCTCTCTTCTGCAGTGGAGAAACCTGCATACTGACGGATCGTCCAGGGGCGTCCGGCATACATCGTGGCCTTTGGCCCGCGTGTATAGGGCGCGTGTCCCGGGAGGGTGCCCATATGCGGGAGCCCCTCCAGATCCTCCGCCGTGTAGAGTGGTTTGACGGCAATGCCCTCCGGCGTCTGCCACGTCAGGTCAACCGGGTCACCGCCCTTCATCTCGCGGGAGGCAAGGTCGAGCCAGTCGCGGGGCATGGTGTCTTTTTTCGCTTTGGTCATCTGGCAACCTTCATCATCTGCCGCGCGGCGCGGATCAACCGAACTCCATGATAACATCATCCACGGCGAGGCTGTCGCCTGCTGCCGCGTTGATCTTGGACACCACGGCCTTGCGTGGTGCGCGCAGGATGTTTTCCATCTTCATGGCCTCCACCGTGGCAACGGTCTGGCCCTCTTCCACTTCGTCCCCCTCGGAGACGGCAATGCCAGTCACAAGGCCGGGCATAGGGCAGAGCAGCATGTTGGAAGTATCCGGCGCGACCTTCTCAATCATGTGGCGGGACAGTCCGGCTACGGTGGGCGACATGATAGCCGCAGAGAGCTGTGCGCCGCGGTAGCGCAGTTGGTAGCCACCGTCGGAAGACTGGACTTTGATGACAATGTCCTCGCCGTTGATCTCCCCCTCAAACAATGTCTGCCCGGGCCGCCATGCCGTGCGCAATTTCAGCTTATCACCGTCCTCAAATTTGATGGTCGCACCTTCGTTGCGCACCTTCATTTTTATCGGGAATTGAGTGTTGCCAAGCGCCACGACCCATTTCTTGCCCACCCGCCGCTTGTGGTTGGTCAACGCGCCGGAAATGCGGGTGCGACGAAGCTGGGCAATCATGTTCATGACGGCTGCGGCGGCCACCAGCTTGCGCCGGACCGCTTCTTCGAGATCAATACCCTCAAAGCCGTCGGGATATTCTTCCTCAATAAAGCCCGTCGTGATGTTGCCGGAGGCAAAGCGGGGATGGTCCATGACGGCGGCGCAGAAGGGTAAATTGTGGCCAATGCCTTCCACCTCGAATGCATCAAGCGCCTTCCGCATGGCCTCCAGCGCCTCAGGCCGGTCTTTGCCCCATGTGCAGAGCTTGGCGATCATCGGATCGTAGAACATGGAGATCTCGCCGCCCTCAAAGACGCCGGTATCGTTGCGCACGATCGTTCCATCCTCGCGCTTGCCTTCTTCGGGCGGGCGATAACGTGTCAGGCGACCGATGGAGGGCAGGAAATTGCGGTAGGGGTCTTCCGCATAGAGGCGGCTCTCGATGGCCCAGCCGTTCAGCTTCACGTCACTCTGCTTCATGGAGAGCTTTTCGCCAGCCGCAACGCGGATCATCTGCTCAACCAGGTCGATGCCGGTGATGAGTTCCGTCACCGGATGTTCTACCTGTAGGCGGGTGTTCATCTCCAGGAAGTAGAAATTCTTGCTCCCATCAACGATGAATTCCACCGTTCCTGCGCTCGCATAGTCGACGGCCTTGGACAGGGCGACGGCCTGCTCGCCCATGGCCTTGCGCGTTTTTGCGTCCAGGAAGGGCGAGGGGGCTTCCTCGATAACCTTTTGATTGCGGCGCTGGATCGAGCATTCCCGCTCGCCAAGATAAATGCAGTTGCCGTGGCTGTCTCCCAGCACCTGAATTTCAATATGTCGCGGTTGGGTGACGAATTTTTCGATGAAGATGCGATCATCGCCGAAGCTGGAGGCAGCCTCGTTCTTGGAGGACTGGAAGCCCTCGCGGGCATCCTCGTCGTTCCAGGCAATGCGCATCCCTTTGCCGCCGCCACCGGCAGAGGCTTTGATCATCACTGGGTAGCCGATCTGCCCGGCGATCTTCACCGCTTCATCGGCGTCTTCAATCAGGCCCATATGGCCGGGAACCGTCGATACCCCAGAATCTGCAGCCAGTTTCTTGGAAGTGATCTTGTCCCCCATCGCCTCAATCGCACCGACAGGCGGGCCGATGAAAGCGACGCCAGCCCTTTCAAGCGCAGCGGCGAATTTCGGGTTTTCCGACAGAAAGCCATAACCTGGATGCACAGCCTGCGCGCCGCTCTGTTTGATCGTATCGATGATCTTGTCGATGACGATGTAGGATTCATTGGCCGCAGGCGGGCCGATATGGATTGCCTCATCTGCCATACGCACATGGAGCGCGTTCTTGTCCGCGTCTGAATAGACGGCGACAGTGGCGATGCCCATGCGCCGCGCACTCTTGATAACGCGGCAGGCAATCTCGCCGCGGTTGGCGATCAGGATCTTTTTGAACATTGCAGGCCAGTCCTCCTGCCGCTGTTTTGGCATGGGAGGCGGCAGGGTCAAGCACGGCGAAAGTCTAGTTTAGCTTTACCGCCGTCCCGTTGACGGACACCATGAGCATGGAACCGCTGGCGCCGATGGCTTCATAATCAATGTCGACGCCGGCAATGGCGCCAAACCCCACAGAGCGAGCCTTACGTGTTCACTCCCAATTGGTCGGATCAACGGCATTGGGGAACGACCGCGTTGCCGCATCCAAATCTACCATCAGCAATGCTTCATAACTCGCCGGGTCAAACGGTTGTTCGGCGGGCACGACCTCCCGCTCAAAGAGCCAGGACAATCGTCCGGCATCCAGATTGCCCCGCTCGAAGGGCGCATCGCCAAAATGGCGGATCAGGCAGGCGAGGAAATTTTCATCCGCATTGATATCTTTCGGATGCCGATCCGCATAGCGCGGGCGGGCGACCAGGGGTACGGCGCCCTTGGTGTTCTCCCGGCGAATGGTAAATTGATAATCCGTCCCCGGCAGGCGGGAGGGGAAGCCGCGATGTTTTTCCATGTCGGGTGCTCCGGTCTCGTCGCTCTGCGTTAGACCGCTTCCAGCACCACGGGCAAGACTTTTGGTCCGCGCACAGAAAGGCCGGGCTTGTAGGGCACGTCGCCCGCCAGATTGATCTCGCTGGTGCGGGCAAAAAGCTGCTCGTAAATCACCTTCATATTCAGCCGCGCCAGATGGTTGCCCAGACAAAGATGCGCGCCTTGGCCAAAGGCGAGATGGCGGTTGGGGCTGCGGCGGATGTCGAACGTGTCGGGTTCATTGAAGGCTTCCGGGTCCCGGTTCGCCGCTCCATAGAGCAGACCGAAAGTTGTGCCTGCCGGGAAGTGATGGCCGCGTAGCTCCACATCCTCCAGCGCGTGGCGATGGAAGAAGGGCAAGGGAGATTCGTAGCGAAACATCTCCTGGATCGCATTGGGCAGCAATGCGGGATCGCCACGCAATTCCGCCATCGCGCCGGGGCTTTTCAACAGCGTGTGGAGGCTGGAGCCAAGCACATCAATGGTGGAGCCATGCCCCGCCATGAGGATGAGCATACAGGTGGAGATGAACTCATCGCCCTGAAGGCGTCCCTCGCGTTCGTCTTCGATGAGTCCCGAGATGAGATCATCGCGCGGGGTGGCCTCGCGCTCAGCTTTCAGCGCGAGGAGATAGTCGTGAAAATCGCGGGTAGCGATTTCCGCGAGTGTCTTCTTCTGCTCCGTTCGGTCGACATCAAAAAACTGCACCACCTCTTCAGACCATTGCCGAAGTTGCGGCGCGTCTTCAGCGGGCGCGCCAAGCAGATGCCCGATCACATGACCCGGCACATGGGCGGCAAATTGCGCAATGAAATCGATGGGACCTGCGCAAACAAAATCGTCCAGCAACCCATCCACATAGGCCCGTACCATCCCCTCCAGCGGGTCCAACGCCCGAGCAGTGAACTTGCCAAAAACGAGCTTGCGCAGGCGGCGGTGAATGTCGCCATCGGAGTCCAAAAGCGAGAACTGAACAAAGCGCTCGTGATACGGCATCCCGTCCCAGTTCATCGCCTCTTGGCGGGCCAAGGCATCGGCCTTGCTCTCATGCCCCTCCAGCGAGCGCACCATGGCGGCATTGGTGGCGATTGCTGACACGTCTCCATAACGCGCAAGCATGACCATGCCGGTGACGTGCGAATGTTCGGGTCGATCCAGCGCGCGAAGAGCAGCATAGGTCGGGTAGGGGTCGGCGGCGAAAGTGTCTGACAGAGGATCGAGATCAGGCATGTGTGCCCGTTGGGAATGGTTGGGATGACCCTCTATTGAGCGCCGGATTTGCCGCGTGCAAGCCTTCAGTTGGTCTTGTCCTGACGCTGCAGGCGGTGGAAGCTACCTCTGATCTGAAGCGACCGGCGAACTCATGCCCATTTCTAACACCGACGATACCGATCTTGCATCCATCCGCGAAGCGGTTGCTGCGCTCTGCGCGGATTTTCCGGGAACCTATTGGCGTGAGAAGGATCGCGACAGCGCCTACCCCACCGAATTTGTCGAGGCGCTGAAGGACGCCGGATACCTCGCCGCACTGATTCCGGAGAATTATGGCGGAAGCGGCCTCGGGCTGCGCCATGCGGCGGTCATTCTGGAGGAAGTGCACCGCTCAGGCGGCTCAGGCAGCGCCTGCCACGCGCAGATGTATGTAATGGGCACAATCCTGCGCCACGGGAGCGATGAACAGAAACAGAAGTGGTTGCCGCCCATTGCGGCTGGAGATCTGCGCCTTCAGGCCTTTGGCGTCACTGAACCGACCAGCGGCACAGATACGCTCAGCTTGCGCACCACCGCGGTGCGGGATGGGGATGACTATGTCATCAACGGGCAGAAGGTGTGGACCTCGCGGGCGGAGCATTCTGACCTGATGCTGCTCCTTGCCCGCACCACGCCGCGCGAAAAGGTCGAAAAGCGCACCGAAGGCCTTTCCGTTTTCATCGTCGATATGCGGGAGGCGACGGGTAACGGCCTCGACATCCGCCCCATCCGCGCGATGGTGAACCACTCCACCACGGAGGTCTATTTCAACGATCTGCGTGTTCCGGCTGAGAATCGTATTGGTGAGGAGGGGCAAGGGCTGCGCTATATTTTAAGCGGTATGAATGCGGAGCGCGTGCTCATCGCGGCTGAATGTATAGGGGATGCCCGATGGTTCATCGAGAAGGCGTCGAGCTATGCGAAGGAGCGGGTGGTGTTTGACCGGCCCATCGGACGCAATCAGGGCGTTCAGTTCCCCATCGCCCGCGCCTTTGCCCATATGGAGGCCGCCGCTCTGATGGTGGAGAAAGCTGCCCGTCTCTTTGACGAAGGGGCTTCTATCGGTCCGCAGGCCAATATGGCCAAGCTCCTGGCCGCTGACGCCTCCTGGGAAGCAGCCGATATGTGCCTCCAGACCCATGGAGGCTTTGGTTTTGCTGAGGAATATGACGTTGAGCGCAAGTTCCGCGAAACACGCCTCTACCAGGTCGCGCCGATCTCCACCAATCTGATCCTCGCCTATATTGCCGAACACGTGCTCGGCCTGCCGCGATCCTATTAGGAGGTAAATCGTGAGCAAAGGGCCAAATGTTATGGACTGGATTGGGCGCAGCGAAACGGTGCGCGACACCGTCACCGCCGCGACGGCTGAGGCGCTCGCTGCAACCCTCAACCATGAGCCACGCGAATGGGTTGGTGGCGACACGCTGCCGCTCCTCTGGCACTGGACCATTTGCACAGGTGCCAAGCGCCAGAGCGACCTTGGCCCGGACGGCCATGCGGCCAAGGGCGGCTTTCTGCCGCCCATCGACAAGCCCCGGCGTATGTGGGTCCGTGGCACTGTCAAACAGACCGCGCCGTTGCGGGTCGGCGAGGCGGTGAAAAAGGTCTCCACAGTGAAGACAATCGAACCGAAGGAGGGCGCAAGCGGCGCCTTCGTACTGGTCACCGTTGAACACGTCTTCACCGTCTCTGGCGACGTGCGTCTTACTGAAACTCAGACCCTTGCCTATCGTGATGCGCCCGCCGAACCCACGCCGGAGATCGAGCCGCTGGCGGACGGCATACCGCAACCTGACTGGGCGGGTGCGAGCCGCATCATCACGCCAGACCCGGTGCTGTTGTTCCGCTATTCAGCGCTCACTTTTAACGGCCACCGCATCCACTATGACCGCACCCATGCGACGCAGACCGAAGGCTATCCCGGCCTCGTCGTCCACGGCCCGCTGATTGCAACACTGCTTGCAGAGACGGCCCGTGCAGCAGAGCCAGATGCCATGTTCACCCACTTCAAGTTTCGCGCTGTCGCCCCGATTTTCGACACGCGAGAGTTTCGCGCTTCGATGGTGGTTGAAGCGGATGAAACCGGCTACCGGCTGGAGGCCACTTGCGCCGACGGCGTGACAGCAATGGTGGGGGCGATTGGGTAGTGTTGCCGTCTACAAAGGCAAATTATCGTGCTTCTTCCACGGGTTCTGCAAGTCTTTCCCCCGCAGCATGGCAAACGCCCGGCACAGCCGCTTTCGCGTTGCGTGAGGCATCACCACGTCGTCGATGAAGCCTTTTTCTGCCGCCACAAACGGGTTGGCGAAGCGGTCTTCGTATTCCTTTGTCCGCTCCGCAATCTTGTCAGCATCCCCAAGCTCTGCCCGATACAAAATCTCCACCGCACCCTTCGCTCCCATCACAGCAATCTCCGCAGTGGGCCAAGCGTAGTTTACATCGCCGCGCAGGTGTTTTGACGCCATCACGTCATAGGCCCCGCCATAGGCTTTGCGGGTGATGAGCGTGACTTTGGGGACGGTTGCCTCGCCGTAGGCGTAGAGCAGTTTGGCACCGTGTTTGATAACACCGCCATATTCCTGCGCCGTGCCGGGGAGGAAACCGGGAACGTCTACTAGCGTCAGGATCGGCACGGAGAAAGCATCGCAGAAGCGCACGAAACGCGCAGCCTTGCGGGAGGAGTTGATGTCCAGCACCCCGGCCAGCACCAGCGGCTGGTTTGCCACCACGCCGACGGTCTGCCCTTCCAGGCGGATGAAGCCGGTGAGAATGTTGGGCGCATAGTCCTTTTGCAGCTCGCAGAAATCCCCCTCATCGGCGACCTTCTCGATCACCTCGCGCATGTCATAGGGTTGGTTTGGGTTGTCTGGTATGACCGTGTCGAGGCTCTCTTCCATCCGGTTTGGATCATCAAAGAAGGGCCGTGTCGGTGCTTTCTCGCGGTTGTTGAGCGGTAGGAAATCATAGAGCCGCCGCACCTGGCGCAGGGTTTCGATATCATTGTCGAAGGCAGCATCCGCCACGCCGCTTTTGCTGGTGTGGGTCTTTGCCCCGCCCAATTCTTCCGCAGTCACCACCTCGTTCGTCACGGTCTTCACTACATCTGGCCCGGTGACGAACATGTAGGATGTGTCACGCACCATGAAGATGAAGTCGGTGATGGCGGGGGAATAAACCGCGCCCCCGGCGCAAGGCCCCATGATGACGGAAATCTGCGGGATGACGCCGGACGCCAGCGAATTGAGCTGGAAGACATCGGCATAACCGCCGAGGGATGCGACACCTTCCTGAATGCGCGCGCCGCCGGAATCGTTAAGGCCGATCACAGGCGCGCCGTTCTTCATGGCCATTTCCATGATTTTGCAGATCTTTTTGGCGTGGGTTTCCGACAAAGACCCACCAAAGACCGTGAAATCCTGTGCAAAGACATAGACAAGACGGCCATTGATTGTGCCCCAGCCGGTCACCACGCCATCCCCGGCAATCTTGGTTTCCGCCATGCCGAAATCCACCGCCCGGTGGGTGACGAACATGTCGTATTCTTCAAACGAGCCCTCATCCAGCAGCACATCGAGCCGCTCACGGGCGGTCAGTTTGCCCTTGGAATGCTGCGCCGCGACACGCTTCTCACCTCCGCCCGCCCGGGCTTCCTCACGGCGGTTTTCCAACTCTTCAAGCGTTTCCAGCATATACCATTTCCTCCCAGCAGACCTGAGGATGAGGTTTGCCGCTCAACGGGGGGCAAGGCAAGGGAGGGCGAGGGGGACTTTGGTTCTAGCGAAGTTCTAAAGCGCGGGTGGTCTTGCCGCCCGATGCCCCGTTTCCAAATCCCAAACCGTGGCGAAAGCGCCACAGTTGTGACAATTCGGCCGGCTTCTGAGCGAAAAAATTGGAGCTCACGTCACTTGACGTGCACAAAGAAACGCGCGTTTGAGCGTTTTTTTATAGTTGCGCGGATTCAGGGTCCGCAGCCTGAGTAATGAGTTCAAAATGATGTTGAAGAATAAAAATACTACTGTGGGCGATATGCTTTTCTGGTTTCGCGCTATTAGCCTCGGTTTCGCGCTGGCATTTGTCCCTTTCACCGTTTTCACAATCCAGTCGGCCCATGCGGCTTGTGTTCTGACGGCAGGTAGCGGTGGTCCATTGGCGCCGGATAGCGGATCCACTGTGGTTTGCACCACCGATGATCCCAACCCTGTAACAACCGGGATCAACAACGATGCCGCAGATGGGGTTACCGTAGTCCTGCAGCCTGGTGCCCAAATCAGCACTACGGCGAGTACTGATTTCGGCATCGATCTCGACAACATGGCAACGATTGAGCTGCAGAGCGGTTCATCCATCAGCACCACCGGCAAGGGCGCCTTCGGTATTGCCGCTGATGATAATTCCTCGGTGACTTTAAGGTCCGGTTCTTCCGTCAGCACCACGCACCAATTTGCGACGGTCATCGCGGTGGAAAATGATAGCGCGGTCCTGCTGGAAAGCGGATCAAGTGTTTCTACTACCGGCAGTGCAGGAAACGGTATTCTTGCCGGTCTCCGGGCCGACATTACCATCAATGCCGGGGCGAGTGTTTCTACGGTGGGCGGCAACGCAATTCAGTTTGTTGGCGGCACTGTGACTGTCGGAGGGGCTGTAAATTCAACCTCCGGGGCTGGTATCTTCCAAACGCTTTCCCGTGCTGGGACTGACAATTCAATCATCAATATCCTTCAGGGCGCCAGCGTGATTTCAACAGCGGGAGCCGGTATTGTTGCTGTTGGGGTCAGTAACGAAGTCTATGTCGCCGGAAACGTGACTGGCGGCCGAGGCATCGCGATCTCGCTGGACGGCACCACCAACCGTCTTGAACTTCAGCCCGGCTTCATGATCACAGGAGATGTTCTGGGCAATCACTGTCAGCCCGGGATTCAGAATCAGCCTGGAATTCAGAACATGTGCGGCGACAGCACTCTTGTCTTTAGCGGCACGGGTACGGCAACGATCGATGCGTCGACCATCAATTTCAGCGGTGCAGATGCCGGTGAGCAATATCGCGGATTTGGTAGTTTTCTGAAGGAAGATTCGTCCATTTTTACACTGACTGGCAATAATTCTGACGCCTTCAATCTGCCCGTCAATGGCGGCACTTTGCTGGTGGAAGGTTTGCTTGGCGGCTCCACGATGACCATTGCCTCCGGAGCCACCCTTGGCGGCGGGGGGACTGTTGGTGCCTTTACGGCCAACAATGGCGCAATGATTTCCCCCGGCAGTGTGATCGGTCAGGTGGGGATCCTTACCGTGGCGGGTACAGCGACGTTCAACGCCGGGTCGATCTATAAGGTGGACATTGAAGGGCCCAATGGGGCTGACTTGGTGAGTGCCAACCGCGTGCAGATCAATGGAGGGACCGTTGAAATCGTCAGCGTGACCAATGCAGGTGCACTGGCCGCCGGGCAGGAATATGAGATCGTTCGTGGGCCTGTCGGAAAGGGTGACCGTTTTGACGGTGTGAACTCACCATCAGCATTTCTCGATTTTGGGTTGGTCTACAATCCAGAACAGGTTTTGCTGCGTCTTGATGGGATCCGCTCCTTCACCACTGCTGCGATGACGTTCAATCAGACTCAGGCGGCATTGGCTCTTGATGAGCTCGACAATTCTCCGGATTCCAATGCAGTTCGGGGCGCATTGCTCGGACTGACGCTGGAGGAAGCAAAGGCAGCTTTTGACATGATTGCCGGGGAAATCCACGGCGAGGCTGGGATGGCGGTTCTGGCTGCCGGGAACGATTTCAATCTGGCGATGAACTCCTGTTCGATCACCGGCACGGCGTTTCAGGTCAACACGCTTGCTGCGCCGGATTTGGGTGACAGCGGTGCCTATGGGGCGGACCTTGTCATCACCCCGCAGGAGAGGGCGCCCGCACCCGCAGTGGCACCGCACCCTTCCCTCGGCCCGGTCATTTGCGTCAGTGCCTTCGGCGGCGTGGCTGAGGTTGATGGCGACGGGAATGGTGGAGGTTTTGACAGCAATGTTTTTGGTCTTGCGACCACCGTGGAAAAGGAACTGCCCTTCTTTGATGCGATTGGCGGCTTCTCGCTGGGCTATTCCCGGTCCAGTCTGGACTTGCAGAACCGTCTCCAGAGCGGTGACATCGATTCCCTTCACGCGGGCATCTATGTGCGTGCAGGTGCCGAGCGGCTGGAAGGCGGCTGGGGTGTGCGCGGTGAGCTGAGCTATGCCCATCACTTTGTTGATACGACCCGCACGATCGCTTTTGGCGGGGTCACGCGCACGGCGGAGGCGGAGTATGACGGCTACACGTTGGCAGCCGACGCGCGTGTTCACTACAATATTGAGCTCAATTCGAGCTTTCTTGGATCGGACCGCTTAAACGAAGCCTTCCTGACGCCCTTCGCGCATGTTGGCTTGCGTCACACAGACCTTGGCTCTTTCGCGGAAACCGGTGCCGGTTCGCTCAACCTGACGGGCGATGCTGAATCGCTTGATCAGGTCTTGGCTTCAGTTGGCCTGGAAGTTTCTGGCGAATATGACACCGATCGCGGGCCGCTGCGGCCGTCGCTTTCTGTTGCTTATGAATATCTGGCTGGCGACAACAGCACGGCGACTGACCTGTCGCTGCAGAGCTCACCGGTTGCCTTTTCCACCCGCGGCACGCGGGAATCCCGCCACCGCCTGCGCATCGGTTCCTACAACGAGTACATCTTTAGCGATCAGGCCTCCTTCAGCCTGTCTGCTGAAACGCTTTTGTCGGAAGATCGCCGTGAGCTTGCCGGGCGGGCCTGTTTGAAGTTCACCTTCTAGCGGCGGCTGTTGTCACAAAATCGGTGATTGTGTGTTCGATGGCATGGTTTGCTGCTCTCCACCATGCAATGTGATGAGCTTTGCGAGGGCTTGTGCTTGACGCAGAATATCGGGGCACAGAATACCCTGGCGTTGAAGTATGAGAATTGAATTGGACTGGATACCAGAAATGAAAAGAGTGGCTGCAGGAAAAACAATGACCTGGCTTCAGACTTTCGGACTTGGTCTGTCCTTGGCTTTTGCTCCTTTCACTATTTTCACAATCCAGTCGGCACATGCAGGTTGTGTTCTGACCAGCGGAACGGGTGGACCTTTTAACCCCGGGTCCGGTTCGGTGGTCACCTGTACGGCGGATGCCCCCAATCCAGAGCCCAATGGTATTGATGAGGGCAATGACAGCGACAATGTCACTGTGATCTTTGAAGATAATGCGGGTCTGACGACCGATGGCGAGTTTGAAGAGGGTATATTCCTCGACAATTTTGCAGACATCCGGTTGGGGGCAGGGGCATCAATTGCGACGGTTGGTAATTCTGCACGCGGCATTCGCCTGAACGACAATGGCAGGATCTCCCTGGGGACCGGCGCATCAATTGGCACAGCAGGCGGGGCCGCCGATGCTATTCTTGCCGGGGACAATACTGTTGTAACGCTTGGCCAGAACGCGCGTGTGACCACGCTGGGCCCGGCAATCTCCGGGATCGGTGTGGGAGAAAATTCGACTGTTACGCTTCAGTCCGGCGCCTCTGTTGAAACGATGGGTCTGGGAGCTGTTGGTATTAATGCTGGAGACGGTGCAACGGTCACACTGGGGCCGAACGCCGGCGTCACATTAAAGGGCAATGGCGGAATTGGTGTTCACGTTGGTGCCAATTCTATGCTGACGCTCCAGTCTGGCGCGTCGGTGGTGGCTGAAGGTTCCGGCAGCCTTACGGTCGTGCTCAATGACGGTGTCGTTCTTGACCTCCAGAACGGTGCGTCCATTCGATCCATTGGTGGAGGTTCTACCGGCGTTGAGGTCGAGGCCGGAGGCGACGCGACCATCAATCTGGGGCAAAATTCGCGCATTCAGACTCAGGGTGCCAATGCGACGGCTATTGACACTTCAGGAGGGGAACTGACCCTCGCGCTGCAAAACGGTGCTTCCGTGGCAACATCTGGTGATAATGCCGAAGGCGTGAATGCGACCGGAGGCGGCGCCATCACGTTGCTGTCGGGTTCGAGCATCTCCACGATGGGTGTGGATGCAAGCGCTATTCAAGCCTTCGGATCAGACGCGCTGACGATCCATGTCAACGCCGGTGCCACCCTTTCCTCAGCCATGGGCATCGCAATCAACAGCCTTGGAACCGGCGCCGAGAATATCATCGTTGGCGGCACTGTGACTGGGGGCGGAGGCACGGCCATGGCACTTGGCGACGGTGATGACCGGTTGGAGCTTCAGGCCGGGTTTGACATCAACGGTATCGTGGATGCCGAAGGGGGTATGTTCAACACTCTCGTCTTTGGCGGCGACCAGGATGCAGTCTTTGACGTTTCCGACATCGGGGCCGGTCAGCAATACCGGAATTTTGGGGTTTTCCAGAAGGAAGGTGCTTCCACCTGGATGCTGACGGGCAACAGCAATTCAATGAATAACCTTGCCATCAACGGTGGTACGGTTCTCTTTGATGGCAAATTGGACCTCGGGCTCATAACGGTCAATTCCGGCGGGACGTTTGGCGGAGACGGGGAAGTTGTCACCCTGTTGGCCAAACCGGGCTCAACCATTGCCCCAGGAATGTCTTCCGCAGCTGTCGGAGTGTTGAAAACATCAGCTGCAGTTTTCGATGCGGGTTCGACTTTCGCAATTGATATCATTTCCGCGACACAGGCGGATTCGCTCGCACTCATATCCTTCATCCAACTGAATGGCGGTACGGTTCAGGTTGGCGGCAATCTTGCGGCCGCCACCGCCGGTCAGCAGTATACAATTGTTACGGCCCCAGACGGTATATTCGGCTCTACCTTTGACGGCGTTACCTCGCCATCGGCCTTCATCGATTTTAGCCTGACGCATAATGCCAACGATGTTGTGTTGAACGTTGATGCCCGCCGTGCCTTCGGGTCAGCAGCCCAGACTTTCAACCAGCAGCAGGTTGCTGGGGCGCTGGATGGTTTAGGTACTACCGGCGATGCGGCTTTGGTGCAGACGGCATTGCTTCGCCTGTCGTTGGACGAAGCACGTGCAGCCTTTGATGCGATTGCAGGGGGCGTGCATGCCGACGGTGCTTCAGCGGCGTCCGGCTCGGCCGACGACTTTACCGAATTGCTCATGTCCTTCCTCGGGCTCGGCGGTGATGGTGTGCAAACGGCCTCGTTGGGTATGCCTGCTTCGGCCAGCTACGGTGCAGATTTTCTGCCTGGCACCAATGCCACCATGCCTGTCGCCTGGATGGGCAGTTTTGGTGGCTACAGCGACGTTGATGGAGACGGGAACGCGTCTGGCTTTGAAGCCACAACCTTTGGTCTTGCCGGTGGTGTGGAGACGACGCTTGATGCTGTGGATGCGGTGGTGGGTTTATCGCTCGGCTACTCGATTTCTGATCTGGATCTCACGACCGCTGCGCAGGGCTCCCACAACAGGAACGTCCATGCGGGTCTTTACGCTCGGATGGGTGCGGGTCGTTTGGAAGAAGGTTTTGCCGCCCGTGGCGCTGTGAGCTACGCCCACCATTGGCTCGAGACGCAGCGCATAGTCGCCTTTGGCGGGATCAGCCGGACAGCAATCGCGAGCTACAACGGCTATTCCGTCTCTGCTGATGCCGATGTTCGCTACAACTTCGCCGTCGATATGGGTGTGATGGACAATACGTTCCTGGCGCCTTTCGTGAATGTTGGCCTGCGCCATACCGATCTTGGCTCCTTCACGGAAACTGGCGCCGGCACGCTGAACCTTTCCGGTGATGCGGACGGCTACAACCGGGCGACAGCGGCTGTGGGTCTGGCTTTCTCTGGCGAGCGTTCTCTTGGCAATGCGATCTGGCGCCCGACCTGGTCGGTGGCTTATGACTATGTGGCTGGCGATGAGGCGGAGGCCAATCTCAGCCTTGCTGGTTCGCCGACCTCTTTCGTAACCCGTGGCACTGAGGAAAGCCGCCATCGCATCCGTTTTGGCACGTCGAGTGAGATCATCCTATCCGATAGTGCGGTACTGACCTTCGCCACCGACAGCGTCTGGTCTAAGGACCGGCGTGACCTGTCTGCAAAACTGGGCGTGAAATTCACGTTCTAGGCCAAGAGGCATAAGGGGCGGGATTTTAGGCCTAGCCATCGTCTGAATTGCCGCAAATGCATCGCCAACTCAGACAATCGCCTCCCAAGCGGTGAAGAATTAAGTCCAAATTAATCATAATCGCAAAAAGTGACAGTTGCCGCTTCAAGGTGGCATCTCGTGTTGCTTCGTCGGCTCACGCGAAAGTTTTGGGTACGCAGCGGGGCAATGCGATGCAGGATATTTGCGAATTTTTGGCCAAACGCGCAGTTCGGTGGACGCGTGCTTTTGGCCTCAGTCTTGCGCTTGGAGTGAGCGGCACTGCGCTGCTGTCTGGGCAAGATGCTCATGCGCTTTGCACCCATATGGATTATGGTGGTGGCCCGGCCGTGGGCAATGCAATGATCTGCGATGGCAATGTTGACGATCAGCTCAGACCTGCCCGGCCTCTGATCATGTATGACCCGGACCGTAATCCGAACATTAGCCAAGTTCCCTTTGATCCGGACCAGGGGACAACACATCCGTTGCCCACGGTCACTCCAAGGTCTCCAATCCTTGTGTATGACCCGGACAGCAATGGTCAGGGTCCTATTTTCGGACATCCCGTTGATCCGGACGCAACGGCACCGACTCAACCGTACCCGCTGCCGGGCTATCCAATACTTAAGTACGATCCTGACAGTAATGGTCAGGGCCCTATTTCCAAACTTCCCCTTGATCCGGACACACCGTACCTGCCTGGTCCGGTGATGCCCGGGCCGCCCTTACCAGACCTATTGCCTGATCCGTATGAGGATAATGGCCCCTACGGACTTCCTATTGGTCCAGATGATGTGCTGCCGGTCTATCCGGTGTCGCTGCGTGTTCCGCCTGATCGACTTGCACTCATGGCCCTCCATGGCACTTTCAACCAGAGCGGCGCGGCGCGCGGCGCTGAGGAGTTAATCGCGGACGCAGATGGCGCGTTGGTTGTTGGTGAGCTCCAAAATCTCGGCGAAGAGAACGCCTTTGATGCGATTGGCGGTGAGGTTCATTCCGAGGCTGCCGCTGTCTCAAAGGGCTCATCTGACCAGTTCATGCAATTGCTCATGAGGATGCAACGCGGCGACAACACCGCTGGTGTTGTTAGCGCGCAGCTCGGTGGCCCCAATGCGAATGCCGGATATGGTGCGGATCTCATGGCTGATCCGGCCGAAGCACCGAAGATCTGGTTCGGCGGCTTTGGTGGCTATTCCGATGTCGATGGTGACGGCAATGCCAGCGGATACGAAGACAGAACCTTTGGCATGGTCGGAGGTTTGGAGGCGCAGTTTGGCACTGGGGATGCCTTCGGCGGGATCTCAGCGGGCTATTCCCACTCGGCGCTTGATCTCAACTCCGATGTGCAAAATGCAGACATTCAGTCAATCCATGCTGGCCTCTATGCGCGTTCCGGCGCGCGGGATTTCCAAGCAGGTTGGTCGGCACTCGCTGCTTTCAGCTATTCCCACCACTTTATCGAAACCGACCGTGATGTCGTTTTCGGCGGGATCAACCGCACCGCGGAGGCCGAATATGACGGCTTCACAGCCGCGGTCGATGCAGAGCTGCGCTACAATCATGAGCTTGGCACGAATATGGACGGCGTGGATCACGCCTTCATGTCACCCTTCGTCCGCATGAATTTGAGCAACACCGACCTTGGTTCTTACCAGGAAACCGGTGCGGCTGCGCTGAGCCTTTCCGGCAATGGGGATAATTATGGCCGGGCCACCGGTTCATTGGGTGTCGAATTTGCAAGCCTGCACAGCGTCAACGGCACCGTCTGGCGTCCGTCAGTTTCGCTCGCATATGAATATTCCGGCGGAGATGAAGCGGAAACAGTCAATACATTCACAGGCTCTCCGACCTCCTTCATCACCAGAGGCGTGGAAGAGACCAACAGCCGTTTTCGCATCGGCACGAACTTTGAGGCGGTTATTTCTGACCAGGCCCTGCTGACCTTCGCCACCGACACGGTTATTTCCGAGGATCGGTTGGGGATTTCGGCAAATGCGGGCCTAAAGTTCGAATTTTAGACGGAATTCCTGCCTGTTGGCGGTAATTCCGCCAAAAAATACCTTCTGTGGCTGAATTCACACAATTGGGCAAAAAAGGCGGCCTGTAGTGTAGTTTAGCATAGCGTTAACATCATGCATTGTGCAGAAAGAAATGCGCTTTCGAGCGCTTTTCTATTTGCGCGGATTCGGGGCCCGCGCCCAACGCTATGGGTCCAACACAATGCTGAAGAACAAAAATATCGCTGTCCGAGCTACGTTTGGCGAGCTTCGGACAATCAGTCTTGGCTTCGCGCTGGCCGCTGCCTCATTCGCATTCCTGCCCATTCATCAGGCCCATGCCGCCTGTTCGGTAACCACAGGCACCGGCACGGCGACGGCCCCGGACAGTGGCGCGACAGTCACCTGTACAACTGATGCGCCCAATCCGGTGACGGACGGGATCGATGATCAAATTAGCAGCGACGGTGTGACGGTGATTCTTCAATCTGGGGCAGGCATCAGCACGACCGGGAACCAGAACGAGGGTATTTTCCTTGACAACGGCGCCACCATTGAATTGCAAGACGGTGCTTTCATCCGCACGACCGGCAACAATGCCGAAGGTATCGACGTCGACAACAATGCGACCGTGACCCTCCGGTCCGGGTCGTCGATCACCACGACCGGAAATGGTGCGGAGGGCATGGATCTTCGCGGCAACGCCATGGTCACCGTCGAAGCTGGGGCGACTGTTTCAGCAGCGGCAGCCCGCGCCATTCAATTCAGAAGTGGCACACTGACCATCGGTGGCACCGTGTTTTCCGGTAACAACAACGCCATCCGTAGGAATTCCATTGGTGGATCGACAATCAATATTCTTGCTGGCGCAAATGTGAGCTCGATGAGCTCTGTCGCCATTAGTCTGCTTGGCGGTGCCGACATCTTAACGATCGCAGGCACTGTGGCCGGCGGCGGTGCAACGGCAATTCAACTTGGTGGTGGAAACGACCGTCTGGAACTGCTCGACGGCTTCAACATCAACGGTATCGTGAATGCCCAGGGCGGCGGTGGCGACACTCTTGTCTTTGGTGGCGATCAGGATGCGGCGTTTGATGTGTCCAATATTGGCGGCGGTCAGCAGTACCGGAATTTTGAGAATTTTGAGAAGGGCGGTGCTTCCACCTGGACGTTGACCGGTACTACCGGCGCTATCGGAACCTTAGACGTTAATAGCGGCAGGCTGTTGTTGGACAACGCCTCGCTGACATCTACAACACTAGACGTTATGGCTGGTGCAACCCTCGGCGGTACCGGAGATTTTTCTTCAATTTTTACGCATAATGGCTCGATCATTTCGCCAGGTGGAGCTCCTGGCGAGATCGGCACCCTGACCGGCACTACCGTACTTTTCGTACCGGGTTTCATTTATGAAGTTGATATCATGGGCCCAAATTTGTCGGATAGGGTCGTGACATCTGGTGGAGTGGGGTTGATTGGCGGCACGATCAACGTTCGCGGAGACCTGGCGAGTGCTGCAGCCGGGCAACAGTATGTAATCCTGGATACAGGTGGCCTTGCTGGCACATTCGACGGTGTAACCCCGTCTGCCTTCATCGATTACAGCCTCACGTACAATCCGACGCAGGCTCTGCTGAATATTGACGCCCGTCGCGGCTTCATCACCGCTGCTCTGACCCCCAACCAGCAGCAGGCGGCCATGGCGTTGGATGGTCTGGACGGCTCGGCTGATGCCAATGAGATCGAGAACGCCATCCTGGGCATGAGCCTAGAAGAAGCGCGTGCGGCGTTTGAGGCGATTGCAGGCGGTGCCCATGCAGAAGGGGCGGCTGGTGCGTTGGAATCGGCTGAGGACTTCACCCAGTTCCTGCTTGCCTTCTCTGGTTCCGGAAGTGCCGGAACCACCACGACGACGCTGGGCGTTCCGGCCGCTGGTTACGGTGCTGATCTTCTCTCAACCGGCTCCACAGGTCCGACGTTCTGGTATGGTGGCTTTGGTGGCTATGCGGAGCTGGACAGTGACGGCAATGGCGGGGGTCATGAGAACAACACGTTCGGTCTTGCTGGTGGTGTTGAGACCGATGTCGACTTTGCCGATGCAGTGCTTGGTTTCTCGCTGGGTTATTCCTTTACTGATCTCGACGTGAGCGGTCGCCTTCAGGAAGTTGAGGCGAAGAACTTCCATGCTGGTCTTTACGCTCGCATGGGCGCGGATCGTCAGGAAGGGTTTGCCGCCCGTGGAGCGCTGACCTATTCCCACCATTGGTTGGACACGACCCGCACGATTGCTTTTGGCGGGATCAGCCGCACAGCTGAGGCGAGCTATAACGGCTACACGCTCGCTGCTGATGTTGAAGCCCGTTACAACATGGCGGTGGATGTGGGTGTGCTGGACAACACGTTCCTTTCCCCCTTCGCCCGTGTGCAGCTTGGCCACACCGATCTTGGTTCCTTCACGGAGACCGGCGCTGGTGCGCTGAACCTTTCCGGCGATGCGGATGGTTACAACCGTGCGACGGCTGCCTTGGGTGTTTCCTTCACCGGCGAACGTGAGATCATGGGTACGATCTGGCGCCCATCTGTCTCGGTGGCTTATGAATATGCTGCTGGTGATGAGGCAGAAGCGAACCTGACCCTTGGCGGTTCACCAACGACCTTTGTCACCAAAGGTGCCGATGAGAGCCGTCACCGTGTTCGGTTTGGCACTCTCTCTGAGTTCGTCCTCACCGACAGGACTGCTTTTACCTTGGCAACAGACAGTGTCTGGTCCGAAGACCGCACCGAAATCTCTGCGAAAGCTGGTGTGAAATTCACCTTCTAGGGGTAAACTCTCTACCATCGAATAATCAGGCGGCGGCTCTTATGGGCCGCCGTTTTTGTTTGGGGTGCTGCATGAGCGCACTGTTGTCATTTTTAGGCTTTCCGAGCCTGTTGTTGCGCATTTACCACACGAGCTGCAAATTTGCTCATCTTACACGCTTAAACATAGCGTTAACGCCTTTGTTTCGTCACAGATGACGTGCTGCGGCCCGGAAGTGAGTCTTTCCCCGGGTTTTGCTGGTTGCCTGGAGAGCTGGAATGAACGTGTTGGTTGGAAATTCAAATATTGCTGCGGAACGCCGCACCCCTTCTTTGGTACGGGCTTGCAGCCTGAGCCTCGCTCTTGGTGTGGCATCCTTGGCCTGGCTGACTCCCCAGCACGCAGCAGCAAACTGCGTTGTCACCTCCGGCACCGGAACGGCGGAAGCACCGGATAGTGGCGCAACCATCACCTGTTCCGCCGGTACACCCAATCCGTTCCCAGACGGGCTCGACGGCAATCGCCAAGCTGATGATGTAACTGTTATCCTGGAATCCGGCGCTGGTATCAGCACAACTAGCAACGATGACGAAGGCATTCGCCTCGACAACAACGCCATGATCGAACTGCAGTCCGGCGCTTTCATCAACACGGCTGGGCGCCATGCTGAAGCCATCGATATCGACAACGACGGGACTGTCACTCTGCGGTCCGGAGCATCGATTTCGACAACGGGAAGCGAGTCTGAAGGCATCCATGCTGATGATCGCACCACAATATTGATGGAAGGTGGTTCCAGCATCACGACCACGGGGCGCAATGCCGATGGCATCGATGTTGATATTGACGGCACGATATTGATGGAAAGTGGCTCCAGCATCCTGACCACGGGTTCTCGTTCCGAGGGAATTGATGCGGATGCCGGTGCGACGATCACGATCAACGCTGGCGCGAGCGTGACCTCACAAGACCATTATGGCATTCGGTTCGAGACCGGCACAATTACCATCGGCGGTATGGTGTCCTCTACCGATCGGTCTGCTATTTTCCAGAAGGAGACTGAGGAAGTACTGACGGTCACGGGAGGGGAGAGTTATTTAGCGACCATTAAAATTCTGCAGGGCGCAAGTGTAATCTCGACCGATAGCACCGCTATCCAGCTTGATAGCCCCTTTGGAAACAACGTCATCGTCGCCGGCACGGTGACCGGTTTGGAGGAGATAAGTGGTATCAACATGGCGGAGGTTCCCGGCACTGCAATAGAGCTGGGTGGTGGTAACGACCGTCTGGAGCTTCAGGCCGGGTACAACATTACCGGTATCGTAGATGCCGGACGCGGAGAGAACTCACTCGTCTTCGGCGGTTCGCAGGATGCGACCTTCGATTTGTCTTTGATTGATGTTCGCCGTCGGCTGGCGCCTTCCAGCAGCATGCGTGGGAGCATGGAACCGCAATATTTTGGATTTGGGAGCTTCTCCAAGGAAGGCACCTCAACCTGGACGTTTACGGGGCATACGTACGAGGGGATCGATACTTTTTCGATCAACGGGGGCACGGTGCTGCTGGACGAAGTCTTCCTGGGCAGCACATTTTTCAAAGTTGCGACTGGTACGACCCTCGGTGGTAACGGACGTTTTGGTCACTTTGTTGCGTATGATGGCGCAACTATCTCACCAGGTTTAGCCCCAGGTGAGATTGGCACTCTGTATGTTGAAGACGCCATCTTCATGACGGGGTCAACCTATCAGGTTGATATCGCGGGTCCGGATATGTCCGATAGAATCGTCGTGAGTGGCGGAGTCGACCTGAGGGACGAACGCGTTAGCCTTAACGAAGAGCCGAGCGGCGGCACGGTTAATGTGGGCGGAGACCTCGCGAGTGCTGAAGCCGGGCAGCAATATGTAATCCTGGAATACCGCAACATCCAGTTGGAAAATATTAACGGTGCCGGTCCCTTTGCTGGCGTTAACTCGACCGCCTTCATCGACTTTAGCCTTGAGCAAGACGAGAACGAGATTCTGCTGAACGTTGACGCCCGCCGCGGCTTCACCACGGCAGCCCGCACTCCCAACCAGGAGCAGGTTGCGATGGCTCTGGACGGCCTGGACGGTTCGGCCGGTGCCAAAGAGATTGAGAACGCCATTCTTGGCCTGAGCCTTGAAGAAGCCCGTGCAGTCTTTGATGCGATTGGCGGTGAGGTTCATGCTGAGGGTGCTGCTGGTTCCATGAAGTCCGCCGATGACTTCATTCAGTTCCTGCTTTCCTTCTCCGGCTTTAGTGGCGGCGGTTTCCAGACAGCGACATTGGCTCCGGCCTCTGATGGTTACGGCGCAGATCTGCTTGGCGGTGCGGCGGGATATGCCCCGACCTTCTGGCTTGGCGGCTTTGGCGGCCATACGGATCTGGATGGTGACGGCAATGGCGGTGGCTATGAGGCCAGCACCTTCGGCATTGCCGGTGGTGCTGAGATGGCCGTTGATGCAATTGACGGCGTTGTTGGCGTATCGCTTGGCTATTCCTTCTCTGATCTTGATGTGAGCGGTCGCCAGCAGAATGTGGATACAACGACGTTCCATTCCGCCCTTTATGCCCGCACCGGCGCAGGCCGGCTGGAGGAAGGGTTCAGTGCAAAAGGAGCGCTTTCTTATTCCCATCACTGGCTGGATACGTCCCGCACGATTGTCGCTGCGGGCACCAGCCGGACGGCTGTTTCTGATTACAACGGCCACACGGTCTCAGCCAATGCTGAAGTTCGCTACAACATGGCGGTGGATATGGGTGTGATGGACAACACGTTCGTCTCCCCGTTTGCCCGTGTGAACCTGAGCCATACAGACCTTGGTTCTTTTGCTGAGACCGGTGCTGGTGGTTTGAACCTGTCTGGTGACTCCGATGCCTACAACCGTGGCACGGCAACGCTTGGTGTTGCTCTGTCAGGCGAGCGGTCCCTTGGCACCGCGATCTGGCGTCCGTCTGTCTCGGTTGCTTATGAATATGCAGCTGGTGATGAGACAGAGGCGAGCGTGACGCTTGGTGGTTCTCCAACGACCTTTGTTACAAAGGGTGCAGATGAGAGCCGTCACCGGATCCGGTTTGGCACATTGTCTGAGTTTGTCATCTCTGACACAGCCTCACTTACCTTCGCCACAGACAGTGTCTGGTCCCAGGACCGCACCGAGATCTCCGCGAAGGCGGGCGCGAAGTTTAGGTTCTAGAGGGTAGAAATCCCAACAGAACGAGAAAATTTGGTGTCTTTGACTGATTTAGGTGGCGCCAGCGAAGCTGATATGCAGATATGGCGTGTCTGTGGTGCCGTGGTGCCGTTTTTCTCGTGTGGGCATATTCCCAGAGCTTTGGTGTGGTCAGTTCTTCTACAATATCAGTACGGCAAGCCGCTCTCCGTCTTTTTGAGCTTTCTGCGGCAGCCTGTGTTGCGCTGGCCATCGCAACGACATCCATAGCAGTCTTCACCCAGCCGGCGGCTGCCGTGTGTTCCGTTACGACAGGAACCGGAACCGTTTTCACACCCGTTAGTGGCGATACGATTACCTGCGATACGAATGCGCCCAACCCGGATGCTGCAACCGTGTTCGGCCCTGCTGCAGACAACGTGACGGTCATTTTGAATGACGGTGCCGGGATTGAGAATGATGCAGGGTCCGGGACGATAACCGGCGCCATTCGTCTGCAGCACGATGCAACAGTAACACTGGGCGACGGCGCATTCATCGAGCAAACCGGGCGGACCACTGGCGGGATTCAGGTTTCCGACCGCGGCGTCATTGATCTGGGCAACAATTCCCGGATTATTGCCGATTATGCTCCATCCGATGGTGTGTTTGCGCGGGACAATGCCACCGTGACCGTTGGTGAGAATGCGGTGGTTACGGTGATGGGTGACGCCGCAAGAGGCATCACGCTGAGAAACAACAGCACCCTGACGCTAGAGGCCGGGGCAGTTGTCACCACGACGGGAAGTGCCGCGTCCGGCACCACTGGACGAGGGAGCAGAGGGATCCTCGTTCGTGATGGAAACACCGTCACACTTCGGACCGGCGCGCGCGTTGTTACAACCGGCGATTTTGCTGACGGCATTACGCTGCGGCACGACAACACCCTTATCCTTGAAGGGACAGCTCAGGTCAGCGTCTCAGGAGGCGGCTCCTCGGCAATCGCAGCGGCGGCCAGCGGAACCAACACGTCGCAAGTCCTTAACCTCACAATTCGTGCCGGCGCATCGGCAATTGCAACCGGGGATGTGGCGCCTGCGGGTGCGTTCCTGAATGCACATGCGATCGAGTTTGTTGCCGGGACGATCAATCTGGAGGGAACCGCACGCGCCAACGGCGGCAATGCCATCAGCCAGAGCATAAGCGGTCCAGCGACGCAATTTGATACAACGATAAATATCGCCGCTGGCGCCGTTGCCCAGTCGACGCAGGGGCACGGCATTTTTCTCTACAGGGGCGCCGCTGACGTGACCGTCGCGGGCAGTGTGACTGGCGGGGGCGGCACCGCCATAGACTTGGGGGAGGACACGGGACGACTGGAGCTCCAGCCTGGCTTCTCGATCGTGGGAATTGTAGATGCCGGATTGGGCAACGACACCCTCGTCTTTGGCGGCGTGGGCTCGGCGAATTTCGACATTTCCGGCGTCGGTGACGCATTGGACTATCGCCGTTTTGAGCTTTTTGTGAAGGAGGATGCTTCCGTCTTCACCTTCACCAATACCGGCACGCTTCCAAATCTCACCGTCAATGGCGGTGAGATCATCAATACTGGCTCCCTCACCGTGCTGACCGCCATCGACAACAATCTGGGCGCAACATTTACCTCCACCGGAGCGGTTGCCGGAGGCATCATCAATGATGGCGCCGTCAATGCGCGTGGAATATTCAATGGAACAATCGTGAACCAGGGTGTCGGAACCTTCACCGTAACTGGTGATCTGATGAGCGATGGATCCGATTTCACCAATAGCGGCACCGCCGTATTGAATGTGACCGGTGGCAATTTTTCCGGCCTTGGAACGGTGACCAACAGCTCAACCGCGTCAACAGGTGTGAGGGTTGGTGCCGGGCATACGCTGGCAGCGGCGATGTTCGTTTCCAATGCAGGGTCCACTACGCTGGTTGAAGGTGTTCTGGATGCCGGTCCGCTCTCCGTTTCCGGCCTGATCAATTTAAACGGCGCAGGAACGACGACAGCCAGTTCGATCACCATCAATGCGGGTGGCGAAGTGCGCAGCGATGGCGGCGGATTGTCCGCGACCGCAAATATCAGCCTGAGTGGCACGTTGGACGTGGACGGCGATGAGACAATTGCGACCCTTACCGGCAACGGCAATGCGGAAATTGCGGCGGGTCAAACCCTGACCTTCGGCGATGGCAGCGATTTCATCTTCGGTGGGACGTTCTCTGGTCCAGGCTCATCTTCGGTTGCCAAACAGGGTGCCGGAGAAGTCACATTGACCGGGAATTCCACAGGCTATCCCGGATCGTTCAATCTCAACCAAGGCTCGCTCAATCTGCGTGGTCGATGGGGTGGCGGTATTTTCGGTGCCGACGGCACAACCGTTCTGGGCAATGGTTTTGCAGGTCGTCTGGACCTGGCCAGTGGCGCCACCGTTGCACCTGGAACCAACGGTACAATCGATACACTCTCGATAACCGGCAATCTCAACCTGGCGGTCGGGTCCTTCTACAACGTGGACGTTTTTTCCGACGGCACTTCGGATCTTTTGAGTATTGGCGGTACAGCCACGATCAGCGGCGGCACCGTGAATGTCAGTGCGCTTGGCAATTCAATGGACTATATCGTCGGTCAACAATTCACGATTGTCACCGCCGGCACGGAAGTGACCGGCACGTTTGACGCCGTGCAGGACAATTCCGCTTTCCTGGACTTTGACCTGTCCTATGACGCGCAGAATGTTTACCTCACTGCAAACCTGCAACCGGGCTCGCCTGGCGGCGGAGATGGCGGCGGCGGCGATAGTGGTCTTGGCATTTTCGGCTCTGCCGGTCTGACCCCGAACCAGATTCAGGCGGGGATCGGTGCGGACGGTCTTGACGATTCACCAGATGCAATTCTCATCCGCAACGCGTTGCTGCTGCTTTCCCTGGAGGAAGCTCGCGCCGCCTTTGATGCGATTGCTGCCGAGGTGCATGCGGAAGGGTCGGCGTCCGCCTTCAATTCGGCGGAGGATTTTGTTCAATTCTTAATGTCTTTTGCAGGAACTGCGGAAAACGGCGTCTCGACAGCCACGCTGAGCACACCGAACCCGGCGCGTTTCGGGACCGGCCTTGCCCCGGATAGGCCTGCCAGTGAAACGCTTGTCTGGTTTGGAGGCTTTGGCGGCTATGGCGAAGTGGACAGCGATGGCAATGCCGGGGGCTATGAGAACGCTGTTCTTGGTCTTGCAGGCGGCGTTGAAATGTCCTCGGCTGAGTTGGATGTCACGTTCGGCGCATCACTGGGGTATTCGCATTCCCTCTACGATGTGCAGGGCAGAATGCAGGATGGAGAGGTCATGTCTGTTCATGCCGGTCTCTATGCACGTATAGGCGCGGATCGGCTGGAAGAAGGTTTGGGAAGCAGAGTTGCTCTGGCCTATTCCCACCATTGGCTCGACACGACCCGTGACATTGCCTTTGGAACCATCAACCGCAGGGCTGAGGCAGACTATACCGGATACAGCCTTACCGGTGATGTGGAAGCGCGTTACAACCATGCCATTGGCTCGGATCAGACATTTGTCTCACCGTTTGTCCGTATCGCCTTTGGGCGCACAGATCTTGGCTCTTTCACCGAGACCGGGGCCGGTGCGCTGAATCTCACTGGCGATGCCAAAACCTATGACCGCGCTACCGCGGCGGTTGGCCTTGCGGTTTCCGGTGAGCGCAATCTTGGCGGCCATGTTTGGCGTCCTTCAATCTCTGTGGCCTACGAATATGCGGCGGGTGCCGAGCCTGAGACGGAGCTAACACTTCAGGCGTCGCCAAACCGGTTCGTAACCTGGGGTGCAGATGAGAGCCACCATCGCGTTCGCTTCGGCACACTGTCTGAATTTGCGATTACCGACACAGCCTCGATGACGTTCGGCACTGACAGCGTCTGGTCCCAGGATCGCACCGAGATCTCCGCGAAAGCAGGCGCGAAGTTCCGCTTCTAGAGGCAGATGGAAGTGCGGCAGATAGTTCATATCTTTCGCACTTCCGGTGCCGACTGTTGCAGATTTGCTACACAAGCAGCAAATCTGCGGACCTTACGTTCATAAATATAGCGTTAACGCCTTTGTTTCGTCACAGATGACGTGCTGCGGCCCGGAAGTGAGTCTTTCCCCGGGTTTTGCAGGTTGCCTGGAGAGCTGGAATGAACGTGTCACTTGGAAATTCAAATATTGCTGGCGAACGCCGCGCCCCTTCGATGGTGCGTGCCTTTGGCCTGAGTCTCGCCGTTGGTGTGGCATCCTTCGCTTGGCTGGCTCCTCAACATGCGGCCGCAAACTGCGTCGTGACCTCCGGCACTGGTACAGCGCAAGCGCCGGATGATGGCGCAACCATTACCTGTTCCGCTGGTACGCCCAATCCGTTTCCCAACGGGATCGCGGGTGAGGAAAGAAGCGACGATGTGACAGTCATTCTTGAGGCCGATGCAGGGATAAGCACAACAAATGGTTCCGCCGAAGGCGTTCGCCTCGGCAACAACATTACGGTCGAACTGGGGAACGGGGCTTTCATCAACACGATCGGAGACGACGCTGAAGGTATCGATATCCGCGACAACGGCACGGTGGCCCTGCGATCAGGCGCCTCGATTTTGACAACAGGCGAGGATTCTGAAGGTATCAGAGCATTCAGCAATGTTGATATTGCCGTCGATGCTGGTGCGAGCGTGACTGCCGACGACAGTTCGGCCATTCGGTTCGTGAGTGGCGCAGTCACCATTGGTGGGACGGTAACTTCTAATGGTGAAGCTGCAATTTTAGTGGAAAATGATCCAAGACTGACCCTCATGGGAGAGGACGATGCCTATGCAACAACTATCAATGTTCTGCAGGGTGCAAGTGTAGTCTCGACGGCTGGTACAGCCATTGATCTTCGACAAACCTATATGGGCAACAATGTTATCATCGCCGGCACCGTTAGCGGTTCGGGAGAGATTATAGAATTTGGTGAAGGTCGCTCTAGTCTTGGTGAAGAATATCAAGGTGTTGCCATAGAACTCGGCGATGGTGATGACCGTGTGGAGCTTCAGGCCGGTTATGATATTACCGGTACCGTGGAAGCGGGCGGTGGCCGCAATGACATGCTCGTCTTCGGCGGTTCGCAGGATGCGTCTTTCGATCTGTCTTTGATCGATTCTGAACCTACGTTCAACTTTGACAGTGAGGACGTGCCCCGCAGCGATTTGAATGGGTATGTAGAACCGCAATATTTTGATTTTGACAGCTTCTCCAAGGAAGGGACTTCCACCTGGACGTTTACCGGGCATACTTACAGTATCCGTAATTTGGCGATCAATGCTGGCACAGTGCTGCTGGACTACGCTTCGCTGGGATATGCCTCCCTGGAAGTCATGGGCGGTGCAACCCTTGGCGGTAACGGAGATTTTGGCTATTTGACAGCGTATGATGGCGCGACCATTTCGCCCGGTATGGCTCCTGGTGAAATCGGAACCCTGTATGTCCACGATGCCTACTTCATGACGGGATCAACCTATCAGGTTGATATTATGGGGCCAGACTCGTCCGATAGGATCGTGGTGGGCGGTGAAGTCGACCTGAGGGACGAACGCGTTAGCCTTAACGAAGAGCCGAGC
Source organism: uncultured Alphaproteobacteria bacterium (assembly GCA_929200315.1). Taxonomy (GTDB): domain Bacteria; phylum Pseudomonadota; class Alphaproteobacteria; order Rhizobiales; family Rhizobiaceae; genus Pseudahrensia. Next base: position 9 of record CAKMZB010000007.1, on the reverse strand, counting down.
GGCGGCACG
>CAKMZB010000006.1 GCA_929200315.1 uncultured Alphaproteobacteria bacterium | reverse complement strand
TGGGTGTAGGAATATTGACAGGATCTGTCCCTAGTACGAGAGGACCGGGATGGACGTATCACTGGTGGACCTGTTGTGGCGCCAGCCGCATTGCAGGGTAGCTATATACGGAATGGATAACCGCTGAAGGCATCTAAGCGGGAAACCAGCCTCGAAACGAGTATTCCCTAAACAGGGTCGTCGTAGACTACGACGTTGATAGGCTGGGTGTGGAAGCGCGGTAACGTGTGAAGCTTACCAGTACTAATAGCCCGATCGGCTTGATCGTTCTCATTAATCAATGGCCATGATTTGCTCTCGCGGCAGTTCAGCTTTGCTGAACGCCTCCGAGGGGCGGCGCATTTGCGCCGGACCGCTCTTCGCGGTCTTTCAGGCAAACAATCTATTTGGCAGAGGCGGCGAATAGCCGCCCGGCGCTTGTGCGCCGCGCCCGCGCAGGCAGCGCTCGTTCAGAGCGCTTTGCCGTGGGCGCAAACAGAGTCCAGTTTCACGAACAAGGTCTTCCCTCTTTGGCGCAGCCAAAGAGACAAGGAAGCCCGCAAATACATGCATTCTGCCGACCTGGTGGTTATTGCGGAGTGGCTGCACCCGATCCCATCCCGAACTCGGAAGTGAAACGCTCCAGCGCCGATGGTACTTTGTCTTAAGGCACGGGAGAGTAGGTCGCTGCCAGGTCTGCCGAATGCATGAATATTTCTCTCTACCCCTCATCAAAAACGCCCCTGCGGTTCATCCCGCGGGGGCGTTTTGCGTTTCGTCTGGGCGTGATGAGAGAGGTACGTATCCGTCCGGTTGAGCCGCTTCAGTTTGAGTTTCTCCGTAGGGTCGCGAAGACTCTGGAAGCTCCAAGAAGAAGAATGTCTTTGCTAGCTTGGGTTACTAGTGCCAGTTGAGGCCGATCTTCTATGTCACATTGGATTGGTGTGACGATGACTTCAAAGTTCTCACCATTTTCTGCTGGTTTCAAGCCAATCTGCGCCCAGTTTCCGCCACCTGATCCAAACGTTGCCATGCCATTTGCCCAAAGTTCTTGGCTTGGAATTCCCAACTCGCATGTTTCGCCCGTTGCGAAGAGAACACGCGCTCCATCAACTTGGATTGTAGTGCCTATCAACGGAGATATGCGTTTCCAATGGCTATCCGCAGAGATGCCCGTTGTGACAATCGCGTTTGCGAGCCATTCACCATCGATAACGCGAGACTGCGGAAACGATGCTGTAGTGATCAAAAATGGTATAGCGGTTAAGGCTTTGAGAGTTTTGATGATGGGCCTCACTTCATTTGCGTTATAGCCGCGCCACCTGCGCAACCGATATGCCAGGTGCAGCAGTCTGCCGACAAATCTCGCGCTTCTCGTCTTCCGACCAGATTCGACGCTTCCGCCATTTTCTCAGAACACGCTTCCTAGGGTCCACTGATTCTAATGGACACTAACGGAAGCGAAACAGGCTCGTCAGAGCGGGCAAACCGGACGGATACAGAGGTACCGCGTCTCTAGCCTACTTTTTCTCCGCCCGCTGCGCTTGCAGGATCTTGCGGATCCGCTGGGCGCGGCCCCTGGCAATCGTGTGGGCATAGCGCAGGCCGAAGAGGCCACCCGTGATGTGCCGCTTCAAAAACACGTAGCGGAACATCAGGACCGGATATTCGATCGGCCGTCGCAGCCAGAGCTTCCAGAGCGGCTTGCGCAGTTCTGTGGCCTGAAGCGTCGTGTAGTCATCGAGTTTCGCGGCAAGATGGGCCAGCGACCGCGTGGTAAAGTGCAGGCAGATGCCCTTGAATTGCCCTGTCTCATAATCCTCCGCCAGCACCACATCATGCACCAAGCTTGGGCTGAAGCGCATGGCGCGACGGTCATACAGGCGAATGTAATTGTGATAGTCGGCAAAGGGTCGTGGCTTTTCGTAGCCCGGATAGACCGTCACTTGCCGAAACCGGTAGCCGCGAAACTCCGGTTCGCCGCCGTCTTTCACAATACGGATTTCATCGCACAGCTCTTTAGTGAGGGTCTCATCGCCATCGAGGTTCAGGATCCAGTCGAAAGATGCTTCGTCCTCTGCGGCACGTTTCTGCGGCCCGAACCCTTCCCAGTCGTGATGCACCACCCGTGCCCCGCGCGCCTTGCACAGAGCCTGTGTCCCGTCGGTGGAGCCGGAATCAACCACTACGATCTCATCCACCACACCAACGACTGAGTCGAGCACAGCCCCAATCCGATCCGCCTCATCCTTGGCGATGATAGTGCAACTGATTTTCAAGGCCGGACTCCAGATAGTCGCATCAAGACACTGCGCGAGGCGACAATTGTCATAAAAAGTGCATCTAAATTGCACTTTGCCCTTGGCCTCGCCGCGCGCTCCCATTACATGCTATCCAGCGCAGGCGCAAAGCGGCAGCGCTCATCAGACCCTTAGTCAGAGATGACGTTTCGGTCCGTGTCGCGGGGTGGAGCAGCCCGGTAGCTCGTCAGGCTCATAACCTGAAGGTCGTAGGTTCAAATCCTACCCCCGCAACCACTGAAAATGAATTCCAGATATATGCACCTCCGGGTGCGGTCTGCGGTAGTCAGGTCGGACGACGCTCGGTCCCGAAATAGAATTCTAAAGCGTTGGCGCCGAAAACAGCCGGCCGATCCTGTTGCGGCACTAGGGTCTGCGCAAATTCAAACCAAGTTTTGTAGGTTCCGGCCAGTTTGAGAACCGGCCAGTCGCTCCCAAAAACTGTTCGATTGGTCCCGAAAACCTCAAGGATATGGCGGGCATAGGGTTTGATGTTTTCGTCTGTCCAATCTTCTGCGGCTTCCGTCACCAAGCCTGATAACTTGCAATAGGCCTTGGACGTCGTGGCGATGGTGTGAAGTTCATCTGCCCAAGGCTGCCACGTGCCATCGCGGATCTCAGGCTTTGCCCCGTGATCGATTATGACCTTCAATTCCGGGTAGCGGTGTAGGAATGTTTTGAGGGGCTTCAGGTGACGCGGCAATACGAGCGCGTCGAATGTAAGCTTGTGTTCGATCAGCGCTTCCACGGCGGAGGCAAGCTCCGGCTTCAGCATCCAACCGGTGTCCTCAATCCCCTGTATCATGGGGCGTATGCCGACGAATTTATCGTGCTCGGAAAAGTTACGGATGCGTGCCGGGGCGAGCGGGGCTTCCATATCAACCCAGCCAACGACGCCCAATATCCAATCATGCTTGTCTGCCAAGGACAGCAGAAATTCTGTTTCTGCCTCCGTGTCCGTTGCCTGCACCACAATCGTTCCATCGATGTCTGCACGGTCAAGGTGAGGCTTCAGGTCAGCGGGCAGGAAATTCTTGAAAATTGCGGCGAGATCCGCAGTCAGCCAGTCGTAGTCGCCGCGTTCCAGCTTCCAGAAATGTTGATGGGAATCGATGATCATTAGTTCGTCCAGAAAGGGGGTGCTTGGGGGACGGGCGCGTCGGGACGAAGCAGGTTTGCAGATTTCAGATCGCTCCAGAATGGTTGCGGAATGACGGATCGCGACAAACGTAGATTGTCGGCAAACTCGCTCGTGTTGCGAACACCTGGAATGACCGAGGCGACGGCGGAATGGGCTTTAGGGAATTGTAAAGCGGCGGCGGGGAGTTCGACGCCATGGTCCCGTGCGATGTTGGCCATTCTCCTTACGCGAGTTAGGATTTCTTCCGGTGCCCTGGCATAGTTCCACGTGTTGCCTCCAACCAGAATGCCTGAATTGTAGGGTCCACCCACCACGATGCTGGTGTTGCGTTGCAAACATTCGGGCAACAGATCATCCAGCGCGTTCTGCTCCAACAACGTGTAGCGCCCCGCCAGCAAAAAGACGTCCCAGTCGCCGAATTTGAGAACATCCAGGCAGACGTCGATTTCGTTTACACCAAGCCCGATTGCACCGATCTCGCCACTTGAGCGCAGCTCATCAAGCGCCCTGTACCCGGACGCTTCAAGATCACGCATATGGCGCGCATTGTCTTCGCCGTGGGTAAAGGCACCAATGTCGTGGACGTAGAGGATGTCGATCCGGTCAAGGCCGAGTCGTTGATAGCTGTGCTCAACTGACCGCAAAATCCCGTCCCTTGAATAGTCGTAGACAGGATGAAAAGGCAGTGGATCAGGCCAACCCATGCCTGCGGGGTCTTCCGGCAGACCTGGCCGCAGAAGCCGCCCCACTTTTGTGGAAATGGTTACGTCATCACGGTCTCGGAGCCGGTCACCGATCAGGCGTTCTGATTTTCCAAAACCGTAGAATGGGGCTGTGTCAAAGTAGTTGATACCTGCATTCAAAGCCGCACCGACAGCTTCAATTGCCTGCTTGCGATCCACCGCTTCTAGCAGGCCACCGAGCGGGGCTCCGCCAAAGCCAAGCGCGGAGACTTGCACTTCAGTTCCATCGATTTTGGATTTTGCAATCATTCCGCAGCCAACACGCTATCTGCGGCGTTACTGAAACTCGCCGATAGTGTTGCAGCAAGATTAGAATAGAGTTCTACCACCTCTTCAATATCCGGTGTTTTGAGAGAGTCGATTCTTTCGATGAAGGGGCAGGAAACAACTGTCATGACGTTCTGGTGTGGGTCGAAAACCGGAAAAGCAAGATTAGTCACGCCAATAGTTGTTTCCGATTTAAGGTGCTCGTAGCCCCTTTCCCGAATGCGGGAAAGATCGTCAAAGAACCGGTTTCTGTCGATCGGGGGTTCACCGACCGCAAGTTTATGACGTTCGAGCAGGTCGTTGACTTCCTCATCGCTGCGAAACGCAGCGATCACCCGTCCCGTGCCGGTGTTACCCAGGCCAACGACAGATCCTGTGCGAATCGCCAGGCCCCAATTGCCCGGAGCTTCGATTGATGCGGTGATGACGATGTCGCCATTGTTCTCAACGCCGAGATGGCACGATTGCCATGCCTGTCTCGTCACAGATCGCATGAGCGGCAAGGCGATTTCCAGCAATCGGGCCATGGGAGGGTGACGTTGCGAGAGCGCAAACATCTTCAGCGACAGCGAATAGCGATCGTCGGTCTCTGAACGCACCACATACCCGCTGCGAACCAGGGTCGCCAGCATACGGTAAATCTCACTTTGTGAGCGGTCGAGTGCGCGGATGACTTCGGCAAGGGTAAGCCCTTCGGAGTGTTGGGCAAACAATTCCAGAAGCGCCAACCCTTTTTCCAGTGCGGGCGCACGGTATTTTTCGACCGCCAGATTTCCGTCTTTTCTATCCGTCATGCGACCCCAGCTCCCTGCGCAAAACCATCTCATAGAGAGGGTATCACAGTCCAGCTTGATTTGTATATGAATATATGTTTCAAATTTGAATATCGGTTGGTTCATGATGAGCTGACCCAATGTTCGGGAGGACAAGATGGTAAGAAGCAAAATCACCAAAGTTTTGTTGTCGGCGGTCGCGGTTTCTGCCCTCACAACGGCAGCTCACGCCGCTGAGGATTGGGGAAAGTTTCCTGGCATGACGATTGAAGCTAAATTGATCGGTGGCCAGCAATATGAGGGCCTCTACGGCAGAATTGCAGACTGGGAAGCGGCGACCGGTGCAAAGGTCAATATCATCTCGAAGAAGAGTCATTTCGAGATCGACAAGGAAATCAAATCGGATATGGCCGCCGGCACGACGGGTTGGTGCGTTGGCTCCAACCACACCTCATTCGCGCCGCAGTATGAAGGCCTGTATGTCGATCTGAAATCCGGGCTCAGCAGCGCGCAAATCGAGCCTTATGTCGACGGCATCATCGAAGCATCAACCGTTAACGGCGAGTTGTTGATGCTGCCACGCGCGCAGTTTGACGTATCTGTGCTCTACTATCTCAAGTCGAACTATGAGGACGCTGACAAGGCAAAGGCGTTCAAAGCCGAATACGGTTACGATCTTGCGGTCCCCAAAACCTGGAAAGAGATGAAAGATCAGGCAATTTTCTTTGCCGATCCGCCAAATTTCTACGGCACCCAATATGCCGGTAAGGACGAGGCGATTGTTGGACGCTTCTACGAGATGGTTGTGGCGGAAGGCGGCAATTATCTTGATGAGAGTAACAAGCCGATCTTCAACTCTGAGGCCGGCCAACGTGCGCTGCAGTGGTTCGTGGACCTTTATCAGGCCAAGGCCGTACCTGCCGGAACGACCAGCTATGTTTGGGATGATCTTGGCCAGGGTTTTGCTTCAGGTACGATTGCTCTTAACCTGGATTGGCCGGGCTGGGCTGGGTTCTTCAACGATCCGGAATCTTCAAAGGCCGCAGGTAATGTCGGCGTTGCCGTTCAACCCATGGGCAGTGTAGCGCGCACCGGTTGGTCAGGAACGCATGGCTTTTCAGTCACCAATGATTGTGAAAACAAGGACGCGGCGTTCTCGCTTGTCCACTTCCTGACTAGTGAAGAAAGCCAGCTGGCAGAATCATCCGGTGGCTCGTTGCCGACCCGCGATGCGGTTTGGGAGGCGAACCTGAAACAGGCCAAGAACGGTGATGATGCCTTCCGTGCTGAAGCACTTGCGGCTTTTGCTGAAGGTGCAAATCATGCTTTCGCCGTGCCGAAAATTCCTGAATGGGGTGAAACGACCAACATCGTGTTCCCCGAACTTCAGGCCGCCATCGTTGGCGACAAGACGGTGAAGCAGGCGCTTGATGACGCAGCCGAAGGCGTCGATGAGCTGATGCGCGAATCTGGCTACTATTGATCTGTCGCGCACAAGTCGGGGGCGATGCGCCCCCGGCTTTTCTTCCTCTCTGTGAGTTTTGAACAATGAGAATGCGCCGCCTGCCAGAATGGTTGGTTCTGCTTTTGCCCGCTATCATCGTGACGGCGGCAGTGGTGTTGATACCGTTGCTGTTTTCTCTTTATTCAAGTTTCACGCCCTACAAATTGACCCGCCCATCCACGCTCTGGATCTGGATCGGCACGCTCAATTACGAGAAGATCCTGGCGGACTGGAACTTTTGGTCGGCGTTTGGACGAACAATCCTTTTCCTGACGGTCGTTCTAAACCTGGAATTGCTTCTCGGCCTCGGAATTGCGTTGGTTATCAATAGGATAACTTGGGGGCAGCGCGCATTGCGGACAATCATCATGTTCCCGATGATGTTCTCACCCATCCTCGTGGGTTTCCAATTCAAGTTTATCTTTAACGACAATATCGGACTGGTGAACAACACGCTCCAATCTCTCGGCATCAGCGATGCGGCACTGCCGTGGCTGGTGGATGCCAAGCTTGCAATGTTCTCCATCATGTTTGCTGAAATCTGGATGTCGACGTCAATCTTCGCGATCCTGATCCTGGCGGGCCTCTACGCGATACCACGCGATCCGCTGGAGGCCGCGGAGGTTGACGGCTGCACAGCATGGCAGAAATTCCGCCACATAACGTTGCCGTTTCTCATGCCGTTCATTTTTATCGCCATGACCATCCGTTCGTTGGATGTGGCGCGAGCCTATGACATCGTCCAGATTATGACCGGGGGCGGCCCGGCGCGCCGAACGGAGCTGTTGTGGACGCTGATGTCACGAACTGGATACGTGGACGCCCGAATGGGGCTCGCCAACGCGATGGGTTACGTCTCCATCATCCTTTCAATCATCTTCACAGTCTACTTCTTCCGCAAGCTCAGCGCTGCGCGGAACGAGCTGGGTATGGGGGGATGACGGCCATGCAGGACCGCAACCAGGCCCATCGGATCCGCAAGCGGATTTCCACAGCTCTGACACTGCTCGCGTTGTTCATCATTATGTTGATCATCTGCGTGCCCGGCTTGTGGATTGTGCTCAATTCCTTCCGCCCGACAGTAGAGATCATGGCTAAGCCACCGGTCTGGACGCCGAGTTTTACCCTTGAACACTACCGCGCGATGTTTGGTGGCGCGGGCGAAGGAGGGGTGCCGGTTTTTGCCTATTTCCGGAACTCACTGATTATTTCTGTGACGTCGACGCTCATCGCCATCCTGATCGGCATGGCTGGAGGCTATACATTTGCCCGCTACCGGTTTGCAGGAAAGTCCAGCTGGTTTGTCGGGCTGATGATCTTTCGCGCTGTTCCCGGCGTCGCTCTATCCCTGCCTTTGTTCATTGTGTTTGCACGGATCGGTCTGATCGATACCCATCTGGGATTGATCCTCGTTTATGTCGCCATGAATGTGCCGTTCACGATCTGGTTGACCGACGGGTTTTTTCGCCAGATCCCGAAGGAGTTGCATGAGGCCGCCGAGATCGACGGCTGCACGCGCTGGCAGGCATTCTGGAAGGTGGAGTTTCCCGTCGCGCGCTCAGGCGTGGCGTCCGCAGCGATCTTCGCCTTTCTGACATCCTGGAACGAATTCGCACTTGCCTCCCAGCTAACCCGATCTGTGGGATCAAAAACGATGCCGGTGGGGCTGTTGGATTTCACTGCCGAGTTCACAATCAACTGGGGCGGAATGTGCGCGCTGGCGGTGTTGATGATCATACCGGCGCTCATTCTCACCTTCCTTGTTCAAAAACACCTGATTGCGGGTCTGACCTTTGGCGGGGTGAAGGGATAATTATGGCTGAAGTTTCACTGACATCCGTCGAAAAGTACTACGGCAAATTCAAAGCCGTGCATGGCATTGATCTGCAAATTGAGGATGGAGAATTCGTGGTGCTTGTGGGTCCATCGGGCTGCGGCAAGTCGACCACGCTGAGAATGATTGCCGGGTTGGAAAACATTTCCGGCGGCGAGGTCACGATCGGGGACCGGGTCGTGAACGATCTTCCTCCCCGTGAGCGTAACATCTCGATGGTGTTCCAGAACTACGCGCTCTATCCCCACATGACGGTTCGGGAGAATTTGGGCTTCTCGCTAAAGATTGCCAATCAACCCGAAAGTGCAATCGACAAGGCGGTCGATGAGGCTGCTCATATTTTGGGTCTTGATGAACTGATGGACCGGCGACCCGGTGAACTGTCCGGCGGTCAGCGCCAGCGTGTTGCGATGGGGCGGGCAATCGTTCGTCATCCGGATGTTTATCTTTTTGACGAGCCGCTCTCGAACCTCGACGCAAAACTGCGGACCCAGATGCGTGTCGAGATTAAGAAGCTCCACAAGAAGGTCGGTAACACGATCATCTATGTGACCCACGATCAGGTTGAGGCCATGACCTTGGCTGACAGGATCGTGCTGATGAAGGACGGCCACATCATCCAGGCTGGAACGCCGCTCGAATTGTTTGACGCTCCGGTGGACACGTTTGTTGCCACGTTTATCGGGTCACCACCCATGAACTTGCTGAACGCAAAAATTTCGGGGCCGTCCATGGTGCTCGAAGATGGCGCACAATTACCGGTCCCGACGGATGCGAAGGATCTTGTCCGCGATGGGCAAGACGTCGTTTTGGGGTTCCGCGCCGATAGCCTTTCTCCCGTCGGCCACGGAATTGAAGAGACGGGTTTGAAAGCTGAAGTCGAACTCGACGTTCAACTGACGGAGCCGCTTGGCACCGAAACGCTGCTCTTTGTCGATTTTGGCGGCAAGGAGGTTCAAGCCAAGATGCACAATCCCCGACACGTTGCGGTTGGGGAAACGCTCACTTTCCAGCTGCAGATCGACAAGTGCCATCTCTTCGATGCGTCGAGCGGAAGGGCGATCAGGAATTGAACCATGGCAGTTATTGAGCGTGCGGAAATAACGATGGTCAACCTGTCACCCAAGGTGAAGCGGGTGGACGCCATTCAGGTGTTTGAAAGCCAGGAAACGCCAATCCTTACTGTGTATGACAGCGACGGTGCGTCTGGCACGGGCTATACCTACACCATCGGAACCGGCGGTCAGTCCGTCGTGGCTCTGTTGAAGGAAACCCTGCTTCCCACCCTGATCGGTCAGGATGCTGACCGTATTGAAGCCATCTGGTCCTGTCTCCTGTTCAAAACCCATGCGACAGCGGTGGGGGCCATAACATCCCTGTCGCTTGCGGCAATTGATACCGCATTGTGGGATCTTCGCTGCAAGCGCGGGGGTCTGCCCTTGTGGAAGGCGGCGGGTGGCTTTCGGGAAAGCACACCACTCTACACGACCGAGGGCGGTTGGCTGCATCTGGAAACATCCCAATTGGTGGATGATGCGGTTGCGATGAAAGAGGCCGGGTTCCGCGGGGCGAAGCTGAAAGTCGGACGCGAACATATCAACGAAGATTCTGGGCGGCTCGCGGCAGTTCGTGACGCTGTTGGCCCCGGTTTTGAGATTATGACCGATGCCAATCAGAGCTTTACGTTGTCAGAATCCATACGGCGCGCGCGGATGTTGGAGGAACACGGTATTGCATGGTTCGAGGAGCCGCTGCCTGCCGATGACGTGGCGAGCCATGCCACTCTTGCAAGGAGCACATCGGTTCCGATTGCTGTTGGTGAGAGCATGTATTCCCTGGGCCAATTCAAGGAATACATTGTCAGCGGCGCTGCGAGCATCGTGCAGGTCGATGTGGCGCGCATCGGCGGTATTACGCCATGGCTGAAGGTCGCCCATATGGCCGAAGCTCACAACATTGCTGTGTGCCCTCATTTCCTTATGGAGCTTCATCTGCCGCTGGTCTGCGCGACACCCAACGCAAAGTGGCTGGAATACATTCCGCAGATCGACGATCTGACGAAAACCGCCATGAGGATCGAGAACGGTCGTGCCTATCCCAGTGATGAGCCGGGACTTGGAATTGATTGGGATTGGAAGGCAATTGATGGCCTCGCCATGGGCCGCGAAGTTGTAGCGGAGGCGGCGTGATGCAGCGCATGGGCATGTTGATCCGCATCCGGCCGGAAAAGATTGATGAGTATAAGGAACTCCACGCCAATGCCTGGCCGGAAGTTCTGCGCCAGATCAAGAACAGCAACATTCGCAATTACTCAATTTTCCTGCGCGAGCCGGAAAATCTGCTGTTTGGCTATTGGGAATATCACGGCAGCAACTTTGCAGCTGACACGGCGCGAATGGCCGAAGATCCCAAGACGCGGGAGTGGTGGGCCCTCACTGACCCTTGCCAGCAGCCGCTCGAAAGCCGGGAAGGCGATGAGCAATGGTCGATGATGGAAGAAGTGTTTCACACAGATTGACGGCTTTGCCGGAAAGAGAAGAATGCCATGAGTTGGGTTGAAGGAAAGACGGTCTTGGTTACCGCAGCCGCGCAGGGGATTGGGCGGGCAGTTGCGGTCGGGTTTGCCAATGCGGGCGCGAATGTCATCGCGACAGACATCAACGAGGAGGCGCTCGCCTCGCTTGACGGGACCGCACGAATATCAACCCGCAGGCTCGATGTGAGAGATGATAAAGCAGTTCTGGCCTGTGCGGATGCGACAGGACCAATCGACGCCTTGTTCAACGGAGCAGGCTTTGTTCATTCCGGTACTGTCCTTGATCTCACAGACGAGGACTACGAATTCGCAATGGATCTGAATGTGCGATCCATGATCCGCACAACAAAAGCGTTTCTACCAGAAATGACGGTGAAAGGTGACGGGGTCATCATCAACATGTCGTCGGTCGCCAGCTCGATCAAAGGCGTCCCTGACCGCTTCATTTACACCACAACCAAAGCTGCGGTCATTGGGCTGACCAAGTCCATCGCCGCCGACTTCATGGATCGCGGTATACGGTGCAATGCCATCTGTCCGGGAACGGTGGAAAGTCCTTCTCTTGAGCAACGCATGCGTGCTCAGGGAGATTACGAAATTGCCCGCAAAGCATTTATCGCACGCCAGCCCATGGGGCGGCTCGGTACCCCCGAAGAGATAGCCGACCTTGCTGTCTATCTCGCAAACGCGACCTACACCACCGGCCAAGCTGTCGTTATCGACGGCGGCTGGGTGCTTTGATCGGAGAGTTTCCTTACCATGCTCAAGATAATCGACATGAGTGTCCACGATCTGCGTTTTCCGACATCCGACAAGCTGGATGGGTCGGACGCTATGAACCCTGATCCGGACTATTCGGCGGCCTACGTCATTCTCAAGACGGATCAATCAGACCTGGACGGCCATGGCCTGACATTTACAATCGGGCGCGGTAACGAAATTTGCTGCCTGGCAATCGAGGCACTTCGGCACCTTGTTGTCGGTCGTGATCTGACGACTATTCGTGCAAATCCTGGTCAATTCTGGCGTGATATTACCTCCGACAGTCAGTTGCGCTGGATTGGCCCCGACAAGGGTGCGATCCATCTTGCAACCGGCGCGGTGGTCAATGCGGTGTGGGATCTTTTGGCCAAGGTGGAAGGCAAGCCGGTATGGCGTCTTGTGTCGGATATGACGCCGGAAGAGATCGTCTCCATTGTCGATTTTCGGTACATCACGGATGCAATTACACCAGCTGAAGCGCTGAAGCTGCTGCAACGCAACGCCGAAGGGAAGGACGGGCGCGTCGCTCGTCTGGAAAGGGGTGGCTATCCCAGCTACACCACGTCTGCCGGCTGGCTTGGCTATTCTGATGAGAAGCTTAGACGCCTGTGTCGTGAGGCCGTTGCCCAAGGTCACGACCGGATCAAACTGAAAGTCGGCCTGGATCTGGACGATGACATACGCCGTCTTCGGATTGCGCGGGAAGAGATTGGCCCTGACCGCCTTTTGATGATCGATGCCAATCAGGTTTGGGAGATTGATGATGCAATTGACTGGGTCAATCAGCTCGCCTTTGCCAAGCCCCATTTCATTGAAGAACCAACCAGCCCTGATGACATTGCCGGGCATCGGAAAATTCGTGAAGCGGTGAAGCCCGTCAAAGTTGCCAGCGGGGAAATGTGTCAGAATAGAATCATCTTCAAGCAGCTCATTGTTGAAGGCGGAATAGATATCGTCCAGATCGATGCCTGCAGGCTGGGTGGTCTGAATGAGGTTTTGGCCGTGCTTCTTATGGCTGCAAAATACGACAAGCCGGTCTGGCCTCACGCTGGAGGTGTTGGCCTGTGTGAATATGTACAGCATCTGGCCATGATCGATTTTGTTGCAATTTCTGGAACGCTGGAGGATCGATCGGTTGAGTTTGTCGACCATCTCCACGAGCATTTTGTGGATCCGTGTGAGATCAAGAACGGTTCCTACATGCCGCCAAGGGCACCGGGCTTTTCCATCGAAATGAAGCCGGCATCGATCAAGAATTACGAATACTTACCGACAGACGCAGCCGCTTGAGAAGCGACTGTCCGGCTTTGCCGGAAAGCTGTTCAAAGCCGAGAGGATGATACATTGAAACTGATGCGTGTTGGAGCTGCTGGCGAGGAAAGGCCAGCGATATTGGATCAGGACGGCATGGTTCGAGACTTGTCTTCCATTGTTGCAGACATAGCAGGTGAGGCACTCTTGCCCGCTTCCATGAAAGCAATCTCGCAAACTGATCTTTCGACATTGCCGGACATAGTGGTGGATCGGATCGGGCCGTGTGTTGGTCAGGTCGGCAAATTCATCTGCATTGGTCTCAACTACTCCGACCATGCTGCGGAGAGTGGAATGCCGGTTCCTGAAGAACCGGTTATCTTCCTCAAGGCGACCAGCGCAATTTGCGGCCCCAATGACGACGTGCTCATCCCCCGTAATTCAAACAAGACTGATTGGGAGGTCGAGCTGGGCGTCGTGATCGGTAAGGGCGGAGCCTATATCGAGGAGACAGATGCTCTGGATCATGTCGCTGGATATTGCGTCGTAAATGACGTTTCTGAACGGGAATTCCAGATTGAGCGTGGAGGAACATGGGACAAGGGTAAGGGGTGCGATACCTTCGGCCCAATCGGTCCGTGGCTTGTATCACGTGACGAGGTTGATGATCCCCAAGCCCTCGAGCTCTGGTTGGACGTGGATGGCAAGCGTTACCAGGATGGTTCGACGTCGACCATGGTTTTCGGTGTGGCCCATATTGTCAGCTATGTAAGCCGGTTCATGAGCCTCCAACCGGGTGACGTCATTTCCACGGGCACTCCTCCTGGCGTAGGCATGGGCCAGAAGCCACCAACCTACCTTAAGGGCGGCGAGATTGTTGAATTGGGAATCGAAGGGCTTGGATCGCAGCGCCAGAATGTCAGGCCTGCCAAATAGGTTGCCTCATCGCTGATCTGTTGGCTCTAGGGTTGACGGCGCGATTGTTTGCTTCAGTGGCGTCTTGTGTGAACAGCCGGACCACACGCCCTCTTTGCGCGCGTGTTCTGGCGTGGTGAAGTGCCGGGGACGAGGCATTTTGCCCGCCACCTGGGGAGGGCTTTCGCCGTGCCAGAACCGAAGCTGAACTTCTCCCGAGAGGAGTTTGCCGCCCGGCTCGCCAAGACTCGAGCCGCTATGGCGGATGCCGGGTTGGATCTGCTGATCGTGAGCGATCCCAGCAACATGAACTGGCTGACCGGCTATGACGGCTGGTCGTTCTACGTTCATCAATGTGTGGTGTTGACGCTCGATGGTGAGCCGCTTTGGTATGGGCGCGGTCAGGATGCCAACGGCGCGTTGCGCACCTGCTTTATGGACCCGGCCAACATTCTCTCCTACCCGGACCATTACGTTCAATCGACCGAACGCCATCCGATGGATCACCTCTCCGCACAGCTCACCGACCGCAAGCTCGATCGCGGGACGATCGGGGTGGAGATGGACAATTACTGGTTCTCGGCAGCCGCATTTGGCGCATTGCAGAAACACCTGCCGAATGCCCAATTCCAGGATGCGACGGCGCTGGTGAACTGGCAACGCGCCGTCAAATCCCAAGCCGAACTTGATTATATGCGCATCGCCGGCAAGCTGGTTGGCCGAATGCATGAGCGCATTGTCGAGAAGGCCGAACCGGGTCTGCGCAAATGTGATCTGGTCGCGGAGATCTATGACGCTGGCCTGCGCTATGATCCCCAGATTGGCGCGGGGGGCGACTATCCCGCCATCGTGCCGCTGTTACCATCCGGCTCAGACGCCGCGGCTCCGCATCTCACGTGGGATGATGAACTGATGAAAACGGGTGAGGGCACGTTCTTTGAAGTGGCAGGTGTTTATCGACGCTACCATTGTCCGCTGTCGCGAACGCTCTTTCTCGGCAAGCCAACGCAGACTTTTCTCGATGCAGAAAAGGCGGTGCTGGAGGGCATGGAAGCGGGGCTTGAAGCGGCGAAGGAGGGCAATCTTTGCCAGGATATCGCCCATGCCTTCTTCGCCGTCCTGAAAAGACATGGCATCACGAAGGACAATCGCACGGGCTATCCCATCGGCGTTTCCTATCCGCCAGACTGGGGCGAGCGCACGATGTCGCTTCGCCCCGGCGACACCACGCAATTGCGGGAGAATATGACCTTCCATTTCATGACCGGTTTGTGGATGGAGGATTGGGGCTTTGAGATCACAGAGAGCATCCGCATCACGAAGGGCGCTCCCGAATGCCTCGCTGATGTGCCGCGCAAGATGGTGGTGAAGGAGTAGGGCCGTGAAACCAAGTCTGATCAACGCCACCATTCCACTCGACCAGGACGGGGTGCATCACGGCTTTTTGCAGCTCCCCCACAGCCGCGATGAGAGCGCCTGGGGCCTGATGATGATCCCGTTGACGGTGATCCAGAACGGCGAAGGCAAGACCGCCCTACTTACCGGCGCGAACCATGGCGATGAATATGAGGGACCGATCGCGCTGCAGGAGTTGGCTCTCACCACGCGCGTGGAGGATGTGAGTGGGCGGCTCATCATCGTACCCGCATTCAATTACCCAGCCTTCCGCGCGGCAAAACGCACCTCGCCCATCGACGGCGGCAATCTTAACCGCGCCTTTCCCGGTTCCCCGGACGGGACGATCACGCAGAAGATCGCGGACTATTTCCAGCGTCATTTGCTGCCTCTTGCCGATGTTGCGGTGGACTTCCATTCCGGCGGCAAGTCGCTGGAATTCCTGCCTTTTGCTGCCGCGCACATTCTTGATGACAAGGCGCTGGAGCAACAGTGTTTCGCGGCGATGGAGGCCTTCAACGCGCCCCATTCGGTACAGCTTCGCGAGATCGACAATGCAGGCATGTACGACACGGCTGTAGAAGAGATGGGCAAGGTGCTTGTGACCACCGAGCTTGGCGGCGGAGGCACGTCGACGGCGCGCAGTAACGCGATTGCCAAAAGAGGGTTGCACAACGTGCTGATCCATTTCGGCCTTTTGCAAGGCAAGATGGAGCGACAGCCAAGTACCTTGCTCACTATGCCCGATGACGGCAGCTACCACTTCAGCACTGGTGAAGGGCTGATAGAACCGATGGTGGATCTGGGAGAAGCGGTGGCAACAGGCGATGTGATCGCTCGCATCTGGCCGGTGGACCGAACCGGCGTCACACCCGCGGAATGCAAAGCCAAGAGCGATGGTTTGGTCATTGGTCGCCATTTCCCAGGCCTTATCGGGATGGGGGATTGCATCGCAGTGGTGGGTGTTCCCAGCGACTAAGGGTCATCCAACCTCGGCATCAATTTCATGCAACTTTCATTGTTGCATTTGACATCAATGTCGCGATAATGCCGCCACTCTTCCCATGCAATTTGCGTGACACAAACAAGGTTTCGTCCCATGCGCCTTCTCACCGCCCTTACCGTTTCCATCTTCGCCCTTTCCTCCCACGCGGCTCTTGCCGCTGATGGCCACAGCCATGGTGCCGGCAAGGTGCAGATTGCTTTGGACGGGAAACAGATGAGCATCGAGATTGAATCCCCCGCACAAGACATTGTCGGCTTTGAAGCTAAGCCCACCACGGACGAACAGAAGGCAGCGATTGAAGATGCGCTTGCCAAGTTCCAACAGGACGATTTCTTCACCGCTCCTGCCGCCGCCGGTTGCGTGCGCGATAATGTCGATGCGGAACTCCACCGTCATGGTGACCATGCCGATTTCGAGATTGAGGCAACTTATACCTGCAAAAACCTGGCCGAGCTGACCGAGCTTAGCACGATCTGGTTCGACCTGTTTCCCGGCACCGAGGAGCTGGATGTGGAAGGGATCAGCGAATATGGCTCCTTCGACATGGAAGTTCCGGCAGGGCAGAATAGGATCGACCTCTCCGCCCTCCAGGACTAACCGCCCTTGAACGATGCCGTTGCCATCAGCGCGTTACGATACGCCTATCGCGGTCCGTCGGCTTTTTCGCTGGAGGTGGCTGATTTTGCGATAGCGGCGGGCGAACGGGTCCTGCTGGTCGGCCCGTCCGGTTGCGGCAAGTCAACATTGCTCAATCTCATCTGTGGAACTGCGACGCCGGATCGTGGCCGAGTGGAGGTTCTCGGTGAAGATCTCACGGCGATGAGCGGTTCGCGTCGCGATGCCTTTCGGGCACGCAATCTTGGTGTGATCTTCCAACAGTTCAATCTGCTTCCCTATCTCAGCGTCATAGACAATGTCCTGCTCCCCGCCCGTCTTGCTGGCGAAAGCGGTGCCGCGACTGTGGAGCGCGCTCAGGCCCTACTTGCCGAGCTTGGTCTAGCTGAAAGTCTATGGCGCCAGAAGGGCGCGGAGCTCAGCGCCGGGCAACAACAGCGAGTTGCGGCGGCGCGGGCCTTTCTTCTGCGCCCCGGCCTGGTGGTGGCGGATGAACCAACATCGGCGCTGGATGCTGATCGGCGCGATGCCTTTCTCGCTTTGATGATGGCGCAGGCGCGGGAAACCGGCGCGGCGCTTCTTGTCGTCAGCCATGACGCTGCCCTGCATGACCAATTCGATCGCACGGTTGCTGTTGCCGATATTGCGGCTAAGCAGAAGGTGACAATCTGATGGGGAGCGTCTCTATGCCGTGGGTGCGGCTGGCGCTGTCCAGCCTCGGTAACCGCCGCATCATTACGGCTTTGACGGTGGTGTCGATCGCATTGTCGGTCGCGCTGCTGCTGACGGTGGAGAACCTGCGCGAAGGGGCGCGGGACACGTTCCTGCGCACTATCTCTGGTACGGACATGATCGTCGGCGCGCGTTCTTCCGACGTGCCGATGCTGCTCTATTCCGTCTTCCACATGGGGGATGCGACGCAGGAAATTTCACACGCCACCTACCGTGCTATCGCCGAACGGCGGGAGGTGGATTGGGTGGTGCCAATTGCTCTTGGAGATTCACATCGCGGCTACCGGGTGGTGGGTACCGAGGTGAGCTATTTCGAGCGCATCCGTACCGGCCGTGACGTGCCCTTGCGGTTTGAACAAGGTGGGGAATTTGCCGATCTCTTTGATGCCGTCGTTGGCGCTGAGGTTGCGGAGCGGTTGAACTACGCACCCGGTTCACAACTGATCGTTTCCCACGGGGCAGGGGCAATCGATTTCTCAAACAGCCACGACGCTTTGCCCTTTGCTGTTAGCGGCGTGCTCGCCCGGACCGGTACGCCCATCGACCGCTCAGTGCTGATCCCCATCGAGGCGATGCACGCAATCCATGCAGGCAGCGATGATGCAGTGCAGCTGCGCGAGGAAGCGCGGGCACCTTCCACGGTGACAGCGGTTTTCATTGGCTTGCGCACGCGCCTTGCAACATTCACGCTCCAGCGCGCGCTGAACGCCTATGAGGCGGAGCCGTTGACGGCGGTTCTGCCGGGACTTGCGTTTGCGCAATTGTGGTCCATCGTCTCGCCAATTGAAAAAGTGCTGGTGGGCATTTCCGTCCTCGTCGCCATCACCGCCTTTCTTGGTCTTGCTGTTGCGATCCTTGCGACGCTGGAGACAAGACGGCGGGAAATGGCCATCCTGCGCGCGGTCGGGGCCGGACCGGCGCACATCCTGCGGCTCTTTCTCTACGAGGCCATATTTGTGACCGCGCTCGGCATCGCGTTTGGTGTTGCGGTTGCCTATACGCTGTTTGCCATTGCGAGCCCCATCCTGGAGGCACGCGCCGGTCTCGCCCTTGTGATTGGATGGCCGGGTACGCGCGAGCTAGTATATCTGGGATTGATTGCTTGTGGCGGGTTGGCGGCCGGGTTGCTGCCAGCCTGGCGCGCCTACCGTACATCGCTTGCCGATGGGCTGACCGTGCGATGAACCTTCCCTTAGGCAAAACCATCTAGGTTGTAACGCCACGTGAGACGACACCGGTAACAAAGGTCTGTTCGATATGATTTTCGCCGTCCGATCCTTCTTTGCAGGCCTGCTTGTGCTCGCAGCCATGGGTGCTGCCAATGCCGCGCAGACGATCACGTGGGAAACTTTGTCGCCGGAGGCCGGGGCGCCCGTCTTCATCTCTCCAAACGCGGAACGGCGCGGTAATGTGGGGGTGGAAATGTTTGGCGGTTCGAAAAGCGACTTCGAATATTTTCTTCAGGACATGGAGTTGATGCGGCAATTGCAGCCAGCAGGCGGGTTCCTTAACACCCGGCTCGACGGTCAGGAAGTGCGGATTGCGGGCTATGTGACCCCGGTGGGTTTTGACGATGAGAGTGTCGACGAATTGCTTTTCGTCCCCTTCCTTGGTGCCTGTATCCACGTGCCACCGCCGGAGGCAAACCAGATCATCCATGTGAGCAACGCCAAGGGCGTGACGCTGCAAAATGTTTGGGAGCCGATGTGGCTGTCTGGCCGGTTGCGCGCAAAGCCGGTGGCGACGATCCTGGCAGATGTCGGCTACCGCATGGAGAACGCCGTGGCCGTTCCTTATGATGGGGATGGCACGGATCTTGGTGGCATTGTGGATGCCTATGATGGGGACGGCGCTGGTTGGGGTGCCGATACGCAGACCGATTGAAGGCAGAGCTTGGCGTCTGCTGAGGCCACTGAACTAGAGCCGTTCGGCGCCTGGAGAAAAATTCATTTGCCAGTCGCCTGATTGTTCCCGAAAACCGCGCCAAACTTTGAGCTTGGGAGAGCGGTCTTGGTGCAATTTGGACCTGTCAGCGTAAATGAGATGGATGACCTCGCCTTCGTGGCGATCGACAATCCGCCGGTCAACGCAACCTCAGCGGCAGTGCGGGCGGGGTTGGCCAATGCCGTGCGAGAAGTTGAGGCGAGTGGCGCGAAGGCGGCAATCCTTTCCTGTGCAGGGCGCACATTCGTTGCTGGTGGAGATATTTCCGAATTCGGCTCGCCACCAAAGGATCCCGCTCTTTGCGACGTCATTTCTCTTATTGAAGCTTCGTCGGTTCCGTGGATCGCGGCGATGCACGGCACGGTATTTGGCGGCGGGCTGGAGATCGCACTTGGTTGCGCTTTTCGGGTTGCGGCGACGTCAACACGCTTTGCTCTGCCCGAAGTCAATCTTGGCCTCGTTCCTGGGGCAGGCGGCACACAACGCCTGCCGCGGCTTGTGTCGATGGATCTGTGCGTTGCCATGGCGAGTGGCGGTGCGGTAGTCGGCGCGCAACGTTTTCACGAGGCGGGTGGTCTGGATGTCATCGCGGGGGATGATCCGGTGGCGGCGGCGAAGGCCTTTGCCGATGATTTGCCGGACCGTCCCGCTGCTCTCTCCAAGCGTGACGTCGTTTCCGCTGACGATTCCGCCATTGTTGCTGAGCGCGAAAAGCTGCATGCCCGGGCGCGGGGGCCGCAGGCGCCCCTCCACTGCCTTGATGCGCTGGAATGGGTGCGGTTGCCTTTTGCAGAGGGCGGGCCGAAGGAACGGGCGCTGCATATGGAGTTGCGCCAATCCGCCGAGAGCGTGGCCCTGCGCGCGGCCTTTTTTGGCCAGCGAACGGTGGCGAAACCTTCCGCCATCAAGGGAGCTGATCTGCGCAATGTCGAGCAGGTGGCGATCATCGGCGGTGGGCTGATGGGCACGGGAATCGCGACGGCCTGTCTGTTGTCGGGTCTTTCGGTCGCGCTCATTGAGCAATCGGATGAGGGTGCACAGAAAGCGCTGGCAACGATCAGCGCTAACCTCGACGGTGCGGTCAAACGCGGCAAGCTGAGCGCTGAGAAACGAGCCGCTATCGATGATGTGCTTGTCGCCACGGCTGACATGGCAGCGACAGCTTCCTGCGATGTCGCCATTGAGGCAGTGTTTGAGGACGTGCCGGTCAAACAGGCCGTCTTTGCGGAACTTGAAAAGCATATGGCGGAGGATGCGATCTTTGCCACCAACACGTCCTATCTCGACCCGCTGAAGATCTTCGACGGTATTTCCGGCCCGGAGCGCTGCATCGGTCTGCACTTCTTCAGCCCCGCCCATATCATGAAGCTGCTTGAGGTCATCCGCACGCCGCAGACATCGTCACAGACGCTGGCGACGGGGTTTGCGCTTGCCAGGCGTCTCGGCAAGATCGCGGTGTTGTCCGGCATTTGCGATGGCTTCATAGGCAACCGTATTCTCGCGGCGCAAAGACGGGCGGCGCAATACCTCGTCGCGGACGGGGCGATGCCCTTTGATGTCGACGCCGCCATGCGTGATTTCGGTTATGCGATGGGCCCGTTCGAGGTGCAGGATATGGCCGGGCATCAGATCGCCTGGGCCAACCGCAAGGCGAACCCGGCTCCGGCCCATATTCGCGGCGTGCCACTGGCGGACGCGCTTTGCGAAGCGGGCCGTTTCGGCCTGCGCTCCGATGCTGGTTGGCATGACTACACTGAAGGCTCTCGCAAGCCGGAACGCTCGGCTTTGGTGGAGCAGATGGTGGAAGACCATCGCAAGGTTGAAGGCATCGCCGCGCGAGCATTCACCAGGCAAGAGATCGTCCAGCGCCTCCTCGCGGTGCTTGCCAACGAGGGTGCACTGATCGTGGAGGAGGGGATTGCCGAAGATGATGCGGCCGTCGACCAGGTGCAGCTCCACGGCTATGCCTTCCCGCGCTGGAAAGGAGGGCCGATGCACCATGCCGCGCAGAACCCTGATGCAACAAATGCGGCAATGACCGCCATGGCGGAAGAAAGCCGTGGGTCGTGGACTATTTCCCGGCGCTTTCAAAGCTAAGGGCAAAGGCCATGGTCAGCGATAAATTGCTGGTATTCGGCATCATCGGCGCTGTGATCGCCGCGCTTTGCTGCTTCACGCCACTGCTTGTTATCTTGCTCGGCGCTGCTGGACTGTCCGCGATTGTTGGCATTCTTGACTACATTGTGCTGCCTGTTCTGGCGGTGTTCCTGATCATTGTCGTTGTCGCGCTGTGGAGACGGCGCAGAACCTAAAGATCGCGGTTGCTGTCCAATAGCTCGCGCAGGGCCACCAAGTCCGGCAAGAGTTTTTCATAGCGCTCCATGTCGTCAAGTTGGGAAAAGGCGGCGATGACGGGGTGAGGGTAGAATGCCCCTCTACCAAGAAGTGACGCCCCAAATTCTGAAGTGAGTCAGGGAGAAGCTCCAACCAATCATCCTGGGTGTTCGTTGACGGAACCCTTCCGTTAATGACGGTTCGTGGTCGTTGCGTTCATCTTGACTTCGATACGCTTCAGCGTGGCTTGAAGCAGGTAAGACAGATCGGCATCTTTCTCTTCGTCCACTTGGCGGGATATCTCCCGCAATATGCCATGTAGGCGTTCCCAGTCTGTCTTGTGGTTCTGTTTCATCACCTCACGCTCCAGGCTGCGGGTGTTGATCGGTTGGAATGAAGGGGCGTTGCTCGCCACGACGGGCAAGGACCGGGTAGTCAACGCCTGTCACTTTGCGCGCCGTTGCCAATTCCGCTTCGCCGCATTTGCAATAGGCGACGACATAGCGCTCACCGTTGAAGTCTTGAGGGAGGCCAAGCACTTCGGTGTCCCAGCCAAGTTCGGCATAGCGGGTCAAGTGATAGAATTCCTGCACCCCACCGACGCGATCGATGCCCTCCTCCAGACAATATTCCATGACGCCTACGGTGAGGATGCCGGTGACGCCTTTGTGTCCGCCGCCTCGGCGGGAGGGAACAACCATTGTACGCGTCCATTCCGCCCAGTCCCAACGGCGGGGCAAGCCCCGCTCGCAGAGACTTTCGAAGTTTTCAGAGACGAGATGGGGAAGAGCTGTCGGGATGAGGCGTGCGGAGGTGATGACTGCACCATCTTCAAGGCCGAGCAGATAGGTCGCATCGTTTGTGTCGAATGCATCAGTTTCCTGTCCGCTCTCATCCTCCGGTACCCAGTGGCGCTCCTTGGCAAACATGTCGTGGCGAAGGCGCAGGAACTCTTCCATCTCCTTGTCGTAGAGGTGGCGGTTGGCGGCGGTAACAACGTGTAACTTGATCATGATTTTAGCTCCGGACCGGTGGTGTTCCGGCGGAAGGCTAGAATCTTGTCATAGCAAGGTCAGGTGGCGGATCCGCTACCTGTTTGGAGCAAAAGATGGATCCGTCAGAGCCAGAAATGCCCGCTTCGCAGGCCTTCAACGATAGCCTGCACGGTGTTGGACGTTTTGAACTTGGTGCGGATGTTGGCCAGGTGCTTGCG
This sequence comes from uncultured Alphaproteobacteria bacterium, assembly GCA_929200315.1. Classification (GTDB taxonomy): domain Bacteria; phylum Pseudomonadota; class Alphaproteobacteria; order Rhizobiales; family Rhizobiaceae; genus Pseudahrensia. The sequence goes on along the minus strand of CAKMZB010000006.1, from coordinate 206,357 downwards.
CACGGCCTGCTCTGAAATTCCAAGGATCATCGAGGTCTCCCAAGCGGTTTTACCCGCAAAGAGCCAAGCCACGATTTCCCGCTCGCGGTCAGTAATAAGGATGGGTTCGCCAGACTCCTCATGCTTCATGGCAACCATGGCGGTGTTGGCGGCCATAGCCATGATGTCGAGAGCCCCGCGCTCGGTTTTCGACAGGCGTATTTTCTCGTCCCCTGTGGCGAAGGCGACAGCGGATTGCCAGTAGGCGGTTGAGAACATTGGCACGCAATATCCGTTGCGCAGATCGAAGGTGCCCGCTTCGTTGTGGACGTTCTGGGTCTCCTGCCGTTGCGCAATTTCTGGCGGTATTTCGTCCCAGAAGAAGGGGCGCGTGGTTTGCATAGCGTGGAGTTTCACACCGTCATGGCGGTGATGATCCTGCGCGATATAGCGTTCAAACCACTCGGCCGGCCAACCATTCATGTGGACGGTGGGCACTTCGTTGGGGTCCATGGGGAGGCCTGTAAGCACCATGTGATCAAAGCCGAGCCGTGCGACATTGCGGGAGAGGTCGGCCAGTAAATCCTCTGCAGTGCCGTGGGCTTTAGCACGCTCCATGAAGTCGAATGCGTCTTGGCGAATTCCCATGACTCCAACCCCCGGTCTAATGCGACGTCGATGTGGGAATGCGATTTGCTACATCCGACGTGGCGCTCAGACCGTGTTGGACCATGTATTCAGCAACGGCAGCAACCAGAGCGTTGCCGTCTTTACGTGCAAGTTGGTCGACGATCTTTAGCCCGGAACTAAGATCGGCATCGGTATATTTGCCGATTGCCCTTGGTGGACCGTTTTTCTTGGTCATGCCTGCCTGGTCGCGGTGGCGATTCTCACCCACCAACCCTCGTCAATGTAGAAAGCAAGGTTAAACCCAAAGGAGCATAAAGGTAAACGGCAACTCATAATTGCAATGTTGCGGCGTTAGAGATCTCGGTTGTTGTCGAGCAGCTCGCGCAGAGCCACCAAGTCCGGCAGGAGTTTTTCATAGCGCTGCATGTCGCCAAGTTGGGAAAAGGCGGCTATGACGGGGGCGAGGGCGGCGCGGCCTTCTATCACGAAGTCACGTCCCGCCTGCGTGATGTCGACAATCTTGCTGCGCCCATCGTCGGGATTGGGGCGCAGGCGAATGAGTCCGCGCCTTTCCAGCACTGCGAGAGAATGAGTCATGGTGCCCTTGGTCACCTGAAAGGCGTCTGCGAGCATCGCGGGGGTCTCGTCAAAGTCACGCTTTGAAAGGTGGTTGAGAATGCCAAAATGGGAACTGTGCAACCCATCCGGCAAGCGGCGGTTGAGCAGTGCGCTGCTGAGCTGCGCGATGATATTGATCTCATTGAACAGCGCAAAAAGGGCGGACACATCCTGCGCGCCGCTCTCGCTTGATTTGATCTGCTCGGTGCTGCTCAAATGATCTTCGCCTCCAGGGGCCAACGCGGGCTGGCCGGAACGGCGGCAGTGTAGCCGAGACGGCCGAGCATTTGCACGGTACCACCGTTCGGAGCGAAGCGTTCATGCACCGCTTTGTAGAGGCTATCCATCTCGACATATTCCTGCAGTGCCTGGCTAAGGGGCTGCATGGAAAGCCCTTCTGCGGTGGCGGCAAGGTTAAGGCGCAACCAGTCTCGCCCGGCGGCGATTTGCTGGCTGCGGCTGTTGTTTGGCGTGACTTGCCAAAGGTGCCCCATGGCGGTCTCGGTGTTTTCCAACACCGCTTTGCGGCCTTCGACATAGCCTGTTGATTGAGGGTCCATAGCGGCTTCCCGGCTGAAGATGCCGGCGACGTGCAAGGCTTCAAACATGGGGCCGGAAAAGTCGATCCCGTCGGGATTGGCGTTCACCTCATCGGCGCCGATGCGGAAGAGGTCGACGCTCTCCTTATAAGTGCGCGGCGTCTCCAACTCGATGGTCAGCGCCTCAGTGGTGAGGGCACGCATCTCTGCGATGGATTGCTCATCCACGCTGTAATCAACCTGGGTCCGGCGCGCAGCCGCCGCGACCCTTGCCGCGATGTCGGCGGAGACGGGGCGGGTGGTGTCATAGGGTTCCTTGACGGAGCGGCGGGCCATGACTTGGGCAAAGAGCGGGTCAGGTTTGATGGAAGCGTCCGCTGAAAACCGCGCGCGGGCGATAGGGCGCTTGTCCAGAGCCTCCGCATCTTCCCCCTCGGGAAAGAGGTTAAGATCGACGCGATAGCTGTCTTGCGCGGCGGCCATGACCATCAGCTCTAGAAAGCAGCCGAGGCCGACGGTGATCTGACGGTTCATGGGGTCGGTATGGGGCAGCATCCTGTCGGGATCGACAAAGAGCGCGATCTCATCAGGCGCGGAGAGATCCACCAGCCAGGGCTGACGATTGTGAGGGTTGGGGGCGAGGATGGCGTAGGAGAGCGCCTTGCGCCGCGGTTCGCTATAGGCGCTGCCGGCCAGCTCCCAGGGCTTCAACGCTTCGTTCGGCTGCCGGGAGACGCGCCAGCCCAAACCGGCGGCCCCCAGAATGACACCCCCACCCATAATTCCCAAAACTGATCTGCGGTTCATGACACACTCCCTTAGTTTGATTTCAAACTAAATAGTATGATATCAAACCAAATGCAAGATCGTGGCGCAGATTTTTGTTAGAGGTGCTTTTCCCACCATCCCACATCGTGCCATTTGCCGAATTTGAACCCGACCTCGCGGTAGGTGCCAAGGTGACGGAAGCCGAAGCTCTCATGCAGCGCGACGCTGCCTGGGTTCGGCAGGTTCACCCCGCCATAGGCGTTGTGGAAACCCAGGCTCTTCGCGCTGGGCAGCAATTCGTCATACAGCGCGCGACCAACACCCATCCGCTGGGCGTTGTCCCGCACATAGACTGAGACATCGCATGAAAAGCGGTAGGCCGCGCGGCTGCGGTGTTCACTCGCATAGGCGTATCCGAGCACGCCGCTTTCATCCTGCGCCACCAGATAGATATGGGCGGCCCGAAGCCGCCCCGCGAGGGTCTCAAGGTCCGGCACGGTTTCCTCAAAACTCACGGTCGTATCCGTCACATAGGGCGCATAGATCGCCCGGATCTCTGGCAGGTCGTCTGCTGTGGCTTCACGAATGTCCATGGCTTACCCTTTGGCTCAAGAGAACAAAGCATGGCCCAATCCGGCCCCTTCTGTCAGCGAGGAATGTTCATGATTCACTATCCACACCTCCACGGCACCCTCGGTCTGGTGGCTTAGACCATGGGACTTTTTCAGGGCGCTGAACGGATTATGGGCATGGGCGATGAGACCTGGCGGCGCCATGCCAATCCTTGGAGTGGCTGGACGCGTTTTACCATTTTGCCGTTTTTTGCCCTTGCCGTCTGGAGCAGAGTTTGGATTGGCCCGTGGGCACTGGTGCCGGTGGCGCTGGTGCTGACCTGGACCTGGATCAACCCGCGCGCCTTTGCCCCGCCAAGGCACTTCAGCCACTGGATGAGCCGTGGCGTATTGGGGGAGCGCAGCTTCCTTGCCAGACCGCGAGCCGAACTGAACCCGCAGCACATCAAGGCCGCGCGCTATTTGACAGCGGTCTCGGCAGTTGGCGCGGTGCCGTTCATCTGGGGGTTGGTTGTTCTTGACCCTGTTCTCACCATCGCCGGCATGGCCGTCACAGTTCTTGGCAAGGTCTGGTTTGTAGATCGGATGGTCTGGCTCCATGTGGACCAGACCGGAATTCCACTCGGCGAGCCGGTGGATGAACCGGTCTACTGACCTCGCTGCGCCTGAATGGAGATTGTCACGCCGACTTCGTTGCCGACAGAGGATGTGTCTGCCGTGCCAACGCCAAAGGTCTGACGGTCAATCATCCCTTCGGCTTCGACGAACGCGCGATCATCCTCCTCCCGGAAGGTGAACGGCAGCGTGAAAGGTTGCGCCTGCCCGGCAAGGGTGAGGGTGCCCTGCGCTTCATAACCGCTGTCGGTAGCTACCACTTCGTCGCTGACAAAAGTTGCTGTCGCATGTGCGGCGGCGTTCAGATAATCAGCGCCGATCGCCTGCTGCGAGACGTCGGAGAGGCTGAGCGAAGCAATCGCCACGGTTGCGTCGATCTTGGACCGATCGAGGGCCGCGGTGTCGAAAAACACTTGCGCATCCCATTCCCCAAAGGTGCCGGTGACAGGTGAGCCGAGCTGCTGGACCGTGATCGCGAACGTGCTCGCCGACCGGTCGATCACCCAGCCTTCACCGGGATAGCGTGGCAGGCTTTCCGCCCCCTGGAGCGGGGCGTGTTCGTGGCCTGAAGCTTGCTTGATGCGGTGAACGATGAAGGTTGCGGCAATGGCAAGAGCGACAATGCCAACGGCCAGAGCAAGCGCCCCGCGCTTACCGGATTTGGGGGCAGGGGCAAGTGCGCTTTCGGTATAGGCACCTGGCACCATGCGTTGAAGCGTCTGGTCCTTATCGATCACCGCGTGTTTTACCGCGCCAGCTATATGCAGGAGCAGGCTCCCCACCAGCACGATACCGGTGATGAAATGGGCCGTGCCGAAAAAGGCGGAAACGGCGGGGTCTTTGGGAACAAGCGGTAGGTTCTGGCCGAACGGCCACCAGATCGGCGCATAGCCTTCGCTCGCGGCGTGGTGGATCCAGCCGAGCAGCGGCATTGCGATAATCGCGGAATAGAGCAGCCAATGAATGGTGGTCGCGGCGAGCGCTTCTTTCCCGCCGTTGAGCAGGCGTGGATGGGGCTGGACCAGTGCCCAGAGCACCCGCAACACGGCGAGAGCAAGGACCGTCAGCCCAACTGTCTTATGGAGAGAATAGAGCCAGACCTTCCACTCCACCTGCGCGGCCGTATCGATCGGTAATTCGTGCATGTACACGCCGAGCGGCAGCAGGAAGAGAATGAGCGCTGCTGTTGTCCAGTGCAACAACTGGTGGACGAGGCCGTAAGTCTCAAGGCTGTTGGTCAAACGCATGAAAGTCGGCCCCGTCCAGCTAGCTCAATTTGGCAAGTCGACCAGACTTAGCTGGTTTTTTCCATTTCCACGGAGATGGTGATGTTCACCTCATCGGAGACGTAAGGGGCAAACTTCTCCACGCCGAAATCAGAACGCTTCAACACCGTCGTTGCGGCAAAGCCAGCCCAGGGTTTCTTAGAGACTGGGTTTTCGCCGATCTGATTCAATGTAGCGTCCAGAACGACTTCCTTTGTGGTGCCGGCAATGGTGAGGTCACCCGTAATTTTGGCTGTCTTGTCCCCGGTGGGCTCAACTTTAGTGGAGATAAAAGTCGCGGTTGGGTTCACCGCAGCATTGAAGAAGTTCTGCGAAAGAAGGTCATTCTTGCGCGGCTCCCAACCCATAATCATGTCAGAGACGGAAAGTTCGACTTTCACTGAAGATTTGGAGAGGTCTTCGGAGTCGATCACCGCTTCACCATTGAAGCCCGAAAACAGACCATAATTGGTGGAGAAACCGAGGTGGTTGTAGGAGAACAGAAGCTGGCTGTGGCTTGGGTCAAACTTGTAGGCATCGGCCGCAAAGGCCGCCGGGGCTGCAAGGAGGGAGGTGCTGAGGGCGAGAGCGCTGAGGAATTTCGTCATGAGGGTTGTCCTTTTAGTCGTGGGCGTCGACGGCAGTTCTACCGGTCAACTTTGTTGCAAGCGGAGAGGCTGCCGGTACGGACAAGCCTTACCGCCTCCTCGCGGCAATAAACTGAACTGTCTGGTACAGAATTCAAGGGTAACGGGAAAACATTCCCGTGATCGCCCTTAGTCCTTGGGAAGAACACGGTCCGGCGGGCGGTGGCCGTCAAAAAGCGTGTGGATGTTGACGATCACCCGCTCGCCCATTTCATGGCGCGCTTCAACAGTAGCAGAAGACATATGCGGCAGCATGACGAGCTTACCTGCATCAGCAAGGTGGCGCATAGCGGGACCAACAGCGGGTTCGTTTTGAAAGACATCAAGGGCAGCCCCCGCGATGCGCTCCTCGCGAAGGGCTTCCACCAATGCGTCTTCGTCGATGATGCCGCCCCGCGCTGCGTTCACGATATAGGCGTGGGGCTTCATCAGTTTGAGGCGCTCGGCGTTCAGCATGTGCTGGGTCGCCGGAGTGGAGGGGCAATTGACGGTGATGATGTCGACCCGCGCGAGCATCTGGTCGAGATCATCCCAGTAAGTCGCTTCCAGCTCCGCCTCGAGGTCCGGGTGAGCTTGTTTGCGGTTGTGATAATGGATTGCAATGCCAAACGCTTTCGCCCGCCGGGCAACCGCGGCACCGATGCGGCCCATGCCGATGATCCCCAGGCGTTTGCCAGAAACGCGCTGACCCATCATCCAGGTCGGTGACCATCCGCCCCAGCCCTGTGCGGACGCCATGATCTGCGCGCCCTCGACCAACCGACGCGGCACGGCGAGCATCATGGCCATCACCATGTCTGCAGTGTCATCGGTGAGCACGCGGGGCGTGTTCGTTACCGTGATGCCTCTGGCGGCAGCCGCCTTCACATCAATATTGTCGACCCCGTTGCCAAACTGCGCGATGAGCTTCAACCCATCCCCGGCACGGTCGATGATGTCGGCATCAATCTTGTCCGTCACGGTTGGCACCAGGACCTGCGCATGGGCAACGGCGCTGCCCAGCTGATGCTGGGTCATCGGTGTGTCTTCGGTGTTCAACTCGGTGTCGAACAATTCCCGCATCCGTGTCTCGATACCGTCCGGCAGGCGGCGGGTGACTACGACTGAGGGACGAGTGGCCTTGGGCATTAAGCGCTCCAGCGAGCTGTTGAGAGTGGTGCCAACGGGCTGCGATTTACCATTGCGATAAAGAGTACCTTAACGGTGATCTGGCACGAAAGATTTAGCAAGGCGCTTGAGCTCCGGTTCTGCGCCTTCCTATTCCACACAGCCCGGTTGCAGGCAATCGCAACCGCGCATACCTCGGATGTCTTCAGTTCATGCGTATTCAGCCCCGCCGCTCCCCGTTTACCCAGCTTTTCATAGCACTTTTGGTTGTTTTGGGCCTGGCCATGTCCATTATGGGCGGCCCGGTGCAGGCGTCTGAGGCCACGGTTACGCTTGCCTCAGTCACAGAAACCGGGCGAACCGGTGTTTCCACAGGTTTGCCGCTGCCGCGCTATGCCTCTCTAAAGTTCAAAGAAGCCAATTTGCGGGTCGGGCCAGGCACTAAATATGCTGTGTCCTGGTCCTATCGCCGTAAGGGTCTTCCTGTGGAAATCATTCAGGAATTTGGCAACTGGCGCCGTATTCGTGACGTTGATGGCACCACCGGTTGGGTGTTGCATTCGCTGCTTTCTTCGCGCCGCACAGCTATTGTTGCGCCGTGGAAGCGCAATTTTGAGACCAAAGCCGGCGCAGACTTGTCCAACTTTGCACTTTTAAACGCCAAGCTTGACGCATCCGCTGACGCGCGCACGGTGGCGCGGGTGCAGCCCGGCGCACAGGTCGTTGTTGAGCGCTGCCAGGGCGGCTGGTGCGCGGTGGAAAAACAGGGCGTGAAGGCCTGGTTGCCGCAGGAAAAGCTGTGGGGCGTCTATCGTGGTGAGCGGGTGGGCGGCTAGTCCGCCCGGACCAGGCGCAAAAATTCTTTAGCTTTTAGGGCGCAGGCGGACAATTACGTCCACGCGGCCAATTTCCATACCTTCGGGAGGTTGGGGTAGGTCGCTGACGGTGATTTGGCTTTCCGGCACGTCCACCACGCGATTCTCGTTTTCGATGAAGAAGTGGTGATGGTCGCTCGTGTTGGTGTCGAAATAGGTCTTCGATGATTCCACCGCGACGGCCCGCAAAAGGCCAGCTTCGTTGAACTGGTGCAGCGTGTTGTAAACTGTCGCCAGCGACACCGGTACCTTGGCGGATTGGGCCTCAGCATGCAGCGCCTCGGCGCAGACATGACGGTCGCCGCGTGAAAACAGCAAATGTCCAAGGGCAATGCGTTGGCGCGTCGGGCGCAGCCCGGCCTTGCGCAGCCGGTCCACAAGACCAACGGTCCCGCATTCCGCGTGCTCGGCACCGTGGTTGCCGTGATCGTGATAAAACTGATTAATCGTGTCGCTCACGCGGCACTCCTGCGCCAAAAAGGCCGCGTAACGCGCGGCATGTCTTGCTCCCAAGATATGGGAGCGAAGCCCAAGCTGCAAGCATACCATGACAGGACGATGACATACCACACTCTTATCGTTAAGGCGCGCGCGCTTTGGCCTATTCCCTTGTGGAGCGCAGTCTCACGCGATACACCCGCCTGACCCTTTTTGAGCGCCAATTTCGCGCTCACCATGGCTTCGGGAGAGCACAAATGGGCGCAAGCTACGACACGAGCACTCGGCAATCCTCATTTTCCTACGAGGAGCTGCTGACCTGCGGGCGCGGCGAGCTTTTTGGGGAAGGCAACGCCCAATTGCCCGCCCCGCCTATGCTCATGTTTGACCGCATAACCGAGGTTTCTGAAACCGGCGGTGCCCACGGCAAGGGCTTCATCAGCGCCGAACTCGACGTGAAGCCGGATCTTTGGTTCTTCCCCTGCCACTTCATCGGCAATGAAATCATGCCAGGCTGCCTCGGTCTCGACGCCATGTGGCAGCTCACCGGCTTTTATCTCGGCTGGCTCGGTCTGCCCGGTTACGGCATGGCAATCTCCACCGGTGAGGTGAAGTTCAAGGGCATGGTGACGCCCAAGACGAAGACCGTTGAATACGGCATCGAGTTCAAGCGCGTCATGCAGGGCCGGCTCAACCTTGGCATTGCCGATGGCTGGCTGAAAGCCGATGGCGAGCAGATCTACACCGCAAGCGATCTCAAGGTTGCCTTGTCTCAGGAAAAAGCCGGCGGCTAGGCGCTCTTTGGTTCAATCGATGATGTTGTGTTGCGGCCCATAGGGAAAGCGCGTGATGTTCCGGGCCCCGGTTTCCGTCACAACAAGAATGTCGTGCTCCCGGTAGCCACCCGCGGCCGGCCCATCGGGTATCCAAAGCATCGGCTCCATGGAAACTACCATTCCAGGCTTAAGCACTGTTTCCACATCTTCCCGCAATTCCAATCCGGCCTCGCGGCCATAATAGTGGCTGAGGACGCCGAAGGAATGGCCGTATCCGAAGGAGCGGTATTTCAGAAGGTCCAAATCGGCAAAATGTGCGTTGATGCGTGCCGTGATGTCGGCGCAGCTCGCTCCAGCCTGGATAAGCGATATACCCAATTCATGAGCTTCCACGTTGGCTTGCCAGATTGCGAGACCCTCCGCTGACGGTTCTCCCAGCCACATGGTGCGTTCCAATGCAGTGTAATAGCCGCTGATCATGGGGAAAGTGTTGAGGGAGAGTATATCGCCCTGTCGCAGCCGTCGTGTGGTTACGGGGTTGTGTGCGCCGTCAGTGTTGGGGCCGGACTGGAACCAAACCCATGTGTCACGCAGTTCGCTGTCGGGAAATTGTTCAGCAATGGCGCGCTCCATCGCGTCACGCCCGGCCATCGCGACATCAATCTCCCGTGCTCCAGCGCAAACAGCCTCGCGGATCGCCTCTCCACCAAGATCGGCAATGGCTGCGCCCGCTTCAATCAACGCAATTTCTTCTGCACTCTTGATGAGACGTTGCGCCATTAATGCTGGTGCGGCGTCAGAAAAATTTGCCTTTGGAAGTTGGGTCTGGAGACGTTCGCGCAACGCGATGGTCAAGTGGTCGCCCTCGATACCTACTTGCGTGGCTGAGCCAACAAGCTGCGCAACGGCATTTTCGAAATTGTTGCGGTTCCAATCGGTATAGATCACGTTGTCACCATAAGAGCGGCGAGCCGGTTGCGCTCCGTCGATATTGGCAGAAACCGTCACAATATCGCTGGCCGTGACAACAACGGCATAGGGCCTGCCAAAGGCACAATAGAGAAACCCCGTCAGATAGGCACAATTGTGCATTGAGGTAAGTATCAATGCTTCGCAGCCTCGCCTCTCCATCGCCTTGCGTGCGGCCGTGATGCGTCGCTCATATTCGCGTTTGCTGAAAGGCAGTATTGGATCTGCAGATATGGGGAAATGACGCGGTCGGCTGGACTGCGAGGGACGTGCTGAAAGTGTGGTTGGGGTCATAGATAAGCTCCTTACAATGCGGAGCTCAGACTCTCTCCGCACCTGTTCCGGCGTTCAGAACGATGAAGAGCAAAGGCGACGACGCCATCGCCGCATATCCATTTTATGCACTATTGTTGTTGGTCGCAATTCCTCGCAGTGAATGTCCGCCGCTGCTCGGCCCCATTGACACAGCGCTCTGGCGCCGCCACGTCCTGCGGCAGGGAAAACCGGAGAATAGTCCATGAAACGCGTCGTTATCACCGGTATGGGGATCGTCTCCTCCATCGGCAGCACGCTCGATGAGGTGACTACCTCATTGAAGGAAGCAAAATCCGGCACTGGCCATTCGCAGCAATTTGCCGAGCACAATTTCCGTTGCCACGTGGAGGCTGCGCCGGAGCTTGATCCGTTCGAGATTCTGGACCGTCGCACGGTGCGCTTTATGTCCAAGGGCACGGCGTGGAACTACATCGCCATGCAACAGGCGATCGAGCAGTCCGGGCTTGAACCAGCCGACGTCATCAACCCGCGCACCGGTATCATCATGGGCTCCGGTGGTCCCTCCACCCGCACCATTGTGGAAGCCGCGCAAAAGACCATCGAGACCGGTTCCCCAAAGCGTATCGGCCCGCTGGCTGTGCCCAAGGCGATGTCGTCGACGGCCTCCGCGGTGCTCGCCACACAGTTTGAGATCAAGGGCTACAATTATTCGATCTCCTCGGCCTGCGCGACGTCAAACCACTGTATTGGCAATGCCTATGAGATCATCCAGCTCGGCAAGCAGGACGTCATTTTCGCTGGCGGTTCAGAAGACCTCGACTGGACGATGGCCAACCTTTTCGACGCCATGAATGCCATGGCCTCCAAATTCAACGATACCCCGGAAACCGCCTCCCGCGCGTTCTCCGCAGACCGTGACGGGTTCGTGATTGCCGGTGGAGCTGGGGTGCTGGTTCTGGAAGAGTTGGAACACGCCAAGGCACGTGGCGCGACGATTTATGGTGAGATCGTCGGTTATGGCGCGACCTCTGATGGTTACGACCAGGTTGCCCCCTCCGGCGAGGGCGCAGTGCGCTGCATGGAAATGGCGCTTGGTGGCATCGCGCCGGGCGAGATTGACTATATCAACCCCCACGCCACCTCCACGGGCGTTGGCGATGAAAAAGAGATTGAGGGCCTTCGCAAGGTGTTTGGAGATAAGTGTCCGCCGCTTTCCGCCACCAAGTCCCTTACCGGCCATTCTCTCGGAGCCACAGGTGTGCAGGAGGCGATCTATTCGCTCCTCATGATCCGCGATAACTTTATGTGCAAATCAGCCCATATCACCGAGATCGACCCGGACTTTGCCGACATGCCGATCCTGCGCGAGCGGGTGGACAATGCGGAAGTGAACACAGTGCTCTCCAATTCCTTTGGTTTTGGTGGCACCAACGCTTCGCTTGTTCTCAAACGATACGCGTGAGGACGGCACGATGAACGACCTCACATCCAACATCATGGCCCCAATCATGGAGGGCAAGCGCGGCCTCATCATGGGCGTTGCCAACAACCATTCCATCGCCTGGGGTATCGCAAGCGCGCTTGCCGCTCATGGCGCGCAATGTGCTTTTACCTTCCAGGGCGAGGCGTTTGGCAAGCGTGTGAAGCCGCTGGCGGAAAGCCTCGGCTCTTCGTTGGTCATCCCCTGCGATGTGGAAGATCTGGATTCTGTTGATGCTGTTTTCGACACGCTGAAGAAGGAATGGGGCACGATTGATTTTGTGGTTCATGCCATCGGCTTTTCTGACAAGAACGAGCTGAAGGGCCTTTATGCTGACACCAGCCGGGAGAATTTCTCCCGCACCATGGTGATTTCCTGCTTCTCCTTTACCGAAATTGCTAAACGCGCCGCCGCGATGATGAATGAAGGTGGTTCCATGCTGACCCTCACTTATGGCGGCTCCACCCGTGTTATGCCGAACTATAACGTCATGGGCGTTGCCAAGGCTGCGCTTGAGGCGTCCGTGCGATATTTGGCGGCCGATTACGGCCCGCATGGCATCCGTGTGAATGCCATGTCGGCAGGCCCGGTGCGCACGCTGGCAGGTTCCGGCGTTTCCGATGCGCGCGCCATGTACAACTACCAGCGCCGCACCTCGCCTTTGCGGAAGTCGATTACCTTGGATGAGGTAGGCGGGGCAGGCCTCTATCTGTGCTCTGATCTGTCGGCAGGGGTTACCGGTGAAATCCACTTCGTGGATTCTGGCTTCAATGTGATTTCGATGCCGAACGTCGCGCAGATGGAGGGTGGGGAGTAGGCATTGCCGCGCCTACCCATCCAAGGGGAGGCGAAGCGCCCTTACAACCACCCACCGTCAATAATAAAGCACTGATTGGCACACATGGCCGCTTCGTCAGAGGCCAGAAACAGCACCGGACGTGCGATATCGACTGGTTCCATTTCACGCTTAACGGTTTGGTTTGCCAGAATATCTTCCGCATCTCCTTCACCGACCCAATTGTCCTTCTGACGCTGAGTCATCACCCAGCCGGGGGCGAGGGAGAGGACGCGGATGTTGTCGCTGCCGAGATCGGCAGCGAGCCCGCGCATCAGGCCTTCGACACCGGCCTTGGATGCCGTGTAGCCGGCCATGCCACCCTTGCCGAGCATCCAGGATGTTGATCCTATGCAGATGATCACGCCGTGGCCAAGCTTGCGCATATGCGGCACGACGGCTTGAGCGGCAAAGAATTGCGGTTTCAGATTGATTGCGACACGGCGGTCCCAATATTCGCTCGTCACATCCTCCAGCGCATGGCGCTCATCGTGGGCCGCGTTGTTGACGAGGATGGAGATGGGTCCGAATTTTTCGGCAATCTCGTCCACTGCCGCGCGCAGGGCCTCGACATCGGCCAGGTCAGCATTGACGTGGTGGACATTCTCGCCGAGCCGCGCAGCAAGTTCTTGGGAGGGTTTATCAGCAATGTCGATAAAGCCGACCTTTACGCCCTGACCGGCAAACTCTTCCACGATGGACGCACCAATCCCCGTGCCGCCGCCGGTGATGAGGGCAACACGGCCTGCAAGGCTGGGATAGGTGGCGTCGGTGCTGGTCCTAGAGGCAGGCTTGTGAGCGCTCACTATTTCGTCCCGTACATGCGGTCACCCGCATCGCCAAGGCCGGGCACAATATAGCCTTTGTCGTTGAGATGGCTGTCGATGGCCGCCGTGTAGATCGGCACATTGGGCAGCCGCTCGCGAAAAGCCTTGATGCCTTCGGGTGCGGCGAGGAGGCAGAGAAAACGCACGTCCTTTGCACCGGAATTCTGCAGTTTCTCGATCGCCGCGGTGGCGGAATTCGATGTTGCCAGCATTGGATCCACCGCAATGACGAGGCGGTCTGTAAGGTTGGTCGGCGCCTTGTAATAATATTCGATGGCTTCCAGCGTATCGTGATCGCGGTAAAGGCCGACATGAGCCACGCGGGCGGCCGGGACGAGGTCAAGCATGCCTTCCAGGAGGCCGTTGCCTGCACGTAGAATGGAGGCAAATACGAGCTTTTTGCCAGCCAGAACCGGCGCATCCATCGGCTCCATGGGTGTGTCAATTTCCGTCGTGGTCAGCTCAAGGTCGCGCGTCACCTCGTAGCAAAGCAGCAGCGAAATTTCCCGCAACAGACGGCGAAAGGATGCTGTCGATGTGTCCTTCTTCCGCATCAGGGTGAGTTTGTGCTGAACCAGTGGATGGTCGATGACGGTCACACCGTCGTGGGTTTTGGTCATGCTGCGCTCGCGCATTGGGTGCGGTTTGGGCGCAAACTAGCGCAGGCCGGTGGCGCGGCGATAGGTGGGAATTGTGGTTCGCACAGATTGGATGTGATGAGGGGATTGTGCGCTAGGCTGTCTCTTCCAGCCGCGCCAGTAAATTCCGCCGCGTGACATCATCCAGGAACGCGGCTTCAATTGCAGCCTTTGTGCAGACCAGCAATTCCTCATCATCAAACCCATGATGTTCCCGTGCGATGGCGTATTCATTCGCCAGCGTCGTGTCGAAGAAAGGTGGGTCATCGGAACTGAGCGTCACTGGCACACCAGCGTCGTACAGCTTCCGTAGCGGGTGCGCGGCGTGGCTGTCATAGACGCCAAGCGAGATATTTGAAGCCGGGCAAACCTCCAGCACGATGCCCTCTTCGGCCAAACGCTCCACCAACTCTGCATCTTCAACAGACCGCACCCCGTGGCCGATGCGGGTGACGTTTAGGTAATCGAGACAATCGCGCACGCTTTGCGGACCGCCGAATTCTCCGGCATGGGCTGTAAGTCCAAGCCCCGCGTTGCCTGCAATATCATAGGCGGGGGCGAAGTCTTCTACCGCAAACTGACGCTCGTCACCGGCAAGGCCGAAGCCGGTGATGCGCGGATGAGGATGGTCCGCCACCGTCTGTGCAACGGCAACCGCCGCGTCCGGGCCCAGATGCCGCACGGCGGTCATGGTGGCGCGGGTGACGATGCCGAATTCCTGCTCCGCGTCGCCCATGCCGGCATCCACCGCTTCCATGAAGGTCTCATAATCGAGACCCTGCGAGACGGGGTGGTCGAGGGAGACAAAAATCTCGCCGAAAATCGCGCCGTCCTCGTGCATACGCCGCAACACATCATAGGTGAGCAACCGATAATCCTCGCCAGAGCGGAAGACGCTGGATGCTCTGTCGTAACAGTTGAGGAAGGTCGTGAAGTCGTTCCACACGTAGCGGTCGCCATCGACGATATCGTCCACCTTGATGCCATGCTTCTTGCCGAGTCGCAGCACGAGTTCGGGATGGGCAGCGCCTTCCAGATGGCAGTGGAGTTCAGCTTTGGGGAGGGTCATAGCATTGCCTTTCCAGCAGAGCCGAAGGGGACGCCGAGATGCGCCGCGACCGTTGCGCCAATATCTGCAAACGTGTCCCGCACGCCGAGTGAACCTGCCGCGATGTCGGGGCCGGTGACAAGCGCGAAGATGCGCTCTCTAGTATGGTCGGTACCTTCCCAGGTGGGATCGTTGCCGTGGTCGGCGGTGAGGATGAGCATGTCGCCGTGGCGCAGTTTGGCAGTTATTTCCGGCAGCCTGCTGTCAAAATGTTCAAGGCATGCAGCATAGCCCGGCACGTCGCGCCGGTGGCCATATTCGGAATCAAAATCCACAAGATTGATGAAGACGAAATCGCCTTCCGCAGCGTCATCCATCGTCTGTAGTGTGGCGTCGATCAGTGCTTGGTTGCCGGAGGATTTAGGCCCCTTGCCTTTGCGCACATCGCTTACTCCGCGATGAGCAAAAATGTCGGCAATCTTGCCCACCGCGAAGGTCGCGCGATCATCATCGCTGACATAATCGAGCAATGTCAGCTCCGGTGGCGGCACCGCATAATCTCGACGGTTTGAGGTGCGCTCGAACGTGTCCGGCGTCATCCCCACGAACGGACGCGCGATGACCCGGCCGATATTTAGCGGATCGGCAATTTTTCGGGTTGTGGCGCAGAGCTTGTAGAGCCGGTCGAGGCCGAAAAACTCCTCATGTGCGGCAATCTGAATGACAGAATCGGTACTGGTATAGACGATCGGCATTTTCGAAGAGATGTGCTCTGCCCCCAATCGCTCAATGATTTCGGTGCCCGAAGCATGGCAATTGCCAAGAATGCCGGGGATCTCCCCTTCGCGGATGATTGCGTCGGTCAGCTCCCGGGGAAAGGCCGGTTCGGTTTTTGGAAACGTGCCCCAGCCGAATTTTACCGGCACGCCGGCAATCTCCCAATGACCCGAAGGCGTGTCTTTGCCAGTTGAGACCTCGCTTAAGGCGGCATAAGCGCCGATTGGTGCATCGCTCATGGTGAAGCCTGCGGGCTTTTCTCCAACAGAAAGCTCCATCGCATGACCAAGGCCGAGGCGTTCCATGTTGGGGAGTTTTAGAGGGCCGGACCGCACGCCTTCCTTGTCACCTTCGCCGCGGGTGCAGGCTTCTGCGATATGGCCGAGCGTGTTGGAGCCTTCATCGCCAAATTCTGCTGCATCCGGCGCACCGCCAATGCCGACTGAATCGAGGACAATGATGATCGCGCGGGGCATGGGCATCTCCTTCAATTTGGTTTGCAAAGGTGCCCGAACGAGCGGGCAAAGCAAGCCTTGTCTCGCCCTAATGCGGCGGGCGCAAAGCTGTTGGCCTTTGGAGGTGCAAATCTAGCCGTCCGGGTAATCGACCCTGGTCAGGAACAGGCCGTGGGCCGGGGCGACCGGAGCGCAGGCGGCGCGGTCTTTGGCGTTGAGAGCGGCCTGCAGATCTGCATTCGTCCAGCGACCTTCACCAACGGCGCGCAGGCACCCAACGAGCGAGCGGACCTGATTGTGCAGGAAGGAACGCGCTGAGGTCGTCACCTCAATCATTGGTCCGCCGAGGCTTTCCACCCGCTCGGCATGGAGTGTGTCGAGGGTCTTAACCGGGCTCTTCGCCTGGCACTCGGTGGAGCGGAAGGTCGTGAAATCGTGAGTGCCAAGAAGCAGCTTCGCAGCCGTGTTCATCGCTGCAATGTCGAGCGGGACTTTGACCTGCCAGGCCCGTCCGGCGGCCACGATGAGTGGCGCGCGTCGGTCTGCGATGCGGTAGAGGTAGTGCCGCGTGGTGGCGGAAAAGCGGGCGTGGAACTCGTCATCCACTTCGTCGCAATCGACCACGGCCACGGTCTCGCCAGACTGATGGAGATGGGCGTTGAGTGCCTCCATTAGGCGGAATGGTTTCCAGGGACGGACAAGGTCGGCATGAGCGACCTGGCCAGTGGCATGGACCCCGGCGTCCGTGCGTCCGGCGCCTTGAATCAATGGTCCCGGTTCGCCGATTTTGGTGAGGGCTGTCTCGATAGCGGCCTGCACGGAGGGCACGTCGTTTTGCCGCTGCCAGCCGGCATAGGGCGCACCGTCATATTCCAGCGTGAAACGGTAGCGGTTCAAGGGAGAACCGTGCCGGGGTTAAGGCTTGTGCCGCGCAAAAAGTCGGCGGCCTCCATGGGTTTGCCTCCTGCTTTTTGCACCCGCAAAAGCCGCACTGCACCGTTAGCGCAGGCAATGGTGAGAGCCTCGTCAAGCACTATGCCAGGCGCACCGTCGCCCTTGGCGAGCGCGCTTTCCAACACCTTCACCCGCGTTCCGTCGATTTCGGTCCATGCACCGGGGAAGGGTGACAGACCCATAATGTGGCGATGCACTTCTGCGGCAGGGCGGGCAAAGGAAATGCGTGTCTCGCCCTTTTCGATCTTGGCAGCGTATTCAACACCATCCTCGCTTTGCGGGGTGAGGGTGATTGGGCCTTTTTCCAACTGCGTGACGGTGTCCACCATAGCGTCGGCCGTCACTTCAGCCAACGTGTTGTGGAGTATTCCGGCTGTGGTGCTTTCATCAATGGCAACACGTCGCTCCAGCGCCACCGAACCGGTGTCGAGGCCAGCTTCCATCTGCATGATGCAAACACCCGTCTCATGATCCCCAGCCATAATGGCTCGCTGGATTGGCGCAGCCCCCCGCCAACGGGGGAGAAGAGAAGCGTGGCCGTTAAAACAGCCATAGCGCGGCGCATCCAGAATCGGTTGGGGCAGCAGCAATCCATAGGCAACAACCACCGCAAGATCCGCATCGAACGCGCTAAAGGCCACCTGTTCGGCTTCGCTTTTCAGGGATTTGGGTGCGCGCACCTCTACCCCCAATTCCTCCGCAGCAGCGGCAACGGGGCTTGGTTTCAACGTAAGCCCGCGACGACCGGCCGGGCGCGGCGGTTGGCTGTAACAGGCCACGACCTCATGCCCCGCGCGGTGCAACGCCCGCAGGGTCGGCACGGCAAAATCCGGCGTGCCCATGAAGATGATCCGCAGCGCCATACCCGCCGCCTAACCGATAAAGACCGTCTTGTTGGCCTTGGCGATCTTGGTGAATTTGCGGATGACCATATCACGCTTCAACTTGGAAATGTGGTCGATGAAGAGCGTGCCGTTGAGATGGTCATATTCGTGCTGCACGCAGACCGACATGATACCTTCCGTCTCCATCACCTGCTCTTTGCCGTCGAGGTCGAGATATTCCACCGTGCAGCGCGCGGGGCGCTCCACATCGGCATAATAGTCCGGGATCGACAGGCAGCCCTCATCATAGGTGCTGCGCTCATCGCTGGTGGCGACGATCTTGGGGTTGATGAAGACAATGGGCTCCCGCTTGGGGACTTCGCTCTCTTCGCCGCGCTCGCTCACCTCGCGCTCGGCGCAATCCACAGTGAACACGCGCAAAGGCTCCCCCACCTGCACGGCGGCCAGGCCGATTCCGGGAGCCTCATACATGGTCTCAAGCATGTTTTCGATGAACTTTTTTAGCTCGTCATCCACCCGCTCCACGGGCTTTGAAACGCGGCGTAAAACGGGGTCCGGAACGTGAACGATGGGAAGTAAGGCCATGGGGCTGCGAGATAGGCCGCGCCTTGGCCAAGGTCAATGCGTGCAAAAGCGGCGTTCCTGTTTTGATCCGGCGGTTGATCTGTGTCATGGCGGGGCATGAACGGTTTTGATTTCAGCACACTGACCCCTCCCGAGATTGCGGGGCTCGCGCTTGGCGGACTGGTGCTGGTTGTTCTGTTTGGGCTTTGGCGCACCACGGCCAGCCGCCAGCGGCGGGACGAGCATGCACGGCTGGTGGCGGAACAGCGTAGCCGGGAGGCGGAAGCACAGCTTGCGCGTTTGGCGGAAACACAGGCCGCGCTCACCGGCCAGTTGCAGACGCTTCAGCAGGGCGTTGCAGGCAGCCAGGAGGCGTTTTCCCGCCAACTTGACGAGCGCCTTGCCGGGGTAACGAAGACGGTCGGTGCGTCACTGACCGAAACCACGCAGCGCACGCAGGAATCCCTCGGCGTTCTGCAGGAGCGGCTGGCGGTCATTGATACGGCGCAAAACAACATTCAGGGCCTCGCTGCCAATGTTGTGGGCCTGCAGCAGATTTTGGAGAACAAGCAGACCCGCGGTGCCTTTGGTGAGGCGCGGATGGAGGCTATCATTTCAGATGGGCTGCCGATCGGGGCCTATGAATTTCAGGCAACCCTTTCCAACGGTCGCCGCCCGGATTGCAGCATCACCATGCCCAATGATTCACCGCCCTTGTTGGTGGACGCGAAGTTTCCACTGGAAGCCTGGAATTCCATTCGCCAGGCTGAGAGTGAAGACATGGCGCAGCGCGCCGCCAAGCAATTCACCCTCGACATGGATATGCACATTAAGGCTGTGTCGGAGAAATACCTGATCCCCGGAGAGACGCAGGACACGGCCTTTCTCTTCGTTCCATCGGAATCGATTTTTGCAGAAATCCACGAGCATTATGAGGCCATCGTCCAGAAGGCCCATCGCGCGCGGATTGTGATTGTCTCACCGTCACTGCTGCTGCTTTCCGTGCAGGTCATCCAGGCCCTGCTTAAGGACGCGCGGATGCGCGAGCAGGCGCATCTCATTCAGGCAGAGATCGCGAAATTTGCCAACGATCTGAATCGGCTTGATGAGCGCGTTGGCAAGCTGCAATCGCATTTCGGCATGACGCAAAAGGACGTGGAGCAGATTCTCATCTCCACCGGCAAGTTGAAGCGCCATGGAGAGAGAATCGAAGAGATGGATTTCCGGGCGCCTGCCGAGGAGGCGAAGTCTGTGCCTGCGTCAAAGCCCGTGCTGCGTGCCATTGATGGCGGGGAGAGCCAGAGTTAGGGGCTAGGCTGCCGCCTTGTTCTTCGGGTTCGGTGTGGGGGCAGGCAGGCCAAGGGCTGCGGCGCGTTCGTTGGCGCTGTTGTTCTCTTCAGCCTTCGACATTTGCTCTGCGCGCTGGCGCTGTTTTTCCGCATCACGCCTGGCCTTGGTGGCTTCTACTTTGCCGGTCTCCGCGGCCCGGCGATAGCGCGCCTGGCGCAGCCAGGTGCCAAGCGAACCAAGCAGCAGGCCCAGAAACAGCGTGACGAACACCACCGCAAAGAGTGGCAGGGATGCAGAGAACAAAGCCGATCCGTCGAAATTTGGAATGATCAGCTCAACCGGCTGGCGGTTGGCGAGCGACAAAGCCACCACGATGATGGCGACGGGCAAAAGCACCAGAACGGCGATGATACGTTTGGTCATTGGTTTCCTGCTCTCACCTTCTCGGCGCGACCGATGCGCTCATCAACCAACCGTTCGGCGCGGCACTTTGTTCCCAATGGGAAGGCAAGCTGCTGCGAAAACCGACCTTAAAGCCTACTTGGCGTTCAACCGTTCACGCAGGTCTTTGCCGGTTTTGAAGAACGGCACGGTCTTGGCTTCCACCGGCACCTGCTCACCCGTGCGCGGGTTGCGGCCGGTGCGCGCATCACGGTTCTTGGTGGAGAAAGCGCCGAAGCCGCGCAGCTCCACGCGGTCCCCCTTCGCCAGCGCGTCACCAACCGTGTTCAGGATGGCAGCGACGATGTTTTCAACGTCCCTCTGGTAAAGATGAGGGTTGGCGTCGGCAATCTTCTGCACGAGTTCTGATTTAATCACGCTGCACTTCTCCCACTCCAGCAAATGCGCTTGGTCGCTATCCGTGCCAAACGGCCAGCAAGCCGTCAAGAAAAAGCCTTTCGGAAACAAGGCGCGGAAAGTGTTTTGAGAGAAAATTCTGAAGCGAAAGGCCTGTTACCGTGCCGAACCATCCTTCCTCCGGACGCACCGGTTTGCGGGTGATAAGGGGGGTATCCTCGTCAATCTGCGCTTTTTCGATGAGCCAGCTTTTGGCCTCTTTTTCGCCGCCAACGGCATCAATTAGCCCATTTTCGAGCCCCTGACCGCCCGAATAGATGCTTCCATCGGCCAATTGCAGTGCTTTTGCGCGATCGAACGGGCGACGCTCAGCGACCAGATCGACGAACCAATTGTAGGAATCATCGATGAAACTTTGCAGCATTTCCTCCGTTCCGGGGGGAGAAGCTCCAAAGGGAGAGGGCTCAGCCTTGAGAGGTGAAGATTTTACTTCTTTCACCTCGATTCCAACCTTGTCGAGGAGGCCACCAATCTTCGGATACTGAATAAGGACGCCAATTGAGCCGACGATAGAGGCGCGGCGGGCGACAATGTGGTCTGATCCGGCGGCGATCATGTACCCCGCGGAGGCGGCGAGTGTGTCCACACTGGCAGCGACCGGTTTTTCTTCGGCCACACGGCGAACGGCC
The DNA here is from genome assembly GCA_929200315.1 of uncultured Alphaproteobacteria bacterium. Lineage (GTDB taxonomy): Bacteria > Pseudomonadota > Alphaproteobacteria > Rhizobiales > Rhizobiaceae > Pseudahrensia. The sequence continues at coordinate 185,083 of CAKMZB010000006.1, read as the reverse complement.
TCGTAAATCGCTTCGCCACCGACTGCGGTGCCGCCGGGGGAGTTGATGGAGAGCATCACGGCTTCAACGTCATCATCCTCAGCGAGCTTGTCCAACATGGCGATGAGGGCACGATCGGTGGTAATCGCGCCGTTGATCTCAACGCGGGCAATGTGCGGCGCGTTGGTGGCTAGGCCGGTGGCCGCACCACCCTGGAGAAAGATTGCCAACACGAGGAGGGCAAGAAGAACCAGCGCACCGACGCGCCAGCGTGTCAGGCGGCGGCGCATTTGCTGGCGGTCGATAAGGGCGTCGATGTCTCTGCTCACGGGTGGCTCCGGTGGGGCGGTTTGGCTGTTTAAGCGATACGCCCGCGCGGTTTGAGGGGCAAGCTTGCGCAGCGGAGAAGGGCGCGGCAGACAGACGCGATGGACCAAAACTCTCTCAAGATGGATTTTGCAATTGGCGAAGACGGGCTGCCTTTCTCGGCCCGCTATGGCGACCACTATTATTCCCGCCATGACGGACAGGCGGAGACGGCCCATGTGTTTCTGGCCGGTAATGACCTGCCTGCGCGATGGGAGGGAGCAGCACGCTTCACCATCGGCGAGCTGGGCTTCGGCACGGGGCTGAACCTGCTGGAGACCTGGCGGCAGTGGCGCGAGGCACGGGAAGAGGGGCAAGTGCTCATCTTCCATTCTCTCGATGCTCATCCGCTGAAGCGCAGCGCGGCAGCAGAGGCCCTTGCAAGATGGGAAAGTTTGGCAGACCTGACGGCGGAGCTTTTGGAGAACTGGGACAATCTGGCTGAGGGAGTTTGGCTCGACGCCCAGACTTTTCTCCATGTCCATCACGCTTCGGTGGAAGAGGCGCTCTGCGCATTTCCGGGCGATGTCGATGCCTGGTTTCTCGACGGTTTCGCCCCATCGCGAAACCCTGCCATGTGGTCTGCGAATGTCATGGCATTGATTGCGGAACGCTCCTCCTCCAACGCCACGGCTGCCAGCTACACCGCAGCCGGTTGGGTGCGACGTAATTTGGCAGAGGCCGGTTTTGCGGTTGAAAAGCGTCCGGGCTTCGGCACCAAGCGCGATATGATTACTGCGAGGCGCGCATCATGATTGCGGTCATCGGCGCGGGCATTGCCGGGCTTTCCGTCGCCTGGGAGTTGGCGAAAGCGGGAGCGGAGGTCGCGGTTTTTGACGCGGCGAAGCCCGGGGGCGGAGCAAGCGGCGCGGCAACGTCTTATCTCGAAGCCCGGCTCGGCAAGACACCAACGCGACGCTTGGAGCAACAGGCAGTGGTGGCGTGGGACGCCTATGCGGCGGCGTTGACGGAAGCGAGCGGCATGGATGTCGGTCTGCGCAGTGACGGGCAATTGCGTGTAGCCCTTGCCGAAGATGTTGAGCGGTTCGAGGTCGATATAGTGGCGCGGGAGGCCGTGGATTGGCCTGTTCGCCGGATGACACCAGCGCGGGCGCAAAAGATGGAGCCGCTCCTCGGTGATACTATCGCTGCCGCGGCCCATTTGCCGGACGTGCGCTACGTCAACGGCGCGGCGGTCTGCGCGGCTTTGGTGGAGGCGCTGCGCAAGCGCAGCATCGCGGTCAATGAAAACCGGTCTGTTGTTGCCATTGAGGAAGGCACGCTTCGTTTCACAGACGGTGAACGGTTTAGGGCAGACGCCATTCTCCTCGCCGCCGGACTTGGCATCAACGTCATCGACGGCATTCCAGACGACATCCCACGGCTCCATCCGGTACGGGGTGTTAATCTGGTCTTCCACCGCTCCGTGCTGCCCACATCACCCGCCATGTTCGTGAAGCATCAAAACGGCAACATGGTGCCACGGGGGGAGACGATGTTGGTCGGCACGACCTATGATCGAGGTGTTTTTGACCTCACGGTCTCAGATGAGACGATCCGGTACCTACGTGCAAATGCAGCCAAAATCATGCCTGCTCTTGCTGATGCGCCCGTTGTCACGACCTATGCCGGGCTGCGCACCAAGACCGCTGATGGCAACCTCTGCATCGGTCGCTCGCGCCAGAACCCGCGTCTTCACATGAGCCTTGGTCATGCAGGCTCCGGCTTCCTGCGTGTTCCGGTTCTTGCGTCTGCACTGGCGCAATTCATTCTGGATGGTGAGACTGAAGGTCCTGTCGCTGAGCTGCTGCAAACCTAAAGGCTTGCGCGGCCTTCCGCCCAATCGCGGATCAGCGTGTGTGCGATGGCCATAGGGAAGGGCAGGGAAAGTTCACCCTCGCCCGGCGCATTGCTCTGTGCAAAGACCTCCAGCACCTGCTCACGCGAGTACCAGTCGCAGGCCTCAAGCTCTGCCTCATCACGCACAATGCCCGTCTCCATCGCCCGTCCCATACAGCCGATCATCAGCGTGTGGGGGAAGGGCCAGGGTTGGCTCGCATGGTAAGACACGTCGCCAATGCGAATGCCTGCTTCCTCAAAAGTTTCTCGTCGAACCGCCATTTCCAACGTTTCCCCGGCTTCTACAAACCCGGCAAGCGCTGACACCATGCCGGGCGGAAAGTGCGGCGAGCGGCCAAGCAGGCATTGCTCCCCGTCCGGTGAGACAATCAGCATGATGACGACAGGGTCGGTACGGGGAAATTGATCGCGTTCGCAGGAGGGGCAATGGCGTTTCGCCCCCGCATCACGCAATTCTGTTGGTGAGCCGCAACGACCGCAAAAGCGCGCAGAAGAATGCCAGTTGAGCAGGCTACCCGCCTGCGCCACCTGGCCAAGCTCATCGGCGGGCAACAGGCCCTGGATCGCGAGGGAGCGGAAGTCGACGGCCTTGTAGGGCGCGGGCAGATTGTCAGGATCGGCCGCGACGGGCACGGCAAGGCGCGGAGCGTCTCCGTCGAAGCCGAGCAGCACAGCGCGGTCGGCTTTTGGTTGAAGCTGCTGCAGTTCCGGCAATGGAATCAACCCGCGTGGACTTTCTGAAAAGTCCACAACCAACCGCCCCCGCGCGATACCGTAGCCGCGGGCTTCCCCATGGGCGAGCGCCGCTGGCATGGTGCTTTCATCCCGTGCTTCTGCGAGCCGGTCGAGCCGGTTTCCGGCAAAGCCGGTGCGGGCGGAAACCTCTTCCGCCACAAAATCGGCGGCCAGAAACGGGCGGGTCATGTGGTTTCTCCAACCGGCGAAATTTCCCCAAGCAGCGCCTGATGCAGGACATCTGCCGCGCCGGCCTCATAAGGCACAGCCGCTCCATGGCCCCAGACCGGTCCTGCTCCGGCCAGATCGTCGGGTTTGCGGGCGATAATGTGGAGGTGAAACTGGTTCACCACATTGCCCAGCGAGGCGATATTGGTTTTGGGAGCCCCCGTTACCGTCCGCAGAGCAGCAGCGAGAATGGCGGCCTGCTTTGTTAATATTGCCAAAGCTGATGGGGAAAGGTCGTCCAACTCCACCACATCGGCCTGTTGCGGCACCAACAGGAGCCAGGGCCAGCGGGAATCATTCACCAACCGCAGGTTCAGGCCTGGTGCGGCAAGGCCCCAGTCAAAAGTGGTTTCGGCAAGGCGGGGGTCAAGTTTGAAGGTAGGATCTTGTGTCATGGCGCCGCCCTAGCACAGGTTTTTGCCTCGTGCGCCCCATCATAAGTCAATGGGAGCTTGCATTGGCCCCCTTTCGCCATGATATGGTGAATTTGGAAGGCTGGTTTGTGGACGTGCCACTCGCCAACCGGGTCAGATCGGGAACGAAGCAGCCCCAACGAGATTCCGGCACGGGTCACGCTAAGCCAGTCTTCCACCTCACGCTGCCTGTTCTGGCGTATTGGGGCAGCGCTCGGTTTTTCTGTGCCCGGGTCTGTCCACCCAAAACAGCCGAGCTGTTTTGCGCGACACGGGTTTTGGAGTTTCCAGATCAGATGAGCGAAGAGCCTGGCAAAGCTTCTGAATACCGCGTCCTTGCCCGCAAATACCGTCCCTCGACCTTTGATGATCTGATCGGCCAGGAGCCCATGGTGCGCACCCTGCGCAATGCCTTCCAGACCGGGCGGATTGCGCAGGCCTATATGCTCACCGGCGTGCGCGGTGTCGGCAAGACGACCACGGCTCGTATTCTCGCCCGTGCGCTCAATTATGAGACCGATACAGTCACCGAGCCGACGCTCGATCTTGCTGAGCCCGGCATCCACTGCCAGGCGATCATGGAGGGCAGCCATGTCGACGTGGTGGAGATGGACGCGGCCTCCAACCGCGGCATTGATGATGCCCGTGAGATCAACGCGTCGCTCCGCTACAAGCCGGTCTCGGCGCGGTTTAAGGTCTATATTCTCGATGAAGTGCACATGCTCACCAAGGAGGCTTTCAACGCCCTCTTAAAGACGCTGGAAGAACCGCCACCCCATGTGAAATTCATCTTCGCCACCACTGAGATCAACAAGGTGCCGGTGACGATCCTGTCGCGTTGTCAGCGCTTTGATCTGCGCCGCATTGAGACATCGGAGCTGGCAGAGCATCTAAAGGGCATCGCTGCGAGCGAGAAAATTGAGGCGGAAGACGACGCACTCGCCATGATTGCCCGGGCCGGGGAAGGCTCGGTGCGCGATGCGCTGTCACTCTTCGACCAAGCCATCGCCCATGCAACCGGGCCGGTGGTGGCAGACGGTGTACGCTCCATGCTCGGGCTTGCTGATCGCGCCCGCACGATCGATCTTTTTGAGCATGTCATGAAGGGCGATATTGCGGCTGCCCTCAGTGAGTTGAAAGAGCAGTATGACACGGGCGCTGAACCGGCGACGGTGCTCCGTGATCTGGCCGCCTTCACCCATTTCGTCACGCGCTTGCGCTTTGTCAAAGGCGCGGTGGATGACCCTTCGCTGACCCCGGATGAGAAGACCCGTGGGCCGGAATTTGCTGAGCAATTGTCCCCCCGCATTCTCGGACGCGCCTGGCAGATGCTGCTGAAAGGCATTGGCGAAGTTGAAGCAGCCTCCCAGCCGTTGGCAGCAGCAGACATGGTGCTGGTGCGCCTCACCCACGCCGCTGATCTCCCGACGCCGGATGACGTGCTGCGGCAGATCAAGGACGGCACATTGCCGCCTTCTGGCGGGGGAGGCGGTTCTGTGCAGTCTTCCGGCGGTGGCGCGACGGCTGTTGGCACATCCATGCCGAGCGGAAGTGGCGGCAGTGGTTCTGCCATGCGCATGGCTGCTGGCGGCAATGCGCCGATGTTGGTGATCGACAACGCACATGCCGAACCCGCAGAGCCGGACATCGAACCCGCTCCGACGCCAGATGACATCGGTTTGGAAGGTCTTCCGCCTCCTGCGGTTCTCGCGCCGGTCCATGACAGCGTTGCCAGTTTTGAAGACATGCTGCGCCTTGCTGAAGACAAGCGCGACATCCAGTTCAAGCTGGCTCTGCGCAACCACGTTTCACCCATCCGCTTCGAGCCGGCGACCGATGAGGCTGAAGGCGTTTTCATTTTTTCCCCCGTTGGCGGCTCGATGCCCTCTTTGCGCAATGACATTGCTGAGCGGTTGCGCCGCTGGACCGGCAAGCGCCATCGGGTGGTGGAGGAAGAGGGTGGTGGGTCCGGTTCGCTGAAAGACTTAGAAGAGGCCGAACGGAGCGAATCCATCCGGCAGGCTGAAGCCGATCCGGTGGTCGCAGCGGTGCTTTCCACCTTCCCCAAATCCACCATTCTTGAAGTGCGCAACCATGCAGATGATGACACCGAGAGCGGTCTCGACAGCGCGGATGCCGCAGAAGCTGCGCTCGAGAACCCGGATTTCGAAGATGACAGTTAAGGAACAGGCACGATGAAAGACATCATGGGCATGATGGGCAAGGTTAAGGAAATGCAGGAGAAAATGGCTTCCCTGCAGACCGAGCTCGAAGAGGCGGAAGTTGAAGGCACCGCTGGTGGCGGCCTTGTCATCGTCCGTCTTTCCGGCAAGGGGGCGATGAAGGGCGTTGAGATCGACGCAAGCCTCCTCGTGCCTGATGAAAAAGAGGTGCTCGAAGATCTCCTCATCGCTGCTCACGCTATGGCGCGCGAGGCGAGCGAGCGGATGACGCAGGAAAAGACACAAGAACTAACGGCGGGCCTGCCCATCCCGCCCGGTTTCAAGATGCCTTTTTAGAGCTCACGCTTTCGGCCTTGTAGCCTGCAGCTCGCGCTGGCGCGACGCAGGGGTGTCAGGCGGCCGTTTGGCCGCCTTGTTGCAATTGCCTTAGTAGCCGCGTCCGCGATCCACGACGTTTTCCAATTCCTTGCCTGCCTCCACCGCATCCACCTGGCGGCGGATATACATGGCTAGTGCGCGTGGGTCGGTGACGGCGGCGGCGTGGGGGGTGATGATGCAATTGGGGGCGGTCCAGAGCGGATTATCAGCGGGAAGCGGTTCGGTCTCGAACACATCAAGCGACGCGCCGCCGAGACGGCCGTCGCGCAAGGCTGCATCAATGTCTGCGCTGACCTGGCTGTCGCCACGCCCGGCGTTCAAGACGACCGGCCCTCCAAGCGGCCCGCGCTTTTTAAGCTTGCCGATGAGGTCGGTGTTGATGATGCCCTTCGTCTCCGCCGTCGCGGGCAGCAGACTGACCGCTATGTTGGTGGCGGCAAGGAAGGCATCCAGCCCTTCCGCATCGTAAGCCGTCACGCCATCCATTGTACGCCCGGAACGGGACCAGGCGTTGATCTTGAAGCCAAACGGCAGCAGAGCCTTGGCGGCAGCCTGCCCCAATTTGCCAAAACCCATAATGCCGATGGCGAGGTCCTCAGCTGGTGGTGACGTCAGCTCTTTCCACGTCCCCTCGTGCTGCAATTGCGCATACTGCGCCGCGCGGCGCTGGTGGTTGAAGACCTGCCACACCACCCACTCAACCATGCGCGATGTCAGTGTTGGGTCAACAAAACGCACCAACGGCACATCCGGCAGGTCGGGATCGCGCAGCACATGATCCACCCCCGCGCCGAGGGAGAAAATTGCCTGCAAGTTTTCGCATTGGGCCAACAGGCCGAGCGGCGGGTGCCACGTGATGGCGTAGCCAACGCCGGGGGAAGGCTCGGTCACAACCTCCCGGTCTGGAAAAGCCATCTGGAAGAGCTTTGCCGCCGTCTCGCTTTCATGCTCGACGCCGGTGCCCTTGCCGATGGTGACGAGGATGGATGGTTTGGTCGGTTCGGCCACGGGGCCTCCTTACGCTCGTTAAGGCGGCTATTCGCTCACCACGCCGGCATCTGCTGTTTCCATGTTGAAGGCGGCGGCCATCAGAGCCTTGGTGTAATCGGTCTGCGGGTTGTCGAAAATCTGCTCAGACGGGCCGCTTTCCACCACTCGGCCTCCGCGCATCACGATGACGTCGTTGGCGAGCGCGCGCACGACTTTCAAATCATGGCTGATGAAGAGGTAGGCGAGATTGCGGTCGCGCTGGAGGCGCAGCAGCAACTCCACGACCTGCGCCTGCACGGACATGTCGAGCGCCGAGGTCGGTTCGTCCAGCATGACGAATTTCGGCTCCAGCACCATGGCGCGGGCGATGGCCATCCGCTGGCGCTGGCCGCCGGAAAACTCGTGTGGGTAGCGATGCCGCGTTGCCGCGTCGAGGCCGACTTCCGTCAGCACATCGGCCACCACGCGGTCGCGCTCCTCTGCTGACATGTGCGGCCTATGAATGCTCAAGCCCTCGGCGATGATCTCAGCAACGCTCATGCGCGGGGAGAGGGAGCCATAGGGGTCCTGAAAAACAATCTGCATCTCAGACCGCAGCGGCTTCATCTGCTTGAAGCTGCGCTGGCCGATATCCTGCCCCACAAAAGCGATACGCCCCTCACTGGAAATCATGCGGGTGAGCGCGAGGCCAAGGGTTGTCTTGCCGGAGCCGGATTCGCCGACGACGCCGAGCGTCTGGCCTGCGCGCAATGTCACGTCGATGCCGTCGACGGCCTTCACATGGTCCACCGTGCGGCGCATGAAACCGGCCTTAATGGGAAACCAGACCTTCACGTCTTCACCCTCAATCACCACCGGCGCGGTTTCGTCGGCGGGGGGCGGGTTGCCCTTGGGTTCGGCGGCGAGAAGGTGCTTGGTGTAGTCGTGCTGGGGATTGTCAAAGATCTCCGCAGTCGGTCCCTGTTCGACAATCTTGCCCTTGGTCATCACGCAAACCCGGTCGGCAAATTTGCGCACGATCCCAAGGTCATGGGTGATGAAGAGCATGGAGAGACCGGACTTCGCCTTTAGCTCATTCAGCAATTCTAAAATCTGCGCCTGCACCGTCACATCAAGCGCGGTGGTTGGCTCGTCCGCGATCAGAAGCTTGGGTTCGTTCGCCAAAGCCATTGCAATCATCACCCGCTGGCGTTGGCCGCCGGAGAGCTGGTGCGGATAGGCGCCAAGGCGTTTTTCCGGTTCGCGAATGCCGACTTGATGCAGCAATGCCACGACACGGTCGCGGATCGTTTCGCCATCGACGTCCAGATGCAAATGCATAATCTCGCCGACCTGCTGCTCGATCGTGTGCAGCGGGTTGAGGGAGGTCATGGGCTCCTGGAAAATCATGGTGATGTCATCACCGCGCACCCGGCGCAGGTCGCGCTCATCGGCGTCAAGCAGGTCTTCGCCGTTGAAGAAAATTTTGCCCGAAGGATGGGAGGCCGGCGGGTAGGGCAGCAGCTTCAGCACCGAAAGAGCAGAGACGGATTTTCCGGAACCGGATTCCCCCACCAGCGCAACAGTCTCGCCCTTGTCGATGTCGAAGGAAATATGATCGACAGCCGTTGTCGTCTGGCCGCCCTGGGTGAACGCGACGGAAAGGTCTTGCACCTGAAGGAGTTTCTCGCTCATGCGGCCTCCCCGCAGGCCGAACCCGCATCAGCACAGGCACCGTATTCAATCTCCACCGTGGCGTGGTCGAGGTGGAAGCGCTCGGAAAGCCGCGCCTTGATGGCACGTACCGCATCTCCCACTGCAATGTCTTCGTTGCATTGTGCGTGAAGTGTCACCATCGGCCGTTCTTCGCTAATCGACCAGGCGTGGACGTGGTGAACATCAATGACGAAAGGCAGGCCCATGATGCTGTCACGCACGGCCTCGGTTTCGATGCCTTTGGGTGTTCCTTCCAACAAGACATTGGCGCTGTCATGCACCACGTACCAGGCTGAACGCAGGATAATCAGCGCAACCAGAACTGAAAGGATCGGGTCGATCGGCAACCATCCTGTAGCCATGATGATGAGCGCAGCGATGATGGCAGCGACGGAGCCGAGAAGGTCTCCCAACACGTGTAAGAGGGCGGCTCGCATGTTCAATTGTTGGGTGTCGCCGCGTGAAAGCACCCAGAAAACGGCGATATTCACCACCAGCCCGAGGCAGGCGATAATCAGCATGGTGCCGGAGAGGACTTCGACGGGCGTTGTAATGCGCTCGATCGCTTCAACCACAATCCAGCCCGCAATGGCGAAAAGCGCGATCCCGTTGACGAAGGCAACAAGGACAGAAAAGCGGTCAAATCCGTAAGAGCGTTTTCCGTCTGCCGGGCGGCGGGCAAGACGAAAGCCGACATAGGCGAGGGAAAGGGCCGCGAAGTCCGTGAGCATATGCCCGGCATCGGCAAGCAGGGCGAGGGAACCGGAGATCAGCCCGCCGGTAATTTCCGCCAACATGAAGGAACCGGTCAGCGCAGCTGCAAACAGCACGGCCTTTTCTGAAGCGCCGTGGGCGTGGTTGTGCGGGCCGCTATGGTTGTGGTGGGCGCCCATCACGCAAAAGTCTTTCGCGGGTCAAAGGCATCACGCACCGCTTCACCAATGAAGATCAGCAGCGAGAGCATAATCGAGAGAACGAGGAATCCCGTGATGCCAAGCCAAGGTGCCTGAAGGTTGTTGCGCGCCTGTTGCAGCAATTCACCAAGCGACGGCGACCCTGGCGGCAGGCCGAAGCCGAGAAAGTCGAGCGACGTCAGCGCTGTGATCGCACCGGACATGATGAAGGGCATAAAGGTGAGGGTTGCCACCATGGCGTTTGGCAAAAGGTGGCGGAACATGATGGTGCCGTTGCCAACGCCAAGCGCACGGGCAGCGTTCACATATTCAAAATTGCGCGCGCGCAGGAATTCCGCCCGCACAATCCCGACAAAGCCGGTCCATCGGAAGATGACCATGATGAAGAGCAGCACCCAAAAGCCCGGCGGCAGGACCGAGGCGATGATGATGAGGATGAAGAGCTCCGGCATCGAGGTCCAGATTTCCACGAACCTTTGCGCAAAGAGATCGATCTTGCCGCCATAATAGCCCTGCACCGCGCCCGCCCAGACGCCGATAACGGCGGAAGCAAAGGTCAGTGCGAGGCCGAAGAGGACGGAGATGCGAAAGCCGTAGATCACCCGTGCCAGCACATCGCGGGCCTGATCATCCGTGCCGAGCCAGTTGTAATTGCCCCAGGTGCAAAGCGGATCTGCCGCGCCCTGCTCGTATTTTCGACAGGCCTCGTCGGTCTCCAGCAGCCATGTGGGTGGGGAGGGAGCAGGGCGTGGAACGTCCACATTGACGGTGGTGTAAGAGTAGCGAAGCGGTGGCCAGAGCATCCAGCCGTTGGCCTCAATCTCCTCGTTGTACAGCGGGTCGCGATAATCTTTAACCGGCAGGAAGCCACCGAATTTCTCCTCCGGATAATCCACCAGAACCGGGGCGAGAATTTCACCCTTGTAGGAGACGAGAAGCGGCCGGTCATTGGCCAGCAATTCGGCAAACAGCGAGAGGATGAAGAGGACGAGGAAGATCCACAGGCTCCAATAGCCACGGCGGTTCTTCTTAAAACTCTGCCAGCGGCGCTGGTTGAGCGGTGACAGATTGATCCACCCGCGCGAGCGGGCGACCGCGTCTTGCGGATTGTAGCCCGGACCATCAGTCTGCGGCAAAGTGCCAGAGACGGCGGCATCCAACAGCACGTCATCTGGCGGATTCTGCGCCATATCAGACGTCCCTCCGGTCAAAGTCGATGCGCGGATCAATCAGCGTGTAGGTGATGTCGGAGAGCAGCGAGACCAGCAGCCCCATCAATGAGAAAATGTAGAGCGTTGCAAAGACCACCGCATAGTCGCGCTCCACCGTGGAGCGGTAGGCAAGAAGGCCAAGCCCATCCAGCGAGAAGATCGCCTCAATCAGCAGCGAGCCGGTGAAGAAGGCGAAGATGAAGGCGCCGGGGAAGCCAGCGATCACAATGAGCATCGCGTTGCGGAAGACGTGACGGTAAAGCACTTGTTTGTCCGTTAGCCCCTTGGCGCGGGCGGTGATGACATATTGCTTGCGGATTTCATCAAGAAACGAGTTCTTCGTCAGCAGCGTCGTCGTTGCAAAGGCGGAGAGCGTCAGCGCGATGAGCGGCAGCGTGAGGTGCCAGAAATAGTCGACGATCTTCATCGGCCAGGAAAGATCGTCCCAATTGTCACTCGTCAGACCCCGCAGCGGGAACCAGTCAAAGAACGAGCCGCCGGCGAAAAGGACGATGAGCAGAATGCCGAACAGGAACCCCGGTACGGCATAGGCAACGACAATGACACCGGACGTCCACACATCAAAACGCGAACCGTCCGACACTGCTTTCCTGATGCCGAGCGGAATGGAAATTCCATAGGAGATGAGCGTGATCCAAAGGCCGAGCGAGATCGACACAGGCATTTTTTCCAGGATCAGATCCCAGACAGAAATGGAGCGGAAATAACTCTCGCCGAAGTCGAAGCGAATATAGTTCCACACCAGCAGCGCAAAACGCTCATAGGCCGGTTTGTCGAAGCCGAACTGCTTTTCAAGCTGGGCAATGAATTCCGGGTCCAACCCCTGTGCGCCGCGGTATTTGGAAGTGGATGCAGTGGCGCCGGTGGCAGTATGGCTGGTGTCCTGGCCGTTGCCGAAGTCGCTGCCGCCCCCGGAGACGCGGTCCATCGCGCCGCCGCCCTGGCCTGTGACCTGCGCGATCACCTGCTCCACCGGTCCGCCAGGGGCGAACTGGATGACGGTGAAGGATAGCAGCATGATGCCGAGAATTGTCGGCACCATCAGCAGCAGGCGTCGGAGAATATAGGCTCCCATCGGTGCTGACGTACCTCTTCTTCAGGCCCGGTTGATTGCAGCGGCTTTGTCCGCGTCCCACCACCAGGTCGTCTCCACCGGAAAATCATAATCCGGCTTCTCTTCCGGAAAGCCAAAAAGGTCCCAATAAGCGACCCTGTGATTCGGCGAATACCAGTTGTGAACAACGGTATGCGTGAGGCGCAGCACCCTGTCGAGCGCGCGCAGTGTGACCGTGAAGTCTTCGATGTTGTTTGCCTTACCCGCCTGCTCGATCAGCGCATCGACAACGGGGTCGGCGATGCCTGACAGGTTGGTGGAACCGGCGACATCGCGCGCGCCGGAGGAGAAGGCCTGCGCCAGTACCTCCGTGCTTGGCACCGCGCCGAAGCGGCGGGCAAAACCGGTGACGTCAAAATCAAACCCGTCGATCCGCGCGCGATATTGCGCAGGGTCCACCAGGCGGATGGAAGCATCAATGCCAAGGAGCTTGAGGTTCTTGATATAGGGGCTGAGCGAGCGCTCGAAGACCGGCGAGCGGATGAGATATTCAAGTGTAAAGGCGGCGCCGTTGGCATCCACCAGTTGCCGCCCATCCCGTTGCCATCCGGCCTCAGCCAAAAGCTGCGATGCGCGCCGCAACAGCGAACGGTCGCTGCCGGACCCGTCAGAGATGGGGGATGTGGGAGCCTCGCCAAAGACCTCTTTGGAAAGCTGATCGCGATAGGGCTCCAACACCGCAAACTCGGCCTCGGGCGGGGTGCCCGTGGCGCGATAATGCGAATTCTGAAAGACACTGTCGCTGCGCGCGTAGAGACCGTAGAAAATGTTGGTGTTGGTCCATTCAAAATCAAACGCCAGACCAATCGCTTCCCGCGTGCGCGGATCAGCAAGCTTCTCCCGCCGCGTGTTCAGCGCCCAAGCCTGCATCAGCGGGACTTTTTCAGACGAGAAACCTGTCTTGATCACCCGTCCGTCCTGCACGGCGGGGAAATCATAATCGTTCGCCCAGACTTTTGAGGTGAATTCCTGCCGGTGGGTGATGTCGCCCTTCTTGAAGGCTTCAAAGGCGGCCTGCCGGTCGCTGAAAAAGTCGATGCGGATCGTGCCAAAATTGTTTTGGCCCTTCGCGACGCCAAGCGCGTTTCCCCACCAAGTCTCGTTGCGCTCATAGGTGATCGAGCGCCCCACCTGCACATTGCCAAGCTTGTAGGGCCCACCCGTCATCGGGCGCTCCATGACGGCGTTGGTGAAACCGATCTCCTCGTTCCACTCGCTGGAGATGATCGGCATCACCGCCGCGGTCAAAATGGCCTGCGCGCTCTGATTGCCGGAAAAGCGGAATTCGACGGTGCGCTCATCAGTTGCCACGACGTCATCCAACTCGCCAAGCGCCAGAAGGAGCGAGGCGTGGCCGTCGCTTTTGAACGTGTTGAGCGAATAGGCAACGTCCTGCGCGGTAATCGGCGAACCATCGTCCCACACCGCTTCTTCGCGCAGCGTGAAGGTGAAGATGTTGCCGTCTTCTGACAGTGATACCGTCTCGGCAAGCAAGCCGTAGATCGCCGAAGGTTCATCCAACGCGCGCACCATCAGCGCCGGATAGCAAAGCTCCATACGTGGCGGGGCGTCGCCCTTTTGGACGAAAGTGTTGAGCGTGTTGAAGGTCTGCGGGTTCTGGTTGAAGGCCCAATTGGGCACGCTGATGTTCAACACTCCGCCCTTCGGCGCGCTCGGGTTCACATAGTCAAAATGAGTAAAGTCCGGCGCATATTTCAAATCACCAAAAGCTGACAAGCCATGGAGCGGCGTGCCGGATGGTACCGCGGCAAGCGAAAGGTCCGGCCGGATGACCGCCGCACCCAGAAAGAATGCACTGAGCGAAAGCTGCCCAAAGCCACGCCGCGTCAGATCGTTCAACGCGCTGCCTCCAGAGCCGCTTCCTTGGCGGGGTCGATCCACCAGGAATCAAGATCAATGCCTATAAATCCGGGCTGCGGACGCTTGAAATCAAACTTGTCCCACCGGGCAATCCGCGCGCTGGAAAGGTGCCATTGCGGAACAACGTAGTGGCCCCAGAGCAGAACACGATCGAGAGCGCGGGTGAGGGCGATCAGCTCCTGGCGGTCCTTTGCAAGGATCAGCCGTTCGATAAGCTCGTCGACTACCGGATCGTTGATCCCGGCATAATTGCGCGAGCCGGGCGTTTCGGCAGCCTGGCTTGACCAATATTCGCGCTGCTCATTGCCGGGAGACTGGCTCTGGCGGGTTGGCACGGAGACGACTTCATAGTCGAAGCTCCCCACACGAGCGATGAATTGAGCAGTGTCGACAATGCGGAACGTCGCATTGATCCCGAGTTTCCGCAGCGAGTTCAGCCAGGGCAGATTAATCTTTTCGGAGTCTGGATTGCTGCCGAGAATTTCCAGCGTCATCTGCTCCCCTGTCGCAGGGTCGATCAGCGCTGTGCCCTCGCGCACGTAACCGGCTTCTTGCAGCAGATTGAACGCTGCACGCAAATGTTTGCGCTCGTCGCGCGTGCTCTCATATATGGGAAGATCATAGCCCTGCGTGAACAATTCTGCCGGCAGGCGGTCACGATAGTCTTCCAAAATTGCAAGCTCCTGCCCCTCCGGCAGGCCGGTGGCTGAAAGTTCCGTCCCGCCGAAATAAGTCTTGGTGCGGGTGTATTGGTTGAAGAAAATTGTCTCGTTCATGCGCTCAAAGTTGAAGGCAAGAGCCAGCGCTCGGCGCACCCGCGGATCGCTGAATTTTTCCAGCCGCGCATTCAGCACCCAGCCCTGCATGGTGTAGGAGGAATCTTCCTCAAAAGCCTCCTTCACCACCAAACCTTTGCGGAAGGCAGGAAAATTATAGCTCTTTGCCCATCTCTGGGCGCGGTTTTCCTCTCGCAAATCCTGAAAACCACCTTTCTTGAATGCCTCCCAGATGGCGTTGGGATCATTGAAATAGCGGATGACGCGGCGGTCGAAATTGTAGCGGCCTTTGTTCACCGGAAGGTCAGCGGCCCAGTAGTCTTCAACTCGTTCCCAGGTGATCGAACGCCCGGCATCAAAATCAGCAATTCGGTAAGGGCCGGAGCCGAGGGGCGGCTCCAGGCTTGAGCGGGTGAAGTCCCGGTCCTTACCCTGCTCCGTCCACCAATGTTTTGGCAGCACCGGCAGGTCGGACAGGATGAAGGGCAGTTCGCGATTGCCTTTCTGACCAAAAGTGAAGGTCACCTGGTGGTTGTTGTCAGCCACGGCTCCGGTCACGTCGCCGAAATATTTTGAATATTGTGGCGAATGGGTTTGCATCTGTTCCAGCGTCCAGACCACATCATCGGCCGTGATCGGCACCCCATCATGCCATCGGGCTTCGGGATTGAGGCGGTAAGTGGCGGAGGAATAATCGTCCGGGTAGGAAAAGTCGGTGGCGATGAGGGGGTGGGACGCGCTCGACTCGTCCACCGCCTTGGACATCAAATTGTCCCATAGCAGACCGCCCTGATAATTGAGCCCACCAGCGGGCGTCCCCTTCACAATAAAGGGGTTGAAGCTATCAAACGTGCCTCGCGTCGCTTGGTTGAGCGTTCCGCCTTTGGGTGCATCCCGGTTCACATGATCGTAATGGGTGAACTCACGCCCCTCATATTTGGTCTTGCCGATTAACGAGAAAGACGAATGCCATTCCCGATCGTCGGCCATTGCAACCGGCGCGGCAAAAGCAATTGCGAAGGGGAGAGCGGCGGCGAGGAGAAGACGTTTTAGCACGACAAGGTTCACGGGCGGGTTCCAGGGTGGGTTCCGGGGCGGGAAAGCGCCGCAAGGGTCTGCAATCAGCCCGCTCCGGTCAAGTTACCGCTGCGTGATGGGGACGGCGTAAAAACGCCGCATTTCCCAGTCGTTCCCAACAAATCCGGCCTTGCCAGACTAGTCCGACGTCGCGCCCTGATCGGTCTCGTCCGTTGCAGTTGCTGGCTGTGCGCCGGTAATGGTCGCAGTGTCCTCTGCGGCAGCTTCTTCAGCCGCAGGTGTTGCTGCGTCTTCCGGCTCCGGCAACGGGGCAGGGTTGTTCGACAGCGAGCGCATATATTCCATGATCGCGGCGCGGTCCTCGGTCTTCTTCAGACCGGCAAAGCCCATGGACGTGCCTTTGATGTGGTCCTTAGGCTTGTAGAGGAAGCCATTCAGCTCGGCATAGTCCCAGACTTTGCCGCCCTCGGCATAGGTGCGAAGGGCGCTGGAATATCCGAAATCGGGTACAGAAGCGATCGGGCGGTTGACCGTGTCCCACAGGATCGGCCCCACCTTATTGGCCCCGCCTTCGTTAAAGTTGTGGCAGGCTGCGCATTTCTTGGCGACTTTCTCGCCCTCCGAGACATCCATCTTGGCCATCATCATGGAGGCGTCCTCAATGACTTTTTCTTGCGCTTGGTCAGCAGCAGCCTCAACCGGTGCGCCTTCAATGGCATAGCCGGCCGTTTCCGGCACATCACTGTGGTACAGGCCGTCTGCGAGCAGCGTCACGCCGAAAATCACGAAGATGGCCCCCAGAAAGGCCATGGCGAGATCGTTCCAATCGAATTTCAAGGTCTGGCTCCTGTCACGTCTAGATAGCTTGTGCCGCCGGTGCGGCATCGTTCTGCCGCCCGTTTAAGGGCTTTGCCCTGTTCCGGCAACCGATATAAGGGCACCTCATCTAAGCATTTGGTGTGGCCAGGGCCTTTGGTGGCCCTTCGTGGCGGGGTTGAGCATGGCGACGATTGGCAAGAGCATTGTTCTGGTTCCCGCCCGCATGGCGTCCACGCGCCTGCCGGGCAAGCCGTTGGCCGATATTGCTGGTGTGCCGATGATCGTCCACGTCGCCCGCCGCGCGCAGGAGGCTGATCTTGGTCCTGTTGTTGTGGCGACCGATGATGCGGGTGTGGTGGAGGCGGTGGCCGATCACGGTTTCCAGACCGCCATGACAAGCAGCGACCATCCTTCAGGCTCGGACCGCATTTTTGAGGCGCTCGGCAACATCGACCCGCAGGGTGAGGCTGACATCATCGTCAATGTTCAGGGCGACCTGCCCACCATCGACCCTGCGACGATTCGCGCCAGCGTTTTGCCGCTCGCCGACCGCGAGGTCGATCTGTCGACGCTTGCCTGTGAGATCGTGCGTGAAGAGGAGCGGGACAATGAGAATGTGGTCAAGCTCGTTGGTTCGCCAGTGGGTCCCGACCGGCTGCGCGCGCTCTATTTCACCCGCGCCACCGCGCCCCATGGTCCGGGGCCGCTTTATCACCATATAGGCCTATATGCCTGGCGGCGCTCGGCGCTGGCGCGTTTCGTCTCCCTCGCCCCATCTGTGCTTGAAATGCGTGAGCGGCTGGAGCAATTGCGGGCGCTGGAGGCGGGGATGCGGTGCGATGCAATGATTGTCGACACCGTGCCGCTGGGGGTTGATACAGCCGAAGATCTGGAACGGGCGCGAGGGATGCTGGCATGAAAATCGATGAGACACGCACGGGCGCCATTGCTTTCCAGGGGGAGGCGGGCGCCAATTCTGACACCGCCTGCCGTAACGCCTTTCCCAAGATGGATCCGCTCGCCTGCGCCACCTTCGAAGACGCTTTTGCTGCGGTTAAGGACGGGCGCGCCGAGCTTGCCATGATCCCCATCGAGAACACGCTTGCCGGTCGCGTTGCCGACATTCACGCGCTGATGCCCGATAGCGGGCTGCACATTATTGGCGAGTATTTCCTGCCCATCAATTTCCACCTCATGGCCTGGCCGGGGGTGAAAATCGAAGAGATTGAGACGGTCTACAGCCACATCCATGCGTTGGGCCAATGCCGCGGCATTATCCGTGAGCACGGCTGGCGCGGTGTTGTTGCGCCGGACACGGCGGGGGCCGCGCGGATGGTGGCGGAAATGGAGGAGCGCAACGTCGCCGCCCTCGCGCCGCATTTGGCGGCGGAGCTTTACGGCCTCGATATTCTCAAGAGCGATGTTGAGGACGCTGACCACAACACGACGCGCTTCATCGTGCTGTCGCGGGAGCAGCAATGGCCGGACCCGGGCGCAGGTAAGGCCGTCACCACTTTCGTCTTTCGTGTGCGCAACGTGCCGGCCGCGCTCTACAAAGTGATGGGCGGGTTTGCGACAAACGGCGTCAACATGACGAAGCTGGAGAGCTACCAGATTGGCGGCCAGTTCACCGCCACCCGTTTCTATGCTGACATTGAAGGTCACCCGCAGGACGAAAATGTCGCCTTCGCGCTGGAGGAGATGGGCTTCTTCTGCGAGGAGGACGAGATCCTCGGCGTCTATCCGGCAGCCGACTGGCGCGGTTAGGCCCATCGCGCACCGCGCTCTAGATCTATAGCAAAGACGCATCACGGCTCGGGGATCGTCCGGGCCCGCGGTGCCTGTGGTAAGGGGAGTGGGTGCAATGGAAGTTCTGGTTGTGGGAGCTGGTCCGGTGGGACTGACGGCGGCCCTTGCCTTGAGGGCGCACGGCATTGCCTGCCGCATTGTCGAAAAGCGTGACAAGCCCTCCGTCCTTTCCCGCGCTGTCGGCATAATGCCGGAAACCGTCCGCGCCCTTGACCGGTTGGGAGCCGGAGACGCCATCCGCGCTGAGGGGATGATGATCAACCGCATGACCATCAAACGCGGAGCATCCGTGTTGATGGCGCTGGACGTGTCGAAGGGCGGTCTGGGCAGCGATGTCATGATTGCACTGCCACAAAACAGGACAGAGGAAATTCTGCGTGACGCCCTGCAGGAGAGGGGCGTGCATCCTGAATACGGCGTCGCGGTCCGTGATATTTCCACCACGGACGACATCGCCAAGGTCAAGTTCGCTGATGGTTCTGCGGAGGATTTCGATTGGGTCATAGCCGCCGATGGGGTTCATTCCACGGTGCGACAATGTCTTGGAATCGACTACCTTGGGGTCGATCTGCCGGAGGAATGGTCGATCGCCGATGTGGACGTGGCTAAGCCTTTCGATGCGGAGCAGGCGGTCATCTATGTGCAGGGGGACGGCAATGTCTTCGGTATGGTCCTGCCAATTGAGCCCAACCGTGCGCGGGTCGTCTCCTCCACCGATGATGCGCTTGCGGCTCTACCGGAACCACTGGAGATTGAGACTGTCCGCCGAACGGCTTCGTTTGATATCTCGATCCGTCAGGCTGAAACCTACAAAATGGGACGGGTGCTTTTGGCCGGGGACGCTGCCCATTGCCATTCACCGGTCGGCGGCAAGGGTATGAACCTTGGCATCGCTGACGCCGTAGCTGCAGCAAACGCTATCACCGAAGGTGAAACTGACCACTACACGCAAAAGCGTCACGCTGCTGGTGCCAGAGTTATGGCGGCTTCTGAAAGTGGCCGAAAAACGATTGTATCGAACAAGTTCTTTATAAAAGCAGCGACGACCGTCGCCACATTCCTTGCAGGTCGGATTCCTTTTATTGGCCGGATGTTCATGCGCAATTTGACCCGGCTTTGATGTGCGGCAGGCACCGGCCCAGCTCAGTTTGACTTCGCTCGCCCCTCTGCCGCTAGACTGGTTCACAGACGAGCAACAGAACGCTTCCCGGTGAAGCGCGGGAGAACAATGATGAAAAATCTGCGCAGGATTGATGTGGACGGCGACGCGCCGGAAGACCCGCTTTTTGACGGCAAAGGCCACATCTATACCGGGCTGAAGGATTCCAACGCTGTTGTTCGTATTGAGATTGCCTCCGGCAAAGTCACAAAAATTGCCGAACCTGGCGGTCGGCCTCTTGGTATGGACTGGCTGCCGGACGGACGCATTCTGCTGTGCAACACTGAGCTTGGCCTGCAGGCCATCGACATCAAGACAGGTGCGGTGGAGCCGCTGCCGCTGAAGGGCGATACACTGCATCTGTGCAACAACGCCCATGTGCTGGCGGACGGGACGATTTTCGTCTCCGACAGCTCGTCCAAATTCCCGGTCGATGAGTACAAGAAAGACCTTGCCGAAAACACCTCCACCGGGCGGCTCATTAGGCGTGACCCAGACGGCACCGCGACGGTGCTGGCGGACGGGCTGTGCTTTGCAAACGGCGTCGTTTATCTCCAAGACCACAACGCCGTCCTCGTTGCCGCTTCTGGCACCTGCGACATCACCAAAGTGGATCTAGCCAGCGGCCTGGTCTCCAAATTTGCAGACACTGACGGCCATCCCGACAACATGTCCATCGGCAGCGATGGGCGCATCTGGGTCGCCATTCCCTCCGAAACAAACCCAGCGCTGGCGACCGTTCACAAACTGCCGTTTGTCTTGCGCAAAATCGTCGCCAACCTGCCCGAAAAGTTGCAACCCAAAGCCGTCAAATGCTGCCGCGTGCAGGTCTTCAACACAGACGGCACGGTGCACGCGCTGCATGTTGGAGACAGCGACACGTATCACATGGTGACGGGGGTGCGGGAGTTGGATGGAGTCGTTGCGCTGGGGAGTATTGAGCAGAACGCGCTGGCGGTGTTTGAGGTTTAAGGGAGTTGTTTGAGAATTGCGTCACCATTCTGGTTCATAATAATTCTCTCATAAAGTCCGGAATATCTATTTACGGAAATCTGACATTAAAATTGAAGTCCAAGTTTCTATTGTAGAGTTATTTCGATATGGTGTGACTATGACCTATAAAGAAATTTCACTCAGCAAACTCGATGTAAACCGATCTAACGACCGGCACGGGGAACTTGAGAATGAGACTGCTGCGATGGCTTGGCTCTTTGCCAAGTATAGCGCGCATATGAAGAAGCTAGCCCGTGACATTCTTGATCAAGGTGGCATTTATGAGCCGCCTCTGGTCTTTCCCGCTAAGGACAGGTTCATCATCTATGATGGCAATCGCCGCACGACCTGCCTGAAGTTGATTTCGGCTCCCAACCGTGCTCCCTCAACAGAGCTTCAAGACTATTTCCGCACTCTTCAAGATAGTTGGACTGGGCAAGTGCCCACCAACGTTACGTGCCGGGTTGAAACCGACAGAGACAAAATTGATGAAATTTTATTTAGGCGACACACGGGAAGCCAAGGTGGCGTAGGTCAGTCCAATTGGGACGGACGAATGAAGACGACATTTGTTAATCGAACCGGAAAGGGAACCGGTCTAAATCTTGCGGATGAGATTCAGGATCGTTTGAAAGAAGCGGACCTGGTACCGGCGCAACTGAGGATTCCGCGAACCAACCTCAACCGTCTTTTGTCGTCTGAAGTGTTTCGGAACCGAGTGGGTATTTCATGCGATGGGGGTAAGTTTCATTTTATCCGACAAGAAGAGGTAGCGCTCAAATCTCTTGCTCGAATTGCAAGAGATTTAGCAGAGAAAAAGATTACCTTGAACGAAATCTGGGATGCAGAAAGTAAACGTCGCTACCTCGATCGCCTGGATAGCCAGGGCCTACTGCCTTCTGTCGCTGATGCGATTGCGCCAATCGACAAAACCGAGAAGAGCAGCCGAAAGAAGTTCACTAAGAAGGTCGCGCCACAGCCCAAACGGCGCGCCCGACTCATTCCTCACCATGATTTTGAGGTAGCTTGGACTGGTTCTCTCCAACGGCAGAAAGCAATTTGGGAGGAACTGCAATTTTCTCTCGAGTTAGAGCAACATCCTAATGCGATTGCAGTGCTTTGCCGTGTTTTGCTGGAGCTTTCGGTCGATAATTACATCAGGCGTGCTGGTCTCACCTCAGCTGTTGAGGGAGATGCATTACTCAAAAAACTTAACGCATGTGCCGAGGATCTCCACGCGAATTCGCAAATCGACAAGCGATATCTTCAAGTTATCCGGAAGGCCGGGAATATGGACGCCGTCATTTCAATAGACACCTTGAATAAGTATGTTCATTCATCGCAACTCGCTCCGTCTCCCAATGATCTGCTGGCCATTTGGGACACATTTGCGGAGTTGATCGTCAGATGTTTGAATAAGTAGAGTAACATTCGCGCCCCTCTAAACCCCAATCCGCTCCCTCGCCGCCTCGTATTCCCGCACCATCCGCGCCACCAGTTCCCGCGTCGGGACCACATCTTTCACGGCCCCGATCCCTTGACCGGAACCCCAGATGTCCTTCCAGGCCTTGGTTTTGTTGTCGCCGAAATCCATTGCCGACGGGTCGCTTTCGGGCAGATTGTCGGGGTCCATTCCGGCGGCCACTACCGAACCTTTAAGATAGTTGCCGTGAACGCCGGTGAAGAGGTTGGAATAGACGATATCTTCGGCCGAACTGGCGGCAATCATTTCCTTGTAGCCATCCGCCGCGCGCGCTTCTTCTGTGGCGATGAAGGCGGAGCCGATATAACCCATATCGGCACCCATGGCCTGGGCGGCCAGCACCGCATCACCCGTCGCGATGGAGCCGGAGAGCAGCAGCGGGCCATCGAACCATTCACGGATTTCCTGGATCAGCGCGAAGGGCGACAGCACCCCCGCATGGCCACCTGCACCGGCGGCAACGGCAACGAGACCATCGGCACCCTTCTCAATCGCTTTGTGAGCAAAGCGGTTGTTGATGATGTCGTGCAGCACGATGCCGCCATAGGAATGGATCGCCTCGTTTACTTCCGGTCGTGCGCCAAGGGAGGTGATGACAATCGGCACCTTGTATTTGACGCAAGTCGCGATGTCGTCTTCCAGCCGGGCGTTGGACTTGTGGACGATCTGGTTCACCGCAAAGGGCGCGTCGTCGGGGCCGAGCGCGCCGGTAATCTCGTCGAGCCACTCATCAAGCTGCGATTGCGGGCGTGCGTTCAGCGCCGGGAAGGAACCCACTACGCCGGCTTTGCACTGCTCAATCACCAGCGGCGGGTGCGAGATAATGAAGAGTGGTGCGGCAACCGCCGGCAGAGCCAGATTCTTTTGCAGGATCGGAGGGAGCGTCATGTTTTCGGCCTTCGGGAGATGCGATTTGTCGCGAACCTGAAGAACTCTTACCAATACGTCAATTAACGGCCCGCTAGGCAAGGCGACAATCCCAATCTAAAACAGTTTGGGCTGGTGGGATTGTTCCGCTGGAAGAGTGAGTTGGGGGAGTTGCGTCAATGGCCGGGTTCGAGGACCTCATCAGGAATGCCATCGACACGCAAAATGCCGGAGGCGATCCGGCGTCGCGGGAGCGGATCTACCGCTCATCGCGCATCGCGCTCGACCGGATGCTGGCGGCCAGCACCAGCCTTGAGCCAGCCACTGGAGAAGCTCAACGCGCCAGGCTGGAGGATGCGATAAAGCAGATCGAAGCTGATTTCGTTGGCGGCGCAGATGTGCCCGCACCGTCTGCCGCTCAAGCTCCGACGGCACCGGATGCTGCGACGGAGCCGGTGGCGGTAGCGCCTCCGCAGGCGCCGCCGTCTGATCCGCAGTTGCCCCCAACGGAAGCATCCGTAGAAACCCCACCAGTTGCCGAAGTACCCGCTGCTCCGCCCGTGGAACCTGTTCAGGCAGAACCGCCTGTGACGCCTCCCATACCGGAAGCGCCGGTTGAGGTTTCACCGGCGAGAACAGATGAGCCTCTACCGCCAGTTGCGCCTGAGGTTATCGCTGCTGCGTCGCAATCCATGCCAGTAGCTCCCGAGGAAGCTCCGGCTGAAAGACTGGACCCGCTGGTCACGCCGCAAATGCCGGTCGAGCCCCCACCGGCCCCCGTCGAAGTTTCCGCAGCAACCGCTGCACAAACGCCGCCGGTTTCACCGCCTGAAACACCGCGCGAGGTTTCACCGCCCCCGGTCGCTCCGCCTGTTGAGAAGCCCGCGCCCCAACCGGAAGTGCCGGCGGCACCACCGGGTTCGCCAGTGGAGCCTCCAGCTCCCGCTGCTGCTCCTGAGCCTGCCCTGGAAACTTATCCCCCAAATGCGCCTTCTGCTCCGCCGGTCGCTGCCCCGCAATCACCGCCGGAGCGACAACCGGTGGTCACTCCTTCGGCTCCGCCAGTTGAACTTCCAGCTGCGCCGCCTGCGCCAGCGCCAATAGCCACACCAGCAACCCAGTCTGGACCCCCGCCGGTGACTCCGCCTGTGGTTGCTCCGGCTGCTCCAGCCGCGCCGCCGAGCCCACCCTCAGCCCCGGTCGTCACGCCGCAGGCGCCTGCTCGCGCAGAACCGCCCGCGCCGCAACCTGTCCAGGCACCCGTTTCTGTAAAAACGGCTCCTATTGTCGAAACATCGGCCCCTATTTCCCAACAAACAGGGCCTATTTCCCAACCCGATGCCGCGCCGCAGCAATTTTTAGCACAGCGGCGGGAACCAGCCTTTGATGGATCTGCCGCAGCACCGGCAGCGGCCACCAAAAACGGTGGCCAAGCTGAAGCGCCCGAAACAGAGGTTGAGCCCATTCCCAAAAAGCGGCCTTACATCAAGATGCTTGCTTGGGTCATCATCCTTTGCGGCCTTGGAACGGCGGTTTGGTGGGCTTGGACCTTCGGGCCGGAATTGCTGAAAAATCAAATAGAACAGACCATTGCGAACCCGCAGGACCCCATAATCCGCGGACCGTTTACCCCCGGCGACGGGGAGGGCTGGGTCAGCGTTTTTGACCCCGCAACCGACCCATCCGCCATTGTAACGGAGAACCGCGGAACAGCAGAATTGGTGCAGGTGGAAGGTGGGACAATTGCTCGTTTGCGCTCGGCGAGTGCCGGGGCCGACGGCAACATTCTTATCCGCATTCCCCCCGGCGTTGTGCAGCAGATGCGCGGCAAAGCGACAACCTTCGAGATCGTTGTGGCGGCCCCTACCGATGGCGACCAACAGGTTGCAATCTATTGCGAATTTGACGTTCTGGGTTCCTGCGGTCGCAAGCGTTTCGAGGTTGGCCGAGATCCGACGTCCCACATTTTTGATGTTCTTGCCGAGGATATCTCCATGCCCGCCGATCGCAGTGCTTATGTTGCCATCAACACTGATATTCTGGGCCAGGGCAGGTCTGTCGATGTTGCCGTCATCCGCATGAGACTCGGCGAATAGGGCTGCAAATCAGGCGCCCATTTCGTTGAGGAATTTGGGCCCGCTACCAATAATCAACGGGTCCTCCGTTCCAATCGCGGCGGCGTTTTTCTCCGGATAATCAAGCCGGGAAAGCACGTGCCGCATCACCGCTACGCGCGCTCGCCGCTTGTCGTTTGAACGCACGATTGCCCATGGCGCGTGGTCGGTATGGGTTGCTTCAAGCATCTGGTCGCGGGCCTTGGTGTAGTCGTCCCATTTGCCAAGCGCCTTCAGGTCGATGGGTGAAAGTTTCCAACTTTTCAACGGGTTGTGGCGACGATCATGAAAGCGTTTCATCTGCATTTCCTGGCCGACATTGAGCCAGATCTTGAAGAAGGCGATCCCTTCTTCAACGATCATTTTCTCAAAATCCGAGGTTTGGTCGAGGAACTGGGTATGTTGCTGGCGGGTACAAAACCTCATCACCGGCTCGACCCCGCCGCGGTTATACCAGGAGCGGTCGAACAGAACCATTTCACCATCGGTCGGGAAGTGTTCGATATAGCGTTGATAATACCACTGACCTTGCTCGGTCTCGGTGGGTTTTGGCAGAGCAACAGTGCGGCAATGGCGGGCATTGAGATATTCCCGCACCGCGCCAATCGTGCCGCCCTTACCCGCCGCATCACGGCCTTCAAAGATGATGATGATGCGTTTGCCGTTGGCAAGCCGGTGGGTCTGGAGCTTCACCATTTCAAGGTGCAATGCGGCCATTTGTTCATTGTAATCAGTCCTCTTCAGCTTTCCCTCATAAGGGTAGTCCCCCGCGCCGAAGGCCTCGTCCTCGACCCAGTCGGGGAGCTTTGGATCGTCCATGTCGAAGGTACGGGTGTTGCCGGAGACGGTCAGTTCGAGCATGGGCGAAGATCCTTCCAGGGGCTGAAGAGGCAAGGGTTTCAAAGGTGCCTAGAGCTGTCAAACGCTAACGCCGGAAAGCAAAACGCCCGCCGAAAGGGCGGGCGTCTGATGTTGCAAAATACGGCGCAGCCTAGCGGCGGCGGCGGCGCTCGTTTGGCGGTTGGAAGGCGAGTTTGGAATGGAACTCGCAATAGGGTTTATCTTCAGCGCTGGTGTGTCCGCAGAAGGAAAAGCCCGGCATGGTCGGGTCACCCGTCGGCCATTTGCAGGTGCTTTCGGTAAGCTGAAGCAGGTCGAGTTTTCTGGAGATCGGAACGACGTTATCTACAGCTTCTTCAATAGCTTCAGCGGTTTGCGCCTCTTCAACGGCATCCTCCTCCAGCTCCATCTTGAGTGCTGCATTGCCAACGCTGCCGCCTGCTGTGTTGCGCTGCGGGCGTGTGTAGGTGGCGGACGATCCGCCTCTGGCACTGGTGGCTTGACCCGCGGGTTTGGTGCGGCTCTGCGCAGTCTTTCCTGAATTGATTGAGGTCGTGCCAGCGGGCGCGGCTTTGCTCGCGGCCTTGCCGCCAGTGCCGGGTGCTTTGTCCCGCCCGGACATGCCAAGACGATGCACCTTGCCGATAACCGCATTGCGCGTCACGCCGCCAAGGTCAGCTGCAATCTGGCTGGCGGAAAGGCCGTCCTGCCAAAGCTTGGTGAGACGAGCGACACGTTCTTCGGTCCAGGCCATGAGTTCTCCTAGCGCCGGCTTTGCCGGTCATTGCGCGCCCCGCCCGTTGCCGGGCCGAATCCACCCATCGCCGCGCTTGAGGGAAGCGCGCCTTACCGCAAAGTTGCGGGCGGTTGAGGCTGTTGTTGGGGCCGTCACGCCGTACTGGCTTGGCCCGGTTGAAAGTAAACTAGGCAGGCAAATCCGGCGCCGCAAGGAAAGGTAGGGTGGTTACGAATCATTTTTTCAATTTGTCCCCAGCCGAAAGAATCCGGTACTGATTTTGCTCAATCTTTGCGCCCGGCACGCAAAATTCGACCGGCGCACGATATACCCAAACAGGGGCGGCAGAATTGACATGGTTCCCGCGCGGCGTAAGAGACAGCCTTAACCACCGCCCATGAGGCGGTTTTTTCGTTCAATAATGCGCTGGAAGGTTCGCGTGATGACCAAGAGCCAAGCCCCTCTTTACGACGCTTTTGCCCGGGTGCCGCTGCAATTCGAGCGCGGAGAGGGCGTGCGTCTCTACACGTTTGAAGGCGAGGAATACCTTGATTTCGCTGCCGGAATTGCGGTGAACGCCCTTGGTCACGGTCATCCTCATTTGGTAGAGGCGTTGAAGACACAGGCTGAAGCACTCTGGCACGTCTCCAATCTTTACGAGAGCCCGCAGCAGACGAAGCTCGCCGGGCGTTTGTGTGAAAACTCCTTTGCCGAGCGGGTGTTCTTTACCAATTCCGGCACAGAGAGCCTTGAAGCCGCCTTCAAGACGGCCCGTCGCTGGCACTATGACAATGGCAATCCCGAGCGGATCGACATCATCACCTTTGAAGGTGCCTTTCATGGCCGTTCTCTTGCTGCGATCTCGGCGGGCGGAAATTCCAAATATATGGAAGGCTTTGGGCCGAAGCTGGAAGGTTTTATCTCACTGCCCTTCGGTGACCACGATGCGCTGAAAGCTGCTGTTGGTCCCACAACCGCGGCCATTCTCATCGAGCCCGTGCAGGGCGAAGGTGGCATCCGGCCGGTTCCGCACCAATGCCTGCGCGGGTTGCGCAAGCTCTGCGACGAACAAGGTATTTTGCTCATCTATGACGAGGTCCAGTGCGGTGTTGGACGGACAGGCCGGTTCTTTGCCCATCAATGGATTGAAGGTGCAGAGCCGGACATCATGGCCATCGCTAAAGGTATTGGCGGCGGCTTCCCAGTCGGCGCGTGCTTGGCTTCTGAAGAGGCGGCCTCTGCAATGCAGCCTGGCACCCACGGCACGACCTATGGTGGCAATCCGCTTGCCATGGCTGTTGGCAATGCGGTGCTCGATGTGGTGCTCGAGGGCGGCTTTCTCGAGGCGGTCAACGATAAAGGGCGGTTCCTGCGTCAGCGCCTTGCCGAACTCGCCGACACCTATCCTGATATCATCGAACTCGCGCGTGGTGATGGCCTGTTGCAGGGCATGAAGTGCCGCGTGCCGAACATTGATGTTGTTGCGGCTTTTCGCGACCAGAACCTTCTTTCCGTTCCCGCTGGCGACAATGTCGTGCGCATCATGCCGCCGCTCACTGTGACAGAAGAAGAATTGAAGGAAGGCGTTGCCAAGATGGACGCGGCGCTCTCCGCAATGCAAGCGGCTCAATAGAGATGGCGAAGCACTTTCTTGATATTGCAGCCGTTGGGGCCGTTGAGCTACGCGCTATGTTAACTGATGCAGGGCGGTTGAAGGCTGCTACGAAGGCGGGGAGCAGCCCACGCCCGCTTGAGGGCAAGGTGTTGGCGATGATCTTCGACAAGCCCTCAACCCGCACTCGCGTCTCCTTTGATGTCGGCATGCGCCAGCTTGGCGGTGAAACGATCATGCTTGGGGCGGAGACGCAGCTGGGCACTGGGCAGGAAACGATTGCAGACACAGCGCGGGTTTTGTCGCGCTATGTCGATGCGATCATGATCCGCACCACGGCCCATGACCGGCTGCTGGAGCTTGCCGAACACGCAACTGTGCCGGTTATCAATGGCCTGACCGACGAAACCCATCCCTGCCAAATCATGGCGGATGTCATGACGTTCGAAGAGCATTCCGGTCCCATCGCGGGCAAGCGTCTGGCCTGGGCGGGGGACGGTAATAATGTCGTCCATTCCTTCCTGGAAGCGAGCGCGCGGTTTGGTTTTCAGATGGCGGTGGCGACGCCAGAGGGCCGTGAACCGGCTGGCCGGTTTGTCGATTGGGCGAAGGCTGAGGGTGGCGATGTGGTGTTGACCCAAAATGTCGCTGAAGCCGTCGCCGGGGCAGACGCGGTCATCACCGACAAGTGGGTTTCCATGGGCTTTGAGGCGGAGGCTGCCGGGCACAATTCCTTCGCGCCATTTGCAGTGGATGAGACGTTGATGGCCAAGGCCAAGAATGATGCGATCTTCATGCACTGCCTCCCCGCCAAGCGCGGGGAAGAGGTGACAGATGGCGTGATGGACGGGCCACAGAGCGTCGTTTTTGACGAGGCGGAAAACCGCCTCCACGCCCAGAAAGCGATACTCGCCTGGTGCTTAAGCTAAACGCTTAGACCATCGCCACCACGCGACCGCGCACCTTGCCTTCAACGATGTCGTTTGCCGTCTCAATGAGATCATCAAAGCCGATTTCAGTTGTGAGTGCATCGAGCTTGCCCATGTCGAGATCCTTGGCGAGACGACTCCAGGCTTCCTCGCGCAGGGCCTTCGGTGCCATCACTGAATCAACGCCGAGCAAAGCAATGCCGCGTAGGATGAAGGGCATAACAGTGGCGGGCAGATCGAATCCTTGCGCCAACCCACAGGCGGCAACCGCGCCACCATATTTCGTCTGCGCGATAGCGTTGGCGAGGGTGTGGGAGCCGACCGCGTCCACCGCGCCTGCCCAACGTTCCTTGCCAAGCGGGCGGCCCTTCTCAGAAAGCTCAGCCCGGTCGATGATCTCGCTTGCGCCAAGGCTTTTGAGGAAATCTGCTTCCTCCGGACGACCGGTTGAGGCGATGACCTCGTAGCCAAGTTTACCGAGTACGGAGATTGCTACCGACCCGACGCCGCCATTGGCACCGGTCACCAGGATCGGGCCGTCGCCTGGTGTGATACCGTGGCGTTCCAACGCCATGACGCAGAGCATGGCCGTATAGCCTGCCGTGCCGATGCCCATGGCTTGTTTGGCGGAAATCCCGTTCGGGCGCTTGATGAGCCAGTCGCCCTTCACGCGCGCGCGCTCGGCATAACCACCCCAATGGGTTTCGCCGACGCCCCAGCCGTTCAGGATTACAGCGTCACCTTTAGCGAAACCGGCATGGCTCGATTCAGCAACGACACCCGCGAAGTCGATCCCCGGCACCATCGGCCAATGGCGCACAACCGGGCTGCGACCGGTGATGGCGAGGCCGTCCTTGTAGTTCACCGTGGTCGCTTCGACGTCCACCGTGACGTCACCCTCCATCAGGTCTGCGTCGGTAAGCTGGATAACGTCGACGGACTGTTCCCCCTGCTCTTCCTTGGAAATCTGAATGGCCTTGAAGCTCATGGTGTCTTGTCCTGTCCGGTGTTTCGTTTCTGTTTGAGCATAGCAAGCAACTCGTCTGCAATGACCAGCGTCGCGCCGATTGTTATGAAGCTGTCAGCCACATTGAAGATCGCAAAGGACCACGTCTCTGTATGGAAGCGGATCATGTCGATCACGTAGCCGTGCCAGGCCCGGTCAATGAGGTTGCCGAGCGCGCCGCCGATGATGAAGGCCAATCCGAACTGCGCGAGATGTCGGTTCGGCGGAAGCCTTGCCCACATCCAGACAATGACCGTGCAGATCGCGGCGGTCAGTGCCAGGAGTGGCAGAGCGCCAGCATCTGAAAACATAGAGAAGGCAACGCCGAAATTGTGCGTGCGAAAGAGCGAGATGAACGGCACGAAACCGATGTTTTCCTGCCAGGGTAGGTAAGCTTCGGTTGCCCATTTGGACGCTTGATCGAGCGCGACGAGAAGTGTCACGAACAACGCCTTTGGTATCAAACCGCTCACAGCGCGTGATTCCGCGCGGCGAAAGTGAGGATGCCGGTGGCGACCGCGAGATTCAAGCTATCTGCTTCCCCCGCCATTGGGATGCGGGCGAGGCGATCACAGGCGGCGCTTGCCTCGCTGGTCAGCCCAGCCTGCTCGTTGCCCATAACGAGAAGCTGAGGTCCGACTGAATAATCAAGCGCGCGGTGGTCTTCACTCCCCTCCAGGTGCGCCCCTGTGACAT
This sequence comes from uncultured Alphaproteobacteria bacterium, assembly GCA_929200315.1. Taxonomy (GTDB): domain Bacteria; phylum Pseudomonadota; class Alphaproteobacteria; order Rhizobiales; family Rhizobiaceae; genus Pseudahrensia. The sequence continues at coordinate 154,238 of CAKMZB010000006.1, read as the reverse complement.
TCCCGCCATTGGTACGAAAGCCCTTGGCCAGTTGGGTCAACTGCTCATTGCTGAGCCGTGCGAAGGGGACATGGAAGAAGGCCCCCATCGTGGCACGGACTGTCTCCAGTGCGAAGGGATCGGTCGTGTCTCCAACCAACAGAACCTGCGCGATGCCCAGCGCCTCGGCGGTTCTAAAACAGGTGCCGAGGTTTCCTGGATCGCGGACCTTCTCAAGGCAGAGCCAGGTTTCATTGCCGGATGGCACATCGGTCGTTGCTGTCTCCTTTTGGCGGATCACACTAAGCACCACTTGGGGATTATCGCGCTTGGTAAGAGCAACCATCAACTTGTCCGGCACGGTGAGGATGTCTCCGCCCCGTGCACGGATGGTAGCGCTGAGCGGCTCGATCCTGCCGCGTAGATTGTCGTCCTCCAGCGCGCGTTTGGGATGGACGAGGGTGGTGATTTCCCAACCGGCGGCCAGCGCGTCTGTTGAAAGCTTCAAACCTTCTGCGATGAACAGGCCATCGCGGTCGCGCGCTTTCTTCATGGCCAGCGCACGGATGGATTTGATGCGCGGATTGGAATGAGAGGTAATCTCCTCCACCCGGCCTTGGCGGATCTCGCTCATGGGTTCACTCCCGGCGCTATGAAGCGGGCAAACATGGAGGTGGAGAGCCGCCGCTCGCCGCTCTCCTGCAAGAGAACCAACTCGCCAGCATCAAGCCGCCCGTCCATCCCGGCAAAAGCGTCCTGCATGGCTTCCAGCAACGTCAGATGGCTGGAGCGGATGGCGTAAGATGTGAGTACGCTCATCAGTGGTGATGAGCTTTGCAGATCGCGAACAAGGTCGAGCATATGGGGCAGGTCGTCGAAGAGCTGCCAGACTTCGCCTTTGGGACCGCGGCCATAGGCGGGAGGGTCGAGAAGGATGATGTCGTAAGAATTACCGCGCCGAACCTCTCGTTCGCAGAACTTGACAGCATCATCGCAAATCCAGCGAACCGGCGCATCGGTCAGTCCGGCAAGCTCGGCATTTTCCCGCGCTTGTGCGACGGCCTTCTTGGAGGCATCGACATGGGTAACATACGCTCCCACCCGGGCAGCAACGAGGGAGGCGATGCCGGTATAGCCGAAGAGGTTGAGCACCTTCACGGGCCTGTCCACAGCCTCGATCACCCGCGCCATGCAATGCCAATGCGCCGCTTGTTCCGGGAAGACGCCAGTATGGCGGAAGGCAGTGAAGCGGCCGTGATAGGCCATGTCGTTGAACGTCATGGGGAAGCGTTCGCCTTCCCCCACCGGACCTTTCGGAAACAACCAGCGACCACGGTCCGTGCGGCCGGCGCCTTCAGCGACAGCATCAGCATCATCGCCTGTAAATATGGCTTCAGCCTTTGCCCATTGTGCCTCCGGTAAAGAGCGGCGCCAGACGGCCTGGTTTTCCGGGCGGCGGATGAGGACGCCGTTATAGCGTTCCAGCTTTTCGCCTTCGCCCTCAGCGTTCAGGCCGCTGTCGACGAGCGCGTAGTCGCTATCCGGCGCAACCTCCATGAGCAGTCCAGCCTCTGCCGGTAAACGTGCGCCAACGCGCTTGGCCGGGAGCGGACGCTTCGTGATGGGTGGCGAGTACGGTTTGGGGGTCTGGTTCGCCTGTTTCCGCCCATAGTCACGTTTCGACCCAGCGTCTTGCGAGCGAGTTTTGTGCTTCTGTTTGTAAGTTGGGCGAGCCATAGCGCACCCTTAGCGCCATCGTCGCGTCTGGCAAAGCGTCGGACACGCTGTTAGCGTTTGCGGCCAAGGCTCCAGACCAACCACAGGCACTGCACCCATGAACATGAACGGCACCCATCTTATTCCCGCCCCCCGCGAAAAGGTCTGGGCTGCGCTTAACGACCCGGACGTGCTGCGCCGCGCAATCCCCGGTTGCCAGGAGTTGGAAATGGAGAGCTCGACCGAACTTTCCGCAACAGTCGGGCTGAAAATTGGACCCGTAAAGGCGACCTTCAGGGGCGACGTCATGCTGCAGGACCTCAACCCGCCGACGAGTTATCGTATTGAAGGAGAGGGGAAAGGCGGCATTGCAGGCTTCGCTAAGGGTGGTGCCGATGTGCGCCTCACCGATGACGGTGAAGGTACGCGTCTTGATTATGAGGTCGATGCCAAGGTGGGCGGCAAGATTGCCCAGCTCGGCGGTCGACTGATCGATTCAACGGCCAAGAAACTGGCGGGGGAATTTTTTGATAACTTCTCCGACATTGTCTCTGGCGAACGCCCAGGCACAGAGGCGTAATCCTACTCGCCCGGCAGCCAGTCTAGCGGAACATGGCCGTCATCGGCTTCAACTCGTCTGAGCCATTCTTTGATTGCGGGGAAGCGGCTAAGATCAAAGCCGCCCTTGTCATCAGCGCTGTGGGTGTAGGCGTAGAGGCAGATGTCGGCGAGGGAGATTGCGTCAGCTGCCAGATAAGGCGTGCGGTCTAGTTGCTCGTCCATTACTGCAAGTGCTCCGTGGCCGGCCTCCAGCAGCGGGCCCAGGATTTCAGGCATCCGCTTTGCCGCGTTCTTCTCATAGCTCAGAATTCCTCCCCGGACCGCAACGGTGGTTTCGTGGGCGTTCTGCTCCCAGAACATCCAGGCCAGCATCCGTGAGCGGGCGAGTGGGTCGGTCGGCCAGAAGCGTGAGCCTTCGCCAAAATGGGTGAGGATTGCATTCGATTCCGAAAGCGTTTTACCGTCCTCAAACACCACCAACGGTACCTTACCCTTGGGGGCGAGTGCCAGAAATTCCGCGCTTGTTGTCACTCCCGATCCGTCTTCGGCGGCTATATGCTCAAAGAGGATGGCACGCTTGGCGAGAAGCAACCGCACTTTGTAGGAATTGCCGGACGACGGCATCGAGTAGAGTTTGAGCATCGGGCGTGAGCCTTAATCCCGGGACATGAAAAAGCCGCCGCAATTTCTTGCAACGGCCTTTGTTTTTCTGGCTCATGCCAAGTGAGGCTTACTCAATAGGGCAGGATGCATCCGACATGAAGTCGTGGACCGAGATGGACCCGCTTCTAATGCCAGCTGCGGCAGTCTCGACCGCGGATTTGATGTCAGCGGTGACGAGGGACGCATTGTTGTCGTCCATCGCGTAGTCAACGCCGCCGGCCTTGAGGTCCTTGATGTCCACACCCGTGGACCACCCATCGTTCTTTACGTCCATGAAGGCATCATAGACAGCGTTGTCCACCCGCTTGAGCATGGAGGTGAGAATCTTGCCGGGGTGCATGCCGTTCTGGTTGGAATCGACACCAATGCCGAGCGCGCCGTTGTCGGCAGCGGCCTGGAGCACGCCAATGCCGGTGCCGCCAGCAGCGTGGAAGACAACGTCAGCGCCGCGGTCGATCTGGGACTTGGCAAGTTCGCCGCCTTTTACCGGGTCGCCCCAGGCAGCAGGCGTCGTGCCGGTCATGTTCTGGAACACTTCAGCGCCTGGGTTAGTTGCTTTCACGCCCTGCACATAGCCGCATGCGAATTTGCGGATGAGCGGGATGTCCATGCCACCGATAAAGCCAACTTTTCCGGTCTTGGAAGCGCTGGCTGCCATCACGCCGACGAGGTAGGAGCCCTCATGCTCGGCAAAGAGGATGGAGCGCACGTTTGGCTGTTTAACTTCGCTGTCGACGATGGCGAATTTCGTGTCGGGAAATTCCTTAGCCACTTTCTCAAGTGCCGCAGCCTGGGAAAAGCCGATGGCAACAACAGGGTTGTAACCCTGCTGGGCGAAGCGGCGCATAGCCTGTTCACGCTGCGCATCGTTCTGGATTGCGAAATCCTTATATTCGACGCCAGTTTCTTCCTTGAACCGTTCAGCGCCGGTATAGGCGGCTTCGTTAAAGGATTTGTCGTTCTTGCCACCCATGTCGTAGACGACGGCGGGTTTGACGGAATCGTCGGCGAAGGCAGTGGTCATCATGGCGACCGTGCCGAACGCTGCGGCCGCGAGGCCAAGCATCAGTTTCTTCATGAAGTTCCCTTCCTTGAGGTTTTCGCGCCCTTCTTTTTCGCAATAGTCTCTTGCGAAGGTGGAGCGTCTGCCTGCAATGGTTGCAGATAATTCGGGCCATTGCATGCCCTTTTTGCCAATCACCCACAAACATAAGCGTGGGTCCGGCGCATTGAGACGAGTAACCAGTTTTGCCTGATCACCTCTTTCCCGTCCTGCTGGCCGACATTGGCGGCACCAATGCGCGCTTTCGCGTTCTGGAAGACCCGCAAACTGAGGCGCGGATCTTTGAAACGGTGGCGGTGCAGGACTTTGACACGATCGAAGAGGCCATCAACGGTGTCGTCATAGCTGCCGGTGGCGCAAGGCCGCGGCGGGCAATCATCGCCGCGGCGGGGCCGATCCGTGCCGATGGAATGGATTTCACCAATTCCCCCTGGGAAGTGCGACCCGAGCCGTTCTTGAAAAAAACAGGCATTGAAGCTCTGACACTGGTTAATGATTTTGCTGCTCAGGCTCTCGCTTTGCCGGTGCTGGCGGATGAGGACCTGGTGCGCATTGGTGGCGGTGAGGTCATGGACGGGCGTACCAAGGTGGTGCTTGGTCCTGGCACCGGCCTCGGTGTAGGTCAGCTCGTGCGAGCTGACGGCACCTGGGTTCCGGTGCCTGGGGAGGGCGGTCATGTGGATCTTGGCCCCCGAACCGATTGGGAAGCCGCGATCTGGGAGCATCTTGACCGGGTGGATGGGCGCGTTTCTGCCGAGCAGGTTCTGTCCGGGCGGGGCCTTGTCAATCTCTACAGGGCGGTTTGCAAGGCCGATGACACACCACCGCTGTTCCATGATCCAAGCCATGTTACCACGGCGGCGTTGGCCGCCCATGAAAGACGTGAGGAAGACCACACCACCCTTACAGTGCAGCTTTTTGCCACCTGTCTTGGCCGTGTTGCGGGTGACATGGCGCTGACAGCCTATGCACAGGGTGGGGTCTATCTGGCGGGTGGCATCCCGACCCGCATTTTGCCCTTCCTCACCGAAGGTCCGTTCCGGCAGTCCTTTGAGGACAAAGCTCCTCATGGCAATCTGTTACGCAACATCGCCACCATGGTAATTAAAGCTGATTTGCCCGCATTGTGCGGCCTTGCGGCATTGGCACGGGAGCCGGATTCTTACGCTATCGACCTTGCCCGCCGCACCTGGACGGTTTGAAACGGCCTAAACCGTTGCAATGTGGCCACAAGCGCCGGTGAATACGCATTATTTCGTGCAAGAACATATGACTCGCCGCATTTCCCGCCTATGTCAGCGCCCATGAACGGGATTTGGAAATGGTTCACCCAAGACGGTGATGAAGCATCCGTGCTCGCGCGCATGGTGGGGGAGAACTTTGTTGCCTACCGCCGCCAATACATCATCGCGATCTGCGCGCTAGTGGTGATTTCCGGGACCACCGCTTTTTCCGCCTGGCTCATGGGCCCGGTTGTGGAGGAGGTGTTCCTCGGCGGTGATCTTGATGCAGCCTACAGATTGTCGGCCGTCGTCGTGGCTGTCTTTCTGGTCAAGGGCATCATGACCTACATCCAGTCAGTGACGCTCAACCGCATCGGCAACAACATGGTCGCCCGGTTCCAGCGGCGTATCTACGCTCATCTGCTTTCACTCGGCGCCGGGTTTTTCACAGGCCAGCATTCGGCAACGCTTGTGGCGCGGATCAACCAGAATATCCTCGCCATCCGTGAGATGCTCAACGTCATCGTCCTCGCAGGTGCCCGCGACCTGCTCTCACTGATCGGCCTTGTCGGCGTCATGATTTACGCCGACCCGCTTATGAGTGCGATTATTTTCCTCGCCGGTCCAATCGCGCTCTACACGATTGGCCGTTACGCGCGCCGGGTGAAGACGATTGCCCGGGACGAGGTGCATCTCAATGCGCAGGTGACGACCCGCATCCAGGAAACCGCCCACGGCATCCAGATTGTGAAAGCTTTCACGATGGAAGAGCGCATGCGGGAGGGGTTAGAAGGCCTCACCAAACAGGTGGAAGGCCGCGCCAACAAAATTGCCCAGCTTGTCGCGCGCACTGCGCCGCTGATGGAGACGCTCGCTGGTCTTTCCGTGGCTGGTGTCATCGCCTATGGCGGATGGCGGGTGGTCAATGAGGGCTATTCGGCGGGCAACCTTGCCTCTTTCATGACGGCCTTGCTGCTCGCTTATGAACCCGCCAAACGCCTCGCCCGTCTCAAGGTCGCCGTAGAGCGTTCCTTCGTGAACGGGCGGATGCTCTACGAACTCCTCGACACTCCGCCCGAAGCCGCCGATGGTGGCCCATCGCAGGGCGAGGGACCGGAACTGCCGCTCACCGCCGGAGAGGTCGTCTTTGATGATGTCCACTTCCACTATGGGCAGGGTGATGACGATCAACCGGTGATCGCGGGCATGTCCTTCATTGCCGAAGCGGGCAAGACCACTGCGCTTGTCGGACCATCGGGCGGCGGCAAGTCAACCGCTGTTGCCTTGCTCCAGCGTCTCTACGAGCCGACATCCGGCGCAATCACCATCGATGGCACCGATATTTCTTCCGTCAGCCTGATGTCGCTGCGCTCGCAGATTGCTTTCGTCAGCCAGTCGCCGATCCTCTTTCAGGGCACGGTGCGGGAGAATCTGCGCTTCGCGCGTCCCGCTGCCTCCGATTCTGAGATTGAGGCGGCGGCGCGGTCTGCTCAGGCGCACGACTTTATCACCGCTATGCCGCAGGGTTACGACACGCCGCTTTCGGAAAACGCGAGCAATCTTTCAGGTGGCCAGCGGCAGCGCCTGTCCATTGCTCGCGCGCTTGTGCGCAACGCACCGATCCTGGTGTTGGATGAAGCGACTTCCGCTCTCGACAACGAGTCTGAAGCGTTGGTGCAAAAGGCGCTTGAAAGCCTAATGGCAGGCCGCACGACCCTCGTGGTGGCTCATCGTCTCTCCACCATCGCCAATGCCGACAAGATCCTCGTTATCGACGGTGGCCGGGTGGCGGATGAAGGCCGTCATGGCGAGTTGCTCGGCAAGGGCGGCGTCTATTCTAAGCTCCATGCCATTGGCCTTCAGTAACTCTGTTGCGCTTTGCGCTTGCACCGAACGGCGCTGCTTGGAATGGTGGCTGCGCAATGGTGCGGAACTGTCTTCATGAGTGATCTAAAAATTGTTGTTACCGGCGCGGCCGGGCGCATGGGCCGCTCGATTATGCGCGCTGTTGCCGAAAGTGATGATTTCGCACTTGTCGGCGCGGTGGAGCGCGAGGGCGCTACGGAATTAGGTGCTGATACCGGTGCGCTTTGCGAAATGCGCGACAGTGGTGTGATGGTCACCGACGATCCGTTGCCGCTCTTTGCCAAAGCCGACGCCGTCATCGATTTTACTGGCCCTGCCGCAACCGTGAATTTTGCTGAACTCGCCGCACAGGCGCGGATCGTCCATGTCATCGGCACGACTGGCATGGACGCACGGCAGGACGAACGGTTGGACGCCTGCGCCCGCCATGCGCGGCTCGTGCAGTCCGGCAATTATTCCGCGGGCGTCATTGCCCTCGCGGTCCTGGCGGAACGCGCTGCCCGGGCGCTACCGGACTTCGATCTGGAAGTTCTGGAAATGCACCACAAGCACAAGGTTGACGCGCCCTCCGGCACGGCACTTCTGCTCGGCGATGCCGCTGCGCGGGGTCGCGATATCGCGCTTGAAGGGAACGATGTGCGCGTGCGGGACGGTATTACCGGCGCGCGGGAAGATGGCACGATTGGTTTTGCAACCCTGCGCGGCGGTTCAGTTGTAGGAGAACACACCGTCCTGCTGGCGGGAGAAGGGGAGCGGCTGGAACTGATCCACCGCGCTACCGACAGACAGATTTTCGCCAAGGGCGCGCTTCGAGCCGCGCGCTGGGCGTTTGGCCAGAAACCCGGCCGCTACGACATGTTAGATGTCCTCGGCCTGAAGGAAACATGATGAGCAAAGACGCAGGCACCCTCGTTCTCGTCCGCCACGGACAGAGTGAGTGGAACAAGAAGAACCTTTTCACTGGTTGGCGTGATCCCGACCTGACTGAACAGGGCGTTGAAGAAGCGCAGCAGGCGGGCAAGGCCGTCGGCGAACGCGGTATGACCTTCGACATCGCCTTCACATCAGTCCTGCAACGGGCGGAAAAGACCTGCCAGATGATCCTGGATGGGGTTGGTCAGTCGGACCTGGAAACGATCCACGATGAAGCGTTGAACGAGCGCAATTACGGTGATCTTGCAGGGCTCAACAAAGACGATGCCCGCGAAAAATGGGGTGAGGAGCAGGTCCATATCTGGCGTCGCTCCTACGATACGCCGCCTCCCGGTGATGACGGCGAAAGCCTGCGGGACACCGGCGCGCGGGTCTGGCCTTATTATATGAGTGAGATTCTGCCTCGGGTTCTGCGCGGGGAGACGGTGCTTGTCGCCGCCCATGGAAATTCTCTTCGTTCGTTGGTGATGGTTCTGGACGGCCTCTCCAAAGACGAGGTTACCGGCCTCAATCTCGGCACCGGTGTGCCGCTCATCTACCAGCTCAAGAGTGATTCCACCGTCGCTTCGAAGGAAGTTCTTGGCGATGACAGTGGCGCTCACTGAGTTGCCGAAGACAGGAATGACCTTGTGACCCTGAAAGACATCACTGATGCTGAAGCTCTGAAGAAGCTGCGTCTCTATTGGGGGCGACGCTATTCGCCTGGCGAGAAGATTTCCGATGCCGTCATTCACTCTGCTGGCATCATTGCTGGAGCTATCGCCTTTGGTCTTCTCATTTGGCATGTCGCAAATTGGCGTGGCACTGGGGAGATGGTGGCCGTGCTGGTTTATGCTGCTGGGTTTTTTGCCATGCTCGGCTGCTCGCTCGCCTACAATATGTGGCCCATGAGCCATGCGAAACTCTGGCTGCGTCGCTTCGACCATTCGGCGATCTATTTGATGATCGCTGGCACGTGTACTGCGTTTCTTTCACAGCTCGACAGCACCGTCTGGGCCGCCGCGCTCATTGCCGCGATTTGGGTGGGTGCGGCGGTTGGAATTATCGCAAAGCTCTTCTTGCCGGGCCGCTTTGAAGGGGCCCTTCTTGCGCTCTATCTTGGTCTTGGCTGGGTTTGCGCCATCGGCATTGTGCCTATTTGGCGTTCATTGTCTGCGGAAAGTCTGACGTTCCTTGCCTTTGGCGGCGTGCTCTACACAGTTGGGGTCATCTTCTACCGCTGGGAAAAGCTGCCCTACCACATCACCATCTGGCACAGCTTCGTTGTTGTCGCGGCGGGCTTGCATTTTGCCGGTGTCGCGCATGCGATGAGCAGCGCACTCTAGGTGCTTGTGGTCAATCGCAGGCCGACCGCCCCTGCCAGCACCATCGTGATGCAAACAAGCTGAAATGGCCCGAGCTTCTCACCAAATGCGAGGAGACCGATAAGAGATGCAGCAACAATGCCAACCCCGGCCCAAATTGCATAGACGACGCCAACCGGCAGCACTTTCATAGCTGGTGCGAGCGCCCAGAAGCACATCGAATAGCAGAGGATCGACAATGTTCCCCACTGCCATTTCTCAAAGCCGTTGGAGAGTTTGAGGAGGAACGTGCCCGTGACTTCCAGCGTGATGGCGATGGTAAGGAAAAGCCAGGCTGTCATCGCTTGCGGCCTCTATGTTTCAACAGTCGCGAAGCGTTCAACAATCTGCTTTACCAGCCGCGCTGCAATCTGGTCTTTTGACCCCGCGGGCCAATTGTTGGAGCTGGTTTTCGTCACCAGTGTCACGTCGTTGCGATCCGTTCCGAAGACGCCTTGCGAAACGTCGTTGGCGACAATCCAGTCACAGCCCTTCCTATCGAGTTTGGCGCGGGCATGCTCCTCCAGCTTTTCGGTTTCAGCGGCGAAGCCGATAACGAGATCTGGGCGGTTCGCTGCATTGGATATGGTGGCCAGAATGTCGGGATTCTCGGAGAAGGTGAGTGAGGGTAGGTCATCTTTCCCCTTCTTCATTTTCTGCTCTGCTCGCTCAACGCGCCAATCTGCAACGGCGGCAACAAAAACGCCGATAGCGGCGGGAAGGGCGGTTTCGACAGCTTTGAGCATGTCGGTGGCGCTTTGAACTCTCACCACAGTCACATCCACCGGGTCTGGGATGGAAACGGGGCCGGAGACCAACACAACATCTGCGCCGGCCCTTGCGAGGGCAGCAGCGATGGCGTGACCTTGCTTGCCGGAGGAGTGGTTGGAAATGTAGCGGACCGGGTCGATCTCTTCGCGGGTTGGACCGGAGGTGACGACCGCACGCTTGCCTGCAAGAGGTTTCGGCGCATCGTCCAGAATGTCCTCAGCGGCGGCGATGATTTCCAGCGGTTCGGCCATCCGCCCCCAACCGGCTTCACCGCTCTCCGCCATTTCACCTTGGCCGGGACCAACAAAATGCACGCCGTCGGCCTCAAGCTGCTCGACGTTCCGCTCTACTGCTTGGTGAGTCCACATAGCCGGGTTCATTGCCGGGGCGCAGAGCACCGGGGAGGACGCGGCGAGGAGAACGGTGGTCGGCAGATCATCCGCCAATCCGTTTGCCATCTTACCTATTAGATCTGCCGTGGCTGGGGCAACGATGACGAGATCGGCTTCTCGCGCGAGGCGAATGTGGCCGACATCGTGCTCGGCATCGCGGTCCCAAAGGTCGGTGAAGACCCGAGAGCCAGTCAGAGCCTGGGTGGAGCCCGGGGTAACGAATTCCTGCGCTGCTTTAGTCATGCCTACACGCACGTCCGCTCCTCGCTCACGCAGGCGGCGGATGAGGTCGAGGCATTTATAGGCTGCGATCCCGCCGCCAATAAGGAGCAGGATGGAGCGTTCGGTAAGGGCGGAATGCTGCATCATCTTTGAACTATTGCTTATTTCGGCACGTCGGTCATCCACTGGCTGCTATGGCCACCCAGACTGCGGCTACAGCAATCACCCAGAGTGCCACGCGACCTGACCGGCTGGCGCGCGCTTCCGCACTGCCAATGGCGGCTATAGTCGGAGCATCGAGGCGGATGCCTTCGGCCGTCGCACGGTCAATTTCGTCGGAAAGGCGTTGTGCGCGACGGGCTAGCTCTGGCGCCTGTCGCGCGAGTTGGCCGAGAGCGACGAGGCCTTCTCCTGCTTCCTCCAGTTTCGCGCTGGGGCCGATGAGGCGTGTCACTTCCGGTCGCAGAACGGGTTCAGCGACCTCCCACATGTTGAAAGACGGATCGAGCTTGCGGGCGACCCCTTCCACCACGACCATTGTCTTCTGTAGGAGCAGCAATTCCGGTCGTGTTGCCATGTCGAACATGTCGGTGATTTCAAACAGCAGCGTGAGAAGGTTTCCCATGGAAACCTCCTGCGCCGAGCGTCCGTAAATCGGTTCACCCACGGCGCGCAGAGCCTGTGCGAATGCGGCAACGTCCTGCGTCGGCGGCACATAGCCGGCTTCAAAATGCACCTCGGCCACGCGGCGGTAATCACGCTGGATGAAGCCGTAGAGAATCTCTGCCAGATAGCGGCGCTCGGCCCGTTTCAGCCGTCCTGTAATGCCGAGATCCACAGCGACAATGTCGCTGTTGGGAGCAATGAAGAGGTTCCCAGGATGCATGTCTGCATGGAAAAACCCGTCTCGCAAAGCGTGGCGCAGGAAAGACTGGATCAACGTGCGAGCGAGCTTGGGGCCGTCATGACCGGCGTCGCGAACGGCCTCCATGTCGGAGAGTTTGATTCCGTCCACCCAATCCATCGTCATGCAATCGCGACCCGAACGCTGCCAGTCGATGGCGGGCAGATGAAAGTCTGGATCGCCCTCGGTGTTGTCCGTCATTTCGGAGAAAGCGGCTGCCTCCAGCCGCAAATCCATTTCCCGCCGAGCAGATCGCTCCAGTTCCGCAACGATCTCTTCAAGACGCAATCGGCGGGAGGCGGGAACACGACGGGTGACAAGGCGGGCAGCGGTATGAGCCATGCGCAATTCACGCGCGAACCGCTCTCGAACGCCCGGGCGGATGACCTTGACGGCGACGGCGCGGCGAAGCCCGTCCGGCTCCTGCACCGTAGCGCGGTGAACCTGCGCAATGGAGGCCGCGTTCACCGCTGGGCCAAATTCCTCAAAGATCGTTTCGACCGGCTCGCCAAGGGTGGCTTCCACCATAGCGCGGGCCTCAGCACGGCTGAAAGGTTCGACCCGATCCTGCAAAAGCTCCAGATCGCGGGCGATCGCCGCGCCGACAATATCGGGGCGAGTGGCGAGGAATTGGCCGAATTTTACCCAGCCCGGGCCCAGGCGATGAAGCGCGCGGGCAAGATTTTCCTGCTGGCTCTCCTGCTGCGCATGGCGGCGTTCAACCAGGCGGGCCACTTGCTTCAATCGTTTGATGATGGGCGGCTCACTCTCTGCGGGAAGGGCTGTCACGATGCCCTCGCGCATGAGCACCCAAGTGGCTCTCGTCAGTAGCCCAAGATCACCAAACACACTCATGACCCGACGCTCAGATCTTCCAGCCAGTGTGGAGTGCGGCGATGCCGCCCGTCATGTTGCGATAGTCCACCCGCGCAAATTCCGCCTTGCGCACGGCGGCGGCGAAAGCGTCCTGGTTCGGGAATTTGCGGATGGACTCCACGAGGTAGCGATAACTTTCCGCATCTCCCGTCACGACCCGACCAATGGCGGGGATGCCGCTGAAGGACCAGGCGTCATAGAACTTGTCGAGGAACGGCACATCGACATCGGAAAATTCAAGGCACAAAAACTGCCCGCCAGGTTTCAGCACGCGATAGGCTTCGGCCAAAGCGCGGTCCATATGGGGCACGTTGCGGATGCCGAAAGCGACGGTATAGGCGTCAAAGGAATTGTCTTCGAACGGCAGCTCTTCCGCATTCGCTTCGACAAAATCAACGTGATCAGAAAGCCCGTTCTTCACAGCCCGCTCTCGCCCGACCTCCAGCATGGAGCCGTTGATGTCGAGGACCGTGACATTGGCGTTTTTATTGGAAGCTTCCACCAACCGAAAGGCAATGTCTCCGGTCCCCCCGGCCACATCCAGCGAATGCCAGGGACGGGTCTTGGAAGGTGCCGCTTTCGTGACCATGACAGACTTCCAGAGTCGGTGGACGCCCACCGACATAATATCGTTCATCAGGTCGTAGCGACTGGCAACGGAATGGAAAACGCCGTCTACACGCTCCTGCTTTTGCCCTTCTGCGACGGGCTCAAAGCCATAGGCGGTGGCCATTTCTGCGGTGGAATGGGCGCGGGAAGCGTTGGTCATGGGAGGGGCCTTCTGGGTCGGTCTCCACCGATATAAGCAACCATTGTTCCAAGCACCACTACTGGTGATTAGCAGTGTAAACGAAAAAACGACGATCTCGCGATCGCCGTTTCACAATTCACTTTGTGCCGCCCGGTAAGGCTAGAGGGCACAAGAGCTGCTCACTTCCAGCCCTGCTTTTTGAACTTAGCTTTCTGCGCGCGGAAATTGTTGGATCCGCCAGGGCCAATTCTGGTCTTGGGGCCCTTTCCAGCAGAACTGGTTTTGCGCGTGTAACAGCCACCGCCATTGCACCAAAGTGAGAGTTTCTCATCGCCTTTTTTGAGTGAGGTTCTGCCGGCATGAGATTCACCGGAGAAGCCAGGTGTAAGAGTGAGTGCGCCGATGATGGCAGTCAAAATGAATGCAGTACGCATGAAATTCCCCCGAAATGCTCCATTGTCAGAGCGAAGGTGTAGGAGCGCACAGCTATCTTGGCAATCACAACGAAGACACAATTGCGCCGACCCGCCGCGCCACGGGGCACGGCGGGTATTTGGCGGTAGGGCTAGCCGATGATGCCGCCGTCTTCGCGTTTTACGGCGATGATAGTAGAACGCGGGACAGCGTCTCCGCCTTCGGGCCAATGGCTGCCACCGCGCTCGCCGGGGTGCTGGATGCCGACAAACATGGTGCGGTTGTCGGCGCTCCAGGTCAGACCGGTGATCTCCGCTTCGTTCGGGCCAACCATGAAGCGGCGAATTTCGCCGGTGATTGGGTCGCCCGCCAGCATCTGATTGTTGCCCATGCCAGCAAATTCACCATCGTTGCCATAATTGCCGTCCGTCTGGATCCAAAGCAGGCCGTTGTCGTCAAACGCTAAACCGTCCGGTGAGTTGAACATGTTGTCCTTGTTCACGTTCTCCGATCCAGCATAGTGCCCCTCGCCAACCGCTGGATTGCCAGCAAGAACATAGAGATCCCACGTGAAACCCATGGCAGTGTGGTCGTCCTCGTTCGGCCGCCAGCGCACGATCTGGCCATAATTATTGGCTTCGCGCGGGTTGGCGCCACCTACCGGGGTGTCATCACCCCCGGCATTCGTTTTCAGACCACGGTTCTTGTTGTTGGTCAGAGCGCAATAGAGTTCTGCTTTCAGCGGGTTGGTGGCGATCCATTCGGGGCGATCCATCGTTGTAGCGCCGACCTTGGACCCGGCCTGACGGGTGTAGATTGCAATTTCTGCTGTACTCATTTCAGTGGTTTCTGGCGTCAGGTCGATCCACTCGCCGGTTCCATCATCGCTGAATTTGGCAACGGAAAGGACACCATTTGTCATCAAAGACTCAGTTTCGTCACCCGGCGCGTAGACCCCATCAGAGACATAGCGATAGATGAACTCACCACGCTCATCATCGCCCATATAGATGACAAGGCGACCGTCAGGATTGATAACGCATTCGGCGTTCTCGTGTTTGAAACGGCCAAGGGCGGTGCGTTTTTTCGGCGTTGCGGTGGGGTCGCGCGGATCGATTTCGACGACGTATCCAGCGCGGTGCGGTTCGTTGGGGTGTTTGGTGATGTCGAAACGCTCGTCGATCCTCGCCCAGCCATAGCCCCAATCGGACGTGTTGATACCGTAGCGGACTTCCGTGTCGCTGCGTTCGCGATTCTCGTCAGATGCTGAGAAATAGCCGTTGAAGTTTTCCTCGCAGGTGAGATAGGTGCCCCAGGGAGTGACGCCGTTGCCGCAATTGTTCCAGGTGCCGAGCGATTTGGTGCCGGTCGGGTCTGCATTGGTTTTCATCAGATCATGACCTGCAGCGGGGCCGGTGATCTCCATCTCGCTTTGTGGTGTGATGCGACGGTTATACTGGCTGTTGCGCACAATGGTCCATTTGCCATCTTTCTCTTTCAGCTCAACGATGGCGATGCCGTGGGCCATCATGCCTTTCAGGATGTCGTCGTCCTGAAGCTCAGGCTTTGCGTCGGCAGCAAGGCCCTCCATCCGGTTGCCCCAGATGATGGAGCGGTTGGTGTATTCGTTATTGACGACAAGCAACGTGCGATCGCCAAGGGAGAAGATATCCATGCCGTCGGTGTTGTCGCCAAAGGTGATGGCCTGGCTTTCACCGGTGCCCCGAGTCGCTGGGTCAAATTCGGGGCCGTCGGCTGTGATTGGATCACCCCAGCGGATCAACGGTTCCCAGGTAAACCCCGGCGGGACGGTTATATCGTCCAGGGTGTTGGCGGGGATTGCCTCAAAGGCAAAGCGGTCGGCCGCGGCGCGTGCGCCGCTCGGCACCAGCGCGCCACCCAAAGCTGCAAAGCTGCCAAGGGCGAGAACGCTGCCCATGAAGCCGCGGCGGGACATGGCGGCCTCTACCACACGGTCGAAATCGGTTTCCTCCGGACGGGGATCAATGTGCTCGTCGTAGTCGTCGAAGGGAGTTTCGTCGGCAAAGTGGTTTGGGTTGTCCATGATGGGGCTTTCAGTGGATTTGAATGATGCGTTGTCGCGGCAAGGCGCGGCGGTTACACAGCCACCCAACAGACGTTGCACGACAGGAATGCGACAATGGCAGCGGCATCTTCCTCAGCGGTGGAAAAGCCCTTCGTGATAGCAATCGATGGCCCCGCCGCGTCCGGCAAGGGCACGCTGGCGCGCCGGTTGGCCGCCACCTTCAATTTGCCCCATCTCGATACCGGGCTTACCTACCGCGCCGTAGCAAAAGCTATGATGGAAGCGGGCAAGGCGCTGGATGATGAGCCTGCCGCCGTGGCTACCGCTCTGGCGCTCGATCTTGGCAAACTCGACCGCACCGAGCTTGCCGTCCATGAGATTGGGTCAGCGGCATCCAAAGTCGCACCGTTGCCAAAACTGCGCCAGGCCCTGGTGGAAGCGCAGCGCGCCTTTGCTCTGGGTGGCGCGGTGCTTGATGGGCGGGACATCGGAACGGTGGTTTGCCCGGATGCACAGGCCAAACTCTTTGTCACCGCCAGCGTTGAAGAACGTGCCCGTCGCCGTTGGAACGAAGAGCGGTTACGCGATGGGGCGACGGAAGACGGTGACGCTCTGTTTGAAACCATTCTCGATGACATCAAACGCCGTGATGCGCGGGACATGGGGCGGGCCGATTCTCCCCTTCGCCCGGCGGCAGACGCGCACTTGCTCGATACGAGTGACTTGGATATAGAGGCCGCCTACGCGCAAGCGCTGGACATTGTGAGCCGCGCGCGCTCGTAGAAAACTACCGCAAAACGGTTTTTGAGCCCCATTGCACCCACTCCGATTTATCGGAGGTTTCATCGCAGATGGAACGGGGCCGGGAACCGCCGAACAACACTAACCCCGGTGCATGCGGATCCGCACGTCTTCGCATCGTCGAAGCCCGGCCCCGCTCTACAAGGAAAATGAATGTCTGATATGAACCCTTCGATGGAGGACTTTGCTGCCCTTCTCGACGAAACGATGGCAACCTCCTCCCTGCAGGAAGGCAATGTTGTCGAAGGCATCGTCACCGCCATTGAAAAAGACATGGCCGTTATTGATGCAGGCCTGAAAGTTGAAGGCCGTGTGGCGCTGAAGGAATTCGGTACCGGTGGCCAGAACGGCGAAATCAAGGTTGGCGACAAGGTTGAAGTCTATCTTGAGCGCGTTGAGAATGCGATGGGCGAAGCTGTCCTGTCCCGTGACAAAGCCCGCCGCGAAGAGAGCTGGATCAAGCTCGAGAAGAAATTTGAAGCCCAGGAAAAGGTCGAAGGTCAGATCTTCAACCAGGTCAAAGGCGGCTTCACCGTGGACCTCGACGGCGCAACGGCATTCCTGCCGCGCTCCCAGGTCGACATTCGTCCGATCCGCGACGTCACCCCGCTGATGAACACACCGCAGCCCTTCGAGATCCTGAAAATGGATCGTCGCCGCGGCAACATTGTCGTCTCTCGCCGCACCGTGCTGGAAGAGAGCCGCGCGGAACAGCGTTCCGAAATCGTCCAGAACCTGGAAGAGGGTCAGATCGTCGATGGCGTGGTCAAGAATATCACCGATTACGGTGCGTTTGTTGACCTCGGCGGCATTGACGGCCTGCTCCATGTTACCGACATGGCCTGGCGCCGCGTGAACCATCCAACGGAAATTCTGAACATCGGCCAAACGGTTAAAGTTCAGATCATCCGCGTGAACCAGGAAACTCACCGCATTTCGCTGGGCATGAAGCAGCTGGAAAGTGATCCGTGGGATTCCATCGGCGTGAAATACCCTGTCGGTATGAAGGTCGACGGCCGCATCACCAACATCACCGATTACGGTGCGTTTGTGGAGCTGGAGCCAGGTATCGAAGGTCTGATTCACGTGTCGGAAATGTCCTGGACAAAAAAGAACGTCCATCCGGGCAAAATCGTCGCCACCTCCCAGGAAGTGGAAGTCGTGGTTCTCGACGTCGATCCCAACAAGCGGCGCATTTCGCTTGGTCTGAAGCAGAACCTCTCCAACCCATGGGATACGTTTGCAGAGAACTACCCGGCCGGTACGGTTGTGGAAGGCGAAGTGAAGAACAAGACCGAATTCGGCCTCTTCATCGGCCTCGATGGCGATGTGGACGGCATGGTCCATCTCTCCGACCTCGACTGGAACCTCTCTGGGGAGGAAGCGATCGAGAACTACGAGAAGGCCGAGATGGTCAAGGCCGTCGTGCTCGACGTGGATGTTGAGAAAGAGCGCATTTCGCTCGGCATCAAGCAGCTTGATGGCAGCGATACGATGGAATCCGGTTCCGCCGGTGACATCCGCAAGGGTTCGGTGGTTACCGCTGAAGTCATGCGCGTCATTGACGGTGGTCTTGAGACCCGCATCGTCGACACAGAGATCGATGCCTTCATCCGTCGTGCTGACCTTTCCCGTGACCGCGATGAGCAGCGCCCAGAGCGTTTCTCGGTTGGTCAGAAAGTCGATGCCCGCGTCACTGTCTTCGACAAGAAGAGCCGCAAGGTAAACCTGTCGATCAAGGCGCTGGAAATTGCTGAAGAGAAAGCCGCGGTTGCTGAATTCGGATCCTCCGATTCTGGCGCATCCCTCGGTGATATCCTCGGCGCAGCGCTGAAGGACCGCGAGGGCGACGACAGCTAAGTTCGTCACCTCTTTTGCAGGTAAAAATCAAAAGGCCCGGTCGTGAAAGCGATCGGGCCTTTTTCTTGTTGTCCTGAAGGGTGTTACTCTTCCAGATCGTCGGCGTTCTTATCCAGTTTCTGTCGCGCCCAGATGATAAAAAGCACGAAGGGTGCTGCCGGGAAGATGAACCAGGGGGTTGAAAGCCCACCGAACAGAAGATTGATGAGAAAGAAGAAAACGACAAAACCACCAGCCACCTGCACGGAACGTGGTTGCCGAGCCAGCCATTGATCAACATCGCTGGCCTTGCGAGCGGTGTAGGCAAGCTGGGATTTGCGGTTCAGGTCTGGAGCCTCAACAGGCGCGTTGGTGCGATCCCGCCGTACGGTGTAGCCTGAAAGCACGTCTTCGCCATCTTTTGTTGGTATATCGTTGCGCTGCTCAAAGCGCAGGGTGAGTTGACGGTTCACCAGGGAATGAACCGTGTCGGACACTAGCACATGGCCGGGCTCGCACGCCGCCTCCAGCCGCGCGGCCTGGTTAACGCCGTCGCCATAGACGGACTTTCCGTCATCAATGACATCACCAAGATTAATGCCGATGCGGAATTGTAGGGGCGACCCGTCGCCGTCGATAGATTCAACTGCATCCTGCACGGCAACAGCGCAGCGCACGGCCTCCACGACGGAATCGAATTCCGCAATGACAGCATCGCCCCAGGTGTTGATTTCACGGCCACTATGATGGGCAAAGAGGTTGCGCATCGCCTCGCGACACTTGTCGAGATTGGCGAGGGTCGCTTCCTCGTTGCGGGCCATAGATTTGCCATAGCCTTCCACGTCGGCGCAGAAGATCGTTGTAAGCTTGCGTCTCGTGGCCAAGTCCGGGCACTCCCCTCATGCGCTTTCACATCTACAATAGGGTTTGCGTGCGCCGTGCAAAAGGGGCGCTTGTGTTCACGGCCGGTAAGGTGGTGAAACATAGCCTGATCTAACGCACAGACCATCGCCACATTTCGCCTCTAGCTGCGGGTCAGCAAACGCCTCCCTCCCGCAAACGACCTAAATCATGATGATCTTTCGCCCCGTCGGCATCGCTGCCGCGATTCTGCTTGTCGCCCTGTCACCAGCCATGGCTGAGACCGGTTCGGCCTCATGGTATGCTCTGGACGGTAATCTTACCGCCAATGGTGAGCGGATGAATTCCGCCAAGATGACGGCTGCTCATCGGACGCTTCCCTTTGGGACGAAGGTGAAGGTGACGAACCTACGCAACGGCAAATCCGTGATCGTTCGGATCAACGACCGTGGGCCGTTTGCAAAGCAGCGCATCATTGATCTTTCGAAGGGTGCGGCGCGCCATATCTGCATGATTGGCTCTGGTCATGCCAAGGTTCAGCTCACGCAGCTTGCGAGCAGTGCTGAGACAGGCCCAGCGGTGCGTTATGAGCAGCTTGATGAGCTCGAGACCATCACGGTGCCCAAGCGCCGCCCGGTCGGCCGCTTCGCTTCATGGCTGCGCGGTGACCGGACGGCTGGTAGTGGTGAGAATGACGGCTAGACCGGTTTAACTGAACCAGCCCGTCACCTTGCCCCAGAGGCTTTCTTCGGGAGCTGCCTCAGATGCACTGCCGGCAACGGCTTCAGAACCCGAAATTTCCGGCAGCCCTTCGCCATCGAAAGCCTTGTCTTCCGACGTCATCTTGGCGCGGGCGAGTACATCATCATTGATGTCTGGGAACTCTGGCATGCGTGCCAGAGTTTCTGGTCCGGCCATGCCGTCCGCTGCAATGCCCTGAGCTTTCTGGAAGTCCATAACGGCTTTCTTAGTGCCTTGGCCGAAGATTCCGTCGGCGCCGGCGCCAAGTGCTTTCTGCAATGTCTTGACCTGATCGCCGCGCGAACCAACGCGCAGCAGAATTAGCTCTTGCAGACCCATGGCGGCAAAAGTGTCCGGGCCGGCAATGCCGTCAACGGCAAGTCCGTTGGCCTTTTGATAATCCATAACCGCCTGGCGCGTGCCGGGACCAAAATCCCCATCTGCCGTGACGCCAAGTTTCGCCTGCAAACGGCGTATGGGTGCACCCTTCATTCCCGATTTCAAAATAGACATATATTGCCCTCCTGTTGGTGTTGACTGACTGTATTGATTCCCAGCCGTTGCACCTTAACGCACCAGTGCCTTAAAGGTTGGCCAATTATCTTGTGACGGAACGAATTTCACACATGAGCGAGTTGCGTTTTGAAGGCACCGACGACTATGTCGCGGGCGATGATCTTACCGTGGCAGTCAATGCCGCCATCACTCTGGAGCGCCCACTTCTGGTGAAAGGCGAACCCGGCACCGGTAAGACGGAGCTGGCTCGCCAAGTCTCCGCGGCTCTTGGTCTGCCAATCATCGAGTGGAACATCAAATCCACCACCAAGGCTCAACAGGGTCTTTATGAGTATGATGCTGTTTCCCGCCTGCGGGACAGCCAGCTTGGTGAAGAAGGCGTCCATGACGTTGCCAATTACATCAAGCCCGGCAAGCTCTGGGATGCCTTCGAGGCGGGCCAGAAAGTCGTGCTGCTGATCGATGAGATCGACAAAGCGGACATCGAATTCCCCAACGACTTGCTGCAGGAACTCGATCGCAATGAGTTCTATGTTTATGAGCTCGACCGTACGATTAAGGCCAAGCACCGGCCGATCATCATCATTACATCTAACAACGAAAAAGAGCTGCCCGACGCCTTCTTGCGCCGCTGTTTCTTCCATTACATTGCCTTTCCGGAAGCCGATGTCTTGGCGCAAATCGTTGACGTTCATTTCCCCGGTATCAAGCAGAACCTGGTACGGGAGGCGCTGACGCAATTCTATGAAATCCGCGACACGGCAGGGTTGAAGAAGAAGCCTTCGACCTCAGAAGCCCTGGATTGGATCCGCTTGCTGGTGGCCGATGACGTGGATCCCGCGACCCTGCGTGGGGATGCCAAGGACGCGCTGCCGAAGCTGCACGGCGCGCTGCTGAAGAACGAGCAGGACGTACATCTCTTTGAGCGCCTGGCCTTCCTGGCGCGTCGTCAGGGCTAGACCTTCGGTGGTGGGTGAAGTGGTTCAAGTTTCCGCCCGTTTCACCCAGTCTGCGATTGGGCATTTCCGTTGATGTTTGACGCTTTGGCGTGGGGAAGGTTAGACATTTCCCCGTGGTGATTTGGCCGCCGCCTGATCCGGGTGGGGCTTGCAGCCACGTAAAACAACTCGCTAAGGGCCGACCGTTTTAACCGGCCCCAGTTCACGGAGCCTGCCATGCCCATTCGAATTCCTGACCGCCTGCCTGCACGAAAATTGCTTGAATCAGAAGGCGTTATGGTGATGGACGAGCGCACAGCTCTGCGCCAGGACATCCGACCGATGCGCATTGCGCTTCTGAATTTGATGCCCGACAAAATCCGCACCGAAGCGCAAATTGCGCGGCTGGTCGGGTCGACGCCTTTGCAGGTGGAAATGACCTTGATGCGGATTGGCAGCCATGTGCCACGCAATACATCGCAGGCTCATTTGCTGGACTTCTACAAGACCTGGGAAGAGGTGCGCGAGGAGAAGTTCGACGGCCTTATCATCACCGGTGCGCCGATTGAAACACTGGAGTTTCAAGACGTTACCTATTGGGACGAGTTGACGAAAATCCTCGATTGGAGCTGCACGAATGTGCATTCGCTCTTCACGATATGTTGGGGGGCGATGGCAGCAGCTCACCATTTCCATGGTGTGCCGAAATTCACGCTCGACCAGAAGGCCTTCGGCGTTTTCCGGCATCGTAATCTGAATCCGACATCGCCTTATCTCGCTGGTTTTTCAGACGATTTTTCGATTCCTGTGTCCCGTTGGACGGAAGTGCGGAGTGCCGACATTGAAGGCCGGAGTCAGCTGGAGCTGCTGATGGATAGCGATGTGACCGGCCCTTGCCTGGTTGCTGAAAACGCCGCTAACCGCTTGTATATCTTCAATCATATCGAATATGATTCCACGTCGCTTGCCGAGGAATACGCCCGAGATATAGCGGTGGGTGGGCAGATCGAACTGCCGCAAAATTACTTTCCTGGAGATGATCCCAAGTCTCCACCACAAAACCGCTGGCGCAGCCATGCGCATTTGTTGTTTAGAAATTGGATTCACACAATGTATCAAGGTGTTCCATATGATCTTGATGCGATTGGATCGAAATGATGATTAGTTTCCATAAAAATCCTCGCACTGCGAGCGACTAAATCAATGTTCGATAATCTTTTCTTCTCCCTGCGCAATGCCGCGGTTCCTGTTACTTTACGAGAATACCTCGTTTTGCTTGAAGGAGTAGAAAGAGGCCTCGCTATGTGGGATGTGGAGGAATTCTACTTCCTGGCGCGGTCTTCGCTGGTGAAGGATGAGCGGTTTCTGGATCGGTTTGATCAGGTTTTCAGTCATGTCTTCAAGGGACTGGAGGCAGTTTCCGGTCCTGACGCCATTGAGGTGCAGTCGCTGCCGGAAGAGTGGTTGCGCAAGATGGCGGAGAAGCATCTCACCGAGGAGGAAAAGGCCGAGATTGAGGCGGCGGGTGGCTTTGAGGAACTGATGAAACGTCTGGCCGAACGGCTTGCCAACCAGGAGAAGCGCCATCAAGGCGGCTCAAAAAACATCGGCACGGCAGGTACTTCGCCCTTTGGAGCCTATGGCTACAACCCAGAAGGCGTGCGGATCGGGCAGAAGGAGAGCCGCCATCGGCGGGCGACAAAGGTGTGGGACAAGCGCGAATTCCGTGACCTGGCCGACGATGTGCAGCTCGGCACCCGTAACATCAAGGTTGCTTTGAAACGTCTTCGCCGCTGGGCACGAGAAGGCGAAGCTGATGAGTTTGATCTTGATAACACCATTCGCGCAACAGCAGAGCACGGCTATCTCGACGTCAAAACCCGCCCCGAAAGACGCAATGCGGTAAAATTGCTGCTGTTTCTCGACGTTGGCGGGTCAATGGACGGACATATCCGACAGGTTGAAGAATTGTTTTCCGCGGCTCGTTCTGAATTCAAGCACATGGAGTTCTACTACTTTCACAATTGCCTCTATGAAGGTGTGTGGAAAGACAATTCCCGTCGACGCGAAGATGTTACACCCACAATGGATGTGATGCATAAATTTGGACCAACCCATAAGTGCATCTTTGTTGGTGATGCTGCGATGAGCCCTTATGAGGTTGTTTATCCCGGCGGTGCTGTAGAACATTGGAACGCAGAAAGCGGCGAGACATGGTTGCGTCGGGCACTTGAACAATGGCCATCTTCGATCTGGCTCAATCCAGTGCCAGAACACACCTGGCGTTACACACAGTCGACAGCAATGATCCGCGATATCATGGACAGTCGTATGTATCCGCTCACGCTGTCCGGCATTGGAGATGCCATGAAAGAGCTGGTTCGATAATAGGTTTCTTAGCTTGATATCAGTGAGTTAGCGAGAAAACAGCATCGAAATGGGCCTCGGAACGGCATTGCATTTGCAAATGCCCCCCGTTCTTCCACAAATACCCGCTTGTTCTAGCAAAATGCCGCTACCAATCCGGCACTTGCTTCCCGAACCCGAAAATCACTCTTCCGGCGCGCAGGGCCAGTCAGCGGGTGCCTCTACTCCGGCCGGTAATTTTGTCGCGCTGTCGCCGCAAGCCAGAGCGATCTGTTCTGTGGTCAACCCTTCGATGGCGGAGAGGTCGACGCCTTCAATGTCCGTTAGATAGAGCCAGGCTCCGCTTATGGCGACGCCCTCCAACTTCGCGTCGGAAAGTTCTGCTCGCGAAAGGTTGGAGAAGGAGAAATCGGCGTTCGTCAGATCTGCGCTCTTGAAATTGGCGCGGGAGAATTCCGCTCGGTCCATCTTGGCGTTGGCCAGATTTGCCTCGGCAAAGTTGCCGCGGAAGAAAACGGACTTTTCCAGCGAGGCACCGGTCATGTTGGCGCCTGTGAAAATCGCGCGAGTGCCTTCGGCCTTTTCCAGATTGGTGCCGGAAAAGTTCGCGCCCGATGCGTTCACCCGGTTCATCAGCGCTTTTTCCATCGACGCGCCGGAAAGGTTTGTCCCGCGCAGATCGGAGGAGAGGATGTCGACGTCGTCCATCTTCGCGCCGGACAAATCGCGACCGGACAGGATGAGATTGCGCTTGCGGCAATCGTTCCAGTCGACGCCCGCCTCCGGTCCGTCGCTGCACCCGGCATGGGCGGGCTGCGGCAACATGAAAGCTGCAAGGCAAGTGAGGGCGAGGGGCGTGATGAACTTCATGGCGGTCTCCTCTGTTTCTAGGCCAGCACGACGAGCGGAACGTCTCGGTCGCCTTCGTGGTAACTGGCATCGGCGCGTTGCGCGCGTTTGGGTGGGCGGTAGCCCTGATCTCTGGCCAGATCATATGCTGATTTGGTGGTGATAGCCTGGGACGAAATGACCTTGTTGTATTTTTCCAGTTTTGCGGAGCGATTCACGGCTGTGCCGATCACGGTGTATTCCAGCCGGTCGCCTTCCCCCACCGCGCCGAAGACGACCGGGCCGGCATCAACGGCGAGGTTGACGGCGAGACCATCGCCCATGGCGGAGAGCCGCGGCAGAGCCTCGATGATTGCATCGGCAAGGCGCAGCGCATTGGCACAATAGCGTTTGTCGTCGCCTCGCGTGCCGAAGGTTATCATGATCCCGTCGCCCATGAATTTGTCGACGACGCCGCCGTTCTCATGAACGAGGGGAACAATGGCCGCCTGATAGCGCGAGAGCATGAGCAGCGTGTCGTCTGCGGAAAGTTCTGCAGCAATGGCGGTGAAGCCGCGAATGTCGACATTGACGATAGCAGCATCCCGCCGCACTCCGTCTCCGGCAACGATACGGTCATCAGAACCGCGAATGCGTTCGACCGCGCCTTCCGAGACGAAGCGGGAGAGGTCCTGCGCCGCGTTCCGTTCAGCAATGGCGGAGACGAGAAAAGCGTGGGCCCGGCGTACAGCTATCGCCAGGATAATGGTGAACATGGCGATGGAAATCATCTTGGAGATCTCCGCCCCAACCAGCACCGTGTTGGAGGTGAGGTAGGTCACGTAGTCCCGCGTCACCATTGGGTCAGAGGGGTTGTTGCGTGTCACGTAGAAGACGAGCCCGGCCCAGAAGAGGATCGCTGTCGCCCCGGCATGGATAATGTAGCGGGCCTCAAACCTGAGTGCTCGCAGCGCAATCAGCACAAAGAAATTCAGCATCTCCACCGCCTTTAGCGAGAAGGAGGCCGGTTGGTCGTACTGAATGTGAAACGACCAGATCAGGTAGGTCAGCAGCGCCATGTCGACGGTGATGGAAAGGTAAATCAGCCAGGGCGGTGTTGGCCGCGCCAGGGCAAAGATCAGCAGTACAATGGTGAAGAGGAGATAGATGCCCACAACCGTCGGCACCATGGATATGGTGGTGGGGTCAGGGGAGGGGGCGAAAAGATAGACGACACCCCAGAGGGAGAAAACGGCAAGCTGCAACAGCTTCACCAGCACCTCCGACACATTGTCGTTGGCATCAATCGCCTCAGCAACCCGACGAGGCAGGACAGAGCGGCCGACATCCGGCCAAATGTTACGGAGCGCGCTCTTTAGGCGTGAACGTCTGCGCTGGTCTGACTCCACCACATCATCAAAGGTGGGGGCGGGGTTGGGCGCCTTGCTCAAATCTGCACCACCATCCCTTCATAGGCGGCATCAGTGGCGGGGAAGGTTTCGCGCGCTTCATCTACTATCGCATCGAGCGCGTTGTCGGACCGGCTGGGGCGGTGGTGGAACAGGCAATAGCGCTCCGCCTTTGCCATCTGCGCCAGGCGCATGCCTTCTTGCCAGGTGGAATGGCCAAAGTCGCGGAAGCGGTCAAACTCGCTGTCAGTATAGGTCGCATCATAGACCATATATTGGGTGCCCTTGCAGAACTCGACGATGCGCATGTCGTGCTCACCCTCGGTGTGGGTCGTGTCTGTGATGTAGCAGAAGGAGCGCCCGTCATAGTCAATCCGGTAGCCAACACATCCATTGTGGTGGTCGAGGGAGAGGGTGGAAATACGCACTCCGCGCTCCGGCGTGAGCACATCGCCGGGCTCGAAATCATGCGGTACAATTTGCGCGCGGAACACCTCAGGTCCGACGGGGAAGAAGGGCGCACTCATGTAGTCCTGCATCATCCGCATGGTGCGGTCGGGGCCTTCAAGATGTCCTGAATAGACGTGGACTGTGGTCTTCTCGTCATAGAAGGGCGCGAAGAAGGGCAGGCCGGAAATGTGGTCGTAGTGGCAATGGGTGAAGAAGAGGTGGAGTGGCGGGCGTTCCATGCCACGGGCGTCGAGGCGGGCATGGTTGCCAACGATATCGTCCCCCAATTGGCGCAGGCCCGATCCGGCATCGAAAATCAGCGTGTGGGTGCCGCAGGTTAGTTCCACGCAAGCGGTGTTGCCGCCATATTTCTGCGTTTCCTCGGAGGTTGCTGCCATCGACCCCCGCGCGCCCCAGAATTTGGCGCTGAATGTCT
Source organism: uncultured Alphaproteobacteria bacterium (assembly GCA_929200315.1). GTDB lineage: Bacteria > Pseudomonadota > Alphaproteobacteria > Rhizobiales > Rhizobiaceae > Pseudahrensia. Next base: position 127,328 of record CAKMZB010000006.1, on the reverse strand, counting down.
TTGTATCATCGTGAGGCTTGCGGCTCATTTTTGGTTTACCCGGCCTTCAACTTTGTCAGCTCATCCCGTGTGGAGGAGAGGTCCGCCGTGGTTTTGGCAAGGCGTTGCACGAGTTCGCGCAGCACTGCCATGGCAAGGGTTGGCGAGTCCTTCATCATGTCGATCATGTGGTCCTTGCGGATGCGCAGCGTGTCGAGCTTTTCCGCCGCCTGCACGGTGGCGGTGCGGGGCATGTCGGACAGGATCGCCATGTCGCCAACGAAGGAATTGGGGCCGAGTTCTGCAACCTTGTTGGTGCCATTGTCGGTGTTGATTATGACGTCCGCCAAGCCGCGAATAACGATATAGGCGGCATCCGCATCGTCGCCCTGCTCAAACAGCACTTCGCCTGCATCGTAAGACACCCGGTCGGAAGCGAAGGCGAGCAGCTTCAGCTTGTTGGCCGGCATATTGGCCAGCACCGGTATGGCGCGCAGCAGATCCACCTCGTCCTGCAACTTACCCATTGGTTCTCTCCCTTCGTGTCGCCAGCATTATGTCACCAATTCATGGTAGCGGTCATTGTTTTCCATAAGCTTTTCATGCGTATCGTCCGCGACCAGCTTTTGCCTGTCAAAATACAAGACGCGATCAAATTTGGACGCAAGGGCCGGGTTTGAAACGACCCAGAAGACACCAAAGGGCTGCGGACCCCTTGTTCCGCGGTTCACCTCGCCCCGCGCCCGTTCCAGCACCCGGTCCATCAGCCGCACCTGGCTGCGCTGGTCAACGGCGTTGAGGCCGCGATTGACGATCAGAAGGTCGGCGCCTTTCAGGAGCGCCCGGGCGAGCGCAATGCGCTGGCGCTGGCTTTCTGAAAGCCGTTTACCGCCGGTGCCAATGTCGAATTCAAGACCCACGCGGTAGATGTCATCGTCCAGCTCCATCTCACGCAACAGATCGCGGATCGCCTCACTGATGTCATCGGCGGCGCTGGAATAGCCATGAGCGATACGGCCAAACAGGATGTTGTCCTGCACGGAATTGAAGGGATTATAGCTGTCGTCCTGATAGCGGATGATCCCGTCACCTCCGTCTGCCGCCAGCCGCCTATGCAGCGCGTGACGGGCCTTCAGGATGCGGTCTTCGATATCCTTTGAGAGCAGCGAGAGCCGGTTGCGGCTCTCCACATAGCCTAGGGGCAGCGAGACGAGGGCGTCGTGGTCAGCCTCGCTGACATTGTCAAAACCCTTCTCCCGGGCACGGGCGATGATAGGCGGATAGGCCTCCAGCTCCTCCGGCGTCATGAAGTTCAACTGCTCAAAGAACGGGTTGTCGGGTGACAGATCAGCAAAGAGGTCGATCGCCGTCTCGGCGAGCTCCAGGCCCATTTCAAACAGCGTCGCGTCGAGACCTTCCTGCGACAGAATTTCGCGCACCGTTTGGTTGGTGGCAAGCTTGTCCACATCAAAGCCGCCGCCTTCGCGCGCGGTGCCAAAGAGCAGGTTCTCGGTGACCGTAGCGTGTTCGTTGTACTTCTCGAAATCCCAGACCTCGACATATTCTTCCAACTTGGAGCCGGAGATCTGTTTGCGCAGCGCCAGGCGCGCCCTCACCAGCTCTTGGCAAAGATCAGCATGAGTGCGCGGGTCCAGCTTGTTGCGCATGGCAAGGTCATAGACGGTGTCGTTCATCTCCACGACGTCGAGCACCTCATGGATGCGCGGATAAACCTCCTGCGGCCCATTGATGCTCATGGCATCGTAATCCACCCAGTCGGCATAGTAGTCGAGCGTCGTGTTGCCCGACGCCTTGGTTTCCACCAGCGAACGCGGGTGGAGCATGAGCTGCTTACGTTTGGCCTCGTCCAGCGGATGAAGCGGGGCGTGTTTGTTCACGTAGAGGAGCGAGTCCAGCAGGCTTGACTGGGGCAGATAGCTTTCCGACCCGGCATAGGCGAAACGGCGGCCGCGCACCGATTGCGGCAGATCGGTGAGGTGCTTGCCATTATGCATCAGGCGCCCGCCGCTCGGCTGAAGGAGGCCTGCCAGCACGTTCGCCAACGTCCCCGCGCCGGAACCAAGGGGGCCGACGGCGGCAGCAATGGTGTTGAGCGGAAGCTTCAGATCAGCCCCCTCCAGAAGGGGTGTGCCGCTCTCGTCCAGCACCTGCAGATTAGAGGCCTGGATATCCCCCTTCAGCGGTGGAACAGGATCAGAATGCGGGGCCTGAAGGCGGGCATCCTGAATACCCGTTACGTTGAATTGCTCGACGATCTGCGCGTATTTCACATTGATGTCGATGCGCTTCTGATCCCACATAACAAGGCCGTTCACGGGTGCGGGCAGGTCTTTATAGGCGTTAATGACGCCGATCAGCTGACCAACGTTCAGCGAACCGATAATGGTGAAATAGCCCCCCACCACGTAAAACAGGAACGGGGTGAGCTGAGCCAAAAAGTTGTTCAGGAATTTGATGAAAAATTTCCGCTGATACAGCTCGTAGCGGATGAAGAAAATCTTGCCGAGGCGGCTGGAAATCTCTGCCCGCTCGTAGTTCGACGTGTCGTTGACATGCACCGCCGTGATGCCGTCCACGATCTCCCCGATACGGCCGGACAAAAGCCGCGCGGTGATCTGGCGCTGACGACCAAGCTCAATCACCCGGCGGCGCAGATAGGGAATGAGCGTCACCTGGATGCCGATCACAGCAACGGCAATCAGACCAAGCCAGAAGGACTGGGTCATGATGAAGATAAAGGCGACCAGCGCCTGCCCGCCGAGATAAAGCGGCAGCACGAAAGCATCACCAATGAACTCACCAAAGGGCTCAATCTCGTCCTTCACCATGGAGGCGATTTCAGAGCCCTTCACCCGTTTGAAGTGGTTGATGGGGAAGCGCAGCACCCGGTCTGTAAGCTGATAGCGCATCCGCCGCAGCATCCGCTCGCCAAGGCGGCCCTTGTAGGTGTTGATGTAGAATTTGAAGAGCCCGTTGGCACAAACGAGGAAAAGGAACAGGCAGGACAGCGCAATCAAATACGGCCAGCGTTCAAGCTGCCACCCCTCAAATATGTCGAGCGTTCCACCGCCGAGCCACGAGGGCAGATCATACTGAAACTGCAAGAAGGGCAGGGTGGCTGCCGGGTCTTCAAAACCAACGCCCTGGATAGGCTCGTTGACGATCTGCACCGGCAATTGCAGTGCGAAAAAATAGGTCGGCATAGAGGCCAGTACCACGAAACCGATCCAGAGCTGCTCGGCTTTGGTGTGGCCCCAGATATAGCGCATGAGCCGCGGGTTGAGCGGTGTGTTCTGGTCGCGGAACGGGTCCTTGCGCCTTGAACGCGCAGACGGTTCGCCCGCACCGTCATCAGATACTGTAGCTTCGAGCGCCAAACACCTGCCTCAACCAAAGCGCCTCTATCCCGCAACAAGGGGCGGGACGGCGCGTTTCTCCATTTGTGACTCGCGCACCGCTTGCGCGCAAGGCACTATTGTCGTGATGGGCCGGAAGGCGGATATACAAGGGTCGCTGCTGCCTTTAAGTCATCACCCAGCACATAAGCATCCGTTTCAGGAGTTCTCCATGTCCGACGACATCGTCATTGTTTCCGCCGCCCGCACTCCCGTTGGCTCGTTCAACGGTGCACTGTCCGACGTTCCCGCCCACGAGCTTGGCCGCGTGGCCATTGAGGCTGCTCTTGGTCGTGCCGGTGTGGATGCCGGTGATGTGGATGAGGTGATCCTCGGCCAGGTGCTCACCGCCGGCGCCGGGCAGAACCCCGCGCGCCAGGCTTCCATGGCTGCCGGCATCCCCAAGGAAGCTGCCGCATGGGGCATTAACCAGGTTTGCGGCTCGGGTCTGCGTGCTGTAGCGCTTGGCATGCAGCAAATTATGACGGGCGATGCGGATATTGTTGTTGCCGGTGGGCAGGAATCGATGAGCCTTTCCCCCCATTGCCAGCATATGCGCAATGGCCACCGCATGGGCGACTTCAAGATGATCGACACGATGATCAAGGACGGTCTGTGGGACGCTTTCAACGGCTATCATATGGGCGTGACCGCCGAGAACGTGGCGCGGGAATTCCAGATCGACCGTAAGGCGCAGGACGTCTTTGCCGTTGCCTCCCAGAACAAGGCGGAAGCCGCACAGAAGGAAGGTCGTTTCGACAGCCAGATTGCAGCCGTCACGGTAAAGCACCGTAAGGGCGAGACGGTTGTCGATGCCGATGAATATATTCGCCACGGCGCGACCATCGAAGCGATGGAAAAGCTGCGCCCTGCTTTCGACAAGGAAGGTTCGGTGACTGCGGCCAACGCCTCCGGCTTGAACGACGGTGCTGCCGCCCTCGTGCTGATGAAGCTGTCGGAAGCTGAGAAGCGTGGTCTGACACCAATGGCGCGTATCGTCTCGCGCGCAACCGCGGGTGTTGATCCAAAGATCATGGGCACCGGCCCGATCCCGTCCTCCCGCCGTGCGCTGGAACGTGCTGGGTGGAGCGCCTCCGACCTTGATCTGGTGGAAGCCAATGAAGCCTTCGCCGCCCAGGCCTGCGCGGTGAACCAGGAAATGGGCTGGGATACGGGCAAGGTGAACGTCAATGGCGGCGCCATTGCCATCGGCCACCCCATTGGTGCCTCCGGCGCGCGTATTTTGACGACACTGCTGCACGAAATGCAGGCGCGTGAGGCGGATAAAGGACTGGCCACGCTTTGCATCGGTGGGGGCATGGGCGTCGCAATGTGCGTCGAGCGGATGCATTGAGTGTCGCTCTGCTGGTTAACGGTCACCAGCCTTACGATGATATTTCATCGGGTCGGCTGAACGAGACTTTCTTCAAGCAGGCTGCCACTCATCTTGAAGCTGGCGGCTACACCGTCCACCGCACCCATGCGGCGGATGGATGGGATATTGAGCAGGAAATCGAGCGCATTCTTGCAGCTGATCTTCTGTTCTACCAATTCCCGGTCAACAGCATGGGGCTTCCCTGGCTGTTGAAGAGATATCTCGATGAGGTTTTCACGGCCGGGATGAATGGTCGCTTTTCTTCTGGTGACGGTCGCACCCGCAAGGATGCAAGCCTGCAATACGGGTCCGGCGGTTTGCTGGGTGAAAAGCGCTACATGTTGTCCACCACGCTCAATGCCCCGCGCATGGCATTTGATGACGAAACGCAGACATTCTTCGCAGGCGGTTCGATTGACGATCTGCTGCATCCGGTCCATCTCAATTTCCGTTTTTTTGGCCTAACTGCGCTGCCAACCTTCGCAGCCTATGATGTGAAGAAGGGGCTGGACTTCGAGGCAGATACGGTACGGCTGGCAACATTGCTGGCAGCGATAGCCGGGTCGCCTCCAACGGGTTTGCAAGAACAGGAGACTTCATGACCAAGACCGCACTCATCACCGGTGCCTCCAAGGGCATTGGTGCCGCCGCCGCTCGACATTTGGCTGGTGAAGGCTGGGCTGTTGCCTGCCTTGCCCGCTCCGCAGACGCGCTCGCTGATTTGGTGAGCAAGATCACCGCAGATGGCGGCAAAGCCATCGTCATCGCCGCCGACGTTGCAGACAACAAGGCCATTGAACGCGCCGTGGCGCAGACGGTCGATGCCTTCGGTTCCCTCGATCTGCTGGTCAACAATGCCGGGCTGATTGATCCCATTGCCCGGATCGAACATTCCAGCCCTGTTGCCTGGGATCGGGTTGTCGCCGTCAATCTGAAGGGCGTCTATTACGGCATCCGCCATGCCCTGCCGGCAATGAAGAAGGCCGGGGGTGGAACGATCATCAACATCTCCTCCGGCGCCGCCACCGGTGCGCTGGAGGGCTGGTCTCACTATTGTGCCACCAAGGCGGCGGTGCTTTCGCTTACCAAATGCACCGACAAGGAAGAACGCGAGAACGGCATCCGCATGATTGGCCTGTCGCCCGGAACCGTGGCAACGGACATGCAGGTGGAGATCAAAGAATCCGGCATCAATCCGGTCTCTCAATTGGATCCTTCGGTGCACATTCCCCCCGAATGGGTGGCGAAAGCGATTGCTTATCTTACCGGGCCTGGTGGGGATGCTTACCGGGGCGAGGATTTTGCTCTGCGTGCGCCGGAAAGCCGCGCGGCGCTCGGTCTGCCGACAGGTTGATCTTAACGCTCTGTTAACCCTGTTGCGGGACGGGTGAGGGGACGGTTTCCACTGGACCCCAACGCCCATGCTGCGCCCGATCGCTGTCCTCGCGCCGCTCCTCCTCGCCGCCTGCATCGGCGGCGGGACGGCTGGCGACGTGCTGCTGCTGGACAATGCGGGCAGCCCGCCCCCGGCAACGCGCACGAACGACACGCGCCACCTCAAATACGGCGACCATGATGCAGTGAAAATCCAGGGTCGGCAGCCTGCGGATTATGATGTCCATGGCATCGACCTCTCGCGCCACAATCTTGGGATCGACTGGCGGCGGGCGAAGCGGGCTGGGATCGAGTTTGCCTTTGTAAAGGCGACCGAAGGCAAGGACGACAGCGACCCGCGCTTTGGTGAGTTCTGGCAGGCCACACAGCGCGTTGGAATTGAACGCTCCGCCTACCATTTCTACTATTTTTGCGCCGCGCCCGAAGAGCAGGCGCGCAACTACATCCGCAACGTCCAAAAGGACCAGGCGTCTCTGCCGCCAGTGTTGGATGTGGAGTGGAACCCCAAAAGCCCAAGCTGCAAAACCCGCCCCGCCCCCGTCGAAGTGCGTCGCGTGTTGAAGCGTTGGCTCGACATGATCGAGCGCCATTACGGGCAAAAGCCGATTATCTACACCACTGTCGATTTCCACCGCGAAAACCTCGCTGGCGGAGAGCTGCCGGGCTACCATTATTGGCTGCGCTCGGTGACGGCGGAGCCGAAATTCCGCTACACGAACCGTCCCTGGACGTTCTGGCAATATACCGGCACCGGCAAGGTTCCCGGCATTGAGGGGCCCGTCGACATCAACGCCTTCAATGGCTCCAAGCGCCAGTGGCGCGACTGGGTGGCGCAGAACCGGCGCTAGGTCTTGCAATTGTCCCGCAGGCGGCGCATATCGCGCCCGCATCCTCAAAACATGCACAAGACGGCCCGTGCTGGACGACACCCCGGCATGAGGCGGCCCTTTATCCGGTGTCGGAGAAAAGACATGTCTATTACGCCTGAGAAAAAAGCTGAGCTCATCAAGGAATACGCCATCAAAGATGGAGATTCCGGCTCTCCCGAGGTGCAGGTTGCTATCCTCACCCACCGCATCAACGCGCTGACCGATCACTTCAAAGATCACAAGAAGGACAACCACTCCCGCCGTGGTCTCCTGAAAATGGTCGCCACCCGTCGCTCGCTGCTGGACTATACCCGCCGCAAGGACGAGGAGCGTTACAAGTCACTCATCCAACGTCTCGGCATTCGCCGCTAAGCAAATCCGCTGTTGCGGATTTGCGCAAATAAGAGCCGCATTGCCGCACAGAAAAGGCATTCGCCGCTAACAAATGCAGCGATATGATAGAAACGAAAAAGCCGCCCCGGTTTCCCGGAGCGGCTTTTTCTTGTCTTGTGGCGCTTACATGCGGAAGCGCAGGCCAACCAGGAAGGCGTGTGCGTCGGTCTCAATCTCGAAAGGCACGACCGGCAGGCCGGATCCAGGAGCAGTGAAGGAGAGATCTGCATCCTCAGCGAAGATGTAGTTGTACTCGCCAAAGAGCTCCACGCGCTCGTTGAACTGATAGAAGGCACCCCCGCCCACTTTACCGGCCAGAACCGTGTCGGAAGCATCAATGAAGCCGTTGAAATTCGGGTCCGTCTGGATGTTGTCGGCATTGATGTGAAGGACACCGATGCCAACCTCACCAAAGATGCCGATTTGTTCTGTGACCATCATTTCATAGCCGGCATCAACAAACGCGGACACGCCGTTGATTGAACCATCCAGCTGCACCTCCAGCAGGAAAGGCGTCACGACATCCATCGTGTCGGCTTCGGTGCTGAAATAGTTGAGGTCAGCGCCGATACGGAAATTTTCAGTCAGGAAAACACCGGCAGAAGCGCCGATGGACCACACAGTGTCATAATCCGCATCGCCGGCAAGAGGGCCGGGTGCGTTGGAGTTGGGTGCGAAGAAATCATGCTCGCCGATGAAAGGCCCAACACCGCCCTGTACGGAGATGTAGAAGGAGTCCGGTGCATTGAAACGTTCGGTCAGCGGATCAGCAGCTTGTGCGGTGGTTGCAAGCCCGGTGGCCAGGAGCGCGCCTGTGAGAAGTGTGCGAATGGATTTCATAATGCAATGTCTCCAACAAACGGTCAGCCTGAACTCCGGCTGTATTTTGATCTTCTGTGTGCCACAATCAGGGAAAGATGCCCATTGACCAGCGTCATTTCTGGTTGAGCGCGGCATCCGCGCCACATAGGCCATTGGTGAAACGCCAGGGAAGGACAAGCGGTGCCCGCGACAAGCAACCTTGAGCCCAAAATGCCGGTTGCGGTTCGGCTCGATCCGCTGCTCCGCAAGGCGCGGTTATATTCTGGTCTTGCAATTTTTGCCTATGTCCTGCCCCACTTTTGCGCCCATGCGCTGGGGCTTATTTCGCTGGAAGCGCAGGATGCGGCGGGGCGCGTCATGGTAAATGTCTGGCGCTTTCCGCCGATGGCCGTGCTGCTCTATGGCAGCCTTGCCGCCCATGCGATCAGCGCAACGGCGCATCTGCTGCTGCGCAAAAACTACAATTTGACGGCGTCGGAATGGGGGCAGGTCATTTCCGGCTATGCAATTCCGCTGCTGCTGCTGACCCATGTGACAGCCACACGCTGGGCCAACGTCGCTTATGATTTGAACGATCATTACGCCTATTTGCTGTTCTCCACGATCATCCTGTCGCCCTTCTATGGCTGGCTGAACGCGGCGGGGCTTGTGGTGGCATGGACCCATGGGGTGATCGGTCTGCACCGGTGGTTTTCCTTTATGCGGTTTTACACCCCGGCCTGGCGCAATGCCGGACTGGTGCTGGCAACGCTGATTCCTGTGCTTTCTTTGGCCGGTTACCTCGCCGCAGGCCGCGCGCTTGCCCCGCTAACGGAGAGCGGGGAGTGGCTGGAGGCCTATTTTGAGCGCCTTAACTGGTCGACGGATGAGGTCTGGGGGTGGATCGCGACAGATATCCGAAATGCGACCTGGTCAACGGCGATTTTCTTTGTCCTCCTCGCGGCGGGTCGGCTGGCTTGGCACTTCGCGCGGCGCAGGCTTGGGCAGACCCAGATCGACTACGTGGATGGCCCCACCGTCACCCACCGCAAGGGCGCGACCTTGCTGGAGACCTCCAAGCTTGCAGGCGTGCCTCATGCCAGCGTTTGCGGCGGGCGGGGGCGTTGCTCCACCTGCCGGGTGCGTGTGGTGGAAAGCGCTGCGGATCTGCCCGCTGTGGAAGAGGGCGAGCGCAAATTGCTCGACCGGCTCAAAGCGCCGGAGGATGTGCGCCTCGCCTGCCAGCTTCGCCCCCAAGGCAATCTCAAAGTCATCCGCCTGCTCCCCTCCGACGCGACGGTCGCAAGCGCGGTGCAGGTGCAGAACTGGTCTTCGGGGCAGGAGAAAGTGGTGAGCGTGATGTTCGCCGACCTGCGCGATTTCACCAAGGTCTCAGAGACCCGGTTGCCCTATGACGTCGTCTATCTCATCAACCAGTTCTCCCGCTCCATGGGTGAGGCGGTGGAGGCTTCCGGCGGGCGGATCGACAAGTTTCTGGGCGATGGGTTCATGGCTTTGTTCGGCGTCGATACCGGGCCCGAAGAAGCCGCACGACAGGCGCTGGACGCGGCAGGCGAAATGCAGCGCAAACTGGAAGCCCTAAACGCGCAATTGAAGGGCGATCTGCCCCAACCCATGCGCATGGGGATCGGCTTGCATTCCGGCTCGGTGGTGCTGGGCGAAATGGGCTACGGCTCCTCCCGCGGCCTCACGGCGATTGGCGATGCGGTGAACACGGCGAGTAGGCTGGAGGCGGCGACGAAGGAGTTTGGCTGCAAGATCTGCGTGTCAAAGGCGACGGCGGATCTGGCGGGGCGGGCGTTCCCGGAAGAGGCGAAGCGGTCTGCGTCGCTGCGGGGCAAGGCGCAGGTGTTGGAGATTTATGCGCTGGATGGGGTGGGGGAGGTGGCAATCAGCGGTTGAATCCTCCGCACCCAACAGTGTCTTAGTTTCAACTTTGAACACGTGTTAGCGGTTTCACGTGTTGAGATGGGTCGTGTTTGGCTGGTTCCAAATTCGTCCGTCAAATATTCAAAGCCGATTTTCACACCAGGTCTGTGGTTAACTGTGGCAATGAAAAACTTTTGCAAAAAATGCGGTTTTGGTCACAGCCTCAAGGAACAAAAGGGGCTAGGCCCTTTACGTGGGTCTTCATTGGTTGTTTAGTGCTCCTTAACAGGTTGAGGGATAGAATGCCTTGACTTGTGAGGGGAGTTTCGATAACGGCCCACCTTGTTTTGATAAGGTGAGTTTCTATATTCTCCTTGACAAACGACCGGAACTTATCCCCGCGACAGCTATTTAGCTTAGCATGGATGGATGAAGGAAAAGGACAAGCTGAAGTCATGCCCGAAGGTCCAAATAGACAAAATTGACCTGCCGACCCAATCGGCTGCGCTGTCTGCGTGGCTTAGATCGCTACCGGCGGAGTTGAGAACGATGGGTATATTTCAAAAGCGTGTCGAAAAGTGTCTTGGCATCTGCCATGGCCCTTATTGAGAAACTTTCGGCATCCCGTCGAAAGGAAATAGCGGTAGAAGCTGCCGCCAAGAAATGGAGTGTGTCATGAGCCAGAATATTGACCGCGCAGTGCGCGACATGTTCCATACCGAGGGACGCGCTACTCGCAATATTAAGTATTATTTTCGCCACGGCGAAAATTCAGCAGACCAGCTTGCGGACTATAGAACGCGAGTACATTCACAGATTCGCGAAAACGCGACTGTCGAAAATGTCGATTTGGACAGACATCTGCTTGACTAGAAATTGCATGGGGGCTATCGGCCTCCATGCTTTTCTCAGACCTTTACAATTTCGCTGAGACCTACCTTTCCGAGCGTGAAAAAGCCGGGAAAAAGTCAGCTATTGTCTCCATTTATGACCTCAAAACTCATATCGTTGAGAATGTTAACTGGATAGAAGACATTAACTTCTGGCCAGTTGATTGCCGTGAAGGCGATCCCCTCGGTCATTACGAATGCCACGGTAACGCTGAAAGCCGCTGGGAGGATGATGATGCTTGGATAGTCTTGATTTCTTATGATGAAGAACCTGATCGCTTAAATGATTGTTACCAGAGGTTGGTTTGGTGCAAGGAGATGATGCATATATTCGACTCAGAGCCTGCGATGGTTCACAGCGACCAGCGTTATACAGATTTGGTTGGCGAGATCGAACTGCGCCCTCTTGACCCCTCCGAAATGTATATTTCAGAAAATAGGGCCAAATGGATGGCGCTGATAATTCTTTGCCCAAAGCCATTCCGAGACCGCGTAAAGGTCGAAAAGGAGGAGGGTGCGCTCAGCGACTACGATATTGCCCTTCGTTTTCGTATCCCCGAGATTGCCGTGCCATCCCTCATGTCGGACTACTACGACACGGCATTCGAAGCTCTAGTTTCAAACTAACCCCACACCCCACCCCACTTGTTGCAAAACCCACTCCGTGCTATCGGCGCGCTGTGGGGCTTGGTGCTTCACGTGTTTGATGTGGTCGACCCCTTGAAAGGCCAGGGGCAGGATTATTGGCAGCGGGCCTTTTCCCCGCTTCTCATTGTCTTGCCCTCGTCGGGTCGTTTGAACGAAGTCCGTGCCGCCCGCGAGAGGGTGGCAGGCTGCGCTAGAGAGCGGGGCCGAGAGCTTTAAGACGAGACGCCGGTTCCCTGCTTTGCGCACGGTTCGGCCCTTTGGCAGACCCCACCAAACTTGAAATGAACGCGCGGTTTTGAGCGTGGCGATAGGCGCTGCGCGGCCGCATTGGGTCTTCACTCTTGCAAAGATGCTGGCGTGAGACCTGCCGACAGTCGGGTCATCCCGGTCGTCGCACCAGCCGATATCGGGTGTTCCCGATATCGCCATAAGAAAGAGAACGCAGTTCTATGTCCATGTTTGATAAACATACGGTCGAAATTGAATGGGGTGGCCGTCCCCTCACACTGGAAACGGGTCAGGTGGCCCGCCAGGCCGATGGCTCTGTCATCGTCACTTACGGCGAAACGACTGTTATGTGTAACGTCGTTTCCGAGAAGCAGCCCAAGCCGCATCTCGACTTCTTCCCGCTCACCGTCAACTACATCGAAAAAGCCTATTCGGCCGGTAAGATCCCCGGCGGCTTCTTCAAGCGCGAGGCGCGCCCTTCTGAAAATGAAACGCTGGTCTGCCGTCTGATCGACCGCCCGATCCGCCCGCTCTTTGCCGAAGGTTACAAGAACGACACGCAGGTCACCTGCACCGTCATGTCTCACGACATGGAAAACAATCCTGACATCGTTGCGATGATTGCAACCTCGGCAGCGCTCACCATTTCCGGCGTGCCGTTCCGCGGCCCCATTGGCGGCGCCCGCGTTGGTCTCATCGATGGCGAATATATCTTGAACCCCAACATTGATGAGATGCCCGAGAGCGATCTCGACCTCATTGTTGCTGGCACTAACGACGCCGTGCTGATGGTTGAATCGGAAGCCAATGTGCTGTCGGAAGAGCAGATGCTCGGCGCGGTCATGTTTGGCCACGAGGAGTTCCAGCCGGTGATCGACGCGATCATCAAGCTGGCTGAAAAAGCGGCCAAGCCCGCGCGCGAGCATGTCGCTCCCGACAATTCCGACCTCGAAGCCAAGGTGACGAAACTCGTCGGCAAGGACATCGAGAAAGCCTACAAAATTGCCGACAAGCAGGACCGTTACATCGCTCTTGATGCGGCCAAGGCCAAGGCGAAGGAAAAATTCCTCACCGAAGAGAGCACCGATGGCGAGAAATCGACCCTCGGCGGTGTCTTCAAGACGGTGCAGGCCAATGTCGTTCGTGGCTCCATCATCAAGACCAAGAAACGCATTGATGGCCGTGACCTCGATACGGTTCGTGCCATTGAATCAGAAGTCGGCATCCTGCCGCGCACTCACGGTTCTGCGCTCTTCACCCGTGGTGAGACCCAGGCGATTGTCGTGGCCACCCTCGGCACGGGCGATGATGAGCAATTCATCGACGCGCTGACCGGCACCTACAAAGAAAACTTCCTCCTGCATTACAACTTCCCGCCCTATTCGGTCGGTGAGACGGGCCGTATCGGCTTCACCTCCCGCCGTGAAATCGGCCACGGGAAGCTCGCATGGCGTGCTGTGAAAGCGGTTCTGCCTTCCAAGGAAGACTTCCCCTACACGCTGCGGGCAGTCTCCGAGATCACCGAGTCCAACGGCTCCTCCTCCATGGCTACGGTCTGCGGCACGTCGCTGGCCTTCATGGATGCAGGCGTTCCGCTGAAGGCACCGGTTGCCGGTATCGCCATGGGTCTCATCAAGGAAGGCGACGACTTCGCTGTCCTTTCCGACATCCTGGGTGACGAAGACCACCTCGGCGATATGGACTTCAAGGTTGCCGGTACTGCTGAAGGCATCACCTCGCTCCAGATGGACATCAAGATCACCGGTATCACCGAAGAGATCATGAAGGTTGCTCTGGATCAGGCCAAGGGTGGGCGCCAGCACATCCTGGGTGAGATGAACAAGGCTCTGTCTGAAGGCCGCTCCGAGCTGGGTGAATTCGCCCCGCGCATCGAGAGCTTCAAGATCCCCACCGACAAGATCCGTGAAGTCATCGGTTCTGGCGGCAAGGTAATCCGCGAGATCGTCGAGAAGACCGGCGCCAAGGTGAACATCGAAGACGATGGCACCGTGAAAGTCGCTTCCTCCGACGGCAAACAGATCGATGCCGCCGTCAAATGGATCCGCTCCATCACCGACGATCCCGAAGTGGGCGAAATCTACCAGGGCACGGTTGTCAAAACCGTGGACTTCGGTGCTTTCGTGAACTTCTTCGGTGCCAAAGACGGCCTCGTCCACATCTCGCAGCTCACCGAAGGTCGCGTGGCGAAAACCACCGATGTTATCAACGAAGGTGACAAAGTGTGGGTCAAACTCATGGGCTTTGATGACCGCGGCAAAGTGCGTCTGTCCATGAAAATGGTCGATCAGGAAACCGGCGAAGAATTTGCCGAAGAGGAAGAAGGCGACGAGGGCTAAACCTCAGCCGGATTTATGGTTTAAGAGAGGGCGCGGTCTGCGAGGACCGCGCCCTTTTTGTTTTGGAGCGCTGCCATGGTCGACCACCGCGATACAGCCCTGCTCGCGCTGCCCGCCGATCCTGGTCGCGTGCTGGTGCTCAACGCGCAGCCACTGCCGGTTGGAGCGTTGCGGGATGCCGTTTGCGAACAAGGGTTCCGGCCTGATTTTCTGGCGCTGGAGCAGGTGGGTTATGACGTGTCGCCCCGTGTGGAGGAGGGCGGTTTCGACAGCGCCATCGTGCTGATCCATCGCAGCCGGGTCTTGAACGAAGTGTTGATCGCACGCGCTCACAATGCTGTGCGTGAGGGTGGTGCAGTCGTGGTTGCTGGGCCGGTGAAATCCTCCGTTAAAGCTCTGCGCAAATGGGTCGGCACGCGGGCGCAGATTGCCGACAGCTTCGCCAAGCACCATGCGGTGGCGTTTCGGTTTGTTGCGACGGGTGCGGATTGGCCGGTGCCGGATTTGGCCGAACGGGCTGAAGACTTCATCACAAGCGCCGGCACCTTCAGCGCCGACCGCCTGGACAAAGGCTCTGTCCTGCTAGCACGGCATTTTGGCCCGCATTTGCGCGGATGTGTCGCTGATTTCGGCGCGGGCTGGGGTTATCTTTCTGCCGAGTTGATGAAGGTCGCTCCGGAGGTTGGATCGCTGGCGCTCTATGAGGCGGACCATGCGGCTTTGGGTTGCGCCCGCGAGAACCTCGCGCCATGGGCACAGGTTGCGGACTTTAAATGGATGGACGTGCCCGCCGAATTCGGTGACGCGCAATTCAACCACGTCATCATGAACCCACCCTTCCACACGGACCGGGCCGCTGACACGGCGCTCGGTCAGGCCTTCATTCAAGCCGCTGCGCGGGCGCTGATGCCGGGTGGTTCTCTGCTGATGGTTGCCAACCGCAACCTGCCCTACGAGACTGTGCTGGAGGGTGCCTTCAAGCGGTATGAACGGTTGGCGGATGAGCAGGGGTTCAAAGTGATCGAGGCGTTTGTTTGATGCCCGCTCTCTACACGGCCAGCCACGCCTGAAAGACAAGGCCTGAGGCGAGGGAGCCTGTAAGGGCAAGGGCAACGTAGAGAGCAAAGACTGTACGCTTGGCAAGCGCCCAAACAGCGATGGCAGCCGGCAGGGACGTCACGCCCCCTGCAACGAGGAAAGCGAGCGCGGCGCCAGGAGCCATGCCCTGTTCCACCAATCCTGAAACCAGAGGCAGAGCTGCATAGCCGTTGAGATAGGCCGGGACGCCGACAATTGTCGCGATCAGCACCGATACGACCCCTTCACCACCGACCGCCTGAGCCACCCATGCAGCGGGAACAAAAGCAATCATCAGGCTTTCCAGAACAAAGGCGAGTGCGAGCCATTTGAAGAGAAAGAGTGTCGTCTTCAGCGCTTCGCGGGCAAATTTCTCCCGCCGCTCACTCTCTTGCCAGAATTTCCAAACTGGCGGCTTCGGGTCGCGAATGCTGGACGCGCCGCAACCGCCATTGCCCACACCTTCACGCAACGGTGAGGCGAAAGCGCCCGAGCGGGTGAGAGCAAGGGTTGCATAACCACCGAACACACCAAGCCCGACTGCGGCGATGGTCTTGGCGATCGCAAATTCCGGCCCCAGAACTCCCGCCGTCAGTACAAACATGGACGGGTCAATCACGGGCGATGCGAGCCAAAATGCCATGACCGCAGAGAGGGGAACCCCCATGGCAAGAAGTGCTGCAATGAGGGGGATAACGCCGCAGGAACAGAACGGCGAAAGCCCGCCAAAGGCTGCCGCAAGCGCAATCATGAGCAAGGGGGAACCGGTAAAGGCTTTGGCGATCAGATTGTCCGCCCCCGTCGCTCCGGCGTAGGCGGCGAGGGTGATGGAGAGAAGAAGATAGGGTGCAGTTTCCAGTAGGGCGGTGCCGACAAAGGCCAGGCTTTCAGCGCCCTGCTGAGGGTTTGTCAGGGTGGTGATTGCAAGGATGGTGGCAGTGACAAACCAAACCCGTTCACTGGTCCACATATGTCGTGTCAGCGAGGTGCCGTGTTGAGACAGGCTCAGAATGGCTTGGGTCATGAGTTTGGTTCCACTTGGTGGGGTGTTTCTAAAGCCGTCACGCTGCGTCCTCGTTGGCTGGCAGGACGCCTTTGCAGCATTCATCTGACAGAAAGCGCAGCGTGCGATCCATGACGGCATAATCGGCGCGATTGACGGTCTCGCGGCCCTGCCGCTCCTGCACAACAAGCCCGGCGCTCACCAAGGTGCGCAGATGATGGGCGAGGGTGGATGCGGCAAGTCCCGTATGGGCCGCAATTTCTCCCACGATAAGCCCATCGGGGCCGGCGCGAACAAGCAGGCGATAAACATCCAGTCGCGCCTCGTGGCCGAGGGCGGCCAGAGCATTGGCAGTGGTGGCTGTCTGTGTGGTCATTTAGACTACATAACTAGATATGTAGTTTTATTCAAGTGCTATTTTTGAAGCTTTAGGGGTCGCTACTATTCGTATGTCATCTGCGTGCAGGCGATGGTCCTTTTAGCAAGTGCTTCGATGGTGGCGACATGGATGCCCGCCTGCGCGGGAATGACAAGCTAACGGGAGAATGCGCCCTAAAACGCCACATCCCCGGTGACCTTAGGTACGACAGGCGCAAGCGCCTCGTGCAAACGTGTTTCCCATTCCTCGCGTCCCGCGCGCTTTTTCGGCACCGGATTGATGGCGGCGAAGAGCGACCAGAGCGGTTCGATGCCATGCCGTGGCAGGCCGCGCGCGGCCCGTTTCCCCCCTGCACGGTGCTCCTTCACACGAGCAGCGACGCTCTTGCCGGTGGACCCGACATAGCAGCCGTAGAAACCGTTTGCTTCGGTGTAGCCGCCGCGCAGAACCACATAGACATTCGCTCCGAGCGCACCTTCTTTCTGGGTCTCCAAGACCTCCGGTGGAAATGTTGCGCGCACTGCGTCACCCGCCGCGCTCAGCCAGGGCACGGGCTCCAAGCCGTAATGGGCAAATTTCATTCTCGTTTTCAACGCATCATTCCCCCGCCGCTCAATCTCGTCGAGCGCCAGCGTTGCTAGTTCCAGCGCGGGTGGCGCTTCGGAAAGCCAGCCACCAATCGCCGCTTCCATCGCAGGCAGAGGCCACCCGGCGAATGGGCGTGGGGCGGTGATGTCGACGAGGGTCGGGCGTGTCAACGGCCCCGTCGGATAGCGCGGCAGGTCGAGGGTCTTGCCCCTCACGCAATCCGCTCGATGATTGTGGGACGGTCGATGACAGTGCGGGCGTCGCCGATTGTGTAGGCTGCGCGGAGCGCCGTCGCTGCTTCTTCAAAAGCGCCTTCAGTGTCGGCGTGCAGCGTGGCGAGCGGCGTTTCGCTGTCCACCGCGTCTCCGTCCAGCGCGAGATTTGTGAAGCCGACGCGGGGGTCCACATCATCGGCTGCACGCACGCGTCCGCCACCGAGCGCGACCACCGCAATGCCGACGGCTCGCCCGTTGATTGCGGTAACGCAGCCACTCTCCCCGGCAAGGACATCGCGCACGATGGGCGCGGCGGGCAGGTGCTTTTCATGCGCTTCCATCAGGTCGGCGGGTCCGCCAAGGGCGACGACCATCTGCCCGAAGATTTCCGCTGCCCGCCCGCTGGAGAAAGCTTCTTCCATTTGCCTGGCCCCTTCGTCTGGACTGGCGGCAAGGCCACCGCTCACCAGCATCTCGGCGCCAAGCGCCACGGTCACGTCCCAAAGCCGCGCGTCGACATGACGGCCGGTGAGGAAGTCGATAGCATTGGCAACTTCCACAGCGTTGCCCGCTGCCGTTGCAAGGGGGGCGTTCATATCCGTCAGGATCGCCGTTGTTGGCAGGCCCGCGCCGTTAGCGACCTCAACCAGAGAGCGGGCGAGGGTGCGCGCCTTGTCGAGGTCTGACATGAAAGCCCCGTTGCCGCATTTCACATCCAACACCAACCCGCTCAAACCGGCGGCGAGCTTTTTCGACAGGATCGAGGCAGTGATGAGCGGCACGCTTTCCACCGTCGCGGTGACATCGCGGATGCCGTAGAAGCGCTTGTCGGCGGGGGCGAGATCGCCGGTTTGACCGATAATTGCGCAGCCAACCTCGCGGGTGACTTTGGCGAAAGTCTCACCATCAGGCTGGCTGACATAGCCGGGAATGGAATCGAGTTTGTCCAGCGTGCCGCCTGTGTGGCCAAGGCCACGGCCGGATATCATCGGCACATAGCCACCACAGGCGGCCACAGCCGGGGCAAGCATCAATGAGACATTGTCGCCAACCCCGCCGGTGGAGTGTTTGTCGAGCACGGGACCTGGCATATCCGGCCATTCCAGCACGTCGCCGGAATCGCGCATCGCCTTGGTGAGGGTCACGGCTTCTGCCCGCTCCATGCCCTGGAAGAAGACGGCCATGGCCAGCGCGCCGATTTGCCCCTCGGTGATGGAGCCATCGGTGATGCCTGCGACGAAGGCTTTTATGTCGGCTTCAGTGAGCGCCTGCCCATCACGCTTGGCAGCGATAATTTCCTGAGGGAGCATGGGCATAGCGGGTCCGTTTCTTCAGCAAGCGGGCGAAATGTTGAAGCGGCTGTCTAACACGGGCGGCGGGTCTCGCTATAGGTGATTGCGTGACGAGCAGTGCGGCGGCATGATCGAGCGGTTCTCTTTCTAAGCGCGCCGGTCCTGCCTTGTCCTCTCCATTTCGCCCTGAACCCGCTCCCCGCGGCCTCCTCAACCGTGGACGGGACGTGCTTGCCATTCCCGGCCCTTCAATCATGCCCGACCGGGTGCTGAACGCCATGCACCGCGCCTCGCCCAACATTTATGAGGGTGAGCTGCTGGACATGACCCATAGCCTCTATCCGGACCTCAAAACTCTCGCACGGACGTCCGGTAACGCTGCAATCTATATCGGCAACGGCCACGCAACGTGGGAAGTGTGCCTGCGCAACACCTTGGTCGAAGGCGACACTGTGCTCGTTCTCATCACCGGGCGTTTTGCGGAGGGTTGGGGTGAGGCTGCCCGAGCGCTGGGCATCAAAACGCAGATCCTGGATTTTGGGATGCAGGCTCCGGTGGACCCGACCAAGGTCGAAGAGACGCTGCGCGCTGACAAAGACGGGAAAATTCGCGCTGTTCTCACCGTGCAGACGGACACGGCCAGCAGCGTGCTCAATGACGTTGTCGCCATTCGTAAGGCGATGGATGCAGCAGACAGCGAGGCGCTGCTTATGGTGGACGGCATGGCCTCGCTCGGCTGCGACAGGTTCGAGATGGATGCGTGGGGCGCTGATATTTACATGGCGGGTTGCCAGAAAGGGCTGATGACCCCCGCGGGTCTCGCCTTCGTTTTCTTCAATGATCGCGCTACCGACGCCCGAAAGCGCGTCAGCCCCGGCAAATATTGGGACTGGGTGCCGCGGGTGGAAGCGGATTATTTCTACATGCTCTTTTCCGGCACCGCGCCGACGCACCATCTCTATGGCTTGCGAGAGGCGCTTAATATGCTGGTCCATGAAGAGGGAGTGGAGAATGTCTGGGCGCGTCACGACCTCTTTGCGCGTGCCATTTGGGCTGCGGTGGAGGCTTGGGGCGAGGGGGGTGACATGGCGCTCAACATTGCAACACCCGCCCATCGCAGCCGCGCCGTCACCACTGTCGCTACGGGTTCAGGCGAAGCGAAAGCTCTGCGCGAATGGACGGAGCGGGAGGCCGGCGTGACGCTTGGCATCGGGCTTGGTTTTGGCGAGCAGGGATCGCAGCTCTTCAACTCCTATTTCCGCATCGGCCATATGGGCCACCTCAACATCCCCATGGTGATGGGAACGCTCGGGTCGATTGACTGCGGGTTGAAGGCGCTTGGTATGGCGCACGGCGACGGGGCGCTGGATGCGGCAAGTCGCGTTTTGCGTGGCAGGCTGGCCGGTTAGGTGAGGCTGTTCAGCAACAAAACAGCGCCAAGCGCGACCACCAGTGCTCCGCCGCCGAGGCCCAGCACTTGTTCAATCCGCTCGCGGCGGGTTTCTGTAGTGCTGACCAGCAACCGTTTGAGGCGCTCCCCGCCCAGGGCCGAAAGCGTGAGCGTTGTGGCCATGCCGACGGCGATGCCGAAGATTGCCAGCAAGCCGGTTGCCGAAGCGCCAACCACTGAGGCCGCGAGCAGAAATGTCACCGTCATCGGATCTGGCACCAGGCCAAAGAGAAAGACCGGTATCGACTGCTGGCGGCGGTGACGCCAGGCGGAGAAAGCGATCCATGCACCAAGTGCGATGAACATGACGCCAACAATGCCGTGGGCGGTACCGTCGTCATGACCGTGACTTTCATAAAGATGCGCATGATCCTCGTGGCCGGGATGGTTGGGATGGGGGATGAGGCCGGTGCGCATGTCTCCGGCGCCGGTGAAAAAGTCGAGAATTTCAAGCCCACTCCAGACCAGTAAAGCCGCCATGCCCACACGCATGAAGGCAATGACCATGCCGTCCCGAAGGGAAGACAATGCCCCAGCCGCTTTGCTTTCACCCGCCGTGCTGGAGGCATGGTGGGTGGCGAGCAGTGTTTTGCCGTGGCCTGGCAGCAGCGAGTGAAACGCGCCAAGGGCAATGCCGAGAAGGAAGATCGCCGCGACAGAACCTGGAGTATCTGCGGTCAAAGCAAGGCTAAGCCGCTCCTCCCATACATGCAGGTCAAGCCATTCCATGAGCGATCAGGCGCTGTTCTGGCTGGAAGAGATGGGGTGCATGGCCGGCTGGTTTGATGGTGCGGTTGGAAAAGCTTAGGATCGTTAGAGTGATTCCGACCACCACGCAACTGGCAAGGTTACATGAAAGCCAACAGCCGCCTCGCGCTTGCGCTGCACGCCCTTGGTCATCTTGCCGCTGCGCCGGATGAACCCAGAACATCCGCGCAGATTGCCCGCCACAACCGCACCAACCCGGTCGTGGTGCGCCGCGTGCTGGGCCTGTTGCGCGATGCCGGTATCGTGACCTCCCGCAAGGGCCATGCCGGTGGTTGGCAGCTTGCCCGGGCCGCCAAGGCGATTTCGCTGGCCGACGTCTATGGCGCGCTTGGGGAGACGTTCATCGCACCGGTGGAGGCGTCGCAAAACTATCATGCTTGTGGGATCGAGGCAGAGCTGCACAGCCGTGTGGGCGACGCTTTGCGTGATGCCGAGGCGCGGCTGCTTGAGCGGTTGGCGCAGGACAGTGTGCAGGACTTGGCCGCCCATTAGGGGGCATCGTCTTCCAGATAGGCGCGGATGATGGCGTCGAAATCGCTCTCCGCTTCAAAGCCGAGTTCCACCGCGCGCTGCGGGTCAAAGGCTTTGGGCCATGTATCGATCATTGCCGCGATAGCAGGGTCTTTTTTGTGCCTGATGAGCGCTGCTGCTTCCCGCCCCACAACCCGCTCCAGCGCCTCAATCATCTGAGCAATCGTTGCTGAAACGCCCGGCATGTCGAGACTCTCGTGGACCCCGAGACGCTCTGCTGACAGTCCTGCAGCATGGATCAGAAAATCCACCGCCGCACGCGGGGATGCGAACCAATGGCGCACGCTGTCATCCACCGGCAATACGGCTTCCTCCCCGGCAATCGGCTCCCGCAGAATGCTGGAGAAAAACCCGGAGGCCGCAGCGTTTGGCTTGCCGGGGCGGATAACAATAGTGGGCAGACGGATGGCGATGCCCTCCATATGCCCGCGCCGCGTATGGTCAGCGATGAGCAATTCCGCCATTGCCTTTTGTGTGCCGTAGGAGGTGAGTGGTGTCAGCGCCTGACCGCGGCTAATCACGTCCGGGAAGGGTTGACCGAAGACTGCTACTGAGGAGGCGAAGACAAAGCGCGGGCAGTAGCCGTCCTTCTCATGCGCGTCGTGGATCGCGTTGAGCAAGTTGCGGGTGCCATCGAAATTGACGCGGTAACCCTTACCGAAATCGCGCTCCGCTTCTCCAGAAACAACGGCGGCGAGATGGACAATGACGTTCGGTCTTTTGGCAATGAGGGCGCTAGCATTTTCGGCCACGGTCACGTCCCCGGCTTGTGCGTGAACGGCAAAGTTGCCGTTGCCTTCCGGCACGGGCGGCTCCTGCACGTCAACCAGGTGAAGCGCGGCCAGCGGCTGGCCCGCTAGCAAGCCGTTATCTGCAAGACGCGCAGCCAGCTTGCGACCGATCATACCGCCCGCTCCAGTAATGAGAACTTTCATAACTACCCCGTCGCGCAAATCCCTTTGTCCCCGGCCTATCACGCAGAGCGCTTGCGGGCGACTGGTTGATCTTCCATGGAAAGGCGTGCTGCCACCAACAGGATGCAAGCCTTGGACCCGACCCTTACCGATTACGCCTTTCTCGGCGTTCTTTTGCTGATCGCTGGTGTCGCAGCAGGATTGCTTGCCGGGCTTCTCGGCGTTGGCGGGGGAATTGTCATCGTGCCGGTACTGTTCTGGGTTCTGGAAGGGCAGGGCTTCTCCGCTTCCATGGCGATGATCGTTGCGGTGGGCACATCCCTTGCAACCATCATCCCAACCGCCTGGTCTTCGGCTCGCGCGCATCGAAATAAGGGCAATTACGACGCAGCGCTCTTCCGCGCGTGGGCGCCGTATATCTTCCTTGGTGCGCTCGCCGGAGGGCTTGCCTCTTTCGTCCTCGACGGCACGCATCTGAAATTGATCTTCGGTTCGGTCGCGCTGGTTGTTGCGTTGAATATGGCGATGCCGGGTTCAGTAAAGCTGGCGGCCAGCCTGCCACAGTCAAAATGGGTGAGCGGGACGATCGGTTCGATGATCGGCTTCGTTTCAGCCCTGATGGGAATTGGCGGGGGAACCTTCTCCGTCCCCGCGCTTACGGCCTATTCCGTGCCGACCCATCGGGCGGTGGGTACGGCGGCGGCCTTCGGCCTCGTCATCGCCGTTCCCGGCGCTTTCGGTTTTATCCTCTCAGGTCTCACAGAACCTATGCGCCCGCCCTTTTCCCTCGGCTACGTCAACCTGGCCGCCGTGGCCGCAATCGTGCCCATGACTGTGCTCTTTGCCCCCGTTGGAGCGCGGCTCGCTCACGCCCTGCCGGCACTGCACTTAAAGCGCGCTTTTGCCGTCTTCCTCGCCATCACGGCAATACGAATGTTGTGGAGTTATTATGGTTAACCAATAATTTGGTTACTGTTGCTGCGTTTCTATAATCATTAAGAATCTCTTAACGGATCGTGACTCACGGCCATAAATTGCGCTAGGGCAGCACAGTTTGAGATGTGGAGCACGTCTCATCGGAGAACTTATAGTCACTGCGTATTCTTCGTTCTGGAGTAAAAATTTGTTTCGCCCTTTGAGTTTCCTTGCAGCATTTCTGCTTGTTCCACTTGGTTTTGTCGTCACTACAACCCCCTCGGTCGCGCAGACGTGTTCCGTCGGCGGAACGCCTTCGCCGTCGGTGCAGTGTGCGATTGATGGCGGCACTGGTGCCATCACGGTCAACGCACCGGGGGCTGTAAATAACGGTGCAGGCGACGGCATTTTCACCTCAACGACCGGCGGTAGCACCGGCGCGATCACCATCACCACCGGTGGCAACGTCACCGGCAGCGTGCATGGCATTCAGGCCCAGCAGAACGGGCTGGGCGCGGTGACGGTCAACACCTCGGCCTCCGGAACGGTGACGGGTGGGTCGCAGGAATCCATCCTCATTGAGGTCACCAACATCAACAACACCAGCGCGATCACGCTCACCACCAACAACATTGCCCATGGTGCCGCCACCGAGGAAGCGATTGAGATCAACAATGATGGCCGGGGCAGCACCACGATTGTCACAAACGGGACGGTGACCAATACCGGGCGTTCAGGCATCTCCGTGGACATTGACAATTTCTCAAACGACCAGGACGTCAAGATCACCACCAATGGTGTGATCGACGTGCGCCGCACGGGCATCTACGTGCGCAAGCGCGGCAATGGCGGAGCTATCATCGTAGACGCCAACGCTGCGGTGATGGCGGATGATCGCAGCGGTATCGCCGTGGAAACACGGGATGCCACAACGGTGAGTTCTTTCGATATTGATGCGACGTCTACCGAGGGTCTTTTTGGCACCTACATCGTTCAGAGAGGCACCGGTGCCATTGATCTGATGCAGACCGGTGTGGCGACTGGTCTAAACGAAGACGGCATCTACATCGAATCCCGCAATGCCGGGGTGAACAACACAATCAACGTCAACACCGTTGGTGCAGTAACGACGACAACCAACGATGGAATGGAGATTTACAACCGGGGCTTGGGCTCCATCACATTGAACGACACCGGCACGATCTCCTCTTTGGGTGGACGAGGCCTCTATGTGCGACAGACCAGTACAGCAGCGACCGCCAATGTTGTTCTCAATGTCGCGACCGTATCAGGGGTGTTCGGAATCACGGCCGCCAACAGCGGCCTTGGGGCCATGACTATTGCGGCAACTGGCTCGGTTACCGGCACCGCTGGCGAGGGGATCATCGCCACGATGTCCAATGCAAATGCAACGGGCAATCTTACCATCACCACAGGTGCGGTCAGCGGGACGTCCGCAATTATTGCCCGCAATGCCGGGACCGGCGCTGTAAGCATCACGACAAATGGTGATGTCACCAGTTCTGCGGCATCAGGCATCTTCGTCGATCAGTCGAACACGACCATGGCATCGGCAATTGCGATCCAAATCAATTCCGGCACCGTTTCCGGCACCGCAAATGGCATTAATTTTGACCAACTTGCTGCGACAGCAGCAGCAAGTTCCGTAACCATCGCCGCGGGTGCAACCGTGCAGGGCGGCACGGGTGCGGGCTTCCGTGACAGCGACCAGACCAGTGGTAGCCGTGCCACGACGCTCGACATTGGCGGCACCATAACAGGCGGTGCTATGGGCGCTGCCCAGATGGGCCGGGGCAACGACACCGTCATCCTGCGCAGCACCGCGTCGGTGACCGGCATCGTCGATGGCGGTGCCGGGACGGACCTTCTGCGGTTTGAATATGCTGGCGACAGCGCGTTTGCCGCCTCTACCCTTTCAACCCAGTACACCAATTTTGAAAATTACGAGAAAGCTGGCGCGGGGGTTTTGACCCTGACGGGTGCCGATGCCGGCACGCGTAATTTCTCAGTTCTGACCGGTTCGGTTCTTGTTGATGCCATGATGGTCGGTACCGACTTCACCACGTCTGCCGGTACGATCTTCGGCGGTTCGGGGGCGGTTAACGATCTCACGATTGGTGGCACGCTAGATGCTGGCACGATGGGCATCGCACCGCTCACCGTTGGCGGCAATCTTGTCTTCAACGACAATTCCACTTTCACCGTTCAGGTAGAGCCGGGCGGCACGTCCGACCTTATCAACGTGGCCGGCACGACCTTGATTTCCAACGTCGGCACGACGCTGAACATACAGGGTGCCATGGGGATGTATCCCAATATGGGGGCTTTCACAGTTATTCAGGGCGGTGGTGCTGTCTCCGGAACTTTTGCCAACGTCACGGATGATATTCCCGACCTCGATTTCGTCGTGAACTACAACGCCAATGACGTCACCCTTGCCTATACCGAAGTGGTTGTTCCGCCGGGTGGTGGCAGTGGCGGCGGTGGTGGTGCTCCGGCGGTTTCCGACAAGTCGACCACCGCGGGTGCGTCCATCACTGGCACACAGAGCACGAACATCTATTCCAATACTATGCAGCGTCGCGCCCGAACGCTCCTGCCGCCCACCGAAGATCGCTTCGGTGATAGCAGCGGGGAGGCAACATTGGGCTTCGGTTTCGACACGGCACCCACGACACAGGCGGGCATGTGGAGTGCTTTTGCCCAAGCCCTTGGCGGCAAGCTGGATGTGGGCGACCGGGGCGGTCTTAGCGGTTATGAGCTGGAAACTTACGGCCTCGCCCTTGGTCTTGAGGTAGAGACCCTCATCGGTTCTGGCGAAGCGATCTTTGGCGTGTCCGCTGGCACCATTGTGACTCAGGCCGACGTCAGCAACGGTGATGTCACCGTCAATGCCTACCAGGCCGGTCTGCACGGCGCTTATCGTGATGGTCCCTTTGCGTTGTCAGGCGCTGTTTCCTACGCGTTGCTCGACTATGACATTGAGCGCTTTGTTACGACCGGTGCAGGCATTGTGGTTGGTGATGGTTCCACAGACGGCCACGCTTTCTCCGCGGTTGGCGAAGTGTCCTACAATGTCGCACCAGCCCTCGGCCTTTCCCGGAATGTCGCGCTTTCACCCTTCCTGCGCGGCGAAGTCCATCACGCAACGGCCGACGGCTACACCGAAACCGGGATCGGCGTCCTCAACCTCACGGTCGAGGACACCCATGGGACGCAAGGTGTTGCGGACGTTGGAATGCGCATCATGGGCAGCCACGTTGCGGGGGACGTTGTCGTGCGGCCGGAAGCGATGGTCGGCTATCGCCGCCTCTTCGGTGACCTTGGCCAGAGTGTGAATTCTGCCATTACTTTCGCTGGAGCGAATTTCGTGAGCGAAGTTGCCAAGCCGGCCGAAAACCAGGTGGTGTTCGGCGCGGGGCTGACCGTCGAACAGGACAAACTCGCAGCCTCCTTTCGCTATGAGGGCGCTGCGGGGGACGACACGCTCTTCCATACCGGCCAGGGAAGCCTAACGCTGAAATTCTAGGTGTTTTGCACACGCAAAAATTTCGATTGACGGAAATACCGGAAAGCCCAAAAGTGACCTGCTTGAAAGCGCAGGTCGGGGTTTCCCATGCTCTCCATCGCTCCCTCCGCGCGGCTGCGGCCGTCACCCTTCTATGAGGCCACAATTGCCGAAGGGATGACCGCGGCCTCAATCTACAATTCGATGATCCTGCCAACCTCCTACGGTGACCCGGAAGCCGAATATTGGCGGCTGGTTGAGGGTGTCTCGCAGTGGGATGTCGGGGCTGAGCGTCAGGTGCAATTGAAGGGGCCGGATGCGGGTGAGCTGGCGCAGCTTCTCTCACCGCGTGACCTCTCTCATTGCTGGATCGGGCAGGGGAAATATATCCCGCTCTGCGACCATCGCGGTACGCTCATCAACGACCCGATCCTGTTGAAGGTTGCTGACGACCGTTATTGGTTTTCCATTGCCGATAGTGACATCTGGCTCTGGGCAAAGGCCATTGCCGCTGAACGCAAGATGGACGTTGAGATTTCAGACCCCGGCGTCTCTCCCATGGCGCTTCAGGGGCCGAAGGCGGCAGATGTCGTCGCCCATGTCTGTGGCGACTGGGTGCGGGATTTGAAATATTTCTGGTTCGCTGAAAGCCGCATCGACGATATTCCCATCGCCGTGCAACGCTCCGGCTGGTCGAAGAAGGGTGGGTTTGAAATCTACCTCCTCGACAAGACACGGGGGTCCGACCTGTGGGCGATCTTTAAGGAAGCAGGCCAACCCTACGGCATCGGCCCCGGCTCTCCCAACACCGCCGAACGCACCGAGAGCGGACTCGTTTCGCTAGGAGGAGATACCGACGACCTCACCAATCCCTACGAAGTGCGTCTTGGCAAATATGTCGATCTGGAGGTTTCCGACGACATTGTCGGTATCCAGGCTCTTCGGCGGATCGCAGAGGAGGGGCCGACCCGGCACCTTCTCGGCATCGTGCTGGAAGGGAATGAACCGGATCCGTTCGGCTTTTTCTGGGAAGGCATTTGGCTGAACGGTGAGCGCGTCGGCTCGCTCACCAATTGCGTCTGGTCTCCGCGCATGAAAGCCAATATTGGCTATGCTCTCGTCTCCCGAAACGCGCAGATCGGCGATGATGTCATTGTCCAGCGACCGACCGGTGATATGGCGGGCAAACTGGTGGACCTGCCGTTCATCTAAAAGATTTCCCACCCACAGGACACATTATGCAACTGCCTGACCTTAAGCTGCAAAACATAACCCTGGACACAGATGGCGAGATAGCCATCGTCTCGCTCAACCGTGCCGCCAAGCGCAATGCACTGAGCGCGGAGACGATTGAGGAATTGATCGACGTCTTCTCAGCCCTGCCACGTAGCGGCGCACGGGCGGCGGTGTTGCGCGGGGAGGGGGACCATTTCTCCGCCGGGCTCGACCTTGTGGAGCACCACAAGCAAGAGCGTTCAGCCTCGGACTTCATGCATGTCTGCCTGCGCTGGCATGAGGCCTTCAACAAGATGGAATATGGCGGTGTGCCGATCATTGCCGCGCTGAAGGGCGCGACGGTTGGCGGTGGGCTGGAGCTTGCTTCTGCCACCCATATTCGTGTTGCTGATAAGACGACCTATTTTGCTCTTCCGGAGGGGCAACGCGGCCTCTTTACCGGCGGCGGAGCCACCATTCGTGTGTCTGAACTGGTGGGTCGAGCTCGAATGATCGACATGATGCTGACGGGCCGCATCTATGAAGCCGAAGAGGCGCTGAATGTCGGCCTTTGCCAATATCTGGTGGATGACAGCGAAGCCAAGGCGATGGAGCTTGCCCGGGCCTGCACCGAGGTGCCGCCGCTTTCCAACTTCGCCATCTGCTCGGCCATCTCCCATTCGCGCAATATGTCGGCGCTGGATGCCGCCTATATGGAGTCCTTCGTCGCTGGTGTGGTGAACACACAGCCGGCCTCCAACGAGCGGCTTGCAGCTTTTGCAGACAAGAGTGCGGCGCGGGTGAAGCCGAAAAACTGACCCGTGGACAGCGGACAGCGCCGCGGCCTATGGCTTTGCGCTGATCAGAACTCCCAGACGAGATGCCCCCGATGAGCGATGTCCTCTTAAGCGAAGCCGATATGAATTTTCTGGTCTTCGACTGGCTGAAGCTCGAGGAGCATCTAGAGGGCACCGATTTCGACCGTGATACGGCGGAGGCCTATTTCGAGCTTTCCCGTAAACTCGCTGCGGAGCGCTTTCTGCCCCACTACAAGAAAGCCGATGAGATTGAACCGCGGCTGGAGGATGGCCGCGTGAAGGTGCTGCCGGAGATCGGCGATGCACTTGCTGAATTTCGCGAGCTTGGCCTTTTTGGAGCAAATTTCTCTGAAGATCTTGGCGGCATGGGCCTGCCGCAACTCGTCACCTCCGCCTCCTATGCCTGGTTCGCGGCGGCCAATGGCTCCTCGGTTGGCTACACGATGCTCACCGGCGCCAATGCCCGCCTCATCGCGGCCTTTGGCAGCGACAAGCAGATCGACACTTTCGCCCGGCCCCAAATTGCCGGCGAGTGGTTCGGCACGATGTGCCTTTCCGAACCCCAGGCCGGGTCTGGCCTTGGCGACGTGCGCACCGTTGCTCGTCATGATGGCGAGGATGAGCTTGGCCAACGCTACAAACTTACCGGCAACAAGATGTGGATTTCCGGGGGTGACCAGGACATCTCCGACAACATCGTCCACCTGGTGCTCGCCAAAATTCCCGATGAGAGCGGCAAGCTGCCGGAGGGGACGAAGGGCATCTCCCTTTTCATCGTGCCTCGCACGCTGCCCGACGGGACGACGAACGATGTTGCCGTTGCCGGCCTCAACCACAAGATGGGCAATCGCGGCACGTCGAATTGCCTCTTGAATTTCGGAGAGAATGGCGGCGCGACTGGTTGGATCGTGGGCGAGCCCGGTCACGGGCTGCGGCAGATGTTCATGATGATGAACGAGGCGCGCATCGCGGTTGGCTTTGGCGCCGCTGCGCTGGCCTGCCGCGGCTATTTGCTCGCGGCAAATTATGCCCGCGAACGTTTGCAGGGCCGCGCGCCGGGAAAGGCTGACGGTCCGCCGATTGCGATCATTGAACATGCCGATGTGCGCCGGATGCTCCTTGTCGCTCGCTCCTATGCGGAGGGCTCTATGGCGCTTTGCCTGCTCTCCTCTGCTTTGGTGGACAATGAGAGCGACCCGGAAGACGCAGCTTTGTTGGAACTGCTTACCCCTGTCACCAAGACCTTCCCGTCCGAATACGGGTTGAAGGCCAACGATCTCGCGATCCAGGTCCATGGTGGATACGGCTATACGCGAGACTTTGATGTTGAGCAGCTCTACCGCGACAACCGCTTGAACCCGATCCACGAGGGCACCACTGGTATACAGGCCGCTGATCTTCTCGGCCGCAAGGTGCTGCGCGGCGGGGCAGGGTTACAGGTGCTGCAAAAACGGGTGGCCGCGACGGTTGGGGCGGCAAGAGAAATTGACGGCCTGCGCGAAGAGGCCGAGGCTGTTGAAGCCGCCATTCAGCTCGTGAGCGAGACGATCATGGCCATCGCCTCGCGTCCGCCTGCGGAGATGCTCGACAATGCGGCATCCTTCATGAGCGGCTTTTCCCTCGCTGTGGTGGCGTGGATCTGGCTCGACCAGGCTGTGACGGTGGCGGGTCTTGGCAACGACCATTCCGCGTCCGACGTCTTCCGCAAGGGCAAGGTCGCGACAGCGCGTTATTTCATCTGGCACGAATTGCCTCATGCCGAGCCGTTCCTCGCTCAGGCCGCATCCGACAAGGACACGATCATGGCGTTGGAGGCAGAAGCATTTTAAGTCTCGGAGTTTTCTACATCCATTCCGTCTGCTCAAGGCGGCTTGGGCGCTAGGCGTTTGCCGTGCATCAAAAAGAAAAGCTCCAAAAAGGCCGAATTTGCTGAATTCTGCCCTTGCATTCGCCCGCCTGAACGCGCCACCTTGCGGCGCACGTTTTGGGAGGGCTGTTGATTGTTGGAACTGCGCAATGTCGGCAAGAAGGTGGGAAATCAATACCACATTGCCGACGTTAATTTGAGGCTCGACGCCGGTTCGCTGAACGTCCTGCTCGGCCCCACCCTTTCCGGCAAGACATCGCTGATGCGTCTGATGGCTGGCCTCGACAGGCCCACCGAAGGCGAGATCATCATGAATGGTGAGGACGTCACCAAACTGCCCGTGCAGAAGCGCAATGTGGCGATGGTGTATCAGCAATTCATCAATTACCCCGCCTTTACGGTCTATGAAAACATCGCCTCACCTCTACGCGTGTCGGGCGTCGACAAGGCGACGATCGACGCCAAGGTTCAGGAAGCAGCGGCAATTTTGAAGCTGCAGCCCTATCTCGACCGCACGGTGCTGAACCTTTCGGGCGGCCAGCAGCAGCGAACCGCCTTGGCGCGGGCGCTGGTGAAGGGGGCGGAACTTGTGTTGCTCGACGAGCCGCTTGCCAACCTAGATTATAAATTGCGCGAAGAGCTGCGCGTGGAATTGCCACGCATCTTTGCTGAGACCGGCGCGATCTTTGTCTATGCCACCACCGAGCCGCATGAGGCGCTCCTTCTTGGCGGCGACACAGCAACGCTCCACGAGGGACGGGTGACGCAATTTGGCAAAACGATCGAGGTGCACAACCGGCCTGTCGATATCATCACCGCGCAAACGTTCTCCGACCCTCCTATGAACGTCGTGGCGATGGAAAAACGTGGCTCCGATCTGGTTCATGCGCAGGGCAAAGCCAAGCTGCCGACCTTCATGAAGAGCCTTTCCGATGGCGCCTACAAGATCGGCATACGCCCGCATCACATCCGTTTGCAGGCCGACAAAACCGCACCGATTAAGATGCAAGGGGAGGTTTCGACCAGTGAGATTGCCGGGTCTGAAACCTTCGTTCACCTTGGCCAGGGCGAGGACCATCTTGTGGTGCTAACCCACGGTGTCCACCGCGTCTCCAGCGGAGATAAAGTGCCCTATTATCTTGATCCGACACGGTTCTTCGTCTTCGCTCCTGAGGGCGAACTTGTTCTGGCACCCGGCGGGGAGGCCGCATAATGGCGCAGATCACCCTCGACCGGCTCGCCCACTCTTATCTGCCTGACCCCAAGACGCGCGATGATTTTGCGCTGAAGGAAATCGATCATGTCTGGAGCGACGGTGGTGCTTACGCTCTGCTTGGCCCCTCCGGTTGCGGCAAGACGACCCTGCTTAACATCATCTCTGGCCTGTTGACGCCTTCCAGCGGACGCATTTTGTTTGACGGCGAAGACGTGACGGAACTGAAGCCGGAAGCGCGCAACATTGCGCAGGTTTTCCAGTTCCCCGTGATTTATGACACGATGACCGTGGCGCAGAACCTCGCCTTCCCACTGAAAAACCGCGGCGTTGAGGCGGGGGAAATTCAACGCCGCGTGGAAGAGATGATCGACGTGCTCGACTTGCGCGACAAGGCCAACCGCAAGGCGCGGGGCCTGACGGCGGATGAGAAGCAGAAGATTTCCCTTGGCCGCGGTCTGGTGCGTCAGGATGTGCACGCCATCCTCTTTGATGAACCGCTGACGGTGATCGACCCGCATATGAAGTGGCAACTTCGCACCAAGCTGAAAGAAATTCACCGCCAGCTCGGCCACACAATGATTTACGTGACCCACGACCAGACCGAGGCGCTGACCTTCGCTGACAAGGTGGTGGTGATGTATGAGGGCGAGGTGGTGCAGATCGGCACGCCGGAGGAACTGTTCGACAAACCACAACATACCTTTGTCGGCTACTTCATCGGCTCGCCGGGCATGAACATTGTGCCCGCCGAAATCGATGGCAAAGTCGCCAGCATCGCGGGCGAGGCCGTGAAGCTCGATGGTGCCTATACGGCCATTTCCGGCAAGAGTGAGATTGGTATTAGGCCGGAATTTATTACCCTAGGCAAAGGCAAGACGGGCCTTCCCGCGCGGATCGAGGGGGTTGAGGATATCGGTCGTTTCCGCATTCTGCGTGCCAAGGTGGCCGACCATTCCTTCAACGTGTTGTTGGATGAAGATGCCCCCATTCCCGCAGACCCGCGCCTTGTCTTCAAGTCAGGCGCGGTGAAGGTCTATGCAGACGATCATCTGGTTGCACCGGTAACGCCAACCAAAAGAGCGACAAAGGGGAGGGCGGCCTGATGGACAAGCCATTTGACAACCGAGCCTGGCTGCTCGTCATTCCGGTTTTCGTGCTGGTCGCCCTCTCGGCGATCATCCCGATCATGACCGTGGTCAACTATTCAACGCAGGACACATTCGGCGGCAACCAGTTCTTCTGGGCGGGGACGGAATGGTTCACACAGACGTTGACCTCAGAGCGTTTCCACAACGCACTGGCGCGCAACATCGCCTTCTCCATGATCATTCTGGCGATCGAAATACCGCTTGGGATTGCCATTGCGCTCGCCATGCCGCGCAAGGGTATTTGGGTGCCGATCTGCCTTGTTCTGATGGCACTGCCGCTGCTCATTCCGTGGAACGTTGTTGGCACGATCTGGCAGATTTTCGGTCGATCCGACATTGGCTTGCTTGGCTATGCCATGAAGCAGGTTGGGGTCGACTACAACTACACCGCAAACGTGGTGGATGCCTGGGTGACCATCGTGGTGATGGATGTTTGGCACTGGACGAGCCTTGTCGTGCTGCTCTGCTACGCGGGGCTGGTGTCGATCCCTGAGGCCTACTACCAAGCTGCGCGCATTGACGGCGCATCGCGTTGGTCTGTCTTTCGCTACATCCAGTTGCCGAAGCTCAGAGGCGTGCTCATCATCGCCTTCCTGCTACGCTTCATGGACAGTTTCATGATCTATACCGAGCCTTTCGTGCTAACGGGTGGCGGGCCGGGCAATTCGACAACCTTCCTGTCGATTGATCTTGTGAAGCAGGCCATCGGCCAGTTTGACCTTGGCCCGGCAGCAGCGATGTCGCTGATCTACCAGCTCATCATCCTGCTCATCTGCTACGTCTTCTTCACGCTCATGAGCAATGTCGGCAAAGACAAGCCGTTGGAGGTTGAAGAGTAATGGCCGTTTCCAACACGATCCAAGCTGGCACCCCAGCCACCGGCATCGAAGATGGCCTCGCCGGCGCGCCGCGCAATAAGGTGAAGGCCAGGCGTGGCTGGAGCTGGTTGGTGCCAACGCTCTACATCCTCTTCCTTATGCTGCCGATCTACTGGCTGCTGAACATGAGCCTGAAGACCAATCAGGAAATCCTGTCGTCCTTCACGCTCATTCCCGCCGCGCCGACGCTTGAGAACTACCGCACGATCTTGACGGATCCGTCTTGGTATAACGGGTACATCAACTCCATCATCTATGTTGTACTGAACACGGGGATCTCCATCGCCGTGGCGCTACCGGCGGCCTATGCCTTTTCGCGCTACCGCTTTCTTGGCGACAAGCACATGTTTTTCTGGCTGCTGTCCAACCGGATGGCCCCGGCGGCAGTGTTCGTGCTGCCCTTCTTCCAGCTCTATTCGGCCTTTGGTCTGATCGACACGCACATAGCCGTTGCGCTGGCGCATTGCCTCTTCAACGTGCCGCTGGCGGTGTGGATCCTGGAAGGCTTTATGTCCGGCGTGCCGCGGGAGATTGATGAGACGGCTTATATTGATGGCTATTCTTTCCCGCGCTTCTTCATCAAGGTCTTTATCCCGCTCATCGCATCCGGCATCGGCGTTGCGGCTTTCTTCTGCTTCATGTTCTCATGGGTGGAATTGCTGATTGCGCGCACGCTGACGACCACAGACGCCAAGCCAATCGCCGCCATCATGACACGCACTGTCGGAGCTTCAGGCGTCGACTGGGGCGTACTGGCCGCAGCCGGAATGCTTACTATCATCCCCGGCGCGCTGGTGATCTATTTTGTCCGCAACTACATCGCCAAGGGCTTCGCCCTTGGACGAGTTTGAGGAGGGTGTGATGGCCAGAGCAACAAAGGCCGTCATCACCGGGCTCCGTCCCGGGGATCAAACCTGCCGCTCTGAAGAGCAACGCTCATGACAGGTTACGTCTATATTCTGGCATCCGGCCAAAACGGAACGCTCTACACCGGCGTCACATCGGACCTTCAGGCCCGCGTAAGCGAACATAAGCAAGGCATCAATTCGGGCTTTGCTTCTAAATATGGCTGCCACCAGCTTGTCTGGCATGAGCGCCATGATGGTATTGAAAGTGCAATTCAGCGGGAGAAATCCATCAAGAAGTATAAGCGCAGTTGGAAAGTGAACCTGATCGAGGCCTTAAACCCGCATTGGAATGATTTGTTTGAAATCTGCTACGACATCGACAATCCGTTCCAGCCAACTTTCACGAAGCGCTTTGAGCCGACCATTGCGAACCCGGCTCTGGATCACCGGCACGGTGGCCGGTGATGACGGGTTTGGAAAGTAATAGAAGCAATTTCG
The DNA here is from genome assembly GCA_929200315.1 of uncultured Alphaproteobacteria bacterium. Lineage (GTDB taxonomy): Bacteria > Pseudomonadota > Alphaproteobacteria > Rhizobiales > Rhizobiaceae > Pseudahrensia. Next base: position 91,938 of record CAKMZB010000006.1, on the reverse strand, counting down.
TCATCACCGGGCCCCGTGCCGGTGATCCAGCGACGCATCGGCACGAAGGAAACCTTGAATGATCGATTTGTCCTGGATGGCTTGGACCACGCCGACCGCTCTGTTCTGGGTCGGCATCGCGTCCTGCCTGATCGCCATGTGCGTTTGGGAATATTTCTCGCCCGGCGGCAATCCACGCGTGGGGATTCTGCGCTTTGAGACAACCCGGGGCGACCGTCTCTTTATCTCACTGCTCGGCAGTGCTTTCATTCATCTCGCATGGCTCGGGCTTGTTGGCCCGGACCTGTGGTGGGCCATGGGCCTTTCCGTTCTCTACGCGATCATCGTGTTCCGGACGGTCTGAACCGGCCATTCGACGAGCCTCGGCACCCTTGCTGTGGCTCATTTCTAGTGCATTTGGGAGAAACTTGATGCGAAATCTACTTATGGCAACAACGGCTGTTGCAGTGGTGCTTGGTGCCACGGCAGCCGCGCAGGCTGATATGGCTGCGGCCGAAAAGTTCCTGTCGGACGAAATCGGCGGCCTGTCCGTCCTTTCTGCTGACGACCAGAAGGCCGAAATGCAGTTCTTCATCGATGCTGCAAAACCCTTCGATGGCATGGAGATCAAGGTCGTCTCAGAAACGATTACGACTCACGAATATGAGTCCAAAGTGCTCGCCCCGGCCTTCACCGCCATCACTGGCATCAAGGTCACGCACGACCTGATCGGCGAAGGTGACGTTGTCGAGAAACTGCAGACACAGATGCAGTCCAACGAGAACATCTATGATGCCTATATCAACGATTCCGATCTCATCGGCACCCATTGGCGTTACCAGCAGGTGCGCAACCTGACCGACTGGATGGCGGGTGAAGGCAAGGACGTTACCCTGCCAACCCTCGATGTTGCTGACTTCATCGGCACCTCCTTCACCACTGCGCCGGATGGCAAGCTCTACCAGCTGCCCAGCCAGCAGTTCGCGAACCTCTATTGGTTCCGCTACGACTGGTTTAACGACGAGAAAAACAAGGCTGACTTCAAGGCGAAGTACGGTTACGATCTTGGCGTTCCGGTCAACTGGTCCGCTTATCAGGACATTGCTGAATTCTTCACCGGCCGCGACCTGTCGCGCCTCGGCGTTGAAGGCAAGGTCTATGGCAACATGGACTACGGCAAAAAAGACCCCTCCCTTGGCTGGCGCTATACGGACGCCTGGATGTCCATGGCTGGCATGGGCTCAGAAGGTGAGCCGAACGGTCTGCCCGTCGATGAATGGGGCATTCGCGTGAACGAGGGCTCCCAGCCCGTCGGTTCCTGCGTTACTCGCGGTGGTGCAACCAACTCTCCGGCTGCTGTTTATGCCGTAGAGAAGGCCATCGAGTGGCTGCAGAAATACTCGCCGCCGGAAGCTGCTGGCATGACCTTTGGTGAAGCTGGCCCGATCCCTGCACAGGGCAACGTTGCTCAGCAGATGTTCTGGTACACCGCTTTCACCGCCGACACGGTCAAGCCTGGCCTGCCGGTGATGAACGAGGATGGCACGCCCAAATGGCGCATGGCCCCCTCACCCCACGGTGTCTATTGGACCGAAGGCACGAAGATTGGCTATCAGGACGCTGGTTCCTGGACGCTGATGAAATCCACCCCGGTGGATCGCGCAAAGGCGGCTTGGCTCTACGCTCAGTTCGTTACCTCCAAGACGGTGGACTTGAAGAAGTCTGATGTTGGTCTCACGTTTATCCGTGAATCCACCATCAATTCCGAACATTTCACCCAACGTGCGGACAAGCTTGGCGGTCTGGTGGAATTCTACCGGTCCCCGGCCCGCGTCCAGTGGTCCCCCACGGGCACCAACGTTCCGGATTATCCAAAACTGGCGCAGCTTTGGTGGCAGAACATTGGTGATGCCATGTCCGGTGCGAAAACCGCACAGGGCGCATTGGATGCGCTTTGTGAAGCACAGGAAAGCGTGCTCGCCCGTCTGGAACGCGCAGGCGTTCAGGGTGACCTCGGTCCCAAGCTGAACGAAGAGCGTGATGCGGAATACTGGCTCTCTCAGGCTGGTTCGCCGAAGGCTAAAATCGATAACGAGAAACCTCAGGGCGAGACCGTTTCCTACGATGAGCTGATCAAATCCTGGACCCAGTAATCGGTTCCAGCATTTGCTGAAATGAGAAAGGCCCGGAGCGATCCGGGCCTTTTTATACGATGAGTTGCCCGCCGTTGATCTCCAGCGTCTGCCCTGTGACGTAGCCGGAGAGTTGGTTGCTTGCGAAAAACAGATAGGCCGGCGCGCAATCCTCTGCCGTGCCAAGGCGCTGGAGTGGCACGGATTTGCGCGTCGCTTCGAGCTTCTCTTTGGAGGAATAGCGCTCGTGAAAATCGGTATCGATCGTGCCGGGTGAGACCGCATTGGCGCGGATATTATCTGGCGCGAGTTCGCGGGCAAGGGCGCGCGTATAGGTGCCGACAAAGGCCTTCGTTGCACTGTAGATCGCTGAGCCCGGGCTGCCGCCGGTGAGGGCAGAGATGGATACCGTGTTGATGATGGAAGCCGTCGGTGCGGCTTTCAGAAGCGGGATGAGATCGCGCGTGACCTTCACCACCGCGGTCTGATTGAGCGCAACAAGGCGCTCATAATCATCATCTGACAACTCATGGGCGGGGAAGCGGCCGAGCATCGTACCAGCATTGTTGATGAGCACATCCACATGGTCGGTGCGCTCTTTCACCCAAGCGGCGAAAGCGCCTGCATCATCGGCTGCAAAATCAGCCTCAAAGCAATCATCGCAAATCGCGGCAAGTTGCTCCGCTGTCCCTGCGCGCCCCGAATGGCAGAGCAATCGCGCACCGCAATCGGCGAAAGCTTTGGCGACGGCATGGCCAATGCCACGCCCCGCGCCGGTGATGACGACGGTTTTTCCCGCAAAGAGGTCTTTGGGATAGGGCAGCATGAGTGTCTCCAGATCAGCGCGCGGCGGCGTGCGCCTTGGCGACGTCGGCATACCAATTGCCGCTTTTCTTCACCGTGCGCTGCTGCGTTTCATAATCCACATGGACGATGCCAAAGCGCATTCTGTAGCCCTCGGCCCATTCGAAATTATCCATCAGGCTCCAGGCGAAATAGCCTTTCAGCGGGATGTCGTCCCCGATGGTTTCAGCGAAGACGTCGAGGTGCTTGGCGAGATAGTCGAGGCGTGATTGGTCATCGATCGTACCCGTCTCGTCCGGTTCCAAATTATAGCAGGCGCCATTTTCAGTAATGTAGACCGGTGGCAGGTCATAGCGCTCGTAAACCTGATGCAGCAGATGCGCGCCGCCCTTGGCCTCGATCTCCCAGCCTATATCCGTGCGCACGTTGGCGTTTGTTGACGGGATGGACTGGAGCGCGAGAAAGCGGGAGGCATCGTCTGCCTCTACGGCGAAGGCCCCCATAGCCCCGGTTCCGGCAAGTGCATCGTTGCGGCTGGCATTGTGGCGCACGGTGACGGGCATGTAGTAGTTGAAGCCCCACCAATCGAGCGGTTGGTGGATGACCTCCATGTCGCCACCCTGCACCTTCAATTTGTCGCCAAGGGTGGTCATCAATTCCTCATCATAGGCGCCATCGAAGATCGGGCCGAAGAAAACGCCGTTGTTGAACTGAAACGCCCGCTCGGCTGCGGCGCGGTCTTCCTCCTTGTCGCTTGCGGCATAGATCGCCTGCGCGTTCAGCACCGTGCCCATGGATATGTCTGCCCGCTCCGCACGGGCCGCCTGTACGCCCATGCCGTGGGCGAGATTGGTGACGTGGACGGTGGCGAGCGCTGCATCGATGGATTTTTCGCCCGGCGCGTGGGCACCGAGCCAGTGGCTGAGATAGGTGGAACACCAGGGCTCATTGAAGGTGGCAAGTGTATCGATCCGGTCGCCAAGCCGACGCACCACCACACTTGTGTAATCGGCAAAGGCTTGTGCCGTATCGCGGTCAGTCCAGCCGCCATAACCGGTCAGCGCCAGCGGTAAGTCCCAATGATAGAGGGTTGCAAAGACCTTGATGTCGCGGGCGACAAGGCCGTCTATCAGCCGGTCGTAGAAATCTAGCCCGGCCTCGTTCACCACGCCTGTTCCATTGGGCAGGATGCGTGGCCAAGCGATGGAGAAGCGGTACGCCTCCATGCCGAGGGACGCGATGAGATCAAGATCACTTTCCCAGCGATTGTAGTGATCGCAAGCGACGTCGCCATTGTGCCCGCCATACACCCGGCCCGGCATGTTGGAAAACGCGTCCCAGATGGACGGTCCGCGCCCATCGGTCCGCGTTGCGCCTTCTATCTGGTAGGCGGCGGTGGCAACGCCGAAGGTGAAATCGGCCGGGAAGCGGTTGGCGAGTTTGTGCGGGTCGGTCATGGCGGCGCGGAAAGTAAGGGAGAATTTCCGCACCTAAAGCACGCCACGCTGCGGCTTGGAAGCGGGTCAGTTTGCGGGAACGACGAGCCGCTTGTAGAGATGCCAGGCCGCGTGGCCGAGAACCGGCAGTGAGATGATGAGCCCAGCGAAGGCCGGGATCGCCGAGAGGAAGACCACCCCGCTGACGAAAAGCCCCCAGCAGATCATCACCACGGGTGAGGCAAGAATTGTGCGCAGGCTGGTAAGCATGGCGGTCACAAAGTCTACATCGCGCTCCAACAGCATGGGAATAGAGATCGCTGTCAGGGCGAACATAACGAGGGAAATTGCCGCGCCGAGGGCATGGCCGATGATGAGAAACCACCACCCGCTCGGCGTGTTGAGCACTGTCGTGACGAAAGCACCAAACGTTGCAAATCCGTTGGAGCCGAAGAAGACAACGAAAAGCGTGCGTGCCTGGTACATCCAAACCCAGAAGACGAAGAGCGAGACGAAAGCCATCCAGCCGAGTTCGCGCTTGTGCTGTGCCAGAACGACGAGAAGCACGGCGGGCCATGTGAGGGGTTCACCGTTCTCCAAACGGCGGCTGACTTCATAGAGGCCGGTAGCGATGAAGGGGCCGATCAGCGCAAAGCCGACAACGAGGGGATAAACCATCCATCCAGCATCGAGGATCAGGCTGAACCAGGTCAGCGCCAGTCCGCCCAGCGTATAAATCGCGCCGAAGAACAGGCCAAAGCGCGGGGCGCGCATAAAGTCACGAAAGCCGAGGCGCAGTGCCGCCGTGAGGTCGCCAAAGGTTGCTTTGCGAATGGTGAGTGTTTCACCGTTCATGGCTTGGGTTCCCCGTCATCGAGGATGCGGTTTGCGGCCCCGTCGAGATCATCAAATTGTCCGCTCTTCAGGCTCCACACGAAGGCGAGGAGGCCGAGCAGGCCGAGACCAAGGGCGATGGGGATGAGGAAGATGAGGTGGTTCATGTCGGCACCGGTTTAGCGTCGGAGGAGGGGTTTGCTGCAAAGTCGCCTCTTGTTTGTCTGCGCCCGAACCCTGCAAGCCGCATCGAATTGGCCACCACGACGATGGAGGAAAGCGACATGGCGAGTGCGGCAATGAGGGGTGTCACGTAGCCGGCCATGGCGAGCGGCACGGCGATGCAATTGTAGACAATCGCAATCCCGAAATTTTGCCGCACAACCCGGCCCGCCGCCCGCGACAGGCGAAGCGCAAAGGGAACCGCTTCCAGGGATGGGCGGGTAAAGACGAAGTCGGCACTTGCACGGCTCACATCAATCGCATCGGCGGGAGCCATGGAAGCGTGGGCGGCGGCGAGCGCCGGGGCATCGTTCAACCCGTCTCCGACCATCAGCGCTTTTGCCGATTTTGCGGCCTCTTCGATTGTCTCGATCTTGGCTCTGGGCGTTAGCCGGGAACGCCAATTGGCAATGCCGAGGGAGCGGGCGACCGTTGCGACTTGGCTTTCGCGATCTCCCGAGAGGATCGTTGCGTCCAACCCCTGGCTCAGCAATTCCTTCACCGCGGCCCTCGTTCCGGGCTTCAGGTCGCTTGCAAAATCGAGCGCCAGGTCTTCTCCACCCTCAATGGCGAAAGCCGTTGAGGGCGCTTCGGGCGCAAAGGCGGTGCTTGAAAGTTCGCTTACCCATTCGGTCCGTCCAAAGCGCACGCGCTTATCGTTCCAGAGGGCTTCAACGCCCATGCCGGGAACCTCGGTGAAGTTTACCAACTCGGCGGTGGCTTGCTCGGTAAGGGCGGTGGCTACGGTGCGAGCGACGGGGTGGAGGGATTGCTGCGCCAACGTATGGAGGGCAGCGGAGGCTTTCTCACCAAGGGCGACTTCAGTTTTCAGCCGAAGGGCTTCATCGGTAAGCGTTCCTGTTTTGTCGAAGAAGACGGTCTCAACCTCCGACAGCCGCTCCAGCGCCGACCCGTCCCGCATCATGATACCGGCGGCAAAAAGACGGTTTGCGGCCACAACGTGGGTGACAGGCACAGCAAGACCAAGAGCGCAGGGGCATGTGATGATGAGCACCGCGATGGCTGCGACGAGCGCATCCTTGAAGTCCGCGCCGAAGACCAGCCATGCGAGCAACGTGACCAGCGCCAACAGATGGACAGCCGGGGCGTAGATTGCCGCCATACGGTCGGCGATGCGGCGGTAACGTCCCTTGCTGGTCTCGGCTGCCTTCATCATCTCCATAACCTCGGAGATGAAAGATGTGCGTGCGTCGCTGATGGCTTCGATCTCCAATATGCCGGAAAGGTTTACCGTGCCCGCTTCCAGTGTCTGTCCTTCGCGCACCGGTATTTCGCCGGTCTCTCCAGTGACGATGGAACGGTCGACTGTAGAAGCACCGGAGAGGATGATGGCATCCACGGGAAAGCGCTCTCCGGAATGCAAGCGAAGGCGCTCGCCGGGTGCGACACTTTCGAGCGGAACACTGACGGTGTCGCCGCCAACCTCTACCCGCAACACTGCGCGCGGCATCAATTTGGCAAGGCTTGCAACGCCACTTGCCGCGCGTTGGCGCATCATGTGGTCGAGATAACGGCCGATCAGCAGGAAGAAGAGCAGCATCACCCCAGCGTCGAAAAAGGTTTCGCCACCACCGATCATTGCCTCGTAAAGGCTCATGAAGAGCGATAGCAGGACAGCAAGGGAAATTGGCACGTCCATGTTGACCTGCCTGGCGGACAGGGCGCGCATGGCCGAGGAGAAGAAGGGACGCCCCGCAAAGAAAATGGCGGGGACGGCGATTAGACCTGAGAGAAGCCCAAAGAGCTTGGCCGTCTCCGCGCTGGCGCCAGACCAAACAGAAACCGAGAGCAGCATGATGTTAGCTGATGCGAAACCGGCAATCGCCAGGCACAGAAGGAGACTACGCCCCTGTTCCGCCAAGACATCATCCGGTGCGTCCTCGTCATCGAGGAAATGCCAATCGAAGCCGAGGCCGGAAATTGCATCCCCAAGGGTGCCGGGGGCCGCGCCCCCGCCACTATGGATTACTTCCAGCTGCCGGACTGACAGGTTGGCCCGGGCGTGCTGCACGCCGTCCAGCGCCAGCATTCCACTCTCCAGCTTGTTCATGCAGTTGGCGCAATGCATGGCCGGAATCTGGAAGGTCGTCAGTTCCCGCGCGCCAGCTCCACTGTTGGCATCGGGGCGACCGATCGTCTGATGGGGAAGGGGGAGGCCGGAGCCGCAGCAGGTCATGACTATTTTACCGAAGCCGTGCCGTCGTTGCGGACCAGAAGGCGTGCGTCGCGACGGTAAAGTTTGCCGCCCACATTGGCTTCTACAGTGACCATCCATGGCCCAGCGGCAAGGTTGTCCGGCGCCGAGCAGAAGCCAGAGGCAGAGCAGCTTGCCTTGATGACGTGGTCTTGCTGTTCAAAGGCGGGGCGACCAATGGACAACATCACGGTGTCGGGCAGCAGCGTGTCCCCGTCAGCGGTTGTTATCGTGAGGGCGAAACGGTTGTTGGCGAAGGTCAGGTCGGAGCGAAGCCCGCTTGCGGCCTGCGCCTTGGCGCGTTCCAGCTCCACGTTGAAGTTCTGGCTTGCGACGTAGGAATTCTTCACCACGAGCCCCGTCCAACTCCCACCGGCCATAACGGCCATGGTGACGTTGACTGCAATGATTGTGCCAAAAAAAGCCGCCAGGCAGGCGAACATATGCCAACCGGTGAAGCGGGGTATCTTTGCGCTGGTTACGGTATCGGTCATTTGAGAGCTTCCTTTGGGGCGACGAATTGCGTCTCCGTCACCGTTGTTTCCGCGCCCAGAAGGGCGGTTACGCGGAAGGAAAATTCGTTGCGTTCCTGGTCCAGTGAGCTCCGCGGCACGGTGACAAAGGTCCGCACACCGCGTGTGCTGTCAGCATCGACCTCCACCAGAAGCGAGGCTTTGGGCTGGTCGCCCGACCCAACCGCGAGCAGTGCTCCAGGCAGCCCTTCCGTCTCCACCCAGAACTGCCGCGTCTCGCCGCGCTTGTTGAGGATCTTGATCTCGTAGCCGTTGCGTGTCGAGCCATCGGAGAGGGTTACAAAGAGTGGGTTGCGGTCGTGCAGGATGTTGACGTCCAGCGTGTCGCGCATGGCAAGCACTGTGAGAAGCGCCAGGCCAATGGAGCCGAAGATCGCGATATAAATGAAGGTGCGCGGATGCAGTACCGTTTTCCAGTTCGTCGTCTTTACAGCATCTATCAACCTGCCCGACGGGCCGCGCATGCGCTCGGGCTGAACTTGTGGGTAGGACTGCGCGCTCACAATTTCTTCGATTGTGCCATGGACTCCGGCGAGCTGCATGTTGTGGGTGTATTCCTGAAGCGTGGAATAGGCGATGAGACCCTTTTCCAGCCCAAGCTTTTCCATCACACCATCGCAGGCATCAATGCACAGGGCGCAGGTGATACATTCCATTTGCTGCCCGTCACGGATGTCGATGCCCATAGGGCAGACGGCGACACAAGCGTTGCAATCGACACAATCGCCAACCGCGACACCCTCCCGGCGCTGCTTCTTCATGTGCCGCGAGCGCTGCTCGCCACGCCAGGCGTTGTAGGTCACAGTGAGCGAATGCTCGTCCAGCATGGCTGCCTGAACCCGCGGCCAGGGGCACATATAGGTGCAGACCTGCTCGCGCATTAGCCCGCCAAATATGTAGGTCGTTGCGGTGAGGACCGCGATAGTGATGTAGGCAACAGGCAGTGCTTGAAGGGTAAAGAGCTGCACTGCGAGGGTCGGCGCGTCGGCAAAATAGAAGATCCACGCTCCGCCGGTAGCAATGCCGATCAGCAGCCAAACGGCGTGTTTGGAGACACGCTTTGCGAGCTTGGAGGCGGTCCACGGAGCTTTGTCGAGCTTGATGCGCGCGTTGCGATCTCCTTCAAAGAACCGCTCGACGACAAGAAATAGGTCCACCCACACGGTCTGCGGGCAAGCATAGCCGCACCAGGCGCGTCCCAGGATCGCGGTGACGAGGAACAGCCCAATCCCGGCCATAACCAGCATCCCCGCCACGTAGAAGAATTCGTGCGGCCATATTTCAATGAAGAAGAAATAGAACCGCCGGTTGGCGAGATCCATCAACACAGCCTGATCCGGTGCGCCGGAGCCGCGGTCCCAGCGCAGCCATGGCGTGATGTAGTAGATGCCGAGCGTCACCAACATGATCCACCACTTCAAGCGGCGGTAGAAGCCTTCAGCGTGTCTGGGGAATATCTTTACCCGCGCGGCGTAGAGCGACTGGCGTTGTTTGGAATTGACAGCTTCGGCGTCAAACTCCCGCACCGGATCCGGTTTTACGGACCCGGCGGGGTCATCCCTGTGAGGAGGTTCAAGGGTGGTTTGCGCCATTATTCGGCTGCTTCCTCACCGCCTCCGCGGCTGTGTACGTAGATGGCGAGTTGCTTGACGTTGGCTTCACGCAAACGCTCCAGCCAAGGCGGCATCGCGCCATGTTTAGGCTGCCGGATCTGCGCGCGGATCGTCTCGCGGGTGTTGCCGTAGAGAGAGATCGCGTCGGTCAAATCGGGTGCTCCGAGGTCCTGTTCGCCCATGCCACTTTCACCATGACAGGCGGTGCATTGGTCCATGAAGATTTCCGCACCCTGACCCGCCAGCGCCGCCTCGTGATCCTGACCGGAAATTGCCAGGACATGCTCGGCAACAGCGTTGATCTCGTCCCGCTCAAGAATGCCGTCGGCACCGAAGGCCGGCATCTGCGAAAAGCGGGCATCGTCATCTTCGTCGTTGCGCACACCATGGGCAATCGTCTCATAGATCGCTTGCAGATCACCGCCCCAAAGCCAGTCATCGTCGTTGAGGTTGGGGTAGCCCGGTCCACCCTGTGCGCCTGAACCGTGGCACTGCGAGCAATTGACCTTAAAGAGGGATGCCCCGCCCGCCTCAGCAAAGCGTACAAGTTCGGGATTGGCGGCAACATCTTCCAGATCCTGCTCTGCGAGCATGGAGATGAGATCACGACGCGCTGCGTCGGCCACCGCCATATCCTGCTGAAGTTGCAGGCGGTTGGTTTGGCCGGAAATGCCCATCGTGGAGCCTTCCAGCAGCGGGATGGCCGGATAATAGATCACATAGCCGATGGAGAAGACGATTGTGGCGTAGAAGGTCCACAGCCACCAGCGGGGCATGGGCGTATCAAGCTCCTTGATGCCGTCCCATTCGTGGCCGGTGGTCTGCGTGCCGGTCTGTTCGTCGACCTCGTGCTTTTCCTCATGTTCAGCCATCGTCACGGTCCTCCTCAAGCGGGATGCGCGAAATCTTGTCGGCGATGTCCTTCGATCCGGGGCGGAAGGTGAAGGCGACCGCTGCGATGAAGATCACGAACAGGTAGATCAGCCCCCAGGAATCCGCGAATTCACGCATGAATGTGTAGTCCATAATCGGCTCCTCAGCGCAGGTCTTCGTTCTGGCGATAGGCCTCCAGATCCACCAGCGTGCCAAGCATCTGGAGGTAGGAAACCAGTGCATCCATTTCGGTCAGACGTGCCGGATCGCCGTCGAAATCACGTATCGAGATTTTCGCGTAACGCTCCTCTATCCCGCTCGTGTCAGCCTCCGGATCAGCCTGGGCAAGAAAGTCGGCTTGAGCATTTTCGATCTGCCCATCCGTATAGGGCACGCCGACCGTTGCATTCGCCTCGAGGTGGCCCGCAATGTCATCGGCATTGAGCTCGGCGTCCGCAAGGAACGAGTAGCTCGGCATGATGCTCTCCGGCACCACCGATTGCGGGTTCACGAGATGCTGGACGTGCCACTCGTCACTATAGCGCCCGCCAACCCGCGCCAGGTCCGGCCCGGTGCGTTTGGAACCCCACTGGAACGGGTGGTCATACATGCTCTCCGCAGCCAGCGAGTAATGGCCGTAACGCTCAACTTCATCGCGGAACGGGCGGATCATCTGGCTGTGGCAGAGGTAGCACCCTTCACGGACATAGATGTTGCGCCCCACCAGCTCGAGCGGTGTGTAGGGCCGCATGCCCTCCACTTTCTCAATGGTGTTCTTGACGTAGAAGAGCGGAACGATCTCTACGATCCCACCCACCAAAACGGCGAGCAGGGAGCCGACCAGAAGGAGGGAAGCGTTTTTCTCAAGCTTCTTGTGTTTGTCGAACAATGCCATGACGCGCCCTCCTAGTTAGCCGTAGCGATTTTGGGTGCGGTGCCGACACTGCCGCCCATGGGGGCTTCGTCGCGCACGTCACCGCGGATCGTGCGGATTATGTTGTAGCTCATCACCAATGCACCGGTCAGGTAGATCAGTCCGCCCACCATCCGCATCACGTATTCAGGATGGATGGCCGAGACGGTCTCGATGAACGAGTTCACGAGGAAGCCCTGGTCATCATACTCGCGCCACATCAGGCCCTGGGTGATACCGGCAACCCACATAACGGCGGCGTAAACAACGATGCCGATCGTAGCGAGCCACAGGTGCCAGTTGACGAGCCGCAGCGAATAAAGCCGCTCGCGGTTCCACAATTTGGGCACCAGATAGTAGAGCGCGCCAAAGGTGATCATGCCGTTCCAGCCAAGAGCGCCGGAATGGACGTGACCAATGGTCCAGTCGGTGTAGTGGGACAGGGAGTTGATCGTCTTGATGGACATCATCGGCCCCTCGAAGGTCGACATGCCGTAGAAGGCGAGTGAGATGACAAACATGCGCAGCACAGGATCTGTGCGCAGCTTGTCCCATGCCCCTTGCAAGGTCATCAGACCGTTGATCATGCCGCCCCAGGACGGCATCCACAGCATGATTGAAAACACCATGCCCAGCGTCTGCGCCCAGTCGGGCAGCGCCGTATAATGCAAGTGGTGCGGTCCGGCCCAGATGTAGAGGAAGATCAGTGACCAGAAATGGACGATGGAGAGCCGGTAAGAATAGACCGGTCGGTTGGCCTGTTTCGGCACGAAGTAATACATCATGCCGAGGAACCCGGCGGTGAGGAAGAAGCCCACCGCGTTATGGCCATACCACCACTGGGTCAGTGCGTCCTGCACCCCGGCAAAGGCGGAGTAGCTTTTTGCTCCCAGAAGAGAGACCGGGATCGCCAGGTTGTTGACGATGTGCAGCATCGCGACGGTGACGATGAAGGCGAGGAAGAACCAGTTCGCCACATAGATATGCGGCTCTTTGCGTTTGATGATCGTGCCCAGGAAGACGATCAGATAAACGACCCAGACGATGGTCAACCAAAGGTCAACGTACCATTCCGGCTCAGCATATTCTCTCGATTGGGTGATGCCGAGCAGGTAGCCGGTGGCCGCTAGGACGATGAAGAGCTGATAGCCCCAGAAGACGAACCAAGCGGCCTTCTCACCAAACAGCCGCGCGCGACTGGTGCGCTGGACGACGTAGAGAGATGTGCAGATCAGCGCGTTGCCGCCAAAGGCGAAGATCACCGCTGAGGTGTGAAGCGGGCGCAAGCGCCCAAAGTTGAACCAGGGTTCAATGTTGAGAACCGGCCAGGCGAGCTGCGCGGCGATGATGACACCGACGAGAAAGCCGACGACCCCCCAGAACAGGGTTGCAATGACACCGTAGCGCACGACGTCGTCAACATAGCCGGACTTGTCGGCTTCGACTTTCGCGCCTCCGGGCGTTGAAAACTCGACCTTGCGCATCATGAAGACAGTTGCCAGCGCGAACACGGCAAACAGGACCCAAGCATGGGCCGCAAATAGGTCATCAGAGGCAAATCCCGCAGCAACGAATGCCAGCAAGGTTGCTGCCGCTAACAGCAGGACTTCGGTTCCAAACTTCATCAATTCCCCTCCGGCAACGGCTCAGCAAAAACGACGCCGTGTCTTGGCCTGGTCAGACTGCACCAGCACTCCGTCGCCTTTGTTGATCTGAATCAAGAAAGATTTCCGCAAGCTGCCCCATTGTTTGAAGCAGGCCATGGGAGTGTGGCTCATGATTTGGGAAATTCATGTGGATAATCAGATGTCTGACACACTTGTCGCAATGGAGATGAAAGCCCATCACCTGTCGCTGCAGAACCTGTGTGAACGCCTTGAGGCCATCGCAGACAACTTGCCCGACAATGTTGATCTGCAGGAATGCCTCGTTCTGGCACGGGACATTTACCCGGTGGTGAAGAAGGCTCATGACTTTGAGGAGAACCAGTTCTTCCCAATTCTGGAGCAACGGGCGCTCAACAAAGACGTACATTCAGGTCTGGAGCGGCTGCGCTACCAGCACTGGGAGGATGAGGACTTTGCCGAAGAGCTGAGTCTTGCTCTTGGCCGCATCGGGCGAGGGGAGAAGGTTGAAAACGTCGCCAAATTCTCCTGGATGCTGCGCGGCTTTTTCAGCGGGCTACGACGGCACATGGCCTATGAGGCCGATCACTTCCTGCCGATGTTGCGCACAAAACCCGCCAGCCAAAACAATCGGTCTGAAACAAGGTTTGGCTAGCCCGCGTCGACGTGCGCCTCTGAGCGCAAAACTGCAAGACTTTCTACCTGAATACGCCCGCGGTCGATTACATCAATCACCCCGCGGCTTCGCAGATTGGTCATCTGCCGACTTACCGTTTCGATGGTGAGACCGAGGAAATCCGCCATCTCTGCGCGTTTCAGCGGCAGTTCCAATTCAAACCCCTCTTCTTCGTCCCGATCAGGGTTTGCGTGTGTTGCAATGAGAAGAAGGAAGCTCGCCACCTTTTCCGGTGCCGTCTTGCGCCCAAGAGCAAAGAGCCAGTCCCGCGCCTCGTCCAATTCTGCAACGGTTTGCTGGTGGATGCGGCGCTCCAGCTCCGGCGTTTCGGCAACGAGTTCGTCGAGGGCTGATGCTGGGAAGGAGCAGAGGCGCACATTTGTGGAGGCAGTGGCTTCCGTATCGCTGCCCGGCGACTGATCCCGACCAAGAAAATCCGGTGCAAATTGCAGGCCAACGATTTGCTGGCGGCCATCGCGGGCGGTCTTGGTGAGTTTCACCACTCCACTCAGGACGTTGGCATACCGCTCCTGAGAGGTGAGTTGGGTGTGCAGGTCGCTTTTGGGCGCATGGACGCTTTTGGTGGATTGGCGGCTCAGACGCTGCAATTGATCTGGTGCCAGAACCGCGCATACCCCCTGATGTCGCGCCTCGCAGGAACGGCACAGAACCGGCACATCGGAATTGTGTATGTCCACCCGTTCTTTGCGGTCTTTACCCATGTCTCAACGATGCAGTGGAACGCAGGTTCGACACAAGAGAAACCCGCACAAGTGCGACATTTTTTAAGCGGCGACCGGATAGAGAGAATTTTGGCTAGAGGGGCAGAAGATGAGAGTAGATTTGCGAAGAACTACTTTTTGGATAAGAATGTCAAAATACAACCTATAGGTGTATTTGTGGCCATTGATAAAACAATCGAAGTCGACGGGATCGAGCGGCGCGTCTCGGTCATTGCGGACTTCCCTGATCTGCGCGATCGCATTTATGAACCTTCGCTCATAGAGTTACCGCCTGAATATCTTGCCCCTACAGGAGATCTGATTGTCCGCAACCAGCTCAGCGATGGGGCCTGCACCGGGTTCGCCCTGGCCGCGGTTATTAATCTGCAACTGCACCACGAAAAGCTGTCAAGCGGCGGTGTCAGTCCGCGTATGTTGTTTGAAATGGCCAAATTCCACGACGAATGGGAGGGGGAGCTTTACGGCTGGTCGAGCCTGCGTGGCGCTATCAAGGGCTTCTTCCACAACGGCGTGTGTGATGAGACGACGGCACCATTCAAGGAGCTTTCCGTTGGCCACGACGGCTGGTGGCTGAGTAAGGAGCAGGCAGAGAAAGCCAAGTCGATTGGCTTGGGAGCTTACTATAGGCTGCGCCCGAACATCATAGACTACCATGCGGCACTCAACGAAGTTGGCGCGCTTGCAGTGTCCGCCTTGACCCATACGGGTTGGAAAAAACCCGTAAGAGGGAAGATCAAACCAAGTGGCAAGCGGGAGGGCGGCCACGCCTTTGCAATCATCGGCTACGATGCTGATGGCTTCATCGTCCAGAATTCATGGGGCGAGGACTGGGGTGGTTATCTTGGAACGCCAGGCGTCGGCCATTGGTCCTACGAGGATTGGGCGCAAAACATCGTCGATGCCTGGGTGCTTAGGCTTGCTGCGCCAACTCCGCGCGCCTTTGGTGTCGTATCTGTCTCCAGTGACAGCCGCAGGTCGATCGCTGATGCTCCTATCGCCGCGTCTCCGCGCGGATATGAGGTTAAGCACCACCATGTCCACATGGACGATGGCAGGCTCGTGTCTCTCGGCCGCTACCCCACCACCAAAAAGACCATTGAGGAGATGGTGGAAAACGCCGCCGACCTCGCCAACAATGACCCTAAGAAGAAGATGAAACACGTCCTGATCTACGCCCATGGCGGGCTGAACGGGCCCAAAGCGTCTGCCCGTCGCATCCGGGCGATGAAGCCGGTTTTTCTGCGCAATGGCATCTATCCGATCCACCTAATGTGGGACACGGGTATTCTGAGCGAGGTCTTCGATCTGCTCGGTTTTCGGCATGGCGAAGACCACGAAATGGTTGGCGGTCTCCGAGACGGTTTCGATCTGCGTTTTGAGCGAGCCAGCCGGGGGCTTGGCCGCAAGATCTGGAGTGAGATGAAGAGCGGCGCCGCCAAATGTATGGCACCGCGCTCGGCCAGTGGTAGGGGTCTCAAAGACCTGTTTTCCGGTTTGCAGAAGCTATGGCCTGGGGCGCAGTTTCATTTCGCCGGTCATTCTGCGGGGTCAATCTTGCTAGGCGAGATGATCCGGCGGCGTAAGTCTCTCTTGCCGGATAACCTTAGGCCAGCCAGCTTCACCCTTATGGCGCCCGCTTGCACGACAACGTTCTTTGAGAAGCATTACCGCCCGGCTTTGGAGGAGGGCTTTCTGGGTTCGCTGCAGCAATTCAATTTGAACGATAAACAAGAGCAAGACGACAAGGTGACCATCGCTTATGGCAAGTCTCTGCTCTACCTGGTCTCACGCGCATTCGACACGAAGCCGGACGAGGGGCCGAGCCCAATTTTGGGAATGGAAAGGTATTTCGATGCACATTTTATGACCCATGATCGGCACCCGAACCACGATATACACACATCTGGTAGGAGGGGTGTCCCCACACGCGCCGAAACCCATGGTGGGTTTGACAATGATCGCACCACCATGAACCACCTCCTGAAGACAATCACCGGGAAGGCCGCCAGGGGTCGTATGGCGTTCCGGGAGTCGGATTTGATGGGCTACTAGCGCACCACGCGCCCGGAGATTGCCGGGGTGAGTGAGAGTCCAGTGGAGCATCCTGCAGGATTTGTGCTAGAAAATACGCATCCAGGGTCGGAATTCCCGACATCGTGCTCGGCTTCCCATGCGTATGATTTCAGTCTCCCAAAAGCATGCCTGATGGATTTTGTTGGGCATCGCGATCTGTGTTGTCGTGATCATATTGTTCCGGTCATCTATATGTTGACACATCAGGAACCGTTTCTCTTCGTCAACGCCTTGACGAAGAAACCTATCTCACGCTTCCTGTTTCTTATACGATCAGAGATGTATTCGGTATTTTCCTGGTGCTGAGCTTTGAGCTTCTAAGGCGCTTGTCGGCTCGGGTTTTTCCAATATCGATCATTTCATTCTGCCTCGTCATACTGGCCCTGGCGATGCAGGTGACCAACTTCAACCCCCTTACCCTGTCATGGAAGTCCTTCATCAGCGCTTCAATAACTGACAGCGATATTGAGAGGATCAAGGCGAACCCTTGCCGTTATGTAGTCGCTGATTTCGACCTTGCGGCGAAGTTGTCTTATGGGCTGCCACTCAGGAGGCATCTGCCGTTTGCGTATCAAACCTGGTATCCCTTGCCCGGAGGGGACGCCGCGTTTGCTCAGATGATGTTTGAGACTGTTGTCTCTGATCTCGATCCAGGTGGGCGCCAATATCTGGATAGATCAATGAAGCAGATACAGGAGCGAGACACTTCACGGCGCAAGCCACCCGCCAGGAATGCGCTTCGTTGCGGTCAAAGTGATGTCGCCGAAGGTGCGGCCGAGGTTGTGAAACTTAAGGGACATGCTCGCTGGGTGCATTTTTCGCTGTTGGACATTTTTCGCTGAACAGCATGGCAATGGTCTTTGGTGCAGGCGGGTTTAGCGACGCGCCAACGGCCTTCTGTTGCCTTGCAATCGTTCGGTTGCAGCGTGTAGGTTCACAGCAAGCGGGACGAGGTGTCGGCCTCGCTATATCGACGATCAGCCACCAAGAAATTGGGGCTCCAAACGAGGCCAACCGGTTTCCCGCGATGCGGCCATGATCCCATTTAATGTTCCTCATCTAGTCGGCAGCGAAATCGATAACATTTCCGCTGCTCTGAAGAGCCGTCAGCTTTCTGGTGACCGTGCTTATTCGAAAGGCTGCGAGACGCAGCTTTCCAAATGGCTGTCCGACCAGCCCAGCCTTGTTGTCCCCAGTGGAACCGCCGCGCTTGAGCTGGCCTGCATTGTGGCAGACTTCCAGCCTGGAGATGAGGTGATCATGCCGTCTTACACGTTCAGCTCCACGGCAAATGCGGTGGTCTTGCGTGGTGGTGTCCCGGTCTTTGTCGACATTCTTCCAGGTACACTGAACGTCGATCCTTCCATGGTGGAGAGGGCGGTTACACCAAAAACGAGGGGTATTCTTCCGGTTCATTACGCGGGCTTGGTATGTGACATGAGTGAGATCTGCGAGATCGCGCACAAGAACAAGCTGGTGGTGATAGAGGATGCGGCGCAGGCGCTAGGGTCATTCTACAATGGCCAACCTGCCGGAACTCTCGGCGATATGGCGGCCTTCAGCTTTCACGAAACGAAGAACATCGTCGCCGGCGAGGCGGGTGCTTTCACAACCAAGCACGATGATTGGCATGCGCGGGCCCAGATCATCCGTGAAAAAGGAACCAACAGGGCCGAATTCATCGCTGGTCAAGTCGATAAGTACTCCTGGGTTGATGTGGGCTCCTCGTTCCTTGCGGCGGAGATCGTATGTGCTTTCCTGAACGCTCAATTCTCTCATCTTGATACGATTACAAAGCGGCGCGTTGAAATTCTGGATCACTATCGTGCCGGGCTGAAAGACTTTGAGAGCCGCGGGTGGCTTGCGTTGCAAACGGTGCCGCAACATTGCCAGATCAACGGTCACATAGCGTGCTGCGTGCTGGACGATCGCTTTGATCGGGAAGCGGTGATGCGCGATTTGTTGGAAAAAGGTGTTCAGACGACGTCCCATTACGTTCCGCTGCATTCCTCAACAGCGGGGCGTAAATTTGGGCGTGCCGGGAGTTCGATGATCCATACGGACCGCGCAGGCTCGCAGCTTTTGCGTTTGCCGATTTATGCTGATCTGACGGACGTTGAAGTTGATACGGTCCTGCATGCACTGGATGAGGTTTTGAATGAACATGCTCGGTGATTTGAATTTGGTTAGCCTCGCCAACGACCCTTCGCCCATAGCGGAAAAGCATCAGTTGCGTAGCCAGGTGATGGCGTCATGAGAATATTGGTAACGGGTGGAGCGGGATTTATTGGCCTCACGCTGGTGGAGAAGCTGGTAGCGGCAGGCCACGATGTGCTCACACTCGACAAGTGCACCTATGCCGCCAGCCCGGAGCACCTCCCGGCTGCGTCAAGCCACCGGTTGGAAAAGGTCGACATTTGCGACAGCGCCGCCGTGGCAAAGGCTTTTTTGGATTTTCGGCCGGAGCTTGTCTTTCACCTGGCCGCCGAGAGCCATGTCGACCGCTCGATCGCCGGCTACCAGGAATTCGTCACAACCAATGTTATGGGGACCAGCGTTCTGCTGGACGCTGCGCGGAACTACCTTGCTGGTGCGGCGCAGTCCGTTCAGTCCAGCTTCCGCTTCCTCCATATTTCGACAGACGAGGTGTTTGGCAGTTTGGGGGCAGAAGGCGAGTTTGACGAAACCTCGCCATACCGACCCAACTCCCCTTATTCCGCAAGCAAAGCTTCGTCCGACCATTTAGTCCGCGCTTGGCACAAGACCTATGGGCTCCCGGTTCACATCACGAACTGCTCGAACAATTTTGGTCCCTATCAGCACGATGAAAAGCTCATCCCGACGATTGTCCGTTCCGCTCTGTCGGGCGCGCCAATTCCGATCTACGGAAATGGACTCAATGTGCGTGATTGGCTTTACGTGGAGGACCACGTTGAGGCCCTGATCAGGATTGCCGAAAGCCCATCGGCCAGCGTGCAATATTGTATCGGCGGCGGGGTGGAGCTGACGAACCTTGAGATAGCGGGCCAGATTTGCCGCATTCTCGACCGGCTCAAGCCGCGCGCAGATGGCGTGTCTTATGAGAGCCAGATAACGTTCGTCGAGGATCGACTTGGCCATGACTTCCGCTACGCGGTGGATGGGTCGAAGTTGAAAGGTGATTTGAGCTGGGCTCCGCGCTTCTCATTTGCCGAAGCGCTGGAGAACACGATCCAATGGCAATTGGCTCAAAGAACGAGCGAACCGAAGAAGAACGGGTGAACCAATGAACCGCGAGCCAAAAGGTATTTTGCTGTGTGGCGGCTTGGGTTCACGGCTCTATCCCCTAACCAGAACGACCAACAAGCACCTGCTACCGGTCTTCGACAAGCCGATGATCTACTACTCGCTGTCCCTTTTTATGATCGCGGGTATCAGGGATATTCTGGTTGTCTGCGGACCGGAAGATCGCTCCCATTTTGAGCGTGTGCTGGGAAATGGCGATCAGTGGGGAATTGAGCTGCAATACACGATCCAGCAGAAGCCAAATGGCATCGCGGAGGCGTTCTTGCTTGCTGAGAACTTCATTGCTGGTCACCCGGTTACCCTGGTCTTGGGCGACAACATCATTCACGGCTCCAATCTGTCGACGATCCTGCAAACGGCTGTCCGTCAGGCCGGTGGTGCAACCATATTGGGCTATCCGGTAAAGGATCCATCCGCATTTGGTGTCGTCGAATTGGATGCTGAAGGGAGGCCGACGAACATTGAGGAAAAACCGGCCAATCCAAAGACCAATCTCGCGGTCCCGGGCTTCTATTGCTATGATGATCAGGTTGTCGAGATTGCAAAATCTCTGACCCCGTCACCGCGCGGGGAGCTGGAGATCACTGACATCAACAAGCGCTATCTGGATGAAGGGGCATTGTCGGTTGTTCAGCTTGGGCGCGGCATAGCGTGGCTGGATGGCGGGACACCGGAGGGCCTGTTTGAGGCCAGCCAGTATATTCAGGTCATGCAGGAGCGAACCGGAATGCTGATATCCAGTCCGGAAGAAATCGCCTGGCGTTGCGGTTGGATCACGGACGAGAAACTGGAGAAAATCTGTGCATCAGGAGAGGTGAGAGCTTACAGCCATATGCTCCAGAATCTGCTGACGTATTCCGGTAGCCATTCGGCTGGCTCTCGCTAGTGATTTGCAAGTGCAGAGGCGCGTTAGAACTACCGTCTCGGCAAAGTATCCCGTAAGAGCATGACCATGCCCGACCGTCGCGTTGCCATTCTCCAATCGAACTATATCCCCTGGAAGGGCTATTTTGATATTATGGCGGATGTGGACGATTTTGTCCTCCTGGATGATGTTCAGTTCACACGACGTGACTGGCGCAATCGCAATAAGATAAAGACGCCCCAGGGCCTCATTTGGCTTACGGTGCCCGTACAATCGAAGGGCCGCTATGAGCAGAGCATCGCAGAAACGTTGATCGACGGTAGCGACTGGGCTGCCAAACATCTACGATCCCTTCAGGCGAACTACGCAAAAGCTCCATTCTTTGGCGAAATCATGCCTCTTCTGGAACCCGCCTATCGCGGCGTTGAAGGGCAGAGTCTGTCGCAGTTGAATCGCACATTCATTGATATCGTTGCCTCCTATCTGGGCCTTGAAACCAAGGTTCATTCCTCCGCTGACTTCGATCTGCCAAGAGAGCCGAGCGAGCGGTTGCTTAGCATCTGCAAGGCGCTGGGCGCGTCCACCTATCTCTCTGGCCCAGCGGCTAAGGACTATCTGGACACAGACCTGTTCGCCCGCGCAGGAATTTCCGTTGAATGGGCGGCTTATTCAAAATACCCGACCTACCCCCAATTGTGGGGTGAGTTTGAGCATCAGGTTTCCATTCTGGATGTGATGTTCAATCTTGGGCCGGACACCGCTACCGCGATGAAGAGTGTTGGTTGATCATGAACGCAAAGAAATCGCCTGAAGGCTCAGTGCCGAAACTTTCCATCGTCGCGACGCTGTATCGAAGCGAGGATCACATCGCTGAATTCTGCCAGCGTTGCCATGCCATCGCGTCGAAACTCTACCGTGATGATTATGAAATCGTGCTGGTCAATGACGGCTCGCCGGACAACTCCCTCAAATTCGCCGTCGAACAATCTGCAAAAAATGATCGCGTGCGGGTGGTCGATCTGGCCAAGAATTACGGCCATCACCGAGCGATGATGGCTGGCTTGGACCATGCAGCAGGTGAGCTGGTCTTCCTGATCGACACCGACCTGGAGGAAGAGCCCGAATGGCTTGAGGAATTCGCTGACACAATGGGAACGGACCGTGGTCCCGACCAAGTCGACGTGGTGTTTGGAGTGCAGAAGGCACGCAAGGGTGGCGTTCTGGAGCGGATAAGCGGCGCGATTTTTTACAAAACCTTCAATTTTGTCGCCAGGATTAAGCTGCCCAAGAACCTTGTCACCGCAAGGCTAATGCGCCGCGCCTATGTGGAAGGTTTGCTGCAGCATCGCGAGCGTGACTATTTCATAGCAGGTCTGTGGGTGCTGACGGGCTTCAACCAGGTGCCCCACATCATCAGGAAGGGTTCAAAGGCGACATCGGCCTACAGCTTGCTCAGCCGCATGGTCTTGATGATCGACTCAATTCTGACCTTCAGCATGCTGCCTCTGATGTTGGTATTTATCTTCGGTCTGCTCACAGCGTTGGTGGCAGCAGCAATCGGTGTGTGGGTGTTGGTTGGCTACCTTGTGTCCGGCACAGCCGTGGGTGGGTGGACGTCTTTAGTGCTTTCAATCTGGGCTCTGGGTGGCTTGAACATGATCGCGATCGGCCTTACCGGCCTCTACATCTCGAAGATTCTGTTAGAAGTTAAGAACCGGCCAAATAATCTGGTTCGAGCCATTTATGAGAACGGTCGCCAACTTCGCTGAATTGGTCAAGACATGCGGCATTGTAGCAATTGCGCATCTGCAGGCTGGCTATCGCAGGTCCGTCAGCTGATTTGGGCACCGGTTTCTCGCCCCGGTTGGCCTCCTGTCTTAAGGTCTCTACCGTTGCAGAAT
This sequence comes from uncultured Alphaproteobacteria bacterium, assembly GCA_929200315.1. Classification (GTDB taxonomy): domain Bacteria; phylum Pseudomonadota; class Alphaproteobacteria; order Rhizobiales; family Rhizobiaceae; genus Pseudahrensia. The sequence continues at coordinate 69,216 of CAKMZB010000006.1, read as the reverse complement.
GTTGAGGCATTTTTGCGCATATGGGTTCGTCATCCAGTGAGATGCTGGTTGTGCGTCCGCTCCTGATTATGCCATATCCGCTCATCGTCGCAGGCAAATTTTGTCGGATTTAGCCCCATGAACGAGAAGCTTATCATCTTCGGAAACGGGGAAATCGCTGAGCTTGCCCATTGGTATTTCTCACGTCAGAGCGACTACGAGCCGGTTGGCTTTGTCGTTGATGGTGACTATCTGGAAAGCGATCAGTTTTTGGGTCTGCCGAACATAGCGCTGGAAGATCTTGAGACGAATTTTCCAGCTAAGGACCACACAGCGTTTGTCGCCATGGGCTATCGTGGCATGAACACCTTCCGCGCCGAGAAATTTAGCCACTTTAAGGCGCGTGGTTACACGCTCGCGAGCTTTGTTAGTGAAAAAGCGACAGTGCTGACCGAAGAGCCGATTGGCGAGAATTGCTTCATCTTTGAAGACAACACTCTTCAGCCCTTCGTGAAGATTGGCGACGATGTCGTCATGTGGAGTGGCAACCATATCGGCCATCACAGCACCGTTGCAGACCACTGCTTCATCACCTCCCACGTGGTGGTCTCAGGCGGAGTGACAGTGGAGGAGAGTTGCTTTCTTGGCGTCAATGCGACCATCCGCGATCATGTGACAATCGGTGAAAAATGCTTGATCGGCGCAGGTGCAATCATCCTTTCTGATTGCGATCCGGAGGGGGTCTATGCCCTTAAGGAGACTGAGAGGGCCCGGATTTCCTCCACCCGTTTGCGCAACATATGACAGCTTTCGACGCAAGCGACTGGCGGGAGCATGGCCTGATTTATGACTTGAATGCGCCGGCCCGTGGTGTCCGCCACTCCAAGTTGCTCACCCATGCGTCCAACCCGACAGCGGTTCATATCCAAGGCGACCGCTACCGCGTTTTCTACAGCGGTCGAGATAGCGAGAACCGGTCTTCCATTGGCGCCGTTGATTTTGATTTTTCAACGTTCGAGATCGTTGCAGATCATAAAGAACCGTTCGCAGTGTTCGGGCCAGTCGGCAGTTTCGACCATGCCGGAATAGGCCTTGGTTGCGAGCTTGTGCGGGCCGACGGACGCCATCTTTGCTATATGGCGTGGCAGACTGAGGGTCTCCAACATTGGCGGGGTGATATCGGCGTTATTCGCTTGTCCGATGAGCTTTTCCCGCTGGAAAATGAGCGCGGTATCTTGCTCAACGCTGAGGGTGTTGACCCCATTTCCTTGTCATATCCCTGCATTCGGCAGAACGAGAGGGGTTATGACATGTGGTATGGCTCCACCGAGACCTGGCAAACGGCAAATGGTGAGATGCTTCACACCATCAATCATGCCTTTTCGACGGATGGCATTCATTGGACGCGGACAGGTTGTGCGGTCCCCTACACTCTGGGTGAGGCGCAGGCGTTTTCACGTCCGACGGTTTGGCAGGACTCAAGATCGGTTTTGCACATGTGGTATTCCTATCGTGACGGAACCGGCACACCTTATCGCATTGGGCATGCGCAGAGATCCGACAGCAGGACATGGGCGCGTGACCACGACCAGATGATGCCGCCGCTCTACTGCTCACAGTGGGACACACAGATGGCTTGTTACCCGTTTGTTTTTGAGCACAACAAGCGTCTTATCATGCTCTATAATGGCGACGATTTTGGGAAATTTGGATTCGGCGCTTTCAGCATCGAGCTCTGAATTGGCACCATCTTAGAATGATCTTCACTCGAGTTTCACGCCTATGACGGAGCTACACTGAGACAATGTCAGATCATGACGATCCTATCGAAAATACCGCTGCGTCATACAAGATCCACGTCTTGCTGGGCATGCCACGGGCGGGCACCACATTCCTGTATCACCAGCTGAAATCGCACCCGCAGCTCCATCTCCCCTTTCGCCGCAAGACAAATTACCACGCGGTCCACCACACCAAGTCGCTGGCCTTCCTCTACGAGCATTTCAAAGATAAATCGCCCGAGCAGCTAGCACTGGATACAGACACGCTGAGCTTTCTGAACGACGCAGCATACGACCGTTTTGTCGAATTTGACCAGCGTTTCGGCCATATCGGGAAAGTCATTCTGGTTGTTCGTGACCCGGCAAGCTGGTCTTATTCACTATATCGGCAAATTGCGTCCTTCATCAGACATGTGCCGAGCTTTGCCGACTATCTCAACGACGGTTATGTTTTGGTTGAGGACGGTGGAGAAGTCTTTTTCCATTTCTATGATGGAAAATTGCAGGAGCGGATCGAACAGATCGAGAGGGACTTTAAGGACCGGCTTTTGCTGCTGCCCTACTCGATGATCGCGCGCGATCCTAAAGCCTTTCTGCGGTTGATCGAGAATTTCCTGGAGGTAGCACATCATGCCTATGGGGACGAGAAACTCGGTAGGAAAATCAACGCAGCCAACAGGACCAATAACCGGATTTTAACGAATTTCCTGCGGCAGCCCTGGATCATTTCGATCCTCAAATTTCTACCTCGAAGGTTCGTATTCAAGGCCCGTGAGGCTTACGACCTATTCGTATCAAAGCAAGTTGAGCCCGGATCACCGAAATCCTCTCCAGACAAAGAACAGCTGCAACTGGCCCGTAAATATTACGAGCGGGATATGGCATTTTTTGATGAACTCGAGGCGAGGTTGAATGCGCAACTTTAACAGGCCGGGCGACTACGCGTTGATGGCGATACCTGTATCAATGATCGTGCTTGCTCAATTCTTGGGAAAAATTGGAGCTGTCGAGGCCACTGGTCCTGTTAACATATTCACGTTTGTCGCAATCACCCTAATGTTGCTGCGCTCTTTGGTCTGGTTCGAGATGCTGCGCCGGTTTGAGCTCAAATCAATCTATCCGTTGATATCGTCGAGCTATGTATTTGTGCTCGCGATAGGCTATTTTTATTTTGGCGAGGTGCTTAGCGGGCTGCAGACGTTTGGTCTCGGTCTCATCCTCACGGGCATCTATCTCCATGTTCGCTCTGAGGGCCAAGGCAATGCGTGATTATGCGTTGCTGATCACAATGGTCGTACTGACGACCGTCGCACAGGTTCTAACTCGCAAAGTAGCAATGACTACCTCTTTGCGAGAACTTATAAACCTCCGGACACATTTCAAGCAGATAGCACTCGTTTTGGTGGCGGTAACGTTGGTCGTCTTGGCCGCTTCTTGTTACCTCCTTGCTCTTCGCAATGTTGATCTTTCAGTAGCATTCGCGTTTACAAGCTTGAACTATGCAGCTGTTGGGATTTTCGCCTTCATCTTTCTCAATGAGCGACTATCTCGCGGTAACATCATCGCAATCTTTCTAATAACCTGCGGTGTGTTTCTAGTCGCAAGAGGCTGACTTTGCCTCATCCATCCAGATGTCATCTGAATACAGTAAAATCTGCATCATCCAGCGGTTGCCGATATGCTTCGACCGCTCGGATATGTTGGCCGGAATTCAGCTATGGAAACCTCGCGACGGTTCGCTGTTTTGGCAGGAAGATCGGTTAACGTCATGATGGATTTCTTATTCAATTGAGAATCTGTCATGAACAGGCGCATCGCCGATCCAGAGACACGTTCAGTCGGCTACGCAAGTTGAAACGAAACCGCGAAACGATCCTGTCTACTAACAAATCACAATTACAGATTGAAATTCGCCGACAACAGCAACCTGATGCAAAGATGTGACACGTTCTAAAAATGCGGCAATTCAGCGTCTTTTTTGGGGCTGAATAATAATAGCAGGTATCGTTCAATAAAAATTTGTGGCAGTCACCAAAATACACGGGGTCACTCGCTGAAGCTATCGCAGGCGATTTCGCTGGCTTTGCAAACTCATCCAACGGCTACAATCGTCGGCGCCGCAGAGAGAAGATTTAGGTAGGTAAGATGACTATCAGACAGAAAACATACCGTAACTTGATGTGCGGAATTTCGGTTTCAGCCTTGCTGAGCGTTGTCCCCATGGGCGCGTCGGCTCAAAATGTAGTCATCTCGGCAAACGATCTGGATGGAGCCGTTTTTGGATCCATCAACAGTTTCAGCAATCCGGGTTTTTCCCTGACCGATCTGCCAGATGGTGGGGCTGGTTTGGAGATCGCTGATATTGCGGGTGGTTTCAGCAACAGTGGGCTAATTGCGGGGGGGGACTTCGGCGCCCTTATATTGGGTGACATCGGCGGAAGTGTTTTCAACGATGGCGCGTTGAGGTCTGACGATTACGGTTATGGGATTTTCGTAGACGGTAATATCGGCGGGGATTTCACCAATACCGGAGAGATCACAACTGCCTACGGTTATGCCGCCGTAGGTATTAGTGGCAATATCGGTGGGAATTTCCACAACTCGGGCATCATCATTAACGATGCTCTCAACGATGAGAGTTACGGATATTACGGCGTTTACATTGGAGGTTCTGTATTCGGCGATTTCACGAATTCCGGGACTATTTTTTCCGATTATTACATCGGCGTGCTTGTTCAGGAAAAAGTGGGCGGAAATTTCCACAATTCGGGAGATATTATTGGCGGCTATTACGGCGTAGGCATTTGGGGTGGGGTGGATGGCGATTTCACCAACTCAGGCAATATTACGGCCGGGATCAATGGTCCTACCGCCTCTGACTATACTTATGTGGGTGTTTACATTGGCGGTGATGTGGGTGGTAATTTCACCAACACCGGCAACATCATGGTCGATCAAGGCTACTACTATGGTGTGCTGATAGGTGGCGATCTGGGTGGAGACTTCACCAACACTGGTAACATCACCTTTGGCGGTGAAAACGCTTTGTATTATGCCGTGTTCGTTGACGGCGATGTGATGGGTAACTTTACCAACAGCGGGCTCATCGAAGTTCAGGATGACGGCTATTACGGTGTGATAATAGACGATAACGTCGGTGGAGATTTCACCAATTCCGGCACCATCAGAGGTGCACACGATTACTACGGCGTCGTGATTGCTGGCGATCTCATGGGAGATTTCATCAACACCGGTTTGATCACCAATGCCGACGGCGACCCTGATACGACCTATATCAATAATTTGGTGAATGGTAACATCACGACGCCGGTCAATCAGGGAGTCATAGCTAACGACGCGGACATCAGCGGGAAAATGGTGACCGGTGCGGTCAGAGGCTTTGTGGCTGATGGTACGACCTGGGACGCCCTGAGAGTTAACGACACATTTGTGAATGACGGTCTGGCTCAGATGTATGGTTCGACCTCGGCGCTCGTTGGCATCACCGGTGAAATTACCGGTGGGGACACCGTCGAGTTGACCACCGCAACGGCCTCCCTTGGCAGCGTCTTGCAGGGTGGTAAAGGTTTGGGTCTGTCATCGACAGCGCAGATGCTTATCGATCAGGCCGAGATGGGCGGTGTCGGTAGCCTTGTGGCAGTTGAGAGGCAGCTTATCGACCTGCTCTATAGACAGGGAACAGGGGTTGGCCTCGGTGAGGTTCTTGCAAGCTACAGCCCTGCTGGCTCGCAAGCCGGGTTTGCCGGTATAGGTGCTGCGAACCAGAGTTTCATTGATTTGCTCGCCCTGCGTACGGGAAGCTTGGGCGGTGGCCAGGGTAATTCGTTTGGTCTGTCGCTTGATGGATCGGATGGCTATCAAAATAATGCATGGGCGCAGGGTATTGGCGCGTTCTCCAGCCAATCCGCCTCAGGTGGTGTTGGTTCATTTGATACAAACACAGCCGGCTTTGCTGTGGGTGTCGATCAGAACAACGGTGAAGGGTTGCTTTACGGCTTCGGCCTGTCTGTCGCAGCTACAAATGTAGATGGGCGAAACGCAGACAATGACATCACCAGCTTCATGCCCGCGCTCTATGCTCGCTATAATCCTGAGGAATGGAGCGGGTGGTATGTGTCTGGTGTGCTCGCCGCTAACCGAAGCAATATCGATCAGTCCAGATTCAACCTGTTCAACAACGAAACGCTTAAAGCGGAATATGACGGTTACTCGGTTACCGTTCGCGGTGAAGTGGGTACAGACATTGCGGTCCGTGAGTTCACAGTCACACCGTTCATCTCCGGTACGTATGCCTATACCGATATCGATGGCTACAACGAGACGGGTGGCATATCAGCACTGTCGGTATCCGCTTCTGACGATGCGCGCTATGCGGTTGAAGTCGGTGCCAAGCTTTCCGCAACCCACGGTGATATGACCTTCAACGCCACGCTCGGCTATCGGGAAGACTTCGACAGCGGTGATGTGGACGTTAACTCCACACTCAGTGGCGCCAACGTCTTTGATACGAACTACGAGCTTAAAACGAGCGGCGTGTTTGGATCGTTGGATGTGGTCTTCAACGCCACAGAGGATATCAAGATCAAAACTGGTGTTGGTGGCGTGGTTGGCGAAGATTACAACAGCATCAACGGGACGATTAAGGTCATCAAGTCGTTCTAAGGCATTTGATTATGTCCAGCCCCGGCCGCCTTGCGCAGCCGGGGCTTTTTTATGACCTCCTTGAGCACGAGCCGCCGCAGTCAAACCGGTGCAATGACGTGTTGGGTGAATTTGCAATCTCCCCGCAATCTGCTGCAGATTTGGCATGTGACCTCAACCCGCCACGGCAATAGCGAATTGCCAGGTGACAGCCTCAGGCGAGATGAACTTGCTCCAAGAAACAGCAAACACAGTTTCGGCATTTGAGAGCCAAGTCTGGCGCGGCGACCGTTCGGGAGCGTTGGCGTGTCTTCTGGCTATTTTGAAAGACATGGCCAAGAGCGGCGGCGGCAGCCCGGATCTTGTTGAAGACCGACAGGTCGTTGCCGAGAGCCACGCACCAAGCGAGGTCGCCGCGACCCGGCTGGCAGCCGCTGTTGCTGAACTGTTTTCCAACCCCGATTTTGAGTTGAGCGAACCCTGGTTCTATCAACTCATGACATGTCATCGCTGGCTGGCGCTGGTTTTCAACGCCAGTTCATTCGGCAATTCCGATTTTGTATTGGACCGCGCTGGGTTGGAAACATCGCCTGAGTTCATTCGCCAGGCCAATCAGGGGCAATTGTACCTGCTCGCATTGTTCTATGGCGCAGAATCCCGCCACCCGATCAACTTTACAGAGCTGTTTCACAGATCCCCCCCAATCGCCACCTCACTGGCCATTTGCATATTGTCCAGCAGATTGCTGGCCACAAACGCTGCACATCAGAAGCGGGAAATTTTGCTGAAATGGGCGGTCGAAGCATTGGCGCAGTTGAAAAAGCTCGACGGCCTGCCACTCCCGATACTGGTCGATCTATGGATGCACACAAGCTATGGCCTCGATCGAGACAAGCATGACCTCAAAAAGCCGCTTAACAAGCTTCTTCGAATCCACATGGCTGACAGAGGGTACGTTGACCCTCCCATCGCTCCCCGTTTGGGCGATGGCAAACCAACGGTTTTTGTGTTCCTGGAATGGTTTCACAAGACCCATTCTATCATGCGCACCCACTCTCTTTCGATGGTTGAGCTCAAGGAGCACTACCGTCTCGTGGGTTTTGGGCCACAGGGCATGGTGGACAAGGCCGGTAGCGCGCTCTTCGACGACTTCCACTATTTCGAAGAGTTTTCAGGTGATTTGAAGTTTCTGAAACCGATCTACGATCTCGTTGAGCGGGAACGGCCTGTTGCTACCTATATGCCGTCCGTCGGCATGGGTATGCACAGCCTTTTTCTTATTAATCTGCGACTTGCACCCAAACAGATTATTGCATTGGGTCACCCGGCAACGACACATTCCGACAAGATCGACCACGTGTTGGTGGAAGAAGACTACCTTGGAGATCCGGACCTGTTCAGCGAAGACGTGGTTCGCGTGCCCAAAAATGCCTTACCGTATTTCAAGCCGGACATAAAATTGGAGATCGGCTCATCCAAGCAACGGGCGCCGGTCAAGATCGCTGTGCCCACTGCGGTTATGAAACTCAATCCGGTTTTTCTGACCGCATGTCGGCGTGTGGTGGAAAGGACTTCAGCCCAGGTGGAGTTTCATTTTCTTTTGGGCGGGGCGCCAGAACTGCTCTACCGCTTCGCAAAGCGGATCATATCGGAGCAGGTGCCCGCTGCCATAGTCCACAAGACCGCGCCTCGTGCGGCCTACATGAACAACGTCAAAGCCTGCGATATTTTTGCCAACCCGTTTCCATTCGGCAACACGAACGGAATTGTCGATACGGTCTATTGCGGCCTTCCGGGCGTGTGTCTGATTGGTGATGAGGTTCATGAACACATCGACAAGGGTATGTTTACGCGGATGGGTTTCCCGGAATGGACGATTACCTACACCGTCGATGAGTACGTTGTCGCGCTTATACGTTTGGTTGATGATGATGCCCTTAGGTCCGAGCTCTCACAGAAGATCGTGGATGAGCAATGGGATGAAGTTCTCTACAAGGGTGATCCATCCGCCTTTAGCGACAAATTTATGAATCTCGTGACAGACCCAGAACAGCTGACGGGTGGCCATTGATGGAAATGAACTTTGAAGATCATCTCGCCCAAGTGGTGAGCCAATTGTCCAAGTTGCGAAGCAACCGGCGGGTCAATGTGCTTGTCTGGGGCGATGTAATGGTCGACGAATATCTCAGTGGCTCAGCGGACCGTATATCCCCAGAGGCACCAATTCCCGTGGTTGTGGGGCAGGATTCTGTCTCTCGATTGGGAGGGGCGGCCAATGTAGCGGCCAATTTGGCGAAGTTAGGTGCCGCAGTCTCGCTGGTTGGCGTTGTAGGGGACGATGCCGGAAAGCTGAAGCTCGATGAACTGCTTTCAGATGTAGGCATTAGCAGTGATCTCATGATTGCGGATTCCGACCGACAAACCACCCGGAAGCTGCGCATCGTTTCAGGGGTGCAGCAGATTGTTCGGGTCGACTTTGAAGACGCGCAACACACGAATGAACAAACGGCGGCCGCTATCGCAGGCGCTCTCTATGGTGAACTAGAAGAGGCAAGGGTTCTGATTGTATCAGACTACGCCAAGGGGGCTTGTCCTGCCCCGTTGCTGCGAGAGGTAATAAAATTCTGCAACAGCAATAAGATAACGGTATTGATCGATCCGAAGGGTAGCGATTTCAGCAAATATGCTGGCGCCGATATAGTGAAGCCCAATCGACAGGAAGCGTTTATCGCCGCCTCCCAGAACACTCCAAATACCCAAGACCCGCGAGGGGCAGGTGAGTGGCTGATTGATCAACATGCATTTGGTGCATGTGTCATTACCCTCGGCGCTGAGGGATCGCTGTTGTTGGAAGGTAATGTTTCCTTTGCCGTTCCAGCATTCACCAGAGACGTCTCCGACGTAACCGGCGCCGGCGATTGCGTTGCCGCCGGGCTTGGCTTTGCGGTTGCGCATGGTTTGTCGTTGAGTGACGCCTGCGTTTTCGCCAATGCAGTTGGATCAATTTCCGTCAGCAAACTGGGCAGCGTCGCCGTTAGTTTTGAAGAGGTTCAGGCGCGCTACCAGCTCGCTGGGGCGAGCGCTCATCATGGGGGCGCGGCGCTACTGGATGAGGTCGTTCGCATCCTGGCACGGCGTCGGGAAAGTGGAGACACCATCGTTTTCACAAATGGATGCTTTGACATTCTCCACGCAGGTCATGTTCAGAATTTGAACCAGGCTGCTGGTTTTGGCTCAGTGTTGGTCGTTGGCATCAACAGCGATGCGTCCGTTCGACGCCTAAAGGGGGAGGGACGCCCCATCAATTCGGCAGATGATCGTGCCGCAGTTATAGCCAATCTGCGCTCTGTCGATCTCGTGGTCGAGTTTGATGACGACACACCGCTGCAATTGATTGAAACAATCAGTCCCGACGTTCTCATCAAGGGTGCTGATTATTCCAACAAGGATGTCGTAGGGCGAGAGTATGTTGAAAGCTGCGGTGGACGTGTGGAGCTTCTTGCGTTGAGGGATGGGTTATCGAGCTCAACGTTGATCGAAAAAATGCGGAAATCAGCTCGTTGATCGTTGTCACCGGCGGTGCCGGCTTCATTGGCAGCAATCTGGTCCGAGGACTGAACGAACAGGGGCACCAGAACATTGTGATTGTCGATGATATGTCGACTGCCACTAAGCATTTGAATCTAAAGGGCTGCCAGTTCGTTGACTACTACGACAAGGACGAATTCCTCGAAGAGTTTCCAAATCTTGATGATGTGAGAGCCGTTTTCCATCAAGGCGCATGTGCTGTGACCACCGAACAGGACGGTCGCTACATGATGCAAACAAATTTCAGCTATTCGAAGAAATTGCTGCATGAAAGCATGCGCAAAAAATGCCCGTTCATCTATGCGTCGTCAGCGGCAGTCTATGGATTGGGCGAAAAATCGTTCAAGGAAGATCAGGGCCTTGAGAACCCGATGAACGTCTATGGCTTTTCGAAGCTTGCCTTCGATCACCATGTGCGAAACCTGCTTCCGGAAGCCGAAAGCCAGATCACCGGACTGCGCTATTTCAACGTCTATGGGCCGAGGGAATCCCATAAAGGGTCAATGGCATCCGTCATTTATCATATGTGGTCTCAATATCAGCGCGGCGAGCGGCTGAAGCTGTTTGAGGGAAGCGAAAACTATCTGCGCGACTTTGTGCATGTCGACGATGTCGTGGACATCAACATTCATTTTATGAAGACGAGGAGATCCGGCATATTTAACGGCGGAACCGGCAAGGTGAACTCGTTCGCACGTTTGGGCGAGATCGTTTGCAGTGAGCTGTCCGGTTCGCAGATTGAAAAGATAAAGATGCCGGACGGTTTGAAGAAACAATATCAGGAATACACTTGCGCAGACACACAACTGCTCGAGGCTGCCGGATATGATGCTGGTTTCACCAAGCTTGAAGATGGCATCAAGAGCTATCTGGCCGGACTGAAGAACGGTGCATCATGAGTTTTGACCACGCAAGTCAGAGCTGTTTGTTCGGAGCACAATCTCTAATGCACCGGATTGCCCGGAGTGGTTTGCGGTGACGAAAAATCAGTCCCAAATGCCAAGCGAGGAGCTTTTGCGGTCTGCTTTGCGGGCTCTAACGAATGGCGATCATCTCCAGGTGCGCGCAATTTGCAACGAGATGATCAAGCGGCAGCCGAAGGACGGGCGCGCCTATAGCATTTTGGGCATTAGTTTTTCTCGCCAGAACCAACCGAAAAAGGCAATCCAACATCTGGAGCGGGCCCTGAAACTGTTTCCCGGGGACGTCAGCGCCGGTGTTGAACTTGGCCAGGTTCATTTGAAGCAGGGGAACTTGGCAGGAGCGCAGCAATGTTTCGAGCGGGCGTCATTTTATGCCAAGAATGATATTGAGATCATGCGTTTGCACGCCTTCAGTGTTTTACAGATGGGCCGTTACTCCAAAGCCATCATGATACTCGACACCCTTTTGATGAGTGCGCCGGAGGATGCGGATGCGTTCAACAAAAGAGGATTTGCCAAACAGATGGTGGGCGATTTGGTTGGGGCTGTCGGAAACTGTTCTCGGGCCATCCAACTTCGCCCTGAATTTGCCGAGGCCTGGAACAATCGCGGTATAGCGCTCATGCATCAGAAGCGCCCCGAACAAGCTTTGGCGGATTTCAATCAAGCATTGGTTCTTCGTCCGCAATATGTGCTTGCTCATTTCAATAAATCGAAGAATTTGTTGGCGATGGACAAGCTGGATGCCGCGAAACAATCCGCACAGACATGCGTTGAGCTGGCGCCTGACAACGCCCAGTTTCAAACCAACCTTGGGTCAATTCTGCACCAATGTGGAGAATATGACAGTGCGACAACGTCGTTCGAGGCCGCGTTGAAACTTCAACCTCACCACCCTGAGGCACTTGAGGGAAAGGCGGCCTCGTTGGAACGAAGCATGCAGGAAAATGATGGGGTTAAAAATGGGTGAGGTTGGGAGGCATTTTGGTCTTCATGCGACCTTCAACGCGATCTCTCCGGAGGCTGATGCTGTGCGTTTTATTCGGCCATTGAGCGCTATAGGGAGAAGCAGGTCGTGAAGCGTGGAAACGCAGCCGCACCGGTATCCAAAGAGAGTTCGGAGATACAGGAAACCCGCTCTCTTGAGGCCATTCTGGGTTCCCTGAATCGAGGCGAAATTGACGCTACACTCGATGCGTTTGAGCGATCCCGGTTTGCTATGAAACTTACCGATGCAGCAGCGTTCATTCAGTTTTGCCAGAAATATGGATTGCCCGAGGCTGCACGAACCAGATTGGCGACCATTCTTCGTGCCAATGCGGCCAAGACTAAAGCGGAAGAGCTTCTGGCTCGCGGTCTGCTGAATTTTCACATCGGAAATTTCCCGCAGGCTCTGGCGGAATTTCGATTGTGCCTTACAGAGCGAAATGATGATGCAGAGTGCCTGATATTGGCTGCAAAATCATGCGCGATGGTTGGCAAGCTCGATCAGGCGGAGGATTACCTCCGTAGTGTTCTGTCGTTCTACCCGGCCAATGTTTCGGTCCACCTGGAAGTCGGCAAGGTCTACGCGCAACAATTGGGAAATCTGGACGCAGCGATCCATCACTTCAGGTCAGCAATCGAGTTGGATCCCCGTGATGCATCGGGTCATTTTAATCTCGGCGATGTGTTGAGAAACAAAGGTCGGCGGGAAGATGCGGTTGCTTGCTTTGATGTGGCGCTGGAAATTGAGCCTGGCCACGTCGAAGCTTTAAACAATCGTGGTGCCAGCCTACAGGTGCTCAACCGAGATGACGTGGCAGTTCAGGACTTTGATCGCGCCATCGCTGTTGACCGCAGGCACCTCTTCGCCTGGATGAACAAAGCAACGTCACTTCACAAACTGGAGCGCTATGAAGAGAGTCTCGCTGCGACGGCGCAGGCACTTGCTATCGATGCGTCGAGACCGCAGACTTGGCACAATCAGGGCATCACGCTGGGCAAGCTGGAGCGTCACGAAGAGGCGCTTGCCGCCTTCGATGTGGAGGTATTGATCGCGCCGTCACGTCCGGATGCCCATCTATCGCGTGGAAACGCACTGCTAAGCCTGATGCGATATGAGGAAGCAGTAGGGTCATTCTCAGACGCAATTTCCATGGATGAAAAAAATACGGACATCCATCTAAACATGGCCACGACACTGCAGGAGCTCGGCCGTCATCGCGAGGCCATCGACATTCTTGACACAGCTCTGTCGTCGAAGCCTGGCTATTCTGATGTGTTGTGGAACAGATCCAATTCCGTTTTGGCATTCGGGCCTACGCGGGAGGCTTGGGAGAATTACGAGCATCGCCTGAAGATATCGGCTTGGGATCCTATTCCCGACCTTGGCCTGCCTTTGCTAAGTGACGCGGGCGGTAAGTCGGGCAAGCTGCTCATCCAATGGGAGCAAAGATTTGGCGATGTGCTGCAGATGCTGCGTTACGTGCCGATCATCGAGCAGAAGTTTGAGTGCCACTGGCAGTTGACGCGGCCTCTGGTCGATTTGGCGCGAGCGAGTTTCCCTGACATTAGCATTTGCACTCGCGACGAGGTCCCGGCCGATATTGATTTTCGGACACCCTTTACGAGCCTGCCTTTGAACTGTGAGACGTTCTCGTTTGAATCCATTCCCACTCCAGAAGGTTATCTGCGATCGTCGGATGAAGCCAAGCTGTCGTGGAACGACCAGCTATCCAAACTCGACGCGGCAGTTGGCTTAACTTGGCGCGGGAACACCAACCCTCCCGGCCGCTCCATTCCTCTGGAGGTTCTGGAGCCAATTTTGGAGAGTTACTCTGGCCATTTGGTTTCGCTGCAAATGGACCTAACAGAAGAAGAGCGACACCTGTTAGATAAGCACTCCGTGCCGCATCTGGGAGACCAGCTTGGAACCTTCGATGATAGCGCGGCGGTCGTCCAGCGTCTGGATCTGGTTCTTACGATCGATACAGCACTGGCGCACCTTTCCGGTGCGGTGGGAACGCCGACTTGGGTGTTGCTTAAATATGGCTGTGATTGGCGATGGTATTTGGAGCGTGATGACAGCCCCTGGTATTCATCCGCGACCCTGTTCCGGCAAAAGTCGGTGAATGAGTGGCAACCGGTGGTCAAGGAAGTTGAAGAGAGGCTGGGCACTTTCTTGAAGGCCAGTTAGCCAGACTGAAACGTTAGGCTTTGTGAAGGTCGGTTAGTATTTTTGCTGTTTCTGGAATGAGGAATTCAAGTTTCCCTGCAAGCCGGTCTATTCCCTCCAGGTGGCCGTTCTGCCCGCTCGTGCCTTGCAGCCTGCCAACGACCTCAGTGACTTGTTCGTTAAATTTGCGGAATGCCGAACCGTTCCGTCCGGTGTTGGGTGACTTGCAGTCTGACAGGTCGCTGGGCAGTCCCTTGTCAGACATCATTTGTGAGACAGTCTTTTGCGTATCAGCACTTTGGCCGAGCAGATCGACGTCTATGATGATGTCGCTGGCGTCCATGGAGTGAACCGCAGAGTAGATCCATAGATGGATGAACAACAGCGAGCATTGCTCCGCGCTAAATCTGACCCCGCCTCCCGACACCCAAGACCTAAATGCTTCCTGAAAACCGGGGATCGAATGGAACGTGCCTGGAGCGATCTTTTCCAAAGACAGTCCGGTGAGCAGACAACGATTGATGAAATAGGAATGCTTCTTGAAGGATTGCCATTGATCCCAAGGATTGCGGATTTGGGCGATATGAACTCCTCCATATGTGTTCTTCATCCAGCGCGCCCGCATGGCACTCCTGCAAAAGCAAAGAGCGGCGCGTTTGTTTTCGCTTTGCGCTAGATCGATCAGGCCAGTCAGATATTGGTGCAGTGCAATATCGTCATCACCGGCCTGCAGCTCGTAGCGATCATAAGATATCACTCGGTCGAAATTCAGGTCCGAATTCTCAACTAGCGGCAGGTACTCATAATAGTAGGATCGATCCACTGGTGGATGATTGGCGTCCTCAAACGGGATCACATGGGGCGATTTGATCTGTTCAGGCGTTAGCCCGGGCAGGCTCTCGTGCAGCGGTTCGCAATACGCGACGAAATTTTCGTCGCGTCTGAATTTCTCCCACAGCCAGGTGCTGCCCGACCGAAACCAAGCGTGGACAAAGGCGTTCATATCTCCAACTGCTCCAAGTGTTCTGGGATCAGAACTGTGGCCTGTGAATAAAACCGGCTAAGATCGAAACTACCTTCTCAGACTGTCCCAAGCCCCGGTGAAACCGACAAGGTCGAAGCGAAGTCCAACCGGTTTGCCTTGAGCGGTTGCCCAACCAACATTGAGTTTCGAACCGGCCTTAAGAGCTGAAAGAAGTTTGTCGGTCAGCGGAACATTGATCGTGCAACCCGAACGGGTGCAATAGTCAAATCTATGTCGGGTAACCTCACCGTCGTCCACACCGACACGAATGCCAGCTTTTAATGCGGTGCCCAAAGGCAGTTGAATTGAAACCGTTGCACCCTTTTTAGCGCCGGCAAAACCGAACGAGCCGGTCATGGTCATCTTGCCCTTCACTACCACGCGCTGGCGGATAAAGCACTGTTCGCCGCTGCTCCCAGCAGTTCCGATACATTCACGTTTCCATGCGCCACTTGATTGCGCGTTTGCACTAAGGAGCCCGGCATCGAGAACAAAAAATCCAACAAGGGCTGAAACAAGCAGACTGCGCCGTCCTGCAGAAGAGAAAAAATAACGTCTGCTTTGGCAGCGTGTCATCGGCATGTGTTTCCTTTGCTCAAAACTTGGCGAAAACCGATCATTAGATCGCTTCGCGATCTTTCAAAATGACCCTCGTGATCAATTGCTGTTCGATCTTATAGTTAGCGCCCGGCGTTTCTTCCGATGTCACGAGCATCTCGATATGCGTTGAATTCGGTGCTGTGCGCTTTTTGGACGCATTTTCGGCCATTGTGAGAAGCCGCTTTCGGTCATCGGTGTCCAATTCCTTGTCGAACAGGCGCATCATGGCCAGCTTCGACTTGCGGTAGAGAATGCCCACCAAATGGGTATGGGCGGTGGACTTCGTTTGGTGGAATTTGGTGCGCTCATCCATCGAATGCTGAATGCCTTTGGCAATCAGCTCTTCTGGCAATGTGACAAGCGTTCCATTGTGGAAGCCCATCCTGTCCACCATATCCATGTCGCCGCCGGCACCCCAACCCTGGAGCAGATCGTCGTATCCCCCAAGTTTATCAAAGAACGACTTGTGCATGACCTGCACTCCCTCCAACTTGTTGGAGGCTTCGCTTAGTTTTTCATCGCGGTGGGTGGTCTGCGATGTCGCGCTTGGCATCTTGCCCACATTGTCAGGACCGATATTCTCACTCACCCATTCAGCAAAACCGTCTGCAAGAACGACATCTGCGTCGAGGAACGCAAGCAACTTGCCTGTGGCATGTTTTGCGCCTTCATTGCGCGCGTTCCAGTTGTTGAAAAATGGGCGGTTCTCCAGCTTCACCACTTTTGCTGCCGGATGGTTCTCGCGCACAAATTCCGAAGCGCCCTCGGGGCAATCGTAATCGACGACGATCACCTCACAGTCGGGCTGCGCGAGAAACGAAGGTAAGCTGTCTTTAAGATGAGCAAGGCGGCCTTTGCACACAGTGACAATAGATATCGTTGGCATATTTGGAGCTAATCCCCACACAGTTGCTGTTCATCAGGATTGACACTTACCGAGCAACGAAAAGTCTCGCTGGGCATATGCAGGACGATGATCAAGTATGCAATTTGATACCATGGCAGAATTCCGATTGCATGTTCGCAAATGGACCACAGCAAATTCACAGACAGGATGGATTTTCGATAAGAGCGCGGGGCGATGACAGCAAGTTTGAACCAGGCTCAAGGTTGGAAAATACGTCCTCCCCGGGATCGAAGATAGAGCCGCAGTCACTCGACCTGAATGATCTCGTCGAATAAGCTGGAACTTGATCCGTCACTATTGGAGCTAGCGACAAATGGCTGGAGCTAAAGCAACCCCTTCAAGTCCAAAGACATACATAGAGATGAAGGACCGATTTCAGTCCGAAGGATATTGCGCCGTTCCAAACATGCTGTCGGCCTCTGATTGTCAGGCAATTTTAAATCATGAAAGCAAACCCCGACCCAAACCCATCAATTGGATGAAGGGTCGGGCGGCCAGTGATCCGTTCTATGCCCATCTTGGTTCTCACCAACAGCTGGTTAAGCCGCTGCGCGAATTGCTGGGCGAGAATGTTGTTCTGTGGGGTGTTGATATCTTGCACCGCCAGCCAAGTCAGGTTCATCCTTGGCATTGCGACATTGAAAGTTGCGATCCCAACGGCGGTTTCGTTTCGATCTGGATCGGCGTGCAAAACACCAGCAAGGAATCAGCTCTCAATCTGATCAGCCGATCTCACAAATATGGAGTGACCATTCAGGAAAGGGCCCATCGGGAAGGCGTGAAGCGCGAAGAGATTGCTATGAAGCATATCCATGAATGGGCAGCGGATTTTGACCCAGAGTCAGAGCTGATAAAGCCGGAGGTGGGCAATGGGGATGCGCTGTTTTTCGACGGGCGACTTTGGCACGGCACGCACAACGTGAGAAGCGAAGGAACGAGAGTTGCGATTTTGCTCCAATATGCTGCCGCGGATCGTGATGTGAAGCTGATCGATTTCAAGAACTTTTCCTGGCCGCTTCAGAGATTGGAGAATCCAAGACCTCCTGTCTTGGTGGTGTCGGGGCAAGGGGATCCTTCACATAATCTGATAGCTAACCGTCCGTGACACCTGTTTGGCGGCTTGCAATCCCGGTTGATCGCGGATTGCTGCCAGCATTTCTTGGTCTGTCGAACAAATGATCAACAGCCCGAAAGACATCGTTGAGAGACACTTTGCACGGCACGAAAGCACGGTTGCGGCAATGCGCGGCAATCTTGAACAGATTGTCGCCTTTGCCGACGAAATTATCCAAGCGTTGCGGTCTGGGAACAAGGTTCTCTTATGTGGCAATGGGGGCAGTGCCGCAGACGCCCAACATTTTGCGGCAGAGTTGGTTGGACGGTACGAGACTGACCGGAGAGGTTTGCCAGCGATTGCTTTGACGACTGACAGCTCCGTCTTAACGTCACTGGGCAACGACTTTGGCTTTGAGCACATGTTCTCGCGTCAGGTCTCAGCACTTGGGTCATCTGGAGATGTCTTGGTTGGAATATCGACGTCGGGAACCAGTGCGAACGTGTTGAACGCCGCCAAGGCCGCGCTTTCGCAGGATATGCGGGTGCTGGCGATGACCAGCACGCATTCTACACCTCTGGCAAAGCTAAGCCATCGTGCAATCTTCTCTGATTCAGACGATACGGCCCTCACGCAAGAGATGCACATATTCGCGGTGCATTGTGTCTGTGCAATTGTGGACGAGCATTTCTCGTAGGCGTTTAGCCTTGCTGACGGTGAAACTAACCTTCTGGCACTATCTGGGTTTTTTGACGGAGCAAGATCACAAGAATGAGGACCGGCTTGTCACCAAATCCAAAGCTAAATGCCAAACATTACATTGATCCCGCATCTGTTGCAGATTTCGGAAAGCCGGTGCTCTTTCTGGACCGCGATGGCGTCATAAACAGAGATGTTGGCTACGTTGGAAAACGCCAAGATTTCGTCTGGATGTCGGGCATTTTCTCGTTTTGCCGTGCGGCGCACCATGCCGGGTTTGCATTGGCTGTGGTGACCAATCAGTCGGGCATCGCGCGTGGCTTCTACAGTGAAGATACGTTTTTGGAATTGACCCGATATGTGCATGAGGAGTTCGCTAGCCAGCGGATACCGATCGCATCGACTTGGTATTGCCCACACCATCCAGACCTTGGTGGAAAAGGCGCCGGAACAGACTGCACCTGCCGAAAACCCCGGCCGGGATTGCTGTTGGCTGCGGCTGAGTTTCACCAGTTCGATCTCAACAGATCGATCATGATCGGTGATCGACAATCGGACATGGAAGCCGCTTCTGCAGCGGGTGTTGCGCTGAGATTTTCGGTTGGCGCCCAATCACTTGAACAGATCCAGAAGGTCTGCGGTTTTTGAAAGAGATTGCAGCACTCCTTGCTGATCAGCTCGTTCGTAAATAGCTTACAAGGTGGCCATGGCCGCACGTCTAACGCGACGCGAAGGAAAATCCATTGATCCAGCTCTTGCGATCCTTCCAGTCTGGGTGGCCGGTCAAGATTGCCTTGTTGCTTATCGTGTTGAGTTTCGTCTATCTGCGTTCGCCCAGCGGCCAGTTTGATGGATCTGGTGATGGCGTGGTTGTGCAGGTTGGTGATACGCGCGTCACCGCCAGTGAGTATTTGCAATACTACAATAGAAATAAGATTGCCCTGCAGCGCACGGCCGCAGGCAAAAACCGCGATGCGGAATGGCGTCGTTCGGAGCTGGAAAAGAGAACATTGCGAGATGTGTTGGCGACCGCAGCTCTTGATGAGTTCGTACGCCGCCAGAACTATTCGTTGTCGGACGAAAACCTAGTTAAGCAGCTGCACGAGAACCGTATTTTTCAAGATTCAACAGGGAAGTTTGACCCGGTGCGATTTGACCGTGCCGCCAAGGTGGCGCGCATGAGTGAAGAAGAGTTTGTCAGGCTGCACAATGCCTCGACCATACGCAGTCAGGTGACTGCAGGCCTTGTCACAAGAGGCACGTTGCCTGACGCCTTTGAGGACGCTTTGCGCGATTATTCCAGCGAAGAACGCAAGTTGTCGTTTCTGCGGCTGAGCGCAAATCTGTTTGGCCCAATACCCTTGCCGAGCGAAGGTCAGGCAAAAGCCTTCTACGAGGCAGATTTGAAGAGATACACGACGGCCGAGCAGAGGCGGATTGTTCTGTTGGAGATCGACCTCGACGACATTGCCAACAGTCTTCAGATTTCTGAAAGCGAGATCGCCGCGGCGTATCAAGATCGGATTGCAGTCTATCGACCTGTAGAGCGGAGACGAGTTCAGCAAATTGCATTTAGCTCGCAGAATTCGGCCGAATCCGCTCTCCAGAAGCTCCGGACGGGTGCGCGGTTTGAAACTTTGGCATCGGGCAATGATGTCGTCCGCGCCATTCTCAACCCGGAGCCTTTGAGACAGGACCAGCTGTCAGCGCCAATCGGTCAAGTCGCATTTTCCGAAGAACTGCTTTCAGGCAGACGGGTGATCAATGGCCCCTTCGGCCCGACCATCATCAGCGTGACAGAAGTTGAGCCTGGTTCCGTTACGGAACTTACCGGGGTTCGCCGTGAGATCAGGCTGGAGTTGGCGCGATTGAAAGCTGCTGATGCATTGCCGAACATCCGCGATACCGTAGAAGATGCCCGTGCATCCGGGATACCGCTGGAACAAATTGCCAGAAAAGTTGGTCTGCGAGTTCGGGTTGTTGAGGCAGTCGATGCCGAAGGCAAGGGCCCCGACGACAATGCGATCCGTGACTTGCCTGAGTCAGCTGATATTTTAGCCCGGTCTTTCTCCGTTGGCGATGAAGCTCAGCTGGGGCCGTTGGAATTGAAGTCAGGCGGCGCGATTTGGTTCGACGTGAAGGTGGTGGCTCCATCGCGCATCCAGGGATACGAAGAAGTTACCAGGCAGGTGAAGCAGGACTGGGTCGACGCCCAACGGATCGAACGGGTGCAATCCAAAACTGATGAAATTATAAGCCGCCTCGAAAGAGGCGCGCGGATTGAGGACATCGCGCGGGAGCTGAAAGTCGAGCCGACAGAGACCGATTTCCTGAAGCGCAACAGTAGGTCCAAAGCCATTCCTGCCAAGGCCATCAAGGCCGGTTTTCAAGGAAGCAAGAATGCAGCGATCGTGCTTGAAGGCGACGATGCCACGGAGACTTTGCTGATCACCGTATCTGAACAAAGGTGGGTCGATTTGAATTCGGTCGGATCGACCAGAGCGGCGCTGCTACGCGCCGATAGGACAGCTTCTCGCGAGTTGCTCAACCAGATGATCGCAAACCTCTTGGCGAGCTTTAGCGTGTCATACGATCAAGACGATCTGGCTCTTTTGATAGACAGAAATGGAAACTGATTTGTCGTTCCACCTGGCTTGATCAGGCCGACCTGATCTCAAAGTCGTCATCTGGTGAGAAGTCCAAACGTGCCGCAGAGTGATTGCAGGTGTTTAGCCCGCAGCCTTCAGCGTTTTTCGATCAGTGACGTTGCAGGTAAACAGACGGGTTTCGGGGTACCGGTCCGGGTCTTCCAGCAGGGCTGTGATCACTTCGATTGCGGAGTTGATGATGGGAACAATAGGCTGGTGCACCGTTGTAAGGGCAATGTTCTCCCAGCCTGCCATCTCCATATCGTTGAGACCGATGACGCCGATGTCTTCCGGCACTTTGAGGCCAGCATCAGTGATAGCGCTGAGCGCGCCTATCGACAAAACGTCATCGCCGCAAAAATAAGCTTCATGGTGTGGGTTGGTTAGGAGATGCTGCATTTCTTCCCGTCCCGCACGGAAGGAATAGGCGTCGGCAAAACTGTGGGAGTAGGACAAACCGTCTGTCTGTCCGGCAATTTCCAGAAAACCGGCAAGGCGGTCCTGAGTACTGGTCGCCTGCGCGGGGCCACCCATGAACCCGATACTTGAATAACCGCGTGCGATCAGCTCGCGCGCAGCGATCCTTCCAGCTTCTACGTTGTCGATACCGACAACATGGACGTCGGGCGAAGCGACACTCTTTCCAAAGCAATGGACGACCGGGATTCTGGCGTCACGGAAAGCCTTGGCGAAGCCCGAGGGAAGCGTTGAGGAAGCGACGACCACTCCGTCGACGGAATATTGCTGTAGCAGTCGGACAGAGCTTTCAGGCTCCTCGTCCTGGGATAAGTTGACGATAAGCGGCCGCAGGCCCCGCTCCTGCAATCCCCGCGTGAACAGGTCAAAGACCTCAAGAAAAATCGGGTTATGGAAGTTGTTGGACACAAGTCCGATGAGTTTTGTGCGTCCCGTAGTCAAACTGGAGGCGAGGGCGTTTGGCCGATAACCAAGTTCCTGGGCCGCACGCTCAACCTTCTCCCGCATTTTTGCAGAAACCGACGCGCCATCGGTAAAGGCACGCGACACTGCGGAACTGGATACGCCAGCACGCGTGGCAACGTCGTTCAGCGTAACAGCCAAAACTCACTCTCCCGATTTTGCGGCCTTGTTCCAGAACTCCATACGCCAGAATGCGCTTCGGATAAATGTCTTGCAACCGGTTGCAAAAATGCTGAGTGTGTGGTTCGCTTGATTTAGGGACGGCGGCTCAGTCGTGGTTTCATTCGGTTTCGAAAACTCCTGGGAGAGATCTATGAAGACGTTTTTCACAAAATCCGTGCTGGCTCTGGGCGTCGCAACGCTCGTGTCCACAGCGGCACTCGCGCAGCAAATCGGCGTGTCCGTCGCGCGGTTCGACGACAACGGCCTGACCGTCATGCGCAATGGCATGACAGAGCATGAAAAGACGCTGGATGGTGTGAGCCTCCAGATCGAAGATGCGACTGACGATGTTGCCAAGCAACTCGACCAGATCAACAACTTCATTGCGTCTGGTGTTGATGCCATCATCGTTAATGCGGTCGATACGAACGCTACTGAAGCCATGTCGAAGGCTGCTGCCGACGCAAACGTTCCGCTGGTCTACGTCAACCGCCAGCCGATCAACATGGATACGCTGCCCGAAGGGCAGGCTTTCGTTGCATCCAACGAGATTGAGTCAGGCACGCTTGCGGCATTCCGCATGTGCCAAGACCTCCGCGCGCAAGGCAAGTCAGCCGGCGCCAGAGCCTATATGTTGATGGGTCAACTTTCCAACCAAGCTGCTGTTCAGCGTTCGAAGGATTTCGAAGACGTTATTGGCATGGACATGTGCAACTTCATCACCCTCATCGACAAGCAGACGGCAGAGTGGTCGCGCGACAAAGCGCAGGATCTCATGACCAACTGGATTTCGTCAGGTGAAGAATTCCACGCTGTTTTCGGCAACAATGACGAAATGGCCATTGGCGCCATTCAGGCCATGAAAGCCTCTGGCATTTCCATGGACGATGTTGTCGTTGGAGGCGTTGACGCTACGCAAGATGCGCTAGTTGCCATGAAGGCTGGAGATCTCGATGTGACAGTTTTTCAGGACCTTGCTGGCCAGGGCGCCGGTTCTATCGACACGGCTTTGAAGCTGGCCAAGGGTGAAGAAGTTGAGAAAACTGTCTTCATTCCGTTCAAGCTGGTAACGCCTGAAAACATCGATGACTTCCTCGCCAACTAGGCTTGGATCCCAATGAAATGACGGACGGGGTGGTGTATGGGCGCCGCCTCGTTCCGTTTGTCAAACGCAGCCCAGCGATATTGAGGAGCAGGTGATGGCGGAAGATAGCCAAGGCACAGGCGGTCAGGTTTACGATAGTTCAAGACGGCAATGGCCCAATGAATTTAATGTCTTTGCCGCGCTGATTCTTATCATCCTCATTTTTGAAGGTCTCGGTGCGTTGATTTACGGACAGAGCTTCCTGTTTGACAGCAAAGACCGCTTCGACAGCATCTTCAACGAAGCGCGCCTCAAGATCATCATTCTTCAGGTTTCGATCATCGGCATTATTGCGCTTGGGGTGACGCAGGTCATCCTCACCGGTGGGATCGACCTCTCTTCCGGATCTGTCGTTGGCGCGACGGCCATGATTACCATGAGCTTTGCGCAGGTCAGTGAAGTCAACGGCCTTCCCAACCCGAAGGCTGTTTTCGGCCCCGCCTTTATGGATCTGCCTGTGGTGGTGCCTGTCATTGTCGGGCTTTTATGCGGCCTCTTGGCAGGCAGCATTAACGGGCTGCTGGTGGCTTTCGCCAAGATACCTCCTTTCATCGCGACACTCGGCATGATGGTGAGCGCCCGCGGTGTGGCCAAGTGGTGGACGAGTGGCCGCCCGGTATCCTTTCCGACAGATGAATATGCGTTGATCGGTGGTGGAATGATGCCAGTCTTCATCTTCGTTGCACTGGCGGTTCTGTTCTATCTCGTGATGAAATATACCGTCTACGGAAAGCACACCTATGCCATCGGCTCCAATGAAGACGCCGCGCGCATGTCTGGCATCAATGTCGCCCGTCACAAAATGATGGTCTACGCGATTGCAGGAATGCTCGCAGGTGTTTCAGCGATTGTCCTGACATCGAAAAATCTGACAGCACAGTCTGGCATGGGCATCATTTATGAGCTGGATGCCATCGCCATGGCCGTGATTGGAGGGGTGTCCTTGAGTGGCGGAAGGGGTTCGATTGTCGGCACTGTCATTGGCGCATTGATCTTCGGTGTCATCATTTCCGGCTTTACCTTCCTGCGGCTCGATGCCTTTTACCAGGAGATGGTGAAAGGCGGAATTATTGTGGGCGCCGTCATCCTCGATCAGTGGCGCCAGCAACGTGCCGCGATGAAAGCGTGAGGGAGTAAGCACAATGGAAACGAGCGGCGACGGTGACACCATTCTGGAAACCCACAACCTGACCAAGCACTATGGCGGGCTTCATGCGCTTGAGGGTGCGAACTTTGCTCTGACGCGCGGTGAACACGTGGCGATCATGGGAGATAACGGGGCTGGTAAATCCACCTTCGTGCGCCAGATCACGGGTGTGGAGCAGCGCACAAAAGGGGACATCATATTCAATGGCGAGCCAGTGCAGTTCGCTGGCCCGATTGCAGCGCGGGAGGCTGGGATCGAAACCGTGTTCCAGACGCTTGCTCTGGCCGATGACCTCGATGTGCCGGACAACCTTTTCCTTGGCCGTGAAATGACGAAGGCGGATTGGCTCGGGCCGTTTCGCCTGCTCGATTACAAGGGGATGCGGGATGCCACACTTGCGGGCCTGCAAAAGACTGCGGTAAAAATTCCAAACATCAGGAACACCATTCGCAACATGTCCGGCGGCCAGCGGCAGTGTGTGGCGATTGCCAGAACGGCGACTTTTGCGTCCAAGCTCACTATTATGGACGAACCGACCGCCGCGCTGGGCGTGCAGGAGACAGAACAGGTGGAAAACATCATCCGTGGGCTGAAGGAACAGGGCGAAAGCCTGATCCTCGTTAGTCACAACATGCGCCAGGTCATGGAGCTGGTGGACCGGATTGTCGTCTTCCGTCGTGGGAAAATTGTTGCAAACCTGCGCAAGGACGAAACCGACGGTCAGGACGTTGTTGCCTACATTACCGGCGCCAAGACCGGGGCAGAATATCAGGACGCCGCATGAAGGGTGGGTTGTTTGACTTTCACCACCCTTTCTTTGACCCTCTCTGGGTCCGTGTCCTCACCGTATGCGTCTGCATGGGATGGGGTCTCTACGAATTTGCCACCGGTGCGGTCTTCTGGGCCGTCATTTTCTGCGGCGTGGCAATCGTAGCCGGATACAGCTTCTTCATCGCTCGCGAAAAGTAGCGCTTTTTCCTATTCCTAGCGGAACATTGGTGGGCGAGCGTCCATCCAGGCGCCATCGGCAGCGGCCGAGGCGACGGCGGTGTGGACGGCTGCCATGGATCGCAAGCCGTCCTGCGCTGTCGGGAGACCATCGCGGGGCTGTCCCGCAATGGCGTCAGCCAAGTCACAGTAGATGTTGGCGACTGCCATGGGAAATCCTTCTGGATGCGCGATTGCAACGCGGCTCAAACGCTGCGCTTCCTCGTGGACGCCGCCTTCTCCTTTTTCGATGATCTGCGTGCGTCCGTTTACCGGGGTGTAGATCAATTGGTTGGGTTGCTCTGACGCCCAGGACAATCCGCCTGTTTCACCGAAGATCTGAATTTCAAATCCGTGTTGTCTTCCGATGGCCACCGATGAGGTCCATAGCCGCCCGACCGTGCCGCCGGCCATGCGGAAATTCACCATCGCATCGTCTTCCAGTTCCCGTCCTGCGACGGTGGACGCAAAATCAGCTGAGAGACGCTCCACCTCATCATCGCAAACGAAGGTTGCCATGTGCAGGGCATGAATGCCGCAATCGGCGAACTGGCCGGAAACACCCGCCATTGCCGGATCATAGCGCCAGACAACGCGCGGGTTGTTGGCATCAGATGCATCTCCATGGTGGCCGTGACTGAAATTGGTGACAACGAGCCTTACCTTGCCGATCTCTCCTGCGCGAACCATCGCCCGGGCCTGGCGGATCATGGGATAGGCCGAGTAGCAATAATTGACTGCGCAGATTTTGCCGGAGGCTTCCGCGATCCGCACAATCTCCTCACCTTCCTCAACATTCATGGTCATCGGCTTTTCGCACAGGACGTTAAATCCAGCTTCCAGAAAGGCGCGTGTGATCTCAAAATGTGTGGCATTGGGTGTCGCTACTGTGACCAGATCAACACGGTCTTCGCGCTTGCGTTCGGCGGCGAGCATCTCCCGCCAGTCACCATAGGCTCGATCCGCCGCGACGCCGAGGCGTTGTGCATAATCGCGTCCTGCGGCCGGATCGTTGTCGAGCGCCCCCGCTGTGAGTTCAAAGAGACCGTCGGCCTGCGCGCCAAGACGGTGAGCCGGCCCAATCTGGCTGCCCTCGCCACCACCGATCATTCCCCATTTCAACTTTGCCATATCGTGTCCTCCGCTTTCTGCCGACCTATTTGAACCCTATAGACTGCAGATAAGCGCGGTTCGCCTTCGCATCGTCCAGGGGAGCAACATCCAGCGTTGGATCGCAGTCCTGCTCCACGGTGCACCAGCCCTCAAATCCATGGTCGAGCAGAACTTGGCGAACAGCGGGAAAGTCAACATCGCCTTCGCCCAGGTTGCAGAAAATGCCCTGCCCACACGCATCGTAGAAGCCGGTGCGTTTTTTGATCACGTCTGCCTTCACCTTGGGGTCAATATCCTTGAAATGCATGTAGGAAATGCGCCCGGCGTGTCGCTTCATAAAGGCAACCGGATCAAAGCCTGCGTAGGAATGGTGCCCGGTATCGAAGCAAATCTTCATCACTGACTCGTCGACTTCATCAAGCAGGCGCTCCAGTTCTGGTTCGAAATCGACGAAACCGCCAGCATGGGCGTGGATGGATGGGATGAGGCCATAATCCTCGGCACCCATTTTGGCGATTGTGGCGATCCGGTCTCGAAAAGCAGCCCATTCCTGGCCATCCATTTGTTCAGCTTCCGACGCTCTTCCTGCCGTGGGCGCTCGGCGCGGGGAAATGCTGTCGATGAGCACCAGATGCTCGGCGCCATGGGCAGCGAGTGCCTTACAGGTGCGCACCGCTCCGTCCATCACGTCGTCCCAAGCGCTGGTGTCATGAAACGGGCGGAAGACCACGCCAGCGATGAGCTGCAAGTCGTGCTGGGCAAGCGCGTCCCCCAATACGGCAGGATCTTCGGGCATGAACCCTACCGGGCCCAGCTCGATGCCGCGATAGCCGGCCTGCGAACATTCGCGCAGCACGGTCTGCCAATCTGGATTGCGTGGATCGTCTGCAAATTCGACGCCCCAGGAACAGGGTGCGTTGCCAATTTGGATGGTCAATTGGAAATCCTTTTAAATGATAGGTGGGGCGTCATGAGGTGGTCACATCCACCCAGCGTCCGCTCGAATTGGATTCGTATGCGGCCTCAATGACTTGGCTGACAGCCAGGCCGTCGGCAAAAGTTGGCCACATATTCGTTCTGGTTTCGATGGCGTGCAGGAAATCGCGCGCCTCAATGATGATTTGATCCTGAAACCCGGTCCCGTGCCCTGGCCCCTGGCAGAAGGCCGCGTAGTCGGGATGATGTGGCCCTGTCAGAATTTTTGAGAAACCTCGCTCGGCCTCGTTGCCCTCTGCGCGATAGAGATGGAAGGCGTTTTGGTCTTCCATATCGAAGCGTATCGCTCCCTTTGTCCCGGTCACTTCGAAGGCGTAGCCCATCTTTCGACCTGTTGAGACGCGACTGAAAAACAGGTGACCCATATGTCCGCTCGCGAAGCGGCACATAAACTGGGCCTGGTCATCATTGGTCACTGTCGCCACATCGCCGTTACCGTCTGGACGTTCTTTATGAACAGTTTCCGCAACTGCGTTCAGCGATGCGATGTTGCCGACCAGGGCAAGTGTGGCGTTGACCATATGCGGCGCAAGGTCGCCCAATGTGCCATTGGCCCGACCGCGAGAGCGCCAGGATGCGGGGGTTTGCGGATCGGCGTCGAAGTCTTCCACATGCTCGCCGCGGAAATAGGTGATGTCCCCGATCTCACCATCCTCGATCAGCTTGCGGGCATATTGGCAGGCGGGGGTGCGGATGTAGTTGAAGCCAACCATGTTGATGGAACCGCTATCGCTTGCCGCCTTTGTCATTGCTTTTGCATCTTCCAACGATGCGCCGAGCGGCTTTTCACAGAAGACAGGTTTGCCGAGGGCAAAGGCGGCGGCTGCGATCTCGCGGTGGAATTCCTGCGGACTGGCGATGATGATGGCATCAACGGCGTCGTCCGCCACGAGTTCTCGCCAGTTGTGTGAGCAGCGGCGGAATCCGTATGCAGCTCGGTAATGTTCCGCCGTCGCCTCTTTGCTGGTGGCAATCATCTCCAGCCGTGGGCGAAGAGCGGTGTTGAACACCCCACCGACAGCTGAATAGGCAATAGAATGGGCCTTTCCCATATACCCACCACCGATGATTCCGATCCCAATTTCCGACATTCAGCACCTAATGAGCTATTTCGGTTTGCAACCGGTTGCAAAACTAGTAACTGTTGCGTGGAAGGCGCGTCAAGACACCTTCGAGCGATGGCGTCGAAGCAGCATGGAATAAAGGACGAAAGCGAAAATGATCAGTCCAGAAAGCACCGTCACTCTCACAACCGCCCAAGCTATTGTGCGGTTTCTAGCGGCGCAATTCA
This sequence comes from uncultured Alphaproteobacteria bacterium, assembly GCA_929200315.1. GTDB lineage: Bacteria > Pseudomonadota > Alphaproteobacteria > Rhizobiales > Rhizobiaceae > Pseudahrensia. Next base: position 40,415 of record CAKMZB010000006.1, on the reverse strand, counting down.
TCGAGATTGATGGCGAGAAGGTTCGCCTGTTTGGCGGCGGCTTCGGCATTTTCGGCCACGGTAATGTGACCTGTCTTGGTGAGGCACTTTACGATCACCGCGACATATTACCCCTTTACCGGGGGCAGAACGAGCAGGCCATGGGTTTTGCCGCCGCTGGTTATACCAAATATCACCTGCGGCAGCGCATGATGTTCTGCACGGCGTCGGCCGGACCGGGTACTGCCAATCTGTACACATCCGCCGCGCTAGCCCACGCAAACCGGCTGCCGATGCTGCTTCTATGCGGAGACACTTACGCGACGCGGTTGCCGGACCCAGTGCTTCAACAGCTGGAGCATTTTGGTGATCCGAGTATGGGCGTGAATGATGGTTTCCGAGCCGTCACGCGCTTCTGGGACCGCATCATCCACCCGGCACAGGTGCTGCAATCTCTTCCATCTGCCATTGCGACGATGCTTGATCCTGCAACCTGTGGTCCCGCTTTTATTGGTCTTCCTCAGGACGTGCAGGGCTGGACCTACGACTATCCGGAGCTCTTCTTCCAAGAGCGGGTGCACCGTATTCGCTCCCAACCGGCTGACGAGAGAGAAGTCGCTGATGCGGCCGCTTTGCTCGCTAAGGCAAAACGCCCGGTGATTATCGCCGGCGGCGGTGTGCAGTATGGACGGGCAACGGCTGAACTTCTGGCCTTTGCGCAGGCCCATGCCATCCCCATCGTAGAGACAATTGCGGGGCGGGCGAACCTGACCGATGACAATTCATTCAATATCGGGCCGATCGGCGTCACCGGGTCCAATAGCGCCAATACGATCGCCGAGCAGGCGGATGTGGTTGTTGCTGTAGGGACGCGCCTTCAGGATTTCACCACCGGGTCATGGACCGCTTTCTCCAAGGAAGCCCGCCTCATCGGTCTAAACGTCGCAAGCCACGATGCGATGAAGCACTTCGCAGTTCCCGTGGTGGGCGACTGCAAATTGTCGTTGCCGGCACTCAGCGAACGGCTTGGCAAATACCGTTCCCCGGATGAGTGGATGTCGAGTGCCCATGCCGAGCGCGCGAAATGGAGCGACTACGTTGCCGTAAACGTCTCCTCTCGGGGGAGCGACGGGACCAACCGTCCCAACTCCTACGCACAGGCCATCGGTGTTGTGAACGCAACCTGCCATCCCAGGGACAGAGTGGTTGCCGCCGCCGGCGGACTGCCTGCCGAAGTTACGGCGAACTGGCGCACTTTGGAGCCGGGCACGGTGGACGTGGAGTTCGGCTTTTCCTGCATGGGCTATGAGATCGCCGGTGCCTGGGGCGCACGCATTGCTCAACATGAGCAGGAGCCGGAACGAGACACCATCGTGTTTGTCGGGGACGGTTCCTACCTGATGATGAATTCCGACATTTATTCATCCGTTCTGACCCAACGGAAGCTCATAATTCTTGTGCTTGATAACGGCGGGTTCGCAGTCATCAACAAGCTGCAAAACAACACGGGCAACGAGAGCTTCAATAATCTCATTTCCGATTGCCCGACTGTCGATGAGCCCTTCCGCACTGATTTTGCGGCCCATGCTGCTGCAATGGGTGCGATGGTGGAGACAGTCGTGAACGCGGAAGAGCTGGGCGAAGCTTTCAAGCGCGCGCAAGCCAACATGCGCACTACTGTGATCACCATGAGCGTCGATGCCTATGAAGGCTGGACTGGTGAGGGCCACGCTTGGTGGGAAGTTGGTACGCCACATGTTTCCAAACACGCATCCGTTCGGGAAGGTCATGCGGAAGTTGAGAGCGCCCGACCTCGACAGCGGAAGGGTGTATGATGCTTTTTGAGGGGATTGCAAAAAACGACTTTGTTGTAGTCGGGCGAGCGGGAATGGACCTCTACCCCGACCCGCCTGGCACAAAGACGCAGCAGGCTACCGACTTTAAGGCTGCGCTCGGCGGTTCGGCAGCCAATACCGCCGCGGGCATCTGCAAGTTTGGTGGCAAGGCTGCCCTGGTCACCTGTGTTAGTGATGACAGCGTCGGGCGCTTCTGCCTGGAGCAGCTTGATTTCTACGGCGTCGATCGCCACCACGTCCGTTCGGTGGGCGGCGAGTTCCGTAACTCCCTTGCCGTCTATGAAAGTCGCGTCGAAGACCATCAGAGCGTCATCTATCGCAACGGTGCTGCCGATTTTGAAATGAACGAGGAAGACGTGAAACGCGTCGATTTCTCTGCCTTTGGTGCAATGGTTACAGCAGGAACCGTGTTTGCGTCCGAACCGTCGCGCAGTGCGGCCTTTATTGCTTTTGAGCGGGCCAGGGCGGCCGGAATTCCTGTTATTTTTGACGTCGACTATCGCCCCTACAGTTGGCCCTCACCGGAAGTAGCGTCTGACGTGCTCTCGCGCGCCGCCGATCAAAGCGACATGGTTGTGGGCAACGATGAGGAGTTCGGCTTCATGGCTGGTTCCGTTGAGCGTGGACGCGCCAAAGCACAGAGCTTGAGTGAGGAGCGCGGCGCTCTCGTCATCTACAAGATGGGGCCGGATGGATCGATCACCTTTGCTGACGGTGAATGTATTCAGACTGGTATCTACGCCGTTGATGCACTGAAGCCGACTGGAGCTGGAGACAGCTTCATGGCTGGCCTGCTATCTGCACTCGCTGGCGGCGTAGGCCTTCGTGACGCCATCACACGCGGTTCAGCTTGCGCGGCCATTACCGTAACCCGCCCGGGTTGCGCCCCCGCTATGCCAACGCCTGATGAACTGGAGGCGTTTTTGCGCTCCCATCCCGGTCCCTCAAGCCCAACATCATCCAATACGTCGAACCAAGAGGTGATCTGATGCATATTCCACCGCACAACAATGGAAACGCACCAATCGTCGATGTCGACGATGCGCGCGTGCCGCTCAATTATTTCAACATCGTCAAACTGAAGAAGGGTGAGGCCTTCACATATGAGGTGCCGCGCTACGAGACCTGCATCGTACCGGCGACCGGCACGGTCGATGTCACGGTGGAAGGCTTCAAGGCAGATGCTTTGGGCGGTCGCGGTGTCGATGTCTGGGACGGTGAACCTGAGGGCGTATATGTGCCGTCTGCTGCCCGCGCAGAGTTCGTTTGTACGTCCGACAGCGCTGAGATTTTCATTGCAGGCGCGCGGTTTGAAGAGCAGCTGGAGGCGTTTGCCGTCCGCAGTTCGGAATTGGATCTGGTGCAATACGGGTCCGATGACACCAAAACCCACCGCAAGATCAAGCACATTCTCGGGCAAAAGCAGAAGGATCGGGTGGGCCGCTTGCTCGTCAGTGAGCTCTACACGGTCGGGCAGGGGGGGTGGTCCGGTTTCCCCTCCCACAAACACGACACCGACCGAATGCCGGATGAGACGCGCCACGATGAGACCTACAATTTCCGCTTCCGCCCCAGCCATGGTTCAGGCGTGCAGATGTTGCAACGCAAGGACAACGAGCCGGGTGATGCCTATCACATCATGAATGGGTCCACGGTTTGTATCGATAAGGGCTACCACCCCTGTGCTGTACTGCCCGGCTACGAGATGTACTATTTCACGATTCTGGGTGGCCTGTCTCAGCGCTCGTTGGTGCAGTATTTCCAGCCCACTCATGCAGACCAGCTCCACACCATTCCTGGCATTCTAGACATGATCGCAAAGTTCAAGTGACGCTCGCTACACTAGAAAATGTGCTCCAGCCTGCTTTGAAGGATGGTTATGCTGTCGCCGGTCTTGTGACGCTGGGATGGGAAGACATGCGCGCCTATGTCGAGGCCGCAGAAGGGCTCGGTGTTCCCGTCATTTTACAAGCCGGACCCTCCTGCCGCGCACACACGCCGTTGCCCGTGCTTGGCGCGATGTTCCGTCATCTGGCGGAAGCGGCATCCGTGCCGGTCGTTGCGCACCTTGATCACGGATATACACGCGAAGAGTGTACGACAGCGCTGGACTGTGGCTTCACATCAATCATGTTCGACGGCTCTCGTGAGCCTTTGGAACGCAACATCGAGCTAACAGCGGAGATCGCCAAAATAGCTCATGCTGCAGGTGCATCCTGCGAGGGTGAGGTCGGGTTCGTCGGCTATGCCGAGGGGGAAGCCTCTACCGGAACGGACCCGCGTGAAGCCGCCCGCTTCGCCGCCGAAACCGGCGTGGATGCAATGGCTATCTCGGTGGGCAATGTCCACTTGCAGCAGGATGCCAGCGACGGGTTGGACGAAGCGCGCATTGCAGAAATTGAAGCCGTGACTGACGTGCCTCTTGTGATCCACGGTGGGTCTGGGGTGCCTCGGCAGCAGCGCCAAAACCTCGCCCGCAACACGAGCATCTGCAAATTCAACATCGGGACGGAGTTGCGCATGGCCTTTGGCAAAAGTCTGCGAGGGGTAATGATGGCCAATCCAGACGCTTTCGACCGGGTCGAGATTCTCAAACAGACGCATCTGCCGCTCGTAGAGGCCGCACAAGATGTCTTGCGCTCAATCCGCGGTGAGGAGACGGAACTTTGATCGGTATCGGTATCGGTATTGTTGGTTGCGGGCGGATCGGCGTGGTCCACGGCACGTCACTGCAGAGGATTGCCAACGCGAACCTCGTAGCGGTCAGCGATCCACTTGAAGCCAATGCGGCGCACCTGGCCAAGATGACAGGCGCGCAGGTCCGTTCGGTGGATGCCCTTATTGAGGCTGACGATATCGCAGCCGTCATCATCGCCACCCCGACGACCACCCACTATGAGCTGATCCACAAGGCAGCGAGAGCGGGGAAGGCCATCTTTTGCGAGAAACCTATCGACATGAACGCGGAGAGGATCCGTGAGTGCACAGCGATTGTGGAGGAATGCGGTGTACCTTTCATGACGGGTTTCAACCGCCGGTTTGACCCTGGATTCAGTCGTTTGCGGTACCGGATTTTACGTGGCGACATAGGCGATGTTGAGCTTGTGACGATCTTGTCTCGTGACCCGTCACCGCCGCCGGTGGATTATATCCGCAGTTCCGGCGGGATCTTTCGCGACATGATGATCCACGATCTGGATATGGCGCGGTTTCTAATCGGGGAAGAGCCGGTCACTGTGCATTCCGTGGGTTCATGCCTCATCGACCCGGCAATCGGAGAGGCCGGGGATTTGGACACCGCAGCTGCTACCCTCACGACCGCATCTGGTAAGATCTGCCAGATTTCAAATTCGCGTCGGGCCACCTATGGCTACGATCAGCGTGTCGAGGTTCACGGGTCGAAAGGAATGCTGCGCGCCGAGAATATGCTGGACAGCAATATTGAGTTTGCCGACGAAAACGGTTTCAGGCGTGCGCCCGCACAACCCTTTTTCTTGGAGCGCTATCACGCCGCCTACATTGCTGAGCTGACGAGTTTCACGCGCGCGCTGGAGACTGGTCACGCCATGTCGCCCTCAGCAATTGACGGCTTAAAGGCCCAACAGCTCGCAGACGCTGCGTCACGGTCCGCAGAAGACGGGTGTGTGGTTCGATTGTAGAGATCTCACCGAGGACTTTATTTTTAGTCCGATTGAGAATCGTCCCACGCGAAGTGACAATGTTTGCCGGATGCTGATTGTCTCCATCAACAGGGATTCTATTCCAATGCGGCTCCTGCCCATCAAAGTTGAGCTTGCGCCAGCGCAAAGAGCGAATTTGCTGAACAAATAGAATTGTCTCCAACAGTCCGGCCGTCGGACTGCAAGAAGGAGACCGAAAATGATTACACGTCGCACTGCATTGATGACCGCTGCGGTGGCCGCAGCTGCTCCAACTGTCCTTTCGAAAGCCGCAACAGCCAGTGATGAAAGCATGACGCCAGCTGGCGCCAGCGTCGATCTCAGCAACTTACCGCGCAAGAAAGTGAAGCTGGTATCGCCGCCCTTTGTTCATGAGCACGACCAGGTGGCCAAAGGTCCACCGAGTGTCGTCGAATTCGAAATGCTCATTGTCGAAAAAGAGCACGAAATCGACGAGTACGGCACCATGCTTCAGGGCATGACGTTTGAAGGAACCATTCCAGGTCCCCTGATGGTCGTTCACGAAGGTGATTATGTCGAACTGACCCTCATCAATCCGCCTGAAAACCAGATGCAGCACAATATCGACTTTCACTCCGCCACTGGCGGGCTGGGCGGTGGTGCGCTGACCCTCGTCAATCCGGGTGAGAAAACAGTCCTGCGCTTCAAGGCAGATCGTCCCGGAACATTCGTTTATCACTGCGCCCCCGGCGGGCCCATGATCCCGTGGCACGTCGTTTCTGGCATGTCAGGCGCTATCATGATCCTGCCGCGCGACGGACTTAAGGACGAGAATGAAAAGCCGGTCAGCTATGACAAGGTTTTCTATATCGGCGAGAACGATTTCTATATTCCGAAGGACGAAAGCGGTGACTTTAAGCGCTTCGAGGACATCGGTAGTTCCTATGGTGATACGCTTGAGGTCATGAACGGGCTCATTCCCACCCACGTCGTCTTCAACGGCAAGGTTGGTGCTCTCACCGGTGAAAACGCCCTGAAGGCAAGTGTCGGCGACAATGTCCTGATCGTCCATTCGCAGGCCAACCGGGATACCCGGCCACACCTGATTGGCGGACATGGCGACCTGGTCTGGGAGACAGGCAAGTTCAACAACCCGCCACAACGAGACAATGAAACCTGGTTCATACGCGGCGGTTCGGCCGGCGCAGCGCTCTACAAATTCAAACAACCGGGTGTCTATGCCTATGTGAACCACAATCTCATTGAGGCCGTCAGTCTAGGCGCCACCGCGCATTTCATAGTGGAAGGCGATTGGAACAATGATCTGATGGCACAGGTATTGCCACCAAGCCCGCTCGAGCGAGACGTGACCTCGGCCTACAAGAGCAAAAAAGCTTTGCCGTAAGGCAGCTGTCACAACTCGCGTGGTCCCGCAGCCCGCTACCATCCTCCGGTAGCGGGCTGCATCATCAAGAGAGCATCAAGATGATGTTGGAGAAGTTATCCATCCCGCTGGCCTTGCTCACCGTCTTGTCACTGATCGCCTACAACCAGTGGGGTACCTCTTCACAAAAGTTCTCATTAGCCGCACCGGAGTTGACCACGGTAGCGCCAGGAACATACCACCATAGACAATCGGGAGAGTTCCTCAGGAGCGGGCGTCCGGTTGACGCACCAATGATCGAAGTCGATTTTCGACAGGCCTTCCAGATCATGAAATATCAGGTTTCCCGCGCTGAATATGCGCGCTGCATTGCAGACGGAGCATGCCAACTGACATTCGGGCAGGCCAATGTGTCTGAAGGCAAAGCCGACAACCGACCTGTTACGGGCGTGAGCTATGCTGATGCGGTTGACTATGCACGCTGGCTATCACGCAAGACCGGCATTGCCTGGCGGCTGCCCACCGATGCGGAATGGGCCTACGCTGCCGGCAGTCGTTTTTTTGACGACGCCACCAACCTGGAAACGGACCCGAACGATCCGTCCAGACGGATGCTTTCGAAATACAAACAATCAATTGAACTTGATCGAGAGGCAGATCCGGTCGTCAGGCCTCGCGGTGGCTTCGGTGCCAACGAGCGAGGAATATTCGATATGTCAGGCAATGTCTGGGAGTGGACCGAAACCTGTTATCAACGCTCACGCCTGGATGAAGCAGGGAATGTCGAGCCTGCTGATGAGGGGAATTGTGGCGTGCGGGTCGTGGAAGGACGACACCGGTCCTATATGACCTTCTTCGTCAAGGATGCGAAAAGCGGTGGTTGCGCGGTTGGAACGCCGCCGGACTATTTGGGATTTCGCCTGATGGTGCAGGAGAAGCCCGCGCTTCTGTCAGTGCAGCCGATAGGCGAGTGGCTGAAAGCTAACCTCTAAGTTTACCTGCCGGAAAAATGGCATCTACAAAAAGGGGGATGGCTTTGGTTAAGCCATCCCCCTTTGTCATTTGATCGGTCTCGAAGGAGGTGTTTATTTCGACGCCTCATACTCGGAAAAGACATCAGCGAAACGCTTCTTGGCATTGCCGCGATGTTTGACGGCTTTCGCCTCATCCTCATTTTCTGGAGTGCCAACTGCGATAAGCGCAATCATCCCCATGCCGTAGTGCGGAGAACATTTCACGCCGTAAAGGCCATCTTTCTCCACGGTCAGCGTGTATTCCTTGTTGAACTTGCTTTTGAATTTATCGATCCCGTCGGGCAACATGCCCTTGATGGATTCAACGTTGTGCCCCTTGTCTGTTGGCAGAAACTTGATCGTATCTCCGGGCGCTGCTTTGACGAAGTCAGGCTGGAACACCATGCCGCCCTTTTCGCCCTTGTTGAGCATTTTTACTTCATGCTCGGCGGCATTTGCCCAGCCGGTCGTTAGAGCGGCCGCAAGGATTGTGGCGGTGAACAGTTTCTTCAGCATTTGCTAGTCCCTTCCAGGTCTTGCTATTGAGGATGATGACCAAATATCAGGTTGGAATCCGGCGCTGTTTGTGCTGGCACAAGTTCAAGGCATTTAATGACCAAGCTTGACCCGGCACTCATCGCGGACCTCCCGCCCTTCCGCGAAATTGGCCGCCCGGAACTGGAGGAGCTTCTGGGGTCTGCAAAGGCGTTGCGGGTTCCCAAAGGGGAAAAGATTTTCGGGCAAGGCGAACAAGCCAAGTCGTTCTTTATTTTGTTGGACGGGACGGTTCGCGTCGTCAAAATCACGCCATTGGGCGAACAGGTCATTGCACGCTTCATAGCTGCCGGCGAATTGCTGGGGCTTTCGCAAGCATTGGGATTTGTCGAATATCCGGCCAATGCAATCGCCGCAGTCGATTGCGTTGTGCTGGCATGGCCCAATTCGATCTGGGACGAAACAATTGCCAAACATCCCACATTTGCGACCAATACATACCAGACCATCGGCACGCGCCTGCAGGATACCCAGGACCGTGTAGTTGAAATGGCGACGGAGCGGGTGGAGCAGCGGGTAGCAGCAGCTCTTGTCAAACTCTTGAGAACAACGGGGCGTAAGACAGAAGAAGGCACAATGATCGACTTTCCGATCTCGCGTCAGGACATATCTGAAATGACGGGAACAACGCTACACACCGTTTCCCGTCTGCTCAGCGGCTGGGAGCATGACGGTCTAATTGTGAGTAAGCGCCAGAAAATCACCGTATCCAAGCGGGATACACTTGCGCAGATTGCCGGTGGCCCGGCAGTCCGGCCGACATTGTCACATTGACCGGACCTGACGCCCAGAATTTGTAACATTATCGGCCTTACTATCTCGTCGGTTGGTTGGAAATCTTGGTCAGATTGTCAAAGCGGCCGTTCATTCATTGCCAAGCTCACGATACAGGCAATGACATTTTTCCTGAGAATTTCGACCCGGTCGAAGGCGTGCGAATGATCTGTCAGGGCTCTTGCAGGTTTCCTCCAAGGACCATGTGCAGCACCTGCAAATTTCTGGAAGGGGCAGTTGTGTTCAGTCGTCCACCACCCCCTCAGTCCCCTTCCGCAACGCCCCTTGCCCGTGCCCGGGCCCGCCGGTTGCGGTAGCTGGGCAGGATGATCAGAATTGCCGCGATCACCAGCAGTGCCAGTGTCATCGGTCGCTCCCAGATGAAGGCGATGCCGTCATAAAGCTGCATGGAACGGGAGAAATTGTCTTCCATCATACCACCGAGGATGAAGCCGATCAGCAGAGGGGCCAGGGGGTAGTCAGCAAATTTCAGCGCCGTTGCACAGATGCCGAAACCGACCAGCAGAAGCAATTCGGTGGCGTTGTTCTGGCCGATATAGGCGCCCATCAGAGTGAAGAATAAAATAAACGGGATCAGGTAGTTGCGCGGAACTGCAAGGATTTTCGCTATATAGGGTATGAGTGGCAGGTTCAGGATGAGCAGCACCAAATTGCCGATGAACATCGACATGATAACCGCCCAGAAAATCTGTGGCTCATCCAGCATCAAGCGCGGCCCTGGGGTTACGTTGAGGGCAATCAGCGCGCCAAGCAGGATTGCCGTTGTGCCGGAGCCTGGAATGCCGAGTGTCAGCAACGGAACGAAGGACCCGGTACAGGCCGCGTTGTTGGCGGTCTCCGGTGCGGCAAGGCCTTTGATTGACCCTTTGCCGAACTCGTCCTGCTCATGTTTGGGTGCGATATTGCGTTCGACGGCGTAGCCGAGAAAGCTCGCTATCGTTGCGCCCGCTCCGGGCAAGACGCCTATAAAAAAGCCCTGGATTGATTGGCGACCGATCACCGGCGCGATGGCTTTTGCTTCGCTGCGGGAAATCCGCAGATCCTTAATGTCACCTTCGCTGCCCTTCATGTCCTTGGGCTTAAGCACCAGGAAGAGGGCTTCCGGTAAGGCAAACATTGCCATGGCCAGTGTGATGAATCCAAAACCTGACTGGAGGTCCATCACGCCCATTGTGAAGCGTGGCAGGTTAAACAATGCTCCTTCACCAACCGTCGCCATAATGAGGCCGAGGACCGTCATGATCAGCGCCTTGGCGACCTGGCCTGTGCCGGCAAAGGCGGCAATAGCCGAAAGGCCAACAACCATGAGCGCGAAGTATTCCGCTGAATGGAACAGCAGGGCTACGGAAGACAGAGCCGGTGCAAAAACCATCAAAAGGATCGCTCCAACGGTCCCGCCGGCAAAGCTGGCAATCGCCGCGATGGTGAGCGCCTTTCCCGCCTTGCCCTGGCGCGCCATGGGGTAGCCGTCAAAGCTCGATGCAACGGTTCCGGCTACACCCGGCGCGTTCAAGAGAATGGATGAAGTCGAACCGCCGAAGATCGCGCCGTAGTAGACACCAGCGAGCAGGATCAGTGCGGCGGACGGGTCTCCCAATGAGATTGCGACCGGGATCATGATTGCGATAATCGACATCGGGCCGAGGCCGGGCAACATGCCGATAAAGGTGCCGATCAGGCAGCCTCCGATCACCATCAATAGGTTCTGGACCGAGAAGGCCGTTTGCAGACCAATGAGCAAACCTTCCAGCATGTCAGCCTCCAAGGAATCCGGGCAGGGGGCGCATGTAGATGCCGAGCACCCCGTGGACGAGATACCAAACGGAAAGTGCTGCAATGAGAGCGATAGGTATCATGACGTACAACTTGCGCTCACCAAGAATGAAGGCGCCGAGGATCAGGAAGGCGGAGGTGGAAATAAGAAAGCCCAAGGGTCGCAGGCAGAGCGCATAGGCAACCATCAGTGCCAGAAGCAGCACAGCTTGCCCCAGCCGGTATTCGCCAAGGCGGCGATAGTCGATCTCGGCTTCCTTCACCCCGCCTTTTTCGATGCCAAGCAGAATGAAGAGTGTTGCGATAACACCGAGGATCGACAGAACCTTTGGAAAGGTGCTCGGCCAGATTGGTGCCCGACGCATGAAGGGCGCGAGGCCTGCATCCATCGTGAACCAGGCGGCGTATCCGTAGGCCAGGCAAACACCCAGCAAGATAAGCGCAATCCAGCGATCCAAAGCCATAGTCGGTCCCCTCCCAAGGATCCGCAGAGGTGTCGGCAGGGCGACACATCGCCCTGCCGCTTGTCAATCAAAGAAAGCCGAGCTTCTTCATGAGATCGCCGATGACCTTTTCTTGATTTTCCAGGAACGCCAGGAAATCGTCGCCGGAATTGTGGATGTTGACCCAGCCGTTGCGGGCACGGACCTTCTCCCATTCGGATGTATCGTACATCTTGGCGATGGCATCCTGATACTTGGCCTTCATCTCATCGGGCAGACCGGGAGCTGCGAAAAACCCGCGCCAGTTGACGAAGGTCGTGTCGATGCCTTGTTCCTTCATGGTCATCGCATCGGGAGCTGCACCAACCCGCTCGGGAGCGGTAACCCCGATGATTTTCACTTCCCCGGCACCGGCCAGATCGACGGCTTCGGAAAAGCCGGTGGACAGAGCTGCGATCTCACCGGAAAGCAACGCCGCCATGGCTTTGCCACCTGCATCATAGGGGATGTATTTGACGCTGAGCGCATCTTTACCGGCAGCTTCCATCACCATGGCGGCGACCAAGTGGTCCATCCCGCCGGGTACAGAACCGCCACCAATGGCGGTATCGTTTGGATTGGCATCGAAAGCTGCGAGAAGGTCCGCCATCGAGTTAACCGGGCTGTCCTTACCCACAACGATTGCTGCGTAGTCACCAATTGTTCCCGAAACCAGTGTGAGGTCGCGGAAATTATGCGGGAAGACACCGGTCAGCGAGCGGATCACGATAGGTGTGGAATTCACCATCAATGTACCGTGGTTGCTGTCGGCATTTTCGATGAGGTAGCCGATGGCCTTACCGCCGCCGCCGCCTGACATGTTTTCGTAGGATGCGGTCCCCACGAGGCCAGCTTCGGTTAGGGCTTCTCCGGTGCCGCGCGCGGTCCCGTCCCAGCCGCCGCCGGCGCCACCGGGGATCAGAAAGTGAATGCTGTCCAGAACCTGGTGGCCATCAGCGCTGGCAGGTCCGGCAAGCCCAATTGCGGCCACGGCGGCGATGAACGCCTGACGGCCAATCTTGAAATACGACATAAGTTTCTCCCATTTGACAACTGTCCGCAGAGCGGTTCAGTGGAAAGTGTTCAGGCCACATGAACCTGACATGGACCTGTCACTGGCGAGAAACGGCGCCGCATTTGGATGAAATTCCTGTTGGTGGAAGACAATCAAGATCTGGCAAACGCCGTCGCTTCGCGGATGCGTCTGGATGGCCATGTGGTGGATCACGCGGCTGAACTTGAAGACGCGTCGGCCTTCATCGCGACCGGTGAATATGATCTCATTTTGCTGGACATCATGTTGCCGGATGGGGACGGACGCACTTTCTTGAGGCAGCATCGCGCCAACGGGCTCGACACACCGGTTATCGTACTCACCGCCCGCAGTCAGGTATCCGACCGGATCGGGTCGCTCGACCTTGGAGCGGATGACTACGTTACCAAACCATTTGACCACGCTGAGTTGGAAGCCCGTTGCCGTGCGGTCCTGCGCCGGCGTTCCGGAAGTGCACAAACGACTGTAGAAATGGGCGAAGTGGTGTTTGATCCCGTTGCCGGGCACCTTTCGGTCGGCGGGGAGACCATCGACCTGCGCAACCGCGAATTGCGGCTTCTGGAAATGTTCCTCAACGCTCCGGGGCGGGTCTTTTCCAAGCACAAGCTCGCGGATCGGCTGTTCTCCTACAACGAGGATGTGTCTGAAAATGCGATTGAGGTTTATGTCGGTCGCCTGCGCAAACATCTGGAAAAATCGGACGTGAAGATCACGACCCTTCGCGGTCTTGGCTATCGGCTGGATCATGAGTGACAGTCCCACCATTTCCGGTTCTCTCAGAAACCGCTTGGCTACCATACTGATCGGGGGAGCGGCACTGCTGGCGCTCCTCCTCTTCCTGGCTGTGCGCAACTATGCAGTGCAGGTCGCCCAACAGGGGCAGGACGACATTTTGATGGCATCGGTCACCTCGATGCTGGATACGGCGGCCATCCGCGACGGGAGTGTGGAAGTCGATCTTCCCTATGCCGCTCTTGCCATGCTGGATACGCCGGCCGACGACCGTGTGTTCTATGCAATTTACCGCGATGGAAAATTTCTCTCCGGTCACGAGGACTTGGCAGTTGCCGCCAGCTCTGACGCAGAGAGAAGAGAGGTTTTTAGCACCCAAGCTATACGCGGCACCACTGTGCGGCAGGTCAGCGCGCGCCGAATACTGATCGGTGCGAGTCAACGTGTGGAAGTGCAAATCGCCTTGGCGCAAACGCAGGACGCGCTTGCCGAAACGCTGGATGAAATCCGGCGCAATACGACCCTGCTCGGTCTGGCATTCTTTGTTCTTGCGGCGGCTCTTTCTTTCTGGGCAACGTCATTTGCAGTCGGACAGCTCAACAAGCTTACGACGTCTGTCACACGGCGTGGCCCGCAAGACCTCAGCCCGTTTAAGAAACCGGTTCCGCAGGAGATGGGGCCGCTCGTGCGGTCGTTGAATTCCCTCATGGGACGGCTCGACCATTCGCTCAGTCAGTCTGAAGACTTTATTGCCGAAGCAGCTCATCGTGTTCGCACTCCACTCGCCACTGTCCGCTCCCATGCCGAGACGACATTGCAACGGGTAGACAGGGAGGAAAATCGCGAGGCCCTGCGCTCAATGATCCGAGCCATTGACGAGAGTTCCCGTGCCGCCGGACAGCTGTTGGATCATGCGATGATCACGTTCCGGGCTGATCATCTTGAAAGAGAGAAGATAGATCTTGTCGAACTTGCTCAGGATCTCGCTGTAAGGCTATCGCCCATAGCGGAGATGAAGGATCTCTCGCTATCCGTTTGCGGTGATGAGAACGCACCCTATGCGGGGGATCCAATCTTGATTCAAAATGCTGTTCGCAACCTTGTGGACAACGCTATGAAATACGGTCCGGCCGACAGCGACATTGAGATTGGAGTCCACACCGGATCGCGCCTTTGCATTGTCGTGCGTGATAAGGGGCCAGGCTATCCGCTTGACGAAATCGGGCAACTTCACACCCGCTTCAAACGGGGGCGCAATGCCGGAGACGCAGTGGGGTCTGGTCTTGGTCTGACCATTGCAGCTGATGTGGCAGGCGCCCATGGCGGCAGCCTTGAGCTGACAAACCATCCGGAGGGCGGTGCATGCGCTATTTTGTTGCTCTGATCGTCTGGTTAGCTGCCGGCTGCGCAATGGCTCAGGAATGGGAGCATCAGGAAACCTTCTCTGGCACAGATGCCAGCGTGTCCCTTCGCATCATTTCCAGTACGGATGCCGATCTGTTCGCGCCGGTGATTGAGACATTCATTGCGGCAAACCCGAATATCGCAGTGGAGTATTTCGTCACAGGAACTGCAGAACTCAACGAACGTTTCAGGGCCGATCCCGGGGCCTTTGACATTGCTGTTTCCAGCGCGATGGATCTCCAGCTGAAGCTCGTCAATGATGGCTTTGCAAAACCTTTGCCCGATATTCCGCACGTTGCGTGGGCTCAGTGGCGGCAGAGTTTGTTTGCATTTACATCGGAGCCTGCAGCCATCGTCATTAACCGGCAGGCCTTTGAAGGGCAGCCCATTCCTCAGACGCGACAGCAGCTGATTGAGGCGCTGCGGGCGAGGCCAGAGACCTTCCGCAATCGCGTTGGCACCTATGATGTACGCCAATCCGGTCTTGGCTATCTCTTTGCCACACAGGATGCGCGTGCGTCCGAGACGTTTTGGCGATTGATGGAGGTAATGGGCAGTCTCGATGTGCGCCTTTATTGCTGCTCCGGCACTATGATTGATGACCTCACCGACGGGACCATTGCGGTCGCTTACAATGTGCTGGGCAGCTATGCGGCCGCTCGGACTGAGAGCGAGACGATTTTAGAAATCATACTGCCCTCAGACTTTCCAACAACGATGATGCGGACTGCCTTCGTTTCAGGGCAAACCACGCAATCGCAGGCAGCCGAGAGGTTCATCCGCCATCTTATCGCTTTTCAATCCGGCCAAGGCGACGGTCGGCGCGTCCTCCCGGCCCTCAAGACACCGCAAGCAGTAACCGATCGCGCAACCATCGCCTTACAACCGGCTCTGATGACGTTTCTCGATGTTCTCAAAAGGCGCAAGTTCCTCGCCGAGTGGGAAGATGCGATGATACAGGATTAGTAGAAGGCACCGAGTTCAGCGAACCATCCCCGCTTGGCGGGCCTCTTCTTCTGCGATTGCTTGCGGCGATGAAATGCTCAGCTGTTTTGCGGAGAATACCTTCTCAAAGCCTCAATTGGGCAATGGCAGAGATCAAAAATCTTGTTCAATGATTCCTCTCCACAAAGGATAGATGGAGCTAGGTCATACTGGAGGCATAGGACCAGAGCTGCTCAATTTCTTTGCGGCTACGCTCGAACGACCGGTACAAATGGATCGAAACCGGATGTTCAGATTCTGGGCTGCTTATCTTTATAAGGCGCCCTTCATCTAACTCATTCTGGATCGCAACCTGCGGCAACCATGCCACGCCCAGTCCAGCTAGACACATTGCCTTCAAAACCTCCCCGAACGAGCTCTGGTGCTGAAACACACACCGCTCGCCCATGCCTGATCGTTTCAGGATCAAATTGGTCACCTTCCCCAGAAAACTGTCTTGAGTATAGGCAAGCAAGGGAACCGTTCCCTCTCCATCAAACTGGTAGCGTGCGGTTCCATCTGGGTTGGCAATGCTCACAGCAATGATGCGGTCATCGGCGATCTTCATAGATGGATATCTGATGTCCTTGGCAATCATCGGAATCGAAGGGTGATGATAACAAACCATGAAGTCACTGGACCCTGACAAGATTGCCTCAACGCAGCCCGAGAAACTTTCAGCGATCACCCGTGTTTTCATTGGGCCGATTGCGTCGTTGATCTGCGAAATCCAACTCGGAAAATAGGAGATTGCAAGTGTATGGATCGCAACGAAATCAAGCACCTCTCCCTCTCTGTGGACCAAGCCTAAGGCTTCAGCCTGTACTGTTGAAAGAGTACTGATCAGTTCATAGGCAACGGGGCGGAATACCTCTCCTGCAGCCGTCAGCGTGACCGGGTGACGACTGCGATCGAACAACGGTGTGCCGATCCAGTATTCCAGATTCTTGATGCGTCTGGTGAATGCAGAATGGCTAACATTCCTTGCGTCCGCCGCCTTTGAGAATACGCCTGCAGATGACAGTGCAATAAAGTCCTCGGCCCAATCGAGTTCCATGACGCCCTCCGTTCTTTTTGAGCAGAAAGGTATTGGCCAGAAAAATCAATTGCAAGATTTGCAATGCCCTTGCGGATATTGTCATAGAGCTGGATCGCCCCCTGACGTAAGCCAAATGGGCAATCCCCCCGATAAAGTGCCAACGTGAAGCGCTTATTGTGGAAGGGAGAACCAACTTGGAGGAAGAAATGAACAAATTTATAACGGGCGCAACAGTTGCTGCGATGCTCATGTCGACAACGGCAGCATTCGCAGAACAGTGTTCCAATACGACTTGGGACAAGATTGCAGAGCGTGAAAAAATCGTGGTCGGTGTCAAGGCCGACACACGTCCATGGGGATTTCGTGGCCAGAATGGCGACATTATCGGAATGGAAGCTGACATGGCTCAGCAGGTCGCCGATACACTGGGTGTCGAGCTTGAACTTGTTGCCGTTGAATCATCAAACAGAATGCAGTTCCTGGAAGGCGGGCGCATCGATTTGATGATCGCCACTATGTCTGACCGTCCCGACAGACGCGAAATTGTTGGTGTGGTTGGGCCCAACTACTATTCCGCTGGCACAAACGCCATGACGCCCAAGGCGCTTAAAGTGACCAAATGGGCAGACCTGAAAGATCGTCCTGTTTGCGGCAAACAGGGCTCATTCTACAACAAGAGTGTCGAAGAGCGTTACGGCGCGGAAGTGATTGCGTTCGTCAGCAACGCAGAAGCCCTGCAGGCCCTGCGCGACAAGAAATGTGTCGCTTGGGTCTATGATGACAGCTCTATCGCCGCGGAACTCGCGTCCGGGCAGTATGACGACTTTGAAATGCCCCTGACATCAGAAGATCCTAACCCCTGGGGTATCGCGGTGCCGATCGCTGAGCGTGATTGCACCTTTGGTCGCTTCATGTCGGGGATGCAGTACAATTGGCATCAATCCGGTGAACTGATCCGGCTCGAAGAGAAATGGGGCATTCAGGCCACAGAGTATCTGGCGATGCAGAACAAACGTTTTGCAGACTGGCTCGCCGAGTAAAACCAAACGTCCATCCCATGCCGGGCAATGCCTGGCATGGGATGTTCAGCCTCGGGGTGTCTTGAAATGCTTGATTTGTTTACAGAGTTTTTTCGTGAGATGGCAGAAAACCATCCGCGCTGGAACTTCATATTCTTTTATCAGGGTGTGCAGGCAGAGAAGATCTGGCTGGGACTGAAATATACCATATTCCTGTCTGTAACCTGCCTGTTCTTCAGTGTCGTCATTGGCGTTGTGGGCGCATGGTTGCAGGGGTCAAATATGCGTCTGCTGCGCAGTTTTGTGCAGGGCTACATTCAACTGTTTCGCAACACGCCCCCTTTTGTGCAGCTGCTGTTTTTCTATTTCGCACTGGGGCAACTGACCCCCACTTATTCGCCAGACGGCTGGCTCGAGGTTCCCATCATTTCCAGCGTTGGCTGGGCGATCATCTCGCTGTCGTTCTTTGCCGGCGCCTTTAACATTGAGATCTTCCGCGCAGGCATAGAGGCGGTTCCAGATACAACCATCGAGGCCAGCGAAGCGCTCGGCCTGACGCGCCTGCAAACATATATCTATGTCGTATTGCCGCTGGGGTTCCGGGTGAGCCTGCCCGCGCTGAACAACAATCTTGTCAATCTCATTAAGACCACCACGCAGGCTTTCGCCATCTCGGTTCCCGAATTGCTCTACCAGAGTGTTCGGATCTGGAACGATTACCCGTCGGCCCAATACCCGGCCATGCTGTTGCTGTTTGTCGTCTATGTCGGCCTCGTCGGCATCATGGTGTTTGGCATGAACCGGTGGGAACAGAAGCTCCGCATTCCCGGCTACGGAAATTGAGGACCGGCACCATGACCAAACCGAACAATTTTGCCGTCCTAAAACCCACTCCCAGCAGCGCTAGCCTGCAATATGATCCGATGACCGTCTCACGGTTTCTCGGCACCATGTCTCCCTGGACGCTGTTTGCAATTTTCGCCGTTTTGCTGATCTGGCCAACCATCGCCAGCGCACAATCTGGCGAGGCGGTTCGTCCGTTCAATGCATTGTGGCGCTGGATGCCCTTTCTGATCACCAAGGGGTTTCTGTTTAACGTCCTCATTTCCTTCCTGTGCCTGGTTATCGGAACGGGTGCCGGAGTGGTTCTGGGGCTGGGGCAAATCTCCCAGCGGCGATTTATCCGGGCCGTTTCGTGGCTGATCACTCAGCTTTTCCGCAACTCTCCGTGGCTGGTGATCCTGTTCATCGTCATGCTGGCCCTTCCATACGAAATGACGATTTTCGGCGAAGTTTATTACTACCCGGCTTGGATCAAAGCCGTTCTGGGTCTCTCATTACCGGTCATGGCCAACATTTCAGAGATCGTACGCGGTGCGATCCGGTCTGTTCCCAATACCCAGTGGGAGGCATCTGAAGCCTTGGCCTTTACCCGCAACCAGACATTGTGGCGCATCATCTTGCCCCAGTGTTTCAAGCGGATGATCCCCCCTTGGATGAACTGGTACGCGATCCTGACGATGGCAACGCCGCTTGTATCTATTCTGGGTGTTGATGACGTCGTCAATCTAACCCGTCAGGCCATCGTTGCAGAAAACAACCGACCAGAGCTTCTGATGCCATTCTTTGGGTTCGTGCTGATTTTGTTCTTTGCCTACTGCTATCCGATCGCCCGCTTGACGCTGCGGTTGGAACGCAAATTCGCTGTTAAATTGTGAGGATAGCCAGATGACAACCTCTGCTCCGTGGACACCTGATCAACCGATCGTTTCCCTTCGTGACGTCTATAAATCCTTTGGTTCACTTGAAGTTCTCAAGGGGATCAACATTGACATCATGAAGGGGGAGGTCATTTGCATTATCGGCCCGTCCGGTTCTGGCAAGTCGACTCTCATCCGCTGCATCAACGCTTTAAATGACATCCAGAAGGGGTCAATCAAAGTCGAAGGTCAGGAGGTCCATACCGACAAACTTAACAAGCTGGAACTCCGCAAAAAAATCGGGATGGTGTTTCAGCAGTACAATCTCTTCCCCCATAAAACGGCACTGCAAAACGTAATGATGGCGCCGTTGCTTGTCCTGAAGGAAGACAAGGCAAGTACGGAAAAACGCGCCAGAGAGCTGCTGGCAAAGGTTCGTCTGGCCGACAAAGAGGACGCTTACCCCGGCGAACTTTCAGGCGGCCAACAACAACGTGTGGCAATTGCCCGATCTCTGGCCATGCAACCTGACATCATGTTGTTTGATGAAGTCACGGCTGCCCTGGACCCCGAAACTGTCAAAGAAGTGCTGCTGACGATCAAGGAACTGGCGGCAGAAGGAATGACATGCATCCTTGTCACCCATGAAATGGGTTTCGCACGCGAGGTCGCAGACCATATTTACTTCACGGACCGAGGCGTGATCGTCGAACATGGTGCGCCAGAGACCTTCTTTGACAACGCCCAAGACGAGCGAACAAAGCTGTTCCTCAGTCAAATCCTGTAACGGAAATGGCGCATTTTTTGGAACATGCGCATCTCTGGATAACAGTCGGGCACAGCCAAGTGCGCCCGCGGGTCAACGCTTATGATGAGGCTGTATCATGTCAAATCATTCGATAAAGCTTGGGATCGTTGGCGGATTGGGCGCGCGGGGAAGTGCTGACACTTTGAACCATCTGGTGCGGCTGACGCCCGTTGGAGCTGAGGGCAACCACCATGACATCACCTATGAACAGAAAGCTCTGGTTGAAGCTGTGTCAGTGGCTTGTGAAAGCTATCTACCGACCCACCGCAAGTTTCACGTTTTTGATACTCTGAGCCGCATGGACAGAAACGGGTGCACAGCGGCCTTGTTGCCCTGTTTTATTACCCATACGTTCATAGAAGAACTATGCCCCGAATTTGATCTGAACATCATTTCGATGGTCGATGCCATCAAGGTGCATCTGACGGCCAATTACGCTGATGCCAAGCGCGTTGGCGTGTTGACCAGTCGATATGTGCGCCAAAGTGGGTTGTTCAATAAGGCATTGGCACCCGGCCAACAGGCTCTATACCCGGACCCGGATGCCGAGCTTGCTTTGATCGATGCGATTTATGGAACATCAGGATTCAAAGCGAATGGGGATGCCGCCAAAATCAAGCTCGGCATTGAAAATGCCGTTGGGAATCTGATCGCCAAAGGTGCCGAGGTGATCGTTCCGGGCATGACTGAGGTCCCGCTGGCCTTGCAAGGGCAGGTCCAGTTTGAGGGGGTGGACGTCTTGCAGTGCAATGAAATCTACGCCGGATTTGCGCTGCAACAGATGGCCGCTTTGCATTCCAAGCCTTTCAAAGTTGGTGTTCTGGGCGGCATTGGGCCTGCCGCGACTGTAGATTTCATGTCCAAAATTATCAGTGGAACTCATGCGATAAAGGATCAGGACCACATTAAGGTCCTGGTGGAACAGAACCCACAGATCCCTGACCGGACCGCCAATTTGATTGGCGATGGCACGGACCCCACCCTGGCACTGTATTCGACTGCCAAAAAACTGGAGCGCGGTGGAGCAGATATCATCGCCATCCCCTGCAACACAGCCCACGCTTATGTCGACCGGATCCAAAAACACCTGGATATCCCAATCGTCAATATGTTGACTGAAACCGCAGACCACATCCGCAAATTGGAGCCTACCGTCAGCAGGATCGGTGTTCTTGCCAGCAGCGGGCTTATCTGGAGCGGCCTGTATCAGGACATGCTTGCAGAGGCTGGCCTTTCGGCCATCGTTCCTACGGAAGTAAATCAGGCTAAGGTGATGGACGCCATTTACAGCACGTCAGGTGTCAAAGCCGGGTTCATGTCTGGCGCCTGCACAGATCTGATATGTGAGGTGATCGAATCCCTCCGCCAGCAATCTGCAGAGGCGATCATTCTGGCATGTACGGAATTGCCTCTAATTCAACTTCCCAAAGAGATCACGCAATCCATACGCCTTATCGATCCAACAGAAGTTCTGGCGAATAAGTGCATTACACTGTCCAAGACATGGCCGCTGAATAGCTAACATTCGTTCAGTCAGCATGCGTGATTGGCGAAGCCCACAGCCTTGGCCCCTCTACATGCAAAGACTTGCCCCGGGCATCCACGCCCACAGTGACCGGCATGTCCACCACTTCGAACTCCCGCATTGCTTCCATGCCCAGGTCAGCAAAGGCAATTATCTTTGAAAAGCGTATTGATTTGGAAATCAAAAACGCCGCCCCACCCACGGCAACAAGCGAGATGGCCTTGTGCTTCTTGATGGCCTCGATGGCCGCAGGCCCTCTTTCGGCCTTTCCGATCATGCCCATCAATCCGGTTTCCCGCAGCATTGTTTCGGTAAACGGATCCATGCGCGTTGCCGTTGTTGGACCGGCCGGCCCGACGACTTCATCTCCTACCGGGTCAACAGGCCCGACATAGTAGATCATCTTGCCATCAAGATTGACGGGCAGCTCCTGGCCGGCATCTATCATTTCGCACAGCCGACGATGTGCTGCGTCACGGCCTGTGATCAGTGTCCCGTTCAGCAAGAACTGGTCACCAAATTTCCAGGACCCGATTTCCTCACGTGTTAGCGTGTTCAGATTAACTGACCGAATTGTTTTAGCGATCTCATCCTCAACGATATCAGGCCAATCAGATGGATCTGGCGGGTCAAATTCCGGCGCACCCGTGCCATCAAGCTTGAAACTAATATGTCGGTTTGCCGCGCAATTTGGGATCAGTGAAACGGGCATCGAAGCGGCGTGGGTCGGTGAGCTTTTTACTTTGACGTCCAGCACCGTTGTGGTTCCACCAATACCCTGAGCGCCGATGCCCAACGCATTGACGCGCTCAAAAATTTCCAACCGCAATTCGTCTTCTGCCGTGGTCGCTCCCGACATTTGCAACTGCTGCATGTCCAACGGATCAAGCAAAGCCATTTTTGCCAACAGCATCGACCTTTCAACAGTGCCCCCAACACCGATGCCAAGCACCCCTGGCGGACACCAGCCGGCTCCCATATGTTCGACCTGCCTGACAACCCAATCCGCTATGTTGCCTCCGGGCAGGAGGACTTCGAACTTGGTTTTGTTTTCCGATCCTCCCCCTTTTGCAACAACGTGAACCTCGACAGATGCTCCCGGCACCAACTCGATGTGGGTCATGGCAGGCGTATTGTTTTGAGTATTCAGGCGGCGACCGATCGGATCCATAACCATGGATGCCCGCAATGGGTTTACTTCGTCGCAATAGGCTTTCGCGACAGCCAGATTGACCATTTCTTCGGGCGGAAGATCGGTATCCCACCTGACATCCATGCCCACCTTTAGCATCACGTTGACCACGCCAGTATCCTGACAAATCGGCCTGCGCCCGAGCATGGACATCCGCGAATTGATAAGAATTTGCCTTATTGCGGATTTTGCGGCTGCGTTCTGTTCGTTCAGATAAGCTTGGTGAAGATACGCAACGAAGTCTTTGGGATGGGTGTGGGAAATAAACTGAACAGCCGCAGTCAGGCTTGTAATAAATTCCTGACCGGTGATGACCACCATTATGCCCCCCGGCGAACGTGATCTGACAGGCCCGAACAGTCCAGAACGGCGCGGGCCTGATTATAGATGGGGCGATCAATCATCTTACCATTGAAACTTATTGCACCAGCGCCATTGGATACGGCTTCTTCAAAGACGTCACAGACTTCCCGAGCAGTCGCAATCTCCTGCTCGCTGGGGGAAAATGTCTGGTTCAGCACATCGACCTGCGCGGGATGAATACAAAAAGATCCCTTCATGCCCACAGCGCGCGCTCTTTCCGCCCCTGTTCTGAACGCGTTCATATCGCGGAATTCTGCAATGGAACTGAACAAGCCCAAGGCCCTGACATTCGCTCTCGTCGCAGAGACAACAAGCTGGTGTTTATAGGCTATCATGTTTTCAGAAGACGGTGCGCATCCGATCTCGGCCGAGAAATCTTCGTCCCCAAATGCAACACTAACAATTCGCGGACTGGCCCGCAGAATTTCATCAATGTTCAAAAACGCCTTGGCGGTTTCTATCAACAGGATGAATTCGGTAGCGCCTTCGGGTAGCTGTTTCTGTCTTTCAATCTCGGCGACATAATCTGCAAGCAAAACAATGTGGTCCGGGCCTTCGACTTTGGGAACCACAATCCCCCTGACATGGCTGCTGAGGGCGGATTCGACATCGCGCACTGCATTTCCAAGGTCACTGTTTATTCTGATGAAAACCGGCTTTCCGTTTTCACTGGCCTGGCGTGCATGCTCAGCAACCACGCCCCTGGCGCTCTGCTTTTGGTCTGGTGCCACGCCATCTTCCAGGTCCAGAACAACAACATCAGCAGCTGACGTTGACGCTTTGCTCACGAATTTTGGAACGTTGGCAGGAACGAACAGAAGTGAACGTAAGGCGATTGGCGTCATGGCCCGGTTCGCTCCGCAAGTTCTCGTTTCACTCCTTCTGTATGCTCTCCGATCGCGGGATAGGCCCGATGCGCTGGTGCATCATCGGTTAGTATCGCGCCGGGTGCGATCACCCGCACACTTTCACCGTCCGGCGTATCTATGTTGATGAACCGCAGGTTGGGGTGGTGAGATGCGTCTTCCAAAGTGCGCATTCGGCCATAGGCAATGCCAATTTCTTCCAACTTTTCTGCAACCTGATCTGAGGTCAGTTCAGAAAATTTCTGACTGGTCATGGCATCCAGTTTTTTGCGGTTGGTGACGCGGCTGACATTTGTTGCAAATTGCTCATCAGTGATCAGCGACGGGTCGTTGAAGAAGTCCGTACACAAGGTCTTCCACTCCCGATCGCTTTGTATCGAGAAGATAATCTGCTTACCGTCTTTGCATGTGAATGCCCCGTAGGGCGCAATGGAGGGGTGCGCGACACCGGCTCGCTCGACAGGTTGGTTGCCATATAGCGACTGCAACACAGGCACGTTCATCCAGTCAGCGATGCTGTCAAACAGCGACACTTTGATGCCGCGGCCCTTACCGGTTCTTTCACGTGCAAACAGAGCTTGCACAATGGCAGCATGAGCCGTCATGCCGGCTGAAATGTCACATACAGACACCCCAACTCGCGCGGGACCATCCTTGGAGCCTGTAATAGAACACAGGCCACTCTCGGCCTGCACAATCAGGTCATAGGCCTTCAGATGCGAATTTGGCCCGTCTTCCCCAAACCCGCTGATATCGCAGGTGATCAGCCTGTTGTTTGTCGCGCGCAGATCTTTTGAAGCTAAGCCCAGTTTTCCAAGTGTCCCGGGACGAAGGTTTTGCACAAAGACGTCTGCCGACAGGATAAGCGTCTTGAGAAACGCAAGTTCACCCTCGTCTTTCAGGTTGATACAGACGGACTCTTTCCCCCGGTTCAACCACACAAAATGGATGCTGTGACCCTTGAGGTAGTTGTCGTATTGGCGTGCGAAATCACCACTGCCGGGGCGTTCAATCTTCAATACACGCGCACCAGCATCCGCCAGTTTCGAGGTCGCATAGGGTGCAGCAACTGCCTGCTCCAGAGATACAACCGTGATGCCGTTCAAATCATCCTGCATGGTGCTATCCCGCTGTTTTCATCTGTGGGGACTGTCTGGAACCAAGCTCAGCCAGCAAGCGGGATTGTTCATTGCCAACGATCGTAATGGCTTCGTCAACGCCCATCCCCGGCTTGGCCAGCATCATGTTCACCTGGGTCGCAACAGCGACGTGAACCGCGATCCGCGCAGATACATCCGTTTCGGTACAACTGCCCCCCAGATAGGCACCAACATTATGGGATTTGCAGCACATCACACCTTCGATTGAATCCGTCAGGCTGCCGACATCCGGCATCTTGATTTGCAGGTAATCGCCGGCTTGTTCCTTGGCAAAGACTTCAATGTCCTCCAGCGTGTTGCACCATTCATCGGCAACCACACTGACACTCAAACCAAGTGATTTGCTGCGCTCGCACAGCTGTTTGAGCCCCTCCACCTGCGCGTCACGATTTCCAAAATCCGCAGGAGATTCAAGCAGCAGGGGAATGGACTGCGCCCGGCGTTCCGCCTGCGCCATGAACTCACACATCTTATTGATATCATTTTCAAAAGTATGCCCAGCCCAACCGTATAGATCAAAGTGCATTGTGGGGTGGTAGCCCTCGCTTCCCAGCTCATGGACGCGGCCCGCGACCCACTCCAGGTATTCAAGAAATGTTGACCCGTCTGCGCCAAATTTCTGCTGAGAGTTGATGAGGCCATGTGGAAGGAAGTCGGCCTTCTTGAGGATCAGCTTGTCGACATTTTGATAGTTTTCATCCCCCGACTGTCCAAGCATCGGGATGCGTGTAGCCGAAAGCGGGCACTCATATTCTGCACATATCACTTCAACCATGCTCTTGCCGGATGACAGGGAAAACGCGCGCAGCAGGGCCTGCGAGACACCATATTGAACCGCAAGCGGAAAAGTCGTCCCATCGCTGAGCGGCGCGAAGACTTTCGCACAGGCAGACCGGAATGAGCCGAACTCCACTCCGATCATTCGTTGTGAAAGAATATTCGCATAGGCAGACATGGCATCTTCCGGTGAAAACAGCGGATCGCGCCCTCCAGCCCCTGAATATTGGACAGCCATCATGTCGCCCCAAGCGAATTCACTGCCGTTCACAGCAAGCCCGATCCCCAATGAACGCGCTGGCTGTCGGATCGTATCGAACCCGGGGGTTTCCGGTGCTCCCTGATAAACGAAACCGTCCTTGGTAACTCCAGAGCGGATTGCGCTCTGGTCATCGTAATAAAATGAACCGAACCCCGGAGCGAATAGAATGTCATGAATTTTCAAAGCCTGAACCTCCAGATGGGAATCTCAGTTGTCTGCTGGTCTCGAACCAACAGTTGATGCACCCAGAGTGCGGCAATTTCCAACCTGAGACAAACATTGAAAGATGATGATATATATCTCAAAAAAGGATACCTAGCACTCAACCGAAAGATCGACATTTCGTAGGTGGAGCGCATTATGGACATCAAGCAATTGCGATATTTTGCAGCTATTGCTGAAACAGGAAGCTTCTCAGCCGCGGCTCAGAAGGTGAATATCGCTCAAAGCGCGCTCAGTCTGCACATTCAAACCATCGAAAAGCGATATGGAGTCACTCTATTCGTACGCGGACCACGCGGTGTTCAGCTTACCGGGACGGGGCAGGTTTTACTGGATCACGCCCGGGTCATTTTGCGCCAGTTCTCCTTAGCAGAACAGGAGCTCAATCTTGAGGCTTCCGCACCAAGCGGGTCGGTAACCCTGGGAGTGGCCTCAGGGGCAAGCCGGGTTCTCCTGGGGCCGCTGATTCAAGACATGAAGATCAACCAACCCAAAATAAGCATGCGTTTCATTGAGGCTATGACCGGCCACCTTGATGCCTGGCTTGAGGAAACCAAGATACAGTTAGCTGTAGGGTACAAATCTATTGATGATGCTCGTACCGATTGGGACCTTACTCAAGAAAATTTCTTCCTGATCGCGCCTCGCGGCGTGGAGTTTACCGAAGCTGAAATACCCCTGGCCAGACTAGGCGCCTTTCCGTTGATCTTGCCAACGGACGATCATAGCCAATCCCGGATTGTGGCTGCACAAAGCGCAGAGCTTGGGGTGACCCTGGATATCAAACACGAGGTGGATTCACTTGATGTCATCCTAAAGATGGTCAAGCAGGGTGACGGGTTTTCAATTCTAACACCAAGCGCATTTCTAAGAGAGTTGCAGGGTGGCGAAATTCAGGCAATTGAAATTGTTGATCCCCCTGTACAGCGTGTTGTGTGCATAAAATTTGCAAAACATGCTGAAGAAGATCCGCTGGTACAGGCCGTGGCGCGTCAGGTTGTACAGTCAGCCCGACGACTGGTCAGTTCAACTGATTGGCCTCAGACCTTGTCGGCCTTACAGCAGGTTTGAATCGGTCCCGGGAAGCTGGGCAGGAGTCTAAGGTGTATCCACCCCTTTTTGGGAAGGATAGGCAGATGGCGACACGCCGGAATTTTTGAATATCAGTTCAAAGCCAGAGTGGCTTTGGAAGCTTTGTGTGCCGACAAGACCCTGCAGGAGATTACCGCGAAGCATCAGCTGCTCATCGGGCCAGCCACGAAAGAAGAAAGAGCTAAATATGACGCATGGACCAGGCAGAAGGTCATTTTCCTGGGTGAGCGGGATTATCTGCTGGCAAAGCTCGAAACTGCAGGCGAAGGAATAAACCGCGACGAGCTGGAAAAAACAGAACAGGTGCTGGAGATCATCCGACAGGTCTTGCCGGATTGAAACCTCGCCAGCACGGTGTGTAACACCGCAAACACGCTGCCAGAACTAACCCAAACCAACGAGCCGTTTTTTCCGGCAAGTCAAGCGGCTCGCACACCGAAACACGCTGACGGCTGACACGTCGTCGCGCCTGCTTGGTGCTCCTTCAAAATCCCAATGATCTGCTCGTCTGAGAACCGTGATTTCTTCATCGTCCGTCCCCAAGAATTAGGAACAGGACTAACCCGAAATCGGTCTGGTTCATAGGTTGTGCTGGTTCACCAAGCCATTGATAATGTTTCGGTGTCCAACCGCCTCAGTCGGCTAGTTGTCAGGTAAACTAACCTAACATGAAAAGACCATTCGTTTCCGGGAACATGATGCTGCAGCAGCGAGGCAACGACGGCACCTTGAACCGATGCCGGAGGACTTACGTGGCTTCACCGGTTGAGGATATTGACTCGCAATGGTCATGTGCGAGGCCCAATGCCTAAGACCGGTATAGTGTTGCCTTTGGTTTTGAGTTCTTTGGGCTCTGTATCTTATGGCATTGCCCTGTTTTTGGCAGACATTCTGATTGCCTATCGGTACGGAACAGGCTCACAGGCCGTCATCCTGCAATCAGCGATCATCGTTTCAACGCTGCTGATTGGCATGTGGTCCGGCGGGGCGATCATTGGCGCATTTGTGCCGATGTTCGTTCGCTTGGGAGGTGACACTAAGGAGGCAGACGCACTTGCCTTCATGCGCTCAAGCCTAAGCGTCGTACTGCTTGTGATGCTCCCCTTGCTCGCCGTAACCGCCTTGGCCACACCGCATATTACCGCGTTCCTGGCCTCGGGATTTACGCCGCAGGAGCGTGCGGGCGTGGGCGACACGCTACTACTGCTGCTGCCCATGGTTCTGATGCACTGTTTGGCCTATGTCTATTACAGCGTAATGATCTCCATCGGCAGGCCAGGTTTCGCCAACTTCATGCCACTTCTTATTCCCGTCGCCGCGATGGCGAGCTTTCCGCTGTGGGGGGCATCCAACGGCTCAACTGTTATCGCACTTGGATACAATTTTGGTGCGTTTTGCATGCTGGTTGTATTGGCGTTCAAGCTCAAGAATTTGGGGTTTTCTGTTTTGCCTGCCAGGCCCTATGCGACGCAGGAAAATGCTGATTTCACGAGAATCTATCTGGTCTCGTCGCTGGCCTATGCAGCACTTGCCGGCGTTCTCATCGTCAGCCAGGCCACCGTCGCCCGGTTATCTTCAACCGACTTCGCGCATTTTTCCTACGCCATAAAACTGGTTCTTCTCGGCACTGCCTTTTACACCAGCATTTTGAACAGCGTTGTGTTCCCAAAGCTGACCAAAATTTTGCTGCATCTGAAGCCTGAAGAACAATGGCAGCTCATCGCCAGGTCGTTGGCCGGTTCATTTGTTCTGGGATCGGTGGCCACCGCCTTTTTGTACTTGTCCTCCGAACTGATAGTCGAGCTTCTCTATTTCCGCGGCGACTTTTCCGCAGCAGATGTCGCACCCGTTTCCCACCTGCAAAAGCTATTTGCGCTGCAAATTCCTTTCTATTTTCCGGGGATGCTTTGTTGGCGACTGCTCAACAATTCCACATCAACCACGCCATTGGTCATCATCTCAACACTGGCCATTTTAATGAACGCAGCGTTGAGTTGGTACCTTGTTCCGATCTATCAGGTCGAGGGTGGCGTTATGGCCTACGTCGCCGCAATCGCGCTTTGGAGCGCGCTATTGACGGTGGCCCTGCGCTGGACTGTCCTGAATTCAAAAATCCCAATGAAAATCTCCGACGAAATCGAACTTTAATGCGATATTTCAATACTTATACGGCCAGTATGATCGGTATATTGAAGCAAAGATCCAGTTACATGATCATTGAATTCGAAATAGTCATCTATTGCTTCGCGAGCGCCGTCCTAATGGCTACAATCGTCAATGATCAGTGCTCCGCCGCGGCTAAGAATCGGATATAGGATGTTCATTTCAGCTTTGGTCGGTAGATACCAGTCCGTATCAAGTCGCAGTACGGAAATTGCCTCAGGTAGGCAATTTTTCTCTTTCAGAGTTTCCACCACGTCGCTCTTCACGAACCGAACGTTGGATTAGTCGATACCTGCCATAGAGAAGTTTTGCTTTACATCTTCCAGCGAAGCGTAGCACCACTCGTTGTGATTGCTCTTTACGGAAGCGATATATTCAGCTTCCGCCGCCTTACCGTCACCTGATGATCGGTCGTGTTCTTCCGGTTCGGTCATTCCGGCAAGCGTATCAAATAAAATTACACTCTTATCCGACTGGCAGACTTCAAATATCATTTTGGTAGCAATGGAATTGCCACCACGCCGCACCTCACATTCAACTAATGTCTGCGGTAATGTCGTTTTCAAGAGCGTGTTTGCAGGCCTGTATGGCGGCGATCAACCGTTGCGGTGAGACCATCGTAATCTTACTGTTGAAAATATAGTCAAAAATCTCGTTGTCCGTTTTCGAAAATTCGACTGATGTGCCTTCCGGGAAATGAAAGCTGACTTTGCTGGCGATTTTTAAAATTGTCTTTTTCAGTATTATATTGTTTTCATTACTATCAATAAATGATCATTTCACATCATAGCGTTTTCAGAACGGCGTCTTTGGCACAATTACGAACCCAAACATGGAGGGGACAGCCTTCTGTCGTTCCGAGGTGGCCGCAGCAAAGCAGTGCATTACAATATCTGTCTTTCGATATGTAGAGAATCGCTCAGGATCACTTTGCCGCGGGTGCTTGAAAATGCCTGGCAGTGCAGAACGATTATGCGCTTCATTCAGCGCAATCCTACAAGAGAATGCTACTAGGCCGGTCCAACGGATACAATTTTTGTCGTCTTGCGATCCGCTCGGGAGAAAAACGCGCTCGGACTTGCCTGCAACAGGCCCAAAACCAACCACAACACACGCTGGTAGAACACTTCGTGGAACAGGCTGAACCCAGCTGCAATCAACAAGACGATCAACAGTGCGGATCGCTCCGGCCCAGTGTTGGCGACGCCGTTTTTCAATGAGAATTGCAGAAGTTTGAACCCGATCCAAACAACCAGCAGCAGCCCAAACACGCCAAACTCCGCCAACAACCAAAGAGCAGTGTTATGAATGACCTGCGGCTTTCCAAACACCTCCACGCTTTGAGCTCTGAAAACACCTAGCCCAGCACCCAGGATGGGTGAATCAAACCATAGTTTGGCACCCTCTGTCAGCGTGAGCATACGCTCCTGGTTGCTGCTAGCACCTGAAAGCGCACTTTGAACTCCCGTATCTGCCCCCGGCGGTTTGAGTCTGCCAAGGTCTGCATCAGCCTCTCCCAAAGCCGCCTTTTTCAATTCTACAACAACCATTGCCGGTTGCGTCACCAGAAGGTTGACATCGATTTTGGAAACAAAATACACGCCGCACCAGATCAATACGGTACAAACTGCTGCTCGCAAAATTGTCCTTCTGCATCCAATTTTGGCAGCAATGCAAAATACGACAACAACAGCGACTGTAAGCATGGCAGAGCGCGAACCCGTCCACACTATGCTCACCAGAATAAGGCCTATTAGCAGAGTCAGGATCCTCGGTCTGGCAGGGTTTGATGAACTTGCCGAAATCGATCTCGAATATCCGATCAAAAGTGCCAAGACGAGAGAAAGCTGGAAGGCAAAAGCGTTTCGGTTTTGCGAAAACCCGCTGAAATTTTCCGGAGGTGTAAATCCCAGATCCCAACCGTACAGGACAAGCAACCGCATCGTCATGTCGAACACTATGATGATACAGGCTGCAATCCCCATAAGAAGAGCAACTGTGCGTCTACCGTCAGTGCCCTTGCTCAAAACGATCAATGTTCCAACAGCCACATAGCCCAGCAGGACAATCCAACCGAGCAGACGGGCGATCAGTGCCCACTGGGTAACGCCGATTTCAAGCACCCCGTTAAGGAAAGCAAGAACCACCGCTGCCGTGAAAAGCAGCAGGAAGAGTGGAAATTCCTTGAGATTCCAAGCAGGCAGCCGCCAGGCAAGAATACTTGCCAAACCAACAAGTCCCAATGCAACCATAACAATTGGGTCCGCCAGATTGACATTCAGCTCAGCAGCGGGAAGCGATATATAAAGCTGGAAGAATACCGCGACGCTCGCCAGCAGCCCTACAACATAACCAAATTTCGCAAATATTTTGAATGATGGCATGATGTGTATTTCTTAGTTTCTCGGTCAGTTTTTTGCGTCATTCGCTATGAGGTAAATTGGGGCAATTTCTGAGGTCAAACGTTGGCTTGTACAGGATAAGTTCACAGCCTTAACATTATGTAGTTTTCTTAAGTTAGGTCGGCGCCGAGCTTGGCCGCACTTCTCCGCTTTTGCGAAGCGCTATCACGGCAACAGCGACACCCATTGTAGTCGCAACCAGAAGATTGAATGTGATCAAACGAAACACAGCGAGGAAGAGCCCGAAAAGCGCGACGCTATAGGCTGCCAGCCCGGGCAGTCTCGAAACCATAAGGAAATAGAAAAACCAATTGTGGGCATAGGCAACCTGGTTTTTGACCCACACGCCACCTTCTTTCTCGAAGCAGCCTCCAACCGACTGCCAACATGGCCCGGAACGAATATCGATATACGCCCGATAGCGTCCCTAACGTTACCGCTAAAACTCGCCATTTAGGACTGCGCGCCGCGATAAAATGAAACGATATCTTCGTGGCTGAGGGCCGTGATGGATTTGCGGCCCATGAAATAGAGGTTCGAGGCACCGTCGCTCATATGATCCTCAGGAATGAGATTTTCGAGCCAGCGAAACACCATGAATGGAATTGAAATTGCTGTTCCGATGGCTTTGCTGCGCGTCAGTGCCCAAAAGAAATAGCGCACGGACCATTGTAGTGTTGTCCCTGGCCCCCAGACAACGCCAGAGGACATAATTTCAAAGTCTCTGAACAGCCACCTATGGCCGCTTTCCGTAAACCGGTGGAAGTCGTAGCGCCCTTCATGAACCTGCTGAACAAACGGGGTTTCGGCGTATATGATGCCGTCCTGCTTCAATACACGGTGCATCTCGGCAACAACGGTATTCGGCTCGATCACATGCTCAAGTACAGCCTGGACCCAAACGGCATCTACAGATTCGTTCGCTAGCGGAATTTGGTGTCCATCCGCAACGAGATTGGTGTGCGCAGTGCGATATACGTCGAAGGAAATAACATCGATATCGGGATCATCGTAAAGCGGCTCAGCCCCATCAGCGACGTTCCCCCCACCAACGATGAGAATTTTTGGCCTATTAGTGCCGGCGGCGCTCTTCGTGAGATCAATAACCTTGTCCACGTTGCGGGCCGCGACGCGGTTTGAGCCGTAAACCAAGCGTGAAATCGTTTTCCTAATATTTGAAGGTCGATCAATAAGTGAGGCCGGGTCGCTCCCACCGTCCACAACCGACCCTTCCACCGTCAGAACCGGAACGCCCTTAAAGATATTGAACGACCGCTTGGACGATGAACAGGATAGCATCGTGCCGGTCTCATCAAAGATCATCGTGAGTCTCTCAAAATCGTCCGGAGAGACCAGGATCTCGGAAATGTCCTTAATATCAACCAGCATTGTTCTTCCAAGCCTGGAACATTAGGACGGACCACAACTCGTGTGAATTGTCCCGTCGCCCTGATAAATGCTCCTGCCATTTTTTCTGGATCGGCTTTGAGCTCAAATGTCCGTCAGCAATCAAGCTTTTCTCATCAAGCAATTCGCTGGCCCAGTCCTTCAGTGGACCTTTCAGCCACGAGGAAAGCGGTACGCTAAACCCCATCTTGGGGCGCTCGATCAACTTTCGCGGAACGTGATTGTACAACAATTGGCGCAATATCCATTTGGACTCTCGCCCCTTGATCTTCATGCTTGTCGGCAAAGACCATGCGAACTCGACAATTCTGTGGTCGAGAAAGGGAATTCGGGTTTCCAGCGAAACACTCATTGCTGCCCGGTCTACTTTGGTTAGGATGTTATCCGGCAGATAACTTACCATATCCAGGTACATCATTTTATGAACGAGGTCGGCGTTCTCAAGGTGATCACCGGAGTTGGTAATATGCGTGACCGGTTCAACAGCGTTCACCGCAATTTGCTCAGGATTGTGCCACTTTGAAATAACGGCACGGTAAATTGCCTCCGGAGATTCCGCCGGAATCATATTTGCCAGCTTGTAAATTTTGCTTCCGATATCTGAATGGTGCATCTGCTTTGGCAGAAGGTAATTCAGTCCATTAAAGACGGCGCTCCACTGACCTGGTGGCACAGTGGTAATGACACCTGCGAGCGCCGCCCTAATGGGCCTTGGAAGCCCGGATATTTTCCCCCAAAAACTCTGAACTGCCTGATGGCGGTTGTACCCGCCAAACAGCTCGTCACCCGCATCACCGGAGAGCGAAACTGTGACATCCTTGCGCGCCAGTTTAGAAACAAGGTAAGTCGGTATCTGGGACGCATCGGCAAAGGGCTCATCGTAAATCTCCGGCAGTTTTGGAATAACGTCGCGGGCACGTTTGCCATCGACAATGAGCTCAGTGTGGCTAGTGCCGAGATGCTGGGAAATGTCCCTGGCGTAAGTCGCCTCGTCAAATTCTTCGTCGTCGAAGCCTATGGTGAACGTGGAGATTGGCGATGCGGAAATGTTCTGCATGAAAGCAGTGATGGTGCTCGAATCCACACCGCCTGATAAAAAAGAGCCAATGGGAACATCGGCGATCATTTGATTTTCCACGCTGTGCGCAATCAGCGTTGTGAGTTGCTGAATGGCCTCACGCTCTGTTCCCTGAAATAAGTTGTCTTGCCCCGATTGTGCACACTTCTGAGCAGACCAGTATTCTGTCACCGAACCGCCAGTATCATTCTTCTGAAAGTCCTTGGCACGTAGTTGCCAGAATGTGCCGGGCAGCAACTTTCTTACATTTTTGCAGATGGAATACGGTGCAGGAACATAGCTGTAGCGCAAGTAGAGGCTTAGCGAATCCTGATCGATATCAGTGGTAAAATCGCGATGGGCCCGAATTGCTGAAAGTTCGGAGCCAAAGAACAATTTACCACGCTGAAAGCCATAATAGAGAGGCTTCTCACCCAACCTGTCGCGGGCAAGAGTCAGCGTTTTCGTTTTCTTATCCCACAAGGCGAACGCAAACATGCCAACCAGCCTAGGCAGCGCCGTGGCTACACCCAGTTTCTCTACCAATGCCAGTATGACTTCGGTGTCCGAATGTCCGCGCCACTCAACGTCCAGCTTGTCGCGCAACGCTCCAAAATTGTAGATCTCACCGTTGTAGGAGATGACGTATCTACCACTGTGCGATACCATTGGCTGGTTGCCGTTCTCGGAAAGATCGATGATAGAAAGCCGTCTATGGACGAGCCCGATACCGTCGCTCGCTTGATACCAGGTCTCACAATTGTCCGGGCCGCGGGATCTGATTGCAACGCCCATGCGAAACAAAGTTTGCTCGGCTTCCAAGTCCTCTTTCAGGCTCCAAAAACCGGCAATCCCGCACAAATTTCGATTCCAATTTCAACCGGCCGCTGAAGGGTTATTTGCGCGGCCGAAACAATGCTCGCAGCAAAATTAGGTGACTCGGACCAAACAAATCTTTTCTTACTGGCTTTTTCAATACTTGCCAATGCGAACTGGGTGATTCACCTGTTCGATCCGTCGCGGACGGAGGCAGAAAATCTCCAAATCATCCAGTCCCGTCATTTTGCGGTGGCTTCAATCTGTCGCCTACGCCACGCTCGATAAGCGTTCTGAGCATAATTTTGATGTCCAGGATGATTGATTGTTTGGCCATGTACTCAGCATCAGACTGCGCAAGCTTTGCAAGCGTACTTATGTCTATGTCGGCAACTTGCATAAGGCCGGCTATGCCCGGCCCAATTTCGAAAACACCCAGTTTGCGGCGCTCTTCTACAACCGCCCCTTGGGAAAACAGACAAGGCCGGGGGCCAACGAGGTTGACCTCGCCTTTCAACAAATTAATGGCTTGCGGCAGCTCATCCAACTTCCATTTGCGCAGAAACAAACCGACTCGAAAAACGGAATCCTTATCCACTTCGTGCGTCCCCGCGTGCTTGGTTCCTACTTCCATGGAACGCAGCTTGTAGTACTTGAAGGCTTCGCCATTCCTGCCGACGCAATCTTGCGCGAAAAATCCCTGACCAGTGGATGATAGCTTGACCGCTATCCAAGCAATTAAAGTTGCCCACCATGGAAACAGAATAATGGCCAACCCGGCACTCATATCGATCGTCTTCTTGAACGGCTGATACCAAAGGTTTCCCTTTTCTCATCGGTGACATATCGGTCGCTCGATGCTGGCGCTTGACTGGCCGTTTCAATTTCAACGCTCAGTTTAGACGCGCTGGTTGTCGACCTAAAGCCGACAGGATTCCAAAAACATGATGTCGCACCACTGCGGGAAATTCGTTGCGAACGGAAAGCCGGTCAGCGAATTGATCGCCGTGAACTGACGCCAGTCGAAGAATGTGCACATTCATCCCACTAACTGAGCGAAGCACGCTCTCGGCCTGCTTCTTGCTTTGCCCATAGGTAAGGGGGCGCCCATTGCCGACCTCGCTATGCAGGCTTGTGGTGCAGATAAAATGCTGTGCACCGGATTGTTCGGCGATATCGAGAACGCGCCTAAGAAATTTGACGTTCACATTAAGGAAACTCGTTCATGCTCGCGGGAGCGCCGCTGTTCAAAATGGCGAGATGAACAATGAAATGAGATCCGTTAGAAATACTTACAATATTTTTGCAATTACAAATTGTTGATAATGATACTTATCTCTCAATATGTCTGAGTATCTTAAAGCCTAGGCAGAGCGCGAGGCCAGGTACCAAGAGATCGATCCGTAGTGACCCTTCCGGATCGGCGAATTTGCATGCTCGCTACGCTGAAATGCTACTTTTTCACGCTCCGATTCCAAATGTGTTCCTGGAGGAAACGGTTGAGATTGATGGTCCAACGGGCTCGGCCATTTTTGACGGGCCGCAAGAAATCACGGTGCCGCGGACGGAACGAGCTCTTCGTAAATACCAATAATTTCCGAGAGCACTTTAGATAAGGAAAAATCGGCTACAATCGACTCTCGGGCGGCTTCGCCAAGCCGTTTTCTGAGGCCAGGGTCAGAGATCAACCGTTCGAGTGCGTTGGCTAGAGCCTCAGTATCCTGAGGCGGTACAACAAGCCCCGTTTTCTCATCCTTCACCAATTCTGTACATGCCGCAATGTTGCTCGCAACGATGGCACACCCGCTTGCCGCTGCTTCCAGCAGTGCTTTGGGCAAGCCTTCTCCATAAAATGTCGGCAGGCAGGCAATCTGTGCTTTGGCGAAAATGGCGGGCATGTCTTCACGCCATCCCCAGGCTTCCACAACACCTTCTTTCACCCACCCGGCTACATCTGCATCGGTGAAACTTGCCGGATTCGCGGCATCAACACTGCCCACCAGCACAAACCGGGCATCTACAGAACGTTTGCGCAAAATGCGCGCGGCTTCGACAAAATCACCTACCCCTTTCTGGCGCAGCAGACGGGCCGTGAGGACGACGAGTGGCGGAGTGGTTTCAACGGTGGTCAGCCTGTGGATTTCCGGATCAACACCGGCTCCGCGGATCAGTCTGACCTTCTCGGATTTAACTATACCAGATTTGGTTATGATATCGACGTCTTGTGCATTTTGAAGGATTAAGCGCGCTTTTTTCTGGCTATGTGCAAATTTGAGCGCAGGTTTTACGAGCAAGCGAATAAGCCTTGCTTTCAGGGAAGTTGACGAAAACACGTATCCCAGACCGCCCAGCGCGTTCACAATGCCTGAAACGCCCGATAGTCTGGCAATGAGTGAGCCATAGACAACCGGCTTGATCGCGACTTGATGAACAATGTCCGGTTTCTCGCGTCGGAACAGTTTATACAAGCTCCAGACCGTACGTAATTCTCTAAGCGGGTTCAGACCGCTGCGATCGAACGGGGTATCATATATCTCGATTCCGGCATTTTGGATCGCGGCGCGGTGGCGATCAATCCTGGTGGCAACCCCAACATCAAAGCCTGCCGCCTTTGCGCCAATGGCAATGTCCAGCCTATGCGAAACGAAATACCAATCCTCCGTCACAACAAAGATCACTTTGATGCGCGGCACGCCGACCATTGTTGCCCCACTATCCCGCTCAATATCCACCCGATCGGTCCTTTGTCCTTCTTAGGATTGTCATGTAATTGACCTGACCTTTGGTCCATCGGCT
Source organism: uncultured Alphaproteobacteria bacterium (assembly GCA_929200315.1). Lineage (GTDB taxonomy): Bacteria > Pseudomonadota > Alphaproteobacteria > Rhizobiales > Rhizobiaceae > Pseudahrensia. Next base: position 2,097 of record CAKMZB010000006.1, on the reverse strand, counting down.
GCTCTCGTTGCAAAGTGGACCAAGTCGGCGACCTCCGCCATCGCTTTCAGCCCGAACTTACTCATCATCCTGTATGGTCGAAATACTGGGTCACAGAGAGCCTGAAGGACGTCACATTCTGACGAGATGGCGTAGCGGTTTGACCCAATTCTATACCTGATCTGGAAAACGTGACTAGGCCTAATGATCAGCTCCCGCATCCACCAGCACCAAGACAACATCATCTACGATGATGGCGTCATTCCATCGACGATCTGTAGAAAATTTTGCTATGAAATTATGACTATATAACAAAATTTGAGATCTCCAAAGAACTATCTTCCAGAGGACAATCACCAGAGAGATATTCAACCCCCAGATATTCCGACACTACAACTGCTCATAGGGGCAGAAATAACACTCTTTAAGCTGGCTCCATATCTCAAGATTTAATGTTAATAACATACAGACTACAATAAGAGATATTGCTGTAACATGGTTCTTGGAAATACTGAGAACTGTATGTGCGAAGAATATCAAAAGCGGAATTTGTACGAGGGGATCATAAAGGTAGGGATGTATAGCCACCGATTGCGGAAATACAATAAGATGAATAACATAATTTGATGTCGCAATTGATAGAAAAATTAGCCATCTAATTTCGATTCTGAATTTTGTCGAAAAGAAAAAAATTGTCAGAGTAATGATTATGGTTTGGAGCAGATAAATTTCTGGTCTTCTGTATATTGGAAATATGACAGCCGAAAACAAATTGGTGAATTCGTCTGTTTTTCCGTCTAGTCCAGTTCGAAAAATGATGCTCGACGCCGTATCTTGGAACGAATAAAAATGCGCGATAGCCTTTGGCAAAAGTAAAACTAAAATTGACGCAATAAACAGAGCGGTGAAAAATTTCAAACTTTTCAGTCTATCCATGTCCGTTACTATGAGCCAAGCGGCCATGAAGAGAATTCCCGTCATTGGACTAATTAGAACCATAAACACAAAGGAAATTTTTGAAGATTTATTAAAAACACCATTTGTTAGATCGTAAGATAATTTTACCATCAACGGCAAGGTAAATATATACGTATTATCTTCATTATAAGTTCCAATAGAATATGTAAGACTGGGGTCGGAAATAACAAGACCGCAAATTGCAGCCAGAAACATTCCAGAAACTACCAAATTTTGGTTACGGGATATTACTTGATTGCTTCCGTTTTTATATATCATATATGTTATGGAGCCAACGCATATTATCCATTTTACAAACCACAGAGCTAGTCCAAAAATTTTGCTGAAAATGAAATATAGAATGATGTTAATAATAATTGAAAAATAGGATTTATTTGTATAAAATAGAAGATTATCTAAATCTTGATGATTGGAGGATATTAGTAATCCATGAGAGAAAAATGATTCCTCACTCCAGAATGGAATCATTATCTCGCTAAATCTCCGTGGCCAATGGTATCTTCCGTCACCTAAATAATCGCGAAAGAAAAGGCCAAAAAATATTGCAACTACAATGAAAATGAAAAGGGAAAAGCATACATAAAATCGCCGATGATATAGGTATGTCATTAGAAATTCAATTCTTAATAGCATTGGAGAAGCATGAATATTGCCTATATAGAAATAGGTGGGTTTCTACTCAAAATTCACAACCGGGCGATCCAGCTGACACGAAAACCGATTTCCCTTAGCTGTTCGGGATAATCCGCAGGTTGATTGTTGGCGTTGTGCCGCGCTGTTGTCCAGAGCCAAATACTTGGCGAATTCCGCAGCCGCGATGTGTCCTAGGTAGAATGTGAGGGCAGTATTTTAACGTTTAGTGAACTGTGTCGCCGATCCGAACGGAGGCTTTATCAAGGTGCCGTCGATCCAACGGGCGGGGCGTTGCGGACGGAGCTCCTTGGCAAGCAGCGGATCGAACCGGTTCCACCAAAACTGGACTGTCTCATGTGAAAATATCCAAGCCGCGCCTGTGCCGCAGGATTTCAACACTGTGCAGCGACAACGGAAAACGGAAATACATCAACGCCTTTTTGAACCGCTCATCGTCACCCTGCTATCGGCGCGTAGTCGCCGTTGGCCCTTCACACAGTTTGCGAC
>CAKMZB010000005.1:238166-255825 GCA_929200315.1 uncultured Alphaproteobacteria bacterium | reverse complement strand
CACCGAGCCATGGCCGCAAACAATGCCAAGACCATCCGCATCGCGCTGGACGCGATGGGGGGCGATCATGGGCCGCAGGTCGTGCTGGCCGGTGCTGCCCTGTCGCGCAAACGCTATCCTGAGATTCGCTATGTGATCCACGGCGAACCGGGTGCCGTTGAGCCTGTCCTTGCCCAGCATGAGACGCTGAAAGCGGAAAGCACCGTTGTGCCCTGTGAGGTTTCAATTGCCATGGACGACAAGCCAAGCCAGGCGCTGCGCCATGGCCGGCGCGTCTCTGGCATGTGGAAGGCGCTCGATTCGGTGAAGAACGGCGAGGCCGATGTCATGGTCTCCGCGGGCAATACGGGTGCGCTGATGGCGATGTCTCGCTTTTGCCTGCGTATGATGCCTGGCATCGAGCGCCCGGCGCTGGCCGCCGTCTGGCCGAATGTGCGAGGCGAATCCATCGTCCTCGACGTTGGCGCAACCATCGGCGCGGATGCTGAAACGCTGGTTGACTACGCCTTGATGGGCTCGGCCATGGCGCGCGCGCTTTTCGACCTCGACCGCCCAAAGGTCGGCCTTCTCAATGTGGGCGTTGAAGAGGTGAAAGGGCTTGAGGAAATCCGCACTGCCGGTGCGCGTCTGCGTGAGCTTAGCCTGTCGGGAATGGATTACCGTGGCTTTGTCGAGGGTGATGATCTTGGCCTTGGCGGCGTGGATGTGGTGGTGACGGAAGGCTTTACCGGCAACATTGCGCTGAAAAGCGCAGAGGGCACTGCCCGCCAGGTCGCAACCTATTTGCGCGATGCGATGGGTCGCACGCTGATGGCGAAGATCGGTTATCTCTTTGCCCGCCAGGCCTTTGCCCGGCTCGGTGAGAAGATGGACCCGCGCAAGGTCAACGGCGCGGTTATGCTTGGCCTCAACGGCATTGTCATCAAAAGTCATGGCGGCACGGATGCAGAAGGCATCGCCAGCGCAATTGACCTTGGCCACAACATGGTGCGCAACAATCTACAGGCAAAGATCGAGTCGGATCTTGAACTGGCACGCTTTGCCGACATGCCTGAATTGGGCGCGGAGACTGAATTGGGAAAAAACACATGATCCGTTCAATCGTTGTTGGCAGTGGTTCGGCCCTGCCGGACCGCGTGGTTACCAATGCGGAGCTGGCCAAGACCGTTGAGACGTCCGACGAGTGGATCGTCCAGCGCACAGGCATTCACCAGCGCTATATCGCAAATGAAAATGAAACGACGGCAAGCCTTGGTGAGGCCGCCGCTCGCTCCGCACTCGATGATGCTGGGCTGACGCCGGACGATATCGACTTCATCATTCTCGCCACCTCAACGCCGGACAACACATTCCCCGCAAGCGCCGTCGACATCCAAAACCGTCTCGGCATGAAACATGGTGCGGCCTTTGACCTGCAGGCCGTCTGCTCTGGCTTCGTCTATGCCATCACCACGGCGGACGCCTATATCAAAGCGGGTCTCGCCAAGCGTGTGTTGGTGATTGGCGCTGAAACCTTTTCGCGCCTTCTCGACTGGGAAGACCGCACGACCTGTGTGCTGTTCGGTGATGGGGCAGGGGCGGTCATTCTGGAAGGAGGGGAGGGCGTTGGCCTCTCCAACGACCGCGGCGTGCTGACGAGCCATCTGCGCTCCGACGGGTCCCACAAGGAAAAACTTTATGTTGACGGTGGTCCGTCGACGACCGGGACCGTTGGTCATCTACGTATGCAGGGCCGTGAGGTCTTCAAACATGCCGTCGCTATGATCACTGACGTGATTGAAGACGCATTTGAGGCGACCGGGCTGGATGCTGGCAAGATTGACTGGTTCATCCCCCATCAGGCCAACCGCCGCATTATTGATGCCAGCGCCAAGAAGCTTGGAATTGACCCGCAGAAGGTGGTTCAGACGGTTCATCAGCACGGCAACACCTCAGCCGCTTCCATTCCTCTTGCCATTGCTGAAGCGCGTAAGGACGGGCGGTTGAAGGAAGGCGATTTGGTGCTTTTGGAAGCGATGGGGGGTGGTTTCACTTGGGGGGCAGTGCTGGTCCGGTGGTAAGTGACTGCTTGACCGGGCAAAAAGCCCTTCGTAAGACTTGCATATTCTGTGTAAATTGACATTCTTGACGGCTCGAAGACGGAAACAACCTGCCCATGTCTCAAAAAACTCTGACCCGCGCCGATCTTGCTGAAGCCGTTTACCGTCAGGTTGGCCTTTCAAGATCTGAATCTGCTTCTCTGGTGGAGACTGTGCTGGAAGAGATTTGTCAGGCAGCCGTGCGTGGGGAACAGATCAAGCTGTCCTCCTTTGGTACCTTTTCCGTGCGCCAGAAGAACGAGCGCATCGGCCGCAACCCCAAGACCGGCGAGGAAGTGCCCATCACTCCGCGCCGTGTGATGATGTTCCGTCCCTCAAACATTCTCAAAACCAAGGTCATCGACGGCAATCGCAAGTAGGCCTAGCGCTTTGCCGCTCACTGCGCTTTGATGGGCTGATTGTCAGCCCCTGCGTATGAGCCCTTGATCCGATGACGAAAAGCCCAGACGCGTTCAAGACGATTTCAGAAGTCGCAGGCGAGCTCGACCTTCCCCAACACGTCCTGCGGTTCTGGGAAACACGCTTTCCCCAAATTAAGCCCATGAAGCGCGGCGGTGGCCGGCGCTATTACCGGCCCGATGATGTCGATTTGCTGAAGGGCATCCGACACCTGCTTTATGCCCAGGGCTATACGATCAAGGGCGTGAAAAAGATCCTGAAGGACCAGGGCAATGGCTTTGTCATTGCTGCTGCCGATGGTGGGGCGGTGCTGGTGCCAGAAGGCGCGATCGCCGATGGCGGTTATAAACAGGCTGTCTCCGTGGCCCAGGCCAGCGCCGCAAGCGCCAAGGCGAGCGATGGGTCCGATGCCTCGAATTTGCGCGGTGTTTTGACCGAATTGCTGGAATGCAAACGCCTGCTCGACCAGGCGCGGTAACGTTGCAGCGCATTTGCGCGGCGCTGACCGGCGAAAACGGCTTGAAAGCGACGCCCGAGCGGTTTAGGTCACGCGGCAGTCGGAGTATGGCGCAGTCCGGTAGCGCACTCGCCTGGGGGGCGAGGGGTCGTAGGTTCGAATCCTGCTACTCCGACCATTATCCAAATTTGGCGGGCAGGGTGAATTTTCCCAGATGTTGGCTCCGCCCTGGACTGATTGCAGCCGATCATTGATCTGCCCCGTCGACTACGAAATGCCTGCCGAACGGATCATCAAGGAACCATGAAACAATTTATCCTTGAATTCTGGTGGTTTGGGTTGAAGCAAGCCTATGCCTGTTTATTTGGCGGGCTTTTGCTGGCGACGATCGTGGCGACGTATCTGCTATGGCCCGAGAACGCTGCCCTCGCCCGTTATGATTTTCTTTTCATCGCCGCCATCGCCATTCAGGCGGGACTGATTGCCTTCAAGCTGGAGCAGCCTGAGGAATTGAAGGTAATTTTCATCTTCCATCTGGTGGGCACCTTGATGGAAATCTTCAAAACCCACGTTGGTTCATGGAGCTATCCGGAAGAGAATTTGATTCGAATTGCCGGTGTGCCGCTGTTCTCAGGTTTTATGTACAGCGCCGTTGGCAGCTATATCGCGCGCGCTTGGCGCATTTTCGATTTCCGCTTCGTTCAATATCCCAGGAAGGAATGGACGCTGCTTCTTTGTATATTGATATATATCAACTTTTTCTCCCATCATTATATATGGGATTTGCGTTATGGTTTGTTTGCAATGACGCTTTGGCTCTACGGGGGGACGCGCATTTTCTATCGCCCATATGGTGTTTACCGTTGGATGCCGTTGCTGCTCGGCTTCGTGCTTGTTTCGTTTTTCATCTGGATCGCTGAGAACCTCGGCACCTTCGCAGCGGCGTGGGTTTACCCCAATCAACGGGAGGGTTGGCGTATCGTCTCCTTCAGTAAAATGGGGTCGTGGTTCCTGCTGATGATAATCAGTTTCGTATTGGTAACGCTGGTCAAACCCGTCCTGGTGTACCGCGCGGATCTGGATGGCAGGGCTTCAAAATAGGCCTGCGCTGAATGTGCCGCTGATTTCTTTCTCTAGCTTGGGCTACCTGAGACCAATGGGTTTGGTGCCGGACCTATGGTAGAGGTTTTGTCAGTATCTATCTTTGCAGTTGCGCCCCGATGATCCCAAACCAGACTCTCGCTGCTCACAAATGGGCACGGTCCATCCGTGTCAGTGGGATCGATGAATTCTACAAAGTCATTGCCAGTGAACGCGGCTGGATCCTGCAGTTCCATACTATTTCTCCCGAACCAGAGAGCAAGTTTGCGCCCTATGGCCATCTTGGCCTGACAGAGAAGGCCTTTGCCGAGATCATCCACGGCCTGAAGAAAAGAAAGCGGATCGCCTTCGTTTCCATGGACGAGGTGCCGGAGCGCTTGGCCGCCAGGCGTTCGCACGAGAAGTTTTGCGCCGTTACCTTCGACCACGGCTACCGCAGCATCCGTCGCAAAGCAGTGCCGATCCTGCAAAGGAGCGAGGTTCCCTATACGATTTATGTTGCAGGGGAGATGGTGGATGAGCGGGCCGGGCTTTGGTGGAAAACGCTGGAACATCTGATTGCGGAAAAGCCTTCTCTTGCTGTGCCCGTGAAGGGCGGGGCGACCTTGCTCGATTGCTCATCGCCAAAGGCAAAGAATGAGGCGATCTCCCGCGTCGTTACTTTTCTTATGGACGAGGTGGACGAGAGCGAGCGATCAGAGTGGGTTGGCGATCTGTGCGCGACCTATGGTGTCGATCCTGAGGAGACGTCGCGTGAAACAGTGCTAGATTGGGGCCAGCTTGCTGAATTGGCGCAAGACCCGCTCTGCACCATTGGTGCCATGGGGATTGCCCACCGTGCACTGGCGCGGGTACCCTCCGAAGAGGATGTGACCTTCGAAATCGAAGCCGGTCTCACGACGGTAGAGGCGGGTACAGGAGTTAGGCCAAACCACTTTGCCTATCCCTTCGGCCAGCGCTGGGCGGCAGGAAAACGGGAATTCATGCTGGCGGCGGATGCAGGACTGGCGACGGCGGTGACGACTCGGCAGGGAGCACTTTACAAGGGGCACCGCAAACATCTCACCGCCCTGCCGCGCATTACGATAAGCGGGCCGACCAACCGTTTGAAACATGTTTCGACACTGATGGGCGGCTTGCCGACCCGCATGGCCAGCGGCTTTCGCAAACTGAACGTGAGTTAGCGCGTTTCTTTCGACATCCAGGAAATGATTGCCGCTGCTGGGATGATCCAAAGGAACCCGGTCAACCCGAAATAGGCCATATGGATGTACCAGGGAGACTCAGCGATGGTGGCTGTAGCGATGGCAACGGCGCAGAGCGAATAGACGATAACCAGAACAATGATCAGGAACATGCCGATCATCTTCTTGGCGCGGAGGGGCAGGGTCGTTCTCATGCCCGCCAGATAAGCCAAAACCGCCCCAACCGCCACCCGCAAGCAGGGCGACGGCATGTCGCTGGCGCAGGGCGGGCCATGGGGCTATCAGGGGGCAGAAATTTTGCCCGAGACCGCTTTTCGTGAACCAGACTGCCTTCCACCGGGATGATAATCGCGCCGTGCGCTGGTGGCTCTGCGTTATAGCTTTTCTCGTTGCCCTCATGGTCCTGGTGGGCGGGGCGACGCGGTTGACGGATTCCGGGCTTTCGATCACCGAATGGGAGCCGATCACGGGCATTATCCCGCCGATCACCCACGAAGCCTGGATGGTGGAATTCGAAAAATACCGTCAAACCACCGAATACCAGACGGTCAATCGCGGCATGACGCTGCTGCAGTTCGAATTCATCTTCTGGTGGGAATGGGCGCATCGCTTTTTGGGGCGATTGCTTGGCTTTGCTGTGTTGGTGCCGCTTGTCGTGTTCTGGATGCGTGGGCATCTTGCGCCCTGGTTGAAGCCGCGGCTCCTCGTGCTGCTGCTGTCCATCGGCCTACAGGGCGCTATCGGCTGGTGGATGGTGGTGTCCGGTCTCGTCGGTCGCACGGATGTGAGCCAGATCCGCCTTGCGGTTCACCTGACGATGGCCTGCGCAATTTTCATCTACACGCTGTGGCTGGCTTTCGGCTTGCGATCTCCGCGCGATAGGCCTGCCGCGTCGCTGGCACCTTGGGCGATGGGGCTGACAGCTCTGGTGCTGGTGCAGGTTTTCGCCGGTGGTTTGGTCGCGGGGCTTGATGCGGGGATGGCTTACAACACCTGGCCGCTCATGCTCGGCTCTCTCGTGCCGGATGGGCTTTGGGCAATTGATCCCGCCTGGCGCAACCTCGTCGATAATGCGCTGACCGTGCAATTCATCCACCGTCTCACGGCCTATCTGCTCTGGGGTGCAGCTCTCTTCCATGCCATCCAAGTGCAGCGCGTCGCGCCGGTCCACGCCGCGCGGGTTTGGGCAATTTTTGCGCTGATTTCGGTTCAAGCGCTGCTTGGTATCGCCACGCTGCTAATGCAGGTGCCCCTCGGCTGGGCGCTCGCACATCAATTTGGCGCGGTGCTCGTTCTACTCGCCGTGACGCTCCACTGGCGCGCCCTGCGGGGTCCGCATGCCGTTGCAGAACCAGTATCCGAAACAGACCTAGGCGCACTTCATGACGCAGCCTGACCGCGCTTTCCTGAACGTCACGCAATCGCTGACCGGACGTCGCTGGGTCGACCGACTCACCATGGCGCAGGCCGGTGAGGCGGAGCGGTTGAAGCAGGAGGGCCGCCACGCGCCACTCCTCGCCCGCATCCTCGCCGGCCGCGGCGTCACAGTGGATGGTGCGGAAAGTTACCTTGCGCCGACATTGCGGGACTTGATGCCAGATCCCTCAACTCTGACGGATATGGACAAGGCCGTGGATCGCCTCGCCAAAGCTATCCGCGACCATGAGCGGGTCGCGATTTTCGGCGACTACGATGTCGACGGCGCAACCTCTGCCGCGCTGATGAAGCTCTATCTTGATGCTTTTGGTGTCGAGAGCGAGATCTACATTCCCGATCGGGTTTTTGAAGGCTATGGCCCAAACCCGGCTGCCATTCGTGAGTTGGTTGAGCGCGGGGCAAAGCTCATTGTGACTGTCGATTGTGGTTCCGTCAGCCATGAGCCGCTGGCGGTAGCCAAAAATGCCGGGGTGGATGTCGTCGTTCTGGACCATCATCAGACGGGCGAAACATTGCCGCAGGTCGATGCGCTGGTGAACCCCAACAGGGAGGATGATCTTTCTGGCCAGGGGCATCTCTGCGCCGCCGGAGTTGTCTTTCTCACTCTTGTTGGACTGCAACGACAGATGCGAGCGGAGGGCAAAAGCGGTCCTGATCTGCGTCACTGGCTCGATCTCGTGGCGCTCGGTACAGTTTGCGATGTTGTTCCGCTCACGGGCCTCAACCGGGCCTTCGTAGCGCGTGGGCTGGAGGTCATGCGCGCGCAGCACAATGAAGGCCTCGCCGCGCTCGCCCGTGTGGCGAGACAAGATGGCCCGCCCGCGCCGTGGCATCTCGGCTTCCTCATCGGTCCGCGCATCAATGCTGGTGGTCGTATCGGCAATGCGGCGCTTGGAGCGGAATTATTAACGACGTCCGACCCGCAGAAGGCAGCCGAGATCGCCGAGCGGTTGGATATGCTCAACAATGAACGCAAGGCCATGGAAACGGCGATGCTGAACGAGGCGATTGCCGAGGCGGATGCCGAAATTGGTTCAGGGCCGGGCCCAGGGGTTTTGGTGACGGCGTCTGAGACCTGGCACGCCGGTGTCGTTGGGCTCCTTGCTTCCCGCCTCAAGGACCGTTTCCGCCGTCCGGCATTCGCGGTGGCTTTTGATGATCGCGGCATCGGCTCTGGTTCGGCGCGTTCTGTTCACGGCATCGACATCGGCCGCACCGTCCGTGACGCAGTGGAGGAGGGGTTGCTGCAAAAGGGGGGGGGCCACGCGATGGCTGCGGGGATTACCATTGAAAAGGCCAAGCTTGGAGCTTTCCGTGGCTGGATAGAGGAGAAGCTCGGGGATGCTGTGCGCCAACGTCAAGCGACCGACGCGCTGAAGATCGATGGCGCGCTTTCTGCCCGCGCCATGAACCCGGACTTCTTCGACACCCTGCAATCGGCAGGCCCTTTCGGGGCAGGTAATTCCAACCCCGTCGTCGCGCTTCCCAACCACACACTCACCTCTGCAGGTGTTGTGGGGCAGAACCACGTGCGCGTCTCCCTACGCTCGCCTGATGGTGCGACTATTGCCGGCATCGCCTTTCGAGCGGCAGAGACACCGCTGGGTGATATGCTTATCAAAAATATGAGGAAACGTGTTCATGTTGTTGGAACAATGAACGAAAACCTCTATCGCGGATCACGGAAAATCGAATTACGCATTATCGACATCGCCGATCCGGAAACCGTCTGACTAAAGTCGGAACGGGCCTTCGGTGAGGTCAATCGGTTGGCCGGTACGGATTGATTCCTGGGCCGCCTGACCGATGCGCACGGCCTTGAAACCATCTTCCATACTCACCTCGATCGGCCCGTTGCCGCGCACGAATTTGGCAAACCGCACATGCTGGTAATAGGTCGAACCGTTGTGATCTCCGGCATCCAACAGATGCGGATCAACCGGCACAGACACTAGATTTTCGCCTGATGGGTCGCGTGGGCTGACGATCAGTTCCGCCGTTGGCGCAGGGCCGAGGCGGTCGACGGGCCAGAAGCGACCGGGGCCGGGCACGTTGCATTCAACCTTCGCGCTCTCGGTAACGGCGGAAATGCGCTCCTGGAACTTGGAGCCTTCGGCAAACATACAGAGGTCCAGCGACGCCCGCGCTCCGCAGGCGAAGTCCAGCACGACCAGGGCATTATCGAGAATGTCCGGCGTCGCGCCCTCGTAGCGTTCGCTCACATGGTTTACGTCCATGCCGCCGGTCGCATAGAGCCGCACTGGGTCGGATTTCAGTGTGAAGCGCATCAGGTCAAAGAAATGACAGCACTTTTCCACCAAGGTGCCGCCGGTTTGGGCGTTGAAGCGGTTCCAGTTGCCGACCTTTTCAAGAAAGGGGAAGCGGTGCTCACGAATGGCCAGCATCTGCACTTTCTCACCGCGGTTCTGCATGGCCCGCACTTCATCAATAAAAGATGCAATAACAGGCATATAGCGATATTCCATCGCCACCCAGACGGGCAAACCGGTCGCTGCTTTGTCCCGAACGGAAGCTGCGTCAGCCAGATCGGTGAAGAGTGGCTTTTCCAGCAGAACCGGCAGTTCGCTCTGGCTGTGCGCCAACTGCAGATGCTGCGTGTGGAGATTGTTGGGTGTGGCGATGATGAGGGCATCAATCTTGCCCGCCTCGATCAACTCCTCGCCACTCTCGTAGGCCGCAGCGTCCGGAACCAGCGCCTGTGCTGCCTCGCGCATCTTTGCATCAGGTTCAGCAATCGCCACCACGCGAGCGTCGCCCAATAGGGCAATGTTGCGAATATGCTCCTGGCCCATCATGCCGCAGCCGATGATGCCGTATCGCAGGTTCTTGGTCATGGAATGCCGTCCGCTGTTTGATGCGCGTTGAGGTATTCCGGTCGAGCGTTTACAGCAAGGGAAAAGCGCATCTGCTCTTGGGAGAAAATATGAGCATCGTTCCCGTCCGTTCCGAGGGCCTGGACGCCTCAGAAGTGTCGTGGTTCGCCCCGATATGTTCCGATGATTACCGCTATCTCGGGGTGCCCGATGGTGATCTTCGCTCTTCCTTCGAGCATACGAAGGAAATTGTGCAGGCGGCGGATCGGCTCGGTTTTCGCAATTGCCTCTGCCCTTCGTCCTACCAGGTGGGGCAAGACACATGGTCTTTCGTATCGGCCATGGCGCCGCTGACGGAAAACATCAATCTGCTCGCCGCGATCCGCTGCGGTGAGGTGCATCCGGCAATGCTCGCTCGTGCGGTTGCAACAGTGGACCATGTGATGAAAGGGCGCCTGACGCTCAACGTCATCTCCTCCAACTTCCCGGGCGAGGATGCGACGAGCGAACACCGCTACAAGCGGTCCTGGGAAGTGGTTGAAATTCTCCGTCAGGCGTGGACACAGGATGAGATCAATTACGATGGCGAGATTTACCAGCTCAAAGGTCTGAACACTGATCCGGTGCGTCCCTATCAGCAAAACGGTGGCCCGCTGCTCTATTTTGGCGGTTATTCCCCACCAGCGCTCGACCTCTGCGGTGCCCATTGCGACGTCTATCTGATGTGGCCGGAAACCGAAGACCTGCTCGTCGAGCGGATGAAAGCTGTCCACGCCCGCGCCGAACATCATGGCCGTGTGCTGGATTACGGTCTGCGTGTGCACATGGTGGTGCGGGATACTGAAAAAGAGGCACGGGAATATGCCGACAGCCTCGTCTCAAAGCTGGACGATGATTTCGGCAAAGAAATTCAGGGTCGGGCGCTTGATGCCAAAACGCTAGGCGTTGCTCAGCAGAATGCGGCACGCGAGATGGCCGATGATGAGGGTTACAGCGAAGATAACCTCTGGACCGGCATCGGTCGCGCCCGTTCCGGCTGTGGTGCCGCGCTGGTGGGGTCCGTTGATCAGGTGCTCTCCAAAATCGAGAACTATCGCAAGATGGGCATCCGCGCCTTCATCTTCTCTGGCTATCCGCACAAGGACGAAGCTGAGATCTTCGGCAAGAAGGTGCTGCCGGAGCTAAAGACCTGCTCGCTGCCTGTGGAATATGGCCGCGTGCCTGCGGAAACGCCTGCAACGCCGCTGGGTGTCGGGGAGCGGCGCTGATGGAAACGGTCAAGTTCGCGGATAATCTGACCCCGTTCAGCCGCATGATCTACGGCGTTTGGCGGTTGGGCGATGATGCCGACACCTCCACCGCCCATGTGCGCGCCAAGATTGACGCCTGCCTGGAGCAGGGGATCACCACCTTCGATCATGCCGATATTTACGGCGACTACAGGTGCGAAGAGATTTTTGGCCAGGCGGTAAAGGAAGATCCAGGTCTGCGCGACAAGATGCAGATCATCACCAAATGCGATATTAAGCTGGTCTCTGATACGGCGCCGGCCCGGCGTGTGGCTCACTATGACACGTCGCCGGATCACATTCGCGCCTCGGTGGACAATTCACTCTCGCGCATCGGCATTGATGTCATCGACATGCTGCTGATCCACCGCCCGGACCCTTTCATGGATCACCACGAAACCGGTGAGGCGCTGGACGGGCTGGTGAAGGCTGGAAAAGTGAAATCCGTCGGGGTTTCCAATTTCAAGCTGCACGATTGGACGCTGCTGCAATCTGGAATGAAAACGCCACTGGTGACAAACCAGATCGAAATTTCTGTGCTGGCCCGGGAGGCTTTCACCAACGGTGACATCGCTTTCCTGCAAGAGCGCGGCATTGTGCCTATCGCGTGGTCTCCACTGGCTGGAGGGGAACTCTTTTCGGCCGACAGTGCCCGCGCTGCTCGGGTGATGCCTAAAATGCTGGAATTGGCCAATGCTTATGGTGTTGGGGTCGACACTGTAGCTTACGCTTTCCTGATGGCGCATCCCTCCGGCATCTGCCCGGTGGCCGGGACGAACAATCTGGAGCGTGTTGCGAGCCTTTCCGACGCCTTCAAGGTGGAGATCGACAGAGAGACTTGGTTTGAGCTTTATTCGCTGGCTGAGGGGGCGGATGTTCCGTAGGGAGAGGCTTTCATCTCCTGTTGTCATCCCCGCGAAAGCGGAGATCCATGGTAAGGCTTGATGCCGTCGTCGAGATGGATTCCCGCTTTCGCGGGAATGACAAGGACTTGGTAAGCGAGGAGCTGGTGCCCCAGATCATCGGGACTGAGGCAGCCGATGACGGGATAGATTTACTTCTCTACCGTTAGACCGCTTGGCACTTGGTCCGGGCGCCCCAGCCGGCCTTTCAGGCTCTGCTCGTCCGTTAGACTTTTCAAAAACGCAACGAGATCGGTGATCTGCGGGTCGCTCAGTTTCTGTGACCCCAACTCATTGGCCGCGGCAATCGCATTCACCGTTTGCGGATTGTCGAGCGCGGTGAAGTCGTTGTGATCGCCATGTTCGGGCAGGATCGCTTGGCTGCGGTCGTAATTCCGCAAGCTCTCAACCGGATTGAGGTGGTGCCGGACCACGGCTTCAAGGCTGCGATAGGCGCCAGAATGGCCGTATGGGCCGGTGGCAGACACATTGCGCAGCATCGGGGTGCGGAATTTCCAGGCGTCTTCGTTACGGTCTGAAAAATTGATGCGACCCCGGTCGCGGATGATCGGGTCGAAGGGGCGCGTGGAGCGCCCGCCCAATGGCGACATGGCGATGGCATGGAAGTCTTGGTCAGCAAGCAGGCTGCCGGAATGGCAGACGCTGCATCCCGCTTCGCCGTAGAACAGCGCCATACCGCGCTTCTGGTCCTGGGTCAGTGCATCCTGGTTCCCGCGCAGATAAGCATCGAAGGGCGTGTCGATGGCGCGCCATTCGTGGATGATGAAGTCGCCGAGCGCATTAGCGATGCGCACCATGTCGATGCGCTCATCGCCATAAGCCTTGGCAAAGAGCGGGCGGTAGGCCTTTTCCTTGCGCACCTGTTCTTCCAGCGCCCGCCAGACTTCCTTAAAGCCACCATCCGCCGCTTTGTCTCGCGCGACCGCGACGGGATTTTCTTCAAGATCGCCAGCCATCTCCGTTTCTGACGTCACCGGGAACATGGCTTGCGCAGCGACGATGGAAGTCAGGCCCTTCGGCAAATACTCCCCACCTGGAGAGCGGAAGCCGGAGGGCTGCTCGTCATCATGGAACAGCCGTCCGTCATGGAACAGCACTCGCACATCCTTCGCACCCAGATTGAAGAGGGGTGGTGCGTTGCGCGGCACACGGCGACGGATGCGGTGAACGCCTTCGCCAACGGTCCGTTTGGTGGCGAGGCCAACACCTCCCTCACCAACGGGCAAGGAAAGCCCGTCCCCCGTCCCGTGGTCATGGTGATGGCAGGTGCCACAGGAAATGTTGCGATTGCCGGAAAGGACAGGGTCATAAAAGAGCAACCGTCCAAGCTCGACACGCTCCTTTGAAGTGGAGAGAAAATCGGTGTCCGCTAGCGGTTGCGGTAGGCCCGCGGGTCTTGCATTTTCATCAGCAAACGCGGGGGTGATGATGCTCAATGCAGCGATGATAATGACAAGAAAGCGCAAACGAAAAGGGGTGGGAAAAATGTTTGGCATGGTCTCAAAAACTAACGCCTTTCTGCGTCCGCTCCCAGCCCTTTGCGCGGTTTGTCTCGTGCTCTTTGTCGCGCCGTTTGCGCTTGCCGACATCCGCGCCGCCCAGGATGCGATGGAGGCGGGGGACTTTGAAACCTCCTACCGTGAGCTGCTGCCCGCCGCTCAGTCGGGTAATGCTACCGCAGAGGAACTCATTGGCATCCACTACGCCATGGGCCTTGGCCGTGAGCGGGACGATGAGCGTGCCTTCGACTGGTATTTGCGCGCGGCGATCAAAGGCCATCCTGGCGCACAATCCGGCGTCGGTTGGTACTACGAGATCGGTCGCGGAATGCCCGGACCGGACCTAGTGCGTGCCTATGCCTGGTACGTTTTGTCAGCCCTTGGTGGTGATCCAGATGCCGCGATCAGTCAGGAAGAGGTCATCAAGAAGATGAACGCCGAGGAAATCGAGCGCGGTAATCGCCTGGTCGACGATTACAAGCCGCATCTCTTCCCCAACCGTCGCTAGGCTGTGGCGGCAATTGGGCCTGCCGGACACCTTGGCAGGCTTACTGAAATCCGTTTTCCTTCCTGAACACATCTCGCCAATTGGATCGCTCAAACATTTCATCTGTCAAAACAATCTGCATTGTTATCGTGTCTTCGGCCAAGCTGCTGATTGCATCGCAGACATTTTCAATTTCCCGTCGCTCGTTTTCCGAAAAGTATGATTGCAGTTCGCAATAGACTTCGTTTTGGCTGGGAACGTACCAGAACGAGACGGCATCGGTTGACGGCCCGACATTTTGAATGGTCAGACCCCAATACCCGTCGTGGTCAACCAACCGCAGTGGGTCTGTGGCATCGGTATACGTTTCTGCCGACCGCACCTGGACTTTAAAATAGCCAATTGCGAGAGCGGCAACGATACCCAGGACGGCCAAGACATGGGTTTTCGTAATTTTCTCCATTGTCGAAATGCTGCCTCTGATATGCCGGATCGCCTGTTCCAAAAGTGCCGCTGAATTGCCTTCATGTCCAGAAGGCAGCAGCATCCTCAATCCGGCATGCGAATGGGCACGAGAGCGTCAAACAGCATCTGTGCTGTCCGCTCCCAGGTAAACTCTGCCGCCCGCGCGCGCGCCTGCTTGCGGGGAATGGTGAGGGCGCGTTTTGTGGCCTTGGCGAGATCCTCATCGAGCGCACCGCTTTCACCGTCCGTCACCACGTCTATGGGGCCGGGGACGGGAAATGCTGCAACCGGCAGTCCGCAGGCCATGGCTTCAATCATGACCAGGCCGAATGTGTCGGTGCGCGACGGGAAGACGAAGACATCGCCGCCAGCCAGATACCGCACCAGCTCTTCGCCAAACATGTAGCCGGTGAAGATGACATTGGGGTGGGCTTCTTCCATCGACGCACGCATGGGGCCGTCACCGATGACGACCTTTGTGCCCTCAATCTCCATGTCGAGAAAGGCGGCGACGTTCTTCTCTACGGCCAGTCGCCCGCAATGGATCATGACCGGCCCATCGCCGGGATAGGTCACACGCCCGCTCTTTGGAATGTCACGAAACATCGAATGATCCACCCCGCGTGTCCAAGTTTGCGCGGCGGGGAAACCGCGGGCGAGAAGATCTTCGGTGATGGTTTTGGTGGGGGCGAGGGTCGCCTTGGCAGGGCGGTGGAAATTGCGAACAATTCGGTAGGTTAGCGCCTCGATGCCGGGAAGCGGAATGCGTGCTGCGACATATTCGGGGAAACGGGAATGGTAACTCGTGGTGAAATGCAAATTGTTGCGCAGACAGTAACCGCGCATCCGCTGGCCGATCGGACCTTCGGTGGCGATGTGGATCGCCTGCGGCCCAAACGCCTCGATCTCCCGTGCTACCGTCCTACGGGACGGGAATGCGAGTTGAATTTCTCTATAGCCGGGAATGCCAATTGTGCGTCGCCCTTCGGGCGTAAGCATATGAACCACGTGGCCCATTTTGATCAGCTCGCTGCGCACATTGTCCAGTGTACGCACCACCCCGTTGACCTGCGGAAGCCAGGCATCCGTCGCGATCAGTATTTTCAAGCGTTGATGTCCTGCGGTGCCAGGAATTTCTCTCGCTCGACCATCCATTCGATGAGCTCGAGCGAGCCATCAAAATTTTCCACAATCGCTGTGCAGCTCTCCACCCAGTCACCGCAATTGCCGTAAAGAATGCCGTCGATATCGCGGAATTCGGCGGTGTGGATGTGACCGCAGATCACACCTTGCGCGTCATGCTCGCGAGCATCGCGCACAAGTGCTTCCTCGTAATTGCCGATGAACTCGACGGCTGATTTCACGCGCCGTTTCAGATAGGCGGAAAGCGACCAGTAGCGCATGCGAAACAGTCGGCGGATGCGGTTGACTACTACATTGATCCGCATGGCAGTGTTGTAGGCCCAGGACCCCAAATGGGCGAGCCACTTGGCGTTGAGCACAACGCCATCGAATTTGTCGCCGTGTAGTACGAGATATTTACGCCCGTCCGCGCCTTTATGGATTGCTTCCTCCCGCACCGCGACAACGCCGAAATTCTGCCCGCAGAAGGAGCGGAATTGTTCGTCATGGTTGCCTGGGATGTAGATGACTTTGGTGCCCTTGCGCGCCAGGCGCAGGATTTTCTGGATTACGTTGTTGTTGGGCTGGGTCCAGAACCAGGAGCGCTTCAGCGCCCAATTGTCCACGATGTCGCCCACCAGGTAGAGCGTCTCGCATTCTGTGTGCCTGAGAAATTCCAGCACCTTGTCAGCTTGGGCGTGCTTCAGACCCAGATGTAGATCGGAGAGGAATATGGTGCGAACTTTCAGCTTTTTGGGGCGTATCCGCCCTGACTGCGCGTTCATGGTAGCTGATTCCTTCCGCTTGCCCCGTGTGGGGTGTGCATTGTTAACCGCCATGACAGGACCGTGACAGGGGAGCGCTCCAAAAAAGAAAAAGCCCGGAACCAAGGGTCCCGGACTTTCGAAGTCTCATGACTGTTGTCCAATGTTACTGCATGTCAGCAGCAGCACGTGCATCGAGCGCGGTCTGAGCTGCGTCAGCTGCATTCTTCATCGAGTTGAAGACCTCTTCGCCACCGTCGACGTTCTGCTTGAACCAGTCATAGACCGGAGCAGCGGCTTCCTGGAAAGCGGCTTTGTCTTCAGGGGAGGGCACGTAGAGGTTGCCGCCACCGGCAACGAAGTCGCTATAGGCCTGGATCGACTTACGCTTGGGTGAAGCAAAAGTTGCCTGCTGGAGCGCAGCAAAACCGTCAATGACGACGCGTTTGAGATCATCCGGCATGGACATGAACTTGTCGTTGTTCATGTACCAAAGGGCGCCCATGTAAGCGTGACCATCGAGGGTTACGTATTGAAGACCAGCTTCCGGAAACTTCATGCCCATGATGTCGGTGATGCCGTTCTTGGAACCTTCAACAACGCCCGTCTGGAACGAGGTGAAGAGCTCAGGCCACGGAATGGGTGTGGGGGAAGCGCCAAGCGCTTTCACCAGTTCCTGCGGTAGGTCTGCAACCACAGTGCGGATTTTCAAGCCAGCCATGTCACCGGGGCGTTTGATTTCACGCTTGGTGTTGGCAAAGTTGCGCCAGCCGCCGGTGTTACCAATGGTCATGAGGCGGATGGTGTCGCCGGAATCGTCCAGAATTTTCTTACGCAGCAGCGGCACGAAATCACTGTCGGTGAGCACTTCTTCTGCAACGCGGTCATCACGCATCAGGTAGGGCAGGTCGAGAACCTGCACATAGGGGAAGGCGCCTGCGGCACCGCCGGATGTCGAGATATAGACGTCGATCGATCCGTCAGAGATGCCCTGCAAACACTCAGCGCCCTTGGAGCAGAGTTGCGTTCCGATGAAGTTTTCCACCGTGATGCGACCGTTGGATGCGTTCTCGACGAAGTTCTTGAAGACGTTGAGGCCGTCGGCATCTTCGTCATTCTCGTTGGAGTTAGCGGTTGCACGGATGGTGAAATCCTGCGCCATGGCTGCGCCGATCCCTGCGGTAGCAACGGCAAAACCGAGCGCCGCACCGGCGAGCAATTTGGTGAGTGAAGTCATGATTGTCCTTCCTCCTTGGACGGTTTGATTAGTTTACGTAGCCCAGCCAGCGCGGGATCGTAAGGGAAATTGCGGGAATATAGGTGATCATGAAGATCACCAAAATTTCAACGGCGAGAAACGGCAAAATCGCCTTCGAGATGGCTTCGACCTTCACCCCAGAGACTGATGAGGCCACAAAAAGCACCAGCCCCATGGGTGGTGTCGCAAGGCCGACGGTAAGGTTCACCGACATGATGATGGCAAAGTGGATCGGGTCTACCCCCATGGAGAGGAAGATCGGCCCGAGGATTGGCCCCAGAATGATGATGGCCGGGCCAGCATCCAGGAACATGCCGACG
>CAKMZB010000005.1:222066-238156 GCA_929200315.1 uncultured Alphaproteobacteria bacterium | reverse complement strand
ACGATGAAGAGCAGGATGTTGATAAGAAGCAGCAGCACCAACGGGTTGCTCGACAGCGTCAGGATCCATTTTGCCATGTCTTCAGCAACGTGGGAGAGGCCAACTACGGTCTTAAACGCCATCGCAGCACCAACCAGCAGGAGCACAACGGCGGACGTCATCGCTGCCTTGGTGAAGGTTGCAGGAATGTCGGCCCATTTCAGCGCGCCGGTGACGAACAGGCCGATGATAAGGGCGTAGAAGGCCGCAACGGCTGAGGCTTCCGTCGGCGTGAAGACACCACCCAAAATGCCGCCCAGGATGATGATAGGTGTCAGCATCGGCAGAACGGCACGCTTTACGACTATGCGGAATTCCGGGCTGAGGCGAGGGCGGAACCAGGTGATCATGATGCCCGTCACGAGCACTGCTGCGCCAACACGCACCCAAAGGCCGCCAATTGATGCGGAGATTGCGTAAAAGAAGGCCACCGAGACAGCGACGAACAGCACCCGCGAAAGCCAATTTTCGGAAATTCCGATATGCAAATCAGACGTTATGACCCGCTCCGCAGCGGGATAATCGTAACGGTTTGCCATCAGGCTCACCACTATCATCAAGCCAAGCCCCACCAACACACCGGGCACGATACCGCCGGCAAACAGCGCGGCAACCGAAACTTCCATCACATAGGCGTAGATAATCATGATGCCGGACGGGGGAATGATCGGCCCGATCACCGATGATGCAGCGGTGATGGCAGCGGCAAATTTGCGCGTGTAACCATTTTTCTCCATCGCCGGGATCAGCATTGATCCGAGCGCCGACGTGTCGGCAACTGCGCTGCCGGAAAGGCCGGCAAAGAGCATCGACGACAGAATGTTCACATGCGCCAGACCACCACGAAGATGGCCGATCAGTGCCTGTGCCAACTCCACCAGACGGATGGTGATCCCGCCCTTGTTCATCAACTCACCAGCGAGCATGAAGAATGGAATTGCCATGAGAGGAAACGAGTCCATCCCATTGAAAATATTGCGGTACATGAGCGCTATATCGCGTGTCATGTTTTCGCTGAAAAGCATGACGCCGGGAGCGGCGAGCATGGCGAAGAAGACCGGCATTCCGATCAGGAGAAAGACCAGGAAGACGACAAGAAAGAGCGGGAGCATGGTCTATTCCGCCCTTACATCAGCTGGCATGGATGGCGGTTCAAACCCGGCCTTTGCGCCGAGCAACCGGCCAAGCGAGCGCAGCCATAGTTCAATGTTGACCAGGAGCATCAGGCCAAAACAGACACCCAGCGAGAGGTAGACGTATTTCAGCGGGATTTTTAGTGCAGCGGATTTGAAGATGCGGCCAGCCTGATAATGGTCGATGGCGTGGGAGACGAGAACGATGAGAACCACCGTTGCAACGCTGGTTAGCAGCAGAATGAGAATGTCCCGCGCCTTTTCCGGCAGGGCGTCCCCCAACATATCGATGGAGACAAACCCACCCCAGCGATAGGCAGAGGGTGCCATGAAGGCGATGAGCCAGAGCATGAGAAAGCGTGCGCCTTCCTCCGTCCAATTGAGCGGTGAGTTGAGGACATAGCGGAAGACGACCTGGGTGAGGATGATCGTCACCATGGCGGCAACGCAAATCCATCCGGCTTGACGTAAAACCCCATTGATTGAGGCATTTAACCAGCCAATTGTGCCTACAATTCTGGCAAAAGCGTTCAAGCGCGGCCTCCCCTCCGGCTTCAGGCGTGACGGCGACCCTAGACGTTCCCACCCAGGGCTACAACGCTGTGATTCTTCATTCCCCAATTGCCGAGATACCCTTCCAGACGGGTGTCGGAGAGGATGTCTTGTGTCGGGCCACTGACAATAACGCGCCCCGCATCCAGATAAGCCACGCGGTCTGCAAGGGCAGCAGCATCGGTGGGGGAATGGGTGACCAGGATGATGGTGAGGTCACGCTCATCGCGCAGGCGACCTATCAGCGCCAACATGTTCTGCCGAAGCGCTGGGCCAAGAGCAGCGAAGGGTTCATCCAATAGAAGGATCTGCCGGTCCCGTAAAAGGCAGCGGGCGATGGCCACTCGTTGGCGTTCACCCCCAGAGAGTTTGCCTGGATAGCGCTCGGCTTTGCCGGCAAGCCCGACATTAGACAATGCCTCCAACACCTGCGGATGGTTCGCGTCAGGCCTAGCGGTAGCGGAAAGGCCCAGCGCCACGTTCTGCCCGGCGGTGAGGTGCGGAAAGAGATTGTGATCCTGAAACACCATGGAAACGGGCCGCCTGTCTGGTGGCATGGCATTCAGCGTGGTGCCCATGGCACGAATCTCACCGCCTTGAGGCGTCAAAAAACCCGCAATGAGGTTCAAAAGCGTCGTTTTGCCAGATCCACTTGGCCCGATCAGGGCCGTAGTGCTGCTTGCAGGGCAGACAAGGTCAAAGGCGAAATTTGTCTCGCCCAAGGTTAGCGCGACATCGGTGATTTCGAGAGTGTCGTTCATAGCCGCACCTTTCCTCGGTCTCCGAGCGTGAAAATCGAAATGGCAACGATTGCCAAAATGAGCGCGATGCCGGCCGCATCATCCGTCCGGTAGCTGCCCATGCGTTGCATCAGCAGAGCCGGCAGCGTGACGAGATCCTGATTTCCGATCAAGGCGATGACGCCAAGATCACCGAGGGACAGCGCCATGGTAAAAGCGAAGGCTGTCGCTAGTGGACGCCGAAGCATTGGCCACCAGACGAGCCGCAACCTCGCGCTGACCGAGAGGCCAAGCTGGGCAGAAAGCCGGTCCGTCCGCGCGGCGATCGAAAGGACAGCCGGCCCGACCACGCGCATGGCGAAAGGCAGTGCCAACGCGGCATTGGCGGCGATGAGGAGCGAGGCGGCGAGTGCCCAATCGTAACCGAAGCGGTTCAGGGCCACGAACCATCCTGCGCCGAGCAGAACCGGTGAAACGACAAGGGTGACATTGCCGGCCGCTGAAAAGAGAAGGTTTTGGAGACGTCCGCCACCGCGCAGCCGTCCATGCACCAGCGCAAGGGCCGCGCTCACAGCAATGAGCGCTGCAGGAACAGCGACGGCCAGGCTCGTCAGCGTCGCCCGTTGCACGGCTTTATCCTGCGCCAAACGTCCCATTTCCGCCCCCAGGCCTTTCAAAACCAGGGCAGCGAGGGGCAGCAGTACGAAGAGGGTGGCAGCACCGATGAGAAATATGTCGACGACACTCCTTTCTCCTGGTCTGGGAGAGGCAGCGGAGATTGTGGGTTCTTCGTTCAATTGCAGACCGAATTTCGCGATGATGACGAGCGCGATGCCTGTCACCAGAACCTGCGCCGTCGCCAGCACTACCGCACGGGCCGGGTCGAAATCGAAGCGCAGAGCCTGGTAGATCGCCACATCGAGTGTGGTTGCCGATGGTCCTCCGCCGAGAATCAGAACGACGGCAAAGCTTGTCAGACACAGCATGAACACAAGACCGATAACCCCCGGTAGGTCGGCGCGGATTGCGGGCCACTCCATGTTGCGAAAGGTCGTCCAGCCGCTGAAAGAAAGCTGCTGCCCCAGCCGCCATTGCTCGAGTGGCACCCGGTCCAGAGCCGCCAACAGCAGGCGGATGGCCAGCGGCAGGTTAAAGAATGTATGGGCGAGCAGAATACCGTCGAGGCCGTAGATGTTCGGCAGGGCAGGAAGGCCGAAAGCCGTGCCAAGCCCGTTCAACCAGCCCCGCCCACCGTAAACGGCGAGAATGCCGAAGACCGCGACGAGCGCGGGTAGGGCCAGCGGCAGGCCGAACAAAGTCAGCAACCACTTGCGCCCCGGAAAGTTAGAACAACGGGAGAGCGCGCGTGCGACCGGGACGGCGAGGCCCACTGACAAAAGCGTCGACAATCCCGCTTGCCAGAGCGTGAAACTCAGGACGCTCCAGAACCAGGTGTCAAAGACCCCGCTTGTCGCCGGCGCAACGGAAACCAGCGCCAGCGCTGCCCCGCCGATCAGCGTTGCAATCGCGCCCAGTGCGAGCCAAGCGGGTAGTGTTCTCATGGGGTCAGCGGCTCGAAGCAGCGAGCCATTCCGCAATCCAGGCCTTGCGATTGTTTGCGACTTCTTCCGGCGCAATTTCAAGGGTTTGCGGCGTTTCCAGCATGTCGAAGACAGGGTGAAGAACCATATTCACAGTCGGCATCATCCAATTGGTGGTGGGGATGATGGATTGGAACTCAGCGCTTGTGGTGAAGGTGAGAAATTGTTCCGCCAATTCCGGTTCTTTCGCTGCCTTCAAGCGTCCTGAAACTTCAATCTGGAGAGTATGGCCTTCGGCGAAGGTGAGCGCCTTGTACCGGTCGGTTTCCTCAGCGATGAGATGGTAGGCAGGAGAGGTTGTGTAGGAGAGCACCATATCGGCCTCACCTTGGGTAAAGAGGCCGTAAGCCTCTGACCAACCGGGTGTTATCGTAACGATCCTATCCTGCAAGCGGCCCCAAGCCTCACCTGCCTTGTCGCCATAGACGGCCTTCATCCAGAGCAGGAATCCCAGTCCCGGTGTTGATGTGCGTGGGTCTTGAAGGACGATTTTCCCCTCGCCCTTGCCATCGACCAACTCGGCGAGGCTCTGGGGCGGGCTCGAGATGGCTTGGCTGTCATAGACCACCGCGAAATGAGCAAAGTCGTAGGGCACCCAGATATCACTCTTGAAGGCGCCGGGGACATTGAGCGCGGAAAGATCCGTGTTGGATCGCGCAAAGAGTCCGGTTGCCTCGGCCTCGACGATTAGATTCGTATCAAGTCCCAGCACGACATCAGCCTTGCTGTCCGCGCCTTCCAGTTTCAACCGGTTGAGAAGCGCCACACCATCGCCAAGCGCAACCCATTGCAGGTCGCACTCGCATTTGGCCTCAAAGGCCTCTTCAACCTTAGGGCCAGGGCCCCAATCGGCGGTAAAGCTGTCATAGGTATATACGGTAAGCACCGGCTTATCGTCGGCCAAAGCAGCGGTTGCTGTTAAGGCAGCAAAGGTGAGGGCAGGCAGAAGGGTGCGCATCATGCGTCTCCGGTCAAACTATCGGACCGCACATGAAAAAGAGAAAGGGCGCTGTGACATGCTCTTCCCTCCGCCGGTGCGAGCCGGATCAGGTTCCACGGGTTGGACAACGTCCTCTCAGCCCGGTACCGGGCACCCCGAAAGCACGCCAAGCCTAACGTGCTTTAAACGTGAGAAACAAGCCTGATGATCAAAGCGACGGTGCTTTTGGCCGGAAATCTGACCGTGACCGAACGGCTGCGGGGGCAGATTGCGGGGTCGCACATCATTGCCGCCGATGGTGGGATGATTCACGCCAAGGCGCTTGGCGTGGTGCCGGATCTCTGGGTGGGGGATTTCGACTCAGCAGATGAGGTTTTGTTGCAGGATTTTTCCGATGTGCCGCGCAAGTCCTTTCCGGCAGCAAAAGATACAAGCGACGGGGCGCTGGCTATGGCGGAAGCGATTGCGGCAGGTGCAACACGGATCATTCTTGTCGGCGCGTTCGGCGGGCGCGCGGATCACAGCTTTGCGGTGCTCCTTTCGCTTTTCTCGGCGCAGCTGGACAGCTTCGATATCACCGCGACTTCGGGCAAGGAGGAAGCCTTTGCGTTGATGGCAGGGGAGGTGGAGCCGGATTGGCCCGGTGGCACGACCTTTTCGATCCTGCCGATCACCAACCTGGACGCCATTACCATCGAAGGCGCGCGCTGGCAGCTTACCGACCGCAATGTTCCCCTTGGCGATACGCTCACGCTCTCAAACAATGTTACGGGCGATTTGCGCATCACACTTAAAAGTGGACGCGCGCTGGCGATTGCGCAGCTTTAAGGCTCAATCTGTTGGGAAAAGGCTGGCAGTCCCTAGGGGAATCGAACCCCTCTTTCCAGGTTGAAAACCTGGCGTCCTAACCGATAGACGAAGGGACCGCAGCGGCGTCGATATAACGACGAGTTTTGCAGGCCGCAACCCCGCAGGGCGTGTCTTTTTGATAGATTTCTGGAGGTCTGTGCTGACGGGCAGGCGGCTTTAAGCTTTGCCGGGCTTGCGGCGGCACTTACGGTTCCAGTCCCGCTTGGAACCAACATCGATATGAACGGACTTGGTGTGGCAATAGGTGCCGACACCACCGCGACCGGGCAGAGTGCGTAGATAACGCGCTAACGTCCATTTGCTTACACCCTTAACCTGTATGTCGGCAGCTCGGCAAAAAGTGTGCTGCGAGTTGCGCGCACCGCGAACTTTGCGATTGTAGCGCGTTGAGCGATAGCCGGATGTCACCACGGGTGAGCGACCAAAGCGGCGTTCCACCTTCTTTAGAAGGCTGAGTAGGCGTGGCGGGAAGCAATGTACTTCCACATCCGGCCGTTGAACCAGAACACCGTTGGCGGCGCGGCGGGCAAGATTTGTGACGGAGGCGACGCGTACCGGTTCCTCGCCGCCAATGCGGATGCGCTGGCGGGTCCGGCCGGTCTCGTCCTCGATCCCGTCCATCGCATAGACGCGGTCAAGATCAACACCCGGCAGACCGGTGGCGCCGCCGGATGCCACAGCGCCAGGGGGCCGCGGATTGGCGTTGAAGCCAAAGCCTGCACTCCCTGCATTCTTTGTGCTGTTCACGGATGCGCTCGAGCGTTTGCGGCCAAAGAGGGACGAGAAGAAATTGCCCGAACGGGAGCGGGTTGCCTGAGGCGCCAAGGCGGTAACGGTGCCGGACGCCTCGAGGGATGCCGAAGGCACAGGCGTTCTATTTGTTGCACCCGTTGTGCCGGCCTCAGAGGTGGTGACAACCCGCGTGCCATTGACCGCCACACCTCCAGCTGCCGGAACCGAGCCAGAGTTGGCGCCTCCATCTGCAGCGACCTTGGCTTCCATCTGGAAGACATTCTGTTGCGTCAGGTTTTCATCGACGAGTTCGTCTTCACCAATTGCAGCGGCGACGTCCGCTGGTGTCGGTTCCAGCACCGCGCTGATGCCTCGCTGACCGGTCGGAGAATTGTTGCAAGCTGCAAGCGCGACCGCCGCGATGAAAAGCGGGGCGCCGATGCGCAAGAGCCATGCGGAAATGTTGGCCGCTCCGGTCAATGGTCACTCGCGTTAAGGGAACTACCCCGCGAGAAAAGAGCGGGAAACTTCGCTTGCGCTAGGGTCAAATGTGGGCCGCAATGTGACGTCAATGTAAGCCTACCAGCTCCCGGTGTTTTCCATGGAAGCCCAGGGCTCTTGGGCGGGTTTGGACTCGCCTTTTTGTAGAAGTTCAATGGAAATGCCGTCCGGCGAACGCACGAAGGCCATGTGGCCGTCGCGGGGAGGGCGGTTTATCGTTACGCCCGCATCCATCAGCTTTTGGCAAAGGGCGTAGATGTCATCGACCACATAGGCGAGGTGACCAAAATTGCGCCCGCCATCATAGTCTTCCGGATCCCAATTGTAGGTCAGTTCCAGTTCGGGTGCTTTCTTCTCCCGCGCCTGAGCTTCATCTTCCGGTGCGGCAAGAAAGATCAGCGTGAAGCGCCCGCCCTCGTTCTCAAAACGTCGCGTTTCTACGAGGCCGAGCTTGTTGCAGTAGAAATCGAGTGAGGCATCAATATCCTTCACCCGGATCATTGTGTGCAGATAGCGCATGGAAAAAGAGAATCCGATCTGTTTTGTTGGTCTGACCATAGGCTGGAAAGGTGGAAAGACAACTAAAGTGGCTGTGGATGATCTTGATGATTTCCTGAACCGCAGCGAGCGGCTACTGGTCTTTACTGGTGCCGGCATTTCCACTGAAAGCGGCATCGCTGATTTCCGCTCGCCTGGCGGTATTTGGAGCCGCATCAAGCCGATCCAGTTCCAGGACTTTCTCAATGATCCCGAGGCACGTTTGGAGGATTGGCGGCGGCGCTTTTATTTCAAAGCGCAATATGAGGCGGCGCAGCCCAATGCCGGGCACAAAGCCATCGCGTCGCTTGCCAAAAAGGACCGCCTTCTTGGCGTGGTAACGCAAAACATTGACGGACTGCACCAGCGTGCAGGTCTGGGCGATGAGGCGGTCGTGGAATTGCACGGTTCAGGTC
Source organism: uncultured Alphaproteobacteria bacterium (assembly GCA_929200315.1). Lineage (GTDB taxonomy): Bacteria > Pseudomonadota > Alphaproteobacteria > Rhizobiales > Rhizobiaceae > Pseudahrensia. The sequence goes on along the minus strand of CAKMZB010000005.1, from coordinate 230,095 downwards.
TGCGGGCTTCGTGCCTCTCTTGCAGTACGCCCATGGCCCTAAATGCGATCCGTGACGCGATTGAAGAGACTGAGGAAGCGCCGTCCTGCGCCCGATGTGGTGGCGTGGTGAAAGCGGATGTTATTTCCTTCGGTCAACCCATGCCGCAACAAAAGATGCAACGCGCGCTGCAATGGGTGGAACAGTGCGATGCCGTTTTGGTACTTGGCTCATCCCTAGTTGTGGAACCAGCGGCCTCCATCCCACGGATCGCTGTGCAACAGGGCGCACCGCTGGCCATTATCAACCGAGAGCCGACCCCGCTTGATGGTTTGGCGAAGCTTGTCATCAACGATGAGATAGGCCCAAGCCTCGACCTGGCGATGTTCCATCTGGGGTAAGCGGCGCGGTTCCCTTGCCAGTCCATACTCTTGCGGGGCAAAGTGCAGTCACGAATCGACCGCCGCGATGGAATTCCAAGCGGAACCGTTGGTGGTAATTGCGTTGGGGTGCGTATGGGCGACAAAGGAAAGACTGTTTTTCCCGACCCGGTTGGCGGTGACGGCGATATCGTCCGCGATGCCGCGCCAAACGCTGGTTTCGACGAAGATATTCAGGAAATTTCTGGAGCCATCAAATGGTTCGACGTGTCGAAAGGATTCGGCTTCGTCGTACCCGATGACGACATGCCGGACGTGCTGCTGCACGTCTCTTGCCTGCGGGCAGGGGGCTACCAGACGGCCCATGAGGGTGCGCGGATCGTGTGCGAGGTCGCGCAGAAGCCTCGCGGTCTTCAGGCCGTGAACATCATTTCCATGGACAATTCTACCGCCGTGCATCCCTCACAGATGCCGCCTGCCCGCACCCATGTGGATGTGGAACCAACGAGCGATCTCGTGGAAGCGCAAGTGAAGTGGTTCAACCGCTCCAAAGGCTTTGGTTTTGTCACCGAAGGGCCGGGAACGGAGGACATTTTTGTCCATATGGAAACGCTGCGCCGCTACGGCCTTGCTGAGCTTCGGCCGGGCCAGGTTGTGATGGTGCGTTATGGCGAGGGTGCCAAGGGCCGCATGGCCGCTGAGGTTCACCCGGTGGCCGGCCAAAGCCTGCCACACAGCCACTGATCTATGCGTTTTCTGGCGCTTTTCTTCGTTCTCATGCTGAGCCAATCCGCCTTCGCGCAAACCATCCAGTTCGGCAATTGCGATCTTACCATCGAGACTGCGCATGGCCCGGTGCGCTATGACGCCGAATTCGCCGCAACTCCGCGACAAACCTCGCGCGGCCTGATGTTTCGAGAGACGATGGTGCCGCGCACAGGCATGTTCTTTGAGTTCGGTGAAGAGCGGATCGTCAATATGTGGATGAAGAACACTATCCTCTCCCTCGACATGATCTTCGTTGATGCCATGGGAAAGATCAGCCACATCCACCGTGGTGCCGTACCGCAATCGACAAACATCATCTCTTCAACGGTTCCCGCCCGTTACGTGCTGGAGTTGAACGCCGGCGAAGCAGATGCTGACGGCCTTGCCATTGGCCAGATCGTACAGGCCAAGTGCAACCAAGCTGACTGATAAGTCAGGCCAAATTCCAAAAAACTGGCGAACCCTGCAGGATTCGAACCTGCGACCGTCGGCTTAGAAGGCCGGTGCTCTATCCAGCTGAGCTAAGGGTCCGCACTGGCCCTGTTTAACCTACAGGAGTGTTGAAGCAAGAAGTGTGGGTTCCGCATTTTTGCAGAAACAGCGGTCTCTCATTTGCACCTATAAGGCCGGTTTCGCGACAATGCTCTGGTGAATAGCTGGGACATCAATCAAATATATATTTCCTCCCCTTAACCTCCACATTGGGAGGTCGCTTTGAATCTTCGAATATATCGTAGCCCTCTTTCAGGTTGGACCAGAACTCGATCCATTCCGACTGACTAAATTTCTGCATATTGTCGCCGGTCATTCGAAACGGAAAAGCGTGTCCCGAAAGAAGGGTTGCCCGCTCGCCAAGGCAGCGTCTGCCAGGACGTAAATCTCTTCTATTCCTTCGTCCGTCATGGCGTAGCAGCCAATGGAAACGCAATTTCCATGAACCATCAAATAGCTGCCGGTGCGATTATGAGATCTGTCGTATCTGTTTGGAAAACCAAGATTAAAAGACAGATGATAGCTGCTGTTTGGGTTCATTTGCCGATTTGAGACCGCATAAAAACCTTCCGGTGACTGGTGATCACCTTCCTTTAGCTTCGGGCCCAGATCACCTGAAAAATTGCAAATCGGATTGACCTTAAACAGCTCAAATATATTCCCATTGTCGACCCACAATTCCAGTTCAGCGGAGGCTTTGAATATTCGGATGAAGATGGGAGATCCAAATGCCAGACCCTTCTCAGAAAGCTGCCTTTCAATCTTTGGAATGATATTTTGTTCCAATTGGCCCAGGTCTGCGGATGATCGCGATAGAAAAAGCAGCAAGAACAAGGTGATGACTGCCGCGAATGCAAAAGCGATGACAAGAATGCGTATATGGATATTCTTGGCGGTCATGGCTGCTTTGTCAGAACACATTTGGTGCCAAGCCTTGTTCAGACATAAACGCGTATGAAAAGAGGCCAGCGCGATCAGTCCCAGAAAAAGCTATATTTTTTCAAGCGCGCTATCGTCTCAGGGTCGTCGAATTTCGGGAAGTAGACACCGTCGTCATACACCGTGATCAGCTTTCCATCCTTGAACACGACGTGGACCAACTCACCCCACGAAACGTCATACTTCACGCTGAAATATACGTGGTCAGTATCCTCCAGATCGTGGCCGTGAATCGCGATCCCTTCCAGTTTCGCAGCAGCAAATGCGTCGCCCTTGGTGTATATTTTGAAGCCGCGCATATTCGCTTGTTGATTGCCCTCCCCATCAGCGACCTCAAATCCGTAATCTGTAACATCGAACTCGACCAGCGCTCTCTGAAAGAGCGCTTCGGGTACGAGCTTTTTTTGGTCTTCTCCAAGCTGGAGTAGCTTAAGAAGCGCATTGCGCATTTTCGGCGTCAGAGAGGTCCCATCGTGTCCATCCGGGTAAAAAACCTCCAGTCTAACTAGCCCCGTATGTTCTGCCTCCAAACCGTCTATGGAAAGCAAAGCCTCCGCCCATTCCAATCCACCGGGAGCAAGGCTCTGCTCGATAGATTGTATTTCCTGGGAAAAGTCTCCTGGCATGAATACGCTCCGGTCCAGTGAAGACAATTTAGAATGCCAAATGGTCGGAGTGAGAGGATTCGAACCTCCGACCCCGTCGTCCCGAACGACGTGCGCTACCAGGCTGCGCCACACTCCGACTGGCGCGCTCTCTAGCGAACGGAGCAAGGTGCTTCAAGGGTAAAGGTCGGGCAGACGAGCGGTGCTAATGCGGGTAGGCACCGAGCTACTGGTCGCTGTCTGCCTGCTTATCCTCCACGGGCGCTGCGGGCTTTGCTAGATTGGGTACCACCACGCCAGTTTCATCAAACATGATGAGCAGGTTGTCGCAGGCAGCGCCACTGGCTTGTTCAAGTTGCGCCCTTGCTGAAAGTTCGCCAGCTTCAAGCTGCTTCGTGTGTTTTTCGGCGTAAATTTCCGTCAGGTTCCCGATCGCCATAGCGATTTCGCGAACGTTGAGTTGCAGGCCTGCGCATTCTTGCGAAAGAATTGTAATCTGCCCCATTGTGAAAGCCACCAGGCGCTCCTTTGCATCCGCGCGACGTCGAGCAGCCAGCGCGACTTCAACACATCCGTTAAGCAGAAAGTAGGATCCGTTCTTTGACCGACGGTCCAGAGCTACGCCTACAACGAGACATTCCCGCCGCTCTTGCGCTGAGATTTCACTCCATCCGGGTTTAACCAATTCGAGCGACTGGGCCTCTATCTGAAGGCATTGCAAAAATGCGGATGTGCGTTTTTCATCTTGAGATTCGGCAAGGCCTTTGCAGCGCGTCATCATGTCGTAGACCGGAACCTGAACTTTCTCCTGAGATGCGTTTGCCGTGCCTGCATTTTGAATGAGCAGCGCTACGGCTGTAAGAAAAGCGAAAATACAGATCTTGATAGTCGGCAATTCGTTCTGTTCCAGATTGCGTTTCGCGGCGGCTAACAACACCTGTTTGCCACCCTTCTCCGCCAGAACCCACGGCTGGGTAAATCTGCTTGCGCCAAAAATAATGGGATTTGATTCTACTGCGCGTGACCCATGCCCCTGACGGGGCATCAGTGTGTCCAGGGGACTTTTCTGTTGTAGCTGAAATTGTCTGAATAGCTGACCTTGCAGCGCTGCGGTTCCTTCGGTTCGGAAACACTAAAGGCGACGTTGTTGCGCTCGGCATAGGCGATCGCATCTTCGCGGCTTTCAAATTTCATGCGCACTTGCGAAAGCGTGTCGGAGGAGGAGGTGTAGCCCATCAGCGGCTCGCGACGTTTGGCTTCCCGGGGTTCAAACTCGAGCACCCAGCTGGCTGTCTTGGCTTTGCCGGACTGCATTGCGGTCTTGGCCGGTTTGTAGATGCGTGCTGCCATAATGCCTCCTTGTCTCACGGATGGTCGGGGCAGCAAGATTCGAACTTGCGACCCCCTGGTCCCAAACCAGGTGCGCTACCAGACTGCGCCATGCCCCGTATCCGCGATACGGCCCCTCGTTAGGGCTTCGCGCGGCGCGGGGCAAGATGCTATCTGTCTTTACGACGACGAACTTGATTCCACCGCAAGCGGCCCGTCAGCACCGCGGCTTCCCGCAACACAAAAGGATAACGGCTTGTGACCCCTTTGCAACGCGCGAGACGGACCTGGAACGGCGTCGGCACACGGCTGCAAAGGCCCGTGCGCCATCCGGCCCCGCTTTGGCCGTTGGCGCTGGGCTGGAATGTTTTTGTCGCGCTGATTGTTGTGCTGACAGTTGTCTCATTCGTCCTGCTCGACGCCCCACTGCAATACTTGCTGCGGCAGGATATTGGGAATTTGCAGGAGTTCTTTGGTTATGTGACCCGGTTTGGGTCCAGCGATTGGGTGCTTTGGGGCTGCGGTGTTGCGGTGATCGGCCTGTCTTTTCTCAACTGGTCAACCGTTGCCAGCCGCAGCCGAACACTGGCGCGCGAAGTCTTTGCCGACGCCCTTTTTGCCCTTTCGGCGACCGCCGTCAGCGGCACGGCGGTCAGTCTCATCAAGAACACGATTGGTCGCGCCCGGCCGCGCTATCTGGATGAGCTGGGACCGTTCCATTTTGATTTTGCCGCGTTTGACGCGAGTTTTGCGTCTTTCCCGTCGGGCCACTCCACAACATTCGGTGCAGTTGCGATGACCGGAGCACTGCTGCTTCCGCGCGCTTGGCCGGTGTTTCTGGTTTTGGGTGCCCTGGGCGGTGTGAGCCGAGCGTTTGTTGGCGCACACTACATATCCGACATCCTGGTCGGCCTCGCCTTTGGGGCGATCTTTACGTTGCTCATGGCGCGGTGGCTTGCCCGCAAGGGCCTGATGTTCCGCTGCGAGCCGGGGCAGATTTTGCCACGGCGGCGCAGATTGCTGCGCCCTAGATTGCCGAAAGGCCGCGCTCCAGATCACGCTTGATGTCGGCCACATCTTCAAGGCCGATCTGAAGACGAATGATGACGCCTTCTTCGGGGGGCTGGGCAATCGTGCGGTCGCCAAAGCGCGGCATGACCGCAAGGCATTCATGACCGGCCCAGGAATAACCAAGTCCAAAGAGCTTTAGCGCATCAAGGAACCGCGCGCCCGCCGCTTCGTCTGCGCCTTTCAGCACGATGCCAAAAAGGCCGCTCGCACCGGTAAAATCGCGCTTCCATATGTCATAGCCCGGATCATCCGGCAGCGCGGGGTAAAGCACACGGGCAACCCGCTCGTCCTGCTGCAGCCATTTGCACAACTCCATCGTCGAGCGCTCATGATGTGCCAGTCGTACACCCATTGAGCGCAAGCCGCGCAGGATGAGATAGGCTTCGTCCCCCTGCACACAGGTGCCAAGGGCAATTTGGGTATCATGCAGGGTCTTCCAGCAGCGCTCGTTGGCGGAAACACTGCCCATGAGAACGTCGCTGTGGCCGCTTGGATATTTCGTCAGCGCGTGGATGGAAACATCAACGCCGTGGTCCAGCGGTTTGAAGAAAAGCGGCGTGGCCCAGGTGTTGTCCATCATCACAACGCAATCGGGATTGGCTTCGTGCGCGAGGCGCGACAGCAGTGGAATATCGCACATCTCAAAGGTGTTGGAGCCCGGGGCTTCCAGCATAACGATGTCAGTTTCCGGCCGCATGAGGCTGCGGAAATCTTCGCCAAGATGTGGGCTGAAATACTCAATCTCCACACCAAAGCGCGACAATACCGTCTCACAAAAATGACGATTGGGCTCATAAAGACTGTCCACCACCAGGACGTGAGATCCGGCCTTGGCATAGGCGAAGAAGGGGATGGAAATGGCCGCAAGGCCCGATGGAACGAGGATCGTCCCCTGAGCACTTTCCAGATCAGTCAACGCATCGGCAAGAGCGTCCGTCGTCGGTGTGCCACGGGTGCCATAGGTGTATTTCTGGCTCCGCTCCACCATGGTCTGATAGTTGGGGAAAAGAACGGTCGAAGCGCGCACAACGGGCGGATTCACAAAGCCATGATAGCTGCGCGGATCGTGCCCCAAATGGGCGAGCCGCGTGTTGATGCCCTGCATTTTTTCGTCGCTCATTGCTGGTTTTTCCTGCTGCAAAGCCCGTTATGGAAAGGGCTTGGGGGTTCTAAGTGTCTTTCGTAGCACAACGCCTTGACCGCGATGCGTTAATGTCATGTTATCGATGGGTCAAAGGGCCCGGCGATCTGCAAGCATACAAATGTTTGTTAGACGAACGAGCGGACGAGAGAATTGAGGGAGGTGAGGCGAACAACGTTCGCCGATCTGCAATTCATCTGATCCGCGGGTCCGACACGGCTGCATCATGAGGATGCTGGCCGTACGGGAAGAGAAAAACGGGGAAACCCGAAAGGTATACCTATTATGAAAACCAAACTTCTTACCCTCGCACTGGGCACTGCAGCACTGGCTTTTTCTGCCACTGCAAACGCTGCGACGCTTGATGATGTGAAAGCAAAAGACTTTCTGCAATGCGGCGTCTCCACCGGCTTTCCGGGCTTTGCGTTCACAGATGACAACGGCGATTGGCAGGGTTTTGATCCGGCATTTTGCCGCGCGGTCGCTGCTGCTGTTCTCGGCGATGCTTCCAAGGTGAAGTTCACACCTACCACCGGTAAGACACGTTTCACTGCGCTTGCTTCTGGTGAAATTGATATGCTGGCTCGCAACACGACCGAAACATTCTCCCGCGATGTGGACCTGAAGTTCACCTTTGCTCCGGTTAACTATTATGACGGTCAGGGCTTCATGGTCCGCAAGGACCTTGGTGTTGATTCCGCTCTTGGCCTTTCCAGCGCAACGATCTGCATCCAGACCGGCACAACAACCGAACTGAACCTGGCCGACTATTTCCGTGCCAACAACATGTCCTACGAGCCCGTGCCTGTTGAGACCAATGCGGAGGCGCAGGAAAAATACCTCGCCAACGCTTGCGATGCCTACACCACGGATGCTTCGGGGCTTTCTGCTACGCGTTCCGCTTTTGAGAACCCGGACGATCACATCGTTCTGCCTGAGATCATCTCTAAAGAGCCGCTCGGACCGCTCGTCCGTCAGGGCGATGATCAGTGGGCTGACATCGTTAAATGGACCATTCTTGCTTTGATCACCGCCGAGGAAGTTGGTGTGACGGCAGGAAATGCCGATCAGATGAAGGCTGATTCCACCGATCCGAATATCCAGCGTTTGCTGGGCGCGACCGAAGACAATTACGGCGCAATGTTCGGTCTTGATAATGACTGGGCTCTGAGAGCCATCAAGGCAGGCGGTAACTATGGTGAGATATTCGCTAGGTATCTCGGCACGGAAACCCCGCTGGGTATCGAGCGTGGCGTGAACGCGCTTTGGACCGATGGCGGTCTGATGTACGCGGCTCCAATCCGTTAAGTCGAAATGCTTGCGGG
>CAKMZB010000005.1:184123-222056 GCA_929200315.1 uncultured Alphaproteobacteria bacterium | reverse complement strand
GGCGGCACCTAGGTGCCGCCCGTTTTGCAACTGGCTAGGGCGCTGAACGTCCAGGCCTAGGCAGGGCACGCGAGGGGTGTGACTTGCCTTCCAATAATTCACGATCGTGCGAGGGGCTCGAGCGATGACAACGGCCACCCAAATAGTGGATGGACCTGTGGATTCAGGCGGTTTTCGCCTGTCCCAGCTGATCTACGATTCAAGATACCGTTCCTATACGATCCAGGTCATTGCGATGGTATTGTTCATGGTCGCCGTTGGGTGGCTGGTGGACAATGTGATCGACAATTTCCGAGATCTCGGGAAAGAGTTTTCCTTCGGTTTCCTGTTCCAGCCGGCTTCCTACGACATCAATCAGACATTGATTGACTATAATTCGCAGTCGCCCCATTGGCGGGCTGCTGTTGTGGGCATTTTGAACACGTTGTTGATCGCCGTTCTGGGTTGCATTCTGGCAACCTTTCTGGGCGTCGCTATTGGTGTTGCGCGGCTCTCCAAGAACTGGCTGATCGCTAAATTGATGACGATCTATATTGAGGGATTCCGCAACGTACCGGTTTTGCTCTGGATCCTGCTTTTCAGCACCGCATTTTCCGCTCTACTGCCCTCACCGCGCCAAACCGAACCTATGTTGGCGGGCTTCCTGACAGCGACCAACCGGGGCTTCTACGTCCCGGCAACCATCTGGAGTGAAGGGGCGGGTCTCCTTGCCATTTTGTTTCTCGTGTCGCTTGTTGCGGCCTGGATATTCGGTCGTTGGGCCACCGCACGACAAGAGGCCACAGGTGAGATTTTGCCGATCTTTCGGATCCGCCTTGCCATCATTTTCCTGCCGGTACTTGCGCTCTTCTTCCTGCTGGGAAGCCCCATGACCCTCGATTTTCCTGAGTTGAAGGGCTTTAACTACCAGGGCGGCCTCTACATCCGCTCGTCATTTATGGCGCTGTGGCTTGCTCTTTCGCTCTACACAGCTGCCTTCATTGCAGAGAACGTGCGTGCTGGTATTCAGGCCATTTCAAAGGGCCAGACTGAGGCGGCTTATTCTCTCGGCCTGCCGCCAAAACGAACCATGAACCTGGTGATCCTGCCGCAAGCTCTGCGTATCATTATCCCGCCTTTGATCTCGCAATATCTCAACTTGACCAAGAACTCCTCTCTCGCAATCGCCGTGGGCTACATGGATGTGACGGGGACGTTGGGCGGCATCACGCTGAACCAGACAGGCAAAGAGATGGAATGCCTCATTTTGTTGATGGGCTTTTATCTCACGATCTCCCTGCTGATTTCGGGGGTCATGAACCTCTACAACAACGCTGTCTCCCTGAAGGAGCGCTAGGCCATGTCAGATACCGATTCCGAAACACAGGTCTTCCGCCCGGACGATCAAATTGGCGGGATGTCACTGGCGTATGTTTCAACGCAGACTATCCCGGCATCACATTCGCCCGTGAGTACGTCCGGCCCGATCGCCTGGATGCGGGAGAAGATGTTCTCGTCCGTGTCCGATACGATCGTTTCTCTAATTTCTTTGGCGGTCATTATCCTGGTCGTAACGAGCCTGATGTCATGGCTTGTGACCAATTCTGTTTGGACCGCAGGCTCTTTGGCTGAATGCCGTGAAATCGACACGGGGGGCTGTTTCGCGGTCATTGTGGTGCGGTTCAGCCAGTTCATGTTCGGGTTCTATCCCTCGGAATTGTATTGGCGTCCGATCCTTGCCTTTGCACTTATGTTTGTGGCTGCAGCGCCGCTGCTCCACGACACATTACCCCGCAAGATGCTGTTCTTCTCTGCCGCCTACCCACTGCTCGCCTATTGGCTGCTCTGGGGTGGTTCGGTTTGGGGTATTGCTCTGTTTGTGGGTGCGTTGGTTCTGACCTTTGTCATTTGGCAATTGCTGAAAGGCTTCAACATGGCGATTGCCGCCATTGTTGCGGGCCTTTTCCTTGTCCTGTGGTTCATGTTTGCTCAAGGCTCCGTTACCAGCTTCATCGACAATACGATCGGTTTTGTTGGTCTAGAATCGGTTGAGTCATCCAAATTTGGCGGATTCCTGCTGACTTTCGTTATTGGGGTAACCGGCATTGTCGCATCTCTACCGATCGGCATCATGCTCGCGCTTGGTCGCAAGTCCAATCTGCCGATCCTCAAGGCGCTGTGCGTTGGGTTCATCGAGTTTATCCGTGGCGTGCCGCTGATCACATTGCTTTTCGTGGCCTCCACTCTGCTCAACTACTTCCTGCCGCCGGGCACGAGTTTCGACATCATCCTGCGCGTTCTCATCATGGTGACGCTGTTTGCTTCCGCCTACATGGCAGAAGTCATCCGTGGGGGCCTGGCTGCCCTTCCGCGTGGTCAGTATGAGGCAGCCGATGCGTTGGGCTTGACCTACTGGCAAGCCACGCAGAAAATCGTTCTGCCTCAGGCACTGAAGATTTCCATCCCGGGCATCGTCAACACGTTCATCGGTCTGTTCAAGGATACGACCCTTGTGTCGATCATTGGTCTTTTGGACCCGATTGGCATCATGCAGCCGATCCGCTCAGACTCGAACTGGAACGGGATCGTTTGGGAGCTCTACCTCTTTGTGGGTCTGATCTTCTTTATCACCTGTTTCACAATGTCCCGTTATTCCATGTATTTCGAGCGCAAGCTTGATACCGGTCACCGTTCCTAAGGGGTTATAAAATGGCCAAGACAACCAAATCTGCCCCCGGCTCCAAGGCCGCGGTATCACGCCGTGCAACGGTTCAAAAGAAGGCTGTTGCCGCCGCAAAGGGTGCGCCGCCGCCTTCCATCAAAAAGCCGGCTAAGCCCGACGATCTGACCCGTATTTCAGGCGTTGGTCCGCAGCTTGCAGGCAAGTTGAATGGGATGGGCGTGTGGACCTTCGCGCAGGTTGCCAAATGGCGCAAAGCCGATGTTGCCTATGTCGACGAGCATCTGAAATTCAGCGGTCGGATTGAGCGCGATGACTGGATCAAGCAGGCAAAGGCTTTGCAGAGCGAAACCAAATCAGCTCGTGCTACGAAACCAAAGACGGCTGCTGCAAAAGCCCCCGCAAAGGCGAAAGCAAGTGCAGCCAAATCTACCGCCAAGTCTGCTGCGAAGAAGGCAACCAAGACCGTGGCTAAGAAACCCGCTGTAGCCAAGAAGACTTCAGCAAAAACAGCGACCAAGACTGTGCCCGCTGCACCTAAACCCACAAAGAAGAAGATGACGGTCTCGGAGACCGACGTCGCAATCGATATCGTCAACATGAACAAGTGGTACGGCGATTTTCACGTGTTGCGCGACATCAATCTGAAGGTCATGCGCGGCGAACGGATCGTCGTTGCCGGTCCGTCGGGTTCGGGCAAATCCACCATGATCCGCTGCATCAACCGTCTGGAAGAACACCAGAAGGGCCAGATTGTCGTGGACGGGATTGAGCTGACCTCGGATCTGAAAAAGATCGACGAAGTGCGTCGCGAAGTCGGCATGGTGTTCCAGCACTTCAACCTCTTCCCGCATCTGACGATCCTGGAGAACTGCACACTGGCTCCGATCTGGGTGCGCAAGATGCCTCAGAAGGAAGCTGAAGAGATCGCAATGCACTACCTGGAGCGGGTGAAAATTCCCGAACAGGCCAACAAATATCCCGGCCAGCTCTCAGGTGGTCAGCAGCAACGTGTGGCGATTGCCCGCTCGCTGTGCATGAACCCACGCATCATGCTGTTTGATGAGCCGACCTCGGCGCTTGATCCTGAAATGATCAAGGAAGTGCTGGAAACCATGGTTGGTCTTGCAGAAGAAGGCATGACCATGATCTGCGTGACCCACGAAATGGGTTTTGCCCGCCAGGTGGCGAACCGCGTGATCTTTATGGATGAAGGTCAGATTGTTGAGCAGAACGAGCCAGCCGCGTTCTTTGACAATCCCCAGCACGAACGCACCAAGGAATTCCTCAGCCAGATCCTGCACTAGGTAGGGCGGTTGGAGGTTGGCCGGGTCTGTGGCTCGGTCAGTGTTTTCGTTTAGCTTGTGACGGCGACGGCCTCGATTGGGGCCGCGCCCGCGCCAATTCCAGCTTCGGTCAGATCTCCGTCCACCAGATGGCCTTCAGGCTTTGTCTGGGTGGGAGATAGATTTTCGTCGAATTTGTAGAGCGTGGAGCAATAGGGGCAGACCTTCTCCCCGTCATCGCCCATGTCGAGATAGATGTGGGGATGGTCAAAGGGGGCATTGGCACCGATGCACATGAACTCGGTTACACCGATGACGACCTGCGGCACACCGGAATCATTATGAAAATGGGGAATGAAAGCCTTAGCCATGCCGGTGTTCCTCGCGCAGCTGCTCGCCGCGATATGGGTTTTGTTTAGCCGCTCCGGCGGCGTTTGCAACAGCTCGCACGACCCGTTGGCAGGTTAGGGACAATGCGCCATAGTTGCGCCCAATCCCAAGCGATTTGATTCATTGCCGATATGACTGAATTTCAAACTGCCGATCTCGACCGGTTGACCCTGTCCTATGCCATCCACGAACCCACGGGCGAAGAGCATGGCACAGTGCTGCTGATCCACGGTTTTGCATCCACCGCGCAGGTTAATTGGATCAACACATCTTGGGTCAAAACGCTGAACGAGGCTGGGTTTCGGACCATCTGTTTCGACAATCGCGGCCATGGTGCATCGCAGAAATTCTATAAGTCGACCGAGTATGGCCCCGATATTTTCGCTGATGATGCAATCGCGCTGCTCGACCATCTGGGAGTCGAGAGTTGTCATGTGATTGGTTATTCTATGGGTGCGCGGATCACGTCTTGGCTCGCGTCCCACGCGCCGGATCGTGTCGAGCGTGCGGTGATCGGCGGTATGGGGGAGAATATTTTCGGCTCCAAGAGCAGTTATGAAGATCTAGCCGAGGGGCTGGAAACCGATGACATCTCCACCATTTCCGATCCAAACGTCATGACTTTCCGCACCTTTGCTGACAGGACGAAGAGCGACCGCCGTGCGCTGGCCGCCTGCATTCGCAAATCGCAGGTTCAGATCACGCCGGAGACTGTTGAGAACATCTCCGGGCCATGCCTTGTGGTGGTTGGAGACATGGACGAAACGGCCGGGCGAGCGGAACCGCTGGCTGAAATGATCCCAAATGGTGAAGCCGTTACGCTTCCAGGCCTCGACCACATGAAGGCCACTGGCGCAAAATCCTTCAAGGACGCAGCCTTGGAGTTTTTGCTCCGTGACTAATGTGAGTGGCAGGACAATCAGCTTCACCGGTGCGGAAGGAAACCTTCTTGCAGCCTCGCTCTTTGAGCCATCCGGCCCGGCATGTCTGACGGCTCTGCTGCTCCATGGCGGCGGCCAGACTCGCCATGCCTGGGACGCGACAGGAGCACGCTTTGCTAAGGCTGGAATTCGCGGCATCTCCTTTGACGCGCGAGGCCACGGTAAGAGTGAATGGGCACCCTCCGGCCATTACCGTTTTACACATCTGGCAGATGATCTTCAGACCGTCGCCAAGCAAGTTGTGGAGCGCCATGGCCCAACAGCCTCAATAGGCGCAAGCATGGGCGGCCTCACCACCATGCTGGTGAACGAACGCGAGCCCGATCTCTTCCACGCCAACGTCTTCGTCGACATCACCCCGCGTATGCAGGAAAGCGGGGTTTCGCGCATTATGGGTTTCATGGCGGAACATTCCGCGGAGGGCTTTGCATCTGTTGAGCAAGCCGCAGACGCCATCGCCGCCTATATGCCGAACCGCCCGCGACCGAAGGATCTGTCAGGCCTCGCCAAGAACCTGCGCGAGCGGGAGAACGGGCGTTTTTATTGGCACTGGGATCCAGCCTTCGCCATGGGAGAGACGAGTATCATTTCTGACAATCATTCCACCGAAGGTCAGTTCAGCCGCGCTTGCACGGCCATTACATGCCCGACCTTACTGGTGCGTGGAGCACAGTCAGACCTTATTGGTGAGGATAATGTCGCTCATTTTCGCTCACTCGTGCCCCACGCGGACTACGTCGACATCAGCGATGCTGGGCACATGATTGTCGGCGACCGCAATGATGTCTTTGCTCAAACCGTTCTCGACTATCTGGAGCGCCTGCTGGAGAGCCATTGAAAGGGCGCGTTCGCGTCTTTACATTTGGTGCAACGTGAAAGGATCGCCCCTTGTCCAGATTTGCCGTCATGACGCTGACAGATGCTGCCGTCGAGCGCGTCACCGAGATTGTTGAGAACGCTGAAGACGGCGCGCTTGGCATTCGTGTGGGCGTGAAGAATGGCGGTTGCGCGGGCATGGAGTACACCGTCGATCTGGCGCGTGATGCGGTGGCCGGGGACGACCAGGTTGAAGCTGGTGACCACATTGTCTTCATCGACCCAAAGGCGATGCTTTTTCTCCTCGGCACGCGGCTTGATTACGAGGTGACCAAGCTCCGCTCAGGCTTTGTTTTCAACAATCCAAACCAGACCTCGGCCTGCGGCTGTGGGGAGAGCGTGACACTGGCACCTGCCGAATTGCCATCACCGCCGAGCGAGGTTGTTCCTGCTTAACACTTTGGTTTTGCGGATCGCATATGCAGAACGCACGTTTACCCAAGAGGGCGGTTCCGCCTGAACATTTCATCACGAAAGGATAATTCCATGGTAGGTATAGGCTGGTTTATGACGATCATTCTCGGCGGTTTGGCCGGTTGGATCGCGGAAAAAATCATGAAGGCGGATATGGGTGTTTTTGCCAATATCATCGTCGGCATTCTGGGCGCTGTGGCGCTCAATTTCGTGTTGGGTCTCGCCGGCATCAGCTTTGGTGGTTGGATCGGGCAGGCTATCGTTGCAATCGTTGGCGCGTGTATTCTCATTGCGCTCTACCGCGCGATCCGCGCACGCAGCTAGACGAATTTAGGGGGGCGACTTGGTCACTTTACTAGATACAACTCCGTCTCCCGCAGGCGGCGCCAAACGCGCCGTCCGCCATCCCGAAAAAGAGCATAAGCCCGACAAGCCGGTTCTGAAGAAGCCGGACTGGATTCGTGTGCGTGCCGGCGGTTCGGCCGTCTATGAAGAAACGCGCAAGACCGTTCGGGAGAATGGTCTTGTCACTGTGTGCGAGGAGGCCGGTTGCCCCAATATCGGCGAGTGCTGGTCCAAGAAACACGCCACCATGATGATCATGGGGGACACATGTACCCGCGCTTGCGCCTTCTGCAATGTGCGCACCGGCATGCCGGACCCTCTGGATACTGATGAACCTCGTCGCGTTGGTGATGCCGTGTTGCGCCTTGGCCTGCGTCATGTGGTCATTACCTCTGTGGATCGTGATGATCTGGACGACGGTGGCGCACAGCACATGGCAGAGACGATCCACGCGATCCGTGCCGCTTCTCCCACCACGACGGTGGAGGTGCTAACGCCTGATTTTCTACGCAAACCCGGCGCTCTGGAACTGGTGGTGGAGGCCAAGCCCGACGTCTTCAACCACAACCTGGAGACGGTAGCGTCCAACTACCTCACCGTCCGCCCCGGCGCCCGTTATTATCACTCGATCCGTCTGCTGGAGCGAGTGAAGGAGATCGATCCAACGATCTTTACCAAATCCGGCATTATGGTCGGCCTTGGTGAGACGCGGAACGAAGTGTTGCAATTGATGGACGATCTGCGCATCGCAGATGTCGATTTCCTGACAATCGGTCAGTATTTGCAACCCACGAAGAAACACCATGAGGTCACGCATTTCGTGACGCCTGAGGAGTTTGAATCTTACGCCCTCTCCGCGCGGTCCAAGGGCTTTTTGCTGGTCTCTTCCAGCCCGCTGACGCGATCTTCTTACCATGCGGATGAGGATTTCGCGGCCCTAGTCGCGGCCCGTGAAGCCAGCCTTTCTGCGGCCTAGAAATGCCCAGGATCGAGACTGTCGAGCGCATCCCTCATTCTGCGCAGGCCACGTATGATCTGGTGGCTGATGTCGAAAACTATCCCGAATTTGTGCCGCTTTGTCAGAGCCTTACAATCTTGTCGAACCGGGAGCGGCGGGGTCGTCACGTTGTCGAGGCGCGTATGCAGGTCGGCTACAAGTCAATCCGTGAGACTTTTGTGAGCCGCGTCGTGCTGCGGCCGGAGGAGCTGAAAATCGACGTCAGTTACATCGACGGACCGTTTGAGTATCTCGACAACAACTGGACCTTCATTCCAGTCGACGACCACTGCTGCGACATCGATTTTCGCCTCGACTACAAGTTCAAGAACCGCGGTCTTGCGCTGCTGATGGGCTCTGTCTTTGACCGCGCCTTTGCAAGGGTTGTCGCTGCATTCCGTGAGCGGGCAGACGAGATTTACGGGGTAGGGGGCAACACCGCGTAAAGCGCGGCAAGGGAGGCCTGTACCGTCATCTGCCGGATGGTTTGACGGTCGGGAATGCCATCATCTGCAGTGCGAAAGACGTGGCGCGTGACAGCAACATTGTCCAACGTCGCAACACCCATAAACACCAACCCAACCGGCTTTTCCGCCGATCCGCCGCCTGGCCCGGCAATGCCGGTGACTGAAACTGCGGCTTCAGCGCGGCTGTTTGCAAGCGCACCAGCCGCCATGGCCTCGGCAACCTCTGCCGAGACAGCGCCGTGCTCATCGATCAGCGCCATCGGCACGCCCAGCATGTCGACTTTCGCCTCGTTGGAATAAGTGACGAAACCGCAGTCAAAGACAGCCGAAGAGCCCGCCACATCGGTCAATGCACCTGCAATCAGGCCACCGGTGCAGGATTCGGCCGTTGCGACCATCATTCCGGCCTCTGCTGCCCGCTTGATGACATCAGCTGCTGAATTCATCGTTCAAACCCCACGGTGGCCGTTGTGAGAGCAACAATGCCTTCGCCGCGTCCGATAAATCCAACTTTCTCATTGGTCGTGGCTTTCACCGAGACCCGCCCCACGGCGATTTGCAAAATCTCGGCCATCCGCTGACGCATCGCCTCGCGGTGTGGTCCAATTTTTGGCGCTTCGCAGACCAGTGTCACGTCTGCATGGTTGATTTGCCCGCCTTTTGCCCGAACCTGTTGGGCGGCATGAGCCAGAAATTGGTCCGACGCCGCGCCGCGCCATTGCGGATCGCTGGGGGGGAAGTGGTCGCCAATATCCCCCGCGCCAATTGTGGCGAGCAGCGCATCGGTGAGCGCATGGATGCCCACATCGGCGTCTGAATGGCCTTGAAGAGCCCGATTATGTGGGATTCTCACCCCGCACAGCATCACATGATCTCCCACGCCGAGCGTATGGGTGTCGTAGCCGTGGCCAACGCGAATGTCCGGCAGGACGGTGTTTTGCTCCTCCATCGCTTCCCTCATATCCTCGCTCGTTGTCAGCTTGTGGTTGGCTCGCGCGCCGTCCACCAGTGTCACGTCCAACCCCGCCCATTCGGCAAGCGCCGCATCATCCGTGAAATCGTCACGACCTTCCACGGCCGCCTTCTCGTGAGCTGCTGCTATGGCCGCGCGGTCAAAAGCCTGCGGCGTTTGCGCGGCGAAGAGGCCATCGCGGTCGATGGTTTGGAGACCTTTCTTGCTTCGGCGGCGCAGTGTGTCGACAACTGGCAGGGCGGGGACTGCCCCCATATTGGTCTCCAAAGCCCCGATGATCCGCCCCAAAATTGCCTGATCGAGAAAGGGGCGCGCGGCGTCGTGAATGAGCACTCGGTCATAATTGGCGGCAGCCTGTAAACCGGCACGCACAGAGGCTTGTCGCGTCGCGCCGCCATCGACGGGCGGGAGCAGCTTCTCAAAACCGGAAATGCATGCGTTATATGCTTCGTGATCATCCGCATGGATCACCACCTGAATTGCATCAACAGCGTTACATTTTTCAAAGACGCTGAGTGTGCGGGCGAGCACTGTGCGGTCGCCCAGCATGGCATATTGCTTTGGCCCGTCCGTTGCGGCACGGGTGCCGCGCCCGGCGGCCACAATGATAGCGCAAACAGAGGCCATGGCCCCGCATGACACACCTTTTGCCGCCAAGTCCACAACGCTGTTGCTGCTTGCGGGCGCTGAGAAGATTGCCTAACCAATGGGCATGACTACCGAATGTGCACATCCACCGGTAAGGAGCTTCAGGATCGCAGACATCGCGCTGCGCAATCCTGTCTTCCTCGCGCCGATGTCCGGCGTGACCGACGCGATCTTCCGCAAGCTTGCATGGCGCTTTGGCGCGGGGATGGTCGTTTCAGAAATGGTGGCGAGCGAAGCCTGGACCACTGGTCAGGAAGAAATGCGCCTGAAGGCCGAAGGCGCAGGTCTGCCGGTCCACATGGTGCAACTCGCCGGGCGCGATCCCCGTTGGATGGAAGAAGCAACCCGTCTTGCCCAGGACAATGGCGCTTCCATCATCGACATTAATATGGGCTGCCCCTCCAAGCGCGTGACGAACGGCTATTCCGGCTCCGCGCTGATGCGCGACCTCGACCATGCTGCAACATTGATCGAAGCGGTCAGGCGCGCTAGTGATGTGCCCGTGACGCTGAAGATGCGCCTTGGGTGGGACCGCAACAGCATCAATGCCCCGGATTTGGCACAGCGGGCGGAGGCACTCGGTGTTTCCATGCTCACAGTCCATGGGCGCACACGGGACCAATTCTATAAGGGCGAAGCTGATTGGGCTTTGGTGCGGGATGTGGTGGAGGCTGTGTCCATTCCTGTTCTCGTCAACGGAGACATCTCAAATGCAACGGATGCACGCGATGCCATGGACCGCTCCGGTGCTGATGGCGTGATGGTGGGCCGTGCTTCTTACGGCGCACCTTGGTTGCCGGGGCAGATTGCAGCTGAACTGGAGGATGCGCGTTTTGCCGCCCCCGCCGGTCAAGCGCTCCACGACCTTGTTTGTGAGCACTACGAGGGCCTGCTCACCCACTACGGCACCCATCTGGGTGTGCGCAACGCCCGCAAACACATCGACTGGTATGCAAAGCATCTTGCAGATCCGACAGCCTATCTAGCCGAACGCGGGGCCATCATGAGGTCTGCAGATCCTAATGAAGTTCTTCCGCGCCTGCACCGCGCTTTCGGTGGAGCATCAGATGTGCGGAAGGCGGCATGAGCAGCGAGGCTTCGTCTGCTTCTGTAAATCTTCTAAACGCGCTGCCGCATCCTGTTTTCACGCTGGAAGCGGATAATTGCTTTGGCGAAGTGAACAGTGCAGCGGAAGTGTTTTTTGGCGCGAGCCAACCGGTACTGCGCAAACGCCAGTTTTCTGCCTATGTCGCAGAAACATCACCAATTCAGACTTTAATCGAGCAGGTACGGCGCTCGGGCACGCCGGTGAACGAATATCGCGTGGACATGTCGTCGCCTCGCTTGCCGGGAGAGCGGTGGATGGATGTTCACGTTGCGCCAATGTCGGAGCGGGGTGGGGCAACCATGTTGATGCTTCAGGCTCGCTCAATTGCTGAATCCCTCGATGCACAGCTCGTGCACCGCGGTGCTGCACGGGCGGTGAGCGGTCTTGCAGGCATGCTTGCTCACGAAATCAAGAACCCGCTCTCCGGCATTCGCGGCGCTGCCCAATTGCTGGAGCACACCGCAGATGAGGGCGAAGCGGCGCTGACGCGGCTGATTACGGATGAAACCGACCGGATCGTGCGCCTGGTGGATCGTCTGGAGGTCTTTTCCAATCAGCGCCCCATCGAACGTGAAAGTGTAAACATCCACACGGTGATCAACCATGTTGCGGCGCTGGCGCAGCAAGGCTTTGGCTCCGATGTCGATCTCCAGGAGCTCTATGATCCGTCACTTCCACACGTGTTTGGCAACCGGGATCAGCTCGTTCAAGTGTTTCTAAATTAGTTGAAAAATTCCTGTGATGCCGTTGGAAATTTAGACAAATCTAACGTTGTCATCAAAACAGCTTACCGCCCTGGCATCCGCGTTGCCGCCCATGGATCAACGGCGCGGGTCTCGCTGCCGATCTCCATTGAGGTGCGCGATAATGGCTCTGGTGTTGCAGAGGAAATGCGCGAACATCTCTTCGATCCCTTCATTAGTTCCAAGCAAAACGGATCAGGCCTTGGCCTGGCGCTGGTGGCTAAAATTGTTGGAGATCACGGAGGTGTGGTGAGCGGCACGCGGGAGGGGGGCGAGACGGTCTTCCGTGTGCTGCTGCCGGTCTGGAATGAGAGGGAAAATAATGGCTGAGGTGCTCGTCGCCGACGATGATGCCGCCATCCGCACGGTGGTGTCGCAGGCTTTGATCCGCGAGGGCTATGAGGTGCGCACCACCTCCAATATCGCCACGTTGCGGCAATGGACGAATGGCGGCGCTGGAGATCTTGTCATCACAGATGTCGCCATGCCCGACGGCAACATTTTTGACGTCATGCCGGCGCTGAAGCGCAACCGACCAGACCTGCCGTTCATAGTGATGAGCGCGCAGAACACGTTCATGACAGCGATTACGGCGACGGAGAAGGGAGCTTACGACTACCTGCCAAAGCCGTTTGATCTGCGAGAGATGATTGATACCGCTGCCCGCGCTCTTCAAGCCCCTGCGGCGGCGAGCGGTGGTGATGCGGAAAGCAATGCGGCAATGCCTTTGGTCGGTCGTTCCGCTGCCATGCAGGACATTTACCGCGTCATTGCCCGGATGACACAAACCGATCTCACCGTGCTCATCAACGGAGAGAGCGGTACGGGCAAGGAACTGGTTGCCCGTGCGCTGCATGATTTTTCTCGCCGCAGCAAAGGGCCGTTTGTGGCCATCAACATGGCGGCCATTCCGCGCGAACTGATCGAGTCAGAGTTGTTTGGCCATGAAAAAGGTGCCTTTACCGGGGCGGAAACCCGCTCGGAAGGGCGGTTCGAACAGGCCAATGGCGGTACCCTCTTTCTGGATGAGATTGGCGACATGCCAATGGAGGCGCAGACCCGGCTGCTGCGGGTGTTGCAGGAGGGAGAATACACCACCGTTGGTGGGCGCAGGCCCATCGGCACCGATGTGCGCATTGTCGCTGCCACGCACCAGAACCTTCCCGCCCTCATTGATGCCGGGCAGTTTCGTGAAGACCTCTACTATCGTCTCAACGTGGTTCCCATGCGCCTGCCGGCTTTGCGTGAGCGGGCGCAGGATGTTCCTGACCTGGCGCGGCATTTCCTGGCCCAATGTGTCGAACGAGGCCTTCCGCGAAAGAGCTTTGAACAGGCTGCCTTTGACCGCCTCATCGCCTATGGCTGGCCCGGCAACGTGCGGGAGTTGGAAAACGTGGTGCAGCGACTCGTCGCTCTGCACCCGCAAGAAGTGATTACGGCAGAACTTGCCTCTAACGAACTTGCCGCAACACAATTGCCCACCGCCAGCAACGCTGTGTCCGGCAATGCCCGGGAGCGGCTGGAGGATGCTGTCAGTGACCTCACCGTTGAACTGCTTGCCGAGCGTCAGGGCAGCCGTGAGGACATTCACCAGACCATCATTGATGCGGTGGAAAAGCCGATGATCGGCGTCGTCCTTGCCCATATGCGGGGCAACCAGATCCAGGCGGCGCGGCGGCTTGGGGTTAACCGCAACACGTTGCGCAAGAAAGTGCGCAACCTCAGCATTGCCGTGATGCGGGCGATTGGCTGACCTGTTGCAATAAGGCCACATTTTGTTGCAATTAGGCAACAAAGGGATCTTGCAGGAACGGGAATCGGCATGACGGTGGCGCAGTTGCACCATGACGCTCCCCAGTCTGTGCCTGCAGCCGCAGACAAGACAGCCACCCAAGGCGAGGCGAATCTGATCCCGGCACGCTCCTCAACTCTGCAATATGCAAGACGTTTCGGCATTCCCTTCGTGGTAGTGGCGCTGATCTTCGGGGCGGTCTCTTTTCTCATCCTATTGCGGCTAACGCCCGTCGAACCAACCACGCCGGTTGTCTATTCCATTCTCGGCATCAACACGGTTTTCACGGTTGTTATGCTGGCGTTGGTGGGACGGGAGGTGCGGGCTCTTTTGCGCGCACGCCGCAAGCGGCGTGCTGTTGCGCGTATGCACATCCGCATTGTTGGCTTGTTCGGCATCGTTTCTGCCTTCCCGGCGATATTGGTGGCCCTGATAGCGGGCATTTCCCTTGATCAGGGACTGGAGCGTATTTTTGATGACCGCTCGCGTGTGATCGTCGAAAACTCCATCTCCATTGCCCGTTCCTATGTTGGCGAGGCGACGGACAATCTGAATTCAGACACAGTCAGCACCGGCATTTTCCTCAACCGAAACCGTTCGCTGTTCAACCTCGACCGCACCGGCTTCCAGGATTTGCTGCGTGGACAAGCGCGGGCAAGGGGGCTTGCGGCGGCTTATGTGGTGCAGTCGAACGGTGCGCGGCTTGCTGGCGGCAAAGCTGAGGACGCCGGGCCGCTGCCGGATGCACCGCCGGAATTGTTGAGCGATGCTGCTGGTGGCCGCCCCGCCTGCATCATTCCCAACGACCTCAACATCGCTGCTTGCGCCTTCCTGCTGTCGGCTTTCCCGCAAGGCACTTTTCTCTACACCATCAACTATGTGGACCCGCGGGTGCTGAACTCCGTCACGCTGATGCAGGAATTGCGCGACGAGTATCAGGCGCTGGAAGGTGGCCGTATCGCCATGCAGCTTGCCTTCGCGCTGCTTTACGCCGGTCTTTGCGTCACCATTCTCCTCGCCGCCATCTGGATGGGTATTGCGGTGGCGGACCGTCTTGTGGAGCCAATCCGTCGTCTCATTGTTGCCGCCGATGATGTTGCAAGCGGCAACCTGGCTGTCAGCGTACCTGCCACGCGGTCCGAGGGTGAATTGCGGTCCCTCACGACCACCTTCAACTCTATGGTGGCGGAGTTGCAGACGCAGCGGAACGAGATTCTGGAAACCCAGGAACTTATCGACCAGCGCCGCCGCTTTACGGAAGCCGTTCTTTCCGGCGTTTCGGCGGGCGTTTTGGGGGTCAACAATGAAGGGATGGTGACCATCGCCAATTCCTCAGCCGAGGCGATCTTTGGTGAAGACCTGCTCGACAAATCCTTGCCCGATGCCGCGCCGGAACTTGCGCAGCTTGTCGACCGTGCCGACAGTTCGGGCCGCCGTGATCTGCGCGAGCAGATTACAGCAATCCGCGATGGTCGCGAGCGGACATTCAACGTCCAAGTGACCGTTAGTCAGGAGGGGGAAGGCACTCATAGCCATGTCGTAACCATCGATGACATCACCGACCTCGTCTCAGCCCAACGCACCTCTGCCTGGGCCGACGTGGCGCGCCGCATTGCCCACGAGATCAAGAACCCGCTAACGCCAATTCAACTCTCGGCCGAACGCATTCGGCGCCGATACGGCAAGGTCATTACAGAAGACCGCGAAGTCTTTGACCAATGTACCGAAACCATAATTCGGCAGGTGGCCGACATTGGTCGTATGGTGGACGAATTCTCTTCTTTTGCCCGAATGCCCAAACCGAAGATAGAGAACGGCGATCTGGCTTCGCCCTTGCGTGAAGCCGTCTTCCTTTTGCGCGTTGGAAACCCGGAAATTGCCTTTGAAACTGAATTTGGGCCACAGCCGCTCCCCGCGCTTTTTGACCAACGGTTGCTGGGACAGGTTTTCGGCAATCTCATCAAGAACGCAGTTGAGGGGATAGAAGGCGTGGACTACGGCGAGAGCGAAAGCCCCTTCATCCGTATCCAGGCGAGTGTTGGTGAGGATTTCCACACTGTAGAGATCATCGACAACGGCAAAGGCCTGCCTGCGGAAAATCGTGCGCGATTGCTGGAGCCTTACATGACGACGCGCGAAAAGGGGACGGGGCTGGGTCTCGCCATCGTCTCCAAGGTTTTGGAAGAGCATGGCGGGTGGATCGAACTTTCTGACGCGCCCCAGGTTGCTGATGGTGGTCATGGCGCGCTGGTGCGTGTGAAGCTGCCTGCGCTCCCCGTCGAGGTCGAGCAACTAACTGAAAAGACAGAAGAAAACGACCGGGAGATTAAGGATGGCATCTGATATACTGGTCGTTGATGATGAAGCCGATATCCGTGAATTGGTTGCTGGTTTGCTCGAAGACGAGGGCCATGAAACGCGCAAGGCCTCCAGCAGCGAAGAGGCGTTGGCGGAGATTGCAGATCGTCGCCCGTCGATGGTCTTTCTCGATATCTGGCTCCAGGGCAGCGCGCTGGACGGGCTTGAATTGCTGAGCGTTATCAAGGGCCAGCACCCGGATTTACCGGTGGTGATGATTTCCGGCCACGGCAATATTGAGACCGCCGTCAGTGCTATTAAAGAAGGCGCCTACGATTACATCGAAAAGCCCTTCAAGGCGGACCGGTTGATTGTTCTTGCGGAGCGGGCGTTGGAGACGGCTGGCCTTCGCAAACAGGTTGCAGCGCTTGAGAAGAAAGTGCCGGACATGCCGGACATGATCGGCTCATCTTTCGCCATGCAGCAGCTCAAGCAGACGATCGAGAAAGTCGCGCAGGCCAATTCCCGCATCATGCTGGTTGGCCCCTCCGGTTGCGGCAAGGAGACAGCCGCGCGGGCAATTCACGCCGCGTCTCACCGAGCTGCCGGCCTTTTCGTGGTTCTGAACGCTGCCGCCATTCACCCTGAAACGATGGAAGAAGAGCTTTTTGGCGTTGAGTCGAGTGAAGGCAATCCCGGCAAGACGGGTGCGCTGGAAGAGGCGCATCTTGGCACGCTGCTGCTTGATGAAGTCGCTGATATGCCTCAGGAAACACAAAGTAAGATCCTGCGGGTGCTGCTTGACCAGACCTTTGAGCGGGTCGGTGGCAACCGTATGGTAAAGGTGGATGTGCGCATCCTTTCATCGACCTCGCAGAACCTGGAAGACATGATCGCGGAGGGAACCTTCCGCCAGGATCTCTTCCACCGCCTCGCCGTGGTGCCAGTGCAAGTTCCGGGTCTGGAAGATCGGCGTGACGATATTGTTGAACTCATCGACGCCTTCCAGACCCAGATCGAAGCTCAGACGGGCTTGCCGAAAGTGACAATTGGCGAAGATGCGATGGCCGTCCTCAATTCTCATTCCTGGCCCGGCAATGTGCGCCAGCTGCGCAACAATGTGGAACGATTGATGCTGCTTGCGCGGGGTGAAGAGGACGATGAAATCACCGCCGATCAACTCCCCGGCGAAGTGAGCGATATGCTGCCGGAACTGCCGGTGAAGGGCGAAGAACACATTATGTCTTTGCCATTGCGCGAGGCGCGCGAACGCTTTGAACGTGATTATCTGGGCGCACAGGTGCTGCGCTTTGGCGGCAATATCTCTAAGACCGCTTCCTTTATCGGTATGGAACGGTCCGCTTTGCATCGCAAATTGAAATCTCTTGGCCTATAAGGGCGGTCGTTTACGCCCTCTAAGGACCGGTTGATCCAGGCCGGCACATCGGCATGAAGGTTATCATCTGCGGTGCAGGCCAAGTCGGCTACGGCATTGCCGAGCGTCTCGCATCCGAAGGCAATGATGTCACTGTTATCGACAACACGCCGGAGCTGGTGAGCAACATCCGCGACCAGTTGGACGTGCGCGGCTTCATTGGCCATGGCTCTTCGCCGGAAGTGCTGGAGGCCGCCGGAGCGGATGAGGCGGAGATGATCATCGCCGTTACGCTCTATGACGAGGTGAACATCGTCGCCTGCCAGGTGGCGCATTCGCTTTTCGACGTGCCGCAAAAAGTGGCCCGCATCCGTAACCAACAATATCTCGCGCCGCGGTTTGGAGACCTCTTCAACCGTAACAACATGCCCATAGATACGATCATTTCGCCGGAGCTTGAGGTCGGTGAGATGGTGCTACGCCGCATTTCACTGCCCGGCGCGACGGATGCGGTGCGCTTTGCCGACGGTGAAGTGGCCATGATTGCCATTGAGTGTCGCGAGGATTGCCCTGTGATCGACACGCCCTTGGGGCAGTTGTCGGAACTCTTCCCGGACCTTTCTGCCGTCGTGGTGGGCATTTGGCGCACGGGCCGTTTGTTCGTGCCCCATTCAACTGATGCGATGATTGCCGGCGATTTGGCCTATGTCGTCGTGAAGCGGGACCGCATCCGCCGCACACTCAATATTTTTGGCCATGAAGAGCCCACGGCCAGCCGTATCGTCATTGTCGGTGGCGGCAATATCGGCACCTATGTGGCGCAGGCCATCGAGCAGCGCCAATCCACCGCACGGGTCAAAATTATTGAGAAGTCCCGCGAGCGGGCCATTGCGATTGCCGATCAGTTGGACCGAACCATCGTTCTGCATGGCTCAGCTCTCGACCAATCTGTGCTGCTGGAGGCTGATGTCGACAATGCTGACCTCATGGTGGCGCTGACCAATGACGACCAGGTGAACATCCTCACCTCCGTTATGGCAAAACGCCTTGGCTGCGAGGCGAACCTGACGCTGCTCAACAACACGTCTTATTATGAATTCACCAAAACGCTGGGCATTGACGCCCACCTCAATCCGCGATCAGTGACGATTTCGCGGATTTTGCAACTTGTGCGGCGCGGTAAGATTCGCGGCGTTCATTCTGTCCAGAACGGAGCAGCCGAAGTGATTGAGGCGGAGGCGATGACGACGTCACCGTTGGTGGGGCCGCGGCTGCGGGAGTTGACGTTGCCGGAAGGTGTGCGGATTGGCGCGATTTATCGCGAGACCGAGGTCATCATCCCGCAGGGTGATACACGCATAAAGGCGAATGACAGGGTGATTGTTTTTGCATCCCGTGACCAGGTCAAAACGGTGGAACAGATGTTCCGCGTCACCCTCGATTTCTTCTCCTGATCCGCCATGCGCGGAGTCGTCTTCTATTTGGGTTGCGCGGGATTGCTCCTTATAGGGTCTCTCGTCACACCATTGCTACTTGCCCTACTGGACGGCGATGGTGACATCGCGCGACGCTTTGGGGCCTATATGTTGCTTGGCGGTTTGTTGGCGGGTGGTCCGGTCGTTGCGATCCTCGGCCGTCCGGTGCGGATGGCGCAGCCGGAACGTTTGACCCTCATTGTCGCGCTTTGGGTGCTTCTGCCGTTTCTGGCTGCTATTCCCATTTGGGACATGTCGGATTTCAATTACCGGCAGGCATTATTTGAAGCAGCTTCCGGTATCACCACATCCGGCGCGAGTGTCTTGAACACCAGCGAAGTCTGGCCGCGCCCGTTGCTGTTCTACCGCGCGCAATTGCAATGGATCGGTGGCTTTTTCGCACTGCTTTCCGTCATCCTCATTGCCGCACCCCTTGGCATTGGTGGTCTGACGAGAGGACGCAGAGGTTTTGGCAGCGGTGGAGATGTGATGGTGGGGGCGGGTAGCCCGCTGGCGACTGCGCGAGATGTCGCAGCGCTCTACGTTGTGATGACCGGCCTTTGCACCGCACTCCTCGTCCTTTCTGGTCATCGCACCTACCACGCATTGGCTTTTTCCATGGGGGCTGTGTCGACGGGCGGATTTCTACCGTTTGATACCACTCCCGATGAAGCGTTGAATGTCTTTGGACTGTTCGTTGTCGGCGTGGTGCTGATCCTCAGTGCGACGAGCGTCTATTGGTTGCGCAACCTTATCACCCTGAAAGCACCGTTAACCCGGCAACGGTTTGGGGAAAGCGCTGGAGTGATCATCACAATCGCGGTTTTGGCTGTGATTATGGTGATGCGACTTGCCTTCGTTCCGGGCACGTTGCCGCTGGATCTGCGCAATTTTGCAGAAAGTCTTTTCAACGCGGCCTCGCTTGTGGCGACAAGCGGCTTGGAAAGCCGTCCCGGTTTTCAGGCCTTACTGCCAATGCCGCTGGTTCTGTTCATCGTGTTGGTTGGAGGAAGCGCCTATTCGACCGGCGGTGGGCTGCGCCAATACCGGATTGGCGCGATGCTTAGCCAGTCCCGCTCTGAGCTGGATCGTTTGGTTTTTCCAAGCGCCGTTCAGCAGTCTCACTTTGGTCGGGCGCGTTTGGATTTGCCGATCATGAAGGCGATCTGGAGCTTCTTTGCAGTCGTCGTGGTTACGCTTGGCCTTGCGACGTTTGCTGTTGCGACTGCTGGAATGCCGTTCGATGCAGCTTTCATGGCAGTGGTGGCGAATTTTGCGACCGCCGGTCCCGTCTATTCGCCGGTTTGGGGCGGTGACATGCCCTGGCCGCGCTATAGCGAGATGGGAGATGGTGTCCGCCTGACCCTGGCTGCAACCATGGTGATTGGACGCCTTGAGGTACTTGCATTGCTCGCACTCGCGTCGTTCCGGCTATGGCGTGGCAAAGGTCTTCGCGTTTGAGCATTGCGGCGGGCCTTCACCGCCCCTAGATTGGCGGCAAAACAAGACGGAGGACATCCGCGATGGCTGAACGCCAACCAAGCCTGCAGGACGCTTTTCTCAACAATGTGCGCCGCAACAAGATTTCACTCACGATCTTTCTCGTGAACGGGGTCAAATTGACCGGCTTTGTTGCCTCATTCGACAATTTCTGCCTGCTGCTGCGCCGCGACGGCCATTCACAGCTCGTCTACAAACACGCTATTTCCACCATCATGCCTGCCGAACCAGTGCGTTTGCAGGAAGAGGGTGCGGATGATGACGGGGAGCCGGCTTGAGCGAGCTGAAGACAGCGGGGAAAGCCCGGTTCCAGATCGACACGAGCAAGGAGCGCCCGCGCCAGGTCTGTCTGGTGCTTGTACCGGTGCTGACGAACCAGAAAGCTGACAACACTCTCCACCAGCGCAGCGATGAAGCGCGATTGGAGGAAGCTTGCGGTCTGGCGCGCGCGATTGACCTGGAAATCGCACATTGCGCATGTGTGCGTCTTTCCGCGGTCAAACCTGGGTTGCTGTTTGGTTCAGGCAAGGTGGAGGAATTGGCGGGAATGGTCGCGGCCTTCGATGCCGGTCTCGTCATCGTCGATCATCCGCTTTCCCCCGTGCAGCAGCGTAATCTTGAAAAAGCCTGGCAGGCCAAAGTGCTCGACCGGACCGGGCTGATCCTGGAAATTTTCGGCGCGCGGGCCCAGACGAAAGAGGGGCGGCTTCAGGTGGAACTTGCCCATCTCAATTACCAGAAGGGCCGTCTGGTGCGGTCCTGGACCCACCTTGAGCGCCAGCGCGGCGGCTCGGGTTTTCTCGGTGGTCCCGGTGAGACGCAGATTGAAAGCGACCGGCGGCAGCTCCAGGAACGGGTCAACAAACTCGAGAAGGAGCTTGAGGGCGTAAGACGCACCCGCACGCTCCACCGCGCCAAACGCAAGAAAGTGCCACACCCGATTGTTGCGCTGGTCGGCTATACAAATGCCGGGAAATCCACGCTCTTCAACCGTATGACCGGTGCTGATGTGATGGCAAAAGACATGCTCTTTGCCACCCTTGATCCGACTCTGCGCCAGCTCCATCTGCCCCAAGGGACGCAGGTGATCCTCTCAGACACGGTAGGTTTTGTCTCCGACCTGCCGACCCACCTTGTTGCCGCCTTCCGTGCGACTCTGGAGGAGGTGATAGAAGCGCAGCTTATCCTCCATGTGCGCGATATTTCTGACCCCGATACCGGCGCACAGGCGCAGGATGTCTACGCCATCCTCTCCCAACTCGGCATTGAAGAGGAGGGTCATGCGCGGGTCGTCGAAGTCTGGAACAAGATCGACCTCATGGAAGATGAAGCGCTGGACGCAATCCGTGCAACTCGACAGGGCGAAACAGCGCCGATTCTGATTTCCGCTCAGACGAGGGAAGGGATTGACGAGCTTAAAGTGCAGATTGAAGAGATTATCGGCGATGCCGACACGCTTATCGACGTGCGCCTTGAAGCGGAGGCGCTTGGCCAACTGGGGTGGTTCTACGACAACACCTCTGTTCTTGAGCGAACGGATA
Source organism: uncultured Alphaproteobacteria bacterium (assembly GCA_929200315.1). Lineage (GTDB taxonomy): Bacteria > Pseudomonadota > Alphaproteobacteria > Rhizobiales > Rhizobiaceae > Pseudahrensia. Next base: position 200,228 of record CAKMZB010000005.1, on the reverse strand, counting down.
GCGAGGACGGGACGGTGGAATTGAAAATTCGCGCCAGGCCGCAAAACGTTTCAGAAGCGCTCCGCCGCGCGGGCTAGGCCTGGACCATCGACACCCTATTGCCAGAATGGCGCTCCAGTGCGCCGGCGAGCGTGAGTTCAAGCAACAGCATCTGCAACACGCCTGGCGCCAGGCCGGTATGGGCGATGAGATCGTCGACGTCAGTCGGCGTGTGGCCGATGGCGGAGAGCAGAATTTTGCGGTCATTGTCGGACGGATCTTCGAGCCGGGCAGGGGCCTTGCGCTCTTCCAGCGCGAAGGATGCTTGTTTTGATTGACCTGCTACCGGCGCGATGTCGGCCAGAATATCGTCAGCACTTGTGATAAGCGTCGCGCCGTTGCGGATGAGGTGGTTTGCCCCTTCCGAACGCGGGTCGAGAGGTGACCCCGGCACGGCGAAGACGTCGCGCCCCATCTCGGAAGCCAGCCGGGCAGAGATGAGCGAACCGGAACGGCGGGCGGCTTCCACCACCACAAGACCAAGCGCCATGCCAGCAACAATGCGGTTGCGGCGTGGAAAGTCCTGTGCCCGGGGCTTCCAGCCCAGCGGCATTTCGCTCACCAGTGCTCCACTGTGCTCGATGATGGCGCTGGCCAAACCCTCATTGCGCTCCGGATAGACCACATCCACCCCACCCGCGAAGGCGGCAACGGTGCCGGTCTGCAGCGCGGCTTCATGGGCGGCAGCATCAATACCCCGAGCAAGGCCGGAAACCACGCAATAGCCTGCCTGACCGACACCGGAGGCCAGGGCGCGGGTAAACTTTGCACCGGCGACCGAGGAATTGCGCGACCCGACAAACGCTACCGCATCGCGGGCCAGCACCTCCCGACTCCCTCGCACAGTCAAGACAGGCGGTGCAGAATCTGCCACGCGCAGGGCGGGCGGATAATCCGGTTCTCCCATACAAATCGTGAAAGCACCCAACAGCTCAATCCGCTCCAACTCCCGCACGGCATCTTCGCGAGAAGCGAGGCGGATGGGGTTGCGACGCCCGGATCGAGCGGCAAGGTCGGGTACGTTGCGCAGTGCCTCGTCGGCGGTGCCAAAATGATTGATGAGATCACGAAAAGTCAGCGGGCCGATATTCTCGCTACGGATCAATTGCAGCCATGAGATACGCTGCTCGTCGGTCAGATGGATGCCCGGTTTGGGTGCGAGCGCGTCGGTCATTCCTTCTGTCCGATCCGCCCTTCGCTCCCCGCCAGCAGGCGCGAAATGTTGGCGCGATGCCGCCAGAAGGTCAGTGCGGTCATGATGCAAAGTATGGTGGTGGCAAAGAGCGAGGTGGTGAAGAAAGCCGCAATACAGGTGGCCACCGTTGCGCAAAGCGCGGCGAGGGAAGAATAGCGTGTGAGGAAGGCAATGCCGAGCCAGACCAGCGGAAAAGCGACGATCACGGCAACCGGATAGACAAGCAAAACACCCACAAAGGTCGCGATACCCTTACCACCTTTGAAGCCGAGCCAGACCGGATAGCAGTGCCCCACAAAGGCGGCGAGGCCAGCCAGCAGCATAGTATCACCGCCGAAACGGGTTGGCGCGTCCCAAACAAGTGGGAAAATGACGATCATCGGCACAAGTGCCTTTAGCGCGTCAAAAAGCAGCGTGAGCGCCGCAAGACCCTTACGCCCGGTACGCAACACGTTGGTCGCGCCAATATTGCCGGAGCCGATCGAACGCACGTCGCCCGCACCGCCGAGTTTGGCTAAGATCAAGCCGAAGGGGATTGAGCCGCACAGATATCCAAATGCGATAGCTAACAATTCATACATACTCATCACCCCTTGCCGGCCGCAAACACTGTGCGGCCACCAACCAGGGTCTTCAAGACCCGGCCCTGGAAACGCTCACCCTCAAAGGGCGTGTTGCGGGACCGGGAAATGAGACCCTCCTCGCGGCACACCCATGGCGCTTCGGGGTCGAACAGCACGAGATCGGCCGGTGCACCTTCGGCGATGCGCCCGCCCTTCAAGCCAAAGCGCTTAGCCGGAGCACTGGTGAGACATTCCAGCACACGCGGCAGGGCAATGCCGTCGGTGAAGTGGAGACGAAGGCTTGCGGCGAGAAGCGTTTCCAGCCCTACCGCGCCGCTCGCAGCCTCGTCGAAAGGCTGGCGTTTTGCCTCCACATCCTGCGGTTCGTGGTTGGAGCATATCATGTCCAGCGTTCCGTCCCGCACGCCTTCAATCATCGCTTGCCGGTCATCTTCGTGGCGAAGCGGCGGCATCATGCGCAAATAGGTGCGATAAGCGCCGACATCGTTGTCGGAGAGGGAGAGGTTGGCGACTGGGACGGCAGCCGTCACGTCGAGGCCTTTGGCCTTAGCGGCACGTATAATCTCGACGCTCTCGCCGACGGAGAGTGCCCCGGCGTGATAGCTGCCACCGGTCATGGCGACGAGACGCATGTCGCGCTCCAGCGGCAAAATCTCCGCTTCCCGCGGAATACCCGAAAGGCCAAGGCGCGTGGCCACGCCGCCCGCATTCATCACGCCACTGCCAAGGCTGGGATCGTTTGTCGCGGCAACGATGAGACCCCCGAAATCCTTTGCATAAGCGAGCGCCCGCCGCATCATCTGCGCGCTGGCAACAGTGCGTTGTCCGTCGCCAAAACCGACAGCTCCGGCCTTTTTCAGAAGGCCAAATTCGGTGATCTGCTCGCCCTTCATACCTTTGGAGAGTGCTGCCAGCGGCTTCAGGCGGACCGCGGCTTTGCTTTTAGCGGTGCTGCGCACGAATTGGACGAGGGCGGTGTCGTCGATCACCGGATCGGTATCCGGCATCATCACCATCGTCGTGACCCCGCCTGCCGCCGCAGCGCGTCCGGCCGATTTGATGGTTTCACGGTGTTCGCCGCCCGGTTCGGGAATGAAGACGCGGGTATCAATCAGGCCAGGCGCTAGGATGTGGCCTTTGCAATCGGTGATCTTGGCTTTGGCGGGCGCGGTGAGACTGGAGCCAATACCGGTGATTTTGCTGCCTTCGACAAGCACATCGCCCGTTTCATCGCGGCCAGAAGCCGGGTCGATGATGCGCGCATTCGTGAAAAGATGCACTCGGCTCATTTGTTGCCCGCCAGCAACAGAGCCTCAATCACAGCCATGCGCACAGCGACACCCATCTCCACCTGCTCGACGATCACGCTCTGCACCCCGTCAGCGATGGTGGACGCAATCTCCACGCCCCGGTTCATGGGGCCGGGATGCATGACGATGGCATCGGGCTTGGCGAGTTTCAGACGTTTCTCGTCAAGACCGTAAAACTGGAAGAACTCGCGCGGGGAAGGAATCAGATCGCTCGTCATCCGCTCGCGTTGCAGGCGCAACATCATGACAACATCAGCGCCGATGAGCGCTTCTTCCATGCGGGTATAGGGGGTCACGCCCAGTGATTGTGCATTGCCGGGCAGCAATGTTGACGGCCCAACAATGCGCACCTGCGCACCCAGCGCATTCAGCGCCAATATGTTGGAGCGGGCAACGCGAGAATGAGCGACATCGCCGCAAATGCAGACAACCAACCCTTCAATCACGCCCTTCTTGCGACGGATCGTCAGCGCGTCGAGCAGGCCTTGGGTCGGGTGTTCATGGGCCCCATCGCCAGCATTGATAACGCTGCAGGAGACTTTACGCGCCAGCAGTTCCGCTGCCCCCGCCGCGTAATGGCGCATCACAAGAAGGTCTGGACGCATGGCATTCAGCGTTGCTGCTGTATCGAGGAGCGACTCGCCCTTTTTCACCGATGACGTGCCGACGGCCATATTGACGACGTCAAGGCCAAGGCGTTGCGCGGCAATCTCAAAGGATGACTGAGTGCGTGTGGAATTTTCGTAGAAGAGATTGATCTGCGTCACACCATCAAAGCGACGCTCCACTGCAGCATCGCCGCGCAGCACGTCTACCATCGCGTCGGACCGGTCGAGCAGGTGGATGAGATCACGCGGCGACAAGTCGGCGATGGCGTTTAGATTTTGATGGGAAAACGGGGCCATCTGGAACGCGGGAGCGTCAGTTTCTCGCGAGGGTGAAGCGGAGACAGCCATAAAACCATCGCTTAGGACGCGATTGGCCCGCGGGCAAGAGAGAAGGCAACTTTTGCCTCACTCTTCCAGCGTGTCAGCAGTGAGCGCATCGAGCGCGGATTGCAAAATGATGGAGGCTGCTACCTGGTCCACCTGCTCTTTGTGCTTGTGGGCCGGAATGCCTGTTTTGCGCATAGCGTCATAAGCTTCTTCGGTTGTCAGCCGCTCGTCCCACAAGAGAAGGGGCAGATTGCTGAGCCTTTCCAGATTGCGGGCAAAGGCCCTGGTCGCCTGAGAACGGGGGCCCTCACTGTCATCCATATTGACGGGCAGGCCGAGCACCAGCCCAACGACATCCTCACGCGAAGCAATCTCCAGCATGGCTTCAACGTCCGGTGTGAATTTCACCCGGCGGATGGTGGTAAGCGGTGAGGCGATGGACCAGTCTGAATCGCTGATCGCAAGGCCTATCGTCTTTGTCCCAAGATCAAGCCCCAGCAACCGTCCACCATCTTGCAGTGCTTCTGCAAAGTCGGCACGGTCCAGAGGTGTGAAACGAAGGGGACTGCTCAATGAAACTCACCTGGTATGGTCACAGTGCGTTCCGTGTGGATACGGGGACGGCGCGCATTCTCATAGACCCTTTCTTTGCCGGCAACCCTGCTTTTGACGACACGATGCGGGAAGCGGCCATCGACGGCATTACCCATATCGCGCTCACCCATGGACACATGGATCATTTTGGCGACGTGGTGGACATTGCCAAAAAGAGCGGCGCCACCGTCATTGCCAACTTCGACCTCGCCACCTGGTTGCAGGGGCAGGGGGTTGAGAATGTGGATATGGGCAATACTGGTGGTACGGTGCACCACGAGGGCTTCTCGATGACCTGGGTGCAGGCGGTGCATTCTGCTGGTCATATGGATAAAGACGGTCATTCCCACGCCTTGGGCAACGCCAACGGCCTGGTCTTCCACTTTCCCGACGCGCCGACGCTTTACCATATGGGCGATACCGATATTTTTGGTGACATGGCGCTGATTGCCGAACTTCACCAGCCGCAGATCGGCCTCGTGCCCATCGGTGACCGCTTCACCATGGGTGGTGCAGTGGCGGCGCTCGCCTGCAAGCGCTATTTTGAATTCGAGATCATTGTGCCCTGCCATTACGGCTCCTTTCCCATCATAGACCAGACGGCGGATGCCTTTGTCTCGGCCATGGAAGGGGCGGAAAGTGTGCGTTTGGCGGCGGTCGGCGAGGTGATGGAGTTGTAATCCGACAGTAGCCAATTATACCGGCGCAAAGCCTGTTGGAGCCTTTTTGAATGTCCGTCGATACCGCCACCGTGAAGCGTGTCGCGCAGCTTGCGCGCATTGCCATCACCGACGACCGCGCTGAGGAAATGCGCGGCGAGCTGAACACCATTCTGGCCTTTGTGGAGCAGTTACAGGAAGTGGATGTGGAAGGCGTGGAGCCGATGACTTCGGTCGTCCCCGCTACCGCGCCGCTTCGCGCAGATAAGGTGAATGACGGCGAAAAGGCGGACGACATCACGCAGAACGCACCGGTTTCCGACGATCATTTCTTCATGGTGCCGAAGGTGGTGGAATAATGAGCGATCTACTCAACCTCACCATCGCTGAGGCGCGTGAAAAGCTCGCGGCGAAAGATATCACCTCGCTGGAGCTGACCGACGCTTATCTGGCGGCCATCGAGGCCGGCAACGAGCGCCTCAACGCCTATATCGCCGTCACGGCGGACAAGGCCCGCGAGATGGCGAAGGCCTCCGACGCGCGCATTGCCAAAGGCGAAGCCGGGGCGCTGGAGGGCATTCCCCTCGGCATTAAGGATCTCTACGCCATCAAGGGGGTCCACACCCAGGCTTGTTCCCATATTCTCGACGGCTTCAAGCCGCCCTATGAAAGCACCGTCACGCAGAACCTGTGGGACGATGGGGCGGTGATGTTGGGCAAGCTGAACATGGACGAATTCGCCATGGGTTCGTCCAACGAGACCTCCTATTACGGCCCGGTGGTGAACCCGGTGGGTCTGCAGGAATATGGCGGGCCCAATCACGGCGGAAGAGGTGATGTGGACCTCGTGCCCGGCGGTTCGTCGGGCGGGTCTGCGGCGGCGGTTGCGGCGCGGCTCTGCGCCGGGGCGACGGCTTCTGACACCGGCGGTTCCATCCGCCAACCGGCAGCCTTTACCGGCACCGTGGGCATCAAGCCGACCTATGGCCGCTGCTCCCGCTGGGGGATGGTGGCGTTTGCCTCCTCCCTCGACCAGGCCGGCCCCATCGCCCGCGATGTGCGGGACGCGGCGATCATGCTGAGGTCCATGGCGAGTTATGATGCGAAGGATTCCACCTCCATCAACCGCCCCGTGCCGGATTATGAGGCGGTGATCGGCCAATCCATCAAGGGCATGAAGGTCGGCATTCCGCGTGAATACCGGATGGAGGGCATGGACGCAGGCATTGACGCGCTCTGGGAAGAGGGCAAGGCGAAACTGCGCGAGGCGGGCGCGGAGATCGTCGACATCTCGCTCCCCCACACCAAATACGCGCTCCCCGCCTATTACATCGTCGCCCCCGCGGAGGCCTCCTCCAACCTCGCCCGCTATGACGGCGTGCGCTACGGCTTACGCGTCGACGGCGACGACATCACCGACATGTACGAAAAGACGCGCGCCGCAGGTTTTGGCGACGAAGTCCAACGCCGCATCATGATCGGCACCTATGTGCTGTCAGCCGGGTTTTACGACGCCTATTACACCCGCGCGCAAAAGGTACGCACGCTGATCCGGCAGGACTTTGAAAAGGTCTACGCGGAGGGGGTCGACGTGATCCTGACGCCAGCCACGCCGAGCGCGGCGTTCCCGATTGGGGACCAGTCGAAGGCGGATGACCCGGTGGCGATGTATTTGAATGACGTGTTCACGGTGACGGTGAACATGGCCGGACTGCCGGGGATCGCTGTGCCTGCGGGCGTGGATGCCGGCGGCCTGCCGATGGGGCTGCAGCTGATCGGGCAGCCGTTTGGGGAGGAGGATTTGGTGAAGGTGGGGGCGGTGTTGTAGTGTGCAATTTCATACAAAGTTGGGAAAGTTCTGCATTCGTTCTTGACGGTGGCCCTTATTGAGCTGTTCATTTGACCGGTGGGCACAATCGGGCAAGAGCTATGACCTTACCAAAATCCTACTTATTGAGCGGCAAAAACGTAGAAGCAATTTTGACTGCAATACTGGGCGCGCAGGCACCTTCAAAATTTACCATTAAGTTTCTTGAGTCGTTAGATTTTAAGTCCAACGGTGACCGCCTAATTGTCGGCGTTCTGAAGTCTCTAGGGTTCTTGACCGAAAGTGGTGAACCGACCGAACGATATCATCGGTATCTTGACCAAACACAAGCCGAGCTTGTGTTAGCAGAGGGTATCCGAGATGCGTATGCAGACCTTTTCCAAGTGAACGTGAATGCTCATACGATGAGCAAATCAGAAGTTTTGAACAAACTGAAAACCCTTTCGCAAGGCCAGTATTCAGAGTCAGTTCTCGACAAGATGGCTTTGACATTCGTCTCTCTTTGTAAGCATGGGGATTTCAGCAAAAAACCAACTACACCAACATCGAACCCGTCGGATGATGTCCCGGCCGCTGAATCAAATTTGAGCGAGGAACGCGAAAGTCCAGAACCAAGAAGCTATGCGGACTTAAACAATGGTATAGGAGCTTTGAAATATAACATTGAGTTGGTGCTTCCTGAGTCACGTGATCCGAAGGTTTACGACGCGCTGTTTCGGAGTTTGAAAGAGCACCTGCTGTGATAGATAACCCGCGAGACATTTATGCGTTCGCCTTTTCTGGTCAGCTTGCCGAAGCAGCGCTTGATGGAATTGGCCGCAAAACGAGGCGCTCACGATCTGACGTAGGCTCAAACTACCCTGAACTTCTCGGTATTGAACTGTTTGATGAGGGGCTCGTGACATCGGCGGAGCAGATGGCCTATGTATATGTAGCGGTCGCCACCTTCGAGAATTCAGTGCGTGAAATGATCGTTAAGACGCTTTCTGAAGAATTTCAGGAAGATTGGTGGGAACAAGGAGTCTCTGCAACCATCAAAAAGCAAGCTGCCGAACGTCAAGAAAATGAGGAAAAGGTAAAATGGCACGTTCAAAGAGGTAGCGACCCGATTAACTACACGATGCTGCCAAACCTGATAAACATTATCCGCAACAACTATGCGCTGTTCGAGCCGTTTATACATGATCTTGAGTGGGCATCTGGCGTTTTTGATGTCGTCGAAAGATCAAGAAACGTCATTATGCACAGCGGATCTCTGTCGCGTAGGGACGTGGCTCGTCTAGGCACATTTTTGAGAGACTGGACTAGTCAGGTTTCAACCTAATCAATTGGGAACAATGAGCTGGGCGTTGAAGGTGCCTAAATGGAAACAACATGACCGTACACCTCTCCCCCAACTTCATCCCCGCCGACACCCTCGCCCAAATCCAGGCTGAGGCCCACGCCGCTGCCGACAAAGCCTATTTCACCGCCACGCCGCATTCCGTCTTTCTCACCCCGCCGGACCCATCCCTCCCGCCGGACCAGGTCCGCAACCGCATGGTCACATCGTCGAAGGGCTGCATTTGCGATGATGATGTGCCCGCCAACTCACCCCTTCGCGCGCTCTATGACAGCGACGAGTTCCGCGCCTTTATCATGGAGCAAACCGGCGAGACGGCGCTCTACTCCTATGCGGACCCGCTGTCCTCCATCAACGTGCATTACGCCGAGCGGGGCCAGGAGCTGGGCTGGCATTTCGACAATTCGGAATTTGCGATCACGCTTCTGATCCAAAAGCCTGATGCGGGCGGGCGGTTTGAATATGTGCCGGGCCTGCGCAACTCCGCCACCGGCGAGGTGGACGAGGAGGGCATCGCCGCTTTGCTCGACGGGCGGTTGGAGCCGCAAGTCGCGGAGATCGAGCCGGGCACGCTCGTTCTGTTCAGAGGCCGCGACGCCATCCACCGCGTCTCCCCCAACGAAAGCGACACGACACGCATCCTCGCGGTGCTCGCCTATAACAGCGAGCCGGGTATTGCGCTGTCTGAGGATGCGCGGATGACGTTTTACGGGCGGTTGGGGTAGGGGCGCTGCGGCATCTCCCTTTGATGGGAAGACATTCTGGAACTGCTTGTCGTATCGCCTGGGTGGCACGGTCGGCTGAATCAGATTCCCATCCATCCATTCACATTCGGCGGCGGCTTTCGAGGGGGGCGTAGGAGGGGGCGTAGGATTGGGACCGCATAATGAGCGCCGCCCTGATCAGGTGACGGTTCGCAGTCTGCCATATGCGATCAGAAGATTGCAATCTTATCAAAACCAACTCTAGGTTGCATTTCGTTTTTCGGTTTGCCACAGTTTAGTCAAAGCTGATTGCCGCATGGTCGCGATACCCAAAAAGTGGGCGTGACATCTGTCTGAACCGGAGCTCTTCGGGCCATGCGCAGACCTGGGACGGGGTAAATTGAGCGAATACGTCGATGCGATACGTAAAGTGCTTCCGGCCGAAGTGACGGCAGCCTTTCTTGCGATCAACACTGTCCTGCCAAACAGCGATCAAAGCTTCTGGTGGGTTGTTGGGACATGCCTGCTGCTGACCGCCACATGCGCACTTTATCAATATTTCATTTATGAGATGAAGATCATTCTTGGAGTCGTTTTTTCATCATTTATTCTGTTTCCCGTTTGGTGTTGGAACATCGCAATCGATCGCTTTGACCTCGTTGGTCAGGAACGCGTTTTGCCCTTTGTTGCGATTATCATTGTAAATCTGATGGTCCCACTAGTGGCTCTCAAAATAAAGAGCGGGAACAAGAACCCATGAATATTTTGGCAGAACGAGGGAAAAGGTTTCTATTTTTTGGGGTAGTTGTCAGCAGTTTCTCGCTGTTTGCGCACGTCGATGCCGCGCTTTCAGAAAACATCAGCAAGCCCGAATTCTTTCAAGATCGAGGCTTGGGTTCTCTGGCTGTGGTGAGAGGCGCGCGCACGCGGAGCCAAGCGGATTATTACCGCTCTTACTTCGTTTTGGGCGAGAGGCGCTGCAATTTCCTCGATGATAGGCGTTCTTACCTCGTGATAAATCACAGAAGCGAAAAACATATCGGGGATAGAGCCTATTTCAGCATTCGCATTGCCCATTTTCATAATTTTCGTGATCGGGACAGTGCTCCGACGCAAACCGAGCTTCATTTGTATAGAAACGACAGCGCCTGGTACGATGCCAGCAACGCTCAAGTGCGCGACTATCGGCGTGTACCTGATGAGTTTGAAATCGATTTGAGCCAGTTGTTGGAGATGCATGGAAACAGCGTTGATCAGGAGCAGGGCCGAGAGGATGCTGCCACTGCCATTGGCGACTTCCATGCCTTTTTAGAGACAGACAGCTACCACGCCGAGAGAGGGTCCCGTAGGATCGATACCTGGACGGACCGTTTGTATATTGGTGGCCGGAGCGTAAGGCGTCGTGTTGCGAATGCCTCCCGCTTTAGTGTGCGAAATTTCGGGTTCGAGGTCTTCGGTGGGCGATCTTCGACAAGTCCAGTGGTCTTCGATCTGGAGCCACATGGGGCGGAGGGGGCCATTATTATCGTTTCTTCGTCCCTAAAAGACGTTCCCACACGCACTTATGAGATTGGTTTCAAAAGAAGCGTGTGCAGCGGTTAACAGTCCATCAAGTGGAATTCCCCACAATCCCCGCCACATCCAACCGCTCATTCATCAGCACCAGCGAGCCGTCGTCGTTGTATTTCCACTCCGCCTTTGGCCGATCTCGATAAAGCTCAATCCCGTTCCCGTCCGGATCATCCAAATAGACCGCCTCACTCACGCCGTGATCCGCAGCACCCGTCAGCACCACGCCCGCATCCGCAACCCGTTTGATTGCGGTCCCGAGCGCGGCCCTGTCGGGATAGAGAAACGCCACATGAAACAGCCCCGGATGGCCCGCCGGGGCAGGAGCGCCGCCTTTGCTCGCCCAAGTGTTGAGGCCCAGATGGTGGTGGTAGCCGTCAAAAGACATAAAGGCCGCCTCATCGCCATAGCGCGTGGTGATGGTCAGCCCGATCACGTCTTTGTAGAAGCTGATAGACCGCTCCAGATCAGACACGCGCAGATGGACGTGGCCGATGGTGACGCCGCTGGGGCTTGCTGCTTTGCTCATGATAATCCCTTGCATCTTAACTCCTGCTAAGATGGGCAGTCAGGGTGCCTGAAAAAAGGGGCGCGTTCTGTGCTGCCTTCTGGCTGTGATTGCTTGCCGCCGGGGCGCTTGCGACCTATGGAGACGCATCACCTTTTGCCACACCTGTCGCCCATGTCCCTCGTCGATACCCGCACCCCCAACGAAGCCCACTTTTTCCTAGGCGAAGACCATCCGTGGGAACTCGTGATCGGGCTTGAAGTCCACGCGCAGGTGACATCGGAAGCAAAGCTGTTTTCTGGCGCCTCCACCGGGTTTGGTGCCGAGCAGAACAGCCATGTTTCGCTGGTGGATGCCGCCATGCCCGGCATGTTGCCGGTGGTGAACGAGCATTGCGTGCGCCAGGCTGTGAAGACCGGACTTGGCCTGAAGGCGCAGATCAACAAGCTCAGCACCTTTGACCGCAAAAACTATTTCTACCCCGACCTGCCGCAGGGCTATCAGATCAGCCAGCTTTACCACCCAATCGTCGGCGAAGGCACCGTTGCGGTGCAGGTGGGGCCGGACCCTCAGGGCAATTTTGAGAGCGTGGAGATCGGTATTGAGCGGCTGCATCTGGAGCAGGATGCCGGCAAGTCGATGCACGACCAGCACCCGACCATGAGCTTTGTAGACTTAAACCGCTCCGGCGTCGCGCTGATGGAGATTGTCTCAAAACCCGACATTCGCTCCATTGATGAGGCGAAGGCCTATCTCACCAAGCTGCGCTCGATCCTGCGCTACCTCGGCACTTGTGATGGCAATATGGACCAGGGTTCCATGCGGGCAGATGTCAACGTTTCGGTGCGCAAGCCTGGTGGCGAGTTCGGCACGCGCTGCGAAATCAAGAACGTGAACTCCATCCGCTTCATGGGCCAGGCGATTGATTATGAGGCCCGCCGCCAGATCGAAATTTTGGAGGAAGGTGGCTCCATCGATCAGGAGACGCGGCTGTTTGATCCGGTGAAGGGTGAAACCCGCTCCATGCGTTCCAAGGAAGAGGCGCATGACTATCGATATTTCCCGGACCCTGATTTGCTGCCGGTGGAATTTGACGATGCTTTTGTAGCCGAAATCGCCGCATCGCTTCCCGAGCTTCCCGATGAAAAGCGGGCGCGCTTCATGGAGGCGGGTATCAGCGAATACAACGCCTCCATTTTGGTATCGGAGGGGGCTATTTCACAATATTTCGAGGCTATTTGGGAAAGGGTCGACCCGATTCTGGCTGCAAACTGGGTTATCAACGACCTGCTGGGGGCTCTCAACAAGGCCGGAACTGCCATCACGGATAGCCCCGTTAGTGGCGATCAACTTGCTGGAATTATTGAGTTAATCTCCAAGGGGACGATCAGTGGCAAGATCGCAAAAGACTTGTTTGAAATCGTCTGGAACGAGGGCGGAGACCCTTCCGAAATAGTCGAAAAACGCGGCATGGCGCAGGTCACCGATACTGGCGCGATTGAGGCTGCGGTCGATGCCGTCATCGCTGAAAATCCTGAGAAAGTTCAACAAGCTAAGGAGAAACCGGCGCTCATCGGTTGGTTCGTCGGCCAGGTAATGGCCGCCACCAAGGGCAAGGCGAACCCCAAGGCCGTCAATGAAATGCTGCGCGCCAAGATCGACAGCTAGTTTATCCGCACCAAAGGCGTGCTAAGAGGGGTGCGCGCACCCCGCCACTTTGAAGGCTTTGAATACGTGAAAAACTTTCTGCTTCAGTTCTTTACCTGGTGGCACACCAACACGTTGGCGACACGCTTCTTCACCTGGCGCAAGGGTGAGAAGGTAGGCGAAGATCCCGCTGGCAACATCTACTATCGCTCCGCCGACGACCGCCGTTGGGTCATCTACAACGGAGAAATTGACGCAAGTTCAATACCTTCTGGTTGGCACGGTTGGATCCACCACCGCACGGATGTTGCACCTTCTGAAGAAAATTACGAAGCCCGCGAATGGGAATTGCCACATGTGCCGAACATGACCGGCACACCGCTAGCCTACCGCCCAGCTGGTGCCATTGGAGGCCAGACCAAGCGCGAGGACAAAGTTGGCGGCTACGAGGCCTGGACCCCTTGAGCGCTCTTGAAAGTTCATCCAACTCCTGGGACAGCGCATCCTATGATGAGAACACTCGTTTTGTAACGGATTACGGCAGCGATGTGCTGACCTGGCTTGCGCCACAAGCTGGCGAGCGGGTGCTCGATCTTGGCTGCGGTGATGGGCCTCTGATGACGGAAATTGCCGCTTCCGGAGCGACGGTTGTTGGCGTTGATACCAGCGAGAGTTTTGTTAACAGCGCGCGGCACGCGGGTCTTGATGCTCATGTGATGAGTGGCGAAGCGCTTGAATTCGATAACGAATTCGATGCTGTCTTTTCCAACGCCGCAATTCACTGGATGAATGACAAACCTGCCGTCGCCCGCGGCGTTGCTCGTGCTTTGAAGCCGGGCGGGCGCTTTGCCGGTGAGTTCGGTGGCCACGGCAATGTAGCAGCGATTATCACGGCCATGTATGCGGTTGGTGAAGCGATGGAGGGCAATATTGCCCTCGCGCAACCCGGCACCTACCCAACCGCAAAGGCCTGGCAGACCATGCTCGAAGATGCAGGCCTGGTCGTGGACCGCATCACGCTGTTTGCCCGTCCAACGCCGCTACCCACCGGCGTACGGGGTTGGTTGAAAACCATGCGTGGACCGTTTTTTGCGCAATTTGGTGAGCGCGAGGCGGAGGCTTATGATCGGGTCATTGCCGCCCTTGAGCCGAGCCTGAAAAACGATGTCGGACAATGGCATGCGGATTATGTCCGTCTTCGTTTTGCCGCTCATCGTCCCGCCTAACGCCACAATCCGCCGTTACATGCCTTGCCGACCGACCAAATGGGATGCCCCATGCGCCTGCTGATTACCCTGACCGCGCTGCTTTTCTCTTCGTTTGCTTTTGCACAAGACGAAACGCCCAAGCGTATTGAAAATCCGGTCGCTGTCCTCGCCGGTCTCGATAAAATTAGCGGTCGGATTACAGAGTTTGATGTCTATGTTGGAGAGACGGTGAAGTTCGGTCGCCTGGAGATTACGCCGCGCGTGTGTTACTCGCGTCCGGTAACGGAGCGGCCCAAAACCACCGCTTTTCTGGAGATCGACGAGATAACCCTCAACCGCAAAATCGAGCGCATTTTCACAGGCTGGATGTTTGCAGAAAGCCCAGGCGTTAATGCCGTTGATCACCCGGTCAACGATGTTTGGCTAAAGGGGTGCAAGCTGGAATCGGATATCCCCCCACCGCCGGAAAGCTAAGCGTCGATCGCGGTAAAATCCGCTTCCAGTTCAATGGCTTGCGCAAGGTGTTTTGAATAGTCGTCCTTGCTAATCTCCTCTACGCCGAACTGCACCAGGTGGGCGTTGGAAAACTGCGTATCGAGCAACACAAACCCGCCCGCCCGCAGCCGGTCCACCAGATGGACCAGTGCCACTTTTGAAGCGTTTGGTCGCCTGGAGAACATGCTCTCGCCAAAGAACGCGCCGCCAATCCGTACGCCGTATAATCCACCTACAAGTTGGCCGTTCTGCCAGACCTCAACAGAATGGGCGTGGCCAGCACGGTGAAGGGCGACATAAAGTTCGAAAATGCGATGATTGATCCAGGTGTCCTGCCGGCCTGATGTTGGCTCGGCGCAAGCTGAGACGGTTGCCGCAAAAGCGGTATCAACGCGGATGTCGAAGCGGTTCTGCCGCACGACCTTTGCAAGGCTTCGTGGGACGTGGAACCGGTCGAGAGGTAGAATGCCGCGAATTTCCGGTTCAACCCAGTAAAGCCCTGTATCATCGGCGCTTTCGGCCATCGGGAAGATGCCGCAGGAATAGGCTTTCAGCAGAACCGACGGTGTGATCTCCATGACAAGGTCGGAGATGCCGCCGGACATCACCTAGTCCTGCTTGTCAGCCAGATAATGCTCCAGCCAGTGGATGTCGTAGTTGCCGTCCTGAATGTCCTGGTTGGTCACCAGATCCTGGAAGAGCGGAATGGTGGTCTCGATGCCGTCGATGACGAATTCATCCAGAGCGCGGCGAAGACGCATCATAGCTTCGACACGGGTGCGGCCATGGACGATGAGCTTGCCGATGAGGCTGTCGTAGTAGGGCGGAACGGAATAGCCGGAAAACACGCCCGAATCGACACGGATGCCCAAGCCACCGGGCGGGTGGTAATGGGTGATTTTGCCCGGAGATGGCCTGAAGGTGCGAGCATTCTCCGCATTGATGCGGCATTCTATGGCGTGGCCGGTGAAGTTTACATCGCCCTGGTTGAAAGACATGCCGCCGCCGGAGGCGACACGCAGCTGCTCGTTGACGAGGTCAATGCCGGTGATCATTTCTGTGACCGGATGTTCCACCTGCAGACGGGTGTTCATCTCAATGAAATAGAACTCGCCGTTCTCGTAGAGAAACTCGATCGTTCCCGCACCGGAATAGCCCATATCGCCGATAGCATTAGCGCAGATCATGCCAATCTCGTCGCGTTGCTCGGCGTTAAGGGCAGGGGAGTTGGCCTCTTCGAAGACCTTCTGATGGCGGCGTTGAAGCGAGCAATCACGTTCACCAAGATGCACACCGCGCCCGGCTCCATCGCCCATAACCTGGACTTCAATATGCCGGGGGGTGGCGAGGTATTTCTCAATATAAACAGAGTCGTCGCCAAAAGCGGCACCGGCCTCACGGCGGGTGTTGGCAAGCGCACCCTCCATGTCTTTGTCGTTCTGGACAACCTGCATGCCGCGCCCACCGCCGCCGGCAGCGGCCTTAATG
>CAKMZB010000005.1:118533-184113 GCA_929200315.1 uncultured Alphaproteobacteria bacterium | reverse complement strand
GCGTTGCAGCGAGCAATCCCGTTCGCCCAAGTGGACTGCATTGCCCTTACCATCCCCAAAAACCTGAATTTCGATGTGGCGCGGTGTGGTGAGGTATTTCTCAATGTAGACTTCATCGTTGCCGAAGTTGGATTTGCCTTCGGCACGCGCCGTCATAAAGGCTTTTTCCATCTCGCCGGCATTTTGAGCCACTTTCATGCCGCGACCACCGCCGCCTGCTGTGGCCTTAATGATGACGGGGTAGCCAATGTCGGCTGCGACCTTGCGCGCCTCTTTCAGCTCGGTGATCGCACCCTCGCTGCCGGGAACGACCGGGATGCCAAGCCGCTCAGCCGTCTGCTTGGCTGCAATCTTATCGCCCATTGTCTGGATGTCGGAAGCGGAGGGGCCAATGAAGGTGATGTCGTGAGCTTCCAGGATCTGCGCGAATTTCGCGTTTTCCGACAGAAAGCCATAGCCCGGATGGATCGCGTCCGCGCCGGTGATTTCACAGGCGGCGACAATCTCATGCACATTGAGATAGGAATCGCGTGAAGAGGGCGGGCCTATGCAAACGCTCTGGTCGGCGAGACGCACATGCATGGCTTCGGCATCGGCCGTGGAATGCACAGCAACGGTCTCAATGCCCAATTCCTTGCACGCGCGCAGAATGCGCAGGGCGATCTCGCCGCGGTTTGCAATCAGAACCTTGTTGAACATGGCGCCTTATTCCAGCGTCAGCAGAACTTCGCCGAACTCGACCGGCTGGCCGTCCTCCACGCGCACATTGGCGATCTTGCCGTTCCGCGGCGCTGCGATTTGGTTCATGGTTTTCATGGCTTCGACGATCAAAACGGTCTGACCCTTCTTCACGGTGTCGCCAACCTTCACGAAAGGGTCCGCATCCGGGGAGGGGGAAAGATAGGCGGTGCCCACCATGGGGGATGTGACCGGGTCGCCGGATATGGCCTCCGGTGATCCGCCAGCAGCCGCGTCAGCGGTGGGGGCGGGAGCGGCGGCAGTTGCCAGTGCGAGGGCGGGGGCCGCCATTTGAACGGGGGCGGATACGGAGACTGAGCCGCGTGCCAAACGGATGCGTGTATCTTCTTCCTCGATCTCGATTTCGGAAAGGTCGGAATCGGCTAGCAGCTCTGCCAGCTTTTTCACAAGGTCGAGATCGACCGACATTTTCTTCGCCATGGCTATCTACTCATTTCCGAGGGGTCGATCGCAAAATAGCGCCGACTCCCTAACGCTTTTGACATTTCAGATGGCGCAAGGGTGCCAACATGGCAAGAGCACCGTTCATTTGTGCCCTTAAGAGCAGGATGCTTCACCGCATTCGCGGATATTGGCGACGTGGTCGCGTAGAACCTCAACGCCGCGCGCCCCGTAAACCACTTCATTGCCGACAACGTAGGACGGTGTTCCGGTCACGCCAAGTTCGGTGGCGAGAGCATTAGCTTCGCGGAAGGCGTCGATTACATCTTCCTTGGCGGCTTCTTCTTCGATCCGGTCGAGGTCAAGGCCCATCAGTCCGGCAACTCCAAGCGCCGTCGCTCGGTCCTTCGCGCCGTTTTCAGACAAGAGCGCATTGTGGAACTCACCATAACGGTTCGGATAGAGGCGATACACAGCAGTCGAGACCTGCGAAGCTTCAACGGAGCCTGGCCCGAGGATCGGCAGCTCCTTCATCACGAAGCGCACGTTGTCGTCGCTTTCCAGCAGCGCATTCATGTCCGCCATAGCGCGTTGGCAGAAGCCGCAATTATAATCGAAAAACTCAACGATCGTAACATCCCCGTTCGGGTTGCCGATGATCCCCTGGTTGGGTGAATTAAAGACAAGATCGGCGTTTCCGGCGATGGCATCACGGGCGCGAGCCTGCGCCTGTTCGCGTTGCTTCACGTCGAGCGCTTGCTGTACTTCCAGCATGATTTCAGGGTTGGTGAGGAGGTAGTCCCGCACGATGGCTTCAACCTCGGCACGATTGAGTTCCTGCGCCTGAGCAGGAACCGCTGTCATGATCAGCGCCATGGCGGCGAAAAACAGGTGTTTCATGAGGTCAGGCTTCCTTCCTGGGACGCTTGGGCGATAGCCCTAGCGAATTTCGATGATGTCCTGCGCACGCAGCCAGCGCGGCGTACCGCGCTTGAAGCCACGCTGGGCTCGTGTTGCGTATTCACGCGCGCGGCCTTTCTGTCCAGTGCGAACGGCATGTTCAGCAGAGGCAAGAAGTGCACCGGGGCCGTCCCCGGCCTGGGCGCGGGCACGGGCGAGGAAAGCAAAACCGCGCACGGCGGTCGGGTCGCGCTGAACGCCAAGGGCCAGCACTTTCACCGCTTCCTGCAAGTTCTTCTGACCGCCCGCTTCCAGCAAAGCATGGCCAAGCTGGATCTGCATAAAACCAGCCTTGGTTTTGTCGAGAGCAATAGCACGACGTAGCGGCGCGATGGCGAGTTTCGGTTGATTGGACCGCAATAGGATTTCGCCCTTCATCTCATAGACATAAGGGTTTTTGGGTTGAGCCTTCAGCACTTTTTCAATCTGAGGAACGGCGCGTCTTGGTGAACCGTAGAGATAGGTGAGGATCGCGCGGCCATAAAGCTGCGCTGTGGGATGTAATTCTCCGCGCTGGAGCAGGGCACGGCTGTAACGGTTCCCGCCCAGATAGGCCGCAATTTTGGCCCGGGCCATGTCATGGCGCAGCAGCAGCTGCGCGCTGTCTTTCTTTCCGGCATAGGGGCTCGCCTGCGCCAGCGGGCGCAAGCGGGCGATCCGGTCATTGGCCGTGGGATGGCTGCGCACATAGGGATCGACGCGACCGGCCATCAGGGAGGTTTGGCGGGCGAGACGCTGGAAGGTGGCGAGCATTCCGTCAGCTGATTGACCCGTCTGACGCAAGAGCCGAAGGGCCGTGCGGTCCGCAGTCTGTTCTTCGTCGCGCTGATAGCGCAACAGGCCGCGAAGCGCTGCAGTGCGCCCGCCGGCTGCAATACCCAAACCTGCCCGTCCTGCATCCGAACTGCCACTGGCGGCACCTGCTGCTGCAACACCAATGCCCAACAGAGAGGTGATCTGCGCAATACGTGCTGCCTCGGCGACCCGTTCGCGAAGCCTCACCTGGTGCTCTCCGACAAAATGTCCAATTTCGTGGGCAATGACGCCGACAACTTCATTGGGCGTTTGCGCCTGAAGAATGAGCCCGGTGTGGATGAACATATCGTTGCCACTGACAAAGGCGTTGAAGTCGAGGTCGTTGACGATGCGGATGCCAATGCCGCGCCGGTTCATGCCTGCTGCGCGCAAAAGCGGGAGCGAGTAATCCCGCAGCAGAGCCTCGATCTCTGCATCGCGCACCAGCGAAATACCACCACGCTGCGCGTGGGACGTGGGAACCGTCGTGATGATGAGAACCAGAGCCAGAAGTGCGGCAAGGGGGTTCAAGCGGGATAGTGTCCGTGTCATGGCTTCTTCTTAGACCGACCAATCGGGCCGTTCCATGACCTTTTCCGCCACACTCCCTACACCTTTGCGCGAGCTTATCTCTGAGCGGTCCGCTGTGGAACCGTTCCACGCAATGGACATTCTTGCCCGCGCCAATGAATTGGTAGAGGCCGGGCAGGACGTTGCGATGCTTTGCGTTGGCCAGCCCGCCGCCCCGGCACCTGCTCCGGCACTTGAAGCGGCTCGACGGGCGTTGGTTGATGGCAGGCTCGGCTATACCGATGCGGGAGGCCGCCGGGAACTGCGCGAGGCACTCTCGCGGCACTATTCCAAAACCTATGGTGTGGAGGTCGCACCGAACCGCGTGGTTGTTACGACCGGTTCATCGGCGGGCTTTGCGCTGTCCTTCCTTGCCTGTCTCGACTGCGGTGCGCGTGTGGGGATCGCAAGGCCGGGCTATCCGGCTTACCGCAACATCATCAGGGCGCTGGGTATGACGGCGGTAGAGATCGAAACGCATTTTGAAGACCGCCACACCGTAACCCCGGCCATGCTGGACAAAGCCGGACCGCTCGACGCCCTGCTCATCGCGAGCCCTGCCAACCCGACCGGCACAATGCTGACGCCGGAGGCGCTTTTTGAGATTGTCGATTGGTGCCAGGCCAATGGCACGCAATTCATTTCAGACGAGATTTATCACGGCTTAACTTTCCCTGGCGCGCCACGCCAGGCAACTGCGCTGGAGCGCAGCGATGATGCGATCATCGTGAACTCCTTCTCCAAATATTACTGCATGACCGGCTGGCGCATTGGCTGGCTCATCCTGCCGGAAAAGTTGGTTCGCCCGGTCGAGCGGCTCGGCCAGAGCCTTTACATTTCCGCACCTGATCTGTCGCAGATCGCGGCGACCGCGGCTCTGAACGATAAGGCACCAGCGCTGGATGCCGTTAAAGCGCAATATGAAACAAACCGCGCCATGCTGATGAAACGGCTCCCGCAACTCGGTTTTAGGGAAATCGCACCCGGGGATGGGGCCTTCTATATTTACGCCAAGGCCCCGGCGCGGGTTGGCGATACGATGGAATTCGCACGCACCTTGTTGGACGAAGCCAAAGTTGCCATCACCCCGGGCCTCGATTTTGACCTCGAGCGGGGGCACGAGACCGTGCGGCTCTCTTACGCCGGGTCGGGCGCGGAAGTCAGCACGGCGTTAGACCGCCTGAAAGCTTTCCTCAGCTAGTTTTCGCTTCGTTGACAGCTTGGTGAATGGCAGCTTTGATCTGCTCGGCGGGCTGTGCGCCCATCAAGGCGTATTTCTGGTCAACAATGAAACAGGGAACGCCGGTAACACCCATTTGGCGGGCGGTTTCGATCTCCTGGCTGACAGCGTCGCGGTCCTTGTCTGTTGGAAGGAGCGACTCCACAACAGCAGCATCCATCCCCGCTTCCCGTGCGACATCTATAAGTACCGTGTGGTCGCCCACATTCACACCATCCATGAAGAAAAGTTTGAAGAGCTTCTCTACAACGACGTTTTGCACTTCTTCACTCTCGTTGGCGGCCCAGCGGATCAGGCGGTGGGCGTCGAGCGTGTTGGGGGAGACGGCGATTTTGGAAAAGTTGAAATCGAGCCCTTCGTTGCGGCCCGCAGCCTCGATATTTGCATATATCTCCGTGGCACGCTCCGGTCCGCCGAACTTGTTTTCCAGGTATTCCCGCCGATCGCGGCCTTCCGGCGGCAGGGTCGGGTCGAGCTGGTAGGGTCGCCAGCGGATGGAGACGTCTATGCCTTCCAGGTCGCCAAGAGCCTCCTCCAACTTGCGTTTGCCAATGTAGCACCATGGGCACATCACATCGGACACGATGTCGATTTGAACGTTCATTGCACGGTCTCCGACCACCAGGTTTCAAATTGCGGGCCGTAGAGTGGTGTGGTCTGCGGCCGCGCGATGCGCTCGGTCCAATAGGCCATGCGCGTTTCGGGCAGATGATAAAGTGGAACGACATAATGGCCGGCAATCAGAGCCCTGTCGTAGGCCCGTACTGCTGCGGTGAAAGTTTCTTCGCTGTCGGCAGCAAGCATGGCATCGATCAGTCGGTCCAGCAGCGGATCAGCGGTTCCGGCGAAATTGAAGGAGCCTTCCATATCCTGCGAGGCCGAGCCCCAACGTAATGTCTGCTCCGTGCCGGGGGAAAGGGATGAGGAGTAGCGGGCAACAGTCATGTCGTAGTCGAATGAACCCTTGCGCGCCTGATACTGCGCGTCGTCCACCAGGCGAATATCGATCTGGATGCCGAGTTTTGCAGCAGTCTGCTGGTAGGAGAGGGCAAGGCGCTCAATGTCCTGCCCGCTAATGCCAACGTCACCGGCAATGAGAAGCTCAAAGGAAAGCGGCTCACCGTCCGCATTGACCATTTGGCGGCCCTGGAGCGAGTAACCTTCACCGCGCAAAATCCCGAGTGCCTCGCGCAGAATCGTGCGGTCCCGACCCGTTCCATCAGCAACGGGTGTACGATAGCTGCCATCAAGGATGTCGTCTGGCAGGTTGGCCGCATCACTACCCAGTAGGGCGCGTTCTTGTTCATTTATTGGATTATCTAATGACGATAATGAACTGTTTTGCCAATAAGAACTAGTGCGTTGATAAGCATCGAAAAAGAGGTTCTCATTCGCCCATTCAAAATCAAACAGCATGGCCAGAGCCTTGCGCACATTGCGGTTTTCAAAGGCCGGACGGCGGGTGTTGAAAACGAAACCGAGCATCCCGCTCGGTGTGCGGTTCTGGAACGCGACTTTCTCCACCCGGCCATCATCCACGGCGGGAAAGTCATAAGCTGTGCGCCATTTGGCGGGACTGTTTTCCGGGTAAATGTCGAAGAGGCCCTTCTTGAAGGCTTCAAATTGCGCCGTTGAGGAGCGGAAATAGTCGACCTGAATGGTCTCAAAATTATGGAACCCGCGGTTCACCGGCAGATCTTTGCCCCAATAATTGGGGTCGTGAGTGTAGGTGATGCGGTTTCCCGGATCGACCTTGGTCACCAGATAGGGGCCTGACGCGACCGGAATTTCGATGGTCGTGCGACCAAAGCCTTCAACGTCTGTTGCATGTTTGGGAAGCACCGGCATAAGCGCAAAAAGGAGCGGCGTTTCCCGCGAGGCGCGCTCGTTAAAGGTCACCTTGACGGAAAGTGGGCCGGTTTTCTCCAACTTTTCCACCTGCCGCATCCGGCTGGAATAGGTGGGGCGACCCTTTTCGGCGAGAAGTTCGAAGGTAAAAATCACGTCATCGGCAGTGATTGCCTCGCCATCTGAAAAACGCGCCTCGGGGTTCAGGAAGAATTCAATGGTCGAACGATCTTCCGACATCGAAACTCTTTCTGCGACCAGCCCGTAAAGCGTAAAAGGCTCATCCCGCGAACGTTTCATCAGCGCTTCAAATACGAGATTTCCGAAGACCGGATCCCAAAGCCCGCGCGCGCCGGTGCGGATGCTTTGAATGTCGAACGGATTGAGGTCGTCAAATGTGCCAAACACGCCATAGACCAGTTTGCCGCCCTTTGGCGCGTCGGGATTCGCGTATGGCAGGTGGGTAAAGTTTGCGGGAAGCGCCGGATTACCGCGCATGGCAAGGCCATGGTTCATTTCTGCACCATTCGCCACTTGAGCGAGCGAAAGGGCCATAATGAAGGCCGTCAAGAAGCGCAGCATTGAAAGTCTCCAAGGGGCAGTAGAGTTCGATTCGACCATCGATATCAATGTAGCATAGAGGGGACGCTTTTCTCGCGCCGCAATTGATGGGGATTGCAGCGCCGCGCCAGCCGTGGCTAAAGCCGTGGTGAACAGCCCGACCGACGGGCCACGTTAAACTGGGAATGATCTATGAATTTCAAATCAACAACCCGTGCGGCGTTTGTAGCGGCAAGCGCCTTCGCCGCGGCGACGTTCGGCCTTACCGGCGCAGCAAACACGCAGGAACGCCGGGCTCAGCAGTGGGCGAAGATATGTTCAAAGGCAGGCGAGAACGACATCTGTGTTGTGCAGTTCACCATCGTCACGCCGACGAACCAACTCGTGACTGCGGTTAACCTGCTCAGCTCCACAGGCCAGACGAATCGCAAGATCTTCCAGGTCGCCGTGCCTTCCGGTCGTTTCGTGCCTGCCGGTGTAAAGGTGAAGATCGACAATGGCGCAGAAAACGCGCTGCCCTATTCCGTTTGCCTACCGGATCGCTGCACGGCGGAAATTCCGCTGGAAGATAACCTAATCCAGGCGCTTAAAAACGGTGGAGAATTGACGCTTACATCCACCAACTTCCGCAACCAGGCAAATCCCGTAAAGGTGACGCTTAAGGGCTTCACCGCCGCCTTTGACGGTCCGCCATTGAAGGCAAATGAGGTCGAATCCCGCAACAAGGAAATTGCCGATGGGCTTGAAAATGAAGCTGAAGCTACCAGACAGAGGCTGCGGGAAGCGCAGGAGCGTGCCAAGTCTGGCAACTAGGTCGATTTTCTAAACCCAATACACAAAAGGCCGCCGCATTTAACTGTGCGGCGGCCTTTTTGTTTGCGCTGCCAAAGACTTAGTGCCGGTTCGGCTCCCGCTCGACATATCGCCCTTGAGAATCAGTGCTGAACATTTCGTCGATCTGTGGGTGGCGCAATGGGATGTCGTCATGGTCGCGCAGAAGGTTCTGCTCCGACACATAGGCCACGTATTCACTCTCATCATTTTCGGCGAAGAGATGGTAGAACGGCTGGTCTTTGCGCGGGCGCACGTCAACTGGAATGGAATCGTACCATTCATCGGTGTTGTCGAAAACCGGATCAACATCAAACACCACACCTCGGAACGGATAGATGCGGTGTTTGACGACATCGCCGATCTGGAATTTCGCGATGCGGATGGTGGGTGTGCTGATCTCGTTCATTGTGGCTCCAATATCGCATGAGTCGCGCAGTTTGCTCAAGCGGGCTTGCGTGAGGCCCGATCGCGGCGTTTAACGCGCGCCAAATGAAGGCGGTCGAGGGAGCTGCTGCATGAGCGAAGTGCTGTCGATGGCCCTACCGTTCTTCGGGCTGATCGGGCTTGGCGTGGCGGCAGCGAAGATTTGGAAGATCGACGCCGGCGGTCTCGCCTGGATGAATATCTTCATCATCTATATCGCACTGCCGGCCTTGTTCTTCAATTTGCTGTCTCAGACAGCCGTTGAAGAGTTGACCAATTGGGGTTTCATCTTTGGTGCGACGCTGGCGACCTACATCACGTTCTCCTTGTGCTTTTGCGTTGGTGTTTTCGGCTCCAAAGGCGATATTCCCGAAAGTACGATCCAGGGTCTCGCTGGAGCCTATGGCAACATTGGTTATATGGGACCGGGCATTGCCATTGCTGCCTTTGGTGAACCGTCCATTGTGCCGGTCGCTCTGATTTTCTGCTTCGACAACACGCTGCATTTCGTTATGGCTCCGCTGCTGATGGCGCTTTCTGGCGGGGACGGGAAGGAAAAGGCCTGGAAAGTCACCTGGCAGGTCTTCATGCGCATTTTCACGCACCCCTTCATTCTGGCAACTATCGTGGGCGTTGGGGCTGCGGTGCTGGAATGGCAGCCGCCACAGGCTGTTGGTCGGATGCTGACTTACCTGCAAGGTGCTGCGGCCCCCTGCGCGCTATTTGCCATGGGCGTGACAGTGGCGCTGGCTGACCGTGGACGTATTCCCAAGGTTGTTGGCTTTTTGGTACCGGCAAAACTGCTGATCCATCCCGTAATCGTTTACGTGATCTTGAGCTGGATCGGGGATTTCGAACCGGTCTGGGTCTATACGGCGGTGCTGCTTGCCGCGTTGCCGACGGCAACAAATGTCTTCGTCATCGCCCAGCAATACGGGGTCTGGGTGGCGCGGGCGTCGAGCATGGTAATCGCAACGACGGTGATCTCGATCTTCACCGTGACCGGACTACTTTACGCGATCACATCTGGGGTTCTGCCGCCGGATCTGTTCCCGAGCTAACCCCCATCATCCGCCGCATGAGTGTCTTGCGCAGCCATGGGAATGCCCCAAGGGTTGCCATCCCCGCGGTTCTGGCAGCCTGAACGGGGAGGAAGTCGGTGAGCAGCGAACGGTTCAGCAGGTCAACACCAAAGGTGTGGCCGTTGATGTCCAGTTGCCGCGCGCGGGAATACGCGGGGAGTGGGTCGGTACGGTCGTCGGCAAGAGCTTTGGCCAGTGCCACAACGTCCCGCACACCCAGATTGAACCCTTGTGCTCCGATGGGCGGAAAGACATGCGCTGCTTCTCCCACCAGCGCGACGCCGTTTGCCGCAAAGGCATTGGCCGTTTGACCGGAGAGCGGGAAAGTCTGAAGTGGCATTTCCAGCTCGACCCGGCCCAGGATTGATTGCATTTTTTGCTCAATGATCCGTGCAAGGTCGCCTTCGGTTTCTGCAAGGATCGTTTTGGCCTGCTCCGGTCGCACCACCCAGACGAGGCTGGAGCGGCATCGCGCGCCGTTTTTTGGGGGCAGAGGGACGACGGTGAAGGGGCCGGTTTCGGTGTGAAATTCCGTCGAAACATCATTGTGGGGCAGCGTGTGATGCATATTCGTCACCAGCGCCGTCTGCGGGTAGTCCCATTGGCGAAGGGTGATCCCGGCGGCCTCTCGCAGGAGCGAGTCTTTGCCATCGGCAGCAATCGCCATCCCAGCTCTTAATGTTTCACCATTGTCGAGCCGCAACGTAACCCCGCCAGCCTCGCACAAAGCAGAGTGGACGGTGGCTGTGATGCGCTTGACGTCTGCTGGCAGCTTCTCTTCCAGAAGCGCGGTCATCTTAGCGTTGGGTACGTTGTAACCGAAAGCCTCAACACAAAGCTCCAGAGCCTCAAACTCCGTCAGGGGGGCTCGCAGCAGGCGACGGGAGCCGTCGATCAGGCGCATGGTGCGCAGCGGCGCGCTGAGCGTCTGCACTTCGTCCCAGACCCCATAGGCCTTCAACCGCTCTACGGTGGGCATAAGCATCGCGGTTGTTCGCCCGTCCTTTGCAGACGGTGCAGGAGCAATGAGCGCGACCGATCCCTGACCGATCGTGGCAATCTCGTGGGCCGCCATCAGTCCGACGAGACCGCCGCCGATAATGGCAAAGTCAACCTGTTTCTCTGCGGTCATGGTGCCTCCTTGCTGGTTCGCGCTCAAAGTGGTCCTTGCCGGACGTCAAAAAAAGAGGACAAATTTGCACAGCCACCCCGCGCGGCTCGCGGGGTCGTGACAGGTCTCTTTGCAAAGGCCATAATGTCGCGGTGAGCCTGGGGGATAAATGCGATCCTCATCTTTTGTTGGTTGCCATGCGTGAATTGGATTGGGTGATGAGTGTTTCGATGTGCCGGCGGTTCCGGCCTTGCTGGGCAATCGCCTGATATGGCTGTCCCTCGTCATAGCCCCTTTATCGCTTTTGCGGTGCACATTTTTACGGCGTCCGGCGCGTTTTGGGCCTTTTTGGCCCTGGTCGCGGCGGCGGAGAGCCGTTTTACAGCGATGTGGTTCTGGCTTGGCGTTGCCCTTGCTGTTGATGGCCTCGACGGACCGCTGGCGCGCTACTTCAACGTCAAATCCGTGCTGCCCAATTGGTCGGGTGAGACGCTCGACAACATCATTGACTATGTCACTTTCGCGCTTATTCCGGCCTTTGCGCTCTACCAGAGTGGGTTTCTGTCGGAATATTGGTCATTCGCTAGCGCTGCGTTGATCGTTTGCACCAGCGCAATCTACTATGCCGACACGCGCATGAAGAGTCGTTCCAATTGCTTTGTCGGCTTCCCGATCTGCTGGAACATGCTCGTTTTCACACTCTGGGTAATCGAGCCCAATTGGTACATCGCCTTTGCCGTGGTGCTGGTCTCTGCGATCCTTACCTTTTCGCCGATCCTTTTCGTTCATCCTGTGCGCGTAAAGGTCTGGCGGCCTTTGACACTCTCAGTCTTCGCCGTTTGGTCCATCTGCGGTGGGATTGCGCTCTATGACGGCTATTTCGGCCTTGGTGTACCGACAGTTGTTGTGATCGGCATCACGGTTAGTGGGCTCTATCTCTATTGTATCGGCGCTGTCCTCCAATTGAAGGGCGCTGTGCAGTAAGCTGCATCGCCGGTTCAGGAGGCCTTGTCATGTTCGAACTGCTCTATGACCCTGCAGTCTGGGCGAGCTTTGCCACCCTCACGATGATGGAAATCGTGCTCGGCATCGACAACATTGTCTTCATATCTGTGATCGTAAACCGACTTCCGCGCGATGAGGCTGAGCGCGCCCGTAAGATTGGTCTTGCCCTTGCACTCATTTTCCGTATCGCGCTGCTCTTTGTGCTAACTTGGATTATTGGGCTGAAGGAAGATGTTTTTGTGCTGTTTGGACAGGGCTTTTCCTGGCGCGACATCATCCTGATGGGGGGTGGGGTGTTCCTGCTTTATAAGGCAACAGCTGAAATCCACGAGGAAATCGAGGGCGAAACGGAAGAAGAAGAGGCCTATCGCAAAGCTGGACTTTCTTTCTCTGCCATCATTTTTCAGATCATTATTATCGACATGGTGTTCTCCGTTGACAGCATCATCACAGCCATCGGTATGGCCGAGCAGTTGGTGGTGATGATCGCGGCGGTGACGGTGGCTGTTGCGGTGATGTTTATCGCTTCCGGCACAATAGCAGACTTCATTCGCCGCCATCCGACCACCAAGATGCTGGCGCTTGCCTTTCTCTTGCTTATCGGAGTTTCACTGGTGGCGGACGGTCTCGGCTTCCACATTCCGCGCGGATATATCTACGCTGCAATGGGCTTTTCGGTTCTGGTGGAAGCGATCAATATTATCGCCGGTCGTAAGCGTCGCAAAAGACGGTTGCCACGCACCGTCCCGCCTAAGAATGCGCCTTATATAAACGAGCGCTCGGTTTAAGCGGGTAATGAGAGAACCGCGCCGCCTCGCCGCAATTTATGCTGTCTTTTTCATTGAAGGCTTTGTGCTGGGCAGTTGGATCCCGCGCATTCCGGCGGTGAAGGACTTGTTTGGACTCAGCGCTACGCAGCTCGGCATTGCGCTCTTTGCCCTTGCTTTCGGCACACTGGCTGCTTTCATTTTTGGCGGACCGCGGATCCGCAAATGGGGGCTGAAAGCGACCTGTCGTTGGTCGCTTTTTGCCTGGTGTGTGGCTATCGCGATCGTACCATGGATTCCCGACTACACCTTGTTGTTGATTTGGCTCGTGCTGGCCGGCATCTCCATTGGTCTTTGTGAAATTGGCATGAATGCCTCCGCACATCTCTATGAAAACGACACGGGTCGCCGCGTTATGTCCAAGAGTCACGGTTTTTGGAGCCTTGGTTCGCTTTTCGGTGCCCTGATAGGAGCCGGGTTTGCATCCATCGACGTGGACGTCGCGACACATTTTGCCTTCGTCCTCAGCCTGTGTGCGGTTGCCTCAGTAATTATCGCCAAGCCACTTCCGGCTGGAGGCGGCAGTGAGGCGGAAGGTGCAACCTTCAGCCTGCCAAACCGGGAACTCGTCGCACTCTGCCTCATGCCTATCGGGATCATGCTGGTTGAAGGCGCCTTTATCGATTGGTCGGCGCTCTTTGTGCAGGACGTGTTGCTCGGCTCACCGCTTGCAATTGGCGCGATCTATGCTGCGTTTTCCACAGTGATGGCGGTGACGCGCCTCTATGGTGATACGCTGATTGAGCGCTATGGACCGCCCCTGGTCGCCCGCGTTTCTGCCGCAAGTGCGGTGGTTGGCATGGCCCTTTTCGCCGCGGCGCCGAACGTGCCTGTCGCCTTTCTTGGTGCGTTGTTTTCCGGCCTTGGTGTAGCGATTTTCTATCCACTGACGATGTCTGAAGCCGCCAAGAGGCCGGGAGATGCGACGGACAACGTGGCCGCCATGAGTCTGTTTGCCTTCACCTCTTTCATGCTCGGCCCGCCGATTTTGGGTGGTCTCGCAGATCTCTTCGGTTTGCGTTTAGCACTTGCACTCCTCGTCCCACTTGCCATGGTCTCTCTCTGGCTGACGCGGGAATTGCACCGTGAGTGAGGGGGGACGCATGGCGCAAGCTGTTGAAGTGAGAGAAACTGGTGGTACGAACGTGCTGACTGTTATCGATCTTGATGTGCCAGACCCTGCCAAGGGTGAGGTAACGATTGAGCAGAAGGCCATTGGCCTGAATTTCATTGACGTCTATTTTCGCACCGGCCTTTACAATGCTCCGGCCTTGCCCTTCACGCCGGGCATGGAAGGAGCGGGTGTCGTCACCGCGCTTGGCAAAGGTGTCACTCACCTGAGCGTTGGCGACCGCGTGGCTTATGCCGGACCGATGGGAGCCTATGCTGCGAGCCGCAACATAGCTGCCGACAGGCTGGTGAAATTGCCGGGCGCAATCTCTTTTGAAACTGCCGCTGGCATGATGCTGAAGGGCATGACTGCCCAATACCTGCTGCGCCAGACCTATTGCGTGAAAGAAGGCGACACAGTGCTCATTCACGCCGCTGCCGGGGGTGTCGGACTGATTGCCTGTCAATGGGCAAACGCTTTGGGCGCGACGGTGATTGGCACGGCTGGGTCCGAGGAAAAGATGGAACTGGCCCGTGAGAATGGCGCCCATCACATGATCAATTACCGCGAGGAAGACTTCGTTTCCCGCATCGCGGAAATCACCGAAGGCGCAAAGTGCAACGTCGTCTATGATTCTGTTGGTAAGGATACGTTCCCTGGCTCGCTCGACTGCCTGAAGATGCGCGGCACTTGGGCGTCATTTGGCCAGTCTTCGGGCCCATTGCCGCCGGTTGATCTGGCTCTGCTCGCACAGAATGGGTCCCTCTTTGCCACCCGCCCTACGCTCTTCAACTACATCGCATCACAGGCAGAGCTTGAGGCCTGTGCAGATGACCTCTTTGATGTCTTCTCCTCGGGCAAAGTCTCGATCCCGGTCAACGCAACCTATGCCTTGTCAGACGTGCGCACGGCTCATGAAGATCTTGAAGGTCGTCGTACCACCGGTAGCACGGTGTTGGTGCCTTGATCTGTGACCAAAACCAGGCGCTTGTTCGCCAAACCGACAAAACCGGATAGGAGGGGATTATGGAAAGCCCAGCCCCAACGACGCCGCTGTTTGAAGCGCGCGGAATTACAAAAATCTTCGGTGAGCTTCGCGCCAACAACAATGTTGATCTGACCATCGAGCAGGGAGAAATTCACGCCCTGCTCGGCGAGAACGGGGCAGGTAAATCGACTCTCGTGAAAATCATGTTTGGCTCGCTCCAGCCCGATGGCGGTGAGATGTTCTGGCTTGGCGAGCCGCTGGCGGTCCGCGCGCCTGCGGAAGCTCGTGAAGCGGGCATCGGTATGGTGTTCCAGCATTTCTCGCTCTTCGACAGCCTGACAGTGGCGGAAAATATCGCCTTGTCCTCTCCACCTGGAGAGAACATTTCAGATATAGCCGAGCGGGCTGAAATGCTGGCGACCCAATACGGATTGCCCCTCGATCCGACATCCCTTGTCGGCGACCTGTCCGTTGGCGAGCGACAACGTATCGAGATTGTTCGCTGCCTGATGCAGGATCCGCAGCTCGTCGTGCTGGATGAGCCGACCTCTGTGCTGACACCGCAGGAAGCGAACACGTTGTTTGAAACACTGTTCCGTCTGCGTGACGAAGGTCGCTCCATTCTCTACATTTCGCATCGGTTGGAAGAAGTGCAGCGCATCTGCTCAACGGCCACGATCATGCGTCATGGCAAGGTGGTTGATTCCTGTGATCCGCGCGAAGAGACGGCCGGGAGCCTTGCTGCAAAAATGGTGGGCGCTGACATTGTGGATGTCGTTCGCCCTGCATTGAAGGGCGAAGGAGCGCAGATATTGGAGGTCACAGGCCTTTCGTCGTTCGCTGACCACCCGTTTGCCACAGCGTTGAAAGACATCACCTTCAACGTGCGCGCCGGCGAGGTTTTGGGCATCGCCGGGATTGCCGGCAATGGGCAGGGGGAGCTTTTTGCGCGTCTTTCCGGTGAAGAACCGGCCTCTGGCGGTTCGGTGAAAATTGACGGTAGCGAGTGCATAGAACATGGCGTCACGGAGCGCCGCGCATCCAATGCTGCCTTTGTGCCGGAAGAGCGTCTCGGCCACGGCGCGGTGCCGGTCATGCGTTTGTCGGAAAATATGCTTCTCACACACCATGGGGAAGACGGGGTTACTGGCGGCGGCGGACTTCGCACCGTCGCTGGACGCTTTGTCGCCAAGGCCGCACAAGCCGTGGTTTCGGCCATGGACGTGCGCAAATCGAGCCACAATCCGCCTGCAGCCTCCCTTTCGGGTGGCAATCTGCAGAAATTCATTGTGGGTCGAGAGCTGGTGCGCAAGCCAAAGCTCCTCATCGTCAATCAGCCAACCTGGGGTGTTGATGCTGGGGCCGCGGCGCATATCCGCCAGTCGTTGATTGATCTGGCCGCTGAAGGTTCCGCAATCGTGGTGATCAGCCAGGATCTCGATGAGATTTTTGAGATTGCCAGCGATGTCGCGGTTATGGCGGACGGTCATCTGTCGCCGGTTGAGCCAGTTGCCAACATGACACGGGAACGGATTGGCCTTCTCATGGCCGGGCAGAATGCAAGTGAGGTTGCGGCATGAGACTGGAACTTCACAAACGTCCGGTCGCCTCGACGGCCCTTTCTTACCTCGCGCCTGTCATCGCGCTCACGCTAACGCTGGTCGCCGGGGCGATCATGTTTGCGCTGATGGGCAAGTCGCCGATAGCGGCGCTCTATACCTACTTCATCGAACCGCTGCTTGATCCCTGGAGCCGAGACCAGGTTTTCTTCAAGGCAACGCCGCTTGCCATCATTGCTATCGGTCTTTGCGTCTGCTTCCGCTCTGGCAATTGGAACATTGGGGCCGAGGGTCAGTATCTGATCGGAGGCTTGGTGGGGGCAACGGTACCGGTATTGTTTCCGGCATTCTCTTCCCCCCTTTTGCTGCCTATCATGATTGTTATGGGCATGATCGGCGGGGGTCTCTACGCCTTCATTCCAGGCTTCCTGAAGGCCCGCTTCGGGACGAATGAAATCTTAACCTCGCTTATGCTCGTTTATGTGGCGCAGCAGTTCGTTGATTGGATGGTGCGCGGGCCTTGGCGTGATCCGCAGGGCATGGGCTTTCCTGGCACCAAGCAGTTCGACGACAGTGGCATTCTGCCCAACCTTGTTGGCACCTGGGACACCCATTGGGGTGCGGTCTTTGCGATTATTGCGGCAGTTGCATTTTGGTTCATGCTGTCGCGCACGCTTAAGGGTTTTGAGATCGCAGTTCTCGGCCAGAGCCCGCGGGCAGGGCGCTTTGCGGGTTTCTCCGCAAGGCAAATGACTATCTTCGCCTTCGTCGTCAGCGGCGCGATGGCTGGGCTGGCGGGTATTTCGGAAGTGTCCGGTTCCGTGGAAAAGCTCGATGACAAACTCTCGCTTGGCTACGGCTTCACCGCAATCATTGTGGCCTTCCTTGGCCGCCTGAATCCGATCGGTTGCATCTTCGCCGCGCTTCTCTTGGCATTGTCTTCCATCGGCGGTGAAAGCGCGCAGATCATGCTCGGCATTTCCGATCGCGCGACGCGGGTTTTTCAGGGCATGTTGCTCTTCTTCGTCCTCGCTTCCGATACATTGATCCACTACCGCATCCGCCTTGTCGGGCGAACGCCCGCGGCACGGGAGGGAGCGGTCTGATGGAAACCACAGCTTATATTATACTCTCCGTTTGCGCCGCTGCGACGCCGCTGCTGCTCGCTGCATTGGGCGAATTGGTGGTCGAGCGCTCAGGCGTTTTGAACCTTGGTGTTGAAGGGATGATGATTGTTGGCGCGGTAGTGGCCTTTGGTACAGCCCAGGTTACAGGCAACGCTTATCTAGGGCTTCTGGCGGCAGTCTTTGCAGGGGCGGCGTTCTCGCTCCTCTTCGCTTTCCTCACCCTCACGCTTGCCACCAATCAGGTGGCAACCGGGCTCGCGCTGACCATTCTCGGCCTGGGTGTTTCTGGCATCATCGGCGAAGATTTCGTTGGCCAACCCGGTGTCAAACTAACTTCAATCTCCATTCCATACCTGTCCGAAATCCCCATGGTTGGCCCACTGCTCTTTGCGCAGAACCCGCTGGTTTACCTCTCATGGGCGTTGGTCGCCGGGGTGGCTTGGTTTCTCTTCCGCAGTCGCGCGGGACTGACACTGCGCTCGGTGGGCGACAACCACGTCTCAGCACATGTTTTGGGCATACCCGTCATTCGGGTGCGCTACCTGGCCGTACTCTTCGGTGGTGGCTGTGCCGGGGCAGGGGGCGCGTATCTCTCGCTTGTCTATGTGTCCCAGTGGACAGAGGGCATGACAGCTGGTCGAGGTTGGATAGCGCTGGCTCTGGTGGTGTTCGCCTCTTGGCGACCGCTGCGGGTTCTCGCCGGAGCCTATCTCTTCGGTGCGGTCACGATTGCACAGTTCCATGCACAAGCATTGGGCATCCCCATTCCTGCACAGTTTTTGACCTCACTCCCTTACATCGCAACCATCGTTGTGCTTGTCTTGATCGCAAGCAACCGGCGTCTGACCATGGTCAACACGCCAGCTTCGCTCGGAAAACCATTTGTGCCGGATCGTTAGGATGGTAGGTATTTTCGCTTCGCCTCATCAGCACCTTTAGCCACCAACATCATTGTTTGACCTTGAGAACAATTGCAGGTCGGTTTGTGATGGGTCTTGTTGGGGGCGGTCATCGAAGCATCAACCTCTCGCCATTCAGGCTTGACCGGCCTTGCACCGCCAATTGATGTTTATACTGCGACAGAGCTTTGCCGGGCATCGGACCACGATTGCCCGGCAGCATTTGTAGGTTAATCGTAGAATTGTCCGGCTAGAAGCGGATTGCCAGACCGCCGGTCACGGAATGCGTATCACCCGCACCCGAGATCAGGCCACGATAGCTTAGATTTGCGTCGACCGTATCGGAGACGTCCAGGGCAGCAGACAGATCAAGCAATGCCGCATCGCCCGGCAAGGCCGCTCCATGGATGCTGAATGACTGACCGTTGCCAAATTGATGATCGACAACGCTCGAGCGCCCCTCAAGAACATGATGCCAGGCAAAGGTTCCCTCAAGTCGCAGCATACCCGTCAGTGGCGTTACAAAATGAACACCCAGAGCGCTCGCCAGGGTATTATCTTGAGCGCCAGACCCGCTCAGGGCCGCTGCTCCACCGGTTTCGGCCAGATTGCCGGCATCAAAACGTGCCCAGGCAAGTCGACCAAATGGCTCAACGCGGCTGTCACCCAGCGGGATTGCCCAGCCTGCCTCACCAAAAATCTGAACCGTGTGTGCACCATATTGCGCTGATAAAGTGTCACTGAAGCCGGTAAACGTGACTTGCCGTTCCGTCTCAACATCACTGTTTGTGTAGCCTGCGCCGGCTCGGACATTCACCGGTCCGGCGTTAAAGCCGCCATAGGCCAGGGCATGGATCGACGCTACATCAGCCTGTGACATGCGTTGGTGCAGATCCAACTCGCTGTCGGTATAGGCACCTGCAAAGCCAAGGAAGCCGTTCCCGCCTAGCTCAAATTGCCCACCGCCGATAATCCCGGCCATGGTGCTGTCGATATCGGCAGAACCAACCCCAACCGGGCCCGTGCCATCATAACGGCCCCAACTCCCCAGCAGATCAGCCCACAAGTTGGTTTGGCCCTCGCTGCGTATCATCCGGTCAAGCACGGTATGCCTTACGAGCCGCACGTCATCGGTAACGGTGGTGCGGATACCTGCGTGGATCTCGCCTGACAGGCTGTCAAATGCCGTACGAGCTTCACTTGCGCTCAGGGCGAGCACAGCATCGGACACTTCGTTACCGGAGCCGAGGCTTTCGACCGCTCCACCGGTTTGCTGTTGGTTGACGGTAAGACCGACCGCGCTGAACGTGACGTTGTTGCGTGCAAAAGACAGTGTCACCGAATTGGCCGTATAGCCAAGGGTGGGGTCAAGAAAGACAAAGTCTGATACCACGTTGTCAAACTGCCCGCTGACCCCGCCATCGGCTGTCAGGATCGTATAGGTCGAAGCCGTATCATAATCACCGGCAAGACCGATATGCGATACCGTGCCGCCATTGATTGTGGCCGTGCCGGTTGCCGCAATCAGATCGCTTGCGGTGCCGGTGGGATCGACTTCCACCTCATAGATTGACCCCGTTGCAAGCGTGATATCTCCGGCAACGTTGAGTGTTCCGATCGAGTTGCCGGGTGCGATTATGCCACCGTTATTGAGGGTGACTGTTTCCAGCGTCCCGGTGCCCATCAGCCTTGCGCCACCGGAAACATTCATCATACCGCCCAGGCTGCCTGCAATGTTGAGGGTGCCGCCATTCAGGTTGGACGTTCCGGTGAAGTCGGAGCTGTCACCTGTCAGGGTGGTGGAGCCGGCATTGTGGGCGATGTTTCCTGCCCCGGACATCTCAGTGCTGAAAGTATAGTCCGTTTCGGTATGATTGAAGACCAGAGTGCCGGTGCCAGCGCCGAAGGCAAGCGTTGGTGCATCAAGCATACCTGCACCAGCTGCGGTATCACCCGCCGCCGCACCGATATTGACCGTTCCGGTTGAGCCGGCATTCCTCGCCACATCAAGCCCGGTTGCCTTCACTGTGCTGCCATTGGAAATGGTCAGCGAGCCAGCGCCGGCTCGCCCGACAATCAAATCGCCGCTATTGGTCCACGTCGATCCTGCGCCGGTAACCGTGACCGATCCGCTGGAACCACTATCCTGGCCAACGAAACCGCCTGTATTGCTGACGTTGCCGCTATTAGAAATGGTTAGCGAACCAACACCGGCCGAACCAACAATCAGAGTACTGCTATTGGTCCATTTCGACCCCGTGCCGGTGACCGTGACTGTGCCGTTGGAGCCGTTGGAACTACCAACAAGCCCTTCTCGGTTGCTGACGCTGCCTCCATTGGAAATAGCTAATGAGCCGGTGCCTTCATTAGCGACGATCACCCCGGAAGTGCTGGTCCATGTCGACCCCGCGCCATCGACCGTGACGGTGCCGTTCGACATGCTGGTCCGACCAATGGTCATACTTGCGCTCATATTATCGACTGTGCCGCCGTTGGAGATGGTCAACGAACCGGTGCCAGAACTACCGACAAGCAGACTGCCGTTATTGGTCCATGTCGATCCCATGCCGTCGACCGTGACCCATCCCTCGGAGTCGGCAGAATCGCCAATAGATGTCCCGACGCTGCTAACGCTGCCACCATTTGTGATGTTCAGCGTGCCGGTGCCAAAAAGACCGACGTTCAGGAGGCTACTATTGACCCATTTCGATCCCGCACCATCAACCGTGACCGTACCGCTGGAGCCGCTAAGCTGGCCGATGAAGCCGCTTGTATTGGACACTTCACCGCCATTGCCGATGAACAGCGAACTGGTGTTGCTGTTCTGACCGACAATCAGAGCGTCACTATTGGTCCATTTCGACCCCGTGCCGGTAACCGTGGCATTGCCGATGGAGCCGGTTTCCTGACCAATGATTCCAGCAACGCTGCTGACGTTGCCGCCATTGGAGATGGTCAGCGAACCGGTGCCAAAACCACCGACAGACAAATTGCCAGCATTGGTCCATGTCGATCCTGCATCCCTGACTGTGACAGAACCGCTGGAGCCGCTCTGCATCCCGATAGTTCCCTGTGTGCTGCTGACCCTGCCGCCATCGAGGATGGTCAGCGAGCCGGTGCCTAGGATGCCTACAGTAAGGGTGCCGGAATTGGTCCATGTTGAATCTGTGCCTGTAACCAAGACCGAGCCGGTGGAGCCGGCAAACCGACCAACAAGGCCAGCCGTGCTGGTAACGAGACCAGCATTGGAAATGGTCAACGAGCCCCTGCCGCTAACGCCGACCCACATATTGCCGCTATTGGTCCATTTCGATCCTGTGCCATTTACTCTGACTGAGCCGTTGGAGCCTGCCGCCTGGCCAACAATGCCATCCCGGTCGATAACCTCACCGCCATCTTCGATTCTCAGCACACCGGTACCATTTCCTCCGACATATACGTCCAACCTGTTAGTCCAACGCGACCCATTGCCGTTAACGGTGACGGTGCCACTGGAGTCATCAAGATTACCAATACGCCCGCTGCTCTCGTTGCTGACAGCGCCGCCATTGGTGATGGTCAGGGTACCGGTGCCGGAATTGCCGACACGAAGGACGACAGTGTTGTCCCATGTCGATCCCGCGCCATCGACCGTAACCGTGCCGTTGGAGCCTGCCACCTGGCCAATATTCCCCTCTGTATTAGAAACATTACCTCCATTTAATATGTTGAGTGTACCGGCGGAGTTGCGGCCAACGCTCAGGTTAGCACCGATGTTCCAAGGGCTGGCTTGTGTGCCCCCGCCCGCTCCATTGACCGTTTCAGTGGCACCACCGTCAATGACTTCCTGAGCAAACGCCTGATCCGGTATCGCTATTCCCGCAAGCGCGGAACTGCAGAGAAGGGCGGCGGTTAACCTGGTGATTTTGCCAGCAATTAGGCAGCGCTCTGCCTGTGCATCAGTACGGTTGGTGATCTTTGCCATAGCTTAGTTTCGTTAGTTGAACTCGACTATGGCTTATAGGCGACGAATCCATCGAGTCAATAACATATATGATATATATAAAAATTTGATATTACTAATCGAAATTCCAAATAAATGCAGTCGGGTAGCTCTATTCTGCGGGTTCTCGCATGGGCCGATCTCTTTGGAGCAATCATAATTGTGCAGCTCCATGCACAGGGATTGGAAATCCCCATTCCTGCACAGTTTTTGACCTCACTCCCTTACATCGCAACCATCGTTGTGCTTGTCTTGATCGCAAGCAACCGGCGTTTGACCATGATCAACACGCCAGCTTCGCTCGGAAAACCATTTGTGCCGGATCGCTAAGGCCCGCCACGTATTTTCGCCTCGCAACTGGAGATATTCTTGAACATGAAACGCACAATAGCTGCTCTCGCCGCCGCCGCCGCGGTGCTCGTAGCCGGCCCAGCCTTCGCTCAGGAGAAGACAAAGGCCTGCTTCATCTATATCGGCCCGACAGGTGACTTCGGTTGGACCTACCAGCACGATCAAGGTCGTCTTCAGGTCGAAGCCGAGCTGGATAACGTGGAAACGAAGTTTCTGGAAAACGTGCCGGAATCCGCCGAAGCCCAGCGCCCGATCGAGCAGTTCGCCCGCTCCGGTTGCGACATTATCTTCACCACGTCCTTCAACTATATGGACCCGACCAACGCGGCTGCTGGCAAGTTTCCGGACGTGAAGTTCGAGCACGCCACCGGCTACAAGCGCGAGCACCCCAACGTTTCGACCTATTCCTCGAAATTCTATCAGGGCCGCTACATCCAGGGTCAGATCGCGGCCAGCATTTCTGAAACCGGCGTTGCGGGCTACATTGCCTCCTTCCCGATCCCGGAAGTTGTGCGTGGCATTAACTCCTTCATCCTGGGCGCACGCTCTGTGAACCCGGATTTCGAGCTGAAGATTATTTGGGTCTCCACATGGCTTGACCCACCCAAGGAAGCTGATGCGGCCAAGGCGCTGATTGACCAGGGTGTCGACATCCTGACCCAGCACACCGACTCCACCGGCCCAATGCAGGTTGCTTCCGAGCGCGGCATCAAGGCTTTTGGTCAGGCCTCTGACATGATCAAGTTCGGCCCTGACACCCAGCTCACCTCGATCATTGATGATTGGGGCCCCTACTATGTTGAGCGCGTTAAAGCCGTTCAGGACGGGACTTGGGAAACACAGGACGTCTGGCACGGTATGGACCACGGCAGCGTGAAAATGGCACCTTATACCAACATGCCAGATGACGTCGCCAAACTGGCCTCTGATACCCAGGCCAAGATTACGGCCGACGAGTTTGAGCCCTTCACCGGCCCGATCAATAAGAAGGACGGTTCTGTTTGGCTGAAGGAAGGCGAGACAGCAGATATTGGTACGCTGCTTGGCATGGACTTCTACGTTGATGGCGTGGATGACGACAAGCTCGACTAATCGGCCTGCGCCGACGCTATTGAAGGGGCTGCCTGGCAACCGGCGGCCCCTTTTTTATGACTGATCCTCACGCTGATAGGCGTCATCCAGACGAATAATATCATCTTCTCCGAAATAGGTGCCGGTCTGAATTTCGATGATGATGAGCGGTTCTTCGGTGGTGTTGGCCAGCCGATGTACCGCGCCCTGCGGGATGTGGACACTTTCTCCCGGCCCTATGTCCAACGTCTTACCGTCAAGGGTCACGCGGGCCGTGCCTTCTATCACGTGCCATGTTTCGGCCCGATATCGGTGCTCTTGAAGCGAAAGTCTTTCACCAGGTTTC
Source organism: uncultured Alphaproteobacteria bacterium (assembly GCA_929200315.1). Classification (GTDB taxonomy): domain Bacteria; phylum Pseudomonadota; class Alphaproteobacteria; order Rhizobiales; family Rhizobiaceae; genus Pseudahrensia. The sequence continues at coordinate 160,283 of CAKMZB010000005.1, read as the reverse complement.
ACTTTCAAGCGTTTGATATTGTGAGATAGCTCTCTTTCTATGCATTCAAAATTTCCCCAAGGCCGGAGAACCAATTCGGCGCTATTTTGAGGAAGGTGAGCTGCGACGGATTGCCAGGTGCCGAGATCTGACCAGGCATAGTTCACCGGCAGCACTACAACTTTGTCACTTAGCTCCATCACCGCATGGTCGACGGAAATGGTGGGTGACCGTACAAGATTTGCACCATCGAGCCGCTCGAAACCAAGGCCCGATTTGCGATTGGCATGAGCGTTTTGGGCCGCCTCGGAGATTTCCGGCTGGAGGCGCTCCAGTTCCGCGAGAAAATCTCTAGCCATCATCAAGAAATTACCGCTGTTCCAAAGGGCACCCTGGGCAATGAAACGTTCCGCCTGGCCGATATCCGGTTTCTCGATGAAACGTTGCACCTTTCGGCTTCCACTGGGCGAAGCCGTTTGAATATTGCACTCGATATAGCCATAGGCCGGGTTCGGTCCGTCGGGCTGGATGCCGAAGCAAACCAAATTGCCCTCCAACGCACTGTTTAGAGCTTGTTGGGCAGCATCTGCGAAGGCCTGTCCATCAGGGATCCAGTGATCTGCTGCCATCGCCAGCACCACGGCGTTTTCATCTCGCTTTAGCGCCTGTAGACATCCCGTCGCCACAGCAGCACAGGAATTGCGAGCGAACGGTTCAAGCAGAACTTCCGCCCCCAGAAGGCCGATTTCGTCGAGCTGATCACGGATGAGAATGCGGTGATCGTCGGATCCAACAACAATTGGTTCTGCATCGAAGACACTGTTTTGGCAGCGAAGCGCTGTGTTCTGAAACAGCGACCGCTCGCTACCGCTAAAGCGCAGAAATTGCTTGGGTCGGGCAGGGCGCGACAGCGGCCACAGGCGGGTGCCTGATCCACCTGCCAGGATAATCGGAACGATCGACAAATGAATTCCCTCAAAAGGCGCATCTGCGCCATAGGGCATTGAAAAGCTGAACAATTGGTGAGCGAACGGGTTGCTCTGACTGGTAATTCAGGCTGGCAGCTGTGACAGGCCCGGTGTAGGAAGTGCTGGTCCACACCTGAGGCAAAGCCAGATGTCATCACCACTCCACATGGAAACGGCTCATTTCAACGTGCGTCCTCTGACGCGCGAGGATGCGGATGGCACGTTTCGCGAATGGTTTGCCAATCCAAAGATCATGCATCCCATGAACCTTCCTGCCCGAGAGTTGAAGCGGGAGGCTTTGGCTGAGTATATCGAAGGTTTTGATGGCCAAACGCGGCTTTTGCTTGGGATTTTTGATAAGTCCAACGGCGCGTTTAGCGGGTTCTGGATGGTTGAGATCAACGGACCGCAGCGCGTTGCCACGATCTATCTCGCCATTGATCGCGCCAACGCCTTGGCTCCGTTGATTGCGCTTGAAACGGTAGTGCCTTTGGGGGATTTGTTGCTGAAATCTGGGATTGAAAAGGCCGTCGGTCATATTATCGGCAGCAATCAGCGTGCCGTTGAACTCGTCGAGACGGTCGGCATGAAGCTTGAGGGCGTTCTGCGCGAGGAAGTGGTTGATCTGACGGGCGGCGGCGGGAGGGTGGATCTCAGTCGGTTCGCGCTCTTGCGGAGTGAATACGCCGCGTTCCGGGAAAGGGTTCAGATGCTGATTGGAAACCTAAACATCTGACAAGGCGGGATAAATTTGTTGCCGTTTTGCAACGTTTGCGGAATTTCGCACCGAGTGGACATAAATCCGTGGCGTTCAGCGCCAGAGTCGTTAACAAACACTTAAATATCGCGCCCGTTAGACAATTGGCAGGAAAATGACACATCTCAACAAACGCCGCACATCCGGCGTTCTAACAATGCTGTTTGCGGGGACGGCGATCTCCTTGGTTGCAGTCGGTCCGACACAGGCGGCCTGTTCTGCCAATACGCCGGGCGCCGGTGCGAGTGTGATCTGTAGCCCATTGTTGACTGACACGGATGGTGTTCGCGGCGGGGCGTCCGACGTCACCGTTGTTAATCAGGCTGGAAGTGTGATTGAGGCGGATGGTGCCGGTCCGCTTGGCATCAGTCCCGTTATCGATCTCGGCGATCGGGCGAATGTCACCAATGCGGGAGACATTATTGCAAGTGGCAAAGCACCGGTCCTTACAACTGCTGCTATTTCTGTGGGTAACGGTTCAACCGTTAACGTGCTTCAAAGTGGCTCCGTCAGTGGCGCCCTGACCGGCATTACGATAACCAGTGGTACTGTCACGAATTCAGGCTCTATTTTCGGGACAATTACTGGCGTTGCAGCCTTCGGTGATCTGACCCTGAACAACCAGGGTGGCACAATTACTGGCTTGATTGAGGGCGTTACCGTCCTTGGCGGCGCAGCCAACGTAACCAATTCCGGAACGATTACAGGCAATATTGGCCAAGCCATGCTCTTTGGTGGCGATGATGACCGGCTTGAGCTTCAGCAAGGCTCTGTCATCAACGGAGACGTGCAGGCAAGTGGTGGTACCGACACTCTTGTTTTTGGTGGTGCCGGTGCGTTCAATTTCGATATCTCTGAGGTGGATGGCGACAATGCCAACAACGGTGAGCAATATCTAAATTTTGAAACCTTTATCAAAGAGGATGCTTCTACCGTTACGTTGATCGGCGATAACGCCGAGATCGGCGCTTTTTCTGTTGTCGGAGGTCAGCTCAACGTTGGTGGCACGATGTCCGCCAACTTCGCCGTGGGGCCCGGTGGTACACTTGGCGGCACGGGAACTATCGGTGCATTTGTCGCCGACGGCACGATTGCACCCGGTGTTGGCGGTGCCAGCACTTTGATGGTTACCGGTGCGGGCACGTTTAATGCCGGATCTCAGTTTGACGCGGACATTACGGCAGGCGGGTTGAGCGATCGGCTCGACCTTACAGGCCCTGCCAATCTGAACGGTAATGGGACGGTAAATCCGATACTTTCTGGCGGCCAGCTGTCCGATTTCCAAAGCTCAGTCATGCCGTACTTGCTGGTCACCAGCGCAAGTGGGGTGAATGGGCAATTTGCTGGAATTATCGACAATTATGCCTTCTTCGACTTCATGCTCACCTATGACCCAAACAACGTCTATCTGAGCCTTCAGCGGCTCGCCTTTGATAGCGTGGCTCAGACCTTCAACCAAAGGCAGGTTGCGGGTGCTATCGATGTATTTGACCAGACGCCAGGAAGCGAAGCTAAGGCGATCTATGAAGCGTTTCTCGGTCTTAGCACGCCGGAAGCGCTGGCTGCCTTCGATGCAATTCAAGGTGAAGTTCACGCCAATAGTCTGGCGGGAGCACTGCAATCTTCCGGATTTTTCAACTCCATCCTGATGGGCAATGCCTTTGGCGGAGCGGGTGGAACCTTCACAGCAGCGCTCGGCGGGCAACAGGTGCCGGATGCTGCCGGGGTTGAAAGCAGCTCGAACTATGGTGCCGATTTGAATACGCTGACACCTCTGTCAAATGCTCAGCACCAGGCATGGATTGGCGGCTTTGGTGGTATCGCTGACGTTGATGGTGACGGAAATGCAGCCGGTTATGACGCCAGGACGGTTGGCCTTGCCATCGGCGTAGAAACCGACCTGTCTCAGCTGATTGGTGTTTCAGCCCGTGCGGGTTTCGGCCTTGGCTATTCAGTCGGTGGTCTTGATCTCAACACCCGCACCCAGGACGGCGATATCGAGACGTGGATGGTCGGCGTTTATGGCGCAGCCGGGGCAGGGCGGGTGGAAGAGGGCTGGTCAGCACGCGCGTCCGCCACTTTTGCCTGGCACGAAATGGAGTTCGCGCGGAACATTCGACTTGGCGCAATTACACAAACAGCCACATCGGACTACAGCGCCAACAGTTTCTCGGGCGATCTTGAGGTTCGTTACAACATCGCGCGTGATTTCAATTGGTCCCATTTGCAAGGTTCCGGAGTCGTTGCACCGTTTGCCCGCCTGCAGGCTGGCCTGGCCACCGCAGACAGCTTCGCAGAAACCGGCGCGGGGGCCCTTAACCTGTCCGGCGCTGCCCGCGACTGGCAGACTGGCTCAGTCGCCTTGGGTGTGGCGCTCAGTGGTGATTTTGAATTGCGCAGCGGCGAGATCTGGCGTCCGAACCTTTCCATCGCCTACGAACGGGCCGTGGGTGATGAACACGCCTCCGCTGACCTGTCGCTTGCAGGCAGTCCCACGCCATTCTCTGTGCGCGGACCGGAAGAGAGCCGCAATCGCCTCCGCTTCGGTGCTGTCTCAACTTATGAGCTTGGCAAGGGCCCCAATGGTGGCGGTGCATCCATCACCATCGCCTCTGACTCAGTGCTCTCTGAAGACCGTACGGAATGGTCCGGCAAGGCATCGTTCAAATTGGAGTTCTAGGAGTTAGGGGTAGGCGGATCTGCGAGAAGAAAGCCGGTGTTTATTGATGATCAATTTGTCTCATAATTGAAAATGGATGTGATCATCATGTCGAGCAGCTCGGCATCCCTGAAATCTAATCTTTGAGCTTTCTAGGCCAAGTTTAATCCTCAAATGAGGCTCAATGAATATTTTCCCAACTCGCTTGTCTTCACTCAATATCCGCAATGCAGACGTCATCCTTAGCGGTTCTAACTCGAAATTTTGCCAAAATGGTTGAAGCCATTTTAAGTCCCATCTGAGACTTAGGAAATTTTGCGGACAGTCAGTTGGCCCTTCTTCGAATGCGAAGTATCCAATTGGGGATTTTGTTGCACCTGGCAGATATTTCGACTCATCTTTATAATAGAAGGCCAAATCCACTTTACGGCCATCATGATGAGAAAGATGAGGTAATAGTGGAAATCCGGTCAAAAAAGGAAAATTTGCATCCAAAATAAGTGTTTTGGTATTTGGGTGATCTGTTTGAATTTTGGAAGAAAAGTCAAACAATACTTCTCTTAATTCTGGAGCGACATAATGACGATTTAAAATGCAGTACAATTTGGATTGCATTTTCAATCCGTTTGTTTCGAAACAAGGGAGCGGTTCACGACCCAGAATTGGGGCAAGCCACAAAGCTGATGCTGAAAGAGAGGTGTAGGCGACAAGGAAGGTAATAAAACGCCTCTTGAAACAAATGGAAATTAGCCACGCCAATCCACCCAACTGAGATAAGGCCGTTAGAACAATGAAAATCAAACTGTGTTTGAAAATCTGAATCATATTTTAAAATGGTCTAATTGATCTCTATTCTAAAATTTACATGCCAGCACTTAAGTTCTGGGCGTGGGACTTAAGATTGGGAATGCTGGCGGACAGGGTGGGATTCGAACCCACGGTACGCTCTCACGCACGCTGGTTTTCAAGACCAGTGCCTTAAACCACTCGGCCACCTGTCCGTTGCCGCCTTTTGGTGCACCTTTGCTGCCGGATCAAGCTTCTTTGATCTGACCTGAGAACTCTTTGGCGTTTTCATGCGTTGTTTCTCCAACAATATGTGGAGCCGATGATGAAAACAGCACCGATCATTCTTGTTAGTTTAGTCATGCTGGCCGCACCGTTGATGCAGACTGCGCATGCCACCACCCTGTCCAACAGCGAGATCGTGGAGGCTGTTTCGGACAAAACCATTCGCCTTGCCAGTCGTTGGGGCTCGTTCCCGCTTTATTACAATCCCAACAAACAGGTGACGGGTAACGGTAAGAGCCTTGGCCTTGCCCGTTTTGCCGCGCCGAAGGAAACCGGCCGCTGGCGGGTGACCGGCGGACGGCTTTGCCAGAAGTTCCCCACATGGCTGGATGGGCGGGAAAACTGCTTCACGTTGGAGCGGGACGGGTCCGATAAACTGAAGTGGCTGCGGCAGGACGGTGCATCGGGTACGGCGACCGTCGAAAACTGATCACATCTTAATCATTTCCTAACGTCGCGGAGTCAGGTTCCGCGCAGTATTGCGTGGAGTGTCTGTTGTGTTGCGTATTTCTGGTTGGGGTGCAGGTGCTGCACTCCTGGCTTTGGCTGGGTGTGGCAGTGGTGAGACGCTGGAAAGCGCCGCTCACATCAACAGCACTCCCAAATTCACATCCAAAACCTATGGCGTTGCCGCCAGTCCGCGGGTGACGACCGCTAAAGTTGTTCGCAAGGGCGGAGGTCGTCACCATGTCGGAAAACCCTATAAGATCAAGGGAAAATGGTACAAGCCGCGTGAGGAGCCGGGCTATGACCGCAAGGGCCTGGCAAGCTGGTATGGCCCCAACTTTCATGGTCGTTTGACGGCAAATGGCGAGGTTTATGACCAATTTGCCCTGTCCGGGGCGCATCCAACATTTCCTCTACCAAGTTATGCCCGTGTGACGAACCAGAAGAACGGTCATTCCGTTATTGTGCGCATTAATGACCGTGGTCCGTTCCATTCCGGCCGGATCGTTGATGTTTCTGGCAAGGCAGCCGGATTGCTGGATTTTAAGCGTGATGGCACCGCGCCAGTGCGAGTGGAATATCTCGGTCAGGCCCCACTCCACGGGCAGGATGCGCAATATCTGGAAGCGTCCTATCGCCCGGCAGGTGGCGGCGCACCGCCGTCCACCATGGTCGCTTTCGACGGGGAGGACATTCAGCCTCTGCCGACGACGGTGAAGCCTGTTTCGAGGCGCCGCAGGCTCGACACGTTGGTCACCGGGTCTATCTCAAAACAGTCTGACGAGACGGACGACCCGTTTCTCACTGACCTTCAGAAGATCCGCGGTGGTGGCATAACTCAGACTACGTTGTCCCGCCGGATGCGCGAATTTGAAGAACCGCTCGGACGTTAGTCCTTTCGGTTGAAAGGCAGCGGGCAGGGGCCTATCGTTTCAATTCCCCTGACCCGTCAGACGGCTGCTTTTTATGAACCTGTTCGTGCGTTCCGCCTTTCTTCTCCTTACGGCTTTTTGCCTTTCGCTGATGCCGGCGGCGGCACAAAGCTTTGACACCCAGGCAAAGCAAGCCGTTGTGATGGACTACGACACGGCGTCGGTTCTCTACCAGAAGAACGCCGACCAGCTCATGCCACCTGCTTCCATGGCCAAACTCATGACCATGGAAGTGGTGTTCGACGCGCTGAAATCCGGCCAGCTCACGCTCGATTCCACTTTCACCATTTCAGAGGATGCCTGGCGGCGCGGAGGCTCCGGCTCAGGTGGCTCGGCGATGTTTGCAAAGCTCAACAGCGATGTGCGTCTTGAAGACCTGATCCGCGGCGTCATTGTCCAATCGGGTAATGATGCCTCCATTGCAATTGCTGAGGGCATGGCGGGGTCTGAGGTTGCTTTTGCCGGCCTCATGAACCAGCGCGCCCGGCGCATTGGGCTGAAGGCATCCCAGTTCCGCAATTCGACGGGCCTTCCTGATCCGGACCAAAACGTGACAGCGCGAGAGCTGGCTCTTTTAGGGCGACACATCATCCGCACTTACCCGGATATGTACAAAATCTACTCCGAGGAATCTTTTACCTGGAACAACATCACCCAGCGCAATCGGAACCCGGTTCTGGGGCGTGTAGAGGGGGCGGACGGTCTGAAAACCGGTTTCACCTCTGCCTCTGGCTATGGCCTCGTGGCCAGCGCCGTGCAGGATGGCCGGCGCGTGATTATCGTGCTCAACGGCATGGAAAGTGCCCGCCAGCGCCAGGCAGAAGCAGTGAAGATGCTGCGCTGGTCCTTCCGTGCGTTTCGCTCCATCGACCTTTTCGATACCGGGGAAGTAGTCGGTGAGGCGACCATGTATGGCGGCGAACGTTCTGGCGTGCCGCTGCGGGCGGAAGGTCCGCTGCGCATCTTCGTACCGGTCGGTTTCCGTGATCTGCTTCGAGCCGAGATCGTCTTCGATGGCCCGATCCCCGCGCCGGTGCAGGAAGGAACCCGCCTGGCAACATTGGAGGTCAGCGTTGACGGCAAGGTCACACAGCAAACACCGCTTTACGCCGCGCAGGATGTTGGCGTTGGCTCGGTCTTCCAGCGCTCCATCGACGCGGTGCAGGAGCTGCTTGTCGGCGCCGTGACACTGGATTGACCGGGGTGGCGCGCGGACATCTCATCACACTGGAAGGCGGGGAAGGGGCCGGGAAATCCACCCAGATGGGTCATCTGGAAGCCTGGCTGCTCACCAAGAAATTCGATGTGCTCACCACACGCGAACCCGGCGGTACACCGGGGGCGGAGGCGGTGCGCCATGCTGTTCTTTCTGGCAAAGCCAAGCATCTTGGCCCGGTGGCGGAAGCTGCGCTCTTTGCCGCCGCGCGGGCTGACAATGTGCAAAACATCATCCGTCCGGCATTAGAGAGCGGTGCGGTAGTCATCTGCGACCGTTACATTGATTCAAGTCGCGTCTATCAAGGTGTGAGCGGTGGCGTGCCTGAGGCCGTGCTTGAACCTATGCAGCGCGCCGTTGTGGAAGGCGCCGCGCCGGATCTCACGCTGATCTTTGACATTGATCCCGTTGAAGGTTTGGAGCGAGCCGCGAAAGTCTGGGCTGAAGAAGGGCCGGACCGCTATGAGCAGGACCAGCTCGACCAGCAGCATGTGCGCCGCCGGGCTTTCCTCGACATCGCCGCTCGTGAACCTCATCGCTGTGTGGTGATTGACGCATCCGTCGACGAAGAGACAGTAAAGAAGAACGTTCAGAAGGCGGTCAAAGCCTATCTGGATCGCGCCGCACAATGATCGAGGAAGAGCGCCTCGCGCCGGATCGGATCGACGGTGTTCCGTTGCCGGATGAGAACGAATTGCTGGTCCAGCACGGTGAATTGCTGGAGCGCGTCCTGGCACCGTATCGCGAGGGAAGCGGCCACCACGCTCTGTTGCTGACGGGCACGCGAGGTGTCGGCAAGGCAACCTTTGCGTTCTCTATGGCGCGCCACCTTCTTGGAGACAGTGAGGCCGTTCGAGGGCAAGTGGCGCGCGGTGCGCACCCAAACATCATGCATCTTTCCGTGCCGTGGGATGAAAAGACCAAGAAATTCCGCACGCAAATCCCCATTGATCATGTGCGCAATCTCCAGCACTTTTTCACGCTGACGGCGGGAGCGGGTGGCCGGCGCATTGGCATCATTGATGCGGCCGATGACTTGAACAATGCAGGTGCAAACGCACTTTTGAAACTGCTGGAGGAGCCGCCCAAGGGTGCGCTGATCTTCGTCCTCTCCCATTCCCCCGGCCGTTTGCTGCCCACAGTGCGCTCCCGTTGCCAACACGTGCGGCTGGAAGGCATCGCGGCGCAGACCATTGCGGAGACACTGCCGAAACTCCAACCTGAAGGTTCGCCCGCCAATGATGCGCGTATTGCCTCAGCAGCAGGCGGGTCCATGCGGCGCGCGCTGGTGCTGCGCGATGGAAAATTGATGGACGACTACGCCATTTTTGAGCGACTGGTTGCGGCCAATGCCAGCGGTAGCGCACAGGATTGGCTGCTGGCCCATAAGGTCGCGGATTCTCTCGCTCCTGTCGCTCGCCTCACCGACCACGCCTTGTTTCTCGACCTTACCCTGTCCTGGATTGCGGAACGGCCACGGGCTGCGCGTGGTGCATCGCTCTCGGCAGTTGCGGGCTGGGCGGAGGTATGGGAGAGCATGGGCGAAAGCATACGGCTGGCCGACGCCTACAATCTCGACCGCAAGCAGGTGATCCTGAACCTCTTTTCCGCAATCTTTGCGCAAAACGGGCGGTTCCCCGCAGCGGCGTGAGCGGTTGACGGCCAGCGCAGACCGGACGGAACTCATGGACGGCAAAACGTTCTACATCACCACCGCGATCTCCTATCCCAATGGATCGCCCCATATCGGCCATGCCTATGAGCTGATCGCGACCGATGCGCTCGCGCGGTTCAAGCGGCTCGATGGCTATGACGTGCGTTTTCTCACAGGCACCGACGAGCATGGGCAGAAAATGGTGAAGACCGCGCGGGAGGAAGGGGTTGCCGTTGAAGATCTCGCGGAGCGGAACGCTGCGCGTTTTCGTGAAATGGCGGACACTCTTGGCGCGTCGCACGATGATTTCATCCGCACCACAGAAGAGCGTCACCACGCTGCCTGCCAGGCCATCTGGAAGGCGATGGAAGCCAATGGCGACATCTATAAGGATTCCTACGCCGGTTGGTATTCGGTGCGGGACGAGGCGTATTACGGTGAGGATGAGACGACACTCACCGAAGATGGCACACGCATCGGTCCCCAGGGCACCGAGGTCGAGTGGATTGAGGAAGAAAGCTACTTCTTCCGCCTTTCCGCCTGGCAGGACCGCTTGCTTGCCCACTATGACGCCAATCCGGACTTCATCGGTCCGCAATCCACGCGCAATGAGATAGTCTCGTTCGTCAGCGGTGGCCTTCGCGATCTCTCTATCTCCCGCACGACCTTTGACTGGGGCGTGCCGGTTCCGGATGCGCCGGGGCATGTCATGTATGTGTGGGTGGATGCGCTTACAAATTACATTAGCGCACTTGGGTACCCTGATGAAAATGCAGAATTATGGCGATATTGGCCAGCCGATGTTCACATCATTGGCAAGGACATCACGCGTTTCCACACGGTCTATTGGCCAGCTTTCCTGATGTCTGCGGGATTGCCGGTGCCCAAGCGTGTCTATGGGCACGGGATGTTGCTGGCGGACGGAGCTAAGATCGGTAAGTCAGCGGGCAATGCTATTGATCCCTTCGCTCTGGTCGAGCGTTTTGGCCTGGACCAATTCCGCTATTTTCTGCTGCGAGAGGTGCCCTTTGGCCAGGACGGCAGCTATAGCGAGGAGACCATTGTGGCGCGGGTCAATGCGGATCTCGCAAATGATCTCGGCAACCTCGCTCAACGCTCGCTTTCGATGGCTTTTAAGAATTGCGACGGCCGCCTTTCAGCGCCGAACCTGTTGACGGTCGAAGACGAGGCCATTCTGGAAATGGTCGCCGAGACTCTGCCAAAGGTGCGCGATGCCGTTGACCGCCAGCGCATCCACGAAGCTCTTGCCGCCATCTGGGCCGTGGTGGCGGAGGCCAACCGCTATTTTGCGGCAAGCGAACCCTGGGCGTTGAAGAAAACCGACCCAGACCGGATGGCGGCCGTGCTCTACGTCACCGCAGAAGTGGTCCGTCAGGTCGCAATCATGGCGCAGCCAGCCATACCCAATGGGACAGGGGCCTTGCTCGACATTCTCAAAGTGCCTGAAAACGCACGCGATTTTGCGGCCTTGGCGACACCCCTCGTCGAGACGGTGATCGACAAGCCTGAAGGCGTCTTCCCGCGGCTGGAGGCGTAATGACGTTTCTGGTCGACAGCCATTGCCACCTCGATTTTCCTGATTTCGCCGACGAGCTCGACGCGATCGTCGTCAATGCCCGCAACGCCGGGATTGGGCGGATGGTGACGATTTGCACGCGGGTGAAGAAATTTGAGCAGGTACGCGCCGTCGCAGAGCGCTTTGAGGGCATCTACTGCACCGCTGGCACCCATCCCCACAACGCCGATGAAGAGCTCGACGTGACGGTGGAGGATCTCATTGCCTTCGCCGATGATCCGCTGGTTGTGGGATTGGGAGAAGCGGGGCTCGACTACCATTACGACAAGGCCCCGCGGGAAGCGCAGACCACGGGTTTTCGCCGTCACATCTCCGCCGCGCGGGAGACCGGTTTGCCGCTCGTCATCCACGCGCGCAGCGCCGATGAGGACATGATTGCGATCCTGGAGGAAGAGACACGGGCAGGAGCCTTCCCGGCCGTGTTGCATTGCTTTTCTTCCGGCGCGGAGCTGGCGCGGCGCGGCATTGATCTTGGGCTTTACGTCTCTTTTTCCGGCATCCTAACCTTTAAGAACAGCGCGGAAATTCGCGAGATTGCCGCTGAAATGCCGCGCGACAGGGTGCTGGTTGAAACCGACGCACCCTATCTCGCGCCCATGCCGAACCGTGGCAAGCGCAACGAACCGGCCTATACGGCGCACACGGCGGATGTTCTGGCCGAGGTCTGGGGCATGGAGCGCGGGGCGCTCTGGACGCAGACCACGGATAATTTCTTCGATCTCTTCAACCGTGTGCCACGCGACTTGCCTGGCGACAACGAGGTTGGGCTTGGCTGATCGGGGCACATACCGTGCACGGATACTCGGCTGCGGTTCCTCACCCGGTGTGCCGCGTATCGGTGGCGATTGGGGTGCATGTGACCCGACGAACCCAAAGAACCGCCGTCGCCGTGCCTCGCTTCTCCTACAACGCTTCGGTCCTGACGGCACGACGACGATCATCATCGACACGGGCCCGGATTTCCGCGAGCAAATGCTGGATGCTGAGATCGCCGTGGCGGACGCCATTGTCTATACCCATGGCCATGCCGACCACATTCACGGCATCGATGATCTGCGCTCCTTTGTTATCAATTCACGCAAGCGGGTGCCGGTCTGGGCAGACACAGCGACGTCGGCACGGCTGCATGAGAGTTTCAGCTATTGCTTTGAAACTCCAAACGGATCGCTCTATCCGCCCATTCTGGACGAGCACCGCATCACAGCGGGCAAGGCATTTACGATAGATGGCGCTGGTGGCCCGATTGAGCTGATGCCATTTCAACAGCCTCACGGGTCGATCCACTCTCTTGGTTTTCGCATTGGCGACTTCGCCTATTGCAGCGACGTGGGTGCTGTTGACGGCGACGCGCTGCCTTATCTTGCTAACCTCGACGTTTGGGTCATCGACGCGCTGCAATATCGCGAACATCCCAGCCACATGAACCTGGAGATGACGCTTGGCTGGATCGAAAAGCTCAAACCCAAGCGAGCGATCCTAACCCACATGCACACGCCGCTGGACTACGAAACCGTTCTTGCAGAGACGCCAGAGCATGTAGAGCCGGCTTATGATGGGTTGGAAATATGCTGGGAGGCCTGACTAGGTCCCCAAATAAGTTCCATAATCCATCTTATGCGACTGATGTATGTAGCGGAAAAATACAAATGCGACAGTTAAGAAAGTCAGAGATGCGACAATCTGAAGCTTCCCTAACAGAAAGCTTCTCAGGACCAAAGCATGGAACTAGCGGCGTTGAGCAATTTAGAACTTCAACGCCTTGAGACCATCCAAACCATTCTTGATAAGCGAATGAGCGTTTTTTTGCCCAAATTATCGAATGCAGTTTTTATGCCGGCGCACTTCAATAAATGCCTACACAGTTCAGGATATTGGTCAATATTCAGAGCCTGTTTGATCGCCATCAGGAACACAACGCTTCACCAACGCTCAGTTGCTAAAGAGATTTGGTTGCCTGAACCTGGGTGGTTTGTGGCAAAGCTGGCCGATCTTCGCGTGATTTTTTACAAGCGGGCTTTGGAGCGCGTCACGCACGACTTTTGACGGTGATAAACTGCGTACAGCAGTGAAACTGTTTCCAAGCTTGTTGATCGAACAAACTCGATGAATTCATTTATCGTATGGTGGATTCGGTTTTGTCGAGGTTTCACTGAGCAATGGGCACTGAACTTACCGCTTTTGAACGTCTGAACGGGATAGACGGCGTCTATGTCGCCCAAGGGGGTAAACTACGTTGCACTGCCATCCGGCTGGGCTCGGGCGCATTGTGTCTGTATAGCCCCGCGCGCGGTTTGGGAGATGTTGGGAGAAAGAGTCTCCAAGCCTTAGGCGAGGTAACCCATCTTCTGGCTCCCAACCATTACCATCACACGGGCTTGAAGGAGTACTCAGAAGCGTTTCCGAGCGCGAAACTATGCTGTACCGCAGCTGCAAAGCTGCGGCTGGAGAAGCAAACGGGGTTGCCGATTTTTCCGTTGGAAGATGCAGAACTTGTCCTGCCTCCGAATGCGAAATTTATTGAGCCAAGCGGGTTAAAGACAGGCGAGGTCTGGATTGAAATGTTATTGCAAGACCATCTGCTCTGGATTGTCACTGACGCGTTTCGTGGACCAAAAACCAAAGCTGGAGCTGTTGCTAAGTTTCCTGAATTGCTTGGTGCATTCCCAACTTACGGGATTGCAGATCGACGCGTCTATTCTGACTGGTTTTCTCGCTATGTGGCCTCGGCACCACCAACGATGATTATCCCATGCCATGGTTCGATGATTATGGGCCCGGATCTAGGAAAAGACGCCATGACTCTGGTCGATGCGTTGCTTTCATAGTTAGAGATTTGTCTGGGTGCAGCGTGAACGGGCGGCAACCAAACGCTCTTGTCGATTCATCCAATGCCAGCCGTTCAGAACTGTAGATTGAATGACGCTCTCTATAGCGTCCAATTCGCGAAAAGGGGGCTGCGACCACAATTTTCTCTCAGAAGCCGCAGGAATCGGAATGCGCTCCAATAGCCAGTTCGGATATGCACTGGTGAAAGTAAAATCCGTATGAGGAATTTTCACGGTGATCACGCTATTCGACTATCTTCCATCACAAAATGCCTACAAAATCAGACTGTTGCTTAGTCATCTGAAGCAGCCTTACAAATCGAAAATGATCAGCATTTTTGAGGGTGAAGGGAAAACTGAGGAATTCAGATCAATCAATCCAACAGGTGCCGTTCCGGCAATCCAGCTAGAAAACGGTGAAATTGTTGCGGAATCCAATGCAATTCTAACGTATCTGGCTGACGGCACTGAATTTCTGCCGAAGGGTCGGCTGGCGCGGGCTAAAGTGTTTCAATGGCTGTTCTTCGAGGGGGAAACAGTTCAGGGCGGCGTCGCAACGCTGCGCCACTGGGTGCAGACGGGCAAAGATAAGAACCGTTCAGCAGACATATTGGAGGCTAAACGAAGCCTATCGCTCAAAGCGCTCGACATTCTTGATCGTGAGTTGGGGGACAACATCTTTCTGGGCGGCGATCGATACACGATCGCCGACATCGCTGTCTTTGCCTATATGCATCTTGCGAACGAGGCCAATTTACCGCTCCAGAACTACGTGAATGTAACGCGGTGGATCGAACGGGTTCGTTCGCAAGAGGGATTTCTCCCCGAAGTTCACCCCTACTCCATTGATCCCCACTCCGTTGAAGAATTGTAAGATCCGTTATCCAAGAATTACGAATGAATGCCGCGAACATGATGATTTCCACGGCAAGTGGATGCCTGTCCGACAAACGACGGTTTGCGCAGGAATCGGGTCGTCGGAGTTCTGATCGGGGCATAGCGTGCCCAGAAACAGAACGGAGATCGCTTTTGTCTACAATAACTCGATTGGCCGGAGCCGCATATGGCATGCATCTCGCGGATCAGATTGCACTCGTATCAGTTCCGCTTATTGCCGCACTGGCTTTCGATGCATCAGTGGAAGTTATTGGCATTCTCGTTGCGTGTCAGTCTCTCGCCCATCTTGTTGGCTCGATCCCGTTCGGGATTCTCGTGGACAACGTCCAGCAGCGAAGCCTTGCTGTCGCGGCCAGCCTGATGTCGCTGTTTGGTTTCTCCGGAGCGGCGGTGAGTGTCCTGACCGGAAGTGTGTTTTGGTTTGGAGGCAGCGTCACGATTGCAGGTTTTGGGGTCGTTTTGTTCGTGCTGGCTGCTCTTTCAATCATACCCAAAGTGGTGCCAGCTAAAAGTCTCGCACGTGCGAATGCTGCCGTGGAAATACCGCGCGCTGTTTGTTCGTTCGCTGTTCCCCTCATCATTGGTCTGATCGTGACTGATGTGGCGGCGGTCTGGGTGTTCTGCGTTGCCGCTTTGGGTGCCGTGGCTGCTTTGGCGTACACCTTGGCATTGCCGAGCGTCGCCATGGGACAGGTCCAGAGAAGGCGCCCGATAAGCCAAATTCGCGAGGGAGCGATCTTCGTTCTGCGCCACAATATTCTCCTGCCGATTTCACTCTGTGCCATCTTCTGGAATCTTGCCTTCTCTGCTCTCCTGGTCGTATTGGTCCCACTCATTCGGGAGGTTTATCTTTTCGACCCGGGAGCGTTCGGGATTGCTCTTTCTGCATTCGGATTGGCAATGATTTTGGGAACCTGGATTATCGGTCAATTTGCCGACCGGGTTGCTCCAAACGTGATCCTGTTGTTCGGTCCGGGCAGCAGTGTTTTGGCGGTTTTGGGGATGTATTTCCTCTCATCCGGCAGCTCAGAAATTCTTCTTTATGCCTGCTTCTTCCTTTTGGGTTTCGGGCCTTCCATGTGGCTGATTACTCAAAATTCGGTCCGGCAATTGGTCACCCAGCCGGCCATGTTGGGCAGGGTCAACGCGGTTATCCAAACAGCGATCTATGGCGTCCGTCCACTTGGCGCTCTGGCTGCTGGTGCAATTGTGGGTGGCTGGGGGCCGCAAAGCGGCGTTGTTTTCGTTGTCTGCGCCTACTCAGCTTCGTTTGTTGTTTCATTGTTCAGCAAGCTGAGTGCTTTGAAACAGATGCCGCAAATGAATTGGGGGATGACGGGTAACAATGGTGATCACAGTCCTCAGACTTGAAAACCATGAAACCGGCCGTTGCTGAAGTGGTGAATCTTTAGGCAGTCATCTGTCCCTTTGCACCGAGGCGAGGATCTTGAATGATTGCTTTCAGCTATCTGGAGCGCTGAATTTCTGGAGGAGCATAAGCGCTGCTTGCTCCCATTGAGTTGGAAAACTTTTCGATACTGACCAAGCAACTGTGCGCGGTGGGGCCTTGTGCCAATTCTGACGTTCCCTGGTCGCGCGTGAGGGTATTGGGGTTTCCGTTGCGGCAGATCAAAGTGCCATCTGGCTGTTGCGTAGCATCTAGCCATGCGCCGGTGCTTATGGAGACGCAGCCCTGCATGAGTGACGCATTGAGCCGTGCAGACACCAAACAAGCGCCGCGATCATTGAACACGCGGAGCAGATCACCGTCGGTAATCCCGAGAGATATGGCATCGGAAGGGTTGAGGTCGACGACCGCCCTGCCCTTTATCTTTGCCGCCTTACTTTCGGAACCATGGTCCAACTGAGAGTGAAGTTTATCTGCCGGTTGCCCCGAAATCAGGTGAAAAGGGTGCGAGCTGGTCTCACTTCCAAGCCACTCAGACGGTGGATACCATGCCGGATGCGGACGAATATCGCTGTTGCGAAATGCGGCAATGCGGTCGCAGTAGATTTCGATCCGCCCCGATTGCGTTTTTAACGCTGCCGCCACGGGATCCTCGCGGAAACCGGCCAATGCACCACCACCTTGCTCAATTGGATCGATATAGTGCCAGCCCTTGGCAGAAAAATCAGAATATTCCGGCAAAGAGATGCCAAATGTTTCAGCTCTTTCACGGCTTTCTTCATAAAGCCGGCGCACCCAATCGTCACAAGTCCGCCCTTCAGTGAATAGTGGTTCCACGCCAAGGCGGCGGCTGATACCGGCCAGAATGGCGTAATCGTCGCGTGCTTGAGCTGGAGGTGCGACGACGGCTTCCATCGCAATGATGTAAGGATCGCGCGGCGTGATCATAAGGTCGCGTCGTTCCAGCTGTGTCGTACAGGGCAAGACAATGTCTGATCGTTTCGCCAACGCATTCCAGCACCACTCATGGGCGATGATGGTCTCGGGCCTTTGCCAGGCGTGAACCAGTTTTGTGAGGTCCTGTTGATGGTGAAACGGGTTCCCGCCTGCCCAATAAACAAGTTTGATTTCGGGGTAGGTGTGGGTCTGACCATTAAATTGAAATGTGTCACCGGGGTTCAAAAGCATGTCGCTGACCCTGGCCACAGGAATAAAGCTTTTGACCGGGTTTTTACCCTGAGCCAGGGAGGCAAACTTGACGGGTCGGCGCTCCATTCCGATGGAATTGGCGGCACAATAGCCAAATACGATCCCACCTCCCGGCAATCCGATCTGTCCCAGCATAGCGGCGAGGGTTGTTGCCATCCAAAATGGCTGTTCGCCGTGCTCTTGCCGCGTCAACGACCAACTGGCCGAGATCAGCGTGCGTGATTTTGCCATACGCGCGGCCAGATCTCTTATCGTTTGAGCCGGGATTTGCGCGATGTCGGCTGCCCATTCTGCAGTCTTTGCGGCCCCATCTGCTTGACCGTTTAGGTATTGGGCCAACGTGTCAAAACCGACCGTATGGCGGTCCAGGAAGGCTTGATCGTGCCAGTTGTTCTTGAGCAATTCGTGGGCAATGCCCAACATTAACGCCACGTCGCTACCGGGACGCGCGGCGATCCAGTGGGCGTCCAAATCAGCAGCCACGTCGCTGCGCATGGGCGAGACATTAACGAATGAAACGCCATTGCTCTTGGCATCTGACAGCGCCACACGCGCCCGATGCGCGCCGGTTCCGCCAGAGCTGATCTGACTATTGCGGAGAGGCATGCCACCGAATGCGACTAGCAGTTCGGTGTTCTCAACAACTGTCTGCCAGCCCGGTGGGTTGTGAATAAGCTCGGATGGGTCGCCCAGGATATGAGACAAGATCACTTCGCCTGCGGCGAGCGAGTAGCTGTTTACGGACTTGGTGTATCCGCCAATGCAATTCAAAAACCGGTGCAGTTGACTTTGCGCATGGTGAAACCGACCGGCACCGGACCACCCGTAAGAGCCGCCATAGATCGCTTCGTTTCCAAAAGACGTTTTTATGCGGGTCAGCTCATCGGCGACCAGCTTCTCGGCCTCGTCCCAGGAAACCTGAACAAAGGCATCACTACCACGTTTATCGGTCGCTGCGCCGGGCCCATTCTCCAACCAGCTTTTGCGCACCATCGGTGCATCAATCCGCAAAGGATCGTCCAATACACCGATATACCCATTCGCAATCGGGGACGGATCGGGATCATGCTCGAACGGATGTAGAGCGCAAAGCTTACCCTCTTTGACCTCGGCACGGTACACGCCCCAATGTGCGGCCGTCAGGGGCCAATCCCTGGGAGGTGCCTCAGGCGGCATTGAACTGGTCAATCAAATCATCCCAAACCGGCACCAAATCCAGTAGCCCGTCCCAGAAAGACTGGTTGCGGCGTCGCTCAAAGTCCTCCAGCGAAATACCCTGCTGCTCCACCCAAGTGTAGTAGGCCAGGTTAAAGACGCGCTCGCGGTCAAATCGGCCCAGCTCTTGGGTGTGGTCAATTCCTGCGCCGAGCACATGTTGGCCAAACGCCTCTGCTGCCTGCACCTCGCCAAACTGTCCGGCACAGAGGCGGCCTTCGGCGATCGCCATTTCGGTATGGTACATGTCCGCGCCATCTGTTGCGACAGTCAGCACAACATCGTCTGCACCAAGATCGTTGAACTTGGCATATTTGATCGCGCCGATGATGTTCGCGATGGATGACAGGCCAAGATCGCCCAGTTGTGCAATCTGCTCCTGCATCACGCCACGATGCTGCGACAAGTATGCGCGGCCAGCGCCTGTATTGAAAACAAGGTTTAGATTGTCACAAGCCGCGTCGGACACGCCGATGACAAAATCAGAACCCATCACATTATGAATAAGAGGGACATGCTTGTCGCCGATACCCTGAATATTGTGCTCACCATAGCCATTATATAGCAGCGTCGGGCACTCGAGAGCTTCGATCACCCCTGTCTGGGTGCCAAGCACCTTTTTCAGATGGTCACCCGCCGCCAACGTTCCTGCAGAACCAGTTGCCGCAACGAAAGCGCGTGCGGTTTGGGTTCCGTCAGTATTCAGGTGATCAAATATTCGCTGTAGAGCAGGACCTGTAACGGCCCGGTGTATGATGTAATTCCCGTATTCACCAAATTGGTTCAAAATCAGGTTCTCAGGGTCCTTTTCCAACGTATGACAGGCATCATAGATCTCTTTGACGTTACTTTCAGTGCCGGGAGTGCGGAAAATGTCGTTGGGATCGGTCAGCCAGCGGTTGAGCCAATCAAAACGCTCCCTGCTCATGCCTTCGGGTAAAACAGCCACAGATCTGCACCCCAGCAATGTGGCAATCGCGACACCGCCACGGCAGTAATTGCCGGTCGAGGGCCAGACGGCGCGATGGCGTGTTGCGTCAAAGGCACCCGACATCAGACGTGGGATCAGGCAACCATAGGCCGCCAGCACTTTGTGCGTGTTGATCATCGGAAAACGGTTGCCCAGAGCGACGACAATCTTCGCCTTCACGCCCGTCAGAGCTTCGGGGAGGACGATATGCTCTGGCACCGATACCAGACTGCGGCGGTCAGCCCCATTGTGCCAGTGTACACGAAAGAGGTTGCGCGCATCTGGTGCATCAGGGTCCGCGTCCGCGATCTGAGCCATCTTCCCGGCGAGCTTTTTGGGAGGGTCTGCCAAATCAGAGATGCGGGGTAGAACAAGCCCGAGGCGGTGCAGACTTTCGACATTGCGATCATAACTTTCCTGATCGGTAATTGCAGTTTCCAGCCCTGGAATCATCTCTTCTCCCCTCCCCTGAATTTCCTGAATGATCCCCATCAAGTTAGCTGTGATCCAAGATGAAAATGCGCAATCTCCTAACGTTGCGTGATGAAATTGATTGCGATTGTAAATTACGCGATGTCTAGGAGCTGTGCGCCATATTACCGTATATAGGTGCGCAGCTTGGCGTTCAGCGGCGTCTGTCACCACCTCTGGGTCCATCTGAATACGGGAGGGCACCGGAACAATTCAGAACCTGTAGCAGTTTCCAAAAGGCGTCGCAGTTTGAGCATTTTGCGTTGAAATTTATCGCTGTTTGGCAAACTTCTGACATTGTTCTTCGCTCATTTGTCTTATTGTTATCCCTGATCCAACGAGAGCCCGACATGAACGAATTTGATCAAAAACTTGCGGGCATTCGTCGGGCGTTTCATCGCGACCCGGAGGTTGGTTTCAACGAAGTGCGGACCAAAGCGAAAGTTGCGCAGCAATTGCGCGCGTTGGGTGTTGAAGTGCATGAGGGGATTGGAGTTGTCGGCGTCTTAAGATCTGGTGATGGAAGTCGCACTATCGGACTGCGCGCTGATATGGACGCGCTGCCAATCCAGGAAACCAGCACCCATGACTACGTCTCGCTCAACGAGGGTGTCATGCATGCTTGCGGCCACGATGGCCATATGACCATGCTGCTTGGCGCGGTTGAGTTGCTGGCAAATGACCCTGATTTTGACGGAACAGCAGTCTTCATCTTTCAACCCAACGAAGAGCACGGTTTGGGCGCGCGGGCGATGATTGACGACGGCGTGCTACTGCAATTCCCGCTGGATGAGATCTATGCAATCCACAACCTTCCCGGCGCGCCACTGGGTGAAGTTTCGACCCGCGTTGGACAAATTTGTGCCAGTGAAAGCCTGTTTGAGATAAAAATCACAGGTCAGGGTGGACATGCGTCCATGCCGCATGTCGGTGTCGACGCTCTCACGATTGGTGCCGAGATGGTGCAGGCATTGCAAACGATCGTGTCGCGAAAGCTGGCGCCCGAAGCCGGGGCTGTCGTGTCCGTCACCGAGTTTTTGACAGATGGACAGCGCAATATCTTGCCTGGCACAGCGACGCTTAAAGGCGATGTTCGGACAAGACTGCCGCAGGATCGCGAAGATATTGAACGGTTCATGCGCCAGATCGTCGATGGTGTCGCGGCTGCCCACGGCGCTCGCGCCGAGATAGTCTTTGACACCGAATTCATCGAAACCATCAATTCAGCAGCCCCGACAGACGGGGTGATTCAAGCGGCGAAAAACGCCGGACTGGAGGTGATCGGTGATCGTCAGCCAATGAGCTTTTCCGAAGACTTCGCTCATTTCTGCGAAGCGGTTCCAGGATGTTTTCTGCTGCTGGGCAACGGAACCACGACCCCCTACAACCAACCGCTGCACGCAGCTGATTATGATTTTAATGATGCGCTTCTTCCCATCGGCGCGACCCTTTGGGCGCAGCTTTTGAAAGATCGCCTGCCAAAACGAAAGAACATCTGATGACCCCCCTCCTTCCCAAAGCAACAATCCGGCACGTTGCCGCTAATCTGACAAGCGGTGACGCTGTGCACCGTGTTTTGACGGCCGAAGATTTCGCAACCGCGCGCCAGGAAATCACATCATGGGACGGTTATGCTGCAACACCGCTGGTGGCACTTGCTGGGATTGCGCGGCACATCGGCGTGGGCGAAGTGCTCTACAAGGATGAAGGCCCACGATTTGGCTTGAGCAGCTTCAAAGCACTCGGCGGATCATACGCCGCCTTGCGGGTGCTTCAGCGCGAGATTTCCAAGCGGCTGAACAAAGAAGTTGTCTTGGCAGATATCCGCAACGGAGAATACGCCGACGAATGCGCGGCGATCACACTTGTCTCCGCGACTGACGGCAATCACGGGCGGTCGCTTGCCTGGGGCTGCAAACGGTTTGGTGTGCCTTGCAGGATCTACATCCACGCCGAGGTCAGCGAAGGCCGCGCCGCTGCTATGCGTGATTTAGGGGCCGAGGTGGTGCAGATCGCAGGTGACTATGACGCCTCTGTTGTGCTTGCCAAATCAGAGGCTGAGGCCAACGGCTGGTTCGTGGTCTCTGACACCTCCTGGCCCGGCTATTCCCTGCCCCCGCGGGATGTGATGTCAGGCTATGGTGTCATGGTTCAGGAAATCTGCGACGCTTTGGATCAGGCACCGACGCATGTGTTCCTGCAAGGTGGTGTCGGCGGTCTGGCCGCAGGCGTGATTTCAGCTATGCGCCAATATTGGGGCGATGCATCACCCAGAGCGATCATCGTGGAACCCGAACTTGCCGCCTGCCTGTTTGAAAGCGCAAAGACCGGCATTGCGACGAACGTTTCAATCGCCACGGAAACGCTGATGGCGGGTCTTTCCTGCGGCGAACCTTCCAGGCTTGCCTGGGAAATTCTCAGCGAAGAAGCTACCGACTATCTGACCATACCAGAGGCACTGGTCGCTCCATCTGTTCGGTTGCTTGCCAATCCGCTGGGCCATGATGAGGCAATTGAAGCAGGCGAAAGTGCGGTTGCTGGATTGGCCGCCTTGATTGCTGTGATGGGGGAGCCATCCCTTGCCGACAAGCTTAATTTGGACACCACATCGCGCGTTTTGCTGATCGGTTCAGAAGGCGTAACAGATGCAAAAATCTTCAACATGATCATGCAGAGGCGCGAGGCTGCGTGACACCAAAGAGGTGCCAAATTGTCAAAAATTCAGAGTCGGAGACCTATATGGGGCCCGCTAGAGTTTTGGCCGTTTGGCCAACCTCAAAGTGATTGCGTGATTGTTAGGGGCACACTCTGGTAAGCCAAGGCTGCATCGAAGCTGGAAGGCCAAAACTCACAACACGGCATAGCATTTGGTGTTGCACCGAGGGGCGTCTGAATGCCCTGAACAGAGCGATGAATTAACAACAGGTTGAGTGGCAAAACGACCCACTCGAATAGGCGGGTTCAGACGGCTTCTTTCACCGCGCTTAGAAACTGTTGCGTGCGTTCCCGCTGCGGGTTTCCAAACAACTCAACCGGCGGCCCCTGCTCTTCGATCTTGCCGTCATAGAAAAAGCAAACCCGATCGGAGATATCGCGGGCAAAACCCATCTGGTGCGTCACCATCAACATCGTCAGGTTATGCTCAGCCACCAGCTTGCGAATAACATTTGTGACTTCACCGATGACCTCAGGGTCCAGCGCGGACGTCACCTCGTCAAACAACATTACCTTGGGGCGCATCGCCAAAGCGCGTGCAATTGCGACGCGCTGCTGCTGCCCGCCGGAAAGCCTTGAAGGATGCTGGTCTCTTTTGTCGGCCATGCCAACAAGTTCAAGCAGTTCCTCACCGCGATCGCGTGCTTCTTCTTTAGACAGACCAAGCACCTGCACCGGTCCTTCCATGCAGTTTTGGATCGCCGTCATATGCGGAAAGAGATTGAAGTGCTGGAAACACATTCCAATGTCGCTGCGCCGGTTACGCAAATGCTTTTCGCTTGCCGGAACCAGCTTGTCGCCCTGTATCATATGAGTCAGTGGCTTGCCATCAACATAGATGGCCCCACCGTTGATCTCTTCCAGCGTCATCAACATGCGCAAGACGGTTGTCTTGCCCGACCCAGAGGGGCCGATGATGGAAACCATTTCACCAGCTGACACATCCAGATCAAGGTCGTCCAAGACCAACAAAGACCCGTAGGCTTTGCGCACTTTCCTAAAGCTGACCATTGGCTTGTCTTTGCCCGTAATCTCCTGCGGGAAGCCTGACATATCTTCCATTTTTACATTCCTAGTTTGCGGCGCACGAGACCCTCGAATGCGCGGATAAGGGCAGCAGCGGGCAGTGAAAGCGCCAGGAAAATCAAGCCGACCATCGTGTAAGCTTCCAGGTAGCGCCAAGTCTCTGAGCCGATTGCGTTGGCTGTATGAATGAGTTCTGCAACGCCAATCACCGACAGCATTGGTGTGTCTTTGAATATCCCGACCAGGTAGTTCCCCATACCCGGAATGGCTGGCGGGATCGCCTGCGGAATGATCAACCGTCTGTATGTTTGCGCGGTGGTCATGTTCAGCGCGGTTGCTGCTTCCCACTGCCCCTTTGGCACACTATCCAGCCCCCCGCGATACACCTCCGACAGGTAGCAAGAGTAGTGCAAGCCTATGGCGATCATACCGGTCGCCCAAGGACTGAGCGTGATGCCAAACTGCGGACCGACGTAGAACAAGAAGAAGATTTGCAACAGAAGTGGGGTGGAGCGGACGAATTCGACAAATTCACGGACCACAAACGTCAGAATCTTGTTCTGGCTCCGTTGTGCAAGGGCAAAGACCAGCCCAAGCACCAGCGCAATAGCATATCCCCCGGCGGCCGCGATGAGGGTGTTGAGGGTTGCTTCCAACAGCCGCGGCAGGATTTCCCACGCGTAGTCCCAGCGCCAATCGAATTTTGGAAACCATTCATCTTCAAATAGCCAGCTCAACATGGGTCAGGCCCTCCCCAGCTTGCGGGCCATGAACCCTTCGAGCCACCGCATGAACGGGGTGAGCAAGAAGCGAGCCAAAATGTAATAGATGATCAATGCTGTGCCGAATATCTGCGCGGACATATATGTGCTTGCGTTGATTTGTTTGGCCTGGAACATCAGGTCCGTCACAGAGATCAGCGAAACCAAAGCCGTCCCTTTTAGTATCTCGACCATCAGGTTGCCCCATGCGGGAAGCATGTTCACCAATGCCTGAGGAAGAATAATGCGCCACATGCGCCGCGCTGCGCTCATATTGATGGCGGTTGCGGCCTCCCATTGGCCCTTGGGAACGGCCATGATGCCACCGCGCACAAGTTCGGCCCCATAGGCACCAGCGTTCAGCCCAATGGCCACCCAGCCGGCCGTGAACTTTTCAAGCGTGATGCCAAACAACGGGAGAACAAAGAAAATCCAATAGAGTTGTACGAGGAGCGACGTGCCCCGAAACACCTCAATGTACACGACCGAAGAGTTCTTGATCAGGCGGTTTGACGACATTTTCATCAAGCCGAATAAAAGCGCCAAGCCGACGGTCAGGATCGCACCCAGTAAAAACTGAACCACCGTAATTCCGGTGCCGGACATTAGAAGCCGCCAATACTCGCCAAGAAACTCTATGAGACTCATGTGAGGGCCCGGATCTGTTGTTTCTAAAGAAAGTGGCAGGCCAATGAGGCCTGCCACACACTAATTATTGCCAAAAGCAACTAGCGGTTTGCACAAGCCCATTCCGCAGATGTGTCACCCGGTAGGTGATTGGCGGTGTATTCATGCTCTGCAACCTTCGCCATCATCTCATCTGTACCGACATAGTTCTTCAGCGCAGCGTTAAAGTCGGCCAGGAAATCTTTGTCATCGTGACGGAAACCGATGCCAGCAAAGTTCATGCTCCAAACCGGCATTTTGGAGGCGTCACCCAGCTCGATTTCTGCGTGATCGTCTGCAAGATGGGACGCTTCAAAATAGGTCAGGATCGCAGCATCGGCGCGACCAGCTTTCAGAGCTGCAACCATTTCGGTCGGACCAGGCACCTGCATCAAATGTGCATCATCAATGCCAACTTTCTTGGCGGCTTCTACGGTGTTGTAGCCCGCGCCAGTCACCATGATGTGACCGCCGTTCAGGATGTCGGCGTAGTTGTTAATGTTCTTTGGGTTTCCTGCTGCAACCAGAACACCGTCACCAGATTTCGCCACCGGCTCTGAGAAGGATACGTTTTCACAACGTGAGTTCAGGATGTACATACCGCCTGTAATCAGGTCGAACCGTTCCGCCTTCAGGCCCGGGATCAACCCACCCCAATCGGTGACAACGGGTTCGATGTTTGTCAGCCCCATTTTAGCAAGCGTCTCGATGGCGATGTCGTTTGTAAAGCCATCCGCTTTGCCATTTTCATCCGGGTATCCCCAAAGTGGGATGTTTGCAAAACCGATGCGGATTGTTTCACCGGCGTCGATGCGATCCTGCAATGGACCAGCAAAAACCGTCGTTACGGTGGCTGCGATGGCGACGCCTGCGGCGACGAGTGTTGTGGTAAGTTTCATGGACTTTTGACCTCCTTGCCCTGGTTGCGACGGACGCGCGCCGATGGCGTCATGTCCAACTAGGGGGTTTTGGCGTGTTCCGCGCAGCAAAGGCGTTCTTTCGACCCCAATGACGACGGTGCACATGGCTGTCTAGATTTCCCCCCAGCCGCTAACTTCTACCTTAGAAGGGGATTTGGGAGCGATTTCGTCGTAATTTTGATTTTCTCGACTATTTCTGTTGCATTTTGAGGAAATGCTGATCTTAATCAACCTATGGATGACAAAGATCTTGAGATTTTAAGACTGGTTCAAAACGATGCTCGCCTGACGGCAGAAGCGCTTGGTTTTGAAATCGGGTTGTCCCCACCGGCAGTTCAAAAGCGCCTTAAAAAGCTGCGCGAGACCGGTGTGATTGAACGTGAGATTGCTGTGCTTTCCTCGGCTAAGTTAAATCGAGGAATGACGGTGATTGTCCAGGTCATGCTTGAACGCGAAAGCCGCAGGCATCTGGATGAATTCAAGCGCCGGATGCGAACCACGTCAGCTGTTCAGCAGTGCTACTATGCCACTGGCGAGGCAGATTTTATCCTTGTTGTGATCGTTCAGGACATCGCGGAGTACGAAGAGTTTACCCAAGAGTACTTTTTCGATGAATCCAACGTCAGCAAGTTCACGTCTTCAATTGTCATGGATCGCGTCAAGGTGTCGTTGGACATCCTGTAAGATGTTTGGTTTCCCATCCTCAAATCAGAGGTTTGCGGGACGCCTTACGACCGATCATGGTTGAACCGGAGCTTGGTTCAAATCATCCCGCCTATTGTATCACCACCGGCAGTTCCGATGCGGCACGCGATGAAAGCAATCTTGCCGGGCCCTTCCCGACCACGATGTTTTCTTCATGCACCATCATCAAACCGCTACCATAGCTCAGCGAGGGCTCGATCGTCAGCACCATGTTTTCCTTCAGCTCCGTCTCATCAAAAGCCGCATGCGAAGGTTGCTCGGTCAATTGCATCCCCAATCCGTGCCCAAGCCGCCCGATATCTCCACCCGAACTGTCCATCTCAGAGATCACCGCTGCCATAGCCATGAACAGGTCGCGGCAGGTGTTGCCAGGTTTGGCGGCCTCAATCCCTGCCTGTGTGGCGCGCCACAGCACGTCATAGGCCTGTTTGGCATCGTCGCTGGCGGGTCCAATGGCCCAATTGCGGTCGAAGTCACAGAAATACCCGTCCCACGTGCAGCCGGAATCCAGCATCAACACATCGCCGCGCTGAAGGGGGCGTTGGGAAGGAGGTGAAATCACGTCCGCGTAGCCGCCCTGATCGGCCGCTCCGACAACATAGGGTGCATCATCTGCGCCAAGACTGATCGCTGTCATTCTGAATTGGCGAAACACTTCTTCAAGTGGCATGCCCTCATGAATCAGACTTGGCAATTTGCCAAATGCGGCAGAGCCAATTGCGCAGATATGTCCCAATTTATCGATCTCAGCCGGGGATTTGACCATGCGCAACCCTTGGACCAGCCCGGTTACATCAACAATCTCCAGTTCCGGCAGTCCTGCCATAAGCCGTTCCCAATCACCCAGCGGCATTCGCAATTGAGTCTCGTGTCCTTTCATCACACCGATCTTCGCCCCTTCATTGGAGAGCGGGGCCAGAAGATCGTTCAGCAAGCTGATCCCGTCATCTTTTGGCGCGGGTGCGCTCCATGTACGGATGTCGTCGATCCAACTTCGGCGCATCAGTTCTGCGCCGATCTCCGGGATTACAGCAACAGGTTTGCCATTGGCTGGCACGAACACGAACCAGGGCCGTGTTGGGCTTTGCCAGAACAACGTGTGAAACCCCGTGAAATAGCGCACGTCCTGCTCGCTCATCAGCAGCATCCCGGCCAGCCCGGCTTGCGCCAACAGGGCTTGAGCCTTTGTGGTGCGTGCGTTGAATTCTTCGTCCTGAAAGCCCCGTTCCGGAGCTGCGGAAGTCATTGGCATAATTCTTGATCCTTCAATATCCGGTCACGATGGCATGGGCTGAAAATTCGGCCATTTCCCCACGCCAGACCTGACGCCCAAAGCAAAATGGGACGCCGTCCCCATCACGGATGACCTGTTCCAACTCGATCACCGTATGGCTGGCAGCAATGTTCAACAGCTGTGCCTCGTCTGCATGTACGCCACGCATACGGATCACGATGTCCCCTGTGGCGGCCGATATGCCGTATTTTTCTTCCAGGATCTTCGTGGTTGATTGCCGAAGATCGTGTTCCAGAAAATCGGGAAATCTCTCGGTCAGCAAATATTCAGTCTCGATGAAGATTGGATGGGCACCGGTATGAAAAAGGCGCGTGTAAGCGATGATCGCACTGTCATCTTCCAGCTCCAGAAGCGCCGCAAGTCGGTTGCCTGCGGTAGTCTCTGCTGCATCGACAAGTTCGATATTGAGGCCGACATTATTTGTCTGAGCATTGCTGACAAAGCTGACCATGTTGCTGATGTTGTAGTTTAGCCGCTTTGGCGACACGAAGCGCCCGCGCCGATCAGCGCTATAAACCAGCCCTTCGGTTTCCAGCGCCTCAAGGGCGCGACGACCCGTCATTCGACTGACGTTGTGTTCTTCTGAAAGGCTGCGCTCCGACGGTAGAATATCGTGCTCCTTCAGAGCACCATTCGCAATCTGATCTCGGATTTCATCCGCTATCTGGAGAAAGCGCGGGCGCGGTGAAGAGTCGCCTTTCCTACCCCTGTTACTTTGCGGTTTCGACAAAATACGGCCCCAGGAATCAAGCAATTGTGGCTAGGTTATTTGGTATATACCAACAATGGCAAGGACTTGTTTCATATTGACAACTCTTAAGTTCTCCGGTTAACGGTGCAAGAGTGATATTGGTATATACCAGGTGAGAGAGAAGTGCACCCCATGGATTTTGTGATGCGAGAATTAGAAGGCGCTATCTGGCGCGCTGGTGCTCCCGGTTTTGAGAGCGCTGTAAGCGCGGCCACGGGTTAAGTGCCCGCATCGCAAGTGGAGTATCTGCTGCAATGACTGGAAGTGATCATATCGAAACGCTGGAGTTCACGACCGATAACGGTCTTGGAGCGCGCGCGCGACTGGGCCTGATTGTTTTGCAAACCGACCAGACGATTGAACATGAATTATCCGGGATATTGGGCGCGCAGAACGACGTTGCGCTCTATGTAGCGCGCATTCCTAATGCGATGGAAGTCTCTCCCGATACGCTCCGGCAGATGGCCGTTGATCTCCCCTATACCGCGGGGCTTTTGCCTCCACAGTTCGGTTTTGACGTGGTGGGTTATGCCTGCACATCCGGTGCTACAATGATCGGCGAGGAGCGTGTCGATGAACTGATCCGCGGGATGCATCCACTAGCGAGAACGACCAATCCCATCAGTGCCTGCAAAGCGGCATTTGCGGCGCTTGGGTTGAAACGGATTGCACTGGTCACGCCCTATCCCGTGGATGTCACGATGGAAATGCAGGCCAATCTGCAAGCTGCCGGATTTGAGACCACAGCTGTCGCAACCTTTGGTCAGTCGGATGATTTCACCGTGGCCCGCATCAGCACCGACAGCATTCTGCGTGCGGTAACGCATATCGGCGCAAGGAACGATTGCGATGGTGTGTTTGTGTCCTGCACCAGTCTTCGGGCTCTGCAAATCATCGGCGAGGCGGAGGGCGCCATCGGCAAACCCGTCATCTCCAGCAATCAAGCCTTAGCCTGGCACATGATGCGCCTTGCCGGACTAAGCGGGGGGCCAGTGGATGCAGGCCGCCTCTTTGAAACAAGCCTTACGTAGACTGGGTTTTCCTATGACCAACTCTCTTCCAAGCCACGCGCAGGTGGTGATTATCGGTGGCGGTATTCATGGCTGCTCGGTTGCCTACCACCTGGCAAAAGCAGGCAGGAAAGATGTCATTTTGCTGGAACGGAAGGCATTGACCAGTGGCACAACCTGGCACGCGGCTGGGCTGGTCGGGCAACTGCAAGGCAGCCACGCCACCACGGCCTTTGCCAGTTACGGTGTGGAACTGTTGCAGGAAATCGAAGCCGAAACCGGTCAAAACCCTGGTTTTCGGCAATCTGGCTCCATCTCTATCGCGGTGAATGAAGAACGGTTGGCAGAACTAAAGCGCAAGGCTGATTTCGCATCTCTCTTTGGGATCGAGGCAGTTTATATGCAAACTGCGGAGATCGCCGAACGCTGGCCCTTGATGAACGCAGACGGAGTTTTGGGCGGTATTCACATGCCCTCCGATGGGTCGGCCAACTCAATTGATCTGACGCAGGCGCTGGCAAAAGGCGCGCGGATGCACGGCGCTACAATTCGTGAGCGCATCAAAGTTGAAGAAGTGCTGACGAGTGGCGGTAAGGTCACAGGCGTTCGTACAGATGAAGGCACAATTACCGCGGATGTCGTTGTCAATTGCGGGGGCATGTGGGCACGGGAACTGGGTCGCCAGAACGGTGTCGGCGTGCCTCTTCATGCTTGCGAACACTACTACCTCGTCACCGAACCAATCCCCGATCTGCCAAATGATCTTCCAGTTCTGCGTTCTTATTGCGATGGCACGTATTGGAAAGAGGATGCTGGCAAACTGCTGTTTGGTTTTGCGCATTTCCACGCCAAAGCGTGGGCGCAGGACGGCATCCCTGACAGTTTTGAATTCGACAGCCTGCCCTTTGTTGAAGACGACGTTATGGAGGTATTGGAGCTGTCCATGAACCGTGTGCCGATCCTTCAGGAAACGGGCATCCGGACGTTCTTTAATGGCCCTGAAAGCTATTCCCATGACGGGCGCTTTACGCTGGGTGAGGCGCCGGACCTGAAAGGCTACTATGTTCTGGCTGGCGTGAACTCCACCGGCATTCAATCAGGACCCGGTGCAGGCCGTGCGCTCGCTGATTGGATTATTGCCGGTCATCCGACCATGGACCTGGCTGAGATGGACCCTTCCCGCATAGAGGATTGGCAGGCGCGCGATCCATATCTTCGCGAACGCTGCCCCGAAACACTGGTGCTGACCTATGCGATGCACTGGCCGGGCCGTCAGCGGGAAAGCGCACGGGGTTTGCGCCGCACGCCGTTCTTTCACGCCATGAAGGCAAAGGGAGCAGTCTATACCGAGGCACAGGGTTGGGAACGCCCTGGCTGGTTCGCTCCGGATGGCGTTGCGCCGAAATATGACTACTCCTTCCATCGCCCGAGCTGGTTCGAACACGCACAGGCAGAACAGAAGGCCGCGCGGGAAGGCGTTGCAATGATCGACTATTCAATGCTCGGCAAATTGATGGTTGAGGGCTCTGATGCGATGCGTTTCCTTCAACGGGTCTGCACCAATGACATCGATATGCCGGTGGGCCGCGTTACCTATACGCTGATGCTAAACGACCGTGGTGGCATCGAGAGCGATGTGACCGTAGCCCGCCATGGAGCGGAGAGCTTCATGGTCATGTCCTCGATCTCGCACACCCGCCGTGATTTTGATCACCTAAAACGTCATGTTGCCGACGGTGAAGATGTTCGCCTGCGCGACGCGACTTCGGCCCATGCTGTGCTGTCGGTTGCTGGCCCCAGGGCGCGGGACTTCCTGACGGCTGTCAGCGATGTCGATCTGTCGAACGACGCCTTCCCCTTCAACAGCCTGCAGCATTTTCACATCGGTCATGCTCCAGTGTTTGCACAGCGCTTATCCTACACAGGCGAACTGGGATGGGAGATTTTCATCACACCCGATTTTGCTGAACATGTCTTTGAGGTTCTCTGTTCGGCGGGTGATCCCATGGGCTTGCAACTGGTTGGAGGTGAGGCATTGAACGCTCTCAGGATCGAAAAAGGCTTCCTGCATTGGGGCCACGACATGTCCTACTCCGAGGCCCCGCATCAGGTCGGGCTGAGCTTCGCTTGTAAGCCTAACAAGACGATCCCCTTTATCGGGCGCGATGCCTTTGTCAGTCGCAAAGCGGGCGGCAAAGGCCCGTTCCTGTGCCACGTCAAATTGCAGGATCCGGGCCCACTCCTGCATCACAACGAGCCCGTTCTAAAGGACGGCAAAGTTGTAGGTTATGTCGCGAGCGGCGCCTACGCCTATACCCAAGGTGCTGCTATTGGCACATGCTTCGTCAATTCTGACGATAGGGCTTCGATTGAGGACGGGACTTGTGCGGTGGTTGTGGAAGGCCGTGCCGTTCCCGCGATTTTGAGCCTGAGGCCGTTTTCGAAGCCGCTGATGTCAACGTGACTATGCTTCTCCCAATGCTCTAAATCACCGGTGCCGGTTGTGCCTCGCCCAGTGTGCCCGCCGCTGCGCCAGCACGATCAACGTCGGCCTTGTTTTGGCTCGCCTTCCATTTGCCCTCCAGCCGTTCCACACGAAGCTGGACGCCAACAATGCCGCGCAGCCTGATTTCTGTGTAGCGCTCCGGCGCATCGGAGACTGCCCACGGTTCGTCACGGTTTTGCTCATTGGTCGCGGTAAGTGCCTCCACCTGCCCGCGCAGCCAGGCTTGGTCCTTCATTGCAACCAGCGTTCCGTGTGCATGGACGGTGATGTAGTTCCAGGTCGGCACGACCTTGCCGTTTTCCTGTTTGGTCGGATACCAGCTCGGCGAAATGTAGCCGTGTGGACCCTGGAAGATTGCAACCGTTGGCGCGCCGTCGGCCAAACGCCGCCAATGGTCGTTGGCACGGGCGAAATGACTGTCGAGGGTTAGCTCATCGCCGTCCTGACGCACCAGGACAGGCGCGTGAGTAATAACGAGTTCGCTGTCGATCGTGCTGACGAGAGCGGCAAGCTGGATGTCGCGCATGACGGCCATCAGTCGGGCCGGATCGTCCTCACGGAAATGGTCTGGATTGTACATTAGAAGCTCCTAAGCACCTCGTTCGTCCTGACACTCTACAGCATCTTGACGGCCTGTCAGTCGCGTTCTATCGCACCGCATGGCCTCTAAGGAAGGCCCATGCCGCTTTAGCTCAGTTGGTAGAGCATCGCATTCGTAATGCGGAGGTCAGGTGTTCGAGTCACCTAAGCGGCACCATCTTTCCCGCCCGCGGAGGTCCCAGAGATTCCCGCGTGACAATGTGTGTTTCCAAAAGCTGGCCCTGCATCGTCTCACCCTTGGTGAGAGCGCCGACCAGGGCCTGCGCGGCAAGGGTTCCCATTTTGCGGTGGGGGACGTGGACGGTGGTGAGGCCGGGTTGGGCAATTTGGGCGAGTTCGATGTCATCAAAACCAGTGATCGAGATATCTGTAGGGACCGATAGGCCCCCTGCCCGCGCCGCCTTTAACGCGCCTACAGCCAGCACGTCATTGCCGCAGATGACTGCTGTTGTTTCGGGTTTTGCGGCCATAAGTGTATCGAAAGAAATCGCACCGTTTTCAATAGAGTAAGGGCACTCAATCTGTTCGATGTTGTTGGTTGTGATACCGTGGGCTTCTGCCGCTTCCCGCACCGCCTCCAAGCGCTCCCGGGCGCGGTCGTTGCCATCCGTCGGCCCGGAAATGATGCCAATGGTGCGGTGCCCCTGCCCCATCACCTCATCTGCCAACGCACGCATTGAAGAACGGTTGTCGAAGCCAATGGACGGCAGCCGGTCAGCTGACCGGTGGTTCCAGGCAACCATAACCGGCACGTCGCAGCGGTCGAGATAATCATAGACCTGGCTTGTGCGGTCAAAGCCGATGAGCAGCAGCCCATCGGCCCCCCGCGCGAGGAGTGAGCGGATCTGCTCTTCTTCCAGCTCCGGTTCGTAGGATGAACTGGCGACCAACAGCATGAAGCCATGGTGAGCGAGTTCTTCCTGAAAGGCCTGCAAACCTCTTGCAAAGATGGCGTTTTCCATTGTCGGAATAACTGCACCAAGCGTGTTGGTGCGTTTGGCAGCCATGACTTTGGCACCGAAATTAGGGGAGTATCCGAGTTCACGGACAGCCTCCATCACCCGCTCGCGAGTTTTTTGCGCCACCCGCTCCGGTAAGTTCAGGCAGCGCGAGATGGTGGCCGTGGAAACGCCTGCTGCGCGGGCAACATCTTCAATCGTCGGTGCCCCGTCCTTCTTGCTGCGCGCCATTCGGCCTCCTGCCCCTCAACCTCTCCCTTGGCTGCATTGCCTATTGTGGAAAAGCTGGCCCAACCTAAGCTTGAAAGCCCTGAAAATAAAGGCGTGAGACTGCATAAATGTAACAGCTTGCATAATTCAATGTAACCGGTTACATTTTTGGAATTCGGCACGCGTGAGAGGGCAAGCTAGTGTTTTTGATCATATGCGCACTCATTTTTTCGATTTTCGTCCTGAACGTTGTTCTGGGCGCATTCGCATCGGCCAGCTTCATGGGTGATGTGCCTGAAATGGTCACGCTGTTCATCGCATCACTCTTTTTTGTCGCCGCAATCCTGAAACGGGAAAGCGACGCGAAAGATCAGGCGGAAAACTCAAATTCTTAAGGGAGGAACTAGAATGAACGAAGAACTCAAAGATAAGGCGCTCGCTGAACGCCGCAATTTTCTGAAACTGGCAACAGCCGGTGGCTTTACGGCAGCGCTCGTCGCTGGCGCGGGCGGCATGTTATGGTCGGAAGAAGCCGCTGCTCAGACAGCTCAGGAAGAGCGTGAACGTCAGGCTGCTGCAGAATATACGATGACCCTGGCCACGGCCTATGTCCTCGGCGCATCGCGCAGTTACCCCATCATGCAGCTTGATCTGAAGGAAAACATTCAAAACGCCACCAACGGCAAGGTCTATGTCAAGCTCGCCCCTGGCGGTCAGCTTGGTGCTGGCGGTGCCTTGGCTCAGGCTGTTCAGGGCGGCACCATCCAGTGTGCACAGCACTCGCTGTCAAACTTTGCACCTTTTGCCAGCGTCGTTGACCTGATCAACCTGCCTTACTTCTGCGGTTCCAACCAACGCTTCACCAACCTGGTGACGTCGGATGCCTGGAAGGGTGAAGTTCACCCCAAGATTGAGGCTTCCGGCTTTAAGGCGCTCTTTTACGTGGTGATCGACCCGCGCGTTGTTGCCGTTCGTGCCGGTGGTGCCGGACCGGTTCTTTCACCATCCGACCTGGAAGGCGTGAAGTTCCGCGTGCCAGGTTCCAAGATGTTGCAGCAATATTATCGCCTGGTTGGCGCAAACCCAACGCCGGTGGCATGGGGCGAAACGCCTTCCGCTATCAAGCAGGGTGTTGCTGACGCGCTTGATCCGGCTGTTGGTGCTCTGCACGTCTTTGGCTTTGCAGATATCCTCAGCCACGTGACCTTCACACAAGCTGTGCCAGACTCGCAGGTCTATTCGGTCAACCTTGAATGGTTCAACTCGCTGTCTTCCGACGTTCAGGAAGGTCTTGAGTTTGCCGGTGAAGTTTCTGCCCAGCAGAACCTTGCAAAAGTTCCCGCAGCGCGTGCTTACGCCATGTCGGAACTGTCCAAGGCCGGTGTGGAATTCCATTCCTTGTCTGAAGACCAGCTTGCGGTCTGGAAAGAGACTGGCGGTTACCAGCGTTCCGAGTGGGATCAGTACAAAACGGATCTCGCCGGTTCCATGGGCAACTTTGAGAAGCTCGAAGAAGCCGCAGGAACGATGGGTCGCTACTACGTCCACGACGCCTAAAAACAATCAATGCCGGTCGGCGCTTTCAGCGCCGGCCGCCTTCATTTGACTTATCTGACAGGGGCGAAAGCCCAAAGCCGATTGCGGGGACGTGCAGCCAAGCGGCGGCGCCCGCAGACCGGAGGGAACAATGGGACGCATGCTGACGGCCTTGAACAAGAATGCCGAACGATGGGCACTTTTGGTGTTCTACACCATGCTCGTTGGAACGATGTTCGTGGAAGTGCTGCGGCGCGAGTTGATGTCCTATTCGTCCATCTGGGGTGAGGAAATCGTGCGCTACGCCTTTATCTACCTTGCATGGATCGGCGCTGCTGCTGCCGTAAAGGAACGCGGGCACATCCGCATCGACGTCATCATGGAATATGCCGGGCCGCGCGCCAAAGCGCTGCTCTACATCTTCGGCGATATCGTCATGGCGGTCATTGCCGTAATTGCGCTCTATTGGTCCTTCGAGGCAGTTCTCGTTTCCGCCAAGTTCGGCTCCGTGACCCACGGGTTGCGCATTTCACAGGTCTGGTTCCTGTCCGCTGTGCCAGTTGGCTTTGCCCTGGTGCTGTTCCGGCTCGCTCAGTCTTTCCTCCGCGACATCACCGATCTTCGTAACGGGCGCCCCGTTTACGAAGGCGATAAGCTTTTCGACTGAGGGGACGATTATGCTCTGGAACCAACTCCAAAATCAGACTGTCATCCTTGGTTGGGACTTCTACGGTCCCGTCCTCCTCTTTGTGCTCCTCGTTGCGCTTGCTGTGCCCGTCTGGGCTGCTATTGGCGCTTCCGCAGTGCTTATGCTGGTTTGGTCCGGCTCCCTGCCTCTCTCGCTGGTGGGGGAAAGCCTCTTCCACGGGATCGACCATTTCGCGCTCACCGCGGTACCGCTCTTCATTTTGACCGGTGACGTGCTGGTGCGAACGGGCCTGTCAAAGAAGTTTCTCGATGTGGCCGAGGCACTCACACAATTCGCCAAAGGCGGCTTTGGCTCCGCTACCGTGCTGGTTTGCGGCATGTTCGCTGCGATCTCCGGCTCGGACGCTGCGGGGGCTGCCGCTGTTGGCCGCATGACAATCTCGCGGCTGGTGGAGTCCGGCTATCCCCGGCCCTATGCCTGCGCGCTGGTGGCCGCGGGTGCCTGTACCGGTATCCTGATCCCACCGTCGATTGCCTATATCATCATTGGTCTCGTGCTCGGCATTTCAGCTTCCACGCTGTTCCTTGCAGCCGTCATTCCCGGCGTTGCGATCCTGGTGTCGATCCTGGCAACCAACATCATCATGAACCGGCTCTATGGCTGGGAAGGTGGTGGCAATATCTCCCTCAATGAATACCTCTCCCGCCTTGGCACTTCGCTTAAATCGGGTTGGTATGCCTTCATCGTGCCGGGGATCATCTTCTATGGCATCTTTTCCGGGCGTCTGACGCCGACGGAAGCCGGTGCTGTGGCCGTGGTTGTGACTATCTTCATGGGCTTCATTCTCGGCACGCTGAAACTCTCCGATTTCCCGGCAATGCTTGTCTCCTCCGCCAAGGTGAACGGAGTGATCTTGCCGATCATCGCCTTCTCGCTGCCGCTGGC
Organism: uncultured Alphaproteobacteria bacterium; assembly: GCA_929200315.1. Classification (GTDB taxonomy): domain Bacteria; phylum Pseudomonadota; class Alphaproteobacteria; order Rhizobiales; family Rhizobiaceae; genus Pseudahrensia. The sequence goes on along the minus strand of CAKMZB010000005.1, from coordinate 122,755 downwards.
TCAGGCGCTCGCCATTATGGGTGTGCCGCAGGGGTTCGTTGCTGCTGCAACTTCGGTGAGCAATGAGCCATGGGTGCTGATCGCCATGATGGTGGGCATTCTGGTGGCGGCGGGTTGCGTAATGGAAACGACGCCTAACATCGTGATCCTCGCGCCGATCCTGAAACCGCTTGCCGACAATATCGGCATGAACGAAATCCAGTTCTGCATCATGATGATTACAGCCCTTGGGGTTGGCTTCATTACGCCGCCGCTTGGTCTCAATCTCTTTGTTGTTGCGGGCATCACGGGAGAGTCGATCCTTAGGATCGCCTACCGTGCGATACCCTTTGTTCTCTTCATGCTCTTCGTAACGCTGCTTATTGCCTACCTGCCGGCAATTTCGACGACGTTACTTCCTGACAACTTTAAATAGGATACCGACCAAATGTCGCGTGAGTATCTCAAACGGGCAACGCTAACTTCCGAAAGCGATGCGACCGAGACCCAGAAAATTGTGTCCGATATCCTGAAGGATATCGAGGCGGGTGGCGACAAAGCGGCGATGGAATACGCCGCCAAGTTCGACAAATACGACGGCAACGTCATCTTGACGGATCAGGAAATTGCCGCAGCCTCCGCATTGGTGCCGAACAAAGTGAAGCGCGATATTGAGTTTTCGCACGCCAACGTCAAACGCTTTGCCGAGGCACAGAAGGCCACGATTTCTGACTTCGAGACCGAGATCATTCCAGGCCTCGTGGCAGGTCAAAGATCGATCCCCGTCAAAGCAGCCGGCTGCTATGTGCCAGGCGGTCGTTATGCTCATATTGCAAGCGCGATCATGACCGTTACGACAGCAAAGGTCGCGGGTTGCAAGCATATTGTTGCCTGCTCTCCTCCCCGCCCAGGCGTCGGTATTGCGCCGTCGATCATCTATGCCGCGCACGTTTGCGGTGCCGACAAGATCATGGCCATGGGCGGTGTGCAGGGTGTGGCATCCATGACGTTTGGTCTTTTTGGCCTGCCGGAAGCGAATATTCTTGTTGGTCCGGGCAACCAGTTTGTCGCGGAAGCAAAGCGTATTCTCTTTGGTCGCGTTGGCATCGATATGATCGCCGGGCCGACCGACAGCCTCGTCATTGCCGACAAGAGCGCAGACCCCGCCGTAGTGGCCGCTGACCTCGTCGGCCAGGCCGAACATGGCTACAATTCGCCGGTCTGGTTGGTGACGGATGACCGTCCGCTCGCCGAAGAGGTGATGCGCCTCGTCCCGGGTCTTATTGCCGATCTGCCTGAATTGAACAGCAAGAACGCGGAAGCCGCATGGCGCGACTATGCGGAGGTTATCGTCTGCGCTGATCGCGAAGAAATGGCGGCGACGTCTGATGAGTATGCTCCCGAGCATCTCACGGTGCAGGCAGAGGATCTCGACTGGTGGCTGGAGCGGCTCTCCTGCTACGGCTCACTCTTTCTCGGTGAAGAGACGACCGTCGCCTTCGGTGACAAGGCCTCCGGCACCAACCACGTTCTACCGACTTCCGGCGCAGCGACCTACACAGGCGGCCTCTCAGTCCATAAATACATGAAGATCGTCACATGGCAGCGCGCGACCCGCGATGGTGCCAAGCCGGTTGCCGAGGCAACAGCCCGCATTTCCCGAATGGAAGGTATGGAGGGTCATGCCCGCACCGCCGACATCCGGTTGCAAAAATATTTCCCGGACGAGACCTTCGACCTGACTGCTGAAAGCTGAAACCATGGGCGCGGGCGAATTGTTTGACCTATCCGGCAAGGTTGCCTGCGTCACAGGTGCAAGCTCCGGCCTCGGCCGCCGCGCCGCGACGGTGCTGGTGCGTGCAGGCGCATCCGTAGTCGGCATAGCGCGCCGGGCGGATCAGCTTGAGGCATGGCAAGCGGAGACGGGTGGTGAAACCCAGGCGCTCGTTGGCGATCTGGCCAACCGTGAAGGATTGAAAAATTTGGCCGAAAGAGCCGCAAGACCTTTCGGCGCCCCGGATATTCTGGTCCATGCGGCTGGCATCAATACGCGTGAAGTCGCAGATGATGTGACTGATAATGGTTGGGATGTGACCCTTGACCTTAATCTCTCCACCCCATTCTTCCTGAGCCAGGCCATGGTCCCGGCAATGGCAACGAAGGGCTGGGGTAGGATTGTCAATTTTGCCTCCCTGCAAAGCTATCGCGCTTTTCCTGGTGGTATTGCTTATGGCGCGTCTAAGGGGGCGGTAACCCAGCTCACCCGCGCCATGGCGGAAGCCTGGTCCGGCAAAGGTATCAACGCCAACGCCATCGGTCCGGGCTTCTTCAAAACTGAACTGACTGAAGCCGTGTTCGCCGACCCCGAACGAGCCCGCCGGAACGCGGAACAGACCTGCATTGGCCGCAACGGAACAGTGGAGGACATTGATGGCCCCCTGCTCTTTCTATGCTCGCAAGCATCCGCCTATGTCACCGGACAAACGCTGATGGTGGACGGGGGATACACCGCAAAATGAAAGCGCTCGTTTATCAGGGGCCACAACAGCTTGCCTATCAGGATTTTGCCGATCCGCAGCCCGCGGAGGACGAGCAACTTGTCACCGTTGAGAGCGTCGGCATTTGTGGTTCCGACATGCATGCCTATCTCGGCCACGATGAGCGCCGCCCTGCCCCGCTAATCCTCGGTCACGAAGTTGCCGGGACGCTTGTGGGCGGCGGCAAACGGGTAACAGTCAACCCGCTCGTAACATGTGGAACTTGCCGCTATTGCGAAGAGGGCCGGGACAACCTGTGTACCACACGTCAGATCATCTCCATGCCGCCCCGGGAAGGCGGTTTTGCCGAACAGTTGGCAATACCGCAGCGCAATCTGGTGGCGGTGCCGGATGGCATAACGGCTGATCAGGCGGCCCTCGCAGAACCCATCGCCTGCGGTTGGCATGGCGTGCGGCTCGTCAAGGAACAACGCGGCTCCCTCGGCCCGGCGCTCATTATCGGTGGTGGAGCCATCGGCGTTGGTGCAGCACTCAGTCTGGTGGCGCGGGGTTGCCCGCAAATCACCGTCGCAGAACCCAATGAAAAGCGGCGCGACTACCTTGCCAAGACCTGCGGCTTTGAAACCGTCGACCCGGCCGCCCTCACCCATAGTGACCAATTCGACATTGTTTTTGATGCGGTCGGATTTGATGCAACCCGCGCGGCGGCCTCCGCCCATGCCGCGGCGGGTGGGACGATTGTGCATATTGGTCTTGGTTCCGCCGAAGGTGGGCTCGACGTGCGGCGTATGACGTTGCAGGAAATCACCTTTATAGGCACCTACACTTATTCCGCCGAAGACTTCCGTCAGACTGCCCAAGCGATGTTCGACGGCAGGCTCGGCAATCTCGACTGGACGGAAACGCGCCCGCTCTCTGACGGCGCATCAGCCTTTGCAGACATCCGTGCGGGTCGCGTTGCGGCCCCTAAGATCATTTTAAAGCCTTAGATTAGGAGACTCCCATGTCCGAAATTCCCCACCTCTTGGTCCACGAAAAAGACGATAATGTCGGTGTGGTTGTTGTTGAGGGGTTGACCGCCGGCACCGACATGCTGTGCTGCGTGACCCACGACAATTCGACCTTTCGACTGACCTCAAACGCGGATGTGCCCATTGGCCACAAAGTGGCGCTGAAGGATCTCAAAGACGGTGATACCGCCACAAAATACGGTGAGGACATCGGCAAGATCATCGCTGACATCGCCAAGGGCGATCACGTCCACACTCACAATTGCAAAACCAAACGCTGGTAAGGACCACGACCATGGCATCGAAATACGCAAACACGACCTTCATGGGCTACCGGCGCGAAAACAAGCGCGTTGGCGTTCGTAACCACGTCCTGATCCTGCCCGTCGACGACATTTCCAACGCGGCCTGTGAGGCTGTGGCCAATAACGTTAAGGGCACTCTCGCGGTTCCTCACGCTTATGGCCGCTTGCAATTTGGTGAAGACCTTGAGCTGCATTTCCGCACCATGATCGGCACTGGCGCAAACCCGAACGTTGCAGCCGTTGTCGTGATCGGTATCGAGCCCGGCTGGACGAAGAAGATCGCCGACGGCATTCGTAAGACCGGCAAGCAGGTCGCGGAATTCTCCATCGAGCAGAAAGGCGACTTTGAAACAATCCGCGCAGCAAGCTGGGCGGCGAAGGACTTCGTCCCCACCACTTCTGAATATCAACGCGAGGAATGCGCGCTTTC
>CAKMZB010000005.1:86531-118523 GCA_929200315.1 uncultured Alphaproteobacteria bacterium | reverse complement strand
GTGTTCGATCAATGAGCTTTGGGTCTCGACCAAATGCGGTGAGAGCGACACGACCACCGGCCTTGGCTCCTGCCCCACGGTTGGCAACATGTATGACAAACTGCTGCCTGAGGGCATTACCGGCTTCTTCGGCGAAACTTCCGAGATCACCGGTGCTGAGCACATCTGTCAGAAACGCGCCGTCAACAAAGAGGTTGGTGAGCGCTGGTACGAGATGTGGAAGTCCTATCAGGACGACGTCATCTTTGCTCATCAGACCGACGATCTCTCCGACAGCCAGCCCACCAAGGGCAATATCGAAGGTGGCCTCACCACCATCGAGGAAAAGGCGCTTGGGAACCTGGAAAAGATTGGTCGCACGTCGCAGTTCATCGATATTCTGGAACCGGCAGAGCAGCCAGGCTCCGGCGACGGGCTCTACTTCATGGATTCCTCCTCAGCGGCCGCTGAATGCGTGACGCTGATGGCTGCCGGCGGTGCGGTGATCCACACCTTCCCGACCGGTCAGGGCAACGTTGTGGGCAATCCCATCGTTCCGGTCATCAAGATCACCGCGAACCCGCGCACCGTGCGCACGATGAGCGAGCATGTTGATGTGGACGTGTCCGGCATTCTGCGCAGGGAGATGACAATTGATGAAGCCGGCGACGAGCTGATCGACATGATCCGCCGCACCGCCAATGGTCGCAACACCGCTGCCGAAGCGCTCGGGCATCGTGAATTCTCGATGACCAAGCTCTATCGCAGCGCGTAAAAAGAGCGAGCCGCCCGGTCCACCGGGCGGTACATTCTTCCACCATGTCCGAACCAACTGAACATCTGTCGATCGACGAAGCCCATGAGCTGCTCAAAACGGCTCTGCTGGCCTCTGGTGTGCCCCATAATGCGGCCAGCAGTGTTGCAACGGCGCTTGTCGTGGCGGAAGCCGAAGGGCGCAGCGGCCATGGTTTCATCCGGCTGCCCGACTATGTGGCGCAGGTTGAGAGTGGCAAGGTCAAGGCCGATGCGCAGATCAGCGTCGCCCAGACCCAAGTCTCGTCCGTGACCGTGGATGCCGGGCACGGCTTTGCCTATCCGGCGCTGGACGTTGCCATCAGGAAGCTCACATTGCTGGCGCGTCAGCAGGGTTGCGCGAGCGCGATGATCCATCGTTCTCATCATTGCGGTGTGCTGTCCGTCCATGTGGAGAAGCTTGCTGAAGCTGGTCTTGTCGGTCTCATGGTCGCCAATTCACCCGCAGCCATCGCACCGTGGGGTGCGAAAGAAGCTGTCTACGGCACCAACCCCATTGCTTTTTCTGCTCCGCGTGAGAACGGTCCTCCCATCGTGATCGACCTGTCGGTCTCACAGGTCGCACGAGGACCGATCGTCAAAGCGGCTCGGGCGGGCGAGAGTATTCCTGAAGGTTGGTCGTTAGACGCCGAGGGGAAACCAACCACGGATGCCAAGGCTGCACTCGACGGCACAATGGTGCCCATCGGTGGGGCGAAAGGTACGGCTCTTGCGTTGATGGTGGAGGTGCTTGCCGCTGCACTTACGGGGGCAAATTTCAGCCACGAACAGACATCCTTCTTTTCAGCAGATGGCCCACCTCCCGGTACGGGGCAGTTCCTCATTGCCTTTAAACCGCTAGATGCAGCAGCCTTCCTTGGGCGTATTGAAGTCTTGCTTTCGATGATTGAGGGCATGGACGGCACCCGGCTTCCCGGTGCGCGTCGCCATGAGGCCATGGCCAAAGCAAGGCGTGATGGTCTGAACATTTCCAAACAATATCTCGATGCTGCGCGCGACATCGCTGCCAGCGCGTCTGCACAAGATTCACAGACTCAATAAGGAGTTAGCCATGTATGACCATATCCTCGTGCCCGTCGCATTGGACCATGAAGGTGCCGTCGATCAAAAGCTGGCTTCCGCCAGGCAATTGCTCGCCAAAGGTGGCAAAATCACCCTGCTGACGGTTCTGGAAAACGTGCCGGGCTTTGTTTCTGAATTCGTCACCGTGAAATCTGAAAATCACATCACCAACGCGGTTCGTGAGCGGTTGGAAAAGGTGATTGATGGAGCCTCTGACATGCAGGCTGAAATCGTGCATGGTAAGGCCGGTGTGCAAGTTGCCCGCTATGCCAAAGACAAGAATGTTGATCTCATTATCGTCGGTTCGCACAAGCCGGGCATTGAAGATTACTTCCTTGGCTCCACAGCAGCTCGTGTCGCTCGCCGGGCACCGTGTTCTGTCATGATTGTTCGGTAGAACGGTTCTTCGAGTGTGCCTGCGCAGCAGCCAGGAACACGCCGAGGCCCGCGACAATCATTCCGACCCAGGCCATTGGGGGCATGACCTCCCCCAAAACAAACCATGCGATCGTGGCGGCCAAGGGTGGAACAAGAAAAAAGAGCGCCGAGACCTTCGATACCTCGCCCACGCGGATCATCGCGAGCAACAGTCCGATTGCGACCAATGAGTTGGCGAGAACCAGATACGCAAGTGAAGCCCCAAGCTGCCACGTCCAGGTAATCTGCATCGATTCCATCGAGACCATGAAGGGAGCGACACCAAGGAACCCGGCTGTGTACCCAATCAAATTCATTGTTACGGGATGATGTGAAACGCCAAATCGTTTTTCCCACAGCGACCCACCCGTGATCCCAATCAATGCAAGTGCAGCAAAGAAAAAGGCGATGAGTGACGGCACGGCGATTTCTGATCTTGCCACAATGACCAGAACTGCTCCTGTCAGACCCAGGATTAAACCGACCCACTGACGCCAACTCACACTCTCACCGGCCCAGTGTGGTGCAATCAATCCGGTCACAATGGGCTGCATCGCGAGCAGCAAAGCCAAGGTGCCCACCGACAGCCCGGATAAAAACGCCATGTAACAGCTGCCAAAATACATTGCCTGCAGAAGGAAACCGACAATCGCCAAATGCATCCATTCAGCTTTGGTTTTGGGCAGTGGTGGGCGCAAAATTGCAAACAGCACAGCCATGAGCCCGACCACGATGGCAAAACGCAGCGACAGAAAGGTCATAGGCTCGATGTAATCGAGCCCAAATCTCGCTGCGACAAAACCGGCCGACCACATCAAAAGAAAGGCGCCTGGGGCGAAGACGAGCCAGGTCGGCTTATTTGCCGTCATTTTCTTTTCCTCATGCACCCCGGCATCAGACCAATCTTAGATGTGTTTGCTTATTGATCGTTGTGCGGATCTTCCTGACGACATTTCAACCGGTATTCTCGCGACGGCATTACAGCCAATTTGTAGCCAGCACACAGATTCGCACTGCTGATCTGGCAAAGGGTTTTCTCACCCAAGATTTTCGATCGGGCCACCCGCTTCCTGCCAAGCCCCAAAACCACCCTCTATGTGGGCCACAGGGGACAAGCCCATTTCCATGGCTGTCCTTGCAGCCAGCGCAGACCGCCAAGCGCTGGCACAGTAGAAGACATAGGTTTTGTCCTGATTGAAGACGTCTTTGTGATACGGGCTGTCTGGATCAATCCAGAACTCCAGCATCCCGCGCGGACACGAGAACGCTCCTGGAATTTTCCCGACGCGCTTGAGCTCCCGCACATCCCGGAGATCCACCAGAACATGTTTGTCACTTTCCACTAAATCCAATGCCTGTTCGACGGGGATTGTCGTCACCACGGCATTTGCTTCTGCAAGCAGAGTTTTTATCCCTTTTACGATCTTCTGTGGCATTGGCGATATCTCCGCAATTAGCCGACTTAGCTCAACCTGCCCGGAAAACTTCGTGAGTGCTCCATTTCGCTTTCAGTCGGAAGCGAGTTCTAACCAAAGTCGGCACCCTTATCGCGAGGTTTGGTGCGGATCAGCCGGGATGTTTCGACAGCAGCCTGGCGGTGAAAGACGATGGCCTGATAATCCGGGTCGTGGACCATATCGAGGAAAGCTTGGCCCGACGGGTAGCGCGCGACAAAGGCAACATCCCAGCTTTCATCTTCCGGTCCGATGACCATGAATTGCGGTTCGGCAGACCAAATGATCTCCCCTCCCACTTTCCTGAAAACCGGCCCGCTTTCGCGACCATAGGCGGCATAGGCCTCCGCGCCCGTGGCGCTGCGTCCGTCTTCATATTGTGCGACGTCCCGCAGCGTCACGAGGTTCAGCATTTCCACCGGGTGGTCGCGGGGAAGCGTCTTTAGCTCGGCGAACATCTCTCGGGTGGGGTCGATGAAGCGGTTCATGCGTGGATCACCCGGCCTTGGGAATCCAGAACGCTTTCGTGCATCGTCTCGGAGATTGTTGGATGCGGGAAGACAGCATCGATCAGATCCTGCTCGGTGGTTTCAAGGTTCATTGCAACAACGAAGCCCTGGATCATTTCCGTCACCTCGGCGCCAACCATATGAGCGCCCAGGAGTTCACCGGTCTTGGCGTCGAACACGGTTTTGACGAGGCCGTCCGGTTCGCCAAGCGCAATTGCCTTACCGTTGCCGATGAAGGCAAAGCGACCGATTTTCACATCACGGCCAGCTTCCTTTGCTTTGGCTTCTGTGAGGCCGACGCTTGCAATCTGTGGGTGGCAATAGGTGCAGCCGGGGATCTTGCCTTTGTCCATGACATGCGGGTGTTTGCCAGCAATCGCTTCCACGCAAATCGTGCCCTCATGCTCGGCTTTATGAGCCAGCATTGGCGCGCCAGCGACATCACCGATGGCGTAGATGCCCTTAACTGAGGTCGCACCATAATCATCGACAGAGATGATCCCGCGGTCGGTTTTTACACCGACTTCTTCAAGGCCAAGGCCTTCTGTGTTGCCCATCACGCCCACGGCGGAGATGAGTTTTTCAGCTTCGATGACCTGGGCTTTACCGTCCTTGCCTTTGATAGTGGCCTTCACTCCTGCACCGGCTTTCTCAACTTTCGTCACCTTGGACCCGGTGAGGATTTTCATGCCCTGCTTTTCAAACTGCTTGCGGGCGACTGCGGCAACTTCCGCGTCTTCCACGGGCAACACCTGGTCCAGCAGTTCCACCACCGTCACCTCTGCACCCATGGAGCGGTAGAAGGAGGCAAATTCGATGCCGATGGCGCCGGAGCCCATAACAACGAGTGAATTTGGCATGGTCTTGGGAACCATGGCTTCAAAATAGGTCCAGATTGTATCGCCATCCGGTTCAATGCCGGGCAGCGCGCGAGGGCGGGCGCCGGTGGCGACAATGATGTGCTTGGCGCTGTAGGCCCCAACATTCTTTGTGCCTTTGGGCACTGGGTGAGCAGGTTCATGTGGCTTCTTGGCGGGGGCCTTCACATTCACCTTGCCGGGAGCAGTGATCTTGGCTTCGCCCCAGATCACATCGACCTTGTTCTTCTTTAGCAGGAAACCAATGCCGCCATTGAGCTGGCCGGACACGCCGCGGGAGCGTTTGACGATAGCTTCGATATCGAAATCGACCTTGCCTGCGGAAAGGCCGAAGGATTGGGCGTGGTTCATATGGGTGTAGATTTCTGCCGAACGCAGCAGAGCTTTTGTGGGGATACAGCCCCAGTTGAGACAAATACCACCCAGATGTTCGCGCTCCACAACGGCGGTTTTCAGCCCGAGCTGCGCGGCGCGGATGGCGGCGACGTAGCCCCCCGGGCCTCCGCCGATCACGATAAGGTCGTAGGAATTGTCAGCCATATCAGGCTCCCTTCTGTCGCAGGTTGCGCGCCTTGCGCAGTGCGTGCGATTCACTAATTTGCCGCCGAACCAGCACCTTCGGCCCGGCCCCGCTTATGCAATTCATCTCGTCATTCTCAGCACTGGGATATTCCGCCATTGTGCTGATTGTTGCCTTCGTCTTCATCGCCGCGATGCTCTTTGCTTCGCTTGGCATGGCGCGTCGTTCGCTCTGGGCGAAGCTGGTCTTTATGGCCCTTGTGGTTGCGCTCTTTGTGCCAACGACAATCTTTCTGGCCGACCAACGCGCGATGTTGATGGACTCCATCCACGCTGAGGGCGGGCTGCAACGCATTGAAACGCTGGACCAGACCACGCCGGCCACTGACTAGGCCAGCATCCGCATCGGATGCTCGATGAAGCCCTTGAAGGCCGAAGCGAGTTCTGCGCCAAGCGCTCCATCGATCACACGGTGGTCGAAAGCGAAGGTTGCCGACATCACCGTGCCCACCGCCAGTGCGCCATCCTTCACGACGGGCTGCGGCGTGCCTGCGCCGATTGAGACGATCGAAGCGTGGGGTGGGTTGATGATGGAGGTAAAGGACGTGACACCGAACATGCCCAGATTAGACACGGCTGTGACGCCGCCCTGGTACTCGTCAGGCATCAACTTCTTGGACTTCGCGCGACCGGCCATATCCTTCACTTCCGCGGAAATGACGGAAAGCGGCTTCATCTCTGCCTTGCGCACAATCGGAGTGAAGAGCCCGTCATCAACCGAGACGGCGACGCCGACATCGGAATGTTTGTGATAGATGCGCGCGGTTGAGGTCCAGGAGGCGTTGGCGTCCGGCACCGCCTGCAACGCCATCGCCATGGCTTTGACGATGAAGTCGTTGACCGAAAGTTTGTAGCTCGGCTTGCCATCCAGTTCAGGGGCTGCCGCGTTGATTTGCGCGCGCAGCGCGAGAAGTTCGTCGAGCAGGCAGTCCATGGAAATGTTGTAGGACGGCACGGTCTGCGTGCTTTCGGTAAGGCGCGCCGCGATGATCTTGCGCATTCCGTCATGCGGCTTGGAGGTGAAGGAGCCTTCCTCAAAGAGCGAGAGGGTTGCAGCGTCTGACATGCCCGGCGCGGGCGCTGCTGCTGCCTTGGTGGCTTCTGGCGTGCCAGCGGGCGCTTTTGCGCTGCTGCCGGCCTGTGCGCCTTCGACATCGGCTTTAACAATGCGGCCATGGGGCCCGGAGCCACTGACGGCAGAAAGGTCGAGGCCTTTTTGTTCCGCGATGCGGCGGGCGAGTGGTGTGGCGAACACGCGGTCGCCCGAGCTGGCGGAACCTGCTGCGGGCTGTGGCTCATCGTTACCGCCAGCCTCGGTAGCCACCGGTTCCGGCGTCGCGGCGGTATCAGCCTTGGGAGCTTCGGCGGGGGCACTCGCGCCGGATGTATCGACATCGGCAACGTCTTCGCCCTCTTCGGCAAGCACGGCGATGACCGCGTTGACTTTCACCGCCTCTGTTCCGGCCTCAACGAGGATCTTGGCAACTGTCCCCTCGTCGACAGCTTCCACTTCCATGGTCGCCTTGTCGGTCTCGATCTCGGCGATCACGTCGCCAGCGGAAACGGTGTCGCCTTCCTTGACCAGCCATTTGGCGAGGTTGCCCTCCTCCATGGTTGGGGAAAGGGCGGGCATGGTGATGGTGATGCTCATGGCGTTCGGGCTCCCTACCCTGCAGCTTTGGCCAAGCCGGCTTCGGCCAGACCGGTTTCGGCTGCTTCTGCGTCGGCGTCATGGTCGACAGCCGACCAGTCACGTCCGTTCAGCACGGCGTTTGTTATGGTGATGACGCCGTCATACGCGCCAAGCGCGTTGGCGACGGTGCGCAGCAGCGCTTGCTCGTCCTGCGCGGCTTCCACGGCGTCTTCAGGTGAAAGTGTGCGGTTAACATGCGCCTCCAGCGCGTCCCCCGTGATGACGACCTGGTAGCGACCGGCGGGGGCGACAACAGCGCCACGCATCCGGTCCCAGACGGCATCGCGCATATCGAGGGGCGGCAGACGGCTCATTTATACGTCACGGCCCGCACGGCTTCGATAACCTCGGCGACATTCGGCAGCGCGAGCTTTTCAAGGTTTGCCGCGTAAGGCATCGGCACATCCTTGCCCGTCACGCGAAGGACGGGGGCGTCGAGATAATCGAAGGCCTCCGTCATGATCTGCGCGGAAATTTCAGCCCCGACACCCGATTGCGGAAAACCTTCCTCAATGGTGATACAGCGGTTGGTCTTCTTCACCGATTCAATGACCGTTGCCATGTCCAGCGGGCGGATGGTGCGCAGATCAATGATCTCCGCGTCGATGCCCATGCCCGAAAGCTCCGCAGCCGCTTCAATGGCGTATTTCATGCCGATACCGAAGGTGACGATGGTCACATCGCTACCGGAGCGGTGCAGCCGTGCCTTGCCGATGGGCAACACGAAGTCATCCATCTTGGGCACGTCGAAGGATTGGCCGTACATAATCTCGTTTTCCAGGAAGACCACCGGGTTGGGATCGCGAATTGCAGCCTTCAGCAGGCCTTTGGCGTCAGCCGCTCCATATGGTGTGACGACCTTGAGGCCAGGAACGTTACCATACCAGGCAGCGTAGCATTGGCTGTGTTGCGCCCCCACGCGGGACGCAGCACCGTTGGGGCCGCGGAAGACGATGGGTGCACCCATCTGCCCGCCGGACATATAGAGTGTCTTTGCGGCCGAATTAACGATCTGGTCAATCGCCTGCATAGCAAAGTTGAAGGTCATGAATTCAACGATGGGGCGCAGACCAGCCATGGCCGCACCAACACCGACCCCGGCAAAGCCGTGTTCAGTAATTGGCGTGTCGATGACGCGTTTGGCACCAAATTCGTCCAGCAGACCCTGGGTGATTTTGTAGGCGCCCTGATATTCGGCGACCTCCTCACCCATCACGAAAACCCGGTCATCGGACCGCATTTCCTCCGCCATCGCATCGCGCAGGGCTTCACGGACGGTGGTGGACACCATCTCCGTTCCTGCGGGAATGGCAGGGTCAGACGCGATTGTCTCAGACTTCGGTTCGGCGGCGACTTTTTCGGGTGCTGCCGCGGCGGGCGCCTCCTCGGCGGCGGGTGCTTCGGCAGCAACGGGCGCGCCGTCACCGGACCCGATTGAAGAAGCATCCTCGCCCTCCTCCAGCAGCACGGCGATCACCGAATTGACGGCAACATTTTCCGTCCCTGCTTCGATGGAGATCTTTCCAATCGTGCCTTCGTCCACGGCTTCCACTTCCATGGTGGCCTTGTCGGTCTCGATCTCGGCAATCACGTCACCGGCAGCAACATTGTCGCCTTCTTTCACAAGCCATTTGGCAAGTGTGCCCTCTTCCATGGTTGGGGACAGGGCGGGCATGAGAATATCGGTGGGCATCAGACAGCCTCCCCCTGTTCGACGGGCAGCAGCACGTCAGTCCACAATTCGCTCGGATCGGGCTCCGGGTTGGTCTGCGCGAAGTCTGCGGCTTCCGCAACGATGGCGCGGACCTCTTTGTCGATGGCTTTTAGCTCATCCTCGGTGGCGAACTTCTTCTCGATCACCCGTTGCTTGACCCGTTCAATCGGATCGTTCTCCGCACGCATTTTCTGCACTTCATCCTTGGAGCGGTACTTGGCCGGGTCAGACATGGAATGGCCGCGATAGCGGTAGGTTTGCATGTCGAGAATGATCGGCCCCTTGCCGGAGCGGCACCAATCCGCCGCCAGCTCCCCGGCAGCCTGCACGGCGCGCACGTCCATACCATCCACCTCAATACCTGGAATGTTGAAAGAGCAGCCGCGGCGGGAGAAGTCTGTTAGCGCGGAGGCGCGGTTCACAGATGTGCCCATGGCATAGCGGTTGTTTTCAACAATGTAGATCACCGGCAGTGACCAGAGTTTGGCCATGTTGAAACTCTCGTAAACCTGGCCCTGGTTGGATGCGCCGTCACCAAAATAGGTGCAGGAGACGTTTTTGTTTTCACGGTAATTGTTGGCAAAGGCGAGGCCGGTGCCGAGGGAAACCTGGGCCCCCACAATCCCGTGGCCGCCGTAGAAATTCTTCTCCTTGGAGAACATGTGCATCGAGCCACCCTTGCCGTGGCTGTAACCGTCCTTGCGGCCTGTCAGCTCGGCCATGACGCCCTTTGGTTCCATGCCGCAAGCGAGCATATGGCCGTGGTCGCGATAGGCAGTGATGACCTGATCGCCTTCGATCAGCGCGCCCTGCATGCCGGTAACGACCGCTTCCTGGCCGATATAGAGATGGCAGAAGCCGCCGATGAAGCCCATGCCGTAAAGCTGACCGGCTTTCTCTTCGAAGCGACGGATCAGCAGCATTTCCCGGTAGGCGTGAAGCTCCTCGTCCTTCTTGAAGTCCAAGGGAGCGGGGGTTTTGGGAGCCGCCGGTTTGCGGCTCGTCTTCTTTGCCACGCTCTTGCTGCGCGGCTTCTTTGCTGCCTGGGCCAAGTGCCAGCCTCCTGGGGTGTCATGTGTGCCGAACAGACTTTAGGGCGTTGTTCGAGCTCCAAGGTGGGAAGCGTAAAGTGACCGTCAGCTTTTTCAAGCGCGAAAATGCATAGCAGACATGCACGTATCACATTGAAGGATTTGCGATTTTACGAAATTAACAAAAATATTGTTAATCGATAAAAATCACCATTTCATCGCTGCGGGCAAGATTGAGCTGTCGTCTGGCATGTTCATCCACCATGTCACGGTTGAGGTTTCCGTCCTGCAGCAGTGCAATCCTGCGTTCCAAGTCTTCGCGGGTTGCTCTCAACGTGTCGAGCTGTGCTCGCAACTCTACTTCCTTCTGCGCCATCACGATCTGCGCATGCAGACCGTATTGGCCGTTAAAGGCATGGAATGTGAAATAGGCGAGGATCGCCAGTGTCGCGACTGGTGCGATGAAGCGGCGGAACGGGCTGCGCCTGCGGCGGCGAACGGACATGCCTCAGCCCTCCTGCGGGCACGTTGATTGCCCGAGGATTCTGCCATTTGGTGGGTTAAGAGCGCTTTAACGCAGAATGCTAGAACCGACGTAAACGGCTTGATCTCCAAGCATTTCTTCAATGCGCAGAAGCTGGTTGTATTTCGCCAACCGGTCGGAGCGGGATAGAGAGCCCGTCTTGATCTGCCCGCAATTGGTGGCGACCGCCAGATCGGCAATCGTGTTGTCTTCCGTCTCGCCGGACCGGTGGGACATGACGGCTGTGTAGCTGGCGCGGTGCGCGCGATCCACGGCGTCGAATGTCTCCGTTAGTGTGCCGATCTGGTTGACCTTCACGAGGATCGAGTTGGCAATGCCCTCTTCGATGCCTTTCACCAGGCGCTTGGAGTTGGTGACGAAAAGGTCGTCCCCCACAAGCTGCACCTTGTCGCCAATCATGTCGGTGACTTCTTTCCACCCGGCCCAATCATCCTCGCCCATACCGTCTTCGATGGAGAAAATCGGATATTTGGCGGAAAGCTCAGCGAGGTATCCAGCCATCTCCGAAGCTGAAAGCACCCTGCCCTCACCTTTCAAATTGTAGTCCTTGCCGTCCTGGAATTCCGTCGACGCACAGTCGAGCGCCAGATGCACGTCCTTGCCCGGCGTGTAACCGGCAGCTTCGATGGACCCCATGACGAAGTCGAGCGCGTCGGTGGCCGATCCGATATTGGGAGCAAACCCGCCTTCGTCGCCCACATTCGTGTTGTGCCCGGCATCGTGCAGCCGCTTTTTGAGGGCGTGGAAGATTTCTGCACCGCAGCGCAGAGCCTCACGAAAGGTTTCTGCTCCCGTGGGCATCACCATGAATTCCTGGAAGTCGATGGGATTGTCGGCATGTTCACCGCCATTGATGATATTCATCATCGGCACGGGCAGCACATGGGCGCTGGTGCCGCCAAGATAGCGGAAGAGCGGCAAGTCGCTGGAAACAGCCGCAGCCTTTGCCGCGGCAAGGGACACGCCGAGAATAGCATTGGCGCCGAGGTTGCTCTTATTTTCTGACCCGTCGAGGTCGATCATGGTCTGGTCGAGAGCACGCTGGTCGCGGGCATCAAGATCCACCACCGCGTCGCAAATTTGTTCGTTCACCGCGGCAACGGCCTTTTTCACGCCTTTACCGAGATAGCGCTTGCCGCCATCGCGCAACTCTACCGCCTCATGGGCCCCGGTGGACGCGCCGGAGGGCACCGCCGCCCGGCCAAAAGCGCCGTCTTCCAGTAGCACGTCGACCTCGACAGTGGGGTTGCCGCGGGAATCGAGAATTTCGCGTGCGTGAACGTGGACGATGTCAGTCATGTCATTTCCTCTAGTCGGCAAAGCCGGGTATCATGGGGCGGGCCGCTGGTGCTTGTGGCTATGTGATAGACACTTGTCGAGGTGGTATCGGGAAGTTTCGCGCTATTGGCAAAAACTACCCGGTATTTGCCAATAGAACGGGCCTATTTTCTAAAGAAAGGCGGTATTTGGTAACCCATGCCGCAGCGCGGCAATTACGCTTCGACCATTTTTGCCAATTGCTGGGTCACCACTGCCGCGCCACGCAATCGCTTGTCGGCGGTTGGGTAATCGCGCTGCAAAACAATGCTTTGATCAGGCCGGATCTTCGCCTGATTGCCCTGCTCACCAATCCAGCCGATTAGTGCGGCGGGATTGGAAAACTCCTGATTTCTGAAAGAGATAACTACCCCTTTCGGTCCCGCATCCAGCCTTTCAATATTCGCTTTTCGGCAAAGCGCCTTGATCCAAACGATCTTCAGGAGCTGCTCAACTTCGTTGGGAAGTGGCCCAAAGCGGTCGATCATTTCAGCGCCGAATGCGTCGATATCCTGCGCTGTATCAAGTTCGGCGAGGCGTCGATAGAGGCTCATGCGTAACGTGAGGTCTGGCACATAATGCTCTGGAATCATGACGGTTGCGCCGACCGTTATTTGCGGTGACCAGCGGTCGTCGATCTCGGCCTCACCCCCCTCCTTCAGCTCAGACACCGCCTCTTCCAGCATCTGCTGATAAAGCTCGAATCCAACCTCCCGCACATGACCGGATTGCTCTTCGCCAAGAATGTTTCCGCCTCCGCGGATATCCAGATCATGGCTTGCCAGTTGGAAGCCGGCGCCCAGCGTATCAAGGCTCTGAAGCACCTTCAGACGGCGCTCCGCGGTGGGGGTAAGTTTGGTGTTGGGTGGTAGGGTGAGAATGCAGTAAGCCCTTGTTTTAGAACGCCCAACCCGCCCGCGCATCTGGTAAAGTTGCGCCAGGCCAAACATATGCGCGCGGTGCACGATCATCGTGTTGGCGGTTGGAATATCGAGGCCGGATTCCACGATGGTCGTGGATAAGAGCACGTCATATTGACCCTCGTAAAAGGCGTTCATGATGTCCTCCAACTCGGTCGGTGGCATCTGCCCGTGGGCCACCGCAACCTTCAGTTCCGGCACGTTTTCAGCCAACCATTCCGCCCTCCCCCGCACATCGGAAAGACGCGGGCAGACATAAAAACTCTGCCCGCCACGCAACCGCTCCCGCATCAGTGCTTCCCGCACCACAAGCCCATCAAAAGGCGTGATAAATGTGCGTACCGCCATGCGGTCGACGGGGGCCGTCGTAATGAGAGAAAGCTCCCGCACGCCGGTCAATGCGAGCTGTAAAGTGCGCGGAATGGGGGTGGCCGAAAGGGTGAGGACGTGAACGTCTGCCTTCAATTCTTTCAATCTTTCCTTATGCTTGACACCAAAGTGCTGCTCTTCATCGATGACGAGCATACCAAGACGTTTGAACTCCACACCCTTGCCAAGCAGCGCATGAGTACCGATGACGATGTCCACCGACCCGTCCTTCACTCCCGCTTTCGCCTCGTTCAGCGCCTTCGCGCCAACAAGACGGGATGCCTGCCTCACATTAACGGGAAGGCCATGAAAACGCTCAGAAAACGTCTTGTAGTGTTGGCGCGCGAGCAAGGTCGTGGGCACCACCACCGCAACTTGTTTGCCCGCCATTGCGACGAGATAGGCAGCTCTTAGTGCAACCTCCGTCTTGCCGAAGCCAACATCTCCGCAAATCAACCGGTCCATCGGCCGTCCAGAACCGAGATCGCCAAAGACGGAGTCGATGGCGTTTAGCTGATCGTCGGTTTCCTCATAGGGAAATTTGGCGGCGAATTCATCATATACGCCGTCTGGTAATGTTACAGGATCAGCTCTCTTGAGCATCCGTTTAGCAGCAACATCAATGAGTTGCCCTGCCATCTCCAGGATACGCTTCTTCAGCTTCGCCTTGCGTGCCTGCCAATTGGCACCGCCGAGCCGGTCAAGTTGCACTTCTGTGTCAGCATTGCCGTAGCGGGAAAGGAGATCGATGTTTTCGACCGGCAGGTAAAGCGTGTCGTCACCGTGATATTTCAGCTCCAGACAGTCATGCGGCGCACCGGCGGCCTCTATGGTCGTCAGGCCTGTGAAGCGGGCAATTCCGTGGTCAACATGGACGACAATGTCGCCCTCAGAAAGGCTCGCGATTTCCGAGAGAACGTCTGAACCTTTGCGCGGTCCCTTGCGCTTTTTGACCAACCGGTCGCCCAGCACATCCTGCTCTGCGATCACAGCAAGGGTAGGGTCTTCAAAGCCGCTTTCCAGCGGTAGAACAGCGAGTGCTGTCACTCCTTGCTTGAGTGCCTGAACCTCCTCGAAATTGCTGACGAGTTGCGTGTTGGTCAGTTCGTGCTCTTCCAAAACCTGCGAGAGCCGGTCCCGCGCACCTTCTGTCCACGAGGCAATAACCACGCGCTTTCCACCTTCGCGCAGATCCGCCGCATGATCGGCAAGTGCCTGGAAGATATTGATGTTTCCCGCCGTGCGTTCAGCGGCAAAAGACCGTCCTGCCCGGGCATCCAGGGAAAACCGCCGAGCACCTTTGGCGAACTCGAGCTGGTCGAAAGGGGAGAGGCGAACGATATCTGCCGCTGCAAACCCGGCTTCAATTTCAGAAGGTTCCAGGTAGAGGCTTTCCAATTTCACGGGCTTGTAGGGTGCGCCGTCATCATCGCCCTCAAGGTTCCGCTGCCGCGCCTCAAAGTGGTCCAAGACCTGTTCATGACGCTGTGTCACGCTTTCAGCAACGAGGTGATCGGTGACAATTGGCCTGCTGCCGAGATAGTGAAAGACGGTCTCCAACTCCTCGAAGAAGAGCGGCAGCCAATGCTCTAGCCCGGCATAGCGCCGACCTTCGCTGACAGACGTATAGAGCGCATCGTCCCGGGTCGCGGCACCGAAGGTGGCGAGATAATTGGTGCGAAAACGGGCAATGGTTTGCGCATCCAGAGTGACCTCGCTCATAGGCGCGAGCAGCAACTCGGAAACCGTGGAGCCACTCCGCTGGCTCTCAACGTCGAAATTGCGCAGGCTTTCAAGCGTATCGCCAAAGAAGTCTAACCGCACGGGCGCAGCATTGCCGGGTGCATAGAGGTCCAAAATACCGCCACGCACGGCAAATTCCCCGGTGGTGCGGACTGTTGGCGTGCGCTCAAATCCGTTGCCGGCCAGCCAGGTGGCCAGCTCATCCATATCCACCCGCTGGCCGGACACTAGGCGCTTTGTCTGCTGTGTGAGCACTGTTTGCGGAGCGACGCGCTGCATCAGCGCATTTGGCGTGATGGTAATGAGGCGTGGACGCTCACTCGGTTCTTCACTTGCGAGTGCTGTCAGCGCGTCGATTCGGCGGGCGAGCACGTCACTGGAGGGTGAGACGCGGTCATAGGGCAGGCAGTCCCAGGCTGGCAGATGAAGCAGATCTGCCCAGGGCGCGAAGAAGCTGAACGCCGCTTCAATATCCGCTGCGCGCTGCCCGTCTCGCGCGATGAAGACGAGGTCGCGTTGGCCATTTTTGGCAAATGTGCGCAGGATCGTGGCAAGCACCAGCGGCTCGTAGCCCTCCGGCACACCGCCAAGCTCGATCGTCTCGGGACCGCCGAGAAACTCTGTGAAAGATTGCAGTGCGGGGTTCACTTGGCGTCGCGATCTTCCAGGTGGAAAGCGCGGATGCGGCGCACCAACGGGGTATCCCAGTTTGCCGGGGTTTCCGTCGTGCCGGAAAGCCACTTGTACATATCCGGGTCGGGCACGCGCATGATGTCCTCAAAGGCATCAAGCTCATCATTGCTCAGACTTTCGATGGTATCATTGGCAAAAACGCCGAGAACATAGTCCATCTCTCGCATGCCACGATGCCAAGCATGGTAGAGCAGGCGTTTTCGGCGCTCATCGAGCCCGGCGCTGGTGCGCATTGTTTCACTCATCTTGCTGCATTCCCATGCGCACGAACCGACACCTTTTGCCAAGGCTTGCGGCGCGACGCAACGCGCGTTCTTCATACAATTTGGATGGCGCGCCCTCACGCCTTGCGAGGAGAACAGCAGGCGCGCAAAAAGGGGCCATGCGCCCGCCCGTTCTCAACCCGCTTTATGCTGACGTTACCACGCTGAATGGCGTTGGGCCGAAGCTCGGTACAGCTTACTCCAATTTGCTGCGCCAGGGGCGCGAATCTGCTCGATTGCTGGATCTTTTGTTCCATTTGCCGGACCGGCTGATTGACCGGCGCAACATGCCGGAGATCGCTCGCGCGGCGGAAAGTGCACTTTGCACGATCCTGATCCGTGTGGATCGCCACGAGAAGCCGGGCAATTCCCGCCAACCCTACAAGGTGATGGGGCATGACGAGACAGGTGAATTGGTTCTCACCTTCTTCCGTGGCCAGAGTGCATGGTTGGAAAAACAGCTTCCTGTTGGAGAGATGCGTTACGTTTCCGGCAAGGTGGAATGGTTCAACGGCCGCCCAACCATGGTGCATCCCGATTATATCGTACCCGCAGATGCGTTGGAGACGATGCCACTGGTGGAGCCGGTTTATCCGCTGACGGCGGGTGTTTCGCTTAAGATCATGGCGCGGACGGTGCGTTCGGCCCTGGACGTTTTGCCTGACTTGCCGGAATGGCAAGACGCGTCGATCCTCGCGCGCGAGAAGTGGCCGGGCTTCGGTGAAGCTCTAACCGCAATCCACAATCCGCAGGATATGGCGGATTTGTCACCAGAATGCGTTGCCTGGCGGCGATTGGCTTATGACGAATTGCTGGCCGGACAACTGGCGCTGACGCTGGTTCGGGCGCGGATGAAGCGCTCGGCGGGTAAGGCATGGCGCGGTGATGGTGGCCGCCGCAAGGCCATTCTGGATGCCCTGCCCTTCGATCTGACGGGCGCGCAAGCCCGCTCAGTTGCCGAGATCATAGCGGATATGGAAAAGCCTGAGCGGATGCTGCGGATGCTTCAGGGCGACGTAGGTTCCGGCAAAACTGCCGTCGCCCTGCTCTGTGCAGCGGGGGCTGTTGAGGCAGGTGGGCAAGCAGCCATCATGGCACCAACTGAGGTACTCGCACGTCAACACCTCTCTTCCATGACACCGCTGGCAGAGGCGGCGGGAATGCGTATTGAGGTTTTCACCGGTCGCGAAAAAGGCGCTGTGCGGGAAAAGCTGCTGGCAGATCTTGCCAGCGGTACAATCGACATTGTTGTTGGCACCCATGCTCTGTTCCAGGCCAATGTTGAATTCGCCAATCTCGCTCTTGCGGTGGTGGATGAGCAGCACCGCTTCGGTGTCCATCAGCGATTGGCGCTTGCCGCGAAAGGCAGTGCCGATGTGCTCATCATGACTGCAACGCCGATCCCCCGCACGCTGGTGCTGGCTTATTTTGGTGACATGGAGGTCTCTAAGCTGGACGAGAAACCAGCGAACCGTCTGCCGATTCAAACAAACGCGCTTCCGATAGCTCGGCTTGACGAGTTGATGGCTCGGATGGGTCAGGCGCTGAAGCGCGGGGACAAAGCCTATTGGGTTTGCCCACTGGTGGAGGATAGCGACGAACTTGACGTCACCTCCGCTGAAACACGGTTCAAAGCGCTGTCAGACCGTTTTGGAGACCGGGTCGGCCTCGTTCATGGGCGCCTAAAACCAGCGGAAAAAGACGCAGGCATGGCGGCGTTTAAAGAGGGTAAAACGCGTATTTTGGTCGCCACAACGGTGATCGAGGTAGGAGTTGATGTGCCGGACGCGACCATCATCATCATCGAACACGCCGAGCGCTTTGGTCTTGCCCAGCTCCACCAGCTTCGCGGCCGGGTGGGGCGCGGCGACAAGGCCTCGTCCTGCCTGTTACTTTACAAGGCTCCGCTTTCGGAAACCGGCGAAGCGCGGCTGAACATCATGCGGGAGACGCAGGACGGCTTTCGCATCGCTGAGGAAGACCTGCGTCTTCGCGGTGAAGGCGAGATTTTGGGCACCCGTCAGTCAGGCTCCCCGGGCTTCCGCTTGGCGCGAATGGAAAGCCACGGCAATCTGATGGAAATGGCGCGGGATGATGCGCGGCTTTTCCTACAGAACGATCCGGAGCTGAAAAGCCCGCGCGGTGAGGCGTTACGGGCGTTGCTCTACCTCTTTGGCAAGGATGAAGCCGTTAAACTTCTGCGCGCTGGCTAACAGGACCGGCTTGCCGCGCGGCGCGTTTTGCAAGAGCCTTGTCCTTCGCTTCCTGAAATTCAGGCGCAACGAGGCCTGCAGAGATGATGAGCTTTGCCGCTTCCTCAACACCCATATCCATGATCTCGACTTCCTCCTTCGGCACGAAGAGTAGGAAGCCGGAGGTCGGGTTCGGCGTGGTGGGTAGGAAGACGCTAATGGTTTGCCCGGCTGCCTCATCTAGCCGTGCTTGCACTTCGCCGAGCGTATCAGTTGCTACGAAGGCCAATGCCCAAATGCCTTGGCGCGGGTATTGCACAAGAGCGACGGACTGGAAGCTGTCGGAATTCTCGCGAAACACTGTCTCGAAAATCTGCTTCAGAGCCGAATAGATGTTGCGCACCACTGGCATGCGGGAGAGCAGATATTCGCCATAGCTAATGATAGAACGCCCGATCAGGTTGGCGGTTAGAAAGCCAATCAATGTGATCAACAGCAGGGCGACGAGCAGGCCAAAACCTGGGATGGAAAATGGCAGATAACTTTCCGGATTATAGGCTTCCGGGATGTAAGGCGTGACCCACGAATCTACCCATTCGATCAACGTCCAGGTCAGATAGGCGGTGATCGCCAGCGGCGCGCAGATGACGAGGCCGGTGAAGAAGTAGTTGCGCAGCCTCACCCGAAAGGGCTGGTGCCTGATGATTTTGCCGTCTTTCTTAGCCAAGGGCCTGTCCGATCAAGATAAGGCAGCCGCACTGCGCGGGTTTGTCTCTGTATTTGGGCAAAGTGCAGCGCGATGCAACGGCTCGCTACTCCACGGTTACCGATTTCGCCAGATTGCGCGGTTGGTCCACATCTGTGCCCATGTGAACGGCGGTATGATAGGCGAGCAGCTGGATCGGCAAGGAATACGCGATCGGGGTGATGATCTCCGGCACGTCCGGCATGACGATGACCTGTGCCTCGTCCATTCCAACTTCTGCTGCGCCCTTGGCATCAGTTATGAGAATGATTTGCCCGCCACGCGCGGCAACTTCCTGCATGTTGGAGACGGTTTTCTCAAAAATCCGGTCATGGGGCGCGATGACCACGACAGGCATTTCATCGTCGATCAGTGCGATAGGGCCGTGCTTTAGCTCACCGGCAGCATAGGCCTCCGCGTGGATGTAGGACAATTCCTTCAACTTCAATGCCCCTTCCATAGCGAGAGGGTAGTTCGTGTCACGGCCGAGATAGAGAACGCTCTTTTTGCCTGCGAGGCGATGCGAAAGCGCTTCGATTTGCTCTTCGATATGCAGCGCCTCGTTGGTGTAGCGCGGCGCTTCTGCCAGTTCGGAGACGAGGCGTTCTTCGGTTGCCTGGTCGATATACCCGCGTTGCACCCCTGCTGCGATGGCAAGAGAAGCGAGGACGGAGAGCTGGCAGGTAAAGGCCTTGGTGGAGGCAACGCCGATCTCCGGTCCGGCCAGGGTTGGGAAGACGCTGTGAGATTCGCGCGCCATCGTGCTTTCGCGTGCATTGACGATGGAGGCGATGGCTTGCCCCTCGCTCCGGCAATAGGAGAGCCCCGCCAGCGTGTCTGCTGTCTCGCCAGACTGGGAGATAAAGAGCGACATACCGTCTTTTGAAAGCGGTGGCTCGCGGTAGCGGAATTCCGACGCGACATCGATGTCCACGGGAAGCCGCGCGAGGCGCTCAAACCAGTACTTACCAACCATCCCGGCGAGATAAGCGGTGCCGCATGCTGTGATGGTGAGGCGGGAGAGTTTTGCAAAATCAATGCCTGCCGGAGCGCCATCAAGGTCCCGTAGTGCAAGGCGCCGCTCGTTGAAATCCACGTAATGGGAGAGCGTGTGGCCGATGACTTCCGGCTGCTCGTAGATCTCCTTCAGCATGAAATGGCGGTGATTACCCTTGTCCGCCAGTAGGGCCGAACCGACGGAAATCTTCACCTCACGCTCAACCGCCTTGCGATCAGCATCGGTTAGATTGAAACCAGAGCGCCGCAGCACTGCACGGTCACCGTCTTCGAGATAGACAATGCGGTTGGTGAAGGGCGCGAGCGCAACGGCGTCGGACCCCAGATACATCTCCCCATCCCCAAGACCGACGGCCAGTGGCGGGCCGGAGCGCGCGCCGACGATGAGATCATCCTCACCGCGAAAGACGATTGCGAGTGCAAAGGCTCCGCGCAACCGGTCAATTGCTGCATGGGCCGCCTCGACAGGGCTGAGACCCGCCTTCAGGCCGCTGGCAACGAGGTGGGCGACGGATTCCGTGTCGGTCTGGGAGGAAAACGAAAAGCCCTGCGCTGTCAGCTCGTCGCGCAACTCGCGGAAATTCTCGATGATGCCGTTGTGAACCACCGCAACGTTGTCGGAAAAATGCGGATGAGCATTCACCTCAACCGGCGCCCCATGGGTCGCCCATCGTGTGTGACCGATGCCGATATGGCCGCCGAGAGGTTGGTCAGCAAGACGCTGTTCCAGATTGACGAGCTTGCCTTCAGCGCGGCGACGGTCGAGCTCGCGCGCTTCCACTGTGGCGACACCGGCGGAATCATAGCCGCGATATTCCAGCCGTTTCAGCGCATCGACAATAAGAGGAGCCACGGGGCGGTTGCCCACGATACCCACGATCCCACACATCAGCGTGTTTCCCGTCCAGTTTCCAAGCCGCTCACTAGCAGCCTGTCCGCGCTAGTGCGGTCACAAATGATTACAGCGGCGCAAGGCCTTAGCCCTTTGATTTCTTCGCGGCGGCGTAGCGCGCGCGCAACTTCTTGCCCATACCTTCCAGATTACTTTGCGGAGTGCGCGTCAGAGCGAGCGCATCGGCGGGAACATCTTTGCTGACGGCGCTGCCAGCCGCGATGTTTGCATCAGCTCCAATCGTTACGGGAGCGATGAGCGCGGTGTTGGAGCCAATGAACGCTCCTGCGCCAATTTCGGTACGGTGTTTGTTGAAACCGTCATAATTGCAGGTGACTGTCCCTGCACCGATATTGGCGGCCGCTCCCACGGTGGCATCGCCGATATAGGTGAGGTGATTGACCTTCGCGCCTTCGGCAATTTGCGCATTTTTGGTTTCGACGAAATTGCCGATCTTTGCGCCCATTTCCAGCTTCGTTCCGGGTCGCAGACGGGCATAGGGGCCGACAAATGCACCTGGCCCAATTTGCGAACCTTCCAAATGGCTGAATGCTCGGATGATTGCACCAGAAGAGATTTCAACGCCGGGACCAAAGACCACGTTGGGTTCAATCACAACGTCCGCTTCCACCGCAGTGTCATGATGAAAAAATACAGTTTGCGGCGCTGTCATGGACACGCCTTCCACCATCAGAGCATCGCGCCGCCGCCCCTGCCACAGCTCTTCAACTTTTGCGAGCTGAACGCGATCGTTTACGCCCATCGTCTCTGCCTCGCTGCATGCAATAGCGACGGCCTGGAGTCCTTGCTCGCGGGCAACTTCGACAACGTCAGTCAGGTAGTATTCGCCCTGCGCATTGTCGCTGCCGACTTTCTCGAGCAGCGAAAGGGAATGGCCTGCACCAAAAGCGATGATACCGCTGTTGCAGAAAGTAACGCGACGCTCTTCCTCGCTGGCATCCTTCTCCTCGCGAATGGCGAGCAGCGTGCCACCGTCCATCAGCAAGCGACCGTAACCAGACGGGTTTTCGGCGTGGAAGCCGAGGACGGCGAGCGCTGCACCGCTCTTAAGTGCCGCCAAGGCCCGTGCAATGGTTTCTGGCCTGATGAGCGGGACGTCTCCATAGAGCACGACCACCGGTCCCGATGCCTTCTGCAAAACACTCTTCGCAGCAAGGACCGCATGGGCCGTGCCCAGGCGCTCTTTTTGCTCATGGAACGTTGCAGCCGGAAAGCGGCTCTGGACTGCTGCTTGAACATCAGTTGCGCCGTAACCAACCACAACGGCCTGGTTTGAAAGCCCGGCGCCGGTCGCGGCGTCCATCGCGTGGCAAACCATTGGCAGCCCGGCGACCGGGTGCAGCACTTTTGGCATGGTTGAGCGCATGCGGGTGCCCTGCCCTGCGGCTAACACCACGGCGAGGCCCCCGTTGCTACCATTCGCGCCTGTTACTGAACCCATCACTATAACTCACGCTTCATTCCACGGCAGAATACCGCTAGGCTCTGCATCTTGAGCCCATGGCGTAAGCTATTGCGCAACCTGTGTTCAAGGGGAATGCGTTCATCGCCGGTGGCTGATCGCGGAAAGCTGACAAGACAAGTGCGTAAAGAGCCAAAACCACTCCCATTCCTGCGCAAGGAACAGATCCGGAAAAACCAACCCACCCTGCTCCTTGCAGCTTGGGTTGGTGCTGCGTTGTTCAGCGTTGGTCTAGCGGTTGGAGCGATCCTGCTGCTGGGTCAATCCGACTCGACGCCGGCGGTTTTGGACGAGCTCGCTGCCATCCGGGAAGAGAACCTGGTGACGAACCGTCAAATTGAATTGCAGGACCTTGTCACCGATGACCGCGGTGAGGTTTTTGCAAGCGTTGTGCTGCCGCCACTCTTTGGTGGATTGGTCGGCCGTGATGTGTCTGTCACGCGACTCGTTTCACGCTATGAGGAATTGGCTGTGCGCCTGCCGGTGCTTTTTGGCGCCTTCGATCCGTTGATCCGCTTTCAGGACGAGGATGAAAATCTGCTTGCGCAACTCATCGTTGGACCGTTTGAGACAATGGATGATGCCCGTCTCTTCTGTCGCACCCTGCGGCTGGAGCACCGCCTGCCCTGCGAAGAAACACGCTATTCGGGCGAAACGTTCCTGCCGCGCTAAGCTATTCGTCTAGCCAAGCGTTTGAAGGACCGGGAAAGTCTCAAGCAGCGTGAAGGCCATCCACTGCATGCCACCGGTCAGAAAAAGAATGCCCGTCAACACCAGCAGAGCGCCCATGAGTTTTTCAACAAGGCCGATATGCTTGCGAAAACGTGTAAGGAATTTGAGGAACGGTGCCGCAAAGAACGCCGCCAGCATGAAGGGTACGCCGAGCCCCGCAGAATAGAGCGCAAGCAAGGCCGCGCCTTCCCCGACCGAATCCCTTGCGCTGGCGATGCCCAGAACAGCACCAAGAACCGGCCCGATACAGGGTGTCCAACCAAAGGCAAAGGCAAGGCCCATTAGAAGTGAACCGGCACCTCCGGCGGCCCGCAGGGTACCATCGCTGAGGTTCACGCGCGCCTCGCGGTAGAGAAAGCCGATCCGCAACACGCCCAAAAAATGCAGACCCATGATCATGATAATGATCCCGGCCACAACGGCGAGCTCGTTCTGCCATTGGCGCATGAAAAGCCCGATGCTCGATGCTCCGGCGCCCAACGCCGTAAAAACGAGGGAAAAGCCGAGAACAAAGAGACCCGCATTTAGAAAAGCGCGCTTGCGGATATCGTTACGCTCTTCGGCCGCCACATTACCGCTGAGCTGGTCGATGGATGCTCCCGCAAGATAAGTCAGATAAGGCGGGACGAGTGGCAGCACACAAGGGCTGGCGAAAGACAGAAGCCCTGCAAGAAAGATCCCAAAAAGGGTAAGATCAGCCATGAGATCAGCAACGACCGGCAGCAAAAGGAGTGTCTGACAGCCGCTTACCGCACAGCGCGTTGTCATTGCTAGAGCCTCATTATCAAGGCTGCGTGTAGGACGCGGTAACGCGACAGTTTGAAAAGCGCCACTTTCGCCCCGAACTCCGCTTGACCCCCGCCATCTGCCCGCCTATGTCCGCCCCACCCGGATTGAGGTCCGACCCCGGGAGCCGTTAGCTCAGTCGGTAGAGCAACTGACTTTTAATCAGTAGGTCCACGGTTCGAACCCGTGACGGCTCACCATTTTTTCAAGCGCACCCAAATGTCACAGATGATCACCGATCCGCTGGAAGAGCGTGACACCACCAGCGCCGATTTTGCTTTTGCGGTCCATGCAACGGACGGCACAGCCCGCCAAGGTGCGATCATAACGCCACGCGGGACGATCCGCACGCCGGCCTATATGCCCGTCGGCACCGCCGGGACCG
Source organism: uncultured Alphaproteobacteria bacterium (assembly GCA_929200315.1). GTDB lineage: Bacteria > Pseudomonadota > Alphaproteobacteria > Rhizobiales > Rhizobiaceae > Pseudahrensia. The sequence continues at coordinate 94,313 of CAKMZB010000005.1, read as the reverse complement.
TAAAAGCCATGTATATGGACCAGGTGCGGGAGACCGGGGCCGATGTGATCCTCGGCAACACGTACCATTTGATGCTGCGCCCCGGCGCCGAGCGCGTCGCGCGGTTGGGTGGTTTGCATGAATTCGGAAAATGGTCTGCACCGATCCTTACCGATTCCGGTGGTTTTCAGGTCATGTCTCTTTCCGGGTTGCGAAAGCTTGACGAGGATGGCGTCACCTTCACCTCCCACATTGACGGCAGCAAGCACCGGTTGACGCCGGAACGGTCCATCGAAATTCAGGCTCTGCTCGACAGCGACATACAGATGCAACTCGACGAGTGCATCCGCCTTCCTGCCCCGCAGAATGAGGTGGAGCGCGCGATGGAGCTTTCGCTGCGTTGGGCGGAGCGGTCGAAGGCTGCGTTTCTACAGCAAGATGATCACCGTGGACGGGCGATGTTCGGCATCGTTCAGGGCGGTGACGTCGAGGCTCTGCGTTTGCGCTCAGCGGAGGCGCTCACCGCGCTAGACCTAAAGGGCTATTCCATCGGTGGCCTCGCCGTTGGCGAGCCGCAGGAGGTGATGTTGCGGATGCTGGACGCCACATGCCCCGCCCTGCCGCAGGAAAAGCCGCGCTACCTCATGGGTGTTGGCACACCGGATGATCTGCTGAAATCCATTGCCCGTGGTGTCGATATGTTTGACTGCGTCATGCCGACACGCGCCGGGCGTCATGCCGCGGCCTTTACGCGGTTCGGCAAGATCAATCTGAAGAATGCTCGCCATGCAGACGATCCGCGTCCGCTTGACGAAACTTCACCCTGCCCCGCTGCGCGGGACTATAGCCGCGCTTATTTGCATCATCTGGTGCGCTCAAATGAGGCGCTTGGCGGTATGCTGCTGACGTGGAACAATCTGTCCTATTATCAACAGCTTATGGACGGTGCACGGCGTGCCATAGTGGCACAAACCTATTGCGACTACATGGCCGGTTGCGTCGAAGGCTGGGAACGTGGGGACATCGCCGTCTACTCAAACCCCAACTCGGTCTAGGTGGTCTGAGCTGAAGCGCGGTTCAGCTGAACACCGTGGATGCGCCAGGTGCCATCCTCGTCCCGCCGCATAATGTAGAGTGCACCCCAGTTGCGGCCTTTCGGGCCGGTTAGCAGCAGTTCCTGGTAATGTGTATCGCCCTCGGTGCGGGAGCGACCAAAGCTCCAGTCCTGTGCCCCATAAATCGGGCTATAGCCGCGTTTCACCATGCCGATGAAATTGTCCGTGTTGCGGAACGTGCGTTGCAGACTGGGGGCGGCATAGCTGAAGGCTTCGGTGTGATTGCCGCTTCGGAATGCCTTGATTTGCCGGTCGATGATCGACTTCGCACCCTCTTCAGCAAAAGCTGGAACAACGAGCGAAACAGCTGTCAGGCCAGCCGCTGCAAGGGTTGCGAGCATTTTCATGGGGTATCTCCCGTTACATGGCAACGGTGCCAGTGTTGGAGTAACGGGCCCGTTTGCCAAGTGGTTTCCCGCTCACTCCCCCTCACGTTTTGGCCAGAGGAGCGATGAATCTCCATAGGAATAGAAGCGGTAGCCCTCCGCAATCGCTGTTTCATAAGCACTGCGCATCGTTTCGATGCCGGAGAATGCGCTGACCAGCATGAAAAGTGTCGAGCGCGGCAGATGGAAATTCGTCATCAGCGCGTCAATGGCTCTGAACCGGTAGCCGGGGGTGATAAAAATGTCTGTTGTGCCTGACCACGGCTGGATTTGACCGCCTTCGTTGACAGCGCTTTCCAAAAGCCGCAGCGATGTGGTTCCGACACCGACAACGCGGTTGCCTCGCGCGCGAACGGCGTTCAGCGCGGCGGCGGTCTCAGCGCTGACCTCGCCCCATTCCTCATGCATGACGTGGTCTTTGGTATCGTCGGCCTTGACCGGCAGGAACGTCCCGGCCCCCACATGAAGCGTGACGAAATGCTTCTCGATGCCGCACCGTTCCAGTTCGGCAAGCAGGCTTTCAGTGAAATGCAGACCAGCCGTAGGAGCCGCTACTGCACCCGAATCCCTGGCATAGACCGTCTGATAATCCTCGCTATCGCGCTCGTCGATGGCGCGCTTCTGGGCAATATAGGGTGGCAACGGAACCACACCGAAGGTGGCAAGAGCTTCGTCCAGCCTATTTTCGGATTGATTGAAGGCGAAGGTGACCTCGGACCCGGCTTTCGCGGTAATCTTTGCATCGAGCGTTGGGCCGAAGGTGACGGTCTCCCCTTCCGCAAGCTTCTTGGCCCCGCGCACAAAGGCCTTCCAGGTATCTGGCGCTGTGCGCAGATGGAGAGTTGCGCCGACTTTGGCGCTCGTCCCTTCCCGATCCCGAATGCCGGTCAATTGGGCAGGTAGAACGCGGGTATCGTTGAAGACGAGCGCATCACCCGCCCGCAATTCAGACGGCAGATCACTCACAGAGCGGTGACGAAAACCATCATCCGCCGGCACAACAAGCAATCGCGCTGCGTCCCGCGGTGAAGCGGGGCGCAGGGCTATGTTATCGTCGGGTAAGTCGAAGTCGAATGCGTCGACACGCATGGCCTAGGCGTCTGCGGCGACCTTCATCGAATTGATGCTGTCGGGATTGCGCACCGGCTCACCGCGAGCGAATTTGTCGACATTGTCCATGCCGTCGATGACCTGACCCCAAGCGGTGTATTGGTTGTCGAGAAAGCGGGCGTCACCAAAGCAGATGAAGAACTGAGAATTGGCGGAATCCGGCATTTGCGAACGCGCCATGGAGCAAACACCGCGCACATGAGGTGTTGCGTTGAATTCAGCCTTCAGGTTTGGCTTGCTAGAGCCGCCCGTGCCCGTGCCTGTCGGATCGCCGCCCTGGGCCATGAAACCGTCGATGACGCGATGGAACACGACGCCATCATAGAAACCTTCACGAGCCAGTTCTTTGATACGCGCGACGTGGTTCGGCGCGACGTCAGGCAGCAGTTCAATCACCACTTCGCCCTTGGTGGTGTCAATGATGATCGTGTTTTCGGGGTCTTTGTAATCGCTCACAACGTATCCTTACGTGTTGAAAATAAACTAGAGTTTGTCTTGCGTGCGCATGGAAATGATCGTGTCGGGGTCAGTCACACTGCCATTGGCAGAGCGTGAGCCGCGTTTAATCTTGTCCACGGCATCCATGCCGTCCGTTACGCGGCCAAAGACGGTGTAATTGTCGTCCAGGTTCTCCGCGCGGTCGAACATGATGAAGAATTGCGAGTTGGCCGAGTTTGGGTCAGGTGTCCGCGCCATGCCGACAGTGCCGCGAGTATAGGGAATGTTGGAAAATTCGGCATTCAGATCTGGCAGTTCTGAACCGCCCGACCCGTTTCCGCGCGGGTCACCGGTCTGCGCCATGAAACCATCTATCACGCGGTGGAATTTCAAACCGTCGTAAAAGCCTTCATTAGCAAGTGATCGGATACGCTCAACGTGATTTGGTGCGACATCGGGCAACAGCTCGATAGTCACGGGACCATCCTTAAGCTGCATGATGAGCGTGTTTTTCGGCTCAACGGCCTGCGCGGCGAGCGCGAAAACTACTGTGAAAATTGCGGCGAGGAAGGTCTTTAAGAACATGGGACTGGTCCGGATCAGCTTGTGTGCCGGGAAACGAGTGCCTTGCGCACAGGTTCCGGCACGAAGGGTGAAATGTCGCCACCCATCTTGGCAATTTGCCGTACGAGGGTTGCGGTGATTGCGCGGGTTTCGGCGGTTGCGGGCAGGAAGACAGTTTCGAGCGCCGGCTTCATCGCCCTGTTCATGCCGGCCATCTGCATTTCATAGTCAAAATCGGTGGCATCCCGCAGGCCACGGATCAACATGTTCGCGCCAGCGCGGACGGCAGCATCCACCACCAGATCATCGAAGGCGACGACTTCGATATCCTGCGACACACATTTACGGATCAGAGCGGTGCGTTCTTCAAAAGAGAACATCCCTTGTTTGCCAGCATGTACGCCGATCCCCACTACCAATTCGTCAGCAATTGCGAGGGAGGCCTCGATCATAGCTAGATGCCCGTTGGTGAGCGGGTCAAATGAGCCGGGGTAGAATGCCTTCTTGGTCATGTTGCTGATCTATGCGTCCCGGGCCTGCTGCGCAACGGGCAACCGGTTGCCACGCTCGTCGTCCTCATTGGAGTTGCCTTCATCCTGCCGCAGCCGCCATTGTCGTTGCCTGTGACGGTTGCAAGTCTGTGTGCTTGCGCCAGAAGGTCGCCGCTTGACGGCTTTAGGTGTCTGGCGTGCCGTCATCGGGAAGTGTTTCGCCTCCGTCTGCCACTGGTGCGTTGTCTTCGCCCTCTTCCTCTTCTTCTTCCGGCTCCCGAACCCGTTCCACTGACACAACGCTCTCATCTTTGGCTGTGCGGAAGATCATGACGCCTTTGCTGGCGCGGCTGGCATAGCGGATGTTGTCTACTGGCACGCGGATGAGCTGCCCGGCATTGGAAACGAGCATGATTTGATCATTATCGTCGATCGGGAAAGCTGCAACGAGATCTCCGATCTCATCCGCTTTGCTTTGATCCGTCGCCTTGATGCCCTTGCCGCCACGGTTGGAGACACGGAAATCATAGCTTGAGGCCCGTTTGCCAAAGCCCTTGGCGGAAACTGTGAGCACGAACTGCTCCCGCGCACCAAGTTCGGCATAGCGGTCCTGCGTGAGGTTAAGGTCGCCGTCACCGTCTTCATCATCGAAATGCAACGGCTCATCATCTGCCGCGCGGCGCACCGCAGATGCGAGCTTCATGTAAGCCACGCGCTCGGCTGGTGTCGCTTCGGTGGCATTGAGGATCGCCATGGAGATGACGCTGTCATCACCGCCCAGCCGGATACCGCGCACTCCAACGGAATTGCGTCCCGAAAAGAGACGCACATCCTCGGCATGGAAGCGGATGGCCTGGCCCTTGGCTGTGGTGAGCAGCACGTCAGTCTGTGCCGAGCAGGTCTCGACGCCGATGATACCGTCGCCCTCCTCCAACTTCATGGCGATTTTGCCGTTGGCGTTGACGCGCTGGAAGTCGGACAGACGGTTGCGCCGCACAGTGCCGCGTTGAGTGGCGAACATCACGTCTAGTGTTTCCCAAGAATCTTCGTCCTCCGGTAGCGGCATAACGGAGGTGATGTATTCTTCCGGCTCCAGCGGCAGCATGTTGACGAGGGCATTGCCTCGCGTGTTGGCGCGCCCAACGGGCAATTTCAACACCTTCATCTTGTAGGCGATGCCGCGTGAGGAGAAGAACAGGATTGGCGTGTGGGTGTTGGCCACAAAGAGCCGTGTGACGAAATCCTCGTCTTTGGTTTTCATGCCCGTGCGACCCTTACCGCCGCGCCGTTGTGCGCGGTATTCGGCAAGCGAAACGCGCTTGATGTAGCCGCCATGGGTCATGGTGACGACCATGTCCTCACGGGGAATCAGGTCTTCATCATCAATGTCGAAGCCGCCATCAAGAATTTCCGTCCGCCGCGGCGTTGCATAAGTGTCCCGCACCTCAAGCAGTTCATCGCGAACGATCTGCTGTACCCGTGCGCGTGAGGAGAGAATTTCCAGAAACTCCCGAATTTCCTCGCCAATTGCGTTCAACTCATCGGCAATTTCGTCCCGTCCGAGGGCGGTAAGCCGTTGGAGGCGCAGATCGAGGATCGCACGAGCCTGCTCTTCTGAGAGATTATAGGTCGCATCGTCATTCAGCTTGTGGCGCGGGTCGTCGATGAGCTCAATCAGCGGTGCAACGTCTTTGGCGGGCCAGCGGCGCTCCATAAGCTGCGCCCGAGCCGTTGCCGGGTCCGGCGCGGCACGAATGAGCGCGATGACCTCGTCGATATTGGCAACTGCGATGGCAAGCCCCACCAAAACGTGCGCGCGGGTGCGGGCCTTGTTGAGCAGGAACTTGGTGCGGCGTGTAACGACCTCTTCGCGGAAGGCGACGAAAGCATCGAGCATGTCGCGAAGCGCCATCTGCTCGGGCCGTCCTCCGTTCAGGGCAACAAAGTTACAGCCGAAGGAGGATTGCAGCGGCGTATAGCGATAGAGCTGGTTCAAAACGACATCGGCAACAGCATCGCGCTTCAGGTCCACCACGACGCGGTAGCCGTGGCGGTCGCTCTCATCGCGAAGGCCCGAAATACCCTCGACACGCTTGTCGCGCACCAATTCACCGATCTTCTCCACCATGGTGGCTTTGTTCACCTGGTAGGGAATTTCACTGACGATGAGAGATTGGCGATCTCCCCGTTCTTCAACATCGACACGCCCGCGCATGAGGACTGAACCGCGGCCCGTTTCATAGGCCTGGCGGATGCCACCACGACCGAGAATGACGCCCCCGGTTGGGAAATCCGGCCCTGGAATGATCTCAAGCAGAGCCTCAAAATCCAACTCCGGATCGTCGAGAATGGCCAGACAAGCGTTAATCACCTCTCCCAGATTGTGGGAGGGGATGTTGGTCGCCATGCCAACGGCAATGCCGCCTGCGCCGTTAACCAGAAGATTGGGAAAGCGCGCCGGCAGCACCATGGGCTCCCGCTCGCGGCCATCATAATTGACCTGGAAGTCAACGGTTTCCTTGTCGATGTCTTCCAGAAGCGAGGCGGCAATTTTCTCCAGCTTGCACTCGGTGTAACGCATGGCGGCTGGTTTATCGCCGTCGACGGAACCGAAATTGCCCTGCCCGTCCACCAGCGTCTCGCGCATGGCGAAATCCTGCGCCATGCGCACAAGGGCATCATAGATCGAGCTGTCGCCGTGGGGGTGATATTTGCCCATCACCTCGCCAACGACACCAGCGGATTTGCGGTAGCCCTTGGAATTTTCCAGACCCATTTCGTGCATAGCGTAGAGGATGCGGCGATGGACCGGTTTTAAACCATCGCGCACATCCGGCAGCGCCCGCGAAACGATCACGCTCATGGCGTAATCGAGATAGGAACGCTGCATTTCCGCTACAATGGAAATGGGCTCATGAACCACTGGAACGCCGCCTTCGCCACCGCTTGGCGGGGTCGCTTCGTTTTCGTCTTCCGTGGGAAGGTTCTCGTCTGCCAAGGGGCGCTCCGGCGGTCTTAGAGCGCCAAGCGCTCAACTGCTGAAATGACTAGCACATTTGCCGCCTGTACTGCAAAGAAAACAGACGTAATTCCGGTTCAGAAAATGAAGAATATCAATGTGTTGTGTCGAGCCTGTGGGTAGACGCGGGCAATGCCGCTCAGGCCGCCGCTAAAACGCCTATTTCAGTTCGATTTCCCGAATCTCACCCCAGTCAGAGCCGAGATTGTCCCCAGCCCGAATGGTGATGGTTTTGATGCCGTCAGGGATCGCCACACCGTTCAAGGAGCGGGTAAACGGCTGCTCATTCACATGGGGATGAAACAGTGTGCGGGTGCCGAGCACTGTGCCATCGGGGCCACGACCTCGAACTTGTCGGCATAGTGGTCCCACCCTGTATCTGCGTGGCGGATGGTGGCGGAAATCGTCCATGTGTCGCCCGATTGGCGTGCCTTTGCGTCAATCACATCAGCCGGAGAAGCAAAGCTGCTGGCAGGAGACAAGACGAGTGCTGCAAAGGCGAAGAGATATCTAGATGCCATGATTCTCTGAAAACTCCACCAAATCCCATAAATTACCGTAGAGGTCTTCAAACACGGCAACAGTGCCGTAGTCATGTTTTGCGGGTTCGCGAACAAACACAATTCCGCGAGATTTGAAGAGGGCATAATCGCGAGCAAAATTATCGGTCTGCAGGAAGA
>CAKMZB010000005.1:86157-86521 GCA_929200315.1 uncultured Alphaproteobacteria bacterium | reverse complement strand
CCCCCGCCCGCCAGTCTGATTGCCGATCGCTGCGGTTTCCACTGCGTTCTTTGCACGACCCAACACCAGGGAAGCGCCGCCACCCGAGGGCCGCACCACCACCCAGCGTTTTGCTTGTTCGGGAACATGGGCGTCCACGACCAATTCGAAGTCTAGCTTCTTGGTGTAGAACGCTATGGCCTCATCATAGTCGCGAACGACCAAAGTGATATGAGCGATGGATTGGGACATCTAAAGCTTCTAGCGACCTAAAGCGGCTCAGACGGCCTAGAACGGAATGTCGTCGCCGCCGAAATCGTCACCGCCGCCACCGCCGCCGCTGTCACCACCACCGAAGCCACCGCCATTGGAACCACCGCCGCCG
>CAKMZB010000005.1:63832-86147 GCA_929200315.1 uncultured Alphaproteobacteria bacterium | reverse complement strand
CGACTGTCGAGCATCTGGAGTGTGGAATTGAAGCCCTGGAGCACAATTTCGGTCGTGTATTTCTCAACACCCGCATTGTCAGTCCATTTGCGGGTCTGGAGTTGGCCTTCGATGTAAACCTTCGAGCCCTTTTTCACATATTGCTCGATCACTTTCGTCAGCCCCTCATTGAAGCAGACGATGCGGTGCCATTCAGTCTTCTCGCGGCGCTCACCGGAATTGCGGTCGCGCCAGCTCTCCGAAGTTGCAATGGAAAAATTTGCGATGGCCTTGCCATCCTGCGTGCGCCGAATTTCCGGGTCACGACCCAGATTGCCCACCAAAATCACCTTGTTGACGCTACCGGCCATGCCATTCTCCTTCGCACGCGAACTCATGGTGTTCTTGCACAGTCAGCACCACGCCGCGGCGGTACCTTTATGTTTATCACCAGCTTTCTCTTTCATTCGTTTGTTCTATATATGTTCCTGTTGTCGGTTGCAAATGTGATTCCCATTGTCCAACAGGCAACCTTCGGTGTGCGCCCGTAATTTTCTCAAGGGGCGGCGATAGTGTGAGCGGTTTGATATGGTGAAAATGACGGCAGCGCAGAAGGCGGCACGCAGGGCGCAGGACGAGCGCATTATATCTGTGCGCGGCGCACGCGAGCATAACCTTAAGAATGTCGATATCGACCTGCCGCGAGATTCACTCATCGTCATGACGGGCCTGTCCGGTTCCGGCAAATCCTCCCTCGCCTTTGATACGATCTACGCCGAGGGCCAACGGCGCTATGTGGAAAGCCTTTCGGCTTATGCGCGGCAATTCCTGGAGATGATGCAAAAGCCCGATGTCGATCAGATCGACGGGCTCTCGCCGGCCATTTCTATCGAACAGAAGACGACGTCGAAAAACCCGCGCTCCACCGTGGGCACGGTGACTGAGATCTATGACTATATGCGCCTGCTCTTTGCCCGGGTTGGCGTTCCCTATTCACCGGCCACGGGCTTGCCGATTGAAAGCCAGATGGTCAGCCAGATGGTGGACCGGGTGATGGCTTTGGAAGAAGGCACGCGCCTCTACCTTCTTGCCCCCATCGTGCGCGGCCGGAAGGGCGAATACCGCAAGGAACTTGCTGAGCTTCAAAAGAAGGGCTTTGCCCGTGTGAAGATTGACGGGGCGTTTCACGAAATTTCTGAAGCCCCTGCCCTCGATAAGAAATACACCCACGACATCGATGTCGTGGTCGATCGCCTCGTAGTGCGCGAGGACATTGAAACCCGCCTTGCAGATTCACTGGAAACAGCATTGCGCCTCACCGACGGCATGGCCGTGGCAGAACTGGCCGACAAGCCCTTGCCGCCGGAGGACACAATGGAAGGCGGGGCGAAAAACAAATCCCGCAACGAGACCCATGAACGGCTAATCTTCTCGGAAAAATTTGCCTGCCCGGTTTCCGGTTTCACGATCCCGGAAATCGAGCCACGGCTCTTTTCCTTCAACAATCCTTTTGGCGCTTGCCCCACCTGTGATGGCCTCGGCGCGCAACAAAAGATGGATGAGGATCTCGTGGTCCCGGATACCCACCTTACGCTTGCGAAAGGCGCTATCGCGCCATGGTCGAAGTCCACCAAACCCTCCCCTTATTACGCGCAGACACTGAAGGCGTTGGGCAAGGTTTATGGCTTTAAACTGACGGACAAATGGAGCGATCTCTCTGCGGACGCGCAGACCGCGGTGCTTTATGGCACAGGTCGTAAAGCCATTACCTTCGTCTATGATGATGGTCTGCGCACTTATAAGACGACCAAGCCCTTTGAGGGCGTGATCGGCAATCTTGAGCGGCGCTGGCGCGAAACAGATTCCTCCATGATCCGTGAAGAGCTTGAGCGCTATATGAGCCGCAAGCCCTGCCTTTCCTGCCAGGGGTACCGGCTGAAGCCGGAGGCATTGGCGGTGAAGATTGCTGGCAAACACATTAGCGAAAGCGCGGAGCTGTCCATCCGTGAGGCAGGAGCTTGGTTCGACGGCCTGCCGGACCAACTGACCGACAAGCAAAACGAGATTGCCGGACGTATTTTGAAAGAAATCCGCGAACGGCTGAAATTCCTGAACGATGTTGGCCTCGACTATCTCACCCTTTCGCGCGCTTCGGGCACTTTGTCGGGCGGGGAAAGCCAGCGCATTCGCCTCGCCTCCCAGATCGGGTCCGGCCTGACGGGCGTGCTTTACGTGCTGGACGAACCTTCCATTGGCCTCCACCAACGCGACAATGCCCGTTTGCTGGAGACCCTGCGCCATCTTCGGGATCTCGGGAACACAGTTATCGTGGTCGAACATGATGAGGATGCGATCCTCACTGCTGATTACCTCGTCGATATTGGCCCTCGTGCCGGAATTCACGGCGGGCAGATTATCGCTCAGGGCACCGCCAAAGACGTGATGAAGGCAAAGGACAGCATCACCGGCAAATATCTTTCCGGTGAAATGCAGGTCGCGTTGCCGCAAAAGCGGCGCAAGGTGGACAAGAAGCGCGCAGTCACTGTGAAGGGCGCGCGAGGCAACAATCTAAAAAACGTGGATGGCACGATCCCGCTCGGTGCGTTTACCGCGGTGACCGGAGTTTCAGGTGGCGGGAAATCGACCTTCCTCATTGAAACACTTTACAAGGCCGCTGCTCGGGCCATCAACAAAGCTCGTGCCATGCCAGCGCCCCATGACACGATCAAAGGGCTGGAGCATCTCGACAAGATCGTTGACATCGACCAATCCCCCATCGGTCGCACGCCACGCTCCAATCCGGCGACCTATACCGGTGCTTTCACGCCGATCCGCGAATGGTTCTCCGGCCTGCCGGAAAGCAAGGTCCGCGGTTACACGCCTGGGCGCTTTTCTTTCAATGTGAAGGGCGGGCGCTGTGAAGCTTGCCAGGGTGACGGTGTCATCAAAATCGAGATGCACTTTCTGCCGGATGTCTATGTCACCTGCGACGTGTGCAAAGGCCAGCGCTATAACCGCGAAACGCTGGAGGTGGAGTTCAAGGGAAAATCTATCGCTGATGTGCTCGACATGACGGTGGAAGAGGCCTGCACCTTCTTTCAGGCCGTCCCTTCAGTGCGAGACAAGATGGAAACGCTCAAGCGCGTTGGCCTCGATTACATCAAAGTTGGCCAGCAGGCGACGACGCTTTCCGGTGGCGAGGCGCAGCGGGTGAAGCTCTCCAAGGAGCTCTCCAAACGCGCCACGGGGCGCACGCTCTACATTCTTGATGAACCCACAACAGGTCTGCATTTCCACGATGTCGCCAAGCTCCTCGAGGTGCTTCATGAGCTGGTGGATAGCGGCAATACTGTTGCCGTAATCGAGCACAATCTGGAGGTCATCAAGACCGCCGATTGGATCCTTGATCTTGGCCCGGAAGGTGGTGACGGCGGTGGGGAAATGGTGGCGGAAGGGCGGCCGGAAGACGTGGTCAAGGTCGACCGCTCCTATACCGGACAATTTCTTGCCCAATTGCTGGAGCGTCAACCCGTCAAACCGGCTGCAAGACCAAAGCCACCGACAAAGGCTGCTGCGGCAAGCTAGATATTTCAATGGCTTACCGGACCTCTGCGCCAACCGCTGAAATGGCCTCGTGCCATGTCAAAAACGCATGGCTGATTTGCGATGTTTGCGTTCGTTCTTTTTGGAAACTGCTCCTATCTGGTGGCCAGCGGCGCAAGACAAGGCGCTGTGAATTGTCCATCAGCCGGCCAGGACGTGTCGGCATATTTGAGAAAGCCTGACCAATGAACATCTTCGGTAACATCCGCTCCTGGAACCGCGAACGTATGACCCGCAATGAACTTGCTGCACTGTCCAACCGCGAACTCGCCGACATCGGCATCGTGCGTGGCGACATTGCCCGCGTTGCTCATCGCGCTACCCGCTAACAGCGAACAAAAACAGGCTGCGTTTTCCTCCCGTTTATCGCAGCCTTCGCGCGGCACGTTTCTCCCTCCTCGCCGCGCTGTTAAACGCCCGCCGGTCCCCTCCCCGGCGGGCGTTGTCGTTTGAACGAGAGAAACAGCCGCGCTAGAGGGACGTATGGACCAAAACATTCACGTCATCGGCGGCGGCCTTGCGGGCAGCGAAGCAGCCTGGCAGCTCGCCCAGCGCGGCCACAAAGTCACTTTGCATGAAATGCGCGGTGTGCGCGGCACAGCAGCCCATGAGACGGACGCACTCGCCGAACTCGTTTGCTCCAATTCCTTTCGCTCAGACGATGCCCGCGCTAATGCCGTTGGTCTCATTCACGAAGAAATGCGCCGCGCCGGTTCGCTTATCATCGCGATGGCCGATGCCAACAAAGTGCCTGCGGGGTCGGCGCTAGCAGTTGATCGTGTGGGTTTTGCGGATGCTGTCACGGCGCGCGTAATGGATCATGCCAACATCGCGATTGATCGCGGCGTAGTTGACGGTTTGCCGCCGGAAGATTGGGGTCCGTGTGTTATTGCAACCGGACCGCTAACGGCCGCGCCCCTTGCCGATGCGATTGCGAAAGAAACGGGCGAAGAAGCGCTCTCCTTCTTTGACGCGATTGCACCCATCATCCACTTCGATTCCATCGATTTTGACCAGGCCTGGTTCCAGTCCCGCTATGACAAGGTCGGCCCCGGCGGGAACGGACGCGATTATATCAATTGCCCCATGGATCGTGACCAGTACTACGCCTTCATCGAAGCGCTGATTGCTGGCGAGAAAACCGAGTTCAAGCAATGGGAAAACGTGCCCTATTTTGACGGTTGTCTGCCGATCGAGATCATGGCCGAACGCGGTGCTGAAACTTTGCGCCACGGGCCGATGAAACCGATGGGGCTCACCAATGTCCATAAACCGGATGAAAAGGCGTACGCCGTCGTGCAACTGCGCCAGGACAACGCCCTTGGCACGCTTTACAACATGGTCGGTTTTCAAACGAAGCTGAAATATGGCGCGCAAACCGAGATTTTCCGCATGATCCCGGGATTGGAAAAAGCGGAATTTGCCCGCCTCGGCGGTCTGCACCGCAACACCTACCTCAATTCTCCGGATCTGCTGGATGAAAGCCTGCGGTTGAAATCACGGCCCCATATCCGCTTCGCCGGGCAGATCACGGGCTGTGAAGGCTATGTGGAGTCGGCGGCCATCGGCCTGCTTACGGGCCGGTTCTTGAGTGAAGAATTGTCGGGCTTAACGCCAAACATTCCCCCAGAAACAACGGCGTTTGGCGCTTTGCTAAACCATATTATCAAAGGCCACATTGCCTATGATGAGGACCGGGGTCGCAAATCCTTTCAGCCGATGAACGTCAATTTCGGTCTCTTCCCGCCTGTGACGATTGAGAAGCCGGAAGGCCATGTCGGGCGCTGGCGTGGCAAGGATAAAGCGATTGCAAAGAAACATGCGATCACAGGCCGCGCATTGGAGGATGTGGACGCCTGGCTGACTGAAACTGAGGCGCTCGTTGCCGCTGAATAGGCGGCTAGTAGCGGCCGGATCGGGCAGTTCGCCACAGTGTCCATTGCGCTTTCAGGCCTCTGCCTGAAGCGGATGCGATGCCATCCGCAGCTTGTGTGAAGACGCCACGAGCGTTGGCTAAAGGCAAGAAAAACAAAGGATCTGCCCCCTCAGCTTTGGCCAGTGCCTCGCTGAATTTCAACAAATGCTCGTCGCCATAGGCTGCTAGAGCGACGCGGATGGCCTTGCGCTGCACGTCATCAACCGTGAAGACCGCTTCTCCATTCGTACCGCAGGCCACTAGAATATCAGCGGGAACGCAACAACGCCCCGCGGTGAGATCGGCGTCAAGGTTCATCAGCGTGTCGCGGATAGTCGCCACCACCCCGCCATGACCACAGATTTCAGTGAGTTGAGAGGCTCTTTCCCCGTTGACCGCCATCGCGATGAGCTGGAACAGGATGGAGCGCGTTTCGCCCGCATACTGCTCGAAGGTGTGGCGGTTTGCGGGTGGGTCGGAATAGAGGTCGGCGCTGTGGGCCTGCACCTTGTCCACCAAAGCGGTGGCCGGGAGGTTGTTGGTTGCAATGCAGTTCAGCAGCTCGGCTGATAGCGGGTTTGCCTGCGCTTCACCCTCCCGCAGGCCATTGAGACAATCCGCCCACCATTGCAGGCGAATTTCACGGGCCATCGGCTCTCTCACCTTCCACGCAACCGAGCTGACTTCGGCATGAAAAGCCAGCAGGACCGTGGCGATGTTGCGTGCTGGCTCTGCCATTAAGAGCGTTGCAAGCCAGGTGTGACGATCAAGTTCCCGCAGTTTGGCGGCACTTGCGGGCGTGGCGGTCACGCGACGGCCAAAAGGGCAGCGGAGACGGCCCGACCTTCCGCCAACAGCACGTTGAAGGTGCGCGCCGCTGCGCCTGTGCTCATCGGTTCGGCGCGGATGCCGACCACCTCGCAGGCTTCAATCAGCTTTTTCGGCAATGGCACCAAATCCGTTCCCGTACCGACGAGCAGGATTTCCGTTCCCTCCTCGGCAAAGAGTGGCGCTAGGGATTTGACGTCAATCTCCCCCGGTTCACTCGCTGCCCAGGCGTGTATGCCGCTTGGCAGGCACAGGATTGAGCCACGATGGGACATTTCGGCAAAACGGAAACCGCCATTGCCATAGCTGTCCAACGGCGCACGGCCGGGAAAATGCGCGTCTTCAAAGGTAAGGCCGACCTGCGGTTCCTTCTTCTGCGCCAGATCTCCCTCAGCCACTAGCGGACCTCTTGCGTTTCCTGACCGGTATAGGGCGAAGCATCGACTTTATCGAGCGAGTCCGGCCGCAGCTTAAAGAGCAGCAGGAGCGGTGCGGCGATGAAGATCGAGGAATAGGTGCCGATGACGATGCCGAAAATCATCGCAAAGGTGAAGCCGCGCAAAACCTCACCGCCGAGGAAGTAGAGCGCGCCTAGCGCGAGCAAGGTCGTTAGCGAAGTCATCACGGTGCGTGACAACGTGCCGTTGATGGAGAGGTCGAGAAGCTCGGAAATCGACTTCTTCTTGTATTTGCGCAAATTCTCTCGAATCCGGTCATAGACCACCACCGTATCGTTCAACGAATAGCCGACGATGGTGAGAATGGCCGCAATCGAAGACAGTGAGAATTCAATCTGCAACAGCGCAAACATGCCGATCGTGAGGATCACGTCATGCATGGTTGCCATCACCGCACCCAGGGCGAACTGCCACTCAAAGCGGAACCAGATATAGACCATGATCGCCAGAAGCGATGCGATAACCGCGATGGTTCCGGCCCTGGCCAATTCTCCAGAGACCGTTGGGCCAACGACTTCCTGGCGGCGGAACTGATGATCTCCATCCATTACCGTTCGCACCCGGTCGAGGGCGCTCTGCTCAGCATCATCACCGGCGTCCTGGCTCTCGATGCGGATCAGCACTTCGTCGGGGGCGCCGAATTCCTGCACCTGCACATCGCCCAGATTGAGCGTCGACATGCGTGAGCGGATTTCGCCAAGATCCGCGACCTCGGTCTGTGATTTATATTCGATCAGCGTGCCGCCGCGGAAGTCGATGCCATAGTTCAAATTGTAGGTGATGAAGAGGCCGAGCGAACCCACCAGCAGCACGGCGGAGAACGGAAATGCGATCTTCCGGTGCTTCATGAAGTGCAGATTGGTGTTCTCCTTCACCAGCTTCAGGAAGGAGCGTGGCAGCTCCCGCGGGCGACGCCAGCGCAGCCAGAAACTGATCAGCAAGCGCGTCAGCGTGAACGCGGTAAAGACCGAAGTGACAATCCCGATCGCCAGCGTCACCGCAAAGCCCTTGATGGGGCCGGAGCCGAGATAAAACAGGATGAAAGCGGCGATCAGCGTCGTGATATTGGCATCCAAAATGGTGCCAAGCGCTTGCTTGAAGCCACTGTCAACAGCCTGGATAAGCGTTCGTCCGCCCCGTTTTTCCTCGCGTATGCGCTCGTAGATGAGGACGTTTGCATCCACCGCCATCCCCATAGTGAGGACGATACCGGCAATGCCCGGCAATGTGAGGGTCGCGCCAATCAGCGAAAGGCCCCCCATGATGAGAATGATGTTGGCCGTCAGCGCAATCGTGGCAACGATACCCAGCAAGCCATAGGCGGCCACCATGAAGATGATGACAAGAAGGCCCGCCACGATGGACGCGGATTGGCCAGAATCGATGGAATCTTGACCAAGGCCCGGGCCAACAGTCCGCTCTTCCACGAAGGAAATATCCGCCGGAAGAGCACCGGCGCGCATAAGCACGGCAAGTTCGTTTGCGCTTTCGGCATTAAAGTTGCCAGAGATCTGCCCCGATCCGCCACAGATCGCATCGCGAATAACGGGGGCGGAAATGGACGTGTTGTCGAGCACAATTGCAAAACGACTGCCAACATTGGCCGACGAAATAGTGCAGAAACGCTTTGCCGCCTTGGTGTTGAAGCGGAAGGTGACAATGGGTTCATTCGTGCGGGAATCGAACGCCTGTTGCGCATCGTTCAGATCTTCGCCGCTAATTTCGACCCGCTTGCGGATCAAAATGCTGGGTTCGGGCGATTCCGGCTCGTTGGTAGGGATCACCTCACTGCCAACTGGCGGGCGATTTGCCATGGCATCGGTGACACTCATGCTCTCATCCACCATGTGGAAGCCGAGCTTGGCGGTGGTGCCGATGCGGCGTTTCAGCGCTTCAGGATCATCCGCGCCCGGCACCTGCACAATGATGCGGTCAACGCCCTGACGCTGGATGACAGGTTCGGTGGTACCAAATTCGTCAACCCGGCGGCGAATGACTTCGATGGATTGCGTAACGGCGCCGCGCAGGCGTTCGTCGATACCTTCGTCGGTCAGCGAATAGGTGAGAACGTCCGGCTGGGGGCTCGCCTGTTCGACTTCCACAATACCCAGGCCACCAAGAATGGTACCGCCATTTACCGGGGCGGTCAGTTCCGCCAAGCGCTCCTGCGCCCGCACCGAATCCTCAGCGCCTAAAAGGCGCAGTGTCACGGTCCGGTCGCGGCCGCTAATGGCGGAATAGCCGATCGGCCCCTGTTCACGGTCGCGCATGAGCAGGCGCACATCGGAAACAAGGGTCTCCAGCCGCTCGCGGACAATGTCCTCACGCTCAATCTTGACCTGCAGATGCACACCACCCTGCAAATCAAGGCCAAGATTGACCTTGTTCTTGGGCATCCAGTCAGGAAGCGCGTTCAACGTTGCTGGAGCAAAGAGGTTCGGCAGCGCAAGCAAAAGACCCACCACGACCACCGCCACGGTGCCAAAGATCTTCCAACCGGAAAAATGCAGCATCTAAAAGTCCTTCAAGCCCTTTGCCGGGGATTTGGCTCTATTCGGGGGATTTGGTCTGCGGTTTGCGGCGCTGCTTCTTGGTTTTTGCCGGCTTTTTAGCATCGGCATCGCCACTGTCATTGGCTGCCACCGGCTGACCCTTCACCCGCACTTCGGCAATCATGGAGCGCATGATGCGCGCTTTCGTGCCTGGCGCGATCTCCGCCTCAACCTCGGTATCGTCAACAACCTTGGTAACCTTGGCAACAATGCCGCCGCCAGTGACAATCGTGTCATTGCGTTTGACTGCGTTCAGCATCTCGTTGCGCAGGCGCGCCTGTTTGCGTTGGGGGTTGATGACCAGGAACCACATGATCAAACCCACGATGAGAATGGGGAACAGGAGTTCGACCATGCCGCCGCCGACTCCACCAGTTTGCGCGTAAGCGGGAGTAATGAACATGTGAAACCTCAATAAATTTACGGAAACGAGTCGCGCGGGCTTGGCCCAGGCGGATTTGCGCGGAATATATGCGTCGGCCTTGGCATTGCAACCGACCCAGACCATTCCGTCTCGCTGATGCCCCTACCACGTGGAGTGCCGTTTTGGGCAAGAACCAGTTTAAGAAGATCGCAAAGCGGTTAAAGCGCATGGAAAAGGCCATGGATCGCCTTGCGCCAGCCAAGGCGACGGATCCGGACTTCAATGGTGCGGACGCCTTTGTTTGGCGCGCGGATCGTTTTGTTTTTCAGGGGGTTGAGACAGTCAACCGCGTGGAGATCAGTCTGTTGAAAGGCATTGATCGCACCCGCGACACGCTGGTTGAAAACACGCGGCGCTTCGCCGCTGGTCGCCCGGCCAACAACGCCCTTCTTTGGGGTGCGCGGGGTATGGGTAAATCGTCCCTCGTTAAAGCAGCCCATGCGACCGTTGCCGCCGATAGCGAAAAATCGCTCAAGCTCATCGAAATCCACCGCGAGGATATCGACACGATGCCCGACGCCCTTACCCTGCTACGCGGGCGGGAAGAGGTTTTCATTCTGTTTTGCGATGATCTGTCCTTCGATCATGACGACACGAGCTACAAATCGCTGAAGGCAGCGCTTGACGGAGGTGTCGAAGGACGGCCGGACAATGTCATCTTCTACGCGACCAGCAACCGCCGCCATCTTCTTCCGCGTGACATGATCGAGAACGAGCGCTCAACGGCCATCCAGCCGGGGGAAGCTGTAGAGGAGAAGGTTTCTCTGTCAGATCGTTTTGGTCTGTGGCTCGGCTTCCACAAATGCAGCCAGGATGAGTACCTCTCCATGGTTGAAGGGTATCTGGGCTATTTCGACCTCAAACAATCGCTGGAAGACGTGCGCGCCGAAGCTCTGGAATGGGCGACGACGCGCGGGGCCCGGTCCGGCCGGGTGGCATGGCAATTCGCGACTGAACTTGCCGGTCGCGGATAGCTACCGCCTCTAATTCGGCAGATAGATCAACGGGTTGACCGGTGTTGAATTCTTGCGAATTTCAAAATGCAGCTTCGGCTGTGCCGCGTTACCGGAGGCGCCGGATTTAGCGATGAGCTGACCGGACGAGATTGTCTCGCCGCGCTTCACCAGCACATTGCTCGCATGGGCATAGGCCGTCACGTACCCACCTGGGTGGCTGAGCAGGACGAGGTTGCCGAAGTCTTCCAGTTCGCTGCCGGAATAGATGACGGTGCCAGCCCGCGCAGCGCGCACGTCACTGCCCGGTGCGAGTGCGATGTCGATACCATCATTGATGCCGGTGGGTGTTTTTGCCCCAAAGCCGGTAAGCACGCGACCGGTTGCCGGCCAGCGGAAGGAACCGCTTGGCTTTGCAGCCGGTGCTGCGTTGGCGACCTTAGCCATTTGCTGCCCGGTAGGCTTGGTTGCGACAGTGGTGGGTTTTTCACTTGTTGAGGGAACGCTGGCTGTTGTCTGCGGATCAATCGCACGGGTTGCGACTTTTCCGCTGCCGCCGGGGATTACCAGGCGCTGGCCGATGCTCAGCGTGTCGCTCGTCAGACCGTTGGCCTCACGGAGTGCTGCGATGCGCACGTTGTATTTTTTGGAAACGATGAAGAGCGTCTGCCCTGCTGTCACCGTGTGGAAAGCCGGGGTGCCAACGGCTTGCTGCGTGGGAGCTACCGATGCCACACTCTGGCGCGGTTTGGGTACGGTGACGGGGCCAGTTGCAAGGGCAACACTGGCAGCCTGCGTTGGTGCGTTTGTCGTAGCAGCGCTGGCGACAGGCGCCGAAGAACCCTGGGAATAAGTAGGGATGATGACAGACTGGCCGGGAAGAGCGGCGTTGGCGCTGGGAAGTCTGTTGACGGCAACGAGTGCCTTCAGCGGCACACCGAAGCGGCGCGCAAGGTTGGCAAGGGTTTCACCCTGCTTCAACATCACACGGCTACCACCTGCTGCCGACCAGCCCCCGGGACCGGAGGACGGACGAACGGTGGAAGCTGTGGTGGTTGGATCAACCACGCGCAAAGGCGAGATCCGTTGTGGTTGCGGGGCAAGCACAACAGGTGGCTGCACCGCGGCAGCCTGAAGCGGACGCGTTTCCGTCACAGGCGGCAGATCGGAGGCGCGCACCGTGTTGGTCTGGCCCGGCAGCGGCAAAGCCGACGGAGCCGGAGCCTGGAAGGTTTGCAGCGGCTGGCCGCCAGTTGCCGGGGCACGACCATGAATAATAGCAGCCTGATTGGGCGACTGGACGGAGTTCGTCACCAGATTGTCGGTGAAGGCCTGGTCAAGGCGGGTGGCCTCCGAACTACAGCCAGCAAGAACGGCGAGCAACGAGATGCCAGCACTCGACACAGCAAGGCGGACCCGCGGGCCAGCTTTCCAATGGGACATGAGAGAACCCCGGTTTACGCAATACACTGGGGGTAGAAAACGCGGTTAAGATTAAATCGCGGTTAAGATGGACTCAAAGACTTTCCGCCAGGCCGGCCCGAATGGGCGTTGCGTGCATCTTAAACAGCGTTTCGCGCTCAAACCGGCTACCAACTTTGGTGAGCCGCATGACCGTGGCTTTGCCCTCGCCCTCAAAAACCGGTGCAACGACAATGCCGCCGGACGCGAGAACGTCGATCAGATCACGGGGCAGATCATCAAAGGCACTGTCGCAGATGATACGGTCATAAAGCGCCTGCCCTCCCTGCCCTTGCTTACGGCTGCTGGCCAGAATGTCGCCCTGCGCAAAGGTGACATTGTCCAGTTCCAGCTTGCCGCAAAGGGTTTGCGCGGCTTCAACCAGCGTCCGGAACGTATCAACGGAATGCACTTTGCGCGCGAGTTTGGAAAGAAGGGCTGCCTGGTATCCGGAGCCGGTGCCAATATCGAGCACAGCTTCACTGCCGGAGAGGTTGAGCGCTTCAATGAGCTGCGCCGTTTTTGAAGGAGGTGGCATCAACTGCCCACAGGGCAGCGGCAAAGCGGCACTGCCCCAGGCAAGATGCACATGCTCAACAGGGACAAACTGATCATGGCGGATGGTTTCAACAGCCTCCAGCAGGCGGGTGTTGGTCATCCCTTCGGCGCGCAGCCGTGCAAGGTGATCCGCCTTGCTGAAGATCGGTCTGCTGGAGCGCCGCAGGGCCATCAGGAGGCCCCGGCCTTCAATCTGTCGAGAAAGAGATGATCGGTAAGATCCATGCGGATTGGGGTAATGGCGATCTGCCTTTCGGCAAGCGCTGCCATGTCTGTGCCTTCTTCCAGTTCGGGGATGTTGCCCTGGAATTTCAGCCAGTAATAGGAAAGCCCCCGTCCGTCGTGCCGCTCTTCAATGCCAAGCCCGTGCTCAAACGTGCCTTGGCGCACATGGGCCGCACCCTGCACTTCCTCAGGCCTACATGCTGGGAAATTGACGTTGAGAAGCGTGGATCTTGGGAAGTCGACCTTCAAAAGGTCTTTCAGAACCCCCGGAGCGTGAGCGCGCACGGTGTCCCATGGCACGTCGCGGTGACCATCAAAGGCGAAGGCCTGCGACAAAGCGATAGATCGGATACCAAGAAATGCGCCCTCCATGGCTCCGGCAACGGTGCCGGAATAGGTCACATGGTCCCCGACATTCTGCCCGGCATTGATGCCCGACAGAACAAGATCGACGGGGCCATCGATTAAGTGCCGCACACCCATGATGACGCAGTCGGTGGGCGTGCCGGAGACAGCATATTGCTTCTCAGCAACCTTGCGCGCCCGCAATGGGTGGCTGAGGGAAAGCGCATGGCCAAGGCCACTCTGATCGGTTTCCGGCGCGACGGTCCACACATCATCACTCAGCTCCAGCGCCAACTCGCGCAGCAGCGCGATACCCGGGGCATTAATGCCATCATCATTGGTGAGAAGAATGCGCATCAGACCCCTTCAATCTTGGTTTCGTTGCCAAAATAGGGCCGCAGCGCTTCGGGAATTGTGATCGACCCGTCTTCGTTCTGGTAATTTTCCATCACTGCGATCAACGCGCGGCCAACAGCGATGCCGGAGCCGTTGAGCGTGTGGACGAACTCAGTCTTCTTTTCGCTGTCGCGATATTTCGCATCCATCCGCCGGGCCTGGAAATCACCGCAAAAGGAGCAGCTTGAAATCTCCCGATAAGCGTCCTGCCCCGGCAGCCAGACTTCAATATCGAAGGTCTTGTGGGCGGAAAAGCCCATGTCACCCGCGCAAAGTGTCATCACACGGTAGGGCAATTGGAGGCGTTTCAGCACCTCTTCGGCACAACCCAACATCCGCTCCAGCTCCGCTTCTCCGCTTTCGGCATCGGTGATGGAAACCATCTCTACCTTGGAGAACTGATGCTGGCGCAACATGCCGCGCGTATCCCGGCCGGCGGACCCGGCTTCAGCTCGGAAGCATTGGGTGAGTGCGGTGTAGCGGCGGGGTAGTGTTTCGGGCGCCAAAACTTGCTCGCGCACCAGGTTGGTGAGCGAAACTTCTGCCGTCGGGATCAACCAGTGGTCCCCTGTGGTGCGGAACTGGTCTTCGGCGAATTTGGGCAATTGCCCGGTACCAAACAGAGCCTCCTCGCGCACCAAAACAGGCGGTGCAACCTCCATGTAGCCGTTCACTTGTGTGTGCAGGTCCAGCATGAACTGCCCGAGCGCCCGCTCCAGCCGTGCAAGCGGGCCGCTCAAGATGACGAAACGGCTGCCAGAAAGGGCCGCGGCGGTCTCAAAATCCATCTGGCCCAGAGTTTCGCCAAGATCGTAATGTTCCTTGGGCGCAAAACCGAGTTTGGTGGGTTCGCCGACGGTGCGAAGAAGCTCGTTATCCGCCTCATCCACGCCCGCCGGCACTCCGTCGCCTGGAATATTTGGCAAAGCGGATAGCTCTGCTCGCAGCTCCGCAGTAAGCCGTGCAACTGCGGCTTCACCCTCCTGCAACGTATTTTTTAGCTTGGAGATGACGGTGATGGCTTCCTGCGCGGCAGTTTCATCGCCGCTGGCTTTCGCCTTACCGATGGCTTTGGAGGCCGTGTTGCGCTCTGTCTGTGCGTCCTGCACCACCGCGATCTGGGCACGGCGTTCGTCATCCAACGCGATAAGGCGGGCGGATTGTGGCTCCAGACCACGTTTAGCCATTCCCTCATCAAAAACTTCAGGATCGTCTCGTATCCATTTAATATCGAACATTTATTGCTGACTTTTCAGTGTGATCTTAAGCCGATTGCGCATCGGCATCAGTGGCGGCCTCGCGTTCCAGACGTTTTCGCTCGATCAGCCGCGTTGCGTAGATCGACAGCTCGTAAAGAAGCAGCGTTGGCACGGCAAGGCCGATCTGGCTGATCGGGTCGGGCGGTGTCAGCACGGCAGCCATGATGAAGGTCAAAACTATGGCCCATTTGCGTTTGTTTTTCAGACCCTGCTCCGTCACCAGCCCGGCCCGCGCGAGGAGTGAGATGACAACGGGAAGCTGAAACACCAGGCCAAAGGCGAAGATCAGTGTCATGATGAGTCCGAGATATTCGCTTACCTTCGGCAACAACTCGATCGTGGCGACACTGTCTCCGCCAGAGATTTGCATGGACATGAAGAACGCCATCGCCAGTGGCATCACCACCCAATAAACGAGAGATGCACCGGCAAAAAACAGGATGGGGGTCGCGATAAGGAACGGCAGAAATGCCTTTCGTTCATTGCGATAAAGGCCGGGCGCGACGAATTTATAGATCTGCGAAGCGATGACCGGGAAAGCCATAAAAAGCGCCGTGAAAAGCGCGATCTTCAGCTGCGCGAAGAAGAATTCCTGCGGGGCTGTGAAGATCAGCGTCAACTTCTGGTCTTCCCCTGCCGCGCGCTCATAAGGCACCACGAGAATCTGGAAGATATCGGCTGCGAAAATGAAGGCGATGACGAAAACGATGGCCACCGCGATCAACGCCTTCATAAGCCGCTGACGCAATTCAACAAGGTGCTCCACGAGAGGAGCGGCGGAGGCGTTGATGTCTGTATCGGTCATGACGCGGCCTTCGCCGCCTTTTTAGCTGTTTTCTTGGGTGCGGCCTTGCCTGGTGCAGCCTTGCGAGGCGCAGCCTTTTTTGCAGCGAGCTTGGCCGCAGCTTTTGTAGCGGGCGCTGTCTTAGCAACGGGCTTCCTGGGCGTTGTTTTCTTAGCGGCAGGCTTCTTCGCCACTGTCTTTTTGGCAGTGGTCTCGTCCAGCTTCTTTTGGCGCGCGAGAGCAGCTTCCACATCCACCTTCACCGGTTTGGGCGCGTTGGGCAGCCTGGATTCGTCGAACACGAGGGGCTCGCCGTCGTTCAAATCCCGCTCGACCTCATCAAGGTCGTCCTTGAGTGGGTTGAGCTTGTCTTTGATTGCTTTGGTGGGGTTGAGGTTGCGCACTTCGTTGATGCTGTCTTTGACACCATCAAGCTCAGCTTCCTTCAGCGCATCGTCAAACTGTCGTTGAACGTCGCCCGCCATTCCGCGCAATTTCTTGATGGTCTGCCCCGCTACACGCAGCATCCCTGGCAGTTCCTTGGGGCCGACGAAAAGGATCGCCACGATGGCGACCATCATCATCTCGGTCCATCCGATGTCGAACACCGCGCGCGCTCCTGATTGCAGCTAGAGCGTTGGTCTAGCTGGTCTTGGACTTTTCAACCGGAACGTCCACAACCTTTTCACTGCCCTCTTCGAGCTTTGCGGCCTCGTCTTTGTCCTCATCCTTCAAGCCTTTCTTGAAGGATGTGATGCCACCAGCAAGCTCGCCCATCAGGCCGGCAATGCGGCCGCGGCCGAAGAGCAGAAGCACGATTGCGGCGATAATTACGAGTTGCCAAATTCCCAACTGACCCATGGTCATTCTCCCGAACAGCCGCGCCGCCTTTTGGCGCAGCATCTGTGTTGTCCTAAACTAGTGGCCCGTCCGGCAACCTGCAACCGGCCTTTCGTCTCATGAGTGCTTCTTGGTAAAGACGAAAACACCTTCTTTGCGAAGGGCCAAGTGAACATTGTTACCGTTGATGTCCGGCATGTGACGATCAGCCAGCTCCAGCCGCAGCGGAGCATCAAGCCCCGCAACGCCGACACGCAAAAAATGGCGGTTTCCGGCAAAAGACCGCGACAGGATCGTGCCCGCTACGCCGCCCTTGGGTGCGAGGTCCAAGGAGGTGATCCGAAGGGCGAGGATGGCATCACCATCCGGCACGCCAGGTGCCTCCACCTTGCCGAAGATCGTGTCGGCTACACCATTGGTGACCGTGACATCCAAGCGGTTCAATTCACTAAAGAAACCGGCAGCAAACAAGCTACATGGCTCGTTATAGAGCTCTGGCCCTGTACCGACCTGTTCCAGACATCCGCCGCGCAGAAGGGCGATCTGGTCGCCCATCCGCAAAGCCTCTTCAGGATCATGGGTGACGAGCACGGAGGTGGCGCGGGTTTCGCGCAGAATACCAAGGGTTTCCTCGCGCATTTCGTCCCGCAGGCGGCTGTCGAGGCCTGAAAACGGCTCATCCATCAGCAACACGCCCGGGCGCGGCGCGAGAGCGCGGGCAAGCGCAACGCGCTGCTGCTCACCGCCCGACAGCATGGTTGGATAATCCGAGCCACGGTCGGCAAGACCGACACGGTCTAGCACGCGGATTGACAATTCATGTCGAGCCGCACCGTCCAAATGGTTCAGGCCGAATCCGACATTTTGCAGCACGGTCAGATGCGGAAAGAGTGCGTAGTCTTGAAAAATCAGGCCAACGCCGCGCTTTTCCGGCGGTAGGAATGTCTTCGCCCCGCCAATTTCGACGCCATCCAGCAGCACGGTACCCTGCGTCTGGCGCTCCATCCCCGCGGCAATGCGCAGCAATGTCGTCTTGCCCGACCCTGAAGGGCCAAGCAGGCAGGTGACGGAGCCGGACGGCATATGAAGCGACACATCGTCCACCACGTCTGAACCATTGATGCTGAAACAGATATTTTCCAGCGTCAGGTCAGAGGGAATGGATACGGCCGTTGTGTTCGGCACACCCCAGATTGATTCAAGTGGCGCCTTGGTGGTCCGCGACCGGCGCCTAAAGGGGAGCTTCATGTGCGTGGCTCGTCCCCACTGGGGGGCAGAAGGCCGAATTCTTCAATATCGTCGAGATCAAGAGGATCTTCGTCGTCGGTCAGCTTTTCGCTGTCATTTGGCATGGGAATTGAGAAGCTGGCCGGCACATTGCCTTGCAGCAACCCTGCCCCCTTCAATTCATCCAGCCCCGGCAGATCACGCAGGTCTTCAAGGCTGAAATGGTCGAGGAAATCTGGCGTCGTGCCATATGTGACTGGACGGCCGGGTGATTTGCGGCGGCCACGCATCCGCACCCAACCGGTTTCCATCAGCACGTCCAGCGTGCCTTTTGAAGTTACAACGCCGCGCACATCTTCGACCTCGCTGCGCGTCACCGGCTGGTGGTAGGCAATGATGGCAAGCACCTCGAGCGCAGCCTTGGAGAGTTTGCGGGTCTGCACCGCCTCTTTTTGCAAAAGGAAAGAAAGGTCGTCTGCGGTGCGGAAGGCCCAGGCGTCCCCCACCTGAACCAGGTTCACACCACGGCTGGCATAGGCGTTGCGGATTTCAGACAGGATCTGGGTTACATTGACGTCTTCGCCCAGCAATTCCGCCAACTCCCGCTCCCGAACCGGCGCGGAGGATGCAAAAAGCACGGCTTCCACCATGCGGATATGTTCGGCATCAAACTGGCTGCCGGGAAAGGATACGACATTGGTTGCGCTCACGATGCGCCCTCCGGATCAGCCATAGCGTTGAAAGTCTCATTTTTGGAGCGACGCATGTAAAGTGGTGCAAAAGCACCGTCCTGGCGCAGTTCCAGCTCCCCTTCCCGCACCAATTCAAGGCTTGCGGAAAAAGAAGAGGCCAGCACGCTCGCCCGCTCCGTTTCACCCGCCAGATAATGCATAAGATGCTCGTTGATGGGCGTCCAATCTTTAAGGCCGGGCATCAGCCGTTCCAGCACCTCACGAGCATCGGTCAGCGACCAGCCCTTCCGGTGTTGGATCGTGACCGGCGTGGCTGCCTCCCGCTGGCGGCGGGATGTGTAGGCGGAGAGCAGATCGAAGAGCGAGGCGTCAAAGATGTTGCGCCGCAGTACGGCAATGGGCTCCGGGTCGCCACGGGCAAAGATATCCTGCCCAAGGCGGCTGCGGTTCATCAGCTTGGTGGAGGCCTTGCGGATCGCGTCGAGACGTTTGAGGCGGAAGGCGAGTTGTGTTGCGAGTTCTTCCCCGGACGGCTCATCATCCCCGTTCGGCTCCGGTAGCAGGAGGCGGGATTTGAGGTAGGCAAGCCAGGCTGCCATGACGAGATAATCGGCAGCAAGTTCCAACCGCAACCGGCGAGCCTCTTCGACAAAGGCGAGATACTGGATCGCGAGCTGAAGAATGGAGATCTTCGTCAGATCCACCTTCTGAGTGCGCGCCATAGCGAGCAGCAGGTCGAGCGGGCCTTCAAAGCCGTTGACATCAACGGTGAAGGATGGATCGCTGGCGGCAACATCCACACGCTGCGGAGCATCCCAGGGTTCTGTTTCGGTTTGCTCGCTCATGTCCCTTTAGACGCTCGCTCCTGCCATCAGCGCGTTGAATTCCTCTCGGCACGCCTGTTCGTCACTACCATCAACCTTGCCTCTTCCGGCAAGCGCTTTGCGAGACCGCTCAGATGTGGCTTCATCTACCATCTCACAAGAGGCTGCGATGGGGCGCAGCTGCTCCATGATCGCATGGCAATGCAGAACGATATCGCAGCCCGCGGCCAAAATGGCACGGGTGCGGGCGGCGTAATCCCCTGCTAGCGCTTCCATGGACACATCATCGCTCAGCAGAAAACCGTCGAAACCCAGTTCGTTGCGGATCATGCCGCCGATGACTTTGGTGGAAGTTGTGGCTGGTTCGTCCGCGTCTATCGCCTCAAAGACGACATGGGTCGTCATCGCCATGGGCATGTCGGTGAGTGCGGCGAAGGGGGCGAAATCGGTGGCGCGCAATTCATCCAGCGGGGCGGAAATGCGCGGGAGATCGTAGTGGGAATCGCTTTTCGCCCGCCCCTGCCCCGGCATATGCTTGATGACAGGCACCACACCGCCGGCCAGATGCCCATCGCAAAGCGCGCGGCCAAGGTGGGTAACGGCAGCAGGATCACCGCCTAACGCCCTGTCGCCAATGGCTTTGTGGGCATTGGCGGCGAGAACATCGAGCAGTGGAGTGCAGTTCACATCTATGCCGAGGGACAGAAGATCGAAAGCGTGGAGCCGACCGAGCAGCCACGCGGCGCGCTCTCCGGCTTCCGGAGACGTTTGGTACAAATCACCAAGTCGCGCACCGGGAGGATAGGCCTGGAAGATCGGCGGACCAATGCGCTGCACGCGACCCCCTTCCTGATCGACCAGAACGGGGGCGTTTGTGTTTGGGTTCGCCTCACGCAGGCTGGCGCAAAGCGCTTTGACCTGCTCACGGCTTTCAATGTTGCGGGCAAACAGAATAAAGCCCCACGGAGCCTCGCGCGCAATGAAGCCCAGCTCCTCCTCGTTGGGAGCAAGGCTAAGAACACCCGTGGTGAACGGTTTGAACGTCATGATTCGCGCCTGCCCCTTTTGCCCCTCCGCACTAGCGCGCGCGGTGGGGTGAAAGCAAAGGCGCGACCGCAGACAGAGACTAGCGCGTCACGAAGCAGGAGCCGCCAGAAGCTTTTAGGTTTTCACAGATGGTGATCGCTTCGTTGCGGGTCTGAGCCGGGATGCGCACGCGGTAAAATACGCCGCGGCCTTCGATTTCGGCACGCCGAATATCAACGCCGCGACCATCGAGCACGCTGGGATATTGCCGCGATAAGTTGGCATAGGTCTGTTGCGCGGCCGCCTGGGAGCGTTGCGAGGAAATCTGCACGGCGAAGGGCGACGAGGTGGACGGCACGGCTTCGGCAACGGGTTGCGGTGCCGGCTGGGCTACTGGTTGCGGTGTCGGCGCAGGCGTGACCACGGTAACAGGGGGCGTTGCAGGACGTGGCGTCGGGCGAGTGCCCGCAACTTCTAAGGGTTCGACTACGGTCGGTTCCGGTGCTGTCTCCACGACAGGTTCGGGCGTGGCTTCTGCAACGGTTGGTGCCGGTTCCGGCGTGGCCACAGAGGGCTCAGCTTGGTTTGCTGCTGTCTGGTCTGGTTGCACGATTGGAACGCTGGTCACGACACGGCTTGGGTCGGAGGTTGCCGACGGTGTTACAGGCGCAGGTGTAATGCCGAGTGTCGGTGATGTGATTGGCGTAATCGACACAGGCTCAAGCTCTTGCGGTGTTGGCGCCTGGCCATCGCGGGACACAATCGTGCCGTCCGGACGCACGGTCACAGTGCGCACTGTACGGGGCTGCAACAATGTTTCCTGATTACCGCTGACAGGTGCAGTTGAAACCTGGATCGGTTCTTCCGGCTCACCATTGAGCCTTTCCTGCGAAACATCTGTATCGCCTGTACCCTCAACCTCATCATAGACAGCTTGGTTCTGGTTCGGCACTTCCTCGCCGCCGGTCTCAGTCGGCCGTTCTTTCACGGCGTCTGTTTCGGCAGTGATAACCGGGATTTCGCCCGGGTCAGACTCGAAGAAATTCAGCGCAAAAGCTGCAACGCCGCCGAGCAGCGCAACACCGATGACGGCGAGAGCCACCGTGCGGGTGCGGCTCTTTGCGCTGTTGTTCTCAGCGAACGCAGCAAAGAATCTAGCCTCGTCGTCAGTCTTGCCCTCGCCTGTCGGCATGTCGCCATAGAGGTTCGTTTCCCCAAAGGAAGGGGAGCGGAATTGCGGTGGTTGCGGTGCGCTGGCATCGGCAGCACTGGCATCGCCAGCCGGTGTTGCCAGCAGCTTTTCCAGCTCTTTGGCGAAGGGGTCGCCGGGCTCAGGAAGCGGTGCAATAGTTTCTGCAGCGCGTTGTGGCGAAATGGTCGGAGTTGCCTCCACCCCGGCCTGAACGGGCGGCTCGTCCGGTGTCAGATAAAGTTCATCACCCATTGCCCGCTCCAGTTCCGAAGCGATTTCGAGGTCGAGGTTGATGTCTGTCTCTGTCGGTACGGCTGCCGGTGTCGACACTACGGCTGCTGGCGTTTCAGGCACCGGCGACGGTTCAGGTTTGAAAATTCGTGCAGGTGCGGGCTGTTCCGCTACGACAGTAGGAGCGGCAGCGGCAATGGCAGCCGCAGGCGGTGGAGCGGCTGGTCGCGGCTCTTCCCGCAAGGGTTCATTCCAAAAGGATGTTGGTTTGGTGTCGGCGGAAACAGGCGGCGTTTCCACGACCGGATCCTGGAAAGGTGCCTGTGGTTCCACCATGGTTGGTGTGGCTTGCGGCTCAGGCGCAGCCTGATGATCCTCTGCCAGGTCGCGCTCCACCACAGCATCGAAAGCCGAGGTTGGGGCCGTCTCGGGAGTTGGCGCGCCAAAGGCTTCTTCCAGGCGGCCATGCAGATCAAAATCAAAATTGGGTGCCGGTGTGGGTGCTGGCGGTGGGGCGGCTTCTTGGGTTGCCTGCCTCCATTC
>CAKMZB010000005.1:2380-63822 GCA_929200315.1 uncultured Alphaproteobacteria bacterium | reverse complement strand
TCCATTCGCGGCGCTCTTGCTGAGGCGCGTCGCCGGTTGTGTTCTCATGCATAACCGGCGGAATCGGCGCGGGCGGCTGCCGGCGCGGAATACTATGAGAGCTGGAGCCTGACGTTGTTTCTGACACCGGGTCAGTATTTGTCAGATCGTCAAACGTCTTTTCATCTTCCGGTCGGATGGAAGAAATAGGGTTTGAGCGAAAGGGGACGAACTCGGACACTGGCATCACCTGACTGTCAGTTTCACCGCACCGCGCGGGGAAGTTGGGTGAGCGATGGAACCACCGCTCTAATAGCCAAGCCTGCTATGGCGCCAAAATACGGCGAAAATGCCAGCCGAACCTACCGCATTTCCTCGGGAGCATCCGCGCCAACAATGGCAAGGCCCGAGGCAAGAACGGTGGCCACGGCTTTGACGAGCGCAAGCCTAGCAAGTGTGAGTTCTGGCTGATCTTGGTGAATGAAGCGTAAAGCCTTTTCATCTCGTCCACGGTTCCAATGGGAATGAAAGTTAGCCGCCAGGTCATAAAGATAAAAAGCAATCCGGTGCGGCTCATGAGACCGTGATGCGGCGCGGATAATCCGCTCGTATTCTGCAAGCTTCTTCACCAGCGCCAATTCGCCAGGATCAGTGAGCAAGTCGAGGTTTGCTGCGGCTAAGGCATTGTCGGACGTATCAAGCCCAGACACCTCCTCCCCCGCCTGACGGAAGACGCTGGCCGTGCGGGCATGGGCATACTGAACGTAGAAGACCGCGTTGTCTTTCGACTGTTCGGTGACTTTTGCAAAGTCAAAATCGAGCGGCGCGTCGTTCTTGCGATAGAGCATCATGAAACGCACAGCATCGCGCCCGACCTCATCGACCACTTCACGCAACGTGACGAAATTGCCGGTCCGCTTGCCCATCTTCACCGGCTCGCCATCGCGGTAAAGTTTTACAAGCTGGCAAAGGCGGATGGAGACTTGCGCCGTGCCGTCAGAAATCGCGCGGCCCAACGCTTCCATTCGTTTGACATAACCGCCGTGGTCGGCGCCAAGGATGAAGATCATCTCCTTGAAGCTGCGCTCAAACTTGTCGCGGAAATAGGCGACATCGGCGGCGAAATAGGTGTAATCGCCGTTTGATTTCTTTAGCGCCCTGTCACTGTCGTCACCAGCATCGGTAGAGCGAAACAGGAGTTGCTCCCGGTCTTCCCAATCCTCCGGCACTTCGCCTTTGGGTGGCGGCAGCGTGCCGGTATAGATCAGGCCCTTCTCGTCGAGAGTGTGGATCGTCTCATCAATCGCACTTGTGTTGCCATCGACGGCATGGAGTGTCCGCTCGGAAAAAAAGACCTCGTGTTTGACGCCAAGCCGCGCAAGATCGTCGCGGATCAGGTCCATCATGGCGTCGATTGCGGTGTCTTTGACCGCTGGCATCCACTGGCTTTCATCCATGGACAGCAATTTGTCACCGTGATCGGCGGCAAGCTTTTTGCCCACCGGTACGAGATAATCACCTGGATAGAGGCCATCCGGGATCGCGCCAATTTCCTCTCCCAGCGCCTCGCGATAACGCAGATAGACGGATCGGGCGAGCACCTCGATCTGCCCACCGGCATCATTGATGTAATATTCCCGCGTCACGTCATGCCCGGCAAAGGCAAGCAGATTGGCGAGGGCATCTCCCACAACCGCACCCCGGCAGTGGCCAACATGCATTGGCCCGGTAGGGTTGGCGGAGACATATTCAACGTTGATCTTGCGCGTCTCAGCAGTGCCCCCGCCATAGGACGGGCCAGTGCTCAGGATTGTTCGCAATTCGTCGGTCCAGACCTTTTCCGTCGTGCGCACATTGATAAAACCCGGGCCTGCGATGCTGACATCGGAAATGTGCTCGCTCGCCCGCAGCTTCTCAGCCAAAGCCTCTGCAATTTCGCGCGGGTTCTTCCTGGCGGGCTTAGCCAGCACCATCGCCGCGTTCGTTGCCATATCCCCATGGCTTGGGTCACGGGGTGGTTCTACCGTGATGCGGGAGAGGTCCAGCTCGCTATCAACAAACATTTCAAGTGATTGGACGGCATCCTTCACTTCAAGTTCAAACGTGCGAAATGGATTGGTCATGGGAGCGACAGGGAGCGGAAATGAGGAGGTTGCTGCGCCTAACGCAGACGCGGTGTGTGGTCAAACAATCGCTTGTGCTGGGAGATGGCGTAGCGGTCCGTCATTCCGGCAAGGTAATCGGTGATTTTCTGTAGGCGTCCGGCTTCTGAAAGCCCCTCAACCGACCATTCTGCGCCATCCGGCAATTCCACCCTGCCCTCGGCAAGCGCATCGAACAGGTCTGCCAGGATCGATTGTGCTGCCCGAAGCGGCTTTTTGACGGTCTCGCTGCGATAGACATTGGCAAAGAGCCATTTCTTCAGCTCTTCCTCCCGGGCTGCAAGGCTGGCAGAAAATGCGACAACCCCGTGGTTGAGATTGCGCACTGCATCCGCACTGCCGGGATTGACGCTGGCAAGCCGCGTACTGCTTTCACCAATTACGTCTTCCACCATCACAGTAATCTGTCGGCGGATCACTTCATGGATTGTCCGGTGATCATCAAGCGTTGGATAGAGCAAACGCACCTCGGCCAAGATATCCCCCGTCAGCGGAACTGTGGTGAGATCATCAAGGGCGAAGAGCCCGGCGCGCAGACCGTCTTCAAGGTCATGATTGTCATAGGCGATGTCATCGGCAATCGCTGCACATTGCGCCTCCACCGAAGGCCAGGACCACAGGTCCAGCGGGTGGCGGGCATCATATTGCTCAATTGCCAATGGGAGGGGGGTATTTTGGAAAGAATGGGGGGTATTTCCAAAAGAATCGGGCCTATTTCGTAATGGTCCGTTGTGCTTCACCAGCCCTTCCAGCACCTCCCAGGTGAGATTTAATCCATCAAATCGCGCATAGCGGCGTTCCAAATGGGTGACGATTCGCAGGCTGTGGGCGTTGTGCTCAAAGCGCAAAATACCGCCACTCGCCTTCTGCAACTTATCATCAAGCACCGTCTCCCCGCCGTGACCGAAGGGCGTGTGGCCAAAGTCGTGGACGAGCGCGAGGGCTTCGGTGAGATCTTCATCAACCCCAAGCGCACGAGCCAAAGCGCGAGCGATTTGAGACACTTCGATTGTGTGAGACAGCCGGGTGCGAAAATGGTCGCCATCGTGATGGACGAAGACCTGCGTCTTGTGTTTCAGGCGACGGAAGGCATCGGAGTGGATAAGTCTGTCCCGATCGCGCTGGAAATCAGAGCGTGTGGGGCTCGAAGGCTCGTCCAACAACCGCCCTCGCCCCTCGCGCCAATTTGCGGCATAAGGTGCAAGGTCGGGTCGGCCTGTTGGGTACGAAAGGGGATTCCGCAGCGCGGCATTTTTTGTCACAACATTCCCCAATTGACCAAGGTAAATACCGTTCCTACATGCATGTCATAACACCATCTGGCAGGTTTATATGTCTGAAATTGCAGCAAATGAAGACGCCCTGATCGTCCTTTCCCAAACAGCAGGCAAGCGAATCCGCCGTGTTCTGGATACAGAGGCCGGAATGAAGGCTCTTCGCGTTAGTGTAGAAGGTGGTGGTTGCTCGGGTTTTTCTTACAAATTCGATCTTACCGATACTATTGCCGAAGATGACCTAACATTGAACGAAGCTGGTGGCGTCGTTGTGATTGATCCGGTGAGTCAGATGTATATGGGCGGCTCGGTCATTGATTTTGTTGATGATCTAATTGGTCAGAGCTTCCAGATACGTAACCCGAACGCCACAGCAAGCTGCGGCTGTGGCACATCTTTTGCGATGTGACGCTGTGAAGATTGCGAGCTGGAACATCAATGGAATCAAAGCTCGGCACGATGTTCTCATTGAATGGTTGCGGCAGGCGGAACCAGATATCGTTGGTCTTCAGGAAATAAAGTCTATCGACGAGAATTTCCCGCGCGAGGAGATTGAAGATCTTGGCTACAATGTAGAGACTCACGGCCAGAAAGGTTTCAATGGCGTCGCGATACTCTCCCGCCTGCCCTTTGATGAAGTAAACCGCGGCCTTCCAGGCAATGATGAAGACGAGCAAGCCCGATTTATTGAAGGCGTCTTTACTGTTGGTGAACGTGCTCTGCGGTTTGTTTCGCTCTATCTGCCAAATGGCAATCCAACCGATGATCCACGCAAATTCGACTACAAACTGGCCTGGATGGACCGACTTCATACCTGGGCCAAAATCCGCCTCGATCTGGAAGAGGCACTTATTTTAGCCGGGGATTACAACGTCATACCTCAGGGCGAAGATTGCTGGGATCCCACAGTTTGGGAGAGCGATGCGCTCTTTCGCCAAGAGACGCGTTCACGCTTTGAAGCCCTAAAATCTCTTGGTTTTTCAGAAGCTTTGCGCTCCTGCACAGACGAAAGAGCCTACACATTTTGGGATTATCAGGCCGGCGCTTGGCCCAAGAATCACGGAATTCGCATCGACCACTTGCTCCTATCACCTGAAGCCGCACCAATGCTGCTGGGATGTGCAGTGGATTCTTACGTTCGCGATTGGGAAAAACCGTCAGATCACGTGCCCATCTGGGCGTCGATTGGCGTCTAGTTCAAGTCTGCCTCAGGCGTAGCACTGAGGCTGAATTGGTGGTCCTGCTTGGCAAAGCCTTCACTTATCAACTGGTGTGCTGCTTGTTCCCGTTCCTGCATCGTGGTCTGTTCCAAAGCTTCCTTAAACCACACTGTTATCCCACTATTGGCACTTGCAGCCTTAGCTCTCGTCAACATTACCAGCCCACGGACAGGTCGTCTGGGAATACCGTCACCAAGCATCAACATACGACCCAATCGGGCAAGCGCGCCGGCATGCCCCTTTTTAGCCGCCAGGCCGTACCAGCGGGCAGCATTGCGCATTTGCGGGGCACCGAGACTATCTGATTGATAAAGCGCGCCTAGACGGTATTGAGCCTCGGCATCCTGGTAGAGCGCAGCGGCGCGGAAGAGCAGATGTTCAGCCCGGCGTGGATCTCGTCGAACTGCCCCCTCGACACCGGTCAGTGCAAAATCTGCCAGCGAAACCAAAGCGGCAGAGACAAATGGCCGCTCCATCTGTTCTGGCACCTGCTCGGCATAGCGGCGCACCAACCGCGAATAGAGATCATGCGCCGTTTTTGGGTCCACAGCGACCCCATCACCGGCCTCAAACATGCGGGCAAGCTTCCATTCGGCGGCAATATTGTCGTGCTCTGCGCCATAGGTGAATGCGCCAACGGCATCGTCCACGCGGCCGCCTTTCAGCGCCTCGTAGCCATAACGCAACACGGTGCGAGGTTCGCTATCGTCGTTAAAAACCGCAGTCGGATCAAAGGCATACGTAGTTGGCGCGTCCGCGAGTGCGGCGAGGGAAAGGCTCAACGCGAATGCGAGAGATCTAAAGGTCGGCATAGATGTGCTTTTCCTTCCAACCGCCGGGATGGGTCACCGCGCCATTCACTGCCGGACCAACAGTCTGTGCAAATTTCCAGATCGCGCCCGAGGCGTAATCGGTCTCGCGGGGCTTCCATTCCTTGCGGCGAGCCTCCATTTCGTCGTCAGAAACATTGACCTCTATCGTGCCGTTTACGGCGTCGATGGAGATGATGTCGCCGTTTTTCAAAAGGCCAATCGGGCCACCCACGGCCGCCTCCGGACCGACATGGCCGATGCAGAAGCCGCGCGTTGCACCGGAGAAACGGCCATCAGTGATGAGAGCAACCTTGTCACCCATCCCCTGCCCGTAAAGGGCTGCGGTCGTTGCCAGCATCTCACGCATACCCGGACCGCCCTTGGGACCTTCGTAGCGAATGACGAGGACTTCACCTTCTTCGTAGGAGCGATTGGAGACGGCATCAAACGCTTCTTCCTCGCTGTCGAAGCAGCGGGCCGGGCCTGAAAAGACCTGGTTTTCCATGCCTGCAACCTTCACGATGGCGCCATCAGGAGCGAGGTTGCCCTTCAGGCCAACGACACCGCCAGTTGGGGTGATCGGGTTGGAAACGGGATAGACGACATCCTGATCGTCATTCCATTTTACGTAATCCATGTTCTCCGCGATCGTGCGTCCGGTCACGGTGATGCAGTCGCCGTGGAGGAAACCGCCGTCGAGCAGCGTTTTCATAAGGAGCGGAATACCGCCAACCTCAAACATGTCCTTGGCGACATATTTCCCGCCGGGCTTCAGATCAGCAATGTAAGGTGTACGCTTGAAGATATCTGCAACGTCAAAGAGATCGAACTTGATACCGATCTCGTTGGCGATGGCCGGAAGGTGCAGTGCAGCATTGGTGGAACCGCCTGACGCAGCGACAACTGTTGCAGCATTTTCAAGCGCTTCGAGCGTAACAATATCCCGCGGACGGATGTTGCGCTCAATCAGCTCCATCACCTTTTCACCCGCCGCCATGCAGAAGCGATCACGGATTTCATAAGGCGCAGGCGCACCAGCACTATAAGGCAACGCGAGGCCGATTGCCTCAGAAACGGTAGCCATAGTGTTGGCCGTAAACTGCGCGCCGCAAGCACCAGCGGACGGGCAAGCAACTTTCTCGAGTTC
Source organism: uncultured Alphaproteobacteria bacterium (assembly GCA_929200315.1). Lineage (GTDB taxonomy): Bacteria > Pseudomonadota > Alphaproteobacteria > Rhizobiales > Rhizobiaceae > Pseudahrensia. The sequence continues at coordinate 57,228 of CAKMZB010000005.1, read as the reverse complement.
GTCGAGATCTTCGTCGCTCATGTCGCCAACGCTATGTTGACCAACGGCTTCAAAAAGATCTTGCACCGTAACCGGACGGCCACGGAAATTGCCTGGAAGGATTGAGCCGCCATAGATGAAGACGGACGGCACGTTGAGCCGCACCATGGACATCATCATACCGGGCAAAGATTTGTCGCAGCCAGCAAGGCCAACAAGCGCGTCATAGCAATGGCCGCGCATGGTCAGCTCAACGGTGTCGGCAATGGCATCGCGGGAAACGAGGGATGCCTTCATGCCCTGGTGGCCCATGGCGATACCATCGGTGACGGTAATTGTGGTGAATTCACGCGGCGTACCAGCGGCGGCAGCGACGCCCTTTTTCACGCTCTGCGCCTGGCGCATGAGAGAGATGTTACAAGGAGCCGCCTCATTCCAGCAGGTTGCAACCCCCACCAGCGGCTGATGAATCTGGTCCTGCGTCAGGCCCATCGCGTAGAGATAAGAGCGGTGCGGCGCACGCGCAGGACCCTCCGTCACATGGCGGCTGGGCAGGCGGCGTTTGTCAAAAGTCTTGGCGTCCATTGTCTTCTCTTTCAGGCCGGTTGGCAGAACGGAACCGGCTGTTCCCGATCTCTTGATGGCAGTTTGTGGTTGAATAGCGGCGCAATGTTCCGCGCATAGGCAGAAATGTGCGTTCTATGAATTCCCTTGACGGCTGTGGCATCTTGGCAACAGATTCGGCGTATCAGATCGCCACAATTTGCACGCAAGATGTAAACGCGAACGAAATGATGTGCGAAAACGTTAGCAAGAACCCCCAATGCTTCTGGAGCAGACCATGCGCCGACTCATCCACCTCGCCACGATAGCAAGCCTTGGCCTGGGGATTGCAGCTCCCGCCCTCGCAATGGAGCGCCCCGGGAATTTCGGTCGCACGCCACAGGCGGAGCTGAATCGTTTACTGAGCACCCATATTTTTACAGGCCGCCCACTGCAGAGTGAGGTATTGGCGGTAGCCGGAGCAGAGCGCGGCCGCGATACCCGCCATTTCGGCCAGCCGGGACGATGCAGCTTTGTCTATGAAGGGCGCGCCCGCCGCAAGGTGATGACCTGCACGACGCTATAGCGAAGACTGCCCTAAACAAAACGCCGCCGTGTCGGGTCTGACGCGGCGGCGTTTTGATGTCTGAAACCTGAACGTCTTAAAGCGGCAGCTCGTCTTCCTTCATCAGCTCTTCTTTGCTGACAGTTTTGTCTTTAACAGCTGCGCTTTCAAGAATGTGGTCCACCACTTTCTCTTCAAACAGCGGTGCGCGCAGACCGGCTACAGCGTCGGGGTTAGAGCGGAAGAATTCATAGACCTGCTGCTCCTGCCCGGGATATTGCTGCACCTGCTGCATCAGCGCGCGCTGCAATTCATCCTCGGAAATCTGAATTTCAGCCTTTTCACCGATCTCAGCGAGAACGAGACCCAGCCGCACACGGCGCTTAGCGAGTTTCATATAGTCCTCGCGCGCCTTCTCCTCAGTTGTGTCCTCGTCTTTGAATGTCTTGCCCGCCCGCTCAAGATCGCCGGTGATCTGGTTCCAGATGTTGTCAAACTCTTGCTCAACCATGCCTTCCGGCAGATCGAACTGGTGGGTTTCATCCAGTTGATCGAGAAGCTGACGCTTCACTTTTTGACGGGTCTGAGCGGCGTATTGGCCTGAAATCTGGTCGCTGACGATCTCTTTCAGCTTATCGAGTGAATCGAGGCCAAGCGTCTTGGCGAGCTCATCATCGATCTCAAGCTTGCCGGGTTTAGCGACTTCCTGAACAGTCACATCGAAGATGGCTTCCTTGCCGGCGAGGTGGGCTGCACCATAATCGTCTGGAAAAGACACTTTCACTTCAACCTTATCATCGGCTTTTGAGCCCACGAGCTGGTCTTCAAAGCCTGGAATAAAGGTGTTGGAGCCGAGAACGAGGGTGGCACCGTTGTCGGCACCACCTTCAAAAGGCTCACCGTCGATCTTGCCAACATAGTCCATCGTCACGCGATCTTTGTCAGCCGCTTTGCCCTTTTTGGTCTCATAGGTGCGGTTGCCATCTGCAATGCGCTCGATCTGCTCGGTGACTTCGGAATCTTCGACCTCAACCACTGGGCGCTCGATCTTCAGCTCCTTGAAATCGGCGACCTCGAAAGGCGGAACGACCTCGTAACTGATGGAAAAGGCAAAATCCTTCTTGCCATCCAGGATTTCTTCCGCCTCATCCTGATCTTCCGTCATGTCGATCTTGGGAGTCTGCGCAGCCTTTTCTTTGCGTTCGGCCAAAACGTCCTTGGTGCGCGCATCAATTTCCTCATTCACCAATTCGCCCATGGCGGATTTACCGTAGAGCTTGGTGACGTGGCTCATCGGCACTTTGCCGGGGCGGAAGCCGTTGATGCGAACCTTGTCTTTAAGATCGACAAGCTTCTCGTCGCGCTTCTTGAGCATGTCAGCGGCGGGAATTGTCACTTCGATGGTGCGCTTGAGGCCTTCATTGACGGTTTCATTAACCTGCATGGCGTTCTCGTTTTCTCTCGTTAGTCTGGCGAGCCGGTCGGTCGAATGTCTTGCCATCCGCCGGCTGTTTGCTGATGCATATATATGATGTGTGCAGAAAAGGTGGCACGGGGCCGCACTTCAGTCGGGCGCGCACTAACAGACTGTGGTGCCGGGGACAATGTCCAAAGCGGCGTCGGGGCGCATTCGATCAAATTTCAAGCAAACTGCACAAAATGTAGGCAGCTGACACGATTGCAGATGGTCTACCTGTTTGATAGGTCCACCTCACGCGGCTGTGGCGGAACTGGTAGACGCGCTGGATTTAGGTTCCAGTATCGCAAGATGTGGAGGTTCGAGTCCTCTCAGCCGCACCACACTTTCTTTGTCGAGGTTTTGTCAAAACTGGCACGTTTCCTGCATCTCGATGTGCAGGGGCCGGTTCGGCCGGTGCGAAATTGCCAAAAAGGAGCCGCATGTGAAGAAGATTGAAGCCATCATCAAGCCGTTCAAACTCGATGAGGTGAAAGAGGCGCTTCAGGATGTCGGCCTACAAGGCATCACCGTGCTGGAGGCAAAGGGGTTTGGCCGTCAGAAGGGCCATACTGAACTCTACCGCGGTGCCGAATATGTCATCGACTTTCTCCCGAAAGTGAAGCTGGAAGTGATCGTGAACGACGACCAGGTTGATCAGGCCATCGAAGCCATCAAGAAATCGGCAGAAACCGGACGCATTGGAGACGGGAAAATCTTCGTTTCCTCGGTCGAACAGGTAATTCGGATCCGCACCGGGGAAACCGGCGCGGAGGCCGTCTAAACTACTCTCTAAAAACAACAAGATACGTCTTCACCATCAGGAAGGATGACTATGACGAGCGCCAACGACCTCACCAAAAAGATGAAGGACGAGAATATTGAGTATCTCGACCTGCGCTTCACCGATCCGCGCGGAAAGCTGCAGCATGTCACTATGCATACCAGCCAGGTCGACGAAGATCTGTTCGCCGATGGCGCCATGTTCGATGGTTCCTCCATCGCCGGCTGGAAGGCAATCAACGAATCCGACATGACACTCATGCCGGACCTGGAAACGGCCTATATGGACCCGTTCTACGCCCACTCCACCATGGCGATCTTCTGCGATGTGCTCGACCCTATGACAGGTGAAGGCTACAACCGCGATCCACGCATGACGGCAAAGCGCGCCGAAGCCTACATCAAGTCCGGCGGTTTTGGTGACACGGCCTATTTCGGCCCTGAGCCCGAATTCTTCCTCTTTGATGATGTGCGCTTTTCCACTGACCCTTACAAAACCGGGTTCCAGCTTGATTCCGATGAGCTGCCGACCAATACGGACACGGAATATGAAGCCGGCAACATGGGGCACCGTCCGCGCGTCAAGGGCGGTTACTTCCCCGTAAACCCGGTCGACGGTGCGCAGGACATCCGTTCCGAAATGCTAACCGTGCTCGGCTCTATGGGCGTGACCGTTGAAAAGCACCACCACGAAGTGGCGCCCGCTCAGCACGAATTATCCATGATTTTCAACACCCTGACACGTAAGGCGGATGAGACGCAGCTCTACAAATATGCCGTTCACAATGTCGCCCACGCTTACGGCAAGTCGGCAACCTTCATGCCCAAACCTGTCTTCGGCGACAACGGCACGGGGATGCACGTTCACCAGTCCATCTGGAAGGACGGCAAGCCGCTCTTTGCCGGCGAAGAATATGCCGGTCTTTCCGACACGTGCCTCCACTATATCGGCGGCATTATTAAACACGCCAAGGCGCTGAACCTCTTCACCAACCCTTCGACCAACTCCTACAAGCGTTTGGTCCCGGGTTACGAGGCTCCGGTTCTGCTGGCATATTCCGCCCGCAACCGCTCCGCGTCCTGCCGCATCCCCTACTCAGCGTCCCCTAAGGGTAAGCGGATGGAAGTGCGCTTCCCTGACCCGATGGCGAACCCTTATCTCGCTTTCTCCGCCATGCTCATGGCCGGTCTCGACGGGATCAAGAACAAGATCCACCCGGGTGAGCCCATGGACAAAGATCTCTACGATCTGCCGCCTAAGCAGCTTAAACGCATCCCGACCGTCTGCGGCTCGTTGCGGGAGGCGATTGATGCGGCCAAGAAGGATCACAAATTCCTTCTGGAGGGCGGTGTCTTCGATAAAGATCAGATCGACGCTTACATCGAGCTGAAAGAGGAAGAGAACGAGATATATGAAATGATGCCTCACCCGGCAGAATTCGACATGTACTACTCCCTGTAAGGGGCGTTTTCAGACTGCAAAGCCGATAAGGCGGGAGTTCACTCCCGCCTTTTTTTTGCCCGTCTTTGGGTGATCAAGGAACATTGCAGGAACGAGTTTTGTGGTAAAACCGACTTCGAATCGAACCTATTCGGACTGCTGAATGTCAGACCTATTCGCCACGCCAGCCGGCAGTACGGCATCTGCAAAGCCGCAGGCGCCTGCTCCCGCTCTGCCGCCTGCTAGCGGTAAGGATACGGCCTATACCGCGTCTGACATTGAGGTTCTGGAGGGTCTTGAGCCCGTACGCCGTCGCCCGGGCATGTATATTGGCGGTAAAGATACAAACGCGCTCCACCACCTCTTTGCGGAGGTGATCGACAATTCAATGGACGAAGCTGTTGCCGGTCATGCGTCCTGGATTGAGGTGGAGTTCGGCACAGACGGCTATCTGACCGTGACGGATAACGGTCGCGGCATCCCCATCGACCCGCATCCCAAGTTCAAGGATAAGTCGGCCCTTGAAGTCATCATGACGACGCTTCACGCGGGTGGGAAGTTTGATGGCAAGGCCTATGAAACCTCAGGCGGTCTGCATGGTGTCGGCATCTCGGTGGTGAACGCGCTTTCCGATGAGCTGGTTGTCGAAGTTGCAAGGGACCGCAAGCTCTACCGCCAAACCTTTTCGCGCGGCATCGCGACATCCAAGCTGGAGCAAATTGGTGATGCCCCGAACCGGCGTGGCACCAAGGTGCGATTCCATCCGGACCCGGAAATCTTTGGAAATGACGCCGCATTTAACGCCCTTAGACTTTTCAAGATGGCCCGATCCAAGGCCTATCTCTTTGCAGGAGTACAGATTCGCTGGACTTGTGACCTCTCCATGGTCACGGGCAAGGACGAGCTTCTTGCAAAGGAAGTCTTCCATTTTCCCAATGGTTTGAAGGACTACCTCACCACGCGCCTTGGTAAGGCAACGCAGGTGACGGAAGAGGTTTTTGCAGGCCAAACAGCCAAGCGCTCCGGCCATGGTGCGGTCGAATGGGCGATTGCCTGGCATGCAGGGGACGGTTTCACCGACTCTTACTGCAACACCGTGCCAACCGGTGATGGTGGCACCCATGAAGCTGGCCTTCGCACGTCGCTTGCACGCGGACTGAAGGCCTATGCTGAACTGATAGGCAATAAAAAGGGAGCAATCATCACCACCGACGACGTGATGACGTCCGCTGCTGCAATGATCTCCGTCTTTATCCGGGAGCCGGAATTTGTCGGCCAGACGAAGGACAAGCTGGCGACTATTGAAGCTGCTCGGATCGTCGAAAACGCCGTCCGTGACGCTTTTGATCACTGGCTCGCGGCCTCTCCTGCGCAATCCGCAAAGCTGCTGGAATGGGTATTGGACCGGGCCGATGAGCGGTTGCGGCGTCGGCAGGAACGCGAAGTCAACCGCAAGAACGCGACGCGCAAGCTGCGCCTGCCCGGCAAGCTCGCTGACTGTTCCAAAAACGCCAAGGGCGGAACAGAAATCTTCATCGTAGAGGGAGATTCCGCCGGCGGCTCCGCCAAGCAGGCACGCAATCGCAAGAGCCAAGCGATCTTGCCCCTGCGCGGTAAGATTCTGAACGTTGCCTCTGCTTCACGCGACAAACTTGCCGGCAGCCAGCAGATCAACGATCTGATCCAGGCTCTCGGCTGCGGCACTCGCGCAAAATTCTCCATGGATGATCTGCGTTATGACCGCGTCATCATCATGACGGATGCTGATGTTGATGGCGCTCACATTGCTTCACTTCTCATCACCTTCTTTCACCAAGAAATGCCAGAGGTGATTGAAAATGGTGCCCTTTATCTTGCCGTGCCACCGCTCTACAAGCTCACACAGGGCGGTAAAACGCTCTATGCTCGTGATGATGCGCACAAGGACCAACTCGTCGCCAGCGAGTTCAACGCAGGTAAGAAGATCGAAATTGGTCGCTTTAAAGGCCTTGGTGAAATGATGCCTGCGCAACTAAAAGAAACGACAATGGACCCTGACAAACGCACCCTTCTGCGCGTCGCGCTTGATGAGCCCCTGCGCGCGAAGGATACGATTGATCGTCTGATGGGCACCAAGCCTGAAAAACGCTTCCGGTTCATCCAGGACAACGCCTCTTTCATCAAGGACGATCACATCGACGTCTAGACCGTTTATTGACATCGCAGGCTGTGCTGCCTAGCACCCTTTCGTGTATGTCTTTTCCGCAATCCGTGCGGAGAAGTTTGTTTGCCGGCACGAGGTCGGCTTTCCCGATCCCCCCGCCGCACTGCAAGACGCCAAGCGGCCAGCCATAAGACGATCTATGACATTCAAAGAATTGGGCCTTTCTGAAAAGGTTCTCAAAGCCGTGACAGCGGCTGGCTACACCGAGCCCACGCCGATCCAGGCACAGGCCATCCCCGAAGTTCTGGCCCGCCGTGACGTTATGGGCATTGCTCAGACCGGTACAGGTAAGACGGCGGCATTTACGCTGCCGATGATTTCCCTTTCTGAGAAAGGTCGCGCCCGGGCTCGAATGCCTCGCACGTTGATCCTTGAGCCAACCCGCGAACTTGCTGCGCAGGTCGAGGAAAATTTTGAGAAATACGCGGTCAATCACAAGCTGAGCGTCGCCTTGTTGATTGGCGGCGTGTCTTTTGAAGATCAAATGCGCAAGCTTGACCGCGGTGCCGATGTGCTGATCGCGACGCCTGGCCGTCTGCTCGACCTTTTCGAGCGTGGCCGGATACTCATGACGGGTGTGGAAATTCTCGTCATCGATGAAGCCGACCGCATGCTCGATATGGGCTTTATTCCCGATATTGAGCGCATCGTGAAAATGGTGCCCTTTACGCGCCAGACACTCTTTTTCTCCGCCACCATGCCGCCGGAAATTGAGCGCCTTGCGGACCAATTCCTTCAAAACCCGGTTCAGGTGCAGGTGGCTGCAGCAGCTACAACCGCAAAGACCGTCGAGCAGAAGCTCGTTAAGGCTCCCAAGAAGGATCAGGACAAACGCGCCAAGCTACGCGATGTTATCGATTCACAGGACAATATTTCCAACGCCATCATCTTCTGCAATCGCAAGAAGGACGTGGCGACACTGCATCGCTCTTTGATGAAGCGGAATTACTCGGTCGGCTCGCTCCACGGCGACATGGACCAGACGAGCCGCATGAAGACGCTTGCCGGCTTCCGCGACAACGAGATCAAATTCCTTGTGGCCTCCGACGTGGCCGCGCGGGGTCTCGATATTCCCGATGTGTCCCACGTTTTCAACTTCGACGTACCGATCCATGCCGAAGACTACGTTCACCGCATTGGCCGCTGTGGCCGTGCCGGCCGCGATGGTTGGGCATTCAGCCTCGTAACTCCAGCGGACGATAGATATCTCGACGCTATTCTGAAGCTGACCGGTGATGATCTTGAATGGTTTAATGGCGAACCGGTAGAGGCTGATAAACCTGACACTGATGGCAAGCCGACGCGCCAGCGACGGGCCAGCAGCGCGAAATCTGCCGACAAGACCGAAGACAAATCTGCGAGCCAGGCTGAAAAGAAGCCTCGTCGCACCCGCTCTTCACGCAAGCACGAAGAGCCTCAGGACGCTGTTCCGCAGGTTGAAAAAACGACAGCGAAGAAAGCTGAGAAACCCGCTGAGGAGAAGCGCCGCAACAACCGCAAGCGCGGTCGGGACGAAGATCAAGATAACGGCAAGACGCCCAAGGGTATGGGCGATCACATGCCCGCGTTCCTTATGCAGTCGACCCGCGACAAAGGTTAGTCCTTCAAAGGCCTTTAGCCACGCGATCGAAAGCCTGAAGTTGCTCCAGCAATTGCGGCATCTCATGCAGCGGCACCATGTTAGGGCCGTCTGAAGGCGCATTGTCTGGATCTTCGTGAGTTTCGATGAAAAGCCCGGCAACTCCCACGGCTACAGCCGCCCGCGCCAGAACCGGCACGAATTCCCGCTGACCGCCCGACGAGCCACCCTGTCCACCAGGTTGCTGAACGGAATGGGTCGCATCGAAAATCACCGGTGCGCCGAGCTCTGCCATTTGCGGCAAACCGCGAAAATCCGTCACCAACGTATTGTAGCCAAAGCTCGTGCCACGTTCCGTAACGAGCACGTTTGCGTTGCCGCTCTCGGTCAGTTTGGCAACGACGTTGCCCATGTCCCAGGGCGCAAGAAACTGCCCCTTCTTCACGTTGATGACGGCGCCGGTCTTGGCCGCAGCGATCAAAAGGTCTGTCTGGCGGCAGAGAAAGGCCGGGATCTGAAGCACATCCACATGAGGAGCGACCTGGGCGCATTGTTCTTCAGAATGGATATCCGTCAGCACCGGCAGAGATAGCTCCGCGCGCAATGCGTCAAACACTTCGAGCGCAGCATCAAGGCCAATGCCTCGCTTGCCAGAAAGGCTGGTACGGTTGGCTTTGTCGAAGCTCGATTTATAGACCAGTCCTATCCCGGCTTTCTCGCAGATTTCCTTCAAACGTCCTGCAATTTCAAAAGCATGATCGCGGCTTTCCATCTGGCACGGGCCGGCGATGAGCGAGAAGGGCTTCAAGTTGGAAAAGACGGCCTTGCCAACCGTTACGTCGTTGTTTGTTGCGCTCATTTGGATATTTCCTCAAATGCAATGATGGCACCTTGGCCGGATGCCGGGGCGACGACGATACGCCCCAAGTGTTCGGTGAAGCTGATTTCGTTAGTGTTCAATGTGTCTTTGGTGGCGGAAAGGTTAGGCACCGAAACAACGAAGCCGACTAGCCGTAGCCCGCGCTCGCGATCCTCCGCTTCTGCTCCATAATAGGCTAACATCCCGGCAGGGGTGAGAACTGTAATCGTGCTGTTGGCGAGTGCGATATCAATACCGAAAGAATCCGCCTCGGATTCGCGCTGCTCTGCTATGTTTTGCAGAAAGTACTGAAAATCAGTCGGGTTTGTTTCTGATGCAATAACACCAGAAATGCCGGTGACGCCGTTTTCATGACTGGTCAGGCCGGAGCGATCGACCGCAGGAGACTTGACGTTCTGGCAGGTGAAAAAGTTCGCATCTGGCGCGCGGCGGTCTGCGGCGAAGGCGAGTTTAAATGTCGCCGCGGCGGTTTCACCACCTGCCGTCTCAAACTCCCGGCTGAAGGTCAGCGTCGCACCGGGCGAGATTGATGCGCGGGCAAAGGCCTCATGGTCCGCCTGCGCATCGTCAGAGGCAAAGACTACATGGGAAAACCCTTCAACGCCGCGCCGGAAGCGATAAGCGCTGTCGTTAAGGACAAAAGTATTGCCCTCCAATGCCGCGTCCTCGGCAGTTTCACGATGGCCAATGGCCAATGGCTCCAGATACGTGCCGTTCTGGAAATGGACGCAGCAATTCTCTGTTCCAAACGGGTGTTTGGCATCCGGTGCAACAGTAAAACCAAGCTGCTCGTATCGCACGCGTGACGTCGCGAGATCACCGACCGGTAGGACCAGGTGATGCAGTGCGCGGGGCTTGCGAGGGGCAGAATCTGTCATGGCGTTCTCGTGCCTCAGCGCGGGCGTGCAATCAAGCGTCGAGCGACCTTGTGCTCCCCGTTGTGGCGGGCGGGAGAGGGGGCAATGAAGCCAGAACCCCCTGCCCTAGATGCGGCAATCAATCTTGCCGTTCCGCCCGTGGGAGATCTGGCCGAGGGAGGGTTGGCTGATTGGCGTCGTCCCGCCCTGCTGCTCATGCTCATGGCTTTTGCAATGCAGCTGGCCTTCGCCTCCTGGAGCGCACTGCAATACAATTTCGCCGCAGAAATGCTTGGCTTTGACGGCGCGGCCATCGGATTGCAGCAATCGATCCGCGAAATTCCGGGCTTCCTGTCCTTTGCAGCGGTTTTTCTGCTCTTTGCTATGCGGGAACAGACGCTGGCGATGGTGTCTCTCGTTCTGCTCGGTGTGGGCGTTGCTGCGACGGGCTATTTTCCGACAGCGCTTGGTTTCTACATCACCACGTTCATCGGGTCTGTAGGCTTCCACTATTACGAGACCATGCATCAGTCGCTGACCCTGCAATGGTTGCCGAAGAATGTCGCCGCGCGCACGATGGGCAAGATCGTTGCCGTCGCGTCCGCTGCGCAGCTTGTCGCCTATGCAGGGATATTCCTGGTTGGGACTTTCTTCGACTGGACCTACACAACGATGTTTCTCATCGCCGGCAGCGCAACGCTGGCGATGGTCATCTACATGAAACTTGCATTTCCGTATTTCGAAGCGCCGACAGTTCAGCATAAGAAGCTGATCGTGCGGAAGAAATACTGGTTGTTCTACGCTCTGACATTCCTCGCTGGTGCCCGAAGACAGATATTCCTCGTCTTCGCCTCATGGATGATGGTCGAGCGGTTCGGCTATGCGTTCAAAGACATCGCCGCGCTCTTTTTCGTCAACGCAGCGTTCATGATGGTCGCCGCACCGCTGATTGGCCGACTGATCGAGAAATTGGGGGAACGCAAAGCACTCCTTATTGAATATGCGGGCCTTGCCACCGTTTTCACCGCTTACGCCTTTGTCACCAACCCAGCGGTAGCGATTGGACTTTATCTCGTCGATCACGCCCTTTTTGCCATGGCGATCGCCAAGAAGACTTATTTCCAAAAGATCGCCGATACCGGTGATATTGCGGCAACCACCGGCGTGGCCTTCACGATCAACCACATTGCGGCGGTTTTCATCCCCGTCCTCTTCGGCCTGTTGTGGCTGTTCAGTCCAATGGCCGTGTTTTTGGCTGGAACGGCGATGGCGGTTGCGTCTTTTGGTCTTGCATTATTGGTCCCACAACACCCGCGCCCGGGCTATGAGACGACATTGAAACCAAGATTTGTACCTGCGGAGTAGCGAATTGATTAGACGTCCTCTCCTTCTTCTCGCGTTCCTCATCCTTGCAGGTTGCGTATCGATCCCGCCTGAAAACCAGATTAGATACAGCACGTACCAAGTCACAGGTTCCAGCATTCCCGAGCTTGTCAAAAACATGCAGCGCAAAGGCCCGTCAGGGGGAAACCGTAGTCACAACATTGCTGTCACACGCTTTCGATTATCTCAGAATATTCAGACACAAAGTCGATCCGGTCGCTGCTCAATCGGTTCTGCAAGCTTTGGCTTTTCCGCTCGCATCGTTTTGCCGCGTTGGGAAGATCGCAGCGGAGCGGGCGCAGCAACGATTGCGTGGTGGAAGAACCTTGCAGCCTACGCACGCGTGCACGAACAACAGCACATCACGATTATGCGCCGTGAATTGGCAAAGATTCGCCGTGACGTTCTTGCAATCCCATCCCTGGACAGTTGTTCAGCCTTACGCAGCAGGGCCAAAGTGGTAACGCGCAGGGGTTTAGTGCGCATGCGCCAGGCGCATTTGCGCTATGATGCCAATGAAAGAGGTCGCGTAAAGCGGATGTTTGCGGCGGCGCGCTAATGCGGTTTCCAACCTACTACACGTAGAGCTGCACCATCTAAGCCTGTCGCTCAGGCACCCGCACGACCAGCCCATCCAATTCGTCCGTAACTTTGATTTGGCAGGACAGGCGCGAATTGGGTTGAAGGTCGTAAGCGAAGTCCAGCATGTCTTCTTCCATTGCTTGGGCTTTACCGGTCTTGTCCGTCCATGCCGCGTCAACATAGACATGGCACGTTGCGCAAGCGCAGGCGCCGCCGCACTCGGCTTCAATCCCCGGCACATTGTTACGAATGGCGTTCTCCATAACCGTCGTGCCATTTTCTGCATCGACGTCAAAAGTTGTGCCATCATCCGTGATATAATGAATTTTCGCCATCTGGTCTGCGCGCTAATTGGGTTCTCATGCACGCGGACTGGTAATTGGCATGGTTCCGGTGTCAACTGCAGAATGAACTCTTGCTGCCTCTTTACGGGCAAATTTTGCGTTAACCATTTCTTCAGAATTGCGCCAAGGGTTAACGGCTTTGATGGAAAAGCCGAAAATTCTCCTTAAAGTAGCCGGGCACTGTGCACACATTCGAAATGTGTCTGTGCAAAGGGGGAGCCTTGCGAAGGCGAACCGCGTAACGAGTAGCCCGCTTTGCGGGCAGTGAGGCAGTCAAATGGCGAAAGCTCCAAAGTCCGACGTCAAGGTGGATGCGACCAAACGCTCTCCCAACGCAGTCGAAAAAGAGCTTCAGAACAAGGCACACAAGAGTGGCGCCTCTGAACTGGACGCGACGAACAGCGCGACCAAAGGTTCTTCCAAGACGAAAGCCAAGCAGGCTGCGGCTGGTAAGGACGAGGTTGTGCGTCCCCGTGTACCAGCTGACAACGATCTCGGCCGTGGCGGTGCTGCCCGCTTCCGCGCGTCACTGAACCAACAGGCATCACGTGGCCCAATCGTCATCGCGACTGTTCTCGGTATTGTCTGGATTCTTGCTGCAACCTGGGCCGGCTATCGTTTGTTCGGTCCCGATGTACTGAACGCGAGCGCCTGGTTAGATATTTTCGAGCGTCCGAACCTCATCTATTTTCTCGGCTCTCTCATTTTGCCGCTTTTCCTGATCGTCACCTATGCCGTTATGGCGCGACGAGCTGGTGAGATGAAGGTTGCTGCCCGTTCCATGACGGAAGCAGCCTATCGCCTGATCGAGCCGGAAACTGAAGCCATAGACACGGTGCGCAGCGTTAGCCTTGCGGTACGCTCAGAAGTTAATGCCCTCACCGATGGTATCGATCGTGCGGTAGGCCGTGCGACCGAGTTGGAGTATCTGTTCCAAAATGAGGTTTCTGGCCTTGAAACCACCTACGCAGAGAACGAGGCTCGAATGCGAGCTCTTGTGGCGGATCTTGCCTCGGAGCGAGAGGCTATAGTCAGCCACAGCGAGAAAGTGCGCTCGTCCATTTCCGGCGTTAGCGACACACTTCGCGATGATCTCACACTTTCGGCCCGTCAAATCAGTGACAATGTTGAAGAAGCTCAACAGGCCTTCGCGGATGCGTTATTGAACACCAATGACCGCATGAAAGCTGCGTTGGAGCGCTCAGGGGAAGATCTGCTTGGATACATGCAGGAATCCGGTACCGAACTCGCTAGTAAGATTGTTGCAAGTGGTGGCGGCCTTACCGACAAAATGAAAGCTGCTGGTGACGCTGCTACTGAAAGCATTGGCAATCTTGAAGTCCGGTTGGGAGCAGCTGCAGAGACTACAGCTTCAACCATTGCAGCACAGTCGACTGATTTGGCAGCCAAGGTCGAAACTGCCGGCATGGGCCTGCTGTCCCAGCTGCAGGCTGCAAGTGAACGCGCTGCGGAAGCGGCCGATGAGGTCAACATTGCTCTTGGCTTTGCCGGTGAAAATATGGTTCACACGATGGATTCGCGCGCCGGTGATATTGCCGAACGTCTTGAGAATTCAGCGAAAGCCGCTGCTGATGCAGTTCGCAATGCCCAAGATGCCACTGTAGCCGCCGTCCAGGCAGCGCAGGTTGAGCTTAGCGAAGCCAGCCAGGTCGCACAGAGTGCATCGCAGAGCGACATTATGAACCTTGAAGAGAAGCTGACCGGCACGACGGATCGCTTTGCTAAGACGTTGTCAGAGCAGACCGTTGCGGCAAACGATGCGGTGCAAAATGCTCAGGCGGCACTTCTCTTTGCTGCTGAAAGCGCAGCTGACGCTATCGCGTCTCAGAATGAATCCATCGATGCTCGCATTGAGACTGCAACCACTAAGATGGTTGAAGCGCTTCAGGAATCGGCCAAGACCACAGGCGACGCGGTTGAAACCGCGCAAATCAGCCTCACGTTGTCCAACGAGACCCTGGCCAGCACGATCGAGCACCGCAGTGAAGATCTGCGCGAACGCATTGAGCGTGGCGCACGTGAATTGACTGAAGCTCTTGAAGGCGGTCGCTCCAACATTGCTTCGGCCCTGGAAACGGGCGTTTCAGGAATCTCGGAAACCTTCGATGTGCGCCTGACAAACGTTTTGACCCAACTTGATGAGCGAGGCTCGTCTTTCCAGGGAGCTGTTGGTCGTGTGGAGGAAGCACTCGGCACAGGTGCTGAAGGCTTTGTGAATAAAGTAGATTCCCGAATTGACGGTGTGATCTCACAATTCGAAGAGCGCGGCGAAACACTCCGCTCTAACCTTGAGCGGGTCGAGGAAGCGCTCGGTACTCGCGCGACAAATCTGGACGAAACTCTCGCAACACGGACCCAAGAACTCGCCCAAACCTTCCAGGCGGGCGAGAAGGTCGTCAACGAGGATATGCAGCGTCAGATTGATGAAGCACGTACCGCGCTTGATGACCGTGCTCTCAGTATTTCGACGAACTTGACGACCCATCTGGATCAAATTGATGCGGCGCTTGCAGATCGGGCCGACCGGGTTGACGGCGTTCTAAAAGCCAAGGCGGATGAAATCGATGGCCGCTTTACTGATGTCGATGCACGCCTCTCAAACCGTTTCGATGAATTTGGCCGCGATTTCGCTGAGCGCACGGACGAATTCGAAGATCGCATTGGTGTGGTCGTAGGAAGCGCTGCGGAGAAAATTGATAATTCAATGACTCAGCGCGCTGAGGAATTGCACGGCAGGTTTGATGAGCAGGTCGGAGCGATGGATCAGACCCTCGGCACCCGCCTCGATGGCGCTGCTGAACACCTTGATCAGCATGTACGCGCTATCGACGGAATGATGGGAGAACGGGCCGAGCAGCTCACTGCTTCCATGTCCGGTGAGACCGATAAGACCTCTGAGATCATGCGCCAGGCCGTTGAAGATCTGCACGGGCGCATCCGTCAGCAACTGGAGACGGCAAACGAGGCCATCGCCAAACGTGCCGATGGTGTTACGTCGGTTCTCGCTGAAAAGACTTCAGAACTTAACGTCACTCTTGCCGCCCGCTCTAAGGAATTGTCGCAGTTGCTTACCCGCGACACGCTGCCTCTGTTGCGCAACTTCAAGGAAGAAGGCGACGCGGTTGCAGAACGTCTTGCGGCTGCCACGAGCGAGATTTCTGTTAATCTGGTTCAGCGTCTGGAGGGCACAACCGAGGGTCTGCGCACATCAGCTAACGAAGCGGCTGCCAAGCTGGAATCTGCTCTCGTCACGTCCAATGATCGAATGGAAGATGCAGCGCAGGCGGCGGCCGAGGATCTCGCTAACCGCTATACTGCATTGGAGCAGCGCACGGGTGGTCTGGTTGAAAAGCTGACCACGTCGTCGCAGAATCTCACTGCTGCCGTGAATCATCAGTCCGAGAACATTCTCGAAAGCGGTGAAAACATGGCTGAGCGCATCACCAATGTCTCACAACAAGCCACGGAACGGTTGCGAAACGAAGGCGCGGCAATGGTGGAGGCCCTTTCAGCTCGGTCAAACGAGAGCGTTGAAACGCTGGCCGCCATGCGCGAACGTCTGACAGTGGATGTGGCTGGATTGCTCGACAGACTGTCTGAATCCAATGACGAGTTGTCTCAGCTCATCATTTCTTCCGCAAACACGATGTCGGCAGCAGAAACAGGCCTCACTGAGCGCACGGAACGCTTCAAAGATGTCGTTGCGCATGCTTCTGGCGACCTTGAAGTCTCCAACCGCGTTCTTGACCGTAATTTTGAGGGTCTGAAGGACATCTCAAATACAGTTCTCGCAGATGTGGTGAAGATTGCCGCTCGCTTTGAAGAGCAGGGTTCCACCCTCGCCTCAGTCGCCCACATGCTGGAAAGCACGCAGCAAAACTTCAGCGCGAGCCTGGATGAACGTCGGACCGCCATCGAGCAGCTCTCGGAAGGCATGGTCTCCAAGTCTACGGATATGGAGCAACTGTTGCGCCGCTTCACGGAGATGATCGGCGAGACCGTCCGCAGTGCCGAAGAACGCGCCGGTGGCCTGACCCGCGACTTGTCTGAACAAGTCCACGCAGCTGCCAGCGAAGCATCTGAGCGCTTTACCGCAGCTACAAGCGAAATGCGTAGTTCCGCGCAGACCTTGCGTGAGGAACTCGCAGCGACCCGCGGTGAATTGAAGAAAGGCGTGATCGACCTGCCCGATGAGGCAAAGGAAACTACGGCACATATGCGCCGGGTTGTCTCCGAGCAGATCAAGGCGTTGAAAGACCTTGCTGAAATGGTGGGCCGAGACACGGTGGTTGCCGATGTTTCGACAGTGAATGCGCCCGTGGCCTCTGTAGCTGCTCCGGTAGCTGCGGCCCCATCGCCGCAACCTGTTCGGCAGGAACCTGCCGCACCTGCGCCTGTACCGGCTCCAACGCCAGTCCCGTCGACGGCAGGCACGGTTGCCCCGCCGCCCCCGGCTCCTTTGCAACGCTCTGTTGTCGACACGCTTGAAACCGGCGCGAAAAGTGAAGGTGATGGTTGGGTGAAAGACCTACT
This sequence comes from uncultured Alphaproteobacteria bacterium, assembly GCA_929200315.1. Lineage (GTDB taxonomy): Bacteria > Pseudomonadota > Alphaproteobacteria > Rhizobiales > Rhizobiaceae > Pseudahrensia. Next base: position 40,079 of record CAKMZB010000005.1, on the reverse strand, counting down.
CAGCCGTGCTTCCCGCGATGATGGTGAGGTCACCCAGTCTACAAAGGCTGAAGAGAAAGATGCGTTTGCTAACCTATCGGCTGAAATCTCCGCGTCACTCGACCACGCAACTGCAGTAAACGTGTGGACACGCTACCAGAACGGTGAAGACGGTGTTTTCCAGCGGGATGTTTATACGGCAGCTGGCCGCAGAACATTTGACGAGGTTCAGGCCAAATACCGCAACGACAAGACCTTCAAAACGGCAGTCGACCGCTATGTTTCTGACTTCGAGCGTCTCATTACGGACGTTGCTGAAAACGACAAGGACAACATGGTGACGCAGAGCTACCTCACCTCCGACAATGGCAAGGTCTATACAATGCTCGCCCACGCTGCGGGCCGCTTCGCGTAAGCCAAATTACTCCCCCGACCTCTATTCGGTTGGGGGATTTTCACTCATACTGAGAAAATCAGATAGTGCGCAGAACCCACTGCACGATATCGCGAGTCATGAGATCAAAGGCGTCGTCCAAAGCCGCGAAATAGGCATCTGACGTACTACCACGCACCGGCACGGCTTCGCGGAAGATGCGCGTTTGCCGCACTCTCCCGCTCTTGTCTGTCAGCAGTTTAATCGACATCTCGATTTGTGCGGTGCCAGTTCTCTCATCGATACCGAAGCGGCGAATTTCACTCACCAACTGGAAGTCGATGACAAGGCCATCGCCTGGCTGTGCTGTGGCGCCGGTCCGACCAGTATTTTCAAAGGTAGCAACCAGCTTCGCCTGCACCATACGCGGAAGCGTGTCCGACCATTGCGCACCGGCAAGGTAGGTCACAACGGGCGGCGCCGGCCGCACGACTATCCGTTCGCTATCAAGAGATTTGAGCGCACTGGGCGCCTTCACCAAGATCTGCGCGCGCGTGGCCGCGCTCAGGCCGGAAAAGCCATCCACAGCGGAGAGCTCATAAGTCTCGCGAGGTTTCTCTGAAATTCCCAGGAGCGCACAAGCGGACAGACTTGTGGCAAGCCCAGCCACAAGGCCGAAACGCGCCGTGCGTTGGCCCAAAGTCTTCAGCTGCATTTTCCCCGCAGGTGCCATCACTCGTCCCTATCGCCGTGGCCGGCCACCTTTTGTCTCCGGCACCCGCGAACCACCAGCGCCACTAATCAGCGCTGCCGGATTGTCTTCTATGTTGCGGATAACACGGTCAATCCGGTCAAGCGACTGCCTGGCATCACGAATTAAGCCCTGTGTGTCTCCCAAGCCACGCTGGGTGAAACCGGAAACGCTTGCCGAAACACGGGAGATTTCCGTCGAAATAACCCGTGCCGAGCGGCGAAACTCAGCCAATGTGGCGCGAATGTCGGTCATAACACCTTCATTCGCGCCTGCGCCGAGCAAACCTTGTGCTTGGCTGACAAGCCCATCCACCTTCTCGGAGGTCTTGTTGAGACGTTCTGTCAGCGCAACAGCGTCATCGATAATCTTCTGAACATCGGGACCGCGATCGCGAAACTGGGATGTGACATTCTCGACGTCTTTCACCACCCGATTTGCGCCTTCAGCGGTCTCAGAGATGTTATCGACGGCGCGGTTTAGACGGTCGGCATCGATCGCCGAGACAACACGAGAGACGCTGGCGCTAGCCTGTGAAAGATCAGTGATAAGTTGGCGGATAAGCGCTGGATCGAGTTCAGACACAAATTGTCGGGCCCGGCGGGCGGCGGCAGAGACGTCAGAGATCGTTTGGGATACAGCTTCCTCGTCAACCGCAGCGAGTACCTCACGCGCTTCACGGGCTGCGGTATCAATGTTTGATGTGAGCGATGCCACTTGCTCTGACGTTACGGCACCGCTGAGCGTATTCAGCCGGGCGCTCGCCTCGCTAAGGTTCTGAATGAGCGACGACACCTGCTCGTGATCAACGGCAGAGACCACCTGGCGCGCTTCACCCGCCAATGCAGCGACGTCGGATACTGCTGAACCAACCTGCGCCGCATCTACTCTAGACAACACGTTGTTTATTTGCCCAGCAGCCTGATCGACGTTGTTTACGGCTGAAGCTACGCTATCCGGTTCGACTGCCGCGACGATGGCGTTAATCCGCTTGGCGGTTTCATCAAGCTCCACCGTCATCTTATCCACTCGTTCCGCCGCCCGCTTTGCCTGTTGCAGCATTTCCGCAATAGCGTCTTCCTGGTTGCTGACTGTGTTTGCTAGGTTTGCAGCACCATCAACCACTTGACGCACCTTGTCAGGTTCTATCGCCAGCACTATGGCCTCAACCTGAGTGATAGTGCCATCCATCTTGCCAGAAATGCCTTCAAGAGCGTTTGCTACATCCCCGGCGCTCTCCATAAAGCGACCGATATCTGCACTGTTGCCTGCAAGGGCACCGGTGAAATTCTCAATATTCTCAAAAGTGTCCGTCAGTCTGGATTCATTTTCGTTCACGAAAGCCTGGAGCACAGTCATAGTGCGCTCCACCTGGGAGGCAATGGAATTCACCCGCACGATCAAGTCGGAGAACGCTGATGGCGCACCCTGAATGCGGGGCACCGTGTCATCATCACTGTTTTGCGCTTCCACAAGCAACGCTGGTTTATCCGCAGATCCACCTTCAAGCGCTATGAACGCGCCTCCACTTAGGCCTCGCAGGCCGACATTGGCGCGGGTGTCTTCGCGAACAGGGGTGTTGGCATCAACTTCCGTATGAACCACCACGAAGCTCGGGTCGCTCGTGTCAAGGGACAGATCCGTGACACGGCCAACGGTAATACCATTGAACTGCACGACACTCCCCGGACCCAAGCCGGAAACGGACCCCTCGATGCGCACATCGAGTGGCACGAGCTGATCACGGTTGGAATAGCCGGAGATCCAATAAACAAGGATCCCCGCCGCCAGCATCGCAAGCAACGTGAATATTCCGACTGCAATATAGTTTGCGCGAGTTTCCATAGCCTTCCCTAGCTCGAAGGTCGGGGTGATGCCATGGGGCTTTTTGTGCTGTCACCATGGTCGTGACCGCCGTCGATAGCACCAAGCTGTGCCCGCTTGCCGCGGAAATAAGACCGCACCCATTCATCCTCGACCTCCAGCATCGCCGAAAGCGGCCCGTTAACGAGCACCTTGCCGTGGCGCAGGACAGCGATGCGGTCGCAAACCGCTTGGAGCGAGTCGAGATCATGGGTCACCATAAAGACGGTGAGGCCGAGCGTTTCGCTGAGATCGGCGATCAATTCGTCAAAATCTGCTGCTGAGATGGGATCAAGACCCGATGTTGGTTCGTCCAGGAATACGATGTCGGGGTCCAGAGCGAGCGCACGAGCCAGGGCTGCACGTTTGATCATACCGCCGGAAAGCTCTGAAGGGTACTTATTGAGCGCATCAAGTGGCAGGCCCACCAGCTCCAACTTCACAGCAGCTAACTCGTCCTGCAGTGGTTGGGACAATTCATAATATTCCCGCATGGGAACCTGCACGTTCTCCTTCACGGTCAGAGCGGAAAATAGCGCACCGTGCTGGAACAACACGCCTATGTTTCGGTCAATGGCAAGTTTCGTGTCGGGGTTAGCTTCATCATAGTCGATTCCGAATATCTCGATTATACCTGCCTGTCTTGGAACAAGGTCTAATATGGCGCGCGTCAGCACGGATTTGCCCGAGCCGGAGCCGCCAACAAACCCCAGAATTTCGCCGCTATAGACGTCGAGATCGAGGCCCTTAAGAATCTTCTTGGTGCCAAAACCGACTTCGATATCACGGACGCGGAGGATCACGTCTCGATCCTGATGAGAAACAGCCTTCGCCATCAGAAACCAATCGACGCAAAGAAGATGGCGAACACACCGTCCATGAAAATGACGATGAAGATTGCGCGAACAACGGACTCAGTCGTTCGCTTTCCCAGAGATTCTGCACTGCCGCCAACCTTTAGGCCTTCGATGGTGGCCACCAGACCAATGACGAGTGCCATGAAGGGCGCTTTAACCAGGCCAACGATGAAAGGTTCGCCACCAACCCCTGTCTCAAAGGCCGCCAAAAACTGATCAGGTGTAATGCCGACATAGAGAAAACAGACAATGATTGCCCCGAGTAAACCGGCAAGATCAGCAAGGAATGTGAGAATTGGGAGCGCAATCAAAAGCGCAATCAACCGGGGTAATATGAGCACTCCAACGGCGTTAAGCCCCATCACCTGCAGCGCATCGATTTCCTCGCGTTGCTTCATCATGCCAATCTCAGCGGTGATTGCACTGCCGGTTCGTCCGGCAACCATGATGGCGGTAAGAAGCACGCCAATTTCGCGCAACAGCAGGATGCCGACGAGATCAACGGTCAGCAGCTCTTCTCCAAAAAACTTCAACTGGTAGGCGCTCTGCTGAGCCAAAATACCGCCGATCAGCAGTGACATAACTCCAATCACCGGTACCGCTTGCCGGCCCATCTGGTCGAGTTGGGAAATGATGGCCGTGGCGCGAATGGAGCTGCGGTTGCTTGCCTTCAACTGGGAACCCTGGATGCATGCCCCCAGAATGTTGCAGGCCATGATAAAATCACGCCAAGCTTGGAGCGTCATTTCACCAAGAATACGGAGCGGCGCCAGGAACGAAAAACCCGGCGATCCCGCCAAAGCCTGGTCCACGTCGATCTTGTGGGCCTTTAAAACTGAAACAAGTCCACGCCCACGACTGGTATCTGCAAGCGGCGCAACGTCGAGTTCAATCCCACGTTCAAGCAAACGGCGACGTAGTCGCTCAATCAGCCAGGCACCAGATGTGTCCATCTCCGTCACCGCGGAAATGTCGACGGATATGGCCTTTGCGGTGATCTCTTCGAGCTTGCGAATTTTACCGTCGAGTAACTCGACGGTGCGTAATGTCCAATCACCGCTCGCTTCCAAATGAAGCGTGTCACCACGTTCGGTGACAACTAGCTGGCCCACCGGCTGCGCGTCTTCATCCTCCATCAACAGGTGGTAGGCGGGGTTGGCAGTCACGGGTCAGGCACCAGCTTTCGATTGCGGCCATTGTGCCGGATTGGAAAGGCTTTGCAAAGCAGAGCCCCGCTCCGGTTAGACACCAAGCGCATGTGCCATCATTTTTGAGTCAACGTTGCCGCCAGACAATGTGACAACAACTGTCTTTTTTGTCACATTGAGCGCTCCATTCATGATGCAAGCCAGCGCGCAGGCACCTCCCGGTTCGACCACCAACTTCAATTCCTCAAATGCAAATTTGACCGCGTTTAGAGCGTCTTGGTCTGTCGCAACGAGTCCAGCTCCAACCTGTCCTTTCAACAAGGCGAAGGATGCCTCTCCTGGCAACGGTGTGATGATCGCATCTTGCACAGATGGAGGGGCTTGTTCATTGGCGATGCGCTTGCCCAAGGCATGTGACTTGGCTTGGTCATCGTGACCAAACGGTTCAGCCGTGTGGAACGCGGCGCCGGGATAATTCTCATGAAGCGCAAGATAGATGCCTGCAAGCAACCCGCCTCCACCGGTACATGCGATGACGTGATCAGGAACAACACCAAGTTCACTCATCTGCTCGCCAGTTTCCAGACCAACCGTTCCCTGCCCTGCAATGACATCAGGATGTTCGAAGGGGTGGATTTTCAGCGCACCTGATTTAGTTGCCAAATCATCTAAAATCGCGTCGCGGTCATCTCTGTAGCGATCGAATTCGACCAATTTCGCCCCTGAACGCATGGTGCGATCCTTCTTCGACTGCGGAGCATCGGCGGGCATGATGATGGTCACGTCCACACCGAATATCTGACAGGCTTCCGCTACCCCTTGGGCGTGATTGCCGGAAGAAGAGGCAATAACACCCTTCGCGCGCGCAACATCCAGATTGGCAGCAACGGCATTGTAACCGCCCCGGAACTTGAAGCTGCCGGTACGCTGCAGGTTTTCGCATTTGAGGAATATCTGCCCGCCCGTCAATTCATCCAATCGCTGATTGCGAATGAGTGGAGTTCTGATAGCGATACCGTCCAGGCGTTCCCGCGCCTTCCTAACATCGGTAAGGGTTGGCAATGGGCGGTTGGTTTGTGTCGTCATGGTTTTCGGTTAGGCCTTTGTCGGGTGAATCATCGTCAATTTGGAAAGAGCCGCACAATGGATCTGGGAATTTCCGGTCGCAAGGCCATTATCTGTGCTTCGAGTGAAGGATTAGGCCGCGCAAGCGCCTTTGCGCTCGCTCAAGCAGGCTGTGAGGTGGTGATTAATGGCAGACGGAACGAGGTTCTGGACCAGGCGCGCACCGAGATTGAAGAATTGACCGGGGCCAAAGTGACGGCGGTTGCTGCTGATGTTTCCACGCCAGAAGGTCAAGAGGCCCTTATTGCCGCCTGCCCTGCACCAGATATTCTGGTCAACAACAATGGCGGTCCGCCCCGGAAAGACTATCTCGATCTCGACCGACAGGCGATGATTGAAGGCGTCATCCAAAACATGGTCACGCCCATCGAACTCATCCAAGCCGTTGCGCCGAGCATGGCCGAGCGCGGCTTTGGGCGGATCGTGAATGTTACTTCCCTTTCTGTTCTCATGCCCATCGAGGGTCTCGATCTGTCATCTGCGGCCCGCGCTGGATTGACCGCATTTCTCGCCGGCGTGCGCCCGATCCATGCAGCGCGTGGCGTGACGATCAACAATCTGCTTCCCGGCAAGATGAACACCAAGCGCCTGCGCGGTGGCATCGCTGCCGGTGCAAAGGCGCGAGGCGTCAGCGAAGATGCAATTGCGCAGGCGCAGATCGAGGAAATTCCGGCCAAACGTTTTGGTACAGCAGAAGAGTTTGGCAACGCCTGCGCGTTTTTGTGCAGCCAGCATGCTGGCTACATCAACGGACAGAACATTTTGATGGATGGCGGGCTTTTCCCGCACGCATTTTAGAGCGCGTCGGCAAGCCTTTCATGGGCAAGCTCTGGGCCGATCAAGGGCAAGAGCGCGCCCATATCCGGGCCGTGTTCGCGCCCTGTCAGCGCCTTACGCAGCGGCATGAAGAGCGTGCGGCCCTTGCGGCCTGACGAGTTTTTCAGTGCACCCGTCCAGGCGGACCACGTACCGTGATCCCAGGGCGCGGCCGGTAATTCCTCTAGAGCTTGTGCGATGAAGTCTCTGTCTTCTGGCTCAATTGCGGGAGAGACAGTTCCATCTATAACTGGCGCCCAATCGACGATGTCACTGAATTTGGTGAGGTTCTCGCGGAACAACGCCCACGCATCATCGCTGACCTCAACGCCAGCGGCCCGAAGGCCTGCTTGGGCTACGGAATAGGGCATTGCGTGGAGAACGCGCTCGTTGAGCGCGTTCAACTCTTGTTCGTTGAATCGCGCTGGGCCCTTGGAGACTTTAGCGCTCTGAAAATGCTCTCGCAGCGCGTCCGTGTCTGCAAGCGTCACGACGTCCTTATCCGTCCCTGTAAGCACGGACAGGCTCGTGACGGCGATTGGCTCGTATCCATTCTGGCGCAGCTGCTGGATGGAAACAGATTCCTTACGCTTGGACAGCCCCTCCCCCTCACTGTCGGTCAGCAGGTTGTGATGGCCAAACGTTGGTATGTTTTCGACGCCCAAAGCGCGAAAGAGTGCGATCTGCACTCCCGTATTGGCCACATGGTCTCCACCGCGGATCACATGGGTGATGCCCATGTCACGGTCATCGACCACCGATGGCAGGGTGTAGAGCCAAGTCCCATCCTCACGACGGAGCACGGGGTCTGACATGGAGGCAAGGTCAACGACCTGCTCGCCCCGATAGACATCATCAAAAGTCACATCGGTGCGCGTCGTCTCAAACGGGTTGTTGGCGAAATTTTGCAGCAGAAAACGCCAATGAGGCTTGCGCCCCTCCGCTTCCAATGCTGCCCGCTCGTCATCAGTCAGCATCAATGCCGCCCGATCATAGACCGGCGGTCTACCCCGGGCCATAAGCCGTTTGCGACTGCGCTCAATCTGGTCTGGTGTCTCGTAACAAGGGTAGAGCAGACCAGCATCACGCAGCTGTCGCGCCGCCTTCTCATAAGCATCGAACCGGTCAGACTGACGCTCGATCCGGTCCGGAGTGATTCCGAGCCAAGTGAGGTCCTCAACGATCCCTTTTGCGAATTCCCGCGTCGAACGCTCGTGGTCCGTATCGTCCAAACGCAGCACGAAAACGCCGTCCGGTTTGGCGAAGAGCCAGTTGAACATGGCTGTACGAATATTGCCGACATGGAGGCGGCCGGTGGGAGATGGCGCGAAGCGAACGGTGGAAATTTTGGTCATTGCAGTGCGGTAGCTAAGCCCAAGGCCTGGTTCAAGCCAAAGCACTCAATTTGCTTGAAATTGAACCAACGGCTGCTGGGCCAATCACTAGAACAGCCCCCCTGCCCCCTCAAGACGCTCACGCTTCTCTTCTGACGCCGCGCGGAGCTGCCCACCCAGAACCTCGTCCTCAAAGCCGATGAACCACAGATCGTCCGGCGGGCTCGTTCCTGGTTTGAAAGCTTCCAGGATCACCCCCGGCTGACCGGCATCGGCAACAAGACCGGTCTGGCGGTCGATCGGGTAAAGCAGCAGACCCGGTGGAACACGAAAGTTCTTGGCCATGGTTTCTGTCAGGGCATCTTTCATGAAGTCTGTGAAAATTGGCGCGGCAAGGCCACCACCCGTGGCTCCACGCCCCATTGATTCTGGCCTGTCATAGCCAACGAAGACGCCAACAACGAGATCCGGCGCATAACCAACGAACCAGGCGTCTTTTTCATCATTCGTCGTACCGGTCTTGCCGGCAATCGGAACGCCGAGTTTGGAGACGCTAGTCGCTGTGCCACGCAACACGACCCCCTCCATCATCGAGGTAATCTGATAGGCCGTCATCGGATCAAGCACCAGTTCGCGCTCATCGATAAGCACGGGCTCTTCCTGGTTGTTCCATTCACTTGCGTCACAAGTTCCGCAAACACGCTGCTCGTGTTTGTAGATCGTCCGCCCGTATCGGTCCTGAATGCGATCAATCAGCGAAGGATCAATGCGTTGTCCGCCATTGGCGAGCACTGAATAAGCACCGACCATGCGCATGACGGTCGTCTCACGGGAGCCAAGCGATGCAGCAAGGCCAACAAGCTCACGGTCGTAAATGCCGAAGCGTCTAGAATACTCGGAAATCAGCGGCATACCCATATCGTTTGCAAGGCGAACGGTCATCAAATTGCGGGATTTTTCAATGCCGAGGCGCAGCGTCGAAGGGCCAGAGAAATCTCCGCCGTAGTTCTTTGGTGCCCAAGTACCAAGACGGCCACCCTGTTCCTGGCTGAATGGCTCGTCCAACACCACCGAAGACGGCGTATAGCCGTTGTCGAGTGCAGCGGCATAGACGAATGGTTTGAATGATGAACCGGGCTGGCGGCGCGCCTGCGTTGCCCGGTTGAACTGCGACTGATCAAAGGAAAAGCCGCCAGTCATGGCCAGCACCCGGCCAGTATGCGGATCCATGGCCACCAAAGCGCCGGAAACTTCTGGTACCTGCTCAAGAACATAGCCATCACCCTCGTCTTTGGCGGAAACGTGAATCACGTTTCCGGGTTCAAAGATGTCAGCAAAGCTTTTGGCTTCCGCGGATCGGCGGCGCCCTTCGGTGGTGAACGTCCGGCGCGCGGCCCAGGGGGCATCAGCAAAACTAATCGTGACCTCTTCACGTTCCAAAGAAAGGTCGCCGCTATCGGCAAGGTCGGGGCGCAAACCAATGCGGGCGGTTTCACCTTCTCCCTCAACTTCAAGCACAACCGCCTGGTTCCATCCGCCAACGTCATCAAGCTGGCGAATGTCTGCAAGCGCCTCGCCCCAGTCCCCGGTGATGTCGATCTGAGCATGCGCGCCGTGATAGCCACGCTTGCGGTCATAGGCGATAAGCCCCTTCTTCAGCGCAGCTTGGGCCAGGTTTTGCAAGCGCGGATCAAGTGTCGTTCGGACGGAGAGGCCACCTTCGTAGAGCTTGACTTCGCCGTAACGGTCCAGAATTTCTCGGCGTACTTCTTCAGAAAAATACTCCGAATTTTGCGCATAAGAGCCAGCCTTGCGAGGCACGACGCCCAGTGGTTTGGCTTTGGCCTCTTCGCCTTCTTCAGCAGTGACATACCCATTGATGACCATTCGCCCGATCACCCAATTGCGCCGTTCCAGCGCTTCTTCGGTGTCGTCATAGGGGTGATAATTGTTGGGGGCCTTTGGCAGAGCAGCCAAATAGGCCACGTCGTGCAAACCGAGTTCGTCAACGTTCTTATCAAAATAGGCGAGTGAAGCCGCCGCCACACCGTGAGCACCGAGGCCAAGGAAGATCTTGTTGAGATAAAGTTCCAAGATCTTTTCTTTGGAATAGGTTTCCTCGATTCGTAGCGCGAGCATGGCTTCTTTGATCTTGCGGTCGGCAGTGCGATCGCTGGTCAGAAGGAAGTTCTTGGCCACCTGCTGGGTGATAGTAGATGCACCACGTGCTCGAGCCGAGCGACCAGACATTTTTGCCGAACCATAGTCGTAGGCTGCCTTACCCAACGCGAGGTAATCAATCCCGCCGTGACGGTAGAAGTTCTTATCTTCAGCCGAAATAAAGGCGTGCTTCAGCAGGTTCGGCATGCTCTGGACAGGCAGATAGAGCCTACGCTCACGGGCATATTCTGCCATGAGCGAACCGTCTGAGGCGTGGATTCGGGTTGTCACAGGCGGCTCGTACTGAGCGAGTTGTTCATATTCCGGCAACTGGGCGCGCAATTCACCGACATAGTAATACGCAGCGCCCATGGCGAGGAAAGCAAAAGCCGTTCCAATACCAAACACATATCCAATGAAACGTAGGATCATAGCTCTTTCCAGCTCATGAGAATCTGCCCGTACGGAGCTTGCCGTTTTGAGACGATTTAGCGTGAAACTGGTCGATTGTAAGACAGCAACCGAAACAATACGTCAAAAGGTCAAAATAACGATATTTCCTGTCTATTGACTTGGCGCCTCCCCTTGATCCTCGGCTTTTTGCTCTGGGCGCAGGAATCGTAATATGGCCACGGCCACCTCATCGGTGGCCTCTTTTTGCCATTCAGGGTTCCTCAATTGAGCTGCATCTCCCCGGTTTGACAGATATCCGAGCTCCAACAGGACTGACGGTACTTCTGGAGATTTGAGAACAAAGAAGTCAGCTGAGCGGTGCGGATTGTTGATAAGGCGGGTCACCGCGCCCATGGCACCAACCAGTTCTTCGGCAAACGCCTGGGAGAAGCTGACGGTCTCCCGACGGGCGAAATCCACCAAAATATCAGTAGCTTCCGGCGGCAAATCCGGTAAGTCGAGGCCTGCGGCCAAGTCAGCGCGGTTTTGCGTTTGCGCCAATTGGCGAGACAGCGCGTCAGAGCCACGCTCAGATAATGTATAGACCGTTGCCCCACGGATTCCGCGCTGATTGAGGGAATCAGCGTGGATTGAAAGAAAAAGGTCGGCGTGGGAATCACGTACCATGGCGAGACGTTTGGTGAGTGGTACAAAGCTGTCGTCGTCACGTGTTAGCAGCACGTCGATAGCACCGTCTTCCGTCAATCTGTCCCGCAATTTCTGCGCAAAAGCGAGAACGATATCTTTCTCTGCAGTATTCCTGCCCGCTGATGCACCGCCATCGATCCCGCCATGGCCGGGATCAAGCATCACCCGGAATCGCCGTTTATCCTCTTCAATCGGCAATGCGACCGCGTTGCGGTCCACTTCACGTGCAAGTCCTGCAAAAGTGTCGGCGTCCGTAGTGACCAGATCAATGATCAGCCGATGTCGCTCATTGCCGCTAAGGTCGCGCAGGACCGATGTTTCCGGTTTCGCAGGACGCGTCAGATCCAGAATCATACGAGAGCGGCTGGCTGTGAGCGACCCAAAGCGCATGGCGCCAACTGCTGAGTCCGGCGGTACACCGACGCTTTTTGGCAGCGAGAAAAGCGTGGTCGGCAAGTCCACCACCACACGACGGGGATTGTCGAGGAGGAATATCTCCGGCTTCACCTTCTGATCGAAATCAACGATCAACCGCGAGCGATCTTCATTGCCCAACACCCTTGCAGAAAAAGCAATCGGCGTGTCGCCAGCGGCAATGGCAGCACGATCGGCAAAGAGCGTGACGGCAACCGCAAATATGAAGAACTGGAGCAAGAACAGGCGCATGATGGTCCTTCTATTCACAGTTTATGGTTAATGCTGGATGACCAGCTTTTCGTTAGCAGAGGCCCAATCTTACTTGTCTTTTGGCTGTCACATGCTTAGTTGGGCATTGTGACTTGTTGCACCCTTTTTGGGCAAGCCGCGCTTGCGGCCAGCAATCCACGCATTTGAGGTTTTTGTCGCTGCCGCTGATGGCAGTCGGCTTTTCATAGGTCTGTTTCTACACTTTTTCATTTTTCCGGCGGGCGTTTAGCCAAGAAGCCGTTTTGAAAATCAACAGCCCTGTTTTGAGAGATGCGCCGAGCTTTCGGGCTGCGGTGTGATGAACAGCCGTTTGTTCAGGGAGAACAATGCGGCCTTTGCCGGGGATAACCGGCTCACCTTAGCGGCCCCGGGCCTTCTTTTGAGAAGTGCTACGCGGGCCAGTTTGAAACGAGATCGGACGAGCTTCATGCTCAAATCGCCTATCAGTTCAGTCTTTCGAAGTTCGGCTTTGCCCGGCTTTGACGGCTGGTGTTTAGCCGCGTTACGGCTATTGGGTTTGGCGTTGAACGCACTGCAGGCTTTAGCGCACAGCGTCCTGAAGACGCCGCTATCCGATCCGCCTTTGACAATCGCTCCATCTCGCTCGAACCGGCTTAGGGGTCTGCGCACATGCGCCAGACTCTTCGGACCGCCGTGCGCGGTGGCGGTTGCGGAAAGAATACAAGAATGTCCAACAGCAAAATGCTCATCGATGCCAGCCATCCGGAAGAGACCCGGGTCGCCATGGTTCGCGGAAATCGGGTCGAGGAATTCGATTTTGAATCCGAGCACAAACGCCAGATTCGCGGCAACATTTACCTTGCAAAGGTCACCCGCGTAGAACCAAGCCTCCAGGCTGCTTTTGTCGACTATGGCGGCAACCGCCACGGCTTCCTTGCCTTCAACGAGATCCACCCGGATTACTATCAGATCCCACTGGCGGATCGTCAGGCTTTGCTAGAGGCGGAGGCCGAGGACGCGCGCGCCGCTGCCGACCAGGAAAACAGCGACGATGATGGCGATGCCGAAGAGGTAGAGGCCGCTGAAGCACCGGCCAAGAAACCGCGTCGCCGTCGCACAAGCCGGAAGAAGACCGACGCGTCACCTGAAACCACGAGTGAAGAAAGTGATGACAGCGGCGAAGAAATGAACGCGGAAAATGAGGGCGATGATGTTGTCTCTGAACCCGCTGAGGAAAAGCCCCGCCGTACGACCCGTCGTCGCACAAGCCGAAAAAAAGCTGAGCCGGAAGAGGCGGCTGAGGAAGAAGCACCAAAACCTCGCAAACGCCGCAGCCGTGCCAAGAAGGTGACTGCGGAAGCCGATGTCGATGTGACAGCAGAAGCTGCTGTGAGTGCTGAAAGTACTGATGATGAGGAAGAGGCACCCAAACCCAAGCGCCGTCGCCGCTCCACACGTCGCAAAGCTTCCGACGAGGATAGCGGTCCCGAAGCAACCGCCGAAGAAGCGTCCGCCGAAGCGAACGATAGCGCTGGTGAAGAGGAGAAGCCCGCCGCTAAGCCAAGGCGCGCGCGACGCTCTCGCCGATCCAAGGCCGATGACAAGAACGACAACGGCTCAGACGATGAAACCGCTGATACGCCAACCCCTGTAGAAACAGGCGGCGGTGACGATGGTATCGACGAAGCGCGCCCGCCGCGCCGGTCCAACCGTCGCCATTACAAGATCCAGGAAGTCATTAAGCGCCGTCAGATCCTTCTCGTGCAGGTTACAAAGGAAGAGCGCGGGAACAAGGGGGCGGCACTGACGACCTACCTGTCGCTTGCCGGTCGTTATTCTGTGCTGATGCCGAACACTGCTCGCGGTGGAGGTATTTCGCGTAAGATCACCAACGCCGCCGACCGCAAGCGCCTCAAAGGCATCGCTGGTAAGCTCGACGTTCCGCAAGGCATGGGTGTCATCCTGCGTACTGCCGGTGCCGCACGCACGGCTGCTGAAATCCAACGCGACTTTGAATATCTCATGCGGCTTTGGGAAAATGTTCGCACGCTGACGCTTGAATCCACCGCACCTTGCCTCGTGTACGAGGAAGGCAGCCTCATCAAACGGTCCATTCGCGATCTTTACGATAAGGAAACGAGCGAGATCCTCGTCGCAGGTGCTGAAGGTTATCGCGAGGCGAAAGACTTCATGCAAATGCTCATGCCGAGCCATGCGCGCAACGTGAAGCTCTACAAGGAACGCGTTCCGATCTTCGCCCGTTCCGGCGTGGAAGCGCAGCTTGATGCAATGCTGCAACCGCAGGTAACGCTGAAATCCGGCGGTTATCTCATCATCAACCAGACCGAGGCTCTGGTGGCGATCGACGTGAACTCCGGCCGCTCCACGCGCCAGCATTCCGTTGAAGAAACTGCTGTGCAAACCAACCTGGAAGCCGCCGATGAAGTCGGTCGCCAGCTTCGCCTACGCGATTTGGCTGGTCTGATCGTCATCGACTTCATTGACATGGACAACCGTTCCAACGTGCGCAAAGTCGAGAACCGGCTGAAAGACGCGCTGAGGGAGGATCGTGCTCGCATTCAGGTGGGCCGCATCTCCCATTTCGGGCTGATGGAAATGTCCCGCCAGAGGATGCGTTCGTCGGTGCTGGAATCCACTACCCAAACTTGCCCGACTTGCGATGGTCTCGGCTATGTGCGCTCGTCATCTTCCGTGGTGCTGCAGGCTCTGCGCGCAATCGAGGAGCAGCTCAACAAAAATGCTCGTGCTGATCTCGACGTGAAAGTTCACACGCCGACGGCGATCCACATGCTGAATTCTAAGCGGGATTCTGTCTCTGATCTGGAAGAGCGCTTTGGCGTCACCATCACGGTTGGTATTGACGATCACATCGGCAACGTTCCGTGCACCATCGAACGTGGCGCTCAGGCAACTCGGCGCCCGACTGCCCAAGCGGTACAAGTTGATGGGATTGATCCTGACACCGAGGAGGTTGGTGAAGCTCAGGTGGGCGACGTTGTTGCGATGACCGAGCCCGACGAGCAAGCAGAAGGAAGATCAGACGAGGACAACAGTGACGGCAGTCGCAAGCGCCGCCGTCGTCGGCGGCGTGGTGGTTCCAATGATGAAGCTAGTGAGGCGGAAGTTGCCTCAGCGAATGAAGACGCCGCTTCCGAAGTTGCTGCTGACACGCCTGCCGACGAGGAGGAAAAGCCCAAACGTACCCGCCGTCGGCGTAAAAAGGCTGACGAAACAGACGAGAACACGTCTGCTGAAAGCAGTGAAACACCAAAAGCCGAAGAGACTTTGGCCAATGAGCCCGAAGAAGCTGACGACAAGCCCAAACGCAAGCGTGTAACCCGCAAGGCACCGCCCTCCCCCAAGCAGTCTGAAGCGCAGGCTGAACAGGCCGAAGCTTCGGAGAAATCCGACGAACAAAGTCCTCTGCGCCGTTCCCGTCGCACGACCCGCCGCAAGGTTGAGGATGGTGATGATGGTGCCGAACAATCCGAGCCTGCCGCTGAGCAGTCATCTGAGCCTAATTCTTCCGACGGTGATGATGGCAAGAAGAAAAAAGGTGGTTGGTGGCAGCGCCGTTTCTTCTAGACTGATCTTCAGACATAGGGAGGATGAGTCATGGACGTTCGTGCCGCTGTCGCCTTTGAGGCCGGCAAACCGCTGGAGATAACCACAGTTCAACTGGAAGGCCCCAAGACTGGGGAAGTCCTGGTTGAAATCAAGGCAACCGGCGTTTGTCATACCGATGAATTCACCCGCTCCGGGGCAGATCCGGAGGGGCTCTTTCCGGCCATTCTTGGCCACGAGGGCGCTGGTGTTGTGGTGGATGTCGGACCGGGCGTGACCAGCTTGAAAAAGGGCGATCACGTCATTCCGCTTTACACACCGGAATGTCGGGAATGCGATTACTGTCTGAATCCAAAGACAAATCTGTGCCAATCCATCCGCGCCACCCAGGGTGCGGGCGTGATGCCGGACGGGACGAGCCGCTTCTCAATCGATGGGAAGCCAATCAAGCACTATATGGGTACATCGACTTTCGCGAATTTCACGGTTGTGCCAGAAATCGCGCTCGCCAAGGTTCGCGAAGATGCACCCTTCGACAGCATTTGCTACATTGGTTGCGGCGTGACGACCGGCATTGGTGCGGTCATTAACACGGCGAAAGTTGAGCCAGGCTCAACAGCGGTTGTCTTCGGCCTGGGTGGAATTGGTCTCAACGTTATCCAGGGGCTTCGCCTTGTGGGGGCGAAGCAAATCGTTGGCGTTGACATGAATGACGGCAAAAAGGAGTGGGGTGAGCGTTTCGGCATGACCCATTTCTACAACCCGACCGGCGCTTCCCACGACGAACAGGTTGAGGCCTTGGTGGAACTCACTGGTGGCGGAGCCGATTATTCCTTTGAATGTATTGGCAATACCAACGTTATGCGCGTTTCGCTTGAATGTGCTCATAAGGGCTGGGGTGAGAGCATTATAATCGGCGTTGCGGGTTCGGGGCAGGAAATTTCCACTCGTCCGTTCCAGCTTGTGACTGGCCGATCCTGGCGCGGAACCGCTTTTGGTGGCGCGCGGGGGCGAACGGATGTGCCGAAGATTGTGGACTGGTACATGGACGGGAAGATTGAGATCGATCCGATGATCACCCACAAAATGCCTCTAGAAGACATAAACAAGGCCTTCGATCTGATGCACGAGGGTTCATCAATCCGCTCGGTTATTGAATTTTAGAGCGTTGATTTCGTTGGCAACTTCGTGACGGTTTATGTCGATGCCGACGCTTGCCCGGTGAAGTCGGAGGTTCTGCGGGTTGCTGAGCGTTATGCTGAAGAGGTTGTGCTTGTCTCGAACGGCGGCATGCGACCGAGTCACAATCCGCTGGTCAAAATCGTCACCGTGGCGACGGGAGCGGATGCGGCAGATGACTGGATTGCGGAGCATTGCGACAGTCATGATGTTGTAATCACTGCCGATATTCCCCTCGCCTCTCGTTGTCTGGAGCGCGAAGCTCTGGTCTTGGGGCCGACGGGGAAGGAGTTTACGACCTCAAGTATTGGCATGGCGTTGGCAATGCGAGATGTGAAACAGCATCTGCGGGAGGCCAATCAGAGCCAGACTTACAATCGATCATTCACCAAGCAGGATGCGTCTAACTTCCTGCAAGCGCTTGATCGCGCTCTTGTTTCTACTAAGAAAGCGCGCCCGAAAACCTGATGCGATGAAGGTTGACCGGCTCGTTTGCACCTTTGAAATTAACGGGTCCGAGAGGGTCGAGCGTAATGCCGTGAGGAACACTGACTTTAGAGGCAAGATCTGAGGAAATAAGAAAAGGCTCGTCTATAGTCTTTGCGGCAGTTTCCATTCGGGCAGTCATGTTGACCGTGTCACCAAGGAAAGTAACTTGCCGCCGACTGTCACCGCATTCACCCACAACAACCGGGCCGCCATGGACCGCAACTCTGAAGACCGGAACCACGCCGAAATCCTTCTCAAAGGATTGTTCTTGCTGACGAATTGCAAATTGCATCGCCCGGATGCCTGAGAGAATGCGACCGTTCTTTTCTGTATCATCAGAAAGCGGAAAGGTCAGTATTACCGCATCACCAACATAGGAAACGACTTCCGCACCGTACCGTACAATAGCTTTGTCAATCTGGTAGAAAAATTCCGACAAATATTCATGGAATTTAATGTCTCCCAACTTCAACGCGAGAGCGGTTGAACCAACAAGATCAACGAACATAAATATACGTTGCTCTGCTTGCGGGCGAAAATACCGGCCCGCGACAAGATTAATGAACCGGCGTGGTCCGATAATTGTGGAAAATTGTGAAAAAATTACGAAAAACAACACGATAGCAAGACTGACTAAAGTATCTCTCACTTCTCTACCGGCTGTAACATCGCTAAAAATTGGTGCGCCCAGGAGGCTATTCGTTATTGCAATATTGAAGTTCAGAACCGCTCGAATGATGAGCGTGATCACGACAATACGAACAATAATACCCTTCCAGAATGAAGTGCGACGGATCCAACTTCTTCGAACGGAACGAATATAGTAAACCTCTATAGCCGTTGCGATGAAACCAATCATCGCCCCAGTTCGGAAACCTCGGAATTTGTCTACGGCATCTACCAACACATCACCGTAGAACAAATCTCCGTAGGCCTGTCCGAGCACGCCACTACAAATGGTGAGGACAAGTACAAGCACCGCACGACGCATCTGGTTGCGCCGTGTCCAGGCTTTCATCTCATCCAGGTCGGCTTCAAGGGTGTCGGTCATCTAAGATTTTCCACAACGAAAAGAGCGGTTTCCATATCGCGCCAACGCAAATCGCGCCGAGCCTTGGCTTCCTCATCCTCGCCCCATTCCTCGATGTTCCAGTCTTCGTCAACATGGGCGGCTGTCCACGCTGCTTCTCCAGAGACTGCGTCATCGAGGAGTGCGAATGCAATAACTGCCGAACCGGTCAAAGATGTGATGAGATGAAGAGCTGTTAAAAGCACCGGTGATTTCACCCGGTCCAACCGCGCTCCGAGTAGCAAAATAGACCCCTTTGGTTGGGAAATAGGGGCGATTCCTTCAGCAATGGTGAGTGGGGCATTGTGAAATGTCTGCGCCCATTCCAGCAGAGGGTCCCAAAGCGCGCGTTGCCGGGCGATCAACCCTTCCGGCCCGGTCGCGCGATAGCACAAAAGGTCCGTTCCGGCGTAGCGCACGATGTCTTCCTTCACCGCCTGCGCTTCGTTGGCAACGCCATCGATTGCCGTATTGAGCAGCCGTGTGAGCGGCATCGTCATCGGGTCGATCCGCTCACCCTGAGCGGACCACTCCGCGGCAGTTGCGTCAGCAATCGGTTTGCTGTCGACAGCGAGTGGCATCCGGCCGGGAGTGCGAACCGGCTTATCGTCCAGCGCCAGTGTAAAGCGATTTTCGTCCTCGAGGAGAACTGAAACATCCTTGTAGAAGCGTTTAGGCAATTGGCTTTCGCGCGAAGGTTCAGCCACGCGAGTTGGACCACCCTGCCCGTTGGCTTCGCCGGCACTGAGAATATCGTTCAGTTCCTCACTCATAGAACCTCGTCCGTCTCCAAACCGTCGGCTTCATCAAAAGCAAACAGGTTCCAGCTTTGCACCATATGCGGCGGCAGGGGTGCTGTAGCATCCAGCGGCGGTTCCCCCTCATCGGGATGAGGCAGCACGATCCGCCGGGCGTGGAGATGAAGGCGCTTCTGCACACCTCCCGGTAACTCCCAGTTCTCGACATCGAAATATTTCGGATCGCCAATGATCGGGTGGCCCATATGCTGCGCATGGAGGCGCAGCTGGTGGGTGCGGCCGGTAACGGGGCTCATTTCCACCCAACTCACCCGGCGGGGGCCGGCATCGATCACGCGGTAATTGGAGACGGCATGGTCAGCACCGCGCTCGCCGTGTTTGGCGATACGCATCCGGTCCCCATCCGGTCCCTGTTCTTTCACCACATAGGTAGAGAGACGGCCTTCCCGCTGGCGTGGTACGCCGAAGAGCAGCGCCCAATAAGTTTTCTGCGTGGTGCGATGGCGAAAGCTCTTAGTGAGCGCAGCGGCCGCACCACGGGTTTTGGCAACGACCAGTACGCCGGATGTATCGCGGTCCAGCCGGTGAACCAGACGGGGTTTCTGTCCGCTTTTGTCGCGCAGGGATTCAAGCATGGAATCCACAGACCGGTTGATGCCGGAACCGCCCTGCACCGCAAGCCCGGATGGCTTGTTGAAGATGAAAACCTTTCGGTCCTCAAACAGTACCATATCCCGCAAAACATCAGCGTCATTGCGGTCGCGTATCGTGGTGGGAGTCATATGGCGCGGCGCGGTATCACCGGTATCAAGCGGCGGAATGCGCACCACTTGCCCTGCTTCAATCCGATCCGCGCTCTTGGACCGTTTGCCGTCCACCCGCACCTGGCCAGAGCGCAGCAACTTCTGCAATTTGCCAAAGCCGAGGCCGGGAAAATGGTTTTTGAACCAGCGGTCGAGGCGCATCCCCGCCTCGTCCGTCTCCACCGTGCGCTGTGTAACTGCTCCGAGCGCCATCAGACCCAGAAATTCCGTGCAAAGACGAGACCGGCAAAGACAGCGGCGAGGGAAAGGATGACGCTTGTAGAGATATAGGCGAACGCAACCCACCCCGGCCCACGCTCCCATAGCGAAAACGCTTCGAGCGAAAAGGCAGAAAACGTCGTAAAGCCTCCCAGAAAGCCCGTAGCCAGCAAGGGGCGCAGCACGACGTAACCGTCATGCTTGGCGAGTGAACCTATAAGAAGCCCCATGCCAAGACAGCCAATGACATTGGCAACCAAGGTGCCGAATGGATAGCCGGGACCGATGATGCGTAAAGCCAACACACCCACTCCATACCGGGAGAGCGCTCCGAATCCGCCGCCTACAAAAATCAGCAGTAATTGTGTCATGGCGTTGCCTTAGCCGATCATTGGGGCGGGAGGAACGCCCGCTGCCGCACTAATCGCTCTTCTTACCACGCCGCTCACGGCGCAATTGCGTCCAACGATCCATCCGCTTGCCGATGGTGGCTTCAAAGCCACGGGGTGTGGGTTGGTAGAAGTCATGTTCGGTTAGCGCTTCGGGGAAATAGTCCTGCCCGGAAAAGGCGTCCGGGGCGTCGTGGTCATAGGCATAGCCTTCGCCGTAGCCTTCTTCCTTCATAAATTTGGTTGGAGCGTTGAGGATGACCTTGGGCGGCATGAGTGAACCGCCCTCTTTCGCCGCGCGTGTGGCGGCTTTCATGGCCACATAGAGAGCGTTCGATTTGGGCGCTGTGGCGAGATAGACTGCAGCTTGACCCAGCGCCAATTCGCCCTCCGGCGTGCCGACAAAGTGAAAGGCCTCCTTGGCGGCCGTGGCAACGACGAGAGCCTGCGGGTCGGCAAGGCCAATATCTTCGCTCGCCATGCGAACCAGCCGGCGGGCAAGGAACATGGGGTCCTCACCGGCATCCAGCATTCGCGCGAGATAGTAGAGCGCCGCATTGGGGTCAGACCCGCGCACGGCCTTGTGGAGTGCGGAGATGAGGTTGTAATGGCCTTCCGCCGCCTTGTCATAGACTGGAGCGCGGCGTTGGAGAATGGCCTGCAGCGCCTCAGCATCGAAGATCTCGCCGTCCTTAACGGCACGCCATGCCTCTTCGGCTAGGGTCAACAAGGCACGTCCATCGCCATCAGCCATGCGTATGAGCGCAGCGCGTGCTTCTTCGTCGAGCGGCAGGGGTTTGCCCACTTCACCCTCGGCGCGGGCGAGCAGGATTTCCAGATCGGCAGGCTCCAGCGCTTTGAAGGTAAGAACGCGGGAGCGGGAGAGGACAGCGGCGTTCAGCTCAAAGGACGGGTTCTCGGTTGTCGCGCCGACCAGCACGATTGTTCCATCCTCCATGACAGGCAGGAACGCATCTTGTTGTGCCTTGTTAAAGCGGTGAATCTCATCAACGAAGAGTACGGTCTTACGGCCATTGGCGGCGCGCAAGCGGGCCGCGTCGAAGACCTTCTTCAACTCTGCGACGCCGGAAAAAATTGCCGATATCTGCTCGAAATGATGGTTGGCATCATCTGCCAACAGCCGCGCAACGGTGGTTTTTCCAGTGCCGGGGGGACCCCAAAAGATCATGCTGCCAACGCTGCCGGACGCCAGTAACCGCGTCAGCGCCCCGTCAGAACCGACAAGATGGTCCTGCCCGGCAACCTCACTCAACTGTCGTGGACGCAATCGCTCCGCAAGGGGTTGGTCAGGAGTGGCGCTTGGTGCAGCTTTGTTATCAGCGAAAAGATCCATGGCTTTAGCGGATAAACTGGCGGAACTGCCGTCCATCCCGCTCCATTGTGTAAGTCCATGCGCGTCCGCCAAGACGGGTGATGGCTGCGAGGTCGCCTGTCTTTTCGATTTTCACATCCCGGACTTCCCGCAAAATGTCTTTGGGGCGGAAGCCGAAACGCGCTGCAGCCGTGTTGTTTTCAACCTTGGTGATGACAACACCGCGTTTGTCGGTGGGAAGCCCCACTTCCTGCGCCACGCGCGGGGAAAGGTTCATCACTTGAAGGCCTGAAAAGGGCGAGCGGTCTTCCAGCAGCATGGTCTCGCGGGCAGGCTCTTCCGGCGCCTCACGCAATTCGATTTCCGCTTCAACGGTCTTGCCATGCGAAATGACGCCAAGCTTTACCTTCCGGCCAATACCGGCGGTGGCGAGGCGGTAGCCGAGGCCCTCCATGTGAGGCACCATTTTGTCATCGAGCGTTAGGATGACATCACCAATGGACAGCCCCGCTTCTTCTGCGGGACTGTCTTCTTCAATGTTGATAATCAGCGCTCCGCTCGGCCGCGCCATACCAAGGGATGATGCAATGTCTGGCGTTACCGCCTGGAAGGTGGCACCGATCCACGGCTGAATGAGATGGCTCGCCCCTGCCCGCGCCGAATCCAGCACGACCCGCACCATGTTGGAGGGCACGGCAAAGCCGATCCCGTTCGACCCGCCAGAGCGCGAAAAGATTGCCGTGTTAATACCCACCAGATCGCCACGCATGTTGACGAGTGCGCCGCCGGAATTGCCCGGGTTGATGGAAGCGTCGGTCTGGATGAAGAAGCCGAAATCGTTGACGCCATTCTGCGATCGCGCCAGGGCGGAGACGATACCGGACGTCACGGTTTGGCCGACGCCGAACGGGTTGCCGAGGGCGAGGACAAGGTCTCCGACCTCAAGCGCTTCGGAATCACCCAGCGGAGCGGTGGGCAGCGGCTCATCGGCATCGACTTTCAGCACGGCGAGATCGGAGCGTTCATCGGCAAGCAGAATCTCAGCCTCAAACTCACGTCCGTCTCGCAGAGCAACGCGCACTTCGTCAGCACCTCGCACGACATGGACGTTGGTGATGACAATCCCGTCGTCGTCAACGATGACGCCGGATCCAAGCGACTGCGCCGTCCGCCGCCGCTGCTCCTGTCCGCCAAAACCGCGATTGCCGAAGAAACGTTCAAAGAACGGGTCTCCGGCAAAAGGAGAGCGACGCTGCGTCACTTGCCGCGCCGCATAAACGTTTACAACCGCAGGAGCGACGGTTTTGACGAGCGGTGCGAAGGTGAGATTGATTTGCGTTTGCGAGGTCGGCACCTGTTCTTGCGTGTGCGCTAGCGGTGCGCTGAGAAAGGCGAAGGCGGTGATGACAGTAAGGATTGCAGCGCGCATCATGCGAGCTCCCGAGAGGCTTGCTGGACCAATCACTGGTCTATCCGCATCACTGTGTCGAGACCAAGTCAGGGCTTCGTGATGAACGCCTCATCCTGCTTACCATTCCTGCGCCAGATGATCTTGGTGCGATCGGCCAGTTCTTCCACCACAACATCATAGCAAACCCAGGCACTTTGGTCCGCTGCCCGGCTCAGATCGCCCCGTAGCGAGCAATATCACCCACTACGCACCGTCCAGAGCCCCTCGCCTGGTACACCGCCGGAGGAATAGATCGTGCGAGCATGGCTGCCTGGGCCGTCTATAAGGGATTCAAAGAATTGACGTGAAATGGTGTTCCGTGCCGTCGCGCCGTCAAGGAGCGCAGCTAGATCGGTATCATCGCTTAAAATGCGTTCCTGGGACCCATATGAGCCAAACGCCCAAACAAAAACGGCCACCGCGAGGGTGGCCGTTTTCAATGTCGTTTTAAGGAGCATTTCCAATCAGCTTAAGCTGCGGCTTCTTCCTGCTCTTCAGCGGCTTCTTGCGCTTCCATCCGCTCGCGATCAGCCTTGCCTTTGGCATCCGGGTCGCGGTCGACGAGTTCGATGACAGCCATCGGTGCGTTATCGCCGTAGCGGAAACCAGCTTTCAAAACGCGGGTGTAACCACCGGGACGTTCTTTGTAGCGCTCACCAAGAGTGGCGAAGAGCTTCTGCACGGCATCCTTGTCCTGAAGCTGCGACGCGGCCTGACGACGGGCATGCAGATCACCGCGTTTGCCAAGCGTAATCAGCTTATCGACAACGGAGCGCAGCTCCTTGGCCTTAGGCAGCGTGGTAACAATCTGTTCGTGGGTCAGCAGCGCGACGGACATATTTTGAAACATGGCTTTGCGGTGGCTGGACGTGCGGTTGAGTTTACGACCTTGTTTGCGGTGACGCATGTGCCTTCTCCTTGGTTAAAAGCGCTCTAGGACTTAAGGGCGCTTGGATAGACCCCGGATCGCCTTCAGGCGTCCGGGGTGAACGGTTTTGCCGTTCAGTATTGGTCTTCGTAGCGCTTGGCCAGATCTTCAATATTTTCCGGCGGCCAGGCCTGGACTTCCATACCGAGATGGAGGCCCATTGTAGCCAGCACTTCTTTGATCTCGTTCAGTGATTTACGGCCAAAATTCGGGGTGCGGAGCATTTCGCCTTCGGTCTTTTGAATAAGATCGCCGATATAGACAATGTTGTCGTTTTTCAGGCAATTGGCGGAACGCACTGAGAGCTCCAGTTCGTCAACCTTCTTCAGCAGAGCCGGGTTGAACGCGAGTTCTGTAACCTGCTCCTGAACAACTTCTTTTTGAGGCTCTTCAAAGTTGACGAAGACGGAAAGCTGATCCTGCAAAATGCGTGCGGCATAGGCCACGGCATCTTCGGGAGAGACGGAACCATCGGTTTCAAGCTGAAGCGTGAGCTTGTCATAATCGAGCTTCTGGCCCTCACGGGTGTTTTCCGTCTTGTAGGAACACTTGCGCACCGGGGAATAAAGGCTGTCGACCGGGATGAGGCCAATCGGCGCATCTTCCGGGCGGTTGCGCTCAGCGGGCACGTAGCCCTTGCCGGTATCGACAGTGAATTCCATGCGGATTTCGGCTTCCTCATCCAACGTGCAGAGCACCAGCTCAGGATTGAGGATTTCGATGTCGCCGACGGTCTGAATGTCGCCAGCGGTGACGGGGCCAGCACCCTCCTTGCGCACAACCATGCGCTTGGGACCTTCGCCTTCCATCTTGATGGCGAGTTCCTTGATGTTGAGGATGATGTCAGTGACATCTTCCCGCACACCGGGAATGGAGGAGAATTCGTGCAGAACGCCGTCGATCTGCACGGACGTTACAGAAGCGCCCTGGAGGGAGGACAACAGCACGCGGCGCAGCGCGTTGCCGAGCGTCAGGCCAAAGCCACGTTCCAGCGGTTCGGCAATCATCGTGCCCTTCACGCCGTCGGCTTTGATTTCCAGCTTGTTGGGTTTGATAAGTTCGGCCCAGTTACGATTGATCATTCAAGTTTCCTTCCGGAGGACAGGCTGCCATCCATTCGCAGCCCGAAAAGTCATTGGCCTCCGCGCCTCAAGCACGGGAACCGCACACAACTGGTTTAAACGCGACGCTGCTTGCGCGCGCGGCAACCGTTATGCGGAACAGAGGTCACGTCGCGAATGGACGTGATGACAAACCCAATCGACTGAAGCGCGCGAAGAGCCGACTCACGGCCGGAGCCCGGCCCCCGCACTTCAACTTCCAGGGTCTTCATGCCGTGGTCCTGAGCTTTTTTGCCCGCATCCTCAGCAGCAACCTGCGCCGCAAACGGCGTGGACTTGCGCGAACCCTTAAAACCCTGCGCACCGGCGGACGACCATGCGATCGTGTTGCCCTGTGCGTCAGTGATGGTGATCATCGTGTTGTTGAACGTGGAGTTTACGTGAGCAACGCCTGAGGCGATGTTCTTGCGTTCGCGCTTGCGGACGCGTGCGGCATCTTTGGCCATGTCTATTCCTTGTTTGATATGAGCACCGCCGTAACGCCAGCAGCTACACCTGATAGGGAAGGCCCGCGGGAACGGGCCTCAAAATTTCTTACTTCTTCTTACCTGCAATCGACTTGGCCGGCCCTTTGCGTGTGCGGGCGTTGGTGTGGGTGCGCTGGCCGCGCACCGGCAGGTTGCGGCGGTGGCGCAGGCCACGGTAGCAGCCAAGATCCATGAGACGTTTGATGTTCATAGACTTTTCACGGCGCAAATCACCTTCGACCATGTAGTCGCGGTCGATGATTTCACGAATCTGCAGCACCTCGGCGTCGGAAAGCTCGTTCACCCGACGCTCGACAGGGATGTTGGCTTTTTCAACGATTTCACCGGCAAATTTCTTGCCAATACCGTGAATATACTGAAGCGCTATGACGGTGCGCTTATTGGTGGGAATATTAACGCCAGCGATACGGGCCACGCTGATCTCCTAAACGTAGGCTACCGGCCAAGCCGGAAGCGGGATTAAACGACTGAAAGAAGGCGGTTTTCCCGCCAAACAACATCAGACGATCGCCACGGGAAAGCAAAGCCCACCCGAATCCGATCGCCAAGTGTCGCGAAATGTTGCGCTCATCTAGGACGCGAAAGCTTCCGCGTCAACACATTCACACAACTTCAAACCCGCCAGAAACCGGCGAATTCATCGATCTTGTCAGATCTGGGCGAGAACCGCCTCAATCTGTTCGCTCACATCGTCAATTGGTGCCATGCCATCGACCGATGAGAGCAGCTTTTTGGCGTAGTAATAGCCAAGCAGCGGAGATGTTTCTTTGTAATAGACGGTCAGCCGTGTGCGCATGGCTTCGGCATTGTCATCCGGCCGCCGTTTGAATTCCGTTCCGCCACAGCGGTCGCAAATACCGTCTTCTTGTGGCTTGTTCAGCGTGTCGTGATAGCCCGCGCCGCAATTGGCGCAGGTGTAACGGCCGGCAACACGCTCAACCATCGCGTCATCATCGACCTGAAGTTCAATTACGCGATCAAGCTTGGTGCCCTTCTCCTCCAACATCCGCTCCACTGCTTCCGCCTGTGGTAACGTGCGGGGGTAGCCGTCCAGGATGAAGCCCTGTTCGCAATCCGGCTCATCAATCCGCTCAGAGACGATGGCGTTCACAATATCGTCGGAGACGAGCTTGCCAGCATCCATAACCGCTTTGGCGCGAAGACCTGTTTCGGTCCCTGCAGCAACGGCGACGCGTAACATATCTCCGGTAGAGAGTTGTGGAATGCGGTGATGTTCGACCAGACGATGCGCCTGTGTCCCCTTCCCCGCTCCCGGCGGGCCGAGCAGTATCAGTCTCATTTGCGTCGTTTCCCTCCACGCTGGCCGGCAGTTTTACCTGCACGGCCTGAGCCTTTTGCACCACGCAATTTCGACTTGGCAATGAGCCCTTCGTATTGCTGAGCAAACAGATGGCTCTGCACCTGGTTCACCATGTCCATGGTGACAGACACCACGATCAAGAGCGAGGTGCCCCCCAGAAAGACCGAAATACCAAGGCCAGTGAGGAACATTTCCGGGATCAGGCAGACAAAGACGAGGTAAAGCGCACCGAGTGTCGTGATGCGGGTGAGGACATAGTCGATATAATCTGCTGTGCGTTCACCGGGGCGAATGCCTGGGATGAAGCCGCCATGGTTTTTCAGGTTGTCAGCCGTCTCCTTCGGGTTGAAGACGATAGCCGTGTAGAAAAAGGCGAAGAAAGCAATCATCGCGCCATAAGCGATGAGATAGCCCGGCTGGCCCCGGCCAAGAATGGCATTGATCGTGTTGGCCACCTCCGAGGTGCCGGCCGCACCGGAAAAGCCTGTGACTGTCGCCGGTAGCAGCAGGAGCGAGGACGCAAAGATCGGCGGGATAACGCCTGCAGTGTTGAGCTTCAGCGGCAAGTGCGAGGAATCGCCCTGGAACATCTTGTTGCCGACCTGGCGTTTTGGATACTGGATCAGCAAACGACGCTGGGCACGCTCAACAAAGACGATGAAAGCAATCAATCCAACGATAGAAACCAGGATGGCCAGCATCGTCAGCGTAGAAATGGAGCCGGTGGAACCGGCATCCAGCAGCTGAGCAAGAGCGCCGGGAAGCGCTGCAACGATACCGGAAAAAATGATGAGCGAGATGCCGTTGCCAACGCCGCGTGCGGTGATCTGTTCGCCAAGCCACATCAGGAACATTGTGCCGCCAACCAGTGTAACAACGGTGGTGAGCATGAAGAAGATGCCCGGATCGGTGACCATGCCGTCTGCCGCCTGCAAACCGGCAGCAATGCCCCATGCCTGTGCAGTGCCGAGGATCACTGTGCCGTAGCGGGTGTATTGGTTGATGACTTTGCGGCCCTGCTCACCATCTTTCTTTAGCTGCTCCAGTGACGGCACGACGGACGTCATGAGCTGCATGATAATGGAGGCTGAGATGTAAGGCATGATGCCAAGGGCAAAGATAGCAAGACGCTCCACCGCGCCGCCGGAGAACATGTTGACGAGGCCAAGCACGCCTTGGCTCTGCTGCTGAAAGGCAGCCGCCAACTGCTCCGGATTGATGCCCGGCAGCGGGATATAGGTGCCAATGCGGTAAACGATGAGCGCGAGAAGCGTAAACATCAGGCGCTTTTTCAGGTCGGTCGCCTTGGAAAATGTCTTGTAAGACAGATTCGCGGCGAGTTGCTCGGCAGCTGATGCCATGAAAGTCTCCGGTATGGCCGCCCGCGCGAGAGCGGCTGTTTGAGGCCCGGGCCCCGGATCGACCCCATATCGGGTCGCGCGCTGTGGATTTCAAACGTGCAAACGGGCCATTGGCCGCCGCAAATGTCGTTGCCCTGTTTAGAGAGAGTGTGGAGGTTCGGCAATTGCCTTTTGCGGCCAATATCGAACAAGCGCAGCGATTGCCGCAATTGCTGCAAGCGCAAAGAGCGTCCGCCACAAAAGAACGATCCATAGGTCGGCCCCAAGCGCCAGAACCACAAGCGTGTCCTCAATCAGCGCATGGATAATGGAAAGGCCGGCAAGCGGCGTAAGAAGCTCGCGTTTGGTAAAGGAACGTTTGCGCGATTCCTCCACAATCAGACCACCGCCATAGGTGAGGCCAAGCAGCATCCCGATCACCACAAGCGGTGCGAGGGTGTGGGCAATGCCGATCCGTTCGAAAAACGGCGTGAACAAGGCCGTCATGCGATCAAAGATCCCGATACGCTTCAGTCCGTCCAGCACGGCAAGAAGAAAGAGCAACATGAGGGCCATGAAAATAAGCGTTTCGGCAATGGATCGCGCCGCGGCGACCACCCCTCCTCCACTCTCAGTCTGTGGCAACAAGCCGAGGGCGGCAGGTTCATCAAGGGCGCCGAAGAAGGAACCTATGTGATGGAGAAGGAAGCCGAAAAGGAAGGCCACGACGAGGCGGATGACTGAGGTGAGCGTAAAACTGCTCCCCGATGCTTTCACAATAGATTGCTCAACCGGGATCGCGTGGGCAAACAGGATCATGGAGAGCAGAACGTTGAGCTGAAGCGCGGTGAGCTCCACTTGCGCGACCAGCGCTACAAGCGCGCCCACACCGCCATAAAAGCCCGTCAGCAACGCAATGGCCCAGACGAGCCCTGCTTCCCCCGGCAAACCCACAAGGCCCATGACGGGGGCAAGAAGGTCACCCAGCACTGCTGAGAGGCCATAAGCGTCCGCCACCTGCACAAAAATCATCGCAGGCACCATGATCTTCGCCACCTGCCAGAAAGAGGTAGCGGTGCGTCCGGCTAGATCCTGAAGATATGCGGTAGGTGTCATGAGGCTAGCCGATAGAGTAGCGGGGGTGGAACGGCAATTGCATAGGAAAGAGGCCCAACACTTTCGCGCCGGGCCTCTCCAAATTTTCTCAAGCAGGCAACGATCTAAGCGTCCGCTGCTGCTTCCTTGGCGGGAGCGAGCACGGTGACGGTGCCACCGGCCTTCTCGATGGCCGAAACAGCGCCCTTGGAGGCACCTGCAACGGAGAGATTGAACTTGCTCTTAGCTTCTGAACCACCCAGCACACGCACGCCATCACGCTCGCGGCGGATGACACCGGCTGCAACGAGAGCAGCTGCATCGACGGTTTTCTTGGCGTCGAGCTTGCCCGCTTCAACAGCTGTTTCGAGGCGCGCAATGGAGATTTCGTTGTAATCCTTGGCAAACATTGCGTTGGAGAAGCCACGTTTTGGCAGACGGCGATAGATCGGCATCTGCCCGCCTTCAAAGCCGTTGATGGATACGCCGGAACGGGACTTCTGCCCCTTTACGCCGCGACCACCGGTTTTGCCGGTGCCGGAGCCAATGCCGCGGCCCACGCGTTTTTTCGCGTGGGTTGCGCCTGGCTTGTCGGAGATTTTGTTGAGATCCATGACGATACTAACCTTCGTCCACGACCCGGACGAGGTGCGAAACCTTCCGGATCATGCCACGCACGGAAGGAGTATCCTCCAGCGTGCGGCGGCGGTTCATCTTGTTCAGGCCCAGACCGACGAGGGTCTGTTTCTGATCTTTGGGGCGGCGCAGGGGCGAACCGATCTGCTCCACCGTGACGGTTTTCTTGGCAGCCATGGTCTTAGACCTCTTCGCCAATCAGATCGCGACGACGCTCCTGAAGCGTTGCAAGCTTCAGACCACGCTGGGACGCGATGTCCTTGGGGTGCATCTGGCGCTTGAGCGCATCGAACGTGGCGCGAACCATGTTGTAGGGGTTGGACGAGCCGAGCGACTTTGCAACCACGTCGGACATACCGACGGTTTCAAAGACAGCACGCATCGGACCACCAGCAATGATACCGGTTCCGGGAGGTGCTGAACGCAGGATTACTTTACCAGCGCCGTGGCGGCCCTTCACGTCATGATGGAGTGTGCGGCCATCGCGCAGCGGCACGAAGATCAGATCGCGTTTAGCGGCTTCAGAAGCCTTGCGGATCGCCTCGGGCACTTCACGTGCCTTGCCGCGACCGAAGCCAACGCGGCCTTTTTGGTCGCCAACAACGACGAGAGCAGCAAAGCCAAAACGACGGCCGCCCTTCACCACTTTGGCAACACGGTTGATGTGGACGAGCTTGTCTGTGAAGCCGTCATCTTCTTCCTCGCGGCGGCGATTGTCGCGTCCGCCCTGGGGTCCTCGTGCCATGTCCTATTTCCTTGTTTTTTTCCGGAGCACGAAAGTTCACCGGGCCCGTGGGCCCGGCAGTGAATGAAGCCTATTAACTAGAACTTCAGTCCGCCCTCTCGGGCGGCGTCAGCCAGCGCCTTGACGCGGCCGTGATAGAGAAACGAACCGCGATCGAAGACAACGTCTTCAACACCAGCTTTCGATGCACGCTCGGCGATCAGTTTGCCAACGGCTTCCGCGGCGGCGACGTTGCCGCCTTTGCCCTTGGTCACAACGTCTTTTTCCAGCGTGGATGCAGCAGCCAGCGTGTTGCCAGCAACATCATCGATCACCTGGGCATAGATGTTGGTGTTGGAGCGGTGGACGGACAGCCGGGGGCGGCCGTTTGCAACCTTCTTCAGGCTACGGCGAACGCGAGCGGCGCGGCGCTCTTTTGTGTTAAGCTTGGCCATCTTACTTCTTCTTCCCTTCTTTACGGAAGATCGTCTCGTCCGCGTATTTCACACCCTTGCCCTTGTAGGGTTCCGGAGGACGGTAGGCGCGGATTTCGGCGGCAGCCTGACCAACAACCTGCTTGTCGTGGCCGGTGATCGTGATTTCGGTCGGCTTAGGGCAAGCAATGGTGACACCTTCCGGCGGCGTGTAGACCACGTCGTGGGAGAAGCCGAGAGCCAGCTGCAGCTTGTTGCCTTGCATAGCGGCACGATAGCCAACGCCGTTGATCTCAAGCTTTTTCTCAAAGCCATCCTTCACACCCGTGAAGATGTTTTCAATCATCGTGCGGGACATGCCCCACTGGCTGCGCGCATTCTTGGTCTGGTTAATCGGATCGACGGACACGTGACCATCTTCCATCTTCACCAAAACTTCGTTGTTGACAACGAATTTCAGCTCGCCCTTGGGGCCTTTTGCGGTGACGGTCTGGCCGTCCACGGTTGCCGTAACCCCTTCGGGGACCGAAACCGGTTTCTTACCGATGCGTGACATAATGTTCTCGCTCGTTCCATTTGGGCAGCATTGCCTCCAAAAAGCAGGCCACCCGGATTGTTTCAGTTAATGATCTGCCGGATCAGAAAATCTGGCAGAGAACTTCGCCGCCGACATTCTGATCGCGTGCATCGTGATCCGCCATCACACCTTTGGGCGTGGAGAGGATGGAGATACCAAGACCGTTGGCAACGCGCGGCAGGTTCTTCACGGAGGAATAGACCCGGCGACCAGGCTTCGACACACGAGTGATCTCACGGATCACCGGCGCTTCATCGAAATATTTCAGCTCGATTTCGATATCGGCCTTGCCGTTATCATAATCGACGCGGGAATAGCCGCGGATGTAACCTTCGGTCTGAAGCACATCGAGGACGTTTGCGCGCAGCTTGGATGCAGGGGTCGAAACCTTCGACTTGCCGCGCATCAGGCCGTTGCGGATACGGGTGAGCATGTCACCGACTGGATCGTTCATGGACATCTGTGCGCTCCCTTACCAGCTTGATTTCACAAGACCGGGGATCTGACCCTGGTTGCCGAGCTCACGAAGCGCGATACGCGACAAGCCCATCTTGCGGTAAACGCCGCGTGGACGGCCAGAGACGCCACAGCGGTTGCGGACCCGGATTTTTGCGCTGTTGCGCGGCAGCTCAGCAATTGCGAGTTGCGCTTTGAAGCGCTCTTCAATCGGCAAAGAGCGATCAGAGATAATCGCCTTCAGCTCAGCGCGCTTGCTGGCGTATTTCTTCACCAGCTTGCGCTTCTTGTTGTTGTTCTCGATGGCACTCACTTTGGCCATAGGTTCGTCCTTTCGATACGTCTGTCGTTACGGCGGGCACCATTGCCCTTCCCGCTTGGCCTTAGATCAGGCAGCCTCTTTGGACTGCTGTTCCTTGGGAGCGGGGAACGGGAAGTTGAAAGCGCGCAGCAATTCGCGTGCTTCCTCATCCGTGTTCGCCGTCGTGCAGACGATGACGTCCATGCCCCAGATCTGATCGACTTTGTCGTAATTGATCTCTGGGAAAACGATGTGCTCTTTCAGACCCATGGCGAAGTTGCCACGGCCGTCAAAGCTCTTGGGGTTGAGACCGCGGAAGTCACGCACGCGCGGCAGCGCGATGGTGATGAGACGGTCGAGAAATTCGTACATCTGCGTGCCACGCAGCGTAACTTTGGCACCAAGCGGCATGTCTTCACGCACCTTGAAGCCAGCAATGGACTTTTTGGCCTTGGTGACGACAGCTTTCTGACCAGCGATCAGTGAAAGATCACCGGCGGCACTGGCTGCCTTCTTGGAATCGGCGGTGGATTCACCAACGCCCATATTGATTACGATCTTGTCGACCTTCGGCATCTGCATGGCGTTCGAGTAACCGAACTTCTCCTGCATCACGCTTTTGACTTGATCGTCATAGAGCCGCCTCATGCGCGGCGTGGTGTTTGCCTCAGCCATCGATTAGCTCTCCGGATTTTTTGTCGAAGCGCACGCGCTTGCCATCGTCATTGGTGCGGATGCCAACCTTGGCCGCCTTTCCGTCCTTGCCGGCGAGGGCGAGGTTGGAAAGGTGAATGGAGGCTTCCTTGGCGACAATACCGCCTTCGGAGGTCTGGCTCTGCTTGGTGTGGCGCTTGACCAGGTTGATTCCCTGGACCACGGCGCGATCGGTTTTGGTGACCATCTGGAGAACGGTGCCGCTGCGGCCCTTGTCCTTACCGGTCAGTACGACAACGGTGTCGCCTTTTTTTATCTTGTTCATAACTTCTCTGTCTTTCCGCTCCGCTGGGGCAACCCCCTACAGAACTTCCGGTGCAAGGGAGATGATCTTCATGTGGCGCTTGGCGCGCAGCTCGCGCGGCACAGGGCCGAAGATACGGGTACCAATCGGCTCGGACTTACCGTCCACCAGCACGGCAGCATTGGTGTCAAAACGGATGACGGAGCCATCGGCACGCTGGATGTCCTTGGCGGTGCGAACAACAACAGCCTTGGCAACGTCGCCCTTTTTCACGCGACCGCGGGGAATGGCTTCCTTCACGGAAACGACGATCACGTCGCCGACCGAAGCGTATTTGCGCTTCGAGCCGCCCAGCACCTTGATGCACATGACACGGCGCGCGCCGGAATTGTCGGCAACGTCCAGGTTGGACTGCATCTGAATCATTGGTTCATTCTTTCACTTCAGCGGCAGCTTGAGCTGCCCGTTAAGTTGGACTGTGGAATTTGATGATGAGATTTACGCCTCAATCACCTTCCAGCATTTGTCCTTCGAGATAGGCCGCGTTTCCTCGATGGAGACCATGTCACCCACCTTCTTCGCGTTAGCTTCATCATGCGCTTTATAGTTCTTGGAGCGGCGCACGGTTTTCTTAAACAGCGGGTGTGTGAAGCGACGCTCCACCTTCACCACGACGGTTTTGTCGTTCTTGTCGGACACCACGGTGCCCTGGAGAATGCGTTTGGGCATGGGAGATCCTTATGCGCCCGACGCAGCAGTGACGGCATCAGCCGGTTGCTGGCGGGAAATGGTCTGGATGCGGGCGATATCGCGACGCAGCTGGCGCATGCGGGCGGTGTTTTCAAGCTGACCGGTTGCTCGCTGGAAGCGCAGGTTGAACTGCTCTTTCTTCAGCTTGACCAATTCATCTTTCATCTGGTCCGCGCTCATGGCGCGAATGTCGGAGGGCTTCATGCCTCTCGTCCTTTCCTCTTAACCGCAGCACGCACCTGTTTGCGCGATGGCGGCCAGTTAGTACGGCGTCGCACGCCCCTGCCCCTGAAAAGTGGCCAAGGCGTGTTCTTCAAAAACTCTATGCGAACCGGGGATTACTCGCCGATGCGCTGAATAACTTTCGTCTTCACCGACAGCTTCATGGCTCCAAGACGAAGAGCTTCACGGGCAATTGGCTCGGAAACGCCATCAATCTCAAACATGATGCGGCCGGGGGCCACGCGGGCTGCCCAATATTCGGGCGCGCCCTTACCTTTACCCATGCGCACTTCAGTCGGCTTGGACGAGATCGGCAGGTCCGGAAAAATCCGGATCCACACGCGACCCTGTCGCTTCATCTGACGTGTAATGGCACGGCGGGCCGCCTCGATCTGGCGAGCGTTGACCCGGTCGGGTTCGAGCGCTTTGAGCCCGTAGGACCCAAATGTCAAGGACGTTCCACCCTTGGCGTTGCCGTGGATACGGCCTTTGTGCGCCTTGCGGAACTTGGTGCGTTTCGGTTGCAGCATTGTCTTACTCTATTCCTTTCGCACCGCGCCTAGTTGCGCGGCGGCCAATCTCGTTCCGCGCTTAGTTGCGCGGAGGTCTGCGGCCACCGCCGCCACCGGATTCCTGGGCTTCAGTGTTCTTGCGGTCATGAGCCATGGGATCATGTTCAAGGATTTCACCTTTGAAGATCCATACTTTCACGCCACAGATACCGTAAGCGGTTTCTGCTTCAGCCGTGCCGTAGTCGATATCTGCACGCAACGTGTGCAACGGCACACGGCCTTCGCGGTACCATTCCATGCGGGCAATCTCGGCGCC
Organism: uncultured Alphaproteobacteria bacterium; assembly: GCA_929200315.1. Lineage (GTDB taxonomy): Bacteria > Pseudomonadota > Alphaproteobacteria > Rhizobiales > Rhizobiaceae > Pseudahrensia. Next base: position 4,471 of record CAKMZB010000005.1, on the reverse strand, counting down.
GCCAAGACGACCACCGCAATTGATGCGGATGCCACCGGCACCCAAACGAATGGCAGACTGGACCGAGCGCTTCATGGCCCGACGGAAAGCCACACGGCGTTCCAGCTGTTGGGCGATGGACTGGGCAACGATGGTTGCGTCGATTTCCGGCTTGCGGATCTCAACGATGTTCAGCGACACCTCTGCCTCAGTCATCGTCTGAAGCTTACGCTTCAGCTTCTCGATGTCCGCGCCTTTTTTGCCGATGATCAGACCGGGGCGACCGGAATGGATCGTCACACGGCATTTACGGTGCGGGCGTTCGATAACAACCTTGGAGACAGACGCAGCTTTCAGCTCTTTCTCAACGTAAGAACGGATCGCCAGATCCTCATGAAGATGCTTGGAATAATCGTCACCGGTTGCGAACCAACGCGAATCCCACGTGCGGTTGACGCCGAGGCGGAAACCGATCGGATTGATCTTTTGGCCCATTATGCGGCCTCCTCTTGGTCGGCTTCCTTCACGATGATCGTGAGGTGTGAAAACGGTTTCTGAATCCGCGAAGCCTTGCCGCGACCACGCGCCATGAAACGTTTCATGACGATGGATTGGCCGACATAGGCCTCCTTCACCACAAGGGAATCGACATCCAGGTCGTGGTTGTTTTCTGCATTGGCAATGGCGGACTGGAGGCACTTTCGAACTGTGCCGGCAATGCGCTTGCGGGAAAATTCCAGATCGTTGAGTGCAGTTGCAGCGGACTTACCGCGGATCAGCTGAGCCACGAGGTTCAACTTCTGTGCTGAAACTTTGATCATGCGGTGCTGTGCCATGGCTTCGTTGTCGGCCAATTGACGTTCGAGTTTGGGCTTGCCCATGACTTAGTTCCTCTTGGCCTTCTTGTCCGCGCCGTGGCCGTAATAGGTTCGTGTGGGCGAAAACTCACCGAACTTGTGGCCGACCATGTCTTCCGACACGTTGACGGGGATGTGTTTTTGACCGTTGTAGACGCCGAAGGTCAGCCCAATGAATTGGGGCATAATCGTGGAGCGGCGGCTCCAGGTCTTGATGACTTCACTACGACCGCCTTCGCGAACTGTGGCTGCCTTCTTGAGAAGGTAGCCATCAACGAAGGGGCCTTTCCAGGTAGAACGTGACACTGGTGGTAATCCCTATTTCTTGCGCTGGTGGCGCGAGCGCATGATGAATTTGTCGGTCGTCTTGTTGGAGCGCGTGCGTTTGCCCTTGGTGGGCTTGCCCCAAGGCGTAACCGGATGACGACCACCGGAGGTGCGACCTTCACCACCACCGTGCGGGTGGTCGATCGGGTTCATGGCGACACCACGCACTTTCGGGCGGTTGCCGTACCAACGATTGCGGCCAGCTTTACCCATATTGGTGTTGGAATTGTCCGGATTGGACACAGCACCGATGGTGGCTTTGCAGGTTCCGTGGATCAGGCGCTGCTCGCCGGAGTTGAGACGCAGGATGGCATAAACACCATCGCGACCGACCAGCTGAGCATAGGCGCCGGCGGAGCGTGCGATCTGGCCGCCCTTGCCCGGCTTCATCTCCACATTGTGGATGATGGTGCCGACCGGAACGGCGGAAAGCGGCATGCAATTGCCGGGCTTCACGTCAGCGGAAGCTGCCGAGATAACCTTGTCTCCCTCACCCAGACGCTGCGGCGCCAGGATATAGGCCAGCTCACCGTCTGAATATTTAATCAGCGCGATGAAAGCCGTGCGGTTGGGATCATATTCAAGACGCTCGACCGTGCCTTCGACATCGACCTTGTTGCGCTTGAAATCCACCAGACGGTAGGAGCGTTTATGGCCACCACCGATACCGCGGGACGTCAGACGGCCAACGTTGTTGCGGCCGCCGGATTTGGACAGACCCTCGGTCAAAGTTTTGACCGGTTTGCCTTTCCAAAGCCCGTCACGGGCGACGATCACCAACTGGCGTGTGCCAGGTGTAATCGGATTGAACTTTTTCAGTGCCATGGTTCTACAGCCCCGTCGTCACGTCGATCGCCTGGCCTTCTGCCAGGGTCACGTACGCGATTTTCTTGTCGTTCTGTTTGCCGAGATGGCCGCGGAAGCGCTT
>CAKMZB010000005.1:0-2370 GCA_929200315.1 uncultured Alphaproteobacteria bacterium | reverse complement strand
CGGTGGTCACGTCGATGCCGTGACCTTCCTGCAGCGTAACGACGGCCTTCTTGAAGTCGGACTGGCGGCCAAGACGTCCGCGGAAGCGCTTCACCTTGCCCTTGCGGAGCTGGGTGGAAACGCCTGTCACCTTCACGCCGAAGAGGCTTTCGACAGCCTTTTTGATCTCCGGTTTGGAGGCATCGCGAGCCACGTTGAATACAACCTGGTTATGCTCCGATGCGATGGTCGCCTTCTCCGTGATGACCGGAGAGACGATCACGTCATATGCGCGAATATTGTCACTCATTTGGATGCTTCCTTGTCGAAGCGGGCGTTGATTGCGTCAACGGCGTCCTTGGAAAGCACCAGCGTGTTGCGGCGCAGGATGTCATAGACATTGATGCCCTGAACCGGCAGCACGTCGACATTGGGAATGTTGCGCGCAGCAAGAGCAAAGTTGGTATCGAGTTCGGAGCCACCGATCATCAGCGCGTTGCCGAGGCCGAGTTTGCCAAACTGCGTGCGAAGAGCAGCAGTCTTGGGCTCTTTAGCGGCCATATCGTCAACAATCACCAGCGAACCGTCTTTGGCCTTGGCAGACAAAGCATGCTTCAGCGCAAGGGCGCGAAACTTCTTGGTAAGGCCGTGGCTGTGATCACGGGATTGGGGGCCGTGCGCCTTGCCACCACCGCGGAACTGCGGAGCGGATGCAGCGTGGTGGCGGGCGTTACCCGTGCCCTTCTGGCGATAAAGACGTGCACCGGTGCGATCAACATCGGAACGGCCCTGGGTCTGGTGCGTGCCCTGGCGCGCTTTCGTACGCTGGTAACGAACCATACGCTGGAGAATGTCCTGGCGCGGCTCCAGGCCGAAAATATCGTCAGCGAGGGAAACCTTACCGCCTTTCGAGCCGTCGAGCTTTGTGATCTGGATATCCATTATTCAGACCCCTCTTTGTTTTCAGCGCCATCTTCAGAAGCGACCTCGGTCTGTGTTTCTTCTGCGGCTTCAACGGCTGCGACCTGTTCAGCCTTCTGTGCAGCTTCCAGATCAGCGGCAGCGTCCAGAGCGAGCTGCGCTTCGGCTGCGGCTGCGGCCTCTTCAGCGGCTTCCGCATCGCGGCGACGGGCCGCCGGGAAAATCGCGTCGGGATGCACCGGCTTCTTGACGGCGTCTTGTAGCGTCACCCAGCCGCCCTTCGGTCCGGGAACGGCACCCTTCACCAACACAAGACCACGCTCCACATCGACAGAAACAACCTGAATGTTCTGCGTCGTGACGCGGGTGTTGCCCATGTGGCCGGCCATTTTCTTGCCCTTAAACACCTTCCCTGGATCCTGGCACTGGCCCGTGGATCCGTGGGAACGGTGGGAGACAGATACACCGTGGGAGGCGCGAAGGCCCCCAAAGTTATGCCGTTTCATGGCACCGGCAAAACCCTTACCGATCGTGGTGCCCGTCACATCGACATACTGGCCCGGCATATAGTGGGCTGCGATGATTTCGGCACCAACAGGAATGAGGTTTTCCTCTGTGACGCGGAATTCTGCTAGCTTGCGCTTGGGCTCAACCTTCGCAACAGCGAAGTGGCCGCGCATGGGCTTGCTCACGTTCTTAACCTTGGCCTTACCGGCCCCCAGCTGCACCGCAGTGTAGCCATTTTTCTCTTCGGTCCGCTGGGCAACCACCTGGACGTGCTCCATACGGAGAACCGTCACCGGAACGTTGACACCCTCTTCGGTGTAAACGCGGGTCATCCCGACCTTCTGTGCAATCACGCCTGAGCGCATTGGTCTGTTTCCTTTACATGGAAGCTGCACCGGAGTGCCTCTTCCCTTAGCTATTGGTTGACGCGAATGCCGCGCCAACATGGCTTGCGATCCACCGGACTATAGACCCCGGCAAAACCGCGCTCCTTAGAGCTTGATTTCAACATCCACACCGGCGGCGAGGTCGAGCTTCATCAGCGCGTCCACGGTTTGCGGTGTGGGGTCCACGATATCGAGAAGACGTTTATGAGTGCGCATCTCAAATTGCTCGCGGGATTTCTTGTTCACGTGGGGTGAGCGGTTCACCGTGTAACGCTCGATCCGCGTCGGCAGCGGCACGGGGCCACGCACCTGCGCACCGGTCCGCTTGGCCGTTGAGACGATTTCTCGCGCAGATGTGTCGAGAATGCGGTGATCGAACGCCTTCAGGCGAATACGGATATTCTGGCCGTTCATGTCGTTTCGTCCTTAAGGTGCAGATTCAAATAAAAAGCTCAAACCTGCTGAAACAATTTGATAAAAAGCAGCGGCATCATTGACACCGCTACCTTTGTTCAGTGTGGTTTATTCCACGATTTCCGCGACGATTCCCGCCCCGACGGTTCTGCCGCCTTCGCGG
>CAKMZB010000004.1:267397-306513 GCA_929200315.1 uncultured Alphaproteobacteria bacterium | reverse complement strand
GCTCTGATGAGCCGCCGTTTTTGGTTTTTGAGCCCACAAGGCTCGACAATTTCCACACGATGCGTGCCTTTGCCATGGAACCGCGCAAGAAAAGGCGCGATAGTAGCGTCAACCGAAAAGGACGCCCCATGCTGACCAAATCTGAGCCGAACGCCCACGACGACGACCACAACACCCCTGAGATCGCTCGCGCCAAACCCGCCGCGCTCGTTTGGGATGACCCGTTTTTGCTGGAAGACCAGCTCACCGAAGATGAGCGCGCTATCCGCGATGCAGCCCGCGCTTATTGTGACGACAAGCTCGCCACGCGCGTGCTGGAGGCTAACCGGCACGAGATCTTCCACCGCGAAATCATGAGTGAGATGGGCGAACTTGGCCTGCTCGGCGTGACGATACCGGAAGCCTATGGCGGCGTTGGCGCAAACTATGTGACCTACGGTCTCGTCGCGCGGGAAGTGGAGCGGGTGGATTCCGGCTACCGCTCGGCAATGTCGGTCCAATCCTCTCTCGTGATGCACCCGATCTTCGCCTATGGAACAGACGAGCAGCGCGAGAAATTCTTGCCGAAACTGGCAAGCGGTGAACATGTCGGCTGCTTTGGTCTCACCGAACCCGACCATGGCTCAGACCCCGGTGGCATGCTCACCCGCGCCAAGAAGGTCGACGGCGGCTATCGCGTTTCCGGCGCGAAAAACTGGATCACGAACTCCCCCATTGCAGATGTCGCCGTCGTCTGGGCGAAGAGCGATGGCCATGATGGCAAGATCAAGGGCTTCATCCTGGAACGGGGCATGGAGGGATTTGAAACGCCCAAGATCGAGGGCAAGTTTTCACTGCGCGCCTCCGTCACGGGCATGATCCAGATGGACGATGTCTTTGTGCCGGAGGAGAACCTGCTGCCCAATGTTTCTGGTCTTGCTGGTCCTTTCGGCTGCCTCAACCGTGCCCGCTTCGGCATTGCCTGGGGCGCTATGGGGGCTGCGGAATTCTGCTGGCACGCGGCGCGGCAATACACGCTTGACCGCAAGCAGTTTGGCCGCCCGCTGGCGCAGACGCAGCTCATCCAGAAGAAGCTCGCCGACATGCAGACCGAGATCGGTCTTGGCCTGCAAGGCGCGCTGCGTCTTGGCCGCCTGATGGATGAACATCGCGCGCCCGCTGAGCTGATCAGCCTGATGAAGCGCAACAATTGTGGCAAGGCGCTCGACATTGCCCGCCATTCCCGCGACATGCACGGCGGCAACGGGGTGAGCGATGAATACGGTGTTATCCGCCACGTTATGAACCTTGAAGCGGTCAACACCTATGAGGGCACCCACGATGTCCACGCCCTCATTCTCGGCCGCGCCCAGACCGGCCTTCAGGCGTTCGGGTGAGGTTGCAGAGACCAAGCCGCGAGGCGCTCGCGCCTTTTGGCGATCTGATTGAGACGGATGGTGCGGAGAGTTTTGCCATCAATGGCGGAACAACGCAGCGTTTCCACGCGCTGGCGAGGGCACAGGTTTGGGGGCCAAACAAGGATGGTGAGGCCATCCTTTCCATCTTCCGCGGACAACCGTTCAAGCTGCCACTCGACATCAAAATGATGGAGCGCCACCCGCTGGGCTCGCAGGCCTTTGTACCGCTGAACGGGCGACCGTGGATTGCGGTGGTCGCTCCTGATGTTGAGGGCAAGCCGGGTGAGCCTGTCGCCTTTGCGATGCGCGGAGATCAGGGCGTGCAGTACGGGGTAGGGGTCTGGCACCATCCGTTGATATCGCTGGAGGCGGAGAGTGATTTTCTTGTGGTGGACCGGACAGGCCCGGGGGAGAATTTGGAAGAGCATTTTTATCAGAGTTGCTTTTCTCTGGAGGAGTAGAGGAGAGCTCCTCTCATCCCGCTGTCATCCCCGCGCAGGCGGGGATCGATGGTGCTTTAGAACGTGTGTCGATATGGATTCCCGCCTGCGCGGGGATGACAGCGGCAGACGTGGAAAGTGATCGCTCACCCCACCCAGATCACACGCACATCATTCACATTCGTCCGTGTCGGGCCCGGTTCCAGCACGTCGCCGATGGCCCGAAACAGGCTTGCGCTGTCGTGCCCCGCAAGCATCGCCGCAGGGTCCAACCCGACCGCCCGTGCCCGCGCCAAAGTGTCTGGCGAAACAGTACAACCGGCAATTGTCTCTGCTCCGTCGATACCGTCGGTATCGGCCGCCATCGCCCAGACATCGGCCATGCCGTCCAGCTCTAGCGCCAGTGCCAGCGCGAATTCCGTGTTGCGGCCACCCCGTCCACAGGCCTCATCAGGGCGAACGGTGACGGTGGTTTCTCCGCCCGAAAGGATGAGCGCTCGTTCGCCCTTCTGGCGAAGCTGCCGCACCAGAGCGGCTTGCTCGCGGGCCACATCGCGGCTTTCGCCTTCCACATCCGCGCCAAGCGAAATGACGCGGTGTCCGGCCTCACTTGCGGCTTTCTCCACCGCTGAAATCATCTCTGCCGGGCGTGCGATGATGTCCGTTCGTGTAGCGGCAAAAGCGGGATGGTCTGGCCTCGGCGGCTCCTGCATTGCGGCGCGGACCGATGGCGACAAATCCACGCCATAGCGTTCCAAAATGGCTTCAACTTCGTCTCGCCCCAGATGTTCGGGAACCGTTGGCCCGGAGGCAATCGTGCCCGGGTCGTCCCCCGGCACATCGGAGATCGCGAGCGTCACAGTGGGGGCAGGCCACGCCGCTACGGCGAGGCGTCCACCCTTAATGGCAGAGAGGCGCTTGCGCACCGCGTTCATCGCGCTGATGGGCGCGCCGGAATGGAGGAGGGCTTTGTTGACCGCCGCCTTCTGCGCCAGTGATACGACCTCAACCGGCAGAGCCAACAATGATGATCCACCGCCAGACACGCAAAAGAGCAGCATGTCATCGCCGGTCAACTTTTTAGCTTCAGCCAGGATACGCCGCGCGGCCTCTTCCCCCCGCCCGTCCGGCACAGGATGGGCCGCTTCGATCACTTCGATCCGCTCACAGGCAACCGCGTGATTGTAGGGGCAGAGTGCTATGCCGGTGAAGTCCACATCCGACCACGCTAGCTCCACGGCTCGCGCCATTGATGCTGCGGCCTTGCCTGCGCATATGACCAACACACGGCCTTTCGGCGGTGGCGCGGGCAGGGCGTTAGCGACGTTCTTCGCCGGGTCAGCGGCGTCCACCGCGCAATCATAGATCGCACGCAGAAAGGTGATCGGGTCGGTTGAGTTCATAGCCATGCTGCGCCATCGATAGCGGGCATTGTTGTTTGGAACCAGAGCCCAGATATGAGCGACCCCGCCGTCACAGAGTTGCGCCTTTCCCAAGACAAGCACGTTTTGAAGGTTGCGTTTGACAGCGGAGAGCGGTTTGAGATTTCCGCCGAGCTGCTGCGGGTGGAAAGCCCGAGCGCAGAAGTGCAGGGGCATGATCCTAGCCAGAAGACGATTGTTGGCGGCAAGCGCGATGTTGCCATTTCCGGTATCGAGCCGGTGGGTCACTACGCGGCTCGTCTGATCTTTGACGATGGTCACGACACCGGGCTTTTTTCCTGGCCGGTGCTGCTGAAACTTGGCCGGGAGCGGGACGAACTGTGGGCCAAATACGAGGCCGCATTGGCCGAGCGGGGGCTGTCGCGCTAGGTCTGTCACGCGCGAGAGGATGGCGGAAAGGCAGATATGGCGAAGCTCTATTTCAATTATTCCGCCATGAATGCCGGCAAGTCGACGGTGCTGCTCCAGGCTAGCCACAATTACCGCGAACGCGGGATGGAGACATTGCTGCTCACTGCCAGTCTCGACCACCGCGCCGGGATCGGCACGATCGGTTCGCGGATTGGGCTGGAAGCGCAAGCCCAAACCTTCGAACCGCAGGACGACCTGTTTGTGCGGGTAGAGGAAAAGCTAAAGGTCGGCCCACTCGCCTGCGTCCTGGTGGACGAAGCACAGTTTCTCTCCCGCGATCAGGTCTGGCAGTTGGCCCGCGCTGCGGATCGTCTCGGCGTGCCGGTCATGTGTTTTGGGTTACGCACGGATTTTCAGGGCGAGTTGTTTCCGGGGTCGGCAGCTCTGCTCGCGCTCGCCGATACGCTACGGGAAATCCGCACGATTTGCTGGTGTGGTCGCAAGGCGACGATGGTTGTTCGTTTGGATAGCGAAGGGCGCGTTTTGGAGGAGGGTGACCAGGTCGCCATCGGCGGGGAGGAAAGTTATGTCTCTCTTTGCCGCCGCCATTGGGACGCTCGCGACATCGGCCCGAACGGACAGTTGCAGATTTCACTTTAGGGTCGCGTTTGGCGTGGAGGTCTCACTCAACTTCATTTGCATCGCCGCGCAGGCGGGGATCCATCGTGCAGCAAAACGAGCGTCGACATGGATTCCCGCCTGTGCGGGAATGACAGTTTGGGGGAAGCAAAAATTGCCTCCCCACCTCCCCCTGAAAGGGAGAGCCTGCCCGGGGCTTGAACCCGGGGTCGAAACGCAACAGCGTTTCGGGTGGGAGCATACCGTCCCCACAAACCACCCTCTATTTTCTAGACCCCCCCCCCCATTCCCAAAAAAGCCCCCTTTATTCGAAACCCGGTGCCGCGGGGCGGCACGCCCCTTTCAAACTCGCCGCTTGCTGCTCCTGCGACCCCGCGCTACAAAGCTCCCATGAACACGATTTGCAACCTTGCAATGCTCTGGTGGCGCCCTTCTTAAGGGTGAGCCAGCACGCATGTATGCAACGCGCCGCCCTTAGCTTTTGCCGGGCGGCTTTTTTATGCGCGGTCAAAGGCTTAGCGGCGGTCTGTAAGAGAGAGAAGCTTGATGTCGCAAGACGCATTTTCCTATATTACCGAAGGCGGCATTGCCGTTTCCCGCAGCCGACATCCAACCCCATATGAAGGCGCGGTCAGTGGTTTTATCGATCGGCTCGACAAGGAGCGCGGCGCGGTTTTTTCCTCCAACTATGAGTATCCGGGACGCTACACCCGATGGGATACAGCGATCATCAATCCCCCCGTTGTGATCTCTTCAAACGGCCGTTCGATGGAGATTGAGGCGTTGAATTCACGGGGAAAAATCCTGCTTGGTCCCGTGGCGGATGTGCTTGAAGGCCATGAGCACTTATCCTCATTTTCCCGCGCCGAGGGTGTAATCAAGCTGACGGTCAAAGAGCCCGATGCTCCCGTTTTGGAGGAATTCCGCTCCCGCGCTCCGACCGTTTTTTCCGTTCTCCGCGCTATTGTTGATCTCTTCCGCAGCGAAAAAGACGAGCAATTGGCGCTTTACGGCGCGTTTGGATACGACCTTGCCTTTCAGTTCGACAAGGTCGATCTGACACTGGAACGCCCCGAGGATCAGCGCGATATCGTGCTCTATTTGCCGGATGAAATTCTTGTCGTCGATCATCATGCTGCAAGCGCCTGGCTGCAACGGTATGATTTTTCAATAGAAAACGGTACGACTACGGAAGGCCTTCCGCGCGGGGGAAGTGAGGAAGAGTTCGAACCCACAGCCCACAACCCCGGTCGCGGCGACCATGTGCCGGGGGAGTATGCTCGTCTTGTCGAGCGCGCGAAGGAGAAATTTCGCCGCGGTGATCTCTTTGAAGTGGTGCCCGGTCAGACCTTCACCGAGCGATGCGAAAGCCCGCCGTCGGAAATCTCGCGCCGTCTCAAAGAGATAAACCCTTCGCCCTATTCGTTTTTTATCAATCTCGGCCACGGCGAATATCTTGTTGGAGCAAGCCCGGAAATGTTCGTGCGGGTGGACGGACGGCGGGTGGAAACGTGCCCGATTTCCGGCACCATCGCGCGTGGTCGTGACCCGATCGAGGACAGCGAACAGATCCTCACGCTGCTCAATTCCAAGAAGGATGAGAGCGAACTGACCATGTGCTCGGACGTCGATCGCAACGATAAATCAAGGGTTTGCGAGCCGGGTAGCGTCAAAGTCATCGGCCGCCGTCAGATCGAGATGTATTCGCGTCTCATCCACACGGTGGATCATATCGAGGGTCGTTTGCGCGAGGATATGGACGCTTTCGACGCCTTCCTCTCCCACGCCTGGGCCGTCACCGTGACCGGTGCTCCCAAGCTCTGGGCGATGCGGTTTCTAGAAGCCAACGAGAAAAGCCCTCGTGCCTGGTACGGTGGTGCGATAGGCATGGTTGGTTTCAACGGCAACATGAACACTGGCCTTACGCTCCGCACCGTGCGCATCAAGGATGGGATCGCCGAAGTGCGCGCTGGCGCAACGCTGCTTTTTGACAGTGACCCAGAGGCCGAAGAGGCGGAAACAGAGCTGAAGGCAGCCGCCATGCTCGCAGCTATTCGCGGCACATCCGGTTCCAATAGTGTCGGTCAAAGAAGCGCCGCCAGAGTGGGCGAGGGGGTTCGTATCCTCTTGGTAGATCACGAAGATTCGTTTGTTCACACATTGGCCAACTACTTCCGCCAAACGGGCGCGGAGGTCTCTACCATCCGCACGCCGGTGGACCCGTCGGTGTTTGATGAGATGAAACCTGACCTTGTCGTCATGTCGCCGGGACCAGGCCAGCCGGCGGATTTCTCCTGCGCCGAAACCATCCGCGCGGCACGTGAACGCGACCTTCCGCTTTTCGGTGTTTGCCTTGGTTTGCAGGCGTTGGTGCAAGAGGCGGGAGGTGGCTTGCTGCAGCTGGAGGTTCCCATGCACGGCAAGCCTTCAAGGGTTGCGGTGCAGGGAAATTCGGCCGTCTTTTCCGGCCTGGACGAAAAGCTGACCGTCGGTCGCTACCACTCGCTCCATGCAGACCCTGCAAAACTGCCGGAAGGCTTCCGCGTCACCGCACAAACCGATGACGGAGTGATCATGGGCGTGGAACACGAAAGCGCGCCCATCGCCGCTGTTCAGTTCCACCCTGAAAGCATCATGTCGCTGGGTCAGGATGCCGGGCAGCGGATGATCGACAACGTTGTTGCCGGGCTTACCAGACGCTAGATTGTCTTCGTCATGAAGACACTGAACGGATCCAGTTTGTAGCCGCCAAAGGGCGGGCATTCGACGTAACCGGCGCGCTCATAGAGGCGGCGAGCGGAGGCGAAATCTGACGGGGTGCCCGTCTCCAGATTGAGGCGGACAATGCCCTTTGCTTTGGCCTCAGCTTCGATATGAGCGAGCAGTTTCGTGGCGATCCCGCAGCCGCGCGCAGCCTGCGCTGTATGCATCGACTTAATCTCACCATCCGTATCGGAAAACTGCTTCATCGCGCCGACGGCGAGAAGTGTTGCGCCGTCCCAGACTGACCAGAAGCACATTGTAGGGCCGCGCAGACTGTCGAGATCCAGCGTGTGCGTGCTTTCTGGTGGAGACTGGGCATGCATAGCATCCAGATGGGTCTGAAGCAGGGCGCTAACCTGGGGTTCGTCCAACCCACCCTCGCGGATGTCGATGTGGTCAATCACCTTCAAACTCAATCAACGTGCGAACCGGGACGCCAAGAGCCTCGATCTTTTTGCGCCCGCCGAGATCCGGCAGATCGATGACGAAACAGGCGGCGACCACATCTGCGCCCAGTTCTTTTAGCAATTTTACCGCTGCCTCCGCGGTGCCGCCGGTGGCGATGAGATCATCCACCAGAAGCACCTTTTGACCTGGTTCAATGGAGTCGCGGTGCATCTCCATTTCATCGACGCCATATTCCAGACTGTAGGCAATCTGCACGGTTTCACCCGGCAATTTGCCCTTCTTGCGAACCGGCACGAAACCAGCGGTGAGTTGGTGAGCGATGGCACCGCCGAGAATGAAACCGCGTGCTTCGATCCCAGCGACGCTGGCGAGACCGATGCCGATATAGGGATGCACCAGCGCATCCACCGCGCGGCGGAAGGCGCGGGGATGCTGCAGCAGGGTTGTAATGTCGCGGAAGACGATGCCGGGTTTGGGATAATCGGGAATGGCGCGGATAGCGGCTTCCAGCTCCTCGATGAGTGTCGTGTTCATATTGGCCCCTGCAAATGGAACGGCCCGCATGGAAAACCACACGGGCCGGAAAATCAGTCAGTCAAATCGGCCTGTCGCTAGTGCGAGACGTCGGCCCAGACCTTTTTCTTGGTGAAGTAGAGAAGGCCAGCAAACACCAACAGAAACAGAACGACGACGAAGCCGCGCTTCTTGCGTTCATCAAGGTTTGGCTCAGCCGTCCACATGAGGAAGGCGGAGACGTCCTTGGCGTATTGGTCTGCTGTCTCGGGCGCGCCGTCATCATACGTCACCAACTCGTCGAACAGCGGGTTGCTCATGGCAAGGGCATTACCGGCGATGAAATAGGGATTGTAGTGGAGCCCATCGAGCACGTCCGCGTCCTCGGGTGGGTCCTGATAGCCAGTGAGGAGAGAGTAGATATAATCTGGTCCATTGGCAGCATACATTGTGAAAATATCGAAGATGAAAGTCGGGAAACCACGCTCTACGGCACGGGCCTTGGCAAGCAGCGACATGTCCGGGGGATATGCACCACCATTGGCGGAGATGGCTTCCTGCTTGTTAGCGTAAGGTCCAACAAACCGATCGGTGGGCTCGGCCGGGCGGGTGAACATTTCACCGTCATCGTTAGGACCATCCTCGACTTCGTATTCTGCTGCATAGTTGCTGATCTGCGTGCCGGTGTAACCGAGATCTTCAAGGTTGCGATAAGACATCAGGTTGAGGGAATGGCACGCCGCACAGACCTCGGTGTAAACCTTGAGGCCGCGCTGAAGCTGGCCGACATCCCAGTGGCCGAAGGGGCCATTGAAGCTCCAATCCACATTCTTGGGTTTGTTGATCGGGTAGCCGCTTGCAGCGTGGGCGGAGAGCCCCCCAAGCACCAGAACGGCGACGGCAGTTGCGGCAACGAGAGCGGTCTTCAAACGAGAAATTATCATCGGCTTCTTTCAAGTCCACCTTTCAGGCGGCTAATTTTGGTCTCCATCCGCGACCGTCCAGGTCGCGGAAGCGTTTCAATTCAAGCAGTCAGCCCTTGGTGTTCGGCTCCGCTGCAGATCCCTCAATGTGAGCGGCGCCTTCGTCCTGCGATTTCTCCATCACAGCATCCATAATCGAGGCTGGTCGGGGCAGCGGTTTTTCAATCCAGCCCAGCAGCGGCAGGATGGGGATGAAATATGCGAAATAGACAAGCGTAGAAGCCTTCATCAAAGGCACCCAAATGCCTTCAGCCGGGCGCGAACCCAAATAGCCCAGGAAGATGGCGTTGATCACGAAGATCGCAAAGGCAATCCTAAAGAGCGGGCGATAGTTGCCCGACCGCACATCGGATGTATCGAGCCACGGTAGGAAGAACAGGATCGCGATAGCACCAAACATTGCAAGCACGCCGCCAAGCTTGGAGTCGATCAGCACAATGTCCGTGAACGGAATAACGATGTTGAAGTCGATCGCGCGCAACACCGCATAGAAAGGCAGGAAATACCATTCCGGCACGATATGGGCGGGGGTCACCAGCGGGTTGGCTTCAATGTAATTGTCTGCATGGCCGAGATAGTCCGGCAGGAAGAAGACGAAATAGGCCATCACCGCAAAGAAGATCACCAGTGCCATTGCATCCTTGATGGTGGCATAGGGTGTGAAGGGAATGACGTCTTGTTTCGACTTCACTTCAACGCCGGTTGGGTTTGTCTGACCCGTCACATGCAGCGCCCAAACATGCAGGATTGCGATGCCTGCAATCATGAAGGGCAGAAGGTAATGGAGTGAGAAAAAGCGGTTCAGTGTCGCGTTGCCAACCGAATAACCACCCAGCAGATATTCACGCACCGTGTCTCCAACCAGCGGGATCGCCGAGAAGAAATTGGTGATGACCTGAGCGCCCCAATAGGACATCTGCCCCCAGGGAAGAACATAGCCCATGAAAGCCGTTGCCATCATCAAGAGATAAATGATGACGCCGAGGATCCACAGCACTTCGCGAGGTGCTTTGTAGGAGCCGTAATACATGCCCCGGGCAATGTGCAGATAGACGGCAATGAAGAAGAATGACGCGCCCACGGCGTGCCAGTTCTGCATCAATCCGCCATAAGATACGTCCCGGCGCAGAAGCTGCACGCTCTCGAAAGCTGTAGAAGCATCAGATGTGTAGTGCATGGCGATGACAACGCCGGTGATGATCTGTGAGACCAGCATCAGCATCAAAATGCCGCCAAATGTATAGAAGGCGTTGAGGTTACGCGGGACCGGGTAGGACACGAAGGAATCATGCATCAGCCGCGCCATCGGCAGCCGTGCGTCCATCCATTTGCCAAAACCGGAGGTGGGTTGATAGGTCGAATGTCCGCTCATGGGATGTGCCTCCTAAGCGTCCGCGCCGATAACGAGGATGTCCTCGCTGGCGAAATTGAAGGGTGGCAACGGCAGGTTCGTGGGAGCCGGCCCTTTGGTGACGCGGCCCGTGATGTCGAATTTTGAACCGTGGCAAGGGCAAACCCAACCATCAAGGCCCGTGTCCACTTCCGTGGGGACGCAGCCCAGATGGGTGCAGTTGGCGGACATGACAGCCCAACGGCCAATTTTACCGCCGGTCGCGCCCGCACCATTTTCATCCGCCGTGGCAGTCTCATCGACCGGCTGAACACCAGGGCCACCGGTCCGCGCTGCCAGAGGAGCGAAATCGCGGAAGATGTCTTCGGGTGCGTCGGCTGCCAGCTCGAGTTCTTCATCCGTCAAATGGCGCACAAAATAAGGTCCGCCGCGCCAGACCACTGTGATAACCATACCCGGTTCGACGGCAGAAACATTAAGCTGCACGGGCGCACCGGCAGCTTCCTCGCGCGCATTGGGGGCAAGTTGAGACACTAGCGGCCAGATAATGCCGCCTACTGCAACGGCACCGGCCGCGCCGGTTGCTAGGTAGAGGAAATCACGCCGGTTTTCCCCGTCATGACCGTGCCCATCGATATTGGAAGTTTCAGCCATCAAAGTTCCCTGTCGTCGTCTTCATCAGCGTTGTGCGGAAGTGGGCGACGAGGCCCTGAATTCCGTAAAATTGAACGCCGTTCTCCCCGTTGATACGGGGCTGCTAAGTTCAAGCCCCAAACGGGGCAAAAGTCTAGGCGGCACTACCGCGCAGGACAGTTCGCCGCAAGGGTTTGCGCACGTTTCTCACCCCACCTTTAGGGTAACGGCACCATCAAAACGGCAAACGAGGCGGCCATTCTGGTTGGTGGCGGCCTCACTGCTCATCAACATACCCCAGCCGGGACGATTGGGAGAAAGGCGCTTGTTTGCGGTAGTGGAGCGATAGGTGATTGTGTCGCCGGGGAAAACCGGGTGCAGCCAGCGCAGATTGCGAATGCCCGGGGAAGGGCCGAAGACGGGCTCCTTATCATAATCTAGCAGACCGGAGAATGCACCGCGTCCTTGTTGTATGTTCAGACGCATCCAGATTGCCGTGACATGCCAACCAGAGGCGCAGAGTGCGCCGAAAAGGCTGTCTTTCGCCGCTTCATCGTTAAGGTGAAATGGCTGGGGATCGAACTTTTTGGCAAAGGCAATAATTTCGTCCCGCCCAAATGTATGTGAGCCGATTTCCCGCTCAAGGCCCGGTTTGATTGCATCGAAGAAGCTGGTCATGCCGGCAGATTCTTTCTCACAAAACCCGTCCCGTTGATGGCGAGCACTTTGGTGCCGTCCTGGTTCTGTAACCCATAGGCAAAGGTAACGATGCCCATCTTTGGGTTGGAGGCGGAGACACGGCGATCCATCACCTTCGCTTCTCCTGTTAGCGTGTCACCCGGCCGAACAGGGTGGAGCCAGCGGATTGACTCCAGGCCACCGGAACCGAGGGATGCGGTGTTAAGAAGGTAGGATTCGCACATCATCGCCATCACCATGGCGCAGGTATGCCATCCTGACGCGATAAGGCCCCCTACCAGTTCAGCTTGCGGCGATTCTGGGTCAAGATGGAAAGGTTGTGGATCAAATTCCGCAGCAAATTCAATTATTTCCTGCGATGTCACCAGCTTCGGCCCAAGCGGAAATGCTCGCCCAATTTCAAAGTCGTCAAAGACCAGCATCAACTGCCTCCTCCCAGTACGATCGTGAAATAGACCGGTACGGCGATGTAAGCGAGGGCGAGAAGGGCGGTGACGGCTCTTACCCAAAGACTTTGGAAGCGGCGGAAGATCACCACGCAGAGCGCGACGCCTAAGGTCGTCTCCAGAGCCGTAAAGATGTGTCCGTTTCGGTCCGGGTTCCAGTAGGAAACCGGCGAGCGGAAGATCCAGTCGGAGAGCGGCCAAAGATGGCGGTGAGCATCGTCATGATGGACCGGGAAATCCAGCGCCAGATGGACCAGTGCAGCAAGGGCTGCGAAAGTCAGGACAATGCCGATGCGGTGCGCCACGGGTGCTGCGCGCAGAGCGATGAGGCCGATCAGCAGAGCGGTCAGCCAAATAAAAATGGAATTTCCAGCGGCCACCCATTCGCTCCAAGGTGGCTGCCAATAAAGCACGTTCCAGACATGTTGTTCTGGAATGCCAACGACTTTCGACCAGATAAACAGCACGTAGATCGCCGCATCCGGCAGGATTGCGCCCGCGATCACAGCAGTGTTGCGCAACCTTTTACCGGGTCGCGCGAAGAGAGCGGCTGCTACGAGCAGATGCGTCTGGCTCATCATGGAAGGATCAGGCCTTCGCGAAGTGGGCGAGAGCTGCCTTTGCTACCTCTTCACCCCATTCCTGCACGAAGTGCCCGGCTTGCGGCATCAAATATGGGTCCGGGCCGCCGCGAATTAGTTTCGCCATAGCTTGCATGACATCAACCCCGAGAACCGGGTCCTGCTCACCAACGGCCATGAAGCTCTTGCCTGACCATTCCTCGCGCCAGAACTGCGCTGCGCGTTTGGAGGTTTCAACGCCCTCCATGTCAGGTTCCACCATCACCATGTTGGGAAAGCGCCGCACACCCGCCTTGTAGCTCATGTCTGGATAGGGGGCGGCATAAGCCAGCGCTTCCGCTTCGCTTAGATGCGGGCAGGAGCGTTGCATAAGGGTCGCGATGTCGAGGTCGGGATTGGCGGCTGCATAAGCGCGCCATTGCATGAAGCCGTCCGACGGCTTGCGACCTGTGGCGAGAGCCGTGTTCATGATGATGAGTCGTTCGAACCGTTCCGGCATGTCCATCGGCAACGTCAGGCCCAGCAATCCGCCCCAGTCCTGCACCACGAGTGTGATGCGCTTCAGGTCGAGTTGGTCGATGAAGGCCAGCATCATGTAGCGATGTTTGTGAAAGGAATACCAATCGTCCGAAGCAGGCTTGTCGGATTTTCCAAAGCCCAGCCAGTCCGGCGCGATGACGCGGCCCTGTTTGGCAAAGATCGGAATCATTCGACGGTAAAGGTAAGACCAGGTCGGCTGTCCGTGGAGACAAAGAAAGGTCTCATCCCCTTTGCCTTCATCCACGTAGTGAACCCGCAATCCCTCATAGCCTTCAAGGTTTTCGGCATAATGAGGTGCGAAACCGTATCCAGGCAGGCCGTCAAAGGCAGTGTCTGGGGTGCGCAAAACTTCGGTCATAAGGTCAGGCTTCGTTCGGCTTCACGCTTCTCGTAATCCCGCTGTACGTCCACTGTGTAGTCCCGTTGCAATGGGGCTGCGTTGCGTGAGCGGGAAAGCTGCATGTGGAAGACGAGCTGTGAGCCGGTACGAAACATGGCTTCGGCGGAAATGAGATAGAACTCCCACATCCGCGCAAAGCGCTCGTCATACATCTCTTCCACCTTGTCGCGGTTGGCCTGGAAGCGGGCCTCCCAGTGCTTGAGCGTCTCCGCGTAGTGAACACGCAGGAATTCCAGATCGAGACACCAGAGCGAGTTCTTTTCAACGCTTTCGAAGACCTCCGACAGAGCCGGAGAATATGCGCCCGGGAAAATGTATTTGCGCATGAATTTCGACGCCATGCCCGGCGGCGACATGTGGCCGATGGAGTGGATGAGGGCGAGGCCATCATCCGGCATCAAATCGTTCAGCTTGGCAAAAAATTCGTCATAGTGGGCGGCGCCCACATGTTCAAACATGCCGACGGAGACGATGCGGTCGAACTGGTCTTCCACTTCTCGATAGTCCTGCAGGCGGAACTCAACGCGGTCGGCGAGCCCCATCTTCTCGGCACGTTCAGTGGCGAGTTTTTGTTGCTCGGTGGAAAGCGTGACGCCGGTCACATGCACATCTTCCATGGACGCCAGATAGAGCGCCATGTCGCCCCAACCACAGCCAATATCGAGCACCTTCATGCCGGGTTTCAGGTTCAGCTTGGCGGCGATGAGGCGCAGCTTGTTACGCTGAGCCTGCTCCAGACTCTCATTGTCGTTGTGAAAATAAGCGCAGGAATACAGCATGTTATCGTCGAGGAAGAGTTTGTAGAATTCATTTCCAAGATCGTAGTGGTGCGAGACGTTCTGCTGTGCCTGTCCGCGCTTGTTGGATTGCTGCGCCTTGCGCGTCAGCATGGTGACGTTGCGGATGGCCTTTTGCAGGGGATAGGCGGCGAGGTTCAGCCGGTTGATGGAAAAGAGCTTGAGGAAGTCGCGAAGCGTGGCGCCATCCTCGAAGGTCATGGTGCCGTTCATATAGCCTTCGGCGGCCGCAATTTCTGACTTGAAGACGAGGTCGCGGTAAAGCTTCTTGTCCGTCAATCGCATCGTAACGTGCGGATACGGATCTTCCGCCGAGCCAAGGTCACCTTCGAAAGTGTGGCGTTTACCTCCCGCATCAATCACATCCAACCGCCCTTTGTGGATGAACGATTTCATCATGTGGGAGAGGGGAAACATGGCGCGGGCTCCGGCATGCAAAGACGGTCAATGCGCCACCTTTGCACGGAATGCCTGCTGTGGCGAACGGCTCTTTACGTGTTGAACTTAAACAGCATCACGTCACCGTCCTGCACCACATATTCTTTGCCTTCGTCCCGCGCTTTTCCCGCTTCTTTGGCTGGCACTTCGCCGCCGAGGGAAACGTAATCTGGGTAAGCGATGGTTTGGGCACGAATGAAGCCGCGCTCGAAATCCGTATGAATGACGCCTGCAGCTCCAGGCGCTTTGGTGCCCTTAGTGATGGTCCAGGCGCGGGTTTCTTTGGGACCGGCGGTGAAATAGGTGATGAGATCGAGCAGGTCATAGCCAGCGCGGATGAGGCGGGAGAGGCCGGATTCTTCAAGGCCGTTCATCTCCAGAAATTCGCCCTGTTCTTCATCGGGAAGCTGGGCAATTTCCTCTTCGATGGCGGCGGAAATCACAACGCTGACCGCGCCCTGCGATTCAGCCATTTCAGCCACTTTAGCGGAAAGCGCATTACCGGAAGCAGCATGCTCTTCCGCGACATTGGCCACATAGAGCACGGGCTTTGCGGTGAGCAGATTGAGGCCGTCGAGAATGCGTGCATCCTCCGCAGCCATACCATCCAGAAGCACGCGAACAGGGCGGCTTTCGAGAAGGGCGGCCAGCGCCTGTTCCATCATGGGCAGGATGGTTTGGGCTTCTTTGTCCTTGCCGGTGGCGCGTTTGCGGGTGTTGTCGATACGCTTTTCCAGGCTCTCCAGATCGGCAAGCATCAGCTCGGTTTCGATCGTCTCGGCGTCGGCAATTGGATCAACGCGGCCGTCCACATGGGTAATGTCGTCATCTTCAAAACAGCGCAGCACGTGGACCGTGGCATCCACCTCGCGGATGTTGGCGAGGAACTTGTTGCCAAGCCCTTCACCCTTGGAGGCACCGGCCACGAGGCCCGCAATGTCGACGAAGGAAATGCGAGTGGGGATGATCTCCTTGGAGCCCGCTATCCCTGCAATCTCATTCAACCGCGTGTCCGGCACGGCAACTTCACCGGTATTTGGCTCGATGGTGCAGAACGGATAATTCGCCGCCTGAGCGGATGCCGTGCGGGTGAGGGCGTTGAACAGGGTGGATTTGCCGACATTGGGCAGTCCCACGATTCCGCATTTAAAACCCATATCGGTCTAATCCTTCTTGCCGAGCAGTTTGGCGAGCATCTCTGCCATCGGTCCACTCTTGGGCACATCGGGCTTTGACGCGTTGTTGCGCGCGCCGCGAATGTGACTTTGTTGTTTGGGAGGTTGTTTCTTTGTCTTCGCCGAAGCCTGACCCTTGGCCCCGGGAGGCTCGTTGCTTTGGGTGCGAAGCGCCAGGCGGTTCATGAAACCAGCATCGTCACCGGCAACCAGCATGTCGGCATTGCGGGCCATTTCGTCGAGCAACGGGTCAAGCCATGCATGGTCTGCCTTGGCAAAGTCACCGAGCACATGGCTCGTCACCTGTTCCTTCGCGCCTGGATGGCCAATGCCGATACGCACGCGCCGATAATCCTTTGACGGGAGGTGCTGGTCGAGGGATCGAATACCGTTATGGCCGCCGGCACCACCGCCGGTCTTCAGCCGCACTTTGCCGGGGGTAAGGTCGAGTTCGTCATAAAATGCCGTTACAGCGTCTGCATCCACCTTAAAGAAGCGCAGAGCTTCGCCGACGGCGCGGCCGCTCTCGTTCATGTAAGTGGCTGGTTTGAGAAGCAGCACTTTCTCGCTGCCGATACGCCCTTCACTGGCAAGCGCCTGAAAGCGCGGCTTCCAAGGCGAAAAGTCTCCCGTATCGTGGATTGCATCCACGGCCATGAAGCCCACATTGTGGCGCTGGCGCTCATGTTTGGCGCCCGGATTGCCGAGCCCTGCAAAGATCAGCATGGGCCTGCTCCACAAGAGGCTGTTGGAAGAGCCGCCGCGCGCCACCCTTTAGGAGCAGCGCGCGGCAAAGGTCGATCAATCGTTGCCGGAACCATCTTCGGCATCACCAGAGTCGTCACCCATAACGGTGTCTGCATCCTGGTTGATGACTTCGGTTTCGGCCACTTCATCCTCATCATCCTGCGAGGAGAGGCCTGCAGGAGTAGCAATGGTGGCGAGTGTGAAGTCACGGTCTGTAATGGTGGGTTCCACACCTTCTGGCAGTGCGACCGAAGAGATGTTGATGGAATCGCCCAGGTTGAAGGGCGTGAGGTCCACGGTGAAGGTGTCCGGAATGGAGTTTGCCGGGCAGTTCACTTCCACGGTGTGGCGGACGACGTTCAGCACACCGCCTTCCTTCAGGCCGGGGCACTCTTCTTCGTTTTCGAAGTGAACCGGAATTTCCACCGTCACGATTGTTTTGTTGGAGACGCGCAGCAGGTCCACATGCATCACCGTGTCTTTGACTGGGTGCAGCTGGTAGTCCTTGGGCAGAACTTTGTGGCTGGTGCCGTCTGCGTCCACGTTGAGGATATTGGTCATGAAGCCACCGGAATGGATCATCATGGTCAATTCCTTCGCGGGCAGCGCGATGGACAGGGGATCTTTCTTGTCGCCGTAAATCACGGCAGGCACCATATTGTTGCGGCGCAGTTCACGTGCGGCCCCCTTGCCGCCCCGTTCGCGCAGCTGGGCCTCGAGCTTGTGTTCGTTGCTCATCGGTTCGCTCCTAAGAGGTTCAAGTCATTTGAAGGTTGCCGACAGCCCTTCGGCTCCGGCTCAGTCCCGCGGTCAAACGCAAAGCGTTTTGTCGACCGGTTCTTTTCAGATGGGCTGACCCACGGTCCCTCCAGGGGTGTCGCCGTGGTGGCGCGGCTATAGCGCTGCCTGCGCCCGCGCGCAAGGCACCCGCGCTCATTCCCAATAACGGGAAATGTCTAGTCGAAAAGGCGGGAGACGGATTGTTCCAGCGCCGTACGGTTGATCGCTTCGCCAAAGAGGTCGGAAATGGTGATAACACGGATGTTCGGCGCTGCATCCACTGCCGCCGTCGGCTCAATGGAATCGGTGATGACCAATTCCTTCAATTGCGAAGAAATAATCCGTGCCACCGCGCCGCCGGAAAGAACCCCGTGCGAAAGATAGGCCGCAACGCTGGTCGCGCCGTTTGCAAGCAGCGCTTCCGCCGCATTCACCAGTGTGCCGCCGGAATCGATAATGTCGTCGATCAGGATACAGTCACGCCCCGACACGTCCCCGATTACGTTCATGACCTTGCTTTCACCCGGTTTGTCGCGGCGTTTGTCGACAATGGCGAGAGGCGCGTTGAGACGGCTGGCCAAAGCGCGGGCACGCACCACGCCGCCAACATCGGGCGACACCACCATGACGTTGGAGATATCGTAATTGGCCCGCAAATCTCGCGCCATAACAGGGACGGCATAGAGGTTGTCGGTTGGAATATCGAAGAAACCCTGGATCTGCCCTGCATGGAGATCGAGTGTCAAAACCCGATCAGCACCAGCCTGAGTGATGAGGTTTGCGACCAATTTCGCCGAGATCGGTGTACGCCCCTGGCTGCGGCGGTCCTGCCGGGCATAACCAAAATAGGGGAGCACTGCCGTGATGCGCTTTGCTGAGGAGCGACGCGCAGCGTCGATCATGATCAGCAATTCCATCAGATTGTCGTTGGCGGGGTAGGATGTCGATTGCAGGATAAACACGTCCTGGCCGCGGACATTCTCCTGAATTTCAACGAAAATTTCCTGGTCGGCGAAGCGGCGGACCTCGCAACGACCAAGAGGAATGTCGAGATAGTCCGCCACTGCAAGCGCGAGCCGCTTGTTGGCATTGCCGGAGAACAGTTTCATGGCGCTGGGTCGGTCGCTGCTGGCGGTGGCGGTGTCTTAGGCACCACGCCCCAAAAGGGCAAACTCCATGGCGAAGTTTTTCACAACACGATCATTTCCAGCTTGTGACGGGAGAGGTTTTCCGGCCCATTGTCATGGGTGAGGTATGTCTGCCCCAAAGTCATGGCTGCGCCAGAGTTGGAATCCATGATGATCATGTGAGCAAAGAGGCTCATATGCGCCTGAATTTCTTGAGTATTCTCCCGAAAGAACATTGGCCCATCCATCCATGAGGGCGAGAATCGTGCGCCGACATTGTAGCCACAGGCGTTTAGGCGATGGTTAGAAAGGCCCGCAGCGTCGAGTGCCCTCGCATGGGCCTCAAACACATCGCCAAAAGTCTTGCCGACCTGCAACGTCTTTTCAACGGCAAGAAGCGCGTCCTTGGCGGCGTCAAAGAGCGCCTGATGGTTGTCGCGCGGTTTGCCGATGACGAGGGTGCGCATCAAAGGGGCATGGTAGTGAGCGGCGGCGCCGGACCATTCGAGCGTTAGTTGATCTTTTGCCTCGATGATGTTGCGTCCCGCTTTGTAGCGGCAGAGCAGCGCATCGTCTCCCGCGCCGATAATGAATTCATTGCCCGGATAATCGCCGCCAGCCTGGAAAATTGCACCCTGCATGGCAGCAAGTACGTGTCCTTCGCTGATGCCTGGAGCTGCAACCTCCATGGCCGCATCCAGAGCCAGATCACCCTGCCGAGCCGCTTCGCGCACAAAGGCTTGTTCAGCCTTTGATTTTCTCAGCCGTAAGGTTTGGATGAGGGAGGAGGCGTCCTGCATCTCTGCGAAGTTATTCAGCCGCTCGTCCAGCAGACGATAGAGATGGGCGGTGAGGCCGTGGGTGTCGAATTCAACACCAAGGCGCGAACCAAGCAGATCCATCTCACCCATCAGATCGCGCAGGTTTACAGTTGGATTGACGTTCGCCCCGTCAATCCACACGTGGATGTCGTCAATATTTGAGGTGCGCTGGGCTTGGCGCAGATCGGCAGATCGAGTGAGCAGTGTTGTGCGGCCATCCGGTGTAAGAATAAGGCACTGGAAGAAGCAGTAGCCGAACGTGTCATAGCCCGTCAGCCAGTACATGCTTTCCTGCGCAAACATCAAAAGCGCATCGAGATTGCGCTCCTTCATGGCGGCGAGAGCTTTTTCCTTGCGAGCTGCATATTCCTGTTTGTCGAACAGCATGGTCATGTCCTCAAAAGCGTGATGGCGGAAATCTGGCGGCCATAATCCGCTTCGTTCCGGTGGGTGGTGCGACGGTAAGAGAAGAAACGTTTTTCGTCTTCATAGGTGCAATGGCCTGTGCTGTGGGCAGCAGCGATGCCTGCTTCCTCCAACCGCCAGACGATATAGGCGGGCAGGTCAAACATGGCGTGCCCTTCACGCTTTGCCGATGAGAAAAAGCGCGCGGCGCTTTCATCTCGCTCCAAAAAGGGAAGCGGAAAGTCCAGACCAACTTCATAGGCACTTACCTGGATGGTGGGGCCGAGCACAGCGGTGATGCGGCTGCGTTCTGCACCAGCTGTTTCCATCGCAGCGAGTGTGTTTTCCAGAACCCCACCAAGCGCGCCTTTCCATCCTGCATGACAGGCGCCGATAATTTTGGCTTGGCTGTCGGCAAAAAGCACCGGCCCACAATCCGCGGTCACCACACCAATGGCGAGGCCTGGTTCGGCGCAGACGATGCCGTCGGCCTGCGGGAGTTCAGCGTCGATTTCTTCTGCGCGCACGACCGTTGCGGAATGGATCTGATAGGCTGAGGCCAGTCGCGCTGTGCCAAGCGTAGCTGTGATGGCGGAACGGTTGGCCTCAACCACCGCCCGATCATCGCCCGATCCGAGCCCTGCATTCAGGCTCTCATACAGCCCGGTCGACGAACCGCCTTCGCGAGTGAAGAAACCGTGTGCAATACCGTCGAGTCGGGACAGAGCTTTGGTTTGGATAGGTTGTGGCTGGGCCAAAGTCAGGCTCCGGGTGGATGCTGAAGGGAAGGCTAGCAGGCGCTCTTACGCGGTGAAACCCGGCCAGCGACTACCAAGTGTTGCGGGCGCTCCAAAAGCAAAGGCCTTAAAGAGCGTACCCATTGCGTCTGCTCCCGCGAGTCGCTCGACAGCAGCACGTAGCTCTGCCTGAACCTGCTTGTTACGCCCGGCTCCTAGGCTCCCTGCTCGTTCAAGCAACCCCATTTCCAGTAGAAACGCCCCCTGATCCGCTGTCGGCGCCACAGTGCAGCCTTCCTTTTTCGCGATCGCGGCAAGAGCGGAGAAATCGACATGGAAAGTCAGATCGGCATTGCCGGGATCGGCCAGCGGGTCAGCATAGGCATGTCGATGGACGGCTTGGAAAGTGTCACACAGGGCAGGGGTGGTTCGGCCATAGTCGAAGAAAAGTGCCGCGCCGTGCTGACGGGTCAGTCGTTCGGCAATTGTCGCGATGAGCGCTTCGCAGGCAGGGGAGAGTTCCAGTATATCGCCATCATTTTTCCCGCGCTGAAGTTGCGCTGGAAGCGCGGAAACATCGAACGCCCCAGGCACGGTTGTGTAGGCGAGCTTGTCGTCCACCAATCCGACCGCGCGCAGGCGCCATGTGCCCTCCAGCCACACCCATTGCTGCGCCGGAAGAGCGTCAAGAAATTCGTTGCCGACAAAGATAGCGGATACACCTTCTTCCAACGCGGACAGGTCAGAAATCCACTGCGTCGAGATGTTCTCCTGCGACACTGCAAGTGCCTGCTGCTCTGCGAGAGTGGGAGACATTTCAACGAAAACGATTTCCATCGCATCACGAAAAGCCGGTAGTGCCGATGTTGCCCGCAACAAATCGCGCATCAACGTGCCGCGACCTGGGCCGAGTTCGACAAGGCAAAACCGCTTCGGCGCGCCGAGCGCCTGCCAGACTTCTATTGCCCAGACGGCAATCATCTCGCCGAACATCTGGCTCACTTCCGGTGCTGTGATGAAGTCTCCGCTCTCTCCGCCAATTGGCGCGCCGTTTGTGTAATAACCGTAGTCAGGATGAGTGAGACAGAGCGCCATATACTCGGCCACCGGTATCGGCCCGGCCTCAACAATGCGCGCGCGGATGCGTTCTTCAAGGTCGTTCACGCCGCTTGTCGCCGCCAAGGTTCGCGATTTTTTGCGGTGAGCATCCCCCATGCACCTATAGCGAGCATGGGAAGAGAGAGGATCATGCCCATCGTTAGCCAGTCAAAGGCGAGATAGCCGAGTTGTGGGTCGGGCATTCGGAAGAACTCTACGAAGATCCGCGCAAAGCCATAACCCAAAACCCACGCACCGCCGATGAAGCCGGGTTGGCTGAGTTTCTTAAAGCCGAAAATCAAAACGCTGAGCACGACGAGCAACACGATACCCTCCAACCCCGCCTCATAAAGCTGACTTGGATGGCGCGGTTCCGGCCCAGCGCCGGGAAAGATGAAAGCCCATGGAACGTCCGCTGGGCGGCCCCACAATTCCGCGTTCACGAAATTAGCGATGCGGCCAAAGAAAAGGCCGGAGCAGGACGAAACAGCGATGACGTCGAGCAGGCTGAAGGGCGAAAAACCGCGGTTTCTCGCATAGGCAACCATCGCAACAATCGCGCCCGTTGCCCCGCCATGGAAGCTCATCCCCCCGTCCCAGACGGCAAAGGCGGAGAGCGGGCTCTGCATATAGAAGCCGGGATTGTAGAACAGCACATATCCAAGCCGCCCGCCGACAATGATGCCGACCACCGCCCAGGTCAGGAAATCATCAATCTCCTGCCGTGTTATTGGCGGTTCATGCGGCTTCCAGAGCGCGGCGTTGCTGACGAGATGGCGGGCAAAGGCCCAGCCGAGCAGAATGCCGACGAGATAGGCGATGCCATACCAATGCACCTCCAGTGGCCCGAGGGCGAAGGCTACGGGGTTGATCGATGGAAAGGTGAGACTTGCGTGCATGGCGGTTCCTTGCCCTTGGGAGCCGCGCTCTGCAAGCGCCGTGGTTGAAGCGGCGGCGCGCGCAGCCTAGATCAGAGGCGTCCCAGCCACGCCCAAAGGATGCCTCATGTCCACACCTCCCAATAGAATGCTAGACGAATTTGCAAAACTCATGACCGACGCTGCTGGCGTTGCACAGGGTGCGCGGCGGGAAGTGGAAACCGTCATGCG
Source organism: uncultured Alphaproteobacteria bacterium (assembly GCA_929200315.1). Lineage (GTDB taxonomy): Bacteria > Pseudomonadota > Alphaproteobacteria > Rhizobiales > Rhizobiaceae > Pseudahrensia. Next base: position 283,693 of record CAKMZB010000004.1, on the reverse strand, counting down.
CGCGCAGGGCGAGCGGTTGCTGTCCACCATGGATTTGGTGCAGCGCGATGAGTTTGAAGCCGTTCGCGAAATGGCGAGCGCTGCGCGGTTGGAGAACGAGAAGCTCCGCGCCGAATTGGATGCTCTGAAGGCCAAGTTTGACAAGCCTTCCGCAAAAAAGGCCCCCACTGCCAAGTCGAAAACTGCCTCCAAGACGGCTTCCAGAGCGACTCCCAAGGCAGCCAAGGGTGCAGCGAAGTAATTTATCCACAAGGTTGATTGGTGCCTGAGCACGGCAAAATCAGGAGTCGTTTGAATCCGTTGCGCGGCTTTTCTGTCGCACTGATTCCGTCTCGCTGTGGGCGAATCGGGCTTGCGGGCTTCGCAGTATTCCCACGGCGTTTATGTTGAATCTATTGATTGATTCGTGATGCTCGCTTCCCTCATGTCGTCCTCCCTTTCTTCTGACCCTTTCGGCGCTGGTGCCAATCCGCTTGACCGGATTGAGCTGCTTGCAGGCGACCGTGACTGGGCGTTTAACCGCGCTGGCGAAGACGCCATCGCCATCCATAAGCGCGGCGCGTGGATGGATTATGCGATTGAGTTTTCCTGGGTGGAACATTTCGAGGCGCTGCACGTCTCTTCACGCTACGAGATGCGGGTGCCGGAAAATCGCATCAATGAAACGATGCGCCTGCTCTCTCTCGTCAACGAGCAAATGCTGTTTGGCCACTTTGACCTTTGGTTGCAGGACGGAACGGTGGTTTTCCGCATTGCCATGCCGCTGACCGGTGGCGTTGAGCCGGGTGCTGAACAGATCGAGTTTCTCGTCAACACGGTTCTGGTTTCCTGCGAGCGCTATTACCAGGCACTTCAGCACGTTGCGTGGGCGGGTCAGGGGGCGAAGGAGGCCCTTGCGAACGTTTTGTTCGACACGGTGGGAGAAGCATGATTGCCCCCTCCATATGCCTCATTGGTGCCGGCAATATGGGCGGCGCGATGTTGCGCGGCTGGGTTCAAGACCATGCGCTGGCCCAAAGGGTAACGGTAGTGGATCCGGCAGCAGCCATTGAAGGCGTGCGCTGCGTGAAATCTGCAAGCGAGGCCGGAGCCGCAGACATCGTTATCATCGCAGTGAAACCTCAAATCATGGCCGATGTGTTGCCCGCATTGCCGCCTGTGGCGAAGCCCGGCGGTTTGGTTGTTTCTGTAGCCGCAGGCACGCAAATTGCGACGATTGCCGTACCGTTCCCTTCGCAAACTGCCATTGTGCGCGTCATGCCCAACACGCCTGTGCAGGTGGGGCAGGGGGTAAGCGTTTGCGTCGGCAACGAGCACGTTACTCCCGCACACCGTGAGGCGTTGACCGACCTCCTTCTGGCCATTGGCACGGTGGAATGGCTCGATGATGAAAAGCAGATTGACGCCGTCACCGGTCTTTCCGGCAGTGGTCCGGCCTATGTCTTTCACATGATTGAAGCTCTGGCTGAAGCGGGCGCGAAGGAGGGTCTCGCAGCCGATCTTGCCATGCGTCTCGCGCTGCAAACTGTGCGTGGCGCTGGTCTGCTTGCCGCGACGGCGAATGAGGATGCAGCGACCCTACGTAAGAACGTGACATCGCCCAATGGCACCACTCAGGCAGGGTTGGAAGTGTTGATGGAAGAATTGCGTGACCTCATGGCCCGCACGGTAGCAGCGGCAGCCAATCGGTCACGGGAGTTGTCGTGATGGGTGGAAAACAGGAAACAGAGATTACCTTCGACGATTACATGGCTGTCGACATTCGCGTTGGTACCATCGTCGATGCCGAGCCTTTTCCTGAGGCTCGCAAACCGGCCATCAAAATGATGATCGATTTCGGCGACCCGATAGGCGTGAAGAAATCCTCCGCGCAGATCACGGTACATTACGAACCTGAAGAATTGATTGGGCGCCAGGTCTTAGGCGTCGTCAATTTTCCACCCAGGCAAATCGGCCCAATCCGCAGCGAGGTGCTAACCTTGGGTTTTGCCGATGGTAATGGCGACATCGTTCTGGCGAAGTCCGACAAACCGGTGCCGAACGGTGCTCGCCTGCTCTAGTTTGCCTTTTCGCGTAGTTCGTGCCGCGCCGATGCGGCGCTGACAATGACGATGGATGTGAAGAGCAACCCGCAGCCGACATACCCCATCAGTGGCAGCCGTTCTCCAAGCAGCAGCGCCCCGCCAAGGGCGGCAAAGAGGCTTTCCGAAGAGAGCAGAATCGCCGCTGTCGCTGGGGCCGTGTATTGCTGACAGACCGTCATAATGGTGAAAGCCAGTGCCCCGGCAAAGAAGGCCGCATAGGCTATTTCTGGCGCGGCGTTCACCAGAGTGTCCGCCGCATAGGCCGGTTCATAGTGCCAATCCAGCAACCGCGAGATAGTAAAGCCTGCAAGTCCGCCCAGTCCGCAGGCTGCGAATTGCACGACGGCCAGTGCCATCGGTCGATGATGACGTCGCACGGACCAGTCGATTGCAAGAACATGAAGCGCGGCGAAGATCGCGCCGAGCAGCACCAGCCAGTCGCCCCAATTAAACCCATCGAGCCCACCACCACCGAGCAGCCAGATACCTGCAAATGCCACGAAGGCGCAGGGCCAGACGATCCAGGACTGCCTCATGCGCAAAGCCACAAGCGCAATGACCGGCACGAGCACAACGTAAAGGCCTGTGAAGACCCCGGCATTGGTGACGGTGGTGGCGAGAAGTCCGACCTGTTGCAGCGCCATTGCAGTGAAAAACGCAGCTCCTACCATCAACATAGAGGCCCAATCGCGCCGCGTTAGTGCAATTTCGCTTCGCCGCAATTCGTAAGTGACAAGCGGCATCACGGCGAGAGAGGCGAGCGCGAAGCGGGTTGCGATGAAGAGGAACGGGCCAATGTCATCCATCGCCGTTTCCTGAGCCACAAAGCCACCGCCCCAGACGAGACCGGCAAGCAGCATCAAGGCATTGGCAAGGGGGCGGGGCATAGGCGACGTGTCGGAACAATCAAACCGCGCCTGCTTGCCGCAGGTCAGGCAGGTACACAAGCTCAGTTTTCACTCATTTGCGACTTTGGAAAACCACAATTGACGCGCTAACGTATCTACAAGAAGCTGCAGCTTTCTCCATTCTAAGGACCAGCCATGACCCGCCTGCTTGCCTCCACAGCTCTCGCCGCCAGCCTTTCCCTCGGCACCTATGCGGTGCCGCAATTTGTGGGTCAGGCGCTTGCAAAGATGGAAGACACAACCTCAACCGGTGTGAAGAAGTGCAAGGGGAAGAAAGTCTACGATTCCAAGAGCAAGAAGTGCGTGAAGGCGGAAAAGTCGAGCAGCCTTTCCGATGACGATGTCTATGCCGCGGTTAAGCGCCTCGCCTATTCGCGCAAATACGACCAGGCGCTTGATGTTCTCGATCTGGCCAAGGATGCGCAAACCCCGCGCATGTTGACCCAGCGCGGCTTCATCACCCGCAAGATGGGTGACGTGGAAGCGGCCTTCCCCTATTACCGTTCGGCTCTCGCCATGGATCCAAGTTACACGTTGGCACGGGAATATATGGGCGAAGCCTATATCCAGCTCGGTCGAGTCGATCTTGCACGGGAGCAGCTTGAGAAGATAGCTGAAATCTGTGGCACCGATTGCGGCGACTACCGCTCCCTCGCCAAACAGATTGAGGTGGCGGGCTGACCGCTCACTCGATGGCGAGCTTTGAAGTTTTTTTGGCCTAGCCCTGATAGCGGAAGCGTATCAGACCAACACAAAACTGATCAGTCCTGCAGAAACGGATTGGACGCCCGCTCGCGTCCGATCTGGCTCGCCGGGCCGTGGCCGCAGATGAATTGTGTCTCGTCCGGCCAGGTCATTAGCACCGACTTGATGGAATTGATAAGCGTTGCATGGTCTCCGCCCGGCAGGTCAGTGCGGCCAATTGAGCCTGCAAAGAGCACATCCCCGACATGTGCGAAGTGGTTGGCACGGTTGTGGAACACAACGTGTCCGGGCGCATGACCGGGGCAATGGGAAACCTCGAATTCGTGCTCGCCAATGGAGAGCGTTTCTCCGTGACTTAAAAACCGGTCCGGCTCCGCGTTGCGCACCGCGCCTGCCATGCCGAACATCTTGGCTTGATCCTCCAGCCGTGACAGGAGTGGCTTGTCGTCTTTATGCGGGCCGATGATGTCGATGCCGAGGGCTTCCTTCAGTTCCATGGCCCCGGCCGCGTGATCGATATGGCCGTGGGTGAGCCAGATGGCTTCCACGGTCATACCGGACTTGGTGATCGCGTCCTTGATGGCCGGGACGTCACCGCCAGGGTCCACCACCACGCCCTTCATGGTTTCGGCATCCCAGAGCAGGGTGCAGTTCTGTTGAAACCCTGTGACAGGAACGATGGTGGCCTGGAGCTGTCCCATATTCTCTAGCTCGGCGTCACTTCGGCCATGTAATCGTCCATCATGGCTTGAGAAATGTTGCCGGGCTTGAAGTTGTAGGGGCCGATTTCGGAAACTGGCGTCACTTCAGCGGCGGATCCGGTGATGAAGCATTCTTCAAAGTCGGCCATTTCGTCGGGCATGATGACTCGCTCGTGCACCTTCAATTGGCGGCGCTTTGCAAGGCCGATCACGGTCTGGCGGGTGATACCGTCGAGGAAGCAATCGGGGATGGGCGTGTGAATTTCGCCGTCCTTGGCAAAAAAGACATTCGCCCCGGTCGCTTCAGCCACCTGCCCGCGATAATCGAACATCAGCGCGTCGGCATAACCCTTTGCTTCGGCGGCATGCTTCGACAAGGTACAGATCATGTAGAGGCCAGCGGCCTTGGATTTACAGGGGATCGTCGCCGGGTCAGGACGCCGCCATTCGGCGATGTCGAGGCGAATACCCTTCATCTTTTCAGCCGGGTCGAAATAAGACGGCCAATCCCAAACGGCGATGGCGACATTGATGCGGTTGGCTTGCGCTGAAACCCCCATCATCTCCGATCCGCGCCATGCGATGGGGCGGATATAGGCGTTCTGCAGGCCCTGACGCCTCAGCGTCTCACGGCAAGCATCATCAATTTCGGCGACAGAATAGGGGATTTCAAAGCCCAACAGTTCAGCTGATTTGTGCAGACGTTCGGTGTGTTTGGTGAGGTGGAAAATTTCACCGCCATAGGCCCGCTCGCCCTCAAAGACGGCGGAGGCATAATGCAGGCCGTGGGTGAGCACATGGACGTTGGCATCACCCCACGGCACGAACTCACCATTATACCAAATTTCGCCGCTCAACTGGTCAAATGGGACGCCAGCCATGTGTTCAACTCCTTAATTTCGGCGAACCGGATGGTTCGCCCGTTGTGCCGGGACCGTTCCAGACGTATCCACGGGAAGCAAGCGGGTAATGCTGTGTGCAAAATATGTCAACCTTCCTGACCTATTTCTGCAGCAGCCTTCAGTTGGCCAGGCGGGTGACGGCGAGTGAGTGACGACAAGGCGATTGTGGAAAGGCCGGAGGCGGCCGGCGATCTCGACCTGCAGATGGTCGAATTGTTTTTCTTTGCCTATCGAGATTTCATTGCCGACGCTGACGCGCTGCTCGCCGACTACAAATTTGGCCGCGCCCATCACCGGGTGCTGCATTTTGTGAACCATCATCCTGGTCTGGCAGTGGCGGAACTGCTGCAAATTTTGCGCATCACCAAGCAAAGCCTTGGCCCGGTGCTGCGCCAATTGGTGGATGCCGGCCTGCTCGCCCAGCGCGAAGGGGCGAAGGACCGGCGGCAGCGGCTGCTCTATCCGACCCAGAAAGGCCGCAATCTATCGATCAAGCTGACGGGTATGCAGTCAAAGCGCATCCGTGGGGCCTTATCACCGCTGAGTTCGCGAGACCGGAAGGCTATTGAAGCCTTCCTCATGGGCATGGTGGAAACTGGCGAGCGGGATCTCGTGAAGGGCCTGACGGAGCGCGACGAATGAGCAGGGCAATGGGAGACGATATGGTTGAGGACGCCGCCTTGGCAGTTGCGGGAGAAGGTACAGCGCCCTCAAGCGTACCGGATGATGGGGCGCATCACGTGCTCGTCATTGATGACGATAACCGCATCCGCACACTGCTCCAGCGTTTTTTGACCAATGAAGGCTTCCGTGTTTCCGTCGCCGCAGATGCAGCCGAGGCGCGGCGACAGTTGGAAGGTTTAGCTTTCGACCTGCTCATCGTCGACGTGATGATGCCCGGCGAAAGCGGCACGGAACTCACTCAATCTCTGCGCGACCGGCTCGACGTGCCTGTGCTTATGCTCACGGCGCTCGGCGAGACGGAAGCCCGTATTAAGGGTCTGGAAGCTGGTGCGGACGACTATCTCGCCAAACCCTTCGACCCGCGCGAACTTGTTCTGCGGATTGAAGCGATCCTGCGCCGCACAGCGGTGGATGAGGCAGCGGCAGTTGAGCAAGTGCTCTTTGGTCCCTTTACCTTCTCCATCCCCAACCGTGAATTGAAGCGAAACGGAGAGGTTGTAAAACTCACCGAGCGGGAACGGGACATTATGGTGCTCTTTGCCGAAAACGCGGGGGAAGTTGTGCCGCGTTATGACATTGTCGGTGAAGATACAGGCGGGAACGAGCGCACGGTGGATGTGCAAATCAACCGTTTGCGCCGCAAGATCGAGACCGATCCTTCCTCGCCCACCTGGCTACAAACCGTGCGTGGCGTTGGTTACAAGCTCCATATCGAATAGGGTCGTTGCTGAATTGCCAGCAAGGTTGGGGGAACGAGCGGCGTGAGCGAAGAAGTGCCAGTCTTGACTGATGGGCAGGCCGCACCCGCTCCGCGTCAGCGCAGACCCGGGGTGAAGCGCCGCCGGTTCGGCAAATTCATTTCTTCGCGCATGCCCAAGGGCCTTTTTGCCCGTTCGCTCATCATCATCATCGCGCCGATGATCTTGCTGCAGACAGTGATCGTCTTCGTCTTCATGGAGCGACACTGGAACCAGGTGACGAACCGCCTTTCCACCACCGTGGTGCAGGACATTGCGGCTTTGGTGGATGTGATTGAGACCTATCCGCAGGATCCGGACCACGAGAATGTGCGCCGCATAGCCCGTGAACGGTTGGATCTCCAGGTTTCATTTCTGGAAGACCAGGAACTGCCCGCGCCACGCCCCAAACCCTTTATTTCGATCCTCGACAACGCCCTGACGGGGCGTTTGGCAAGCCAGATCGGCAAGCCCTTTTGGGTCGATACGGTTGGAGATTCTGACCTGCTGGAAATCCGCATTCGGCTCGGCGATGGAGTCATGCGGGTCTTTGTTAAGCGCAAGCAGGCCTATGCTTCCAACAGCCATATCTTTCTGCTCTGGATGGTGGGCGCAGCGATTGTGCTGCTGACCATCGCGATCCTCTTCCTGCGCAACCAGATTCGCCCGATTCAGCGCCTTGCTGAAGCAGCCGAGCGCTTTGGTAAGGGGCAACAGGTGCCGGAAGACATGCGCCCGCGGGGGGCGAGTGAAGTGCGGCGAGCGACCCTTTCCTTTGTAGAAATGCGCGACCGCATCGAGCGAGCTTTGGAACAACGCACGGCCATGCTTGCCGGTGTCAGTCATGATTTACGCACTGTTCTAACGCGTTTCCGCCTGCAACTCGCCCTCTCTCCGCAGACCGAGGAGACAAAGGCGATGCAACAGGATGTCGCCGACATGCAGAATATGCTGGAGGGCTACCTCGACTTTGCCAAAGGTGACCATGGCGAAGATGCGTCCATGGTGGATGTTAAGGATGTGCTGGATCGCTTCTGCGACCATGCAGAGGCTGCGGGGCGCGAATGCAACGTCAGCTATTCCGGTAATCGGGAAGCGAAATTGCGTCCTACTGCCTTTAACCGCCTTCTGGAAAATATCATCGGCAACGCCATGCGCTATGCGCAGAAAACGAAAATCACCGCGTGCCATTCCAACGGACTGCTTGCCGTCGACGTCGATGATAACGGCCCAGGCATCGATGAGGCAGAGCGTGAGCGGGTTTTTCAGCCCTTCGTACGGCTTGATGAAGCACGCAATCTCGATGAAACAGGCACCGGTCTTGGCCTCGCCATCGCCCGTGATATCGCCCACACTCATGGCGGTGACGTGGTGCTTGATGACAGTCCGATGGGCGGATTGCGGGTGACGATCACTCTGCCGGTGTGACGATTAGTGTTCCCGTTCCAATGGTTCCAACCGGTCGAACCAGCGCTTGAGCCGCACCAAATTCACGCCGAAGTCAGTCTCGCCGATCTGACTGCGGGAATAGGCAGCAATCGCGGACGTTCCATCGCCCAGAGGGATGATCTCGACTGAAATCGTATCAGGGAATTTCATCCGCGATGTGCGTTCAACAAACCGCAGGCGCAACGGATCCGCGCCTCGATCCACCTGTTCGGTATTTGGTTCACCCTTCAGGCTTTCCATAAATGCCTGGCGCAGCTGACGAGCTTCCATCGCATAGACAGGGCTGTGGAAATCGACTGAAGCCTCGTCACAAAGGTCTTTGGGGCAAACTAAGGCCTGGTTTGGTTTTGGTCCTTTTTCAAAGTCGCTGAATGTCACATCACCCTGGTCAGCTGGCCCGTAAAAGCGAGGCCAGATGCGCTCCCAACCATAGGCTGTGAAAGTGGCATAAGCGATCACGCCAACAAGGCAGAGGCCGATGAAAAAGGTGATGATGTGGGAGAGCCAAGTCATCGGCCCGCACTAAGCGTGCGGGAGGTCGCGGTCAAAGGATTTGATTGTGTCATCAGATCAGGTGCGGCAACGCGCCGGTTACAGCAATCGCAACGCTGGTGATGCCGAGTGTTGCAACAAGCGCAAGATGCTGGCGCATTCGCCGAGTGCGCGCACCGCGCCGTCCGGTAATCCGGGTGAGGAACGGGCAATATTTTTTTGTTTCCATGACGAAAGCTCCGGCAAAGTCCTGCCGCCGGATCCTAGGAACAATATGGGCCGTATCATGCGCAAACTATGGTCTTTTCTGGCAGAAATAGAGAATGGAAGCAGGAGTGACTGTGCCGTGCACAGCCTGCCAGGCTCAGCCGCCAGGTCCCGTTCTTCAGCTTGATTTAGCGTCCAGCTTGGCCGCGCAAATAAAGTCATTTTCCGAAAGTCTGCCCAATTCATGGGAGGTGAATGTGACGGTGCAGTATCCCCAACCGAAGGAAATATCGGCGTGGTGCCCCTCTTTGTCACTGACGAAGGCGGCCAGGTTGGCCATGTAGACAGCTTTCGCGAAGCCTTTAAATTCAAACCGTCTGGTCAGGGTTTGCGTTTCCAGATCAAGTTTCCACGCAGGGTCGAGTTGCGCCTTCAGCCGGTTAAGGCCGGTCTCGTCCAGGGGTGGGACCCAGCCCTCACATGCAGCACAGCTTTGTTCAGATAGGTCAGGCATATTTCTTCTCCGGGTAAGTTGGTGCGAAGAGGCCGAGGGATTGTGCGCGCCGGATATCGGCCATCAGATCGCGCTCAGACGCTTCCAAAAGCTGATCGACATCGTCCAGCACGAAGTAAATCGGCTGATTGATATCAATCCGGTAAGGCGTGCGCAGAATGTCGATCACATCAAATGGTTTCCGAACGACGCTGGGGTCCTCGACCGAATATTTTAACTCCCCCGGGGACGAAGCCAGACCGGATCCAAGAGCCTTGGTGTTCTGTCCCTCCCGGATCAGGCCAAATTCGATCGTGAACCAATAGATCCGGATGAGCCAGGAATAATCCGCCTTGTCGCAGGCAAGGCCGGTCTCTCCGATTTTCTGGGAAAAGTCTGCAAAGCGGGAATCCGTCAGGAGCGGCGTGTGTCCGTAGATCTCATGAAAGATGTCCGGCTCTTCAATGTAATCAAAATCCTTTCTGCTGCGGATAAACGAAGCGGCAGGAAAGGTTCTATTGGCCAGCATTTCAAAGAATTTCGAAAAACCGATCAGGGCCGGGACAGGCTCCACCCTCCAGCCCGTCAGGTCTATCAAAACCTCTGAAACTACTTTGCATTGCGGCACATGAGTCCGGGGAAGGTTCAGTTTCCGCTGACCGCGCAGGAACGGTTCTGCGGTAAAGAGGTCCACCTTTGGCTGCTGCTGGGCGACGAGGTCCCGCCAGACCAGATTTTCCTCTTCAGTGTAGTGAATGAACCCTGAAGCGTCCGGTTGTTTGGCTTCGTAACTTGTCTGCTTTGACATCTCATCCTCCCGCTCCCTTCAGAAAATATGGCACGGTGAGAGAGGGAAAATCGTTCCATTTCCGCTTGTGTATCTATGATCGGAAGATATTTTACCCGGAAACGCGACTTTTTGGGTGAAATCATGCTCGATGCTTATGAAAAGAAGATCTTGAAAATCCTCCAGCGGAGTGGACGGGCAAGCACGCAAGAGCTCTCCGAAGCGGTCGGGTTGTCTCCATCGCCATGCTGGCGACGGGTGAAGCGGCTTGAAGAGGACGGCTATATAAGGCGGTACGCGGCCATACTGGACGGCAAGAAGCTGGGCTTGCGTGCATTTGCTTATGTTCAGGTCTCTCTGGTCGACCACGCTGAAGACACCATCGCACGATTCAGTCTGTTCGTCGAAGAAAGTCCGCAGGTGCTAGAATGCGCCTCGATAACAGGAGATTTTGACTTCCTGCTGAAAGTGGTAGCCACAGATCCGGAAGCGCTGGAAGAATTTATCATGCGGGACATTTTGCGCCTTGGTGTGGTGCGTACGACAACAACCAATTTCGTGCTGCGGCAAATGAAGAGTGCAGGGCCATTTCCCGTCGGGGCAATAAGCGCCTGAATGGCTCTTGCCGACACCGGCAAAGTTCCGATCAGAATATGCAGCAAGAGGAGCTCGGGATCGCAATAGGTTAAAGCGTCTTTGCTGCCCGCGGCCTCTTGCGGCGCGAGCCGCGCTTTCATAGTTTGCCGTTGGCCTCACCAGAGGCCTTTTTCATGCAACCAGCAACTGGACAAAGACCATGGCCTTTCTCGCCGATATCCTCTCCCGCGTGCAGCCCTCCGCCACCTTGGCGGTCAGTCAAAAGGCGCGTGAGTTGAAGGCGACGGGCGCGGACGTCATTGGCCTCTCTGCGGGGGAGCCGGATTTTGATACGCCCGACAACATCAAGCAGGCGGCGAAAGAGGCGATTGACCGGGGTGAGACGAAATACACGCCCGTCCCTGGCATTCCGGAATTGCGCAAAGCGGTCGCCGACAAATTCAAGCGTGAGAACGGCCTCGATTACGATCCCGAGCAGGTGATTGTCGGCACTGGCGGCAAGCAAATCCTCTTCAACGCCTTTATGGCGACATTGAACCCGGGTGATGAAGTCATCATCCCGCGGCCTTATTGGGTGAGTTATCCGGAAATGGTGGCTCTTTGTGGTGGCGAAAGTGTTTTCGTTGAAACCACCACCGAAAGCCATTTCAAGGTCACAGCGGAAGCCTTGGAAGCGGCGATCACGCCGAAAACCAAGTGGTTCCTCTTCAACTCACCGTCCAATCCCTCTGGCGCGGCCTACAGCCATGATGAGCTGAAAGCACTTACCGATATCTTGCTGCGGCATGAGCATGTCTGGGTGCTAACAGACGATATGTATGAGCACCTCATCTATGGTGATTTTGCCTTTGCAACCCCAGCCGGTGTTGAGCCGAAATTGAAAGATCGCACACTCACTATGAATGGTGTTTCCAAGGCTTATTCCATGACCGGATGGCGCATTGGTTATGCGGCCGGGCCGCTGGAGCTCGTGAAGGCGATGGATATGATACAGGGTCAGCAGACTTCCGGGCCTTGCTCGATTTCGCAATGGGCTGCGGTGGAAGCGCTGAACGGGCCTCAGGATTATGTACGCGATAGCCGTAAAGTCTTTGAAGAGCGTCGGGATCTCGTTGTATCTATGCTGAACCAGGCAACGGGCCTGCATTGCCCTAAGCCAGACGGCGCTTTCTACGTTTTCCCGTCCTGCGAAGCGCTGATCGGCAAGAAAACACCGGAAGGTAAGGTCATTGAGAACGACGCAGATTTCGTCACGGCCTTGTTGGAAAACGAGAGCGTGGCCGTGGTGCAGGGCAGTGCCTTTGGCCTTGGCCCCAACTTCCGCATTTCCTACGCCACATCGACAGAAGCACTGACGGAAGCCTGCACGCGCATCCAGCGTTTCTGCGCTAGCCTGCGGGACTAGACGAAAACTCCAAGAAAAAAGCCGGATCCCGTAGGATCCGGCTTTAATTTGGAACGCCAAGGTCTGGGAGGAAACCGGCGTTCGGAGGGAGCGAGGCAGCTGGGAGGAGAATGCCGCTCGTTCCGTCGCGCCCTATATGAGGTTTATGACGCACTGCGGCAATAAGTATTTTTACATAGGAGCTATGCTATTTTTGCATAGCTGGCAGGCATTTGCTCAACTTTATGCATGAGTGCGGGCACCTTGATGCTAGTAGCGCCAATTCTTCGCCTGAGAGACCAAAAAGTCCCGAAATGCCGCTAAACGCGCAGAATGCCGCAATTCTGATGGATAGGCGAAATAGGTATCGAAACTGGGCACATCGGTTTCGGTGAGTACCGGCACCAGGTTTGAATCACCCTCAATTGAATAGTCGGGCAGCAGAGCCAGGCCAGCGCCGCGCTGGACGGCGCGTTTGATGGCCAGAATCGAGTTAATTTTCAGCGCCGCTTGCCGCTGCTGGCCATTTGGTAGACCGGCGGTGAGCATCCAATTGACGTCGTCGAGGTAGTTGGGCGCTTCCCCACCCCAGACGATCAATCGGTGACGGTCGAGTTCATGCACGCTCATTGGCGCGCCGAAACGGTCAATATAATCCTGCGATGCATAGACGTGAAAATGGACAGTGAAGAGCTTGCGCTGCACTAGATCATCCTGCTGCGGCTGTCGCAGGCGAATGGCGCAGTCGGCCTCCCGCATCGCGATATCGAGCTCAGTGTTGGAGAGTTTCAGGTCGATGCTCATTTCCGGGTAGAGGTCCAGAAATTCTCCAAGGCGTATGGAAAGCCAGGCCGAGCCAAGGCCGACGGTGGTTGTGACTTTCAGCGCGCCTTTTCGTGATCCCTGGAAATCGGAAAGCTGGCCCGTCGCAGCTTCCAGCCGCTCGCGCATCTCGCTTGCGGCATGGAAAAGAATTTCACCTTGCTCGGTGAGGATCAGACCACGGGCATGGCGGTGAAAGAGCGGGGCACCGGCCTCGCTTTCCAGCGCACTAATCTGACGGCTGATGGCGGATTGGGAAAGGTTCAATGCTTCCGAAGCATGGGTGAACGACCCCGCCTGAGCCACGGCGTGGAATGTGCGCAGTCTGTCCCAATCAAGCGGCATTGTGGTTCCCGGTCTGCGATTTGGTTCGCAAAGGTAGCGGACCGTTCCTGGCGCGTCGCCTGACATTTACGGCTAAAGCCCTGCCATATGGGCGGTTTGCCGCCCCATTGGCAAGCTATTCGGCGGCGTCTAGCGCGACGTCGCTTTCCATCGCCGCGATGTATTTCTCCGCCTCCAGCGCGGCCATGCATCCCTGGCCGGCAGCGGTGACGGCCTGACGGTAGATGTCATCTGTAACGTCACCAGCAGCAAAGACGCCGGGAATTTCTGTCGCGGTAGAATCCGGCGCGGTCCACAGATAACCACTATCCCGCTTCCTCAGCTGGCCTTCGAAAAGCTCCGTTGCCGGAGCATGGCCGATCGCGATGAAGACGCCGTGACAGTCGAGCTTGCGGGTCTCGCCGGTCTTGCGGTTTTCCAGCACCACACCGTTAACGGACTTCATCAACCCGTCTTCTCCCGTGATTTCGTTGACCTGCGTGTCCCAGATAAATTCTACATTCTCCTTCGCCATCAGACGCCTTTGGAGGATCTGTTCAGCGCGCAATTCATCGCGGCGGTGCACCAGTGTTACTTTGGCTGCGAGGCCGGAAAGGTAGAGGGCCTCTTCCACAGCCGTATTGCCCCCGCCCACTACGATAACTTCCTTGCCGCGGTAGAAAAAGCCGTCGCAGGTCGCGCAGGCGGAAACGCCAAAGCCCATGAAGGTTTGCTCAGTTGGCAAGCCAAGCCATTTGGCCTGTGCTCCGGTGCAGATCACCACGGTGTCGGCGGTATAGACATCGCCGCTGTCGGTCTCGCAGCGGAAAGGGCGCACGGACAGATCGGCTTTGGTGACGATGTCGGATACAAGTTCGGTGCCGACATTCCTTGCCTGCTCAGCCATCTGCTCCATCATCCACGGGCCTTGGACCGGGTCCGCATAGCCGGGGTAATTTTCCACATCGGTCGTGATGGTGAGTTGCCCGCCGGGCTGCATGCCGGCAATCAGGATTGGTTCCATCATGGCGCGTGCGGCGTAGATGGCCGCAGTGTAGCCCGCCGGTCCCGAACCAATGATGAGCATTTTGGTGTGCCGTTCAGCCATGGCTGCTTGTCCTCATTGTGAAGGTACTAAGAAATAGGAGAGGTCGCCTTGTGTCTCAAGCGCGTTGCGGGTCATTGTCCCGCCTTTCCCCAGCGGCTAGGAGAAGCAAGGCACTGCTCCCTCAAACGGAGCAGATTTGAAAGGGACGACATGACGATCACGAGCAATGAAATGAAGGCGTCTCTGCTGGCCTCCTTTGCAGGGGCTGAGAAACACGATTCGCCCTATCCCTGGTTCATCCTGCGCGATTGCGTGCCGCAAGGGGCTGTTGCTCCGCTGCGTGATCTGCCGTTTCCCGCGCCGGATCTTGGCGGCGTTTCAGGCACCCGCGAGGCGCACAACAAATCCCGCAGCTATTTTGACGTCGATGCCCGTGCCGAGCATGATGTCTGCGCCGCTCTCGCCGAAGCTTTGCAGGATTCGGAAGTGGTGAAGGCGGTTGAGACGACTTTCGGTACGGACCTGTCCAACACAAATTTGCGCATCGAGTACGGGCAGGACACGGACGGTTTCTGGTTGGAGCCGCATACCGATATCGGCGTGAAGAATTTCACGATGCTGCTCTATCTCTCCGATGGTGAGGGTCACGAGCAACTCGGTACATCGCTCTATGCAGACGCCGAGACCCATATCGGCGAAACTCCCTTCAGCCCTAATGTGGCGATGGTCTTCATCCCGTCCGACAACACCTGGCACGGCTTTGAAGCGCGCAAGATCAACGGCATACGCAAGTCGATCATCATCAACTATGTGACCCAGGACTGGCGCGCCCGGAAGCAGCTGGCCTTCCCGGAACAGCCTGTCAGCGTCTAGCCTTCCCCAGGTTGCGTGAGATGGTGGGAGATAGCTGCGGCAATCTCTTGCGTCGCGTCTATCCTGACACCTGAAAATTGCACCAATGGCGCGGCGAGGCCTTTCACCGCACCGACTTCTTCCATGGCATCGAGGAAGCCGTTCAGCTTTGGCTGAAGGTTCTGTGGCCGATAGACATGGACCGGAGCGCCTGTGGCGAGGGCTTCCGACACCATGTTGTGGCTGTCGC
Organism: uncultured Alphaproteobacteria bacterium; assembly: GCA_929200315.1. Taxonomy (GTDB): domain Bacteria; phylum Pseudomonadota; class Alphaproteobacteria; order Rhizobiales; family Rhizobiaceae; genus Pseudahrensia. The sequence goes on along the minus strand of CAKMZB010000004.1, from coordinate 268,267 downwards.
CGGTAACGATGATCTGTCCGCTACTGGCAAGCAGGGTGACATATTGACTGCCGTCTGCATCGAAATAGGCGTGCGGCAAAGCCGTGGTTACGGCATCCCGCAGCACCTGTGGGGTGCGGCGTGATGGGGTGATGGCGACGGTCTGATTGGCGCAGGCTTTGGCGAGAAGTTTGGCAAAGGCGACGGATTGCGCGTCGTCCCATTTTACCGCTCCCGAATCTCCGCCGAGCACGACACCCGTGATGTTGTCACCAAGCGCGTCGATGGGGGCGGCGCCCTTAGCTTCTGCAAGGCGTTCCGCTGTGATGCCGTGGGGGGAGGTGTGGGTGGCGATGACATTCGCCTTTTCTACAAGTCCGTCATGGACTGGGGCCCAAATGAAATCCGCCGCCCGCCGTCCGAACCCGCGTGGGTCTTTCAGAAACACGATCGTCGTCTCACCGTTTACCGCCTTCACTGCGCGCAGATAGGGCACCGTGCGGCGGCCGGAAGCGATCAGCAGGTCCGGGAAAGGTGGTGCGATGGGGCTGCCGGGGTGATCTGGTCGCTCAGATGGTGCGACCGGGAGCAACGGAATAGGCCAGGCCCAGAACTCTTTCGGTACAACAACACGTTCGACGATCTCCGCGTCCGACCAGTGCCGTGCAACGCCCCGGCATTGAACAAGATCGCCGATCTTGCCGTCGGTGAGGATCCAGATGCGGCGGGGGTGAGCCATGTCTTAAGGGGCGGGGATGTCGGTCTTGGCCGGCACATTCCACCCGGCCTTAACTGCAGGTCGGCCGGCAATGGCACCCGTGCAGGTAATTCATCACTGGCGTCGCAGGTTGGGCCAAAAATGCGGTAATCCTCGCTTGGCCCATCCAGCAG
>CAKMZB010000004.1:199708-267387 GCA_929200315.1 uncultured Alphaproteobacteria bacterium | reverse complement strand
GTACCAGCGCGTGACATTTTTGAACGCTTTCAGATTGACACGCTGCTTCTTGTGCGAGGCCGCCCAGGGGAAGATCGCCATATCGGCGATGGAATAGCTCTTGCCTGCGACGAAATCGTTTTCGGCAAGACGTCTGTCGAGAACGCCGTAGAGACGTTTCGCCTCATCACCGTAGCGTTTTTCGGCATAGCCGGATTTGCCTTTGTTAAACTCAAGAAAGTGATGCGCTTGGCCGAGCATTGGACCAAAGCCGCCCATTTGCCAGTTCAGCCATTCAATCGTGCGCCAATATTCTACGGGGTCGGAAGGCAGAAATTTGCCGGTTTTTGTTGCGAGATAGAAAAGGATTGAGCCCGATTCCATTAGCGACAAACCGGTGTCATGATCATGGATCGCAGGGATCTTGTTGTTGGGAGAGATCGCCAGAAATTCCGGTGCGAATTGCTCATCCTTCATGATGTCGATGACATGCACCTTGTAGTCGAGCGCCATCTCCTCAAGAGCGATCGAAGCCTTTTTCCCGTTGGGAGTGGCAAAGGTGTAGAGGTCAATCATGGAGACGCCTTTCTGGACGTATTGGCTAGACGTACTGAACCGACAAAATCTCGTAGGAGCGCGCACCGCCGGGGGCTGCGACTTCCACGTTGTCGCCCTCTTCCTTACCGATCAGGGCACGTGCGATGGGGGAGGAGAGGGAGATCTTGCCTGAGGCAACATCCGCCTCTTCTGCACCAACGATCTGATAGTGCTTTTCTTCATCCGTCTCTTCGTCGGCAAGCTTAACGGTTGCGCCAAATTTGATTGTGTCGCCAGACATTTTGGATACATCAATTACCTCAGCACGTGAGAGCTTGTCTTCAAGCTCCGAGATGCGGCCCTCATTGAGGCTCTGCTGCTCTTTGGCGGCATGGTATTCGGCATTTTCTGAAAGATCGCCATGGGCGCGTGCTTCAGCAATGTCGGCCACGATGCGCGGACGATCTTCGGCCTGGCGGCGTTTCAATTCAACCTGGAGCGCCTGATGGCCTCCAATGGTCATCGGAACTTTTTCCATGATGGCGGCTCCCTTCTGCGTTGAGTAGACAAAGAAAAATCCGGCCCGGTCTGACGACACGAACCGGAGAACGGTTGCGGCCGGATGCCGCTGTTCACGGAATATATGGAGTGCGGGGAGAGAGGGTCAAGCCAGCTTCTGCCTTAGTTGCCTGCATCCTCGCGCAAAGCGGGTAGGCCGACGCCGGTTGCTTCAAACCCACCGTCGGCCGCGATGGTCTGCCCGGTGACGAAACTTGCTTTATCGCTGCACAGAAAATGGATGACCTCTGCAATCTCATCTTCGGTGCCGTAGCGGTTGAGCGGCATGGCGTCGTGATAGGCCTCAATGATTTCGGGTGAATGCACGGCCATGGCGAGCTTGGTCTTGACCGGCCCTGGACAAACGCAATTTGCGCGGATGCCAAATTCGCCAAGCTCTGCTGCAAGCTGCTTGGTCATATGGATAATGGCTGCTTTTGATGTTCCGTAGGCCAAACGCAGGGTCGAGGCCCGCAGGCCGGAAATGCTGCCAATATTGACGATGCTGCCAGCCGTTTCCTTCAACGCAGGCAAAGCGGCTTGCGTGCAAAGAAACGCACCATCGAGATTGGTGGCCATGACCTCACGCCACGTCGCGAAATCTGTGGTTTCAACATTTGTGAAGGCGGCGACGCCGGCATTGTTGACGAGGGCGTCGATGCGGCCAAATCGCGCAATAATGCCCCTCACCGCGTCAGCGACCTGGGTTTCATCGGAAATATCCACCGTCACAGGAAGCGCATTCGGCAGAGAAACAGCGGCCTTGTTCAACTCCTCCTCGTCACGGTCCAGTAGGGCAATGTCCCATCCCTCTGTCGCGAAGACCTTTGCAGTGGCAAGGCCGATCCCGCGAGCAGCGCCTGTGATGACAGCAACCTTTGCCATTACGCCGTGAAATAATCCTGCAGTGCCCGCACTTCGATCTCGCCGCCATGCAGTGCCTCAATCGCCTCAGCGGCCGCCAGAGCACCGGCAACGGTCGTGTAGTAGGGTACCTTGTTCAGCAGCGCGGCTTGACGCAGTGATCGGCTGTCGCTGACGGTTTTCGCGCCCGCAGTCGTGTTGAAAACGAGTTCGATCTGGCGGTTCTTGATCGCGTCTTCCGCATGAGGGCGGCCTTCCAGCACTTTACGAATGCGGGTGGCTTTGACGCCGTTTTCCTCCAACACTTTCAGCGTGCCGCTGGTGGCAACAATGTCGAAGCCGAGCTTCTGCAATGTCCGTGCGGCGGGGAGGATGCGGGTCTTGTCGTCGCCCTTGACGGATATGAAGACGGCCCCGGCCTTCGGCAGAACATTACCCGCGCCGAGCTGGGCTTTTGCAAACGCCATGGGCAAGGACCGGTCGAGGCCCATCACCTCGCCAGTGGAACGCATTTCTGGGCCGAGCAGCGTGTCGACGCCGTGGAACCGTGCGAAGGGGAAAACGGCTTCCTTCACCGCGATATGGTCAAGCGCTCGGGTCGGCGTGGCATCGTCCCAAACGTCGGCAAGCGCCGCGCCTACCATCAACCGCGCAGCGATCCGCGCAATCTGCGCACCGATGGTCTTGGCAACGAAGGGCACCGTGCGGGAGGCGCGAGGGTTTACCTCGAGGACGAAAATCTCACCGTCTTTCACTGCGTACTGTACGTTCATCAGGCCAACAACGCCAAGGCGTTTGGCCAGTGCAACCGTCTGGCGCTCAACTTCATCAAGGGTTGCTTTGTCGAAGGAACGTGTTGGCAGCGTGCAGGCGGAATCGCCCGAGTGAATGCCGGCTTCTTCGATATGTTCCATGATGCCGCAGACCACGGCACTGCCTTTCGCGTCGCAAAGGCAGTCCACATCAAGTTCGATGGCGTTGGTGAGATAGGTGTCGATCAGCACCGGTGTGTCACCGGAAACCACCACCGCCTCGCTGATATAGCGCTCGAACTGCGCATCATCGCGCACGATTTCCATGGCGCGCCCGCCCAACACGTAGGACGGGCGGATGACGACGGGGTAGCCGATCTCGCCGACAATTGTGCGCGCTTCATCGACGCTGCGCGCGATGCCGTTAACGGGCTGCTTCAAGTCCAGCTCATCAAGCAGCGCCTTGAAGCGGTCGCGATCTTCGGCAAGGTCAATTGCGTCCGGCGCGGTGCCGAGGATCGGCACACCGGCATCTTCCAGCGCCTGCGCTAGTTTCAGCGGTGTTTGCCCGCCGAACTGTACGATGACACCGCGAAAATCGCCGTTTTGCTGCTCAACGCGGATGATCTCCAACACATCTTCTGCCGTCAGGCTTTCGAAATACAGCCGATCAGATGTGTCATAGTCGGTGGAAACTGTTTCCGGATTGCAGTTGACCATGATGCTTTCAATGTTTGCATCAGCCAGCGCGAAGGCGGCGTGGCAACAGCAATAGTCGAACTCGATGCCCTGGCCGATCCGGTTCGGTCCGCCGCCGAGGATCATGGCCTTTGGGCGACCGGAAATTTCCGTCTCGCTGCGCAATTCGCCTGCGAAAGGCACCTCATAGGTGGAGTACATATAGGCCGTGGGGGAGGCAAACTCGGCAGCACAGGTGTCAATACGCTTGTAGACCGGATGCACGTCGAGCGCTTGCCGGGCTTTGCGCACGTCCATTTCGCTCTGGTGGGTGAGTGCGGCAAGGCGCTGGTCAGAGAAACCAGCGGCCTTCAGTGCGCGCATGTTCTGTTTGTCGCTGGGCAGGCCATGGGCGCTAACCCGTTCTTCCAGCGAAATGATCTCGCCGATCTGTCGCAGGAACCACGGGTCGACCTTGCAGGCCTCGTGGATGTCCTCAAGGCTCACACCAAGGCGAATAGCTTGTGCGATCTTGAGCATACGGTCAGGCTTTGGCGTGCCGAGAGCAGCGCGGATGGCGTTGCGGTTTTCGCTCGGATCACCGTCAGAAACCCAACCATCAATGGTGGCTTCGTCCAGACCCGTAAGGCCCGTTTCCATACCGCGCAGGGCCTTTTGCAGGCTTTCCTGGAAAGTCCGGCCGATAGCCATCACCTCACCGACGGATTTCATGGATGTCGTCAGCGTGTCACTTGCGGCGGCAAATTTTTCAAAAGCAAAGCGCGGGATCTTGGTGACGACATAGTCGATGGACGGTTCGAACGAGGCTGGGGTTGCGCCGCCGGTAATGTCGTTTTCAAGTTCGTCCAGCGTGTAGCCAACGGCCAGCCGTGCAGCGACCTTTGCGATGGGGAAGCCGGTCGCCTTAGAGGCCAGTGCTGAGGAGCGAGATACGCGGGGGTTCATCTCGATAACAACCAGCCGCCCGTCTGCAGGATTGACTGCAAACTGCACGTTGGAGCCGCCGGTCTCTACGCCTATCTCACGCAACACGGCAATCGAGGCGTTGCGCATGATCTGGTATTCCTTGTCGGTCAGCGTCAGCGCTGGAGCGACGGTGACAGAATCTCCCGTATGGACGCCCATCGGGTCGAAATTCTCGATGGAGCAAATGATGATGCAATTGTCTGCGCGGTCGCGCACGACTTCCATCTCATATTCTTTCCAACCGAGAACGCTCTCCTCAACGATCACCTCGTTGGTGGGGGATGCGTCCACACCGGTCAGGACGATGTCGTAGAGCTCCTCCAGCGTATAGGCGATGCCGCCGCCCAAGCCGCCCATGGTGAAGGACGGGCGGATGATGGCTGGAAGACCGGAATGTTCGACTGCTGACAGCGCCTGCATTTGCGCGGTAAGCCGGTGGCGCTCGATGCGCAGATGTTCGCCGTCATCCCATTCCGTCTGAGTGCCGCCTTTGGCGAAATGGGCCTTTTCATCTTCAGTGAACTGCTTTTTCAGATCGCTCGTGTTCACGAAGGAGGATTTCGGCGTTTCGATGCCGATCTTTGTCATGGCGGAGCGGAAAAGATCGCGGTCCTCGGCTTTGTCGATGGCTTCGGCCCGCGCACCGATCATCTCGACGCCGTGTTCTTCCAGCACGCCCATCTTTTCCAGCGAAAGTGCGGTGTTCAGTGCAGTCTGGCCGCCCATTGTGGGCAGTAGGACGAGCTTTTCGTCCGGATGCGCTGCGCGCTCCTTGGCGATGATGCGAGCTACGACTTCCGGCGTGATAGGCTCGATGTAAGTCGCGTCTGCCAGTTCCGGGTCCGTCATGATGGTGGCGGGGTTGGAGTTGACCAGAACGATCCGGTAGCCCTCGGCGCGCAGGGCCTTCACCGACTGTGTGCCGGAATAGTCGAATTCACAGGCCTGGCCGATGACAATCGGCCCCGCGCCGATGATGAGGACGGCGTCAATATCGGAACGAGCAGGCATGGGCGTCTCACGGCTAACCGCACCGCTTGGCCAGGCGAGCGGTGAGGGAGAGAGAATAGGTCTGGCTAAAGCGGTTCTATAGGCAAGGCGGCGCGCGCGCGTAACCCCTTTGGGCACGAAAGGTGTGGGTGTTCAGATGAGTTTCGCTTCTTTTACCGCAGGGGCGAAGGTGCGGGAGACCGGCACCTCGGTGCCGTGCGGCAAGGTCAGGACAACTCGCCCCTTTTCGCGGCGTGATGAGACGACAGCGTTTTTCGCCACCCAATGTGAGCGGTGAACTTGCAAACCGTCTTCTCCTCCAAGATCTGCTATGGCGTCGGCCATCCGCATGAGAACAAGTTCGCTGCCCTTCTCGGTGGTGACCCGCACATAGTGGTCCTGCATCTCCAGGTGTTGGACCGGGCCGCGGACCGCAAGGGGCAGGCGGGACTGGAGAGAAGATGCTTGCGGCCTTCTCCCCACGGCCGGATCAACATCTTCAGTGCGGGTGCGCAGCAGGTAGTGAACAGCGACCACAGCCACCGAAATTGCCGCGCATTGCAGCAAAAAGAGAGGGATAGATGGCAGTATGGAGAGCGGCATCCCAACCACCAGGTTTGAGATTATCAACACAATTGCAACGACCGGAATGGACGCGGCGAGCCCCCCAAGTGCCAATGAGAGGCGCTCCGGCACCCCACGACCCTTAAGGATCAGGCTGACAAACATGGAGACCACCATCGCCGGCAGATAAGTGAAAAGCCCGATGGCGCCCCAGTAAAACAGGCGTTGGATAAAGCTGAATGCCTCTCCCGTGCCGAAGGGAGCTGCAATCGCGACGACAATCGTGCCTGCGACCAGCACACCCCAGAAGGTCGGACTAAGCAAAAGCGCCTGCAATTCACGAAGCGTGAGTTGCAACGGCGAGCCGTCGGCGAAGAATGTGTTCTTCTTCACGCAATCATCCTTTGCACCTGAATAAACGTGAGCAAACTACCGGTCATCACGAACCGAACCGGAATTCTGCCATGGATTTTGCCCCTTTTTTCCAGGCCAATCTCGCCGTCCAGATACACGTCATCGCTGCTCTTTTTGCTGCCCCCACCGGGATCGCCATCTTCATGATGCGGAAGGGTACTCGTCGACACAAGATGATAGGCCGCGCTTGGTTTACAGCAATGGCAATAATAGCAATCTCTTCATTTGGCATCCAGCAGATCAAGGTTTGGGGCGGGTTCAGCCCATTGCATCTGCTGTCAATTCTCACTCTGGTGACACTTTGCACATCCATCGTCGCAGCCCGGCACGGCAACATAGGTGCGCACCGCTCATCGCTCATCAGTCTGTTTGTTGGCGGTATTGGAGTGGCCGGCGCGATTGCGTTCTCCCGCGGGCTGCTGATGAGCCGGATCGTCTTCCCTGAAACAGGAGGTTTTCTTCCAACACCGCAGGATCTTCCAGGTGGACCGGTCGCATTCGCTTTTGGTCTTGCCTTGCTGGTCGTTCTGGTCACGTTTGCGTTCGAATTTAGGTCGAGAAAACGGCGGTCTGTCAGCGCGCGCCAGTAAGGACGCAACATTTCGCCTCAGCTTGCGTTTGGCTTCCAAACGTGGTCCGGCGTCCAAGGGTGCCATACTGGAGAGACGCCTATGCGCTGGCGCGGTCGCAGACAAAGCAGTAATGTTCGAGACATAAGAGGTCGCCGCGGCGGCGGGTCGGGTGGCCTTGGCGGCTTACTCAGCGGTAGTCGCAGAAGAGGCGGGGGTATTCGCCTTCCCATGCCTGGCGGTGGCGCGCGGCGGGCCAGCGGCGGCATCAGCTTCGGCACGATCATCCTGCTGGTTGTCATCTTCTTTGGATTGCGCGCCTGCGGCATTGATCCGCTGGCGTTGCTTGCCGGTGGCGGGCAGGGGGGGTATCCGGACCAGGGCGGTTACAGCCAGAATCAAAGCACCCCCACTAAAGACATCACAGACGAGCAGGGGCAGTTCTTGAGTGTCGTCCTGGCGGAAACCGAAGATGTTTGGAACGGCATTCTGCGAGAACAGGGAATCGACTATCCCGAGCCGCAGATGGTGCTGTTTTCCAACGCGGTACGCTCCGCCTGCGGCAATGCGAGTGCAGCGAGCGGGCCCTTCTATTGCCCCGCTGATCAGGACATTTATCTCGACACGAGTTTCTTTCGCACCCTTTCCCAACGCTTTGGTGCGTCAGGGGATTTTGCGCAAGCCTATGTCATCGCCCATGAGGTTGGGCACCATGTGCAGCAGGTCATCGGTATTCTGCCCAAATTCAACCAGATGCGCTCGCGCATGAGCCAGGTGGATCAAAATGCAATGAGCGTTCGGGTGGAGTTGCAGGCTGATTGTCTGGCCGGCGTTTGGGCTCACTACACTGATCAAAAAGGCCTGCTGGAAGCAGGTGATCTGGATGAAGCGCTGAATGCCGCTCAACAAATCGGTGATGATACGATCCAGAAGCGCACGCAGGGCTACGTTGTGCCGGAAAGTTTCAATCACGGCACGTCTGAGCAGCGCCGAACCTGGTTCTACCGTGGCTACGAAAGCGGCAAACTCGCTGCCTGCGACACAAAAGTGTTTGGCTAGGCCCGCTCTTCCATCGCCGGTTCACCATTGCGTTCGCGCAGCATGTTGACGAAGCGGCGGAAGAGGTAATGGCTATCCTGAGGCCCGGGGGATGCCTCCGGGTGGTGCTGGACAGAGAATACCGGCTTGCCGGAAACGCGAAGGCCACAATTTGTGCCGTCAAAAAGGCTCACATGGGTCGCTTCGACGCCTTTCGGCAAGCTGTCGACATCCACCGCAAAGCCATGATTCATCGAGACAATCTCCACCTTTCCGGTGGTGTGATCCATCACCGGGTGGTTCGCACCGTGGTGGCCGTGGTGCATTTTCACCGTCGTTCCACCAAGCGCCAGAGCGAGGATTTGATGGCCAAGGCAAATGCCAAATATCGGCGTACCGGCCTCGATGAGCGCCGTCACGGTCGGCACTGCATATTCACCCGTCGCGGCAGGGTCACCGGGGCCGTTGGAAAGGAAAACGCCATCGGGCTTTAGCGCCAGAATGTCTTGTGCCGACGTCTGCGCGGAGACCACCGTTACCTTGCAATCAAGATCGGCAAAAAGGCGCAGAATGTTGCGTTTGGCACCGAAATCGAGCGCAACGATGTGGTGGGCCGCGCCTTCGCCGGAGCCAAAACCATGGTCCCATTTCCACGTCGTTTCATCCCAGTTGGATGTCTTGGTGGAAGACACGCCAGGCACGAGGTCCTGCCCCTCAAGGCCGGACCATTCTTTCGCCTGCGCCTTCAGGGCCTCAATATCGAATTTCCCTTCTGGATCATGCGCGATAACTGCATTGGCAAGCCCTGTCTCACGGATATGTGCCGTGAGGGCGCGGGTATCGACGTCGGATAGCGCAATGATGCCGCGTTCCTTCAGCCAGGTGTCAAAATCCGAGTTGGCGCGATAGGAGGAGGGGGCGGTGATGGGAGCTTTAAAGACTGCGCCAGCAACATGTTCGCCGGCACTCGTTTCCAGAGTTTCCACATCCTCGCCATTGGCTCCGACATTGCCGATATGGGGAAAGGTGAATGTGACGATTTGTCCGGCATAAGACGGGTCAGTCAGCACTTCCTGATAGCCGGTGATCGCGGTGTTGAAGCAAACTTCCGCTTGCGCTGTACCAGTCGCTCCCGCACCGCAGCCTTCAACCACCGTTCCATCGGCCAGAACCAATACTGCTGTGGGTTTTGCGGTTGTCCAGGGCGCAGGTTTGTCGCTCATCGTCATGTCCTTTTGCGGTGCTCGCGCACAGGTGCAACCGCGCAGAGCGGAATGCAAGAGTGCCGCGCCCCTCTCCCCTGTCTGTCCCTGCAGTCTGTGCATGGCTGGCCTGCAAGGCAGTTGCTTGAAAGATCACAATTTGCAAACCATCTGGGGAACAACGCGCTGGAGCGGCAAAAGCTACTTTGGCGCAAATGGCGCGAATGACGCCAATTTACAGAAACTTCTGCTATGTTTGGAAACCGAACCCTTCGGGCGACGTTTTTGAACCTTACGCAATGACCAAGGAACGCCTCCCATGCGGACCATTTTGAACGATGCCATGAAAACGGCCATGAAGTCCGGCGAGAAACGTCGGCTTGCAACGCTGCGTCTGGTCAATGCCGCCATCAAGGACCGCGATATTGCCGCCCGGGGTGCTGGTGAGGAGCGCGTGTCGGATGCGGATATTCTCGCGATTCTCGGCAAGATGATCAAACAGCGTGAAGAATCGGCCAAGATCTACGAGGACCAGTCCCGCTTGGAGCTTGCCCAGCAGGAGCGTGAAGAGATCGCGGTGATTCGGGACTATATGCCCCAGCAGATGGATGAGACTGAGATGCGCGCGGCCTGTGAGAACGTCGTTGCTGACGTCAATGGCGAGGGCCTGCGCGATATGGGCAAATGCATGAACGCGCTGAAAGAACGCTATCCGGGCAAGCTCGATGTCGGCCAGGCCAGCCGCGTGGTGAAAGAGCTCCTCGCTTAGTCCCCGTAATCCTCACCCTTCCGACCCGTGTTAGGCTGGAGCGCATATCGACTTAGCTGTTAGAAGGACACATGCGCTTCAGCTCCAACTTTTTGCAGGAAATCCGAGAACGGATACCGATCTCCGATGTTGTCGGGCGACGGGTGCAGTTTGACCCGAAAAAGTCGAACCCCGGGCGAGGCGATTATTGGGCTTGTTGCCCGTTTCACGGCGAAAAGACCCCGTCCTTCCACTGCGAGAATGACAAATCCCGCTACCATTGTTTCGGCTGTGGTGAATCCGGTGACCATTTCACGTTTCTCATGAAACTCGACGGCATGTCTTTCCCTGAAGCTGTTGAGATGCTGGCCAACGAAGCCGGTCTTGCGCTGCCAGCGGTCGACCCGAAAGCTGCTGAGCGGGAAAAAGCGCGAGCGAGTTTGCAGGACGTTATGGCGCTTGCGGCGCAATTCTTCCGCGATCAGTTGCAGGCTCAAGCCGGTGCTGCGGCTCGTGCTTATTTGCGCGATCGCGGTTTGTCCGCGCAAGTTCAGGAGACGTTCGGCCTGGGCTACGCGCCCTCCAGCCGGTCAGCTCTGAAGGAATTTCTGGGGTCGAAAGGCATTGAGAAGGACCAGATTGAGGCCTGTGGTCTGGTGGTTCATGGACCGGATATTCCCGTCTCCTATGATCGCTTCCGCGACCGCGTGATGTTCCCGATTTTGGATGCGCGCAGCCACGTCATCGCCTTTGGCGGACGGGCCTTGTCGGCTGATGTTCCAGCGAAATATCTCAATTCGCCAGAGACGGAGCTCTTCTCCAAATCCAATGTCCTCTACAATTATGCCCGGGCCCGGAGAGCGACGGAACGTGACGGCAATCTGATCGTGGTCGAAGGCTATATGGACGTCATAGCGCTCCACTCCGCAGGTTTTGAAAATGCCGTCCCGCCGCTCGGGACGGCGCTGACCGAGCGGCAAATTGAGTTGGCTTGGCGGGTCGGCGGGGAGCCGATCCTTTGTTTCGACGGCGATGAAGCGGGTCTGCGTGCTGCCTATCGCAGCGTCGATACGGCACTGGCCGGATTGCAGGCAGGCAAGAGCCTGCGCTTTGCGCTTTTGCCGAGCGGCGAAGACCCGGATGACCTGTTGAAGCGTGGCGGGCGAGACGCCTTTACCGATGTTTTGAAATCTGCCCGACCACTTGCCGATATGCTCTGGAATCGCGAAACGGCTGGCCGTGTCTTCGACACGCCGGAGCGCCGTGCTGCTCTGGAAGCAACGCTTCGGCAGATTTTGGGGCAGGTGAAGAACGAGGATGTGCGCCGCCATTACCAGCAGGAAATGCGTGAGCGCCTGTCGCAGTTTTTTGGCACCGGGCCCAAGAAATTCCAAGGTAATAGGCGCAATGATCAACAAGCCTATGGCCGAAGTGCAGCTCCCGGGCAGCAGCGTCTTGCGGTCTCTGACAGCCTTATGAATTCGGCTCTCGTGAAGCCGCGCACCACACTTCCTCCGCTGCGCCCAACGGCGTTGATTGTCACCGTTCTGCACCATCCTTTGATCGGTCTGAAGGAATTCGACACCCTGGCATCCCTTGATCTAGATCACCCGGCGCTGGCGAGAATCCAGCATGCCCTGCTGGATTTCTTCGCCGAACAAATGGGCGGGGACGATGAAGCGCCGTCGCCGGAAGAGTTGAAACAGACCTGCGATGCGCGAGGCCTTGAAGCCGAATATCGGCTTCTCGTGCGCCATGTGCGCAACAACCGCGTTTGGCAGGCGGATTCCGACGCCTCTCTTCAGGACGCGATGGAAGGCTGGAATCAGGCCCTTGCTCTCCATCAGCGGGCGGTGGAGTTGCGGTTGGAGTTGAAAGCTGCAGAAGAAGCCTTCAACCGTGATGGCGATGAAGATTCCTGGGACCGTCTGGTCGGCATCAAGGATGAGCTTGAGCGCGAAAAGGGCATTGAGGCTCTGATCGAGGGCTTTGGCCTTGCCTCTGATCGTCCATCGCGGTCTATGTGACCATGGTCAAACGCCTACACGGATCCTGCCATTGCGGCGCGGTAGAACTGTCTATTCCATGGAATGGTGCGTTCGAGAAACTGCGGCGCTGTGACTGCTCCTTCTGTTCTCGGCGCTCAGCGGTGGTCGCCTCTGTCAAGCTGGCGGATCTGCGCATTGAAAAGGGCAGTGAAACTCTGGCGCTCTACACATTTGGCACCAACACCGCACAACATTACTTCTGTTCGGTTTGCGGCATTTACACCCACCACCAACGCCGGTCTGACCCCACCGAATACGGTGTTAACATCGCCAATTTCGATGGTGTGGATGTGAAGAGCTTTGCAGATGTCGCCTTCACCGACGGGGTCAATCATCCCAGTGACCGATAGGCGCGTAACCTTTTGAAGCTGAATCACCTTTTGCATTTTTCTCCCACTTGCGGCAGGGAGAGGCACACCCCATGTCACGTTGCGGGCGAGAGGCTCATTTTGCAGCCACGCCCATGGTTCGAGAACCGAAGACAGGGTTAATCGGGACTTAAGGGCCTCCTGTATAATTGGAGGCGAGAGATGATTCGTGCGCTTTCTCCGCCTGATGGTGAATTAAGCGCAGTCAGCGACTGTTTGATCATACAGCGCTGCTGAGCAACGAGAGAGACTGTATGGCCACCAAAGCTGCTGCCAAGAAACCCCTTCCGGTGGATCCGGCTGAACGCGCCGGCGACAAGCCGCTGCTCGATTTAAACAACGACGCCGTCAAGAAGATGATCCGCGCTGCCAAAAAGCGCGGTTTCGTGACGGTGGACGAGCTGAACGCTGTGATGCCTTCTGACGAAGTATCCCCCGATCAGATCGAAGACACGATGTCGATGTTGTCTGAAATGGGCATCAATGTTGTCGAGGAAGAGGACGCCGAAGAGACCGTGGAAGAGGTGTCTTCGGAGCTTGTTGAGGCCGGCAAGAAGGCCGTTGCCACCACAAAGAAGAAAGAGCCGACGGACCGGACCGACGATCCGGTGCGTATGTATCTGCGCGAAATGGGCTCGGTGGAGCTGCTTTCCCGTGAAGGCGAGATCGCAATCGCAAAGCGCATTGAGGCTGGCCGCGAGACCATGATTGCCGGGCTTTGCGAGAGCCCGCTGACCTTCCAGGCCATCATCATCTGGCGCGATGAACTGGTGGAAGAAAACATTCTCCTGCGCGAAATCATTGACCTTGAAGCCACCTATGCCGGGCCTGATGCCAAGCAAAACGTTCCGGTCAACCCGAATGCGCCTGCTTCTGTTGCAGAGGCCGTGCGGCAGGGTTCTGGCGGGGAGCATTCTCCGGAAGCTCTTGCGCGCAAGAAGGCGATTGCTGAGGGCAAGGATCCTGATGCGGAGATGAAGCCGCAAAAACTCGACGGCCAAACCGACGATGACGACGATGATGATGAGGACGATGCTGCCTTGTCCCTTGCCGCCATGGAAGCGGAATTGCGGCCTAAGGTCTTGGAAACATTCGATTCAATCGCCGATAATTATAAGAAATTGCGCCGTCTTCAGGACCAATATGTCGAAAAGCGCATGGCTGGCGACAAACTCTCGCCGAGCCAGAACCGCCGGTTGAAGCAGCTCAAGGAAGAGATTATTGAGGCGGTTAAGTCTCTGGAATTGAACCAGAATCGCATTGAAGCTCTGGTTGAACAGCTTTATGACATCAACAAACGTCTGGTGCAGTCCGAAGGGCGTTTGATGCGCGCCGCGGAAAAGCATGGCGTTGCCCGCGATGACTTTTTGGAAGAATACCGCGGCTCCGAACTCGACCCAAACTGGATCCGCCGAATTGCGAGCCTTGGTGCTAAAGGCTGGAAAGAATTCAACAAAAACGAAAAATCGACGATCCACGAATTGCGTGCCGACATTCAGATGCTGAGCCAGGAAACCGGGCTTGAAACATCTGAATTCCGTAGAATTGTTCATATGGTTCAGAAGGGTGAGCGGGAAAGTCGGCAGGCTAAGAAAGAAATGGTCGAAGCAAACCTTCGTCTCGTTATTTCGATTGCCAAGAAATACACCAACCGTGGCTTGCAATTCCTTGATCTTATTCAGGAAGGCAATATTGGTTTGATGAAGGCCGTCGATAAATTTGAATATCGCCGCGGCTATAAGTTCTCGACCTATGCAACCTGGTGGATTCGTCAGGCGATCACCCGTTCTATTGCTGACCAGGCGCGGACGATCCGCATTCCGGTCCATATGATCGAGACGATCAACAAAATCGTGCGCACTTCGCGCCAGATGCTCCATGAGATCGGCCGCGAACCAACACCGGAAGAGCTGTCTGAAAAACTCGCCATGCCGCTTGAGAAAGTGCGCAAGGTCTTGAAAATCGCCAAAGAACCGATCTCACTGGAAACGCCGATTGGCGATGAGGAAGACAGTCATCTTGGTGATTTCATCGAGGACAAGAACGCTGTTTTGCCCATTGATGCGGCAATCCAGTCCAACTTACGTGAGACGACGACGCGGGTTTTGGCATCGCTCACCCCGCGTGAAGAGCGCGTGCTTCGCATGCGTTTTGGCATTGGCATGAACACCGACCACACGCTGGAAGAGGTTGGCCAGCAATTCTCCGTGACCCGCGAGCGCATCCGCCAAATCGAGGCCAAGGCATTGAGAAAGTTGAAACATCCTAGCCGTTCTCGCAAACTGCGCTCGTTCCTGGACAGCTAGGACAGCGCGCAATTCCAGCCGAAAGGGCGGATCAATGGCAGGCTTTTTTGCAAGATTGTTCGGCCTTGGCGGCGGGTCTTCTGCTGCCGAGGAGGAGAGTGTAGTGCATGAAGGTTATACGATCACATCGAGCCCGATGTCGGATGGTGGTCAATACAGATTGCACGGCACTATTACGAAAGACTTTGATGGGGAGGCGAAAAGCCACACTCTGATCCGTGCCGATACTTTCCCGGTTGCGGAACAGTGCGCGGAAGCTACAATTGCTAAAGCAAAACAGGTGATCGCTGAGCAGGGCGATCGGATTTTCGACTAGGAAATCGGCCAAGACGGTATCAAGATACCCATTCAAGCCACGCAATCCACCAGAAATCCCATGCCGCAATGCGGCGCGAGTTGGAAAATGGAAGTCTATCTTTCCAAAATACCCCCATTCTATCGCCAAATACCCCCGTCTTATCCCCAAACACCCCCTTGGCTGTCCAAAATACCCTCACAATCTCCACCAACGGTCAGGGTCTCACTGAATTTACCCGTGAGGCCGAACACTTCGTCGCGGCGTCCGGCATCGCAACCGGTCTCCTTACTCTCTTCGTGCGCCACACATCTTGTTCGCTTCTGATCCAGGAAAATGCCGATCCGGATGTGCAGCGCGATCTTGCTGAATTCCTCTCCCGCTTCGTGCCGCCATCGAACGATCCGTCGCAAAGCTGGATGCGCCACACCGCCGAAGGGCCTGATGACATGCCCGCCCACATCAAGGCAGAGGTATTACCGGTTTCCCTCACCGTGCCGGTTGCTGATGGCCGACTTCAATTGGGAACCTGGCAGGGGCTCTATCTGTTTGAACACCGGGACCGGCCGCATGAGCGGCAGGTCGTGTTGCATTTGGCTTAGGTCATGTTGCCAGGCTTTTGACCCAAAGCCGCGCCGCCACGATCTGAACTAAACTAAGGTAGCTTGGGCGGCTCTGTCGTAGCGCGGTAGCTGGTTGGCAGGAGTGGCTGAGCTCCATTTTTTTCCACGTGATCTGCAAAAAATACGGTGGAAGCCAGAGAATACTCTTCTCCCTTTGAACGTTGCATAGATGTAAATTTTTGCGGCGATACACGATGGTGGACGCAAGCCATTTGGTTGCAACGACAAACCAAGGCAATAACTGCAGCACCACATCTAGCTAAAGAATGCCGGGTCAGTCTTGGCAAACCAATTGGGATGCGAGGTTTCAAAAGTTGGTCCAGCTTAGAAAAGTCATACATGGAAAACTTGATCCCAGCGACAGGTCAGATCTGGTCGGTCGCCTGCTGGACCTGTTTCTGATCACATTGATCGCCATCAACGTGGCGGCTGTTATCCTGGAAACCGTCGAGAGCATCGAGACCCGTTACCACACAGTCTTTTGGGTAATTGAAATTATCTCGGTCGCAGTCTTCACGCTTGAATATGCTGCACGGGTATGGACCAGTCCGGAAAACCCGGAATTCCAGAACAGCAAAAACCCCCGGCTGGCCTATATCACCTCACCGCTTGCGCTGATTGATCTGGTGGCAATTCTGCCCTTTTACCTCGGCTTTATCGTCGATATGGACCTGCGGTTCCTGCGGGTCTTGAGGCTGCTGCGTATCCTCAAATTGACCCGCTACTCCTCCGCAATGTCGATGCTTCTGGATGTCTTTCGCGAAGAGGCCAATGCCTTCTTTGCGGGCTTCTTCATCCTCATTGTGCTTTTGGTTATTGCGGCGAGCGGGGCCTATCTGGTGGAGCATGAAGTCCAGCCGGGCAAGTTTGGTTCGATCCCTGCAGCAATGTGGTGGGCAATGGCGACGCTAACGACCGTTGGCTACGGTGATGTCACCCCGATTACGCCTGCTGGAAAGATATTTGGATCACTCGTTGGCGTTGTCGGTATCGGCATTGCCGCCTTGCCGGCGGGTATTCTGGCCAGTGGCATGGCCGATCTGCTCCGCCGCAGGCGGGCAGAGCTCATCAAGGAACTCCGCATTGCCCTGGAGGATGGGGTGATTGATCCGGCAGAAGAACGGGAGCTTGAGGAGATCCGGCGGCATCTGGGTCTCAGCAAACGTATCGCAGAGGAGATCAGAGACGATGTTCAGAGGTCGCACAGCGGCGGGTTGACGGGCCAATGCCCGCATTGTGGGCGGAATCTGGGTTAGGTCATGGTGCCACGCTGCCTGGGAGATGGGTTTCAACATGAGCACCAGGGGAGCATCGCGGGCGGTTGCTGTTTTTTCGATTTCCAGATGCAGTGGCATGTGAGTGGGCAAGAATGAAGCGCGGTCTGATCGCCGCCTTGCTTTGCGCTGGGCTTGTTGCCTTGACCGCTTGCACCGGCACCACCGCGCTCGCGCCCTCTGGCGAGACGCCGCTGCGGGATTGTGCCAACATTCCACCACCCAAACCGCAAACCTGCCTCGCGCTTTGATTGCGCACCCACCGGAGAAACAATCATGAGCAGCAAAGACCGTAGCCTTGCAGGTAAGACCATTTTCATGTCCGGCGGCTCGCGGGGGATTGGTCTTGCGATTGCTTTGCGCGCGGCTGAGGACGGGGCCAATGTCGTCATTGCCGCCAAGACCGCAAATGCGCACCCCAAACTCCCGGGTACGATCTATACGGCTGCTGAAGAGATTGAGGCGGCCGGCGGGCAAGCGCTGCCGGTCATCTGCGACATTCGTGAAGAGGAACAGGTTGGTCAGGCGGTGGACGATGCGGTGGAGGCCTTTGGCGGCATCGACATTTGTATCAACAACGCGTCCGCCATTTCTCTCACCCCCACAGAAATGACGGACATGAAGCGCTATGATCTGATGCATTCGATCAATGCGCGGGGCACATTCCTCGTCTCCAAACTCTGCATCCCGCACCTGAAGAGCGCAGATAATCCCCATATCCTAAATCTCTCCCCGCCGCTGGACATGAAGCCCAAGTGGTTTGGCCCACATGTGGCCTACACTATGGCAAAATACGGCATGTCCATGTGCACGCTCGGTATGAGTGCGGAGTTCAAGCGTGCCGGGATTGGAGTCAATTCTCTGTGGCCCCTTACGCCCATCGACACGGCCGCTGTGCGCAATCTGCTCGGCGGAGAGGCGGTGGTGAAGATGAGCCGCACGCCGCAGATCGTTGCCGATGCGGCCCATGCAACCCTGACGCGGGATGCCAAAGCCTGCACCGGTAATTTCTTCATTGATGAAGAGGTGTTGCGCGAAGAGGGCGTCACAGACTTCAGCGCCTATGCCTGTGATCCAGACGGTCAGCTTGCGGCGGACTTCTTCGTCCCCGATGAGGTGTTGGACGCCGTGCCGACAGAGGTAATGCGCAACTATTGAGCGGCCAAAACCGCCTGAACCCAATCTGAACAGCGTGTTCGAGAGCCGTTCAGGCCGATCTGGCTAGACCTGATCTCATCGAAACGGCACGGACCAACCCGTTGCCCGGATCAGGAAAGGCGAAAACCATGTTCAAGCCCCTCAAAACCCTTCTCGTTGCCGGTGGTCTCGCTCTCGGCCTGTCCGGTATGGCCGCCACAACAACCAGCGCCGCGCAAACCAACTTCACCTTCGGCGGGCCGGGCTATTCTGTGACCATTGGCAATGGTGTTCAGCCCGTCCACCACTGGAACCGTGACCGTGTCCGCCGCCGCGGCATCTGCAACCCGCGCCGTGCTCTGCGCAAAGCCCACCGCCGGGGATTGAACGACCCGCATGTGCGTCGCATCAACCGCAAGCGCATCGTCGTTGCCGGCTGGTCCCGTGGTGAACGCATTGTCATGGGTATGGGCCGCCATCGGTCCTGCCCGGTGCACTTTGTGCGGGTTCGGGATGGTCGGGGTTTTGGCGCCTTTGACCGCCGCGGTGGTCGCCGTGCTCCCCTCGACGGTTTCGGTTACCGCGGCGATCGCTAGGCCGCCGGTTCCTTAAGCTAGGGATGGGAGGTCGCGTCTAGGACGTGATCTCCCATTGCACGTTTACGGTGATGGAATAAGAGCCTTCACCGGCAGCAATCGGCACGGCAAAGTTTGCCTCTTTCTGCATGCCCTGCATCTGGACACGGGCGCGCATTGGAGGGAGAGCACCACCGCTTTCAGACATGGAGACAATCCGCCCGAGACGGAAATTAGCGGTGTCTGCCATGGTTTGCGCTTTTTCCAGCGCCGCTTTCACGGCGTTGATCCTCGCCTCTTTGCGCGCTTCCTCCGCTTTGGAGGACTGGAAGGTAATGCCACCGCCGGAATTGACGCCGAGCGTGACGGCGCGGTCGAGAACATTGCCCAGATTATCCAGATCCCGCACCCGCACATGCAGCCCGTTGGAAACAGAATAGCCGATGATGCGTGGGGTTCTGCGGCTACCAGAGCTGTTGCTTTTCAGCCGCTCATAAATGGGTTGGATGTTGAAATTGGTGGTTTGCAAATCGCGTTCTTCAACGCCCTGCGCTTTCATCTCCGCCAGCACTTCGCTCATCGCTTCAGAGTTTGCTCGCAGCGCTTGTGCGGCGGTCTTTGCGTCCCGCAATACGGTCAGCTGAACTCCCGCCATGTCCGGTGCGATCGAGGCGATACCGGTGGCCTGGAGCGAGAGTGTCGGCACGTCGGCGGCGTATGCAATGGCCGTTGAAAGGGAAAGTGCGGTGGCGAGGTAAAGAGTGCGAAGCATGAGGTACGGTCTTTTTCAGGTTTCAGATGAAACCACACCGCACCCCAATTCCGGCAAAGTCGCGGCGGGCCTCTATTGAGTGATCTCCCATTGGACATTCACGTTGACGGAGTAAGTGTTTTCGCCGCTGGCGATGGGCACTTCCTCATCCTGGAAGCTCTGGGCCCGGGCCCGCTCAAGCTTGTGACCACCGTATTGCAGGCCATTTTCAGAAATATTGGTGATGCGACCAAGGCTAATATTGGCGGCGTCTACAATGGTTTGCGCCTTTTCTAACGCCGCCTTTACAGCATTGGCGCGGGCTTCCTTGATCGCCTCATCCGCCTGGGACGATCCAAAACTGATGCCGCCACCGGAATTGACCCCGAGTGAAACCGCGCGGTCAAGAATGCTGCCGAGCGCATCCAGGTTTCGCACGCGCACGGAGAGGCCATTCGTGACCTGGTAGGCGATGATGCGCGGCGTCCTTGGTTGTCGCTGGGACTTCTTGATCTGTTCATAGATCGGACGAATGTTGAAATTGGAAGTTCGCAGATCGCGATCCTCAATGCCCTGCGCCTTCATTTCCTTCAACACACTTGCCATGGCGCTGGAGTTCTGGCGCAGCGCCTCGCTTGCCGTCTTTGCTTCCCGCACGACGGAAAGCTGCACACTTGCCATGTCCGGTGTGCGGGTGGCGGTACCAGTTGCCTGCAGGGAGAGGCTGGGCACATTGTCGGCCAGAGCTGCCGTGGCGGTGGTGAGAGTGAGGGCTGCCGCGAGGGCGAGGGGGCGAAGCATAGGGAAACTCGTGTTCACATTTAACATTAGGATACATGGGCTGGTGAATGTGGCAGCCTCGCGGCGCTTGTGGCGCGTCGCCGTTTGCGCTAGCGCGGGGGCGGAGGGTCCGTAGCTCAACTGGTTAGAGCCGTCGGCTCATAACCGATTGGTTGGGGGTTCAAGTCCCTCCGGACCTACCACCTCCCTTCAAGCCACGCGCGAGTCGTGTTCATGGCATGGCTGAGCAGCGCCTGTGCGGTGTCTGCCGTATTGTCTTCCGTGTAGAGACGAAGCTCCGGCGCGTTGCCGGATGGGCGCAGATGGATGATCGACCGGTCGGAGAACATAAAGCGCAGGCCGTCTGTCGTATCGATGTCTGTAAGGGCGATGTCTGCTGGATGAAGTGCGCTTGCATGGCTTGAACGGGCCTCCAGTTTCTCCAGCATTTCAGCCGCCTGTATGGCTTCTACGGGTCGCAAGAGACCGGATTGCGTGTGCCGCGATGGAAGCAGGTCTCGCAAAGCCGAAAGTGGCACATCGCGCTCACGGGCAAGGCGAATGACTGCGAGGATCGGCAGCACCGAATCGCGAGTGGGGAGAGGGGTGAGACCGCTAAAAGTACCGCCGGTGAGAAGCCCGCCATTAGCCTCAAATCCGACGCCATTGCCGAGTTTCTCGATGACATAGGGTGAACCGACCCTGGTGCGGGTAAGGGTGTCAAAGAAGCCGGATAGCTCTGCCGCGCTGGTGGTCGTCACGGGTGTCACGACGCGGGTTGCGCCGAGGGCATGCGCGGCAAGAAGGCCGAGCGCATCGCCGCGAAACCATTGGCCGGTTTCGTCGGCGAGAAGTGGGCGATCGCCGTCGCCATCTGTAGCGATGGCGGCATCGGTACCGCCCTTCCGCACAATTTCCACGGCTCGCTTGGTCATTTGCGGCGAGATGTTTTCTGTATCCACCGCGACAAAATCTTCGCTGCGGTCGGTGCGCAGTACGGTTGCACCGAGGGCTTCCAATAGCGCTGAAAGCTCATCCCGCCCGGCCGCGCTGTGTTGGAGATGCGCGACGGTCCAGCCGTTGAGCAAGTCGGGGAAGGCAGCTTCGTAGCGCTGGCGGTATTGCCTGGATGCGGTCCGATCCGGTGAGGGCAGGGGTGCGGGTGAGAGGTTCAGCGGCACCTCGGCTTTGCTTACCAGCATCACCGCCTCATCCGCCTTTGATAGCTCCCGTTCGGGCGGGAAGAATTTGAGACCGTTGCGGTCAAAGGGGATGTGGCTGCCGGTCACCATGATTGCCGCCTCCCTTCGCACGAAGGCTGCGTGGGCAAGGGCCGGGGTGGCAATTTCGCCGCAAAATCTGGTACTGCAGCCTGTCGCCTCCAGCGCGGCGATGACGTTTGCAGCGATTGCTGGAGAGGACGGTCGCAGGTCGTGGCCGAGCCAGACCGGGCCTTCACCGCATAGGTCCACAAACGCTGCCACCGCCGCCGTCACCGTCTCTGCATTCAGCACCTCCACCTTTCCGCGCAGGCCCGATGTGCCGAACCGCGCTGCGGAGCCGGCCAGAACTTCTGCCGCGCGCATTGGCACCTAGCCGCGACCGATGAAAGGCATATTGGTCGCCATTACGTTGACAAAAAGCATGTTCGCCTCCGCCGGCAGGCTTGCCATGTGGGTGACGGTGCTGGCGACATGGGCAACGTCCATCAGCGGTTCGGCCTTCACCGACCCGTCGGCCTGGGGCACGCCCTGTTGCATGGCTTGCGTCATGTCGGAGGCTGCGTTGCCGATGTCGATCTGCCCGCAGGCAATGTCATGGGCCCTTCCATCCAGCGCTATGGAGCGTGTTAGCCCGCTGATGGCGTGTTTTGATGCCGTATAGGGCGCCGAACCCGGGCGGGGCATGGTGGAAGAGATCGATCCGTTGTTGATGATCCGCCCGCCCCGAGGGGTCTGGTCCCGCATCATGCGATAAGCGGCGTGGGCGACCAGAAACGCGCCGTTCACATTGACCTCCATCACGCCGCGCCATTGCTCAAAAGTCAGGTCGCCGAAATTGGTGAAGAGCACGCTCGTGCCGGCATTGTTGAAGACGAGATCGAGCCGTCCGTGGCGCTCTTTGATTGCGGCAAACAGCGCCGCAACACTCGCCTCATCCGCCACATCACAGACTTGCGCTTCGATGCCGGGGGCCATCGCCGCCGTCTCGTCGAGGGTCGCCTGCTTGCGCCCGCAACCGACCACCGTCCAGCCGGCCTGGGCAAGTGCTACAGCGCAGGCGCGGCCAATGCCGGAACCGGCACCTGTAACGAGGGCAATTTTGAGCATAGCTGAGGCTTTCAGGCAGATGGGTTTCTCAAACCCTACCCTAAGATTACCCTGAGGTTTGCGCCAGCCGCTCTAAGCCTGTCCGGCCTGCACGGCCGCGGTTTCTTCCCTCAACTGCGCGTCCAATAGGTCCGTCGTGATCGCAGGATCGTCGATCTCGCGCTTCTTCTGCGCCATCAGTTTGGAGCGGTAACGACTCTGGACGATGTCCACCAGCAGCAGCACGACGAGGACGAAGTAGAACGTTGATTTCGCCATCGGCTCCACCGCGTATCCAAACAATTTCAGATGCGCCAGGTGCCCGCCTTCCGAGACCAGCATGATGCCCACGATGAAGAGGATAAAGAGCCCGAGCACCTCATACATGCGGTTCTTGGTGAGAAAGTCGGCGACATAGTCCGCCATCACCAACATGAGGGTGCCAGAGATTACGATGGCCGCCGCCATCACCACAAAAACGTCCGTCAATGCGAGGGCTGAGAGAATGGAATCGAAGGAGAAAACAAGGTTCATCACCACGATTAGCGCCACCACCGAGACAACTGATTTTGACCCCGTCTCACCAGGTTCAGAAGGGTCATGCACTGCCAATTTGTGCATGATCTCTTTAACCGCCGTGTAGATGATGAAGATGCCGCCGAAGAGCACGATCAGCGAATGGCCGTTCACGTCTCCCACGATCCAGTCGAAGATGTTTAATATAAAGAGTGAGTTCTGAAACAATGCGATCGCCTGCACCACGATAAAGAGCAGGACGATGCGCAGGGCCACCGCCAAAAGAATGCCGTAACGGCGCACTTTGCGCTGGTGTTCACGCGGCGCGCGCTTTGATTCAATGGAAATGTAGAGCAGGTTGTCGAAGCCGAGCACGGCTTGCAGCAGCACCAGCATGGCGAGGGTGAAGAGGTTCTCTATTGAGAGAAGGTCCATGGAATTGTGCTCCGGCACTGTCATTGTGTTGTCCCAATGAAACCAACTTCTCCCCCTGCCGTTCCTGCTTAAGAAATTTATTCATTTTCAAAGAAGGTGGAGCGCATGGCGCAGTACAAAGTGGCTTGGTTGACGGGCGCGAGTTCAGGGCTTGGGGAGGCGGCGGCGCGTCGGCTTGCTGCGGACGGAACGGTGGTATGCATTTCCGCGCGCAGCGAGGATAAGTTGCGTGCCATTGCTGCGGATTTCAGCAATATCCACGTCTATCCGGCGGACGTGACGGATGCTGACGTTCTGACAGAGATCGCTGCCGACATCGAAAAGACCCACGGTCCCATCGATCTGGCGCTGTTCTGTGCGGGGACGTGGTTCCCCGGCTCCATCGAAGATATGAAAATTCACAATTTCCACAAAACCTTCGACATCAACGTCAACGGCGTCGCCAACGCTCTGGCTGCCGTTCTGCCCTACATGCTGGAGCGAAAATCCGGGCATATTTCCTGGATCTCATCGGTCGCCGGTTATGGCGGATTGCCAGATTCCATGAGCTATGGCGCGTCTAAATCCGCGCTCATCACGATGGCAGAAGGTCTGCGCCCCGAGCTTGCTGCAAAGGGGATCGACGTCACCGTCATTAATCCCGGCTTCGTCAAAACCGAACTCACCGCGAAGAACAAATTCCCAATGCCTTTTCTGATGGAATTGGACGAAGCAGGGGACGCTATGATGAAGGGTCTGAAGACCCGCAAGTTTGAAGTGACCTTCCCCTGGCAGCTCGTCTGGATTTTGAAGTTCCTCAACATCCTGCCCTATCCGCTCTATTTCTGGCTGGTGCGCAAAGCGACCATGAAGAGCTAGCGCAGAATGCGGGTTTCCGGCGCGGGCGGGCGGTCTTTCAGGCTCAGCCCTTTGCGCCAGAGTTTCAGCGCTTCCCAATGAATTCCTGCCACAACCTTTGCCGTCATGGCGGGGTAGGCGAGAAACATCTTAAACAGCGCAGTGTCTGAGAGCTTGCTTCGCCTCCCGCGAAAGTGGGTGCGCAGGATCGGTCGATCCTTGGTGAGTGCGACCCCCACCGTCAGCTCATCCTGCGGCGGGCGCACATGGAATGTGTAGTCGCCTTCCACATTGTTGAAGGGGGAGACGTAAAACGCCTTCGCTGTGGCATGGCTCCAAACGCCCGCATGTTCCGGTCCGGCGGGAAGGACATAGGTCAGGTCTTCCCCAAACGTGTTGCGCACTTCGTAGATCATGAGGAGTGGTGCGTCGTTTTCATCCAGGCAAAAATAGACGGTCAGCGGGTTGAAGGCGAAGCCGAAGATACGCGGGTAGAAAAGCATCACTGTGCGCACGACTTGTCCTTCCAACCCCTCGGCGCGAACCTGGTCTGCAACGAAGTCAGCGATGCTGCGCTCGTCGCGGTAGCCGTGCTGACGCTGGGAGAGGGAGAAAAGGTTGAAACCGTCAAGGGAGAAAAGGCCGAGGTTGGCTGCGGTTTTCTTCAGTCCCGCAACGTCCAGCGCCAGGGTGAAAACGCTATAGCGCAGCTTGTGGGAGACAGGGTGGACCCGGGCATGGACCACCTCGCCGCGATAGATTGCGCCGGCTTCTGGTTTGCCGGGCCCGTTCATTCCGCCGCCTGTGCCAGGGGCGGCGGTGCCGGGGTGGGTACTTGGATGGGTACTGGCGTGGGTACCGGGCGCACATGAACGCGGCCAGACTCGTTTGCCACCCGCCAGGGCCGCCGCAACCCGCCCAATTGTTCGGCAACCGCAAGACCGGATTGCAGCCCGTCTTCATGGAAACCGGCACCAAAATGCGCGCCGCAGAACCAGGTGTTCTGCTGGCCCTGCAAAGTCCAGAGTTGCTTTTGCGCGGCCAGAGCGGCGGAATTGAAGACCGGATGCTCGTAGAAAAACTCGCCCGCGACGTTGTGCGTTTGATGATCCTCCGGCGGGTTCAGCGTGACGAAGATGTTTTCCTTCGTTGGCAGGTTTTGCAGGCAATTCATCCAGTAGGTCACAGCGGCATCACCGCTGTCCGCGTGCGGCTCAATGTAGTTCCAGGACGCCCAGGCGCGCTTGCGTTGGGGCATGAGAGAGGCATCGCGATGGAGGACGGCGTGGTTCTTTGCATAGCCAAACGTGCCGAACAGCGCCTGCTCCTGCACCGTCGGTTCGGCGAGCATGGCCAGCGCCTCTTTGGCGTGCGAGGCGATGACGACATGGTCAAACCGCTCTGCTGCGCCGTTGATAAAAATGGTGACGCCATCAGCGTCGCGTTCAATGCGCTGCGCTGCAGCGCCGGTGCGCAGCGTGACATTTCCGTCGGCAAGCATCCTTTCATAATACGCCCGTGCGCCGCCGCAAACCGTGCCCCATTTGGGCCGTCCTTCCACTTGCAGCAGGCCGTGATTGGCAAAAAAGCGGATGAAAGCTTTGGCCGGGTAGGCCGTCATATCGGTCGTCTGCCCGCTCCAGATAGCAGCAGCCATGGGCATCAGATGTCGCTTGATAAAGGCGTCGCTGTAGTTTTGCGCCCGCAGATATTCCAGCAAGGTCAGGTCATCGGGAAGTTGAGGACACTGCGCCGGGGCTTCGCGAAAGAAGCGCAAAATATCAAACACCATGCGCCAGTGTGAGGGGCGAATGAGGTTTGAGAGTTGCGCCCACAGACCAAAATATGTGCCGCCGGAATATTCGCATGCCCCGCCGCCGAGGGAGGCGGAGAAGGACATAGACGTCTCGTGGACCGGCACGTCGAGATGGTCGAACAGGGCAATGAGGTTGGGATAGGTGGCCGAATTGAAACAGATGAAGCCTGTATCCACCGGCACAGCTTCGCCGTTCACATCCATGGTGACGGTGTGGGTGTGCCCGCCGGCACGGGCGTCCGCCTCCAGCAGGGTCACGTCATGATTTTTGGAAAGAAGCCAAGCGGCTGAAGCTCCGGAAATTCCTGAACCCACCACCGCGATCCGCATGGGTCGCATATAGAGAAAGCCTGATCGCCGTTGTCCTATGTTCTAGTATAACGGCTGGCGCGCAAGCAAAGTTTCGCCTGCTCCCTAGGGAAGTTCTCTCAGCACCCAATTCAGCTCTTCGCGCCAGTCCACCATGCGAATGGGTGTGCCGTGGGAACCATTGGTGAAAGCTGCAAGACGCACCGGATAACCGCGTTTTGCCCTCAAAACCCCGTCGAAGAAGGCGCGTTGGGCCTTCAATGGAGAGATTGGATCTTCCGCGCCGTGTCCGATGAAGAGCGGCACACTGCGCTGAAACGCCGCGCTTTTGGTAAAATCTTCCGCCGGGAAGGAACCCAGCAGCAAGATGCCGCTGATCTGGCCGGCGGTGGTTTTGTCCTGAGCAAGGTTTGCGCAGACGATGCCGCCCATGGAGCCACAGGCGAGGATGATGGGGCTTTGCGGTGCGGTCTCCTTCCGCGCGCCGATCAGTGCCGTGATATCGGCCGTTCCGCGCTTGCCGAAATCGGCGAAATCCGGGGAGAGCAGGAGGCTGTCATTGCGGTACATCAAGTTCTGTAAGCGGTTGAAATTGCCGCCAAATGTGCCGTCATTAACGCCCTGAAAGCGGTTGCCGCCCTGGCCATGGAGCCAAATGACGGTGACTTTAGGGCTGTCGCGCTCGCCAACGGCAAACATCTTGCGCTCCGTCCCGGCACCCTCATAGCGCACCACGCGGCGGGACCAGCGGTGCTGGCCAGAGACATAATCACGCCCGGCCTTGCGGCGCGGGATTTCGTCCCGGTCGATCATGTCGATCTCGCGGTCATAGGCAATGAGGCGATAGCGCTTGTCTTTTGACTGCTCAACGATCCCGCGATAGCCGAAAAGGTCGTCCTTGTAGGGTGCCAGTTCCAGCGTTTCAGCTCCCGCCGGAACGACGGTGATGAGGACGGCAAAAAGGGCGAAAACGATCCGCATCGTCACATCTTGGTGGCGTTTGTTGGCGGCGTAGTGGCACGCCCCCGCAATTGCATTTCACGCCGCGATATCCATGTCGCGGCGCTAACGATGATGACGCCGCCAAGAATGACGAAGGGATCGACGGCTTCGCCGAAGGCAACGATGCCAAGGCTTGACGCCCAGACGAGCTGCAGGAAGGTGATGGGCTGGGTTACGGAAATTGGTGCCGATGCCAGAGCCCGGGTCATGGCGTAGTGCCCAAAGGTTGCCACCATTGCGCAGGCAAAGAGCAACGCCAGCTCGCCGCTCGTTGGGGTGCGCCAATCAAGCAGCGCCAGCGGTAAGAGAAAGATCGTGCAGACGATCGTCAGCATCGCGACAATCGTCTGGCTGTCGGCTTTGCCGGTGAGCTGCTTGGTCATGAGATAGGAGGCGGCAAAGAGCGGCGCGGCGGCGAGCTGTGCGAGGTGTCCGGAGGAAATTTCTGCAACCCCCGGCCGCAGGATGATCAGGACGCCGATGATCCCGGCCAGCACGCCGGCTATCCGGCGGATGCGCAGCCGCTCCCCCAAAAAGATCGCCGCGCCCACAGTCACCACGATCGGCGTGAGATAGCCAATCGCCGTCACCTCGGCCATGGGAATGCGCGCCATGGCGTAGAACCAGAGCGTGACGCCAAAAGTGTGGCCCAGTCCACGCAGAAGGAACGCTCCCATCAGCTCCCGCGGCGGCGGTTTGCGCAACAGCGTCAGGAGAGCGGGGGCCATGATGACGACGCCGAAAGCGTAGCGGATGAAGGCGGATTGCGGGGCGGGCAGGTCGGAGCCCAAATAGCGCACGATCCCCGTCACACCCGCAAACGAGAGGGTGGACAGGACCATCCACAAAATACCGGCAAGGGTTGCGTTAGACGGCTTTGCAGCCACCTGCTGAAGCGTTGGCACGGGCGTTGATCCTCAGCGCAGGTCGGCGACTTGGCGCGGTGTTTGGAAGGTTGGGTTCATATCAGGGCGCGGGGTCATGTGCGAGGAGAGGCAGCCCTGATTCTGGTCCCGCCAGAAGGGCACGTTCTGCGCCATCACGCATTTGGCGAGGTAGGATCTGCCATTCACGGTGAGGCAGATCACATCCCCAAGCTCCCAACGCTCACCCTGAGTGCCGGTGCAGAAGCACTCAATAACCCGCCCGTCCGGCGCAATCACATCTGCACTCGCGGCGCCCGGCAAGGCGATGCAGGCGAAAGTTGCCAGAGCGATAGTTGTGCGCATGGACATAGCACAAAGGTTACGCCTCTAAAATTTCCACGCAAGGTCTTGAGCTACGCTGCGACCCTGTTGTCGAGCCAGGCGATGAACCCCGCCGTCGTCTCGTCCCGGTTTAGCTCGTTCAAGCTTTCGTGTCTGGTGCCGGGGAGACAGGTGTAGGTCACATCGTTCAGCCGCTGCATCATCCGCTCAGCGATGTGTTCGACCGCTTCGCCCTTCTCACTGCACGGGTCTTCACCGCCCGCGAGAAGATGCACTGGCATGCTCTCGCGAAGCCGGGCAAGATTCGCGTCATTCGCGCCGTATTTCACACCCTCCAGCACATCAAGCCACATGCCGATGGAGACGGGAAAGCCGCAGAGCAGATCGGCGATATAAGCGTCCACCTCCGCTTCATCCCGCGAGAGCCAGTCGAACTCTGTGCGGTTAGGGGTAAAGTTTTTGTTCCAGGTGTCGAAGGTTGCCGAGCGGGCAAAGCCGGAGGGCACGTCGGAGCCCTTGAAGGCGCGTTGCACCTTCAAAATACCGCCCATCACCTTCACCAGCGCAGTGTATTCCACACCGGAATTCCAAACCGCGAGCGCGGCTTGGTGGGAGGGGTGGCGCATCGCGATATTGAGCGCCGCAATCGCGCCCATAGAATGGCCGAAAACCACGAGCGGCCCATCGCCAAACCGCTGCCGTGCAATCTCACCCACCTGCACGGCTTCCGCGATGAGATGATCCCACCCGTCCTTGGGCCCAAACCACCCCTGCGCCGTGCCGGGCGCTTCAGTATGGCCGTGCCCGCGATGGTCATGGGCGATGACTGCATATCCGGCCTTGGCGAGAGCCGCAGCGAAGCGCTCATACCGAGCCGCATGCTCCGCCATGCCGTGGTTGATCTGGATGATGGCTTTGGGGGTGCTCTTGGGCGTGGCGACATAGGCATTGGCGCGCACGCCACCGGCCAGGGCGAGGGTTTCTTGGGTCCAGGTCATGGAGTGGGTTTAGGCGGGGGAGGGGGGATTGGGCAAATGGAATTCTCCGAATTGTCCCGTTCTTCTTAAGGCGATGAAGCGAAAGGTCGGCCGAACTTATCCCCGCAGTCAGGAGGTGAATTATTATCGGCAGGACCCAAAACAGGAGAGTCCCGTGGCACTACGACAACCACAAAAGTGCGCCGCTCTAAATCGTGCCTTGCAGGATGTTCAACGCAGGGCATCCGATGTCAAAGCCGAGATTTCAGCCCTTACAGTTCAGTGGGAGATCTTGACGGGTCAGAGAACGAACGAGCGGGACTTAAATCGCCGTCGTGAATTAAACGTGGAGCAAACCGGTGTGGTGCAGCGCCGAGAACGCTTCCGGAGAGAATTGGAGACTTTGTTCAAGCGGCGGGGCGATATCGAGAACGATCGTTTCTTTTCGGGTTGTTAGAGAATTCTAACGCGAGCAAAACCGCAGCAACTCTGGCGGGGGTGCGGCGTCCGCACCCTGGGTTTCGATCTGTCGCAAAAGGTAGTCAGCATCCCGCAGCAATCTCGTGGAACCTGTTTCAGATCGCCTTTCCTCAATCAGCTTCATCAATGTTGCGGTCTCCTTGCCCGCTTTCGCGAGCTTGAACTCCAGCCAATGCAACTCGGGAAGTAGAAGAATGGTGAGGTCCGGTCGCTGCGCAATGTCCGATATATCCTCGAGCGCGGGCAGGTAGCTGTCGCACATTGCGAGGCGAAGCAGAGGCAGCATCGCATGCGTAAGGCGGTTGTCTTCAAGCTCGGATTGCCACTTCCCGAAAGCCACCATTGGAAAATCAAACAGGAAGTAGTCATCAAAAACGTTTCTGCGCTTTGCTTCCTCCAACACCGGAATTAAGGCCGCCCACGCAGTACAGTGACGATATGCGTGTGAGTGCTGGGGAAGGACCTTTTGTGCGAATAAGGTTTGAAACGCCCCATTCTTGAATATCGCCCTCGCCAAATTCGGGTAGCTGCGCAAAAATCCCCTGAGCTGCTCACTCACCACAATCTCACACTGGCCGTGCCGGACCGCGACGTTCATGCGCGTCCGTTCGTTATCCGTGAGCGCCTCGTCGAATTGTTGGCCCAGAGCAAAGGCGAATGGACTTTCCTGAGAGAGCCATTCTTCAGCTGTTCTGTCGCCGCTGTCGAAGGCCTCGATAGCTTCGCGAAATTCCGACGCTTCGGGAGCCGCTTGAGCGGCCGGTGACAATCCGAACAGCAACAGAGCGCAGAGGCAGGCGACAAATCGTAAGAGCATGGGTCGGTCCCGGCAGTTCGGTTGATCACCACGCTGCCAACCAAGTGTGGCAGGATTGAAGACCCAAACTCCCACCCCCACCACCTTGTCTCCCACCGCCCGCGCGGTTACATCCTCTCCAACAAATCTCATCAGCGCAGACCCGACGTCGCGCCGCATCCATCCAGCGGAGGCTAGCCCTATGGCACGCCAGTTCATCTACCACATGCAGGGTCTCACCAAGACCTATACCGGCGGCAAAAAGGTGCTCGATAATGTGCACCTCTCCTTCTACCCGGACGCCAAAATTGGCGTGCTCGGCCCCAACGGCGCGGGCAAGTCCTCGCTGCTGAAGATCATGGCCGGGATCGACACTGAATGGCAGGGCGAGGCCTGGGCCGCGGATGGTGCCAAGGTCGGTTATCTGGAGCAGGAGCCACAACTCGACCCGGACAAGACCGTGCGTGAAAACGTGCTGGAAGGCGTGGCCGAAAAGACAGCGATCATCGACCGCTACAATGAGTTGATGATGAACTATTCCGACGAAACGGCTGACGAAGGTGCCAAACTCCAGGACCAGATTGACGCGGAGGGCCTGTGGGATCTCGACGCCAAGATCGACATGGCGATGGACGCCCTGCGTTGCCCACCGGCGGACGCTTCTGTCGTGCCACTATCCGGCGGTGAGCGCCGTCGCGTGGCACTGTGCAAGCTGCTTTTGTCAGAGCCTGATCTGCTGCTGCTCGACGAACCAACCAACCACCTCGACGCTGAAACCGTCTCGTGGCTCGAAAAGCACCTGCGGGAGTTCAAAGGCGCTGTGATGATCGTGACCCACGATCGCTACTTCCTCGACAATGTAACCGGCTGGATCCTCGAGCTCGACCGGGGGAAGGGCATTCCCTACGAGGGCAATTACACCGCCTACCTTGAGAAGAAGGCCAAGCGCATGGTGCAGGAAGGGCGGGAAGAAGATTCCCGTATGCGCCAGCTCAACCGCGAACGTGAATGGATGGGCAAAAGCCCGAAGGCGCGGCAGGCGAAATCCAAGGCCCGGATCAACAAATATGAAGAGCTGCTGGAGAGCGCCAACCAGCGCAAACCCTCCGACACGCAGATCGTCATCCCGATTGCTGAGCGTCTGGGCGGCGTGGTGATTGAGGCGGAGGGCCTGTCGAAGGGTTATGACGATCGCCAGCTTATCGAAAATTTGAACTTCAAGCTGCCGGCCGGTGGCATTGTCGGCATTATCGGCCCCAACGGTGCGGGCAAGTCGACGCTCTTTCGTATGATTACGGGACAGGAAACGCCTGATAGCGGCACCATCAAGATCGGCGAGACGGTGAAGATCGGCTATGTCGACCAGAGCCGCGACACGCTTGATGCCGACAAGACGGTCTGGGAGGAAATTTCAGGCGGAGCCGAGGTAATCAAACTCGGCAAACACGAGGTGAATTCCCGCGCCTATGTGGGCTCGTTTAACTTCCGCAAAGGCGACCAGCAGCAAAAGGTCGGCACGCTTTCAGGCGGCCAGCGCAACCGTGTGCACCTGGCCAAGATGCTGAAGAGCGGCGCGAATGTCCTCCTGCTCGATGAACCGACCAACGACCTCGACACCGAAACGCTCTCGGCACTGGAAGACGCGCTGGAAGAATTCGGCGGCTGCGCTGTCATCATCTCGCATGACCGCATGTTCCTCGACCGCCTCGCCACCCACATGCTCGCCTTTGAAGGCGACAGCCATGTGGAATGGTTTGAAGGCAACTTTGAGGATTACGAGAAGGACAAAGTGGCAAGGCTGGGCGACAACGCGCTAACGCCGAAGCGGATTCATTTTAAGCCGCTTGGGCGGTAGGACGGGCGCAAGGAAGAGGCGGTAGGGGGCGCACAAATACGTGATCATTCACTGATGTGATGAGTCGCTTCGAAATAGACTAGGACACACGCTTTAAGTTGGGGAATGCAATGATTGGCTACGTTTGCGTTGGTGCCGATGACATGGATCTGGCTGAGCGATTCTATTCCGCATTCCTGCCAAATCTTGGCTACGGTCTTGAGATCTCATCTGAGGGGTTGAGCTATTCGATCCCCATGACCGATGACCAGCAGCAACAGCCCCCGGACTTTTACGTCAAACCTCCTTTTGACGGGCAGGCAGCGTCCGTCGGCAACGGAAATATGGTGGCTTTCGAGATGAAAACTCAGGCCAAGGTGCGTGAACTTCACGCCACCGCTCTTGCTGCAGGTGGGCGAAGCGAAGGTGAGCCTGGCTTTAGGGACGCATACAGCGCCCACTTCTACGTGGGCTATCTGCGCGATCCCCAAGGCAACAAGATCGCACTGTTCTGCAACCAGCGCAGCGAGCCACAACGACCTGGGTAAATCTCTAGTGGGACCTTGGTGTTGGTGAGAAGGAGAGCTGTTGCCCTGTCTCGCTGGTCTGACGAAGTTGGCTTCCACCTACTCTTCGTCCATCCATTGACCACTAGGCCAAGCACATGCTGGCGTTTTCAGCGGCAGTTTTGTGGAGCGGTTTGAAGGGGCTATGAGGACAATTAGAAAGACAAGATGGCAAAATTGGGAGACAACGCGCCTTACCCTCCTGGATTGCGATAGGGGGCGAAATGACGGTGGTTGGTTATTTTAGCACCCAAGCCAGCGCGTACCACCGACTAGGTTCGTCCGCGTTGCTGCGCCTCAAACTGCTCCCAAACGTGCATCCGACCTTTTTGACGTGCATCGGCGAGCCACATTTTTCGCCGCGCATCGGGCACTTCCAGCTGCCGATAAAGGCCACCTGAGAATTTAGGCCAGTCGATGGCCAGCCCGAGCTTGACCATTTCCGCTGACAGATCCCGCCCGTCGGGAAGGAAGCATTGGCCTACAGCGCGGCCGTAGTCATCGACTGCGCAGACCTCGACCTCCACCTCTTGGCCATTGCACAACCGATAGAGCGCCCACTTCGCTTTCTGTCCGTAGGGGTGGTTCATCTCCGGCGCGTCTATGCCGAAGAGACGGATTTGCGTCTTGCGCACAACCAGCGTGTCGCCGTCCACGATGTAGGCTGGGCCGCAGATGATGTAGTTCGGGTCTGCTGGTTCTGACCTGTCGGCATCGAAATGCAGTCGATCCGGTTGCGGCGTGCCTTTGGGCTGCGGCGCCGCCCGCCATTGCGATCGGCCGGATCGCTTGATGATGATGTAAGCAACCCAACCGATAAAAATTACAACGACGAACGCTTCCACAGAACTCCCCAATCGCCCAAACGCACGCGCTTGTTACTTTAAACACTTAGCTTGCAGGGAAGTGTTCGGGTTAGTCTAGGCGAAGCTGTATTTGGTTCTGGAGACACGCGCGATGCCTGCCCGTCTGAATGTCCTTTTCGCTTCGCTGATTGTTGTTTGTTCAGCCCTCGCGACCACCAGCCATTCCCAAGCCCAGCAAGCCGAGCGTTGGGCGGCGGAGGGTTGGAAGACCGACTTCACCCGCACCACCATCGACCTTGCCGAAATCCGCAGTGGCGGCCCACCCCGCGACGGCATTCCGCCGATTGATGAGCCAAAGTTTGTGCCGGTCTCCGAGGCTGAGTTGAAACCCATCGATCCGCTCATCGCCCTCACCATCAACGGCGATGCGCGAGCCTATCCGCTGGCGGTGATGACTTATCATGAGATCGTCAACGATACCGTTGGCGGCAAGCCCGTAGCCGTGACCTATTGCCCGCTCTGCAATGCGGCGATCACGTTCGATGCGGCGGTGAACGGCAAGGCGCTGACCTTCGGCACGACGGGCAAACTGCGCAAATCCGACCTCGTCATGTATGACCGGGCGACGGATTCCTGGTGGCAGCAATTTTCCGGTGAGGCGATTGTGGGGGAGATGGTCGGCACGAGCCTGAAGATGGTTCCATCGCGACTTGAGTCCTGGCACCGCTTCAAGGCCCAGCACCCCGACGGCAAAGTGCTGGTGCCGAACAACCCGGCCATGCGGCCCTATGGGCGCAACCCATATGTCGGCTATGACACGTCCCGTCTGCCGTTCCTCTATGATGGAGATCTGCCAGAGGGCATTGAGCCCATGGCGCGGGTGGTTCTGGCGCGACCTGAAGCCGCTGCACCTATCGCGATTTCCGTCGATAGGCTGCGTCGGGAAAGCCCGGTTCAGCACGGCGGGCTAATCTTTTCATGGGAAGCAGGGCAGGCCTCGGCTTTGGACAGTGCGAGCATTTCGGCTGGGCGGGATGTGGGCAATATCGTCGTTTCTGACAGTGCCGGCGAGGATGTCGTCCATGACATCACCTTCGCCTTCGTCGCCCATGCGTTCAAACCGGGGTTGGAGATTTTGCAGTAGCGCCTAACCTCCCGGCGTCAGCCTCAACAGCCGCCCATCCTCGCCGTCTTCCAGCACATAAAGCGCCCCGCCCGAGCCCTGCTCCACTTCACGCACCCGCGTGTCCCAGGAATAGCGCTCGGCTTCCTCCGCACTGTCGCTCGTCATATCGACGCGGATCAGAGCGCGAGAGGACAGGCCGCCGATAAAGCCGTCACCCTTCCAGTCGGCAAAGGCGTCGCCGTCATAAATGACGAACCCGGCTGGTGAGATCGCGGGCACCCAGAAGGCTTCCGGTGGGTTGAATTCAGGCATTGTGTCGTGGTTCGGGATCGGCACGCCGGAATAATTGTTGCCGTTTGAGACAATGGGCCAGCCGTAATTGTCGCCCTTCACGAGCAGGTTCAATTCGTCGCCATGGCGCGGACCCATTTCGTGGGCCCAGACCTGGCCATCTGAGTCAAAATCAATACCGAGCGGGTTGCGGTGGCCGGTGGTCCAGAACTGCTCTTTGACGCCGCCCTGACCGGCAAATGGGTTGTCAGCCGGTATCGAGCCGTCGAGGTTGAGGCGGATCACCTTGCCCAGATTGACCTCCATGTCTTGCGCCGGGGTCTGCTTTTGGCGGTCGCCGGAGGTGATGAAAATCTTACCCTCATGCGGACCGCTTTTCGGGCCAAAGGCGATGCGGTGGGAGAAATGCCCCTTGCCGGGCAGGTGTGGTTCCTGCGTCCAGATTTTCGTGATGTCGGTCAGTGCCGGTTTGCCGTCGCGCATGTCGAGTACAGCCGACACCACCGTTGCGCCCCGCGTTGCACCGTTGTCGAGGCTCTCCACATAGGACATCCAAATGAGGCTGTTTGCCGCAAAACCTGGGTCCGCGACCACGTCCCCAAGCCCGCCCTGGCCGCCGACTTCCACGCCGAACATATTGCCGACCTCGGTCTTCGTCCCGTCAGCGGTGACATGGACCAACTGTCCGCCTTTCTGCGTTACCAGCATCGACCCGTTGGGCAGGAAACTCATCGCCCAAGGTCTCTCGAAGATGGCAATGGTTTCCGCCTCCAGCGTGTTGCCTTCACTCCCTTCGATTGGGAAGGCGCGGGCCGTTGTTGCGGCGGCGAGAGTGATAAGGCTGGCTGCAAGAATACGGAGCATGAAGGTGGTTCCGGGACGGATGATTGGAAACAAAACGTGTTGGCGCAGCGGGAGGTTCCGGTTCGTCATGCGGCAAAATATCGTGTAAGCGGGGCGCAGCAAGCACGGAGAAAAATGCCATGAGCGGAACACTTGATCTTGAGCGCGTGCGCCTTGAAACCAAAGAACCCGAGGCGCCTTTTGAAGTGATGCGCGGACAGAAGCTGCAGGGCAAGGTTGAGGGCGTGTTCATCGCCGATGGTGCCACTTTCCGCACCCGCGAAGTGCCGAAGCTTGATTTTGCTTTTTCCGGCATTCCCGGGGACAACCACCACGGCGCAACCCGCCCGTCCGGCGGTCTGGAACCCTGGTATGAGCGCGGCACGGAGATGAAAAACGAGCGACAGGTGACGATCCTGAGCCCGGACGACCTTGCCGGTATTGCCGAAGATCTGCGCATTCCTGAAGTGCGTATGGAGTGGATCGGTGGCAACATTCTCATGTCCGGCATCCCGCATTTCACCATGCTCCCGTCGCGCACGCTCATCATGTTTGAAGGCGGGGTGACGATTCGTGTGGACGGGCTGAACCCGCCCTGCCGCAATTCCGGCCGCTCTATCGCAGGCGAATTCGAGGGCCGCGATGACATCGAATTCGGCTTCCCGAAATTCGCTCAATACCGCCGCGGGCTGCTCGCATGGGTCGAGAAAGAAGGCCGGGTCGAGAAGGGCGAGAGCGCGACAGTGCGCATCTTCCCGCAATGGATCTACAAACCGTCCTGATCTGCTGACATATCCAGCCCCCGCGGCGCACCCCAGCCTAACAGCACTTCGTCAATTCTGTCGGCGACGAAAAACCGTGCGCTGTCATGGTCATAGCCGTCGTCACGCAATTCATCATAGGGCGTGTGGACGTGGCGGATATGGGCGACGGTGGCAAGAAAGGCTGCGTCCACCGGCGCGAGATCGCGCATGTGCTTGCCCCGTGCGGCCTCGGCAATGGGCGCGAAATCCGCATAAGGCGCATGGGGGATGAGGTTGCGCATGGCCTTGTGAATGGCCTTCTGGCGCGGCGTCGTGGCCTTCACGCAATTGCCCCGCTACATAGGATCAACGGAGCCGATCCTTACCGGCTCTCACATGCGATGGGCAAGGCGGCGCGGCGACAAGGATGAGCGGGACGAGCAAAACGAGCGGGTTCGAGACTCATCTGGCGCGCCTTCGTGCGGCCGGGGAGCCGACGCGGTTGCGTCTGCTGCTGCTCCTCGATCGACTCGACCTGACGGTGAGTGATCTCACCGCGCTTCTCAATCAAAGCCAACCGCGCATTTCACGCCATCTGAAGGCGCTGGTGGATGCAGGCCTCGTGCGTCGCTTTCAGGAAGGGGCGTGGGCTTATTTTCGCGCCATAGACCAGGGCCCGGCCCGCATGGCGCTGGACGGAATGCTTGATCCGCTGGACAGGGACGATGGGTTGATTGCCGAGGATATGGCGAAGCTCGACGCCATCCGCCAAGCGCGCTCTGACCGGGCGGCGGGTTATTTTGCGCAAAATGCCGACCAGTGGAACGCCATCCGTGCCATTCACATTGCAGAGGATGCGGTAGAGACGGCGGTGCTGGAGATGGGCCTCGCCAACACGCCCAAAACCTTGCTCGACCTCGGAACAGGCACCGGGCGGATGCTGGAGCTCTTTGGTCCTCACGTGGAGCGCGGCACGGGTATCGACACCAGCCGCGACATGCTGGCGCTGGCCCGGGCAGCGCTGGAACGCCATGGCGACCGTGGCCTGACCGTGCGGTTGGGGGACGTTTATGGCGACCATTCCGGCATCGAGGGCGGGAGTTTTAACCTCATCGTCCTTCACCAGGTGCTGCATTTTCTGGAAGAACCGGCGATTGCCATGGCGCAAGCCGCCGAGGTGCTAGCGAGAGATGGGCGGATGGTGATTGTCGATTTCGCCCCCCACAGTGCGGAATTTTTGCGTGATGAGCACGCCCATCGCCGCCTTGGCGTGTCTTCAGCGCAAGTTGGCGCTTGGGGTGCGGGTGCGGGTCTTAAAGTGGTGGAAACCCGTCGCCTGCCGCCTCCTGATGGTGCGCGGGACAAACTGACAGTGATGGTCTGGAGCCTGACAGCTTCTTAAACAGCCTCACTCGCGCGTCGGCGCAGGGTCAGCGCATAGGCGAAGATGAACCAGGCAATGTAGAGTTCCTGCAATTCACCAGGGCGCAGCAGGGCGGTTTCCGCCTCCAGCCCCGGCACCAGAACGTGTTGCAGGGATTCCAGCGCCACCACGATCAGCGCCACCCAGCGCAACCAGTACGGTGGGTAAAGAATATCAAAGCGCCGCGGCAGCAAGTCGGGTTGCTTCAGGAGCAGAAACGGCACGATCAACCCGCCAATGCCGATGCCAAGCATCAGAATAAGCCTTGGCTTCTGGTCCCCCCAGGAGCCGATATTGTGGAGGTTAGTTTCCTGCTGGTCGTTCATCGCGCTCCAGCCTTCCGGCGTTAGCCAGCCGAAGAAATGCTGACCCCAGGACACTTCCTCTCCTGCCCAATAGACCGCGCCAACGGCGAATATGACGGCGAAGACGCGCAGCAACAGGTCGCGGCGAAAGGCGGCTTTGAATTGTAGAGAAAAGGCGAGGACTGCGCTGGCGGCGACCATCACGAATTGCGCCATTTCCATCAGGCCAAAGCCCTCGCGCACAATCACGGTCCTTGTCCATTCCGGCACTATCAACGCCAGAATGAAGAGCACAGCCAACAACTCGAATGGCAGCAGATAGGAGAGCCGCCGCGACACTCGCGAGGATTCAGCGCGGTAGGTTTCCGGCGGGCGGGTGAACGTGTGCAGTGTCATGTCGCGGGGCGAATCCCGATAGCAGTGTTGAGCGCCTTTTACCGAACGCCTCGCCGCGCCGTAAAGGTTTGTGCGGCCCGCCCGTCAATTGCGATCAGCCCGGCGAGAATGAGTGCAAAGCCGATGGCATGGCGCAACTCCAGCGTCTCTCCCAGAAACAAAACGCCCATCAGGATTGCTGAGGGCGGAATGAGGAAGGTTACGAGGGCGACGTTGGTTGCTCCGGCCTGTGCGAGGATCCTGAAGAAAAGGATATAAGCGAAGGCGGTGCAAAGAACGGCCAACGCGACAACGGCGGCCCAAACGCCGAGAGAGGGCATGGCAAGGGTCCATGACCGCTCTACGAAGAGTGCAAGGGGCAGCATCAACACTGTGGATGTCGTGAGTTGGCCCCTCGCCGTTTGAATCGGGGGAACATCGGTGAAGCGGCGGCCAAACACGCTGGCGACGCCATAGGAAATGGTCGCGCCAAGGATGGCCATCTGCGCCCAGGCGCTCGCCTCCAGTCCTGCCAGTGCCGCCGAGCCGATGAGCAAGGCAACACCGTAAAAGCCAAGAAAAATACCAATGGCCTTGCCCCGCGAGAAGCGTTCATCTGCAGTTGTGAGATGGGCGATGAGCACGGTCCAGATTGGCGTCATGGCGTTGACGATGGCTGCAAGTCCTGCCCCGATTTCCTGCTGGCCATAAAAGATGAGCGTGAAGGGGATAATGTTGTTGAGTAGCCCCATCACCGTAAAGTCGCGCCAAAGGCCTGGTGTGTGGGTGACGCGACTTTGCATGACAAGGAGCAGCACGTTCAACGTGATCGCCGCCAGGCCTACCCGCAACAGGGTAAGGGTGAGTGGGGGAATTTCCATCACGGCGATGCGGCCGAACAGGAAGGATGAGCCCCAGACGAGCGAGAGCACGATCAGTGCAACCCAGCTTGCAGGGGACATGGTTTTGGCGGCGGGCTTGCTCATGAACCCGTCATGCCAGCGGCGGCTCGTCTGCACCACCCGAAACTTGCTGCCTCGGGTTTCCTTACTGGCAAATGCGGTAGGGGTTTTCCTTACCCGGCTCCATTCGTCCCGTGTCCAAATGCAGGTGGGTCGCGTGGGCAGCGTTGGTGCCGGGGCCGAGGACGGTGGTGAAATGCCCGCAGGCTGCGGTACGCAAGGCGCTGAAGAAAGCGGCGCGGTTGGTTTTCATGTCGGCAGATGAGCGCACGTTAAGACGGTCCTTCTCTTCAAAGGAGAAAGCGGTAATGTCGATGCCTTTGCCAAAGGCATGTTCGGACAGCTTGCCAGTTGCCGCATTGTTGCGCCGACGGCAGGTAAAGCCTGGACCGGTGAATACAGCTGTCAGCGAAGCACCAACATGGTGTTCCGCGAGGGGCTGCAATGTGTCTTTGGAGAAGCGCGCAAGGCGCAAGGCGACATCGCATGTGAGGACCGGATGGCCGGTGAATGTGATCGGTGTGGGGCCGAGTGTCCCGGCAATCTGAACCGGATTATCGATGACGCAGGCAGAGTCCTCTGCGTCCGGGCTCGATACCGGCTCGGCATCGGCGATCTTCTGAAGCGCGATGAGGCAGGCGTTTTGTGCCGGTTCCGGCAAGGTCGGAGCGTCATCCGGCTGGACGGTTGCTGGTTCATGGGCCGGGCTTGTTTCGGGCGCTGCAACCTTTGGAACCGTGTTCGGCCGCGCAGCTGGGGTGGAAACGTTGGAGCCAAGCTCGCGCAACTGGTCCGCCACCGGTCCGGCGGAAGCGGGTAGGGTGGTTGCGGCTACGGCCAGGACTGCTGAGAGAAGTGTCAATTTCATGGGAGTTCAACGGGAAACCCCGCTCCTGGTAGCCTATTCCAAGGGCAACCGATGCGGCTGAGTGGCG
The DNA here is from genome assembly GCA_929200315.1 of uncultured Alphaproteobacteria bacterium. Classification (GTDB taxonomy): domain Bacteria; phylum Pseudomonadota; class Alphaproteobacteria; order Rhizobiales; family Rhizobiaceae; genus Pseudahrensia. Next base: position 226,456 of record CAKMZB010000004.1, on the reverse strand, counting down.
CAGCCTTGGCCGCGCCTCCGGTAAATTTATGAGCGCCTAGGTGTAAGCACTGGACCCTTCCGTTTTGCCCTCGGTGCGGGCAATGGCGGCGATCATATCTTCGATGGTGATGGAACCGACGGGCTTGCCGCCTTTTTCCACTACGGCAGATTGGGACTGCGCGGAGGTCATGACCTGGAGCGCGTCTTCGATCGCCATGTCGCTGGGCACCGTCGGGCCGGGGACTTTCTTCTCGCCGTCCATCACCGAACCCACCATCAGCACGCGACCGCGGTTGATGTCCTTGATAAAGTCGGAGACGTAGTCGTCCGCCGGTTTCAGCACGATCTCTTGCGGAGACCCCTGCTGCACCATCACGCCATCACGAAGAATCGCGATGTTGTCGCCAATGCGAAGCGCTTCATCAAGGTCATGGGTGATGAAGATGATGGTTTTGTGCAGCTCTTCCTGCAGGTCGAGCATGACATTTTGCATGTCGGTGCGGATGAGCGGGTCGAGGGCAGAGAAGGCTTCGTCCATGAGCAGGATTTCAGCATCCGTCGCCAGCGCGCGCGCCAAACCCACACGCTGCTGCATGCCGCCAGAAAGCTGAGCCGGGTAGTGGTTTTCAAAGCCAGCAAGACCAACCCGGTTGATCCATTTTTGGGCTCGCTCCTCGGCTTCCTTTTCCGCAATGCCCTGGATGGTCAGGCCATAAGCCGCGTTTTCCTTCACCAGCCGGTGGGGCAAAAGCGCGAACTTCTGGAATACCATGGAGGCCTTCTTGCGGCGGAAATCCCGCAGCTCGTTCGGTCCCATGGAGAGCACATCCTCACCGTCAATGATGACCTCACCTGCGGTCGGCTCAATGAGACGGTTGATGTGGCGGATCAACGTCGACTTACCGGACCCTGACAGGCCCATAATGACCTGCACGGCGCGTTCCGGCATCTTGATGTTGATGTTGTTGAGCCCGAGGACGTGGCCATGTTCGGCCAGCAGTTCGGGCTTGCCGACACCGCCTTTGACTTTCTCTACCTGCGCCTTCGGGTTTGGCCCGAAGATCTTGTAGAGGTTCTTGATTTCGACCTTTGTTTTGGCCGGCTTTTTCTTTTGCAAGTCAGACACCATGGCCTCCTTCGCGATGTTTCTGGAGGCGTTTGCCATAGGCTTGGCTGACCCGGTCAAAGATGATGGCGATGGCGACAATGGCCATGCCGTTGAAGAGACCAAGCGCGAGATACTGGTTGTTCACGGCTCGCAGCACCGGAGTGCCAAGGCCCGAACCGCCGATCAGCGCTGCAACCACAACCATGGACAGAGCCATCATGATGGTCTGGTTCACACCGGCAAAGATGTTGGGCAGCGCCAGCGGAACCTGCACGTTAAACAGCTTTTGCCTGTAGCTCGCGCCAAAGGAATCTGCTGCTTCCAGCACCTCGCGATCCACCAGGCGGATACCCAGATTGGTCAGACGCACGATGGGCGGAATGGCGTAGATGCAGACGGCCAACAAAGCAGGTGCCTTGCCGATGCCCAGCAGCATCACCACCGGAATGAGATAAACGAAGGACGGGATCGTTTGCATCACATCCAAGATCGGCGTGATGATGGCTTGGAGCCGATCCGAGCGCGCCATGAGAATCCCGAAGGGGATGCCAAGGCCGATACAGATGAGCGTCGCCACTGAGACCATGGCCAACGTCACCATCGTGTCTTCCCACATGCCAAGCCAGCCGATCAACAGGAAGGCGGCAGCCGTACCTACCACCAACTTCCAGTTGCGTGAGGCGAGCCAAGCAAGACCGCACAGCACGATGATGACAATGGGCCAAGGCGTTGCCAGCAGCACGCTCTGTACCCACAGCAAAAACCATTTAAGCGGATCAAACATCGTTTCGATGAGTTCGCCGTATTCCCGCGTGAAATCTTTGAAATTGCCGTCGATATACCGGCGCAAATCGCGCAAGGCACCTCGGCTCAATTCCGGAAACTCGGTCAGTAACTGTTCCATATTTCCGTTTTCCCCTCGCACGGCCCTTCTGCCGTGCCCCCCTCTAATTTCAGATCATACAAAAAGGCCCGCCGGCAGCGTACTGCCGACGGGCCGTATTGTGGTTTGCTCAACGCATTAAAGCGCGGCCTTCACCTTTGCGGCGACTTCGGGCGAAACCCATTTTGTCCACACGTCGCCTTTGGTAGACAGGAACTCAATTGCGGCGTCTTCACCGGTGGCCTGTTCTTCACCCATATAGACGAGCATCTCACCCATCACCGGGCCGGGAACGATACGCTTGGACAGGAAGTCCAGAGCAACGCCGCCTTTTTCCATGAAGTCGTCGGTCACAACGGTGAACACTTCGGACTTCACCCAAGAGGTTTTCTGCGGATTTTCGCAGTCCTGCTCGGGAAGCGCGATACAGCCGTCCCAGTTATCCTTACCAGCATACTCAGCCTCGAAGGGCAGTTTCACCAGGCCGTATTTGCCAACGATGGCAGTCGGCGACCAGTAATAGCCGAACCAGGGTTCGCTGCGCTCGCTTGCTTTGGCGATGGAGCCGTCGAGGCCCGCGGCGGAGCCGGGATCAACCAGACGCCAGCCTTTTTCTTCCATGCCGTAAGCGCGGTAGAGGTTGGCGTTGATGAGCTGACAGCCCCAGCCGGCGGGGCAACCCATGAAGGAGCCCTTGGAGGGGTCTTCGGAATCGGGGAAGAGGTCCGGACGTTCCAGAACTTTTTCCACGGTGTTCAGCTCAGGGTGCTTCTCTGCAAATTCCTGTGTTACCCACCAGCCTTCACCCAAATCGGTGATCGGGCCTTCGACAGCGACTTTCATCGTGCCTTCTGCAACGGCTTTGTCGAGGGTTTCGCGCACAGCGTTGACCCAAAGTTCACCGGCGATTTCGGGTGAACCCTTTTCGCTCATTGAGGCAAAGATCTGCGTGGTGCCGCCCTGTACAAGTTCGATCTCGCAGCCATAGCCTTCTTCAAGGATGAATTTGTCGATGTTGGCCATCAGCTCGCCGGATGCCCAGTCGAACTCCGCCATTTTAAAGCTGCCGCACTCAGCATAGGCCGCCGGAGCAGCAACAAGCATGGCACCGGTCGCGGCAAGGGCAAGAATTGTCTTCTTCATAAATATCTCCCGATAAATCATCTGATTAGCGCGCCCACTTGCGCGACGCCGATAGCGGCATCTTGCGCGGGGCGCATGTTCGCGGTGGGACCACCACGTTCCACGCTAAGCATAAGGAGCAGGGGGGGCATGTCCACAGTGGCTCTTGTTTTTGCAGGAATCGAAGAAAAACAGTTTTAATACATAGCGCTAAAAGACGATCTCAGTTGATCTAGAGGAAAAGTGATACGTCAATTCATGTCGCATCTAGGACTTTTTTCCGTATCCACCCGGAGTCGGCGTGTAAAGCATTACGGCGTCCCCGACCTCAACGTTTGTCTGGTCGCAAGGGGAAAGCGTGTCGATGGTGCCGCCCTTGCGGCGGATCTGGGTGCGACCGACCTCACCATCCTCGCCGCCCTCCAGACCGGCGGGCGGTATGGTGCGGTGGGAACCTAAAATGGCGCAGGTCATATCTTGGCGGAACCGCATAACGCGGCGCGTCCCGTCGCCCCCGCGCACCGCCCCGTCCCCGCCTGAACCGGTACGGATAGAGAACTCCTCCAGCACTACAGGATAGCGCATTTCAAGAATTTCGGGGTCGGTGAGGCGGGTGTTGGTCATATGGGTGTGGACGCCGGAGGCACCGTTAAAGAGCGTCCCGTCATTGAAACGCCCGGCGGGCGCGCCGGAGCAGATGGTTTCATAATTCTGCACCCGGGCATTGCCGTAGGTGAGGTTGTTCATCGTTCCCTGAGCATTGGCCATCGCGCCAAGGGCCTGGAGCAGGCAATTGGTGACGTGCTGAGAGGTCTCCGTGTTCCCCGCAATCACAGCGGCGGGGTAGGCGGGGCGCAACATGCAGCCATCAGGGATGATGATGTCGATGGGGCGCAGACAACCGGCATTCATGGGGATTGGCGCTTCCACCATCATGCGGAAGACATAGAGCACCGCTGCGCGGGTAACGGGCATGGGGGCGTTGAAATTGTTCGCCTTGACCGGACTTGTGCCCGTGAAATCAACGGTCGCGCGGCGCTCCTCCCGGTCGACAGAGATTTTTACGCAGATGCTCTGGCCATTGTCTGTATCGTAGCGCGCTTCACAATCGGAGAGTTTTTCGAGCAACCGCCGCACGCTTTCTTCGGCATTGTCTTGCACGTGGCGGGTATAGGCATCCACCGTTTCGCGGCCGAAATGGGTGACCATTTTGGTGAGTTCGGCAATACCCTTTTCATTCGCCGCCACCTGCGCGCGCAGATCAGCCATGTTCTGCGCCGGGTTGCGGCATGGATAAGGATGGTCGGTAAGGACTGCGAGCATCTCTTCTTCGCGCAAAATGCCGGGAGCGGTGCTGCCATCGACCAGTTTGAAATTGTCGATCAGCACGCCCTCTTCATCCAGATGTGTCGCCAGTGGTGTTGCAGAACCCGGCGCGAGGCCGCCGACATCAGCATGATGGCCACGTGACGCGACGTAGAAGGCGATTTTGCCGTTGAGGAAGAGTGGCGTGACGATGGTGATGTCCGGCAGATGGGTGCCGCCATTATAAGGCGCGTTCAGGACGTAAACGTCGCCCGGGGCCATGTCCGGGTTCTGGTCGATTACGGCGTGGACGGAGGAATCCATTGAGCCCAGATGCACCGGCATATGCGGGGCGTTGGCAACGAGATCGCCCTGCGCATTGAACACAGCGCATGAGAAATCGAGCCGCTCCTTCATGTTGACCGAGGACGCTGTGTTTTGCAGCGTCACGCCCATCTGTTCAGCAATGGACATGAAGAGATTGTTGAAGACTTCCAGCAGCACGGGGTCAGCGGTCTCTCCAGTGCCTATGGCCGCATCGCGCAGCTTTTCCTCGGTGCGTTCAAGAACGATGTGGTTGCGTGAATTCAGCGCCGCGCGCCAGCCGGACTCCACGACGATGGTCTGGTGGTCCTCAATGATAAGGGCCGGGCCCTGGATGGCGTTGCCGGGGGCGAGCGCAGCCCGGTGAAAAACGCCGGCTTCACGCTCTTCGCCACCGATGAAGAGGGGTACAGAGGCATCGCTATCCAACATTTTATCGTCGAGAGCGGTTTCAGCTTCCTGAGCTGTCGCGCCTCCGCCGATGGCCTCCACCTCCAGTGCTTCCACCACAAGGGGCTTGTCGAAGGTGAATCCAAATTGCTTGCGGTGCTGCTCCTGGAAGGCGGCACGCATGGCTGCCAGTGTGTCGCGAGGGACAGGGAGGGCGGTGTCTGTGCCATCGTAACGCAGATGAACGCGAGCGATGGTTTCAATGTCGCTATTGGCAATACTCTGCTCCAGAAGTTCGCCCCGTGCGCTGGCTTCAAGCTCTGTTTCCAACTCTGCAAGCCGGTCCATTGCAGCATCGTCCAGCGGCACGATGAGGGCCTGGCTGCGGGAGGCGCGGATGTCGGCAAGGCCCATGCCATAGGCGGACAGAATGCCGGAATAGGGATGCACCAGCACCGTCGTCATGCCGAGATTGTCTGCCACTGCGCAGGCATGCTGCCCACCGGCACCGCCAAAGCATGTCAGCGCATAATCGGTGACGTCATAGCCGCGCTGGACGGAGATTTTCTTGATGGCATTGGCCATATTTTCCACGGCAATGCGCAGAAAACCATCGGCCACTTCCTGCGCAGAAAGGCCGGTGTCCTTCGCCATTTGCGCGAATTTCTCTCCAACCACGTTCACATCGAGGGGTTGGTCCTGCGCGGGGCCGAAGATTGCCGGGAAATTTTCGGCGCGCAATTTGCCGACCATGACATTGGCATCGGTGACGGTGAGCGGCCCGCCGCGGCGGTAGCAGGCAGGGCCGGGATTGGCCCCTGCGCTGTCGGGCCCCACACGGAAACGGCCTGCATCATTGTGCAGGATTGACCCGCCACCGGCGGCAACCGTGTGGATGCGCATCATTGGCGCGCGCATCCGCACTCCTGCGACCTCAGTTTCGAAAGCGCGCTCATAGTCGCCGTCATAGTGGGAGACATCCGTTGATGTGCCGCCCATGTCGAAGCCGATCATCCGCCCGTGGCCTGCAAGGGCGGAAGTTTCCACCGCACCGACGACCCCGCCCGCGGGGCCGGAAAGAATCGCGTCTTTACCCTGGAATCGGTCCGCTGCCGTCAGCCCGCCGGAGGATTGCATGAACATGAGGCGCGCATCTGTGCCGAGCGCATCCTCCACCTGGCGTACATAGCGGCGCAGGATCGGCGACAGATAGGCATCCACCACCGTCGTATCCCCGCGCCCGACAATCTTGGCGAGAGCAGAGACTTCGTGGCTGACGGAGACCTGTGCAAAACCCATTTCGCGAGCGATTTTGGCTGCCTGCTGCTCATGGACCGGATGGGCCCAGGCGTGGAGGAAGACGATGGCGACAGCGTCAATACCATCGGCCCGAATGGCTTCCAGGGCAGCCCGCACTTCTGTCTCGTCCAGAGGTTGCTCAATCTCACCTTCGGCCAACACGCGCTCGTTGATTTCGGTGACAGAGGAATAGAGCAGCTCGGGCTGGATGATCTCCTTGGCAAAAATATCCGGCCGCGCCTGATAGCCGATGCGCAGGCAATCACGGTGCCCCTTGGTGATGAGCAGGGCCGTCCGCTCCCCCTTGCGTTCCAGCAGCGCGTTGGTTGCAACGGTCGTGCCCATTTTTACCGTGCCAACCGCGCCGGGTCTGATCGTCTCACCCGCCTTCACCCCGAGCAATTGGCGGATCCCTTCAACGGCGGCGTCGGCATAACTTTCAGGATTCTCTGAAAGCAATTTATGCGGATGCAGACTACCGTCAGGCGCGCGGCCTACGAGGTCGGTGAATGTTCCACCCCGGTCGATCCAGAAATCCCAAGCAGCGTGCATCTTTGTTTTTCCTTGGCCAGTTGCGCGCCATGGCTAACCGCGTGGCGGCACGTCGCCAAGGGGGTGTTGAGAGGGAAGTAAGAAAAAAGCGATGCAGTTCCCTCAGACCCGACCAATCCGCGCCCAGCGGCCAATCACAACAAGCGCGAGAACAATTGTCGCAAAACCCATCGTCTCCCATGTGATGTTCTCGCCCAGCACGGCCCAGGCCAAGGCGAGGGTGAAGAAGGTTTGTAGCAGCAGAAGCTGGCTGATCTGCGATATGCTGCTGAGCTTCATGCCGGCGTTGAAAAAGAAGAAGCCAAGGAACATCGAGCCAAGGCCGAGATAAGCGAGCGCCGCGGCGTGCTGCGCATCGAGCTCGAGATAGGCGGTATCGAACAGCAGGACCGTGCCGCCAAGCGCCACCGGAGCAGTGAGGACCAGCGCCCAGCAGATCACCTCCCAGCCGGGCATGAAGGCGGTGAGCTTGCCGGAGATGACATAGCCGAGTGAGGCGATGACCGCCGCGACCAGCAACCACAGGTCGCCGAGTACAAAGCCAAGTTCACCGCCATCACGAAAGGCAAAGACCGTGATCGTGATGGCTCCTGCAACACCGGAGATCCAAAAGAGTGGTGAGGGTCGCTCACCGGCAAGGATTACGGCGCAAATTGCCGTCGTTAACGGCAAGATGCCGAGGATCACCCCGCCATGGGCCGAGGGCACCGTGAGCATCGCGACGGCCACGAAACCGGGAAAGCCGTAGATCATAGTGAGCGCCACCAGCAGCAGCGGCACAATGTGCGGTCGCGGCAGAGGGCGTCGCAGGGCGATGAGGCAGAGTGCCGCCGCAAGTGCTGCGATGGCCGCCCGTGCGAAGGTCAGGAAGATCGGGTCAAAACCTGGCACCGCAAGGCGTGTTGCGGGAAGTGTGCCGGAAAAGATGAGGATGCCAAACAACCCCAAAGCCGCACCGAGGGCAGGGCGGCTGCCGCTTTCACCATCGCTCATACCAGACCATCCCTCTGCGACGCACTGCAACACGGTGCTTCAAAAACCGCATTGCCGGGAGCCGTCGTTATTACGCTGGTCCGTCTCAAGGACGCGCCGACAAAAGACAAGGAGGCACTCTCATGAACGTCCTGAAAAATCCATCATCGTCTTCGTGCCAGCCAACAGAGCCTTGTGATCCAGCCGGGTTCCCTCAGCCGGATCTTTCTTTCTGTCAGGCGAGAACAAGCCGCGCGCGTTCTTCCAGCGCGCCCATCAGCGAACAGCGTTCTTCTCCGGCCCGCGCGCGAACGGCTTGGGCGGACATGAAGTCCATCAGGATCATGGCACGGCTTTCGCTGTCGAAGGTGGCGGGCAATTGCCCATCCGCCTTCGCGCGGTCGAACCGCTCGACGATCAACTTGTGAACGGTGGTTTGGTTCTCCGCGAGCTTATCCTGAAGACAAGAGTTTGGTTCGCCAGTCACGAAACCGCAATTGGTGACGAAACAGCCCTGTGCCTTGCCTTCGCGGGTCTGCAACTTGACCGCCAGCGAAAGAAAAGCGCGCACGGCGGCGTGGATATTGTCTTCTTCCAACAGGCCCTTCAGCGGTTCACTGCCGATCGTGTTGCCATAGCGCTCGAGCGCCATGTCAAAGAGCGTGCGCTTGCAACCGAAGGTCGCATAGAGGCTTGGGCGGTTGATGCCCATGGTGCGCGTCAAATCATCGAGCGATGTACCGTCAAAGCCCTTTGCCCAAAATGTCTCCATGGCTGCGTCGAGCGCGCTGTCAGGATCGAAGGCTTTCTTCCTGCCAACTCTTTTTTGTACCATGTGGTATAAAATCCTTGACCGAGAGGGAGTGCTCTTAATTTATACCGCTTGGTACGAAAAACAAGGTGAACACTCCTCGTAGCCTGATCCGCGTCGTAGCGCCGGATGCGACTATGAGCGCAATTTCATTCGCCACCGGCAGTCAGGCGCGTTATTATCGCGTTATGGCGATTTGGACCGACATTCGTGAGCTTTTTACCGGCCGCCCGACAGACGCCTTTGCCGCGATCGTCGAGCGTGTGCGGACGATGTTTTCCGGCGACGAACAGACACGGCGACAGGTCGCCTTCTCTGTCGCGCTGATCGCACTGTCGGCCAAGATGGCAAAGGCAGATGGCGTGGTGAGCCAGTCGGAGGTTGATGCCTTTCGCGACATCCTTTCCGTGCCGGATGAGGAGATGGCCAACGTCGCTCGCCTCTACAATCTCGCCAAGCAAGACGTCGCCGGTTTTGACGCCTATGCCGCCCGCGTGCGTTCGCTCTTTCCCGGCAAGGGGGAAGCGGATGATGCGGTGCTGGAGGATGTGCTGGAAGCGCTCTTCCACATCGCTCAGGCCGATGGTGTGCTGCATGAAGCGGAGATGGCGTTTCTGGAGCAGATTGCTTTGCGGTTCGGCATGGAAGAATCCCAGTTCCAGCGTATTGCTGCGCGCCATGGCGATACCGGGAGCATTGATCCTTACGCGGTGCTGGAAGCTGACCCCAATTGGGATTTCGAGCGTCTGCGCGGCCAGTATCGCAAACTTGTAGCCGCCCATCATCCCGACCGGATGATCGCCCGTGGCGTGCCACCGGAATTCGTCTCCATAGCGAACGAACGCCTGGCCGCGATCAATGAGGCCTGGGCCATCGTCGAGCCGCGCCATCGCGGCAAGACAAGGGAATTGGCGGACGCCGCCCATGGCAAGTGAAGCCTTTACCGCCGATAGCGCCCATGTCGCCCGCATTCGTCCGGCAGTGAATTTCAACTCCCGCCGCAATGTCGCCGGGCCAGATATTCTGCTTCTCCACTATACAGGTATGAATGGCGGCAAGGCAGCCGAAGATTGGCTTTGCTGCCAGGAAAGCTGTGTTTCCTGCCACTACATCATTCACGAGAACGGTGAGATCGTGCAGATGGTGCGGGAAGGAGCCCGAGCCTTCCACGCCGGAGAGGGCACCTGGGAGGGAAGGGGAGACGTCAATTCCCGCTCCATCGGCATCGAAATCGTCAATGACGGACATGGCGAGGACGGCTCCCTGCCTCCGCCATTCCTCAAAGCGCAGATGAAGGCCGTCGCGCGGCTCGCTGCTGACATCATCGTCCGCCACGCCATCGCACCTTTTCGCGTGCTGGCCCATTCTGACACGGCCCCGGGTCGCAAGATTGATCCCGGTGAGGGTTTCGACTGGAACTATCTTGCTGGTGAAGGCATTGGTTGGGTTGCGGAACCGGACCCGAAAAGCCTTGAAAACATAGCAGAAGCTCTGGTGGAGTATGGCTATGGCGTGGGTGCAACAGCGGAAAATCTCGCCGCCGCCATCACCGCATTCCAGCGCCATTTCCGCCCTTCAAAGGTTGATGGACTTGTGGACCACGAGACGTCCCAAGCCCTGGCGAGTCTCCTCGCCAGACGACGTGCTCATCAGGGGCTTGCGGGATATGGTTAATTTTGTGAAAGGATTTGGGCAGATCGACACTTTTGCGCCTTTTTTACGTCGCATTGCGGGGTGAACGGCAGGTGCAGACAGACTTTGAAACCAGGGGCGGGGCATGATTTTTGAGCGTGAATTCCGCCTGATCCGGTCCGGCATGGCGCTCACTGTCCTCATAATTCTGGCAGCCTGCCAGTCCGGCGGCAGCGCTGTTTCCTCTCATGAAGGCAAGGTGCTCACCAGGCTCGCCGCGCCCATCAAGTCCGCGCTGAAGGTTGATGCCTCAACGCCCTCCACAAAAATCGCATATGCTGCCGAGGACGAGGGAAAAGACCTTGTCTGGCACGCGGTCAAACCTGTTGCGGCCAATACCAATGCCAATGCCGACTGGGCGCTCGCCCACAGTGGTGGCGAAGATCTGCCGGAAGCCAGAATCCCGGAAATTGGCGCCACCCCTGCTGCGCTTGCAAAAGTCAGCATCCAAAGGCGGCGCGTCGTCGGGCCGGTCCGCACATCCTACAAAGAAGCTGCAGAGCGCCGCGCTAAGTTCGAAGCACTCATTCGCAAACATGCCAAGGAACATGGCGTGCCTGAAGATCTTGCGCTGGCCGTGGTGGAGATTGAAAGCATGTACCGCCCGGACGCCCTTGGCCGCGCGGGTGAAGTGGGCCTGATGCAAATTCTACCCCGCACCGCGCGCTACATCGGTTATGAAGGTTCGACGGAAGACCTCTTCCACCCCGACACCAACATTCGTTACGGCATGAAGTATTTGGGCAAAGCCCACCGGCTCGGCGGCGGCACGACTTGCGGCACGATCCTGAAATACAATGCCGGCCACAGCGCCAAACAGATGAATGCTGTGACGCGCGATTACTGTAAGCGCGTTACGACAATCCTTCAGCGCACCTAGCCTTTAGGGCGCATACCCCCTAGATCATCGAATGTCAGCCGGCTGGACGGTCGCCCTGTGCAATGCCGAAAGGTGGTGCGGGGAGGAAAGTCCGGGCTCCACGGAAACACGGTGCCGGGTAACGCCCGGCGGGGGCGACCCCAGGGAAAGTGCAACAGAAAGCAAACCGCTTTTCGCTTGCGGAAAGTCAGGGTGAAAGGGTGGGGTAAGAGCCCACCGCATGGCCGGCAACGGGCGTGGCACGGTAAACCCCATCGGGAGCAAGACCGAGTAGGGACGTCATTTTCCGCGTTGGTTTCGCCCATGCAGAAACGGTCCGTTTCCGGGCCGGAACGTCCGGGTAGGTCGCAGTGAGCGTGCGTCGCAAGGCGCCGCCAAGACGAATGGCCGTCGATCGCCTTTTTGGGCGGGGACAGAACCCGGCTTACAGGCCGGCTGACGCGCTCTCTTCTTCGGGGTCAAAGTAACGCCTCCTTAACAAAGGGAATTCATATTCCGTTTACCGGCCGCGCCGTCCGGTCATGCCGCCCTTTGTTCAAGTGATGCCGGATTAAAACGTGCCCGATGAAGCGCCCCATATTCCCGTTATGTTGCAAGAGGTTATCGACAACCTCGCTGTGCGGGCGGATGATTGTATTGTGGACGCGACGTTCGGCGCGGGCGGTTACACACGCGCGATTCTTGCCGAGGGTGCCAGCGTGATTGCCATCGACCGCGACCCCAACGCCATCAAAGCTGGCCAAAATCTCGTTGTCGAACAAGGCGGGAAGCTGCGCCTTGTCGAGGACCGTTTTGCCAATCTGGAGGCAATTTGCGCCGAACCTGTCGATGGGATCGTCGCTGATATTGGCGTCTCCTCCATGCAGATTGACGAGGGGGAGCGCGGCTTTTCCTTCCAGCAGGACGGACCGCTCGACATGCGCATGGCCGGGGAGGGCGTTTGTGCCGCAGACGTTGTGAACCATGCGCCGCGCAAAGATCTGACCCGGATCATTGGTCTGCTGGGTGATGAGCGCCAGGCCTCCCGCATTTCCGCTGAAATTGTCGAGCGTCGGGCGAAACAGCCTTTTGAGACAACGCTTGATCTGGCCGCGCTTTGCGAAAAGACGCTTGGCCGAAACCAGAAGACCCGCATCCACCCGGCAACCCGCACCTTCCAGGCCTTGCGCATTTTCGTGAACCGCGAGTTGCACGAGCTCGCCGATGCGCTGCTTGCTGCCGAAGCGGTGCTGAAGCCTGGCGGTCGACTTGTTGTGGTGACGTTCCATTCGCTGGAAGACCGGATCGTGAAGCGGTTTTTGCTCGACCGGTCGGAAAGCGCGGGCGGCTCCCGCCACCTGCCGCAGGCCGATATGGCCGCGCCGACCTTCACGTTGAAAAAGCGCAATGCGCTTGCCGCTTCCAAGGCTGAAGCTGAACGCAACCCGCGTGCGCGCTCCGCCAAACTGCGCGCCGCGATCCGCACCCAGGCTCCAGCCCGTGCCAGGGATTACGCCCTGTTCGGCTTGCCGAACCTGCCCGAACCTCAAGAGGTGGCCGCATGAGCCGCGTGACCGATGCCCTTTTGATAGCAACCGTCGTCGCCGGGGCGCTATGGACCTACACGATCAAACACGAGGCTGACGAGCAGGCCCGCGAGTTGCACAAAATCCGGGAGGAAATCCGCACCGAAGAAGGTAAAATCGCGCTGCTGGAAGCTGACTGGGCCATTGCCACAGCCCCAGCACGGCTCGCAAAGGTCGTGGCGCGCTACCGTGAGGAACTGCGTCTGGAGGAGCTCTCCAGCACCGCCACCATGACTGAGCAGACATGGCCCGCTATGCGTCCGCCGCCGGAACCGGCGCTTGAGGCCAGTGGCGAAGATCCGATCCGCACTGGCGGCATTGAGGCCTTGCTCGACCGCGTGGAGAATCTCGAATGACCGCCTCTCTCTACACACGCGTCAGGCGTCTTCTCTTTGCACCAAAACCGATGAACGCACGCCAGTCCGGCCAGTCCCGCGACCGGTTGTTCATTGTTGGCCTCGCTGTGCTCGCCATCGCTGCACTGATTCAAGCCAGGCTCGTTCTTATTGCGGTGACTGGGGACGAAACCCAGGCCTTCCGCGCCCAGACCGATATGCAGATCGCCGCGGCGCGGCCGCGCATCCTGGATCGGAACGGTGCGATCATGGCGCTCGACATTCAGATGAAGTCGCTCTTCGCCGAACCGCGGCTGATCGAGGAGCCGGAAGAGGTTTTCCAGGCGCTGAAGACGGTACTGCCGGATCTCAATTATACCAAAACCATGCGGCATTTGACGTCAGACGCTGGCTTTCGCTGGCTGAAGCGCGAGATCACGCCGCGCCAGCAGGCGCAGATTTTGGAGCTTGGCCTGCCGGGCATCGATTTCCGTTCAGAGACCCGCCGCTTCTACCCCGGCGGGCCGACGGCCTCGACCATTCTTGGCCAGACGGACATCGACAACCGTGGCATTGCAGGCTTTGAGAAACATCTCGACGACACCTGGTTGCGCGAACTCCATCAGTCCGGTTTTGCATTGAGCAAGGGCCTTGAGCCGGTCGAGACCACCATCGACATGCGCGTGCAGCATTATGTGCGCGCCGCATTGCTGGAGGCGATGGAGAAATACCAGGCGATTGCTGCTGCCGGAATCGTGCTTGATGCGAAGACCGGGGAAGTTGTGGCGATGTCATCCCTGCCGGATTTCGATCCCAACCGCCCCAAGAAAGACGATGAAATGCTCAATCGCATTTCCGGCGGTGTCTTTGAGATGGGTTCGACCTTCAAAATGTTCACGACAGCGATGGCGTTGGATTCCGGTCTCGTGAGCCTGGGCAGCAAATTCGATGCCCGCCGTCCCATTCGCATCGGGCGGCGCACGATTACAGATTTCCACGGCAAGAAGCGCATTCTCACCGTGCCGGAAGTGTTCATTTATTCCTCCAATATCGGCACCGCGAAGATGGCTGATGTGGTGGGCATTCCCGGCCAGCAGGAATTCTTAAACCGTATTGGGCTGCTGACTCGGATGGAGGGGTTTGAGCTGCCTGAAGTAGCCCGTCCGCGCCAACCGAAAGTGTGGAAGAAGGTGCATTCGATCACAATTTCCTTCGGTCATGGTGTTTCCACCACTCCGCTACAAACCGCAGTTGCGGCGGCAGCTATGGTCAATGGTGGCACACTCTTTCCACCGACCTTGCTGCCCCGTTCGCCGGAGATGGCAAAAGCCATCGGCCGCCCTGTTTTGAAACCGGAAACGTCTGACGCCATGCGCTACATGATGCGTCTCAACGTGTTGCGCGGGTCCGGGCGCCGCTCGGAGGTTCCGGGCTATCTCGTCGGCGGCAAGACCGGTACGGCGGAGAAGGTGGTGGATGGCCGCTATTCCCGCGACAAGCGCTTCAACGCTTTCGTCTCCGCATTTCCCATCGATGATCCCCGTTATGTGGTGCTGGTGACCATTGACGAGCCGAAACCCGAAGAAGGGCAGCGCTACGCGACGGCGGGCATGAACGCTGCTCCGACGGTAGCGCGCATCATTTCCCGTGCCGCTCCGGCACTTGGCGTGAAGCCGAATTTCGAACTGCGCGACACCGCAATCCTCGCTAATTACCGACACAACAGACCGATCTGACTATGGCGAGCGGTATGACCCTTTCAGACCTCATTGATGGCCTTGCCGATTTGCCGGAAGGGCCGGGAGGCATCGATGTGCTCGCCATTTCCGCAGACAGCCGTCAGGTTCTGCCGGGTATGGTCTTTGCAGCGCTTGCAGGTACCCACACGGATGGCGCGGAACATGCAGCGGATGCCGTGACACGTGGCGCGGTGGCGGTGCTGGCTTCGCACGATGCGGATCTCGGCGGGATTGACGTTCCGATCCTGCGCACCGGCGATCCGCGCCATGCCCTCTCCATGATGGCCGCGCGACTGCACCCCGGCCAACCGGGCACGATTGCCGCCGTTACCGGTACGGCAGGCAAGACTTCCGTTGCTTCCTTCCTGCGCCAGATCTGGGCGCATACGGGACGTGCAGCAGCGATGATTGGCACGACCGGCGTCGTCGCTCCGGGGCGGAGTGACTATGGCGGGTTGACGACACCGGACCCTGTCAAATTGCATGAATTGCTCCATGCGCTGGAGCGGGACGGTGTTACCCATTGCGCGATGGAAGCCTCTTCCCATGGCTTGGAACAGCGGCGGCTGGACGGAGTGAGGCTGGCGGTTGCGGGCTTCACCAATCTTGGTCGCGATCACCTCGATTATCATGCGACGATGGAAGACTATTTTGAGGCAAAGATGCGCCTCTTCGATACACTGATGCAGCCGGGTCAACCTGCCGTCATCAATGCCGACGACGAATGGAGCGGCCGCGCGCCTGAGATTGCCAAGGCTCGCGGGCTCAACATTTGTTCTGTCGGCCATCGGGGCACTTTTTTGGCGCTGAAGCGCGTAGAACAACACCGCACCGAGCAGATCGGTGAGATCGAACTTGGTGGCGAGATCCATCGCGTGCGGCTACCGCTGGCCGGTGAATTCCAGATGGCCAACGCCCTCGTTGCAGCCGGCATGGCAATTGCGACCGGCACAGATGGCGCGGCGGCTCTGGAGGCGCTGGAACATCTGGAAGGCGCGCCCGGGCGGCTTGATCTGGTGGGCAGCACGGCTGACGGCGCGGTGGTCTATGTCGACTATGCTCACAAGCCCGATGCGCTGGAGCATGTCCTAAAGGCCGTGCGTCCTTACACGACCGGCAAGGTTTATCTCGTCTTTGGCTGTGGTGGAGACCGCGATGCCGGAAAACGCCCGATTATGGGCGCCATTTCCGCCCGCCTTGCAGACCGTGTGATCGTCACTGACGACAACCCCCGCTCCGAAGACGCAGCCACGATCCGCGCGCAGATCATGTCAGCAGCGAAGGACGCAAAGGAGATTGGCGACCGGGCTGAGGCCATTCAAACAGCCATTACGGCACTGAAAACCGGCGACACGCTCATCATCGCAGGCAAGGGCCATGAAGAGGGACAAATTGTCGGCAATGTCGTGCATGATTTTTCCGATCACACAGTCGCCCGCACTGCGCTGGAGGACCGCTCATGAGCCATCTTTGGACCGTTGCGGATATGGCCAGGGCCATGGGCGCGAATGTGCGGGGCGAACCCCCGGTTGGTGTCACGGGTCTGTCTATCGACAGCCGGACGATCGCGGATGGGGAAGCCTATTTTGCCATTAGGGGCGATGCCCATGACGGCCACGCTTTCGTCGCCGGCGCGCACGGAAACAGAGCGGCGTTGAGCGTTGTTGCAGGGGACAAGGTAGAAACGCTTAAGGGTGAGACCGGCACTCTGCTCGTGGTGGATGAGGTTTTGCCCGCGCTGGAGAAGCTCGGCATCGCTGCCCGTGACCGTTTCACCGGCCAGACGGTCGCCATCACTGGTTCGGTTGGCAAGACCACCACGAAAGAGGCCTTGCGGACGGCGCTTGCGCCGAGCGGGACGGTCCATGCCTCCGTCTCCTCCTTCAACAATCATTGGGGTGTACCGCTAACGCTTGCGCGCACGCCTGCCGATGCGGTTTTCGGTATCTATGAAATCGGCATGAACCATCCGGGGGAAATCACCCCGCTCGTCGGGTTTGTACGTCCGCAGGTGGCCGTCATCACCAACGTCGCAGCGGCGCATCTGGGCGCCTTTGATTCCGTCGACCGCATTGCTCATGCCAAGGCTGAAATCTTCAATGGCCTCGACGATGCCGGCACTGCGGTGTTGAACGCCGACGACCCGCGCCTGCCGCTCCTCACCGATTTGGCCCGGAAGGCCGGTGTAAAAAACATCGTCACTTTTGGCGAGGCGGACGGGGCTGACACGCGCCTTCAGCGCCTTGTTGAGCACCCCAATTGCTCCTGCGTCACCGCCGACATCATGGGCCAGCCGATGACGTTGAAGGTTGGGGCACCGGGCAAGCACATTGTCCAAAACGTCCTTGCTGTTCTCACCATCTGCCGTCTTTTCGGCGCCGATCTGGCGCTGGCGGGTCTCGCACTGGCTAACCTTGGTGCCGTGAAGGGCCGTGGCGAGCGGCATGAACTCTTCATCGGTAATGGCACAGCCACGCTGATTGACGAGAGTTACAACGCCAACCCGGCCAGCCAGCGTGCTGCGCTCAAGATGCTCGGCCTGGCAGAACCCACCGCCGCTCGCGGTCGCCGCATTGCTGTTCTCGGCGATATGCTGGAACTCGGCGATACCTCAAAGAAGCTACACGAGGAGCTTGCCTCCACCGTGCGTGAAAACGCTGATATGGCTTTTTTGGCCGGTGAAGATATGGCGGCGTTGGCCGCCGTCCTGCGCGCCCACATGCCTGTTATTCACACGGCAACAGCCGGGGAGCTTGCCTCCCACCTCCTTGATGAGGTGCGCGAGGGGGACGTCATTATGGCGAAGGCTTCGTTGTCGCTTGGTTTCGCCTCCATCGTTAAACTTCTGCTGGACAAGCACGGCCAAGGCACGGCTTAACCTCACCCGCCCGCCCCAACACGGAAACCCTTACAAATGCTGCATTACCTGTCCGAATTCGGTGATATCATCCCGCTGCTCAACGTCTTTCGCTACATCACCTTCCGCTCCGGCGGTGCGTTGGCAACGGCTGCTCTGATTGTCTTTCTCTTCGGGCCAAGCATCATTCGCGCCATGCGGATGCGCCAGGGCAAGGGTCAGCCGATCCGCGCGGATGGGCCAGCGACGCATTTCAAGAAAGCGGGCACACCGACCATGGGCGGGCTGATGATCTTGGTTGGGATTGTCGGGGCGACTTTGCTCTGGGCAAACCTCTCCAGCCCACTGGTGTGGACCGTGCTTTTGGTCACGCTCGGCTTTGGCGCGATTGGTTTTTACGACGATTATTTGAAGGTCTCGAAATCTTCAGACAAAGGGTTTTCAGGCCGGATGCGGTTGTTGCTTGAATTCATCATTGCCGGAGTAGCGGTCACGGTTATCATGATGACCAGCCAAGCCAGTTCTGAGCTGACCGGCGTTGATATGTCTTCGGCGCTGACCTTCCCTTTCTTCAAAGCACTGGTGCTCGACCTTGGCCTCTTCTTCATCGTTTTTGGGGCATTCGTTTTGGTGGCAGCGGGCAATGCTGTAAATCTCACAGACGGTCTCGACGGCCTTGCCATCGTGCCTGTCATGATCGCAGCCGGGGCCTTCGGGATCATTGCCTATCTGGTCGGCAACAAGGTCTTTGCCGACTATTTGCAGATCCATTTCGTGCTGGGCACAGGGGAGCTTGCCATTATCTGCGGCGCGGTGATTGGCGCCGGGCTCGGGTTCCTCTGGTTCAACGCCCCGCCCGCTGCGATCTTCATGGGTGACACGGGCTCTCTCGCAATGGGCGGAATGCTCGGCACCATTGCGGTGGCCACCAAGCATGAAATCGTACTGGCGATCATTGGTGGGCTGTTTGTGATGGAGGCGGCGAGCGTCATCATCCAGGTTGCGTCCTTCAAGATGACCGGCAAGCGCGTCTTCAAGATGGCGCCGATCCACCACCATTTTGAACAACTCGGCTGGACGGAAAGCCAGGTGGTGATCCGCTTTTGGATCATTTCCATCGCCTTCGCGTTGATGGGCCTGGCCACGCTGAAGCTGCGGTGATTGCCGTTACCGCTCTGGCGGGACAATCAATTGCCCTTTTCGGTCTCGGCGGATCCGGTCTTGTCACGGCCAAAGCGCTCACAGCTGGCGGCGCGAATGTTACCGCCTGGGACGACAATCCGGCCAGCGTTGAACGCGCCAGCAGCGAGGGCATTGCAACCGGCGATCTTCGCAAGGCCGATTGGACCGCGTTTGAGGCACTTGTCATCGCGCCGGGCGTGCCGCTGACCCATCCTCAGCCCCACTGGGCTGTTGCGCTTTCCGCCAGGCACGACGTGCCGATTTATGGCGATGTTGATCTCTTCTTCCAGGAAATGGCGCGGAAGGAGCGCCGCGCGCCGGTTATCGCGATCACAGGGACCAACGGTAAATCCACCACAACCGCTCTCATTGCCCATGTCCTAGCCCAAGCGGGTCGCGACGTGCAGATGGGCGGCAATATTGGCCGTGCGGTGCTCGACCTTGATCCTATCGCGGTGGGCGAGAATGCGAGGGGCCAAGTCTATGTGGTGGAGGTCTCCTCCTACCAGATCGACACCGCTCCCAATATCGCGCCCGATGTCGGTATCCTTCTCAACATCACGCCGGATCATTTGGAGCGCCATGGCACGTTTGAGCGCTATGCCGCGATCAAGGAGCGCCTTGTTGCTGCCGCTGATTTGGCGGTGATTGCAAAGGACGATGAGACCTGCCGGGCGATTGCCGGGCGGTGGGCTGGCAAGCCATTGGTCACGATTTCGACGCACGAGGCCGCCGACATTCGCTTCGACGATGGTGTTCTCATCCGTGACGGCGAAACCATTGCCGATTTGCGCGGCATCGGCACGCTGCGCGGCGCCCATAACGGCCAGAACGCCGCTGCCGCCTTTGCCGCCTGCGAGGCAGTTGGGTTGGAGGCTGCGCAAATTCAGGCGGGCTTCAAAAGCTTCCCCGGCCTCGCCCACCGCATGGAATTGCTCGGTCATGTCGGCGAGACGCTCTTCGTCAACGATTCCAAAGCCACCAATGCCGAAGCCGCCGCGACAGCGCTCAACAGCTTCCCCCGCGTGCGCTGGATTGCTGGTGGCCTTGCCAAGGATGGTGGGATCGAGGCGCTGGTAGAACACTTCCCGCGCATTGAAAAGGCCTATCTGATCGGCGAGGCAGCCGGTTCTTTTGCCTCGCAACTGGGTGATACGGTTCCTTATGAAATTTCCGGCACACTGGAAGACGCCGTATTCAATGCGGCCCTCGACGCGCGCCGAGAAGGCGGTGAACAGGTCGTTCTGCTCTCGCCTGCGGCGGCGAGTTTCGACCAATTCGCCAACTTTGAGAAACGCGGCGAGGCGTTCAGCGCCCATGTTGCGGCGCTAGCAGACTTCAGCGCCTTTGGGGAGCGGAAAAGATGACATCACGTGCGCAAAGAGGCCTGGTCTCCGCCTGGTGGGCGACCGTTGACAAGACGCTACTCGGCGTGCCGGTCATTTTGGTGATTGCAGGTTTCATTCTCTCGATGTCCGCCTCACCGGCGGCGACGGCGCGGCTCGGTATTGAAAACCCGTTTCTGTTCACCGAACGCCATCTCGTCTTTGCCATTCTTGCCCCATTGGTGATGGTGGGTATCTCGCTGTTGCCGATCCGCCAGGCGAGGCTTTTGTGCTGGATCGGGCTTGCCGGTTCGCTTCTTGTCATGATGGCGCTGCCGTTCGTTGGAGAAGAGACCAAGGGGTCGATCCGCTGGATGGAATTGGGGCCGATCAAGATCCAGCCGTCTGAAATGCTGAAGCCTTGTTTTGTTGTGGCGAGCGCGTGGCTCGTGGCGCAAGCGCGGCAAACGCGAAAAATTGGCTGGGCGCTGGCGGCTGTGGGCCTCTTTGGCCTGTCGCTCTCACTGCTCGTCATCCAGCCGGATCTGGGCCAGACCGTGCTTCTCGCCGCCGTTTGGGGGACGATGGTGTTCCTTGCCGGATTGCCACTCTTCTTTGTTTGGGCGCTCGGCGGGCTAGCCGTTGCTGGGGCATTTTTTGCCTATACCTCAATCGACAATTTCTCCTCACGCATCGACCGCTTCCTCACTGGTGCCGGGGACAATTTTCAGGTCGACCGCGCCATGCAGGCGGTGGAGGCCGGCGGTTGGGCGGGGCGTGGCCCTGGCGAGGGTCTCGTCAAACGTGGCCTGCCGGACAGTCATACCGACTTCATCTTCGCAGTCGCCGTGGAGGAATATGGCACGATCCTCGCCATGATGCTGGTCTGCCTCTTCTTCATCATCGTGCTGCGCGCCTTTTGGCATTCGGCCCGTGAGCGGGATGTGTTCGTCTCACTCGCCGTGGCAGGCCTCGCGCTGCAATTTGGTATGCAGGCGGCGATCAATATCTGCGTCAACCTGCAACTCGCCCCGGCCAAGGGCATGACGCTGCCCTTCGTTTCCTATGGTGGCTCGTCCATGATGGCGGTGGCCTTCGGTGTTGGATTGATGCTCGCCTTCACCCGCAAGCGGGCGGACATGTACCGGCGAAGCGCGGTGCGCATTGGTCCTGCGCATTTGACCCAACTTGCAGGCGTGGCTGCGTGACCAAGACTGTATTGCTCTGCGCGGGAGGTACCGGGGGGCACATGTTCCCTGCAGAAGCTCTGGCAAACGTGCTGGACGCGCGGGGTTGGACGACGCATCTGGCGACGGATGATCGCGGGATGAGATTTGCCGATACTTTCCCCGGTGACGTGACCCAATTCACCTTCCGTCCCCCAAGCCTGCGGCGCCCGGATCAGGTGATCCGCTCTGCCTTTTTGGGCGTGAGCGCCTATGCGAAGGCACGCAAGTTGATCGGCACATTGCAGCCGGACGTGGCCATCGGCTTTGGCGGCTATCCGACGCTCGTCCCGATGTTTGCAGCCATCCATAGAGGCGTGCCCGCGCTGATCCATGAGCAAAACGCCGTGCTTGGTCGCGCCAACCGGGTGCTGGCAAAGCGGGTGAAAGCGGTTGCGACCGGGTTTGATATTGCTGAGGGACAAGCTGTTACGACCGGCAACCCTGTCCGACCGGCGGGGCTGGGATTTTCTTGCTCTCCCCACATTCCTTCCAGCAAGGGTGAGCGCTTCAACCTTGTCGTTTTCGGCGGCAGTCAGGGCGCGCAATTCTTCAGCCAGGAGGTGCCGAAGGCTCTGGCGAGCCTTCCCAAAGACAAGCGCAAGCGCCTCCATGTCGTGCTGCAATCGCGCAAGGATGACGCCGTCGACCCGGCAGCCATTTTGGCTGAAGCAGGGATCAGCGCAGATGTCGCGCCCTTCTTTTCTGACATGCCCGCGCGTATCGCTGAAGCGCATTTTGTCGTTGCCCGCGCCGGTGCCTCCACAGTGAGCGAGATTGCAGTGATCGGCCGCCCGTCACTGCTCGTGCCCTATCCCCATGCCCTCGACCATGACCAGGCCGCCAATGCCGCGATGCTGCAAAAGATCGGCGGAACGAATGTGCGCCAACAGGCCGGACTTGACCTGGAAACGGTTGCCTTCCTCATAGCCGAAGCGATGGATGAGCCTGAAAGCCTTGCCAAGATGGCGCAAGCTGCGACACAAGCGGGCATTCCAGATGCAGCCGAGCGCCTTGCCGATCTTGTCGAGGCCAATGCCGCCTAGCGCCACAAGCCAAGAGGCCAAACTCCATGCCCATGACGGACGACATAGGACCGGTTCACTTCATTGGAATCGGCGGTATTGGTATGAGTGCTATTGCCGAAGTGCTGCACAATCTTGGCCACAAGGTGCAGGGCTCCGACCAGGCTGACGGGGCGAACGTCAAACGCCTGCGCAAGAAAGGCATTGAGGTTTTTGTCGGGCATGAGGCCAAGAACGTCGAGAATGCTGGTGTTGTGGTCACGTCCACCGCGATCAGGGAAGACAATCCGGAAAAGGCTGCCGCCCGCGAGCGCCGCATCCCGGTTGTGCCTCGTGCGGAGATGTTGGCCGAGCTGATGCGCTTCCGCTCCGGCATTTCGGTTGGTGGCACCCATGGCAAAACGACAACGACATCGCTCGTCGGGCGGCTGCTGATTGCTGGTGGTAAGGATCCAACCATCATCAATGGTGGCATTTTGATGGATATCGGAACCAATGCTCGCATGGGTCAGGGGGACTGGTTGGTGGCGGAGGCGGATGAGAGTGACGGCTCCTTTCTGCTGCTGCCTTCCGAGATCGCTATAGTCACCAATATCGACCCCGAGCATCTGGACCATTACGGCACGTTCGATGCGGCAAAGGATGCCTTCCGCGAATTTGTTGAAGGCGTGCCATTTTACGGGTGTAGTGTGCTGTGTATCGACCATCCCGAAGTGCAGGCGCTTGCCGCGCGTATGGCAGCCAAACCTGTGCTCACCTATGGCAACAACCCGCAGGCCGATGTGCGCTTTACCGATATTCGTGCCGAGGGTGCGAGTACCATCTTCAACATCACCATCCGCGACCGCAGATCGGGCGAGGTGATGCGATGGAATGATCTGATGCTGCCGATGCCCGGCGACCACAACGTCGCTAACGCCACCGCCGCGATTGCTGTCGCCCACCGGCTTGGGATTGGCGAAGAGGCCGTGCGCAGCGGCCTGGCTGACTTCAAGGGCGTTGGCCGTCGTTTCACCCATACAGGTTCGTGGAATGGAGTTGAGATTTATGATGACTATGCTCACCATCCAGTGGAGATCACCGCCGTCTTAAAGGCCGCGCGGCAGGCTTTGCGCGGCGACCGATCAGGCAAGGTGATCGCCATCAAACAGCCGCACCGTTATTCGCGCCTGTCGGAATTGTTCGATGGCTTTTGCTCCTGTTTCAACGACGCTGACACGGTACTCGTCGCACCGGTCTATGAGGCGGGGGAAACGCCAATCGAAGGAGCCACCGCCACCGCTCTTGTGCAGGGTCTTCAATCCGCCGGGCACCGCGATGCTCGGCTCATTTCCGGCCAGAACGATGTGGCGCCGCTGGTGCGGGAAATCGCGCAGGAAGGGGACATTGTCGTTTTTCTGGGGGCCGGCAACATCACTGCTTGGGCCCATGCATTGCCGGATGAACTCGCGGGCGGGGCATGAGCAGCGACGCTTTTCGCGACCAGGTCGCTCCGGCGTTGGATGTTTTGCGCGGGCGAGCAAGCTTCGATGCGCCAATGGACGCGATAACCTGGTTTCGCGTTGGCGGGCCGGCTGATCTGTTGGTGTCTCCTGCTGATGAGGACGATCTTGCTGCGTTCCTCGCGGCCCTGCCAGAAGATGTGCCGGTGCAGGTGGTGGGAATGGGGTCGAACCTGCTGGTGCGGGATGGCGGTCTGGAAGGGGTTGTCATCCGTCTCGGTGGCAAAGGTTTTGGCGCAGTGGAGCATGTGGGTGACACTCAATTGCGTGTTGGCACCGCCATGCCCGACAAGCGCCTTGCCGCCGCCGCGCTGGATGCTGGTCTGGACGGTTTTGCCTTCTACCACGGTATTCCCGGTGCCGTTGGTGGGGCTTTGCGCATGAATGCCGGGGCAAACGGCGCTGAGACCACCGAGCGCGTCATCGAGGTCTCGGCTATCGACCGGCAGGGCAAACGCCACACGCTTTCCCACGCGGATATGGGTTACACCTACCGCCACAGCGAAGCCGCTCCCGACCTCATCTTCACCTCAGCTCTAATGCAGGGCGAACCTGCTGCCCGTGACGTCATTCAGCAAAAGATGGACCAGGTGCAACACCACCGTGAAACGGTGCAGCCGATCAAAGAGCGCACCGGAGGTTCCACCTTTAAGAATCCGCCCGGTTATTCCGCCTGGAAGCTGGTGGATGAAGCAGGCTACCGTGGTCGTCACATGGGCGGCGCGCAGATGAGCCAGATGCATTGCAATTTCATGCTCAACATCGACAATGCCTCCGCGCACGACCTTGAGACATTAGGTGAAACCGTGCGCCAGGCGGTCTTTGAGACAAGCGGCGTAGCGCTCGAATGGGAGATTCGCCGCATCGGACGATTTGCCCTCGGCAAGGCGGTCACACCCTTTGCGGCCCCTTCTTCACCCATCGCGTGAAAAAAAAGTTAACAGGCTTGCTACCGCCCAAAGCGGGAGTCTTTTGAATCTCTTAGGGACTCGTCTTTAGCAAACCACTTGAATCGGCGCGTTTTTTCTCCCCTTGAACACGAGAATCATGTGTGATTCCGCTTGTGCAATGAAACCGGACAGCCCGGGGGGACAGATGGTGCACGTTGCAGTGTTGATGGGCGGTTGGTCGGCCGAACGCCCCGTCAGTCTGTCTTCGGGTGAAGCCTGCGCGGCGGCGCTGGAAGGCGAGGGCTACCGCGTTACCCGCGTTGATGTTGATCGTAACCTCTCCTCTACCCTTTGCGATTTAAGACCCGACGTTGCCTTCAACGCTCTCCATGGCCCCTATGGGGAAGACGGGACCGTGCAGGGAATTCTGGAATATCTCGACCTTCCTTACACCCATTCTGGTGTCATGGCCTCCGCGCTTGCTCTTGATAAAGAGCGGGCCAAGACCGTGGCGCGAAACGAAGGCGTTCCGGTAGCTGAGGCTCTGGTCATGGACCGGCGGGAGGCTGCCAAGGTCCATGCGATGGAGCCGCCCTATGTCGTAAAGCCCGTCAATGAGGGCTCATCCTTCGGCGTATTGATTGTCGACAAGGGTGCCAACCAGCCGCCGCAGGAATTGCTGTCAGATGACTGGATCTATTCTGACACGGTGATGGTGGAACGCTTCATCTGCGGGCGTGAACTCACCTGCGGTGTCATGGGGGATGAAGTTCTTGGCGTGACGGAAATCCGCGCCGCTGATGGCGGATGGTACGATTACAACGCGAAATATGCAGAAGGTGGCTCCAGTCACGTCCTTCCGGCTGAAATTTTACCAAATGTTTACCGAAAGGTCCAAATGCTCTCGCTTAGCGCGCATAGGGCTATCGGCTGTCGAGGAGTGTCCCGCTCCGACTTCCGGCTTGATGATCTTGCGGGCGGAACAGGTGAACTCGTCTGGCTGGAGGTCAACACCCAGCCCGGCATGACGCCAACATCGCTCCTGCCGGAGCTGGCGGAACACGCCGGTTATTCCTTCGGCCAGCTCATGCGGTGGATGGTGGAGGATGCAAGTTGCGGCAGATGACGCTACAGAAAAGGGCCAGAATGCAGTTGGGCAGAGCAGCCCGGCGCATCCACGCCTGGGCGTCCCGGATGCGGCCTGTTCGGGCCGGTGTTGGTTCCGTTGCAGCGCTCGGCGTTCTTACCTTCTTTATTGGGGCCGGGGTGGTTCAGGGTGGCAAGGGCCATCACTTCGTTGGCGCCGCGTCTGCCGTGGTGGGGCTTTCCACCAGTGACATTTCCATTACCGGTCAGGTCGAGACGGCAGAGCATGAAGTGCTCGCAGCCCTTGGTGCGGACCGCATTACCACCCTTGTCGCCTATGACACGGGCGCGGCCCGTGAACGGCTTGCGGCGTTGCCGTGGGTCAAAGATGCGGCGGTGCGCAAACTCTATCCCGGTCGCCTTGAGGTCATTCTGGTTGAAAAAGCTGCCGCTGCCGTCTGGCAGCACAACGACAAGCTCATGGTTGTCGATTCTTCCGGCGCGCTGATCGACCGGTTCGGTATCTCTGACCTTCTGAATGATCGTTTTTCCCATCTGCCTCATCTGGTTGGTGATGGCGCTGCTGCGAAGGCAGGCTCAATCCTGTCTCTTGTTGCACCCCATCCACAGATCGCAGGCCGTGTTCAGGCTTTTCTTCGGGTTGCCGATCGGCGCTGGGATCTTCTACTTAGCGGCC
>CAKMZB010000004.1:9725-199698 GCA_929200315.1 uncultured Alphaproteobacteria bacterium | reverse complement strand
TAGCGGCCCCAACCGTACTTCCGTTCGCGTGATGTTGCCGGAAGCAGTGCCCGCGGTCGCGCTGGAGCGCCTTGCAGCGCTTCAGTCTCAAAAACAGGTTCTGGAACGCCAGATTACCGGCATCGACATGCGCCTTGCCGATCGCATCGTGCTGGCGCTGGAGCTTGAGGCCGTTGCGGAGCGCGACGCGCAGGTCGCCGCCCGCAACAAGGCAACGCGCCAACTTGTGCGCGAAGCAGCAAAGAGGGCGATATGAGCTGGAACCGCACCACAAAGCCTGAGGGCTCGCGCCCCCGCGTCGTTTGCGCGTTGGACGTTGGCTCCTCCAAAATCTGCTGCCTGATTGCCAGACTGACGCCGCGCCCTGATGGCGGGTTGCTCGCTGGCCGTGAAAACCAGATTGACGTCATTGGCTTTGGTCATGTGCGCTCTGCCGGTATCAAATCTGGCCGCGTGAACGATCTTGATGCAGCGGAAGCAGCCATTCGCACTGCAATTGATGCGGCGGAATTCCGCGCCGGCGTAACCGTGGACAGCGTCTATCTTGCCGTTACTGCCGGGCGCATCGGCTCCGACACGTTCTCCTCCTCCATTGAGCTCGATGGTGAGGAGGTTTCCCGCGCCGACATCCGCGCGGTGCTCTCCGCCGGGCGTGACCATGCGGACCGTCCCGACCGTTCTCCGCTCCATGCGCTCGCTATCGGCTACACGTTGGACGGCGAGCACGGCATTGAAGACCCCATCGGGATGAGCGGCTCCAGTCTCGGTGTTGATATGCACGTCGTTAGCGCTGACAGCGGTCCGCTCGGCAATCTGGAAGCGGCCATCAACCGCTCGCATCTGGCCGTTGATACGCCCGTCGCGACGCCCTTCGCCTCTGGTCTCGCCACCCTCTCGCAGGATGAGGCACAGCTTGGCGCAGCTTGTATCGATATGGGCGCGGGGACGACGTCTATCGCCATTTTCCTGGGTGGACGGCTGGTCTTTGCCGATGCCATTGCTGTTGGTGGCCAGCATGTGAGCCTTGATCTGGCACGCGGCCTTTCCGTTGCGCCGATGGAGGCGGAACGACTGAAGGTGCTGCACGCCTGCGCCAACCCAGATGCGGCTTCCCACGGCCAGTTCGTTTCCATTCCCGCACTGGCGCACGTGGCGGAAGGCTCCAGCGGACATCAGAATCAGGTTTCCACCGCGCAGATTGCCCGTATTGCCGCCCCCCGCATTGAAGAGACGCTGGAGCTTGTGCGTGACCGTGTCACCCGTTCGGGCTTTGGCGGCGTTGTTGGCAAGCGCATCGTTCTTACAGGCGGTGCGAGCCAGCTTTCCAACATAGGCGATGTTGCTTCGCGTATTTTCGGTGCCGATGTGCGCATGGGCCGCCCGCTTGGCGTCTCCGGCCTGCCGCAACAGGCCCGCAGTGCCGCCTTTTCCACGGCTGCAGGATTGCTGGTCTATCCCCAGCACGCCCGTCACGATCTTGCGCAGAACGAAGATGGTCTGCGCGCAACCCTCTCTGCCATCGGTCTTACGCGCATGGGCGCGTGGCTGAAGGCGAGCCTTTAGAGCCGCGCCTGAACAGCGCAATTGAAACCGCCGGCCAAAAGACGGCGCGGCTAAATGAGAAGATGAACAGGAACACGAACATGAGCATCAATCTCCAGAAACCAGACATCACAGAGTTGAAGCCGCGCATCACCGTGTTCGGCGTGGGTGGCGGTGGCGGCAATGCCGTCAACAACATGATTTCCTCAGGCCTAGACGGTGTCGAATTCGTGGTGGCCAACACCGACGCACAGGCGCTTTCCATGAGCCATGCGGAACGCATCGTGCAGATGGGTGTGCAGGTTACCGAAGGTCTTGGCGCAGGTTCGCAGCCCGAAATTGGTGCAGCCGCGGCACAGGAATGCATTGATGAGATCACCGATCATCTGACCGGCACTCACATGGCGTTCGTCACCGCCGGCATGGGCGGCGGCACCGGCACCGGGGCAGCTCCCGTCATTGCAGCCGCGGCGCGTGATGCCGGCATCCTCACCGTTGGCGTCGTCACCAAGCCATTCTCGTTTGAAGGCAAGCGCCGCATGAAAGCTGCCGAGGAGGGCATCGAGGAGCTTCAGCGCAACGTTGATACGCTGATCGTCATCCCCAACCAGAACCTATTCCGCGTGGCCAACGAGAAGACCACCTTTGCCGACGCTTTCGCGATGGCCGACCAGGTGCTCTATTCCGGCGTTGCCTGCATCACGGATCTGATGACCAAGGAAGGCCTCATCAACCTCGACTTTGCCGACGTGCGCTCCGTCACCCGCGATATGGGTCGCGCAATGATGGGCACCGGCGAAGCGTCCGGAGAGGGGCGCGCCCGTGCTGCTGCCGAAGCCGCGATCTCCAACCCGCTGCTGGACGAAACCTCGATGCACGGTGCGATGGGTCTTTTGATCTCCATCACCGGTGGCCGCGATATCACGCTGTTTGAGGTGGATGAGGCGGCGACCCGCATTTCTGAGGAAGTTTCTGAGGATGCCAACATCATCGTTGGTGCAACCCACGACGATGCGCTGGAAGGCATTATCCGCGTCTCCGTGGTGGCAACCTCCATTGATTCCGCCAACACTGCTGCTCGCCCGCAAGACGCCCAGCGTCTGCAGGAAGCCGCGGACCGCATGCGCGCCCAAACCACCAAGCCCGCCGACCCGGCAAAGCCGGAAGTCGCGATCCAGCGCGCACCTACCGTTGCCGCAACCGCAGCTCCAGCTGCAGCGTCAATGAAGCCTGCTGCGGAAGTCTCAGACGATATTTTCGCCAGGGCTTTTGAAGAGAATTTGGCTGCCGAAACGGCAAGACCAGCTCCGGCTCCGCAGGCTGCTGCGCCAGTCAAGATGCCGGTTGCAGAGGATTTCCCGCCCAACATGCGTCCAGCTCCCGCCGGCGGTGAGAGCCAGCAGGCCGGTGGTTTGCTCCAGCGGCTGAAATCCTCTTTTGGTACAACCTCTGAAGATGAGCACGGTGTTTCCGCCCCGCTTACGGCGTCACCTGCTCCGGCGCCTGCCATGGCTGCGGCACCGGCTCAGGCTCCGGCAGCCGCACCGCGCGCCGCTGCCCCGGCTGCTCCTGTGCAGCCGAGTCTCTATGCTCCGTCTCAGCCCCGCGACGGTCTGCTGGATGACCAAGGGCGTACAGCCCCGACGGCAGGAGCAGGGCGTTCGCTCTCTGAAGATGAGCAGCTCGACATCCCTGCCTTCCTGCGCCGCAGCGCTGGTTAAGCGAAAGCCTGAACTATTCGAGCTGAAAACGGCCCGTCACACACGCAATGTGACGGGCCGTTTCCATCCGTGAAGGGACGTTAAGGTTTTGTTACCAATTGGGGTTGAGATTTGACCCCATGGTAGAGCATCTCGTCTTATTGCCTCCGGAAAATTCATTTCCTTCAATCTGTTATTCGTTTTTAACACCGATCTGTTCCGCAGGTCGGCGCTGTTACGCTCAGGTAAGAAAGCGTGATTTGTTGCCGGGCGCGGGGCTGACTAGTGTGCGCTCCATAAAGAGGGGCGAAACACGCTCCATGTATGACTGTGCAAGACCCGATATTGGCCGGGGTGGCTTTTTTGGTAAGTGGCCTATTGGTCGGGATGCGCGGTTGGTTGGAAGGGGAGTTGCGGCATGACCCACGGGCAAGCCGATCGGGGTGCGGGCGCTGTAGGCGCCATGACTGGGCATCAAAACACGATCAACGGACCGATCACCTTTGATGGTGTCGGCGTACATTCCGGCAAACCCGTTTCCATGACCCTCTACCCTGCTGATCCTGGCACGGGTATTATTTTCAACCGAACAGACCTTGGCGAACCGGTAGACATTCCCGCCGATGTGACCGGCGTCTTCGCCACCGACCTTTGCACCGTGATTGGTGATGCCGCCGGCCACCACGTTAAAACAATCGAACATCTCATGGCCGCGCTTCTGGCCATGCGCGTCGATAACGTCCTCATCGAGGTGAACGACGCTGAAATCCCCGTCATGGACGGCTCTTCAGAAACTTTCGTTGACGCCATTTCCCAAATTGGCCTTCTGCCTCAGGCCCAGCGCCGTCGCTGCCTTCGCGTGCTGAAGGAAGTGCGCGTCGAAATCGGTCCCTGCTGGGCAACGCTTTCTCCCCATGATGGCGTCCGTTACGAGGTCGAGATTGATTTTGAAGAAGAGGCGATTGGCCGTCAGAGCTATGTTTTGGACCTGATGCCTGAAACCTTCGCCCGCGATATTTCCCGCGCGCGCACTTTCGGCTTTATGAAAGATGTTGAGCGTTATTGGGCCGCTGGTTTTGCCCTCGGCTCCAGTCTTGAAAATTCCGTCGTCATTGGTGAGGACAACGAAATTGTCAATCCGGAAGGCCTGCGCTACGAAAACGAGTTTGTGCGCCACAAACTTCTGGATGCCGTGGGCGACCTCGCCCTTGCCGGCGCACCTATAATCGGCTGCTTTCAATCCTATCGTGGCGGTCATAAGGTCAACGCCATGGCTCTTGCCGCTCTGCTTGCAGATCCCGCAGCCTATGAGTGGACCGATGCACCGGTCGCCGAGCGCGCCCGCCCCGCAGCTTCCGGTGCTGCCGGCCTTGCCGCAGCGGCTTACAGCGCGGACAAAAGCTGATACCTTTTGGCAACGCTCGCTGTGATAGGGTTGAGCCTGCACTAATTTGAGTGCAAATGCCGCACGGTTGCCATAGTTTAGGATCAGCCAAGCGCTAACACTGCGCATCTTTCGCCGTTTTGTGGTGAGGGTTTTGAGAATTTTGGTTCGCGGAACGCCGGTTGCCCCCGGGAGCGCGACAGGAGGTAGCCAGACATGGCACGCATTTCACGGATTTCGGTGCTCGGTGCTGTAGGGATTGCTCTGCTCGTTGTTGGCGGCTGCGCTAAGGATGACGAGATCAACGCATTCGCTGACCCGACCGTACCGGCTGATCAGCTCTACAATGAAGCTTTGGCCAACGTTGATTCTGGTGATTACGACGAAGCCAAGCGTAAATTCCGCAAGCTTGACCGCCAGCACCCTTATTCCAATTTCTCGCGCAAATCCGGTGTGATGGCGACCTTCCTGTCCTACCGGGCGGGTAATTATGCGGAAGCCATCTCGCGCGGCAACCGGTTCGTTGAGCTTTATCCGGCCAACAAAGATGCCGCCTACGTGCTCTATCTCGTTGGTATGTCGCATTACCGGCAGATCGTGGATGTCACCCGCGATCAGCGCTCCGCGCGTCTGGCTTATCGCACTATGAACAGTCTGGTGGAGCGCTATCCTGATTCTGAATATGTTGAGGATGCCAAGCGCAAAATGCGCGTCGCCAAAGACCAGATCGCCGGCAAGGAAATGCAGATCGGGCGTTACTACCAGGAGCGCAAAGAATATCTTGCCGCAGTCAACCGCTACCGGGGTGTGGTGGAGAAATTTGAAGACACACGCCACGTGGAAGAAGCGCTCGCCCGTCTGACGGAGAGCTATTACGCCCTTGGCCTTGTAGGCGAAGCGCAGACCGCAGCAGCTGTGCTTGGCCACAACTTCCCCGACAGTCAGTGGTACAAGGAAAGCTACGCCCTTCTTGAAAGCGGCGGTCTTCGCCCGCAGGAAAACCGTGGCTCCTGGCTCTCCCGTGCAGGCAAAGCGCTCGTTGGCGCCTAAAACGCACTTGCCAGGCAGATGATTTTGAGGTCCCCGGTTCGTAAGAGCCGGGGATTTTTCTTTGTCTGACCGCTGTAAAGCCGCCTTTGGATCAAGTGTTTCAGGCGCTTTTTCTTTGAGAACAAAACGGGTATCCCTTGGCCATGCTGGCTGCCCTTTCCATTCGTGACATTGTCTTGATCCGCGCTCTGGACGTGGATTTTTCTTCCGGCCTTGCGGTGCTCTCCGGTGAGACCGGGGCGGGCAAATCGATCCTGCTCGATTCCCTCTCGCTTGCTTTGGGTGGGCGCGGGGACGGCGGTCTGGTGCGTGTTGGCGCGGAGCAGGGGCAAGTGACGGCTTTGTTTGACCTGGCGCCCGATTCCACAATTTTCGATGAGCTGGAGCGGGAGGGTCTTGTTGGCCCCAAGGGCGATGCGACCCGCATGGAGCCGGTTATTCTGCGCCGCACCCAGAGCGCTGACGGGCGCACCCGAGCCCATATCAATGACCGTCCCGTTAGCGCGACGTTGTTGCGCACCGTTGGCCGTCAATTGGTGGAAATTCACGGCCAGCATGAAGAACGCGCCATGGTGGACCCGGCAGCGCATCGCGATTTGGTGGACGCCTTTGGCGACCTCTTCGCAATGCGCAATGGGGTGGCAGAAAGGCATGTTATCTGGCGCCGGACCCGCAAGGAGCTTGATGCCCTTCGTGCTCGCATTGAGGCTGCTGCAAAGGAGGCCGATTATCTGCGCGCTTCCGTCGATGAGCTGAATGAACTCTCCCCGCAGGAGGGCGAAGAGGAAGAGCTTGCGAGCCGTCGCCAGACTATGATGAATGCGGAAAAGATCGCCACTGATCTAAACGAGGCCTACGAGGCATTGGCGGGCAACACGTCCCCCGTACCAACGCTTGCAACCGTCATGCGCAAGCTGGAGCGCAAAGCTGACGCTGCGCCTGGTCTGCTGGACGAGGCGATTGGAGCGTTTTCTACTGCGCTCGATGGTCTTGCAGAAGCCGAACAGCAGTTGGAGCGGGCGATCCGCATGTCTGAATTCGATCCAAATGAATTGGAGGCCGCTGAGGAGCGGCTCTTTGCGCTGCGCGCGGCCGCGCGCAAGTACAATGTGCCGGTTGAGGGCCTGGCCGATCATGCGGCCAAACTCATCAATGTGCTGGATGATCTTGATGCCGGAGAGGGCAAGTTAGCAGCGCTGGAAGATGAGGAACGCGAGGTCCGCGCTGCGCTGAAAGCTGCTGCGCTGGATTTGGCGGCAGCGCGCAAATCGGCTGGTGATGAACTCGCCACCCGCGTCATGGCTGAACTGCCCGCACTGAAACTTGGCAATGCCCGCTTTTTCATTGAGCAGGATGTGAGCGAAGACGACATCACTGTCGATGGCTGCGACGGGATTGAATTTCATGTCCAGACTAATCCTTCAACACGCCCCGGCCCGCTGATGAAGGTTGCATCAGGTGGCGAACTCTCACGCTTTCTGCTCGCGCTGAAGGTCGCGCTGGCGGACCGGGTTTCCGCCCCGACGCTCGTCTTTGATGAAATTGATACCGGCGTTGGTGGTGCGGTGGCGGACGCGATCGGTGTCCGGCTTGCCCGGCTTGCTGACCATGTCCAGGTGCTCTCCGTCACCCACGCTCCTCAAGTCGCCGCCCGCGCTCGTGCGCATTTTCTCATCACCAAGGGTGCCGATGAGAGCGCTGAAACTCGCATCAAGGCGATTGGCGGCGATGAGCGGTTGGAAGAGGTGGCGCGGATGCTCTCCGGCGCTGAAGTTACGCAGGAAGCTCGCGCGGCTGCGGGCCGTTTGATGGACGGTGCGGCATGAGCGCTAACACGCCGGTGGCCGAGCTTTCTGAAAGCGACGCGAAGGCTGAGCTCGCGCGCCTCGCCGAAGAGATTGCCGCCCACGATGCACGCTACCATGGCGAGGATGCACCAGCGATCAGCGATGCCGACTACGATGCCCTGCGCGTCCGCAACCGCGAATTGGAAGAGCGGTTTCCGAACCTTGTGCGCCCCGACAGCCCATCGAAGAAAGTCGGTGCGTCGGCTTCGTCGCGTTTCCCCAAGATTCGCCACGCCGTGCCGATGCTCTCCCTCGACAACGCATTTTCTGATGAGGATGTTGAGGATTTCATCGCCCGCATTCGCCGCTTCCTGCGCTGGCCGGAGGGTGATCCGCTGGCCTTCACTGCTGAGCCGAAAATTGACGGCCTGTCGCTCGCTCTGCGCTATGAGAAAGGCAAGCTTGTCCACGCCGTAACGCGCGGGGACGGGACCGTGGGAGAGGATGTTACCGCCAATGCCCGCACGCTTTCCGACATCCCCGTTAAGTTGCAAACCAAGACACCTCCGGACGTCTTCGAGGTGCGCGGTGAGGTTTATTTGGGCAAGGCTGATTTTGCCGCCCTCAACGCGCAGATGGAGGCGGAAGGCAAGCAGGCCTATGTGAATCCACGCAATACGGCGGCAGGGTCGCTACGGCAACTTGATTCCACCGTCACAGCATCGCGCCCGCTGCGCTTCTTCGCCTATGCTTGGGGGGAGGTCTCTGCGTTGCCGACCGATACGCAGATGGGTGTTGTGAAACAGCTCTCTGATTGGGGCTTCACCACCAACGAAATGATGGGCCGGTCTGAGGATGCAGCGGGATTGATTGCCCGCTACCGCGCTATCGAGGAAAGCCGCCCAGGTCTCGACTATGACATTGACGGGGTCGTTTATAAGGTTGATTCCCTCGCCCTTCAGAAGCGGCTTGGTTTCGTGTCCCGTTCTCCGCGTTGGGCAATTGCGCACAAATTTCCCGCCGAGATGGCGACAACAATTCTGCGAGACATCGAAATTCAGGTCGGCCGCACCGGTGCGCTTTCTCCCGTTGCGCGGTTGGAGCCGGTGACGGTGGGTGGTGTCGTCGTCTCCAACGCAACACTCCACAACGAAGACTATATCGTCGGCATCGGCTCCGACGGGACACCAATCCGCGATGGCAAGGATTTGCGCGCCGGGGACACGGTGAGGGTCTATCGTGCGGGTGACGTGATCCCCAAGGTCATTGATGTCGACCTGGGTAAACGTCCCAAGGGTTCCAAACCATACGACTTCCCGACCGTTTGCCCTGCCTGTGGCAGTGATGCGGTGCGGGAGATCGATTTGAAAACGGGTCGCGCCGATTCCGTGCGCCGCTGCACCGGCGGCCTCGTCTGCCCGGCGCAAGCCGTGGAGCGGCTGAAACACTTCGTTTCCCGAAACGCCTTTGACATTGATGGTTTTGGCGAGAAGCAGGCAGAAGCATTCTACGAGTGGGGTTTGGTGAAAACACCCGCCGATCTCTTTACCCTGGAGGAACGCGACCGCGGCTCGCTCACCCGTCTGAAAAATCGCGACGGATACGGTGAAACGAGCGCGGCGAACCTCTTTGCAGGAATCGAAGCCCGGCGGCAGATTTCTCTCTCGCGGTTCATCTTCGCCCTTGGCATCCGCCATATCGGGGAGGGCAACGCAAAACTCCTCGCCCGTCACTACGGAGCGATCGACGCTCTGATTGCGGCGATGGATGTGGCGGGCGAGGAGGAGAGTGAAGCTTTCAAAGACCTCATCGCCGCAGACGGTATTGGCAAGACTGCTGCCCGTGTGCTCGTCACCTTTTTCAGCGAACCGCATAACCGCGAAGTGACAGACGCGCTGCTCAGCAAAGTGACGGTTGAAGAGGCCGAGCAGGTGGCAGGGGATTCGCCCGTCACAGGTAAGATCGTGGTCTTTACAGGCACGCTTGAACAGATGACCCGCGAAGAAGCCAAGGCCATGGCCGAGCGACTCGGCTGCAAGGTTTCCGGCTCCGTCTCTGCCCGCACGGATATTCTTGTGGCGGGAGAAAAAGCCGGATCGAAGCTGAAAAAAGCGGCGGAACTCGGCGTCACGACCATGAGCGAAGCCGAATGGCTGGAGCTTGTTTCGGGAAGCTGAAACGAGGGCCTTTTCCCGCCTGACCGATGGGTCTAGGGGAGGGCGATGGACGAGGCTTCCCACACAGTCAAAGACGAGCTGCGCGACGGCTTCGGCGATACTGTGCCGGTGCTCGTTGCCATCATTCCCTTCGGTGCTCTCTTTGGTGCGCTGGCAGCGGAATCGGGCATGTCCGTCGCGGCAACCGTGGCCATGTCGGCGGGCATCTACGCGGGTGCAAGTCAGTATCTGATGCTGGATCTTATTGGCCAGTCTGCTCCTGCCTGGTCCATCATCCTTGCCGTCTTCGTGCTGAACTTCCGCCATGTTCTCTACTCAGCGGCGCTGGGGCGGCATATGGATGCATTTCGGCCAACGGGGCGGTATTTCGCGTTTTTCTTCCTGGCAGATCCGCTTTACGCCCTGTCTGAAAAGCGCCGTCGCGTGCGCTGGCTGCGTCCGGCCTATTACATGACGAGCGCGCTTGCGCTCTACTGCATCTGGATCGCGGCGACCTTTCTTGGCGCGCTGTTTGGCGGGCTGATTGAAAACCCGGCGACCTATGGCCTCGACTTCATTCTCCCGCTCTTCTTCGTCTCGCTGACAATGGCCTTCCGCAAGTCGTCGAACTTTCTACCGACGGTGCTTACAAGCGGCGTTGCGTCCCTTGCAGCATGGGCGACGCTTGGCGGCACCTGGCCGATCATGATTGGTGGCGCGGTTGGGCTGGTTGTTGCTGCGGTTTTGGCAAAACCGGAGAACCGGCAAGACAAGGGGGAGGCGTCATGACTTCCGATCCCTGGTTCCTGATCATCGCCTGCACCATCGCGACCTACGTGACACGTTTTGCCGGTCATACGATCCTGTCGCGCTTCGGCTCAGTGCATTTCCGTGTAGAGGCGGCGCTGGAAGCCGTACCGGTCGCGGTGATGACCGCACTTGTTGCGCCTTCTCTCGTTAGCCGCGGTCCGGCGGAGGCGGCGGCTTTGGTGGTCGCCGCGCTCGTGGCGCTAAAATTGCAGATGACGGCGACCGTCGCGGCAGGCCTGCTCGCCGTGGTCGCCTTCCGCGCGATCCTTTACTAGAGCGGCGCGCAGGCCGCCACTAGCCAAGCCTTCACTGCCTCATTCACACGCGGTGACAGCTCCTCCAGCACCCAGGCATGGTAGGCGTTGATGCGCTCTATCTCCCACACGTCGAGCAGGTCTGTGGCGATCAGATCGCGGGCATAGGGGCACAGCGTCAGCGTCTCAAAACCGTGCATGGCGATGTCACCGCCTGCAATCTCGGTCGGTTCGGTGACAATTTCCAGGTTCTCGATACGGATCCCGAATTCGCCGCTGCGGTAATAGCCTGGTTCGTTGGAGACGATCATGCCCGCCTCCAACACCGCCGTGCCGCGCTTGGAGATGTTCTGCGGTCCTTCGTGAACGCCAAGATAGGAGCCAACGCCGTGGCCCGTGCCGTGACCATAATCGAGGCCGGTTTGCCAAAGCGGATTGCGCGCCAGAGCATCGAGATCCATACCTCGCGTGCCCTTGGGGAACCGCGCTCTGCCGAAAGCAAGATGGCCCTTCAGCACCAGCGTGTAGCAGCGTTTCGTCTCTTCAGTAACATCACCGATGGCAATGGTGCGGGTGATGTCCGTGGTGCCGTCCTGATACTGACCGCCGGAATCAACAAGATAGAGTTCTCCCGCCTGCGCGGTGCGGTTGGTGCCCTCATTGACGCGGTAATGCACAATCGCGCCGTTGGGCCCGCTGCCGGAAATAGTGTCGAAGGCGACTTCCATGAGTGGCATATTGCCCGCCATGTTACGGCGGAAATTTTCGAGCCTCTCGGCGGCCTCGATCTCACTGACCGTGCCGGGTTTTTGCCCTTCCATCCAGGCAAGGAAGGAGGAGACGGCCGCACCGTCACGGCGATGCGCGGCTCGTGCACCTTCTAACTCCGCTTCGTTCTTACACGCCTTGGGGAGGGTGACAGGGTCACTTTCACGCAGCACCGTGCCGCCAGCATCTTCCACCAGCGTGAACATGGCGTGGGGGTTTTGCGCGGGGTCGAGCATGACGCTCTTGCCAGCAGACATCGCCTTGATTTGCGCGATCAGGTCCGACGGGTCGTGACGCTCGGCAAGCGTGTCGAGGTAGTCACGGGCAGCGTCGTCGAGCTTTGCCGGGTCGATAAAGATCAGCGGCATTTCGCCTTTGCATAGGATCGCATGGGCCAGGGCAAGCGGCATGTGTGAGACGTCTTTGCCACGGATATTGAAGAGCCAATTTACCGAAGTTGCATCGCTCAACACGCAGATATCCCCTCCGGCTTTAGCAAGCGCTGCGTCCATGTCTGCGCGTTTTTCTTCTGCTGAACGGCCTGCGAATTTGAGTGGATGGACGGATACGGCGCCTTGTGGCGGCGCAGGACGATCTGCCCAGACGGTGTCGACCGGGTTGCCGCCGAGCGGCACAAGATCAGCCGCCTTCTCCAACGCGGCGACGTCCTGCGGGCTGTGGAGCCAGGGATCATAGGCGAGAGTGAGGCGCTTGTCTTGGGCTTCCAGCCATTTGGCGGGCGGAGTATCGACAAGGCTTTCGAATTGCCAATGGTTATCATCCACCTGCTGCGAAGCCTGCAATGTGTAACGCCCATCCACGAAGAGCACCGCTCTATCCGCCAGCACCAGCGCAGCACCTGCTGAACCGGTAAAACCCGTGAGCCAGGCAAGGCGTTCATTGCAGGCGGGGAGGTACTCATTGCGTTGTTCATCGCCATGGGGGATCAGAAGCGCGTCGGCACCAGCCTTTGCGATCTCTGCGCGCAGGGCCGCGAGGCGTCTGTTGCCGGTGACGGGAGTGGCGGGAGCATCGAATGACTGGAACATGGCTGGGGAATCTTTCACGGCAAATGTTGCCCGTTAAGTGCATCCGCCTTGCGTTAGGTGCAAGGCTGCCCTGCGGACAGGCCTATAGCTCAATTTTTAAGATCACCTAAGTTGGGTCCAACAGAGGCAACCCCCGTTGAGGATCTCCACAATGAACTTCCGCACCACTTTTGAACGCATGATTGCTGCCCGCGAACGTCAGGCCAAGCGCTACGTGACCAGCGCTCTTCTCAACATGGACGACGAGACGCTCCGCCGCGCCGGCTATGATCGTAAGAGCCTGCGGGCCAACGGCAACACTTTTCTCTACCTCTAGGCTATAGCGGCTCTCAGGGTCGCTTCATCAAGAGTGTGAGCCAGCCATCACGATAATGGCTGTGGACCAGCAGTAGCCCTTGCCGCCGATAGGCGGCAACGAGGCGCGCGCGCTGGTGAGGCAACAGTCCCGATAAAATGACCCAGGCCCCCGGTGTGCAATGCCGGGCGAGGTCTCGTGAAAGTCGCTCCAGAGGCCGCGCCAGAATATTGGCGAAGACGAGATCAGCCTTGCCGAAACTTGCAAACGCCGGGTGGCCAAAGCCGGTGGCGGTGATGCTTTTCACCAAGCCGCCGACGCCATTTATCTTCGCATTTTCCCGCGCGACGCGAGCGCAGACCGGGTCAATGTCGCTTGCCAGAACCTGGCGGCGCAGGGCCTTGGCATAGGCAATGGCCAGCACACCGGACCCTGTTCCGACATCCAGAGCCGCGGCGGGCATGCCGCTGCCGCTTTCCATCCGCAACACCCGCTCCAGCATGTCCAAGCACCCGGCTGTCGTGCCGTGATGGCCTGTGCCAAAGGCGAGACCTGCATCAATCTGTACTGGCACCGGAGCCGCAGAGGCGAGCGCAGCATCGTGAGAGCCGTGGACGAGAAAGCGCCCGGCCCGCACTGGCGCAAGTTGCTCTAGTGTTGCCGCGACCCAGTCGATCTGCTCGACCTGTTCTTCGTCGATCTTAAGGCCATCTTCGCCCGCCAGCATGGCGCGCAATTCGGTGACATCCTCTTCACCAACATAGATAGAATAGGTCCAATCACCGCTATCCTGAACGGTTTCAAACAGGCTCGCCGGCCAGCCGTTTTCTTCCGCAATCGGGTCAAAGCGCTGGGCAAGTGCGTCGAGCACAGGCTTCTCCGCGCGGGATACAAAGCAGATTTGTTTCATGGCGTCGCTTTAACGGGCGCGGCGCTCCGCGCCTAGTCCGTGTCCGGCTCTGGCGGTTCTTCGCTGCGCGGTTTGTCATTTTCCCGTGCAACATCGCCCGTTCCCGGCGGGCCGAAAGCAAGGAGCGTGTCGCCAGGACCTGGTTCAGTTTCACGGTTTTCCATGCGGAAGACGATATTCTCGTTTGGTTTGACCCAGAGCAGCAATGCTGTGTTGTCCGGGCGGGCCTCCATATAGTGCTTGAAGGAATATTCCTCCGTCAGTTTGGTGACACTGAAGCTCCAGCCTCGCCAAAGCTCTGTGCGCAGATCGGACAATTCCCGCGGCTGGCGAAAGAGTGGTCGGCCGCCAAGGGTGAAATTGAAGGCTTTGCGATCTTCATCATCCTCTTTGCGCTGCCCGATCTGAAACACTTTGTTGCGGCCAAGCTCCGGGCCAAACTCGGTGCAGACGAGGGAATTGTAGGCGTCATTGTCGGTCAGAGCGACGAGATGGCTGTAGCGGTTGAGTGTAATGTCATGATGCGCCTGTTCCGACAGAACTTCGCCGAAATAAACCGGCACATCGGC
Organism: uncultured Alphaproteobacteria bacterium; assembly: GCA_929200315.1. Taxonomy (GTDB): domain Bacteria; phylum Pseudomonadota; class Alphaproteobacteria; order Rhizobiales; family Rhizobiaceae; genus Pseudahrensia. The sequence goes on along the minus strand of CAKMZB010000004.1, from coordinate 185,424 downwards.
CATCTTCGCTTTGCGCAAATGTTTGTAATTGCTGTCGGCAACGAGGATCGGAAGGTTCAGCTCCAACAGTTTTTCAGCAAGAGCATCGGCAAAAGATGAGCCGCCGATGAGCAGGATGCCCGGGCGTTCAGCGGATTTAAGGCCAAGGCGCCCGGCAAGGGGCTTGAGCGAAAATCCGTGAAGCAGGATCGTTGCCGCCACCACGGCAAAGGCAAGTGCTGTGAGCTGCGCACCGTCGGCAACACCGTTTTCCACCAATGCTTGGCCGAACAGTCCTGACACCGCGACGGCGACGATGCCGCGGGGCGCGATCCAGGAGATGAGCAGTCTTTCCTTGTAGGACAACCCGGCGCCGATCGTCGCGATGAAGATTGCGAAAGGCCGCACGAAAAAAAGGACCAGCGCGACAAAGATTACTGTTCCCCAGCCAAGCTGGGCGAAAGTTTCCGGCTGGAGCGATGCGGTGAGCATAATGAAGAGGCCGGAGACGAGAAGGATCGTAACCGTCTCCTTGAAACGGCGCAGTTCCGCCAGGCTCGCCATGCGGCTGTTGGCCATGGTGATGCCCATGACGGTGACGGTGAGGAGACCGGATTCCTCCAGCACGGCATCGGAAATCGCATAGGCCAACAACACAGCGATGAGCAAAACCGGGGCCTTCAGAAAATCAGGCACGCGCCCGTTTTGAAAGATCCAGGCCAACCCTTTGCCGCCGAGATAACCGCCACCGACGGCAACTACTGCCGCGACGATGAAGGTGATGGCAAAGCCGCCAAATGTGTGCTCGCCGTAAAGGACGAGATAGACTTCAAAGGCGATGACGGCGAAGAGCGCGCCGATCGGATCATTCACGATGGCCTCCCACCTCAGCAGCGAGGCTGGGCGCTGGGAGAGTTGCGCGTTGCGCAAAAGCGGTATGATCACCGTCGGCCCTGTCACCACCAGGATTGCACCCAGCACGGCGGCTGCGGGCCAGGAAAGGCCGGCGGCATAGTGGGCGGCGAGGGTGGAGAACAGCCAGACCAAAGGCCCTGCGGCTATGACGATGCGCAGCACTCCGCGACCGGTCTCCTTAATCTCGGAGAAATTGAGCGTTAGCCCGCCTTCAAACAGGATGATGGCAACAGCCAGTGCCACGGCTGGCTTATAGACGTCACCGAATTCTTCATACGGGTTCACATAGCCAGTAACGGGGCCAAGGATGATACCGGCGATGAGCAAAAGCGCGATGGCGGGAACACGCAGCCACCATGCGGCCCACTGCGCGCCGATCCCGGCAAGGCCAATTGCGGCCATCTTGAACAGCAAGCCTGTCATGGCCGAACTCCGTTCTGTGAAAATACGTCAACATTGCTTGAGAAAACGTCCGCCATGGCGGCTCGTTCCCTGCTGGACACAGTGAAGCAAACGGGCCATCCCATGCAACAATAGCTTGCTTGGGAAAAACTCATGTCCGCAGATCGTATTGAAGCCGGTGGCCTGGCCATCGCAAAGGAATTGCACACCTTCATCGTGGAAGAGGTGCTTCCCGGAACGGGACTTGAGGCGGGAGCCTATTTCGATGCGTTCGGCCGCATGGTGCATGATCTTGCACCCAAAAACGCAGCACTTCTCGCCAAACGCGAAGAGATGCAGCAGCAGATCGACGGGTGGCACCGCGCAAATCCCGGCGGGCTTTCCGATATGGAAGGGTACAAGTCCTTCCTGAGAGAGATTGGCTACATCGTGCCGGAGGGCGAGGCTTTTTCCGTCGAGACATCAAATGTTGATCCGGAGATCGCAGATATTGCAGGTCCGCAGCTTGTCGTTCCCGTGATGAATGCCCGTTATGCGTTGAACGCTGCCAATGCCCGTTGGGGATCGCTCTATGATGCCCTCTACGGCACCGACGCAATTTCTGATGAGGGTGGTGCTGAAAAAGGTAAGGGTTACAACAAGGCGCGCGGCGACAAGGTGATTGCCTGGGGACGTGATTTTCTCAACCGCTCCGTACCACTGGCGCAAGGCTCCTGGGCCGATATTGCCGGTTTCACCATCAATCCTGGCAGCGTCACCGTTTCCATGGCCAATGGGTCTGAAACCGGCCTTGCCGACGCATCCGCTTTTAAGGGCCACAGAGGTGCAGCCAATGCACCATCTTCTGTTTTGCTTACCCATAACGGCCTGCATATCGACATCCAGGTCGACGCGAGTCACCCGGTCGGTTCCACCGATAAGGCGTGTATTTGCGACATTGTGCTGGAATCAGCGCTCACCAGCATCATGGACAACGAAGATTCCATCGCTGCCGTCGATGCCGAGGATAAGGTCGTCGCCTACCGCAACTGGCTTGGCCTCATGAAGGGTGATCTGGAAGAGACGCTGGAGAAGGGCGGTAAGACCATGACCCGCCGCCTCAACCCGGCGCGCCCTTATATTGGCGCAGACGGCAACGGTATGGAGCTGAAAGCGCAAGTGCTTATGCTAACCCGCAATGTCGGGCACCTCATGACCAACCCGGCGATCCTGCTGAAAGATGGGAGCGAAATTCCCGAAGGGCTGATGGACGCGATGATCACCGCAACCATCTCCACTCATGATGTTGGCCGTCCGGGCCTGGAGGGACGTCGCGAGAATTCCGCGAAGGGTTCGATTTATGTCGTGAAGCCCAAGATGCACGGGCCGGAAGAGGTGGCCTTTGCCAATGAAATGTCCGCTAGCGTTGAGGATGCGCTCGGTATTGAGCGCTGTACGATCAAGCTCGGTATTATGGACGAGGAACGCCGCACAACGGTGAACCTGAAAGAGTGCATCCGCGCCGCCAAGAACCGTGTCGTTTTCATCAACACTGGCTTTCTCGACCGCACCGGGGACGAGATGCACACGTCGATGGAAGCGGGACCGATGATCCGCAAAGCGGATATGAAGGCCTCCAATTGGATCGCGGCTTACGAAGACTGGAACGTCGATATCGGCCTTGAATGCGGCCTCGCAGGCCGTGCGCAGATCGGTAAGGGCATGTGGGCCATGCCGGACCTGATGGCAGCCATGCTGGAGCAAAAGATCGGCCACCCGAAAGCCGGCGCGAACACTGCATGGGTGCCGTCCCCCACCGCTGCAACGCTCCATGCGACGCACTACCATAGCGTTGATGTCCATGCGGTGCAGGATGAATTGTCGAAGCGCGACCGTGCCTCTTTGGATGACATTCTCTCGGTCCCTGTGGCGACACGCCCGAACTGGAGCGATGAGGATATTCAGGCCGAACTCGACAACAATGCGCAGGGGATTTTGGGCTATGTCGTGCGCTGGGTGGACCAGGGCGTTGGTTGCTCCAAAGTGCCGGACATCAACGATGTTGGCTTGATGGAAGATCGTGCGACTTTGCGCATTTCATCCCAGCACATGGCCAATTGGCTGCGCCATGGTGTGGTTGAAGAAGATCAGATCATCGCCACCATGAAGAAGATGGCGAAGGTCGTGGATGGGCAGAATGCCGGAGACCCCGTTTATGAACCGATGGCCCCGAACTTCGACAAGTCCATCGCCTTCCAGGCAGCGCTCGATCTGGTGCTGAAGGGGCGCGAGCAACCGTCCGGTTACACAGAGCCGGTGCTTCACGCTCGACGGTTGGAAAAGAAGGCGGCTGCCTAGGCGCTGCCTTTGCCCGGCTCGGGGGCGATGGGGACAGCGTTGTCGCGGGCAAGATAAACGGTCTGGGAGGGGAAGGCGAAATCTACGCCTTTCTTCTCAAAGACCTCCATGAGGCCAAGAAGAAGTTCGCTTTGGATCTCAAAGAAGGCGGGAACGTCCGGTGCCAGGACGTAGGCAAAAACCTCAAGGGTAAGATTGTCCGACCCCAACTCGATAAACCGCACGCCGGGCTCTTCCCCCTCAATGTTGGGGTGTTCGGCAAGATAGTCGAAAATGGCTTTCTTAACGGCTCGAATGGCCTTGGCGTTGGTCTCATACCGCGCACCCAGCTTATGGCGGAAGAGGTATTTCTCTCGCAACGTATAATTCTCGATCTGCATGGAGGAGAAGGAGCCGTTGGGTATTGTCACCAATGTGCGTTCAAGGGTGCGCACGCGGGTGGAACGGATACCAATGTCTTCCACTGTGCCGAGCGCGCCCTCAAACTGGCAAAAGTCGCCAACGCGGATCGGTTGGTCCACCACCAGCATGACGGAGCCGACGAGATTTTCGATGGTTTTCTGCGCACCGAGCGCCAGCGCAATACCGCCAATCCCAAGTGCGGCAAGGCCGGTTGTGACGTCGAATCCCAGAATATCCAGCACCAATACAGCGCCGATTAGCACGGCAACTGCGTTTATGATGCGGGTAAGCAACTTGGCTGCCGAAATCGCTGAAGTCTGCGCCCGACGGGACATTTGACGCAGGACCGCATGGCTCACCGCGCGGGTGATGACAAAGATCAACCAGACGAGGGCGATGACCGACCCAATGTCGATCAGGCGGAATGCATATTCCCGCGCAATAACGGATATGCCGACGGAAACGGCCCCGGCCTTGAACCAGATGTTTGACAAGAGCAGCCCCAAAGGCCAACGCGCACGCCGCAAATCCGCTGCCGAGCGGTCATGCCCGGTGCGCATCCAAAGCGTTGAGGCCACCCAGGAGATGATGAGTGCAACGAGGTATCCGGTGAGGAGCGAAACAGCGAAAAGCACCACCACGGCCAGCCAGTTCCCGGCTGTGACGCCAAAGAGGTAATAGTCGGAGAGATATTCCGGCACATATTGCTCAACGAGGCTCACCTTGGAGCTGCGTAACAGCTTCTGGACGGCGTCGAGGGATTGCGGCGCAAAAAGCCACACATCTACACCGTCCACCTTCTTGCGCGTTAGCAGAAGTGGGACGGTATTGTCGCCGCTGCCGAGCGTCCCGACCCTGTCGACATCAGCATCGAGCCCGTCGTTCAGATTGCCGTTGGGCGTGTGGTCAATCTCTACCGTTGGAAGGAGTTTACCGTTGCGGTCGAGCAGCAGGCGCAGCTGGTTGGCGAGGATGCGCTTGCGGAATTCGTTCTCATTGCTGTCCAAGTAACGCGCCGCCCTGTCTGGGTCTTTGGCAGCCATGGCGTCGATATAGCCCTGTACCGTGCCGCGAGGTGTGGTGCGGTTGAACGGGTCTGTGGGAGCAGGCTTGGTCTGTTCTTCACTCCCGCCCACGCCAAGCAATTGTGCCTGTGCCGGAGGCACAGCAATCACAAGCGCCACTGGCGCGGTGAATACCAGGGCTAAGCAGAGCAGAAGAAGGCGGGGGAGCGCTTGCATGTTAAATCCATGGCGAAGGCGAGGGGGGATGTAAACTGGCGCGCGACACGCTCGGCGTTGAACAGTGGCTCCCACGACCTACGTTAAAGGAAAGACGCGGCCTTCCGCGAGCAACCCCAAGGTGCTCCCATGACGAACAAACGCATCACTTTTGGCTCTACCCCGGCGGAATTTGCTTCTTTTGGCAAACAGGCCTTTGCCTATATGCGTCCGGTTCAATCCGATGAAATGAACGCCAAATTTCCGCAAAACCCGCAACTTCCCTCCGGCCTCGACCTTTGGGGCCTGTTTGGCGCAGACGGTGAACCGCTGGCGCTCGCAGATGAGCGGCAAGCTCTGTTGGACAATGCAGATGAGCTGGATCTCATGCCGCTTGCGCGGCACTGATATGCGTTAGGCAGCTTGATCCTGCGCGGTCAGGGTCAGAGCGCTGAAGAGGTCTTCCCCCTCTGGTACTGCGCGCAGACGGGCAACGGTCTGTTCATCGCGCAGGAGGCGGGCGATTTTTGACAGGGCTTTGAGATGATCCGCGCCGGACCCTTCCGGTGCGAGCAGCGCAAAAATGATGTCGACAGGCATGTCGTCCATCGCGTCGAACGGCACCGGCTTTGCAAGGCGGGCAAAGACGCCGGTGATCTGCGGAAGCTCTGCAAATTTGCCGTGGGGAATGGCGACACCATGGCCGACGCCCGTTGAGCCAAGGCGCTCACGCTGCAACAGCGTGTCAAAAATCATGCGCCCATCAAGGTCTGTCAGCTCCGCGCCGGTAGTGGCGACTTCCTGAAGAACCTGTTTCTTGGAGCTCGCCCGCAAATACGGCAGCACAGCCTTCGGCTGAATGATGTCCTGAAGGTCCATGTGAGCTAGTTCGAACCGCCTGAAACGGTGGCCGGATCAATCCAGCCAACATTGCCGTCCGCACGGCGATAAACGACGTTCACAGCGCCGGATCCGGCATTGCGGAAGACGTGGACGGGCTCGTCCATCAATTCCAGCTGCATCACCGCTTCAGCAACGGAGGAAGATTCCACCTGCTGGGTGCTTTCGGCGATCACTGCGGGTGCAAAATCCTCGCTCACCTCTTCATCTTCCGGCGGAAGACCCATGACGGAATAAGGCAGGTCATAGGCGGCGGCTTTGTTGCCCACGGGTTTGCGGCTTTTTAGCTTGCGTGTGTAACGGCGCAGGCGCTTTTCAACCCGTTCGGCGGCCTGATCAAAGCTCGTTGTCGGCTCCGTGCCGCGGGCAGAGGCCTGCAGCACAACGCCGGAATCCAAGTGGATCATACAATCGGCATTGAAGAAGGCACCATCCTTCTCAAGCGTTACCCGGCCGGAAAAACCGTGGCCGAAATATTTTTCCACAGCGTCCGTAATACGCTCTTCGATACGTGTAGTGAGCGCTTCGCCCACATCCATGTGCTTGCCTGAGATGCGTAGCGTCATGGACCACTCCTGTTTGAAAATGCCAACACCGCCCGGAGTGCCTGGTGGCCCGGGTTCGGTTCAACGAGGATAGACTGCCACCATCAGCGGATAAAGGGGTTGACGCGCGGTTCGGTCCCCAAATTTGAGGCCTGTGGGCTAATCGAGCCAACAGGCTGGCGCGGGATATGGTGATGGGGCGGCCAAGTCAATGCGTGTTAAACAATGCACTGCAAATGCGGCGAATTATGCAGCTTCAACTGTTTCCTGGGATGCAGCTTTAGCGGCAGCGCGTTTTTCGCGTTTGCGCTGCACGGAGGATGGAATCTGCATCGCCTCACGGTATTTTGCGACCGTTCGGCGGGCAATATCGATATTTTCTGCCCTGAGCGCTTCGACCAGACCATCGTCGCTGTAGACGCCTTTGGGCGTCTCTGCCGCGATCAGCGCCCGGATGTGCTCCTTCACCGATTGCGACGAATGCGCCTCGCCCGATGCCGCGTTGATGGTGGAGGTAAAGAAGAACTTCAGCTCAAAAAGCCCGCGCGGAGTTGCGACATATTTGTTGGAGGTCACGCGGCTGACGGTGGATTCGTGCATGCCGATCGCATCCGCCACCTGTTGCAGCGTCAGCGGGCGCAGCTGTTGAACGCCGTGATGGAGAAATGCGGTCTGTTGCCTAGCGATCTCCGTGACCACGGTCAAAATTGTGCGGGCGCGCTGGTCAAGGCTGCGGGTCAGCCAATTGGCCTCATCCATCAGCCCTTGCGTGAAATTGCGCGCTTCCTTTGCCGCTGCGCCATTGCCCTCCGGCGAAAGGGTCGTCGCATAGGTGTGGTCGATCAGCACCTTGGGCAGGGTTTCGTCGTCAAGGCGAATGTCCCATTCACCAGCGGCGTTTTGGGTGATGTGAACATCGGCATGGATGGTCGCGGTTTCCTCACCGCTAAAGGCGGTCCCGGGTTTAGGGTCGCAGGCGCGGATGTCGGTGAGAGCGTCCAGAAGGTCTGCTTCGCCAAGCCCTGTGAGGCGCTTCAACGCTGTGAAATCACGATCCGCCAGACGGTCGAGATTGGAGAGCACAATCTCGATTGCCGGGTCAAAGCGATTGCGCGCCTTGAGCTGGAGGGCGAGGCATTCGGTGAGGTTCCGTGCCGCGATTCCTGCAGGCTCCAGTGTCTGAACGACCGCGAGGGCAGCTTCGATGCGGGTAGGTTTGGTGGTGAGTTCCTCAGCCATGTCGGCAACATCATCGCGCAAATAGCCGCAGGGGCCGAGGGCGGCGATGATATGCAGGGCTGCGCGCGCAAGGTCCGCCTCCAGTGGCAGGATCGCTAATTGACTGCGCAGATGCTCGGCCAGCGAGACCGGTGCAATGCGATTGTCGGAAATATCGGAGATGTCGGCGATACCAGCAGAACCCGTGCTGCGCGGTGCTTCGGGTGCACGATCAAGCAGCGGGTTGCGCTCAATCTGCTCCTCAATAAAGACAGAAAGTTCGGCATTGGACATGGCCAGCAGCTTGATTGCCTGGCTCAATTGCGGCGTCATGGTCACTGCCTGACGCTGCCCTTGAGCAACGCGCGGTGTTAGCCGCAAAGCCAAACCAGCTGCCACAGATGCCCCTAACGAGATTGCCAATGCAAGTACCGTGCCAAGACTAGGGCGAGGGCGTGGTTTGTTGCAAGACGGATACGCCTAAAGGGTAAAACGATCACCCAGATAAAGCCGTCTGACGTCAGGGTTGGCGACAATTTCGGCTGGTTTGCCGTGGGTCAGCACCTGACCGGCTGCAATGATGTAGGCGCGGTCGATCAGACCGAGCGTTTCACGCACATTGTGATCGGTAATGAGAACGCCAATGCCACGCTGGGTGAGGTGCTGAACCAGTTCCTGAATGTCCCCCACCGCGATGGGGTCAACGCCGGCGAAAGGCTCATCAAGCAGCATGAATGCTGGCTTTGAGGCCAGCGCGCGGGCAATTTCCAGCCGCCGTCGTTCGCCCCCCGAAAGGGCGATGGCGGGAGATTTGCGCAAGTGTCCAATCTTGAATTCGTCAAGCAGCGCATCGAGCTGCTCGGCCCGTGCTGCCTTGTCTGGTTCAGCTATTTCAAGCACCGCTTTGATGTTGTTTTCCACAGTCAGGCCGCGAAAGATGGACGCTTCCTGCGGCAAATAGCCCACACCGAGCCGCGCGCGGCGGTACATCGGCATTGCGGTGACGTCATGGCCGTCGATTTCGATCGTCCCGGCATCAGGTTTTATGAGGCCGGTGATCATGTAGAAGCAGGTCGTTTTGCCCGCACCGTTTGGACCAAGCAGACCAACCGCCTCGCCGCGCCGCACGCCAAGGCTTGCGCCATCCACCACCGCGCGCTGGCGGTAGGTCTTCATCAGACCCCGGGCGACAAGCGCGCCTTCACCACTGTGATCCGGTTCACTGGCCGGGTCGGACGCGGCCGTCTGGGCGGCAAATCTTCTGAGCGGATGTTCCATGGATTTGGTTGGAAAAGGCCTAGTTGGAGCCCGGTGTAAAGACGGAGCGCACACGTCCGCCACAGGCTTCCATTTTTGCAACATTCGTCTTCAAATTGGCAACGAGCTTGCAGCCTTTCGCAACGCTCTCCCCCTGACTCACAACAACATTGCCCTCAAGAACCACATTTTCGGTTTTCACACTGTAAACACCACTATCGGCGGTGGCGGTGTTGTTGTCGGAGGTGGCCACCAGGCCACCGGTTAAAACCAGGCGGTCAATGTCGTTGGCCCCCGTGCCGCTGCTCCCGCTGGAGCGGGCGTAGTGAACCACAAGGCGACTGGTAGTGATGAGACTAGCACCCTGGCGCACTTTCACATTACCGGAGAAGATGGCCTTGGCCTGTTCGTCCAGCACTTCCAACTCATCGGCGTCAATTGCGATAGGATCGCCGGAATTGCCGGAGAAACCTGAAAATGCTCCGCCGGAAACCTGCGCCTGCGCGGGGAGAGCCAAGAGCAGCAGGGAGCCGATCACAAAAGCAAGGCGGATCATGACGGGTCTTCCTCTGTATCGGTCTTTTTGTCGGTCTGGTTCTCGACGATTTCCGCGCTTGGCGTCTGGGGTCGGTCAATTACCATGCGCACACGTTCCTTGAAAATAATGCGCTTGCCGTTGTCCTTTACCTGAACCGAATCCGCCGTCACCCGACCATCCCGTGAAGTCACGCTGACTGGGTTTTCAGACGTCATGACGCCGGTCTTCATGTCGATGTCGGCATTGTCGAGCTGGATATCGAGGCCGTTTGCTCCCCGCACATTGACGCCGTTGGAGAGCACCAATTGCTCGGATTTAGCGTTGTAAAGACCGGTTTTTGCCTCAACCTGCGTTTGAGAACCCGCATCATCGGCAAGTTCTGCGGCAATGGCGTTGAGCTCAATGAGGTCTGGCTGGTCGAGATCCTGCTGGGCGCTGTTGGCCTGCACGGTGAAAGGCCGGTCATTGCGGTCAACGCCTTCCAGCTTCGGTTCGCGCATGACGAGTTTGCCGTCTTCAAGGCCAATGCCAGCAATATCGAGTGTAGCGAACGGATTGAAGGATAGGGCGCTAAGGGCGCCAAAGGCCAGAACTACGCAAATTGCAGCTGCGGGCAGGGCGCGTTTCAGCCAACCGACCTGACGTTGGTGGCGCTTGGCACGAGCAAACTCCGCGTCAGTGCGCTGGTGAAGCGGAGCGCTCGACGTGAAGGTTTGATCGGGAACAGTTACGTTTTGCATGGACCACGTAATAGTGTTGCGCAGGGTGAAGGCCTATCAGGCAATGTGTAACAAAGCGTGATCAATGTGGTTTTCCTGCGGCCAAGTGGCGCGAAACCATCACGAATGTGAGAAAATATCCACTTCGTCCCATCCGGCAAGGTCGAGAAGGCACCGGTCAGGGAGGAAATCAAAGCAAGCCTTTGCCAAGTCTGCACGCTCTTCTCGCTCAAGACGAGCGTTAAGCGCATCCTGCAGACGGTGAAGATACAGCACATCAGAGGCCGCATAGGCCTGTTGTGCGGTGGTTAGGTCTTCCGCCGCCCAATCGGAGGATTGCTGCTGTTTGGAAATATCGACCCCGATCATTTCCCGGCAAAGGTCTTTCAAACCATGGCGGTCTGTATAGGTGCGGGTCAGACGTGAGGCGATCTTTGTGCAGTAGACGTTACGGGTGAGAGTTCCGAAGGCGTGATAAAGAACTGCAATGTCAAAACGCCCGAAATGAAAGAGTTTTTCAACACTGTCATCGGCGAGCAGCTTCTCGATATTGGGCGCTGAGGTCTGGCCCTTTTCGATCTGCACGATGTCCGCTGTGCCATCGCCATTGGAAAGCTGAATGACGCAAAGTCGGTCGCGATGCGGGTTGAGACCAAGGGTCTCCGTGTCGATTGCGACGGACGTTGTGTAGTTTGCAAGGTCGGGCAAGTCGCCCCGGTGCAAGCGAATGGTCACGGACATCTCCTGCGATACGCACACGAAAAAAGAAGAAAAGTGGTGCCCAGGAGAGGACTCGAACCTCCACGGCCGTGAGGCCACTGGCACCTGAAGCCAGCGCGTCTACCAGTTCCGCCACCTGGGCACAGGTGCGTGGTCGGCTGCGCTTTAAGGAGGCATATGCAGCCTGTCAAACGGATATTGCGGCCCTTTGGCGCGGTTCGTTGCCGCGAAGGGTTGAGAGCCCTTTGCCAGCGGTGACGGGCGCTGTATGGAAGGCTTCAGATCAAGGGCGACTGTTATTGTCGCTTCGTCAACTGCACAGGAAGTCACTATGGTCACAATTTCCGGCCCAACACTTGCCCGGGACAGCCTTGTTACCGTCTTTGGCGGGTCTGGCTTTATTGGCCGCTATGTGGTGCGGGCTCTTGCAGCGCGCGGGTACCGTGTGCGGGTGGCGTGCCGGCGACCTGATCTAGCTGGTTTTTTGCAGCCTGCAGGTAATGTCGGGCAAGTGCAGCTTGTCCAGGCGAACCTGCGCTACCAATGGTCCATTGATCGTGCTGTTGAAGGTTCTGACGCAGTGGTAAACCTTGTTGGCATTCTTGCAGAAGGCGGGAAACAGACCTTTTCGGCTGTGCAGGCCCGTGGTGCCGGCTGGGTGGCGCAGGCTGCGGCAAAAGCAAAGGTGCCCATGGTGCAAATGTCGGCCATTGGGGCTGCTGAAGCTTCCGAAGCCAGCTACGCCAAGACCAAGGCGCGGGGCGAGGAGTTGGTGCGCGAGGCCGTTCCCGGCGCGATTGTCCTGCGCCCCTCCATTGTGTTTGGCCCGGAGGATGATTTTTTCAACCGCTTTGCTTCCATGGCCCGCTTCTCCCCCTTCCTTCCTTTGATCGGCGGTGGCAGGACCCGCTTTCAGCCCGCTTATGTCGGCGACATTGCTGAAGCGGTGGTGCAGGCTGTCGAAGGGCGCATGGAACCGGGCTCGACCTGGGAGCTTGGTGGACCAGAAGTGCTGACCTTCCGCCAATGCCTAGAGCGGATGCTTGAAGAAATTCAGCGCGACCGCCGCTTCCTCACGATCCCGTTCCCCATCGCCTCATTTATGGGCAAGATCATGCAAATTCTGCCTGGCGCACTGCTCACCGTCGACCAAGTGGAAATGCTGAAAGAAGATAATGTTGTGTCAAAGGATGCCATCGAAAGCGGCCGCACATTCACCGATCTTGGCATCCGGCCCCAGGGAATCAGTGCGATTCTGCCGCGTTATGTGGTGCGTTTTCGCAAACATGGGCAGTTCGAGGCCAATCGCGGGCTCTGACCATGGCGCCAAAGTGCTGCGCTGATGCAACACCCGCCACAAATCCGCATTGCGACAACGTGGTAAAGGATTTGTGCACGAGTTTTGCCTTAATTGGTCTCGTCGGATGTGGCACAATATGGCGAAATACAATTGTGCCCTGTGATTTGCGTTGATTTGCCGGAACCGAAACCGGACCAACCAAGATTGGACCTCCCATGCGTCGCCTGCTCTGCCTTGCCCTTGCATCCACCTTTTTGACTGCAGCTCCGGCTGTCGTTGCGCCCAAATTGGAACAAGCGCAGGCCCAGGGCCTGTTCGATGCTTTGTTCCCTCGTTCTGCTGAGCGCCGTCGAGAGCGCCTTCGTGAGCGTATTCGCCGTGAGCGTGAGGCGGCTGGTTTAACCCGCGCGCGGGTGAAGCGGACCGTCTATTATAACTACAAGGCCGAGGCGCTTGCCCCCGTGGCCTGGACCTCTCTTGCCACCACCTTTGCCCCGCCAGCTGCAGAAGACGGCGCGGTTGAAACGCCTGTTGTCGCCACGACCGACACATTTGAGTTGAAGAATGGCGCTGACCTCCTCGGCAGCATCGACGTTGCCGCACGCAAGGATGTCGGCGAGGCGATGCTTGCTCACTACAAGGCAAATCCCGAATTCCTGTGGGTCCACGAGGATGGCGAGCCGAACTACGCCGCTATGGCCGTGCTTGATGTGTTGGCTGGTGCCGAGAGCCTGGGTCTCAACGAGGAAGATTATGCAATCGATCGCGACGGGGACGATGATGCAACGCTGACCACGGCTTCCACCGCCCCGGTAGACCCGGCTAAGGCCGCGCTTCAGGATGCGATGGGATTTGAATTTGCCCTCACCACCGCGGCGCTGCGCTATGCTTTAGACGCGCGCCACGGCACGGTCGATCCCAACAAGATCAGCGGTTACCACGACTTCCCTGCTAACAAACGCAACGCGAAAGCCACTCTGGCCGCGATTCTCGGCGGTTATTCCCCGGCCCGTGAGTTGAAGAATGCACACCCCAAGGCCGCAGCTTTCCAGGCGCTGGTTGATGAGCTGAAGGCGTTGGATAATGCCGAAGAAGGCCCGCCGCCGTTGCAGATTTCCAACGACACATTCCTGCGCCCTGGCCAGACCAATGATGAACTTGCTGAGATCGTCGAAGGCATTCGCCGCAAGGCGAGCCCGGAAATGCTGGCCGATCACGCGCCGGTCTTCGCCATCCCACCGACCAGCGGTATCTACAGCGCAGATGTTGTGGCTCTGGTGAAGGATTTCCAGCGCGCCAGCAATCTTGGCACAGACGGCATCATCGGCCGCAACACGATCAACGCTATTGTCGGCACCCAGCCGGAAAATAAGCGCGAGAAAGTGCTGCTGGCGATGGAGCGGCTGCGCTGGCTTCCCGATACTTTTGGTAAGACCCATGTCTTCATCAACCAACCGGGCTTCCGCGCTACCTATATGAGCGGCGGTGAAGCCAAGCTCTCCATGCGCGCCATTGTCGGCAAGAAGTCCAACCAGACCAACTTCTTCCATGATGAGATCGAATACGTCGAATATAACCCCTATTGGGGCGTGCCGCGTTCGATCCTGGTCAATGAAAAGCTGCCGAAGTTGCGTGAAAACCCAGGCTATTTGGACGAGCGCAATTACGAAATTACCAACCAGAGCGGGCGGCGTGTCTCCGGCTACAACATCGATTGGTGGAGCGTTGGGGCGGACTTCCCCTACAACGTGCGGCAGCGCCCGGGTGCGCGCAACGCGCTGGGTGAATTGAAGATCATGTTCCCCAACAAGCACCACATCTACATGCACGATACGCCGTCGCGGAACTTGTTTAAGCGCGATGCACGAGCTCTGTCCCACGGCTGTGTGCGCCTGTCTGACCCCTGGGCCATGGCCGCAGCGGTGCTTAAAACGTCTGAGGATCATGTCCGCAGCCAGATCGCGCGTGGTGCAAACGCCAAGGAGAATGTGCCGGTGAAAATCCCCGTCTATGTCTCTTATTTCACCGCCTGGCCGACGACGGACGGCACCGTTGAATATTTTGGCGACATGTATGGCCGTGATGATGCCCTTGGCAAAGCCATGACCAAGACCCGCACGGCCCGCACCGCGGCTCTCGACATCTAGGCTGAAAAGCTCGCGCCGCGACCTGCGAAAGGGCCGCGGCGCATTGACTTGCTGGGCGTGGCGACCGATAGGCGCTTCAAACCCCGCGGCCGCATTCCCTCGCGGCCTGAACTAAGGTTCCTTCCTTGTCTGACAATTCGACCCAACCTTCGCCCGACGAACAGGGCGGAGCGCCTTCCGCTTTTGCCGAGCTTGGCTTGTCCGCCAAGGTCGTGCGCCCGCTCAAGGCCCTTGGCCTGACCCAGCCGACCCCGATCCAGACCCAGGCGATCCCGATCGTGCTTGCGGGGCAGGACGTGATGGGCCTGGCGCAAACCGGCACCGGCAAAACAGCCGCTTTCGGCCTGCCGCTGGTGGACCGGCTGATGGCCGATGGTGAGCGGCCCAAGCCCAAATCCGTCCGCGCCCTCATCCTCGCCCCGACCCGCGAATTGGTGAACCAGATTGCCGACAATCTGCGCAATTACGTGAAGAAGACCCCGATCTGGGTCTCTTCCGTGGTGGGTGGCCAATCGATCAACAGCCAGATCAAGCATTTGGCGAAGGGCACTGACATTCTGGTCGCCACGCCGGGGCGGCTGCTCGACCTGACAGACCGCGGCGCGGTGAAGCTTGATACCGCCCAATATCTAGTGCTGGACGAAGCCGACCAGATGCTCGATCTCGGCTTTATTCATGCGCTGAAGAAGATCGCCAAACTGCTCGGCCAACCGCGCCAGACGTTGCTCTTTTCCGCCACTATGCCCGATGCGGTGGAGCAGCTTTCCCGCGCTTATTTGAACGACCCGGTGCGGGTGGAAGTCGCGCCCCCCGGCAAGCCCGCGGACAAGGTCGCCCAGGAAGTGCATTTCGTCTCCTCGCGGGACAAGGCCACGCTGCTCAAGCAGATGCTGACGGATAACCCCGACGCGCTGTCGCTCGTCTTCTCCCGTACCAAACACGGCGCAGAAAAGCTGATGAAGCATCTGGTGGCGGAAGGGTTTGAGGCCGCCTCCATCCACGGCAACAAAAGCCAGGGCCAGCGCGACAGGGCTTTGAAATCGTTCCGCGACGGCAATGTGCGCATTCTCGTGGCAACAGACGTCGCCGCCCGCGGCATCGACATCCCCGGCGTCACCCACGTCTACAACTTCAACCTCCCCGAAGTGCCCGAAGCCTACGTCCACCGCATCGGCCGGACCGCAAGAGCAGGGCGCGACGGCAAAGCGGTCGCGTTTTGCGCGCCGGATGAGCGCAACCTGCTGAAACAAGTCCAAAAGCTGCTCGGCATCACGATAGAAGTAGCCTCAGGCGACCCCGGCGCGAAAATGGGCGTGGATGACGAACCAACCGCGCCAAAACGGCAGGGCCGACGCGGACCACGGAGCCGGGCGAAGCCGGGCGCGGTGAAGGCAGGCGGCGGAAAGCCGGGTGTTGGGAAATCCGGCGCGGATGGCCCGAAGCGGAAGCCCCGCAAGCCGCGTGGGCCGAAGGCTGGTGGTAAGCCGGGTGGCGGAGCGCCCAAGCCGGGCGGTCAGGCGCGTGGCGGGAAGTTTGAAGGACGGCCGCCGAAATCGACACGGCCGGGCGGAAGGAACACGCGACGGCCTCGGGGGTAGGGTGTCGCTAGCTATCGAAGGTCGATTTCTAGGCTTCAATTTGCGATGCAAGAGCGGCCAAATCATAGAGTAGGACGCTAATCGCAATCAGAAGATACAAGGAAAAAACGTTTGCCGCGACTACCGCGAATTGGAAATCGATCAGCAAGGGTTTTGCGACAGATACTAATAGGCACAGGACAAAAACCGTTACCAACCCCGACGCATCTCGGCGTAGCGACTTCCGCGTCAACTTAAAATGTTTAGGTGCCTCCATTCGAGCCTCGTAATCAGCGATCTTTCCTAAGCAAAAGACTATTGAGGATATGCCGATGGACATAATGAGGCCAGAAATTCCGAGAAGATTGTGATTTACTAAGTTTTTGAAAAAAATGTTGTTTTTGTCGGTGAATACATCCGGATAGATCAGCGCTGCAACGATGAGGCAGGCCGCGACCACGACGAGCAGGGTTTTCGAGAAAACGTTACTCACCGAACAATCCCCTGACGGCTGGCTTGATCAATTCCCACCACCGCGGTGTTTCCGACTTCTCATCCTCTGTGTCGGCCGCATAGCTCTTGGAATCTCTCTGAGAGTTATAGCTCTCACCGTCGACTGTCCGAGCTTTAACTGCGCCACCTCCAGCCTCAATGTCACCGCCTATGTCTGCCAACGGCGTCTGTTCGACTTCAATTGGGCTAGGGCTGGAAAGGGTCGTTCTGACTTTTTGCACACCCGCCTTGTCCCGCAGTTCTCGTAGTTCTTCAGAGTAAGCATCTGAACTCTCGAACATATTCGGGACTACTGCTTCGTACTGTAGCCAATTTATTCGCCCCTGATGGTTGGCGACAAACCTTAGGAAACTGCCTTCCTCTTGTATCGGAAATATCTCCGATCCGTATCCTCTATTACGATCTTCTAGATGCTTGAACAGCGTCCGCAGGATCGGCAATGATTGGCCTATATCGGAGCGCTTCTCCATTCCAATTTTTTGGCCATCTGAGTGTTCGGTAGGATCAATAAAAATTAGTGCCGCGCGCCATGAAATGTCTTTAGTCGGTTGAAGCCCGTCTTCCGGAGGAGTGCGCTCGTCCACCACTGTTTGTCTAGCAAGCCAACCGGCAATTATGTGTTCGCCGAGATAAGAAGGACGCTCATCTTCCGGCAGAGGCTTGAAATGGAAATTTTTACTATAGTGATCAAAATCAAAAGATTCGCGCAGCGCCGACTCTATCCACTCGCGTCGATCCTGATCTGTGTCCTCAATGTCCTTTTGAATATTTCTTCTGAGAAAAAGTCGAAATGCTTCAAAGCGCAACATGCTCAAACACCCTCCACAAACGAATCCAAAACCCGTTTCTGCCCGGCCTTATCAAACTGCACGGTCAACTTGTTGCCATCAATATTGATGATCTCACCATACCCGAACTTCATGTGAAAGATCCGCGCGCCTAGCGGGAATTTACTCTCCTCCGCGCCGATAACACTCTTCGCCACCAGTTCGCCCTCAATCGTGCGCGGGCCGCCATTATAGGTGGTTTTGTGGCCGGAGCGGTTGCCCCAGGCGGTTTGGGCGTCGGCTGAGGCGTTGGCCTGGGCGCGTTTCCAGCCGGGGGAGGTGTAGCCGGACCCGCCGAAACCCTGCCCGCCCATGGATGACCCACCCATGCCGTCAAAGCGCGAGGCGCCGTAGCCGCCGTTTTGCGCGCCCCATTGTCTGCCGCCTGCACCGCCCGCCCCATACCCACCATAGGTGCTGGTCGGTTCGATGACCTCCACATGGTCTTCCGGCAATTCGTCGATGAAGCGGCTTGGAATGGAGGATTGCCACTGGCCGTGGATGCGGCGGTTGGAGACGAACCAGATGTGGCAATTGGTGCGTGCCCGCGTGATGCCGACATAGGCAAGGCGGCGTTCCTCTTCCAAACCTGAGCGGCCGCCTTCGTCCAGCGAGCGTTGATGCGGGAACAGCCCTTCCTCCCAGCCGGGCAGGAACACGGTATCGAATTCCAGCCCCTTAGCCGAATGCAGCGTCATCAGCGAAACGGCGTCGAGGTCGGGGTTGTTGTCGGTGTCCATCACCAGCGAGACGTGTTCGAGAAACCCGCGCATGCTCTCAAATTCGTCCATGGAGCGGACAAGCTCGCGCAGGTTTTCCAGCCGCCCCGGCGCTTCCGCGCTGCGGTCGTTTTGCCAGAATTCCGTGTAGCCGCTCTCGTCGAGGATCATCTCGGCAAGCTCGGTGTGTTTCATGCTATCGAGCAGCCCGGCCCAGCGCTGGATGTTGAGGTGGAACATTTTCAGCGTGGCGCGCTGTTTGGGTTTCAACTCCTCGCTCTCCACCATCTCACCAACGGCAGCGAACATGGGGATTTTGCGGGCGCGGGCATGGTCGCGGATCTGCTTGATTGTGGCGTCACCCAGCCCCCGTTTGGGCGTGTTGATGATGCGCTCGAAGGCGAGGTCATCGGCGTGCTGGCAGGTGATGCGGAAATAGGCCATCGCATCGCGGATCTCGAGCCGTTCGTAGAAGCGAGGCCCGCCGATAACGCGGTAATTGAGGCCAAGCGAGACAAACCGGTCCTCAAATTCCCGCATCTGGAAAGACGCGCGCACCAGAATGGCGATCTCGTTCAGAGCGTGGCCCTTCACCTGATAGGCCTCGATCTCCTCGCCGATGGCGCGGGCTTCTTCTTCGCTGTCCCACCCCGCGGCGACCCGCACCATCTTCTCGTCAGGGTCGGCAGCTTCGGTGAACAACGTCTTGCCGAGGCGGCCTTCATTGTGGGTGATGAGGTGGGAGGCTGCAGCGAGGATATGCGAGGTCGAGCGATAATTGCGCTCCAAGCGGATCACTTTCGCGCCGGGAAAATCCCGGTCAAAGCGTAAGATGTTGTCCACCTCAGCCCCCCGCCAGCCATAGATGGATTGGTCGTCGTCGCCGACGCAGCATATGTTAGGCCTCACGCTGTCGGCGGCTGCGCCGCCTTCGCTCCGGCTGGGCGCGGCAGGGGCCGCGGTCGCTGTTCGCTCCGTGGAGGCTGTGGGGTCGTCCTCCTCCCCGTCGAGGAGAAGGTGCCCCTGAGGGGCGGATGAGGGGGCCGTGCCCGCCAACAGCCGCAGCCACTTATACTGTGCGACATTTGTGTCCTGGTACTCGTCTACCAGCATGTAGCGGAACTGCCCGGCATATTTGGCCAGAATGTCCGGATTTTCCTCAAACAGGCGGATGCATTCGACCAGCAGATCGCCGAAATCCACCGCGTTCAACACTTTCAGCCGGTCCTGATATTCGCGGTAAAGCTCGCGCCCCTTGCCCGCCACATAGGCGCGCGCCT
Source organism: uncultured Alphaproteobacteria bacterium (assembly GCA_929200315.1). Taxonomy (GTDB): domain Bacteria; phylum Pseudomonadota; class Alphaproteobacteria; order Rhizobiales; family Rhizobiaceae; genus Pseudahrensia. Next base: position 165,909 of record CAKMZB010000004.1, on the reverse strand, counting down.
CGCCTTCGGAAATCTGATCCGGGCGCAGCGCTTTGTTCTTCCAGCCGTCGATGGCATGGGCAAATTGGCGCGCAGGCCAGCGCTTGTCGTCAATATTAGCGGCCTGGATGAGCTGCTTCAGCAGGCGGATCTGGTCGTCGGTATCGAGAATCGTAAAGCCGGATTTGAGGCCCACCAACTCTGCATGGCGGCGCAGGATTTTCACGCAAATCGAGTGGAATGTGCCGAGCCACGGCATCCCCTCCACTGTCTCACCCACCTGGGAGGCGATGCGGTTCTTCATCTCCCGTGCGGCTTTGTTGGTGAAGGTTACGGCGAGGATCTGGCTCGGCCAGGCGAGTTTCAGGCTTAGAATATGCGTGATACGTGTCGTCAGCACCCGTGTCTTGCCCGTGCCAGCTCCAGCGAGAACGAGAAGCGGGCCTTCGGTTGTCAGCACGGCATCGCGCTGTTCGGGGTTCAGGCCATCCAAATAGGGGGCGGCAGCGTGGTCCGTAGCAACAGGGCGGGCCATGGCGCGGGCGGCGATGCTGCCTTTGGGCTTCTGATTCGGACCGGGCGTGTTCATGGTCCGTATTTAGGCTTTCGCGTAGCCCATGCCTACTGTGCCCTAGCGATGTTCTTCGACCGATATGTCCACCAGCGCCCGATTGTAGGCCTGGAGCGCCGCAGTCTGTGTCACAGTGCCCACGAGGTGCGTGGCATCCCGCGCGCTGACGACGCCGAGCCGCTCATGGCCACCATCATCGAAGGTGCGCAAAGCCATTTCCAGCGTCGTGTCCAGGCGCAAAAGCGGGCGGGGGTCTTCCGGGTCGACAAGGCGTTCTTCATCCGCTGCCACAGGCTTCATGAAGGAAGCGACCTCGATGTTGGAGCCGACATAGCGGTGCGGCCCGTCCATCACGGCAATGCCGCGCCCTTCGAGCTGCCACTGGAAAAATGAGCGCCCATGCACCGCTTGGTTGATGCCAACGGCGATACCGACGGTGAGCAGCAACGCTATGGACAGCGCATAGCCACCGGTCAGTTCAAAGACCATCACAGCGGTGGAGATCGGCGCGCCGATCACCGCCGCAGCGACGGCGCCCATGCCAAGGATCGCATAGAGGCCTTGGCTGGAGGCAAGTTCGGGAAAGACAGAAGATGCAACAAGGCCAAAGGCTCCGCCGGTCATCGCGCCGATATAGAGCGAAGGCGAGACGATTCCGCCACCGAACCTTGATGCTAGAGTAATGGCTGTCGCGGCGGATTTGGCGATGATGAGAATGATGAGCAGGCTGAGCGGGATGTTGTTTGTCAGCGCATTGGATGTCGCCTCATAGCCAACCCCGAGCACTTGCGGCGCAAAGATCGCGATGGCGCCAACCAACAAGCCGCCGAGCACCGGGCGGAACCAAAGTGGCAATGCGATGCGGCGTGCTGCACTGTCCGTCGCGATAAGGCCAAATTGGAAGAGGATTGCAACCAACGCGCAGACGAGGCCGAGCAGAGCGAAGGCGGGGAATTCCAAATAAGATGTGATCTGGAAGTCGGGGATCGCAAAAGCCGAGTCCTCGCCGAACCAAAGCCGCGATAGGATTGTCCCCATCACGGAGGCCATGACGATGGGGATGAAGGAGCGTTTGGAATAGTGCTGCAGCACCACTTCGTGGGCAAAGAGCACCCCGGCAATGGGTGCGTTGAACGAAGCGGAAATTGCGCTCGCCACGCCGCAGGCGAGGAGCGTGCGCCGCGCCCAGCCTGGGAAATCCATCTTCTGGCAAATGGATGTCGCGAGCGTCGCCCCCAGATGCACCATTGGTCCCTCTCGCCCAGCGCTTGCGCCGGACCCCAGTGAAATGGCGCTGACGGCGGCAGAGATGAGGCCGGGTTTCAGCGAGATGTTCCGCCCGCCCGCGGCGCGCGATTCAATAACATCAGCAATCCCACTGGCGCGCCGTGTTGGGACGTAGAATTGCAGGATCAGACCGACAACAAGGCCACCGACTGTGGGCGCAAGGAGGATAAGAAACCAGTGAACTCCGGCGGTTGCCGTCACCAGTCGTTCGCTGGAGCCATCGAGCCAGATCTCATGAACCAGCTCGACGGCGAGGCGGAACAGAACCGCCGCGATGGCAACAAGCAATCCCACAACGAGCGACACCAGCCAGAGCATCGGTTGGCGCGTGCGAAGGAAGGTCTGTGCATTGGGAAGTATTGCCGCGCGGAAGGCGGTGGCGAGGGCATTGGCCATGCGTGAAAATGAGAAGGGCATGGCCGCGTGTCTTTCTCAGCGCCGCCGGATGGCCATGGGCTTACCCGCATCGTCCGGCACGGGGTGTTTGGCATCCTGCGCCGCGCGCCCGTTAATGGCGGTCATCACATCGTCCGGCCAGGGCGCGACCTTAGGTGTTTCGCCGCTCTGGTCGATGGAAAGGGTCATCACCTCGCAGGTCGCCGCAATCCATCCGTCTGCATGGAGCAATTCAGCCCACGTGTGCAGCCGCTTGGCGTCATGGTCGAGAATGACGGTGCGGACGCGCAGCTTTGCGTCTTCATGGACCTCGCGCAGATACTTGATATGCGCCTCGGCGGAATAGGTCGTCATCTTGCGGGTGGACTGGTAATCCGGCCCAAGGCCCAGATGGGCAAAAATATCATCCATGCCGCGGTCAAAGAGCACATTGTAGTAGGCCATGTTGAGGTGGCCGTTATAGTCGATCCAGTCTGGCTCGACGGGCATGAAACGTGAGAAATATCCGCCATTTGGGGCGATCTGGGGGCCTTGGCCGGTGCCTGTTTCGGCTTCAATCATATCACGTCACGCGCCCCGGGAATTGATTGCTGCACCCCACGTGCCACTTATAGACGCGGGCGCAGCCTGTGCTACGTTTGCTAGCAAGGGACTGCGCGGGGTGACAAGGCAGCACCGCAGCGTTTGCAAACGGGAACACAACAATGGCTTTGGCGGATCTGGATGATGCGGCCCGCAACGAGGACGGGATCGCCACTGCGGTGAACATTCTCAAGCAGCGTTTTGGTGAGCGTTGCAGCACCGGCCAATCCATCCGCGAGCAGCATTCCCACACCATGACCTACATTCCGGCGCAGCTGCCGGACGCCGTGATTTTTGCTCAATCTACCGAGGAAGTAGCTGAAATTACTCGTGTTTGCCATGAGCATCACGTTCCCATCATTCCGTTTGGTACCGGCACGTCGCTGGAAGGTGGAGTGAATGCGCCGAACGGCGGTATCTCGATTGATCTGATGCAGATGGACAAGATTCTGGAGGTCAGCGCGGAGGATCTCGACGTCACGCTCCAGCCCGGAGTGACCCGTGAAGCTCTGAACGAACATTTGCGTGACCAGGGTCTTTTCTTCCCCATCGACCCCGGCGCGAATGCTTCTCTTGGCGGAATGGTGGCGACTCGCGCATCCGGCACCAATGCGGTGCGCTATGGCACGATGCGTGACAATGTGGTGAGCCTCACAGTAGTGACGGCGGATGGCTCCATCGTCAAAACTGCCAGTCGGGCGCGCAAATCCTCGGCCGGCTATGATCTCACGCGATTGATGGTGGGGTCGGAAGGCACGCTTGGCATCATTACAGAAATGGTGCTGCGTCTGCACGGAATCCCGGAAACCATCACCAGCGGTGTTTGCCAGTTCCCGAGCGTGGATGCGGCCTGCAACGCGACGATTATGGCCATGCAATGCGGGTTACCGATGGCGCGCATTGAGTTGCTTGATGCGCTGATGGTGCGCTGCATGAACGATTATTCAAAGACCAGTTTTGCTGACCGGCCCTGCCTCTTCATCGAATTCCACGGCACCCCCGCCTCCGTGGACGAGCAGACGCAGAGCTTTGCCGCCATTGCCGAAGAGTTCGGCGGCACGTCGATTGACTGGGTGTCCAGCACTGAGGAACGCTCCAAAATGTGGAAGGCACGGCACGACGCTTACTACGCGATGCTTGCCCACCGCCCCGGCAGCCAAGGCATCGCGACGGATGCCTGCGTGCCGATTTCCAAACTCGCCGAATGCGTTTCGGAGACAGTTGCCGACGTGGAGCGACTCGGTCTCATCGCACCGGTGATCGGCCATGTGGGGGATGGTAATTTCCACGTCTCGCCACTCGTCATGATGGACGATGCTGATGAGGTTGCCCGGGCCGAAGAGATGATCGAGCGTCTCAACCTGCGCACGATTGCCATGGGTGGCACTTGCACGGGGGAGCACGGTGTCGGGCAGGGCAAACGACGGTTTCTGAGGCTGGAACACGGTACCGGCCACGCCATGATGCGCGCCATCAAGGACGCGCTCGACCCTAACAACATCATGAATCCGGGTAAGGTGGTGTGAGGGCCCTTTTCGTGAGCTATTATTGCGCCATTGACGGGGGTCGTCCGTGAGGTTGTTTGCCATCCTCGGTTCGCTTCTTGTGGCCTTATTGGTGGCTGCCCTCGTCGTGCCGCCTTATGTCGACTGGAACCGCTTCAAGAGCGATTTTGAGGCGGAAGCCACCCGAGCGCTTGGACAGGATGTGAAGGTGCGCGGCACAGCCTCCCTCCGTCTGCTGCCGTTGCCATCGGTCACCTTTTCCGACGTGCGTGTTGGCCCGGAGGCTGAGCCGTTGCTCACTGCACGGTCCTTCGCGATGGATGTGGAACTTGCGCCACTGATGCGCGGTGACATCGTCATTGTCGATATGCGTTTGGAGCGCCCGCAGCTGGAAATGAGGTTGGACGATCAGGGCCAACTGCTCTGGCCGTTAGGGCGGGCCTCGCGCTTTGAAGAGACACCGATCGCCGTGGAGCGGCTTGCTGTCATTGACGGGATCATGCGGGTGCGCGATCCGCGCTATGACCGCGAGATCATTCTGCGCGAGATCGATTTTTCCGCCGGCGCAGCCTCCCTGTCCGGCCCCTGGCGGGGGGAAGGGTCTTTGCGTTGGGGCGAAGAGCGCGCCCGTATCAGTGCCTCCACCGGGCGTCTGCGGCCCGATGACACGTTTTCGGTGCGTGCTACGATCGAGCCGCAGTCGGTGCCGTTCGATATTGCCTTTGAAGGCCTCGGCGACATGGGCGCGGAACTGCCGGGTGCGACCGGCACGTTGCGTCTTCGCCCAGCCGTGGCGCAGAGCGCGGACGACCGCATCGCCTTTCCGCGGGTGCTGAGCGAGGACGCCTTTCCGTTCTTGCTGGAAGCTGATGCCGAATTCACCACCGATGGGCTGACCGTTCCGGCCTATGAATTGCGCCTAGGCGGCGGAGACGATCCCTATTCGATCTCCGGCAAAGGCAGTGTGGAATTCGGCGAAAGCCCGTCCTTTGACGTTTCCGCCGAGGGACAGCAGGTCAATGTGGAACGGCTGGAAACCGCGGTCGGCGAGACTGCCACTGCAGAAGGCCAGGATCTTGAGGACCGTCTGGAACTGCTTCGCCTCATCCTTGCAAGAATACCGCATCTGCCAGGGGAGGGGAAAATCAATCTCACCCTACCAGCCTTTGTTGCCGGAGACACGGTGATCCGCGATATCAAGGCGGACATAACTGCCCTTGGTCAGTCCGGCACATGGCGATTGCAAAACTTTGGCGCACAATTGCCCGGCCGCACGGAATTGCGTGCAGATGGCGTGCTGACCGTCCGAGACACCATGGCCTATGAGGGAGCGTTGGTTCTTGCCTCACGTCAGCCGACCGGTTTTGCGAAATGGCTGGGCCGTGCCGACCCGCAGGAATTTTCTGAAATCGCCAATGCAGGTTTTTCCGCGCAGGCCAACCTCCAGCCAGACCGCTTGGTGCTGGAGGAATTGGAAATTGTCGTCAACGGTGACCGCCTGACCGGCCGTCTTGAGCGTATCGACCGGGCAAATTCGCTGGAGTTGAAAGGTCGCCGGGCCGACCTCGACAAGCTGCAAGTCCTCGCCGCGCTTCTTGCCGTGGATCCCGGCAGCGCTGGCGTTTCCGCCCTTTCTCTGGATGTCGAACAGGCCGTCCTGAGCGGCCTTTCCGCAACAGGCGTTACAGCAAGGAGCCGGCTCGAGAATGGGGAATATGTCCTCGACACTTTGCGGATTGGTGATCTAAGCGGCGCGCAGATTTCTGCCGCTGGCCGCTGGCCGCGTGGGGCGGCACCTTGGGACGGTGAGAGCCAAATGCGCCTTCAGGGTGCTTCGCTTGCCGGTGTTGCGGCGTTGGTAAATGCCCGTCTTTTTCAGGCAAACGTCCTCGACCGGTTCGCAAATAACCCGGCTCTGACCGCAAATGCTGATCTCACCCTGACCGCCGTCTATCAAGAAGAGGCACAGGATCTCGCCATAGAGGGTGTGATGGGCGGTATCACCGTGGATGCGGCCATCGAAGAGGGCGAGCGCTTCCGCGCCGCGCTGACTGCCGATGATGGTGCAAGTCTGATTAATTTCATCGGTTTTGACACCGTCCCCGGCCTTGACCTTGGCCGCGGTGGACTAACCTTCCGGGCCGAGGATAACGGTGAGGGGATTTACGATTTCGGCACCACGCTGACCCTGCAGGAAGGCTATGCGAGCCTTTCCGGTGCAGTTGAGCCGCAGCTGACGGAGGGCCAAATCTTATTCGACGGCGCCGTGGCTGCCGAAGTGGACAGTTCCGACATCGATCCCCTCATACCGCTTTTCGGCATCGCGTTGCCGGGCTACGGCGAAGGCAACGGTGTGCGCCTTTCCGCCAATATCGCCCTCTCCAGCGATGGCGTGGAGGTGGGGGACATTGTCGGTAAGATCGCCGAAAGTGAAATTAGCGGAGCGGTGACGGTTGCTAAAAATCGCGTCGATGGCCGCGTCGCCGTGAATCGCGTATCCGCCGGCTCGCTCGCCGCGCTTTCTGTGGCGGAGGGGGCGCTTCTCGGCTCCTATGCCGGAGATGTGGCGCTGGAGGTCGGCGCGCTTGACCTTGGTGTCACAAATTCAGCAGCGCAAAGATTCAGCGCCAGGATGCGGCTCGACGAAGGGGATGTTGTTCTTGATGAAATGAAGGCTGCCTGGCTTGGCGGGGAGCTTTCGGGGCGTGTGGAGATCACCAACGGTGCAGCGGGACCGATGGCCAGCATCAATGCGCAGGTGCGCGATGCTCAGCTCAGCGATGTTGCCAGCGCCTTTGGTTTGCCAGCCTTCATGACTGGTCGTGCCGATATTGCCGGCCGGTTCGAGACCGGTGGCGGTGCTACAGTGCTCGATGACTTGACCGGTGGCGGCAATGTTTCTGTGCGTGACGGCGCTCTACAAGGCCTCTCCTCGCAGACATTTGGGCAGGTCCTCGCACAGGCTGATGAGGTGCAGGACGACGAAATCACTGATCAGGCAGCGTCCATCGTCACCGGTTCAGTTGGTGAAGGGCAGCTACAATTCGGGCGGACTGACTTCACCTATTCCGTCACCAGCGGGACGGTCCGCGCAGACAGCGTTCCCTTTACAACGCCAACAGTGACGGCCCGGGCGGGCGGGCGGTTTGATCTGACGAGCACAGCCTATGAAGCGCAGCTCGGCGTTGATTTCGATCCAGGTCTGGAGCGCGTCGAGGGCGCCTCACCCGGTTTACGCGTTGCAGTTGAGGGCATCGGCAATGCTGCTGAAACCACTGTCGACACAACGGACTTCACAACATACCTCACCGCCCGCCTTGCGGAGCGACGGGAGCGTGAATTCCTCACACAACGCGCCGCAATCCTGGAACGGCAACGCCTGCGCTGGACGGCGCGGCTCTACCAAAGCCGTGAAGATGCCCGTCGTGCGGTCCGCCAAGAGCGGGAGCGCGCCGAGCGGGAGCGGCGGGAGGCGGAAGATGCGCGCCGTCGTGAACGGGAGGCGCAGGAACGCCAGCGCCGTCAGGAAGCCGCACAGGAAACCTTGCAGGAGGAACTGCGCCGCCTCGGGGTGCAGGATGCCAGTGATCTGCCGGATACCGGGCGCGTGGACGGTGCGCCGTTGCCGCTGGCAAATGATCCAGCAAACCCGCCGCCGCTCAATCTGGAACTGGACTTCAACCGCCCCTTCATCGAGGAAAACTAGGGCGCCTCGGATGCTTTGGATTTCAGGTCCTGCAACACGCAAAGGCGCAGGGCCGAGGAGAGGTTGTGCTCCATCCCCCGCTCCTCATCTACGTGTCGCACAAGGGCGGCCAGGCTCATGCCTCGCTCTCGCGCGATGCGTTTGATCTCATCCCAGAACGCATCCTCCAGGGAAAAAGATGTGCTGTGGCCATTGATGGAAACTGATCTCTTGCGCGGCATTTGGCGGCGCTTGCTCGCTGTCTATTTCTTGCGGAAAGCGTCGAGGGAGACGACTTCCGCTCCGCCTTCGGGAACTGGCGCTTCAGCAGAATCGTCATCATCTTGTGGTGATGGGAGGGCGTCCACATTGTCGCCGCCGTCGGGCAGATTGTCCTGACCCTCATCGTCCTCGTCAACATCATAAGGTGCGTCGAACTGCAGGCCGAATTGCACGGCGGGATCGAAGAAGCCGCGGATGGCCGCAAACGGCACAAGGAGTGATTCCGGTACATTGTCGAAGGACAGGCCGATGGAAAATCCGTGTTCGGTCGTCTCCAGATCCCAGAACTGATGCTGGACGACGATGGTCATCTCTTCGGGATATTTCTCGCGCATCCGCGCAGACATGCGCACGCCTGAAAAGGTTGTGTCGAAAGTGACGTAGAAATGGTGCTCGCCCGGCAGGCCCGTGCGGGCAACCTCCTGCAAAACCTTGCGCACCACACCGCGCAACGCTTCCTGCGCCAGCACGTCATAGCGGATCAGATCTTCCGGTTCGTCGGGCGTGATGTTGTCGGCCATGGCCTTGGGATTACTTGCAGCAAATGAGCGTCTTTCACCGCTACTGTGCAACAGGGCGCGGGTAGGGGCAAACACTAAGCGCAGATATGTAGAGGTAAAGTGAAGGCTTCTGTTGCCAGGTGCCTCCGAACCCCGCCTAAGGATATGACCCCCTAGGACTTAAAGTCGAAGCTGAGGCGTCGCTTACGCGGCGACTCGTGCTTCTGCATAGTTGTTGTCATTTGCAACTACTAAAATGGCCCGATATCGGTGGGTACCATGCCGAGCGAAAACACTGTCTTTACACCCTCGTCGATCCTATTTCGCCCCCGCCGGATGGCTGGCTCTCGCGAGCAATCTGGTGGAGGCGCCGGGTACCGCCCCCGGGTCCGAATGGTTTATTGCACAGGCCATTTATCGCCATAGTCGAGCAAGCCCGACACCCAATATGTAGGGCGCGGAGCAGGCAATTGAAAGGGGCGGCATTTCGCTCCGCTCACGCAATTGCAATTGGACTGCGAGCGCTGTGATGGGCATGTGTGGGCAAAGTCACTGAACCCAAGAGCTTTGCCATGACCCGCCCCGTTCTGATTCTTGCAGCCCTTGTGACCGTCGTCGCCCTTTTTGTTAGCGGCTGGTTCTACGCCATGCAGCCTGCCCATGCTGGCGGGGTTTTTACCGGTCAGACGCCTGGCATTGCGATCAACGGCTATGATCCGGTGGGTTATTTCAACCAGAACAAGCCAATCAAGGGCTCTGCGGACCACACCTATTCTTGGAACGGTGTCGATTGGCACTTTGCGTCTGCAAAAAATCTGGAAACTTTCTCAGCCGATCCTGAGCGCTATGCCCCGCAATATGGCGGTTATTGTGCTTATGCGGCGGCTAAGGACAGCCTCGCCAAGACAGAACCGGACGCCTTCACCATTTATGACGGGAAACTCTATTTGAATTTCAACCAGTCGGTAAAAGGCACCTGGGACGGGTCGAAGGAGGCGTTTATCTCCACAGGAGATAAAAACTGGCCGGACTTGCTGGAACAGGCCCGGGCCAGGAATTAGCGCCTGGATTAGGCGTAGATGCTCTCTTTGCCGAAATGCTTGGTGAGCATGTAATAGACGACGGCGCGGTATTTGTTGCGGTTTGACTTGCCGTATTGCTCAACCACAGCATCCAGGGCGGCCTTTGCTGCGGCCTCGTCAGTGACGCCGAGTTTGCCCATGATGAAGCTGTTAACAACTGTAGCCATTTCGTTTTCATCGCTGCCGGAAACGGTTTCAGCATCGTCTTGATAGATTGACGGGCCGCAACCCTTTGTCACCTTGCGCATCAGATCGACGTTGATGTCTTGGGAAATCTTCGCCTTGTAATCGTCTACGTATTTATCGACTTTCTCATCCAGTTTGCTTGTCATGATCGTCGCCTTTCGGGCCAAATGTTGGTCTGCAAGCCGCACCGGATGGTGCGGTTGTTTCAAATGTTGCCGAAAGCAACGCCGGTGAGCAAGCGCGCGGCAGCTTTCGGTTGGGGATTGGCTGCGCGCACCTCTCGACTTTCCGGCGCATCAGCCGGATTGGTGGCGCCATGCGCTCCTATCTCGACCTTTTGGCTCACGTTCTGGAAAACGGCTCCGACCGCGGAGACCGGACAGGTACCGGCACGCGATCCGTCTTCGGTACGCAGATGCGTTTTGACCTGTCAGATGGTTTTCCGCTCCTCACCACCAAAAAGCTGCATCTGCGCTCCATCATTCATGAGTTGCTGTGGTTCCTGAAGGGCGAGAGCAACATTGCCTATCTGAAGGAAAACGGCGTCCGGATCTGGGACGAATGGGCGGATGAAAACGGCGATCTTGGCCCGGTCTACGGCGTGCAATGGCGCTCCTGGCCGGATGGTGATGGCGGCACGATCGACCAGATTGCCCGTCTCGTAGAGCAGATCCGCACCAACCCAGAATCCCGCCGCCATATCGTTACGGCCTGGAACCCGGCGCAGGTTGAAGAAATGGCGCTGCCGCCTTGTCACTGCCTGTTCCAGTTCTACGTCGCTGACGGCAAGCTCTCCTGCCAGCTCTATCAGCGCTCCGGCGATTTTTTTCTCGGTGTGCCCTTCAACATCGCCTCCTATGCGTTGCTGACGATGATGGTGGCGCAGGTGACGGAGCTGGAACCCGGGGACTTCGTCCACACAATCGGGGACGCGCACCTCTATTCCAACCATTTTGAGCAGGCCCGTGAGCAGTTGCAACGCACACCGGGCGGTCGCCCGATGATGAAGCTAAACCCCGATGTGACGGACATATTCGCCTTCACTTACGAGGATTTCGAGCTGATCGGTTACGACCCGCAGCCCCATATCGCAGCACCGATAGCGGTTTAAGCGATGCATATTTCGCAGATCGTAGTGGTGGCGGAAAACGGTGTCATTGGCGCTGACGGTGGTATGCCGTGGCATCTTTCCAGCGATCTGGCACGCTTTAAGGCGCTGACTATGGGCAAACCCATGGTGATGGGTCGCAAGACTTTTGAATCCATCGGCAAAGTGCTGCCGGGCCGCACGTCCATTGTGGTTACGCGCGACAAGACCTGGCAAGTTCCCGGTGCTGTCGCTGTCAGCAGCGTTGAGGAGGCATTGGAGCTGGCGGAAACGCTGGTGCGTGATGCGGGAGGCGAGGGCTATTGCATCGTCGGGGGCGGGGAGATCTATCGCCAAACCCGCAAGGCAGCCACCCGAATGGACATCACCCGCGTCCATGCAAGCCCCGAGGGCGACACAATTTTTGAACCCCCGCAGGAGCCCAAATGGCACCTGAAAACCAGCAAAGACGTGCCAGCTGGCGAAAAAGATAGCGCCGCCACGACCTATCAAGTCTGGCTGAGGCGATGAATCGGGCAACCATGCCGCAGCTTTGTGCCCTTCCTCGCGTTGAAAGCGTGTGATCTGAACCCTATACCTTTTCCATCAAAGGCGTTTTGGGTGTGACCACCGAAGATGCCGGGCGTTCGCGCCCATTGTTTCTTGAACAAGGACGATACATGCCCTGGAGCAATCAGACCGGCGGTGGCCGACCCAACGGCAACAATTCCAACGGGTCAGGTGGCCCGAATGGCGGCCCTTGGGGCCAGCCTCCAAAACGTCCGCAAGGCCCGTCCGGTGGACCAGGCGGCAACCAGCCACCTGATCTGGAAGAAATGCTGCGCCGTGGACAGGACCGTTTGAAGAATGCCCTTCCCGGCGGTCGTGGTGGTTCGGGCGGCGGTGGCGGACCTTCCATCTCCCCGGCCTTTATCGGCCTCGTCGCTCTCGCTCTCGCAGCGCTGTATGTTTACGTCTCCGCCTATCAGGTGGATGCAGACGAGGTGGCCGTGGAAACACTCTTCGGCAAACCGAAGGATGAGGTTGCAACTTCTGGTCTGCACTTTGCCTGGTGGCCTGTGGAACAGGCTGAAAAGGTCAAGATCGTTGAACGGCAGGTCAATATTGGCTCAACAGGCCGCGGTGGCTCCGCTGAGGGTCTGATGCTCTCCGGCGACCAAAACATCGTCGATGTGTCTTTCTCCGTTCTCTACTCGGTGGAAGACCCCAAGGCTTTCCTTTTCAACGTTGCCGAACCCGAAGCCATGGTCCGCGAGATCGCGGAAAGCGCCATGCGTGAGGTCGTTGGCCGTTCTTCGGCGCAGGACGTCTTTCGTGATGACCGTGCGGGCATCGCCCTAGATGTGCGCACGGTGGTGCAGAATACGCTCAACGAATATGGCGCAGGCATCGCGATCCGTACGCTCAACATTGAGGACGTGGCCCCACCGCGTGAAGTGGCTGCGGCATTTGATGAGGTGCAGCGCGCTGAGCAGAACGAGGACCAGTTCCAGGAAGAGGCCAACCAGTACCGCAACAAGGCGCTGGGTGAGGCTCGCGGTGAGGCTGCGCAGATCCGCGAAGATGCGGCGGCCTACAAAAACCGCGTCGTTCAGGAAGCTGAAGGTGAGGCTCAGCGCTTCATCTCTGTTTACAACGAATATGAAAAAGCCCCCGAAGTGACGCGAAAACGCCTCTTTCTTGAGACCATGGAGGGCGTGCTGCGTGATTCCAACAAGGTCATTATGGAGTCTGGTGGCCCTAACGGCGGCACGGGCGTCGTGCCCTATTTGCCGCTACCGGAAATTCAAAACCGCAACAACTCCAACCGGGGGAACAACTGATGAGCAATCGTGCAGGATTAATTCTGGGCGGCCTCGTTGTCGCGCTTCTTCTGGTCTGGTCTTCGGTCTTCATCGTCAATGAGCGTGAGCAGGCAATCGTTTTGCGCTTTGGTGAAATCAAGCGGGTGGAAACTGAACCCGGCCTCTACTTTAAGGCACCGCTCGGCTTTGTCGGCCTCGACACGGTGCAGATGGTGGAAGATCGCCTGCTGCGCTTCGACCTTGATGACATTACCGTCCAGGTCTCCGGTGGTAAGTTCTATGAGGTGGATGCCTTCCTGACCTACAAGGTGGCTGACCCGCGCAAATTTCGTGAGCAGGTTTCGGCCAATATCAGCCAGGCTGAATCGCGTATGCGTACCCGGTTGGATGCTGCCCTGCGTCGCACCTACGGCTTGCGCGGCTTTGAGGCGGCTTTGTCTGAAGAGCGTGGCGCGATGATGCGCGAAGTGCGTGACCAGATCATCCCGGAAGCGAGCAACCTTGGTATTGAGGTGGTGGACGTGCGTATTCGCCGCACTGACCTTACCAACGAAGTTTCCGAGCAAACCTATGAGCGCATGAAGGCGGAACGCTTTGCGGAGGCTGAACGTCTGCGTGCTCGCGGTCAGGAAGCGGCACGCCGTATCCGTGCTTCCTCCGATCGTCAGGTAGTGGAGATTGAAGCGGAAGCCCAGCGCGAAGCAGAAATCCTACGCGGTGAGGGGGAAGGGGAACGCAACGCGATCTTCGCTGAAGCCTTCAACCGTGATCCGGAATTCTTCGCTTTCTACCGGTCCATGCGGGCCTATGAGACGGCGCTGGAAAGCTCCGATACAACCCTCATTCTGTCACCGGATTCCGAGTTCTTCGAATTCTTCAAGAACCCGTCCGGTGCATCACCTTCGCGATAGGTCAATGATTTGATCTGGCTGGCTATTTTTGGTGCAGTCCTCGTGATTGAGGGCGCGCTTTATGCCGCTTTTCCAAACGGTGCGCGCCGCATGTTGGCGCGCATCATCGAGATGGATGAGCGCCAATTGCGTTTATCCGGCCTTGGCGCCCTTGCGGCGGGGCTTTTCATCGTCTGGATCGCACGTCCGTAATTGGTTCCGGTCACGATGGCGTGTGGGGGGACCTCTCGCCGTTTTAGTGCCTTTCCTTCATGCAAGCGATTAAGAACACTTGCGCCAGAAATTTTCGGGAGACACCCACTCCATGACGTTTTTGAAGACCCTGAAGGCGACTGCCGTCGCGGCGTGCCTTACCCTCGCCGCAACATTGGCTGTGGCACCACTCATCGCCATGTCCGCTAGCGCACAGACTTCCGGTCCGGCATCTGTGGCGGACCTTGCTGATGGTCTGATCGGTGCTGTGGTGAACATTTCTACAGCACAGAATGTCGGTGGCTCTGGCGACAACAGCCCGCCACGCCCGCGTGTGCCGGACGGGTCTCCCTTCCAGGATTTCTTCGATGAGTTCTTTCGCCAACAGGAAGAGGGCAACACTCCCCGCCGCCAGCGGCGCGTGCAGTCTCTCGGGTCTGGCTTCGTGATTGATCCAGAAGGCATCATCATCACCAACAACCACGTCATTGCTGATGCGGACGAGATCACCATCGAGTTTACCGACGGGACAGAGCTGGACGCGGAAGTCCTCGGTACCGACCCCAAGACCGATATCGCGGTGCTGAAGGTTGAGCCGGATACGCCACTTCAAGCGGTCGAGTTTGGAGCGTCCCGGTCGGCTCGCGTGGGCGATTGGGTGATGGCCATCGGCAACCCGTTCGGCCAGGGCTCGTCTGTGACACTAGGTATCGTATCGGCCATCAACCGTGACATTCGTTCTGGCCCTTACGATGCTTTCATCCAGACCGATGCGGCGATTAACCGGGGCAATTCAGGCGGCCCGCTTTTCAACATGGATGGCAAGGTGATTGGCATCAACACGGCAATCATTTCACCGTCCGGCGGGTCGATTGGCCTTGGCTTTTCGGTGCCGTCGGACCTCGCCATCAATGTCATCGCGCAACTTCGCGAATTCGGCGAAACACGTCGTGGTTGGCTTGGTGTGTCCATCCAGCCTGTTACTGATGACATTGCTGAATCCCTTGAACTTGATAACACCCTTGGCGCGTTGGTCGCCGGTCTTTCCGACCGCGGCCCGGCCAAAATCGCCGGCATCGAGGTGGGCGACATTGTGCTGGAATTTGACGGCCGTACCATCAACGAAATGCGTGATCTTCCGCGCATTGTTGCCGATACCGGCGTTGGCAAAGCGGTGGATGTCGTCGTACTGCGCAAAGGTGAAGAGGTGACAGTGCCTGTCACGCTCGGCCGTCTGGAAGACAGTGAGCGCGCCTCGGCCTCCGGTGATGATGGCAACGAAGATACCGCTGAAACCTTCCAGGCAATGGGCCTGACTTTCGCCGAACTGACAGACGATGCGCGTGAGGAATACGGTATTTCTGAAGACATTGACGGCGTGTTGATCGCTGAGGTCGAGGAAGGGTCAAATGCGGAAGAAAAGGGCTTTAAAGTCGGATCGGTCGTCGCTGAGATTGGTCAGGAAGCCGTCTCCAGCCCTGCTGATGTGGATGAGCGTCTTGAAGCGTTGAGAGAAGACGAGCGCAGCAAGGTTCTGCTTCTGGTCGCCGTACCAGATGGGCAATTGTCCTTCGTTGTGCTGGATCTGCCTTAAGAGCTGATGAACTCGGCGGCACTGTAGCCTTGCAGGTAGAGCAGTGCCGTTAGGTCGCCGTGGTCGATGCGAATGCGTGCAGCTTCTGCGACAATGGGCTTGGCATGGAGGGCCACCCCCGTTCCCGCGCGTTGCAGCATTCCAAGATCGTTCGCCCCATCGCCCACCGCGATGACCTCTCTATCGGCAAGGCCGAGCTTGGTTGTGGTCGCTTCGAGCACTTCGACTTTGGCCTCGCGCCCCAGAACCGGTTGGACGACGTTGCCGGTGAAGAGGTTGTCTTTAAGCTCGAAGCGGTTGGCATGGTTTTCATGAAAGCCCAAAGTGGCCGCGATCTGGCTCGTGAACTGCACGAACCCACCGGAGACGAGAACGCAATGGCCGCCATTGGCACACATCGTGGCAACCAGCTCGCGACCGCCGGGCATGAGCGTGATACGCTGGGCCAGCACATCGTCGATGAGGCTTGCTGGCTTGCCGGCCAGCGTGCTGACGCGGGCGCGCAGGGCGGGTTCGAAGTCAATTTCCCCCGCCATGGCCTGTGCCGTAATCGCCGCAACCTCTTCTCCCGCACCAGCGGCATCGGCGAGTTCATCAAGGCATTCCTGCTCAATCATGGTGCTGTCCATGTCTGCCAGAAGAATGCGCTTGCGCCGCCCTTCAATAGGCTGGATGGCGATGTCGACGGGCAGGGTGCCGAGCGTGTTGCGCAGGGCTTCGGCCGCACCGTCATTGGTTTTCAGCGCAAGATCGCAAGCTATGCTCTCGGCGAGAACAGTGACGGAAATTGCCCCAACCGCGCGGGCGGCGGTGTTGATGATCTCCTGCGTGAGGCAGGGATTTGTTACACCCGCAATGAGCGTTGCAACGTGGGTGGCAGCGTTGGCCATGGGGGTGTTGTCCCGTGAACGGCAAGGCCATCGCGATAGCCGGACCGACGGCCAGCGGCAAGTCGGCACTAGCACTTGAGCGGGCAGAGGCACTTGCCCGCGACGGGCAACGTGCAATCATCGTCAACACCGATTCCATGCAGGTCTATCCGGTTCTGCGTGTCCTCACCGCGCGACCAGGCAAGGAAGATCTCGCCCGTGCCGATCACGCGCTCTACGGCCACGCCCCTCTCGATGAACCCTATTCGGTGGCCCGATGGGCCAGGGATGTGGTGACGCTTCTGCCGGAATGGGAGCGCGAGGGTATCGTGCCGATTTTTACCGGTGGCACGGGTCTCTACTTCCGTGCACTGGAAACCGGTCTGTCGCCAGTGCCCACCATTGACCCGGCGATACGCGAGAAAGTACGCGCCGAATTGTCCGCAGATGGCCCCCATGCTCTTCATACCCGCCTTGCCAAACTTGATTCCGATGGTGCGGCTGCCCTTCGTCCAAGCGATGGTCAGCGCATCGCCCGGGCTCTGGAGGTGGTTGAAAGCACGGGTCGCCCGCTTGCAGAACACCAGCAAGGTGACGCCTCGCCCCTGCTGGACGGCTGGGCGTTGGAGCGCTGGATCGTTGAACCCTCCCGAGCCGTCCTTCACGACAAAATTGAGCGCCGCTGTGGCCAGATGCTGAAAGAGGGGGCCTTGACGGAAGTTGAAGAGCTGCTGCACCTCAACCCGCCCCCGCAAGCCACCGTCTGGAAGGCCATTGGTGTGCCGCAACTTGCCGCCCATCTGCGTGGAGAGGTATCCATCGGGGAAGCGTGCCAAAAAATGATCGCCGCCACCCGTCAATATGCCAAACGCCAGTCCACCTGGTTCCGTGGCCAGATGGGCCCGGACTGGCAGCGGGTCTGATGCGAGACAAATCTATTGACCGCGGAGCGCGCCGATGTATGGTTGCCGCGAAATTTGAAACGATAGTGAGCGCATCATGCGGCACATTCTCATCGTAGTAGGTAAGCGCGTTGGCGCGGTGGTGTAGCACCACCGGCACCGCTGACGCGCGCAAGGCTCCCCGGGGAGCCTTTTTTTATGCCCACCTTCGGGTGGGAGGGAGTCGAAGATGACTGATAAGGAAACAGGGCGATGAATACGGCAGACAAGAAGAGCAAAGGCATAGAAATGACCGGAGCGGAGATGGTCGTGCGTGCGCTTGTCGATAATGGCGTTGCTGACCTCTTCGGCTATCCCGGCGGGGCAGTGTTGCCGATCTACGATGAACTGCATCAGCAAGACGACATTCGCCATGTCCTGGTGCGCCACGAGCAGGGCGCGGGTCATGCGGCTGAGGGCTATGCGCGTTCCACCAACCGGCCCGGCGTCTGCCTCGTCACATCCGGCCCCGGTGCGACAAATATGGTCACGCCGCTTCAGGACGCATTGATGGATTCCATTCCGCTGGTCTGCATCACCGGCCAGGTTCCGACCCCGCTCATTGGTTCAGACGCTTTTCAGGAATGCGATACTGTTGGCATCACGCGCGCCTGCACCAAGCACAATTGGCTGGTGAAGGACGTGAACGATCTGGCGCGTGTGCTGCACGAAGCGTTTTACGTCGCCACTTCCGGCCGACCCGGTCCTGTGGTCGTGGACATTCCCAAAGACGTGCAGTTTGCCACCGGCATCTATACGCCTCCGTCGGATGAGCGCCATGCCAGCTATAATCCGGCCTCCAAGGGTGATGCGAGCGCTATCGCTGCTGCCGTTGCGCTGATGGCGCAGGCCGAAAAGCCAATCCTCTATACCGGTGGCGGGGTCATCAATTCCGGCCCGGAAGCGAGCCAATTGTTGCGCCGTCTGGTCGCAGAGACCGGCTTTCCCATCACCTCCACGCTGATGGGACTCGGCTCCTATCCGGCTTCGGGTGAAAACTGGCTCGGCATGTTGGGAATGCACGGCACGTATGAGGCCAATATGGCGATGCATGATTGCGACGTGATGGTCTGTATCGGTGCGCGTTTTGATGATCGCATCACCGGCCGTCTGGATGCCTTCTCGCCCCATTCGCAGAAGATCCATATCGACATCGACCCGTCCTCGATCAACAAGATCGTGCATGTTGAAGTGCCGGTTATCGGTGATGTCGCCAATGTGTTGGGAGAGATGCTTACCCAGTGGGGTAAGGTTAAATCGCGCCCGAAGATCGACGCTTGGTGGAAGCAAATTGACGTCTGGCGCGACCGTAATTCGCTCGCCTATGCGGGCAATGATGACGTCATCATGCCCCAGCTCGCGCTGGAGCGGTTGCATGAACTGACGAAGGACCGCGACACCTACATCACGACGGAAGTTGGTCAGCACCAGATGTGGGCGGCGCAGTTCTATGGTTTTGAAGAGCCAAACCGGTGGATGACTTCCGGCGGTCTCGGCACGATGGGCTATGGTCTGCCGGCGGCGCTCGGTGTGCAGATCGCCCATCCCGATGCGTTGGTGATCGACATTGCCGGCGATGCTTCGATCCAGATGTGTATTCAGGAAATGTCCTGTGCGGTGCAGCATGGTGCGCCGATCAAGATCATGATCCTGAACAACGAATATATGGGCATGGTGCGCCAGTGGCAGCAGCTCCTGCATGGAAATCGCCTCTCACACACCTATACCGAGGCGATGCCGGATTTCGTGAAGCTGGCGGAAGCTTACGGCGGCACGGGCATTCGCTGTACCAAGCCAGCCGAGTTGGACGACGCAATCATGACAATGATCGAAACACCGGGCCCGGTGATTTTCGACTGTTGCGTGGTGACGCTTGCCAACTGCTTCCCCATGATCCCGTCGGGCAAAGCGCATAACGAGATGTTGCTGCCGGACGAGGCCAGCGACGAGGCGGTGGCAACAGCAATTGGCGAAGAAGGCAAGGCGCTGGTGTGAGATACGTCCCGACATCGGGAGCGGCGGCTTCTCAGGTTGGCACGCATGGTCGGCCCTGGCAGGACTATGCCTTGCTGGTTCTGCTTGCCTGCATTTTTGGCTCCAATTTCATGATGACCAAGATCACGGTCACGCAGATGCCCCCCGCCTTCGTGGTGAGCGCGCGTCTGGCCGTGGCGACGGTTGTGCTTGTCGTGGTTATGCTCATCACCCGCGCGCCGTTGCCGCGGGGGAAAATATGGATTGCGATCCTGGCCTCTGGCTTTTTTGGTCATACGCTACCCTTCACGCTTCTCGCCTATGGACAGCAGGTGGTGGATGCCGGGATTGCTGCAATTCTAATGGCAACGATGCCGCTCTTCACGCTGCTTCTGGCGCAGCTCTTTACCCATGACGAACGCCCCAACCGCAACGCGACGGCCGGTTTTGCAATCGCGCTCAGCGGCATCATCCTGCTCGTTGGCCCCGCGCGGTTGGCGCAATTTGATCCGGCAAGCTTGGCGCAGATCATCATCGCACTTGCCGCCATTTCCTACGGTGTCAATTCCATCATCACGAAGAGCCTGTTGTCTGTGCGCTGGGAGGGGGTTGCCGCTGCTTTTATGGGCACGGCCTTCCTGCTTTCGCTCCCGGCATTGTTCCTGGAAGACGCCGCCAAATGGCCGGAGGCAACGTCCACAGCCTGGGCTGCGCTTGCCTATACTGGTGTCGGACCCACTGCGACCGGCGCGGTGTTGGTTGTCTGGCTCGTCCGACGAGCAGGGGCCTCCTTCACAAGCCAAATCAACTTCATCGTGCCGGTTGTTGGCACGGTGCTGGCCATCGTCTTTTTGGGTGAGCGGCTCCCGGCCAACGCCTGGATTGCCCTCATCACCATTCTCACCGGCGTCGCCCTTGCGCGCCGCAGACCAACACCAAAGCCCGCTACGGAGGCCGCATGAGCAACGATATTCAAAACCAGAACAAGGTCATGCCACCCCCGGCCTCGGCCTATTTCATTGCACCGACGGAAGAACTTCCCGTACGCCATACGCTGGCAATCCTGGTGGACAATGAGCCGGGTGTGCTTGCCCGCGTGATTGGCCTGTTTTCGGGTCGTGGCTATAACATCGACAGTCTGACGGTGTCTGAAACCGAGCATGAGCGGCACCTCTCGCGCATCACCATCGTGACCCGCGCGACGCCGTCGATGCTGGAGCAGATCAAGCGTCAGCTTGACCGCATCGTCCCAATCCACCGCATCGTCGACCTTACGCTCAACGCCTATGGTCTTGGCCATGACAAGCCGATCGAGCGGGAGCTTGCCATGGTGAAGGTCGCCAATAGCGGCGAGAAGCGCAGCGAGGCCCTGCGTCTTGCAGACGCCTTCGGTGCGGTGGTTAGCGATGCGGATGTCGGCCATTTCATTTTTGAGGTGACGGGCCGCACCCACAAGATCGACCAATTTATCGCCATTATGCAACCGCTTGGTATCGTGGAAGTCTGCCGCACCGGTGTCGCTGCCATGAACCGAGGTGGGGAGGGGCTCTAGCGCGGCGATCTCTCCTGACAGAATGGTGTCAGGAGGGGTGATCTAGACCTTCTCCAGGCCCGCAGGGTGCGGGTTGAAAAACAAAGGAGAAGACAATGGCAAATGCAATTGCATGGACGGAAATTCCCGCCACCGATCTTGAGAAAGCGCGGGTGTTCTACGGAAAGATACTTCAGGCTGATTTGGCGATCTCGGAAATGGGGCCGAACCCGGCTGTGTTTCTGCCCGGAAGCGACGGTTCCAGCGTCTCCGGCCACCTCTACCCCGGCAAGCCGGCGGCAGCGGGAACCGGCAACACGATCCATTTCAGCGCGGTAGGGCCGTTGGAAGATACCATGAACCGCATCAAGGAGGCTGGCGGCTCGGTGGAGAGCCCGGTCATTGAGATACCTTCTGGTAAATTCTTCTATGCCGTTGATCCCGATGGCAATTCTATCGGCTTTTTCGAGGCAAAGTAGATGCGCAGAGCCGATCGTCTGTTTCGGCTCGTCCAACATCTAAGGAGCGGCCGTCTGCACACGGCCGCTCAGCTTGCTGAAGCGATGGAGGTTTCCGAGCGTACCATCTATCGCGACATTGCTGATCTGCAGGCCAGCGGCGTGCCCATCGATGGCGCCGCCGGGGTCGGCTACATCATGCGGCAGGGATACGACCTGCCGCCGTTAATGTTCACCAATGAGGAGGTTTCCTCCCTCGTTCTTGGAGCCCGTTTGGTGGCCGCATGGGGCGGGACGTCCATGGCAAGCGCTGCCAGCGAAGCTCTTGGTAAGATTGCCGCCGTCCTGCCAAAACCTGACATTGCCGACGATGCGCGTGACCGTTTCTCTGCCCCGGGCTATATGATGAGGCCGGAGCAGCGGGGCTGGATCGACCAAATTGACGCGGCGGCGCAATCCCGCAATTTGCTTCAAATGGACTATGAGGTGGAGGGCGTAAAAACCCGTCGCTGCGTGCGCCCTCTGGCACTCTGGTTTTGGGGCGCGAAATGGACGTTCATCGCCTGGTGCGAGTTACGTGGGGACTTTCGCATGTTCCGCACAGACCGGATTGCGGGGCTGACAGTGCTGGCAGATCATTTTACCGATGATCCTGACAAAACGCTCGCTGCCTTTATGGAACAGTTGGGAATTCATCCAGAATTGAACCCATCACTCGATCCGCTGAAAGAATGGTAGAGGGTAAATACAGCCTCCAATCTGCTCTGTTCAAATGGATCACAATTAGGTAAGCTCACCTGACCTAATTACCAAACATCACCATGACCCTCACCATTTTCCTTGCCCTTTGCGTGTTCTCCCTCGTTTCATCTGTCACACCGGGGCCGAACAACGTGATGCTTTTCGCCTCCGGCGTAAATTTCGGTTTTACGCGCACAATCCCCCACATGCTGGGTATTTCCATTGGTTTTGGTGTTATGCTGGCGGCCGTTGGCGCAGGCATCGGTGCGCTTGTGACGCAAGTGCCGAGTATGCTCCTGGCGATCAAGGTTATCGGCGGCATCTACATGCTGTGGCTCGCCTGGAAAATTGCCAATTCCGGCCCGGTCGAACAGGCCGATGGCACAGCAAAGCCAATGACCTTCATGCAAGCTGCACTCTTCCAATGGGTCAATCCGAAGGCCTGGATGATGGGCACATTCGCCATGGCGACCTACACGACCATCGGCAATTATTGGGTCAATGTCGCTCTTATTTGCCTTGCGTTCACGATCATCAACCTGCCCTGCGTCGCTGTTTGGGCGGGCTTTGGACAAGCTTTGCGGGAGATCCTCAAGGATCCGTTGTGGCTGCGCATCTTCAACATCACAATGGCTCTGGCGTTGGTGGTTTCGCTCTGGCCAATGTTGGCGGTTTGAGTGTGACCTACTGCGCCTCCAGCAGCGTGCGGTAGAACGAAATTCCGAGCCGCAGATTGTCTTTTGAGAGCCGCTCATTGGTGCCGTGGAAGCGAGCCAGGTCGTGGTCTTCTATCTGGAAGGGGTTGATGCGGTAAGCGTTGTCGGCAACGCGACCGTAGTGGCGGGCATCTGTTGCGGCGATGGTGAGGCCGGGCACCGTGGCAACATTGCCGAAGGTTTGGCGGATCGCTTTTTCGATAGCGAGATAGCCGCTGGCATCAGCGTCGGAAACAGTTGAGGCTTCCGAGTAGTTTTCCGGTTTGATGATGGTGATTTCCCCATCGTCGATGGCCTCTTCCACGTGGGTAAGCAGGCTGTCGGCGCTATCCCTCGGGTGGAGGCGGAAGTTTACCCCGGCGCGAGCTTCCACCGGCAGCACATTCACCTTCGGGGAGCCTTCCAGCATGGTTGGAGCGGTGGTGGTGCGCAGCATGGCGTTGGTGGTGTTGGCCTTGGCGAGCTGGTTTTCCAGCAGTGGGCCGAAGAGCCAGGTGTTGGCGAAAAGCGCGCGCTCCGGCAGCCCGAATTCACGCCCCAACCGATCAAAAAAGTCCGCTGTCACGCCATCCAGACCGCCAGGGACGGGATTGTTTTGCAGCCGGTCAACGGCGCGGGCGAGGGTGCCGACGGCGGTTTGCTTGGGCGGCATGGAGGAATGGCCGCCCGCGCCTTTGGCTACAAGTTCAATGGAAATCGTGCCCTTTTCAGCAACGTTGATGCTGGCGATGGGGCGTTCCAGGCCGGGGATGATGTCATCAAGCACAAAGGAGCCCTCATCGAGGATCCATGCAAACTGGACGCCATCGGTGCGCATTTTCCGCGCCACCGCGCCTGCGCCGAAGATGCCGCCAACCTCTTCATCATGGCCAAAAGAAAACCAAACATCCCGCTTGGGTTGGAAGCCTTCAGCAATCATCGCCTCGGCGGCCTCCATGAGCGCAATCACCGCGCCCTTGTCGTCCAGCGTCCCGCGGCCCCAGACGAAATTTTCATCCACCATGCCAGCATAGGGCGGATGAACCCAATCAGGGAGGGAGGCTTTGGGCACCGGCACAACGTCATAATGTGCGGCAAGCAGCACAGGCTTCAGCGAGGCATCCATTCCCGCCCATCGAAACAGCGGTGTCTGGTTGCTGATGAGCTGGCGCTCCATTGTGGTGTGGACAGTGGGATAGGTCTCCTCCAACCATGCGATGAAACGCGGGAAATCCGCACTGCGGCGTTTGGTGGAATCGGTTTCAAAGCGCACAGCTTCCCCCAACCGCTGCGCTGCCTGTTCCACATTCACCTTGTGGGTGACGAGAGCGATTGCCTCGTCTTCCTCCGCGGTGAAAATGATGGTGTTGAAGACTATGATCGCAATCAGCACCACCAGTGCGATGCCCAAGGCCGCTGCAATACGTTTCACCATTGTCTATTCCCCCGAGGCGTTTGCCACTTTTGCCGGAAGCTTGGCCACAATGGCAAGGACGTGACCCGCCCAAGGCTTCTTTTCAGCGCCTTGGCCGTTTAGGCTTCAACAAAACTTCGCCGGACCCGCGCTTGTGACCTCACTTCCCACCTCTATCGACACCACCGAAGACTTGCTTGCCAAGGGCGGTTATGTCGCGGATCGCTCGCTTGCGACGGTGCTCTATCTCGCGCTGAAGATGGGGCGACCGCTCTTTCTGGAGGGCGAAGCGGGGGTTGGGAAAACGGAGATTGCCAAGGTTCTGGCCGAGAGCCTCGACCGACCGCTGATCCGCCTCCAATGCTATGAAGGTCTCGATATTTCCTCGGCTGTTTATGAGTGGAACTACGCTGCGCAAATGGTGGAAATCCGCCAGAGCGAAGCTGCGGGGAGTGGAGAGAAAGCGGATGTCTTTTCCGACAGGTTTTTGGTCCGCCGTCCGTTGCTCCGCGCGCTGGAAGAAAATGGCGGGCGCTGTGTGCTGCTGATCGACGAGCTTGACCGCACAGACGAGGCCTTCGAGGCCTTTCTGCTTGAGGTGCTGTCGGATTTTCAGTTGACAATACCGGAAATGGGCACGGTGAAGGCGGAGGAACCGCCCATTGTGATCATCACCACCAACCGGACGCGGGAAATCCACGACGCGCTGAAGCGACGCTGTCTTTATCACTGGGTGGATTATCCAAGCGCCGAGCGGGAGCTAGCGATCCTCGCCGCAAAAGTACCCGGCGCGCCCGAAACGCTATCAGAAGAGGTGGTGGCCTATGTGCAGACCTTGCGCACCAAAGACCTCTTCAAGAACCCCGGCGTTGCCGAAACCATCGATTGGGCGACCGCGTTGATGGAGCTTGACCGCATCGCCCTCGATCCGCAGGCGGTGTCGGACACGCTTGGGGTGCTGCTGAAATACCAAGACGACATTGCCGCAATTTCCGGCGGAGAGGCTGCGGCGATCCTGAAGGAAGCGAAATCGAAAGCCAGCGCCGAGCTGGCGCCTGCCATCTGATGGAGGCGACGGTAGAAGCGAAGAGTGGGCGGCTCGTCGACAACATCGCCTATTTCGCACGAACCCTGCGCGATGCAGGTTTGCGCCTTGGCCCCTCTGCCGTTGTGGATGCCGTGCGCGCCGTGGAAGCTGCCGGAATTGGCGGCCGCGATGATCTCTATTGGACGCTCCACTGCGTGTTGGTGCAGCGCCGTGAGGACAGTGCAGTTTTTCACGAAGCCTTCCAGCTTTTCTGGCGCTCGCGCGACTTAGTGGAAAAGATGATCGCCATGTTCTCACCGATGGCCGATCCGCGTGAGATCAAGGAAAAATCAAAAGCTGGAGCGAGCCGCGTCGCAGAAGCCCTTTTCCAAGGTGCTGAGCGGGAGGAGCAGGCGCCTCAGCCGCAGATCGAGGTCGATGCGTCCTTCACCATGAGCGGCAAGGAGGTGCTGCGTGAGAAGGATTTTGCGCAGATGAGCGTTGCTGAAATGGCGGAAGCTCGCCGCGCTCTCGCCCGCTTGGCCATGCCGCAGGATGTGATCCGCATCCGCCGGACCCGCTCCGATCCAAAGGGCGCGGTGTTTGATGCCCGCGGGGTGATGCGCAAGGCCATGGCCTCGGGCGGAGACCTGATGCTGCCGCAGTTTCGCGCCAGGCGCATCGTCCAGCCGCCGCTCGTGGTGCTGGCCGATATTTCCGGTTCCATGAGCCAATATAGCCGCATTTTCCTGCATTATCTCCATGCGCTCTCCGAACGGCGCAAGCGGGTCCATGTCTTCCTTTTTGGCACCCGACTGACCAACGTAACTCGTGCACTGAAGCGCAAAGACCCCGACGAGGCGCTTGAAGAGGTCGCCGGCCTCGTGCCGGATTGGGAAGGTGGCACGCGGATCGGCGTGACGTTGCACCAGTTCAACCGCCTCTGGAGCCGCCGTGTGCTGGGGCAGGGGGCGACGGTTCTGCTCATCACCGACGGGTTGGAGCGTGACGGTGGAGCGGATGCGCTGGAGGAGTTGGGGCGGGAGATTGAGCGGCTGTCACGCTCCTGCCGTCGGTTGATCTGGCTGAACCCGCTCTTGCGTTTCGATGGTTTTGAACCTCGAGCGGCTGGCGTTCGCGCTATGCTGCCCCATGTTGATGATTTCCGTGCGGTTCATTCCCTTGCCGCGCTGACGGATTTGACGGACATCTTGAACGCGCCTGCAAGAAACCTGCGAAAGAGCAATTTTGGAAAGGACAGATCATGGCTGGCGACGACACATTGATGATTGCCGAGCGTTGGGTGGACGAGGGCAGACGCCTCGCGCTGGCCACCGTGGTGCAGACCTGGGGCTCCGCACCACGCCCCACGGGCTCTCATCTGGTGATCGATGAGAAGGGTAATTTTGAAGGTTCGGTCTCCGGCGGCTGCGTCGAGGGGGCCGTGGTGGCTGAGGCCGTTGAGGTGATTGAGACGGGTAAACCGCAGATGCTGGAATTCGGCGTTGCCGATGAGACGGCCTGGGAGGTAGGCCTGTCTTGCGGCGGGCAGATCCGCGTCTTCGTGGAGCCGCTCGCCAAATGACACCGGATATTCTTGCAGAGCTGAACCGTCGCCGCGCCGCCCGCGAAGCCGTTGCCGTGGTGAGTGATCTGGAGAGCGGCGCGCAAAGCCTTGTTGGGCAGGGTGAGGATCACACCCATAGCGAAGCACTCGCGGCGCGGTTCCGTTCCGGTCAGTCCGGCATGCTGGACCAGACGACCTTCGCGCGCCTGCATATGCCATCGGCTCGACTGGTGATCATTGGCGCCGTGCATATCAGCCAGGCGCTCTACCCGATGGCGCAATCCTGCGGGCTGGATGTCACCATCATAGACCCGCGCTCGGCTTTCGCGACGCCGGAGCGGTTCGCGGGCGTAGAATGTCTCGCCGAATGGCCGACCGAGGTGCTCGCAGAACGACCACTGGACCGCTGGACGGCGCTTGCCGCGCTGACCCATGATCCGAAGATTGATGACGACGCGCTTGTCGCAGCGCTGGAGGCGCAGTGTTTTTATGTCGGCGCTTTGGGGAGCCGCAAAACCAATGCCAAACGCGCCGCGCGGTTGAAGGAACGGGGCGTTTCGGAAGCCTCATTAGAGCGCATCTGCGCGCCCATCGGTCTCGACATTGGTGCGGCGGGACCGGCGGAAATTGCCGTCGCCGTCTTGGCGCAGATCATCGAAGCGCAGCGCACATGAAATTCGGCTCCATTCCGCTCAGCGGCGCTCTTGGCGCGGTGCTCGCCCATTCGTTGGACGCGAATGGCAAGCGGCTGCGCAAGGGTTTGGTGCTGACATGCGAGGATATCGCCAATCTGGAAGCTGCCGGGACCGATCACGTCATCGCTGCACACCTCGACGCCGATGATTCCGGCGAGAATGAAGCGGCCACGGCCATTGCTGTTGCACTCGTGAATGCCGCGCCACATCTGCGTGCTGGGCCATCCGGAACGGGCCGGGTCAATCTTTACGCCGAACCAGGCGGGGTGTTTGAGGCAAGCGAAACTGCCGTACGGGCGCTCAACAGCATTGACCCGGGCATCACCGTTGCAACCCTGCCAGACAGCACCTTCGTGCGTTCCGGGCGAATGGTGGCAACTGTGAAGATCATCCCCTTCGCTGTGCCACAAAAGGCCGTCACGGAAGCAATTTTGATCCCGCAAACCGCACCAGCCATGACACTTGCTCCGGCGCGGAAAAAGCGCGTCGCGCTGGTCGCCACACGCCTCCCGGTTCTGAAAGCCTCGGTGATGGAGAAGACAAAGGGTGTGTTGGAAGACCGACTTGCGCGGCTCGGATGTGTGCTCGTTCATGATGCAACTTGCAACCATGATACGAACGCTCTTGCCGAAGCCTTGGGGCAAGTGCGCAACGCCGACATCACCATCGTCTTTGGCGCATCAGCAATAACTGACCGGCAGGATGTGATCCCTGGTGCTGTCGAAAGCCTGCCTGGTGGGCGTGTTGAGCGGTTTGGCATGCCGGTGGACCCGGGCAATCTGCTGCTCCTCGGTGCGGTTGACGATATGACGATCATCGGTGCGCCGGGTTGTGCGCGCTCGCCGGTAAAAAATGGTTTTGACTGGGTGCTGGAGCGGCTGGTTTGCGATGTGCCGGTGGACCAGGACTGGTGGCTCGGTACCGGTGTTGGTGGATTGCTGATCGAAGCTGAAGACCGCCCGCAGCCGCGCGAACAGACGTGAGCACAACCGGTATCATTCTCGCTGCGGGCCTTTCCCGCCGCATGGGAGAGGCCAACAAGTTGCTGACTAAATGGCAGGGAAAACCGCTCCTGCGCCACGCGGTGGACGCGGCGTTGGAGAGTGATCTTGATGATCTGCTGCTCGTGACGGGCCACGAGGCCGAAGCTGTCCGCGCTATCGCGCCGGAGCTCACGGCCGTCCATGCCGAAAATTACGAAGCGGGCATGGGCGCGAGCCTTTCTGCAGGTGTCGCGGTGGTAGAGGAGGGGGCCAACATGATGGTTCTGCTCGGCGACATGCCGTTGATCGAGGCGGGCCACGTTAACGCGATCCTGGCCAAGGCAGAATCAGATCGTCCGGTGATCGCAAGTGGCGAAGATGGGCGCCGCGGTCATCCGGTGTTTTTTCCAGCAAGACTGAGAAGTGCGCTCACGGCTTTGGAACGCGATGAAGGCGGGCGCGAGATTTTGCGTAGAGAAAACCCCATCACCGTGGAGATCGGCCTTGTTGCATCCCGTGATTTCGATACGCCGGACGCCTTTGCCCAAAGCTCTTAGGTCGTCGGCCCGAAAATCTCCTCAAAGCTCTGCCGCAGCGCCAGGTCGAGATCGTCCATCGTCACCGGCAGGCCGAGGTCAACGAGGCTGGTCACGCCATGCTCGCGCACGCCGCAGGGCACAATGCCGCCAAAATGCTCAAGGTTCGGTTCCACATTGATGGAAATACCGTGGAAGCTCACCCATTTGCGCAGCTTCACACCGATGGCTGCGATCTTGTCTTCACCTCCACGTTCCGGTCGCTCAACCCACACACCAACGCGGTCCTCACGCCGCTCGCCGCGCACGTTGAACGTGGCAAGTGTCTTGATGATCCACTCCTCCAGCGCCGCGACGTAAGCCCGCACATCCTGTTGACGACGGGAGAGGTTGAGCATCGTATAGGCCACACGCTGGCCCGGCCCATGATAGGTGTATTGCCCGCCACGCCCGGTCTGGAAGACGGGAAAGCGGTCCGGCGCAACGAGGTCTGCATCCTTTGATGACGTACCTGCCGTGTAAAGCGGTGGATGCTCCACCAGCCAAATGCGCTCTGCCGCTTCCCCGCGTGCGATTGCTGCAGCCTCCCGCTCCATCTCGGCCACAGCGTCCTCATAGCCGGTCATCCCAGCCGAACTGGTCCATCGCACAGGAGGCGTTTCCGTTGCGGGGCGGAAGGTGGACGGCAGGGTGGAACGTGCAATGTTCATGGCACTGCTGTGCCGCATGGAGAGATTCGGCTCAAGGCATTGCGAATGTGCTTGTGTGCAAAGCGCAGCTTTGTTAGGCACCGCCCGCACCAGTGAAACGACCCTGGCAAGTGCGGCCGTGGCGGAACTGGTAGACGCGCAGCGTTGAGGTCGCTGTGGGGTAACACCCGTGGAAGTTCGAGTCTTCTCGGCCGCACCATTTCTTTTGACAATGCCGGATCAGGCAGCCGCCCCACCGTCGTGGTTGCGTTTGGGCCTCGCCATGCCCTGTGATAGTCCTGCCAGTGCCCGGACCCGCCTTGCCGTAAAGTTTTTCGTATGAGCGAAGACGCCGTTTCCGACGACATCGTGGAGAACGAAGCCACGATTTACGCTGACAGCGGGGAAGTGCGTTCGTCCATCGTCGAGGCGGTGGAAGGTGCAATTGAGGCGCAGGACAAGCAATCTCTGCGCGAGGTGCTGGCGGACCTGCACGAATCCGAAGTTGCCGACATTATTGAAGCGATCGACGAGACCGAGCGTGCCGCTTTGGTGGAACTCGCTGGCGACTTGTTCGACTTTGCCGCGCTTACGGAAGTCGACGAGGCGATCCGCACCGCGATTATCGATGAACTGCCCGATGAGCGCGTTGCCGAAGGCATGCGGGAGATGGAATCGGATGACGCCGTCTATCTGCTTGAAGACCTCGAAGAGGGCGACCGGGAAGCGATCCTGGAGCGCATTCCGTTTCAGGACCGGGTGCGCCTTCGCCGCTCGCTCGACTATCCTGATGAATCTGCTGGTCGCCGCATGGCGACCGAATATATCGCCGTCCCGCCCTTCTGGACCGTTGGGCAGACCATTGATTACATTCGCGCTGATGATGATCTGCCGGAGCGTTTTTCGCAGATTTTCACGGTTGATCCGACCTTCCGCCTCACCGGTTCTCTCTCCCTCGACATGCTTCTGCGCGCAGGGCGGGACGTGGCCGTGGACACGATCCATGACACCAATTCCCACCCGGTCCCGGCACTGCTCGATCAGGAAGAAGCGGCGCGGATTTTTGAGCAATATGATCTTCTCTCCGCCCCTGTGGTGGAC
This sequence comes from uncultured Alphaproteobacteria bacterium, assembly GCA_929200315.1. GTDB lineage: Bacteria > Pseudomonadota > Alphaproteobacteria > Rhizobiales > Rhizobiaceae > Pseudahrensia. The sequence goes on along the minus strand of CAKMZB010000004.1, from coordinate 135,023 downwards.
GAGAACGAGCGACTCGTTGGCGTGCTCACCATTGATGATGTTGTTGACGTCATTCAGGAAGAGGCGGCTGAGGACATTCGCCGTCTTGCCGGGGTGGGGGACGAAGAGTTGTCGGATTCGGTGCGCCAGATCGCGCGCTCCCGAATTGGCTGGCTGAGTGTAAACCTTGCGACGGCGATCCTCGCATCCCTCGTCATCGGCGCTTTTGATGCGACCATTTCTCAGATGGTGGCGCTTGCCGTGCTGATGCCCATCGTCGCCTCCATGGGCGGCAATGCGGGAACACAGACCATGACGGTTGCCGTCCGCGCGATTTCGGAGAAGGAGCTCGACAGCTACAACACCCGCTCCATTGTGAAGAAGGAATTGCAGGTTGGTTTTGCAAACGGCGCTGTTTTTGCCGTTGTGGTGGGTATCGTTGCCACCCTCTGGTTTGGCGAGCCGGAGCTTGGCGTGGTGATTGCGATTGCCATGATTGTGAACATGGTGAGCGCTGCGGCAGCTGGGATTCTTATCCCCATTGGCCTCAATAAAATGGGGGCTGATCCGGCCATCGCATCTGGCACTTTTGTTACTACGGTCACGGATGTTGTCGGCTTTTTCGCCTTTCTGGGTCTGGCGGCCTGGTGGTTCGGTATTTGACTTTTACGTAAATGCTGTGTTTGAACATCTTCAAGGGTTTGAAGAGGTTTGCCGTGAACGAATTCTATACAATCACTGAATTGACGCGGGAATTCGGCATTTCCACCCGCACGGTGCGCTTTTATGAGGATGAAGGCCTCATAAAGCCCGTTCGGCGCGGCAGAACGCGGCTTTTTCGTCCCTCAGACCGCATGCTGCTGGCGCAGATCCTGCGCGGAAAGCGGCTTGGGTTTTCGATCGCTGAGATCCGCGAGATCATCCAGATGTACAAGGCCCCATCGGGGGAGGCTAAGCAGCTTCGCTCTATGATCGCCTCCATCAAGGAAAAGCGCGCCGAACTTGAGCAGAAGCGCAAGGACCTTGAAGAATCCATAGCGGAGATGGATGCGGCAGAAGAGAACTGTTTTGAGCGCCTCGCCGAGCTTGGTGTTTCCACCTAAAACTTAGATCCAGCGACGTACCTTGGCAGTGTAGGCGTCCCACGCTTCACCAAATTTCGCCGCCATATGCTCCTCTTCGCGTTTGATTGCGAGGTCGAGCAGAGCAAACCACAGCAGCACCGCCAGAAGCAGCAGCCAACGGTTGTTCAGCGCTAGCCCAAGACCAGCCGTAAGCAGCACGTTGGCGAGATAGATTGGGTTGCGGGAATAGGCGAAAGGGCCGTCCGTGATCAGGGCCGTCGCCGCGCGATGCGGCAGGATATTGGCCCGGTGGCGGCGGAACGTCGCGAAGGCCCAAACGTCAATCCCGATGGCAATTGCCCCCAGCACCAGCCCGGCAATCCGCACGCCGTTCGCTTCGCCGTCCCAGCGGAACGGCAAAACCTGATTCACCGCAACGCCAAAGAGAATGACACCGATGGTTAGCAGCGGCGGTAGGGGAAGTGTGTTTGGTGCGGCTGGCTCGGTGTCGCTCATGATTCTGCTCGGCATTTATCCTGCGCCGAGGCTGGCGTGAAAAAATCTGCAGTGCAAACATGTGCGGATATTGACACGTGATAATTTAGTAACCTATTAGAAGGCATGGATACGGTTTTCAAAGCCCTCTCTGACCCCTGTCGACGAGCCATACTCGACCTTTTGGCCGAGCGGGATGGGCGCACATCCGGGCAGATTGAGGAGGCCGTGAATGAGCTGGGCTTTTCGCTCACCCGCTTTGGAGTGATGAAACATCTAAAGGTTCTTGAAGACGCGCGGCTCGTTATTCCGCGCCGGTCTGGTCGGTTCAAGCACCACTATCTCAATGTCATCCCGCTGCAGCAGGTCGTGGACCGCTGGATGGAGCCGCTGACACAAAAACCAATGGCCAGAGCGATGCTGAATCTGAAAAATTCAATTGAAGGAGGGAAGAAATGAACCAAACAGTTCAAAAAATTGCCGAACAGGAAAAGCCGGACTTTGTTCTGGAAACTGACATTGCCTGTGCGCCCGAGCGGCTCTGGTCAGCGTTGACGGAAACCAGCCACGTCCAACTCTATCACTTCGCTCTTTGCTCGCTGAAGACAACAATGAAAGCAGGCGGGCGCTTCGATCACTACACACCTGATGGGAACCTGTTGCTCGGCGGCCAAATCATTGCGCTCGACGCACCCAAACGGCTGGAAATGACGTTTGAGCCGACTTTTTTCGGGCCCGAAGCCCCTGCTTCACGCTGTGTCTACGAGATTGAGAAGACCGCTACTGGTTGCCGCTTTACCGTTCTCCATTACGCGATTCCGGATGGACAAGGCGACGTTAGGATCGGTTGGCAGAAAGTCGTCAACCGCGTGAAGGCTTACGTTGAAGATAACACGACAAACAAGGAGTATGTCGAATGACTACCGAACTCACATTCACCCTTCTCACGGCAATCTTGGCGACAAGCCTTTGGATCCCGTTCGTTGCTGGCCTCGCGCAGACGGATGCTGAGTTCCTTGAACGTCCGGCGGACGTGAGCAAGTTGCCGGCTTGGGTTCATCGCGCCCAGCGCGCGCATATGAATCTGGTGGAACAGTTCGTGCCGTTTGCTGCGATTGTCCTGATCGGACATGCAGCCGGCGCGTCCTCGGTCTGGTATGGCTGGCTCGCCATCGCCTTTTTCGCAATCCGGTGCCTTCATGCGGTCTTTATGTTTTCGGGAAAAACCAAGCTGCCGTTGCGGCCGATCGCGTTTACCGCTGGCTGGGTCGTGACAATGATCTACGCTGTTCTGCTGTTGGTTTAGATCTGGCCAATCACTAATTTCGCATTCTGAGGAATTAGGGTTGAATTGGCGGTGCCCGTGGCAACAATGGGCATCGCTTATTTTCGAATGGAGTCCGGTTCCGCCATGATCCGTCCCCTGGAACCCTTAGACCATGCAGCTTGGCTACCGCTCTGGAACGGCTATCTCACATTCTATGAGCATACATTGGATGACGCGAAGTCAGCCCGCACATTCGCGCGTCTGGTGGATCCCGAGGGTGACATCTTCGGATTTGCTGCTTTTGATGGCGATGCCATGGTGGGGATCACCCACTATCTCTTCCACACCACCACGTGGGACGATGTGCCGCGCTGTTACTTAAACGACCTCTTCACCCTGCCCACCGCCCGCGGCAAGGGCGTTGCCCGCAATCTGATTGAAGCCGTCTACGATGCGGCGCGAAAGCAGGATGCCGAACAAGTCTATTGGACGACGCAGGAGTTCAACTCGACGGCACGCGTTCTCTACGACAAGGTGGCCGCCAAAACCCCGTTTATCAAATACGCCAAGGTATTCGACCAATGATCCCCAACGATGTCCCCTCCTTCAATTTCGATCTGGGTGAAGATGCCGACATGCTGCGCGATTCCGTCCGCTCCTTTGCGCAGGATAAGATCGCACCAATTGCCGACAAGGTGGATCGCGAAGACTGGTTCCCTCGCAAGCTGTGGCCGGAGATGGGCGCGCTTGGTCTCCACGGCATCACGGTGCCTGAAGAATGGGGCGGTGCTGGTCTTGGTTATCTGGAACATTGCATCGCCATGGAGGAGGTCAGTCGGGCTTCTGCTTCCGTTGGCCTGTCCTATGGCGCCCACTCCAATCTTTGCGTGAACCAACTTTCCCGCTGGGGGAACGATGATCAAAAAGGCCGTTATCTGGAAAAACTCGTGACCGGAGAACATCTCGGCGCGCTTGCCATGAGCGAGCCGGGGGCGGGGTCGGACGTTGTTTCCATGAAGCTGAAGGCTGAAAAGAGGGGCGACCGTTACGTCCTCAACGGCTCCAAATTCTGGATCACCAACGCCCCTCAGGCTGAAACGCTCATCGTCTATGCCAAGACTAACCCTGACGCAGGCCCCAAGGGGATTACGGCTTTTCTGATTGAGAAGGGTTTTAAGGGTTTCTCTATCGCACAGAAGTTGGACAAGCTTGGTATGCGCGGGTCGGAGACTGGGGAACTGGTCTTCCAGGATTGTGAAGTGCCGGAGGAAAACGTCATGGGCCCGCTCAATGGCGGCGTGAAGGTGCTCATGTCCGGTCTCGACTATGAGCGCACAGTGCTCTCAGCCGGGCCGCTTGGCATCATGCAGGCGGCGATGGATGTGGTTATGCCCTATGTCCATGAGCGCCAGCAGTTTGGCGCGCCCATAGGCACGTTCCAGCTCGTGCAGGGCAAGGTGGCGGACATGTATGTGGGCATGAATGCCTGCAAGGCCTATGTCTACGCCGTCGCTAAGGCCTGTGATCGCGGTGAGACCACCCGCCAGGATGCGGCGGGCGCTATTCTCTACGCAGCTGAAAAGGCAACGCAGGTGGCGCTGGACGCGATTCAATTGCTCGGCGGCAATGGCTATATCAACGAATATTCGACGGGCCGTCTGCTGCGCGATGCCAAGCTCTATGAGATCGGAGCGGGCACCAGTGAAATTCGCCGCATGTTGATCGGCCGGGAATTGTTTGATCAGTCAGCCTGACCGTCTTCTTCATTGAAACTGTCGGTCGCCCGCGCAAAGCACATGCGCGACGCGTCCTCCTGTATCTCGCGCTGTGCCTCGGTAATCGGGCGGGCGGGGACGCCGAACGGGTAGCCTATGTCCGCCATGCGCGTAATGGTGCAGGTGCAGTAATCCAGGCACGGAAAACCCGGAAGCTCGGCGCTGCATGTGCGCTCGCACGCGACAATGGTTGCGGGTATGGGGTCTGGCTGGGCAACAAACGTGGTGAAGAGCCACAGTCCTACAATCAGCACCGGCTGGTGGACGAGATAGTAGATCAGTGAATGACGACCGATGAAGGTCAGCGGCCTTTCCGCCGGGCTGCGCCGGGTGGCCATGCGTTCCCAGATGCCAAAGCGCGTGCCAAGCTGCGCGGCGGCCATGCCTGTTAGCACCGCCGCGAACCATGGAAATAGCGGCACGTGGTCGTTGGACGCGACGGGGACAGTGTAGAGGCCGATCCATGTCAGCCAGATTGGATCGAAGACGGTGCTGATGCCAATACTGGCCACCACCAGCACTGCGATGGCGGCTAACACATTCCCCCACCACGGCACCCGCAGGAAAGGGAGGGCGAATAGGCTGAACAGCGCGATGGCATGGAGGATACCAAAGAAGATGAAGCCCGATCCCGGCGCGGGCCAGGCGAGGGGGTTCACCACCTCCGACCAATCTCCCGTCTCCCGGGCATAGGAAAAGAGAAAATCGATTTGCGGCCATGTCACCTGCACGTAGCTTGCGATGGAGACGAGGGCTGCTGCGGTCACGACTTGCAGCCAACGCTTCACAAACGCCTGCCAACGCACGCCGCCCCCATGGGCGAGCACCAGTGAAACGCCGACAAGAAAGAGGAAGCTGGAGGCGATGAAACGGGCAAAAAGCCGCCAGCCACCGGAGGTCGCGGAGCCCGGATCCAGCCAACCGAAGGCGTCCAGATCCCAACCGAAATGGTAGATCGTCATCGCTACCAACGCGAGGCCGCGCGCGACGTCGATAAGCGGAATGCGTTGGCGAAAGGGAGCAGCTTGGTTCATAGATGCGCCTGTAGCCCGCAAAGCCCCGCGGCGCAAAGAAAGGCCATCCATGACCAAACCGACGATCCCCACCCACAACGCCAATGGCGCCAGCATTCCTGTCATCGGCCTTGGCACGTTCAGCCTTAAGGGTGCGGAATGTTCAGCGATTGTCGAGCGCGCCATTGCCCTCGGCTACCGTCATATCGATACGGCGATCATGTATGACAACGAGGAAGCTGTTGGCGAAGGCATCCGCGCAAGCGGCATCGCGCGGGAGGATCTTTTCGTCACCTCAAAGGTTTGGCCGACCAATGTGCGCGAGGGTGTTTTTCAAAAAGAGGTCGAAGGCACGCTTGCGCGCCTTGGGCTCGACTATCTCGATCTCGCGTTGATCCACTGGCCGCCCAAGGGGTCGGTGGAGATGGGCAAGTGGATGGGGCTGTTGAACGATGTCGCTGACAGAGGCATGGCCCGCAATATTGGTGTCTCCAACTTCCCAACCGAAATGCTGAACATGGCCGTCGCCACTTCCGAGAGGCCGCTCGCGACCAACCAGATCGAGAATCACCCTTACCTCGATGAAAGTCGCGTCAAGGTGGCTTGCCACGAACACGGCGTCGCGCCGGTCGCCTATTGTCCGATCTTCCGCGGTGGTGCGCTGTTTGAGGAAGATGCCATTGCCGGTCCGGCCAGTCGCCACGGGAAGACGCAGGCGCAGATCGTCCTGCGCTGGCATATCCAGAAGGGCGGTATCGCCATCCCGAAGACCGCGACTCCTGCACGACTTGAAGAGAATATCGATATTTTCGATTTTGAACTTACCGGCGATGAGATCGCCGCCATCGATGCCTTAGGCTCCCGCAACGCACGTCTGTGCCAATGGGACGGCGCGCCGCAATGGGACGTGGTCTACACGGCCTGAGGTTTGTAGCGGGCCACCGCCAGTCCAGTGAGAATCAGCGTCAACGCGATGAGCAGGTGCGGGGTTAGCACTTCCCCCAGCAATAAGGCGGCAAGGCCGATGCCGATCACCGGAATGAGATTCAGCCCCAGCGAAAATGTCGCATAGCCAATGCGTTGCACCAAATAGAACCGCAGCAACTGTCCCATTCCGGTAGAGAGAACACCAAGGAAGAGCAGCGCGAAAAGCGGGCGTTTGTCGATCCCGGTGGGGAAGGGGCCACCGAAGAGCGACGCAGCAATCAACAACACCACCATGCCAATGCCCAGCACCCACGCGGCAATTGCTTCCGATGACATGGCGATGCGGCGGATCAGCAGTCCGCCTATTGCGTAGCCCAGCGCGCCACCCAAAACTGCAGCCTGCCCGAGTATGCGATCACCGCCGAGGCCCGCTAGTGCAGATCCGCCGACCACAGTCAGAATACCGGAAAAGCCAAGCGCGACACCAGCCGCTTTGTACGGCGTGATGCGGTCATCGCTGGTGGTGAAATGGCTGCCGATCAGTGCCAGCAGCGGGCCGACGCCCATCAGGAGGGCCGCAACTCCAGCTTCTGCTGTCTGCTGCCCCCAGCCGATCAGCGTGAAGGGCAGTACCACATTCATAAGCGCGACGATGACGAGCAGGCCCCAGACGCGTGCGCCCTTGGGGACAGAAATACCGCGATAGAGCATCCAGCTCCACACAACTGCCACCGCGATGCTGACCCGTAAGGCGGCAAGCCAGAGTGGTCCGGTTTCCGGTACCACGACATTGATGGCCACAAAGGCTGAACCCCACGTGATCACCGTAATGGCCATGAGCAGATAGTCACGGAATGTGGGCTGAGCAATTTTAGTCATATCAATCCCATGCCAGCGTATATGTTCAGGTGCGAGAGATCGTTGACGCTATACACCACTGGCGCAGAGCGCAGTGGTGATGACCGGCAAAACTTCGTAAGAGCGAACCCATGGAACCGACTTTATTTCCCGATGACCTCGACCCCACTGACCTAACCACGGAACTTCTACCGCGGTTTCAAGCCTTCGCTGCAGACGTGCTCAACACGTTCTACCATCCCTGGACGCTCTACCAGATCGCCATCATCGTTGTTCTTTATTTGGTCGCGCTGGCAGTTTCCCGTCGGGTTGAACCTTCGCTGGAAAGTTGGGTCCGGGGGTTGAAAATCAACCCGGGTTTCCTGCGCGTTCTGGCTGCTTTGCTGAGGCGGGTTGAGTGGATCATCTTCGTTCCACTGGTCTGGATCGCCTGGTCCATCGCGGTGGCAAACACCTGGCACTGGAATACATTCCTGTTGCAGCTGGCGGGCAATCTTTCGCTGGCTTGGCTGGTCATATCTGTTCTCTCCCGCATTATCCGCTCGCGGGTTGTGGCACGTACGGTGGCCTGGGCCGCTTGGCTTGTGGTGGCGCTGAATCTTACCGGCTACCTCACCCCCACTTTGGCGACGCTGGACGCAATCGCTTTTTCCATAGGCGATATCCGCATTTCCGCGCTGCTGGTGCTGAAGGGCATTGCGCTGCTTGTCAGTCTTACCTGGCTTGCGACCAATGTGGGCAATTATGCCGAAACGCGGGTCCGCAATTTCACCGATCTGACGCCTTCACTGCAGGTGTTGATCGGCAAGCTCGTCAAGATTTTCCTGATCATTCTGGCCATCGTCATCGCGCTCAATTCGATAGGCGTGAACCTGACAGCGCTGACGATCTTCTCTGGTGCCATCGGTGTGGGCCTTGGTTTCGGCCTGCAAAAGGTCGTCTCCAACTTTATCTCCGGCGTCATTATTCTGCTCGATAAGTCCATCAAGCCGGGGGATACAATCTCACTCGGCGAGACCTTCGGCTGGATCCGCGAATTGCGCTCGCGCTTCGTCTCCGTCGTCACGCGGGACGGGCGGGAATTTTTGATCCCGAACGAAGACTTCATCACAACCCAGGTCATCAACTGGTCCTTTACAGACAAACTCGTACGTCTCGATGTGCATTTCGGTGTTGCCTATGACAGCGACCCCCACGAAGTGACCCGTCTTGCCATCACTTCCACCGAGCAGGTCGAGCGGGTCTCGGGCCTGAAGAAGCCCGTCTGCTGGATGACGGAGTTTGGTGATTCTTCCATCAACTTCGTTGTGCGTTTCTGGATCTCCGATCCGCAAAACGGTCTCACCAACATTCGCGGCCAGGTGCTGCTAGGGCTGTGGGATGTCTTCAAGGAGCACGACATCTCCATTCCATTCCCCCACCGCGAGATCATCATGCGAACGCCGGTTGAGGTGCAGAGCGTGCCGAAGGTGCAGGACTAACCCGGCTTTCCAGCGCTTTTCTGCAACTCGAATTGCCATGCGGAACACCGCCTAAAAGGCTGAATATATTTGAAAAAAAAGAATTGTTTGAGCGCTTCTTCCACAGCAATTGTGGCAGAATTGTTTCAGATTGTTGCATGTGGTGATCGCCCACTCTATCAGAGCGCCCGTTGCAGGCACGGACCCGTGCAAGGCACCAATCCTGTTCCATGATCCGGATCACCAGATGAACGAATTTACTGAGAACGAAAACACTGAAGGCGCTCGCTGGTCCATCACCGCATGGGCGCTGCTTGTCGCTCTTGGTATTGGTCTCGCTGGCACCGTGATTGCCGGATCGGACAAAGCGGCCAACCAGGTTACCGCCACGGCAACAACCGGCTCTTAAGCCGCACCGCCAAAATTGCCTGCCCCTTCCGCCACTGCTAGCGTGGCGATATGAGCCCGGCATCAAGACAATCCATGACTTTGAAATTTCCGCGTGGCGGGTGGCTGTGATGGATGTCGCGGATCGGCTGAGCTTTAACACCAACTAAATTTTCGTCTGGGAAATGCCGCTCCGCGCCGTCATGGTCTAAGAGTTGCACGACCCCGACACCAAACCGGATTCCAAAAGAATGAGTGTTCTCACACCTACCGCCCCCGCTTCCGGCCCTCAGGCGGAACGCAATTTTGCCGATTGGGAGGAGTTGATTTCGGGGATGGAAGACCTCCACGCCGAAGCCGCTAAAGGCGGGAGTGAACGGGCACGGGAACGGCACTTAGCGCGTGGCAAACTGCTCCCCCGCCAGCGCGTCATGCGCCTACTCGACCCTGGAGCACCGTTTCTGGAACTTTCACCACTCGCTGCTCACAATGTCTATGACGACAACATTGCGGGCGCTGGCGTGATTGCCGGTATTGGCCGCGTTGAAGGGCGGCTCGTGATGGTTGTCTGCAATGATGCGACCATCAAAGGCGGCACCTACTACCCGCTGACGGTGAAGAAGCATCTGCGCGCGCAAGCCGTGGCGCAGGCGAACCGGCTGCCCTGTATTTATCTTGTTGATTCTGGTGGGGCGAACTTGCCGCACCAGACCGAGGTTTTTCCCGATCGCGAGCATTTTGGCCGCATCTTCTTCAACCAGGCGCAGATGAGCGCGGCGGGAATTGCGCAAATCGCCTGCGTCATGGGTTCCTGCACAGCCGGGGGCGCCTACGTGCCCGCTATGAGCGACGAAACCGTGATTGTACGCGAGCAGGGTACGATCTTTCTCGGCGGCCCGCCTCTCGTAAAGGCCGCAACAGGGGAGAGCGTTTCGGCGGAAGATCTGGGCGGTGCCGACGTTCACACCCGCCTGTCCGGCGTCGCTGACCATATGGCGGAGAACGACACTCACGCGCTGGAAATTGTCCGCGATATTGTGCGCACTCTGCCGCAGCCGGAGGGAGAAGAGACAGCGTTCGACGCACCGCTCTTTGATGCACAGGAGCTGGAAACCGTTGTGCCGGTCGACCTGCGTCAGCAATACGATGTGCGCGAGATCATCGCCCGCGTGGTGGACGGCTCACGCTTTCATGAATTCAAGGCCCGCTACGGCACCACACTGGTCTGCGGTTTCGCGACGATCGAAGGCATGGATGTCGGGATCATCGCCAACAACGGTATTCTGTTCGGCGAAAGCGCACAGAAGGGCGCGCATTTTGTTGAATTGTGCTGCCAGCGTGGCATCCCGCTCGTCTTTCTGCAGAACATTACCGGTTTCATGGTGGGTCGCGATTATGAAGCCGGCGGCATCGCCAAGGACGGGGCAAAACTCGTCATGGCCGTCGCCAACGCCGCCGTGCCAAAACTAACGCTTATCGTTGGCGGCTCTTACGGCGCGGGCAATTACGGCATGTGCGGGCGGGCTTATGATCCGCGCTTCATGTTTGCCTGGCCCAACGCCCGCATCTCCGTCATGGGCGGCGAGCAGGCCGCCTCTGTCCTCGCCACCGTCAAACGGGACGGTATGGAAGCGCAAGGCGAGGAGTGGAGCGAGATTGAAGAGGCGGAGTTCAAACAGCCAATCGTTGAGAAGTTCGAGGAAGAGGGCCAACCCGTCTACGCCACCGCGCGCCTGTGGGATGACGGCATCATTCGCCCCCGCGACACCCGCCGCGTGTTGGCTCTGGCGCTGGCAGCAAGCCTTAACGCCCCAGTTAAAAAGACGGAGTTCGGTGTTTTCCGCATGTAGAATGTTTACATTCTGTTCCGTTTGGCTAGATTGAGTTGGAGTAGTCTAGACGGATGCCGAACATGCCCTTCCACATTCGAGACGCTGAGACGGATCATCTCGCCCGGAAAGTTGCCGCGCAGAAAGGCGTTGGGATAACCCAAGCGGTCAAGGAAGCCTTGCAGGCAGAGATGGAGCGTGGTCGGCTGAGCGACGCGGAATTCCTGCGGCAGATCGAAGCGATCCAGACTCCCTCTTCTTCTGGCGCTTGTGAGAGCGGCTCTGCGGAAGACAAGGCATTCTTTGACGATTTGTGGGGTGACAGAGAGTGATCTTTGCTGACGCTTCGGTTTTGGTCGCTGTGCAGACGGCCGAAGCTGGTTGGGAAACCATCGCTTTGGATATGCGGCGGGACGAATGGGTCACCTCGCCGGTTGCCTTGTTGGAAGCTGGACTTGCCGTAGGCTGCAAAAGTGAAGTCTCCAAGGCTGAAGGATGCTTCCGCGTGCAGAGGCTCCTCGATCATTACAATGCGAAGGTTTTACCGCTGGAGCCGCAGGATGCCACTGCTGCAGCGGTCGCCTACGACCTGTACGGCAGGGGCTCCGATAGCCGGGCCAAACTCAACATGGGGGATTGCTTTGCCTATGCGATGGCCAAGCGGCTGGGAGCGCGTTTGCTCTACAAGGGTGATGACTTTGCCCATACCGATCTTGCGTAGCCCGGCATGAAATTTTCTCCACAGCAAGATGATGCGCTTAAGGCCGTTTCCGATTGGCTGAAGCAGGGCTATCCGCAGGTCTTTCGGCTTTTCGGCTATGCAGGAACGGGCAAGACCACCCTCGCGAGGCATCTCGCAGAGGACGTTGACGGGGATGTGCTGTTTGCTGCCTTTACCGGCAAGGCGGCGCTGGTTCTGCGCTCGCGGGGCGCCAAGAAAGCCTCGACCATCCATTCCCTCATCTACCGTCCGCGGGGGGAGGAGCTGGTGGAGGATGAGGGCACTGGTAAATCGTCCATCAGCCCGACCTTTTCGCTCAACCGTCAGTCCCCCGTCGCCAATGCGGCGCTGGTGGTGATTGATGAATGCTCGATGGTGGACGAGCAGCTCGGCAGGGATCTGCTTTCCTTTGGGACACCAGTTCTTGTGCTCGGAGACCCTGGCCAGTTGCCACCCGTTTCAGGTGGCGGCTTTTTCACCGAAGCCGAGCCGGATGTGCTGCTGGAGGAAATTCATCGCCAGGCACGAGACAACCCGATCATTGATCTGGCCCAGCTTGCCCGCAACGGAGAGCCGATCCCCCGCGGCACTTACGGCGAGAGCCGGGTCATCGGGCGTGATGACGTGGATCAGGCCGAAGTGCTCGCCGCTGACCAGGTGCTGGTTGGCACCAACCGCACCCGTCGCCGCTACAACCAGCGGCTTCGCGATCTGAAGGATTTTCAGGGCCCGCTCCCGGCCTCCGGAGATAAACTGGTGGCTTTGCGCAACGATCCTGCAAAAGGACTGCTCAACGGCTCGCTTTGGCAGGTCAAAAGCGCACCCGTCACCTCAAAGCCGTTCATGAACCTCCTCATCTCGTCGGAAGACGACGGAATGGAGCGTCTGTCGGCCAAGATCAAAGTGCTGAAAGCGGCCTTCGAGACGCCGGAGGAGGAAATCCCCTGGCAGATGAAGCGGCGCTATGATGATTTTGACTATGGCTACGCGCTGACGGTGCACAAGAGCCAAGGTTCGCAGTGGGAAAACGTCTATCTCTTCAATGAGAGTTTTGCCTTTCGCGAACATTCGGCGCGCTGGCTCTACACCGCTATCACCCGCGCATCGGAGCGGCTGACCATCGTGTCGTGAAGCGATCCTGACTGTTGGGGCAAATGATGGGGTGTTTTGGAGCAACTCCTTGGGGCAATGTTGGGTAAAGTCGTTTCCCGAGTCCGGACCAAGCCCATGGCTGTCGCCCTTTCCGTCAATCTCAACGCGATTGCACAATTGCGCAATCGCCGTGACCTGCCGTGGCCCAGTGTCACGGGCATGGCCCGCATAGCGCTGAACGCGGGCGCCCACGGAGTGACAGTTCACCCGCGCCCGGACCAGCGTCATATCCGCTTCACTGATCTGCCGGACCTGCGCGCGCTGCTGGATGATGAATTTCCCCATGCTGAATTCAACATGGAAGGCTACCCGACGGAGGAGTTCCTCGCCCAATGTGAGGAGCACGCGCCGGAACAGGTGACACTGGTGCCGGATGATCCGGCGCAGGCAACGTCTGACCATGGTTGGGATTTTGCCGCCAACCACAACTTTCTGACCCCCGTCATTGCGCGGCTGAAGAGCAGCGGTCTTCGCGTTGCGCTGTTTGCCGATCCATCCCCGCAGGGGTTAGAAATGGCCAAAGACACCGGTGCTGACCGGATTGAAATCTACACCGGTCCCTATGCCGCCACCTACGACAGCCCCTCTGCCGAGGCAGGTGCGCTTGAAGCTTTGGAAGCCACCGGCGAGGCGGCGCGTGGGTTAGGGCTCGCCATGAATGCCGGTCATGACCTCACCGTTGCCAACCTGCCCGCTTTGATGGCCCGTATTCCGGATTTGGCCGAGGTTTCCATCGGCCATGGCCTCACGGCGGACGCGTTGATTCACGGCATGGAGGCGACCGTTCTGCGCTTCCTGAAAGCCTGCGGCCACTGATCCCGGGCAAGCTGTGCAATAGCGCGTTGCCAAGAGGGGCCAAGCGGGTCTAAACAACCGCGACTCCGGGCCATCGCGCGCGGCTTTTTATGTGAACTCACAAACGACATTTTGACGAAAGGGGCGGGCCATGCGCGTGTTCTATGACCGCGACGCGGATATCAATCTCATCAAAGGCAAGGCCGTTACCATCGTTGGTTACGGCTCCCAGGGCCGGGCACATGCCATGAACCTGAAGGATTCCGGCGCTAAAAACGTGACCATCGCCCTGCGCGAAGGTTCTGCCACGGTCAAGAAAGCCGAGGCCGATGGCTTCAAGGTGATGTCGGTTGCCGACGCTGCCAAACAGTCCGACCTGATGATGATGGCCGCGCCTGATGAATTGCAGGCCGGTATCTGGAAGGATCACATTGTCGGCAATCTACGCGATGGTTCCGCCATTGCCTTCGCCCACGGTCTCAACGTCCACTTCAACCTGATTGAACCCGGCAAGGGTATCGACGTTGTGATGGTTGCCCCAAAGGGCCCCGGCCACACGGTGCGCGGTGAGTATCAGAAAGGTGGCGGCGTGCCTTGCCTCATCGCCGTCCACCAGGATGCCTCCGGCAACGCTCACGACCTTGCTCTGTCCTACGCCTGTGGCGTGGGTGGTGGTCGGTCTGGTGTAATTGAAACCACCTTCCAGGAAGAATGTGAGACGGATCTCTTCGGTGAACAGGCCGTGCTTTGCGGTGGTGTTGTTGAATTGATCCGCGCGGGTTTTGAGACCCTCGTTGAAGGCGGCTATGCGCCGGAAATGGCCTATTTCGAGTGCCTGCACGAGGTGAAGCTCATCGTGGATCTGATCTACGAAGGCGGCATTGCCAACATGAATTACTCGATTTCCAACACCGCTGAGTGGGGCGAATATGTCTCCGGTCCGAGGGTCATCACGGCTGAAACGAAAGCAGTGATGAAGGACATTCTCACTGACATCCAGACTGGTCGCTTCACCTCCGAATGGATGCAGGAATGGCATTCGGGTGCCGCCCGCTTCAAGGCAACCCGCCGCATGCACGACCGTCACCAGATCGAGGAAGTCGGTGAAAAGCTGCGCGGCATGATGCCGTGGATTAAGGGCAATGCTCTTGTCGACAAGGACAAAAACTAAGCGGCTCTGAGCGACCCGCGCCGTTCGGGCGGGCCTGGCTTAATCAGACATGAAAATGAAGAGGCCGCTGCATGTTTGCAGCGGCCTCTTTTGTTTTTGGTTCGTGGCGGGAGCGCGAGCTCTTAATAGTAGCGCGACCGGCACTGGCGGCGTCGTCCGTGATAGGGCTGGAACGTGTTGTCGTAGGCCCGGTAAGACCTGTACCGGTCATAGCAATGACGCACATGTGCGCGGGACAGGCTGCGGCGATAGCGCGGACGCGGCTCCACATAGACCCGGCGCGGCGCGTAATACGGGTCGCGATCGTAGCGCCTTTCGACATAGTCATCGCGGCCGGAATTGGCGATGAGACCGCCGATAATGGCCCCGCCAATCAGCGCACCGGCAATCGCCGCACCATTGTTGTTGCGACGATGACGGTGATGGTGGCGGTGTCGACCGTGCCGGTAGTGGACATTGGTGGCGAGTGTGTCGCCCGTCGCGATGGCATTCAGCCGAACCGGCGCGGCCTGTGCGGGTTGCACGGCAAGGGTCGCGGTAGCTGCAATGACGATCACGGCGAAAGCGCGTTTGAAGAAGTTCATGGCTTTGTCTCCATTTTGCCCGCGACCGAGGGAAGGTGAGCGGGCGGCTTGGCGCGATATTCCCAAAACCAACATTAACCATAGCTGAACGAGGCTGAACGGGCCTGAACGGGCCTGAACGGACTTGAACGGACTTGAACGCGGTTGCGGGTGCCGTTTTGATAGGGTCAACTGCGCCCCGACTGCCCATCAGGATCACCCCATGGAACGCCGTTTCGCTATACTCGACGTCTTTTCAGACAAACCTCTTGCCGGAAATCAACTCGCCGTTGTTCTGGATGCTGAAGGGCTTTCGGATGCTGATATGCAGTCCATCGCGATAGAATTTGGCTATTCGGAAACGACTTTCCTCACTCCAGCCAATGCAGGCGGCCACACGGCGGGTCTGCGCATTTTTACGCCAGCTAACGAATTGCCATTTGCAGGTCACCCAACAGTTGGGTCCGCTATCATCGCAGGCCTTGAAGCCGGGATGGACAAGGCCGGGCACGGCATCGTCGTGCTGGAGGAGAAGGTTGGCCCCGTGCGTTGCGCAGTGCGCTATTCCAAGAGCGAAGCACCTTACGCCGAATTCGATTTACCGATCATCGCTGAAGCGGCTGATTGCGCCGCCACCCGGGAAACGGCTGCTGCTGCCCTTGGCCTGGATGCAGCTGACATAGGCTTTGAGAACCATGAAATCTGCGCCTTTAACGGTGGTGTTCCCTACACAATGGTTCCGGTACGAGATCTGGCTATTGCCCAAAGCGCCGCACCAACCGCAGACGTGGCACTTTGGCGTGAAGCCTTCGGCACCCATTCTCACAATTGCGCCTATCTCTATTGTCGCGAAACTGTGGGTGCAGATGTGAGTTTTCATGCCCGCATGTTCGGTCCTGATTCTGGTATTTTAGAAGATTCGGCCACAGGCTCCGCCGTTGCGGCCTTTGCAGGCGCAGTGATGCGGTTCGATGCGCCGATGGACGGGCTCCATTCTGTGACAGTGGAGCAAGGCATCGAGATGGGCCGCCCCTCTACGATCAATCTGGAGATTGATGTCGAAAGCGGGCGGATGATTGGTGGGCGCATTGGCGGCCCGGCGGTGATTGTCGCGCGGGGCACGCTTTTCGTTTAAAGCGCGGTAAGCGGGTCTTTGCCCCGGAGAGAGACACAACATGTATGCTAATGCTGGCCGCGAAGGCGCCAATTCCACCATTGATCTGCGGTCCGACACCGTTACCCGCCCGAGCGCCGGAATGCGTGAAGCCATGGCCGCGGCGGATGTGGGGGATGACGTCTATGGCGATGATCCGACCGTCCGGCGGCTGGAGGAGCGGGTCGCTTCGCTGCTTGGTAAGGAGGATGCGCTCTTTGTCACCTCGGGCACCCAGTCCAATCTTGTCGCGCTGCTCTCCCATTGTGGGCGCGGGGAGGAATATATCGGCGGCGTCGGCACCCACATCGCGAAATATGAGGCAGGCGGCGCGGCGGTGCTTGGCGGCATCTCTCCGCGCCACATTCAACCAAAGGAAAACGGCGCGCTGGATGCCGGCGAAGTTGCCGCGACCGTCCAGCCGGACGATCCGCATTTTGCCATCACGCGGCTCGTCTGCATGGAAAACACACTCAACGGCAAGATCGTCCCACAGAGTGAGATTGAGGCCGTTGCCGGTGCCGCGCGGGAGCATGGCCTCTCCGTTCACCTCGACGGCGCGCGGTTGATGAATGCGGCGGTTGGCAGCGGGAAAAGCGCCGCTGATCTAGCCGCACCGGCGGACAGCGTTTCGCTCTGTCTCTCCAAGGGTCTTGGTGCACCGGCAGGGTCTGTTCTCACAGGTCCGACTGACTTCATCGCCCGCGCCAAGCGGAACCGAAAGCTGCTCGGTGGTGGGTTGCGTCAGTCCGGTGTGCTCGCAGCCTGCGGTCTTTATGCGCTTGAGCATAACATTGAACGTTTGTCACAAGATCATGAAAACGCAGTGGAACTTGCGCGCAATTTGACGGCTATGAATGGCATCAGTCTTAACCACCCGGTGGACACCAACATGATCTGGCTCACGCTTGCGCCTGGCGACAATGCGCCCGACCTCGTCGCTTTCATGGCCAGGCGCGGCATCGTCTTGTCCGGGCCGGACATGACAGGCGGCATTCGTCTGGTCACCCATTTGGACTTCGACAAGGCGCAAATCGGCACGATCACCGATGCTTTTGCAGCTTACGTTAAAGCCTAGTGCCCGCCCGCAAAGGAGCCGGTGCTCACGTTATAGTTTACCGAGATGCCGTATTCAGGATCGTCGTCTGAATCCACGATAAGTTGGTTCGCCTTGTTGAGCAGGTAGTGGCAATCTCTCGACAGGTGACGCAGTTGCACGGTCTTTCCGGCGACCTCGTATTTCCTTGCAATGTCCTCGATGGCCTGGAGCGCCGACTGGTCCACCACGCGTGAATCCATAAAGTCGATGATGACCACAGAGGGATCTTCCTTCGGGCTGAAAATTTCCCCGAAACCTTCCGCTGAACCGAAGAAGAGCGGCCCCTGGATCGCATAGATTTTCGCACCCTCCGTAGTGGTGTGCGCCTTGGCGTAGATGCGCTTGGCATTGTTCCAGGTATAGGCGAGGGCGGAGACGATGACCCCGACGACCACGGCAATGGCAAGGTCGGTGAGCACGGTGACGATGGTCACGAGGCCGATAACCAGAGCGTCTGTAAGCGGAATTTTGCGTAAGATTGTTAGCGAATTCCAGGCAAAAGTGCCGATCACCACCATGAACATAACGCCCACCAGAGCGGCGAGCGGGATCTGCTCGATCAGGCTGGAGGCGACGAGGATGAAGGCAAGCAAGAAGAGCGCAGCAGAGGTGCCGGAAAGGCGTGTACGGCCGCCGGATTTCACGTTGATCATGGACTGGCCGATCATCGCGCAACCACCCATGCCGCCAAAGAAACCGGTCACGGTATTGGCAGCACCCTGGGCGAGACATTCCTTCGAAGCCCCGCCTTTCTGACCGGTAATTTCACCCACAAGGTTCAGTGTCAGCAGGCTTTCAATAAGGCCAATGGCGGCGAGGATCAGCGCGTAGGGAAAGATGATGCGCAGCGTCTCCAGGTTCAGCGGAACGCTGGGAATGGAAAAGAGCGGCAGGCCCCCCTGGATGGAAGCAAGATCACCAACACGCGGAACAGGAATGCCAAAAGCAATCACCAGCACCGCCACAATCGCGATTCCGGCAAGCGGGGCAGGAATGGCCTTGGTGATCTTCGGCGTGCCCCAGATAATGACCATGGTCAGTGCGACGAGGCCGAGCATGAGGACCAACGTTATGCCGGACATCCACTCTTTCGTTCCGTCTGCGCCTGTCACCTGAAACTGTGTGAGCTGAGCAAGGAAAATCACAATGGCAAGGCCGTTCACGAAGCCAAGCATTACCGGGTGCGGGACGAGGCGAATGAAGCGACCCAGGTGAAAAATCCCGGCAAGGATTTGCAAAATCCCCATCAGCACGACGGTGGCGAAGAGATATTGCACCCCGTGTTGGGCAACCAGCGCCACCATCACGACCGCAAGCGCGCCGGTCGCGCCGGAAATCATGCCCGGGCGGCCGCCGAACAAAGCGGTGATGATGCCCACGATAAAGGCCGCATAGAGGCCAACCAGCGGATGCACCCCGGCCACAAAGGCAAAGGCGACGGCTTCCGGCACCAGCGCCAGCGCAACGGTTAGGCCAGAAAGGATTTCCGTCTTGATGCGTGACGGGGTGAAAGTGGCAAGATTGGCCGACCGGCGGTCGGCAAACGGCAGTGATTTGGCGAAGGCCGCAAGGGTGGCTCGCATGGCAAAATCCGGTCAAACGGGAATGGGAGGCGGCGCCGGAATTCAGCACCGGTTTCGCCCCTCCTAGCCGTGTCCGCGCACCAGTGCAAACCCGGCAACGGTGAAGGCGGCGATGAGGGTATGGCCCGTGTCGCAAACGGACCAGTGGCGCGGTAAAAATATCGCGTTAGACTGCACGCGACCTGGAGGGGATTGATGAAATGCAGACCAAGGCAAGAGCGGTAGTCATCGGCGGCGGTGTGGTGGGGTGCTCCACGCTATATCACCTCGCCAAGAAGGGCTGGACGGACAGTGTTTTGCTGGAGCGCAAAGAGTTGACGTCTGGTTCCACATGGCATGCTGCGGGGCTGCTGCCGCTCTTCAACATGTCCTATTCGGTGGGGCAGATTCACAAATATTCTGTGCGTTTTTACCAGGAGCTTACCGAAGAAACCGGCATGGATACCGGCTTTCGCAAGGTCTCCAACATCCGCCTAGCGCGCAGCCAGGACCGGATGGACGAATACGAATATTACATGGGCATCGCCGAAACCCTCGACATTAACGTCAAGGCGGTGACGCCTGAGGAGATCAAGGCCCGCTGGCCTTACGTGAACACCGAAGGCCTTTTGGGCGCAATTGAACACCCCGATGATGGTTACATTCAGCCAGCCGACCTAACCCAGGCGCTGGCGAAAGGCGCCCGCGACATGGGTGCGAAAATCCACCGCAACACTGTGGTGACGGCCATTGAGCAGCAAGACGATGACAGCTGGATCGTGCGCACTGACCAGGGCGATATTGAATGCGAACACGTCATCACCTGCACCGGCAACTTTGCCCGCAAGACCGGCAAGATGCTTGGCATCAACATGCCGGTCATCCCGGTGGAGCACCAATATATCGTTACGGAGGCCCATCCGGAGATTAAGAAATTCCGCGAAGAGGGTGGTGAAGAACTTTGCGTTCTGCGCGAGAGCGATAGCGCCTGGTACATGCGTGAAGAGGCCCATGGCCTGATCCTCGGCCCCTATGAGGCCGGTGCACCGGTTTGTTACGTCGATGGGCCGGACGATGATTCCGAATATGAGCTTTTCCAGGAGGACCTCGACCGCATCGAACGCCACATTGAGACCGCCGTTGAGCGCGTTCCCTACTTTGGCGAAGCTGGCATCAAGAAAGTCTACAATGGCGCGATCTGCTACACGCCGGACGGCTCTCCCATTATCGGCCCCGCGCCGGGCAAGAAGGGGCTGTGGCTAAACGAGGGTCATTCGTTTGGCATCACTGCGGCTGGCGGTGCGGGCTGGCAGCTTGCTGAATGGATTGTCGATGGTGAACCCACGATTGACATGATGGGCGTCGACCCCCGCCGCTTTGGCCCCTACGCCACGGAAGGCTATCTCATCGAGAAGAATGAGGAGGCCTATGCCAACGTCTTCACGCTGCACTACCCGGACGAAGAACGGGCCGCCGCCCGCCCGCTGAAAACCACCCCCGCCTACGAGCGGCAGAAAGACCTCGGCGCGGTCTTTGGCTCCGTCTATGGCTGGGAACGCGCCAACTGGTACGCGCCGGAAGGCTACGAATTGCCGGAAGACAAGCGCACCGTTCAACCGATGAATGGGGCCGATCTCATCATTGATGAGAACCATCCGCCAGCCGATCATACCGGCCGCGTGCGCGAGCAATATTCGTTCCGGCGTTCCAACTATTTTGAGCATGTTGGCAACGAGGTGAAGGCTGTTACCGAGGGCGCTGGCCTGCTCGATATGTCGGCATTTGCCAAGATGCAGGTCACTGGCCCCGGCGCGCAGGAATGGCTGGATTCCATCCTCGCCAATTCCGTGCCTAAGAAACGCGGTCGTGTGGCGCTCGCTCATGTGCTCACCAAACATGGTGGCGTGCGCAGTGAATTCACGGTGTTTGAATACAAGCCGGATGCCTTCTATCTGGTCTCCGCCGGGGCATATGAAGCGCACGATCATGACGTCCTTTTCCGCCACCTGCCGACGGACGGCTCGGTGACGCTTACCCCGGTGACGCAGCAATATGGTGTACTGGTTCTGGCCGGTCCGCGCTCCCGCGATATCCTCGCCAAACTCACCCGCGCCAAGCTCGACAACGCCAATTTCCCCTGGCTTTCCGGCAAGCAGATCAGCGTCGGCACCGCTACGGCCAATGCGCTGCGCGTCAACTTCGTAGGCGAACTTGGCTGGGAGCTGCACCACCCGATGGAGCAGCAGAACCTGATCTGGGATCTCATCATGGAAGCGGGTGAAGAATTCGGCATCAAGCCCTTCGGCATCCGCGCTATGACGTCTATGGCGATTGAGAAGAGCTATCGTCTGATCCCGCGGGAACTGTCGGTGGAATATTCCGCCTACGAATCCGCCCTCGACCGCTTCATCAAACCGGCCAAAGAGTTCATAGGCCGCGATGCGCTGCTTGCTCGCCACGGGAAGGGCGACGACTGGCGCTTTGTTACGCTTGAAGTAGATGGGATTGACGATGCCGACGCGCGTGGGTCGGAAGCGATTTACCAGGGTGATGCACTGATCGGCCGCGCAACCCATGGCGGCTATGGCTATCGGACTGGCAAGAGCCTCGCCCTGGCTATGGTGAAACCGGAATATGGCGAGGAGGGTACGCAGATGGAAATCCGCATTCTAGGCAAGCGCTACCCGGCCAAGGTCATTGGTGAGTCCCCATTCGATACTGACAACGAACGCCTGCGCGCAGACGCTTAATCACGGTCTATTCCGGCGGGTCGAAAGGACGTTCTGTCCGCTCTTGAAGCGGTGAGCGACCGTAGAGCTCACGGTAGCATTTGGAAAAATGCGAGGCGGAAACAAAGCCACAGGCGACCGCCACTTCCACCACCGGAAGTGTCGATTGCAGCAACAAATGCCGCGCCCGGTCGAGGCGGATTTCCAGATAATAGCGCGCTGGTGAACGCCCCATATTGCCCCGGAACAGACGTTCGATCTGACGTCGTGATAGTCCTGCCGCATCGGCAATTTCCACCAATGTCAGCGGCTCAGAGAGGTTGGCTTCCATCATTTCGATGATGGAGAGAATGCGGGTGTTTTGCACTCCGAGCCGTGCGCGAAGTGGCAGGCGCTGGCGGTCATGCGGCCCACGCACCCGGTCTGTGAGGGCCTGCTCGCAGATCGCGTTGATGAGCGTCTCGTCGTGGTCCTCTGCGATGAGCGAGAGCATCATGTCCAAAGCTGCGGTGCCGCCGGCGCAGGTATAAATGTTGCCGTCCACCTCAAAGAGGTCGGCATAGACGTCGACCTTGGGATATTTCTCCTGAAAGCCCGGCAGGTTTTCCCAGTGGATCGCGCAGCGCTTGTTGGAGAGCAGCCCTGCGCCGGCCAGAATATGCGCGCCTGTGCAGAGCCCGCCAATTGCGACCCCGCGCTTGTGCTCTTCACGCAGCCAGCCATGGATGGGTTTGTGATCCTGTTCCTCCACCCGAAGACCCGAGCAAACGAAAACCATGGAGGGGCGGTCCGAGCCGGAGAGGAGGCGGCGCTCCTCTTCCAGCGAGGTATCAACTGCAATCTCAACGCCGTTGGAAGCCCGTACCGGCGCGCCGTCGCGGGAGGCGAGACGCCAGGAATAGCTGTTATAGCCGACCATCCTGTTGGCGAGGCGCAGCGCCTCGATTGCTGTCGCAAATGCGATCATGGAGAAGTTCGGCACCATGAAGAAAACGAAGGAGCGCGCCTCGCGGGAACGGTCGACTTCGCCCAGCGCGCTTTGGCCGTAAAAGCCTGTGCGACTGCGCAAATCCTGCGCCGATGGCGTTTTTGAAATCTGCATCAACACGCCCTCCAACGATGCCCTGCTCGTGCACCGTTACCACAGGTGCGGCATGTCGCAAAGGAAATGGTCTTATGTTCGCCTGCGGCCTCCACGGCGACGTGGTGCTCCGGCGGTCTGGTTCTCTGGTGTTATGCGGGCGGGGAGGGTCACGTCTTCTGCAAGCCGCGGGAAGGGGTCGACTTTGTTGGGGAAGGCCATGGCGTTGACGAAATGGGTCTGGAAATCCGGCTCCAGCGCGGTCTCAATTTTCTCGATCTTGCGCACTGTCTCTTCGATCTCGCGGCGGTGGTCACGGTTGAGCAAAGCCATCCGCGCGCCCGTCCCGGCGGCGTTGCCAACGGCTTTCACATCCTCAATTCGGCAATCGGGGACCAGGCCGAGGACGAGAGCATATTTTGGGTCGATGAAAGTGCCAAAAGCTCCGGCGAGCTGGATCGTGTCGACTTTGTCGACGCCCTGCTTGTCCATCAGCAATTTGACGCCCGCATAAAGCGCAGCCTTGGCGAGCTGAATAGCGCGGACGTCGTTTTGTGTGATGATGATGTCCGGCCCGGTGTCCGACGACCAGAGTTGATAAGACTGGGTGCGTCCGTCGGCGAAGACCCGCTCGCTGATTGCGGCTTTGGCGGCCTCGATGACGCCATCCTCGCTGGTGATTCCGGCAAGGAACATTTCCGCCATCACCTCGATAATGCCGGAGCCGCAAATGCCGGTGACGCCGGTCTCGGCGACGGCTTCGGCAAAACCTGGCTCATCTGACCACATCTCCGCGCCGATTACGCGGATGCGCGGTTCCAGCGTTTGCGGGTCTATGCGCACACGCTCGATAGCGCCGGGAGCCGCGCGCTGGCCGCAGGAAATTTCTGCACCTTCAAAGGCCGGGCCGGTGGGGGAAGAGGCAGCAACGGTGCGGGCCTTGTTGCCGAGCACGATCTCAGCATTGGTGCCGACATCAACGAGCAGCGCCATGCCTTCCGCCTCGTTCGGCCGTTCAGCAAGCGTCGCAGCGGCGGCATCGGCGCCAACGTGGCCGGCGATGCAGGGCAGCATATAGACCCGCGTTCCCTCGTTCATGGAAAGGTCAATCTCGGTCGCCCAGGTATGCACCGCGCCGGATACGGCGAGCGCAAAGGGCGCGCCACCAAGCTCCGTCGGGTCGATGCCGAGGAAGAGGTGATGCATGATCGGGTTGCCCACAAAGACAGCGTCGAGCACGTCCTGGCGGGAAACGTCTGCTTCAGCGCAAACTTGCCCGATCAATTCATTTACTGCCTCGTGCACGGCTTTGGTCAATCGCTCACGCCCGCCATCGGGATTCATCATCACGTAGGAGACACGGCTCATCAGATCTTCGCCAAAGCGGATCTGTGGGTTGGACATGCCGGAAGATGCCACCGTTACACCTGACAGGAGCGAAGAAAGATGCATCGCAATTGTCGTTGAACCGATGTCGCAGGCAATTCCATAGGCCTCGTTCTTCAACCCGGGATAGACGGCGATGAGGGTGGGGCGGGAGGATTCCATGTCCTTGTGGATCGCCGCCGTTACCGTCCACTCACCCTTACGCAACACGGGTTGGATTTGCGGCAGGATCTGCTGTGCGACGAGGAGGTCGGTGTAGCCCCATTCCCGCTCCAATGCCTCCTTCAGCCGGTCGAGGTCGCCCAGCGGCTTATGCATGTCGGGTTCTTCCACCTCGACATAGCAAAGCTGGATCGCGGGATTGCGATGGATGTCCCGCTGGTCGGCTGCCTTGCGGATAGTCTGCTGGTTCACCGCTGCGTCGGCTGGAATATCGACGACGAGTGGCCCTTGCACGGTGGCAGAGCAGGAAAGGCGGCGCCCTTCCGCGAGCGGCCCGCGCTTTTCAGTATAGCGTGCTTCCTTCGGCGACCAGTCGGAGACGCTGTCGCCAGCGCTTTCAATGCCGTGTTTGGCAAAGGAGCCAACCATCGGCTCCACCTGGCAGCGCCCGCAAATGCCGCGCCCGCCGCAAACCGATTCCACATAGACCCCAAGCGACCGCGCAGCCTCCAGCACCGGCGTGCCGATAGCGAAGTGCCCGCGCTTGCCAGAGGGGGTAAAGACGACGAGGGGATTAACTTGCAACGATTACCCTCTCTAACAGAGATACCTTTCCATCGACGATACTGACGACTTTTAGGCGAGATAATTTGTCGCCCAAACCAACTAGGTAATCTTGGCTGTCGGAGTCTAGCTGATGTTGAGACTCTCTCAGACTCGCAAAAATATCAATTTCCGAAATTTCCGATCCACCAAGTGAATGGGTTGCCAACGCATATGCAGCCTCATCCGCTGTTACATGTGCTCCTTTCATACCAGAAAGAGACACAATCGCTGACAGCAAGCCCAACACAACAGCGATGCTAGGCTCCTCCAGGGTAGTCACGGTAGATCCAGACACAGCAAGAACAGCCGAAAACAGCGGTTTCAATCGAATTGTGTGAAGAGTCCGCGTTTCTGAGGTTCCGCCGGTAACAACTTCACCGGTCTTATTGATCGTCAGCGGAGAGAAGTTGTTATCTTTGGGTTGTATCTGACCATCCAAATCTGACCGCGAAACGCTACTAATTGTTGTTCTTACTGCTTTTTCAAGAATTTCATCAGAGATAATCGGCGTTGATTCGCGTATCTTAGAAATCACTTCATTTCTACGCATAGGTACTTCCTTTGGCTGTCTATTCTAGCCGCTAGCCCCGAGCTCTCGCCGCACGGCCGCCGCGACGTCCACCTGACGCACGCCCTGCAGGAGCGGCTGTCGGGGCTGCACCCGGTGCTGCCGCAACGTGGCCCTTGTAATTCATGATCCACTCCCCGCAATCGGCATCGTTGCCGGCCAACGTGTTTGCAGCATGGACCATTTCCATTTCCTGCGGGCGGCAGGGATTCATGATCGCGCTGGTCATGCCGGCGGAAATGCACATGGGAATGAACGCTGCGTTGATACCGTGGCGGTGGGGCAGGCCGAAGGAAATGTTGGAGAGGCCGCAGGTTGTGTTGACCCCAAGCTCCTCACGCAGCCGCCGCACAAGCGCGAAGACCTGCTTACCTGCTGTGCCCATGGCGCCGATCGGCATAACGAGGGGGTCGACCACGATATCATGAGCCGGAATGCCGTAATCGGCGGCATGCTGGACGATCTTTTTAGCCACCTCAAACCGCACGTCAGGGTCTTCGGAAATTCCGGTCTCGTCATTGGAAATGGCGACCACCGGCACATCGTACTTCTTGATGAGGGGGAGGATCGCCTCCAGCTTTTCCATCTCGCCGGTCACGGAATTTACCAATGGGCGGCCTTTGGCGACCTTCAGACCGGCTTCGATTGCGGCGGTGACGGAGGAATCGATAGAGAGCGGCACGTCCACCAGCTCCTGCACCATCTCCAGGGTTTGAACGAGCAGGGCGGGCTCGGTGGCGTTGGGGTCAACGGAGGTAACACCGGCATTGACGTCCAGCATTGTTGCACCCGCCGCGACCTGCGCCAGCGCGTCGGCTTTTACGGTCTCAAAATTGCCTTCCTGCATTTCGGCGGCAAGCTTCTTGCGGCCCGTGGGGTTGATGCGCTCGCCAATGACGCAGAACTTTTCGTCAAAGCCGATGGTGATTTCCTTGCTTGCGGAAGCGACGAGGGTACGGGTCAAAGCAAAATCCTGTTGTTCGTGCGCGACATGGCAGATGCCACCGAGCGGTTTGCGGTTGCGGTATTTGTCCGCTTCCACCGGTGCTGCCAATGCACTGTTTGCGACATAGAGATGGCGTTTTTCTGTTGTCCGCCATTTGACATAAAGAAATCCTTATGTCTAGTTTCGCCGCCATATGGAGAACTCTTAGCTTCTCCCATTCTTAGCTTCTGCGCAGCAACGAGGACGCATCATGAGCGCCAGCAAACGGGTTGGAAGACCGCGGATCAGCATTGAATATTTCCCGGCGCGTGGTGTCGTGAAAGAACGTGCGTTGATGACCGCAGCCCATGCGTTGCGCAACTTTCAGCCGGATTTTCAGACCGTTACTTTCGGTGCCGGCGGTACAGGGACGGATGGATCTTTTGAATGGTCCGTGCAGCTCCTCAACGTGGCAAATATTCCAACCGCCAGCCACATCACGCTCAGTCATTTTCGCACGCGCGATGAGTTGTTCGCCTTTACCGATGAGCTTTGGGAGGTCGGGATTCGCGGTCTTGTTGTGTTGCGCGGTGATCCCGGGGAAGGGCGCGACGGGCTTTGCGGTTATGGCGGCGTTGCTGAGGCGGTGAGTGATCTGAAAGGTCTCCACAAATGGGACATTTCAGTTTCCGCCTATCCCGAAACCCATCCGTTGGCCGAGAGCGGTCAGGCTGACATCGAAGTCTTGCGCGCCAAGCAAGAGGCCGGTGCGGATCGGGCGATCACACAATTCTTCTTCGACAATTCAGATTTTTACGCCTTCCGCGACCGCGCTGAGAAGGCGGGCATTACTATACCAATCGTTGCGGGCATCATGCCCATTGTGAACTTTAAAAATATCACGCGTTTTGCTGAAGGATGCGGAGCTCGGGTGCCATCGCAGATCGCCGATGCTTTTGCCGTCTGCGGTGACGACAAGGAGCGACACAGCAATGTCGCGCGCCGGATTGTTGGCGAGCAGGTTCGTGACCTCGCGGCAAATGGGGTCGATGCGATCCATGTCTATTCCATGAACCGCGTTGATCTGACGGCGGATGCGATTCGCGCCTTCCAGTCATGCTTTGAAGAAGAAGTTGAGGAACTGCGCCGCGCCGGTTAGGCGAGCGCCGTCATCGGAGCGGGAGCGGCGGTGAAGGAGCCGCGGTTCCACAGCCAGTCGGACGAATTCTTCAACCCGCCAAACGGGAAGACATGGATCTGGGCGATGTGCCCAACCCCGTCGAACCAAGCTTGCTCAATCGGCCCTACCACATCTTCGGGCGAATGCTGGGTCGCCAGGGCGGTCAATGCGCCAGTGCGTTTCTTAAAGAAGCTTAGCGAATTTCCAACGCCGCACATGGCAGCATATTTGATGAGCGTCGTGATCTTGGCGGGGCCAGCCACGCCAAGATGAACCGGCGCGTCAATGCCGGCTTCCGCAATGGCCTTCGCCCAGGTGACAAAGCCCGGACCGTCAAATCCAAACTGCGTGACAATACGGAATTCAGCATCGCTCTCACTGCGATGGGCGAGTTTTTCCTGCAGCACAGCCGTCACGTCCCGACCCTGATAGGCTGAGTTACCCTCCGGGTGTCCGCCAACGCCGATGAACTTGATGCCGTGGCGGTCGGCAATGCCGGTGCGCAGCACGTCGAGGGTCTGGGAATAGGGGCCCATCTGCTCGGGTGCTTCGCCGGCAATGACGAGAATGTCGGTAACGCCAGCCTCATTCACCATCGCCCCCATGCGCCGGTCGAGGGCAGCTTCGCTCTCGATGCGCCGGGCGGGAACGTGGGGCACGGCGCTGTAGCCAAGATTGGTGATGGATTTGGCCGCCGCAACCATGTCCGGCAGCGGGTCGATGCCAACATCGGTGAGATAGACCCGCGTGCCGCCAGGCAACATGCCCGCGTCCAGCTTGCCGTCGAGAATGTGTTTGGTGCTCACCTCAATAGAGGCGCCGATCCGGTTTGTGCTCATGCCTCGTGCCCTCCGTTGCCCACAAGGGCGACGAGGCGCGCCTTGTCATAATCCTGTTCGATCTGCGCCATGGCTTTGTCGGCCTCGGCCTCCAGATCATCGCTCACCTCTGCCGGATCACCGCGCCGCCATTCAGCAAGATAATCATCGGTTTCAGAAGCGCCAGAGCGCATGGCGGCCATGTCGATGGCTTCGGCAAAGCGCACGGAAAGCTCACGCCTGGCCTGGCTGCGGCGACCCGCTTTGACCAGAACCTGCGCCGGTATGTCTCTCCAATAGACGATTTGCAGTTGTGCCACCGCCAAAACTCCTGCCAATCACTGTCCACCAGCGATGCGCGCAAGATGGCGCAGCCTGGGGATTGCCCGTGCCACGGGGGCGACGCGGGCCTGCTCAAAAGCGACATAGCACATATCTGCCAGCGGGTGAGGGGGAGCCGAGGGCTGCGCGATATTCCTCCCGAAACCGCACAGCCCTCCTGCGCGCTTTGCAGCTGCGCAGCACCGGTACGGCTCCCTCAAGCGACCGGTATAGCGAAGGCGTCTATTCCACAAATCCAATTGTGGCACAAGCAGGGCGTCACGCCCTGTTGCAGCCACATTCTCAATGACATAAGGTTTTATTTATATCTCTAAAATGGATCGCCCCATGCCCGTTACTCTGCGAGAGCTTTTGGCCCAAAAACGTGTGCTGCTGGCCGACGGGGCCACGGGCACAAATCTCTTCAATATGGGTCTGGTTTCCGGCGATGCGCCGGAATTGTGGAACGAGGATCATCCCGACCGGATTGAGAAACTGCATCAGGGTTTCGTTGATGCGGGCTCCGACATCATTTTAACAAATACCTTCGGCTGCAACCGCCACCGGCTCAAATTGCACAATGCGCAGCACCGGGCGCGGGAATTGTCCTGCAAAGCGGCGCAGATTGCGCGCAAGGTTGCTGATGCAAGCGGCCGGGATATCGTTGTCGCCGGTTCGGTTGGTCCGACGGGGGAACTGTTTGAGCCCCTCGGCGCGATGACCATGGACGAGGCCGTCGCCAGTTTTGCCGAGCAGATGGAAGGGCTGATGGAAGGCGGGGCAGTGGTCGCCTGGATCGAAACCATGTCCGCCCGTGAAGAGATTGAAGCCGCCACACAAGCCGCGCGCCAGGTTGGCATCGACTATGTGTTCACCGCCAGCTTTGACACGGCCGGCCGCACCATGATGGGTCTCACCCCTCGTGATGTCCTGGAAATTGGCACCGCCATGGATCCCGCCCCGGTGGCCGTTGGCGCCAATTGCGGGGTCGGCGCGACGGATCTGCTTTATTCCGTGCTCGACATGGCAGGGAAGGAGGCGCCGGTGGCGCTGGTCGCGAAAGCCAATTGCGGCGTGCCGCGCGTGTCCGGAGACAAAGTCATCTATACCGGGACACCCGAGTTGATGGGTAGATATGCGCAGCTTGCGATAGACGAGGGTGCGACGATTATCGGCGGCTGCTGCGGCACTGCCAACGAACATCTGGCCGCCATGCGCGAGGCCATCGACGAGCGCCTTGCCGAGACAGAAAAGCGCCCGCTGCCAACCCATGAAGAGATTGTCGCTGCGACGGGTGAGCTGGTGAACAAGATCACACCCCAGGGCGGCGGCGATGCGGGTGCCGCGCGGCGCGGACGCCGCTCCCGCTCACGCGGTTAGGAATCACGTCGCACCCGCGCTCTCCAAACCTCGTCCAGGATCAGACTTCGCGTTTTTTCCCGGCCTACAACTTCCCGTGCCTGTGGTGCCCTGACCTCGCGTGTTCAGGTGAAGGCGTCGGGCATGGACTCTTTCTTTCTGGCCACAAACTCACCGAGGCTTTCACGGATGGCGGGGTCCAGGGCAGGAGCCTCGTGCTCGGCAATCCATTTGCGTGCCCGCTCGTTGGCCCGCTCCGGCGCGGATTTTGAACCCTCCACTTCCCACTGTTCGAAAGAATTGTTGTCGGCAACGTTGGAGGTGAAGAAGGCGGTCTTGAAGTTGTTTTGCGTGTGGTCGCAGCCAAGATAGTGGGAGCCTGGTCCGACCTCGCGGATCGCATCCATGGCCTGGCCATGCTCAGAAACGTCCACTCCTTGTGACATTTTTTGCGCAGCGGCGAGCTGGTCGCAATCCATGACGAATTTCTCGTAAGACGAAACCAACCCACCCTCCAGCCAACC
This sequence comes from uncultured Alphaproteobacteria bacterium, assembly GCA_929200315.1. Taxonomy (GTDB): domain Bacteria; phylum Pseudomonadota; class Alphaproteobacteria; order Rhizobiales; family Rhizobiaceae; genus Pseudahrensia. The sequence continues at coordinate 104,094 of CAKMZB010000004.1, read as the reverse complement.
TGCTGAATGAAGGGCGAAGTTTACACCGCCAAGCAAAGTCGGCTGCAACGTGTTGGCGCTCTCATAAGCCGCCTGCGCATCCGGTAATTTGGAGCCGGTGAGCGAACCACCTGAGCGGAAGGGCAAGCCGAAGCGGCGTGCGAATTGCGCAGCGCCGTAGAGCACCTGCGCCGGTTCCGGCGTGCCGAAAGCAGGTGCGCCGGACTGCATGGAAATGGAGGTTGCAAACGTTCCCATGATCACCGGTGCGCCGGGGCGGCAGAGTTGGGAAAAGGCAATCGCCGCCTGCGCTTCGGCAAGCACCTGCGTCAACGTTCCCGCAACCGTGACGGGCGACATGGCACCGCCCACGATAAAGGGCGAGATGATGGTCGCCTGGCCCGCGCGGGCATAGACTTTTAGCGCGCCCAGCATGGTGTCATCGAGCACCATCGGGGAGTTGATGTTGATGAGCGAAGTGGTGACGCAATTGGCATCGACGAAATCTTCGCCAAACAGCAGCTTCGACATAGCGACCGTGTCTTCGGCCCTCTCTGGCGCGGTGACAGAGCCCATATAAGGCTTGTCGGACAGCGTCATATGGGCGTGGAGCATGTCGAGATGGCGCTTGTTGACCGCCACATCCGTTGGTTCGCAAACCGTGCCGCCGGAATGGTGCATGGCCGGGGCCATATAGGCCATTTTCACGAAATTGCGGAAATCCTCCATCGTCGCATAGCGCCGTTCACCCTCCAGATCCCGCACGAAGGGCGGGCCATAAACGGGCGCAAAGACGAGGTTCTTGCCGCCAATTTCTACAGAGCGTTCCGCGTTGCGCGCATGTTGGGTGAAGGAGGAGGGTGCCGTTTTCATCAATTCACGGCACAGGCCTTTGGGGAAATGCACCCGCTCGCCCTGCACGTCTGCACCCGCGTCTTTCCACATGGAAAGCGCTTCTGCATCATCGCGGAATTCAATGCCGATCTCTTCCAACACGATGTCCGCATTGGCCTCGATAATGTCCATCGCCTCGGTATCGAGAATGTCATAGAGCGCGATCTTGCGGTTGATGTAGGGGAAGGCTTCCACCTTGCCCGCCGTGCGCTCGGCCCGCCGCGCTGCCGCGCCACCGCCGCTGCGACCGCCACGCCCGCGCCTTGCACGGGTTTCAGTTGCAATGTCCTCACGCAGCTCAAGATGTGCTTCTGAACTGGATGTATCGTTGGTGTCTTCACCCATGATCAAACCCTTCCTCCACGGTCATTCAGTAGCTTATATCGCATAGGCCCGCGGGCCTGAATTGTTCCGCAAGCGCTCTACCTGTCGCAAAGGGAACATCGCGATTTGTCTTGCTGTAGCCCCGCCAAAGCCTCGCTGCACCAATATCGTGTCGCAAACGTCGCTGTGAGGGTCGCTTTGTGCAAGGATTTGTTGCAATTTTCCGGCATAGATTGGCACAAAGCTGGTACTTGGGAGCGATACCATGTCCGAGGAAGAAGAAATCATCCTCTCTGAACTGTCGACGGAAGACCTCGTGCTGCAAATGCACGATGATCTCTACGATGGTTTGAAGGAGGAGATTACCGAAGGTACGCAAATTCTGCTCGACCGTGATTGGGCCCCTTACAAGGTGCTTACCGAGGCGCTGGTTGAGGGAATGCGTATTGTTGGAGAAGACTTCCGCGACGGCATTCTCTTCGTGCCGGAAGTGCTGCTTTCCGCAAACGCGATGAAATCCGGGATGCACATCCTGCGTCCGTTGCTCGCTGCGACCGGCGCGCCCAAACAGGGCAAGATGGTCATCGGCACCGTGAAGGGCGACATCCACGACATCGGCAAGAACCTCGTCGGTATGATGATGGAAGGTGCGGGTTTTGACGTCATCGATCTTGGCATCAACAACCCGGTCGAAAATTATCTCGAGGCGCTGGAAGAACATAAACCCGAAATTCTGGGCATGTCGGCCCTCCTCACCACCACCATGCCCTACATGAAGGTCGTGATCGACACGATGGTGGAGAAGGGCATTCGCGACGATTACACCGTGCTTGTGGGTGGTGCGCCGCTCAACGAAGAGTTTGGCAAGGCCATTGGCGCAGACGCCTATTGCCGCGATGCTGCCGTGGCGGTGGAGACGGCAAAGGATTTCATGTCACGCAAGCACAACCAGCGCACAGGCTAAGCAACCAGTGCGCTGATAAAGCGGTTTAATCGACAATGGCTTCCGTCGTCTCTTCGACGGCTTCGCTGGTTGCATTGATCGTGTTGGTGGCATCCTGCCCGACGCCACGGATCGTGTTGGCGCAGCCGGCAAGAGCGAAGAGGAGGGCTGCTGCGAAGATCGGCTTGAGAAGGTTCATGGCATTAGCTCCAGATGTGCAAATGGGGTAAGTACAAACCAACCGCTAAGCCGTACAAAAGCTTGCCGCAAGCAACGAGTGAGCGGGTGAAGGCCAGATTGTTCGCCGTCTGCTGGGCACGGTTTGGTCCGAGTTTTAATCAGTAGCCTGCAGACTGAGCACCGCCGCCGCCGTTGTGGCGGACGTCGCCCGTACTAGCGCAGCCCACAACGGACAGCGCAAACAGGGCAATGAACAAGGGTTTTGCAAAACGCATGGTTGAACTCCTTAATCCTCAGATGTCCTCGGCTGATCATACGTCATCTGACACTTCACACAAAGCCGACCGCATTCGCGTGATCGGCTGCGGGATGCTGGCGCGGGAGATTTTGGCGGTCTGCAAGCAGGGCGGTCTGGACCATATCGATCTGCAATGCCTGCCCGCGGACTGGCATCATCATCCTGAAAAGATCGCTCCAGGGGTGGAGCTGGCGATTGATAAGGCCCGGGCGGACGGGATCGACGAGATATTCATCGCCTATGCTGATTGCGGCACGGGCGGTGCGCTGGATGCGGTCTGCGAGAAGCATAGCGTGGAGCGGATCGCGGGGCCGCACTGCTTTTCCTTTTATATCGGCAATGACGCTTTCGCGCTGGACGATGATGATGATGCTTATCTCACCACGTTCTTCCTGACGGATTTTCTGGCCCGACAGTTTGAGGCCTTTCTTATCAAGCCGCTGGGTCTCGACCGCCACCCGGAGCTGCGCGACGCCTATTTTGGCCACTACACGCGCTTGCTCTACATCGCACAGACCGACGACCCTGAGCTTGATCGGGCGGCTGAAGCTGCCGCCGCGCGGCTCGGCCTTGCCTATGAGCGCCGCTTCACAGGCTATGGCGACCTCGTTCCCGTCCTGAACCACCTCGCCGGTTGACGTCGCAGGGCGCGATGCGCCTAATGGACGGCGCTTTGGGAGGGGCAAATTGATGGATTCATTTGACTATATCGTCGTTGGTGGCGGCTCAGGTGGTTGCGCGGTTGCAGGGCGGCTTTCAGAGGATCGTGAGACAAGCGTTTGCTTGATTGAGGCAGGCGGCAAGGGGGACGGTTGGCTCCACAAGGTGCCAAGCGCCGTTGCGGCTATCCTGCCGACCCCAATCGGCAATTATGCTTACAAAACTGTGCCACAGGCCGGGTTGAACGGCCGCCAGGGCTACCAGCCACGAGGCAAAGCACTGGGCGGATCATCGGCGATTAACGCCATGCTCTACATTCGCGGCCACCGCAAAGATTATGACGAATGGGCGAAGCTTGGCTGCAAAGGTTGGTCTTTCAAGGACGTGCTGCCCTATTTTAAGAAAGCCGAAGGCAACACGCGCGGTGACAGCAAACTCCATTCCGGCGATGGGCCGCTCACTGTTTCTGATCAGCGCAGTGCAAACCCGATCAGCCACGCCTTCGTTGAGGCGGGCGCGCAATGCCAGATCCCGGTCAACGAGGATTTCAACGGCGAAACCCAGGAAGGGATTGGCCTTTACCAGGTGACCCAGCGCGACGGGGAGCGGTGCAGTGCGGCGGCGGCTTACATCCATCCCAATATGGATCGCCCGAACCTCACCGTTTCCATCAAGACCCGCGCGGAGCGTGTTGTGTTTGAAGACGGTCGCGCGGTGGGCGTTGTGGTGCGCCGGGGTGGCCGGGAAGAAACCTTGCGCGCCAAGAAAGAAGTCATTCTCGCCCTGGGCGCTTTCAACACGCCCCAACTCCTCATGGCCTCCGGCATCGGCCCCGCCGAACATCTGCGCGAGCACGGCATTGAGGTTGTGGCTGATCGTGATGAGGTCGGCGAGAATCTGCAGGACCATATCGACCACATCATTGCCTATAAGAGCGACCGCAAAGACCTGTTCGGCCTGTCGCTGAAGGGCGGTGCTGATCTCATCAAAGGCATTGGTCAGTGGCGCAAAACCCGCGACGGGATGCTCACCTCACCCTTTGCGGAGGGTGGGGCCTTTCTGAAATCCGACCCGAAGATCGACCGCCCGGACCTGCAGCTGCATTTCGTCTGCGGCATTGTGCAGGATCATATGCGCAAGGTGACGATCGGCCATGGCTATTCCTGCCACGTCTGTGTGCTGCGCCCCAAAAGCCGCGGCACGGTGCGCCTCGGCGGCTCCACCATGGCGGACAAGCCCGTCATCGATATGGGGTTCTTCTCCGAACGCGAGGATATGGACCTCCTCATCAAGGGCTTCAAAAAGATGCGTCAGATCATGGACGCTGACGCATTAAAGCCCTGGCACGGCAAGGAAATGCACACAGCCGGTGTGGATGATGATGCGGGGATCGAGCAGGCGATCCGCGACCATGCTGACACGGTCTATCATCCCGTCGGCACTTGCCGGATGGGGGGAGATGAAGATTCGGTGGTGGACCTGCAACTGTGTGTCCGCGGCGTTGAGGGTCTGCGGATTGCAGATGCCAGCGTCATGCCGCGCCTCATCGGCGGCAACACCAATGCGCCCGCCATTATGATCGGCGAGAGATGTGCGGATATGATCCGCGCGGCGGTGTAGTGCTCATATAACCAGGCAAAGACTTCCCGTTGATGTTCCCTGGGGTCTTAGCGGTCTAATTTGCTAAGCGTCGTGCGCCTGCTGCCTTCAAAGGTGAAAACCTCAGTGAGAACGGTCTTGTCGCCTTTTGGTATTCGAACGACTGGCTTCATCAACCGATCAGCAAACGGCACGAATTTTGGATATAATTCAATGTCGTCGAGATTTTCGTATGTCGTACCAGCATCGGGTGGCCAGGTCTCAAGGCCAGTGGCCCGCAGGCGAAACGGTTTGGAATTGGTAAGAGTTGGTGCGCCCGGGATTTTCGCCTCGATGTGAATTCTGAATTCACAATCGATGGGAAATACGGGACCATCAGTCTTGTCCGTGCCAGAACTGATCAGAAGTCCGTTTGTCGGTTTTCTGCGGTTCTGAGAACTCTTTATTTTGAGCCCCCATAGCGGTGAGTCTGCCTCCAGATTTCCCTTCAGATCCCTTTGCCCCGACAAGTCTATATCGATGATGTGGTTCTCCACCGGTACAACCCACACACCCCGATCTTCGTCCCAAACCGGCGGGCTTTTTTCGCAAGCCATCGCGACGTGAGCATTCTCAGCCACCGCCCCGTTGTGCCCTCCTTTAATATCCTCCAGACGATACATTTTTCCTTTATATTCAAACTCCATATAGGGCTTTTCAAACAATGCCCCAGAGCTGGGTGGTTTTCCGATAAGTTTGTCGTCCGCCATTTATTTACTCCAATTTGGTGTTGGAATTACACTGGTGCGAAGAGTAGGTTAGGTGCAATTATATCTGCAAGCAAATGCAATATATATCAGAATTATTTGAAATATATTACATTAACTTCAATTTGCCCCTAATATTTTGTGCCAAATGTCATCGTTGACCGGGAAGCCCAATCCGGTAGACACCTTTGAAATTATCAGGGTCAGCCAACTTGCCTTTGCGACGGATAGCGACCCGGCCCTGTTTCGTCATGTCGACGGCGGCGGCGCGGATGGGCTTCATGAGCAAACGCCAGACCTTCTCGTCCTGGCCACCCAGATGCCGGGCGACTTCCGACGGGCCAATCGTCTTGCCAACCCCGCGCTCGGCTATGAGTGTTTCAATCGCATCTTCAATTTGCGCGCGCGATGGCTTGAGAGGCGGAGCTGGTCTGGTATCTTCAGGCATGGTCACCCGCCTAACCCAATCGGCCACGAGCCGCCAGCGTATGCTGCTGCGCCTTTGCGCGCGCATCGGCTATTCGCCCCAGGACAGTGCTCTCTGAAACTGCCCATCAATTCAGGAGAGACGCCATGAGCTACCGCAATTACACCACCGCCCAGCTTCAAGAAATCGACAACGCCCACCACATGCACCCGTTCACGGATAGTGACGGCCTGCGCAAGGAAGGCACTCGCGTCATCACCCATGCCGACGGTGCCTACATCCATGACAGCGAGGGTAACGCGATCCTCGACGGGATGGCGGGGCTTTGGTGCGTGAATGTGGGCTATGGGCGGGAAGAGCTGGCGACTGCTGCCTATGAGCAGATGCAAGAGCTGCCCTACTACAACACCTTCTTCAAAACGACGAACCCGCCCGCAGCGCTGCTCGCCAAACGCATCGCGGAACTCGCGCCGGATCACATGAACCAGGTTTTCTTCGGCGCATCAGGGTCGGAGAGCAACGACACGGCGATCCGCACCGTGCGCCATTATTGGGCGGTGAAGGGGAAGCCTGAAAAGCACATCATCATTGCACGCGAAAACGCCTATCACGGTTCCACCATTGCAGCGACTTCCATGGGTGGGATGAGCGCCATGCACGGCCAGATGGGCCCGGCGCTGCCCGGCTTTATGCATGTTATGGCGCCCTATGATTTTGAGGAAGCACACGAAGGTGAAACCCGTGCTGAGTTCGGCCTTCGCGCGGCAAAGGCCGTCGAGGATGCAATCCTGGAAGCAGGGGCGGAAAACGTTGCTGCCTTTGTGGGCGAGCCGATCCAGGGGGCAGGGGGCGTGAAAATTCCGCCGGAGACCTATTGGCCGGAAGTCCAGCGCATCTGCCACAAGTACGATGTGTTGCTGATGCTGGATGAAGTCATCACCGGCTTTGGCCGCACAGGCGCGTGGTTTGCCGCGCAATCCATGGGTATCCAGCCAGATACCATGACCCTCGCCAAGGGCATCACCTCTGGCTACCAGCCGCTGTCTGCTGTGGTTCTTTCAGACGAGATTGCCAACACGATTGCCTCATCGGGCGAATATTTTCATGGCTATACTTATTCCGGCCATCCCGTCGCCTGTGCCGTTGCGCTGGCCAATATCGACATCATCGACCGTGAAGGCCTCGTCGAACGGGTGCGGGGTGAAACCGGCCCGGCGTTGACGAACGCGCTTGTTGAAGCGCTGGCGGACCATCCGCTGGTTGGCGAGGTGCGTGGCTTTGGCCTGCTCGCGGCCATTGAGATCGTGAAAGATCGGCAGACCCGCGAGCGGTTTGATGACAGTGCGGAAGCTGCCGTGATCGTGCGCGATGCGGCAATCGAAGCGGGCATGATGTTGCGGGCGGTTGGGGGCACAATGATTTTGTCCCCGCCTCTCATCTGGACGCAAAAAGAGATTGATGAAGCTGCAAGGATTGCGCGAGTGGCGTTCGACAGGGCAGGTGAAGAACTCCTAAAGTAGCCTTGTCATTCCCGCGCAGGCGGGAATCTATGGTTGCTGCAGGCACGAGATTAGAAATGGATTCCCGCCTGCGCGGGAATGACAGCTTAGCAAGGGACAAAACCAATGGACGCCCAATCTTTCGCCGAACGCCCCTTCGGCCTGTCCCAGGATCAGCGCTCCATGCGCGATATGGTGGCGGATTTTGCTGCTGATAAGGTCGAGCCCAACGCCGTTGAATGGGACCAGGCAAAACACTTGCCGATGGATGTCATCAAGCAAACTGCCGAACTCGGCATGGGCGGCCTATACATCAAGGAAGATGTTGGCGGCTCCGCCCTGTCGCGGCTTGATTCCCTTGTTGTCTTTGAGGCGCTGGCCCAGGGGTGCCCGGCGCTCTCCGCCTTCATTTCCATCCACAACATGGCCGGCTGGATGATCGACACCTATGGCAACGAAGAGCAGCGCGCTTATTGGATGCCGCAGCTCACTTCCATGGAAAAGATCGCCTCCTATTGCCTCACCGAGCCCGGCAGCGGCTCTGATGCGGCGGCGCTGAAGACCAAGGCGGTCCGCGACGGCGACCATTATGTGCTCAACGGCACCAAGCAGTTCATCTCCGGCGCGGGCACCAACGATGTCTATGTCGTCATGGCGCGCACGTCTGATGATGGGTCGGGTGGTGTCTCCTGTTTCATTGTGGAGGACGGTACGCCTGGTCTCTCCTTCGGCCCGCAAGAGAAAAAGATGGGCTGGCACATCCAGCCCACCGCGCAGGTCATTTTTGAAGATTGTCGCATTCCCGCAGCAAACCTTTTGGGCAGCGAGGGACAGGGTTTCCGCATCGCTATGAGCGGACTCGACGGCGGGCGGCTCAATATCGGCGCCTGCTCCGTTGGCGGCGCACAACTCGCGGTCGACAAGGCTGTCGCCTATTCCGGAGAGCGCAAGGCGTTCGGCAAGGAGATCGGCCAGTTCCAGGCGATCCAGTTCAAGCTTGCCGACATGGTGACTGAATTGGAGGCAGCCCGCCTCATGCTCTACACCGCCGCCGCTAAACTCGACGCCAAAACCCCCGACGCAACGCAAGCCTGCGCTATGGCCAAACGCCTGGCGACGGATACCGGTTCAAAGGTTGCCAACGATGCACTGCAGATCTTCGGTGGCTACGGATATTTGGCAGATTACGGGGTCGAGAAACTGGTGCGCGACTTGCGCGTTCATCAGATCTTGGAAGGCACCAACGAGATCATGCGCGTGATTATCGCGCGGGGCCTCCAACGATAGGCATGACCACAATGACCAAATCCTCCATCGCCTTCATCGGCCTCGGCAACATGGGAGCGCCGATGGCGGCCAACCTGGTGAAGGCCGGTCACGCCGTCACAGGCTTCGACCTCTCAGATATTGCCATCGAAGGCGGCGCCATGGCCTCTTCCGCAGTGGAGGCCGTGGAGGGAAAAGACGTGGTTATCACCATGCTGCCCGCGGGCAAGCATGTGGTTTCTGTCTATGAGGAAATCGCCCCGCACCTAAAGGACGGTGCGCTGGTGATCGACTGTTCCACCATTGATGTGGAAAGCGCCAAACGCGCGCATGAGATTGCGGGCAAGGCCGGGGCACTCAGCGCCGATGCGCCGGTGTCTGGCGGCATTATGGGTGCACAAAACGGCACGCTTGCTTTCATGGCCGGCGGTAGCGCGGCGGCGCTGGATGCGGCTGAACCGGTGCTGGAGCCCATGGCGGGCCGGGTTGTGCGTTGCGGCGGCGCCACTGCCGGCCAGGCTGCAAAGGCGTGCAACAATATGATCCTTGCCGTCACCATGATCGGCACAGTGGAAGCCTTCAATCTTGGCCGCAAACTGGGTCTCGACGATCAGGCGCTCTTTGATGTGGTCGCAAATGCGTCGGGCCAGAGCTGGTCCACCACCACCTATTGCCCGGTTCCAGGCCCGGTGCCGACTTCACCGGCCAACAATGACTACAAGCCGGGTTTTGCCGCCTCGCTCATGCTCAAAGACCTCAACCTTGCGCAGGAAGCGGCGGGTAGCGCCAATGCGGCGACACCGTTGGGTGAACATGCCCGCGATCTTTATGCACGCTTTGTTGAGGCCGGAAATGGGGATGTCGATTTTTCCGGCATCATAAAAATGTTGGAAAATGACGACGGTTAACTGCCCTCGCGCGGCATCCTGCAGGGCGGGGCGCAAAGGTTAAACCCGGCATTGTGAAGGTCCTAAACCCGGCAGCAATTGCCGCCTCTGTTAGCCTTCGCTTAACCCTGTGTTGACCCTCAATTAAGAAAGCTCCTCTAGAACGGACTGCGCGGTGGAACTGATCCTTCCTCCGTCCTTCCCGAACCGAGTTTTGCGTATCGGGCAAAGGCATGGGCCAATGCGTATTTTTGGCTTCAGTGTGAGCTTACAAGTGAAATCGCGGTATCTTCTCCATCTTCGCGGATGGTCAAGGTGCCGCGATTTTGCTTTGTCGGTTGGATGAGCAAAGCGTACACGATCATGCTGCAAGGCACCGGCTCGGATGTCGGAAAAACTGTCCTGGTGGCGGGCTTGTGTCGTCTTGCCGCGCGGCGCGGGGTCAGCGTTGCACCTTTCAAGCCGCAGAATATGTCCAACAACGCAGCGGTCGCAGACGTTCCGCTTGCAGACGGGCAGGGCGGTGAGATTGGCCGGGCGCAGGCATTGCAGGCTCTTGCCTGCGGGGTGTCGTCCAGCGTCGACATGAACCCGGTTCTGCTTAAGCCGCAGAGCGATACAGGCAGCCAGATCATCCTCCACGGGCGGGTCTGGGGTGTCGCGAAGGGACGGGATTATCAGGCCTTCAAGCCACAGCTTCTGGAAGCGGTGATGGAGAGTTTCGCGCGGCTGCGGGAGGCGCATGACCTGGTGATTGTGGAAGGGGCGGGGTCCGCCGCTGAGATCAATCTACGCGCCGGGGACATCGCCAATATGGGCTTTGCGACTGAAGCCGACGTGCCTGTGGTGCTGGTGGGAGATATTGATCGGGGCGGGGTGATCGCACAGCTCGTCGGCACTCATGCGATTTTGCCGCAAGAAGACCGCGCGCAGGTGGCGGGCTATCTCATCAACAAATTCCGCGGCGATGTTTCGCTGTTTGATGAAGGGTTGGAGCAGATTACCGCCTATACCGGCTGGCGCTCCTTTGGCGTGGTGCCGTGGCTGGAGAAGGCCCGCGCGCTGCCGCCGGAAGATTCGGTGGCGCTGGAAAAGGCCGAGCAAGGCGGTACCGATGGCGCAATCGTCGTTGTGCCGGTGCTCGGGCGGATAGCCAATTTTGATGATCTCGACCCGCTGCGCATGGAGCCCGGCATCCGCCTCGTCTTCGTGCGGCCGGGAGAGGCCTGGCCCGAGCGCGCCCGGCTTGTTGTGCTGCCGGGTTCCAAGGCAACGCTTGCTGATCTCGCGCAGTTCCGTGCTCTTGGTTGGGACAAGGAGCTGCACCACCACGTTCAGCGCGGCGGCGATGTGCTCGGTATTTGCGGCGGCTACCAAATGCTTGGCCGTTCCGTCTCGGACCCGGATGGCGTGGAGGGCAAGTCGGGGGAGGCGGAAGGCCTTGGCTTGCTCGATGTTGAGACGGTGCTCGTCACTGCCAAAACCGTCGTTAACCGCAAGGCCCGAGACGCCACTACCGGCGCACCGCTCTCCGGCTACGAGATTCACATGGGCCGCACTGTCGGACCGGACACATCCCGCCCCATGGTGACATTCGACGGCGTGCCGGACGGTGCAATCAGCGCCAACGGTCAGGTGCGCGGTTGCTACCTCCACGGCCTTTTCACAGACGATGCCTGGCGCGCGGCGGAATTGCGCCGGATGGGAATCGCTTCGTCCGATTTATCCTACCGCGCGGCGGTGGAAGCTGTGCTGGACGACGTTGCCGACACGTTGGAAGAGGTGATCGATCCCGCAATCTTTGATCTGGGCTGATGCGACATCCCTGAGTCGGCTTTGTGATTGACAGCGGGGGGCAGCCCGGTGTTGTGTCGGGACGCAAACGGTCTTCGCCGGGCTCCTCACGGTGCCTCGAAGAGTAAAAGGGAATGTGATGGGCGGACCCAACCAGGGCGCCTTAACCACAGCCGACCCCGCGACTGTAGCGAGGAGGCGACGCCCATCATGCCACTGCCACGGTCATTTGTGACCATGGCGGGAAGGCGGGCAGAGCCGATGAATCGCAGCCAGGAGACCTGCCGGATGCAAACGGGACGGGAAACCGTCTCTTCGTTACGGACGGGGAGTTCCGTATGCGCTGGTTCGGAGGTCATCTCATGGATGCCGCCGGTTCGCCGCACACGCTTCCCGCCCAATTTTGGATTTTCCACGGGAGGCCATCATGCGCCGCATTTTCATCACCACCTTCGCGGCACTCGCCGCTAGCCCAGCTTTCGCCCACCATCCATTGGGTGGCGAGACACCAGCTACGCTCACAGACGGTTTGCTGTCGGGCATAGGCCACCCCATTCTCGGTCTCGATCATCTGGCGTTCATCATCGCCGTTGGCGTTGCTGCCATGCTCGTTGGCCGTCCTCTGCTGGCGCCGCTCGCCTATATCGCGACCATGCTCGTTGGCGTCGCGCTTCATGTGATGGCGATTGATGTGCCGATGGCTGAATTTGCCATTGCTCTCTCACTCCTCGTCATCGGGGTGATGATTGCCTCGGGCAAGACCTTTTCCACCGCCGCCTGGCTGTCCGTCTTCGCCGTCGCCGGCCTCTTCCACGGCTTTGCCTTCGGTGAGTCGATTTATGGCGCGGAAGCCACTCCGCTCGTTGCTTATCTGGCGGGCCTCGGCCTCACCCAATGGGCCATCGCGGTCGGCGCTGGCTTTGCTGCTTCTGCTCTCGCCGGTGCCGCCAACGCGCTCACTCCGGCACGTCTCGCTGGTGCTGCGGTGCTCGGCATGGGGCTGATGATGGTTGGCGAAACAGCCATCTCTGCCGCCTTTGCGTAACGACTGGCAGCCGGGCAGCGCGCTCGTCCTTGGCGGCGCGCGGTCCGGCAAAAGCTCTTTCGCTGAAGGCCTTGCCCAGAAAAGCGGGCGGCGGAAAATCTACCTTGCCACAAGCGAGGTGCTGGACGCGGAAATGCGCGAGCGGGTGGACTACCATCGGGCCCGCCGCGGGGCGGAATGGAAGTTGGTGGAGGAGCCCCTCGACCTAGCTTCTATCCTCACCGAACACGCGAGCGAAGAGACCTGTATTCTGGTCGATTGCCTCACCCTCTGGCTCACCAATCTGATGATGGCCGAGCGGGAGATTGAGGTGGAAGTCGAGGCACTTTCGGCAGCTCTCACCGAGCTGCCGGCGAAAGCAAGCATCATCTTCGTTTCCAACGAGGTGGGGCAAGGTATCGTGCCGATGGAAAAGATGGCGCGCGACTTTCGCGACCATGCCGGGCGGCTCCACCAGCGCCTGGCTGCTGAACTGCCCCATGTCTGGTTCATCACCGCCGGTTTGCCGCAGAAATTGAAATAGGAGAGCGCAATGGACGCGCAGAAAATTCCAGCCACTGTCATCACCGGCTTTCTCGGTGCCGGTAAAACGACGCTTGTTCGCAATCTCCTGGCCACCGCCGAAGGCAAGCGCATTGCTCTTATCATCAATGAATTTGGCGACCTCGGCGTCGATGGCGAGGTGCTTGCTGGTTGCGGGGATGAGACCTGTACCGAAGACGACATTGTCGAACTCACCAATGGCTGCATCTGCTGCACCGTGGCGGACGATTTCATTCCCACCATCACCAAGTTGCTGGAGAGCGACCGCAAGCCCGACCATATCGTAATCGAGACTTCTGGCTTGGCGCTCCCGCAGCCCCTCGTGGCCGCATTCAACTGGCCGCAGATTCGCGAGCAGGTCACGGTGGATGGCGTCGTCACGGTGGTGGACGCCGCCGCCGTTGCTGATGGCCGTTTTGCCCATGACCATGATGCGGTGCAGGAGCAGCGCGAGGCCGATGAAAGTCTCGACCATGAAAGCCCGCTGGAAGAGTTGTTTGAAGACCAGATCACCTGCGCCGACATGATCGTGCTCAACAAGACGGACCTGATCTTGAAGGAGCAGCTTGGCGGCGTGGAAGAGGCCGTGCGTGGCGCGACCAGCCGCAAGGTGAAGCTCATTCACTCGGCGGAAGCAAAGGCCCCGTCTGCTGAAATTCTGCTCGGCCTTGGCGTTGGTAGCGAGAGCGATATTGACGCCCGCAAAAGTCACCACGAATTGCATCACGAAGACGGGCACGAACACGACCACGACGAGTTTGAAAGCTTTGTCGTGGAAGGCGGGCCGATTGCCGACATCAACGGATTTACGCAGGCATTGTCAGATTTGATTGCGACAAACGACATTTTGCGCGCGAAGGGGTTTGTTGAAGTTGCAGGCAAGCCGATGCGCCTGGTGGTCCAAGCGGTCGGCAACCGCGTGAACACATATTTTGATCGCGCTTGGGGGGCTGATGAAACACGGAGTTCGCGGCTGGTGCTCATCGGTCTGCACGGCTTTGATGAAGGTGGTTCGCTGGACGATGCGAGGGCGTTGCTGGGGTAATGCACCTCCTCCTCGCCCAAAAAGGTGCATTGGCTGACACCGACGAGGCCGTTGATCTCGGCCAGTCCCCTGCTGACATTATCGTCGTCTCGGCAGCAGATACCGAGCTTGCGGGCCTTGCTTCGGCCCGCGTTTCCCTCGGCAGTAAGGCTCCAACCCTGCGCCTGGTCAACATGACGGCGCTGACACACCCGATGTCCATCGACGTTTGGTGCGAGGCAACGGCGGCGAAGTCTCGTCTTGTTGTGGTGCGGTGTCTCGGTGGGGAGAGTTACTGGCCCTATGGGTTGGAGCAGATTTACGCCACCTGCCGCGCTAATGGTGTGCCGCTCATCGTCCTGCCTGGCGACGATAAGCCGGACGCTTCTCTCGCCCGCTTCAACACCGAGGATGCGCCGGCCCAACTCCGCCTCTGGGACTATCTCGTCCAGGGCGGTGCGGAGAATGCGCGGAATTTTCTGCGCACCGCCAAAGCACTCATCAAAGGTGGTGAATCCGACGCGCCACCCGCGCGGGAATTGCTAAAGGCAGGTCTCTACGGCGCGGATGATCTCGGCAACCTGCGTGCTACATGGACAGACGGCGCGCCGGTCATCGCACTCACCTTCTACCGCGCTCTGCTCCAGGCCGGGAACACCCAGCCCATTGATGCGCTTATTGCTGCTCTGCGCGAGCGCGGCATGAACGTGCTGCCGCTCTTCATCTCCTCGCTCAAGGAGCCGGTGAGCCAGGAAACGGTGCGCCATCTTTTTGCCGAAACAGTCCCCAGCGTCGTCGTCAATCTCACCTCCTTTGCCGTCGGCAATGGTGCGCCAACGGTGCTTGATGAGGGCGGCGCGGTGGTGCTTCAGGCGGTGCTGGCAGGCGGCGGGGAGGAGGCATGGGCGAGCTCCAACCAAGGCCTGTCCTCCCGCGATCTCGCGATGAATGTCGCGCTGCCTGAACTCGACGGACGGGTGCTCACCCGGGCCATTGCCTTTAAGAACGCAGCGACCTTTGACGAGGATGTTGAAGCTAATATCGTGCGTCACGAACCGGTCGCAGACCGAGTGGATTTCACCGCCGACCTCGCGGCGCGATGGGCCCAATTGCGCGCCACCCCGGTGGCCGAACGACGGGTCGCGATCGTGCTTGCCAACTACCCCAACCGCGACGGACGGATCGGCAACGGCGTCGGCCTCGATACTCCTGCAGGCACCGTTGAGGCGCTCCTCGCGATGCGGGCAGAAGGCTATGCTGTTGACGATGTTCCAGCAGACGGAAACGCGCTTGTTGAGACTTTACTTGAAGGGCCAACCAATTCCGGAAATGACGGTCGGCTCGTTCGAGAGATATTATCCGTCGATGATTATGAGATATTTTTCAATGCATTACCGGATGAAATTCAAGCAAAAGTAAAGAAGCATTGGGGCGATCCAAAACGCGATCCCTTCTTTCGCAGTGACATTGACGGCTTCGCTCTGCCGCTCATGAAACTGGGTGAAACCTTCCTCGGTGTGCAACCCGCCCGGGGCTACAACATTGACCCGACGGAAACCTATCACTCGCCCGATCTCGTGCCGCCGCACGGCTATCTCGCCTTCTACGCAAAGCTGCGTGAGGCTCATGCCGTCGTCCATATGGGCAAGCATGGCAACCTTGAATGGCTGCCGGGGAAAGCGCTCGCTTTGTCGCGCAATTGTTTCCCTGAAGCGGTGTTCGGCGCGCAGCCCCACATCTACCCGTTTATCGTCAACGACCCCGGTGAAGGCAGCCAGGCGAAGCGCCGCGCGAGCGCTGTCATCATCGACCATCTCACCCCGCCGCTGACCCGCGCGGAGACCTATGGCCCGTTGAAGGAATTGGAAGCGCTGGTCGATGAATATTATGAAGCTTCCGGCGTTGACCCCCGGCGGCTGGATTACCTTCGCAGGCAGATCGCCGACCTTCTCGCGGAGACCGGGCTTGGGAGCGATGCGGGAATCGAAGCGGGCGATGACAGCGACACAGCGCTCGAGCAGATCGACGCCTATCTTTGCGAATTGAAAGAGATGCAGATCCGCGACGGCCTGCACATTTTTGGACGCTCCCCGGAGGGTGATTTGAAGACCAATCTCCTCGCCGCACTCGTCCGCGTGCCACGCGGATTAGGGGAGGGTGCCGACGCTTCGCTCCAGCGCGCGGTGGCGGAAGATCTGCTCGACAATTTTTTTGATCCACTCGACTGCGACATGGGTGTAAAATGGAAAGGACCGCGACCTGATGCTCTCGCCACAGTGAGCGACGAACCCTGGCGGACGAACGGCGACACCGTGGAACGGATCGAACTCTACGTCGCAGACCTCATTTCCGGTAAAACGGCTCCCATTTTGGAATCAAAGGGGGTGCATTTGGTAATAAAAGGGGTCCATTCGCAAATAGAATGCCGCGTTGCGGCATGTGGTTCGGCGGAGCTTGAGGGCCTGTTGCGGGCCCTTGATGGGCGCTTTGTGACCCCCGGCCCCTCCGGCGCACCCACTCGCGGGCGGCTCGATGTTATCCCCACCGGACGCAATTTCTACTCCGTCGATACACGCTCTGTCCCTACGCCCGCGGCATGGTATCTCGGTGAAAAGTCAGCCGAATTGCTGGTGCGGCGGCATTTGCAGGAGCACGGAGACTACCCCCGCGCCCTTGGATTATCTGCATGGGGCACGAGCAACATGCGCACTGGCGGGGACGATATTGCCCAAGCTCTTGCACTGATCGGCGCAAAGCCGGTCTGGGACCACACTTCTCGGCGCGTTACGGGGTTTGAAGTCGTTCCTCTTGCCAAATTGGGTCGCCCCAGAATTGACGTAACCCTCAGAATTAGCGGCTTTTTCCGTGATGCCTTCCCCGCGCAAATCGATCTCTTCGACCGCGCCGTCCGCGCCGTTTGCGCACTCGACGAAGACGAAGAAGACAACCCACTCGCCGCCAGATTTCGTGCTGAAAAGGCGGAGGAAATTGCCGCTGGAATTACGGAAGAAGACGCCGCCTCGAAGGCTGGCGCGCGGATTTACGGTTCAAAACCAGGCGCTTATGGAGCCGGTCTCCAGGCACTGATGGACGAGGGCGGTTGGCACGACACCGCTGATCTCGCAAGAGCCTACCTCACCTGGAGCGGCTATGCTTACGGCGTTGGCGCGGAAGGAAGAGCAGAGCAGGAAGGCCTACGAAAACGCCTCTCTGGCATTGATGCTGTTGTTCACAACCAAGACAATCGTGAACACGATCTCCTTGATTCTGATGACTATTATCAGTTCGAGGGTGGTATGGTTGCAGCCACCGAGCACCTCTCTGGCACCCGTCCGCAGGTCTGGCACAACGACCATTCCCACCCTGAAAAACCAATCATTCGCAGTCTCGAAGAAGAAATCGCCCGCGTCATTCGCGCCAGAGTCGTCAATCCCAAATGGATCGCCGGAATTATGCGCCACGGTTACAAAGGCGCCTTCGAAATGGCGGCTACCGTCGACTACACCTTCGCCTTCGCCGCTACCACCGGCGCGGTGCAGGATCATCATTTTGATGCGATCTTCGACGCCTATATTGGTGATGCGCAAGTGCTTGAATTCTGGCGTGAAAACAACCCGAATGCGCTTGCTGAAACCGCTGCCAAGCTGCTGGAAGCACAGGATCGCGGCCTCTGGTCTCCGCGCCGCAACGCCACCCGAAACACCC
The DNA here is from genome assembly GCA_929200315.1 of uncultured Alphaproteobacteria bacterium. Taxonomy (GTDB): domain Bacteria; phylum Pseudomonadota; class Alphaproteobacteria; order Rhizobiales; family Rhizobiaceae; genus Pseudahrensia. The sequence goes on along the minus strand of CAKMZB010000004.1, from coordinate 86,281 downwards.
TCTCAGATCTTGCCGAAACCCGTCGAAAAGCCGTCGCATAGGAGCGCCCCATGAGCGAGAAATCAAAGACCCTCACGCAGATGAGCGAAGATGAGCTGAACGCCCGCCACACTGAAAAAATGAAGAAAAAGAAGGCCGCGCGCGACAAGATCGTTGCCACCAAGACGGTGGAGAAAGGTCTTGTCATGGTCCACACGGGCAAGGGCAAAGGCAAATCCACCGCAGCTTTCGGCATGGTCTTCCGCGCCCTCGGCAACGGTATGAAAGTGGGCGTTGTGCAATTCGTCAAAGGCAAGTGGCAGACCGGCGAACGAGTTATTCTGGAGAAGCTGGGAGACCAGGTCACGATGACCGCGATGGGCGATGGTTTTACCTGGGAAACGCAGGATCGCGCTCGAGATATCGAGGCGGCCCGGATCGCCTGGGATCGTGCTAAAGCGATGATTTTGGACGATAAACACGATATGGTTCTGCTCGACGAACTCAACATCGTATTGCGCTATGACTATCTCGACGTTGCTGAAATTATCGAAGTTCTGAAGCAGAAGCCGGAGATGAAGCACGTCATCATCACGGGCCGGAATGCCAAGGAGGAGCTGATGGAATTTGCCGATCTGGTCACCGACATGACCATGGTCAAACACCCCTTCCGCAGCGGTGTGAAGGCGCAGGTTGGGGTGGAGTTTTAGGATCGGCATTCAGCCCGACGCAATCCGACCGCAGATGTCGCTTTTGCCTTTGCCTTCCACACAAAGCTCGCTTACCACGGACTCACACGATGGGCCCTGGCAGGGGCTGAGACCGACCCCGGTGCGGCTGACCCATTTCGGGGGCCAAGTCCGGGACCGTCGCGATGATGGCAGGCGCTGATAGAGCGCCTCGCTTTTCCCTTGCTTGCGCCCAAATTGAGAAGCGGAGCAAGATAATGGCCAACGAAAAACTCGGTGTGATGATATGCGGTCATGGTAGCCGTAACCAGAACGCTATGCGAGAATTCTCCAGCCTTTCCGAAGGGTTGAAGGGTAAATTCGGTGATGTGCCAGTGGAATATGGCTATCTCGAATTCGCCAATCCCGTCATCTCCGCGGGGCTCGACGCCCTGCTCGAAAAGGGCTGCACCCGCATTCTCGCCGTGCCCGGCATGTTGTTCGCTGCAGGTCACGCCAAGAACGATATTCCAAGTGTTCTCAACACCTATCAAGCACAGCACCCGGAGGTGGAAATTCTCTATGGTCGTGAGCTGGGCGTTGATCTGAAGATGATCCGTGCGGCTTCCGAGCGCGTCCAAGAGGCACTCGACAACGCGAAATATGACGTGCCGTTGCATGAGACTTTGCTCATGGTAGTCGGTCGCGGCGCGTCGGACCCGGACGCAAATTCCAACATTTCCAAGATCATGCGCATGCTCTGGGAAGGCATGGGCTTTGGTTGGGGTGAGGTGTGCTATTCCGGCGTGACCTTTCCGCTGGTGGAGCCGGGCCTCGAACACGCGGCGCGCCTCGGCTACCGGCGCATTATCATCTTCCCCTATTTCCTGTTCACTGGTGTGCTCATCAAGCGCATCTATTCCTTCACGGACGAGGTTGCCGCGCGCCATCCGGACATCGAGTTTCTCAAAGCCGGCTACCTCAACGACCACCCACTGGTGATCTCTACCCTCATCGATCGCGTCAACGAGATTGAGGCGGGAACGGCGGTGATGAATTGCCAGATGTGCAAATATCGCGAGCAGGTGCTGGGCTTTGAAGACCAGGTCGGTCTGCCGCAGGAGAGCCATCATCACCACGTCGAAGGCATTGGCGGTGGCCTGGAGGACTGTCCCTGCAACGGCGATTGCGACGCCTCCTGCCGGGATGAAGACTTCTGCCGCAAGCATGGGCTGCCCTACACGCCGGTCCATGCCCACGATCACGACCATGGGCATGATCATTCCCACGATCACCACCACCACCCATACCCCCATGCTGACCATCCGCTGGGGCCCAAAAGCATGGAAAAGAAGGGCTGATGCCACTCTTCGACCGCTATGTGGTCGTCGATTGGTCGGCCAACAATTCTCCCAAGAAGGGTAAAGACTCGATCTGGATCGCAGATGCGAGTCAGGATGGGTTGCCGACACTATCAAACCCCGCCACCCGTCACGAAGCGATGGCGCGCGTGTCCGAGATAATTGCAGAAGTTCTGGATGCTGGAAAACGCGTTTTGATCGGCTTCGATTTTGCCTTTGGCTACCCCTCCGATGCAGCTTTTCTTCCAGGCGAGGGCCGGTGGAATGATGTTTGGACTTGGCTTGGTGAACATGTCCGGGATGATGAAGCGAACGTCAGCAATCGCTTTGAGATTGCTGGTCAATTGAACCAGATGTGCGGCATGGTTGGGCCCTTCTGGGGACACCCGGCGCAGCATGTTGGGCGCTACGATGGGCTTGGCGCCAATAAGCCCGAGGCCCAGCTTCACAGGGTACGGGAAAAGCGGCATGTCGAGAAGTTTGCAACAAATGCCCAATCAGTGTGGAAGTTGGCCTATACGGGGTCAGTGGGAAGTCAGACCCTGTTGGGAGTTGCTGCCTTGCAAAAGCTGCGGAAGCGCTTCGCAGCCGATGCTTTGGCGATTTGGCCATTTGAAACGAATTTTGCTGAAAACCTGTCACGCCCGGTTACTGTTGCTGAAATCTACCCATCCTACTTTTCTGTGAGCCCAAGGCACGGAGAGACGATGGATGAGGCACAGGTCCGTACCCTTGCAACCGGTTTTGCTGAACGTGACGCGGCAGGCGGGCTGGGCGCGTGGCTTGATGGCCCGAAAGATGAAGTTATGCGACGCGACGCTCTGGAGCGAGAGGGATGGATCGTGGGTGTCGGAGCCGATTTGTCCGCAGATGAAGCGAGCATCGTCCGCCACGATTACGTTCGCGAGCCTGCCGAAATCTATCATCAATCCTTCGCCACCATCGAGGCAGAAGCTGATCTTGCGCGCTTTGACGAGGCCGAACGGCCGCTTGTTGTGCGGCTGATCCACGCCTGCGGGATGGTGGATGTTGCCGCTGATGTGGAGATCAGCGCGACCGCAGCGAAGGCTGGAATTGCGGCACTGACGGGTGGCGCGCCGATCATCTGCGACGTGGAAATGGTGCGCCATGGCATCATCCGCGGACAGCTTCCCTCGGACAATTCGGTTGAGTGTTTTTTGAATGATCGGGAGGCGTCGCTGGCGGCGGAGAGGCTTGGCACGACGCGCAGTGCGGGCGGTATGGAGGCTGCGCGGGATCTGTTGCCCGGCTCGGTTCTCGCCATTGGCAATGCGCCGACCGCCCTTTTTCATGTGCTGGAGATGATCGAACAGGGGATGGAGCCACCGGCGCTTATTATCGGTATTCCGGTCGGGTTTGTTGGCGCGGTGGAATCCAAGGAAGCGCTGGTCGCAAACGCACTTGGCTTCAACTACGTCACCGTCAATGGCCGCCGCGGCGGCTCGGCGATGGCTAGCGCCGTGGTGAATGCCCTCGCCAAGCAGGTTGCAGCATGACCGCGCCATGGCTCGATATTGTTGGCATTGGCGAAGACGGCATGGCCGGTCTGTCGCCACAAACACGGTCCATTGTGGAAAGCGCCGAGGTGATTGTTGGCGGGGATCGACACCACACTCTTTCTGCCGAAGTTATCGCCGAACGCATCGCCTGGCCGTCGCCGTTCGATGCTATGATTGACACGCTGCGCAGTCTGAAGGGCCGTCGCGCGGTCGTTCTCGTGACTGGGGACCCGCTCTGGTATTCCGTCGGCGCCCGCATTGCCCGCGCCATTGATCCGGCCGAAATCACTTTCCACCCGCAACTTTCCGCGTTCCAATGGGCGGCGGCGCGAATGGGTTGGAGCCTCGCAGATTGCGACACGCTCACCGTCCATGGCCGAGCTGACAGTCAGATCGTGCCGCATCTTTCGCCTCGCGCGCGTTTGTTGGTTTTGACCCAAGATCGTACCACGCCAGCCGCATTGGCGGATATCTTGACCGAGCGTGGGTTCGGCAAAAGCCGGATGACCGCGCTCGGAGCGCTTGGTGGGAAAGGGGAAACGCGGGCAGAAGGGACTGCGGAACATTGGTCTGCCGATGTACCGGATTTCCACACTCTGGCTATCGAATGCATCGCTGCACCTGGCGCCCTCTGGCACCCTCGCACCGGCGGCCTGCCGGACGAGGCCTTCATCCATGATGGCCAAATCACCAAACGCGACATCCGCGCCGCGACGCTGGCCAAGCTCGCGCCGTTCCCTGACGCGTTGCTTTGGGACATTGGGGCAGGGTGCGGTTCGGTTGGGATAGAGTGGATGCGCGCCGCCCGTTCGGCCCGCGCAGTTGCAGTCGAACATAAGCAGGAACGGCGAAAGATGATTGCGCACAACCGTGTGACCCTTGGCACAGAGAAGCTTGAAATCGTTGCGGGAAAAGCACCCGATGCGCTTGCTGATCTGGAAAGGCCGGACGCGATCTTCATCGGCGGCGGGTTGACGAATGATGGCGTGTTTGAGGCTGCTTGGGCGGCGTTGCGCCCACAGGGGCGTCTCGTCGCCAACGTCGTCACACTCGAAAGCGAAGTCCGGCTTGCACAATTGCACGCGGAGCATGGTGGTGAACTGGTGCGCATTTCGGTCCAGCACGCGGAAGCCGTCGGCCCTTACCGCGGCTGGCGCGCAGCGATGCCAGTGACGCAATGGTGTGTCGTGAAAGGCGTGTCATGACGGGCACGCTTTACGGTCTTGGTGTCGGCCCTGGCGATCCCGAATTGCTTACGCTGAAGGCGCTGCGGGTGCTTCAGGCCTGTCCGGTCGTTGCCTATCCCGCGCCGGATCATGGCCAGAGTTTTGCTCGTGGGATCTGCGCTGAACATCTGACCGGCGAGCAGACAGAGGTGCCAATTGTGGTGCCCATGCGGGTGGCGCGGTTTCCCGCGCAAGAAGTTTATGACGAAGCGGCGCAGACCCTGCGGGGCCATCTCGATGCTGGCCGCGACGTGGCGGTGCTTTGCGAGGGAGATCCGTTCTTCTACGGTTCCTTCATGTATCTCTTCCAGCGTCTGGCGGCCGATTATCGGTGGGAAGTCGTGCCAGGCGTTTCATCGCTCATGACCTCCGCTGCCGTGTTGGGACAGCCGCTTGCTGCCCGCAACGACCTGCTCACGGTGGTACCGGGTCCGTCATCCGACAGCGTTATCCGCGATGCTCTGACCCGTTCTGACGCGCTGGCATTTATCAAGGTCGGCCGCCATTTTGCGCGACTGAAAGCGTTGATCAAGCAGGCGGGGATGCTCGACCGGGCCGTTTATCTGGAGCGCGTCAGTCTCGAAGAACAGCGCATCCTGCCGTTGTCGGAAGCGGGCAATGACGCGCCCTATTTTTCGATGATCCTCATCTATGCGGGTGGTGAGGAGTGGGTCTCCAACCTTCCCGGACCAGCGGAATTAAATTCATGATCAAACCGGCCATCATCACCGCAACGGACGGCGGAGCGGACATTGCAGCGCGTATTGCAACGGCTCTTGGCGGCGAAGTCGTCGGCCGGGACGCGGGTGTTGCGCATACCTTGCGGAACACCTTCTTAGATGCCCGCCCGATCATTGCGGTCATGGCTGCCGGAGCCGTGATCCGCATGCTCGCGCCGTTGCTCGCCGACAAGCAGAGCGAGCCTCCGGTCGTCTGCGTCTCGGAGGATGGCTCAGCCGTCGTGCCGCTGCTTGGCGGTCACCACGGTGCGAATATTCTCGCACGGCGGATCGGAGAGCTGCTGAACGCCAAACCGGCCATCACCACGGCCGGCGACTTGCGCTTTGGGGTTGCGCTTGATGAACCGCCGGGAGGATGGAGGCTCACCAATCCGGGCACGGCAAAGAGCGCGATGGCGCGAGCGTTGGCGGGCACTCGGTTTCGAGCGGAAGGTGAGTGGGCGGAACAGGCGAGTTGGCTGCGCGATTTTCCGCTGAACGGTGATGGCGAGAGCGTTTTGCATTTCACCACAGTCCAATTGGAAACCGACGATCCCGTCTTCGCGCCACAAGTCCATTGCGTCGGCATCGGCTGTGAGCGGGGTGCGGATGCCGCCGAGATTGAAGCACTTCTGCGTGAAACGTTGGCGGACACAAACATATCTTCAGCGTCCATCGCCGGCGTCTGGTCCATTGATGTGAAGGCAGACGAGGCAGGACTCGCTGCTGCGAGTTTGGCCAGTGCTGGCTCCCCCGTGCGCTTCTTCACTGCCGAGCGGCTGGAGGAAGAAGCTCCGCGTCTTGCCAACCCATCCGACATAGTTTTTGCCGAGGTAGGCTGCCACGGCGTGGCGGAAGGTGCTGCGCTTGCAGCCGCGGGGAAGGGAGGCGAGTTGATCGTGACCAAGCGCAAATCCGCCCGTGCCACCGTTGCCATTGTCCGCGCCGCCGCGCCTATTGTCGAGCCAGCAGGTCGTGCACGTGGCTCTCTCGCCGTGGTCGGCATCGGCCCCGGTCAAGCGCTTTGGCGTTCGCCTGAGGTTAGCCGCATGGTTGGTGCAGCGAGCGATCTGGTTGGTTACGGCCTCTATCTCGATCTTCTCGGCCCGCTTGCTGACGGCAAGACCCGCCACGACTACGCTCTCGGCGCTGAGGAAGAGCGGGTGAGAGTGGCGATGGAGTTGGCTGGAGAAGGCCGTGCCGTTGCGCTTGTTTGTTCTGGGGACGCTGGCATCTACGCCATGGCGACGCTGGTTTTTGAGCTGCTCGACAGCGGCAATCTGAGCGATGGCGCGAAGCGAATTGCCATTGAAGTTTCACCCGGAATCTCCGCTCTGCAAGCCGCCGCAGCCCGCGCCGGTGCGCCGCTGGGGCATGATTTCTGCACCATTTCGCTCTCCGACCTGCTGACCCCATGGGAGGACATCAAACAGCGCGTGAAGACCGCGGCGGAGGGTGATTTTGTCATCGCGTTCTACAACCCGGTCTCTCGTAAACGTCGCACGCAACTCGCCTACGCGCGGGACGAATTGCTGAACCACCGCCCGGCTGACACCCCAGTAATCCTTGCCACCAATCTTGGCCGTGAGGGCGAGACGATCCGCACCGTGCCGCTTTGCGAACTTCAGGTGGATGACGTCGATATGCTCACCGTGGTCATCGTCGGCTCTTCCAACACCCGTACGGCCCGGACTGGCGAGGGCCGCGAATGGGTGTTTACCCCGCGCGGCTATAGCGCGAAGGCAGGCAGTGGGCTGAGCCTGGACAAGAAGGGCGAAAAGGTATGACCGTCTATTTCATCGGTGCCGGGCCAGGTGCACCGGACCTCATCACTGTGCGCGGTTTGCGGCTGATTGAGGCTTGCCCGGTTTGCCTTTATGCGGGCTCACTGGTGCCTGCGGAAATCGTCGCTGCCGCGCCTTCCGGTGCCCATGTGCTCGACACAGCGCCGATGCATCTCGATGCGATCATTGCCGAGATCGAGGCGGCTCATGCGCGCGGCGAGGATGTGGCACGAGTTCATTCCGGTGATCCATCCATCTATGGCGCAACAGCGGAACAAATGCGCCGTCTCGACGAGCGTGGCATCCCGTATGAAATCGTGCCCGGTGTCCCAGCCTTTGCCGCCGCTGCCGCCAAGTTGAAAACTGAGCTGACCCTGCCGGAAATCGCACAAACAGTGATTGTCACTCGAACGGCCGGCAAGGCGTCCGGCATGCCGGAAGGGGAGACATTGGAGGAACTGGGTCGCTCCAAAGCAACCCTGGCGATCCACCTTTCCATCCGCAACCTCGCCTATATTCGTGAGGCTCTAGCGCCCTATTACGGCGAAGACTGTCCGGTTGTCATCGCCTATCGCGCGACCTGGCCGGACGAACTCTATCTGCGCACGACGCTGGCCACGATGCGTGAGGATGTTCGTAAACACAAAATCACACGCACGGCTTTGGTGATGGTTGGTGAGGTGTTCGGTGAAGCGGAGTTCCGCGATAGCGACCTTTACAATGCCGAGTTCAGCCACGTTCTGCGCAACCGCGGCAAGAAGGTGCGTGCCAGCGGGAGCTAAGTTGGTCTGGCGACCATGATGACCGGCAATCCGAGCAATCTTGCACTGGCGATCTTGGAATAGGCTCCATCGCCCCCCGAATTACGGCATACGATATGCGTAATTTTCCGGTCCGCGAGCAACGGCGTTTCTTCTTCAACGCTACTGCCGGGTCTTCCAATGATGATGTCGTGCTTTGCAAAATCCAGAGGTTCTTCAGGCGGATCGATGCGGCGGATGGTGAAATGCACATCATCTCGTGCAGCAAAAGGGGCGATGTGTTGGGAGCCTAGAGCCAGCAGCACCCGCGCGCCGGACGGGATCGCGCCAACAGCTTCGGGGATGGTTTCAACCTCAATCCAATCGTCGCCCGGCTGCGCTTCCCAGGGTGGGCGGTTGACGACAGTCAGCGGCACCCCAGCCGATTCTGTGGCTGCTCGCGCGTTGGCAGAAATCCGAGTAGCAAAGGGGTGGGTCGCGTCCACCAACTCAATGATCCCGCTCTCCAGCAGATAAGTGGCGAGGCCCTCATCGCCGCCGAAGCCACCTACGCGAACATCTCCCTCTGGCGGGTGTGGCTCGCGGGTTCGTCCTGCAAGCGACGTGGTGACATCATCACCTTGCGCGACGCGCTCTGCCGCGATGCGCAAAGCTTCTTTCGTCCCGCCGAGGATAAGTACTCTAGCCATCGCGCGCGACGACCTTTCCTGCACGATTGATCACCAGAAGCTCCACCGCAACTGGTGCGCCGCGGAGCGTCTCGAGTACCGTTTGACGTGCCTTCTGCGCAATTTGGTCTTCAAGACCAAGGGCTTTGTCTTTTGATATTTCAAGTGCTTCTGCGGCAGTGTTTGCTTCTTGAATCGCCTTCACGATGTCAATCTCTGCGTCTGCAACTAGGTCGGCCAGCCAATCAAAATCGACTTGGCTGCGGGCCGAATGAAGATCGAGGCTGCCTTGGGCGAGCTTCACCATCTTGGCGAAACCACCCGCCAAAGTAAGGTTTGGCACTGGGTTCTGCCGCAGATATTTTAGCAATCCGCCTGCGAAATCTCCCATGTCGATGAGTGCCGTTTCTGGCACGTCCCGGAGCGCACGGGCGGCGTCTTCGGAGGTGGAGCCTGTGGCTGCGATGATACGCTCGTATCCTTCGGCGCGCGCCACATCGACGCCGCGATAGATAGAGTGGATCCAGGCGGAACAAGAGAATGGGTGGACAATGCCGGTCGTGCCCAGAATGGACAGGCCGCCGACAATGCCAAGGCGGGGATTCCATGTTTGCGCCGCGAGTTCTTGGCCATTTTCCACGCCAACGGTGATGACCATATCAGGCGCCGTGCTGTGGGCTGTGCAAACCTCGCTGGCTACCTCGGTCATCATTTGTCGCGGCACGGGGTTGATTGCCGCCTCGCCCACTGGGACCGGCAGGCCAGGTTTGGTGATAGTGCCGACGCCTTTGCCCGCCCGGAAGGCAATACCGCTGTCGGCAGTCCCTCGCGAAACCTCCACCCAGACCGTCGCTCCGTGCGTGACGTCGGGATCATCTCCGGCATCCTTTACAATCGCCGCGCTGGCGACTCCACCTTTCAGATTTTCGCGTGCCAGAGCAAAGGAAGGTGTTTCACCCTTCGGTAAGGTGATCGTGACAGGGTCCGGAAAGTCGCCGGTAAGCAGAGCGGTGAGAGCGGCCTTTGTCGCAGCGGTGGCACATGCACCGGTGGTCCAGCCGCGCCTCAAAGCGGAACCATCTTCGCCTTTGCGCCGCGTGTTCATGACCCATCTATAGCCGACCATTGCGCGGCGCAAAAGCGATGGTGTTACGAGGCAATTATGCCCATAATCACCTCATGAATGACGCAGATGATCTCATGCCCAGCGGCAATATCCTCCCGGTCTTCGAGGCCGGGTGGGTCTGGCTCGTGGGTGCCGGTCCGGGAGATCCGGGATTGCTGACCCTGCATGCGGCAAACGCCCTGCGGCAGGCTGATGTCGTCGTCTATGACGCACTGGTCGATCCATCGATTCTCGACTTTGCGCCTTCACATGCGGTTCGCGAATATGCTGGAAAGCGTGGCGGCAAACCATCGCCGAAACAGCGCGACATTTCGCTCAAACTCGTGGAGCTTGCTCAAGCTGGAAAACGCGTTTGTCGGTTGAAGGGAGGTGATCCCTTCGTCTTTGGCCGCGGCGGGGAAGAGGCGCTGACGCTGGTGGACCACGGCGTTCCATTCCGCATCGTGCCGGGCATTTCGGCGGGGATCGGCGGTCTCGCCTATGCCGGCATTCCGGTCACCCACCGTGAGACAAACCACAACGTTACCTTCCTCACCGGCCATGATGCCGGCGGGGTGGTGCCGGATGCGATTGACTGGGACAGCGTCGCGAAAGGGTCACCTGTGATCGTCATGTATATGGCGATGAAACATGTGGACGCGATCGTCGGTAAACTGCTTGCGGCGGGCCGCGGGGCCGACACGCCCGTCGCTTTTGTTTGTGCAGCGACCACTGAGAATATGCGCGTCCACGAAGCGACGCTTGGCGATCTTGGTGATCTTGACGCCCTTGGCCTCGCGCCCCCGGCCATCGTTGTGGTGGGGGAAGTCGTGCGGATGCGCGCTGCTTTGGACTGGTACGGCGCGCTTTCAGGCCGCGTACTCGAGCGTGATCCGCTGGGCCATCGCGGCGTTTCCAAAACGGCTTGAGGCGCGGTGCCGTTCTCCTTTCTCATTGCTGCGCCTTCTTCTGGCAGTGGCAAGACGGTCCTTACTTTGGCCCTGCTGCGCGCTTTTGCGGACCGCGGCCTCACGATGGTGTCTGCGAAGGCCGGGCCGGATTTCATAGATCCGGAATTTCACCGTGCCGCGACGGGGCGGGCCTGCTTCAATCTCGATGCCTGGGGTATGCGCGGCGAACTGCTTGGAAAAATTGCCGGCCGTTCCGCCAATGCTGACGGCTTCATCATCGAAGGGGCGATGGGGCTCTTTGATGGAGCGGTGGACGGGTCGGGAGCTGCTGCGGATCTTGCCGTTTCGCTCAAATGCCCTGCAGTGCTGGTGGTGGATGCGGCCAGGCAGAGCCAATCGGTTGCGGCGCTGGTTCATGGCTTCACGCGTTATCGCCCCGATGTGAATGTCGCTGGGGTGATCCTAAACCGCATAGGCAGCAAGCGGCACGAACAGATGCTGCGTGAGGCGCTTGCGCCTTTGAGCGTGCAGGTTTTTGGAGCCGTTGCGCGCAGTGAAAGTCTCGTTTTGCCGTCGCGCCATCTTGGGCTTGTTCAGGCTTCGGAGCAGCCGGATATTGAGACCTTTATCTCCGGTGCTGCCCAAGAAATCGCGACGCAATGCGATCTCGATGGGTTGGCAGAGCTTGCTTGGATCGCACCGGGAACCAAGCCTTGTAAACCCGCTATCGTGCCACCCGGGCAGGTGATTGCTGTAGCGCAGGATGTGGCCTTTTCTTTTGCCTATCCGCACCTTTTGCAAGGTTGGCGAGACGCTGGCGCGCAGATTTCGTTCTTCTCACCGCTTGCCGATGAGGCTGTGCCACAGAGCGAAGCTGTCTTCTTGCCTGGCGGCTATCCCGAACTTCATGCTGGGAGGCTTTCGCAGTGTCGGAACTTTTTTGGCAGCTTGCGAAAGGCTGCCGAAAGCGGCGCGCCGACTTATGGTGAGTGCGGAGGCTTTATGGTGTTGGGAGAGGGACTGATCGACGCTGCCGAGGCACGACATGAAATGGCGGGGCTTTTGCCTCTGGTGACGTCTTTTGCCAACAAACGCCGCCATCTTGGTTATCGTCGCGCACTGTTGCTGAACGACACGCCATTTCTTGGAAAAGTCGGCCAAGGCTTCGCCACACATGAATTCCACTATACTTCCATGGAATCAGTAGGGGAGTGCGCGCCGATGGCCAGAATCGAAGATGCAACGGGAGTCGATCTAGGCGAAATTGGCATGGTGCGGGGCAATGTTGCCGGTTCCTATCTCCACATCATCGACCGGCTCTCATGACCGGCGCATTGCAACACGGCGGACGACTCGACGCGGCCATCGCGACCTATGGCGGTGCTCGGGATAAGTGGATCGACCTTTCCACCGGCATTAACCCGACGGGCTACCCAGTGAAGGATGTATCGGCGGAAGCCTGGCGTGAATTGCCCGATGAGGGAGTGAAGGAGCAGTTGAGGGCGGCAATGCGTACGGCCTATGGCGCGCCGGATGGCGCGCCAATCTCTCTTGCTGGAGGGTCGCAGCAACACATCCAGATGCTGCCGCGTCTCTTTAAGTCGCAAGATGTTGCTGTGGTGGGTTACACCTATCAGGAACACGCCGCTTGCTGGAGCCGTGCGGGGCACAGTGTTTTTGTAACCGACGGGCTGGAAAGTGCGGAAGCGACGGCGCGGATCGTGGTTGTCGTCAATCCTAACAATCCAAATGGAACGATCCACGATAAGGCAGACCTTCTCGATCTCGCCCGCCGACTTGGCGCCCGGGGGGGAGCCTTGGTGGTGGACGAAGCCTTTGCTGACACGCGACCGGATCTTTCGGTTTGCGCGGAGGCAGGTCGCGATGGGTTGGTGATCTTGCGATCGGTCGGCAAGTTCTATGGCCTTGCCGGCGCACGGGTTGGTGCAATGCTAGCGGCGGAGGCACTAGTTGCGCGGATGCATGAGACACTCGGACCATGGGCGGTTTCCGGCCCCTCCTTGCACATTTCTACTGAGGCGCTGGAGAACAAGGCTTGGGCCCGCCGCATGGGGCGCAAACTCGCGTCGTCGCGAGAGAAACTCGAAGATATTCTTTCCGAAGGTGGCCTTTCGATCCTTGGCGGCACCGACCTTTTCGTCCTCGCACGTTGCGCGGATGCTGCCGCACTGGCCGACCATCTTGCTAAAGCGCGCATTCTGGTGCGCACATTCCCCGGCCAAAGCGAATGGGTGCGGTTTGGTTTGCCGGGAGGCGCTGCGGCCTTCAACCGGCTGAAGAAAGCGTTGCAGACCTGGAGCGCGGACGCCTAAGGCAAGCGCGATGGCTCTTCTTACTCTCGCCCTGCTGATTGACCGCCTGGTCGGCGACCCCGACTGGCTCTGGCGGCGCTTCCCTCATCCGGTTGTCTGGTTCGGTTGGATCATCAATGGCTTTGACAAATGGCGTGCCCGGAAAAGCAGGCCGAGGCGGGATTTTGTGCTTGGGAGCCTGCTGCTGGTCGCATTTGGTGCGTTAGCCCTTGTGTTCATTCCGACGCTAAACCGACTGCCGAGCGAGATCGCTGCGGGAGTTGAACTCTTCCTCCTGATCACACTTATCGCGCAAAAAAGTCTGTCTGATCATGTGCGTAGAGTCGCCGATGCTCTCGACCAAAGTCTGGCCGAAGGGCGCAAGGCGGTTGGTATGATCGTCGGGCGAGATGTCACTATGACCGATGAGAGTGGCATCGCGCGAGCGGCCATAGAAAGCCTGGCGGAAAACACATCGGACGGCGTGGTTGCGCCGGTCTTCTGGTATGCTGTTGGCGGTTTACCGGGGCTCGTTTTCTACAAAATGATCAACACCGCCGATTCTATGGTGGGCCACCGAACCCATGCGCATGAGTGGTTCGGGAAGCTCGTTGCACGGGTCGATGATTTTATGAACTGGGTGCCCGCCCGGTTGACGGCGGTTCTGGTTTGGATCGTCTCATTCTCGTCTGGACCGAAGGGCCGGAAATTCTGGCTGGTTGTCCGGCGCAACGCGCCCAAACACCGCTCGCCCAATGCCGGTTGGCCGGAGGCGGCCTTTGCCGTGATGCTTGGCATGGCCCTTGGTGGTCCCCGCCGGTACGGCAATGAAGAAGTCGACGGGGTTTGGCTCAATCCTGACGGCGACAAGGCGCTGGATAGTGGTTCAATCCGCCGGGCGCTCATCCTCTACTGGCGGCTCTGCAATCTCCTCATCGCCCTCGTCGGCCTCGCCACTCTCGTCGCTTTCCTCAACGGCTAAACCGTTCCCAACCGCAAATTCTGCAAGCGCCATCGTCACCAGCTCTTCGTTCGGTTGCGGCACCTCGACGGTGCTCATAGGGTTGAAGACGAGATCCACCAGCTGCTGCGTCATTTCACTTTCGGGATCGGTCAGCTGGTCGATGATGGTAAAATGGTTAGCTCCGCGCACGCTGGCATAACGCGTCGATGTGCCAGCCATGGTCCAGTTGTTCGTCAGCGCGATGCTCTGGCGGTGATATTCGTCACTCTCATCCCCACCGACCCAGGCTTCAAATTTATGAAGGGCAGGCGGCAGCCAGTGGAGGGGGCTGGCTGATTTTGCCGAAAAGGCGTTGAGGCCAAGAGCGTCATTGATAGGTGTTTCGATAAGCGGGGCGAGATCGTAAATACCGGAAATACCCATACCGCTCTGCACGACTGGTCCAGCATCGGCATTGTCCGGGTCCGGCCATTCCACCGCCATCATGCAGGCGGCCAGATGCCCACCCGCACTGTGACCAAAGATTGTAAGTGGGCGCTGATAGGTCCTGTGCAATAATGTGCAGGCGCGCCCGATCTCCGCGATGATGCCGGCAATTTTGATGTCCGGCGCAAGCGTATAGGACGGCATCGCAACCGCTATGCCATTCGCCAGGAGCCCTTTTGCCAGATGGCTAAAGGCCGACCGATCCATCTGTTGCCAGTAACCACCATGGATGAAAACGCTGAGCGGCGCGTCGCGATCTTCAGAGGGCCAGAAAATGTCGAGTTTGTTACGCTCGCCCTTGCCATATTGGACGTTGAGATCGGCAATCAAACCTTCGCTCTGGCGGAACTCGGCGGCATCATCGGCATAGGTAGCGATGAGGACGTCGGCTCCCTCGACGCGGGCGGAATTGTCATATTCGGCAGTGTAATCAACCATGGTCAACCTTCTTTCTCCGCCTTACCGCGCCTGCGCAAGCACAGCCTGCAATTTGCGCAATTTGGACCGTGGTCGCGCCTCGAGATGGTCAAAGCGCAGGTGTTTGCGGTGGGCTTGGTTGCGAATGCGTTTAACCTTTGTCCGGTGTCCAGGGCCAAGATCAGCACATCGGCCGCCTGTCAGAACAGCAGTCGTTGTCTTGCGCAGCAAATCATATTCCTTGTTTGCCATGTCTACCGCAATTTCCGCATGGCGGATTTCGTGGTTGGCGAGTTCGGCTGTGAAGTTCTGCCAGGCGTTCAAAACCTGCTGGTTGCCTTCAGCCGAATTAGCCCAGATCGGGTAGGTGTAGTCGAGTTTGAGGACCAGTTCGGCATTCACGACATGACAACGATTGTTACGTCGCTCCAACTGCACAAGTCCCGGCTCGATCGTCGCTCTCGTCACTGCAATGGCATGGCTCGCGCCGACTGCCTTTAGCTGTCGTGCCCGAACCGAGGCGAGTATCGCGGAGCCCGATGTACCGGTGACATGATAGAAAACTTCATTCTCTTCGACCCGCACCTGCCCGAAGACTTGCACCATAGACAGGCCAAACACCAAAGTCAGCGCCACAGCGATGCGCTTGGAGGCAAAAGAGAGAGATTGGTTGGCCATCCACAATTCCTTGCCCAGCTTGCCGCTGGCTGCAAGTCGCACCAGTGCGCATTGGCAATTTCGCACCGCCAGTTTTTGGCCTAAGGTGCCCAATCGCCACTGCCCAGGCTCCAAATGTGAGATCAAGCCGATGAACGTCAATGTTAGACAAAACGACATCAGTCATATCGTACACGCCGACAAAGAGCATGTCTGGCATCATCTCACCCAGCACAGCAAATTCGACACTGTCGATCCCCTTATCATCGTTGAAGGTGAGGGGATGCGTGTCTGGAACCAGACAGGTCGCGAGCATCTCGATGCGGTTTCCGGCGGAGTATGGACCGTCAATGTCGGCTATGGCCGCGAGCGGATAGCCAACGCAGTGCGTGATCAGCTTGTTAAGATGAACTTCTTTGGTGGCTCCATGGGCACCATTCCTGGCGCCATGTTTGCTGAACGGTTGCTGGAGAAAATGCCGGGCATGAAGCGGGTCTACTATTCCAATTCAGGTTCGGAGGCGAACGAGAAGGCTTACAAGATCGTCCGGCAGATCGCGCACAACAGGTCCGGCGGCAAGAAGCACAAGATTCTCTACCGTGAGCGTGACTACCATGGCACGACCATCACGGCGCTCTCCTCCGGCGGTCAAGATGAGCGCAAGGCGCAGTATGGCCCCTACACACCGGGTTTCGTAGAAGTGCCGCACTGCCTTGAATACAGGGCGCAATTCGACACGGACGAGGAATACGGCATCGCCGCTGCCAACGCGATCGAGGAAGTGATCTTGCGTGAGGGAGCCGACACCGTTGGCGGGCTGATTTTGGAGCCGGTGACGGCTGGCGGCGGTGTGATTGTGCCTCCGGAACATTACTGGCCTCGCGTGCAGGAAATCTGCCGCAAGCACGATGTGCTGCTCATTATTGATGAAGTTGTCTGCGGCATGGGCCGCACAGGCACATGGTTTGGCTACCAACATTACGGCGTTGAGCCCGACATGGTGACCATGGCGAAGGGCGTTGCCTCCGGTTACGCCGCCATTTCCTGCACCGTGACGACGGAGCGGGTTTTTGATCTTTTCCGTGCAAACCCCGACGATCCGATGTCTTATTTCCGCGACATTTCCACCTTTGGTGGTTGCACTGCTGGCCCAGCGGCGGCGCTTGAAAACATGTCGATCCTTGAGGAGGAAAACCTTCTCGAAAACTGCACCGAAATGGGCAACTACGCCCTGGAACGGCTGGAATGGTTGAAGTCTCGCCATGACATGATCGGCGATGTGCGCGGCAAAGGCTTGTTCCTTGGTGCCGAACTGGTCGCCGACCGGGAAACCAAGGAGGCTGTGCATGAAAGCGTTACTCACACTGTCGTTGCCCATTGCTTTGCCCAGGACGCCGTTATTATCGGCGCAACGAACCGCTCGCTCGCCGGTCTCAACAACACGCTTTGCCTGTCCCCTGCGCTGATCTGCACCAAGGACGATATCGACGAGATTATCACGTCCGTGGACGGCGCGCTGAAAGCTGTGGCTGCTGTCTAGCCGTCATGCGTCACTCAGTTGCGCGTTAATCTGCCCTTAAAGCTGTCCAAATTTGATAGCATCGGCACGCGGAGCAACACGAGAATCACTGATTTGGCACGCTTAGTAGTATTCATTGCAACCTTTTTGGCGCTGGTGGCCACGCCGGCGGTGTACGCGTCTGAGCCGCCAGTGCCGACTGTCAAACCAGAGGTGGTCGACGCAGCGGAGTTCAAAACCGCCTGGCGCAGCCCGCAATCGGCTCTGGTGCTGGATGCGTATGAATTCACGCCTCTAGACTGGACCGAGATCCCGAAGAACGAGCGGCTCGTTGGCTTTATCAACAAGGCCAGTGATGGTTTGCCGCCGAAATATTGCGGAGATTTGGCTGATGCGCTTTGCCGAAACATCTGGCGCCGATACGCACTAACCAAAGAACTCTATCAAACGCGCAGAACACTTGCGAAAGCGATGGGGCTGAAATGGGGAGCCTACCATCTGGCCCGCCCCGGCAACCCGGTGCGGCAGGCGCAGCATTTCCTCTCATTTACCCAACCGGATGAGAATGACCTGATTGCTCTCGACATTGAGGACAATGATCCCGAGAAGTGGATGTCCTTTGAGGATGCGGAGATTTTTGCCCGCTATATCAAAGCGCAGACCGGGCGATATCCGGTGCTCTACACCAACCACAATACCGCTCGTGCAATTGCCCGCAACCGCGGGAAGTACCGTCTGCTGTCGCAACTGAACCTGTGGTATGCGCGCTACAAGCCTGAAATGGCTGAAGCTTTCCCCATGGGCAATTGGGAGCGTTACACGCTTTGGCAGTTCTCTTCCATGATCAACTGCAACAAGCGTGAATGCCCAAGGCGCATTCGCGGCGCGGATCACAGGATTGACGTGAATGTCGCCTGGATGTCGCCGGGTGATCTGCGCCGGGTTTGGCCCTTTGGCGAGCTGACGGCCGCGCCGACGCCGCCTTATATCAAGCCGTTGCCGGAGATAGATCCACCGGTGTTCATCGCCCGCGCCCGTCTTCCTTCGGAAAAAAGCAATGTCCTCGCCTACGCCGCCGAGGAGCGTAAGACGGCCGCTGAAGAAGCCTTGGATGCTGCGATCCGTCCGGATCTGCGGCCCAAAAAGGTGGATGATGCAAAGCTTATGTGGGTGCAGAACCCACCTAAACCGACTTTCCGGCCAGCCACGAAATTTGCCGGCAATGAGAACGCTGAGCCAACGCGCCCCGCCCCGGTCGGACGAGCGGCGCGCTTCGTGCGCTTTACTTCTGCCATGTAGGCAAGCCACTTACCGCATTTCCATCCACCGCCCGCTGGCGTAAGGCGGAACCAGCGCAGAAAACGTTCGCGGTCGAGGGGTTCATGGACACTTACTGGCAGGATTGGCTGCAACGCGTCGCGCTGGACGAGCACGTCGCGCTGATCGCAATCACAGCGATTTTTGTTGCCGGGATCGTGCGCGGCTTTACCGGTTTTGCTCTCTCCGCGGTCACCGTTGCTATTTTGACGCCGTTCATCGCCCCGCTGGAACTGGTGCCGATGTGCTGGTTCCTGGAAGTCACCGCAAGCCTCATCATGGCGCGGGGTGGTTGGCGGGAAGCTGATCGCCCCATGGTGCTCGGCCTCATCATCGGTTCGGCTGTTGGCGTGGTGATTGGCCTTTGGGTGACGGGTTGGCTCGACCCTACTATCTCCAAGGCTGTCGCTCTGACTTTGCTTCTGGTCCTCGCCGCGCTGCAATTGGCAAAAGTGCGGGCCCGGTTTCTGGCAACGAAGCCTGGTGTCCTCGGCGCCGGGCTTGGCGCTGGCCTCGCCACCGGTCTTGCCGCGATTGGCGGCATGGTGGTCGCGCTCTATGTGTTAGCGCGCGATGCACCGGCCAAGCGCATGCGGGGTTCGCTGGTGTTATATCTTTTGGGCTCGGAAGTAGCCTCAGGCTTAGCGCTGTTTGCCTATGGTCTCATGACGGAAGCTGTCGTCGCCCGCGGTCTCAGTTTTGCTGTTGTTGCAGCATTGGGTGTGTTCGTCGGCCAAACGCTCTTTACGCCGCGCTTTGTAAGCTATTACAAGCCAATCTGTCTGATCTTGTTAATTGGCCTTGCGGCCATAGGATTGGTACGGGTGCTTTAGGGGAGGAATGCGCATAATGGGTGAACCGAAGCTCGATCTGTCCGAACCTGTCGGCGAGAAGCATCAGACCACCTGTTACATGTGCGCCTGCCGCTGCGGCATCAATGTTTATACCAAGCCTGGCGAGCATGGCGAAAAGACCGTTCGCTATATCGAAGGCAACCGGGATCATCCGATCAATAAAGGCGTACTTTGCGCCAAAGGATCGGCTGGGATCATGCAGCATTATTCTCCCGCTCGGCTGAAAGCGCCGATGAAGCGCGTTGGCTCGCGTGGGTCGGGGGAGTTTGAAGAAATTTCCTGGGAAGAGGCGTTAAAGACAGCTGTCGACTGGCTGGAGCCACTGAAAGAAGACCCAAGGAAGCTTGCGTTCTTCACCGGCCGCGATCAGTCTCAGTCACTCACATCCTGGTGGGCGCAGCAATTTGGCACGCCGAACTACGCCGCCCATGGCGGCTTCTGCTCGGTCAATATGGCGGCGGCCGGCATCTACACGATTGGCGGCGCGTTTTGGGAATTCGGCTCCCCGGACTGGGAGCTTACCAAGCTTTTCGTCATGTTCGGCGTGGCGGAGGATCACGATTCTAACCCGTTGAAAATGGGCATCGGAAAGATGAAAGGGAAGGGCGGGCGCTTTGTCTCCGTCAATCCGGTCCGCACCGGCTACAGTGCCGTTGCCGATGATTGGTTCGGTGTGAGGCCGGGCACAGACGGGCTGTTGATCCTTTCGCTCATCCATGAACTCTTTCGCACGCGGCAGATCGATGTCGATTACCTGTTGCGCTATTCCAATGCTGGCTGGCTGGTCATTGACGCGCCCGGCACTGCCGATCACGGCCTTTTCGTACGCGACGCCAAAGGCGTTGAATGCGTGTGGGATGGTAAGAATCCTGTCGCCCATACCGGCAAGGCACGAGCTCATGTCAGTGAAACCGTAAAGCTCAAGGACGGGCGCATCGCCAAGCCCGTGCTGCTGTTGATGGCGGAGAAATACGCCTCTGCCCAATATGCGCCCGAGGCCGTTGCGGATGAGACCGGCATTTCGGCTGAGAAAATCCGAGGTCTTGCCGCGGAAATCGCGCGGATCGCCTTTGAAGAAGAGGTCACTATCGAGCAGCCCTGGACCGACATGAAGGGCGAGCGCCATGAGCGCATGATTGGCCGTCCCGTTTCCATGCACGCCATGCGCGGTATCTCTGCCCATTCCAACGGCTTTCAGACGGCGCGCGCGCTACATGTGTTGCAGGTGCTGATCGGGTCTATCGATTGCCCCGGCGGCTTCCGCTACAAACCGCCTTACCCCAAGCCGTTTACAGCACACCCAAAGCCTCATGCGACGGCCCATGATGGCGGGGCAAGTGGGCCACTCGCCGGGCCGCATCTGGGTTATCCGCAGGGGCCTGAGGACTTGCTGCTTTGCCCGGAAACTATCTGCAAACGCATCGATAAAGCCTTCACTTGGGACGCCCCGCTTTCCGCCCACGGTATGATGCACATGGTTATTGCCAACGCTCATGCGGGTGATCCTTACAAGATCGATACGATGTTCATGTACATGGCCAACATGGCGTGGAACTCGTCCATGAACACCCGTGGCACGATCGAGATGCTGACCGACAAGGACGAGAACGGCGAATACAAGATTCCACGCATCATCTATTCCGACGCCTATTCCAGCGAGATGGTTGCCTTTGCTGACCTCATTCTGCCGGATACGACCTATCTGGAGCGCCACGATTGCATTTCACTCCTCGACCGACCGATCAGTGAGCCAGAAGCGGTATGTGATTCCATCCGTTGGCCGGTGGTGGAGCCAAACCGGGACGTGCGTGGTTTTCAGTCTGTCATCCTTGATCTTGGCGCGCGACTGGGCTTGCCGGGAATGGTGAACGAAGATGGTTCGGCGAAATATGCCGATTATGCCGACTATATGGTCAACCACCAGCGCAAGCCCGGCATTGGTCCGCTGGCCGGTTGGAGGGGTGAGAAGGGTGACCAGTTTGGCCGTGGTGCGCCGAACCCGAACCAGCTTGAAGAATACAAAAAGCACGGCTCTTTCAGCCACGCTGACATCCCGCCGGAAGCTCAGTATTTCAAACATGCCAATGCCGCTTACCAGGATTTCGCGGTGCAGATGGGCTTCTTTGATGCGCCTTCGCCGGTGACGTTCCAGCTCTACAGCGAGGTGCTGCAGAAGTTTCGCCTCGCAGGGGAAGGGCACGGCAAAAACCAACCGCCGGAGCGGCTGCGCGAGCGGGTTGTGATGGCGTTTGATCCACTGCCGAGCTGGTATGCGCCCTTTGAGGGGAAGGGGATTGATACCGTCGAATTTCCTTATCACGCCATCACCCAGCGGCCTGCGGCCATGTATCATTCCTGGGGCAGTCAGAATCCCTGGTTGCGGCAGATCCACGCTAAGAACCCGCTCTATGTTCCAGTCCAAATTTGCGATGAAGAAGGGCTGTTGGACGGTGATTGGGCTTGGGTCACCTCCTGGCACGGCAAGATCAAGGTGCAGGTGGCGCGCATGGAAGCGCTCAATTCCTCCACCATGTGGACCTGGAACGCCATTGGCAAACGCCGCGGCGCCTGGGCCCTCGACAAGGACGCTCCGGAAGCGAAGAAAGGCTTCCTCCTCAACCACCTTATCAATGAGTTGCTTCCGCCAAAGGGAGATGGCCATCGTTGGGCAAATTCCGATCCAGTTACCGGTCAAGCAGCCTGGTATGACTTGCGGGTGAAGATCGAAAAGGCACCGGAGGATGATGCAGTGAGCGAACCGGTTCTGGGTGAACAGGAGAAACGCACCGAAACGCCGGAAGAATTGCGCTACGGCAAGGAGTGGACCAACCAATGACCATGCTCCCCGCACGCCCGACGCCTAAAAAGCTTGGTCTCGTCATCGACCTTGATACCTGTGTGGGCTGCCACGCCTGCGTTGTGTCCTGCAAGGAATGGAACACGTCCGGCTATGGCGTGCCGCTGTCGGATCAGGATCCCTATGGCGCAGACCCAAGCGGCGCGTGGCTGAACCGCATTCACACATTCGAGGTTGTGCCGGAGGGTGGCGAGTTGATCGGACAGGAGGGGGAAGCGCGGGTCGTGCATTTCCCCAAATCTTGCCTCCACTGTGAAGATGCCCCTTGCGTTACGGTCTGCCCGACAGGCGCCAGCTACAAGCGCGCGGAAGATGGCATTGTGCTGGTGGACGAGGACAAATGTATCGGCTGCGGCCTCTGCGCCTGGTCCTGTGC
Organism: uncultured Alphaproteobacteria bacterium; assembly: GCA_929200315.1. Classification (GTDB taxonomy): domain Bacteria; phylum Pseudomonadota; class Alphaproteobacteria; order Rhizobiales; family Rhizobiaceae; genus Pseudahrensia. The sequence goes on along the minus strand of CAKMZB010000004.1, from coordinate 63,820 downwards.
CTACGGCGCACGCGAGGTCGATATTGCCGCCGGCGTGATGAAGAAGTGCACCCTCTGCGTAGACCGCATCTACAACGAGAAGCTGGAAGAAATAGACCGCGTCCCAAGTTGCGTGCGCACCTGCCCGGCGGGCGCACGGCACTTTGGCGATCTCGGCGATCCTAACTCCGCCGTCAGCAAGCTTGTCGCGGATCGTGGCGGCTTTGACCTGATGCCGGAACAGAACAACAAGCCGGTCAACAAATACCTGCCCCCGCGCGAGAAACGGGCATTGGGTGAGGGCGCTCGGACTACGGCAGTTGAGGAAGACACGAGCGGTGCCAGTGGCCTGTTGGGTTGGTTTGATCGGGCTCTGAGCGGCACTCCTCAGGAAGGAAAAGCGCAATGAACGCGTTCGTAATTTCGCGATATGTGATCTGGCTTATCGGGCTGACGGTGCTGTTTATTGGCGCCAGCATATTGCTTGTAAACTTTACCGGATTTGACATTGGCGGCGGGGCGTCTTTCGTGCCGCCACTGGCAGCCTCAATGGCCGCTGGACAGGCATGGTTTCGCCGGTACGACACCATGCCCAGTAAGCCAGACGCATGGAAGGTTGGTGGTATATTCACCGCGATACACTTGATTTGGGTTGTCTTGTTGATTGTCTCACTGGTGTCCCTCTTCCCGGACGTGCCTGAATTGGCGCCATTCGAATTTTCGAATCCGACCTTCGTGATTATCATGGTGACCGCCTTATTGTTTAATGAACTAGTTGTTTTCTTTATTTGCCGGTTCTTCTATCGGTTCGGCGCAAAGCAGCAGGCCAAGGCCGCTACCAAAGCGGCTGCCAAGGCAGACCTCTAATGCATCCGGCGCTTTCCGTAATCGCATTCACCACTTTGTCTGGCGCGGGGTACGGCCTTGCTTTCGTACTTGCGCTCGGTCACGGCAACCCGGTTTTCACGTCCACCAAGATCGCTTGGGTCTTGGCGCTGGCGATGATTGCGGTGGGGCTCATGTCATCAACGCTCCATCTGCGTAACCCGCAGCGGGCGTGGCGAGCATTTTCTCAATGGCGTTCAAGTTGGCTGTCGCGGGAAGGGGTGATGGCGGTTCTCACTTTCGCACCGCTGACGCTGCTTGCAGCGATGAGTATTTTCTTTGGAGCCTTCGATCTGCGGCTCGGCTATGTCGGCGGTATCAGCGCGGCTTTGACGGTATTTTGTACCGCCATGATCTACGCTTCGCTGCGCACGGTGCCACAATGGCACACCGCATGGACGGCGGCTGTCTATCTGCTGGCTGCGCTGACATCAGGCATGCTGATCTATTTCACTCTTTTTGGGCGTGAGGCGGGTACGGATTCCAACAGCATCTGGGTGCTGCTGTCGCTTGCTTTTCTGGTGGTCACCTGGCTTGTGAAATTTATTTGGAAGCGCCGGGCGATGCGGATTGGTTATGGCAAATCTTCCATGGAAAGTGCGACGGGATTGGGATATCTGGGTGAGGTGCGATTGCTGGAGCGACCCCATGCGATGGGCAATTATCTGACCGATGAAATGGCTTTCCGCATCGCGCGCAAGCACGAGGTAAAGCTCGGTTGGATAGAAACCCTGCTGAGTTTTGCCTTTCCGATGACGGCGCTATTTGTGTCCCTGATGCCGGAGCCTTCTGCCGCCGCCGCTCTGCAAATCGCCGCCACGGTGAGTTTCCTGGCGGGCACGTTCCTTGATCGCTGGCTGTTCTTTGCGACCGCAAAGCACGCGGTCGGGCTCTACTACGGTGGCGAAGAGGCTCTGCAGCCGCGAGACTGAGCATTTAGCGCGACCATTTGGTGGGAGGAGGGCCCTTCAGCTTCCAACGGTCGTGAAGCCAGAGCCACTGCTCTGGGTATTCGCGCACCCAGCTTTCCGTGATGTCGGCAATCTTCTGCGTCGTTGCAACGACATCCAGCGTGCCGTCTGCTTTCTTTGGTAGGTCGATTGCACCGTGCAATTCGAGGCGAAACTTGCCGCCCGGTAAGCGTACGCATCGAGCCGGGTGGATGTCGCAGTTGAATTGGCGGGCCAAGTTTGCCGCCAATGGATTAGCGCTCGCCTCGCGTCCCATGAAGGTGACCCGCGGGCCCTTGGTGAAGGCCTGGTCGGCGAGGAGGCCCACCGCTTCATTCTGCTCCAATGTCCGTGCCAAAGCCCAGGCTGCACCGGCGCGGGACGGGACCAGATGGCCCATCGCTGTGCGTCGCGCTTTCAGCACACGCTTGGCCAGATAGGGGTTGTTGGGTGGGCGGAAGAGGGCGGTAACGTTGAGCTCATAGGCCGCTGCTGCAATGGGTAGGATCTCCCAATTGCCGGTATGCGCCGTAAACAGCACGACCGGCTTGCCGCTTTCACGCAGGTGGACGAAATGCTCGATCCCCGTCACCTCGATACGGCCGGCATCTGGGTTCTCAACGTCAAAATCAAAGAGGCGGTCCAGAAAGACATATTCTGCAATCGTGCGACCCACATTGCCCCACACACCGCGCACGATCTCATCGACTTCCGCCTTCGATTTCTCTGGAAAGGCAGCTGTGATGTTGCGGCGGGCAAGGCTGGTGCGTGGCATGATAGGCGCGAGACGGCGCCCCAACCGCTCGGCGGCACTCGTTGATTTTTCCGGCGGCAGCTTTTTGGCGTAATGTAGGAACAAGCCAACAAGCTTTGCGACCGTCCAGTCCCAGGCCACCTTAATGCGCAGCAATTGTCGCTCAACGAGCGGATGTCGGATGAACCGGGCCACCGGCTCAGCTCATGCGCATGATGATTTTGCCGAAGACCTTGCGGCTTTCCATCCGCTCCAGCGCGGTTGCCGTGTCGCCGAACTCGATCTCGGTATCCACCACCGGTTTGCCGAAACCTCGAGCCATCTTGTCCATGGAAGTGACCATATTTTCCATCCGGCAGCCGAAAGAACCGATGAGGCGAAGCTGGCGCTGGAACAGCATCATGAGGTTGGTTTCGGCAGAAACGCCGGAGGTGGAGCCACAGGTCACAAGCCGCCCGCCGCGCTTCATCACGAGCATGGAACCGGCCCACGTTTGCGCGCCGACATGTTCAAAAACCACATCAACACCCTGCTTCTTGGTGATTTTCCGCGTGACGCCTTCGAAGCGATCTTCGCGATAGTTGATGACATGGTCGGCACCGAGCGCCCCGGCCGGCTCGATCTTGTCATCAGACCCGACGGTGGTGATGACCGTGCAGCCAATCGCCTTTGCAAGCTGGATCGCTGCTGTACCGATACCCGAGCCACCGGCCTGAATGAGGACCGTTTCGCCGGGTTGGAGTTTGGCGTTGTCAAAGAGCATGTGTTCGCAGGTGCCGAAGGTGATGGGCGCAAGTGCTGCGCCAACATCATCGCAACCGGGAGGTGCGGGGACGCATTGGCGCGCGGGGATGTTGACCAATTCCCGGGCAAAACCGCCGAGATGGAAACCGTGAACACCTTCAACATGTTCGCACAGATTATCGCGTCCTTCGCGGCAATGGTGGCAGGTGCCACAGGTGCGCGCGCCGAAGATTGAGACCAGTTGTCCCGGCTTCAGGCCAGACACGCCTTCGCCCAAGGCCACAACCTCCGCAGAAGCTTCAGCGCCAATCGTCAGCGGCATTTCGCGTTTGGCAAAGGCCATGCCGCGCCAGCCCCAGACATCGAGGTGATTGAGCGCGACGACACGAACGCGCAACTGAACTTCGCCGGGAGCAGGGGCTTCCGGCTCGGCCAGATCGACGGCTTTGACCTCGCGGTCGGAAACAAGTTGCAGGGCACGCATGTCTCTTACTCCGCAGCGCCGAAGACGAGGCAGGCGTTTTGCCCGCCAAAGCCGAATGAATTGGATAGAACGGTCTTCACCGGTGCCGACCGCGCCTCGCCATGGACAACGTCCATAGGGATGTCCGGGTCAGGGTTCGTGTAGTTGATGGTGGGTGGGATCAACCCCTCGCGCAATGTCATGACAGAGACAACCGCCTCGATCGCGCCAGCAGCGGTAAGGGTGTGGCCGATCATCGACTTGTTGGACGTGATCGGCACATCATGGATGCGGTCGCCGAAGACGGCGTGGAGGGAATTGTATTCCATTCTGTCATTTTCCGGCGTGGAGGTGCCGTGGGCGTTGATCGTGTCGATTTCGTCCACCGTGACGCCAGCATCTTCCAGCGCGCGGTTGACCGCAGCGATAACGGGTGAACCGTCGGGGGACGAGCGGGTGCGGTGAAAGTGGTCTGCCTTCTCGCCGCAGCCTTTCAGCACAGCAAGAATGTTGGCCCCTCGGGCTTTGGCATTTTCAAGAGATTCCAGAACCAGCGCTCCGGCACCCTCTGCCATGACGAAGCCATCGCGGTCTTTTGAGAAGGGTTTAGAGGCTTTGGATGGCTCTTCATTCTGGGTCGACAGGGCTGAGAGAAGTGAGAAACGCACCAATGATTCCGTCATCACCGATCCATCTGTACCTACGCAGAGCGCAGCACCTGTGTCGCCTCGGCGGATCGCCTCGACACCGAGCTGTACTGCAGTGGCACCGGAGGCGCATGCCGTGGAAAGGGAAATCGGCAAGCCCTTTGTGCCGAAGGTTTCGGTGATTTGGTCGGCGGTCGTGCCGAATTGGAAAAGCTCGAAAAGATCCTGGCGTTTCTTTTCGCGGGCCGCAGCCAGCATGCGCTTGTAGCCCTCACTCTCGCTGTCCGGTGCATCAGCGTTGAGGGCAAAGCGATGCTGCCATTCCATCTCCACCGGGGGGGCAGCGAGGAACAACGGACCGGGAAAATCACCGGCGGAAATACCTGCCTGATCGACGGCCTCTTGGGTTGCGGTTTTGGCGAGTGCAAAGGAGAGGGCGGGAGCCGACATTGGCTCAACGTCCATAAAGTCCACCGTGCCTGCCATGGTGGTGCGCAGACCGTCTGTGGGGAAGCGGGAAATGGAGTGAATACCGGATTCGCCCGCGGTGAGCTTGGTCCAGTTTTCGGCGCAGCCACGGCCGAGGGATGAGACGACGCCGATACCCGTCACCACCACGATGGGGCGGCCAAGATGGTCAAGATGACTACTCATCGGGCGTCTCCCTCTTTGACTTTTGTAAGAAGAGCAACCGCTTCCGAGCGCCACGACCCGACAGCGCTTGCGCCAATCTGCGTCGCCCCATCAAACGTTGCAGACCGCTGCAATTCAAGCGCGGCGAGCGCCACTGCAAGGGGGAATTGCGCTTCAACGCTGTGGCCGAAGACAGTGCCGACATGGCGAACCGGACGATCGCCGAGGGCGCTTTGTTCGGCCTTACGCAGATCCGGCAAGCCAGTGCCGCTGGAAAGAACGGGAACATCTGCGCCGATGTTGCTGTCTACAACAAGGCCGGAAAGACGATCTGCAAGTGCCGAGCCGTCACGGCCACCGTGGCCAGCTTTCACTGCGGTGAGTTCGCCATAGGCATTCGCGCCGCGTGCCTTGGCGTGGTCCGCCGATTCCAAAACCAGAAATGCGCCGACGGAGCCAAGATGGAAGCCGGCATCCTTGCCTTCCCGCTGGCTGACCGGAACCGTGCCGTCACCGTGGGAGAGGACGTTTCCCAGTTCAAACAAGAGCAGCATGTCCTCCCGCTCACCGTTAAAGGCTCCGCCCACAAGCATAATGTCACTCTGACCGGAGGAGATGCGGGCATGGGCTGTGGCGATGGCCGACATGCCGGCGCCCTCTTCACCCATGAAGGTGCGGGAGGAGCCCGTCACCTTGTGAACAATGGAAATGTTGCCAGCGAGGAGGTTGGAAAGCTGGGCGAGAAAGAGTGTTGGGCGCAGGTCGTTGGGCAGGCGTTCATTGACCACCACTTCCGGGTCACCGCCCTGGCGGACATCGTCCATGATGGTGTTGTCGACCTCAATGTCCCGCTCCCCGCCACCGGCGGCGACGATCATGTCCATCCGGTCAAGCAGTCTATTGTCCCTGGGGCTGGCATCATCCAACGCGAGACCCGCCACATAGGTGCCGATACGTTGCCACGGCTCCATCTGGCGCATGTCGCGGCGACCGATCTGGGCGGACCAGTCCGGCTCGTTAAGGGCGTGAACTGTGTAGGGGACAAATCCCTCGCTCGTCAGGCCGAGCGGCTTGCCGGCCGCAAGCGCCGCGCGGTGGGCATCGCCACCTTCTCCGGCAGCCGAAAGGAGGCCGATGCCGGTTATCAGAACCGGCTTGCGTTCGCCGCTGCTCATTTCTGTCTCACATTCTCTTAGTGCCGTGACCACAACGCCTTAAAGCCTTTGCGCGCTGCATCAAGGGTGCGAGCTTTTTCAACCCTTGGGCAGATAGTCCTCAGGCATGCCCAAAAACCGCGCACGTTCGGCAATCATCGCGGCAAACTCGGCATTCGGGAAGGCCAGTGTCTTCAGCGTCAATTGCGTGTCGCAGATCGGTTTGCCCTCGCGCTTGATCCGCGCACGAGCCATGGCAAAACCGGAACCGTCATGCTCCAGGTTCGCGCTGATCTCCAGCGGCTCTCCCGGCTCTACAAAGGTGCGCATCTTGGCCTGTTTCACTCCGGCCAGAAATGGCATCTGTGCAAAGCGCGTGCGGGCAAGGACCAAAAACCCGGCGGCCTGCGCCATGGTTTCGATCAACAGTACACCAGGCAAGAGCGGCATTCCGGGGAAATGCCCCTGAAAGATAGGGCTCTCCTCCGGCACGGTAGAGCGCACCAAGATTTCGCCCGATCCATCGTCGAAGGAGACGATGGAATCGACCATCTGGAAATATTCGAGCTGCACGTTTGGAGCCGAGCCTTAAGCCTTGGCCGCGACGAGTTCGTCGATCTTGGAGCAGAGGTTCTTCAGCACGAAGTACTCTTCTGTCGCGACCTTTCCGTCGTTCACTTCCTGGGTCCAAGCTTCCAGCGGGATCTTGATACCGAAATCTTTGTCGATGGCAAAAACGATGTCGAGGAAATCGAGGGAATCGATGCCAAGATCGTCGATCGTGTGGCTTTCTGGCGTGATGTCCTCGCGGGGAATCTCGGACGTGTCGGCGATGATGTCTGCAACCTTGTCGAATGTGGACATGGAAGGGTGCTCCTGAAACGGGATTATCGGTCGGCGGCCGCCGGTGCCATGCGGCATTTGGCTGCTGCGGTTGGCCCCGTCTAAAGCCTTACTTTGCACCTTGCAAACGCCAGTGGCGATATGCGGTCACTTGTGAAGACACTTGTTTCACCTACGTGACATTTTCACCGCGTCTTTGCTCTGCTTGCGTGGCGTGGTGACCTCGCGCGATAAGAGCCTCAAACCGCGACCATCAGGAAGTATCCAAGACCCATGCCCAGCTTTTCAAATACCTATCTCCGTGAAGCCAATCTGATCGGGGGGATGTGGGTCGCAGCTGACAATCGTAAGACGCTCAATGTCGACAACCCTGCCACCGGTGACATTATTGGTACAGTGCCGATGGCCGGACAGGTGGAAACGCTGCGGGCGATTGATGCAGCACATGAGGCTTTTGCGAGCTTTCGCCACACCACAGCGAATGAACGCGCCGGGATCCTACGCCGCATGCACGATGTGATGATGGACAATCAGAAGGAATTGGCGGAGCTGCTCACCACCGAAATGGGCAAGCCGCTTGCCGAGGCGATGGGCGAGATCGCCATTGGCGCGAATTACCTCACCTGGTTCGCCGAGGAGGGTCGCCGGGTTTATGGTGACATCGTGCCATCCCCCTGGGCAGATCGACGGCTCATGGTTCGGCATGAACCGGTCGGCGTGGTGGCGGCCATCACGCCGTGGAATTTCCCGTCCTCTATGCTTGCCCGCAAAATTGGCCCGGCCATAGCTGCTGGCTGCACGAGCGTTATCAAACCGGCAGAATCAACCCCCTATTCCGGCCTTGCCTGGGGTTTGATTGCCGCAGAAGCTGGCTTGCCGGACGGCTGTATGAACATTGTGACCGGCGATGCGCCGGAGATCGGCAAGGCGATGTGCGCCTCCAAGAAGGTGCGCAAAATTACATTCACCGGTTCCACCAAGGTCGGCAAACTGCTGATGCAACAATCTGCTGAAACGGTGAAGAAGGTCTCCATGGAGCTTGGCGGCAATGCGCCATTCCTCATTTTTGACAGCGCCAATGTCGACAAGGCGGTTGAAGGCGCGATTGCAGCGAAATTCCGCAATTCCGGTCAGACCTGCGTGTGCACAAACCGCTTTTTTGTGCAGGACGGTATTCACGATGAATTCGTTGAGAAGTTCACCAAAGCCGCCGAAGCGCTGAAGGTTGGTAACGGTGCTGAAGATGGCGTGCAGCAGGGTCCGCTCATCAACCAGGCCGCGCTCGATAAGGTGCAGGTGCTTGTGAAGGATGCACTGGATAAGGGGGCAGAGGTTGTAAGTGGTGGGGATGTCATTGGCGGCCTTTTCTACAAACCAACTGTGCTGACCGGTGCGACCGACGACATGCGTTTTGCAACGGAGGAAATCTTTGGCCCTGTCGCGCCAATCTTCCGCTTTAAGGGCGAACAGGATGCCGTCGATGCCGCAAACAACACCGATTACGGCCTTGCGGGCTACGTTTATACCGCCGATCTCGGCCAGGCCTTTCGCGTAATAGAGGGGCTGGAATACGGGCTTGTGGGAGTCAATGAGGGTGTCATCACCACGCCGGAAGCGCCGTTCGGGGGCTTTAAGGAATCGGGCGTTGGCTCCGAAGGTGGGCGTCAGGGCATCGAGGAATATCTGCAGACCAAATATGTTTGCCTCGGGGGTCTCGGCTTTTGAGCCAGCGCTTCCTTATCGTTGGCGGCGGGCAGGCTGCAGTTTCCGCCGCTGCCGAATTACGCGCGCGAGACGCGACCGCGCAAATCATGCTGATCAGCGATGAAGACGTGCTGCCCTACCAGCGCCCGCCGCTCTCCAAGGCCTATCTTGCTGGAGACATGCCCTTAGACCGCCTGCTTCTGCGCCCGCGGAAATGGTACGATGAAGCGAAGATCGAAACCCGGTTGGGCCTGCGGGTGGATGCGATTGATCCGCAGAAAAAGACAGTCAGCGCGGATGGCGGTTCCATTCCCTATGACCGCCTTCTTCTCGCCACCGGTTCCCGCGTGCGGCGTCTGCCGGAGGGGTTGGGGGACGATCTCGCCGGCGTTTTCTACCTACGTACCACTGCTCATATCGATGCGATGGAGCCGCATATGGTGGCGGGCAAGAAGCTCGTCATCATTGGTGGTGGCTATGTCGGTCTTGAGGTTGCCGCAGTGGCGCGCAAGCGTGGGATGGACGTGACGCTGGTTGAGGCTGCCGAGCGCATTCTCCAGCGTGTGGCGGCGTCAGAGACATCGGACTACTTCCGAAAATTGCACAGCAGTCACGGCGTGACACTACTGGAAGGTCAGTCTTTTCAGCGCTTTGAGGGCGATGACGGCAAGTTGCACAGCGTGATGCTCGCCGACGGTACGATTCTTGAGGCGGACGTGGCGCTAGTGGGGATCGGGGTCTTGCCGAACGACGATCTGGCCTGCGAGGCGGGTATCGCCTGTAAAAATGGTATTCTCGTTGACGAATTTTGTTCAACCTCTGATCCAAACATATTCGCCGCCGGGGATTGTGCCAATTTTGAGCATCTCGGTGCGCGCATTCGGCTGGAGTCGGTGCCCAATGCAATTCATCAGGCGGAAGTCGCGGCAGCGAATATGGCTGGCGAGCAGCTTGCCTATGCCGCGACACCCTGGTTCTGGTCAGACCAATATGATGTGAAGCTCCAGATTGCCGGTTTGGCGAGCAGCTACGACACGGTCATCCGCCGCCCGGGGCGCAGGGAAGGGGCTATGTCGCACTGGTATTTTCGCGGTGACGAACTCATTGCCGTCGATGCGATGAACGACGCCCCTGCCTTCATGACTGCGCGGAAATTGATTGAAGGTACGGTTGCGGTTTCAAAGGAAGTTGTGGCCGATGCGGAGGCCGACTTGCGCGGTTTGCTGCGCTGATCTTGTAAATGCAGCCAGCACAAGAATGACAAAGGCAAAGGAAACACAATGACCATCAAAGCAATTGAGGGCCTGCACCACGTCACGTCAATGGCGTCGTCTGCCCGTGAAAACAACGCCTTCTTCACCAACCTGCTCGGCCTGAGGCGGGTGAAGAAAACCGTCAATTTTGACGTGCCGGACGTCTATCATCTCTATTACGGTGACGAAGCAGGAAGCCCAGGTACGGTGATGACCTATTTCCCATTTCCTCACATGCGCAAAGGACGGTCTGGTGTTGGGGAAGTTGGTCGCACGGTCTTTGCCGTCCCACCTGGTTCACTGCCCTTTTGGCGCGACCGGCTTTCTACCGCAGAGGTAAGTGGCCTCGCCGATGCTGATGATTTTGGTGAAATCCGGCTCAACTTTGAAGGACCGGATGGAGACGGTTTTGCGCTGGTGGAAGCTGAAGATCACCGCGCTCCTTGGACCGATGGTGGGGTGAACGCTGACGAAGCTATTCGTGGTTTCCATTCCACGTCTATGCGTTTGCAAGATGACGACGCCATGGGGGAATTGCTGACTTTCATGGGCTACTCCAAGGGTGAAACGCGAGGCGATGTAACCCGCTTCATCCGCGAGGGTGGGAATGAAGCCAATGTCATCGACCTCGAAACGCTCCCGGGTGCGGACACTGCGCAACAGGGGGCAGGGAGTGTTCACCATGTGGCCTTCGCTGTCCCGGACAGGGCTGCGCAACTCGATGTGCGCAGCGCGCTGGTGGATACAGGCTACGCTGTAACCCCTGTGATTGACCGCAATTATTTTTGGGCCATCTACTTTCGCACTCCCGGCGGCGTGCTCTTTGAGGTTGCAACGAACGAACCAGGCTTTGATAGCGACGAGCCGCTGGCGCAGCTCGGCTCCGGCCTCAAACTTCCAAGCCAACATGAGCATTTGCGCGCTGAATTGGAAAAACATCTGGAGCCGATTGAGGGCTGAACTTAGCCCAAAGGCGAATTTCGCAAATGTTGGAGAAGGCGTATCGATAGCGATGGAGGGGACGATTGGGAGTCGTTTCCGATCCAAAGACGTCATATCTCATGGGAGGAAAACATGAGCGATCGTAACGACCTCACGCGCCGCCGCGTCATCAAAAGCGGGGCAGTAGCTGCCGCTGGTGCCGCCGCTACGCCTTACTTCTTTAGCCGCGCTTTTGCTGACGGCCACGGCTACCGCAACGCCCCAAAGGGTGACACGGTGACGTTGGGCTTCAACGTGCCGCAGACGGGCGCTTACGCCGACGAGGGTGCAGACGAACTGCGCGCTTACGAGCTTGCAGTCGAGCACCTCAACGGTGAAGGCGATGGCGGGATGCTCAACACATTCTCATCCAAGGCCCTGAAGGGCAACGGCGTTCTCGGCAAGAAAGTCGATTTCGTGACCGGCGACACGCAGACCAAGTCTGACGCCGCTCGTGCATCGGCCAAGCGCATGATCGAGAACGACGGTGCCATCATGATTACCGGTGGTTCGTCTTCCGGTGTGGCCATCGCTGTGCAGGGTCTTTGCCAGGAAGCTGGCGTGATCTTCATGGCAGGCCTAACCCACTCCAACGACACGACCGGTAAAGACAAGCGTGCCAACGGTTTCCGCCACTTCTTCAACACGGAAATGACCGGCGCTGCGCTGGCTCCCGTGCTTAAGAACGCATTTGGTTCCGACCGTAACGCCTACCACCTGACCGCTGACTACACTTGGGGTTGGTCACAGGAAGGTTCTATCCAGAAATACACCGAAGAACTTGGTTGGAACACCACCGCAGCGGTTCGTACGCCCCTTGGTGCTGGTGACTTCTCGTCCTTCATCACGCCGGTGCTGGACTCCGGTGCAGACGTGCTGGTGCTGAACCACTACGGCAAGGACATGGTGAACTCCCTGACCCAGGCCGTGCAGTTTGGCCTGCGCGACAAGCAGGTTAACGGCAAGGACTTCCAGATCGTTGTGCCGCTCTTCTCGCGTCTGATGGCGCAGGGTGCTGGTGAATCGATCAAGGGCATCTATGGCTCTACCAACTGGAACTGGTCGCTGAAGGATGAGGGTTCCCAGGCCTTTGTGAAATCCTTCGGCACCAAATACGGTTTCCCGCCGTCCCAGGCTGCCCATACCTGCTATTCTCAGGTTCTACTCTACGCGGATGCTGCTGAGCGTGCTGGCACGTTCATGCCTTCCGAACTCGGTAAGTCGCTGGAAGGCTTTGAGTTTGATGGACTTGGCAACGGTCCGGTTCTTTACCGTGCCGAAGATCACCAGTGCTTCAAGGACGTTCTGGTTGTGCAGGGTGCACAAAACCCGCAGTCCAAATTTGACCTTCTGGAAGTGGTGGAAGTCACGCCGCGTTCGCAAGTTGAGTACGCTCCTGAGCTGCTCGGCGGTGAACTCGGCCCGTATAATAACGGCTAAAACATCTTGGGCGGCCCGTTACGGGCCGCCCATTTCTTCTCGGCCCCTGTGGGGTTGTTGGCACTTGCACCTGTCGGTGAAGAGGGGAGGGCGGTTCGCGCCGTGAGGGCGAGGCGCCATTGGTATGGACGCATTATTTCTTCAGGTTTTAAACGGGTTGGATAAGGGCGGCGCCTATGCGCTAATCGCTCTTGGCCTGACCCTGGTTTTTGGAACACTCGGCGTGGTGAACTTTGCCCACGGCGCATTGTTCATGTTTGGTGCCTTTTGTGCAGTATCGCTGGAGCGGATTTTCTCCACTTCCTACGTCACCATTTCGGAGACGGAAAAAGACTTTCTGGGCAATCCGCTTAAGGTGGATGTGCCTTATATTCAGGAATGGTTCGGGTCCGGAACGGCAAATTTCCTCCAGGACTATTCAGTGCCGCTATCGATCCTTTTGGCCATAGTCGTGATGGGCTTTGTCGGGGTCGTGATGGAGCGCGGCCTCATCAAGCATTTTTACAAACGCCCTCACGCCGACCAGATCCTTGTTACCTTCGGCCTTGCTATCGTGCTGGCCGAGATTGTGCGCCACTATTACGGTGCGAACCCCATTCCCCAGCAGGCCCCGGAAATTGTCGCTGGCGCGGCAAATGTGGGCAATTGGTTCGGCCTTGGGGATAACGTTGTCTATCCCTGGTGGCGGCTGGTTTACTTCGTCTTTTCGCTCATCGTGATCGGTGCGGTCTTCGCCTTTCTGCAATTCACCACCTTCGGCATGGTGGTGCGAGCCGGGATGCAGGACCGCGAGACGGTGGGTCTCCTTGGCATCAATATTGAGAAGCGTTTCACCATTGTCTTTGCGTTGGCGGCTATAGTCGCCGGGGTCGCGGGCGCAATGTACACGCCGATCTATCCACCCGACTATAACCTTGGAATGGAGTTTCTCGTGCTCTCCTTCGTGGTCGTTGTTGTTGGCGGAATGGGCTCCCTTGGCGGGGCCGTACTTGCCGGATTTCTTCTCGGCATCCTTCAGAGCTTTGCCTCGATGAACGAGGTGAAAAGCATTCTTCCGGCACTCGATCAGGTCATAATTTACCTCGTTGCCGTGATAATTCTGTTGACGCTGCCCCGTGGCCTGCTTGGTCGCCAGGGCGTGATGGAGGACTGATCCTGTGACCTCTTCATGGAAAGATTGGGCGCTTCTGATCGGCTTTTCCGCCGTCATCCTGTGCCTGCCCATCCTGCTTGAGCCGATCGGGGCGAACTACCCTGATCTGCTTCAGAAGATTGCTATTTTTGGCCTCTTCGCCATCGGTTTCAACATCCTCTTTGGCCTGACCGGCTACCTTTCCTTTGGCCATGCGGCCTTTATCGGGATCGGCTCCTACATGGCGATGTGGAGCTACAAACTTTTGACGATGAACGTGCTTCCCGCAATCATTTTCTCCACCGCCATTGCCGGGCTTTTGGCCTTCGCCATCGGCTATGTGTCGCTGCGGCGTTCGGGCATCTACTTCTCGATACTTACCCTCGCCTTTGCCCAGATGATGTACAATCTGGCCTATTCGGTTTTGACGCCGCTCACCAATGGTGAGACCGGCCTGCAAACAAGGGCGATCCGTTCTGATCCCAATCAGTCCCTTCTTGACGGCGATATTCGCGTGATTGACCAGGCTTTCGGTGTGGAAGAGATCGGTGTGCCGACGACGAATTTCTTTGGCATGGCGATGAGCGGCTATACGGGTTTCTACTTCTGCGCCGTCATTCTCATTCTCGGATTTTTCATCGCTCAGCGCATCACTCATTCCAATTTTGGCATGATGCTCAAGGCTATTAAATCCAACCAGAACCGGTTGAATTATACCGGCATCAACACACGACCTTACCTCATCACCGCTTTCGTGATTTCTGGCATGTATGCCGGTCTCGCCGGCGGTCTGATGACGGCAACGGACCCGATTGCGGGGGCCGAGCGCATGCAGTGGACGGCCTCCGGCGAGGTTGTGTTGATGACCATTCTGGGCGGAGTGGGCACTCTGGTTGGCCCGGTTCTCGGGGCCGGTCTCATCAAATATGCCGAGCAGAAAGTCTCATCGTGGAACGAGGGGATTATTGCCGATTTCTTCTCCTTCCTGCCAGACGGGCTGCGCGACTTCATGGCTGAAATCTCATCCCTTTTTGTGGGTGAGGGTTGGCACATGACGCTTGGCTTGATGTTCATGATCATCGTGATCTTCTTGCCCGGCGGGCTAATGGAAGGCTTCCGCCGGTTGTCGGTTCTGTTCCGGCGACCGAAGAACCGCGAGACCATGAAATCTGCCACAATACCCTCAACCAAACCGGGCGAATCCATCGCGCCCCGCGCGGCGGAGTGAGCCCGATGAGCAACCAAGTCAAAGAGCAGGCTAAAACTGAAGATGAAGATCGCGGCTTCAAGCGCGGCACGCCTAACACGGTTCTTCACATCGATGATGTGCATAAGAGTTTCGCCGGTTTGCACGCTTTGTCCGACGTTGATCTCGATGTGCGTGAGGGGGAAACCCACGCAATTATCGGGCCGAACGGAGCCGGTAAATCAACGCTGCTGAATGTCTGTGTTGGGCGGCTGAAACCCGACCGCGGGGCGGTGGTCTTTGACGGCAATGTGCTAACCGGCAAAAGCCCGCACCAGATCAATCAGCTCGGCGTTGCCCGCGTCTTCCAGACGCCGGAAGTCTTTCCTGAATTGACGGTTCTGGAAAACGTCATGGTGCCCGCCTTGTCCAAGCGTGATGGGCATTTCCGCCTCAATCCCTTCTCGTCTTTTTCAGGTGAGAAGGCGCTGCGCGATGAGGCGAAGCATGTGCTTGAGAGCGTTGGTCTTCAAGCCCAGTTTGATGATCTCGCCTCCTCTCAGTCTCGCGGCGACAAGCGCCGGTTGGAACTGGCCATGGGCCTTATTCAGCACCCGCGTTTGCTGTTGCTGGATGAGCCGACTGCCGGGATGGCGCGACATGATACAAACGCGACGATTGATCTGCTGAAAAAAATCAAGGAAGGCGGGATGACCAAGGTCATCATCGAGCACGACATGCACGTCGTTTTCTCCCTCGCCGACCGCATTTCTGTGCTTGCAGGAGGGCGCATCATTGCCCAGGGCACGCCGGAAGAAATCAAGAACAATCCGAGGGTTAAAGAGGCTTATCTCGGCGAGGAGCAGGTTTGATGAGTGTTGCTGCGATGGAACAACATGAGGCTGTGTCCGACTATTTCTCAATCTCCAATGTGAACGCCTATTACGGCGATTCCTACATCGTCCAGAACATCTCGTTCGACGTGAACGAGGGTGAGATTCTCGCTCTCCTTGGCCGCAATGGAGCAGGAAAAACCTCGACTTTACGGGCCATTGCCCGTGCCGAGAGCCCGGAAGTGCGCAGCGGTGAGATCTACCTTCAGGGCAATGCTGTCCACGAAATGAAGGACCATGAGGCCGCTGGTGCCGGCATTCAATTGGTGCCCGAAGATCGCCGGATCATTCAGGGTCTTACGGTGGAGGAGAACCTCGATCTTGCTGTTATTGCGGGTGAAAGGGGTTGGGATTTTGAGCGCATTTATGAGCTTTTCCCCCGCCTGAAAGAGCGCCGCAAGCAAGAGGGAACAACCCTTTCCGGCGGCGAACAGCAGATGCTGGCAATTGGCCGAGCGCTTGCTAAAGACTTGAAATTGCTGCTTCTTGATGAACCTTATGAGGGCCTTGCTCCGGTTGTCCGGCACGATATTGAGAAGGCTTTGTTGGAAGTGCGTTCCGCCGGGATCACCACGATTATCGTTGAGCAGAACGCCGTTGCCGCGCTAAAAATCTCAGACCGCGCGGTGATCCTCGACACTGGCGAAGTTGCCTTTTCCGGCACCGCGAAAGAGGTGCTCGACGACGAGGCCCTGCGCCACGAATATCTGGCGATCTGACCTCGTTCCTTGCCGCGCTGCGGCATTCTATTTTGAAATAGGCCGCATTTCTAGCCAAATGCACCCCGTTTTGTGCCAAATAGCCCCTCCAGATTCGGCAATGGGGGCCTCGACGCCAAAATGGCCCGGACTTTTGACACGATCATCCTTGGCGCCGGCGGGGCCGGACTCATGTGTGCGGGCGTCGCCGTGCAAAATGGGGCGAAAGTGTTGGTCATCGACCACGCGAAAAAGCCGGGTCAAAAAATTCTCATCTCCGGTGGCGGGCGATGCAACTTCACCAACAGCGAATGTGCCCCCGATCGCTTCCTGAGCGCCAACCCACATTTCGCGAAATCAGCGCTCGGTCGATACACGGCAGCCGACTTTGTCGCGATGGTGGAGCGGCATGGCATCGCCTATCACGAGAAGACGCTTGGCCAGCTTTTTTGCGACGGGTCGGCGCGGCAGATCGTCGACATGTTGATGGCGGAAGCCGAGGGTGCGGAGTTCGCGTTTGGCGCACCGGTTGAGCATGTTGACCGGGAGGGTGAAATCTTCCGCGTCTGTTACGGCGAAGAGGTGGTGGAAGCGGCAAACCTCGTCATCGCGACGGGCGGGCCGTCGATCCCGAAGATTGGTGCGAGCGATTTTGCCTATCATCTTGCACGGCAATTCGGTCTGAAAATCGTCGAACCGCGCCCGGCGCTGGTGCCCTTCACGCTGCCGGGAACCGAGGCGCTGTTTCGTGACCTTTCTGGTGTCGCAGCGCCGACCATCGTGCGAGTTGGCAAGGCGCAGTTTGCCGAAGCGTCGCTCTTCACCCATCGCGGCCTGTCCGGCCCAGCGATGCTCCAGGTTTCCAGTTACTGGCGGCATGGCGAGCCGGTGCTGGTGGACTTTCTTCCAGGCGGTTTTGATCTGCTGGCAGCGAAGAGATCTGCTCCGCAGAAGACCCTTCATGCAGCGCTTTCCCAGCACCTGCCGCAACGCCTTGCAGACGCGCTGGTGCAGCGGCTGGAGTTTGAAAAACCGCTCGGCGAGATCACCGACCAGCAACTTCAGGACGCGCAAATGCGTCTTCACGCCTGGCCCTTTTTGCCCAACGGCACGGAGGGATTTGCCAAGGCTGAAGTTACCGTCGGCGGCGTTTCCACCGCCGAGCTCTCCTCCAAGACGATGGAAGCCAAGCGCGCCCCGGGGCTCTATTTTATTGGAGAAGCGGTGGACGTGACGGGCTGGCTCGGCGGCTACAATTTCCAATGGGCCTGGTCGAGCGGCTGGGCGGCGGGCCATGCGGTTGCAGGGGCAGTTGCGAGGGCGGCGTAAGGCGCTAGGGTCCGGTTTGATGAGGAGGGTACCATGACGCTCGAATTTCTGATCACGTCGTTCATCGTTGTCCTGCTGCCAGGGACGGGAGTGCTTTACACATTGGCCGTGGGTCTTGGGCGCGGGTTTCGCGCCAGCATCGCAGCGGCGGCGGGCTGCACACTCGGCATTGTGCCGGCCGCCTTTGCCAGCATCATCGGCCTCGCGGCGATCTTCCACACCAGCGCGCTTGCCTTTCAATTCGTCAAATATCTCGGCGTGGCCTACCTGCTCTATATGGCCTGGAGCATCTTGCGTGACGGTGGTGCGCTCGACGTGCAGGAAGATTACAAAAAGCAGCCGCAGGTTCGCACGGCAGTGAATGGCGCCCTGATCAATGTGCTGAATCCCAAACTCTCAATCTTCTTCCTGGCCTTCCTGCCGCAATTTGTGGAGGCGGGAAGCGCGGGTGCTACAGCGCAAATGATATTGCTCGCCGTGACTTTCATGGCGATGACCTTTGTCGTTTTTGTCGGCTATGGCGCCTTTGCAGCCGCAGCGCGGACACAGATCATGAACCGTCCCGGCATGGTGACCTGGATGAAGCGCTCCTTCGCCGGTGCCTTCGCGTTCCTGAGCCTGCGCCTGGCTTTGTCGGACCGCTAAGCCGCTACCAAAGCTGCGGATCACCCAGCGCCTCAACACAAACCGGCACACCGTTAAGCGGGCTGAACTCTCCGCCCAAAGCTTGCGCGAGCCAGCCGATGGGCTGGCTGAGCGGGTATGGGGCCTGAGCGAAATCAATATCGATCTGCTGGTAGCCGAAACGACCATAATAGGCCGGATCGCCATAGGTCAGGGTGATGTCGACACCAGCCTGCTCAAGTTTCGTCAAACCAAAACGTATCAGCTCCCCACCAATGCCGCGCTTTTGCATACCCGGCGAGACGGCAACGGGCGACAGGATGAAGACGGAACGCGGATCGTCGCTGTAGCGCATGCGCGAGAAAAAGATGCAGCCGAGGAGCTTTTCGTCCTCCCGTGCGCTGAAGGCGATGACGTCGTCGTGGATGGACGTCTCCATCAAAGCAGAGACAAAACCAGCGATCACATTGCCCGATTTCTTGCCTTCCGAAGCCGTAAAGGTTTCGCGAAAAAGAGTGCGGATCTCCGGTTCAGTTCCTGCAAAGCCAGTCTCGATGTTCATGGGCGCTAATCTCTCGGTGGTTCGTCTTTTTGATCTGTGCATTCCGCTATGGGGTAACAAATGTGTACCGAGCGCTGTCTCGGCAGAACCCGCTTGAAGACTTGAGTGCTCAGCGAGTTATCGAAGAACTCTCTTTTTTATACGGCTGAGCCCAACCGGCGTGACCCCTAAGAAACGGGCAATGTCATTCTGGGTAACGCGGTCGAAGAGGTCCGGCATGGTTTTCAGCAGGCGCTTGTAGCGCTCCTCCGCCGGCAGGCACAAAAGCTCGAACTCCCTGGTTTCCTTACGCATGGCGAAATTCAGCAAGAAATCCACCATGTCGTTGGCCAACTCCCCGTCTCTCTGACTGTGTTCATAAAGAGTATCAAAATCGATACCGATCAACGTGCTGCGCTCAAGGCAAACCAGACTGAAACTGCTGCCGCCTTCCCCAAAAATACCTTTGAGACTGCCGATCGTTTCGCCGCCGACAACAAACGATTTGGTATTTTCCTTGCCATCACCGGAAAGATAATACGCCTTCAAAAAACCGGTTTGGACGAGATAAATTCGACGATTCTTGTCACCCTGATGAAACAGATATTCACCTCTGTCCCGTTCCTCCGGCTTTCCCTCCTTTTCCAAAAATTCTGAAAATTTCATGCTTTTAACCTGAGTTATTGAGCCACCCATGATCCTGACATTAGCCGTAGCCAAGCTGACAAGGGAGCCAAGTGAAATGAGCAGGATATCACTTAATTCAAAACACATCGTCCTCACCGGCGGGACATCCGGCATCGGGTACGAAATCATCAGGCAACTCAATTCGAATAACCGACTATCGGTCATCGCCCGCGCCTCGACACGGCTGGACGCGCTGAAGGCGGAATTTCCCAAACTGCGCGTGTACGAGGCCGATCTTGGCAATCTGGAAGCGGTGAAACGCGCTGCCGATGAAATTGTTCAGAGCGGAGACGCGATTGACATCCTCATCAACAACGCCGCCGTCCAACACACGCCGCTTTTTCTCGATGAAGACTTTCGGTTGGAAACTATCGAACGCGAGATAGACATTAACCTGACCGCTCCTGCGATCCTGATTTATCTGACCCTCCCCGCGCTACTTGCCAGCAAGCGGGCAACCGTTCTCAACATCAATTCCGGATTGGCCTTAGTACCGAAGACAAGCTCCGCTGTTTACTGCGCGGCGAAAGGGGGTCTCAACATCCTTTCCCAATCGCTCGCCAATCAATTTGAATATTCAACTGTCCGGGTTGTGCAGGCGTTTCTCCCGCTCGTCGATACAGAAATGACGAAGGGCAGGGGCACCGGCAAGATTTCCGCTGCTCACGCGGCCACGAAGGTTCTTCAGGGATTGGAGACAGGTGCTGAAACCATCAACATTGGCAAGGTCAAGCTGCTCCGTCTGATGATGCGGCTTTCACCCTCGCTGGCCAGAAAAATCATGCGAAAGGGGTGATGTCGTGAAGCATTTGATCAAAGTGATGCTGGTTCTCGCGTCCGTCTTTGCGACCACATTCATAGTCGGTCGATTGTTGGGAATCCTGACAATTGAAAACGTGCGCATTTGGCTGGAAGCAGTTCAAAACACCAATCCCGCGTGGGTCGCCGCATTGGTGGTGGCATTGCTTTTCATCGATCTGGTCGTTGCGGTGCCAACGCTGACCATAACGATATTAGCAGGCTTCTTTCTTGGATTTCCCATGGGCTTCGCGGCTAGCCTGACCGGCATGTCGCTGGCGGCCTTCACCGGGTATGCCATGAGTAGGATATGGGGCGGTCGGGTGTTGAACTTTCTGGTAAAAGACAATGCCGAACAACGCGCGATGAAGGAGACTTTTCAGATCAGCGGCCCGGCCATGATTCTGCTGTCCCGTGCGGCTCCGATTGCTCCGGAAGTCACTGCATGTATGGCCGGTGTCACACGCATGCCCTTCTCACGCTATCTGTTGTTGTTTGCTTTGAGCACCGTTCCGTATGTGGCAATCGCGTCTTATGCCGGTTCGGTTAGCGCCGTTGAGAGCCCGCAACCGGCCATATTCGCTGCAATCATTCTCTACGGTGTTCTCTGGTGTGGCTGGTTCTGGTTTCGCCGTACGCACAAGAATTGATGTCGGATTTTTTCTTACCAAATTGAACAAGATTGCTGGGAGGACGTCGCCAAGCCGACCCCATCGACAATGGTTTATGTCTTGCCGTTCGGGCGTATCGCTACAGCGCTGTGCCGCTTTGGTGCTGCTGAATTTGACCAACAGCACAACGTCAAATCGGACGCCTCTTTAGAAATGCGCAGCGCCCGGGAAGGACAATTAGCGAACCAATACCCGCGTCTGCTTCAAGCCACCGCCCGTGACAGCGCGCATTGCGACCACAGTTCCGACAACGCTCCCACCAGATGGTCGATGTCTTTGTCGCTGTGGAGCGGGGTCGGGGTGATGCGCAGCCGCTCGGTCCCAACGGGAACGGTCGGGTAATTGATCGGCTGCACGTAGATGCCATGCTGGTCGAGCAGCAGATCGGTGATGAATTTCGCCTTCTTCGCGTCCCCCACGATCACCGGCACGATGTGGCTCTCGTTCATCATGTGGGGAATGCCGGCTGCATCCAAACGCTCGCGCAGTTTCGCGACGTTGCGGCGCTGACGCTGGCGCTCCAGGTCTGAGACTTTCAGGTGTCGGATCGAGGCGAGCGCACCAGCGGCAAGAGCCGGGGGCAGGGCGGTGGTGAAGATGAAGCCGGAGGCAAACGAACGCACGAAATCACACAAGGCGGCGGAAGCGGTGATGTAGCCGCCCAACACACCGTATGCCTTGCCAAGGGTGCCCTGGATCACGTCAATCCGGTCCATCAAACCTTCGCGTTCAGCAATGCCGCCGCCGCGTGGGCCGTAAAGGCCAACGGCATGAACTTCGTCGATGTAGCTGAGCGCGCCGTATTTTTCGCACACGTCCAGAATATCCGCGATGGGGGCGATGTCCCCGTCCATGGAGTAAACGCTTTCGAAGGCAACAAGTTTGGGCCCGTTGCCGGCCGCTGCAAGCTTGGCTTCAAGATCAACAACGTCACTGTGTTTCCAGATATGGCGGGGAGCCTTGGAATGGCGGATGCCTTCAATCATGGAGGCGTGGTTTCCGGCGTCGGAAAACACCTGACAGTCGGGGATCTTGGCGGCCAATGTGCCAAGCGTGGCCCAATTGGAGACATAGCCGGAGGTGAAAAGCGTCGCTGCTTCCTTACCGTGGAGATCAGCAAGCTCGGCCTCCAGCATGACGTGGTTGTGGTTGGTGCCGGAAATGTTGCGCGTGCCGCCCGCGCCGGTGCCATTGGCATCGATCGCCGCATGCATGGCGGCGATGGTCGCCGGATGCTGACCCATGGCGAGATAGTCGTTTGAGCACCACACGGTAACATCGCAGAGCGCATCACCCTCGCCGTGCCTTATGGCGCGGGGGAAAGCGCCGCTCTGGCGTTCCAGGTCAGCAAAGATGCGGTAATTGCCGTCCTGGTGCAGGCGGTCAAGCGCTGCTTTGAAATGCTGGTCGTAGTCCATGGAGTTTCCATCAAGGGCAGGGCAGTCGGAGTCAAGACAGCTTTTGATCGCGGATAATTGAGGCACTTGTGCAGGCCTTGTACAGTTGACCTCCCCCTACCGGCACGCGACACTTCAGCGCAATTTCCACCCACGGATACCGTCCATGAAACGCTTTCTCGCAGCCACCGCTATCGCGGCAATTCTCACCGTTCCCGCCGTGGCTCAATCCGGCGGTGATGCTGCAAAGGGCGAGACGGTCTTTAAGAAGTGCCAGTCCTGCCACATGGTGGGTGACGGCGCTAAGAACCGTGCCGGGCCAGTGCTGACCGGTGTGGTTGGGCGACCAGTAGCCGCTGTGGACGATTACAAATACGGCAAGTCCACCAAAGCGCTTGGCGAGACCGGCGCGACCTGGACCGAAGAGGCGATTTTTGAATATCTCGCAAACCCGCGCAACTACCTGCGTGCAGCGCTTGATGACAAGAAGGCGCGCTCCAAAATGGCCTTCAAGTTGAAGAAGGAAGACCAACGCGCCGACGTCATCGCGTATTTGAAGACATTTTCAAAATAGGCTGACCCGCGCCGCCTGACCGGCGAAAATTAAGCCCCCGTAAACCATAGAAATCATCGGTTCCCCCGTTTGGTCGCGTCTTGTGACGTTTTGAACGCAATCGTTAAGCTTAATGGTGAGGCTATAACTCCTGCTCTGGCTGTCTGACAGGCGCGGGGAACCTTGCATTTTGAGCCCGCGATTGGAGGGGGCCTGTCCGTCATGCTTTTCCAGCGCGCCCTTTGCAGCATTTTGCTCGCCGGTCTTGTGACCGTGGCCCAGCCTGCGCAGGCGCTGGAGCTGTTTGGCCGCTGTCTGTTTGGTGACTGCAAGCAGGCAGGCGGGATCGAGCTTATTGACCCGCTGGAATACGACCTCACCTTCAAGGTTGAGGACGAGGAGGATGTTTCCGTCCAGCGGGCGGTAGAGGCGGCCTCCGAACTCTACAACAATCGCGAAGAACCAGTGAGCGGTGCGACAGGCCTGCTTGCCAGCGCCAAGGGCGACTATCGCCGTATTCTGGCTGCGCTCTACAATCGCGGTCATTATGGCCCGAGCATTTCCATCACCATTGACGGGCAGCAGGCGTCGACGTTGCGTCCGGGGGCGGAGTTTTCCAAGCGTCCGCAGGTGTTGGTCGCCGTTGAGAGTGGGGCGAAATATAATTTTGGCGAGGTCGAAATTGTCAATGCCGCGCCGCCGACAGATGATGTCGATGATGAAGTGCGCGAGCTGGATGAGCTCGACTTCAAGCCTGGTCGCCGCGCTTCCGCCTCCACAATTCGTCGGGCAGGAGAGCTGCAGGTGTTGGCCTGGCGCGAACAGGGCTACGCAAAGGCCCGGGTGGCGAACCGCCAGGCTGAAGCGCTGCATCGCTCCCGCCAGCTCGACGTGTTGCTGCGCATGGAACCCGGTCGCAAAGCGAGTTTTGGCGGGGTCTCAGTTGAGGGCACCGAGCGTATGGACCCGGCCTTCGTTGCCTATATGACGGGTCTGGTGCCGG
Organism: uncultured Alphaproteobacteria bacterium; assembly: GCA_929200315.1. Lineage (GTDB taxonomy): Bacteria > Pseudomonadota > Alphaproteobacteria > Rhizobiales > Rhizobiaceae > Pseudahrensia. The sequence goes on along the minus strand of CAKMZB010000004.1, from coordinate 39,878 downwards.
GTGAAGAATATGATCCTGACACTCTGGCGCGTGCGCGCAGGAGGCTGGAAAGGCTCGGTGTTTTCTCGCTGCAACGGTTCCGCGAGGCCGACCGGATTTCGGCCAATGGCCTGCTTCCCATCGACGTCATCGTTAAGGAGCGCAAGCAACGTCGCATCGGCGTTGGCGCAACGTTGTCTTCCATTGACGGCGCCGGGGTGGAGGCCTTCTGGCTGCACCGCAATCTCTTTGGCAAAGCGGAGAGCTTGCGCATTTCCGGCGCGGTTGAGGGGATTGGTGCCGAGACAGATCTGACCGATACCGAGGAGCTCGACTACAAACTCGATGCGACATTGACCAAGCCCGGCCTGATCGACCCGGATACGGACCTCGTGCTCCATGCGTTTGCCCGCAAGACCTTCAACGATACATTTGAGGAATCCTCCATCGGTGCGGAGGCGCGGCTGAACCGCTATCTTACAGACCGCCTAACCGTGAGCCTTGGGGCCTTCACCGAATATGGCAACTACGATGATGCTTTTGGCGAGCGCCAATTCGGCACTGCGGGTCTCGACACCGACATCAAATACGATCTGCGTGATAACCCGCTTGACCCAACGCAGGGTGCCTATTTTGCGGCAAATGTGCGGCCCTTCTATGAATGGGAATTCGACAATGCTGCTATCCGTGCAGAAGGCGAAGCGCGGGGCTATCTGACTGTTGGTCGGAAGCGCGGTCGCACAGTTCTGGCTGCGCGAGCCAAAGTCGGCACGATTGTTGGCGCAGGGATCGATGAGACCCCGCCGGACCAGCTTTTCCTTGCCGGTGGTGGTGGCTCGGTGCGTGGCTATGGCTTCAAGAATATCGGCACGACGCTTGCCAATGGCGAGATGGTTGGCGGCCAATCTTTGGTGGAAGGGTCGGTTGAATTGCGCCAGCGGATCGGGCGTGACTTCGGCGCGGTGATCTTTGCCGATGCTGGCGTTGTTGGCGAAGAATCCTTCACCGAGTTCAATGAGAATGTGAAAGCATCGGTTGGTGTTGGGGGGCGGTATTACACCAGCCTTGGCCCGATCCGTGTGGATGTCGCCGTGCCGCTGAACCCGCAAAGCGGCGATCCTGCCTTTGGCGTCTATGCCGGCATAGGACACGCCTTTTAGATGCGCGCGCTGCTGTCATCCCTTTTGCTGCTTTTTGCCATTGGTCTTGCGCCCGCGCTGGTTGCTTATGCCCAGCAGGCCGAAGCACCCTCCCAATCTGCGCCGGAACCCACCGGCGAGGTGAACGAGGAAGAGCGTTCCGCGCTTCTGGGCTTTATCGAAGACAAACTCTCCGCCCCCAACCGGATTATCCGCCTCAACGGGCTGCGCGGTTCGCTCTCCTCCAATGTGGCGCTGGACAGCATCACGATTGCAGACAAGCAGGGTGTGTGGCTTTCAATTATCGAACCACGGCTGGTGTGGAACCGCGCGGCATTGCTCGGTGGTGAGGTCGAGATTGAGCGGCTAACGGCAGATCGGATCGACTTTCCCCGCCAGCCGTTGCCCGATGAAAGCGCGCCGTCCGCAGAGGCGACACCCTTTGCTGTTCCTGATCTTCCGGTCTCCGTCGTCATTGCAGAGCTGACCATTGGTCAGGCCGATTTCGGCCAAGAGGTCTTTGGCCGCACGGCCAAGGCTAACCTTGCAGGCTCCGTGCGCCTTGACGGCGGCGAGCTGGATCTCGACATGACGGCGGCTCGGCTTGATGCCGGTGGCGCGCTTCAGGTAAAGGCGAGTTTTACGGGCAGCCCGGCAGTGCTTGACCTCAATGTCGCGCTGGAGGAACCCGCCGACGGTATTGTTGCAAACCTGCTCAATCTGGAAGGCCGCCCGCCTGTGGCGTTGACGATCGCCGGGCAGGGCCCCCCATCTGATCTCGACATTGACCTGAATTTCGCTGCCAGCGGCGAGACGGTGCTTTCCGGCGCGCTGGTGCTGGATGAGGTCGCGGCAGGGATGGATGTTTCCGCCCGCCTGTCCGGTCCCATCGTCAAGGTTTTTCCGCCGGAGCAGCGCGCTTTCTTTGGCGACAACAGTCGCCTTGAGGCCAACTTCGTTCTGCGCAATGAGGGTGGCGTGACGGTGGAGCGCGTGCTGCTCGATTCAGGTTCGCTCCAGGCGGTGGCTTCCGCGCGGACCACCATTGACAATTTTCTCTCTGCCCTGAGCGTTGATTTCCGCCTTGTGCCGACGGACGGCGCGCGGATTGTGTTGCCGGGCACCGCACCGCAGGAAAGCCGTCCTAGCCTTGGCGGCGCGACGGTGCGCATTTCTTATGATGCCGAACGCCAGGATGGCTGGAACGCTGCGTTCAGCGTCCAGTCAGTCCGCGCGGCGGACCTGGAAATTGCAAGCCTGCGCCTGCTTGGTGAAGGCGAAGTGCGCGACGTCAATCAGCCGCAACAGCGTGAAGCAAATTTCCTCATGGCGGGTCGGGCGGACGGCATTTCCTCTAACGACCCCGCCATCGCACAGGCCGTTGGCGATGCGCTTGATTTTGTCTCTGAGGGCCATTGGCAGGCGGGTGCACCGCTTATTCTCGATCGACTGGTCTTTCTGGGTGAAACCTTCCGCCTGAACGCCGGGGGCGAGTTTGCGCAAGGTAAGTTCAACGGCTCCGCTCTGCTCGATGCCAACGATCTTGCCGCATTTTCCGGCCTTGCCGCGCGTAATCTCGGGGGGGCGATACGCCTGCTCGCTGACGGGTCCATCAATCCGCTTTCGGGCATCTTTGATCTGCAATTTGACGGCACGCGTGCCACTGACCTGCGGATCTCCGGCCTTTATGGCGATGACCTTTTTGCAGGACGGACGACGATTTCCGGCGGCATGGCGCGGGGTGAAAACGGCATAGCCTTCTCCGGCTTGACGCTCGCCAATGAACAACTCAACGCCCGCCTTGATGGCCGCTATGCCAGCGACGTGTCGGACCTCTCCGTCAACGCCCGCATTGCAGACGCGAACTACCTGACGCCGCAGGCTGAGGGCGCAGTTTCTGTCGCGCTCAACCTTGTGGGTGAGCAAAAACCGTTTCTCCTAAATGCTTCCATCGAGATGCCATCGGGACGTCTCACTGATCGCACGGTGCGCGGGTTGCGCCTTGCATTTGACGGCACGAGCGACCTTGACCGCATCGACGGTGCCGTCACGGGAACAGGGCGTCTTGAAGGCGAATTGATTAACATCGGCGCGCAGATTTCCGCCAGCGAAACTGCTCAAGCGCTGACAGATCTCAAGGTCGAAATCGGCGCCACCAATATGGAAGGTTCCATCGCCCGTAACGAGGCGGGCTTGCTTGACGGCACCCTGGCCATCGACAGCCGCGATATTGGCGCAATTGCAAGCCTGGCGCTTGTTGAGGCCTCCGGCAAGATCATCGGTTCCCTCGCCTTCAACGCCGCCGACGGGCGGCAAGATGGCAGCGCCGATGTGGAGATCGACAGCGTGACCTATGGGGACGCGCGTATCGCCTCCGCCGACGTCAAGGCAGACTTTACAGACCTCTTCGGCCAGGCGCGGATCGATGCCGATCTTTCAGCAAGCGGTCTGCGTGCGGCGGGGATCGAGATGGAAACGCTCACTGGCGACATCGTCACCAGAGGCGAACGCACAACCTTTGATCTCGACGCCCGCCTCGCCACCCAAAATGCACGCCTACGCACATCCGGGGCGGTGGAGCGGGATGGGATCTCCACCACAATCACCGTTAGCGAAGCCGCGCTGACAAGCGCCATCGCCAACGCTTCCCTCGCTGCGCCTGTCACCGTGACGACCGGGGAGGGCGCAACGCGCATTTCCAATGCACGGCTGAATGTCGGCGGCGGTGCGATTACGGTCAATGGGAGCGTCGCTGAGGAGCTGGCACTGGACATCCGTGCCAACGGCATCCCTCTCGCTCTGGCCAACGCCGTGGCGCCGGGGCTCGACCTTTCCGGCACGCTTTCTGCTGATGCGACCGTCACCGGCAGAGCCGGCAACCCGCGCGTGGCCTTTTCCGTCGATGGTAGTTCCATTGGGGCGGCGGCCTTGCACAATAACGGCTTTGATGCGCTTGCCGTTACGGTGCGGGGCAGCTTTGCCGACAACGTGGTGCGGCTTGCTTCCGCCAAAGCGACGAATGCGCAGGGCATCAACATTACTGCCACAGGCACCGCACCGCTCAGCGGTCGTGGTGTTGATCTGAATGTGGAAGGCGATGCGCCGTTGCGTTTGGCGCAACGTTTCCTTGCCTCCAGGGGAACGGAAATTTCAGGCCTGGCGCGGGTTAATGCAGCGGTCCGGGGGTCGCTCAGTGATCCGCAAATCAATGGCCTTGCCTCGGTTTCCGGCGCGACGATCTTTGACCCACTCTCTAATCTGCGGCTGGAGAATGTTGGTCTCATCGCCGGGTTGAACGGTGATCGCGCCGACATTCAGCGGTTTAATGCCCGGCTTTCCGGCGGAGGCTCGGTCAGCCTTTCCGGCTCTGTCAGCCTGCGCGGAGACTTCCCCGCCGATTTGCGCATCGGCCTTGATGGTGCGCGTTATACGGATGGACAAACCTTCTCCGCCCGTGCCTCGGGTCAATTGGCTCTCACCGGCCCAATGCTGAGCCAGCCGCTCGTTTCCGGCGAGATTGACCTTGAACGGGTGGAAATTCTGGTGCCGGAGACGATTGGTGGTGCCGATGATCTGCTCAACGTCGTCCACATTGCCCCACCGCCGGACGTTGCCCAAACGCTGGCGCGGTTTCACAATGCCCAAGGTCGGGAAGACAGTGCCGGTCCGCCTGTCATCGTGACCCTCGATGTGCTCGTGCGCGCCCCGAACCGTATTTTCGTGCGCGGTCGTGGTCTGGACGCTGAGCTTGGCGGACAGGTGCGGGTGACCGGCCCGATCACTGACATCCGCCCGGTCGGCTCATTTGAACTGCGCCGCGGCCGTCTTGCTCTGCTTGGCCGCCGCATCGTGCTTGACGAAGGGTCCATCACGCTCACCGGCACACTGAACCCGCGCCTCAACTTTGTCGCCCGCACGCGGTCCGGTGAGGTGACAGCGATTATCCGCATCACAGGGCGGGTGAGTGATCTCGATGTTGCCTTTTCCTCTGAACCATCCTCGCCGGATGATGAAGTTTTGGCGCAGGTGATTTTTGGCCGATCTGTGGGAGAACTCTCCCCGTTCCAGATCGCTCAACTCGCAGCCGCTGCCGCTGAACTCACCGGAGGAGCCGCCCCCGGCCTTGTCTCCGGTCTGCGCGCGGGAACGGGGCTTGATGATCTTGATGTTGTGGCCGATGGCGACGGCAACGCCGCCGTCCGCGCAGGCAAATATATTGCCGACAATGTTTATCTCGGCGTCGAGGCGGGATCTGAATCCCGCGCCACAATCAACCTCGACATCACAGATGACCTCACCGCCCGTGGCGCGGTGGGGACGGAAGGTGACAGCGAGATCGGGATTTTCTACGAGCGTGATTACTGACTGAAAGCGCCAAGGCGTGGGAAACGGTTGACGTCTTTGTAGAGCAGGTAGCGGAATGGCTCATCGCCCGTTGCGACACAAGCCTGCGGGCAAAAGGCGCGCAGCCACATGTAGTCCCCCGGGCCGCATTCCACCCAATCCTGGTTCAGCCGGTAATTCGCCGTGCCCTGGAGCACATAGAGACCGTGTTCCATGACATGGGTCTCCATGAACGGGATCTTCCCGCCCGGCTGGAAGGTGACGATGTTGACATGCATGTCATGGGAAAGATCGTCCGGCTCGACGAAGCGGGTGGTCGCCCATTTGTCTGCGGTGTTCGGCATGGAGATCGGCCCGACGTCATCATCATGGGTGACAAAAGATTTGGGCGCGGCAATGCCGGGTGCGGGTTCATAGCGCTTGCGGACCCAATGGAACGTTGCGGGCGCATCTCCGCTTTGTGCAATCGACCAATCGGCTCCGGCAGGCAAAAAAGCGTAGCTCCCCGGGCGCAGATTGTGTGCCGTGCCGTCGATGGTGAGGCGCGCCGCGCCACCCACCATAAAAAGCACACCTTCAACGCGCGCATCCGGTTCGCCGTCACCCGTGCCGCCCTCTGCCATTTCCATGATGAAATGCGAAAATGTCTCCGCAAAGCCGCTCAGCGGCCGCGCGATGATCCAGGAGCGGCACTTTGCCCAACCCGGGAGGAACGAGGTGACAATGTCGCGCATCGTGTCTGCCGGGAGGAAGGCATAGGCCTCGGTAAAGACCGCGCGCTCATCAAGCACCGTGCTTTGGCTCGGCAGGTCAGCGGGGGGGAGGGCATAGGTTCTGTTCATACCCCCTCCTAGCGCCCTTTTGTCCACGTCGCAAAAGGAACAGTTGGCGACGTGCTCTTGCCAACAACACAGAAAATGCGGCTTAGGTTTACCACGACACATGCGCCGCTGGGGGAGACACCATGGCTTTCAAGACAGATATTGAAATTGCCCGCGAGGCAAAGAAGAAACCGATCCAGGAGATTGGCAAAAAACTTGGCATAGGTTCCGACGATCTGGTGCCCTATGGCCACGACAAGGCCAAGGTGTCCGCCTCGTTTATTGCAGCGCAAAAGGACAAGGAGGATGGCAAGCTCATCCTCGTCACGGCGATCAACCCGACACCTGCCGGCGAAGGCAAAACCACCACTACCGTGGGGCTTGGCGATGGGTTGAACGCCATTGGCAAAAAAGCAGCGATCTGCATCCGGGAAGCCTCTCTTGGTCCGTGCTTTGGCATGAAGGGTGGTGCGGCGGGCGGCGGCTATGCACAGGTCGTGCCCATGGAGGACATGAACCTCCACTTCACAGGCGATTTCCACGCCATCACCAGTGCTCACAATCTGCTGTCGGCGATGATCGACAACCACATCTATTGGGGCAATGCGCTGGAGATTGACCAGCGCCGCGTGGTCTGGCGCCGCGTCATGGACATGAATGACCGCGCCCTGCGCGACATTGTCTCCTCACTCGGCGGTGTGCCGAACGGCTTCCCTCGCCAAACAGGTTTCGACATCACGGTGGCGTCGGAAGTGATGGCGATCCTGTGCCTCGCTTCGGATCTGGAAGACCTGCAACAACGCCTTGGCCGCATCATTGTGGCCTATACCCGTGAGCGCAAACCCATCACCTGCGCTGATATCAAGGCCGATGGCGCGATGACGGTCTTGCTGAAGGATGCCATGCAGCCAAACCTCGTGCAGACGCTGGAAAACAACCCTGCCTTCGTCCATGGCGGGCCTTTCGCCAACATCGCCCATGGCTGCAACTCGGTGGTTGCCACGCAGACGGCGCTCAAGCTCGCCGATTACGTGGTGACGGAAGCAGGCTTCGGCGCCGACCTTGGTGCTGAAAAGTTCATGAACATCAAATGCCGTCATGCTGGCCTTGCGCCGGACACCGTTGTTGTGGTGGCGACGATCCGCGCTATGAAAATGAATGGCGGCGTTGCGCGGCAAGACCTGGGTTCGGAAAATGTGGAAGCCGTGCAGGAAGGCTGCGCCAACCTCGGCCGTCACGTGGAAAACGTAAAGGGCTTTGGCGTGCCAGTGGTGGTGGCGATCAACCATTTCCACGGGGATACGGATGCCGAAATCAATGCCTGTCAGGACTATGTGGCAACGCTGGGTTCGGAAGCCATTCTCTGCAAACATTGGGCGGATGGCTCTGCCGGTGTGAAGGAATTGGCGACCCGTGTGGCGGAGATCGCAGACAGCGGCGCCAGCCAATTCCAGACGCTTTATCCCAACGAGATGGGTCTGTTTGCCAAGATCGAAACCATCGCCAAGCGCATCTATCGCGCTGACGAAGTGCTGGCCGACAAGAAAATCCGTGACCAGCTTCGGCAGTGGGAAGAGGCCGGATACGGCCATCTGCCGATCTGCATGGCCAAAACCCAATATTCCTTCTCAACCGATCCCGGCCTGCGTGGTGCGCCTACCGGCCATTCCCTACCGATCCGCGAAGTCCGACTCTCCGCCGGTGCCGGTTTCGTGGTGGCGATCTGCGGAGAGATCATGACCATGCCCGGCCTGCCCAAAAAGCCGTCAGCGGAAGCGATTATGCTCAATGATATGGGCAATATCGAAGGGCTCTTTTGATATGAGCGCAACTATCATCGACGGAAAAGCCTTTGCCGCCCGCATTCGCGGCGAGGTCGCGCAGCATGTGACGCGGCTGAAGGACGAGCACAGCATTACACCCGGCCTGGCGGTGGTGCTCGTTGGCGAAGATCCGGCAAGTGAGGTCTATGTAGCGGCCAAGCACAAGCAGACGGTTGAGGTCGGTATGGCGTCCTTCGAGCGGCGCCTGCCAGCCGATGTTTCGGAAGAAGCGCTGTTTGCGCTGATTGACGAGTTGAACGCCGATCCAAACGTGCACGGCATTTTGTGCCAGTTCCCAGTGCCTGACCAATTGGATGAGCGGCGTGTGGTCGCCCGCATCGACCCCGCGAAGGATGTCGATGGGTTAAGCGTGGTAAATGCAGGTTTGCTGGCCAGTGGCGAGAAGGGTTTGGTGTCCTGCACGCCACTCGGCTGCCTGATGTTGCTGCGCGATCAGGTGGGCAACATGTCCGGCAAAGAGGCGGTGGTGATTGGCCGCTCAAACCTCTTCGGCAAGCCGATGGGGCAGCTTTTGCTGCAAGAGAATTGCACCGTGACCATCGCCCATTCGCGGACGCAGGATCTGGCCGCCGTGTGCCGCCGCGCTGATATTTTGGTCGCCGCTGTTGGTCGGGCCGAGATGGTGAAGAGCGACTGGGTCAAACCCGGCGCGACGGTCATCGATGTCGGCATCACGCGCATCCCTCATCCGGAGAAGCCGGGCAAATCGAAATTGTTGGGGGATGTGGATTTTGCCTCCGCTGCTGAGGTCGCTGGCGCAATCACACCGGTGCCAGGGGGCGTTGGTCCGATGACCATTGCCTGTCTCCTCGCCAACACGCTCACGGCCTGTTGCCGCGCCAATGGCTTTGATGAGCCGGAGGGACTCACCGCTTAAGGCTTTTCAACGTCGCATTCCTTCGCCAGACTGTCTGGTTTGGCGGGGAGACTTTCATGCGGCTTGAGGGAAAGAGGGCAATTGTCACCGGCGGGGCCTCCGGCTTCGGCGCCGGCATCGTTGGCAAGTTCCTTGCCGAAGGGGCCAAAGTCATGATCGCCGATTTGAATGGCGATGCGGCGGCTGCGATGGCCGCGGAAGTCGGCGCGCAGGCGCAGGCCTGCGATGTGTCGAAAGATACCGATGTCGCGACGCTGGTTGCGGCGACGCAAAAGGCTTTCGGCGGCATCGACATTCTGGTCAACAATGCCGGAACGACCCATCTGCCCGCAGCGATGGAAGAAATCAGCGAAGAGGATTTTGACCGCGTGCTCGCGGTGAACGCCAAGTCCGTCTATCTGACCGCTCGCCATATCGTGCCGTTGATGAAGAAAGCGGGGTCCGGGGCGATCCTCAACGTCGCCTCAACCGCCGCTGTCAGCCCTCGCCCGCGCCTCTCCTGGTACAATGCGTCGAAGGGCTGGATGGTGACGGCGACCAAGGGCATGGCTGTCGAACTTGCCCCCCATGGCGTGCGCGTAAACGCGCTGAACCCCGTCGCTGGCGAGACACCGCTGCTGAAGAGCTTCATGGGTGAGGACACGCCGGACGTGCGCGCAAAATTTCTCTCCACTATTCCGCTGGGTCGGTTTTCAACGCCCGAAGATATGGGCAATGCGGCCTGCTATCTCTGCTCTGATGAGGCCAGCATGGTGACGGGCGTGTGTATGGAGGTGGATGGTGGACGTTGCATCTAGGCTCCGTGAGGCCATAGACGCCAAGCGTGATGACCTCATCGCGCTGACGCAGGATTTGCTGCGCATCCCGACCATCAACCCGCCGGGCGATTGCTATCTTGAAATTTGCGAATATCTCGCCAACCGTCTGAAAACGCACGGCTTCGAGATTGAGATGATCCGTGCAAATGGAGCTGTTGGAGACAGTGACCGCTATCCGCGTTGGAACGTCATCGCCCGCCGTGAGGGCAAGCGGGTGGGGGATTGTGTCCATTTCAATTCCCATACCGACGTTGTTGAAACGGGGCGCGGTTGGACGTTTGACCCGTTCGGCGGGGAGTTGCGCGACGGCAAGATTTACGGGCGCGGGGCCTGCGACATGAAGGGCGGTCTTGCCGCTTCCATCATCGCGGCTGAAGCCTTTATCGAAACCTGCCCGGATTATGCCGGAGCCATTGAGATTTCAGGTACGGCGGACGAGGAATCCGGCGGCCTTGGTGGCGTCGCGCATTTGGCTGAGCTTGGCTATTTCGATCCGGCGCGCGTGCAGCACGTCATCATTCCTGAACCACTGAACAAAGACCGTATTTGCCTTGGTCACCGGGGTGTCTGGTGGGCGCAGATCGAGACCTTTGGCGAGATCGCCCACGGCTCCATGCCTTTCCTCGGCGATTGCGCCGTGCGCCACATGGGAGCGGTGGTGTCGGAAATGGAAGAGACCCTGTTTCCGGCATTGGCGGCAAAACGCACCGAGATGCCGGTTGTGCCGGAGGGTGCGAAACAGTCGACCCTCAACATCAATTCGCTCCATGGCGGGCAGGATGAGCTTCCGGTCGACTTTACCGGTTTTCCTTCACCCACCGTGCCGGATTCCTGCCGCATGGTGATCGATCGCCGCTTTCTGTTGGAAGAGAACATTGACGATGTGCAGCGCGAGATCGGTGATGTGCTGGAGGCCGTTCAAGCCAAGCGCGAGAATTTTTCCTATGAATTGAAAGAGATGCATCGTGTCATCCCCACCATGACGGATCGGAATGCGCCGGTTGTGCAGACGGTTTCCCGCGCGGTGGAAGCGGTGCTCGGCACGCAGCCGGATTATGTGGTTTCCCCCGGCACCTATGATCAAAAGCACATTGCCCGCATTGGGCGGCTGCACAATTGCATTGCTTACGGTCCCGGTATTCTGGACCTTGCTCACAAGCCGGACGAGTATATCGGCGTTGACGATATGATCGACAGCGCCAAGGTGATGGCGCTCAGCCTCGCCGACCTGTTAGGCTCGCATGAAAGGCCGTAGAGGCCACAAGAGGGAGAGAGACTATGATGAAGCTAGTGAAAAGCCTTGCGCTTGGTGCAGCTATGGCGTTTGCCATGGGTGTTGCCCCGGCCATGGCGGCGAAGGATATGGTGACGGTCGGGCTCCAGCTTGAGCCGCCGCATCTTGATCCGACCAGCGCGGCGGCAGGGGCGATTGACCAGGTGGTCTATTCCAACGTGTTTGAGGGGCTGACCCGCTTTGCGGCAGACGGTTCCGTTATCCCCGGCCTGGCGAAAAGCTGGGAGATCTCAGACGACGGGCTGACCTACACGTTCATGCTTCATGATGGCGTCACATTCCACGACGGCACCACCATGGATGCCGAGGACGTCAAATTTTCCCTCGATCGTGCCCGTGGAGAGAAATCCGCTAACGCGCAGAAACCACTCTATGTGGGTATTTCCGCAATTGACGTTGTGGACCCGCTCACAGTCAAAATCACCTTGGCGAAGCCCAACGGAGCTTTCCTGTTCAACCTCGCCTGGGGGGATGCGGTGATTGTGGCTCCAGAGAGCATTGAAGACATCAAGACTGCACCTGTGGGCACCGGGGCGTTTACCTTTGATCGCTGGCTACAGGGGGATTCCATCACCCTTGCCCGCAACGAAAACTATTGGGGCAAGCCTGCCGCATTGTCCGGTGCAACGTTCAAGTTCATCTCCGACCCGTCAGCCGCCTTTGCAGCGTTGATGGCCGAGGATATCGACGTTTTCGCAAATTTCCCCGCGCCTGAGAATCTGGGTCAGTTTGAAGCCGATCCACGCTTTCAGGTTCTGGTGGGGCAAACGGAGGGGGAAACGCTTCTTGCCATAAACAACAAGCAGCCACCTTTCGATAATCTGAAAGTACGCCAGGCATTGGCATACGCCATTGACCCCCAAAGCATAATCGACGGCGCCATGTATGGGTTGGGGACGCCAATCGGCTCCCATTTTGCCCCTCATCACCCTGCCTATGTCGATTTGACTTCCAACGTTTCTCACGATCCGCAAAAGGCCAAAGCGCTGCTGGCTGAAGCTGGTTACGAAAACGGCTTCACGGCACGGCTTATGCTGCCACCCACTGCCTATGCCCGCCGTGGCGGTGAGATTATTGCGGCGCAATTGCGCGAGGTTGGGGTTGAGACTGAGATCACCAATGTGGAATGGGCCCAGTGGCTGGAACAGGCGTTTCGCGGCAAGGATTATGATCTCACGATCATTTCCCACACCGAGCCTCTGGATATTGGTATCTATGCCCGCCCTGAATACTATTTTCAGTATGGCAATGCTGCCTTCAATGGCGTGATTGCAGAACTTGATGTGACCAGCGACCCGCAAAAGCGCACCGCCTTGTTGCAACAGGCGCAACGCCTTTTGGCTGAGGATCAGGTCAATGTCTTCCTCTTCCAGTTGGCCAATCCCGTGGTAGCGCGGACCGGCATCGAAGGCCTGTGGAAGGACGCGCCGACCCAGGCGGTTGATCTGACCGGCGTTTCCTGGACCAAGTAACGGCGGAGCTGCCGGGAAAGGAAACAGGGCGGCTATGCTGCGCTACGCACTCAAGCGCCTGATATCGCTCGCGGTCAGTCTTCTGGTCGCGAGCGTCATTATTTTCATCGCTGTGGAAATCGTGCCCGGCGACCCGGCCTCCTACATGCTGGGTTTGAATGCGCAGCCGGACACGGTGGCGCAATTGCGCGAAGAGTTGGGTCTGAATGTCAGCCCTGTTGAGCGTTATGTTTCCTGGGTCTGGGGCATGGTGCAGGGGGATTTCGGCACCTCCTACACTTATCGCACTCCCGTTGCGGAGATGATCTGGCAGCGCGGGCAGGTCTCGCTGCCGCTGGCATTGTTTGCACTGCTGATCTCCACGGCCATCGCTATCCCCCTCGGTGTCATCGCCGCCGGGCGGCGGGGCACGGGTGTGGATGTGGGCCTGTCGACGGCAACTCAGTTCGGCATTGCGGTGCCAAACTTCTGGCTCGGCATCATGATGGTGCTGCTCTTTTCCGTTTCGCTGCAATGGTTTTCTGCGGGCGGCTTCCCGGGTTGGCAGGCGGGGTTCTGGCTCGCGCTCAAATCGCTCGTCCTGCCCGCCATCGCCCTTGCCGTGCCGCAGGCTGCGATCCTCACCCGCATCATGCGTTCGTCTCTGCTGGACACGCTCGGCGAAGACTTCATGCGCACCGCCCGTGCCAAGGGCCTGTCGCGCAATCAGGCCTTATGGCGGCATGCTTTTCGCAATGCGCTGATTCCGGTGCTGACGATTATTGGCCTGCAATTTTCTTTTCTCATCGCCGGTGGGATCATCATTGAACAGGTTTTCTACCTGCCGGGCCTCGGGCGGCTTGTGCTGCAAAGCATCAATGCGCGTGATCTGATCGTGGTGGAGAGCGTCGTTATGGTGCTCGTCTTTGCGGTGATCGTGGTGAATTTCGCCGTCGACCTCGCCTATGCCGCCGTCGACCCGCGCCTTCGGAGGCGGGTATGAGCGCGGCTGTGACCCGCAAAGGCTTCCGCTCCCGCGCGTTGTGGATCGGTGGCGTGCTGACGGCTGTGCTCGTCGGTGCGGCTCTGCTTTCCTACCTCTGGACGCCCCATGACTTTGAGGCGATTTCGATCCCGGCCCGCAACCAATTGCCGAGCGGTGAGCACTGGTTCGGGACAGACCATTACGGCCGCGACATTTTCTCTATGATCATGGCCGGGGCGCGCACGTCCCTGGCGCTCGCTCTTGCGGCGGTGGGGATCGCCATGGCCGTTGGTGTGCCGCTTGGGCTTGCTGCGGCTGCGCGCAGCGATGGTTTGCTTGATGAAATTATCATGCGCGGCAACGATCTCATCTTCGCCTTTCCCGCTTTGCTCGTTGCGGTGCTCATTACCAATATTGCGGGGCCGGGAGCCTTCAACGCGATCCTGGCGATTGCGATTTTCAACATCCCGGTTTTTGCCCGTGTCACACGGGGTGCGGCTCTCTCCGTTTGGACGTTGGATTTCATTATGGCTGCACGGGTGGCGGGGAAGGGACGTTGGCGCATTTCGGCTGAACATGTGCTGCCCAACCTCGCCAACCTCCTCATCGTGCAGGGCACGATCCAGCTTTCCCTCGGCATTCTGGCAGAGGCTGGCCTCAGCTATGTCGGCCTTGGCGCACAGCCCCCGCTACCGAGTTGGGGGCGGATGTTGGCGGATGCCCGAACCATGCTCACCGTCGCCCCTCACATGGCGCTTTTCCCCGGCCTTGCCATTACCGCAGCGGTGCTGGGGTTGAACCTTCTGGGTGATGGGCTGCGTGACTGGCTCGACCCCAAATTGCGGCGGGAGGGACGATGAGCCTCCTCTCCATCACGGGCCTCAACCTATCCATCCACGGCACGTCGATCCTGAAAGATGTCAGTCTCGATGTCGCGGAGGGAGAGATTGTCGGCATTATCGGCGAATCCGGGTCGGGCAAGTCGATGACCGCGCTTTCGGTGCTGCAATTGCTGCCAAACGGTGCGCATTGCGAAGGGCGGATTGAGCTTGGCGGCGAGGACGTCATCACGGCGGACGAAGACACGCTCTGTGCTCTACGCGGAGATGATGTGAGCATGATTTTTCAGGAGCCGATGACGGCTCTGAACCCGCTTAAGACCATCGGCGATCAGGTTGCCGAAACAGTGCAGATCCACACCGGGGCCAGCCGCGCTGTGGCCATGGGTATGGCGGCGGAGGCACTGGAAAGAGCCGAACTGCCGCAGGCGGATTTCCCACTCTCGCGCTACCCGTTTGAACTTTCCGGCGGCCAGCGTCAGCGCGTTTGTATTGCGACGGCCATTGCCCTTCGCCCGCGCCTGCTGATTGCTGACGAGCCGACCACGGCTCTCGATGTAACGACGCAGGCTGAAATTCTCGACCTGCTGCGACGGCTGGTGGCGGAGGACGGGATGGGTCTCATCTTCATCACCCACGATCTTGCCGTCGTCTCAGGCCTTGCAGACCGCATCGCGGTCATGCGTCACGGCGAGATCGTGGAGCGGGATACTGCCGAAGGGCTTTTTAGGGAGATGGAGCATCCCTATACGCGCCAGCTGCATGAGGCTTCGACCCATGTCCCGACCCGGCCGGAACGCGGCGAGATTGGTGAGACGTTGCTCTCGGTGAAGGGGATGGTGCGCGACTATAAACTCCCCCGCAAAAACCTCTTCGCCCCGCCGGGCCATTTTCGTGCCGTGGATGATGTGAGCTTTGAGCTGCGACGGGGAGAAAATCTCGGTCTCATCGGCGAGAGTGGCTGCGGCAAGTCAACGCTCTCCCGCGCGATCCTCGGCCTCGACCCGATCCAGGGCGGGGAAATCCTGCTCGACGGCGAACCTGTGACGGCGGGCAAGGACCTCTCCCCCAAGGTGCGCGCGAAGATGCAGGTGGTCTTTCAGGACCCCTACGCTTCCTTCAACCCGCGCCATCGCGTGGAGCGGCTGGTGGCGGAACCAACACATCTCATGCCGAACCGCCCGAGCAGTGCGCAGAAGCGTCGCATGGTCGGTGAGATGCTGGAGAAAGTCGGACTCACCACGTCCGATGCGCAAAAATATATCCACGAGTTTTCAGGCGGCCAGCGCCAACGCATCGCCATTGCCCGCGCCCTTATCATCAACCCCGATCTGATCGTGCTGGACGAGGCTGTGTCTGCGCTTGATGTCTCCATCCGCGCGCAGATCCTCGATCTGCTTGCTGAGCTTTCCGACACGCTCTCGCTCTCCTATCTCTTCATCTCCCATGATCTGTCGGTCGTGCGCACCATCACAGACCGGGTGCTCATCATGAAGGGGGGGCATATTGTGGAAGAAGGCGAGACCGAACAGGTCTTCTCCAATCCGCGTCATCCCTACACGAAGGCCCTCATAGAAGCTGCCCCTTTGCTGGACGCGCCGCCGAAAGTAATTGCGTTTTGAGGTCAAATACCAAGGCGCCGCGCTGACAAGTCTGGAAGGCGGAGAGGTGCAAAAAGGGAAAAATTTTCGACGTTTAGCGGAAGCTATAATCTTGACGAGCAGGGCTACAGGCTTAGTGTCCGCCTCAGTTAAACTCCAATCGGTAAGAAAAACACTATGGCAAAAGCAACCATCCAAGACTCTTTGACCATCTCCCTATCAGTCTCCGATCGCCACAAAAGCGCGGACTGGTATTCTGAAATGCTCGGCTTTGGCGTGATGTTTCATGCAGATGAGGCCGGTTGGTCTGAAATTATGACAAAGACCCCCGGCGTAACCATCGGCCTGAGCGAGCACGGCGAACCTTCCCCGGGATCTACCACACCGGTCTTCGGTGTTGGTGATATCAACGAGGCTCGGGGCAATCTGGAAAAGGCCGGCGTCAAGTTTGATGGTGAGACGATGGTGATCGAAGGCATGGTGAAATTGGCCACCTTCGCGGACCCCGACGGCAACGTTTTGATGCTGGCGCAAGATCTTTCCGGCCAAGGCTAAGGCTAAGGCTTCAGCTGCTGCTGGCCGTTTTTAAGTGCGGAAGCTCCATGCCGGCTCTCAACCATGATGGTTGGCAGCCGTGCATGGCGTGCACTCGGAAACGGTCGGGCCATTTGATCTTGAATGATATGAAATAGGGAGCGCGCCAGAAGGCGGCAAGCGACGTTCATGTTGCTGCCACCATATTTCGTGCGTTACTCACTGCGGTACTGGTATAGTCGCGGCCTTTTCAGGTCAGTGATGCAGCTGAGGTTGAAGGGCGCAGCATTCAGATGGGCCCTCGGAGCACCAAAACGGCGGCGTTGCCGCTATCAGAACATCGTTTGCGCAAAGTAGATATAGTCAGCGCGTCGCGGGCTGTGCATCCTGCCAAATTGTCAGGAGGTTGCCATGTTTCTTTCGGTGTTTGATCTGTTCAAGATTGGGGTAGGTCCCTCGTCGTCGCACACGATGGGCCCCATGATTGCAGCAAGACGATTTGCCTCCACGCATATTGACGGCGAAGCGCGGCCAATCCGCATAAAGGTCATCTTGCACGGCTCTTTGGCTTTCACGGGCAAAGGGCACGCAACCGACGCTGCTATTATCGCCGGGCTTTCTGGACAATTGCCTGAAACCTACGATGCATCACGCGCCTCCGAGGTGTTGCAGCGTTTGCGGGAAGAGGGGCAGTTGATCTGTTGTGATGGCAAGGAAAGGCCTTTTGACCCCGACAAGGATATCGTCTTTGACCGAAAGAGCCCGCTAGAAGGCCACGCCAACGGCATGGTTTTTGTCGTCTGCGACCTGTCAGATGCGGAGATAGGCCGGGAAGTCTGGTACTCCATCGGCGGAGGGTTCGTGCTAACCGAATCCGAACTTGAAAATGAGAAATCCAAAGAGGCTTCCGGCTCCGTAGAGGTTCCATATCCATTTGAAACTGCAGCGGAAATGCTTAGCATGGCTGGTGCATCTGGTAAATCAATTGCACAGATAAAGCTGGAGAACGAGCTATCGTCCTTGTCTCTTCAAGACATTGAGGCGGGCTTAACAAAGGTCTGGCAGGTCATGTCGTCCTGCATAGAAAGAGGCTTGTCACGAAACGGCGCACTACCTGGCGGTCTGAATTTGGAACGGCGCGCCCAGAACCTTGCAAGAGACCAGGCTGGCGGTGTTCCCAACAATCTTTCTACTCCCTTGCTTGATAAAGTCGCAGCCTATGCGATTGCCGTAAATGAAGAAAATGCTGCCGGGGGCCAAGTGGTGACAGCACCAACCAACGGCGCTGCCGGAATTGTGCCTGCTGTCCTGAAATATGCGCTCGATCAACTCGATCCCCGCAAGCCGGAACCCATAGTCCATGAATATCTCCTGACCGCAGCGGCAATCGGGGGCATCATAAAGCACAATGCCTCAATCTCAGGTGCGGAGTGCGGATGCCAGGCTGAAGTGGGGTCGGCGTCAGCAATGGCCGCTGCAGGCCTTGCCGCAATCTCTGGCGGCACGGCAGCTCAAATCGAAAATGCAGCCGAGATTGCACTTGAGCACCATCTTGGAATGACCTGTGATCCGGTGCTGGGACTTGTTCAGGTGCCGTGTATTGAACGCAACGCGATGGGAAGCATCAAGGCCATCACCGCATCGTCACTGGCATTGCGTGGAGATGGACGCCATTTCATGCCGCTTGATGCTTGCATCGAAACTATGCGGCAAACCGGAGTGGACATGCACGAACGGTACAAAGAGACTTCACTGGGCGGATTGGCGGTTAATTTTCCGAACTGTTGATTTATGCAGATCACTCCGATCATGAGAATGAATGCCTTTGCCGCAGCTCTAAGGTGCGTTTCAGCAATCTTAGCAAAATGAGTGATTTGCGCGATCGGTAGTGACCTTGGTGTGGTCGTGGATGACTCTTTTGACGGATGTGTCGGGTGGTTACCGGTCAGGCTTTCACACGTTCAGATTTTGGATCGTAGAAGGGTTTGAGCGAGGCTTTCGCCGCCACACGTTGCCCGGCCACCTCGATCTCGTAGCTGGAGTCCAAAACGTCTGCGACGCTTTCACCGGGGCAGGGAACGTAGCCCATACCCATCGCACCGCCCAGATGGTGGCCATAGGCGCCTGAGGACAGATAGCCGACGATCTTGCCGTCCCGCACGATGGGTTCGGCATGGTAGAGCAGGGGTTCGGGGTTGGTCAGCAGGAATTGGACAAGGCGGGTCTTCAACCCTTCATCGCGTTTGCGTTGCACGGCGTCACGGCCGATAAAGTCCACATCGCTCTTCTTGATGGCAAAGCCGAGGCCTGCCTCAAGGATATGATCTTCCGACGTGATATCGTGGCCAAAATGGCGGAACCCTTTCTCAATGCGGCAGCCGTCCATCATGTGCAGGCCGCAGAGCTTGGCACCCACGTCCCGCCCGGCATCGCGCAACACCTCAAAGACATACGCCGCCATGTCGGTGGAAACGTAAAGCTCCCAGCCCAGTTCACCCACATAGGTCACGCGATGGGCCCGCGCGAGCCCCATGCCGATCTCGATATCCTGACACGTGCCGAAGGGGTTAGCTTCGTTTGAAAAGTCGTTCGGTGAAACTTTTTGCAGCAGGGCACGCGCATTTGGCCCCATGACGCAGATCACCGCTTCAGCCGCAGTTATGTCGGTCAAGGTCACACGGTGGTCACCGATATGGCGGCGCATCCAGACCTGATCTGACTGGCAGGTCGCCGCGGGCGTCACCACCAGATATCCGGTTTCTGACAGGCGAGTGATGGTTACATCCGCCTCGATCCCACCAGAGGTGTTGAGGAACTGGCTGTAGACAATTTTACCCACCGGCACTGACAGGTTGCTGGCGGAAACGTAATTCAGGAACGCTTCGGCATCTGGCCCCTCAACACGGATCTTGCCGAAGGATGACATGTCGTAGATGCCGACATTTTCGCGGATGGCAGCGTGCTCGCGCGCAACATTGCCAAACCAGCTCTGACGTTTCCAAGAATAGTCATAGGCTGGAGCCTGGCCCGGGTCGGCGAACCAGTTGGCGCGCTCCCATCCGGCAACTTCCCCAAAGACCGCGCCTTCCGCCTTCAGCGCTTCATGCAGGGGCGAGCGACGGATGCCGCGGGCGGTTTCCTTCTGGCGGAAGGGGAAATGGTCGGCATAGAGCAGACCCAACGTCTCCTTGGAGCGCTCAAACAAGTAGGTCTTGTTGCCCTGAAAGGGCTGCATTCGCGCAATGTCGACGTCACCTAGGTCAAAGGGTTTCTCGCCTGTATCCATCCATGAGGCCAGCGCCATGCCTGCACCACCGGCGGACTGGATGCCGATGGAGTTGAACCCGACCGCAACCCAGACATTGTCCATCTCTGGCGCGAGGCCCAGATGGTAGGCGTCGTCGGGGGTGAAGCTTTCCGGACCATTGAAGAAGGTGTGAATGCCCGTCTCTGCAAGGATCGGCATGCGGTTGACGGCCTGTTCGAGGATCGGTTCGAAATGGTCGAAATCCTCCGGCAGTTGGTCGAATTCGAAGTCCTCGGAAATTCCCGCCATTCCCCAAGGCTTTGCCACTGGTTCAAAGGCACCCAGGAGCATCTTGCCCGCATCTTCCTTGTAGTAGGCGCATTCTTCGGGAACGCGCAGAACCGGAAGCTGACCAAGGTCTGGAATGCTATCGGTCACAATGTAGAAGTGCTCGCAGGCGTGAAGAGGGACGTTCACGCCCATCTGGCGCCCGACCTCATGCCCCCACATACCGGCGCAATTGACGACATGATCGCATGCAATCGTGCCCGTCTCGCTCCCGGTTTCCCAGGAGACGCCGGTGATGTAGCGGCCGTCGCGGACAAAACCGGTCACCTTTGTGCGTTCGCAAACCTGCGCTCCGCGTATCTTGGCGCCTTTTGCCAGGGCCAGCGCAATGTTGGCGGGGTCACCCTGTCCATCCTTGTCCAGATAGACCGCAGCGGTGACACCTTCGATGTTCATATGGGGATAGCGGTTTAGAAGTTCCGAGGGGCTGATTTCCTCGGCGTCGACGCCGAAGGCCCGTGCCATGGAGGCCTGACGCAGGATCTCTTCGCGGCGCTCATCGGAAAGAGTCACGGTGATCGAGCCGTTGCGGCGAAAGCCCGTCGCGACGCCGGTTTCTTCTTCCAGATTGCCGTAAAGTTCCTGGCTGTATTTCGCCAGTCTCGTCATGTTCTGCGAAGCGCGCAGCTGCGCGATAAGGCCGGCGGCGTGCCATGTGGTACCTGAGGTGAGTTGCTTGCGCTCCAAAAGCACAACATCGCTCCAGCCCAACTTGGTCAGATGGTAGGCCACAGAGCAACCGATCACACCGCCTCCGACGATGACCACGCGAGCATTCTCAGGGGGCAGAGCCATGGCGAACGTTACCTATTTTAGAGTTCAGGCGCGGATGCGGGCATTGTCCGCATCCCAGAGGCATGGTGTGTTCTGCACCGTGCCGATTAGGCGTTGGCCGTAGATCTCGACATCAACCTCCGTGCCGGCCACTGCAGATCCGGCATCGAGCATTGCGATGGCGATGGCCGCATCCACGCGGTAGCCATAAGCTGCACTCAGCACTTCGCCCACCCGCTCGCCATTGGCAAAGACGCTTGCCATATAGGGCGCGTCCTGCTCACCCGGCTCCACGATCAGCGTAACCAGTCGCTTGGCCGGAGCTTGCCCCGCCTTGGCGGCGATCGCTGCCTTGCCGGGGAAATCCTGCGGTTTATCGAGACGCACGAAGCGGTCCAGTCCGGTTTCCTGCAGGCTGTAATCGGCGGAAAGATCGCCCTTCCATGTCAGGTAACCTTTTTCGATGCGCATGGCGTTCAGCGCATACATGCCAAAGGGCGCCGCACCTGCATCTCGGATGGCGTTGTAGACTTCTGCGGCATCGTTGGGCGCAACATGAACCTCCCAGCCCAGTTCGCCGACAAAGGAGACCCGCGCCAACATCGCCGGCTTGCCTGCCACACTGGCCTGCTGGTGGGTAAGCCAGCCCAACGACAGGTCGGTATCGGAAATCTCTTTGAGCAGATCACGAGACTTCGGACCGGTGACCAGCATGGAGATCACGTCGCTGGTCCTGTCGGTGAGGGTCAATCCCTGCGGCAGTTTGCGCGACAAGATCTCATAGTCGTGCCATTGTGCCACTGCGGCGGTCATCAGAGTAAACGTGTCCTCATCGTGGCGAATGCAGGACATCTCAGTGAGGACATGGCCGCGATCATCGGCGATATAGATGAGGTTCAACCTCCCCACTTTCGGCAGGGCTCCTGCGACCAGTCCGCGCAACCATTCCGCCGCACCTTCGCCGCTCAGGCCGAACCGCGAGAAACCGCACATATCTATGACACCGACATTATCGCGTACGGCCTCGACTTCCTCGCGCACGCGCGCTTCCCATGGGCCGCTGCGGTTCCAGGTGAATGTCGCCTCCTCAGAGGTATCGTCTCCTGGTTTTGCGAACCAGTTCACGCGTTCCCAGCCATTGTAGGCGCCCAATTGGCCACCATCGGCAACAAGACGGCCGTGGTTCGGTGATAGTTTGCGGTCGCGTTCAGCCGGCCATTCGTGATGCGGGAAATGCATCGCATATTCGTGGCCGTAGGTTTCCAGCGCCTTGCCGAGTGAGAATGTGTCGTCGGCATGGCTGGTGTAGCGGCGCGGATCACAGGACCACATGTCCCATTCCGTGTAGCCGTGCATGATCCACTCCGACAGGATTTTGCCCGCGCCGCCGCCCTGCGCGATGCCGAATGTAAAGCTGTGCGCTTCAAAAGCATTGGGCACACCCGGCATTGGGCCGATCATGGGCAGACCATCGGGTGCATAAGGAATGGGTCCATTGATGTTGCGCTGTAAGCCGCCTGTACCCAGCAGCGGCACGCGGGCCATTGCATCTTCAATATACCATTCCAGCCGGTCGAGATCGTCAGGGTAAAGCTGGAAGCTGAAATCCTCCGGCATCGGGTTGTCCGCATCGACCCAGGCCGCCTGACAGTTGCGCTCGTAAGGGCCAAGATTCAACGAATGGGTGTCCTGTCTCAGGTAATAGGAGCTGTCCACATCTCGAAGCATCGGCAGCTTGCGGCCGTGCTTCTTCGTCCATGCGGCGATCTCGGGGATGGCTTCGGTCAGGAAATATTGGTGGCTCATCACGGTGAGTGGCACTTGGCGTCCGCCATGAGGCAGGAACCATTCACCCACCCGTCCCGCATAATAGCCGGCCGCGTTCACCACATAGTCGCAGCGGACGTCACCCTTGTCGGTGTGCACGATCCACTCGCCATTATCGCGGCTAACACCGGTGGCTGCGGTAAAGCGGGCAATGGTGCCGCCCATGGCCCGTGCGCCCTTGGCCAAGGCCTGCGTCACCTGGCTTGGATCGATGTCACCGTCGAGTGGGTCCCAAAGACCGCCCTCAAGATCATGCGTTTCCATAAATGGCATGTGGGCCTGCAGTTCCTCTGGGGTGCACATGTCCATCGTCAGGCCCATCTGCGCCGCCATGCCGCGCACGCGCTCAAATTCCATCATCCGCTTGTGGGAATGCGCAAGGCGAACTGCGCCGGTGACGTGGTAATTGATGGGATAGTCAACCTCATCGGCGAGGGCGCGATACAGCGCCAGGCTATAGCGCTGCATGTTCATCACACCGTAATTTGCAGCGAAATTCGGGCAATTGCCTGCCGCGTGCCAGGTCGATCCGGCGGTCAGTTCGTTCTTCTCCAGCAGGAGACAATCTGACCATCCAGCCTTTGCCAGATGATAGAGCGCCGAAACACCGACGATTCCGCCGCCAATGATCACAACACGCGCTGTAGAAGGAATGGACATTGTCAAATCTCAATAGACCGGAGGGGAGATGACCCAGATCGCAACAGCAGGGTCGTCATATGGATTGGCCCAGCGATAGGCCTGACCCTTGATGCGGAAACTGTCTCCAGCATGAATGTGGAACGTCTGATTTTCGATCCAGATGTCGAGCTTACCGGAGACAAGATAGACAACTTCTGAGGTGGCGCGCTGGCGGCAGTGCTTGAGTGCTGCGCCTGGAAGGAAGGTCGAATGGATGACTTCAAAATCATCCGTGAGGTCGGGAGAGAGAAGCGCTTCGAGGAGACCATTGTCGCGCCCACCGATCTCGCGGCGCGCTGACGCCCGCACGATCAGTCCCTGTTCGTCGTCGGGTGCGTCGGCGATCCCAAAGAACATGGACATTGGCACGTCCAGGATTCGCGCGAAATTTTGCAGATCATCGACCGTGGGTGTGGATAGGCCCCGCTCCACCTGAGACAGCCAGCCCAGCGACTTGCTTGTTTTTTTGGCAAGCTGTGTGAGCGTTATCCCGCGCGATTTTCGCAAGGCCCGAATGTCCTGCCCAACGGTTTTGGTACCCGGCATCTTTCTCACTCTTTCAGGTCTTCCAAACGACGCACCAACGCCGTGGCGCTCTGTTCATGAAATCTTAGACAGAAATTTCACAGATGCGCAATTGAAATTTTGATAAATTTCGCGGTGCATTGAGAAACGGCTCGGAGCCTTATGCTACTGAGGATGCCAATCTATTTGCGCGCATTCATTGGCGCACTTCACCGACTTCTTCGCAAATAATCTGCCCAATCAGGCTACAGTCCCGCTGGGAAAATGTGAGTGGCAGACGCATGTCGAACAATGTGGCCAGCACCCGGTCGGTTTGCGGCAGTTGCTGCCGATCCACATAGCGCCAACTCTGGTGTGCCGAGGTAAAGCCTTCGGGTTCTGCGCCGCCGAACCATTTCAGTTCCACCCCCCGCAACCGGGCCCGCTCGACCACCTCGCGGCAACCGGCCTCGCCAAGGTCCGGTACCCGAAACTGGATTGAGGAACCCACCATGCCCTCGGCCTCCGGCCGGACAGGACAAACGATCCGGTTTGATTTTGCCAGCTCTGCGGCAACAGCCAAGTAGCGGCGGTTCCAGCGTGCTACATTCTCGTCAAGCAGCGCGATCTGTGGTCGCAGGATCGCTGCGCGCAGCGCATCCATGCGGGCGGACATGTTGGGCATCGTGTAGCGAGCCTCGGCGAAATGCTCCGCATCCGGACCGGCGCCGTGGCGACCATAGAGCATGTAGCTGCCGGACAGCATTGTGGCGCGTGCCATGAAGTCAGGATCATTGGAGGTCAAAAGCCCTCCTTCTCCGGAATTGATGTGTTTGTAAGTCTGTGTCGAAAAGCAGCCGACAAGCCCGAAATTTCCTGAACGAATACCATTCCAGGTCGCACCCATCGTATGCGCGCAATCCTCAATCACAGTCAGCTTGAATTGCGTCGCCAGCTCCGCCAGCCGGTCCATGTCGCACAGGTGGCCACGCATGTGGGAGAGCAACAGAAAGCGTGCACCGGACGTTTCGGCCTTGCGTGCCAGATCGTCGAAATCCAGGCGAAGATCTTCATCGTCCTCCACCAATATCGGCCGCGCGCCCACGGCATGGATCGCACCGGGAACAGGCGCTAG
The DNA here is from genome assembly GCA_929200315.1 of uncultured Alphaproteobacteria bacterium. Classification (GTDB taxonomy): domain Bacteria; phylum Pseudomonadota; class Alphaproteobacteria; order Rhizobiales; family Rhizobiaceae; genus Pseudahrensia. The sequence goes on along the minus strand of CAKMZB010000004.1, from coordinate 14,836 downwards.
GGTGAATGCGTTTGTCAGCACAAGATCGTTTGCCTCCGCGCCCGCCGCGCGCAGGGAGATCTGGATCGCTTGACCGCCCGATGCGACGGCAAGGCAGTACCGGCTGCCCTGCCATGCGGCGAATTCCTGTTCCAGGAGCGCGACCTCGCCCAATTCTCCGGGCGTCAGGTTGTAGCGATGCAGCCGGCCGCTTTGCAGCACTGCCGTGGCAGCGTTGATCGCCGCGTCGCTCAAAGGCTCCTGCTGCGTAAAGCTGCCGGTAAATTTGCGCTTATCCATTGTCAGGCCCTCATGCGGGCAAAGGTGGGATCATAGGGGCAAGGCTGAATGACCCGTGCGGGGGCCAGGTCGCCGAGCACGTCGATTGCCGTCGCTGTGCCCGGAGCCGATATTTCAGGAGAGACGAAAGCGTAAGCCAGGTTCATGCCTGTTCGGTGGCCCCAATCCCCGGAGGTCACAGTGCCGATGGGCTGTTTTCCGTCCATGACCGAGGCACCGGGATGGGCAGGCGCATGGGTGATGTCCAGTTGAAGGGTGACTAGCTTCCTGCGCGGCCCCTCTGTGTGGCGCTCAAGCAGAGCGCTTTTGCCGATGAAATTCGGCTTGTCGAGCTTCACAAAACGCTCAAGACCGGTTTCGAACGGGTCGAATTCGGTGATGATGTCGGCCTTCCAGTGCAGAAATCCCATTTCCATCCGCATCGACTCCACCGCCCGGGCGCCGAAGAGCTTCAGGCCAAAGGCTTTGCCCGCTTCGCGCAATGCGAGCCAGGTCGCGTAAAGCGAGGCATTGGGTACATGGATTTCATAGGCCAGTTCTCCGCAGAAGCTGACCCCCATGACCGTCGCCGGCGCAATGCCGATGAAGCATTCGCGCACACTGAGCCATGGAAAGGCCTCTTTCGACCAGTCGTCGCGGGAACAGGCGCTGAGTACGGCACGCGCATGCGGTCCTGCGAGGACCAGGATGGTTTGGTCATTGGTGAGGGACCGGATCTGTACATCTTCCTCAGGGCGGATGTGCATGGTCAGCCAGTCCATATCGTGAAACTCGCTGGCGGCGGCCGAGCCATACCAGATGCGGTCAGGTCCGCGATCGCTGGCGGGTAGATTAGCGATTGTGGCCTCACCTTTGACCATGCCGTGATGGTTCAAGAGGTAGCCAAGCCCCACTCGTCCCGGTCGTTTGGTAACGTTGCCGCAGAACATCCGGTCAAGAAAGGTGTGGGCGTCGTTGCCGGTGATCTCGAACCGGTTGAATCCGTTGACCTCGCAAAGGCCAACATTATCGCGCACATTCGCCACTTCGCTGCCTACAACGTCAAAGGCTTCGTCGAAGTGGAAGCTCAATGAGGGGTGGAAATCGGGCGCAGGCTTGAAGTAGTCGGCACGCTCCCAGCCGTTGACCACCGTGAATTCGGCGCCTTCAGCCGCGAGCACCGGTGTGAGCGGCGTCGTCTTCGCAGACCGCCCGGCGGGGCGGTGTTCATGCGGGAAATGGAACCGGAATTCGTTCTGATAATCCTCGATCGCCTTTAATGCTGTCAGTTCGACATTTGCTTGGCCGGTGAAGCGTCGCGGATCGATACACCAGGTGTCGTAACAGGCTTCTCCGTGGACGATTTGCTGCGCCAGCAGCCATCCATGGCCACCACCTTCGCCAAGCCCCGCACGCAGCCCGATGATGCAGAATGCGTTGCGCTTGCCCGGGATCGGACCAACCAGCGGCGCTCCGTCAATCGTATAGGTGATCGGTCCGTTGACGATGGAATGGATGCCCACTTCCATGAGCGCGGGCATACGAGCAAACGCGCCTTCCAGAACATCCGTGATGCGGTCGAGATCGTCGGGACACAGTGCATTGACGAAATTCGGATCGATCCCGTCCATGCCCCAGGTTCTGCAGTCCTGCTCATAGAAACCGACCAGCAGGCCATTCTTTTCCTGACGGCAATAGTAATCGGAGATTGGACAGCGCAGCAGCGGCATTCGATGGCCTGCTTCCTTGATCGCGGGGATTTCCTCGGTCAGGAAATACTGATGTTCCATTGAGGCGACCGGGTGATGCACACCCATCATCGCGCCGACTTCATTGACGCGGTAACCACAGGCATTCACGACGATATCACAGTTGATATCGCCATGTTCGGTGTGCACCGTCCAAGTGTCATCCTTGTGCTGGGTCAGGCTCACGACGGGTGTGTTGCGATAAATCTCGGCCCCGGCTTTGCGGGCGCGGCGGGCCAGTGCCTGGCACAGTTGTGCTGGATCAATGTCACCATCAAGCGGGTCCCAGAGTCCGCCCAGGAGGTTCTCGGTCGAAATCAATGGGTGGCGGCGAGCGCATTCATCCGCGTCGATAATCTCAAACTCCACCCCCATGCCGTGCGCTACCGATTTGAAATGCCGATAGCCCTGCATCTGTTTTTCGGAATTTGTCAGGCGGATGCCGCCATCGGCGTGATGATAGTTGATCGGATAATCGGGATCATCGGCCAGTTCTTTGTACAAGGCGATGGAATGGCTCTTCAGACCCACCATGGTCTGGTTCATGCCGAAATTCGTTACCTGCGCAGCCGAATGCCAGGTTGTGCCCGAGGTCAGCTCGTCGCGCTCAACGAGAACGACATCACTCCAGCCTTCCTGGGTGAGGTGGTATAGGGTCGAGCAACCGGCGATGCCGCCGCCGATCACAACAACCTTCGTGCGCGTTTTCATCAATCCGGCTCCGAAATGGCGTTAGAGCCAGACAGCGTTTTTCTGGCATCCGGGTCAAACGGGTCGAATCAATTTCGATGAATTCGCAATTTTGTTTTAGCTTTCTCTAACAAAGAGATTGCACCGATCACTGACCACATGGCTTTGCGTTCGACTTCGCTAAATGCCCTATGTGTCGGAGGGGTCTGTCCCTACCGAACTCTGCAGGCGAAAGCTTGATGCCAGCCATGGAGTTTGGCTGGATGCCGGTTCGATCATGTGCCGGGTGATGAGGCGCCGCAGGGTGGTCGTAATCATATCGGTTACATTTTGCGGACAATCGGCGGTGGTGAACAAAGACAAGGTGCGGATAAAGCCTTTGCTTGGGAAAGGATGCAGCGTCACTCGGTCATGGAACCGTCTGGCTCGAAGGTAGCTGCTGGGTGTGGTAATCGCCCAACCGCTGCTGTCAGCCACCATTGAAATGATCGACTGGTTGCTTTCGAACTCGAACCGGTTCGGCAAAGACACCCGCAGGCGCCTCAGCTGAGCCTCGATCAGATTTCCGATGATCTGGTTTCTTGAATAGCGAAGGAATGGCAACTTGGAGAGCCCGGCCAGGCAATTTTCCGGCGCCTCGGTGCTTGATGCCGGTAGCGCAACGACAAACGGATCGCGCAAAAGCGGATACTCGGTCAATCCGGATATATCTGTGACCGGACGTGTCGCTACGCCGATATCGAGCTTCTGTCCGGCCAGCAAGCTTATGATATCATGGCTGGGGCGGGTGTAGTGATTGAACGTGCATTTGGGCATCGCGCGCGCCAGAAACCGGGTCAGGTCTGGCGCGATCTCGTTGTCGAAATCGTCGACGATCCCGAACCGCAATTCGTGGATCTGAGAAAGGTCGCCCAATGTCAGCTCAATTTCGCCACGGCGGATCAATCTGAGCCCATCTTCAACATAACGGGCAAATGTACTGCCAGCGGGTGTGAGAGCCATTGGGCGGCGGGAGTGATCCAGGAGGCTAACGCCCAGAGATTCTTCCACCTTGCGCAAATGGTGAGACACCGTGCTGATCGACAGGCCGGTTTCGGTGGCGACTTTGCCCAGGGATCCCGATTTTGCGACGAGCTGAAATATTTCCAGACCGCGCAGGCTTAGAGTTGTTCGTTGCATTTGTTGCCTCGTAGCCCTGTTTCGATGGATTTCACCATATTGTTTCGAAAATATCGAAATTGTAATCCATCTTTCTTGGAGGCGCTTGTTTTTTTTGGACAGGGTCGCGGAAAATGTTGTCAGTTTGTGCTGGTGCATATTCACTACAGAGCTGCGACGCGGAGTCGCGGCCAGTGCGACAACAGGGAGTTCGATATGAAATTTAGGTCCGTGAAGATAGCAATGGCGGCGCTCGCCATCAGTTCAGGGGTGCTCGGCGCGAAGCAAGCGGCAGCCGAGAGCATCACCGTAGCCTACTTCCTCGAATGGCCGATGCCATTTGAGTACGCGAAGCAGAAAGGCACCTACGAGAAGGAATTGGGTGTTGATATCAATTGGGTCAGCTTTGAATCTGGCGTTAAAATGTCTGCTGCCATGGCATCGGGCGACGTGCATCTGTCGCTTAGCCAGGGGTTACCACCCTTCGTGGTTGCCACCTCGGCCGGGCAGGATCTTCAAATCCTCGATGTGGCCGTGTCTTATGCCGACAACGACAATTGCGTCGTGCGCTCCGCGCTGGAGATCGACAAGACCAATGCTGGCGAGCTAGCGGGCAAAAAAGTTGCCGTACCACTCGGCACCGCCGCTCACTACGGCTTCCTGAAGCAGATGAGCCATTTTGGTGTTGATGTTGCAGCCCTCGACGTGGTCGATATGGATCCGACGGACGGCGCAGCTGCCATCGCGCAGGGCGCGGTGGATATGTTCTGTGGCTGGGGTGGCTCGTTGCGCCGGGCACTTGAGCACGGCAACGTGCTTTTGACTGGGGCCGAGAAGACCGATCTGGGTATTCTGGTGTTTGATGTGACCTCTGGTCCGGCGGGTTGGGTTGCCGAAAATGGTGACCTGGCAGCAAAGTTCCTGAAAGTTACTGCGGATGCCAATGCGATGTGGGCGGACGAGGCGAACCGTGCCGAGATGCTGCCGCTGATCGCGAAGGATGCCGGCATGGACGAGAAGGCGGCGATGGAAACCATTGCAACGTTCTCGTTCCCGAGTGCTGATGAGCAGCTGGGTGCCGCATGGCTCGGAGGCAATGCACAGACCTTTATGAAGGGCGTCGCCGACGTGTTCGTCGAGGCCGGTAGCATTGAGGGCGCATTGGACACCTATGACAACGCCGTCAATACTGGTCCGCTACAATCCGCAAAAGGCATGTAAGTGACACAAATCTGCGCGCCGGCCCCCAGGGCCCGC
>CAKMZB010000004.1:0-9715 GCA_929200315.1 uncultured Alphaproteobacteria bacterium | reverse complement strand
CGAGTTGCCTGGCAATGCTGGTGATCTGGACAAGACAATCAATCAAAGGGGTGGGCTTTGACGGGGTTATCTATTGAGAACGTCTCTATGCGCTTTGATCTGCCAAACGGCAGTTCGGTACAAGCGCTTGAGAATGTGTCGCTGAATCTGAAAGAAGGCGAACTGCTGAGTGTGCTGGGGCCTTCAGGCTGCGGCAAGACCACTCTTTTGAACATCGTGGCTGGTTTCCTGGCACCCACCGAGGGCCAGATTGTGCTGAACGGTCACCACGTGACCGGCCCGGATGCCGAACGCGGTATGGTGTTCCAGCAGGGAGCGTTGTTTGAATGGATGAACGTGCGTGACAACGTTAGTTTTGGCCCTCGGATGAGGCGCCAGAAACCTGCGCAATATGACGCGCGTGTCGATCACCTCCTCGATGTCACGGGCCTGCACGATTTCAAAGACAAGGCGATCTACGAACTTTCCGGCGGTATGCAGCAGCGTGTGGCGCTAGCCCGTTGCCTTGCCAACGAGCCGGACGTGATCCTGATGGACGAACCTTTGGGCGCGCTGGATGCGCTAACCCGCGAAAAAATGCAGGGCCTTGTGTTGAAGCTCTGGAAGGAGACCGGCCGAACCATCATCCTTATTACCCATTCGGTTGAGGAGGCGCTGCTTCTGGGCGAGCGTCTGCTCGTCATGGCGCCGCGCCCCGGGCGCATACACAAGGAATACAATCTACCTTTCGCCGAGCTAGGTGTCGGGGCAGATTTGCGTGAAGTTAAGAAACATCCTGACTATGCCAAGACCCGTGAGGAGATCCTCGAGATGATCTGGGACATGGAAGAGGAAATTATGGGACGTGCGGAGGTGGAACAATGATCGGATTCATCATTCTCTTCGTTTACGTTGCGATCTTTCTGCTGTCGTTCATGGCGGTGCGGTTTCTGGTTCAGAAGACAACTCGAGACTTCAGGTCGCTTAAAACGGTCACTTTCGGTGACGAAAGCGCTGTCACGTCAAATCGGATCGCATCAATCGTTTCAGTGCTGACGATATTTCTGGTCTGGGGCACTTTCACCGGCTCGGCCTGGGTGCCAGGATTCTTACATGCGCCCGGGCCTTTTGTGGGTGACACATCATTCACTTACACATTGGAAACCGCCGACGGCGCGCGCGACGATGCCACTGTCTATGTGCATGTCGCTGATTTCGGACAGGGGACCGAGAAGTTTGATGTGGATCCGGGTGAGGGTATCGCCAAGGATGACGCGGTGGCCATGAACGCCTCGCGCTCTGCCACGATCTTGTTTGACAAGAACGACGAGGTTTCGCGCCGCGACGGCGCCCGCGTCGTGGCCATCGACGGCGTCGAAATCGGTCCGGACACCACGATACGAGCCGATGCCGGTCGGTTTAAGCTGACCGACAAGGGAGCCATCAGTTTTACGCCACCCTCGGGTCTGCAAATGGAGCCGATCTGGCTTCCGCCGCCCGAAGACGTGGTCTCTCGAGTCGTTGAAATTGCCGATGAAGGGGATCGCGACAGCACCCTGTGGCGGCACCTTGGCTACTCCCTTTTTCGTGTAATCGTCGGTTTCATCGCCGGAGCCTTACTTGGTATCCCTCTGGGCTACGCGATGGGCCTGTCTGATTGGTTCCGTGGTTGGTTTGAGCCGATCGTCGAATTCATGCGTCCCGTTCCGCCATTGGCTCTGATCCCGCTTGTAATCATATGGTTCGGGATCGGTGAGACCGGTAAGATCATTCTGTTGTTCCTGGCCTCGCTCTGGATCATGGCTATTGCAGCCCGTGCGGGCGTCTCTGGCGTCAATATTTCTAAGGTACACGCCGCTTACTCACTGGGTGCGAGCAAATATCAGATCATGCGCTACGTCATCATGCCCAATTCCCTGCCGGAGATATTTACCGGTGCACGGGTTGCCATGGGCGTGTGTTGGGGAACTGTGGTGGCAGCGGAGCTCGTCGCGGCCTCTGAAGGTGCCGGTATGATGATCATGGTCGCGTCCAAGTTCCAGCTGACGGATATCGTTTTGATGGGGATCATCCTGATCGGTATCATCGGCTTTGGCATCGATATTCTGATGCGCAAGGCGGAAAGCATCCTGGTGCCCTGGGAAGGGCGCAGCTAGACGGCAAAAAAGGGAGCTGTGACCGGAAGCCGGTCACGGCAAAAACTGCCCGTCCTTTAGAAACTGTATCGCGCTGGGCGCGGCACGGCGCTTGGCCGACAGGGATTTTCTTTGGTCTCGTCGGCGGTGATTTTCAGCAGATTGACGAGCTGGAGCCGCGACCAATTCTCCCGCTGTCCTCGTCTGTCTGGACTTATCGATATGCCGCATTTGGGCATGTGATCGCGCATCATCTCCTGTGACGATGACGCTGATATTTCGTCCAGCGGCATGATGGCCGCAAAGCGGGAGCACGCACCATGACCATAAATTTCAATCCCAACGATATCCGTCACGTTGTCGAAGCGGACCGCACGCATCTGTGGCATCACCTTATCCAGCATAAAATGTTCGAGACGGTGGACCCGCGCATCATGGTTGAGGGGCGCGGCATGCGTGTCTGGGATGCGACCGGCAAGGAACACCTCGACGCTGTGTCTGGCGGCGTTTGGACCGTCAATGTTGGCTATGGCCGCGAACGGATTGCCGATGCGGTGCGGGAACAGCTCGTGAAGATGAACTATTTCGCCAATTCGGCTGGCTCCATTCCAGGCTCTCTTTTTGCGCATAAGCTGATTGAGAAAATGCCGGGAATGAGCCGGGTCTACTACTCGAACTCGGGATCTGAAGCCAACGAGAAGGTGTTCAAGATGGTGCGCCAGATTGCGCATCTCGAACATGGTGGGCGAAAGCACAAAATCCTGTTCCGCGAACGCGACTATCACGGCACGACGATTGCCACGCTTTCAGCTGGTGGCCAGCCGGAGCGTGCGGCACAGTATGGGCCGTTGACACCTGGATTTGTCGAAGTGCCTCACTGCCTCGAATATCGCAATCAGTATGGCGCGATAGAAAACTACGGCGAAGCTGCAGCCGACGCGATTGAACAGGTTATTCTGCGCGAGGGACCAGATACGATTGGCGCGCTTTGCCTTGAACCCATCACCGCCGGTGGCGGCGTTATCACACCACCCAAGGGATATTGGGAGCGTGTCCAGGATATCTGCAGCCGCTATGACATCCTGCTCCACATCGATGAAGTGGTGTGCGGGGTAGGGCGCACGGGCGAATGGTTCGGCTATCAGCATTATGGCATCAAGCCGGATTTCGTGACCATGGCGAAGGGTGTGGCCTCTGGTTATGCCGCGATCTCATGCACGGTGACGACCGAAGCGATTTTCGACCGCTTCAAGGACGATGCCAGTGATTCAATGTCTTACTTCCGTGACATCTCGACCTTCGGGGGCTGTGCTGCGGGCCCCGCAGCTGCGCTCGAAAATTTGGCCATCATCGAGGACGAAGACTTGCTCGCCAACACAACGGCCATGGGTGAGCGATTGATGAACAATCTCCACGCGCTCATGGAGAAGCATGACGTGATTGGTGATGTGCGCGGCAAGGGCCTGTTCTGTGGAGCTGAACTGGTCGCTGACCGGGCGACGAAAGAGCCCGCCGAAGAAGCAAAGGTGCAGCAGGTGGTTGCCGACTGCATGGCTCAGGGCGTTATCATCGGTGCCACCAACCGTTCGCTGCCGGGGCTTAACAACACGCTGTGCCTGAGCCCTGCACTGATCGCCACCACCAGCGACATTGATGCGATCACGGATGCCATAGACGGGGCGCTTGGCCGGGTGTTTGGTTGATAGGCTTCTTGATCCAGTTTTGGATGAAGGTGGATGAAACTGGTATGATTTAGCGGCTGTATTGCGCTATAGAAACCGGAGACGGATTTCACAGCGGAGTACAGCCGATCATGCAGATTGCGCCGGACGCCTTTTTTCTTGATCCGCAATACAAGGGCAGTCTTCAGCAGCAGATCCAGCATATCGTTTCGCAAGGCATTCTGGCGAGGCGGTTCAATCCCGGCGACAAACTTCCATCCAGTCGGAAGTTGGCTCATCACCTCGGGGTGAGCCGGATTACCGTCACGCTTGCTTACGGGGAACTGGTTTCAGACGACTATCTGAGTTCGCGAGGGCGGTCGGGCTATTTTGTCTCCCAAAGCGCCCCGCAGCGCGTGCTCTTTGAACCGTCGGCACAAAGCGGCAAAGCAACGATCGACTGGCACAGGGTGATCGGCCAGCACTATTCCGGCCAGGTTCTGCCGGAAAAGCCGGCCGATTGGCAGGATTATCCATACCGTTTCATATATGGTCAGGCTGATCAGACGCTGTTCGACCACCACAACTGGCGGCTCTGTGCGCTACAGGCGCTTGGGAAAAAGAATTTCTCGGACATTACCGCAGACTACTACGAGCGCGATGATCCGGAATTGGCGAAGTATATTGCGCTCTATACACTGCCAAGACGCGGTATTTTCGCGCGGCCCGAGGAAATTTTAGTAACGCTCGGTGCCCAGAACGCGCTTTGGCTGTGCGCAGAAACTCTGCTCAACCAGAGGCGTACCGCTGCCATGGAGAACCCCGGTTACCCTGGCCTGCGCGCAATCCTCGATCAGACCCGATGCAAGCTCGTGCAAGCTCCGGTGAACGAGAACGGGATTATCTATGAGCAACTTCCTGATGAGGTGGATGCAGCATTCGTCACCCCGAGCCATCACTGTCCGACCAATGTCACAATGCCGATTGAGCGGAGGCACGGGCTGCTCGAGCATGCCCGAAAAAACGAATACATGGTGATAGAGGATGACTATGAGTTCGAGATGAGCTTCGTGCGCCCGCCCGCACCGGCGCTCAAATCGCTCGATCAGGAGGGGCGTGTTATCTATGTTGGATCATTTTCCAAGTCGCTGTTTCCGGGCCTGCGGCTCGGTTACGTCGTTGCACCCGAACCCTTCATCCGTGAATTGAGGGGGCTGCGTGCAACCATATTGCGCCATCCCCCCGGCCAGATACAGCGCACGGTCGCCAATTTTCTCTCTCTTGGTCACTACGATGCGTTGGTGGCGCGCATGAGCCAGGCATTTGCAACCCGTCGCGCGGTTATGCGCGATGCGATCGCCGAATATGGTTTGACGATTGCCCAGCCGGACAGTGCTGGCGGGTCGAGCTTCTGGCTGCGTGCGCCTGATGGCATCGACACGCGTGAGACAGCGCAGCAATTGCGGGCGTGCGGTGTGTTGATTGAGCCCGGCGACGTTTTCTTCGACCGCAAAGATGCACCGCGGAACTTCTACAGGCTCGCCTATTCTTCTATCGAAGCGTCGAAAATTCCCGAAGGAATCCGGCTTATCGCCAATCTTCTCTAGTCAATCTGGTATTACTGTGGAGATATCACTGGCCCTAATCGCGGGCAGTGATCTTGAGTATGTGTTCCATCCAAATGGGAACAGTTTGCGTACATATCGTACGCTGTGAAACGGGAATTGACCGACATGAAAATGACCACCGAGGAAGCCTTTGTTAAAATGCTGCAGCGCCATGGCATCCAACATGCCTTTGGAATTATCGGCTCAGCTTTCATGCCAATTTCCGACCTGTTTCCAAAGGCCGGTGTCACGTTCTGGGACTGTGCGCATGAAGGTTCCGGCGGGATGATGGCAGATGGCTACACGCGCGCCAGCGGCAAAATGTCGATGATGATCGCGCAGAATGGCCCAGGCATCACCAACTTCGTCACAGCCGTAAAGACGGCCTATTGGAATCACACGCCGCTTCTTCTCGTAACCCCGCAGGCTGCCAACAAGACCTTGGGGCAGGGCGGTTTCCAGGAAGTCGAGCAGATGGCTTTGTTCAAGGACATGGTGGCCTATCAGGAGGAGGTTCGCGACCCGACCCGTGTGGCTGAGGTTTTAAATCGGGTCATTCTGCACGCAAAGCGCGCTTCCGCCCCGGCGCAGATCAATATGCCGCGCGATTTCTGGACCCAGGTGATCGATATAGAACTGCCACCGATCGTCGACTTTGAGCGGCCATCAGGCGGCGATGAAGCATTGGAGCGCGCAGCTGCTCTTCTCTCAAGTTCCAAATTTCCTGTCATCCTCAACGGCGCTGGCGTTGTGCTTGCTGGTGCTATTGACACATCGATGGCGCTCGCTGAACGGTTGGATGCACCGGTTTGCTGCGGATACCAGCACAATGATGCCTTCCCCGGTTCACACCCTCTGTTTGCAGGCCCGCTCGGTTACAACGGATCTAAGGCTGCAATGCAGTTGATTTCGCAGGCGGATGTTGTTCTCGCTCTCGGCACGCGCCTCAATCCCTTTTCCACTTTGCCCGGCTACGGCATCGACTACTGGCCCAAGGATGCTGCGATAATCCAGGTTGATATCAACCCGGACCGCATTGGGCTGACGAAGCCTGTCAGCGTTGGCATCGTCGGTGATGCCGACAAGGTCGCGCATGGAATCCTCGAGCGGTTAAGCGGAACGGCAGGCGATGAAGGTCGACAGGAGCGCAAAGCGCAAATCGCGCAGACCAAGTCAGCTTGGGCGCAGGAACTTTCTTCAATGGATCACGAGGAAGACGATCCCGGCACGACCTGGAACCAGCGTGCCCGCGATGCCAAGCCAGATTGGATGAGTCCACGCATGGCGTGGCGTGCCATTCAATCAGCGCTTCCACGCGAGGCGATTATTTCGTCCGATATCGGCAACAATTGCGCAATCGGCAATGCCTACCCAATGTTTGAGACGGGTCGGAAATATCTGGCGCCGGGCCTGTTTGGCCCCTGCGGTTACGGCCTCCCGTCGATCGTCGGAGCCAAGATCGCATGTCCGGACGTTCCCGTTGTGGGTTTCTCCGGCGACGGCGCATTTGGTATTGCAGTCACAGAACTGACCGCAATTGGGCGCGGCGAATGGCCCGCAATCACGCAGATCGTCTTTCGGAACTACCAATGGGGTGCGGAAAAACGCAACTCGACCCTTTGGTACGACGACAATTTCGTCGGCACAGAGCTGGATGCGAATGTGTCCTATGCCGGGATTGCCGAGGCTTGCGGGCTGGAGGGTATTCAGGTGTTCACGATGGACGAGCTAACTTCGGCGTTGGACAAGGCAGTTGAAGTCCAGATGAAGCAGGGAAAAACCACGCTGATCGAAGTGATGATTAACCAGGAATTGGGCGATCCGTTCCGCCGCGATGCGATGAAGAAGCCGGTCGCAGTTGCGGGCATCGATCCTGCCGACATGTGCACTTGACTGAGCTTGGGCGGAATGCCGCCTGAGGGACCAAAGGGGAGCCAAACGTGTGCAATCTTGTCCAATGCGGGTTATAATGTCTGTCCCTAATTTTTTGAATACAAAGTAAAAGCACTGATATATCAAAAACATAGATTTGCTGTAGCGCCGATGATGGACTGGACGGACCGGCATTGCCGGTTCTTCCACCGCCAACTCACGCGCAAAGCGCTGCTCTATACTGAAATGGTGGTGACCGACGCGCTGATTCACGGGGATGTCGAGCGGCATCTGGCTTTTGATGAATGCGAGCATCCAGTGGCGCTGCAATTGGGCGGTTCGGAGCCGGAAAAACTCGCGCGGGCCGTCGAGGTTGCGGCACCCTATGGTTATGATGAGATCAACCTCAATGTCGGTTGTCCGTCCGACCGCGTGCAGTCCGGCACGTTCGGTGCCTGTCTGATGCGTCAGCCAGACCTGGTGGCGGAGTGCATCGCCGTCATGCGCGCCGTTTCCCCTGTCCCTGTGACGGTCAAATGCCGCATCGGCGTTGACGAGCAGGACCCGGGTCCTGCGCTGGACATGCTGGCGGATGCGGTCTTCGCCAGGGGGTGTGACGCTCTTTGGGTTCACGCCCGCAAAGCCTGGTTGCAGGGTCTTTCGCCCAAGCAAAACCGCGATGTCCCGCCGCTCGATTACGGCCGCGTCCATGCGCTGAAGGCGCGGCTGCCAAAGCGCTTCATAGGCGTTAACGGCGGGCTTGAAACCGTTGAGGCCTGCCGCTTCCATCTTTCTGCCTTCGACGGAGCCATGGTGGGGCGGGCGGCGTACCACACGCCGATGATGTTAGCCGAAGTCGATGCGGCCATTTACGGGGCGGAGCCCCGCGCGCTCGATCTGGAAGAGCTGTGCCAGACCATGATGGACTACGCAGCAGGACACATCGCGCGGGGAGGGCGACTCGCTCATGTCACGCGCCATATGCTCGGCCTCTTTTCAGGTCTCCCCGGAGCGCGACGTTACCGGCAAATCATGACGGTGGAAGCTACCGGGGCGGATGCCTCTCCGGCGATCATCGCGCAAGCCTTTGCCGCCGTCTCCCGTCACAGTCTGGAAGCTGCCTGAACTGGCTTTTGCGGCACCAACACGATCCATGTTGACACGTTTCCGGCCCGCGCCTATCAGAGCCGCTGCTGGCTTGGAGGAGTGTCCGAGTGGTTAAAGGAGACGGACTGTAAATCCGTTCGCTTAGCGTACGCTGGTTCGAATCCAGCCTCCTCCACCAGCCAGCCCTTTTTCCTGATTACCTGCCTTGTTGCAAAAGCGCGCGGGGCTTAGGGTCGGGCAAGGCGCGGGTGTAGCTCAATGGTAGAGCAGCAGCCTTCCAAGCTGAATACGTGGGTTCGATTCCCATCACCCGCTCCATTTCTTGCTTCACATACTTGGCTTCACGTTATTGGCTGATGGCCAACGCTCCAGCGGGGGCGGGGCGATTGCGCCCCGGCGCCGCTTGCCGCGCTTGTGCTGCGCACTTGCGGCTATCGCAGCCCCATGGCCTTGCGGCTCAAAGTGCCCGGTTGGGGAGGGGGCAGGGCGCGGGGTTTGTGGGGGGCTTCCAACGGCTGCTTGACCCGGTCCATCCAATCCTCGGTTGAAAGACCGGTGCGCCGGGAAGCGGCGCAGACCACCTGGCCGCAGGTGCGGGCATCTTCCAGCGCGTCATGGTGACGGAAGGTGAGGTCCAGGTGCTCGGCCATCCGCGCCAGGCCGAACCGCTCAACCTCGCCATGCCAGGCTCGCCGTGCCACCTGCACAGAACAAAGCCAGCGGCACCAGGGCAGCGCAAGTCCCGCTTTCGCAGCCGCATGAGAGATGCAGCTGCGGTCGAATTTCGCATTGTGAGCAACGACGATCTGCCCGTCGATCCGGGCAAAAACCTCACCCGCCGCTTGCGCAAAGGTCGGCGCGCCGCGCACGTCTGACGGATGGATGCCATGGATACCGATATTGCCGGGGGCAAAGGTCACCTGCGGGTCAATCAGCGTTTGCCACTCCTCCACCGGCTTCCCACCCTCAAACAGTACTAGCCCGATCTGGCAGATCGAGCTGTAGCGGCCATTGGCGGTTTCCACATCGAGGGCAACAAACATGGGTGCTCTTATGTTCCCATTTCGTTCACAAATCCACCCGTTGACTTGGCCTGCACAGCCGCGCATTAGCGAAAGCGGTGCGGGTGTAGCTCAATGGTAGAGCAGCAGCTTCCCAAGCTGACGACGAGAGTTCGATTCTCTTCACCCGCTCCAGCCACCCAGCCTTCTGTGATAGTCCAGACGCAACAGCGCTTGCGCCGATGCCCTTGCCCTTCTATATGCGCGCGAAACGCAGCCCCCAATTCGCGGAGATATTATGGCGAAGGAAAAGTTTGAGCGGACGAAGCCGCACTGCAACATCGGCACGATTG
>CAKMZB010000003.1:254760-418926 GCA_929200315.1 uncultured Alphaproteobacteria bacterium | reverse complement strand
CACCGCGCGACAAATCCCTGCCTGTCCGAACCTTCAAGCTCCGAAAGGCGATCAGAAAGCAAGTCTGCGGCTCGTGTGGTGTGCTGCTGCCAGCCAAATTTCTCGCTGGCCACCGCAATCGTGGCCCCGCTCTTGCGCTCCAGCATTGCAATCAACTGAACCCTCTTGGCAAGCGCGGCCTTGGCGGCTTCCGCCGATGTTGTCTTCTTCGAAGGTGCAGGCTTTTTTGCCAACAGGTTTCGTCGTGGTGGTGGTCGACATGCTCGTCTCCTCATCTCGATTCCGGAGGGCGGACAATTCCGCCTCCGTACCCAGCAAAGCCCGATCATCGGGCGAGGAGACCGGTAACATCAGATTAGCCGGTGGTCGCACCAATGCTTGCAGCGCTTGGTAAGTTCAGTCGCAAACTGTGTGAAGGGCCAACGGCGACTACGCGCCGATAGTGTTGATAAACGCGGTATCATCAGAGAAAAACTGCAATCGACCGCAGCTGCCGCGAATCTGGGCGACCAAGATTCGACGACTTGCGGTCCTGGCGTGGGCCGAACAGAGTATAAAAATGCCCCGCGAAATTTTTATCCGACAATGACCCATTTTGAGATCATACTCGTTCTGTATGTTGCTAGAATTTTTTACAATAAGACAAATAGAGGAAGGGAGTATTATTTATAAATGTCTCGGATCAGAAAACTAGAAATTGAAAATTTCCGAGGCATCCAAAACCTGTCTTGGCTGCCGTCAAACGGAATCAATTGTCTCATCGGACCCGGCGACAGCGGCAAATCAACAATCCTTGATGCGATAGATTTCTGTCTGGGTGCTCGCCGAAACCTTCAGATGACCGATGCTGATTTCCATAATCTTGATGTCGATAAGCCTATCCAAATCACTCTGACCATCGGTGCGTTGGATGACACGCTGAAGAGTATGGACAGCTACGGCATGTTCCTGCGGGGCTTTATCGCTGAGATCGGTGTTGTGGAAGATGAGCCTGAGAAGGATGCTGAGACAGTCTTGACGCTACGCCTGAAGGTGGAAGGTGATTTGGAGCCGTCCTGGTCGCTGGTTTCTGATCGGGCTGAAGCTCAAGACCAAAGCCGTAACCTGTCCTGGGCGGATCGGGCACGCCTTGCACCGACCCGTATCGGTGCCTTTGCCGATCTCAACCTTGGTTGGCGGCGGGGATCTGTCCTTAATCGTCTGACCGAAGAGCGTGCAGACGCCTCGGCTGCAATCGTCAAAGCCGCGCGCGAAGCAAGAGCGACTTTTGGCGACGACGCCAAGGAACAGCTTGGCGCTACACTCAACATTGTCGCGGATACGGCGAAGTATCTGGGCATTCCCGTTGGCGATGAAGTCAAAGCCATGCTGGATGCTCATTCCGTATCCGTCAGCGGCGGCACGATATCGCTGCACGATGAAGCGAGTATTCCGCTTAAAGGGCTTGGGATTGGGTCAACACGCCTGCTTATTGCGGGTTTGCAGAGAATGGCGGCGCAAACATCGTCGATCATCCTGATAGACGAATTGGAGCATGGCCTCGAACCGCACCGCATTATGCGGCTGCTCGGTTCACTTGGGGCAAAGGAAACTGGTGAGCCGCTGCAAGCCTTTCTGACAACCCACTCCCCTGTTGCACTGCGGGAATTAGGCGGGCATCAGCTCTATGTGGTGCGCGGCCATGACGATCACCATGATGTCCTGAGCGTCGGCAATGATAATACCGTTCAAGGGACAATTCGCCTTTTCCCCGAGGCGTTTTTGGCAACGTCTGTCATTGTCTGCGAGGGGGCAACCGAAGTTGGCTTCCTGCGCGGATTCGATCAGTATTTTGAAAGTCAGGGACAGGTTTCCATCGCGGCACACGGTGTTGCCCTGGTCGATGCTGGGGGCGGTGGACCAAACGACGCCTATTGTTGTCGTGCGACACCAATGCGGTCCCTGGGTTATCGCACTGCCGTTCTGAGAGACGACGATCAGAAACCGGCAGCCGAGACACATCAGGCATTCATTGACGGCGGCGGGGCCGTCTTCACTTGGCGGGATGATCGCTGCCTGGAGACGGAACTGTTCATGAGCCTTTCTGACAACGCGGTTGGCAAGCTGATTGATTTTGCCGTTGAGCTTCATGGCAAGAACGTGATTTGCGGGCACATTCAGTCACAGGCGATAAACGGCGAAACGTTGACCGGCATCAAGACCGATGCCCTGGTTGACGGCTACAGCCCACAAACACGAACTGTTTTAGCGAACGCCTCCAGCATCCGTAAAAAGGGCTGGTTCAAACAGTTGATGTGGATGGAACAGGCGGCGCGGGAGATTGTTGTCCCTGACCTCCAGAATGCGGATGCTGGATTCAGAAGTGCTGTAGAGGCTGTGTTCGGGTGGGCTGGCAATGCCGGAGCCTGAAATTGATCTACTGGCGATAGACAGGGGCACCGTTACCGCACCGGCAGGCTGCGGGAAAACCCATCTGATTGCCGAAGCTCTGACCCGTCATACTGGCCCGAAGCCGATCCTGGTGCTGACCCACACGAACGCAGGGGTTGTGGCTCTTCG
The DNA here is from genome assembly GCA_929200315.1 of uncultured Alphaproteobacteria bacterium. GTDB lineage: Bacteria > Pseudomonadota > Alphaproteobacteria > Rhizobiales > Rhizobiaceae > Pseudahrensia. The sequence goes on along the minus strand of CAKMZB010000003.1, from coordinate 416,367 downwards.
CGGACGTTTGGACAGGGCGGGCGTTCCATCCAAGGCCTATCGGCTTTCAACCATAGACGGTTGGGCGATGCGGCTAATTTCCATGTTCCCGCAGCGAGGCGCTTACGACCCGAACATTCTGAAATTGGCGAACACCGGAACCGACTACCCCAACATCCGTGTCGCCGCCTTCAAACTGTTGAAAGCAGAGCACATCAATGACGTGGTCGCAGCCAGCTACGCGCGTCTGATTGTGGATGAATATCAGGACTGCTCAATCCGGCAGCATGCGGTCGTTGCCTATGTAGCGCAAACTCTCCCGACCTGCGTTCTCGGCGACCCGACACAGGCAATCTTCGGCTTTGGTAGGGACCAGTTGGCAAAATGGAATGAAGACGTCTGTGCAGACTTCCCCGTTATCGGAGAACTTGAAACACCATGGCGTTGGATCAACGCAGGCAAAGAAGGCTTTGGTTGCTGGCTTCTGGACGTCCGCAGAAAGCTCCTGAATGGCGAAGCCATCGACCTGACAACCGCCCCCGAGGAAGTGAGCTGGGTCCATCTGGACGGGACTGAGGACATGGCGAGGCAAATGAGGGCGGCGCTCACTGCGCCCCCAACAGCTGATGGTCGCGTCCTGATTATCGGACGCAGTACGAGCCCGCAAAGCCAACGGGATATGGCAAGCCGGACACCTGGCGCTGTGACCGTTGAAAATGTCGATTTACGTGACTTTGTCGATTTCGCACGGTGCTTCGACTTCAACGCAGCCGATGCATTTTCAAAGCTTGCCAAATTCGCGAGCGATGTCATGACCAATGTCGGCGTACCCGACCTCATAACCCGTGTATGCTCGCTGCAACGGGGTACAGCCCGTAAGGCACCATCGGAGACTGAACAGGCCGCTCTCGCGTTCTGCGCCACCCTCTCCCCAGAATCAGCGGCAAACCTGCTGGTTGAAATCAACAAGGAAGGGGGCGTCAGACAACATCGCCCTGCCGTTCTTCGTGCCTGCATGAAAGCACTTGAGCAGTGCGATGGCACCGAAGGCAATACCTTTTATGACGCCTCCGTTCGCATCCGCGAACAGAACCGCCTCATCGGACGCCCCCTCGCCAAACGTTCCGTCGGCAGCACACTCCTGCTCAAAGGCCTTGAAGCCGATGTCTGTGTCATCCTCGAGGCTCACGACTTGGATGCCAAGAACCTCTATGTAGCCATGACTCGGGGATCAGCGAGGCTGGTGTTATGTTCTACGTCCAGTCAGATGCAGACCTAAAGCGGTAATTGGTTGGTTCCGATCTGCGATTGCAGTCTTCCCAACGCTTCTTGATTACCTACGATCCAGCGCCGAGAACGAGCGGCGCTCTCAGCATTAAGGCTCTCAACCTCATAATCCTTGGCCAAAGTCGAGTAAATTGTATCAGCCGGTGTTTCAGTTACGGTCATATATGAAGCGCGCTCTGCTGGACGGCGCGTCTGGCGTCTTCGAGCGTGGAAGCCGTAAGCGGCCAGAGATCGACGAGGAACAGGTCTGCGATCTGCACGCAAAGATCGGAGAGCTGGCGGTAGCCAACTCTTTTCTGGAAAGAAAGCTCAAACCCTGGACCGGGAAGTGAGGCGCTCAGTGATCGAACCCGCACACGCCGACCTGTCGATCTCGCGGTCGTCGTTTTACCACCAGCCTGTCGGGGAGAGCGACCTAAACCTCGCTCTCATGTTCCAGATTGACAAACAGTTCCTGGAGACGCCGTTTTACGGTGTGCGTCAGATGACCTTGCGTTTGCGCAACGAAGGGCGCGTTGTGAACGAGAGGCGAGTCCGGCGACTCATGCGGCTGATAAGTCCCATGCCGATCTACCAAACGCCGAACACCAGTAGACCGGCGAAGAGACATCGGATCTGCCCGTATCTCCTGCGCGGCTTGCGGGTCGATCGACCAAACCAAGTTTGGTGCTCGGATATCACCTACCTGCCAATGCGGTGGAGCTTTCTCTATCTGGTTGCGATCATGGACTGGTGCACACGCAAGGTTCTGAGTTAGCGGATATCCAACACCCTGGAGCCAGACTTCTGCGTCGAGGCGCTGAACGAGGCCATCATGCGTTTCGGCCCGCCTGAGATCATGAACACCGATCAAGGATCGCAGCTCACATCGTTTGCATGGACAGACAGGCTCCGGCGAACGGGCATCCGCATCTCGATGGACGGCAAGGGCCGCTTCCTCGACAACATCTTCATCGAACGCCTCTATGGCGCAGCATGAGGTATGAGTGCGTCTACCTGCACGCATGGGATACCGGTTCACAGGCCCGAGACGGTATCCGCAAATTGGATGACGTTCCACAACAACCAGCGACCGCATTCAGCGCTTGGAGGAAAGCCACCAGCGGTGTTCTATTGGCAGCGAAACACGATCACGCAACCCGATCAGTAGGAGCAAAGAGTAGCTTGAAAAACGCCGGATCCTGCTCAACGATTGAGGAGTAGCTCAGCTTCTGGTGAAAAGCGGATGTCGTAATTACAGCCACTTAACAAGCGAGCGCTACGTTCGAACGACCCCAAGTTCGCTTAACGGTGACAAAGCCTGTATGTCTCATTCTTCACTCCTAGGTGGTGAAGATGAGCCCAGAACACTCCCTTAAACAATCAGCTCAATTGATCCCGTTGGTGCTGACAGGGGGAACAATCTGACGAATTCGCCTCGCATGCTATTCTTCCCGAAAAGCACGGCTGATTTGGTCTAGGAGGGGCTTTATGAGGTAGTTTAATGCGGTCCGGTCATCAGTTTTAATGTAGGTTTCAACAGGCATTCCCGGAATAAGAGGCTGGTCGTTCAGACGCTCAACTTCAGAATCTTCTACTGAAAGCCTGACTTTGTAGAATGGAAATCCGGTCCGGTCATCGACAACAACATTTGCCGAAATTCCTTCAACGTTGGCATTAAGTTCGGGCGTGGTCCGTTGATTGAATGCAGAAAAGCGCAAAATCGCTGGCTGGCCTAGATATAGTTCATCAATAAATTGTGGCTCTACGTTCGCCTCAATCTCAAAGCCTTCTTCGGAAGGAATGATTTGGAGTACAGGGCTGCTGGCGCTGATAACCCCGCCGATTGTAAAGACGCTGAGTTCGTGAACAATGCCCTTAACTGGCGCTTTGATCTTCACGCGCTTCAGTTGCTCCACCGTCGTATGAAGCTGCTGAACTAGATCATTAATTTCCTGCTCGACCAGTCTGAGTTCGATGAGCACCTCCTGCCGAAATTCGCGGTCGACCTGCAAAATCTGGATCTCCGAGCCGCCAATGGCATTCTGGATACGAGCACTTTCAGCATCTTGCTCTGCTATCTGCCCGATGATTTCCTCACGCTGACGTTCCAACGCCATGAGTTGTGACTTCGGTGACAAGCCTCGCTCGTTTAAAGATCGGATACCTTCTAACTCATCATCCAGAAAATCGATCTGGGTCTGACGTGATCTTTTCAAGGCCTGAATACCAGTTTGCTGATTGCGATATTGCTTGATCTGCTCGCGCAGTTGAGAAATTTGCCCCTTCCTGGTCGATAACCTCGCTTGAAATAGGCGCTCCTGCGCCTGTTTTGCTTTTGGTGACAGGCTCATATCGAAGGGGCCGAGGATCTCGAAATCCCAGATGATCTCGTTCAGTCCGTCGCGCTCTGCGGCCAGTCTAGAACGCAGGGCGACATTTTCGAGAAGGCGATTCTGATGAATGTTGAGATTGGCGTTCAGCAGCGTGTCATCGAGACGAACTAGGAGTTCGTTTTTTTCGACGAGATCGCCATCGTCAACCTCAATGCTCGCGACGATTCCACCGTCAAGATGTTGTATTGTCTTAGGTTTACCAAGGACGGCGACCGACCCCTGAGCGATAATTGAACCCGCGATACTTGCTGTATAAAACCAAAATCCGCCAAAAATGAAAATGAAACTAAATAGGAGTATTCCAGATAACACCACCACTCGGTTATCTGTTTTAACCGGTGGATTTTGGTCCGTACGTCGCATCGTCAACACCAATTTCTACTCGACTATTCGGATCTGTGACTGTGGTGCTTGCTGTGTAGCTCTCGCCAATACATCGTTCTTAGCACCGAATTCTTGCTGCTTTCCATCTCTTAGCATCAGCAGCTTATCGACAGCGGAAATTGCACTCGGCCGATGTGCCATGACAACGACGCAAGACCCAGCGTCTCTCAGTTCCAAGATCGCCCTGGTGAGTGCGGCATCACCCTCCATATCCATATGCGCGTTGGGTTCGTCGAGAACGATAAGGGATGGTTTCCGATAAACTGCTCTTGCCAGAGCAATTCGCTGAGCTTGACCACCTGAAAGGATCGCCCCAGATTTTCCGAAATCCGTTTCGTAACCATTCGGTAGTTTCAGGATCATCGTGTGAACGCCAGCAAGTTTGGCAGCCGCCACAATGTCTTGATCGTCTGCATCCTCGCCGAAACGAGCGATGTTTTGCGCGACCGTTCCCACTAGCAGCTCGACAGTTTGAGGCAGAAAACCAATGAACTCGCCCAACTTATCTCGATCCCACTGATCAAAACGAGCACCGTCCAAACGCACCTCTCCCCTGTCAGGTATCGAAAGACCAACCAGTAGACGGGCAAGCGATGATTTGCCCGATGCACTTGGGCCGATTACACCAAGTCCATCCCCAGGTTCCAGGCTGAAGTTCAGGCCATTCAAAATTGTTCGAAGATCACCCGATTTCCGCTCACCAACCAACTTGGTCACCTTGATGACGTCCACGCGACCTTTCGGTTTTGGCAGTTCCGTTGGCGCTAACTCGGGCTCTTCGTGTTCAAGAGATGTTTTCAATCGACGGTAGGCCAGTCGAGCGCGAACGAAATTCTTCCAATTTCCAACGGCAGCATCAACCGGTGATAATGCGCGGCCCGCAAGGATGGAGGCGGCGATCATTGTTCCTGGCGAAATCTCCTGACGGATGGCGAGATATGCGCCCAAAGCCAGCATCCCTGACTGTATCAACATACGAACAGCTTTAACGAAGGAAGCAATGAAGCTTGAGCGCCCGCCTGCCAGCTGTGAATTTGCAAGGCCCGCATGCCGGATTTTTTCCCAATGACGGACAATGGGCCCGACCATACCCATTGCAACAATAACATCGGAACTTCGATTGGAGCTTTCCGAGAAATTGACGTCCTTTAAGCTCCAGGCTTCACCTTCAGTGATCGGTTTCTTGGTAGTGAGTTCACCAATCATCGTAGCCAGAATGACGACAATCGCGCCACCGGTCGCAAACAGGCCAAGTGATGAGTGTAACAGGAAAACCACGGATATGTAGACTGGTATCCACGGCAGGTCGTAGAGCGCCGGCAGCCCATTGCTCCCGAGAAATTGGCGGATCGCCGTCAAATCGCTCAATGGTCGCGACCCCGGCCGCCCGCGATCCAACCCCATAATTATCCAATGGCGTTTGGTTACACCCGCCAGTTCGACATCAAGTTTGTAGCCGACACGGCTCAAAACCTTAGATCGGATGAAATCAAACAGACCCAATGACAGATACAAGCCGCAAACCAGTGTGAAGAGAGCGACCAGTGTTGGAATGGATCGGCTCGACAGCACGCGATCATAGACCTGGAGCATGAACAACGGCCCGGTCAGCATCAGGACATTGATGACACAACTGAATAATGCAGATGCCCAGAGCGACGCACGACATTTGGCAAGTATCAGGTCAACGGGATTTTCGCGCGACGGCACTGTGGCTTCCCAGCGTGATCGTCAAAGACCACATTTCGTGTGATCAATGATTTGAAATGGAACTCATAATTTTACAGGTCTGGCATTCGCCACATTCGGCAAATGCCCCATCCGCCTGTTTCAAGGGCCGACGACATGTCCAACAAAGCGAAGCTAGCTCGGGCCCCAAGTATTGGATCAGTTCACTTTTGCGTCTCAGCGGGAGATTAAAAAATCTCGGCGTTTTATGGGGGTGACAGTTGGCTTCAATTGCCTTCAACATCGACGGGCGTCTGTGACGACGCGTATCTTCCGCTTGCCAGCCATCGAAATCCTCCGCGTTTATTCCGCATGTCCATCGATCAACCAATGAACCGGTATCGGCGTGAAAACTCTGCACAACGATACCAGCCTCAAATGCAGCAGTGATGATGTCCATACCGAAAGCTTTAAAGCGCCGTCGATCGACGATGGACTCAGTGTAGGTGAAGTCGCGATAGTGCTTCTTGCAATAGGCCACAATGTCCTTGCATGCCTTCGCTTCGGCGAGATGTCTGCCCTCTTGATTGACCAGGTGAATATGATGGGCGAGCACAATGTCATCACTCTCCCTAAGGACCTTTGCCAAGGCATAAACCGAGTCAACGCCACCAGATAACATGACGAGGGTGATGCGTTTTCGTCTGCGCGTAACCGTTTCGCCATCAACGGCTTCAAAGCGCTCTTCCACCAGCTCCCCTGGGCCTGCTTGCTCTTCGATATACCCCTCAATTAGAGGCGGTTGGATGTAGTCGGGATCAACCTTGGAACCATGACCACAATCCTCAGGCTGCTTCTCCCCACCAAATCCTCTCGCCATACCCCAAACCCGTCCTATGCGAAGAGGACGTCTTCGTGAGTAATGTCGGTGGAGATGACGTCAATCAATACAATCTCGCCATCACCATTGCTGATAATTGTATCGTCGCCGTCCTGGGTAATCGTAAGATCGTCGAAACTGTTCACGTCGACATTGTCTTCAAAGAGAAGAAAGTCTACGCCGTCTTCAAAATCTTCGATTGTATCGGTGCGGCCCTTGTCGGTGAAAACGAATGTGTCCGAACCGGCGCCGCCAATCAAAATGTTGTTCCCGCCATCGCCGCCGAGAATGTCATCTCCGGCACCACCATTGATGGTGTCGTGTCCACCGTTTCCGTTTAAGACGTCATTGCCAGAGTCTCCGTGAATATCGTCACGGCCACCGCCGCCTTTCACCAAATCATCACCAGCTCCGCCGCTTAACGTGTCATCTCCGCCTTTGCCTCGCAGGTCGTCGTCACCCCCAAGGCCCAACAGGGAGTTGGCGTTGGAATCGCCTCGCAGATCGTCGGACAGCTCGGTGCCCAGCATTTGGATGTTTACCAACGCAGAATAGTCAGCGAAGCTCAACTCACTCCCGTCAAAAAACTTGAGAGTCTCAATTGAGCTGCCTGCACTCTGCCAGTTCTCAATGTTTATCTGGTCTCCGGTAGCGTTGCGGTCCTTATCCAGGATGCTTATTGAGAGAACATTTCCGGCAGTGGTGAAAACCAGGTCCGAAGGTTCAATACCCTCTCCAAAAACTATTTCGTCAGCACCAGCGTCGACTTGCACAGTCTCATAAATCGTTCGCTGATGTGCTGTCGTAACCGGCACCTGATAGGTGTGCCAATATCCACTTTCGCCAGAACTAACATAAGTCTGGTGTTGGACGTAGGTTGTCACATAATACGTCTCGACACGTGATTGACTCTCAAACAACTCCTCATTGATATTGATGGTCTCATCGCCCAGCTGGAACAGGTAGGTGTCATCACCGACGCCTCCATAAAGCAGGTCGGATCCCGATCCGCCGCTTAGGGTGTCATTCCCTGAGGAGCCATGAAGAACATCGTCATCCGCGCCTCCATCTAGAAAATCATCGCCAGCGGCGCCGTTCAGCTGATCACTACCAATTCCGCCGAACATAGTGTCTGTAAAACCACTGCCGGTAAGCACATCATCGCCAACCCCGCCGTCGGCGTTCAATGCGGTTTCTGACCAATGGAATTGGTCATCGTCATCAGTCGTCAGCATTCCTACAATCGACGGAACACCAAGCTGCACGCCATTGGCAAACTCAAAAACCTCTATTCGGTTTTCTGCGCTGAACCAATCCGTGAGCGTAATACGATCCGACAAACCATTGAGTGAGGTGGCCTGACCAGAAGTTTCATCAAGTCCAACGACTAAATCATTGCCGTCACGTTCAACGAGCAATTCGGAGACTGTAACATCCGGGCCGAACAGAATGCGATCCGAACCTCCGTCAACCTCAACGGTTTCTGCGACACTGATCTGGCGCGTTCTGGTAACGGGGAAAGTCCGCAGTTCATTATGACTCTCTTCTCCGACAGTAACCTCCACCCAATGCTGCTCGTAAGCCGTGTAAGTTTCGGTCACTGAACGGATTGTTGTGTCAAATGCCTGATCAACAACAGTTTCGATCCCGTCTCCAAATCCAAAAACATACGTGTCGTTTCCTGCACCGCCCGCCATATAGTCGGCCCCCGTGCCAGCAATGATGGTGTCATCACCATCGCCAGCATTGATCTGATCGTGGCCGGAATTGCCGCTAAGCGTGTTATCTTCGCCGTCGCCGGACAGTGTGTCGTCGTGCTCTGATCCAGAGACGTTCTCAATATCGGTCAGGGTATCGCCCTCAGCGTCCCCATCGTTGCCGGTTCCTGATGCTAGATCGACACTCACCCCAGTTTCAGAGTCGTCATAGACGGCTGTATCGTTGCCTTCGCCCCCATCGAGAGTATCAGCGCCGCCACCGCCATCAAGCAGGTCATCACCCTCGGCACCGCTTAAGTCGTTGGCATCTTCGTTACCTTGAAGAATGTCGTCACGGTTGGAGCCGAACAGGTTTTCGATATCGATGAGAACGTCGCCCTCAGCGTCACCGCCGGAAGCCGTCCCGTCTTCAAGGGAAACGTCCACACCTTCAGAAGAGCCTGAGTAGGAGGCTGTATCGTTGCCGTTACCCCCGTGGATGACGTCAGCGCCTGCTCCGCCTTCAAGAATGTCGTCGCCGTCACCACCAAGCAGAGTGTCGTTGCCATCGCCACCGGAAAGGTCATCGTTCCCCAGGCCACCTGCCAGGGCGTCGTTGTTTTCGCTGCCGACCAGAATGTCTGAGCCATCGCCGCCAAGAAGAACCTGATCGAAGTCACCTTCTATGACGAGTGTTTCGGCAGCTTCTTCCAAATCCAGAACATCGCCCCCGTCGACCAGACCAAAATAGCTAATAACGCCCGCGATATTGATCCGGGTGCCACTGGTGAATCCAAAAGCCTCGACTTGCTTTTTGTCGTTCTGCCAGTCCGTCAGAACGATGCGATCAGCCAGTTCATCGAATGACGCATCAGGGTTGTCATTGTCCTTCAGCGCGAATTCCACAGCGCCGTTGTTAAGGCGCATCAGAACATCTTGATAGGAGACGTCGCTGTCGAAGAAGAGAAGGTCGTTATCGCCGCCGTCGACTTCTATCTGAGCTTGTGTGGTAACATAACGCGTGCCTTGGACGGGGACTTGCTGGGTTATCCAATGCGTTTCCTCACCTGAACCCACCATAATACTTTGCGTCTGGTAGTAGGTATAGGTCTCTGTTGTGGTGACATTTTCGTAGCCGATGCCAACATCACTGACCGTATCTAAGCCATCGCCATATCCGAATGCATAGGTATCGTTGCCATTTCCGCCATAGAGCAGGTCGTCGCCACCGGACCCTTCCAGCCAATCTTCACCAAGGCCGCCATAAAGCAGATCCAAACCGTCGAGTCCGACCAGATAGTTATCACCATCATCACCAGTCAGGGTGTCGTTATATGAGGACCCTTCAACACCTTCGACGTTCGAGATGGTGTCGCCTGCAGCATCCCCTCCAGTGTTGCTATTGGCTTTCAGGTTGATCTGAACGGCGGTCGACGATCCCGAATAGCTGATGATGTCGGTCCCTTCACCGCCATTGAGTGCGTCTGCCCCAGCACCGCCTTCCAGACGGTCATCCCCCGCACCACCATTCAGCGTATCGTTGCCGCCATTGCTGAGAATATGATCGTCACCGCCCAGACCCGCTATCACGTTGGCGGAGTCGTCCCCCGCGAGAGTGTCAGCAAATCGAGACCCGGTTACATTCTCGATATTGGCGTATGTGTCTCCGGCGGATGCGCTGAGAGGTGCAATTGCCACGGGGTTGCCGTCATCATCGACCGGATAGTCTTGGCCGGTACCGTTCAGAAGGTCGACATCCACCCCGGCGCGCGAATATTCATGGGAGACTGTGTCAACGCCATTTGATCCGTTCAGCACGTCAGCGCCCCGAGAACCAAGTAGGATATCGTCGCCCGCGCCACCATGCAGTGTCTCGCTAGCGGTTGTGCCGCCAAGCGTGTCATTGCCGTTCGTGCCGCCAATAACCGAATCCGTCTGCGAATCGGGTGCCAATGCGTCCATGGCGACCGCGAGGTCAGCAACCACCAGATTGCTGGATGAAAGACCGTATGACGACGTCAGGTCGGTGAGGCGAACCTCAGAACCGTCGGCGAATTTCAAGGTTTCGATTTCTCGATTTTCAACTTCCCAATCGACCAGGGTTACGCGATCGCCAAGATCATCGAACATTGCATCAGGCTGATCATTGTCTTTGATGGCAATTTCCAGATTGTCGCCGTTGCGGCGCAACAGCAAATCATCAAGCGCGATACCCGCACCGAACTGAATCGTGTCGTTGTCACCAGCATTGAGTTCGCTCGAAGCATCCACCTCAATTTGACGCCACTCGATGCGCTCCTCTTCGCCCCAGCCAACGGCAACGCCGACTGAAACCCAAGTGCTGTATGTGTATTGGTGGACATATTCGTCGGTAACTGTGTCGTGCCCAAACCCGAGGCCGAACAGATAGGTGTCTGACCCGTAGCCGCCGTCCAGAACATCATTGCCGGCATCGCCCGACAGATAGTCTGCGCCCCAGCCACCGGAGATGGTGTCATTGCCGTTGCCACCATACATGGCAGCAGCATTGGTTTGATTGGTGGTGATGACGTCGTTGCCACCGCCAGCGTAAAAGATTTCGGCGTTGAAGTTTGTGACGTTGATGTTGAGGTCTTCGTCGCCTGTATAGGCAACGCGGTCGATACCAGCACCGGCGTCGTAGGTGTCGTTGCCATCGACGATCAGGATGTCGTCTCCAGCACCAGTGCTCAGATAATCTGCGCCGTCGCCACCGGAGACAAAGTCTTCTCCACTACCGGTGGTGATCGTGTCGTCACCTTCGCCACCCAAAACAACGTTGTGGCCGTTGCCCGCATTGACGACATCGTTGCCAGCGCCTGCCGACAGAACGTCGTCGCCACCCGCGGTGGTCAGGACATCCGCGCCATCGCCGCTGGCAAAAATATAGCCGATATCGTCGCTTGTCCCGGTCAGGCTGTCATTGCCGTCGCCCGTGACAACGGCTTCAAAGTTAAGATCATCAGCAATCAGATTCACGGAATCATGTGTAGTGAAGAGCAACTCATCGAACCCGTCGCCCCCATCGACGCGGAGCACGTCGAGCGTGTCTTCACTGTCGACAAAAACGCTGTCATTTCCTGCGCCGGCAAGAAGGATGTCATTTCCTTCGCCACCTTCGAGCAGATCGTTGCCGTCACCGCCGAGGAGAATGTCATCTCCCGCACCGCCTGCCAGCGTCGATGCTTCAGCGTTCCGGGCATCAAGATGATCATCACCGGCATTGCCGACTGCTGCGACATAACCTTCTGCGGCCAGATCGACCGCTACGGCGTCTTCCGTGTCATGGATGAAGAAGGAGGAGCTGTCTCCGCTCTCGAACTCAATATCATAGCCGTCTTCGGTGTCTGTAATCTTGTAGCCGAGGTCGCTGTGCGCCAAAGCGACATCCCCCACGGCATGTACCGTACCGTCCGATTTGGTGTAGCTCGCCGTGCCTGAAATCACCGAACCGTCGGCCAGCACGGTTTCTTCACCATCAGACGTCAAGTCGATGGACACAATGCCTGCTTCTTCGAGCGTCTTCAGCTCACCATCATCAACCTGCCCGTTCTGGTTCAGGTCCTGCCAAATGCGGAAATCTGTGAAATGCTCGTCATTAGCATCCAAAACACCATCGCCATTGCTGTCGAACACGGCCGCCATGGCTTCAAGATCGGTGTCGGTTTCTTCTGCCGTCCAGTTGGCGAAGGCCAACTCATTCGTCTGATCGATCACACCATCGGCGCCAAATGAGCCATCGGCAGCTAGGTCTATTACGACAAAGGCGTCGTCAGGCGAGACCCAAGCTGTTCGCTCAGCGAATCCATCATCGTCAAAATCGAAATTGATGGAAGAACGACCACCTTCGAGTAATTCAACTCCGTCACCATCAAGGTCAATTACGACCGGCTTCACCCCTGCGCCATTGCCAAACTCTCCTTCAGGGCCAATTCCATCATATCCGGTGTTGTAAGAACCGAACAGGCCAGAAAACACATCTGAAAGAGGGGCGCTTAGCCCAATATTTTCATGAATTTCAATATTCGCGCAGTGGCAATTATCATTTATGAGATTGTATACATCATGGTTCTCTGAGATAGCTCTAATTGTTGCTATTGTTGATTCGTATTCGTTTTGATTAATACTTCTACTAGAGGAAACGAACGCACCAGCACGGCTAAGCTCGGTGTTTGGGTCGAAATTATAATCCGCTTCAGTGCCGAAGATACTCGCAAAATTGCCTCCTTTATTGTACTTACCAAAAACGGTCAGCTCATTTGTCACATGGTCGTATACGGCAGTAGCGCCGTGCGCTATAATTCCTATGTTGAACCCAAGGAAGGATAGATTGGAGGTTATTGTGTGTATCGAATATCGGCTCGACGCGTCGAAATCCGATATTTCCCGACGGACTGACGCTTGAGTTTCAGAAAAACTGAATTCACCAGAGATATGGGCATCGCCACCGGGGCTGTAACCGCCGCCATCATAGCTTCCCTGACTATAACCTGATCCAAACTCACCAAGGCTATGGTCCGCGCCGCCAGGGCTGTAACCGCCCCCGTCATAACTACCAGGGCTGTAGCTGCCAAACTCACCAACGCTATGAAAATCACCGCCGGGGCTGTAGCCACCACCATCGTAGCTTCCGTGACTATAGCCCGATCCAAATTCACCCCCATCATGCGCCGAACCGCCAGGGCTATAACCACCACCGTCATACCCCCCGCCGGAACCAGACGGCCCAGATGAATTTGAGCCAGAGGGCGCAGACGGAGTCCCCCCAAACTCTCCAAGGGATGTATCGCCCGGAGGGGCATAACCACCCCCTATTTCGCTCGCACCGTGCGAGCTTGAACCCGGGCTACCATCATCTACTTCACACACTTCGCCTACCCCTTATAGCGTGATTTCATTCGACCATGCTCGAACGTCGAAATTCGAATTTTTCTGCGATGTAATAAAACAATAGAAATATTGATGCCATCAAATAAATGTTGAAATAACCGTCTCTATCAACATTTGCAATATTTACAAAGATAAAGTTGTAGATTGCAAAAAACAACAATGCAACACATATACACTTAGTTTCAGCGCCGCGGGTTTTCAGAAACAAGTCAGATATAGAAATTGCTGGCAGAAAATGAAATAACATCACAAATGAAAATCCAGCAAAAGCGATCAGCGCACTACTGATAATATCTCTACTGTATATTTCATCAAATCCAAATAAAATATTCGTAAACTTAGAATCATATGCAGCTAAGATAGAGAAAAATAAAGAATATACCAGAATTTTGGACAGAACTCCAATGAGATAAGACAAAGCTCTACCGATTCCCCTTAAAATACTATCTACTTCCAACATTTCTCAAATTTCCAAAATTTTCCGCCCCGCTGATTGTGATTCTCGTCGGCTTCGGTGAATTCGAAGCCTAGAAACTTCAACCATTCCATCGTATCCTGCTGCGAATCTTCGTGAACGAAATTCATCAACTTAGGGTAGATTTGCAAGCCCTCATCGACGAATTTTTTTCCAATCCGAGCTTTGAACATTGGATGATCTTGCAGCGTATCGTTGGAGAGCAGCCAAATCATACCAGATCCTTCTTCGTTACCTGTGTCGGCGAGGCCGAACATGCCTATGCATCTGTCGTAAAACTCAAAAGCATAACTCACTCGTGATCTCTTGTAGCCATTAAAAAGCGCCTCGAAGGGATTGCGGCCGCTGTTAAGGCGCACTTCTTCCCGGTCCTGCCACCGCATACGAGGCGCCAGGTCGTAAACATCTTCCAGGCGCGCTTTGCGCTGGATTGGGGCTGCGGTTCCCGGGCCGTGCGGCGGGAGTGTCGTTCCTGTCACGTAACGTCGCAAAAATGGAAACGGATAGCGCTTGCTCCACCGCACCGCTTTTGCTCCTGCAAGGTCAGGGTGATCTTTGGCCAGCCGCTGCCTTAAATGACGTGCAATTTTGGGTGCCGCGGACGCCCGGCCGCAAAAGTCCACGATCCAGAGTTTTGCTGTCTCGCCGGCCTGTTTTGCCGTTAACTTCTCTTTGGGCAGTCCGGACATATTCAACGGATCTCGAAGATATTCTTCTTCTTCGTCATCCGTCAGCCAGATCCAACTGGCGTATCCGGCAGGACGACCCTGCTTGTCTTCAAAATAGATGAACTGCTCACGCCCCAAAGCAGATGCAACCCGCCGCTCAATCGCGATCAACGGTAGCACCTGGTAAAAAGGAATCGTCGCCATAAAGGTGCATATCTTGCCGAAAGTTTCTGATGGGCTGAGCGGTGTCATCTGTTGTCTGAGAGGAGCAAAATTCAAATTCGCGATGGCGCAGCTCTGCCACTGGTCAACTTGCTGTGCAACTAGAAATAGAGCTCGTACTTCAGCTTTCAGCATTTTGGTTCGGCTGCTGAATGAAGCGTTTGACTGGTTCGATCTGCCCAAAAAAGGAGCTTAATGATCGCGCCTTGGAGCAACCCCAATTGAAAGATGGTGATACGCTTCCCTACCCTCCATATTATCACGGCCTCTAAGATAAATTGAGGCTTTATAACGCTGCACGAAACCGTCGTAGCGAAGGTGATTGAAGTAGGTTTTTATCTTGCGCGTCGTAACGCGCTTGGAACCTGATTTTCCAGCTTACGCCGACGCAGATCACCAGTTCCAATAGCGGTAAGTTCTCTTGCCCGCTCCATTCGCCTGCGCTCCCGTGTTGCCGAACCTGTCCACCAATTCGGACAAAGACCTCGTCGAGGTGTCATTACCCTGAGGGTCTTGGACGGTGCAGGCGTATCCGTCTGGCATAGGCAGGTTCAAACTTGTGAGCCCAACGACGGACGGTTTCATAGGAACCGTCGATACGGCGTTCGGCCAGCCAATGCTCACGTTCTCGCTACGGCAATCCGGCGTCCCACATTCCTCAATCCGGCACCACTCTTCCAACGATTGTCAGCATGTCGCGCGCGTGATCCAATTCCTGCTCACAACCTGCGCGTTCGGCGGATGAGAGGTCTTTTTTCAGCTCTGCCTCGTAGTACGCCACCTCGGCAATTTGTTCCGCCTTCATCGCGCGCAGCTTTTCCCAGTGGGCGACCTCTTCCTTCTGCATCGGACCGGTGACCTGCACAGTGCCATCGCGCATGTTGATGCGGATGTCGTCGGGATGGGGAAGCGGGTCGGGCAGGTGGGTGATGCCATGATGGTGGCGACGGAACAATTCGCGCTCCCAGTCGACCTTGTACTCGATTGCTGTCTCCAGCCAGTGGTCAGCCAGGCGCTTGTTCTCACGTTCGGTATGGGTGAGCAGTTCGGTGAACAGGCGCTGCGCCCGGGCATGGCCCTTGACGGCGTTGTGGGCCATGGCGCGCATGACGGCCTGCGCCATGAGGATTGAGACCTGCCGACCCTTCTCGTTGATGGTGATGCTGCGATAGGCCTCTTCCAGAACAATAGTTTTTAGCCGCTCCTCGTTGAGGGCAGGCTTGCGGTTGCGGGAACCCTTGGGCCGTCCGCGTGGGTTACCCGACCGACCGGGCTGGAAGCGCGAGCTGACCGGCGGCTTGCCGTAGCCAACCTCGTAGTCGGCACCCGGTCGCCGTGCCGAAGATGCGAGGTCCGGCAATTTCTCGATGACCGGTCGCATGGCTGGCATGTCTGGGCGATCAGCCAAAGGCTTCACCGTGCGTTCGCCTGCTTCGTCGCCCGTACAATTAGGCATGGCGTCGCGGCCAGGGCTGCTATCATCCATGTTCATGTGTCAGGCCGCTTCTTCTGCGGCGCGGTGTGGAGCCGTCCGGCCTGCGCTGTCATCGATGACCGAGGTAGCCTCGTCGCTCTGCATGCTGACCCGGATCGCTTCCGGTCGCGTTGCCCCGCAGGCCAGCAACTCCGCCTCGTCTCTCGCGTAGATCTCCCAGCGGTGCAGGATGCGGTCGCAGTAGATGGAATCGAGCTCCATTAGGTAGCCGCGCCGTCCGGCCTTGTGAGCGGCGATCAGGGTGGACCCCGAGCCGCCAAACAGGTCGAGGACGATCTCGCCCCGGCCGGAGACGTCCTTGATGGCATCGGCAATCATCTGCACCGGCTTGACCGTGGGGTGCAGGGTCAGTTCGTCCAAGCGCCCGGTCTTCAGCGTGTTGACCCCACGGTACTGCCACACGTTGGTACGATAGCGTCCGTTCTGCCCGAGTTCGAAAGTGTTCGTGTGGGGGGGTGCCCTTCTTGAAGGCAAAGACGAGCTCGTGGCGGGAACGGTAGAAGCTGCCCATACCGCCATTGTCCTTAGCCCAGACGATGAGGTTCTTCAGTTCATCGAATACCGCGCGGCCCGCATTCTCGATCTCGCGCATGTGACGCCAGTCCATACAGGCAAAGTGGATGGATCCATCAATGGAAACATCCGCCATGTTTGCAAAGACTGTCGCAAGAAAGGCGGTGAACTCGTCGTCACTCATCTCGCCCGACGCCATGGCGAACTCGCGATGCTTGACCTTTCCCATCCCCGAGACATGGCCATCGATGGGAACGTTGTAGGGCGGGTCGGTGAACACCATCCGCGCCTTGCTGCTCCCCATGAGGATGGCGACATTGTCCGCATCGAGCGCATTGCCGCAGAACAGACGGTGGGGGCCAAGCTGCCACAGATCGCTCGGCTGGCAGCGCTCCGGAATACCGGACAACGCCGGCTGCATATCGTCAGCCGGATCGCCATCCTCTTCCGGTGCGACGCCTTCGATCAGGCTGTCCATCTCGGAGATGGAGAAGCCGGTGACATCGACATTGAAATCGAGGTCATCAGTCTCCATCAGAGCGCCGAGCTCGGCCGCCAGCATGTCCTCATCCCAGCCGGCATTGAGCGCCAGCTTATTGTCAGCCAATACGTAGGCGCGCTTTTGAGTAGCGCTCATGTGGGAGAACTGGACGCAGGGCACCTCGGCCATACCGAGCAGTTTGGCGCCTTCCACCCGGCCATGACCGACTAGGATGTTGTGGTCCTCATCGATCAGAACCGGATTGGTGAAGCCGAAGGTTCGAATGCTGTCGGCAATCTCGCGCACCTGCTTCCTGGAATGGGTGCGGGCATTGGTGCGCCAAGGAGACAGAGAGGCGATGGAGATATTTTCTAGTTCAAGCGAACTCATGGCCGCTCCTTCATTGTTAGGGCGGGCCTCCCGAAACCGCCATGAATCGACATCGACGAGACTATCTGTACCCGATTTGTTCCTAGCATTCCAGACTCTGACGGCGCTATCCCAAAGGGCGTGATAGCCTGAGGACAGTTGGCCTACTCGATGGAGGTCTGCGGTCGCCTCAACGGATTGAGACCATTGGTTCGCAGGCCTCAGCTAGGTGCACAACCGCACAGAGACCGGCTGCGGGACCAGGACAGCGACTACCCATGCAGATCGAAGCGCGAACGCTCAGCCGTTCTTTCCCTGCAGAACCTCTGTTATTCGCCTGTTCATTCCCTGTTCCGTTGCACAGGGAATTTTGCGCTAATCTGCTGCGAATGCTGCGTTATCTGAGGCACAATAAGCTCAATTGCGCACGAAACGGGGCGATTTCCCTGTAAACAAAGAAACTCATGCCTTGAGAGACGAGTTCGCAGCAGACTCAATGCTCCGCCACAGCCGCACGGTTTGGCCGCTTCGAGAGCCAGCTTTGCTGGCTCCCATCAATCCGGCAGGTTCAGACATCTCTGCAAGAACCACGTAGCCACGGCACTGTTGGTTTCTAGGCGACTTTCTCCAGACTTTTCTGCGTGTACATCTGGGCAAAGTAATCGGGTGTCAGACGCAGTTGATGGTGCGCCTCTTCCCGCGACATCCAGACCAGCCAAAGATCGGTTGGCAGGTCAGGGGCTTTGGGAAAAGTGATGACGCCCTGTTCACACCGCATATAGCCGTAGCGTTCCGACAAGCCCTTTACGCCGGTATTGGGGGTAATGAGCCCGAACATATGATCGACATCCCAGCGCGCGAAAGCTTGTGCGATCATCATCCGGCTGAAAATGAAAAGCAGGGCACCGCCGCGCACTCCGTCGGGGCCGCCCTTCAGCCAAGCTTCACCGTGATAGATTGCCGGACCGCTGATTTTTCTCGCCGATGGCGAAACGCTAACGCCAATATTTTCAAGATCGAACCGAAGATAGGCTGGCTCATAGGCGCTGGCGCCGGTTTCAAGATGAACGGCCATGTTTGGCTCAACATTCACCTTGCGGCTTGCCTGGGTGTGAACCAGCTCGCCACGGCGGTTGAATGCGGCAAGCCAGAGCCCATCAATCGGCTGGCTCGGGTTGGTTTCCGGGTCAAAACCCGGAGCTGAGACGTACCGCTCCTGATTGCGTCGCAGAACACGCTTGAAGACGGAAAAGTCATCACCCCATCTCAGGGCCAGGCCGTATTCCTTGAGAGTTTTAACACCCATTGCGACATAGTCGGTAAAGTCGGTTTGTTGTTGCACGATCATTCTCCCATGCAAGTCAGGGAGCATCGAAAGCTTGAGCGTTGTCAGCCCCCTGTTTTGGACTGGTTGGTACGCGGTACATCAAAGCTGTCGATCACCAGATCATCCGACAACTCCACTACCGACGCGACCACGGGGGATCCATCGGGAAGTTTGCAAGGCATGACGAGGCGGCGGTAATTTGCTCGCTCGCTGATGCCGGTTTTCGGGCGGGGGAGCTGAATGCTCATATGGTCGTACCAAGGCGTCCCAAACCGCAGAGCCTGGAGGTAGGAATGGGTGATGGTCCGGTCGGAGGCTGTTGAAATAACTGTGCTGGACATCGGCTTGCCGATGGAAGACCGGCACCACTCCCGGCCAAGCCATGTCATCATTGGTGCTTTCTCGCCGATGGCGATGAGGAGAAATTCAGCATCGTAGGCTCGCGCCACAACTGCTCTTTCATAGGCTGGGGCGAATTGCGGGGCCTCCAGCCACCCCCGGGCGGTCGTCCAGCAATCAAGCATCTGAATGAGCACTTCAGAACCATGGTGCCAAACGTCGTCCAGCGGATGTTGCTGAACATGAAATTGCTCGCCGTGCACTTCCGGAGATGAATGAAGAAGACTGCTAAATATCCCGCCCTGTGCGGAGACAAGAAAAGAGCCCTGCCGCAGCCAGTTTTCCGCATCAATCCGCAATGAGGCTCCCAAATCCGTCAATTCGTATGAACTGTGGCTGACACGCTTCATGAGAGGCTGAGCGCACTGAACTTCGAGGTCTCTCAAACGCCGGATAACGGTTGGGCGGCTCAGCCCCATATCCCTGGCTGCCTTTGAGATATTCAATGTTGCTGCGACAGCAAGGAAAGCCTGAAGCAGTTCTACTGTTTTGGGCGGAAGACTAGGGTTCATTGATTCCGTATGATATTTCTCTGTTTAATGTAAAAACATTTTTACATCGAATGAAAGGATCGTTTATATCTATGGCAAGTTTTTGCCAAATTGCTATCGGTCAATATCGGCGTCAGGGCAAGCTTCGTGGAATACGGAGCTTCCAATGTACAAATTTTCAACAATAATCGACGGACATTTCTTGTTGCTTAGGTGTTTGGAGAAGACGGCTTTGTTGGACGCTGAAGATCCCAAAAAAGCGGCCGGCGTGCGGTTTGGGCTGCGTGAGCTTGTAAGATCATCTTTCAGAAAAGTTGCCGCTGCAGCTCCGCAGACCATCAAGCAAGCTTCTGAGAAATTCTCCATTCTATCGTCTGAGCAGGCTTCACATTTCATGGGCCGGGAGAAGCAGAAGGTGGCGTTGAAAAAGGCGACTGTGGACGTTCTGGTCCTAAAGGCGGCCGGGTGAACAAGGGCCGTCGTTGAGGCCTGCCGGCGTTTTGAGGACAACAAGACACGACGTCTGTTCGCCTGGATTCTGACAAATTATCAAAAGACTATGCCGGATAATGTGATGGGCTAAACTCCCTCATTTCCCACCCCGCCCAAACCCGCTAAACTGCCTTCATGGCCAAGGACATCTCTACCCAAGAAGACCAGACCAACGCGCAACAACGCCGTGCCCAAGGTGAGTTCGTGCGGGGTGTCAGCGGGTTCCGGCATTGGATTGGTGATGACGGCTTTCCCGCCGAGCCGCGGCGATATCATTTGTTTGTGGCATTGAACTGCCCCTGGTGCCATCGGGTGACTTTGGCGCGCAGTGTGCTGGGGCTGGAAGGGGCGATCACGATGGATATCGCCTTTCCCAACCGCACCACGCCGGATGATCCGGCAGGGCCGAACCTTTGGGAATTTTCGCCAGAGCGCAAAGCTTCACTCACCGGTGAACCGCTTGCGGAATGCACCCGTGAGACCGGAACCGGGGAGGGGCTGCGGCTTGCAAAGGAAATCTACTGCCGCGAAGGGTCGGATGAGCAATCCGTTCCTATTCTCTACGACAAGATTGCCGGCCGGATCGTCAACAATGAGAGCGCGGAGATCATCCGTATGCTAGACGCCCATGCGGCGGCTTTGGGCAGCGTCATTCCTGATGCTGAGCGTGTCCGGCTGGTGCCCGATGATACCGCTCTTCAACAGGCTCTCGCGGCGCTGAATGAGCAGATCTACAACGGCATCAACAACGGTGCCTACAAGGCCGGGTTCTCATCGGATCAAGCCGTATATGAAGAGGCCTTCACCACCTATTTTGAGACCCTCGACCAGCTCGAAGATCTGCTCTCCGACGGGCGCAGATTTCTGACGGGTGAGGCCTTCACCGAGGCCGATTTGCGGCTCTTCCCAACGCTCTACCGGCACGATCCGGTCTATTATGTGCGCATGAAGCTGAACGGCGCGCGCATTCTCGATTACCCGCAGCTGTGGCGCTGGCTGTGCCGGGTTCACGCGCTGCCAGGGGTCATCGGCTCCGGCTCTCTTGTCCACTGCCGTCAGGGCTATTTCGGTCGCTCCTGGAACGGTGTCGTACCCCTTGGCCCGTTTACGCCGATGGAATATCCGAAGGCCTACGAGCACCCCCAACTGGCGCGGAACAGCGCCTGACCTTCCAATTCATGCGGTTGAGAT
Organism: uncultured Alphaproteobacteria bacterium; assembly: GCA_929200315.1. GTDB lineage: Bacteria > Pseudomonadota > Alphaproteobacteria > Rhizobiales > Rhizobiaceae > Pseudahrensia. Next base: position 395,066 of record CAKMZB010000003.1, on the reverse strand, counting down.
CGACGAGATGCCCACCTTCTTTGCCTCATAGCGGTACGACTATGCTGCGTTTGAGCGCCAGGCCCTCCCAGCTGTGCTAAGGGGAGTGAGGGATGACGGGAACCTACAGATGACGAGCTCTCACGGAAAACAGCTCCGGTACCGACTGAGCAACGCGGTCTTTCTTCTGGCGACGTTTGGCGGTGTGCTGGCGCTGGCGGCGCTTGGAGTGCAGATTTTGCGCCAGCACCAGGCGTTGCAGGATGCTCCCACAAGCAATGTGCTCTGGTCGCTGTCGCAGACAGAAGTCAGCCTTCTTGCCCTGGCCATGATTGCGGCGTTGCTCTTCATGCTTGCCTATGCTCTGCGCCAGTTGCGGCAGGCCCGCCGTCTCTCGCGGGACGAGATATTGAGCAACCAGCGTTATGCAAGCGCGGTGACCGCGGCCCTCGACGCTATGGTGGTTTCGGACGCCGAAGGGCGGATTGTCGATTTCAACCCTGCAGCGGAGAGGACCTTCGGCTATTCGCGCAAGGAAGCAATCGGCCAATTGATGCACGACGTCATCATACCGCCGATGCACCGCGAGGCACACAAAGCGGGCATGGCACGTTACATCAAAACAGGTGTGGCCAAGGTTCTGGGCGCTCGACGGGTGGAATTGGACGGGATGCGATCCGATGGCTCAATCTTTCCAGCGGAACTCTCCATCGGGACAGCCGGAGGGGGCGAGGGGCGCGAGGCGCAAATCTTTATTGGCTATATCCGCGACATCTCAGAACGCACCAAGACAAGGGCTGAGCTGACCCGCGCCCGTGATGCTGCGTTGAAGGCGGCAAAGGCGAAATCGGATTTTCTCGCCGTTATGAGCCATGAAATGCGCACACCTTTGAATGGGGTCATGGGTATTTTGGATCTGCTTTCCCACACCGACATGGACAAGCAGCAGAGCCAATATGTGGCAACGGCCATGAATTCGGGCGAGATTCTACAGGGTCATATCAACGACGTGCTCGACATCACCAGCATTGATGCAGGTGCGATGGAGCTTCAGCCAGCGGAACATGACCTTCAGCAATTGCTGGAAGAAGTCGCCAGGATCAACGAGCCGGCCGCTATCGCACGAGGCAACCATATTGAGGTGAGGTGCGACTGCGCACTCTCAAAGATCACCCAGGACCGCGGCAGGCTGAGCCAGATACTCATGAACCTTGTCGGCAACGCGGTGAAATTCACCAGCAATGGCACGATTGCGATCCATGCCGCCCGGGCGCAGGGTCAAGAGAACATGCTGGAAATCTCGGTCAGCGATACCGGCATCGGCATGGCGCAGGACGATCATGCAAGAATTTTCGACGCTTTCTTCATGATCGACCCATCCTATCAACGCTCTTCACAAGGCACCGGCCTTGGCCTGACGATCTGCCGTCGAATTGTGGAGGCGATGGGGGGCCATATGGGTGTTGCCAGTGCGGAAGGGGAAGGCAGCCGTTTCTGGCTCAGGGTTCCGCTTCTCGATGCCGGGGCCGCGCAGGAACGCGCCAACCGTCCTCGGCCTGACCTCATTGATCTTGAAGGGGCCGCCCATGTTCTTGTCATTGAGGACAATGAGACCAACCGCTTTGTCGCGCGTGAATTGCTCCAGCGTGCTGGCTGTCGCGTGAGCGAGGCCCATGACGGTGTTGAAGGGGTAGAACGGGCCAAAGGCGAGCGGTTCGATCTCATTTTGATGGACATCAGCATGCCCCGTATGAATGGCATTGCTGCAACCCGTGCCATTCGCAGCCAGGACGGCTTGTCGAGCACTGCTCCCATCGTCGCGCTGACGGCCCATGCCCTGGCCCACGAGCGCGAGGAGCTATTGAAGGCCGGAATGCAGGACTGCCTCATCAAGCCGCTGCGGGAACGGACCTTGAACGCGCTGCTCATGAAATGTCTAGGCGACGACCAGGGTGACATCGTTTTGCCTGTTGAAGAGGAGAACGGTGTCGATAGTCCACTCGACCCTGCTGTCATGAACGAGCTGGCCGACGCATTGCCGGATACATTGCTGTTGGACCGGCTGAAGGGTTTCCACGCCGAATTGGCGTATTTGAGCGAGGACGGTTTTGGGCCGACGTCAGATGGTGAGAAAGTTGCCGAGCAGGCTCATCGCCAGGCTGGGTCCGCGGCCATTTTTGGAGCGAGACGGTTGCAGCAATGGCTCTCGCAGATCGAAAAGGCCGCCAATGAAAGCAGCGGCGATGTGGGCGAGCTTATCGCGGCGATGCAGCCGGACGTCGTCGCTGCTCAGGCTGCGGTTGAGGAGCTGATCGAAGCTCTTGAGGAAGGCGTGGCCTAAAAGAGCCCGGCATCCCGCGCTATCATTGCAGCATTGGTGCGGTTGCGAGCCTCCAACTTTCGGCACAGCGTTTTGACATGCAATTTTACGGTGACTTCCTGCAGCCCAAGACCGCGGGCAATTTCTTTGTTGGAGCGGCCATCCACTAGCCCGCCAAGAACTTCCATCTCCCGTTTGGTCAGCTTTTCAGCAAGCGGGTGAACACTCTCGTCCGGCTCTGTCATGAACTGGATCGGGGCATATTGCTCGCCAGTCATCATGAACCGAACGGCATGGACAAGGGATTTGGCGGCGAGGGTTTTGGGCAGGAAGCCTGCGGCACCTTCCGCCAGCACCTTTTCGGCAATGGCGCGGGTTGCCGTTCCGGAGAGAATGGCAACAGGGCTTCCAAAATTCAGCTCTTTCGCGCGGGCCAGGCCATCCAACCCGTCCATTCCGGGCATTGACCAGTCCAGCAACACCACATCGAAGGGCCCCTCATTGGTCATAGCCGCTGCAGCCTGGTCGAAATCAGCGGCGGTGACGATGCTCATATCCACCTCTTGGGCGAGATAGGCACCAATCGTGTCCCGGACGAGTTCGTGGTCATCTGCCAGCAAGATCTTCATGAATCAGGTTTCTGCGCGCCGCGGATCTGTGATGTTGAAGTGTATACTAGCAGATATACTCGTTGAACCAAATTAAATGCGTCACCTGGCATGTTGATAATCGGCCATTGCATTAACGGTCCGTCCCGCCTTAGCGTCAGCGCCAAGTAGCCTTTGCGGATCGACCACATGCCTATTCTCTATGATCACCCCGAGGGGGGGCAACGGTCGCCCCTGCCCGGGCGCGCCGATCTTGACGAAGCCGCCCGCCCTTCGGCCCCCGCCATACAGGATGCGACGGATACACACCGTGCCTTTGGCCGTCAGCTTGCGATGATCCACGCCCACCATCGCCGTGAGTTGGCGCAGGTGCGCCGCGTGCTCACGCGCATTGAGGATGACGCCGCCGCTGCGGGCGATCTTACAAAGGTCCTCAACACTATGGCGATTGCGCAGAACCTGCGCCTCTTCGGTGCGATCTGTGGGCGTGAATGCCAGCATCTGCAATTCCACCACAACATTGAGGAAGGCCATACCTTCCCAACCCTTGAGCAGAACGGCAGCGAGGGTCTGCGTGCTGTGGTCGCCAAGCTACGCAAGGAACACGAAGTGGTTCACACGCTCATCGGCGCCCTTAGCGAAAGGGGAGCCGCGTTCGTCCAGAACCCGGCCGCCGCAACACTTGCTGATCTTAAGGAGGTGATTTCAAACCTCGAGGAGGTTGTGGATTCCCATTTCAGCTACGAGGAGCGCGAACTGGAAGAAGCGCTGGGCGTTCACGGTGGGCTCTAGGGGGATTTAGAGGACTTTAGCCAAACCACTGGCGGGATGGCGTGCGGCTTGGCACAATCGGCGCTGATACCCCACGCCTCCAGAAAAGATCCGTGATGCTCCCAAAAGCCAATTCTGTGGCCGACCTGCGCGCGGCCTTTCGCTGGGATGTGCCGGATTTCTACAACATTGGCGCAGATATCTGCGACCGTATCGCCGCCGATCACCCCGACCGGGCCGCTGTCATCGACGTGTCGGAGACGGGTGAAGAGACCGTCTGCACCTTTGCTGAGCTGCGCGCGGGGTCAAACCGGATGGCCCATGTCATGGCCCGCCACAGTGATGTTGGCGACCGTGTGGCGGTGCTGTTGCCCCAGGGGATCGACACAGCGAAGGCCTATGTCGCCATCACCAAAGCGGCGCGGATTGCCCAGCCGCTTTTTACCCTCTTCGGCCCTGACGCGCTGCAATATCGCCTTGCGGATGCAGGCACAAAAATCGTCATCACCAATACCGACGGTGCAGCAAAACTTGCAGCGCTCGCACCCTCGCTACCGGACCTGAAACACGTCTTTTCCATCGACGGCCCTCACGAAAATGCCGTTGACTTCCACGCCCTCTGCGCGGAGGCGTCCGCTGACTTCACACCACAAAAGACCCGTGCCGATGATCCGGCTTTGCTTATCTACACGTCCGGAACGACCGGCAATCCAAAGGGCGCGCTTCATGCCCACCGCGTGCTGCTCGGTCATCTGCCTGGCGTGGAGATGAGTCATGATTTTCTGCCCCAACCGGGGGATCGCATCTGGACCCCGGCGGATTGGGCCTGGATCGGTGGGCTACTCGATGTGCTTATGCCCGCGCTCCATCACGGTGTGCCTGTGATAGCGCGGCGGTTTGAAAAGTTTACCGGCGAAGCGGCATTCGAGCTGATTGCAAACCACGCCATCCGCAACGTCTTCCTGCCGCCAACGGCACTGCGCATGATGCGGCAGGTGGAAAATCCGGAGCACTGGCCGATCAACCTGCGTTCCGTTGCCAGCGGCGGTGAAACCCTTGGCAAAGATCTCATTGAGTGGGGCCGCGAGGTGCTGGGCGTGACGATCAACGAGTTTTACGGCCAGACCGAATGCAACATGACCGTCTCCTCCTGCGCGGCGCTGGAAAAGGCCGAGCCGGGCGTCATGGGTTTTGCCGTTCCGGGCCACGAAGTGGCGGTGCTCGGCGAAGACGGCACATTTTGCGCGGTGGAAGAGGAGGGCGAGGTTGCGGTGCGGGCGCCGGACCCCGTTATGTTCCTCCACTACTGGAACAGGCCCGAAGCGACGCAGGAGAAGTTCCGCACTGTCGATGGCAAAGAGTGGCTTCTCACCGGTGACAGGGGTGCGCTAACGGCCAGCGGGCGCATCCGCTTCATCGGGCGCGACGATGATGTCATCTCCTCCTCAGGCTACCGGATCGGCCCTTCGGAAATTGAAGACTGTCTCGTCACGCATCCCGCAGTCGCGCGGGCGGGCGTTGTCGGCAAACCGGACCCGACGCGGGGAGAGATTGTCGTTGCGTTTCTTGAACTCACCGAAGGCCACACGCCATCCGACGCACTCCGCGACGAGATAGCCACTCATGTGCGTGAGCGTCTCGCAGCTTACGAATATCCCCGCCAGGTGGTTTTCATCAACGACATGCCCATGACCACCACGGGCAAGCTGATCCGCGCTGAATTGCGGCGGCGGGCGAAGGAGCTTTAGCCATGAGTGACCTTGAAGGCGTGCTGTTTGAGAAGGTGGGTGAAATTGCCACCATCACCCTCGACCGACCCGCCAAGCGCAACGCCATTAACATCACAATGTCAGACGCCCTGCGTGAAGTGATCGCGCGGTTTGAGGAAGATGACGACATCCGCGTCGCTATCCTGACCGGCTCTGGCGGCCATTTCTGCGCCGGGATGGATCTTGCTGCGTTCATAGCGGGTGAAGGTGAAACTATCCTCTTTGGCAAAGGCGGCTTTGGCGGTTTCGTGAACCGCAAACCGGGCAAACCCGTCATCGCCGCCGTGGAAGGCGCAGCGCTTGCAGGCGGCTTTGAAATCCTCCTCGCCTGCGACATGGCCATCGCCGGGGAAGGCGCGATTTTCGGCGTGCCGGAACCCAAGCTCGGTCTTATCGCGGGCGGCGGTGGTGCAATCCGCCTGCGCCACCGTGTCCCGCAGGTGATTGCCAACGAAATCCTCCTCACCGGCAGGATGGTCACGGCAGAAGAGGCGCACAGTTATGGCCTCCTCAATGCAATCGTGAAGAAAGGCGGCGCGCTTGCCGCTGCTCAGGCCCTCGCCCAAACCATCACTGCCAATGCCCCGGATGCGATCACTGAAACCCTTGCGCTAGCCCGCAACAGCGGCGAGGGGAGCAAAGACGATGCCTGGAAAATGAACAATGAAGCGCTGCGCCGTGTGATGATGTCCGCCGAGGCGAAGGAAGGAATCAGCGCGTTTCTGGAGAAGCGCCCGGCGAAATGGCCACAAGGATAGAAGCGGTGATCTGACCAGCTCGAGCAGTTATTATGCGCAGATTCGGCTTTGATCCTAACCTGGTGACTTTCCCGCAATTTCCGAAAACCGCCCAACCATGTAAGATGACACGCTGGGAGCTTGGACATTGGGGAATGGGGGAATTCAGATGGCTATTTTTTGGCGCGCCGCCCCCTTGGTAGTCTATGCCACGGTCCTTGCCGCATCGCTTATTCTGCTACCACCCGCCTTTGCCGGAGAGTGGCGCTTTGACGAGGCCGAGGATCTTACCGAAGATCGCAGAGGATCGATTGTCTATTCCAGCGACAATTTTACCGAAACCTCAGACAGGATCGCCAAATTTATCGTCACCACCTTTACCGGAACGGCGAAATTCCACCTTCGTGCTGCCTATGGGCAGAACATGGTGGTCGATAAGCTGGATATCGACATTCGCACCAAGCGGGACGGGGAATACCAGTTTTTCACTTTCTACAAGGCACAATCAGAATGGCCGGTCAGCCAGTGCGTCGGGGAGTCAAACCTTGCTGCCAACTGCCAACTTCAATGTGCCCGCACGGCTGAGGATCTGCACCGGGGCAATTTTGTCTCTTGCAGCACCAAAGTTGATGGGAGCCTCTGGATCGACTTCCGCGCGGATTTTAAGTCCGACCATCTTGAATACCTGCTGGAAAATTACGCGGACATGGACGCGATCAATATCTACGCCGGACAGGACACAAACTGGTCCATCGACGCCGCAAATCTGATTGAGCTCTTGTGCAATCACACCCAGCCCTATGATCACCCCTGCCGCGGCGGAGCTGAAGCGGCGAGTGAAAGTGTCAGTGACACGCCTGAGGACGACTCCCCAACAGAGGAACAGTTTGCTGCGCTGACCAAGCCGTTGTGTCTTTTTACCGAGAGTCTTGGAGATTTCTCTGTCACGGCCAGGGCACCGGGCGGGTGGGAAGTGCTGCTGAATACGCGCGACGGCAGCCAGCGCCTGCATTTCAGGCTGGATGGAGATTACAAGGGCGCGCGGCCGGGCCTTGCGCTTGTCATCAAGGAAAAACTTCAATTTGAGGGCAGCGAAGAGCTGGAGCTGACCTATGAGACGAAAGAGTACCGCCATACCGTCCACACAACCTATGTCGACCTTGAAGGATTTCAGATTTTCGATTCTGTGCCTGATGATGTTGTTGGAAGTATTTCCTTCAATGGCATGGGGGGCGACGAAGACTTAGAGACGGAGATTGATCGGATAGAGGAAGTGGACATTGTCACTTTCACTCTCACGTCGAAGAGTTCAGGTGGTGTGGAAGTGTTGGAAGATTTCTCCTTCAGTGGCCTTTCCCTGGCGCGTGCTCTTGCTGAGAACCGGGCGGAAGATCTCGAAGCGGACCGTGAAAGCGGAGAATGCAGGGCCCTGCCTGGAGATGATGACGACGACGATGATTGGTGGTGGGATGACTAGAGCCCGCGGCAAAGCCGGAGCGTTGGCAATCGTCTAATTGGGGATCAACCCCAAAATCGCCCGCGCCTCATCCGGCGTTGCGATGTCGCGGCCCGCATTTTTTGCACATGCCGCCAGGGCGTCGATGAGTGGGCCGTTGCCAGCCGTCTTCTCGCCGTTGGGCAGGTAGAATGTGTCTTCAACGCCGGTGCGCAGCATCCCGCCAAGTTCGGCGGCGCGCTGGTGGACGGGCCAGATGTCCGAGCGGCCGATCAGGGTTGTCTGCCAAGGCGCACCATCGAGGCGGTAGGGGAGGAGCAGCTCCAGAAGCTGCGCGTCGACGGGCATCCCGGAGGCCACGCCCATGACGAAATTGTATTGTGCGCTGGTCGCCATGCCGCTTTTCACGAACATTTCCACCGATCGCACGATTCCGGTGTCGAAACATTCAAACTCCGGCCGTGCGCCGATCTCGTTCATCACATTGAGAAAGCGCTCCACTTTCTCCACCGGATTGTCGAAGAGCATCGGCGGCCAGGCCCAGGAGCCATCGGATTTCAGCTTCAGATAATTGAGGCTCCCGGCATTGGCGGCGGCGATCTCCGGTTTCACTTCGCGCAGACAGGCAAGGGGGCCAGAAATATCAGCGCCCACCGTCCCGGTGGTCTGGTTGATGAGGATACCGGGGCAGGCGTTGCGGATCGCACCGACAATATCGATGGCGACCTGCGGTTCCCAGCTCGGCAGGTGACCTTGTCCCTCGTCCTGGCGACGGAAGTGGATGTGGATGATGGCCGCGCCAGCGTCATAGGCCTGACGTGCGGAGGTGGCACATTCGGCTGGCGTGACGGGCACCGGGTGCTGTGCCGGATTGGTGAGAACACCATTCAGGGCACAGGTGAGAATCGCCTTATCCATTGTCATCCAATTCCAGTTCGATGAGCACGTCCCCCGCCTTGGCCTGCGCACCCTCGGTGGCCGCAATCGCCTTGACTTTGCCAGACGCAGTTGCGGTGAGGACCGTCTCCATCTTCATGGCTTCGATCACGGCGAGGGTCTGACCGACTTCGATTTTATCGCCAACCACAACGGGCATCGCCTGAATGAGGCCGGAGACCGGAGCGGTGATCCGCGAGGAATCGACGGTCTGGGTGCTGGTGCCGGTGGGGTCTGCTTCCTGGGCGGTCAGCGTGGTTCCGCTGCGGTCGAGCCAGATGGTCGCGCCGTCACGCAGCACGGTGGCTCTTTGTGCGATGCCGTCGAGGGTGAAACTCAACATCCGGTCTTCAAAGCGTGGCTCTGCAACCGCGATGGTCTCGCCGTCCACAATGAGGTTGGTGAGCTGGCTGCGCTCGAAGGTGAGATGCACGTCCCGCTCGTCCTCGCCGATGAAGATGGTTAGCGGGCATTCCGCAATTCCCGATGAGCGCCACCAATCGCCACCCCGTTCCAGCGCCAAAAAGGCGCCAGCGATTGCAAAATCCTCTGAAGCCGGAGCCTTGGGCGCGATGGCGGCATTGCCCGTCTCGACCCAGCGATCGAGGGTTGCTGTGTCCAAGCTGGCTTCCCTGAACGCATCGCTCTCCAGAAGGTTGATCAGGAGCCGCCGGTTGGTGCGCAGGCCGAGGAGCGGTGCCTTTCGCAACGCCTCAGCGAGGTGCTGAATCGCGGCAACGCGATCTGACCCATGAGCGATGATCTTGGCGATCATCGGGTCATAGTGGGGCGTTATCGCATCGCCCTCAGTGATTCCATCATCGATGCGCAGTTCCGCGTCTTGCGGCCGCCAATGGAGGACGCGGCCGGTCTGCGGCGCGAAATCTGCCGCAGGATCCTCGGCATAGAGCCGGGCTTCGATCGAATGACCGGTCGGGGTGATGTCTTTCTGCTCAAGCGTCAGCTTTCCCCCTGCCGCGACGCGCAATTGCCAGGCGACGAGGTCAATTCCCGTCACTTCCTCCGTCACCGGATGCTCGACCTGGAGACGGGTGTTCATTTCGAGAAAATAGTGAGCGCCATCATCGGCGAGAAGGAATTCCACGGTCCCGGCATTAATGTAGCTCACCGCCTTTGCCGCTGTGACGGCATCGGCGCAGATTGCCTCGCGCTGGGCCGCGGTGAGGGAGGGTGACGGGGCCTCTTCGATAACTTTCTGATGGCGGCGTTGCGCGGTGCAATCACGCTCCCCCAGATGCAGCACATTGCCATGCGCATCGCCAATGATCTGCACTTCAATATGCTTGGCTGACGTGATGCATTTCTCCAGCATCACATCGCCGTTGCCGAATGCGCTCTGGGCCTCACGGCGGGCGCTGGTGAGGGCCTCTCTGAAGGCTGTGAGATCATCACCCCGCCGCATTCCGCGGCCTCCACCGCCGGCCACCGCCTTGATGAGAAGTGGCGTTCCGATTGCTTCGGCAGCCTTGGCAAGGACGGCATCGTCCTGGCTGTCGCGGTAGCCGGGCACGGTGGGCACGCCCGCTTCTTCCATGATCGTCTTCGCGGTCGCCTTGTCCCCCATGGAGGCGATGGCGCTGGCGGGTGGGCCGATGAAGGTGAGACCGGCGGCGGCACTGGCCTCAGCAAAGCCAGAATTTTCCGACAGGAACCCGTAGCCCGGATGGATGGCATCCGTGCCGGTTTGGTGCGCCGCTTCTATAATGGCGTCGATGTTGAGATAGGACTGGGCTGCGGGAGAGGGGCCAATATGCACCGCTTCATCGGCCTGTTTCACGTGGACCGCGCCCGCATCGGCATCTGAATAAACTGCGACGGTGGCGATGCCCTTTGCCGCTGCTGTGCGCATGATGCGGCAGGCGATTTCACCACGATTGGCGATGAGCAGTTTGCGGATCGGGGCGCTCATTTGACGGCCCATTCCGGTTTGCGCTTTTCCATAAAGGCCGTCGTTCCCTCAACGCCCTCCTCCCCGCGGAAGGCTTTTGCAAAGGCACGCGCGGCGATCGGCACGATCTCGTCGGCAGGTGTGGATCGCGCCAATCGCGCCAGCTCCTTCGTCGCGGCCAATGCTTCAGGCGGGTTGCGCAGAATTTGGGTGCAGGTTGCGGCAAGTGGCGCTTCAACATCTTGCGCCATTTCATGTACCAACTCGATCCGCAGCGCCTCCGCCGCATCGATCCTGCCGCCGAGCACGGCCAGTCGTTTTGCTTCGCTGTAACCCAACCGCTCTACCAGAAATGGCATGATCTGCGCCGGGACGAGGCCAAGGCTCGTTTCCGGCAGACCGAAACTCGCATTCTGGGAGGCGATGCAGATGTCGCTCACACAGGCGAGGCCAAAGCCGCCGCCAAGGGCCCCACCTTCCACCACGGTCACGAGTGCCAGCGGCGTCCTGGAATAGGCGAGGCAGAGTTCTCCAAAAACCGTGCTGACCCGCGCGATGGGATCGTCCCCATCCTCCACCACCGCCTGCCGGGCCTTGCTCATATCGGCAATGTCGCCACCGGCGCAGAACGTGCCACCCTTGCCGCGCAGCACCAACACGCGGATGGCAGGTTCCGCCTCCGCTTCCGCAAGCGCCGTGCGAAGCTCCTCCACCATGGCAAGCGACATGGCGTTCTTCACCTCCGGCCTGTTCAGCCACAGCGTGCGAACCGCGCCTTGGGTCTCAGCGAGGATGGTATCCGGGTCGCTCACTGGAGCGATTTGGATGGTTTGTTGGAGGTGCCGGGGAGCGTGCCTTCCAGCTTGCAGATGATGTTGAGCATGATCTCGTCGGCCCCGCCGCCGATGGAAACCAGCCTTCCGTCTCTGAACGCGCGGGAGACGGGATTGTCCCACGTATAGCCCATGCCGCCCCAATACTGGAGGCAGGAATCGGCGACTTCGCGAGACAGGCGTCCGCATTTCAACTTCGCCATGGAGGCGAGTTTGGTGACGTCCTGGCCGGCAACATATTGCTCCACAGCAGACCAGGTTAGCGCCCGCAACGCCTCTATCTCTGTGCGCAATTCCGCGAGCCGGAAATGCACCACCTGATTGTCGAGGATCGGCTGGTTGAACGTGTGGCGCTCGCTTGTGTATTCGATGGTGAGGTCAATCAGCTTGTCGAGCCCTTTCAGGCAGGACGCGGCGCCCCAGAGCCGCTCTTCCTGGAATTGCAGCATCTGCAACATAAAGCCGCTGCCCTCCTGCCCGATCACATTCCTCTGCGGCACGCGCACCTCATCAAAGAAGATCTGCGCTGTGTCAGAGGCGTTCATGCCGATCTTTTTGATCTTCTGCCGCTCGATCCCCTTGGCATCCATCGGCACTATGATGAGCGACTTGTTCTTATGAGGAGACTCATCGGATGTGTTGGCCAGCAGGCAGCACCAGTCCGCCTTCATGCCGTTGGTGATCCACATCTTGGTGCCGGAGATGACATAGTCATCACCGTCCTTGCGTGCAGTGGTCTTCACCGCCGCAACGTCAGACCCGCCACCGGGTTCAGAAACGCCAAGGCAGCCCACCACATCGCCCGCTATAGCGGGGGCCAGGAACTCCTTCTTCAGCTCCACTGAGCCAAAGCGATTCAAAGCCGGTGTGCACATGTCGGTATGGACGCCAATTGCCATCGGCACACCGGAGCAGGAACACAGGCCAAGCTCGTCCGCCATTATCATGGAATAGGAGAAATCGAGGCCAAGGCCGCCATAGTCGGTGTCGTATTTGATGCCGAGCAGGCCAAGCTCACCCAGCTTCTTAAAGACCTCGTGGGAGGGAAATTCCTCCGCCGCCTCCCATTCATCAACGTATGGGTTCAGCTCGGTTTCAACGAATTTGGCGACGGTCCGGCCAAGCTCTTTATGCTCCTGAGTGAATTGCATTTGTGGCTCCTTACATGCGCGCAACGCCAAAGGCGTTGGGGTTCAACTGCCGGGCCTCGGCCTCGGCGGAAAGGTCAAGACAAAGAGAGAGGACGCGACGGGTGTCGCGCGGGTCGATGATGCCGTCATCCCAAAGCCGTGCGGTGGAATAGAGGGCGGTGGATTCCATCTCCATGCGGTCACGGATCGCTTGCGACATGCGCCCAAGCACCTCTTCATCAAGGGTTTCGCCGGAACGTTCAAACTTCGCGCGGCTGATGATTTCCATTACCTTGGCAGCCTGATCGCCACCCATCACCGCGGTACGCGCAGAAGGCCAGGCGAAGATGAAGCGCGGCGAAAACCCTCGTCCGCACATGCCGTAATTGCCCGCGCCGAAAGACCCTCCAATGACGATGGTGAATTTCGGCACCCGCGCATTGGCGACGGCCTGAATCATCTTCGAGCCATGTTTGATGGCTCCGGCCTGCTCGGCATCCGTCCCCACCATGTAGCCGGTGGTGTTTTGTAAAAAGACAAGGGGCGTGCCGGTCTGGTCGCAAAGCTGGATGAATTGCGCAGCCTTGGTGGAGCCTTCCGGCAGGATTGGCCCATTGTTGGCGATGATGCCCACCTTGTGGCCGCCAATCGCGCCATGGCCGCACAGCGTCTCGGTGCCATAGCCCGGTTTGAAGGTGAGGAAATTGGACCCGTCAACGATCCGGGCGATGATCTCGCCCATGTCGAAGGGAGCTTTTTCGTCCGCCGGAACGAGGCCCATCAGTTCTTCGGCATCGTACAGCGGGGCGGAAGCGTTGTTCGTCGCGCCAGGCTCGTCCCAGTTAAGATGCTCCATGATCGCGCGACCATAAGCGATGGCTTCTGCGTCGTCCTTGGCCATATATTCGCCAAGGCCCGTTACTTCGAAGTGCATTTTGGCGCCGCCAAGACCTTCCTCGTCGGCATCTTCGCCGAGCGCAGCTTTCACCAATGGCGGCCCGGCTAGGAAGATCTTCGACTTGTCCTCCACCAGTACGACGTAGTCGGAGAGACCCGGCAGATAAGCGCCGCCCGCCGTGGACGAGCCATGGACCACCGCGACCTGCGGAATGCCTGCCGCAGAAAGGCGCGCCTGATTGGCAAAACTCCGTCCGCCTTCAATGAAAATCTCGCTCTGATACATCAGGTTCGCGCCGCCGGATTCCACCAGATAGACGAGAGGCAGTTTGTTCTCAAAAGCGATTTCGTGGAGGCGCAGCACTTTCTTTACGCCCATTGGCGCGATGGTGCCGCCCTTGATGGCGCTATCATTGGCAGAGACGATGCAGCGCTTGCCGCCCACCATGCCGATCCCTGCAATGGAACCGCCTCCCATGATGTTCTTGGCTCCATCATCGTCGTGCATCTTGTAGCCAGCGAGGCTGGAGAGTTCGAGAAACGGCGCGCCCCGGTCGAGCAGGCGAGCCATACGCTCGCGGGGCAGAAGCTGGCCGCGCTTGTCAAACCGTTGCTTGCGCGATGCGGAATTCTGCCGCACCCGCTCCTCAAGACCACGTATTTCAGCCAGACGCTCGGCCATCTTCTCGGCGTTCCTGGCAAAGTCGTCGGAACCTGTGTTGAGGCTGGTGGGGAGGATAGGCATCAGCTCTCATCCCCTTGCAATGCCCTGGGCGTTACAGCGCGGTGGAAGCCGTCGAAGGGCCCAGTCCCGCGCCCTTTCAGCACCGGGAAGAGCGCGCTGCCGAGCGGTGCGCCGCCGTCGATCTGCATCGTCTCACCGGTGATGAAACTGGCGGCCGGTGAGAGCAGGAAGCAGATTGCGGAAGACACCTCCGCCTCTAGCCCCATCCGCCCGACGGGCACATGTTCGGCGAGTTTCGGGATCAGCGCTGCCGTTGCGCCCTCATAGGTGTCCATGCCCGATGATGCGATCCAGCCCGGTGCAACGCAATTGACCCGCACGCCGTTAGACGCCCATTCGAAGGCAGCGGATTTGGTGAGGTTGATCATCCCCGCACGCGCGGCGCCGGAATGGGCCATTCCCGGCATGCCGCGCCAAATGTCAGCCGCCATATTGACGATGGCGCCGCCCTTCTTCTCCATCACCTGGTTGAAGACTTCCCGCATGAGCAGAAAGCCGCCGGTCAGATTGGTGGCGATAACGGCCTCGAAGCCCTTCTTGGAGATGGCGGATAGAGGGGCGGGGAACTGCCCACCCGCATTGTTGACAAGGCCGTCAATGCGGCCGTGCGTATCGAGCACTGCGGTGACGGCGGCTCTGACAGCGTCTTCGTTGCGAATGTCGAGGCTGTGGTATGTGGCCTTGCCACCATCTTCGGCAATTTCCACCTCGATCTTGGCGAGCTTTTCCTCGTTGCGCCCGATCAACACCACGGTCGCCCCGAGGCTCGCAAGTTCATGCGCCGTGCATCGCCCAATGCCGCTTCCGCCACCTGTGACGATATGCACCTCGCCGTCAAAGGCGTCCGGCCTGAAAATACTCTGGTAGCTCACGCAAACAACTCCTCCCAAAGTTGACCTTAAATAGCGCAACTTGACGTATAGGTCAACGTATGACATTAAACGTCATCTTGACGCGACAACGGATCGAACCTTGCCCGCACAAGCCGTATCATCTGACCCTTCTCTTGTCGCCGAACCGGCGGGGGAGAAGACCCTGTTTGGAATCGCTGAATTGGCGAAGGAATTTGACGTCACTAGCCGGACCCTCCGCTTCTACGAGGATCGCGGGTTGATCTCACCGGCCCGCGTCAACGGCACCCGCGTCTATTCCCGCCGGGACCGCGCGCGCCTCGCCATCATCCTGCGCGCCCGGGCGATTGGCTCATCACTTTCGGAAATTGCCGAATATCTGGAACTCTACGGTGAGAAGGGTGAGGGGCGTGAGAAGCAGCTTCGCTACGTCATCGCCAAGACCCGCGAGGCGATGGACGATCTGGAGAAGCGTAAGGTGCTGATCGAGCAATCTCTCGGCGAACTGATAGCGATTCATAACGGCGCACAGCGCAAGTTGGAGCGCGGTGAAGGTTCATGACGCAGTGCGGCACGGATTCGCTGCCTATTTGCCAATAAAATGGGGGTATTTTGGAAAGATCGGCCCCTATTTGTGAATAGACGGGCGGTATTTTGCTATGCTCCGGCGCGGCGAATGACTAGCCTGTCGTTCGATTTTCAAGTGCAGATCCTATCATGACCAATCCCAACGCGGACGTTCTTTTTCAGCCGTTCAAAATCAAATCCCTGGAGATGCAAAACCGCATCGTCATGGCCCCAATGACCCGCACCTTCTCCCCCGGCGGGGTGCCGAAAAACAACGTCGCGGAATACTACCGCCGCCGTGCCGCAGGCGATGTCGGGCTCATTTTGACCGAAGGAACGGTGGTCGACCGACCCGCTTCCAAGAACGAGGAAGCGATCCCGAATTTCTTTGGAGATGAGGCACTTAGCGGCTGGCGGAAGGTTGCTGACGGGGTCCATGCAGCGGGCGGAAAGATCGGTCCGCAGATCTGGCATACTGGCTCTACAAGGAACGCGAGAAACGAATGGGTGCCTGATGTTCTCGTGGAAAGCCCCTCCGGTCTGAAGGCCCCCGGCAAGCCCCGCGGCAACGTCATGAGCGAAGAGGATATTGCAGATACAATTGCCGCTTTCGCCAAAGCCGGAGCAGACGCCAAACGTCTTGGCTTCGACATGGCCGAAATCCATGGTGCCCACGGCTACCTCGTCGACCAGTTTTTCTGGTCTGGTACCAACGAACGCACTGATAAATGGGGTGGCAAGATGCTGCCGGAGCGTGCCCGCTTCGCCGCTGAGATCATTAAGGAAATGCGTGTTGCGGTTGGTGAGGATTTCCCCATCGTTATCCGCGTTAGCCAGTGGAAACAGCAAGATTACACAGCCCGCCTTGCCCTCACGCCGGAAGAACTTGAAGCCTGGCTCACACCCCTCGTCGATGCTGGTGCAGACGTCCTCCACTGCTCCCAGCGTCGCTTCTGGGAACCGGAATTTCCCGAGCTAGATGGAGACGAAGGTCTGAACTTTGCAGGCTGGGCGAAAAAGGTCACAGGGGCCCCGACGATCAGCGTCGGGTCGGTCGGTCTCGACGGTGAATTCTTTGGCTCCTTTCGCGGTGAAAATGCACAGCCCGCCAGCCTTGAAAAACTCATCACCCGCATGGAACGCGAGGAGTTCGATCTTATCGCCGTTGGCCGTGTTCTCATCTCAAACCCCAACTGGGTGCGGCAGGTGCGGGGCGATGATGTTGAGCCGATAAAAGCCTTTCAAGCCAAAGACCTGTTTGAATTGGTCTGAGCGCAAACACTTCATTCAGGATGGTCAAATGGACGTAGCCAAAGCCATGCGCGAGCGCCGCTCGATCCGCGGTTTCACGGACGAGAAAGTGTCTCGCGAATTGCTGGAAGAGGTCATTGCGCTCGCCAACCGCGCACCCTCCTCCATGAACACTCAGCCCTGGCATCTCCATGTGCTGACGGGCGAACCGTTAGAACAGGTGCGCAAGGGCAACACCGAACGCATGCTCGGTGGTGTCACGCCCAGTCGCGAAATTGAGGATTATGCCGCCTATGAGGGCGACCATCGCAAGCGGCAAATCGAGATTGCGGTACAGCTCTTCGAGGCCATGGGCATCGAGCGTCACGATGCGGAACGGCGGCAGGATTGGGTCATGCGCGGCTTTCGCCAATTCGACGCTCCGGTCTCAATCGTTGTTTGTTTTGACCGTGATCTGCTGGAGAACACCATCGCTCATTTCGACACTGGTGCAATGACTTACGGACTGGTGCTGGCGGCCTGGAGCAAAGGGCTCGGTGCGGTCATCAACGGGCAAGGCATCATGCAGAGCCCGGTGGTGCGGGAAGTGGCGAACATTCCCGAAGATCAGGTGATCCTGACCTGCGTTGCTCTTGGCTGGCCGGACGATGACTTTGTTGCAAACTCCGTCGTCTCACGCCGCCGTTCTGGCGAAGAAATGACCCGCTTTCTCGGCTTTGAAGAGACGTCATGATCGTCTGCTGTGGAGATGTTTTGATCGATATGCTGCCGCGCAAAAGCGCGGAGGGACAGGACGCCTTCGTGCCCGTTTGCGGCGGTGCTATGTTCAACACAGCGATTGCGCTTGGTCGCCTCGGCGAGGATGCAGCGTTGATGAGCGGTGTCTCAACCGATCTGTTCGGCGAGAAACTGATCGCCGCTCTCGCAGCTTCCAACGTGCGCACAGACCTCGCGCCGCGCAGCGACCGGCCCTCGACGCTTGCCTTCGTGACATTGTTGGATGGTGCTGCGCGCTATACTTTTATGGACGAGAACTCAGCATCGCGGATGGTTCTGGCAGACGAATTTCCGTCCGCGCCGCCGGATGTGAAAGCCTTCCATTTCGGTGGGATCAGCCTCGTGTCTGAGCCGGGCGCGGTGGCCTTTGAGGCGATTTGCGAACGGCATCACAAACAAGCGGTCATATCCCTGGACCCAAACATCCGTCCGGCCTTCATCACCGACATCAAGGCGACGAAAGCGCGCCTAATGCGGATGGCGGGCATGGCAGACATCATCAAGATCTCAGATGAGGATCTGGATTGGTTCGCTTCTGGCGAGAGCGGCGATGCTCTCATCGCCGAATGGCTTTCTGGCGGTGCTTCTGCCGTGCTGGTGACCAAGGGTGCGGAGGGCATCGACGCTCATTTACCAGCCGGCAGCTTCACCGTCCCTGCGGATCCTGTTGCGAAGATTATCGACACGGTTGGCGCAGGTGACAGCTTCAATGGTGGATTTTTGACCGGCCTCAGCAGAGGTGGATTGCTCTCCAAATCCGCCTTGGCTCAGACGGACGAGCATACGCTGAAACCAGCGCTGGTGCTGGCCGCGCAGGTCGCAGCGCATGTGGTCGGTAAAGCAGGAGCCAACCCGCCCTGGGCGAGCGAATTGGCTGAGCCTAACGACTAGTTTCTATGACAGGTCGTAGCGGTCAAGATCCATAACTTTGGCCCAGGCGGCAACAAAATCGGAGATGAATTTCCCGGCTCCGTCTTCGCTCGCATAGACTTCAGAAAGCGCCCGCAGGATCGAGTTGGAGCCGAAGAGCAAATCGATAGATGTTCCCGTCCAGCGGGCCTTTCCTGTACTGCGATCCTTGCCCTGGAACATGTCGTCGGATGTCGATTCCCAGACCGTGTTCATGTCGAGCAGGTTGACGAAGAAGTCGTTCGTCAATTGGCCCGGGCGGTCCGTTAATACGCCGTGTTTTGACCCATCGGTATTGGTTTCCAGCACGCGCATTCCACCCAGCAGAACCGTCATTTCAGGTGCAGATAAGGTGAGAAGCTGCGCGCGGTCGACCAGTGCTTCTGCGGGCCTCAAGAGCGTGCGTTCGTCGTAGAAATTACGGAAACCATCTGCCGTCGGCTCAAGCACATCGAAGGATTCTGCATCGGTCATATCGGCAGCCGCGTCAGTGCGACCGGGATGGAAGGGAACGGTGATATTCTCACCCGCACCCTTCGCTGCCATCTCGATGCCGACACTGCCACCAAGCACGATGAGATCGGCCAATGAAACTGTTTTACCATCACTCGCCGAGTCGTTGAAATCCGCCTGGACCTCCTCCAGCCTGCCAAGAATGCGTGCCAGTTCGGCGGGGCGGTTGACTGGCCAGTCCTTCTGCGGCGCTAAGCGAATGCGAGCACCATTGGCACCACCCCGCTTGTCGGAATTGCGGAAGGTGGAAGCCGACGCCCAGGCCGTGGAGACGAGATCGGACACCGACAATCCGCTCGATAAAAGCGCAGCCTTCAAACTGGCGATGTTGCGATCGTCGATCAGCGGGTGATCAATCTCCGGAACCGGATCCTGCCAGATGAGCTGCTCATCCGGCACAAGCGGGCCGAGATAGCGCTCGCGTGGACCCATGTCGCGGTGGGTCAGCTTGTACCAGGCGCGGGCGAAAGCGTCGGCGAACTGGTCCGGATTCTTGTGGAAGCGTGTGGAGATTTTCAGATATTCCGGATCCTCCTTCAACGCGATGTCGGAGGTGAACATGACCGGCGCGTGGCGGCGGCTCGGGTCGTGAGCATCGGGCACGAGGTCGATTGCAGCATCACCCTTCGGCTTCCATTGGATTGCACCAGCGGGGCTGCGGGTCTGTTCCCATTCAAAGCCCATGAGATTGTCAAAAAAGCCGTTGTCCCAGCGTGCCGGATGGGTGGTCCAGGCGCCTTCAAGGCCTGATGTGATCGTATCTGCGCCGCTGCCCGTACCGTAGGAATTCTTCCAGCCCATGCCCTGTTCGGCGAAGCCCGCGGCCTCTGGTTCCGGGCCGACATATTGTCCCGGATCGGCGGCCCCATGGCCTTTGCCGAACGTGTGGCCACCGGCGATGAGCGCAACGGTTTCCTCGTCGTTCATTGCCATGCGGCCGAACGTATCGCGGATGTCACGGGCGGAGGCGAGGGGGTCGGGCTTGCCGTCGGGGCCCTCCGGATTGACGTAGATCAGGCCCATTTGCACAGCAGCAAGAGGGTCTTCCAGCTCGCGGTCACCTTTGTAGCGCTGGCTGTCCAGCCATTCAGCTTCGGGACCCCAATAGACATCCTCTTCCGGTTCCCAGATGTCTTCACGCCCGCCGGCATAGCCGAAGGTCGGAAGACCCATGGATTCAATCGCAACGTTCCCGGTGAGGATCATCAGATCGGCCCAGGAAATGCTCTTGCCGTATTTCTGTTTGATTGGCCAAAGCAAGCGGCGCGCCTTGTCCAGATTGCCGTTATCGGGCCACGAATTGAGTGGCGCAAAACGCAGATTGCCGGCACCAGCACCCCCGCGACCATCTTGAATACGGTAGGTGCCCGCGCTGTGCCACGCCATGCGAATGAAGAAGGGGCCGTAATGGCCGTAGTCGGCGGGCCACCAGTCCTGTGAATCCGTCATCAGGGCGTGGAGGTCTTTTTTTACGGCTTCCAGATCGAGCTTTGCGAACTCCGTCGCATAGTCAAAATCATCTCCCATGGGATTTGCCTGCGGCACATCCTGATGCAGCATTTTCAGGTTCAACCTGTTTGGCCACCAATGCTCGTTAGCCGTGGTGCCGCGTGCTGTTTGGCGGTCGCGATGGCCCATAACTGGGCACCCTTCAACACCGTCGCGATTAACGTCTTTGGATGCTTCGCTCATCGAGATCTCCGTAAATTCCCGCCCGCGCTTACCGCGCCTCAGGCATCGCGCTACCTCTACCAGATAAGGCGTGTTGTGGCGGTCACAATTGTATCATGCCACAAAAAGATGTGGCCGGGATAACTAGACGGCTTTCCAGCCATTAGCCGTCTTCATGCGGTGGTTGATCGTGTTGGAAACGCCAAGGGTCTGCTCAAGGAAACAGCCCTTCTTCGCCGTCTCGATCAGGGCGATGACATCGGCTTCCGGGTCCGAGGAATCGATGGAAATGTCGATTTCGAAGGAATTTGGCGCAGTCTCATAGGTGCGGCCAGTCGCCTGCCAGTCCCAAACAACCCGGGTGTCGACGGAGAGGTCGGTGAGCGTCACACCGAGACGTTTAGCGAAGGCGCGGATTTGCGTCATGATGCAGCCGGTGAGACCGGCGACGAAGAAGGCAAGCGGTGGCGGGGCGGATGCATCTCCGCCGTGGAACGGGCCCTCATCTGTGGCCATTTCGAAAGGGCCTTCAGCAAAGGGTTTCACCATTTCAACGGAAAGCTCGTTGCGCATCTTGCCGGTGATTGTGCCGGTGCAATCAAACTGCACTTGCGCCTTTCTGGGAAGGCCAGCGTTTGGGTTTTCGCTCATTGTTGCGCTCCGTTTTTCGTTCGTGTCATTGCTCGTTCCAGTGAACCATGGGCAGGCCCGCCACCGGGCTGCGGAACCAAGGCAAGGTGTTGCCGCGAAGACTGCCGATATAGGCGTTTCTCAAATCCGGCCCGCCAAAGGTGACGCTCGCCATCCAAGGCGCAATGGTGCCTGCCGCTGCGAGCTGCAATTCCGGCATCATGCGGTTTTCCGCGAAGGCTGCTAGCAGCGCCTTTCCCTCATCCGATTCGTTGTCGTCATCGAGGATGATGCGAAGGTCACCCTGCGGCGTGATCGCAAAAACCCGGTCGGTCATAATATGCGTGCCCCAAAGGTTGCCGTAATCGTCAAAGGCGATGCCATCGATAAAGGCGTTGTGGCTTTCCGGCCCAAAAGTTTCCCGCTTACTGAGCGAACCGTCTTCGCCAACCCTCAATCGGGTGATGCGCTGACCCGTGGTCTCCACCACGTAGAGCCATTCCTCGCTTGCATCGAGACGCACTTCGTTGGTGAAAGCAAAGCCGTCAGCAACGATGCGCAACCCCATGTGATCGACCATCGCCACGAAGCCGTCGGCAATGGTCGGACTCAGCGCGTCCATCCAGTTCGGAACTGTGGTGGAGACGGTGAGCCAAAGCCGGTCACGGCTGTCGCGTAGTACGAAATTGACCTTGCCGATCGGCTTGCCGTTGATCGTGTCGTGGAGCACGTCGCTTGGTCCGTTGCGGAACATGATTTCCAGGCGATCGGTTCCAAAATTGGAGACCAGAATGTCGCCGTTGCGAGCAAAAGCGAGACCATTTGGGAGCGTGCCCTCGGTGAAGCGTGCCGCATCGTCACTGGCGGTGCTGAATGTGTCTTCGGTGGCGTGTCCATCGAACCGCTGCGCGATGAAATGCTGCGATCCATCGGGACGGATATGCACTACCCCGCCCCGCGCATCCGCCGTCCAGAGGGATCCGTCCGGCTCGGCCAGAATACATTCGGGCCGTTGCAGATCCTCGCCGACATATTGCAAATCACCGGGGTCGACCACAAAGCCGTCAATGGGGTTGGGCTTGGGCATCAGAAAGCGACCCGGTCACCGCCCTTCAGGGTGAGGACCTCACGGGCTTCTGCAGGTGTTGCGATCTCCATGCCCAGCGATTCAAGAATACCGCGGATTCTCGTCACCTGTTCGGCGTTGGATTTAGCAAGCTTCCCTCGCTCGATGAACAGCGAATCCTCCAGCCCTACCCGCACGTTGCCACCCATCATCGCCGACTGGGTGATGAACGGCATCTGGTTGCGCCCCGCCGCCAGGACCGACCAGACGTAGTCGTCTCCGAACAGCCGGTCAGCGGTCTGCTTCATGAACATGACGTTTTCCATGTCCGCGCCGATACCGCCCAGAATGCCGAAGATGGATTGCACCATGAAGGGTGGCTTGATGAGACCTTTGTCGACAAAATAAGCCAGGTTGTAGAGATGGCCGATATCGTAGCATTCATGCTCAAACCGCGTACCGCAGCCCTCGCCCAGATGCTTCAGAATATAGGCGATGTCGCGAAACGTATTGCGGAAGATAAAGTCGTCGCTGGCTTCCAGAAACGGCTTTTCCCAGGCGTGTTTCCAGCCGGAATATTTGTCCGCCAGCGGGTGCAGGGCGAAGTTCATTGAGCCCATATTGAGCGAGGTCATTTCCGGCTCGCATTTGAGCGGTCCGGCCAAGCGTTCCTCCACCGTCATGCCCAGCCCGCCTCCGGTGGTGATGTTGATCACGGCGTCGGTTGATTGCTTGATGCGGGGCAGGAACTGCATGAACACATCCGGGTCCGGCGTCGGCATGCCTGTCTCCGGGTCGCGGGCGTGGAGATGGATGATCGAGGCACCGGCTTCTGCGGCCTCGATGGATTGCTGCGCAATTTCATCAGGCGTAATCGGCAGGGCATCCGACATGGTGGGCGTGTGGACACCGCCTGTCACGGCGCAGGTGATGATGACTTTCTTCATTTTGCGGGCCATTTGGGAACGCTCCTTGTTCAATCCTCAATGATGGCAACCGCGCGGGTGAACCCGGCGGAGGCGGCTTTGATCTTGTAGGGGAAGCAGGAGACCTGAAATCCGGTATCCGGCAATTGGTCGAGATTGGCGAGTTTCTCCATGTGACAATAGCCGATCTCCATGGAGGCGCGGTGCCCTTCCCAGATGATGGAAGGGTCTTTGGTCTCAATCCATTTCTGCGCCGTCAGCGCGAAGGGCGCGTCCCAAGACCAGGCGTCCGTGCCCGTCACGCGCACGCCGCGCTCCAGCAAATAAAGCGTTGCCTCGCGGCCCATGCCGCAGCCCTTCATGATGTAATCGTCGTGCCCGTAGCGCTTGGCGGCGGAGGTGTTGACGACGACAATGTCGAGGGGCTGAAGCTCGTGGCCGATGCGCTTCAGTTCGGCTTCTACATCCGCTGCGGTGACGACATAGCCGTCATCCATGCGGCGGAAATCGAATTTCACACCGGGATTGAAGCACCATTCCAGCGGCACTTCGTCGATGGTCAGCGCCCGCTCGCCGCCCTCCTTCAGAGCCCGGTTCATGGTAGAGTGGTGGTGGTAGGGCGCGTCGAGATGGGTGCCGTTATGGGTGGCGATCTGGAGCATTTCGATCGCCCACCCTTCCCCTTCCGGCAGTTGCTCTTCTTCAAGGCCCGGAAAGAAGGACGCCACCTGATCGGCCGTTGCATCGTGGGCGAGATAATTCACCTGCGGTGCCATCATCGGCGGGTCGGAGACGATATCGGCGTCGAGGGAAACGGAGATGTCGATGAAGCGACGGGGCATGGAGGTCTCCTAGACGAGAGCGGTGGCGATGACGGGGAAGATGAGGACGAGGCCAAGGACGAGCAGCATGATCGCGGCAAAGGGTGCAGCGCCAAGGAAGATCTCGCCAAGGGTTACGTCGGGGTCATCGATCACCGATTTGATGACATAGACTGACAGACCAAAGGGCGGGGTGAGCAGCCCGATCTCCACTGCAAGCACGGTGATGATGCCGAACCAGATCAGGTCGACATTGAGTGGCACCAGAACCGGCAGCATCAGCGGCACGAGGATCAGCAAAATGGAGGATGAATCGAGGATCATACCGGCGATGATGACGACCACAATGTAGGCCAGAAGCACGCCCCAAAGGCCGATATCGGCATTAGCAACGAGCGAGCCGAACCCCGCCGGCACGCCGGAAAAGGCGAGCATGCGCGAATACATCTGCGCGGCGATGATGAGGAAACAGACAGCCGCTGTGACGAGGCCGGTATCAACCAGCACCTTCCAAAGAGCTTTTGGCGGCAATGTGCCTTTCAGTAAGCCAAGGGCCAGCGCGCCAATGGCACCAACCGCCCCGGCCTCAACAGGGGTGAAGAAGCCGCCATAGAGCCCGCCGAGAACGAGGCCGATCAGGGCGGCGATGGGAATGAATTTGAACAGCAGCTCGGTGGCCGGAATAGCACGCCCAACGCCGATCTCCGGCCGCCCCGTAAAGCCCGGTGCGAAGATTGCCATCAACACCACGCCCATGCCGAAAAATACGGCAAGCAGCAGGCCAGGCAGGATACCGGCGAGGAAAAGATCACCGATCGATTGCTCTGTCAGCACGCCGTAGAGGATGAGGAGCAGCGAGGGCGGGATGAGCATTCCGAGCACCGACGAGCCCGCAACGATTCCGACCGCAAACCGTGCGCGGTAGCCGTGACGCACCATTTCCGGCACTGCGATTTTGGTGAAGATCGCGGCAGACGCGATGGAGATGCCGGTAATTGCGGCAAAGATTGCGTTCGCGCCAACCGTGCCGAGGCCCAGCCCGCCTCGCAGGCGGCGGAATGCAGCGTTGGCTACGTCATAGGCGTCCCGGCCTATCCCCGCTTCGGCCACCAAAAACCCCATCAACACAAAGAGCGGCACCACGCCAAATTCATAGGAGGCGATGGTGTTTGCTGCTGAAAGGCCGAGCAGCTTGGAGGCGAGGATCGGTGAGCCTTTGATGGCCCAGACTCCCGCAAAGGAGCAGGCCATCAGCGCGATGGGCACATAGAGCCCGACCATTACCAGAACGACGATGGCGGCGAGCATGATGAGGCCGATGTCGAATGGCGTCATGATGGACCCCGTAACGTGCGGACAATGCGGGCAATGAATTGTGCGATAAGCAATGTTGTGCCGACAACGATGATGAGCTTCACCGGCCAGACGGGTGCGGTGAAATCGCCCACCGCGCCGATAAAGGTGTTCCGCTCCCAATCCTTCACGAAAAGCGGCCAGGCCGCATAGACGAGGGCGCAGAGAAGGGCGATGGCGAGTATGTCGAAGACGACTTCCATGGCCTGGCCCGCACGTGGATGGCGCTCCATGATCCGCCCCAGCAGGGCGTCAGAACGGGTGAAGCGGCCAGCGCGCAGGGCTTGTGGCACTTGCAGAAAAACGATGGCGACGATGGAGAGTGACACCAGCTCCGGTACCCCAGCAATCGGCGCGTTGAAGGCGTTGCGGAAGAAAACATCCCCGCCAATCAGCACCATCAATGCCACGATCAAAAGCGTGCCGATGACGTTGAAGCCCTGGGTTATGGCGTCGAGAATGCGGGTCATAATCTGGTTTGCCGGTCTCGAGGAACGCTGACCTCCCCGACGGAAGGCTTGGGAATATAACGATCCGGGTGGGAGATCAGCGTTGACGCTTCGCCTCCCACCCGAAACGGGTTTGTTTATTCCTTGTCCCAATCGCGCAGCGGCGTTGCACCCGCCTTGCGCATTTCCTCCATATAGAGGGAAAGCACCTCGGTGCCCTTTTTGCCTTCGGCATCGAGGCTTTCCGCCCAGGTTTTAGCGGAATTATCCATGTCCTTGGCCCAGGCTTCACGCATCGCGGCAGGGGCCTCTTTCACGGTCGCGCCCTTGGCGGCCATGATTTCCAACGCCTTGGCGGCAAAGCCCTCAAGGTCCTTGTTGTACCAATCCTTGGCCGCATCTGCTCCATCGTGGAGGGCGTTCTGCACCTCTTCCGGCAAGCCATCATACCAGTCCTTGTTGGCGCCAAGCACACCGGCAAACTGCGCGCCGAGGCCGAGACGGGTGACGTTTGGGGCGACCTCATAGAGCTTGCCGGGAACGGCGGCGGAGGCAAAGACAATAACGCCGTCATAAACGCCGGTCTTCAGCTCGTTATAATAGGTCGTGAGGTTGCCGGCGACGCCAACTGCTCCCGTGCCGGAGAGCCAATTGATGGCTGCACCGGGCGCAGCGATCTTCCGACCGTCGAGATCAGCTAGTGAATTGACCGGGAAATTGGTCATCAGCAGATAGTCATCAATACCAATCGGCGCGCCGAGATAGACGATGTTGTTGTCAGTATAGGCTTCTTGAAGGCGTGGATCTTCCTTGTGGAGCTTGTCCATCAGGTTGGAGATCTGCGTCACGTCGGACGAGACGAAGGGCGTGTAATAGGTCACGTTCTGCACGGCGAGTTTTGCCGGATCGAACAGTGCCTGAACCGTGCCGATCTCGGCAAGGCCCTCGCCGACCGCTTCAAGCTCCTCACCCACCTTAGCGATGGAACCACCAAATTGATTGGTGAAGGAGATCGAGTGGCCGGTGCCCTCCAGGGATTTCTGAACGGCGGGCTCAAAGACCTCCGGAATCATCCGCACCCAGCGGAAGACCGGCGGGTGGCCGGCGGTGGTTGTGGCGGAGACATCCTCGGCCATCGCCGCGGTACCCGGCAGCGCGATGGCTGCCGAAAGGCCTGCCGCAAGGGCAAGGGTAAGTTTGGTGAGTTTCATGGTTCTACCTCCCAGTTGAACGTTTGGTTTCAGATCTGTTTCGGGTCGTCTTGCAGCGCGCGCACTCCGGCGGCGGCAAAGCGGGTGATTTGGGTAAGGAATTTCTCGTGGCTAGCAGGCTTTTTCTCACCGGCAAGGCGCTCGGTGCGGCCGGTGCGCGACATGGCGGCCATGAGAACATGGATAGACAGGCTGTAGCCCCAGGCTGCCTGCGCGCGGTCAAAACCAGTAGCTTCCATGATAGCATCGATGAAGCGCTCGGCGGTAGCGTCGTAATGCTGGCTGACAAGTGTCTGTTCACGACCTCCGCCCGTCGCCAAAGCCACCATGATGCGGGCGTAGGCGGCTCCACCCGCATTGGTGCCCATGGAGGGCTCGAACAGTGCCTGGAGGATTTCTTCGAGTTCAGGACTGGCGCCCAGAGCCTCCAACCGTTCATGGCGGGTGCCGTTGATGGCTTCGGTGCGCCAGGCAACGACCTCGCCGAAGAGGCGCTCCTTGGTGCTGAAATGATAGTGCAGCAGCCCCTGCGCAACATCGGCTTCCTGTGCAATGAGGCGCATGGAGGCTCCGTCATAGCCGGCATCGGCAAAAATCGTCTCCGCCGCGCGCAGAATACGCAACCGTGTAGGTTCGGCTGAAGACAGTTCATCAGAGGCGAGGGCGGCTTCCATGGTATTAAGCTAAATCCTGACTGATCGGTCAGTCAAGACCTCGTTAATCCCTGGGAACCACAGACACTTGGGTTGTTGGGCTTGCCAAATAGCAGCAAAGTTGCGAATGGTTCGCAATTGCAACAAGGGTGGAAACAGTTTGATGAGGACTATTCGAGACTTTACGACTGTAATTGCATTATTTTTTGCCGTGATTGCTCCTGCAGTAGCGCAGGAGCGGCTGAAGGTTGTCACCACATTCACGGTGATTGCGGACATGGCGGCCAATGTTGCCGGCGACAGAGCCGACGTTGTATCCATCACGAAACCGGGCGCGGAAATCCACGGCTACCAGCCAACGCCGCAGGATCTTGTGCGCGCCAGCGATGCCGATCTCATCCTCTGGAACGGTCTCAACCTGGAACTCTGGTTTGAGCAGTTCATCACCAATCTAGGCGATATCCCCGCTGTGACGATCAGCGAAGGCATCACCACTGTTGCCATCGCGGATGGAGCCTATGAGGGCAAGCCGAACCCTCATGCCTGGATCGGGCCGGAGGCGGCGCTCGTCTATGTCGACAATATTGTTGCCGCGCTCTCCAAATATGATCCGGAAAACGCCGCCGCTTATGCTGCTAACGGCGAGGCCTACAAAGCGCGTATTGCGGAAACTATCGCCCCGCAGCGCGAGCGAATTGCTTCTATCCCTGAAGGTGAACGCTGGCTTGTCACCTGTGAGGGCGCGTTCAGCTATCTTGCTCGCGATCTCGGCCTGCGTGAGCTCTATCTGTGGCCTATGAACACCGACGCCGTTGGCACACCGCAACAAGTGCGCCGGGTGATCGATGCGGTGCGGGAGAACGAAATTCCGGTCGTCTTCTGTGAGAGCACGGTGAACACCGCGCCCGCCAGGCAGGTCGCGCGTGAAACCGGAGCGCGTTACGGTGGTGAACTCTATGTAGACTCACTTAGTGAAACGGGCGGGCCAGTGCCGACATACCTCGATCTCCTGCGTGTTACGGCCACCACGGTTGCCGATGGGTTGGCTGCCAAATGAACGCTGATCTAGGCCTTTCCGTCGTCAACCTCACCGTCACCTACCGCAACGGTCACATGGCCTTGCGTGAGGCGAGTTTCGACATTCCCAAAGGTACGATCACTGCGCTGGTCGGTGTAAACGGGGCGGGGAAATCAACCCTCTTTAAGGCCATTATGGGCTTTGTCCCCGCCTCCAGCGGCGCGATTAGCCTGCTGGGGAAACCTGTACGTCAGGCTCTCAAAGCCAATCTTGTCGCTTACGTGCCCCAAGCTGAAGAGGTGGATTGGGCCTTCCCTGTGCTTGTGGAAGACGTCGTGATGATGGGGCGCTATGGCCATATGGGCTTCTTGCGTCGCCCTCGTGCCGCCGACCACAAAGCGGTCGAAGAGGCCCTCGCCCGCGTGGGCATGAGCGACTATCGCCACAGGCAGATCGGTGAACTCTCCGGCGGCCAGCGCAAACGTGTTTTCCTCGCCCGGGCGCTGGCGCAGGACGGGCAGATCATCTTGCTCGACGAGCCCTTCACCGGGGTCGATGTGAAGACGGAAGACCAGATCGTCGCTCTCTTGCGCGAGCTGCGTGATGAGGGTCGCGTTATGCTGGTTGCTACGCACAACCTTGGTTCGGTACCGGAATTCTGCGACCGCACGGTGTTGGTGAAAGGCACGGTGATCGCGTCTGGTCCGACTGAATTCGTCTTCACCCGCGACAATCTCGAACTCGCCTTTGGCGGCGTGCTGCGCCACTTCACACTGGGCGGCAACGAACTTCACGACGATGATGATACCCGCGAAGTGCGTATCATCACCGATGATGAACGTCCCTTCGTCGTCTATGGTGATTCGACGGACGAAGACGTCCGGAAGAATGCCAAGTGAGCGCCCTGCTGGAACCCTTTGGATACAGCTACATGGTCAATGCCATGTGGGTCTCCGCGCTGGTCGGTGCGGTTTGCGCCTTCCTGTCCGCCTATCTCATGCTGAAGGGCTGGTCGTTGATTGGTGACGCGCTCTCCCATTCCGTCGTTCCCGGTGTGGCTGGAGCTTACATGCTGGGCCTGCCTTTTGCGTTTGGCGCCTTCCTCGCTGGAGGGTTAGCGGCCGGGGCGATGCTCTTTCTGTCCGGTCGGTCTGGACTGAAGGTTGATGTCATCATCGGCATCATCTTCACCTCCTTTTTCGGCCTTGGCCTGTTCATGATCTCGCTGAACCCGGTCTCCGTTTCCGTGCAGACCATCATTATGGGGAATATCCTGGCCATTACGCCGCAGGACACGTTGCAATTGGTGCTGATTGGCGCGGTATCGCTCGTCATATTGCTAGCCAAATGGAAGGACCTCATGGTGGTGTTCTTTGACGAAAACCACGCCCGCTCCATCGGACTGCACCCGGACATTTTGAAGGCGATCTTCTTCACGCTGCTCGCTGCAAGCGTTGTTGCGGCGATGCAGACGGTGGGAGCTTTTTTGGTCATCGCCATGGTGGTGACGCCGGGGGCGACGGCATATCTCCTCTGTGACCGCTTTCTGCGCCTCCTTGCCACTTCCGTTGCTATCGGCGCGGTCACGAGTTTTGTCGGAGCTTATGCGAGCTATTTTCTCGATGGTGCGACCGGAGGCATCATCGTTGCGCTGCAAACTCTGATCTTTCTCGTAACCTTCTTCATTGCGCCGAAACACGGAATGCTGGCCGCCCGGGCGAAAGCACGAGAGGCTGCGCGATGATTGACACCTTGCTTCTGCCTTTCCAATTTCCCTTCATGCAGAACGCTTTCTGGATAGCGCTTCTCGTGGCACCACCAGCGGCGCTGCTCTCCTGCTTTTTAGTGATGAAGGGCTGGGCGTTGATGGGAGATGCGGTGAGCCACGCGATCCTTCCCGGCGTCGTCATCGCCTATCTCGCCGGCATCCCGCTGCTGATCGGCGCCTTCGCCGCTGGAATGGGTTGTGCGCTGCTCACAGGATACCTTTCCGCCAACAGCCGGGTGAAGCAGGACACCGTGATGGGAGTTGTCTTTTCCGGCATGTTCGCTGTCGGGCTCATCCTCTTCGTCGCTTTTCCGAGCGACGCGCATCTCGACCACATTCTTTTTGGCAACATGCTTGGCGTCGGCACGGCCGATCTGTGGACGACGGGTATCATCTCGGCAGTCGTCTGCACGATCCTGCAGCTAAAATGGCCGGACCTTCTGCTCCACGCCTTCGACCCGGCGCAGGCCCAGGCCTCCGGATTGCCAACGGCGTGGTTGCATTACGGATTGCTGGCGATCCTTTCCCTCACCATCGTCGCGACCTTGTCGTCGGTGGGGCTAATCCTCGCGATTGCGCTTCTAGTGACGCCGGGGGCGATTGCCTATCTGACGGTGCGTAGCTTCGGTTGGATGCTAGTTGTGGCGACAGGGATTTGCCTCTTCTCCATGGTGGTGGGCGTTTATCTCGCCTTCCATCTGGATTCAGCCCCTGCTCCCACTATTGTCATAGTGCTGACCGTGATCTTCGCTATGGCCTTTGTGCGGCGGGTGGTGCTCACCCACCGCCAGTCGGTTTCTGCTTAGGGCTTGATGATGATGCCTCGCTCCGGGGCTGCGCCGCCATTGGCAATCTCTGTGTGGAAAATGGCGAGATCCTTTAGATCGGTGAAACGTTCCAGCTTCAGCCAGCGCTTGCTGTCGGCAGCGGCGGCTTCCATGAACGCGCCGGTGCGGCGGGCAAATTCCCCCGCGCCCCATTCCTTCGTCCGCGCGGTGATCTGCGCCGGTGCAAAGAAGAAGGAACGGCGGTCGCGGATAATGCCCTCGTCGCGACGCTCGGCGTCCCAATGGGTGAGGCCGACATCCAGGGTGTGGCGCATTGCATCTCCCAGATGCCGGTGCAGGCGGCCAAGGGTCGCCGCATTGCCAGACATGTCGACGATAATGGTCTTCGTCCCGGCATCCATGTCTTCGAGCTTATCGTAAGTCAGAACCTCGTCATAAAGGCCAAGCTTTTCGACGAATTCGACGTTCCCTGCCGAGGTTAAGCCAAGCACGGGTGGTGCATCTTTGTCATTTGCCAGCGCATAGGCGAGACCGATGGCGGTCTTGGAGGATGCGCTGACGAGCACCACGCGTTGTGCTCCATGCCAGTTTGCTTCCTTCATCGCGTCCCACAAAGCCCATGAGGTCACATAGAGTGGGAAGAGCAGCATGTGACGGTCTTCGGCATCCTCGTCGCGCGTCTCTACGCGGCGGTAGATGTTGTAGGCTGGGGGCAGGTCCGCGCGGTGGGCCGACCCGTCAATGAAGTGGCGCGGTGTCGTGCCGACCGGCTGCATGATGAGCGTTACTGCAGGCGGGAAATAGCCAAACAGCCGCTCGCCTGCGGCGAGCCCCTCGCAGCGGGATTCGGTAATATCGGCAAGGCCCCAGACCGGAACGATGCCCCATTCATCATCTCCTTCGGCGGTTGGGAAGAACTGCCAGTATTTCAGCGTGTCTCCGGCAGCCGCATAGGTGACGTTGTTGGCTGAATAGCCGAAACGGTCGATCGTCACACGCACCTCGCCGTTCTCCAGAGGTCGGTCGCGACCTTCCAACACACGGGTTTCGGTGATCGTGTTCTTCCGTACCTGCATTTCCATGGCGATGTCCTCTAAGCGAAATCGTATTGGCCGCCGCGCTCGAACGCCTCTTTCCAGGCAGGGCGGGCGTGAATGGCGTCGACGAAGGCGGCGAGTTTCGGCAACTTCCCTGCCCGCTTCTGCCGCATGGCAACTTCGGCGGGGAAGGAGAGCATGATGTCGGCGGCGGACAGCTCGTCCACCACGAAATGCCCGCTATCGCGCAGGCCGCTTTCCATGTGATTGAAATGCGCGTTGAGCTGCTCGCCAATGCGCGGACGCAAGGGCGCTGCAGCGTCACCAAGGCGACCAGTGTAGAGGCCAAGCAAGATCGGTGTCATGGCTGAGCCTTCGGCAAAGTGCATCCATTCCAGATGCTCAATATGGGCGTCAGTTCCGGCTTCCGGTACCATGTGCTGGCCGAACCGATCGCACAGCACCTCGACGATGGCACCGGATTCTGTAATCAGCCGTCCGTCGATCTCCACCATGGGCGACTTGCCGAGGGCGTGGATTGCTGAAAGTTCTGGCGGGGCAAAATTTGTCTTTGCATCGCGTTGATAGGCGACGATCTCATACTTGCAGCCAAGCTCCTCAAGCAGCCAAAGAATGCGCTGAGAGCGGGAATTGTTGAGGTGATGAACTTTGATCATGAAGGCGGATTCGCTTGTTGCGGTTTTCCGTTCCTAGCGCGGCAGGACCGCAAAACCTATTCTCTCCAGGTTCGCGACTGCCAAGACCGCCTCGCGCCGCAGCACTGCTGAAAGCCGTGCGAGGCCAGCGTCAAGTGCCGAGCAGACGGCGCAGTTTTGCAATCGCAGTTTCGGAATTCTCCTGATAAGCAATCGTGCCCTGGAGGGAACCATCGCCGCGCATCAGGAAAGTGCTGGCAGTATGGTCCATCGTATAGTCGCCATCCTCCAGCAGCACCTTTTTGGCGTAGACGTTCCACCCCTTCACCAATGTTGCAATTTCTTCTTGGCTACCCGTCACTGCCTTGATGCGCGGATCGAAGGCGGAGAGGTAATCGCTGAGCATCTCCGCATCGTCCCGCTCCGGGTCGATGGTGATGAAATAGACGTCCAGTCCATCAGCATCCGCGCCCAGCCCGGCGAGCCAGCGCGAGGCTTCAAACAATGTTGTCGGGCAGACATCCGGACAGTGAGTGAAGCCGAAGAACATGACATGGGGACGCCCGAGCATGTCTTGGCGTGACATAGGGCGCTGGCGGCCTTCGGCCACCAGCGTTGCGGTAAAGGGCGCGCCATAGGCCTCGGCCAATTGGGTCGACGGCCCTTGAGAGGGCGTCATGAAGGTGGTGTAGGCGAGCGCTCCCGCCACCAACACAACAAGCCCCCAAAGCGCGTAGCGTAACGCCTTCACTGGTCATCCTTTTTCATGTCATGGCCCGAATGATCCATTTTTGAGTGGTCATCTCCATGGTCGCCATCATGGCCTTCAAGAGACGTTGCGCCAATTCCGGCAACGGGTATCAGGAATGAAGTCTCACCGGCCTCTTCAAAGCGCAATGTCACATTGACATTACCACCTTTTTTAGGGTTTTCGCTCAAGCCCATGAACATGACGTGATAGCCGCCGGGCTTCAGTTCAACGGTCTCGCCCGGCTTGATTTCGAGGCCTCCCTCAACGGGCTGCATCCGCATGACGCCATCGGTGACAGACATTTCGTGGATCTCGACACGCTTGGCGAAAGCCGCTTCCCCGCCGATCAGGCGGTCGGCGCTGTCGCCCTCGTTGGTGATGGTGAAGTAGGCACCGCCAACCTTCGCGCCGGGAGGTGTCTGGCGTGTCCATGCAGAGGAGATGACGAGGTCTCCTACTCGCGCCATGCCGGTGCTGGCGAAGTGCTCAGTTTTGGTGTGAGCAGAATCCGCGAAGGCCGGCGTCGCCACGAAAGCGGAGAGAAGTAAGGCACAGCCAATGCTGCGCAGAGGGGAAAATTTGGACATGTTGGTCTCTTGTAATCTGAAAGAATTATTGGCCCCGCCGTCGTGGCGCGGGCGATGTGGTTTCAGATCGTGAGTGGGGGTGCCCGAGGGCCGCAGCCCTCCCGTCGAACGCGCTCAAATGTGAGTAGGAACCGCGCGCCGATAAGCGTTGATGCGTCTCCAGGCAAGTGCCCTGCAACAGCTGAAACGGGTACCGGTCCAAGGGCATTTTCCGTCAGGCAGCAGCGTTCGCAATCGAGTGCAGCGAGTGTGCCACCCCCCCGTGCCGCCAGTTCCGAGCAAAGAACGGTCCAAGACGCACCTTCGGTCACCGCTGCGCGAGCCATCGCGCCGGGCAACAGCAGGTTTGCCAGCACGAAAACCATCGCGAGGACCGCAAGGGGCTGTCTCTGCAGATGGAGAGAGGAAAGGATCGAACGGGAGCCAATCATGAGGTTGGCTCCGGAAGCTGGTCAAGAATCGTCAGTAATTCTTCGTATTTGGCGGCTGTGATTGGGCCGACAATCTTATGACGAATTATCCCTCTACCATCGACGAGAAAGGTTTCAGGCACACCATAAAAGCCCCAGTCGATTGAAGCGCGTCCGGCCGGGTCGACACCAATCAGATCGAAGGGATTGCCAAGTGCGCCGAGGAAGCGGCGGGCATTGCCTGGCTGATCCTTGTAATTGATCCCGGCGATTTGGAGATCATCGCGCTTGGCGAGCGCCATCAGCACCGGATGTTCCGCCCGGCACGGGGCGCACCAGGAGGCCCAAATGTTGACGAGGGTCGCTTTACCGTCTGCGAGGGTGGCGGATGTGAAGGCCTGTGTGGCGAGACCGTCGAGCGGCGGAAGTTCAAAATCCGGAGCCCTGCGGTCCATCAGGGCGGTGGGCAGTTCGCTCGTATCGCGTCCGGATACGAGCTGCATGGCAAAGACCCCTGCCAGGAGGGCA
The DNA here is from genome assembly GCA_929200315.1 of uncultured Alphaproteobacteria bacterium. GTDB lineage: Bacteria > Pseudomonadota > Alphaproteobacteria > Rhizobiales > Rhizobiaceae > Pseudahrensia. Next base: position 359,785 of record CAKMZB010000003.1, on the reverse strand, counting down.
AAGATCAGGGCCGGGACGAGGGCGAGGATGGGGAGGCGGCGCTTAGCCATTGCGGCCAAACCCGGCATCGTCGAGTGCCTTTAGCGCTTTGCGGCGACTGCGAAAAGTCAGCCAGACCCAAAGGATAAGCGCGATCAAAACGGTTGCCGAGATCGCAAAAGATGAGGCGATGAAGCCGCCATATTGCGTGCCGAGGAGAGTGTCGATCATTGTTTCTTCCCTCGCGCGATCTGCTCGGTGCGAGCTGCCTGCGCCGCTTTGCGTTGGCCGGTGCGGATTTGCCGGCGTATCACCTCGTTGCGCATGGCGAGGAGGTGAAGCGTTAGGAAAAACAGCAGATAGGCAAGGCCCATCACCAGAAGTGGCGTTAGAAAGACGGGTGGCATGGTCGGGCCGTCCAACCGCAGCACGGAGGCGGATTGGTGAAGTGTCGTAAACCAGTCCACCGAGAATTTGATGATCGGGATGTTCAGCGCGCCTACCAGAATGACGATTGCCGCCATCCGCGCGGAGCGCGCCGGTTCCTCAATTGCTCGCCACAGAGCGATAAGACCAAGATAGATGATGAGAAGGACGAGGAAGGAGGTCAGCCGCGCATCCCATTCCCACCAGCTGCCCCACATCGGCCGCCCCCAAATGGAGCCGGTGGCAAGACCTAAAAATGTGAAAGCCGCCCCGATAGGAGCTGCCGCACGGGCGGCGACATCGGCCAGCGGATGGCGCCAGACAAGGACCCCGAGGGCGGCCGAAACCATCACCATATAGGCGCCCATCGCCATCCAGACGGCTGGGACGTGGATGAACATGATTCGCACGGTGCGGCCCTGCTGATAATCATCCGGCACGGAGAAAGTGAGATAGAGGCCGATGGTGAAGGCGACGATGGTTGCCAGTGCCAGACCAGGCCAAGTCACGCGCACAAGCGCCAGGAACCGCGCCGGGTTAGCGAGGGCGGATAGCCTCCCTTTGCGTGAGGCTTTCTGGACGATGGCATTCATATTGTGATTCTAAGCCTCACGCGGACCATCTTCAATCGCCACGAAGGGCAAAAGCAGCGGCGAATGGTCCGATCACAGCAAAGAAAAGTGTCAGAGCCGTGACCAGCGCGAAGGGTGGCCAGAATGGGTCTGGCTCCATCGACACTGCCCGCACCGCGCCAACGGCGAAGATCACAACCGGGACGGCAAGTGGCAGGACCAGAATTGCCAACAACAAGCCGCCGCGGGGCAGACCAACGGTGACAGCGGCTCCCACCGCACCGAGGAAGGAGATTGCGGGCGTGCCAACGAGCAGCGTAGCGACGGTCGCGGCAATAACGGGGGTATCGAGGCCGAGGATTAGCGCGAAGAGCGGGGCGAACAAGGCCGCTGGAAGCCCTGTCACCAGCCAATGGGCGATGCTTTTGGCAAGGCAGAGCGCTGGCAGCGGAACGGGAGAGAGGCGAAGCTGATCAAGCGACCCGTCCTCGCGATCCGGTTGGAAGAGGCGTTCCAGGCCAAGCAGCCCTGCAAGCAGCGCCCCGATCCACAGAATTGCCGGGCCAATTGCGGCAAGCATCACCGGGTCCGGGCCTATGGCGAAGGGCACGATGATGACCACCGAAAGATAGAACAGCAAAGCAGTCACCGCACCACCGCCACCGGAAAGGGCAAGAGCTACATCGCGCTTCAAAAGGGCAATCACGAGGTGCCCGCTTCGTCGATGGAAGGCTGAAAGTCGGCGACGTCCAGCAGTGCCGTTCTCTCCACGCCGAGATCAATATGGGTGGCAGCAATGATGAGACCGCCATCCTCAAGATGGGCGTCCATCAGATCGGCAAATTGCTTCTGCGAGCGGGCATCGAGACCGGCGGTGGGTTCGTCCAGCAGCCAGACCGGCCGCCAGGAGACGAGCAGCCGTGCAATCGCCACACGTCGTCTCTGGCCGGTGGAGAGATGTCCGAAGGGCAATGAGCCAAGCCCGCCAAGCCCCACCATCTCCAGCGCCTCGTCCGCCTCGAGATGCGGGGTGCCCTGGAGGCTCTGCCAGAAGGTGAGATTGTCGGCGACGCAAACCTCCGCTTTCATGGCGTTTTCGTGGCTGAGATAATGCAGCGCGTCTTTGAGTGCGGTCTGCGAAAATTCTTCGCTGCCGGTGAAGCTGATCGTTCCCTCTTCTAGTGGCAACAGCCCGGCCAGCGCGCGTAGGAGGGTGGATTTCCCTGCGCCATTTGGCCCCTCGACCACTAGCGCTTCACCGCCCTTCACCTCAAAGGACACGCCGGAGAGGATCACGTCCTCCCCGCGGGCAATGGCGAGACTGTCGGCAGCAAGCTTCATGGCCCTGCCTCTAGCGGGCGCGGGGCAGATTGCCAAACCTGTTGGGCCGTCCGTTCAAACTCTTGCCCTCCACGCTCCGTCATGGGAGCGTCATGTTGCCCTGAAAGGGGCATCGTGAGGGGAGCTGATATGAGTGTGACCGTTGAAGAACCGAGCGCGCCTGTTTCGCGCCGGGGGATCTGGGGCTGGATGCTGTTCGATTGGGCGCAGCAGCCGTTCCACACGCTCATCATCACATTCATTTTCGCCCCTTACTTTGCCGCCTATGTGGCGAGCGATCCAACCACCGGCCAGGCGCAATGGGGTTGGGCCGTCGGGATCGGCGGCTTTCTGATTGCAGCGATGTCCCCGGTTCTGGGCGCGATTGCGGATGCGTCCGGCCCGCGCAAGCCTTGGATTGCTGGCTTTTCCGTTCTGGCGGTCATTGGAGCGGTGTCGCTCTGGTGGGCGCTGCCCGGGGCAGACACGCGGGGTGTGATCTTCGCTCTTTGTGCCTTTGTCATCACCATGGTTGGCTTTGAATTTGCCGCAGTCTTCAACAACGCCATGATGCCAACCCTCGTGCCTCGTGAGCGACTGGGGCGGCTTTCCGGCAATGCCTGGGCGCTGGGCTACATTGCTGGCTTGTTGACGCTCATCGTCATGCTGCTCACCATGACGACGGGGGACAATGGCAAGACGCTGATCGGCATCGAACCGCTCTTTGGCCTTGACCCCGTTGCGCGGGAGGGGGAGCGTGCTGCCGGACCGCTGACAGGGCTGTGGTATCTTATCTTTGTGCTGCCGCTCTTCCTCTTCACACCGGATGTTGTGCGACGGGAGCGGGCGTCGGGAGCCGTATTGCGAGGTTTGAAGGAGCTGGGGAAGACGCTCCGTTCGCTGCCGCAACGTCGCTCACTTTTCGCCTATCTCACATCCTCCATGGTCTATCGCGATGCACTGAACGGGCTCTACACATTCGGCGGCATCTACGCTGTTGGCGTGCTCAACTGGTCCATCGTGCAGGTTGGTATTTTCGGCATTCTGGCAAACCTCACTGGTGTCATTGGTGCTTGGGTTGGCGGTCGGCTGGACGCCAGATTTGGGCCGAAATTCGTAGTGGTGCTGACCGTGCTGCTGCTGATGTTGTCGAGCCTCATTGTCATCACGACATCGCCCACCGAGGCGCTTTTCATTCCGCTCGCTGAAGGCAGCGAGTTGCCGTCCATCGTTTTCTACATCTGCGGCGGCTTGATCGGCGCGGCGGGCGGCGCGTTGCAGGCGGCGTCGCGCACGCTGATGGTGGATCAGGCGGAGCCGGACCGCATGGCGGAAGCCTTTGGCCTCTATGCTCTGTCGGGCCGCGCAACGTCCTTTCTCGCGCCCGTGCTAATCGCCTGGGTGACGTTAGCAACTGACAACCAACGCCTTGGTGTCTCACCCATCGTGGCGCTCTTCATCATCTCGCTGTTGTTGTTGCCGTTGGTGAAGCAGCAGAAGCCCGGCGGTTCGGCTGCTTAATGTCTAAAATGCCGGGTGCCGGTGAGCACCATGGCAAGACCGGCGTCGTTTGCAGCTTTGATGACGTCATCGTCCCGCATCGACCCGCCCGGCTGAATGATGGCGCTCGCCCCGGCGTCCGCCGCTGCCAGAAGACCGTCGGCGAAGGGAAAGAAGGCATCTGAGGCAACGACGCAGCCGTTCTCTTTTAAGAAATCATCGCCAAAGGCATCTGCCGCTTTGCGTGCTGCGATGCGGGAGGAGTCCACCCGGCTCATCTGCCCTGCGCCAACGCCAACCGTCGCACCGTCTCGGGCATAGACGATGGCGTTCGATTTAACGTGTTTGGCGACAGTATAGGCGAAGATGAGGTCCGACCATTCGGTTTCCGACGGGGCTTTGTCCGTGACGCAAGTCATGTCCGTGCGGGCTGCGAGCTTTGTGTCGCGGCCCTGCACGAGCAGGCCGCCGGCAACAGAGCGCACATCCATGCCGCCTTGCTCAGGCCCAGGCAGACCCCCGGTGAGGATGAGGCGGATGTTCTTCTTGCCCGCCATTACCGCCTTCGCCTCGTCGCTCGCCCCGGTGGCGATCACCACCTCGGTGAAGACCTCAATGATGGCCTTTGCGGTGTCCGCGTCGAGCAACCCGTTCAACGCAACAATGCCGCCAAAGGCGGAGACCGGGTCGCAGGCTAACGCCTTGGCATGAGCTTCCAGGAACGAACCGCCTTGCGCCACGCCACAGGGATTGGCGTGCTTGATGATTGCTATGGTGGGCGTCCTGGCACTAAAGGACGCCACCGTCTGGAAGGCCGCATCGGTGTCGTTGATGTTGTTGAAGGACAGCGGCTTGCCCTGAACCTGTTCGCCATGGGCAACGCCGGGAACGGCCTGCCCGTCGGTATAAAGCGCCGCGCCCTGATGGGGGTTCTCGCCATAGCGCATGGTGGCCATCAGCGTGCCGCCAAAGGTGCGGGCTGGGGGTGTTTCGATGCCGTTCTCGCCTGCCATCCAGTTGGAGATCGCCGTGTCATAAGCTGCGGTACGAGCGAAAGTCGCCTGCGCCAGACGGCGGCGGGTACCAAGGGACAGACCGCCGGATTTGATCTCGCCGAGCACAGCCTCATAGTCCTCCGGGCTGGTCACCGTGCCAACATAGGCATGGTTCTTGGCAGCAGCGCGCAGCATAGCCGGGCCGCCAATATCGATGTTTTCGATAATCGTCGCCGCATCTGCGCCGCCCGCGACGGTTTCCTCAAACGGGTAGAGGTTGACGACCAACAGGTCGATCCCACCGATCCCGTGCTCTTCCATGGCTCTGGTGTGATCTTCAGCATCACGGATGGCGAGCAGGCCGCCATGGATCGCCGGATGCAGCGTTTTCACCCGCCCGTCCATGATTTCGGGAAAACCAGTGACTTCACTCACATCGGTGACGGCAAGCCCCATCTCCCGCAAAGCCCGCGCCGTCCCGCCGGTGGAGAGGAGCTCGATCCCCGCTTCGGCTAGTCCCCTGGCGAAGGGTTCAAGGCCGCTCTTGTCGAAGACGGAAAGCAGAGCGCGTTTGACGGCGATGCTCTGGCGGGGCGGGAAGGAACGAGATTCGATCATAGGAGGGCTCGTCGAATTGAGTAGCGGCAGGGGATGCAGCACCGTTTGGCGTGATGCCCCTTTGCCCGCAAGGAGAAAGCGCCTAACTCCTTTGGCTATGAACCGATCTTTCCTCACCGTGCTCGGTATCGAGACCTCTTGTGACGAGACCGCTGCCAGTGTGGTGCGCGGGCCTGCCGATGCGGCATCGTTGGAGAGAGGTGAAATCATCTCCAACATCGTTGCCAGTCAGATTGACGACCATGCACCCTTCGGCGGCGTGGTGCCGGAGATCGCGGCGCGGGCGCATTTGTCGTCGCTGGACGCGATCATCGCGCGGGCGTTGGAGGAGGCCGAGATCACGCTGGAAGATGTCGATGCGCTGGCCGTGACGAGCGGTCCGGGGCTGGCCGGCGGTCTCATCGTCGGCACCATGACCGCTCGTGCCATGGCCGCGGTAGCGGGTAAGCCGCTGGTCACGATCAACCATCTGGAGGGCCACGCCCTGACACCGCGCCTGGTGGAAGAAGTGGCTTTCCCCTACCTGTTGCTGCTCGTTTCCGGTGGGCACACGCAGGTGCTGCGCGTTGACGGTGTGGGGGACTACACCCGTCTTGCCACGACAATCGACGATGCATTGGGCGAGGCCTTCGACAAGACAGCAAAACTCCTCGGCTTGCCTTATCCTGGCGGGCCGCATGTGGAGACAGCGGCTCTGAAAGGCGATCCGGTGGCCTTTAAATTTCCAACTCCGCTTACGGGCAAAGGCTTTGAAGACACGCTCGACATGTCCTTCTCAGGCCTCAAAAGCGCCGTTCGCCGCGCGGTAGAGCAGGCAGATCCGGTGCCGCTGGCCGACATCTGTGCTTCGTTTCAGACAGCGGTGGCGAAGGTTCTGAAGGACCGGCTGGAGCGGGCGATGGACACCTTCGACAAGCCGTCATCTTTGGTCGTGGCCGGGGGTGTTGCTGCCAACAAAGCGCTTGGTGATCAATTGCGAGCTTTGGCCGCTAACAAAGGTTGGCATTGGGTCGCGCCGCCGCCCGCGCTCTGCACAGACAATGCCGCGATGATCGCCTGGGCCGGGTTGGAACGTCTCCGGCTGGAGCTGGTGGAGGGCGATGCCGGCATTCGCCCACGCTGGCCGCTGGATAAGGACGCGGCAACCCGGATTGGCGGCGGGCGCAAGGGAGCCAAGGCATGAGCATTGCGGTCATCGGTGCGGGCGCCTGGGGTGCAGCTCTGGCGCAAGCCTGGGCTGGTAACGGCGCGGATGTGACCTTGATCGCGAGGGACGATGAGGCGGCGGCGCGGCTTGGAGCATCCCGCCAGACTGCGCGTTTGCCCGGGGTGACCATCAGCAAGTCTATCACTGTCTCAGCTTCACCTGGAGCCATTGCGGGACATGACGTCGTCGCTTTCGTTGTCCCCACGCAGGCTTTTCGCACGGTTGCGCAAACGGTCGCCCCTCATATCAACAGTGACACTCGCATCGTCCTCTGTGCCAAGGGTATCGACCGGGAAAGCGGGCAAACGGTTGCTGAAATGGCGGGGACGTTGTTTGCGCCGGACCAGTTTTTCGTCCTCTCCGGTCCCTCTTTCGCCCACGATGTTGCCCGCAATCGCCCCACTGCCGTGACCCTTGCAGGTCACGATCTGGCCGCGGTGCAAGGCCTTGCTGAAACACTCTCGACACCCAATCTGCGCCTTTATGCCAGTGATGATATTGCTGGCGCGGAGGCGGGGGGAGCGTTGAAGAATGTGCTTGCTCTTGCTGTTGGTGCGGCGCGTGGGCTGGAGCTTGGAGCAAGCGCGGAAGCTGCTCTCATCGCCCGTGGATTTGCGGAAATGGTGCGACTGGGCGTGGCCATGGGTGGCCGTGCTGCAACGCTTGCAGGTCTTTCCGGTCTCGGTGATTTGGTTCTTACCTGCTCCTCCCCCCAATCACGCAATTTTGCCTATGGCACAGCCATGGCTTCCGGCGCGGCGCTGGACGGTCTGCCGCTGGCGGAAGGTGTCCACACCGCCCGCGCGGCGCTGGACCTGGCTCGCTCCGGCGGCATAGATGTGCCCATTATTGAAGCTGTGGTGGCCGTTCTGGAAGGCGCCACCACAGTACAGGACGCGGTGGCGAACCTCCTCGCCCGCCCACTCAAAACGGAGGCGTGATATGCGCTATTGGCTCTTCAAATCCGAACCCTTCAAATGGTCCTGGGACCATCAGAAGGCCAAGGGCGATGCTGGAGAAGAGTGGGACGGTATCCGCAACTACCAGGCGCGCAATTTCATGCGTGAGATGAAGATCGGTGACCGGGCCTTCTTCTACCATTCCAATGAGGGGCTGGAGATTGTCGGCGTGGTCGAGGTGAGTGCGCTGAGCGCGCCTGATTCCACCACAGACGACGAGCGCTGGGACTGCGTCCATGTCCGCGCCCTAGCGGATGTGCCAAAGCCGGTGACCTTGAAGGATGTGAAGGCGACGGTGAGCCTGTCAGATATGTCGCTGGTGACGTCGATGCGACTGTCGGTGCAACCGGTGAAGGACAAGGAATGGGCGATTGTGTGTGAGATGGGCGGCATAGATCCGGTGACATTGAAGCCGGTTTAGACCTTGATCTTACCCACCCCAATCAGAGGCCTGCATTTCCTGCAATCTTGAGATTATACGTTTGAATTCAAACGCCTCGGTCCCATGGGTCGGCATGTAGAGTGCCGCTGGCCTGGCTTCGGCCTGAACAATGAGGCCGATGCCGGTGTCATAGAGCGTGTCGATGAGCGCGATGAAACGTTTGGCGGCGTTGCGGTCCGCCTCTTCCATTACCGGCACGCCTTCCAAACACAAAGTGTGGAAGCGCTCGCAGATTGCCAGGTAGTCTGAAGCCCCAAGTGGTTTACGACATAGCGTGTCAAAATCTGTGCGCAGCAGCCCGCCTGCGGTGCGGGGAAAGGTGATGTTGCGGCCTTTCACCCTGATCTCAATGCCGCTTTCCTCATCCGTGCCGAGCAGCATCTGCCAGACGGCATCAAATCTTGCCGAGCCTGACACGTAGCGGTCGCCATCTGGCACTTTGGCCATGCGGTGGTCTGTGGGGGATGCCAGTTCCAATACCACCATCCGTTCTTTGATGAGGGCGATGAAGGGCACAAAGAACGAGCGGTTGAGACCGTTGGCGTAGAGGTTGTCCGGGGCGACATTTGACGTGGCAATCACTGTCACGCCTCTTGCAAAAAGCTCCGTGAAGAGCCGGGCGAGGATCATCGCATCGGCCGCGTCGGTGACGGCGAATTCGTCAAAGGCGAGGAGCTGCGCTTCTTGCGCAACGCTTTCGGCAACGTGGGGAATCGGATCACCGGATTTCGTCTCGTCCTGTCGCCATGCGTGAATGCGATTGTGGATGTCCGCCATAAAGGCATGAAAATGGGCGCGGCGGCGGGTCTGGGCCCGGGGCAGGCCCGCCGCCAGTGCAAAGGCTTCATCCATGAGCATGGTCTTGCCGCGCCCAACACCGCCATAGAGGTAAAGACCCCGTGGTGCGTCGATGTTCTGCGTCTTGGGTTTGGCAGCAAAAAGCCAGCCAAGCGCACTTGCCTTGTTGGCGGCGCGGGGTTTGGCGAGTTCGGCAAGAAGCGCGTCCAGCGCCGCGATGGCCGGATCCTGCGCGGCATCCGGCGTCAGTCTGTCGCTGGCGACGAGCGCGTCGATGCGTTTGCGAAGAGGGCCATTTGCGCTGGCCATGGGACGGCGGTCCGCCGCGAAAGCTCGCCTAGGAGCGCGACAGAGTCACGTTCTGACCGTCGGACAGACGCCCATCAAAGCGGTTGTTGGATGTGCGCACCAGTGCGCCAAGCTGTTGGCCGGAACGGTCAAACAGGACGACCTGGTTGTTGCGCACATCCCAGGAATCAACCTGACTGAGGGGCGAGGTGCCACAACCGCGGGTGCCGCCACGCTGACCACTGCCCCACTTGGTGAGTGTCAGGAAGGCAACGCAGCTTGCCGTGGCGGAGCGTGCCTGCCAGTTGCCGAGCGCTTCATTCTTGGTGACGGGAAGCCCGGCCGTTGTGGCCGGGGCGGCACCGGTTTGCGTGCCTGCTACCGCGCCGTTGTTGGCGATCGGTTGTCCGTCCGGGCCAAGGGTCTGGAAGGAGCCGTCAGCGGGGGGAAGTTGGCTGCCCGTGACCTGCGGCAGGGGGGCGGGTTGGATGGGGGCAGGGTTCACATTGTTGAACCCGCCATTGTTGGACCCGAAGGGATTGCCCCTTGTGCAGCCACCAAGGGCAACGGCCCCGGCCACAATGAGGGTGATGCCGACTGTGCGCCGTGTGTTCATCCCGAAAATTGCCATGTCGCTTCCAAAGCCTTCTTTGCGCTCGGCAGCCCCGATGGGCCAGCCGCAGCCGGTTGTCACCCTTTATGAGGCAAAATTTAGCCGCGCTGACATTAACCGAACCTTAACCGCCTCGCGGTTGGGGCGGGATCTGCTTATGAAGCAATAGCTGCGTTGAGTAGATTGTTGAGCGCCTTGCCCATCATTTGAAGGGCTTTGTCGGCATTCTTCACGTCATAGCGGCGCTTAAATTCCTCCGGCGAGAGCACGCCGATGCGGGTGCGGCCCTGTTCGCTCCAGACCAGAACGCGAATCGGTAGGTCGAGCGCCGCGTTGCGGTCTGCTTGTATGATGGGGGTGCCGATTTTGGGGTTGCCGAAAATGACGAGCGTTGTGGGGTCGAGCTCAAGACCCGCACTCTTCGCGCCCGCCTGATGGTCGATGACAGCAAAGACCTTTGCCCCTGCTTTTTCGACCGCGGCCTTGAGTTGCGCGACGGTTGTCTCAACGTCATGTGGGCTGGTCTTCACGATCCATTGTGCCGGTTCCACAGATTTCGCGTGAGCCGGTTGCACCGTGACGTAGGGCATATTGGCAGCCAGCAGAGCGCTGGCAGCGACCATCAGGGCAGCTTTGGAACGGTGGGTGCGCTTTGCAGTCATTTTAGCTGATCTCCGTCACATCGCCGTTTGATCGGCAGTGTGACGGCAACGTTCCCCACTCAAATGGCGGGGAAATGGCGAGAATGTGCCCTTATGATGATTTCCCGGCAACGTTTGGATAGGCGGCCTTGCCCCAGAGCTTCTTAACGTTCCGATCCCGCCCGCAGGACTTGCGGTAGAAGGAGTAACGCAACGGATTCTTCTTATAATAGTCCTGGTGATACTCCTCGGCCGGAGTGAAGGGATGAACGGTGGTCAGCTCCGTGGCGATTGGTTTGCCGAGGTCTTGCGCAGCTTGCTGAGCAGCGGCCTTTGCAGCTGCAAGTTGCTCGTCGTCATAGGCATAAACGGCAGTGGAATAGGAATGCCCCCGGTCGCAGAATTGTCCGCCCCCATCGGTCGGATTCACGGTGCGGAAGAAGGTGTGGAGCAATTCGTCATAGCCGACCACGGCATCATCGAAGACAATCTTCACCACCTCGCGGTGGCCGTGACTTGTGTGGTTTTTGTAGGTTGGGTTTTCGTTTGTCCCGCCAGTATAGCCGGAAGCGACGTCAATCACGCCTTCGACATGCTCAAAGTCCTTTTCGATGCACCAGAAGCAGCCGCCGGCGAAAATCGCCTCTTTCTGGGCGGCAAAGGCCGGGGCGCAGAGAACGGACGCGGTGAGTGCGGCGAGCAGGGTTTTCTTCAACATCATGAGCCTCAAATGAGATGGTCGCTAAGGATCTTCGCCAATAACAGGGCATAGAAATGCGGCCATGCAAGGCAATTGAGATCAAGGCCGCGTGAACGGTTAGCGTTTCAGGATCTGGTAGGAATCCTCAATCACCGCCATGTCTGGCACGAGGACGGCAAGTTTCTCCCGCTCAAAAACCTCAAACCACTCGTCCCATTCCACCATGGAGCGGCGGTCCGTGGCGTCCTGATTGTTTTCATCATGATCATGGATCGCCCGTTGGCCAAAGACGAAGGACAAAGCCTGCGTCTCATCTCCCGTGCCCGTCGGCACCTGGGTGATGGCCGGGCGTGCGGTGCGGGCGGCGGCCCAGTCGCGTATCGTCTGGTGGTCGGTGATGGTTTCGGCCATGGGGCATACTCCTCACATAAACACGTTTTTCGTCCTGCCCCGTTGATCGCGGGGAGAGCTTCTTCACCGTAACAATGCGGTAGGTAAAAGCCAGTTGCGTTTAGGGTCAAACGATGGGTGACTTTGACGCCCCCTGGCGCGCGCGCTAGACGGAACGCAAGCCAAGGGTATTGATGCTCTATGACAAGGACGTCGCCATGAGTGATACGACAACAGCGGACCCGATAGCGCGAAAAGCCCGCCCGCTTTCCCCGCATCTTTCTATCTATAAGCCGATTCCCACCATGGTGATGTCGATCCTGCATCGCATCACGGGCGTTGGTCTCTACAAGGCCTCCGTTCTGGTGGCCTGGTGGCTGGTTGCAACGGCGATGGGACCGGGGGCCTATTGGTATTTTGACGCTTTCATCTCAAGTTGGTTTGGCGTTGCCTTGCTTGTTGTCCTCTCCTGGACGCTGATCCACCACATGCTCGGTGGTTTGAAGCATCTCATACAGGACACCGGCACCGGCCTTGGACGTGATTTCACCACCGCCCTTGCCTATGTCCAGATCATCGCCTCCCTCGCGCTGACTGCCCTTGTCTGGGGCATCGGCACGATGGTGAATTAGGAGCGAGCGCCATGCCTGATATCGACCACGATTTTCGCACACCGCTCTCCCGTGTGAGAGGTTTGGGTTCTGCAAAAGACGGGACGGAGCATTTCTGGCGTCAACGCCTCTCCGCCATGGCTAATGTGCCGCTGATGATCTTTTTCGTCTGGCTCATCATGCGCCTCTGGGGGGCTGATTACAGCCAATCCGTCGCAGTGCTGTCTCAGCCTATCATCGCTATTCTCCTGCTGCTTCTTTTGGGTTCAGCGATCTTTCACATGAAGCTGGGGATGCAGGTTGTCATTGAGGACTATGTCCATGGCGGTGCTGGCAAGGCGCTGCTGATCTTCAACACGTTCTTCTCCATCGCCATTTTCGCCCTTTGCGCCTTTTCGGTGCTCAAACTGGGCTTTTCCGTCGCCGTCCCCGTGGTGCCGATCTCGCAATAAGGTCTGAAATTAATGAGCAAACCGGCAGCCAACAAAGCCTACACCTTTATCGACCACACCGTGGATGTTTGCGTTGTTGGCGCAGGCGGTGCTGGCCTGCGCGCTACGCTTGGCGCGGCACAGGCGGGGCTGAAAACGGCCTGTGTCACAAAGGTTTTCCCCACCCGCTCCCACACAGTTGCGGCGCAGGGCGGTGTCGCCGCCTCCCTTGGCAATATGGGCAAGGACAGCTGGCAGTGGCACATGTACGACACGGTCAAGGGGTCAGACTGGCTCGGTGATCAGGACGCGATTGAATATCTGTGCCGCGAAGCGCCCAAAGCCGTTTATGAACTCGACCATTTCGGCGTGCCGTTTTCGCGTACCGAAGAGGGCAAGATCTACCAGCGTCCCTTCGGCGGTATGACGACCGAGTTTGGTGAAGGCCCGCCCGCGCAACGCACTTGCGCAGCGGCAGATCGCACCGGCCACGCCATGCTCCACACGCTCTATGGGCAGAGCCTGAAATATGACGCGGAATTCTACATCGAATATTTCGCCATCGACCTCATCATGGAGGACGGCGCCTGTCGCGGCGTTGTTGCCATGGATATGGCGACGGGCGAGATGCACCGCTTCCGCGCGCATAAGACAATTCTGGCGACCGGCGGCTATGGCCGGGCCTATTTTTCCTGCACCTCCGCACACACCTGTACAGGCGATGGCAACGCCATGGTGCTGCGCGCAGGCCTGCCGCTTCAGGATATGGAATTCATTCAGTTCCACCCCACCGGCATTTATGGCGCGGGCTGCCTGATTACGGAGGGTTCACGCGGGGAGGGCGGCTATCTCGTCAATTCCGAGGGCGAGCGCTTTATGGAGCGCTATGCGCCGTCGGCAAAAGATCTCGCTTCCCGCGATGTTGTCTCCCGCTCTATGACCATGGAAATTCGCGAAGGCCGCGGCGTGGGCGCAAAGAGCGACCACATCTATCTCCATCTCGATCATCTCGACGCCGACCTCTTGGCTGAGCGCCTTCCGGGTATTTCAGAAAGCGCGAAGATTTTCGCTGGTGTCGATGTCACCAAGGAGCCGATTCCGGTCATCCCGACGGTCCACTACAATATGGGCGGTATCCCAACGAATTATCACGGCGAGGTGCTGACGAAGAAGGACGGTGATCCTGACACTGTGGTGCAAGGCCTGATGGCCGTTGGGGAAGCGGCGTGCGTTTCAGTCCACGGGGCGAACCGCCTCGGTTCCAATTCGCTGATCGACCTTGTGGTCTTCGGCCGCGCGGCGGGTCTGCGCTGCGCGGAAACCGTGACGGCCGGCAGCCCCCATGCGCCGCTTGCTGAAGATGCAGGCGAGAATTCACTGGAGCGCCTTGATCGTTTCCGCAACGCGTCCGGTGATACGCCAACGGCGCAGCTGCGCGATGCGATGCAGGAGACCATGCAGTCCAACTGTGCCGTCTTCCGCACCAGCGAAATTCTCGATGAGGGGCACGAGAAGATCCACAAGGTCTGGAACGGCTCCGAAGACATCTCCGTCCAGGACAAGGGCCTGATCTGGAACACCGATCTCATCGAGACGCTGGAATATGACAACCTTATCGCCCAGGCTGTGGTGACAGTGGATTCAGCCCGCAACCGCAAAGAAAGCCGGGGCGCTCACGCCCATGAAGATTTCCCCGAACGCGATGATGAAAACTGGATGCACCACACCCTGGCTTTCGCGGATGTGGAGGCGAAGAGTGTGGAGCTGGGGGACAGGCCCGTGCACACCTACACGCTCAGCAATGAGGTGAGCTACATCAAGCCGAAGGCGCGGGTTTATTAGAGGTCGCTGATGAAAAGAGATGACGATTTTATTCGCCAGATGCTGCTCGATTTGGAAGCGTCAGATGAATTGCTTTTAGCGATATATCGCACCCATGATGAGACTGCCGAGGATAGGAAGCGATATCAGCATGCAGAATTGCTTTGTGATGCTGGTTACTTTGTAAGTTCCAAGCCTGGTATATTTCGGATGACCAACCAAGGTCACGATTATCTGGCGGCAATACGCAGTGACACAGTCTGGAACAAAACAAAAAAAATGGCTGAAAGTGTCGGCGGCGTGACGTTGGGGATAATGCGCGATACGGCGATCTGGTATTTAAAGCAGGAAATAGAGAAAAAGACAGGCGTTGATTTCTAAAACAGCAGCAATTGCTAGTTCAAATGGGCGCTTGCACCACCCTCTCCCATCCCCATATCTTTCTGATGGAATCCACCCCCCAACTTACCTCCAGCGATTACCGCCTGCGCGTTGAGCCGCTTTCCGCGCCCGTTCGCATTCTCTTGGGCGACACTGTCATTGCCGAGAGTTCTGATGCGCGGCTTATGCGAGAGACGCGCCTGCCAGACGGGGTTTATGTGCCCCAGGAGGACGTGCGCATTCCGCTCGGCGAGACCAGCGACTTCCGGACCTTCTGCCCTTTTAAGGGTACCGCCCGGTATGGGGAGATAAGTGTTGGCGGTGAGAACCGGGCCAATGCCTGGTGGACCTATCCCGACACGCTGCCTGAAGCGGCGGCGATTGAAGGGATGGTGTCCTTCACCCCGACCGATGACATCACCATCGACTATGGCGAGAATAATCTTCCCGGCAACGAAGACGGCCCGATTGCCGGTCCGCTGGTCAATTGGCTGTTGCGGGAAGCAGGTGCCTGCTCTTCGCCCGAAGAGCTGACGCGGCAATTTGCCGAGCGGCTGGGCGCTGATGGTGTCGCTGTCAGCCGTCTCAGCGTGCTGATCTGGTCGCTTCATCCGATGATTGCCGGGCGCAATTATGTCTGGTCGAAACAGAAGGATAAGGTTGCCGTTTACACGCCGAACTATGACATCCACACCAGTCCGGCTTTCGTGAACAGCCCGCTGAAACACGTTTCGGACGGGCTTGGTGGTGTGCGCCAGCGGCTCGACGTGCCGGACCCGGAATTCACCTTTTCCATCATGGATGATCTGCGCGCCGAGGGCGCGACGGACTACGTCGCCATGCCGCTCGTTTTCTCCGACGGACAGATCAACGTGCTGACTCTGACGAGCGACCACCCTGACGGTTTCACCACCGCCAATCTCGGTCTGATCTACGAGATGTCCTTTGTGCTCAGCCGTTATTTTGAGGTTTTCACCCAGCGCGACAACAGCCGCACCCTTCTTGGCACCTATCTGGGTGAGCGCAGCGGCGGGCGTGTGCTGGGCGGGGAGATCACCCGCGGCCATGGTGATGAGATCGACGCGGCGATCCTGCTTTGCGACCTGCGAAATTCCACAGCCCATGAAGAGCGTCTTGGCCGCACCGATTATCTCGATTTCCTGAACCGCTTCTTTGAGGAGGTGACAGATGTTGTCACCGCCAATGGTGGCGAGGTGTTGAAATTTATCGGCGATGCCGTCCTTGCCGTCTTCCCGGTTACCGGAAGTGAGGGCGAAGCCTGCCGCAATGCTGCGACGTCAGCGCGGCAGATTGTGGCCCATCTGGACGTCGCAGAAAAGGACATGCGCTGCGCCATTGGTTCGGCCTTTGGTACTGTCACCTATGGCAATGTCGGGTCTCGCGAGCGGCTCGATTTTACGGTCATTGGCCGTGCCGCCAACATAGCCGCGCGGCTGGCGGATGCCTGCAAGGGTCACGACACTTCCGTACTGGTGACGCAGGACATTGCCGAGGGAGACGCCGGTGCCCGGCACGTGGGGGACCTGGAGCTGCGCAATGTTTCAGAGGTCGTGGGGGCATACAGCCTCACCTGACCGACCCGCTCCGCGCTCCAGGATTTTCCGCCTCGTCAGGCCGCTTTTGCAGCGTTGGCGTAGTGGTTCTCAAACACATTGACCCAACCACCGTTGTAGCCTTCGCGCATGCCGGGGCCGTCTTCGCCCATGCGCTCGAAGTCGCGGTGGATGAGCACCACTTCCGTGCCGTCATCAACGGCGGAGAAGGAGACTTCCACCGTGGTTGTGTCTTCTACGGGGCGGCCAATGTGCCAGTTGAGGACAAGGCTTTTGCCGTCATCCCATTCCCGCACGCTGCCCCACTCGGTTTCACCGCCATCGGTGCCGACCTCATAGAGACGGCCGCCGGGCTTGGGTTCCAGGATGATGGCTTTTGGCGTGCCACCATTCATTGCCGCGGTTGAATGTTCTTTCGGCCACCAGGTTGAAAGATTGCGGGCAAATGTATCAAACGCCGCCTGCGGCGCGCATGGCACGGTGATGCGCTTTTTAACGGGCGCGATGGTCTCAGTGTCAGTCATTGTCATGGGTCTGTCCTTGTTGCTTGGAAACTTCTTCGGCGTAAGAGGCGAGCACGTCGCTCCAGAACCGGTCGAGATAAGTGCGAAGTTCAGCCAGTCCCTCTGGGCGCATGGCATAGAGATTGCGGGTGCCGCGTCGCTCACTTCGCGCCAAACCGGCATCCTCCAGCACCTTCAGGTGCTGGGAGACGGCGGGGCGGGAGATGGGGCGACCCTTTGCCAGATCTGATACCGCACGGGCTTCCGGGCCGAGACTTTCAAAAATATCCCGCCGCGTCGGATCGACAAGCGCGGTTAGAATTTCTTGTGTGTTTTGGTAAGTCATAACTTACGGTAAGTGATGACTTACATAGAGTCAAGCGAATTGATACCGCAGTCTTCATTGCGGGCTTGCTCTGCAATGCGTCTTCGCTACGTTTGGCCCAGCACCGTAAGTTTTTCTGGGAGAAAACATCATGACCATCATCACCCGCCGCACGGCCCTTGCCGGCCTGTCTGCCACTGCCACTCTGCCGATTATCGGCGCGCCTGCCTTTGGCCAGACCAAGACCAAAACTACAGTTGGCGCGTTGCGTTTCACGTCTCATGCGGCCTCTTTCGTCGCCAAAGAGCGCGGCTATTTTGATGAGGCCGGGCTGGATGTGGATTTCGCTTTCTTCCAGGCGGCGCAGCCCATGGCTGTGGCTGTTGCGTCCGGTGATGCGGATTTTGCCGTTACCGCTATTTCCGGCGGGCTTGTCTCGCTGGCGCAGAAAGGCGCGACGAAGGTTATTGCCGGTGCATTGCGCGAAGAGCCGGGTATTGACGGGCAGAAAATTCTCGCCTCCGACGCGGCGTTCCAGGCTGGTGTGAAAGCGCCGAAGGATCTGAGCGGTAAATCCTGGGCCATCACTCAGGCGGGTTCGTCCTTCCATTATATGGGGTCGAAGATCGCCATGGCCGAGGGCATCGAAATGGAATTCCGTCCGCTACAGAAGGTTGGCGCGATCATTGGTGCCATGAAGTCGGGTCAAGTGGATGGCTGGTCCATCGTGCCGCATATTGCCAAGCCGCTTGCAGGCGGTGGTGCGGTGCACATCATTGGCAATGTCTCCGACTATCTGCCCGATTATCAGGTCACGACGGTCTTCACTTCGAAGGAAACTGCTGAGCAGGACGAAGCCAAATCCAGGGCCTTCCTGTCAGCTTTCGCCAAAGGTGCGGCGGACTTCAACGCGGCTTTGGTCGACAAGACGGCTGGCGATGATGCGGCTGAAGACATGGTCAAGCTGGTCCACAAATACGTCTATACCGACCGCCCCTACGAAAAGGCCAAGCCCTCCATCGTGAACGGTGCGATGCGTATTTCTACTGATCTCAACAAGGCGTCCGTGAAGGACCAGCTCAATTGGTTCTCTTCTGAAGGTCTGGTGGATGGCGACACGTCCATGGGCGTGGTGGTGGACGAACGCTACCTCTAGCCGCTGCGCACGGACCGCGTTGAAATGGAGCTGCATGTTGAGGGGCTGAGCCATGCCTATGGCCCCCTCACGGTGCTTGACGACATCAATCTGGCGATCCGGCCGGGGCAGATTCTCTGCCTGGTCGGGCCGTCGGGCTGTGGCAAATCCACTTTGTTGCGGATGATTGGAGGGTTGGAACAACCCGATGGCGGGCAGGTGCTGCAACTCTCACCCCCGCCGACGGAAAGTCTGAATCCGCTAACCTTCATCTTCCAGGACTTTGCGCTGCTGCCCTGGCGCAGCGTTGCCGGCAATGTGGCCCTCGCACTGGAGCACCATGATCTCTCTGCTGGCGAGCGGGATGGAATCATCGCTGATGTTCTTGCCCGCACGCGGCTGTCAGACTTTGCAGATGTCCTGCCGCGGCAACTCTCTGGCGGCATGAAACAACGCGTGGCCATCGCAAGGGCGCTGGCCGTGCGTCCCGCCGTCATGCTGATGGACGAGCCGTTGTCGGCCCTCGATGCGCAAACGCGGGAATTGCTGTTGGATGATTTGGTGGGCCTGTGGACCCGCACCCCTTTCACCGCCGTCTATGTGACCCACAATTTGGATGAGGCCGTGCGGCTTGGCCATTCCATTGCGATCCTTTCGCGCCGCCCGGGCCGGGTGCGGGAGGTGCTGGACCTCGACATGCCGCTGGAAGGCCGTTCGTTGAGCGACCCCAAACTCGCCAAAGCGAGGGACAGGTTGTGGGAATCTATGCGTGAAGAGGCGCAGACAGCAGACCGGGAATTGGCCGATGTCTGACTCTGATTTCGCAAAACCGGTCACCTATCGCGGCGGCGGCTTCAAACCTGTTCCCGTTGCCTGGATCGGTGCGGCATTTCTGATTGCCCTCGTCATCATTGCAGAGATCGGCACACGCACCGGCATCATCTCTGCGCTGACTTTGCCGCGGCCGTCAGCGGTGCTGGAAACTTTTGCCGAGCTCTATTCTTCGGGTCTCCTCTGGAAGCATCTTTTCCCGTCGCTCTCCCGCCTCGCGGTCGGAGCATTCCTGGGCGCGGCGGTGGGAATCGCGGTGGGTGTGGCCATCGGGCTTTTCTCGATAGCGCGCTCTGCTCTTGTGCCGCTGGTCGCTGCGATTTTTCCAATTCCGAAGATCGCGCTGCTGCCGCTTTTCGTTATCTGGTTCGGTATTGGAGAAGGGTCAAAATATGCGCTCATTGCCTTTGGCACATTCACGCCAACGGTGGTGGCGACCTATGGGGCGGTGGATGCTGTGGATCGCGGCCTCATTCGCATGGCGCAGTCCTTCAACGTTCCCTGGTGGGGGATTGTGCGCAAGATTGTGCTGCCTGGCGCGCTGCCGGGCATCCTCTCCGGCCTGCGTGTGTCGCTTGCCATCGCAATCATTCTGCTCGTTGCAGCGGAGATGCTTGGCGCGACCTACGGCATTGGGGCCTACATTCTGGAAGCCGGATCGCTCTATGATCTGGAGCGGCTGTTTGCCGGCGTGACGATCCTCTCGCTGCTCGGTATTGTGGTTTCCTGGGCCATCGGGCGGTTGGAGCGGCGACTGCTGGCTTGGCGGGGGTAGCGACCAGACCTTATCGCGGCACGAAGTAGCGGCTTTCATTGTCGACGATCCGCGCCGCGCCGGTGGCAACCAGCGTGTCGAGAACCTCTTCAACGCGCTTCTTGCGGGCCGGTGAGCTGCGCCCGGCGAAGGCCCCGGAAATTTCCCCCGGCTGCGCCGGTTCGGCAGCTTTGGCCAGAACGTCTCGCACCAGACGGATCTGGTCGAGACCGTCCTTGGGCCATTTGGGTTGGTCGCTTGTGGGTAGAATGGCGAGATCGGCTTCGGCCTGGGTTGCACCAGTGACCTTGTGGCCGAGTTTGGGGATCTGATAATCTGGCCGCAGCCAGCGCACATGGCCGCGCGCCTCTTCCTCCTGCCGTTCCAGATTGAGCGCGACGAGGCGGGTGAGCAGCTCTTCCTCGGCCTGTTCCTGATCCGCGCTCTTATGCGGGGATGGCATGGTGGCACCGGGCTTGCCGACAAGGCGGTCGGCGAGATCATCCCAGCCATAGGCCTGGAATGTGGCGCGGTCGATTTCATCGTGAATGTCTTTCAGCACGCTGATGAGACCGGCATCGTAAATGTCCCGCTCCTTGGCGGTGAGAGGTTCGACATCGGCCCCCGCCTCCAGCTCCCGCACCCGCTCCAGCACATTGTACATGCCGGTCATGGTGAGGAAATCATGGGCCTCCAACCGCTCCTTGCGATGCGCATCGAGCCGCTCGCCGAGGTCGGCGAGTTTGTCCCGGAGGACTGGATTGGACTCGTCCGTGACGCAGGCGGGGAAGGGGAAGGGGTCGAACGTCGAGGTTTTCGTGTAAATAGGTCTGTCTTCCAACAAACCACCGGTAGCGAGTGTCCAAGCAACATGAACTAGCGACGACAATGATCCGAGATGATCAGCGCGTACAATTCCTACATTCACCAATCTGTTGTCAGGCAAAATGTCCGCGTCCAGAAACTGGAAGAAGCGGTGTTTTGCTGTCTCGATGGTTGTGATGTAGCGGGGTAATCCGCTTGAAAATTCTCTGAATTCTTGCCGTACTCGGCCGAATAACCACCAATCTCTGCGAATGTCTTTGTCGCGATTGTGATCTCTTTCCGGTTTCACATGATCGAGAACGTGCTGATGGATTGCTGGAAAACGCTTGACATTCTCTTCTGGCCTGGTGCCGAACAGATCGATCACCATCACACCGCGTGGTCGGTTCGCAATATCCCGTCCATTGCGATAGTTGCGGATGATTTTGTCAGCTCCATCAATTGAGCCGAGCCCCAAACGGTTGGCCTGGCCGGGTTCAACAATGAAGCCGGAACCATGAAGTTTCACGCCCGCGCTTGACAGCTCCTCGTTTGCTAGAAGCGGCGATGCCTTAGACAAATCCGCCCCCACCGTCAGCTTCGCCGTAATCTTCCCCTCCCGCCGTTCCAATCCCACTTCCGGCGTATCCGTGTTCAGCCCCTCTTCGCTCACCATCGTGCCGAGCACACCGTCCTTCCCACCCTTCTCAGCAACCGTCATGGCAATTCGCACCGCCGCCTTGTCCGCGGCTTTCATCCAGGGATGATCCGGCACGGCGAAGATGAGGCTAACCGGCTGCTTTCCAGAGAGTGCCTTCTCCACCACACGGCGGGAGAAGGTCTGGGTGATGGAATTGGTGGTGATGAAGCCAAAGCGCCGCAGGGAATTTGGTGATTTAGCGGTAGCTTTGCGGGCGAGGCGCAAAGCTGCCTCATCCCAGAAATGCATCACGAAGTCCGCACCGCCGGGCATGTGTTTGCGGGCTTTCCAGCAGGCTTCCGCATAACCGTCACCAAGCTCCGCCCGCATATCCTTGCCGCCAATAAAGGGCGGGTTGCCGACGATGAATTCCGCTTCCGGCCACTCCGCCGGGTGAGGGTTCATGTAGCTGTAGAGTGGCAGTGTTGCGTCAGGGTCGGGAATTTCCTCGCCCGTGATCGGGTGCAGCTTTTTCGTCAGCCCATCCCAGCGCGACAACGGCTTGCCGTCCTCACCGCGCAACAGCTCCTGCTTGTCATAAGCCAGAATCGCGTCCTGTCCGCGGATGGTGCCATAGGCATCCAGCACAGGCTCTGTGATGGCCTCAACGCCCACTGTCTTCAACTGCCATTTGAGATAGCCGATCCACAAAACGAGATCGGCAATGGGCACCGCACGGGGGTTTATTTCGAGGCCATGGAACTGGCGCGGCCCCACAGTTTCGCCTTCCATGGCAAATTTCGGCGCGTCCTCACCAAGCCCGTCCAGCGCGTCCAGCACCTCGCCTTCCAGCCGCTTCATCAGCTCAAGGGACACGTAGAGGAAATTGCCCGTGCCACAGGCCGGGTCGAGCACCCGCGTGGTGCACAACGTGTGGTGAAAATTCTTCACCACACCAATTGCCTCTTGCGTCTCTCCCGCCTCCTGAAGTTCAGCCGCGCGAGCCTGCACGTCCTCCCAGTCTTCGCGCAGGGGCTCAATGATGGTCGGGATGACCAAGCGCTCCACATAAGTGCGTGGCGTATAATGGGCGCCGAGCTTGGAGCGTTCGGCCGGGTTGAGCGCCCGTTCCAGCAGGGTGCCGAAGATGGCGGGTTCCACGTCGCGCCAATCCTGCCTGGCGGCGACCAGCAGTTCATGAATGCCATCGGCGTCCAGCGGCAGAGCGGTGCGGGCTTTGAAAAGCGAACCGTTGAAGCGTTTGACCGCAATGCCCATACGCGGCTCAAAACCGCCTTCATCCATGGTCTTCCACAGATGTTCCAATTGCGGGACGAAGGTTTGTGGGTCTTTGTGCAGCTCTTCCAGCAGGCTGGCGAAGCTGTCTTTTGGCAGCAGGCCAACGTCCTCGGCAAACATGGTGAAGAGGCAGCGCATGAGGAATTCGGCAACGTCACGCGGGTCGTGCCGGCCTTCCAGGCGTTTGGCGATCTTGGCCAGGCGTTTGGCAATGTCGCGTGTAACTTCTGCTGAGATCGAAGCCGGGTTCAGTGATAGCGGATCGGTCCAGATCGACCGCAGCCGCGCCTGCACGTCCGGCTCGCGCAGATCCTCCATCGTGATGCGAAAACTCTTGCGGTCCGGAAAGTGCGCGTAGTTCTTTCCCTGGCCGGAAAAGTCGGCAAAGATTTCAATGACATTGCCGACATCCACCACCAGCAGAAATGGCGGATAACCGTGCTCCACCGGCAGTGCGCGGGCATAATCTTCCGCCTGCTTTCGCGCTGCACGCATGACAACATCCCATTGTCGCGTTCCCCGTTTGGCATGACCGGGCTTTTGTTGGCGCGCCTCCTCCCCCAGCATGTCGAGCTGATCGGGATTAGCTTTCTTGCGCTTGGCAGACTGCTTGGCTTCCAGGATGAAGTGGTCGCGCTTGTAGCAATCTATCCGCCCGGGGGTCTTTGACCCGTCGGGATGTTTGAAATCCACGCGCCGTTCAAAAACGTAATCGTTGAACTGGTTGTCTTCACCGGCAAAATCCGGTGTGGGCAGATCGAGAACCGTCGTCAGGCGTTCCACGAAGAGCTGGGCGTTGGCCATTTCCGACCCGCCGGACTGTGATGCCGATGCGATGAATTCGTCGAGATCCATTCAGGTTTTTCTTTGTAAGCCCTGCCCGGATCAGACCTTAGACCAGCTAGGGACACCCGCAAGGTTTCATCACGTCGCTCAACGCGACATTGGTCTCCCTTGCCACGGCTGCTGACCTTTGCGACATACGCTGGACAAAGACTGATCCGGGTCCGGAGCCCTTTATGGTAGAACTCGCCCTTCCCAAGAATTCCCGCCTCGAAGACGGCAAGGTGTGGACCGCGATCGATACCGCCGCAAAGGCGCCGACGCGGCAGTTTAAGATCTACCGCTGGTCACCTGACGATGATGCCAACCCCCATGTCGACACCTATACGGTTAACACTGATGAGTGCGGCCCCATGGTTTTGGACGCGCTGATCTGGATCAAATCCAATATCGACCCGACGCTGACCTTCCGCCGCTCCTGCCGCGAGGGCATTTGTGGCTCCTGCGCCATGAACATTGACGGCACCAACACGCTGGCCTGCACCAAAGGCATGGCGGAGGTTTCCGGTGCGGTGAAGATCTATCCGCTACCGCATATGCCGGTGGTGAAGGACTTGGTGCCGGACCTGACGCATTTTTATGCCCAACACCGCTCCATCGAACCCTATTTGAAGACCGTCACACCGCAGCCGGAGAAGGAGTGGAAGCAATCTCCCGAAGATCGCGAAAAGCTCGACGGTCTTTACGAATGCATTTTGTGCGCCTGCTGTTCCACGTCCTGCCCGTCCTATTGGTGGAATGGTGACAAATATCTCGGTCCGGCGACGCTGCTGCAGGCCTATCGTTGGCTGATCGATTCCCGTGATGAGGCAACCGGCGAGCGGCTCGACAATCTGGAAGACCCATTCCGTCTCTACCGTTGTCACACGATCATGAATTGCACCCAGGCCTGCCCAAAGGGCCTCAATCCGGCCAGAGCTATTGCGGAAATCAAGAAAATGATGGTGGAGCGGCGGGTTTAAGCGCCCGTCGGGTCGTATTTTAGGGTTTTGTTAACCATAAGGGCGTCAATCCTTTACGCCTGTTAACCGATTCCGATCCTCTCTGGAGAGA
Organism: uncultured Alphaproteobacteria bacterium; assembly: GCA_929200315.1. GTDB lineage: Bacteria > Pseudomonadota > Alphaproteobacteria > Rhizobiales > Rhizobiaceae > Pseudahrensia. The sequence continues at coordinate 335,332 of CAKMZB010000003.1, read as the reverse complement.
CCCGTCCCATGACCATCCGTTCCCTCGCCCATGCTGGCGTAATTGCCCTTGCTCTTGCCGGTTCTGGAACCGTGCTCGCGCAGACGACGAGCGGGGAAACCACCGCGGCGCCAGCTCAACCGGCTGGTCCGGCCTGGTCCGTCACCTGTGCTTCCGCCGCTGATCTCAGTCGCCTGCAATGCAGCGCCTTCCAGGAGCTGCGCGTGCAGCAATCCGGTCAGCGTTTGGTGCGCGTTCAGATCACAATGCCTGGCGGTGACAGCACTCCTGTCTTCGCTATGAGCTTGCCCCACGGCATCAATTTTGTGGAAGGCGCTAAGGTGACGATCGACGACGGTCAGCCGCGCACTTTCGCCATTCGCTCGGCCGATCAGAGCGGTTCCTATACGCAAGTGCCCTTTGACGCTGAACTCGCCGCCGCCATGAAGGCCGGCAATGAAGCCAAGCTGCGTGTGCGCCTGCTGAATGGTCGTGATCTGGAAATTGGCGTTTCACTGAACGGTTTCACAAAAGCCGTCGATCTTGCCGCCAAAGGGGCCAGCTGAGCCTAGGTGGACGCTGCCACCAAGGCGGCGTCCAACAGGCTTTGCCCGCGCTCGTTGAGCAGAATGCCCGGCCCGTGGCGGTTGGTGGCATAGCCAAAAGCCATGCGCTTTTCCGGCACGGCGAGCGTCAGCGTTCCACCAAGACCGACGTGACCGAACGCTCCTTGTGGCGCAATCATAGATGAACCGGTGAAGGTGTAGTCCGCACGGTTGTCCATTGGCAGCATGAAACCGTGTGAGAATCGCGTTGGCATCAGCAGCGTGCGATCAATGCCGGGCACACTTTGCTGCACACCCAAATCAGCAATTCTATCGGCTGCGAGCAATTCGCCGTTGGCAAGCGGTGTCATCAGCCTGGCCAATCCCCGGGCATTTGCCGTCCCGCCATGGCCGCCAAGTTGCGCGGCGCGGAAAGCGCGGTGGTTGGGGTTGGCGCGACCGGAATTGAAGGTCGCCAGGAACTGGATGGAATTTGGGTCCGCCATCAGCGCCTCAATGAAGGGGCTTGGCACATCACCGGGCTTGGGCTTGTAGAGCTCCACCGGGGCGATGCGGTGCTCCTCGCTCTCCGGAAGACCGATCCAGAAGTCGAGACCCAGCGACCTGGCAATTTCCTGCGCGAAAAAGTCGCCGAGCGACTTGCCGCTCACCCGCCGCACCACTTCGCCGATGAGCCAACCAAAGGACATCATCTGGTAACCCGTCGCGGTGCCAGATTCCCAATACGGTTCCTGAGCTGCAAGCTGCGCGGCCATGGCTGCAAAGTCATAAAATCCGCCTTCCGGCACAGGCTCGCGGAAGGTTGGGAAGCCTGCTGTGTGGTTTAGCAATTGGCCAACGGTAATCTCGTTTTTGCCGTTTTGGGCAAAGTCCGGCCAATGGTCGGCAACCTTGTCGGTCAGTGCCAACTCGCCACGTTCGATGAGCAGGTGAGCGCAAAGCGCTGTTGCGGCTTTGGTGCAAGAAAAGACGACGCAAATCGTATCCTGCTGCCAGCTCGCCGCACCCTCATCGGCTGAGATATGGCCACCCCACAGATCAACAACGGTCTCACCCTCAATTGTAACACTGACCCCGGCACCGAGCTCATTCCGCCTTGCAAAATTTGTCGCAAAAGCGTCGGCGACGGTCTGAAACTTCGGGTCGCAATGGCCGGAAATGCTCACAGTCAAACTCCGTGATAGTCGCGGAACCAGGCGACGAAGCGGGCAACACCTGCCTCCACTGACGTCCTGGGCGCATAGCCCGTGGCGGCGGCCAGCCGGCTCGTGTCTGCCCAGGTGGCGGACACATCGCCGGGCTGCTTGTCGCGATAGTTGATGATCGCGTCCTTGCCTGTGGCGGCCTCAATGGCGCGGATGAAGTCCATCAACTCGACGCTCCTGCCGTTGCCGATGTTGAAAATGCGGTAGGGCGCCTCGGAGGCTGACGGGTCTGGTGTCGCACTATCCCAGGTCGGATCGGGCGCTGCCACCTGATCGCTTGCCTTCAGCACACCGTCAACAATGTCGTCGACATAGGTGAAGTCCCGCGCATGGTTGCCGTGATTGAAGACCTCAATCGGCTCTCCGGCCAGAATCGCCTTTGTGAACGCATAAATCGCCATGTCCGGTCGGCCCCATGGGCCATAAACGGTAAAGAAGCGCAGCCCTGTCGTCGGCAAGCCGAAGAGGTGGCTGTAGGAATGAGCCATTAGCTCATTGGCCCGTTTGGTGGCGGCGTAGAATTGCACCGGATGGTCCGCGACGTCGCTCTCTTTGAACGGCATGGAGCTGTTTGCACCATAAACGCTGGAGGTGGAGGCATAGGTCAGATGCTCGACATCAAAGTGCCGGCAGGCCTCCAGAATGGTGGTGAAACCAGTGACGTTGGAGCGCTCATAGGCGAGCGGATTTTCCAGGCTGAACCGTACGCCGGGCTGTGCGGCAAGGTGGATCACGCGCTGCGGCCTGTGTTCGGTTAAAAGCGCATCGACCTTGCTCTGTTCGGCAATGTCTTCCTCAACAAAAGTGAAGGCCGCGCCGTTGCCGCTGGCAAATCGTTGCAATTCAGCCAATCGGGCACGCTTCAGCGCAACGTCGTAATAGGCGTTGAGATTGTCGATCCCAACCACCTCATCACCGCGCTCCATCAGGGCCCGGGCGACGTGGTAACCGATGAAACCGGCCGCGCCGGTAACGAGATGCTTCATGGGTGGGGTCGGCTGGGTGGAGTTTGGCGCAGGGTAGAATGCCGTGCCGGTGTCAGTCTAGCAAAACTGTCCACCAAAACCGAGCTCAGCGCTTGCGTGTGAAGGCGGACAGGCCTCTAGCGAGACCAGCCATGGCGGCTGTGATGCGGGGTTCACGCGCAAGGTCAGGATGGGTGACCAGCCAGACATCCAGTGGGAAGGCAATCTGCGCAAGGACGCGAACAAGCTCCGGCCCGGCAAAACCCACCTGGCACGGCCCGACCCCAAGCCCCGCCTCGATGGCGGCAAGGATGGCGCCGTCATCATCTGTGCGCAGAGCAAAGTGGCTGGGCTGAACGACGATACCGGCCTGGTTGAGTATCTCGTCAATGACCGGGTTGCGATCATAACCGATGAAGCCGCCTGCCTGCGCAGCGTCGGCCAGCGTGCCTGGCTTGCCCGTCTGGCTGATCCAGTCGCGGTGGGCGAAGAGGCCGACGGTTACGGTTCCGGCCTTGCGGGCAATGAGATCTTTCTGTGTAGGCCGCGCCATGCGCACGGCAATGTCGGCGTCGTGGCGCAACAGGTCACTTTGTGTGTCGCTTGCCTCTAGCTCAAAGCGCAAGCCGGGATGCTGTTGGCGTATTGAAGCCAGTATCGGGGGCAGAGCGCGGTTCGCCATGATGCGGCTTGCCGTGATGCGCACGGTCCCGACGGCTCCCTCACCACCACTCGCTGCTCGGGCAAGACTGTTGGCGGCAGCCTCCATGGCAAGGGCGGGTTCCATGATGCGGCCTGCCAGTTCTGTTGGCGAAAGACCGGCCCGGGAACGCAGGAAGAGCTTGCCGCCCAGTGCCATTTCCATCGCTTCGACGTGCCGCCCAAGGGTTGGCTGCGCGAGACGCAAAGTTCGAGCCGCACCTGAAAGGCTGCCCTCGCGCATGACAGCGAGGAAGGAGCGTGTATGTGTCCAATCCATATCCATACGAAATTGTATATTAACTAAGCAATATTAGGCAATTTTTGAATGATAAGTCCTGGCGCAAGATGAGATTCAACCCAAAGGAGCCAACCATGCTGCCCCATTTTTCCAACCGCCACGTCCTACAAATTGAAGGTGCTGCCATCGGCAGCATTGCTCTTGGAGCCTATTTCCTCCTGGGCGGGGGTTGGCTGATGCTGGCGCTGCTGATCCTCGCGCCGGACATCGCGATGCTCGGCTACCTTGGTGGAAAGCGCGCCGGCGCCTTTGCCTACAACTTTGCTCACACAACAAGCCTGCCACTGGCGCTGCTCGGCATCGGGTGGATAACAGAGCAGCAGCTGGCGGTGCTGACGGCCCTCATCTGGCTCGCCCATATCGGTCTTGATCGGGCCATCGGCTATGGTTTGAAGACAGGAGACGGCTTCAAAACCACTCACCTCTCGGCGCAATGAGGGTGCAGCTATTTGCCTTCAAAGATCGGCTTTCGCTTGTCGAAGAAGGCTTTCACGCCGGTTGCAAAATCATGGCTCATGGTGAGCGGGTCCTGTTCTTTGCCCTCCGCGTCAAAAGCTTCAGCAAAACTCAGACCGCCCGCAGCGCGCAGCAGACGCTTTGCCGCGGCGGTGGCGAGTGGAGCGCGGCTGGCGAGGTCTTTCGCCCAGTCCATGGTCATCGCATCGAGGTTGCCGGCGGGCGCGATGAGGTTGGCGATACCCGTGGCGAGGCACTCATTGGCAGGGATCTTCCGTCCCTCGACAATTGCCTGTAGCGCGCGGTGATAGCCCATTGCGTCGAGCAACAGCTTTGTGTTGCCGCCATCGGGCACCAGCGAGATCGCGGCGAAAGCCATGTAGATGCTGGCATCTTCCGCCATGGTGACGAAGTCGCAATTCATGGCAAAGGCCGCGCCGATTCCCGCCGCGCTGCCGTGGACCTGCGCGATCCAGAGTTTGGATGATTCTGCGATGCCCAGCAGACTGGGTTTGTAGGCTTCCTCCAGGTGTTTGGAGACGGGATGTTCGAGACCGCTGGCCAAATCAGCCCCGGCGCAGAAGCCGCGACCTTCGCCTTTCAGGATGACAACGCGAACGGACTCATTTGCCTCGATCTCTCTGATCGCCTCCTGAAGTGCCGCGCGCAGCTCGCCATTCAGTGCGTTGAACTGCTTGGGGCGGTTGAGGGTCAGCGTTGCGACGGGGGCTTTGATGGATGTCAGCAGGACGGATTCGGTCATCTGTCAGGTCTTTCAAAGAAGAGCGTGGTTGGCGCGCATGGCGGCGATCTGGTCACTGGAATAACCGGTTTCAGAAAGCACCGTTTCACCATCTTCACCGACAGCGCGGGGTGCTGCGGGGCGAGGGTCAGCTGGGGTGCGGTTGAAGCGGGGCGCGGGGCTTGTTTGTGTCACGCCGTCGCGGGTGAAGAAGGTGTTGCGCGCCACGTTGTGTGGTTCATCCGGGGCTTCCGACCAGGCAAGCACCGGCGCGAGACAGGCGTCGGAATCTTCGAAGATTGCCGTCCATTGCGCCCGCGTTTTGGTAGCAAAGAGCGCTTCGTAGCGCGCGTGCATGCTGTCCCACTTGCTGCGGTCATATTGGGTGGAAGCATCACCCTCAATCTCCGCCTTGGCGCAGAGCTCGGCAAAGAATTGTGGCTCCAGCGGACCGATGGCAACCTCCTTGCCGTCGGCGCAGGTATAGCAGCGGTAGAACGGCGCGCCGCCGTCAAGCAGATTGGATTGCCGCTCTTCGCTCCATTGGCCCTGAGCCACAAAGCCTTGGACTAGCCCGGCGAGCAAAGGCGCAGCGTCAGACATGGCTGCATCGATCACCTGCCCTTTGCTGGAACGGCCGCGCTCGAAGAGCGCCGCGAGCACTCCCAGAAGGAGGAACATCGTCCCCGCCCCATAATCTGCCACCATATTAAGCGGCGGCATGGAGCGCTCCTTTGTGCCGATGGCGTGGAGAATACCGGTGATGGCCAGATAATTGATATCGTGTCCGGCGGTCTGCGCGCGCGGTCCGGTCTGGCCCCAACCGGTCATCCGGCCATAGATGAGGCCTGCATTGGTCGTGGCAAAGTCTTCCGGCCCGAGGCCCAACCGCTCCATCACACCGGGTCGAAAGCCTTCGATCAGAATATCAGCACCGGCGATGATCGCTTTTGCTGCCTCCAATCCATCGTCTGATTTCAGATTCAACGCGACTGAACGCTTGCCGCGGCGGTTGATGTCAGTCGGATCGGCCTTCGCCGCGTGACGGTCGACGATGACGACGTCGGCGCCCAGATCTGCTAGCAATTGTCCGGCGAGAGGGCAGGGGCCAATCCCTGCCATTTCAACGACCTTGAGCCCGGCAAGCGGGCCTTGTTGCCGCGCCATCAGCTTGTCTTCGCAACAGGCGAGAGCTTCGCCTTGGCGGGCCGCTCATCGAGCCCAAGACCACGACCAACGATTTCCTTCATGATCTCGCTGGTGCCGGCATAGATGCGGCTGATGCGGGCATCGGCGTAGAGGCGGGAAATTTCATATTCATCCATATAGCCCGCCCCGCCATGGAGCTGGAGGCATTCGTCAACGACGCGCCCCTCCACCTCGGAGGTCAGCAGCTTCACCTCCGCCCCCGCCTCGGCGGTGAGGTTCCCTTCCACATGTTCCATTACGCAATGGTCGACAAAGGCCTGTGCCGCATCAAGCTGAGTGCGCATCTCGGCCATCTTGAAACGGGAATTCTGGAACGTGCCGATGGGGCGGCCAAAGGCCTTTCGTTCGCTGATGAAGTCGAGTGTGATGTCAAAGGCCCGCTGCGCCCGGGCGAGATAGCCGACTGCACCGATCAGCCGTTCTTCAGCGAGCCCCACCATCATGGCCTGGAACCCGCGGGCGTGGTCGCCAAGCACATTCCCCTTTGGCACTTTCACGTTGTTGAAGAAGAGTTCGGATGTGTCCTGTGAATGCAGGCCGAGCTTTTTCAGCTTCCGCCCGCGCTCGAACCCTTCCATCCCGGCCTCCACCAGAAAGAGCCCGATTCCCCGCTCGCCTGTACGGGCGGCGACAATGATGAGATCAGCGATCTGGCCGTTGGAAATATAGGTCTTGGAGCCGTTCAGCAGAAAATGGTCGCCCTGGTTCTGCGCGCTGGTGCGGATGGCGGCGAGGTCGGAGCCGGTGCCGGGCTCGGTCATGGCAATGGCAAGGATCGTCTCGCCGGACACAACGCCGGGCATGAAGCGCGCCTTTTGTTCGTCCGTGCCGAACTTGCCCAGATACGGGCCAACAATGCGGTTGTGGAGAGAGAGGAAGAAGCCGGATTCTCCCACCAACTCCTCGGTCAGGATCTGGTCAAAACGGAAATCGGCAACTCCTGCGCCGCCATAGTCCTCCTCTGCCCACATGCAGCAGAACCCTGCCTCACCGGCCTTTCTCCAGACCTCGCGCGAGACCATCCCCGCTTCGTGCCATTCGTCGCGATGGGGAGCGACATGGGCTTCGTAAAAGCGCCGCGCGCTTTCGCGGAACAGGGCATGGTCTTCGTCAAATATTCGCCGGTTAAGCATGGTGTCGCACCTCCTGCGCGATGCTAAAGCACTATCATGAGCCCAACTGTTTCAGCGCGCCCCGTGGAAGGTCAAGCCAAAGCTGCCCGCAGCACACCGCGCCACGTTGTGGTGGCCGGTGGCGGCATTGGCGGACTTGCCGCCGGTCTGGCACTGGCACGCGGGGGCTGGCGCGTCACGGTGCTGGAACAGGCGGCGATGTTTGGCGAGGTTGGGGCGGGTGTGCAGATCAGCCCCAACGGCACGCGGTGTCTTGAAGCGCTCGGCGTTATGGAGCGGCTTGAGGGTGCGCTGTTTGAGCCGCAATCCATCGAATTGCGGCTTGGCCATTCCGGGCGGCGGATGTTCTCTCTGCCGTTGCGGGAAAAGGCTATGGAGCGCTGGGGTGGGCGCTATGTTCACATTCATCGCGCTGATCTCGCCGAGGGACTGAAGGACGCGCTGGAAGCCATCGCGCCGGATGCGCTGACCTATGGAAAGACCGTTACCGAATACCGGCAGGAGGGCGCGCGGGCGATTGTCATTTTGGATGATGGCGAAGAGCTAACTTGTGATCTTCTGGTCGGTGCGGACGGTGTGCATTCGCGGCTACGTGGTCAGATGCTTGGAGGCGATCCTGCAACTTTCACAGGCATGGTTGCCTGGCGCACGACCGTGCCGGTGGACCGGTTTACCTCTCTGCCACCTCCAACGGCTTGTATTTGGACGGGGCACGGCCGCCACGCGGTGACGACTCGCATCCGTGGAGGGTCGGTGGTCAATTTTGTCGGCATCGTTGAGGAAGATGGTTGGGAAGCGGAAGGCTGGAACCAAACCGGTGAGCGTGCTGATGCACTTGCAGCCTTCGATGGCTTCGCTGCGCCCGTTCGTGAAGTCCTGGAACAATGCGACAGCCTCAACCGCTGGGCGTTGCTTGGCCGTCCGCCTTTGCCAAGATGGTCCGACGGGCAAGTGGTGTTGGTGGGTGATGCGGCCCATCCGATGCTGCCCTCACTCGCACAGGGGGCCGTGCAAGCGATTGAGGATGCGGTGGCGTTGGGTGAAGCGTTGGAGGGGGTAGAAGACGTGCCCGCCGCGCTCAACGCATTCTATAAATGCCGCATCGCCCGGGTCACGCGGGTTCAAAAGGAGTCCGCCAAAAACGCCAAGATGTTCCATCACGGCAATCCCTTGATGGAGGCGCTGGTCTATGGACCAATGGCGCTCGCCACGGCCTTCGCGCCCGGCTTCGTGCGGGCGCGCAATGACTGGCTGTTTGGAGGCGGGCCGCTCTAGGCCGCGCCTAAGGCAGCAGCTCTTCTGATTCCGGCACCGGGGCTTTTGGTCTGCCGGTCTCAAAGAAGGTTGTCACATTCTCCACCACCAGATCCGCCATGGCTTGGCGTGTCTCCCAGGTGGCGGACGCGACGTGGGGCGTGAGGACGACATTGTCCATGGCGAAGAGCGCCTCCGGCACTTTCGGTTCCTCCTCGAACACGTCGAGCCCCGCTGAGCCGAGCCGCCCATCTGCGAGGGCCTTCACCAGTTCAGCCTCGTCACAGACCGACCCGCGCGCAACATTGATGAGCGTGCTTTCGGGGCCGAGAGCTTCTATCACCTGCCTGTCGATCAGCTTTTCGGTTTCCGCCCCGCCCGGCGTGATGACAATCAGCGCATCAGCATCCCGCGCCATGGCGACGAGATCGCCGTAGTAGCGGTGGGGCGCGTCCTTCTTGGAGCGGGAGTGATAGACGGTCTCGCAGCCAAAGACTGAAAGTTTTTCAGCAATCGCAAGGCCAATCCGCCCAAGGCCAACAATACCAACCACCTTGCCACGGATCGTGTGGGTGAGAGGAGCGTTGCCTTCGCTCACCCAGCGACCCTCGCGCAGATATTTGTCCTGCGCCACCAACCGCCGCGTTGTGGCAAGCAACAGCGCGATGGCACAATTGGCAACGTCATCGTTTAAGACATCTGGCGTGTGGCCAACGACGATGCCCTTCTTGGTCGCAAAACCCACATCCACCCCGTCATAGCCGACGCCGAAGGAGGAAATGAGCTTTAGCTTTGGCAGCCGCTCAATCAGCTTCTTGGGTGCCCAACCAAAGGAAGCGAGAGCTTCGATTTCGGCAAGATCAGCGTCGGGCGCGGCCTTCACTGCGTCCTTGTCCTTCATATGGGTGACGTCGAAGTCTTTCTTCAGATCGTCCAGCACCGAGGGGAAGAAGTTCCCAACCACTAAAACCTGTTTCATTGCACCTCTACTCCGTGCCTTGTTGTTGACCACCGTAACGTTCGCCTGCCGCCCGGAGGGCGCATTTGCACGCCCATTCTGGAAGCCAGCAATAAGGCATAAAGCGAAACCTTAAAGCGTAAGCGGTTCGTCCCGTTCAACAGGCTCTTCGCGCACCACCGCCTGGCCGCAAATGGGGTGGCCGGCAGTGCTGTTGAAGGAGAGGGAGGGCGAACCGTGGAGGTGCCAACCCTCGTTCAGCGCATTCTCAATGCGTTTGCAGAATTCATCATCATCCTTGCCGGTGATGAAGCGGTAACGTTTCATTTCATGAAGACCTTGCTTGGCGGACTGGTGTTGCTGGTGTAGTCCAACGCCAAACGCACTGAAAGCCCGTTGCCAAAATGGATAAATTCACCCAGCTCACCGGTGTCGCCGCGCCTTTGCCCATCATCAATGTCGACACCGACATGATCATCCCGAAGGATTATCTCAAAACCATCAAGCGCACGGGCCTTGCCGAAGGCTTGTTTGCCGAGATGCGGCTGAATGAGGACGGGACGGAAAACCCCGATTTCGTGCTCAACAAACCCGCTTACCGCAAAGCGCAAATCCTGGTGGCGGGGGACAATTTTGGGTGCGGCTCGTCGCGCGAACATGCCCCTTGGGCATTGCTCGACCGGGACATCCGCTGCGTGATCTCCACGTCCTTTGCCGACATTTTTTACAACAATTGCTTCAAGAACGGCATCCTGCCCATCGTGGTGACGCCGGAGGAGTTGGAAAAGTTGATGGACGACGCCGAGCGCGGCTCCAATGCTGTTCTGTCCGTCGATCTGGAAAGCCAGACCATCACCGGCCCCGATGGCGGCACGATCTCTTTCGATCTCGACGCGCACAAGAAGCACTGTCTGTTGAACGGCCTCGACGATATCGGCCTGACGTTGGAGAAGGTGGCGAGCATCGACACTTATGAGACCAAGCTCGACGAGCGGCCGTGGGTCTAGCTCGGGGTTTAGGCGTTAGGGCCGCTTGGTGACCGAGATCATCGGTCCTAGATATCTCCATGATGAACCGCGGTTCAGTCCCTGTGCGCGCATTTCGCTGACCGTGCCGTCAAGAAAAAGCGCATTTGGTGCCTCAAGTTCATCGCGAAAGAGCGTGCCGAAATCGTGAAAGTTCACCCGGCCATGGGACATCGCGAAATGAACCGTTGACCCGTCGGCTGAGACGCCCACTCCGTTGCGGATTTTCAGACTGTCGGAGCCTGGGATGAAGCGGGGATGAAGCTTGCCCTCAATCACTAGCATTGGCCCTGATTGGGTGGCGAAATCCGGTGCGGGATTGATGCGCTGATAGGCACCGGTCTCCGTGACATGGACCTTGCCGCCCTTCCCCCAGAACACTCCGTTTGGAAGCAGATGAAAATTGCCCCATCCGTCCTTGGTGGAGAGGTGCTGCTGCTTTACGCCGTTCTCCACATAGAGGCCAACGGCGGTTAAATCATCCTGATACATGCCGCCATTCATCAGCATGAGGGGCGGTTCAGTGAGGGACCGCTCCAGCCGCGACAGGCGGCGGTAGGGGCGGTCATTCTCGTCCACCCTATGGGTGCGAACCATGACGTCCGCCGTCTGGTAAGAGCAGACGGAATAATCAGCCCCCAAATGGCTCACCGTCCGGCAAGCCTCTGGTTCGGCGCATATGCCGGTCCAGGCGCAGAATATGGACATGATGAAATTCAAAATGGCTCAACTCCCTTCAGCCGGGCGTTGCGGTGCGTGCCTTCCTGTGGCACGGCCCACACAACATTCTTGCAGGTGCGTGAAGGGGAGTCTCACGCCGTCTGCTTTTGTCAATTCGGGGATTATTCAACATGTCTGACACGATTATGGCCACAGATGCTGCGCCAATGGCCGAACCGCGCACGCTGCCCATCACCTTCCACGGAACGGGCAAGGAATATTTCGGCATCTGGATTGTCAACGTTCTGCTGACGATTGTGACGCTGGGCATCTATTCCGCCTGGGCGAAGGTGCGCAACAAGCGCTATTTCAACGGCAACACGGAACTGGACGGACATCGGTTTGATTACCATGCCGAGCCGGTGAAAATTCTGATCGGGCGTATCCTGGTCGTGCTGTTCCTGGTCGGCATCCAGGTGCTCCAGTACCTGGACCCGCTGTTCGGCATCGCTGCCCTGGTGCTCTATGTTGTCATCCTGCCTTGGGTGATTGTTCGCGGTCTACGCTTCAACGCCAACATGACGAGTTATCGCAACGTGCGTTTTCACTTCCGCGGAAGAAAGCGTGATGCATTGGTGGCCTATATTGTTTGGCCCATCGCCGCGATGTTGTCTTTCTTCACGCTGGTGCCTTTCGCATCCCGCGCCAATGCTCGTTTCCTTGGCAACGGCCACGCCTATGGCATCGCACATTTCTCCGCCGATCCTCCGCTGAAGCCCTATTACAAGGCCCTTGGTATCGCGGTGCTGGTAGGCTTTGTCGGCATTGGCCTTATAGTTGGGGGTGCCGTAGCAGGCGTTTTCGAGTTTAGCTCAGATGAGGGTTTTCTCAGAGATCCTGAGGCTCTTCTTACGCCGGAACATCTCCAGTTTCTGGTCATGACTTACGGACTGATCTTGATCTCATATATCATCATTATTATCGCGAACTTCATCTATCTGGCCCGTTCGCGGAACATTGGTTTCAACAATTTGCATCTGGAAGGTGGCCACGAATTCCGTTCCACGGTCACAGCTGGTCGCCTCACCTGGATCACGCTTTCCAACGTCATCCTCATCCTCCTCACGCTCACACTCTTCACCCCATGGGCGAAGGTGCGGTTGGCGCGGTATCTGGCGGACAACACGCAGATGATTGCGGTCTCCGAACTCGACAATTTTGTTGAAGGTCAGATTGACGAAACCGGTGTGACTTCGGGTGAATTCCTCAGCATCGAGGGTTTTGATTTCGGTTTCTAGACCTGAATTAGCCCCTTGGCCCCGCAGCGATGCGGGGCCATCATCTCTGTTGCCATGAGCCAACCTCTCACCATTGACGGCCGTTATTTCCCCAAGGGTTCGTCCCGTGCTTCGCGCGCACGTCTGGTCATGTCGGATTTCGCATCCACACAGGCGGATGTGTTGATGGCGGATGGCGGGCGCATTGCGGTGGAGATCGCCAGCCTTTCCGACAGAATCGGTGGTATCGACCGGCGCATCGAGCTTGTCGGCGGCGGTCTCTTCATGACGGCTGACAACGATGCGGTGGATGGTTTGAGCGCTTTTCACGGCGGCTTCTTTTCACGCATAGCGCAGTGGGAGAGTTTCCACCCACGGCTCATAGCGTTTCTGGTCGCCATTGTTGTGCTCGTGCTGGCTCTATACCGATATGGCCTGCCCGCTGCAGTGTCCGTTGCTGTTTGGGCTACACCCCCCGGGGTGACCGACATCATGGATGCTTCCACCCGGCGAACGCTGGACCAAATTATCTTTGATGACACCACCCTTCCTCAAGAGCGGCGCGACAAGCTGCAGGCAAGTTTCGATGATCTGGCCGCCGCTAGCGGAACAGACGCCAACTTCGTGCTCCTCTTCCGTGATGGTGGTGCGATCGGCGCAAATGCACTCGCCTTGCCCGGCGGTACGGTGATTTTGACGGACCAGTTCGTGAAGCTGGTTTCCCACGATGAGGCGGTGGCTGTGATGGCCCATGAGGTGACCCATGTCAGCCATCAGCATTCTCTGCGTCAGATCTACCGGGCGCTTGGATTTGCTGCCGTCGTGGCGCTGGTTTCCGGCGATCTTGGCACGGCGGCTGAGGAAATTCTGGGCGGTGGCGGGGTGCTCGTGGCAATGGCCGCCTCGCGGGAAATGGAGTTGGAGGCAGATGCCGGTGGTGTGGAATTGCTGCGCAAGATCGACATCGATCCGGCCAATCTCTCCTCGGCGCTGGACAAACTCTATGAGCATATTTGCGGCGATCTGCCCGGCGGGGTGGGGAGCTGCGAGGAGAGTGGTTATCTGTCGACCCATCCCGGAGGCGCGGACAGGCGCGAGGCGTTGGAACGGCGGATCGACAGGCGTTGAGATCGTCCATCAAGCGAACGCGGCTTGACGGGCTTTGCCGGCCTGCCGCATATCCGCACCTAACAGCTGGAGCACCTTTTCAAAGAGACCATCGATGACCGCAGCGCGCACGCTTTACGACAAGATCTGGGACGACCATTTGGTCCATGAGGCCGAGGATGGCACTGCCCTCCTCTATATCGATCGCCATCTCGTCCATGAAGTGACGAGCCCGCAGGCCTTTGAGGGTCTTCGCTTGGCGGGGCGCCCGGTGCGCGCACCGGACAAGACACTGGCAGTGGTGGACCACAACGTCCCCACCACAGATCGCTCTGGTGGTATCAAGAATGAGGAAAGCCGCATCCAGGTCGAGGCGCTCGCAAAGAATGCGGCGGATTTCGGCGTGGAATATTATTCTGAAACCGACAAGCGGCAGGGCATCGTCCACATTATCGGGCCGGAACAAGGTTTCACCTTGCCTGGCATGACCATTGTCTGCGGCGATTCCCACACGTCGACCCACGGGGCCTTCGGTGCCCTTGCTCATGGCATCGGCACGTCCGAGGTCGAGCATGTGCTCGCCACGCAAACGCTGATCCAGAAGAAGGCGAAAAACATGAAGGTCGAAGTCACCGGCGGTGAAGGCGGTAAGCTCCCGGATGGTGTGACGGCCAAGGACATTATCCTCGCCATCATCGGCAAAATCGGCACCGCCGGTGGAACTGGCTATGTGATTGAATTCTGCGGTTCCGCCATCGAAGCTTTGTCGATGGAAGGACGCATGACCGTCTGCAACATGACAATTGAGGGTGGCGCGCGCGCCGGTCTCATCGCGCCGGACGAGAAGACTTTCGATTATATCAAGGGCCGTCCCAAGACCCCGTCCGGCAAGGCCTGGGACATGGCGCTCGACTATTGGAAGACGCTGCACACCGAGGAAGGCGCACATTTTGACAAGGTGATCGAACTCGACGCCCGCGACCTGCCGCCCATCGTCTCCTGGGGCTCCTCGCCAGAGGATGTGGTTCCCGTTGATGGCATCGTGCCGGATCCGGCGCAGATTGATGATGAAAACAAGCGCACCTCCAAACAGCGCGCGCTTGATTATATGGGCCTCCAACCGGGCACGAAGATCACTGACATCGCCCTCGATCGCGTCTGGATTGGCTCCTGCACCAATGGCCGCATCGAAGATCTGCGTGCAGCCGCTGACATTCTGCGCGGCAAGCAGATTGCAGATACTGTCTCCGCCATGGTGGTGCCCGGCTCTGGTCTGGTGAAGGAACAGGCGGAAGCCGAAGGTCTCCACGAGGTCTTCATCGCCGCAGGGGCTGAATGGCGTGAGCCGGGCTGCTCCATGTGCCTTGCCATGAACGATGACCGGTTGAAGCCTGAGGAGCGTTGCGCTTCCACCTCCAACCGCAACTTTGAGGGCCGTCAGGGCTTCAAAGGCCGCACCCACCTCGTCTCCCCCGCCATGGCGGCGGCGGCGGCTGTGGCTGGTCACTTCGTAGACATCCGCAAACTTTAGTCCCGGGTGCGCTAGTTATGGCGCTCACCGTCGCCTGAAGCGGCGGTTCAGCTGAGACAAATGCTGGTTGGACGGATATGCCCGCAGCTCAGGGCATATCCTGCTCGGAGCAGCCTCTGCCACGCGCCACGGCAATATCACACATCTTAGCCACAGGACGCGCTGGCGGTCCGGGTTACCCGGTTCCGCTACCCATACCCATGCGCATTGTGCAGGGCCGTTGAGGCCTTAGCCTCGCAGGCTGCCTCAGAAGCTGGATGTAAGACTGGCAGTACCGCGCACGGTTTGCGCATCACCCAGAACAGCTTCCGTGCTCAAATCAAGCGACATGTTGCCGGGCAGGTTGATGGAAGCATCGGCACCAAGATAGAGGCCGCCGCCGGTATTGGCATCATATCCAACCTGCTGCGTCTGCCCGATCATGGTCACGCTGACATTGCCATCGCCCGTCGCTTCACGATGCTGATAACCCACACGGGTGGTGAAACTGCCAAAATCCAACTGCCGGGACGCTGCAAGCTCGGCCCGTGCCTCCAGCACGCCAATATTGCGCCCCCCAACCTGAGCATTGGCCGCTGAGAGACCTGTTTCCGTGTAGCCATCAATCGACTGCAGGCCATAGCGCAGTTGTGCTGATGGCGTGTAGGTCCATTCACCTTCCCCCAGATCCGCGCCAACACGAAGCTCTGGTGCAATTAGCCAACTGTTATAGGAAGCGGCTGCATAGGAAACGCCCAGCGGCGCCAGGTTGTCATTGACGAAGCGCTGATCCGAATGAGACAGCGCGCCTGCGGTCAGTGAGAAGTCGATGAAGCCGTTGAAGTCGCCGCCCATGCGCTTCTGCCCGTAAATGGCGGCAAACAGGCCCTCTGCATCACTGTCAAAAGACTCCACAAACCGGCTATCAGCGCCAAACGTTCCCCAGCCATAGCCCACCAGTCCCCCAAGGGTCAGGTCTGCAGAAATATCTGTATCGTAGCCAATTGCCAGACCGACGTGGTCAAAGTTCTGATCAAGCGCCCCGTCACCACCATCATATTCACTCGTGGAACCAAACGCAGAGATCCACATGCCGGTGCCCGCAGACGCGGAGGAGCCGTCAAAGGCATAGTCCATACGCTGCCGTGCGTTCGCGTTCTGTTCGGTGGAGACAGGGGCTTGAAGCGCATGTGAACTGGTTGCGCTGCTGCTGGCCGGCCCGGTCAATCTGCGGCGGACCAGTCCAGACACGTTGCCGGTCAGATCTGCCAGGGCATTGGCTGACCCGGCAAACCTGGTTGGGTCAAACGTTGCCACCTGCTGTGTGGCGGCATTGTAGAAGATCGGCACAGGCCCGGAGAGATTCGGCATGCCGCCACTCATCGTACCCGTAGACAGATCCCACAGGATGGAATGGGACGGGCCGGAGGTGATGTTGACGGTCGTATTGTCACCCAGATTGATCTCGCCACCAATGAAGGACGGTGCCAGCAGGTTCAGCGTGTTGTCACCCCCCAGGAAGAAAGACTCTGCCTGTGCACTGATCACCCTGCCGGAATTGGTGATCGCGTTGCCGTTGCCAGCGCGAATGCCAGTGGCGCCATCGCCCATCGTGGAGATGCTGCCAGAGTTGGTGATCGTGTTGTCATCACGAGCGTTAATGCCAAAGGTGTTATCGCCCGTCGTGGTTATCCCGCCTTGATTGTCCAGAACATTGTTCGTGCCTGTAGCACGCAAGCCGGCATCGCCTGCTGGTGGGGTAATTGAGCCTGAGTCAATGATCGTGATCGTATCATTCCCGTCCACCACAAAGCCGCCATTGGTGGTGACCACCGGCGTGTTGATGGTGAAATCATCCGCTGCGGCGCGAAGCGGGGCGGCGATGCTGAGCGTGGCCACGGCGCAAGACAGGAATAGGCGAGCGCGCAAGTTGGTATTTGCCATGATCAAAAGCCCCGAAATAGATGGGTGGTCCTCATAGAAATACAGGCCCTATAGCAACGCGAAGGCCTAAGTTGAAAAGGCTGAAGCCGCAGGAGCGCTGCGCGTCTACATCCAATCGCAACTTTGACGGCCGTCAGGGCTTCAAGGGCCGCGCGCACCTCGTTTCCTTCGCCATGGCGGGGGTTGTGGCCGGTCACTTTGCAGACATTTGCAAACTCTAGGCCTCGAGCCGCCGCAGATCGCAGCCACAATTGACTTTTGCCCCAGCGCAGCTAGAAGGCGGGCCATGAGCTGCAAGAGCGTCAAGACAAAGACCACTCTTTAAACCGCTCCCGCGTTTCCCCCCGCGGGGGAGGCGATCATCCACGCCCATCGCACAAGATGGCAGGGGGAGAGCGGAGCGAGCTTCATGTCGTACACAGTCGCAATTGTCGGTGCCACAGGTAATGTGGGCCGGGAAGTTCTGTCCATTCTGGCCGAGCGGGCCTTCCCGGCGGACAAGGTAGTGCCGCTCGCCTCCCGCCGCAGCCAGGGCACGGAAGTGTCATTCGGCGACAAGGTGCTGAAGGTGAAGGCGCTGGACAGTTACAATTTTGCTGATGCCGATATTGCGATCATGTCGGCGGGCGGCGATCTGTCCAAAACGCTCGCGCCGCAAATTGTCGCCAAGGGCTGCATCGTCATCGATAATTCCTCCGCCTGGCGGTACGATCCGGATGTGCCGCTGATCGTGCCGGAAGTGAATGCCGACGCGGTTGTGGGCGTCACCAAGAAAGGCATCATCGCCAACCCCAATTGCTCGACAGCCCAGCTCGTCGTCGCGCTCAAGCCGCTCCACGAAAAGGCGCGCATTAAGCGTATTGTTGTTTCCACCTACCAGTCGGTCTCCGGCGGTGGGAAGGCGAAGATGGAGGAGTTGTTTGAGCAGACCCGCGCAGTCTTCGTCGCGGACCCGATTGAAGCCAAAGAATTCACCAAGCGCATCGCCTTCAACCTCATCCCGCACATCGACACGTTCATGGATTCCGGCGACACGAAGGAAGAGTGGAAGATCAACGCGGAAACCAAAAAGATGCTGGACCCAAAGATCAAGGTCACAGCGACTGCGGTGCGCGTGCCGGTTTTCGTGTCCCACGCGGAAGCGGTCAACATCGAGTTTGAAAACGAGCTCACGGCGGATGAAGCCCGCTCGATTCTGCGTGAAGCGCCGGGCTGTCTGGTGGTGGATAAGCGCGAGGATGGCGGCTACGTCACGCCTTATGAGGCCGCTGGCGAAGACGCCACTTACATCTCCCGCATCCGCGAGGACCCCACCGTCGACCACGGCCTCAACATGTGGGTGGTGTCAGACAATCTGCGCAAGGGTGCGGCTTTGAACACGGTGCAGATTGCAGAACTGCTGCTCAACCGCGGCATGATCGGCAACAAGAACAAAAAGGCCGCTTAAGCGGTTTTTGCAGAGGAAAGGCCTGCCGTTTCCGGCGGGCCTTTTCATTTTGCGCCTTCGCGAATACCGGGATCGTCCGGCGCGCGGTCGAGACGACCATCGCCGTCTTCATCCAGATTACGGTTGCGCTCGGTCCGCTTTTTGGCGGGTTTGGCCTTGGCTGGAGCCTTCTTTTTCAGCTTTGCAGCTTTCGGCCTCGGTTCGGCTTCGACCTTCACACCCTTGTCACCGGAAGCTCCCGCACGTTTGGTGATACCCGCCGTGCTGTCAGCATCTCGCTCTGGTTTCGCAACGCTCTTTTCCTCTTCAATAACCGGCTCGACATCGATCACATCACTCATCTTGCTCGCTGCGACTTGCGTTTCGACCGGCTCAATCTCATCCATCGGCTTCATGGGTGGGACGAGGAGGCTTTCATAATCCACCGGCTGTGCCGTGCCGCCGATCTGCTCCACCGGCACGCGCCATTCAAAGGCGTCGAGTTCACCGGTGACGGGGGAGAAGGGTGCCCAGTCTTCGGCGATGTAGCCGTCGGCGGTCCAGGCGGCATCGCGGGGAGCATGGACGGCGCGGGAGAGCCATTCGCGTACACGGCCCTGATCGTCATGCTCGGCCTCTTCAATGTCGGCCATGAGCAGGCAGGCCCGCTTTGACGGGGCGGTCCGCAGAAGCTCCCCGGCGGCACGGCGGGCGGTCTTGAATTCACCGGCTTCCAGCGCAGTTCGTGCGCGGATGAAATGGCATTCCAGCGTCGTTCCGCTCACCTTCTCCAGCGCATCAACGCGTGCCATGCGGTCCATCAGAGAATCTCCCGCACGCAGCGTCACATAGGCATCGGCAAGGTTGGGATGAGGGCTTTCCTTCCAGGTCGTTTCCAACACTTTGGCGGCCTTGCGAATATCACCGAGACGGGCGGCAATGCGGGCCGCCACCAAAGCGGCAGGAACGAGGGTTGGGGCAAGCTTATGCGCCCTGAGCGCATCGCCTTTAGCGGTCTGCGGATCGGCAGCCTCCGCCTCCATGGCCTTGGCTGTCAGCAACACGGCGCGCTGACGTTCATAGGCGGTCTTGTCCAAACCGCTTTGCGTGCGTGATGCTGTCAGCGCCGCCAGCGCCTCGTCCCACTTACCGCTCATGACATGGTCTTTAAGCACCGCCTTGGTGGCCCAAGGCGTGCCCGGTGCATCAAAATTGGCAGCAAGAGCATATTGGACCGCTGCTTCGTCGACCCCCTCACGCTCCGCCTCCAGATAAAGCCCGCGCAGGCCGAGCCCGCGCGTCTCTTCGCGCTCCATCATGGCGGCAAATTTCTCCCGCACAGCCATACGATCCCCTTCCAGCAGCGTTGTCTGTGCATCAAGCACCGCGACAAGCGGTTCATCATCAAGGTGCTTGCGGCTTTCCCTGGTGAGCTGCCGTGCCAAAGAGGCATTGCCCGCCCCGGCCGCGATGAGGCCGCGGGAGAGGGCATCAAAGCCTTTGTCGCGCTTGCGGCCCTTCCTCCAGCGGTCGAACATCGCCGGACCGCGGATGATGAAGGAAATCAAGGCCCAGATGATCATCGCAATTGCGGTGAGCACGGCGACCAGAGTGATCGCCTGAACCATGGAGAGCGTCATTTCCGCGCCGAGCCAATTGATGGTGACGGTGCCGGGATTGTCCGCAATCCAGGCGAAACCAAAGGCCATGGCGAACAGGATCAGAAGAAAGATTGCGATAGGGAGCATAAGGACTGGTCCGGTTCAGGGGCGGCCTGAGAGGTTACAGATTGGCAGGTTAGTGGATGCGGGTGAAAAGCGCATCACTCGCCCGCTTGGCGTTGCAGAAAAGCATCAACGGAGTTGGCAACGAGGTTGTTCGCCTCGATCCGGGCTTGCAGGGCGTTGTGCCAGTCACCGGACACCTTCTGTGCTGCTTCCGGCAACTCATTCCAAAGGGCGGCGGCATCCTCCAGGCGGCCCTCGCTGAGCGCCTCGTTAATGCCGGCGATAGTTGCCAGAGCGTCACCTGCATCGTCATCGGCGGCTGTGCGAAACTGCACGGCATTGCGAGCTCCTGCGAGCAACCGCTCGGTTAGGCTGCCCTCCTCACTGGAAGGGGCGGCGGCGGTGAGAATGTCATCGGCTCGGTTCTGGAACTGTGAGATCAACGTTGCAGTGGGAACCACCCCACTGCCGGAAAATGGCGCGAGTACGTCAAGGTCCGTCGGGTCATCCACCAGACTTTGCAATGTGGCGAGGGAAGTTTCGAAGGGTTCGCCCCGATCAATATCGCGCTTCAAGGCCGCTGCCGCGAACGCCCGTGCGGCCAGCTTGTCGGTGCCATTTTCGATCCGGTCGTTAAGCGCGGCGATCTGGGTCTGGGTGGTGGTCTCCAGATCCGTCACCGCCTTAACGGCTTCATCCATGGTGGCCTGCGCGAGTGCGCCTGCTGCGGTCGCCTTGCCTTCGGCTTCTGCGGCGGTCTGCCGGACGGTTTCAATCGCCCGCGCCAGATCCTCAACCTGCCCGGTTAGAGTTGCGAGCTGCTCGCCGACAGCCTCACCGGTGCTTGCCGCTTCGCTCACCTGCTCGGCGAGAATATCGTTGCGGGTGAAGAGGTCCTCAAGTGCGGCCACCGTTTCTTTATCGCGCGGCACGGTCGCATCTTCGAGCGTTGTAAGCCGCGCTTGCAATGCCGTGATCTGCTCGGCCGATGCGCCATTCTCAGCAGCGGGAATGGCGTTGATCGCTGAAGACACAGCGGCGATCTCCTTACCATTCACCTGGCTCTGATTTTCCAGTGCATCCAGCCGCGCGGTGATGCTGGCAGGCACATCGCCAGCGCCCGCATCCGCAATCCGGGCATCAACAAGGGTGGCAATTGCCTCTTCGTTGATGCCGTCGTCTACCGGCTCGGTTTCTTCCAACTGGGTGAGGCGCTGCTGCAACGCTGCAACATCAGCATCTGCCACCCGTGACCCAGCCTCAAACGCACCGATGATCCAGGCACCGCCCAAGGCCACCACACCTCCGATTAGCGCCGCTGCAAGAAGTGCACCAAAGCCGGTTGCTGGCGAAGCGGATTTTGCAGCGCGGGTCTGTTTCGGCGCTTCGGTTTTTGGCGGTGCGCTCTTATTCGGCTCTGCCTTCGTGGCCACATTGGGCATCGGCGGTTCGGGCCGGTGGGGCGGTCCGCTTTTTGCCGCTGCCGTTTGCGCAGGCTGCGGCGGCGGTTTTACGGTCTTCGCATTGAGGTCGATAATCTTGGGCGCACGTTTGGGAGCACTGCGCTTGCCGCGGGGTGCTGTCGGTTTTGCAGCGTTCCCGCCGGGCTTCTTAGCCATGACTAAATTTGCACTCCCCAAACTGCACATATGCATGTTGACCGCCACAAGCGCTCGCGCAAGCGGATATATGGAGAAGCCTAACGGTGCTTCGTGACAAGATGAAGGACGGCCCCTGTATTTGGTTCCGCTGAAATGTGAATCCGGGGTGCCCAACTTTCCGGCAGGGTTTCCGCCACTGCCTGGCTGATCACGGCAAGGCGAACTTCATCCACCGGATCGGGGCAAACGGAGGCAAAAGCGCGGGCGATGCGGGGGGAGGTGAGCACCACCCAGTCAACTTTGCCCAGTTTGGCAAAATCGGCGGCCCATTTTCTAAGATCAGGCTCTATTGTTGAATAGACCGGCCATATTTCACAATGGATGCCGCGCTGCGTCAAAACGCCTGCCATATCGAAGGCGGTCTCGGTGGCGGCGGGGTAAAGCAGCGGGCCGGGCGGGTTTTCGGTGATGATCCTATCCGCCAAAAGTGCGGCGTTCCCATCCCCGACCCGGATGTCGCGAAACCCCGCCTCCCGCAGTGCCGAGGCAGTTGCTTTCCCAACGCAATAGGCAGGTTTGGCTTTGAAATCAGCCAGTTGGGACAGAGGTGCGGCCGCGTGAGCACTGGTGATTATGGAGCCCACCGCCTCCGCCGCACCCACCGGTGGTTCGGTTCCGGTGGGCGAAATTATCAGCAACGGCATATCCGCAACGCGAAATCCTTTCTCCTCTAAAGCTTTGGAAAAGTTATTGTTTTGGCCCATGGGCCGGGTGTTGACGACGAGCGGAGCATTCATGCCTGCTCATCTCCCGCCACCGGTTCATCCATCAGCGCGAAAAGATCCTGTTTGTTTTCAACATGTTTCGCGGCTTTCGCCTTGACCCGCTTACCCTTTGACGCAGATTTCCGGCGCATGGCCCAGCGGATCTCCATCGCGTTTTCCCCGGCAGGAACCACCGCCCGCACCGCGATCTGCTGCGTTTTTCGCGGCGGGTCATCGCTGAACTTTATGCTCTCTTCCAGTGCAAAAGACGCGTCGATACAAAGGAACGTCCAGGCTTCCCCATTGGGGCCGGCAAGCAGAATTGAATGGCCGGACGAGAGCGCAGAGGCTTGAATTTGCGGAGGAATGTGGAACCGGATTACCACGGGACAGTCTTCACCGTTCTTCCCTTCGCGGGGAAAACGGTCACTCCCGTCCAGCTCTTCTCCCGCCTTATCGAGGATAAGTGTGCGCTCATGGCGGATGCCGAAACGCTTCAGATACCCATCATGGGACGCTATCACCGAGATACGTCCATCTTCCAACTGCCTTCGCGCCCGATTGACCGATGTCGGTGGTTCAGAGAGCGCCCCGGGCATCGCGGCAAGCAGTTTCTCCGTCCACAAACCGCCCTCGTGAAACGCGCTGGAAGAGGCGTCCGCCAACACCGCTGTTGAATGCGCGGCGGTAGCTCTCGCATAGGGGTCGTATTGCGCCATGGAGCGCAGAGGTGTGCCGCAATTGGAAATGAAAACAACGTTTTGGCTGGCAAGCTCAAACGATAGAGTTCCCCCCGTCGCCAGCGGAGCGAGGGCCGGGCGGTCGCAGCGACCGGTGTCCATCAGCACAGTTGTCGCTCCCGCATCAAGCCGATCATAGCCTGAATCCGGCAGTGCTTCGGCGATGTTCTTCACCGGCCCCTCATGGCGCAAAAGTACGCTGATCCAGGCCGTATCCAACAGACCTGTCCCGTTAAACTGCGCCAGTCCTGCACGATCTTTCAACCGGCCAATTTTGAAGAAATGCAAGGCCTTAACAACCCGCGCTATGGTGGAAACCAGCACCTGAGAGGGCCGCAATCCGGCTTTCTGCTGGGTCTCGCGCAGTGTGATCAACGCGTCCAACAGCAAGACCAAAGCCGCCGGATTGCGGCTGACATGGCCGCCATCGGCCAGGATCTGGCGGCGCAATTCCTGGTCCAGCACATCGCTTGCCCGGTGCAGCGCGCGGTCCCGATTTCCAAGGCATGCCAACGCTGTAGCAAGTCCGATCCGTGCCTGAAGACGAGGCAATCCATCCCGCGTCGTTCCGGTATTGTGGATGAGAAAGCGCACATGGCGCATCATCGATTTGCGCAACCGCCAGCGGTTGGTGCCCTCCACGATTTCGGCATCAGCACCATCGACAATAAGATCATCGCCATATCGCAGCCAGGCGAGGAGTCGGGCGGAGGCGATGTCACCGCGCCAAACAATTGGCGAAAAAGAATTTTCCCAAATGTCGATCCAGTCCAACATCAGTGCTGTGGCGTTGGATCGGGCCACCGGAGTTTGCGCCGCAGAGAGATGCCGTAGCCAGCCGAAACAGTGCAGGAGCTGCCGCCAGTGGTCGCTTGCGGGGAGGCTCCGCTGACGCGAAAAAGTCTGCCCCGGCGCGATCGTGTGGCTCTCACCGTCGAGGGTGAACGTGCCTGAATAGATCGCGTTTGCTTCCGCCGGATCGCCCTGGCGGAAGAACGGTGGCTTAGCAGCAAGGTTTGCGGGAACGGTGCCAGATGGCCGCCAGCGATACAGTGGCCCGGAGCGCAACCGCCGCTGCGCACGGCGTAAGCCCTCCATCATGGCCAGGCGCAGGAGTGAAGGGTTGCTCACGAGCGAGCCGCCCCTGCCACCGGGGGCAAGGTCGTTCTGATGTCCTGCGATGTTGCGTCCATACCGGCCCTCGCGCCCCCTGCCGATTCGCTTCTCAACTTACTGAAAAACAGGGATCGGCAACAGTTTGCGCCCGTTTCACTCCTCGCGGATAAAGCGAGCTGCAAAAAAACCGTCGAGGCCCTGAAAGCGCTCCGCTCTGTCTTCCTGATTCTCCGGAGCCGGAACGTCTTGCAGGTGACATGGCAACGTTCGGACGGTGCCCTGACCGGTTAGGAATTCTGCGGCGATTTCGCTGTCAGAGATCACATCCAGCCGTAATCCTGTGTCGCCTGATGCGATTGCCGCCGCGACATCTTCTCCCTCAGCGCGGTCGAGGGAGCAATTGGCAAAGACCAGTGTTCCGCCCGGTTTAACGAAGGATTGCGCCCTGCAAATCATGCGTTTTTGGAGTAGGGCGAGCTCCTCGACGATCATGCTCGTCTTCGTCCATTGGACATCGGGATGGCGGCGGATCGTGCCGAGGGACGAGCAGGGCGCGTCGAGCAGAACGGCGTCGAACAGCTCTTCTGGCTCCCAGCCGAAGAGGTCGGCATTGACGGCTTCAATGTCTAAGCCAAGCCGTTTCATGTTGGCCTTCAGCCGCTCCAGCCGGGGTTTTGAGGCTTCCAATGCTGTGACCTTTGCCCCAGCTGCGGCGAGCTGCGCGGTCTTGCCTCCTGGGGCGGCGCAGAGGTCGAGCACACGCTTGCCCGCAACGTTGCCAAACAGGCGGGCGGGAATGCTTGCGGCGACGTCCTGCACCCACCAGGCACCGTCCTCGTAGCCGGGGAACGTGTCGAGGGCGCCCGGCTTGAGCAGCCGCACCGTGCAGTTGAGTACAGACACGCCCCCAAGTTTTTCCGCCCATATATCAGCATCTTGCTTCACGGTGAGGTCAAGCACCGGCTCCTGCATATGGGCGCGGGCGATGGTGGTGAGGCGTTCGCGGCCAAAGGCCTTGCGGGTGCGTTTGGCGAGCCAGGATGGCATGTTGAGCAGCGCACGCGCGTCGTCGTCCAAGCCATCAAAGAGTGCATCCTTCTCCCGCGCCACGCGGCGCAGGATAGCGTTGGCGAAGCCCGAGAAGCGTTGGGACCGCTCATCGCGCTTCAATGCCGTCACGGCCAGATCGACGGCGGCGGAATCCGGCACTTCCATGAAAAGGATCTGCGCCGCTGCGACGTGCAACGTGTGCTCCAGATGCCGCGCACGCTTGGGCGGCGGGCGGTCAGAAACCGTGCGCAGGGCATGGGCAATCTCGCCCCTGTGGCGAAGCGCAGTTGTTGCAATAGCGCGGACGAGGCCGTGGTCAGCGGAGGATAAGTCACCAAGGCCGGATGGGCCGTGACGGGTTTCCAGCAAGCCATCCAATCCACGTCCATCGTCGATGATGCGGGCAAGAATCGTCGCGGCGAATTGCCGCGCAGGAAGGCCCGCAACGGCACTGGTTTCGATCTTTGCCTTACCCCGGCCCCTTTGTTTCGCAGGCTTGCTCAACTTCTGGGGCCTTGATGATTGGGGTTTGAAGTTGATGGCACAAAATAGGACCTGCGGGCGGGAACGCCCTGCGGATCAAGCTGCGCATGATGTATCATCTCGGCCTGTTCGTTGATGGTGTGTCCGGCGGCATGTGCAATCTTTTCGAGCGCCGAGGCAAGCGCCATAGGTTCACTGTCGGTCTCTGTCCTACCCCCTCGTGCGCTTCTCTTTTGCATCGCTCGACAAGATGTGGCCGCTTTCCTACATGGAACAGGTGCTGACTTGTCCTGGAGGTTTCATGAAGAAGAACTTGAGCGAAGCCGCCAAACGCGCGCTGGCGGAGGCTGACGAGCGTCGCAAAGCCGACTACGGCGAGCAGCACCGCAAGGAAGCTGAGCATAACGGTCGTAAGGGCCCGGATCCGGTGCGGTACAGCGATTGGGAAAACAAAGGCATTGTAAGCGATTTCTGAAGGTTGTTCTGCATCTCAGGGTTGTAGATAGGAATTAGTTCCGTATAGATTGCACTATGCGTGTAAAGCTTGTTCTTTCTCTCTTGGTTTTCAGCACACCAGTTTGGGCCGCCGACATTGTGTCCGGTCCAATTGAAGCCATCGTTGAGAAAGTTCGCGACGGTGACACGTTTGAGGCCATTGCCACACCTTGGCCAGGGCACCGTATACCCGTTGCAGTGCGCATTATCGGCATCGATACACCGGAGATTGACGGTGAATGTGATGCGGAAAATGAATTGGCCCAAAAGGCCAAATTGCGGGCCAGCGTGTTGGTGGGACAGAAGGTGCAACTGCTTGATGTGAGGGGCGGCAAATACTTTGGCCGGATACTCGCCCGGGTCGTGACCAGCGACGGTAAGGACTTGGGAAAGACCCTGCTGAACGAAGAGCTTGCACGTCCCTATTCCAGCAATGGTCAGGATTGGTGCTCCTGAACGCTTGGCATTTAGGCCGAGCAAATTCGTGCCCAAAGACCAAAGAAAAGGGCCGCCTTCAATGAAGAAGAGCGGCCCCGCATTTTCAGGTCCGGAAGGAACAACACGCAACGGCTATGTCAACGTAATGTCCGTCGTCCGGGAAACACGTACTAAAGCAGGGGTTGCCCCGCCATCGCCCGTTTTTCCTTTGATCCGACCGGCATCGTGAAAGTGCTCGACATCAAATCACCTCCTTTCAGTACGTTGAACATTAGAGCAGCATGAATCGGCTTGGAGAATCTGGCAACCCACTTTCTTTGCTGACTGAATCCGGCTCTCTGCTAGGGCCACATCCCGTCCTTGTGGCGTCCGATATCAGGCTCCTTGCGCCCCAGTTCGACCGGTTGACCGAGAAGTTGAGCAAGCTGCACATCGAGCCAGCGCCGGGGGATGAAATGCCCTCTGGCGTGAATATCGAGCCGGATGTCTTTGCCTGATTCGCATCCCGTCCAGACTTGTCTGGTTAGCGGGCGTCGTGCCGCGGCTCTATAGGGAAACACCTTGCTGGGCGCCTCGCGGCATCCGTTGATGCGACGCCACAGATGGATGGGACCGGTCACGTCGCCGCCCTCGCCGAATGGGAAATCCATCACAGTGTCCCGCGTGCCGTGGACATGGCGGACGGCAATCGGTGCCTGACAATCCTCGCTTTGGTCCGGGACCGTTCCGGCAATGGCGAGCAGCGCGGCGATGCCTTCCCCCGCCTCGCAGGCAAAGCGCCAGGCCATCGCAGATCCATAGGAATAGCCGGAAACGTAGATGCGAGAGCGATCGATAGGCCAGCGTTTGGCGGCATCAGCAAGAACGTCGCTGGCGAAGGGGACGTCGGCAGAGTCCTTTGACCAGAAGGACCAGCTTCGATTGCGGCCATTGGGTGCCAGCAAAAGGACACCGCGCTTGCGTGTCGCGCCGGCAATGCGACGGTGACGCATAACAAGCGGTCCCTGCCGCGCCCAACCGTGGAAATGGATCAGCACCGGTAAGGGGGACGTGCCGTCCCAGCCATCGGGAAGACGGGCGTGGTAGGACCGCTCCCCGACCACGCAGGGCACCTTCAACGCGCAGGGCTCCTGCGCAAAAACGCGAGCGGGGAAGGATGCAAAGACAGACATTGCTAGAGCAAGAAGTGGTGTGAGACGCAGCATGGAAGCAAGCTGCCACGGCGGGTATGATGAACCAAGCCGCCTTCAATAGGATTTGATGTATCAGTGATGCTGGACGGGAGCGCTCCCGGCGGGCTTTATCACTGACCTTTGGGCCAGTCACATTTCGGGTTTGATTCTTCCCTCATGACACTTCATCTCGACAACAGCACCGCGCGGCGCGTCTTGCTGCATCTTCAAGGGCTTTCGGGCCGGCCAGACAGGGCTTTATCTGATGACGGATTGTTGGATCTGATCCAACAACTTGGCCTCGTGCAGATGGACTCGATCTCCCATGTGGAGCGCGCGCATCACATGATCCTCCATGCTCGCAACACGACCTACCGGCCAAAACAGCTTTCGCGAATTGCTGAGAAATCCCGCGGACTGTTTGAGCATTGGACCCATGACGCTTCGTTCCTTCCGACCCAATTTTTCCCTTCTTGGCGGCATCGCTTTGCCCGGGACGCGGCGCGACTGGAGGCAAGATTTGCCGGTTGGCAGGGCGACGGATTTCGCGATCATTTGCGCGCGCTGCTTGACCGGGTGGCCGAACATGGCCCTCTCCGCTCCCGCGACCTTGCCCCGCCACCAGCGGGCGAACCGCGCGGCATGTGGCAATGGCACGACGGCAAGACGGCGCTTGAATATCTGTGGCGCACGGGTGTCCTCGGCATCACCAGGCG
Source organism: uncultured Alphaproteobacteria bacterium (assembly GCA_929200315.1). GTDB lineage: Bacteria > Pseudomonadota > Alphaproteobacteria > Rhizobiales > Rhizobiaceae > Pseudahrensia. The sequence goes on along the minus strand of CAKMZB010000003.1, from coordinate 306,614 downwards.
GGAGGGGTTTCAAAAGGTCTACGACCTGATGGAAAATTGCATCCCGGCGCAGCATTTCGACGCGCGTGTGGATGAGGACACCTTTATTGACTGGTGTTGTGACAGCGCTCTTGCGCGCCTCGGTTTTGGTCAGACGGGGGACATTGCCCGCTACTGGGATCACCTGCGCCCGGCGGAAGTGGCAGCGCGGCTGGCGGGTACGGGGGGCGATCGCCTGATCCCGGTTCGTGTCGAAGGCATCGACGGTTCGGTGCGGGAGATGGTCGGCAGGCCCGATCTGGCGGAAATTGTAGCAAATCTTCCCGAACCGCCGAGGCGGGTGCGGGTGCTCTCACCCTTCGACCCCATCATCCGTGATCGCAAGCGCCTCTCGTGGCTCTTCGGTTTCGACTATCGCATCGAGATTTACGTGCCTGCCGAACAGCGCCAATGGGGCTATTATGTCTTTCCGCTGCTGGAGAGCGAACGCATCGTCGGGCGTATTGATATGCGTGCAGACCGCAAGAATGACCGGTTGGAAGTTCGCCGTCTGTGGTGGGAGCCGAAACTGCGCGGTGGCGCCGGGCGGTTCCGCCGCCTGGAGGCTGAATTAGAGCGTCAAGCGCGGTTCGCCGGCGTTTCTTCCGTCCACTGGCTACCCGGCGCGTTTGGCGACTAGGACGCTACCAGGTTCGCCGAGGACCGGTGTCGATATGAATGTGGCCCGAGCGGTAGAGCTTGTGCCCGCCGACTGCACGTTGACGTTTCACATAGGCATAGACGCGACTCATGCTCGCACCGCGCACTTTGAAGTCCACAGCGCGGCAGGTCTTGTGGTATGATTTCTTAGCCCCATTGACCTTCCAATTGTGCCACGGTGAGCGAAAGGTGGAGAAGACGGTGACGTCGCCATATTTATGCGCAACGCGCCGCAGCACCCGCTTCAGTTTGAACGGCACGCACCAGGACGCCTTAGTGTAGTGCACCTCCCCCTTACCGCCGATCTTGTAGAGAACGGGCCAAGATGCGCAGGAGCTCAGCGCAAGGCAGGCAGCTAGAACAATGACGATCGAACGCAACATGGCACACGCTCCGGACTTAGAAGGTTGCCGCAACATGAAGCCAAAGGCTCAATTGAAGATGAGGAAACAGGGTTAATCTTGATGAAAGGAAAGGAGGTTAGCCTCGCTGGCATCTATTGAACCGAGGAAGTATCGACATGATCGAATCTGTAAACTGGATCGCCATTGCCGTTGCGGTGGTCGCATCCATGATTATCGGCGCGGCGTGGTTTGGGCTGTTTGCAAAACCCTGGATGAAGGCAGCCGCTCTTTCTCCAGATGAGATTGCCCGCGTTGAAGGCAATGAAAATCCCGGAAAATATGGAATTGCAGTTCTCACCCACATCATTATGGCATGGGTGCTCAGCGGTGTGATTGGTCATGCCGGTGAGATGACCCTCGCTAATGGTATGCTGACTGCATTTCTGTGCTGGGCCGGCTTTATAGTCACGACAATTACCGTAACTGATAGGTTCCAACTGCGTAGCTGGAACCTTACTTTGATTGATTGCGGCCATTATCTCCTGGTCCTGCTGGCGCAGGGAGCGATCATCGGCTGGTTCGGCACTAGCTAAACCTGATCCGGGCTGGGTGAGGCCTTTGGCGCGCTCTAGCCCGGCCTTTCTCTTTCTCGTAGCCTTTCACCGCCCGCCACAAGTCTAATGGACCGTGGCGGCTTGCGCCTGATAATGGAGGCTATGGCGGCGCGGGAGATGCGCTGGAACTGGGAGAGAAACATGACCGACACCGTTTACCCCGTGCCTGAAAAGGCCGCGAAGAAGGCTCATCTGAACAAAGCCGGATACGACAAAATGTACGCCCGTTCGGTCTCTGATCCCGACGGCTTTTGGCTCGATCAGGCCCAGCGGCTCGACTGGATGAAGACCCCAAGCAAGGCTGGCAACTGGACCTACGAACATCCGAATGTTTCCATCAAATGGTTCGAGGATGGCCAACTCAATGTTGCGGCCAATTGCATCGATCGGCACCTACCGGCACGTAAGAACCAGACGGCCATTATCTGGGAGGGCGATGATCCAAAGGACGATGCGCACATCACCTATGGGGAGCTGGCCGGTCACGTGAACCGGCTCGCCAACGCCATGAAGGCAAACGGCGTGAAGAAGGGTGACCGCGTCACGATCTATATGCCGATGGTGCCGGAAGCGGCCTATGCGATGCTCGCCTGTGCTCGGATTGGTGCGGTCCACTCCATCGTCTTTGGCGGCTTTTCGCCGGACGCGCTGGCGCAGCGCATTGTCGATTGCGAAAGCACTTTCATTATTACCGCAGATGAAGGTGTGCGAGGTGGCAAGGCTATTCCACTGAAAGCCAACACCGACGCCTCCATCGCGATCGCTGCCAAAAAGGGCGCAAGCGTCGACAAGGTGCTGGTGGTCAAGCGCACCGGTGGGAATATCGGCTGGGATGATAGCCGCGATGTCTGGTATCATGACGCCGTCGATGGCGCGTCGGACGAGTGTCCGGCCGAGCCGATGAACGCGGAAGACCCGCTCTTCATTCTCTACACGTCCGGCTCCACCGGTCAGCCCAAGGGCGTTCTCCACACCACTGGCGGTTATCTGCTCTGGGCTGCGCTGACCCACCACTACGTATTCGACTACCAGGAAGGTGACATCTACTGGTGCACCGCTGATGTCGGCTGGGTGACCGGCCACAGCTATATCGTCTACGGCCCTCTCGCCAATGGCGCGACGACTCTCATGTTTGAGGGTGTGCCAAACTACCCAGACAATTCCCGCTTCTGGCAGGTCTGCGACAAGCACCAGGTCAACCAGTTCTACACCGCCCCCACGGCCATTCGCGCGCTGATGCAACACGGCGACGACGCGGTGAAGGCAACGGATCGGTCATCCTTGCGTATTCTTGGAACCGTTGGCGAGCCGATCAATCCGGAGGCCTGGGACTGGTACTACAATGTTGTCGGGGACGCCCGCTGCCCGATTGTCGACACTTGGTGGCAGACAGAAACTGGCGGCCACATGATCACCCCGCTTCCTGGTGCAACTGCCCTGAAGCCAGGTTCTGCAACGCTGCCTTTCTTTGGCATCCAGCCCCAGCTCGTCGACAATGACGGCAAGGCGCTCGACGGTGCGACGGACGGGAACCTGTGCATCACCCATTCCTGGCCCGGCCAGATGCGAACGGTCTATGGTGACCATGAGCGCTTCGTGCAGACTTATTTTTCTACCTACCCGGGCAAATATTTCACTGGCGACGGCTGCCGACGGGATGAAGACGGCTACTATTGGATCACCGGCCGTGTCGATGATGTTATCAATGTTTCGGGTCACCGGATGGGTACAGCGGAGGTGGAATCTTCCCTCGTCGCGCATCCGGCGGTTTCGGAAAGTGCGGTGGTAGGCTTCCCTCACGACATCAAAGGGCAGGGCATCTACTGCTACGTCACGCTGATGGACGGGCAGAAACCGTCGGACGAGTTGAAAATCGAATTGCGCAACCATGTGCGCAAGGACATTGGTCCGATCGCGTCACCCGACGCGATCCAGTTCGCGCCCGGCCTGCCCAAGACGCGCTCCGGCAAGATCATGCGTCGGATCCTGCGCAAGATCGCGGAAGATGATTTTGGCTCACTTGGAGATACATCGACACTCGCTGATCCAAGCGTCGTTGATGATCTGATCGAAAATCGCCAGAACCGGCAGGGCTAACGCCCCACCGGCTCAGATTGCAATGACTTGTTCTAGTTCGCGATCTCAGCGGCTGCGGAATCAATCTCGCGGCTGAGCGTTTCCGCGTTTTGCTGCAGCGCTGACACTGCCGAGCTTAAGTCGGCATCGTCGGTGACACGCCCGCCCAAAGCCTGCAAGCCTTCAATCTGCACAGCAACACGTTGCCCGAAGCTCTCGATGGTCTCACCCGCATTGGCAGTGGTGTCTTTAAGTTCTCCCTCCAGATCGCCGATGCGAGCATTTGCGGCTTCAAGTTCCGTACGTGTGCCTTCCAGATCGGCGCGTGTCGCGTCAAGATCTGCGCGGGCCGCATCGCGATCATTGCTCGCCGCTCCAATTTCGCCCCGTGCTGCATCCAACTCACCGCGTGCGGTTTCAAGATCCGCGCGGAAGGTGGTGGTTTCGGCCTGGCTGCTTTCAAGTGAAGTGCGCTGGGTCTCCAACTCACGCTCAAGTTCGCCAATCCGCTGCGACCCGTCATCGCAGGCGGCAAGAGCGAGGGGCAGGGCGAGAACGCGAGGCCGCAAAAGAGCTGTTCTCATAGCAAATTCCATTGGTTTGATCCGATATTGCGCCAACGTGCCTCAATATGAATGGTTCAGAAAGGTGCCCGACCCGTTTTTCCGCCCCTAAAGCTCCCGCAGCACCGGCGCCGCCTTCTGACCCAACACCCGCCATGTGCCAATAAGGCCGAACCCCACCGTCAATGTCAGAGCTGCAGCGATCGTGCCAATCGCCACCCAGGGCAGCAGCGTGAAGGTGAAGCCCATGATCACATTGATGACGAACCAGGCGGCCAACGTCCCTGCAAGCAGCGCGAAGATCGCGGTTGCCAAGCCAAGAAGCGCATATTCCAGAACGTAGGATCCGATTAGCAAGCGTCGTGTCGCGCCAAGGGTTTTCAGCACCACAGAATCGTGCACCCGCGCGCTGTTGCCTGCGGCTAAAGCTCCGCCGAGGACTAGGATGGAAGCTGCAAGTGCCAGCAGTGCAGCAGCACGAATGGCGGTCGCAAGCTGGCTAATGAGGTCGTTGACTGAGTCCAGTGCATCACGCACCCGCACCGATGTGACGGTAGGGAAGGCGTTGGTGACAGTGCGCAGAATTTCCGCATCCCGTGCTGTTTCCGCCGCGCTTTCACCGTCGATCAACCCGCTCTCCGCCCCGGCCCGCAAAGTGGCGAGATAAGCGTGGGGGGCGCCGGCAAAGGTGTTGGGGGAGAAGACCATGACAAAGTTCATGGACATGGACTGCCATTCGACCTCGCGAAGGTTTGCGACTTCGGTCTCGATGTTGCGGCCAAGGACGTTGATGACGATTGTATCGCCAACATTAACACCAACTTCCGCAGCTTCCTCCGCTGAGAATGAGACGAGATTCCTGCCCGAATGGCCGCTATCCCACCACTCGCCGTCTGTCAGAGTGGCATTGGGTGGCAGGTCAGAGGAATAGGTCACGCCCCGGTCACCACGCAAAACCCATTCACCGCCCTCGGCGGGCTTGATTTCCCGCGCCGGGATATCGTTGATGGAAACGATCCGCCCGCGCAGCATGGGTGTTGACTGGATTTTACCCTCCGGTGCTGCCTCCTCCAGTTTGTGGATGAAGGCATCGTACTGGGTCTGCTGGATGTCGACGAAGAAGAAATCTGGCGCATCCTTGGGTATGTTGGCGGAAATCTGGTTGCGCAGATTGCCGTCGATACTGCCGAGTGAGACGAGCAATGCCAGGCCAAGACCAAGCGACAACACCACTGAAGGCGTAAGCGCGCCGGGACGGTGGATGTTGCCGATCGCAAGTCGCAGCGGCGTTGAACGCACAGTGGGGCTCGCTTTGGCGATCTTCTGGATGAGGCTCGACACACCCCGCAACAGTATGAAGGAGACGGCAATGCCACCGACAAAGGTCAGCGCAACGCGCTTGTCGGCAGCCTGGAAGACTGCCAGTGTCACGAGCCCAGCAATCACGATGGCCGTTGCAATGATGATGCCCTGGCGCGGCCATGTTCCGCCTTCCCGCGCGGCGTTGCGGAATAGCGCAGTCGCCGGGATGTCCCGCGCCTGACCCAACGGCCAAAGCGCAAAGGCCAGCGCCGTCAGAACGCCATATCCAACTGCTGAAGCCAGAACACTGAGATGGAAAGCCGAGGCATTGCCAACCGGTAGCACGCCCTCCAACGCCCAGCGAGCGACGAAGGGCAGCGTTCCGCCCACAGCAAGGCCAATGGCAATGCCTGCCAAGGCAAGCAGCAAAATCTGGATGAGATAGACGCGAAAAACGAACTGGGCCGGAGCGCCGAGTGATTTGAAGGTCGCGATGACAGGGCGCTTCGTGTCGAGATAGGCGCGAACAGCGTTCGCAACACCCACACCACCAACGATGAGAGCGGTGAGACCGACCAGAGTTAGGAATTGCGAAAAGCGTTCTACGTTTCGTGTCAGTGCCGGTGCCGCGTTGCCCCGCGAGCGGATCCGCCAGCCGGCTTCCGGAAACTCTGCACGAGCCTTGGCGGTGAAGCTGTCCAGCGCGGTCTGGGATTGATCCGGCAACCGTACACGACTGGTCCATTCAACAAGGGAACCGGGCTGCACGAGGGCTGTGGTGGAGAGCATGTCACGGCTCATTAGCACGCGTGGGCCGACGAGAAAGCCGTCGCTCACCCGGTCCGGTTCAGCCTCAATCGTGCCGATCACGGTGAAAGTACCCTCTCCGATTGAGAGCTTATCGCCTACCGAAATGCCCAGGCGTGACAGGAGAATCTGGTCAGCCAGGATGCCGTCACCAGTCTTCATACTGAACAAGGCGGTCGCCGGTTCGCTTATCGCTTCACCTGTTAGCGGCCATTTTTCGTCGACGGCTTTCAGCTCAATCACAGACTGATCTGACCCGTCGGGCAGTCGTGCCATAGAGCGTAGATTTGCGGCGGTGGAAATGGTTCCCACCGCTTCCAGATAGTCTATCTCGCCTGTGCTCAATTCCCGTTGCACGGTTTTGAAAGACGCATCGCCACCAAGCAGAACACGGCCCTCTTCCTCAATGCCAGAGGTGATGGAAAGCGCCACCGCGTTGACGCCGGATATAGCTGCGACGCCGAGTGCGATACAGGCAAGAAAGATGTAAAACCCGCTGAGGCCACCGCGCAATTCCCGCAACGCAAAACGGAAAGCGAGCGGCAATGTCGCGCTGCTTGCTAGCGGCGTGGCCGTCGGGGCGACCTCAGCTTCCACCGCGAGGCTCACGCCGCTTCATCCGCGGTACTTGCATGCTCGATTTCACCCAGCCGCACCCGCACCTGCTCATCGCATCGGGCGGCGAGTGTTGGGTCATGGGTAACGAGAACGAGGGTCATGCCGCGTTCGCGTTGCTTGTCGAAGAGCAATTGCGCGACCTGCGCGCCGGTCTCCTCATCAAGATTGCCGGTGGGTTCATCGGCTACCAGAATGCGCGGGTCCGGTGCGAGGGCCCGAGCCATGGCGACGCGCTGCTGCTCGCCGCCTGACATCTGCGCAGGATAGTGGGTCAATCGCTCGCCAAGCCCAACGGCACATAGTTCTGCTGCGGCTTTGTCAAAGGCGTCGCTGTGCCCTGCAAGCTCCAACGGCACGGCGACATTTTCCAACGCCGTCATGTTGGGGATGAGGTGGAAGGACTGGAAGACGATCCCGATATTGCGACCACGAAAGGCGGCGAGGCCATCTTCGTTGAGCTTTGAAAAATCTTCGCCCGCCAAAACCACTTGGCCGGAATCCACACGCTCCAGACCCGCCATAACCATAAGCAGGGTTGACTTACCGGACCCCGACGGGCCGACAATACCGACAGAGCGGCCCGCCGGTACATCCAGCGAAATGCCGCGCAAAACATGGACCTTGGAGGCGCCTTCGCCCAAGGTCAGGTGAATGTCATTCAACGAAATGACAAGTTTGTTCGTGTTCACTTGTATCGGTCCGCCATCGTGCGCATTTCACAACTCAATTAGTCCGATATGGTCCGTGCGAAGGGAAAATCAAAGTGAAGCTTTTGCAATGTGCGTTCGTCATCCTTTCTGCCGCATGCTTTTCGGTGCTCCCCGGGCGGGCGGAACAAACCGGCATTCCGGCCACTATCGTGGTGCTGGGAGACTCTCTTTCCGCCGGCTACGGACTGCAACCGGGGGAGAGTTTTCCTGAGCGTTTGCAGGTCGCTTTGGATGAACGTGGTGTCGCGGTGAAGATTGTTGGCGCCGGTGTGTCTGGAGACACAACCTCTGGCGGCCTTGCACGGCTTGGTTGGTCTGTGCCGGATGGGACAGACGGAGTAATCCTCGAACTCGGCGCTAATGACGGGCTGCGCGGAGTTCCGGTGGAGAATGTGCGCGACAATCTGGCAGCCATGATTGAGCAATTGCAGGGCCGCAACATTGCCGTTCTGCTCACCGGAATGCGCGCGTCTCCTTCGATGGGATCTACCTATGCCAGCGAATTTGATGTGATCTACCCTGAGTTGGCGCAGGAATATGAGACGGACTTCTACCCATTTTTTCTCGATGGTGTTGCCGCTGATGCGGCACTGAACCTGGATGATGGCATTCATCCGACAGCAGAAGGTATCGACGTGATTGTTGAGCGTATTCTGCCAAGTGTGGAAGCTCTTGTGGAGGGCCTGAGGCCCTCGCCTTAAGCAGGAAGGCCCGCGATGGAGCGCGCGAATTCTCGCGCTTCAAATGGCTCTAGATCGTCCACCTGCTCGCCAACTCCGATGAAATAGACCGGCAGGTCGTATTTTGCCGCAATGGCAACGAGAATACCGCCCCGCGCGGTGCCATCGAGCTTGGTCATGACAATACCACTCACCCCGGCAACATCTTTGAAAACCTCGACCTGGTTGAGCGCGTTCTGCCCCGTCGTTGCGTCCAGGATCAGCAGCACCGTATGAGGTGCTTCTGGGTCTAATTTCTTGAAAACACGGATTATTTTTTCAAGTTCGGCCATCAATTCAGTCCGGTTTTGAAGGCGGCCCGCCGTATCCATCAGGACGACATCGCGGCCTTCTTCTTTCGCCTGCGTAAAGGCATCATAAGCCAATCCGGCCGCATCCGCGCCGTTGGGGCGGAAGATGACGGGGGAAATGGTCCGCTCGCCCCAGATCTTCAGTTGCTCGATGGCTGCCGCGCGGAACGTGTCGCCTGCAACCAGAAGCGTTGAGAAACCGGCATCGTAGAGCTTTTGCGAAATCTTGCCGATAGTCGTCGTCTTGCCGGAACCGTTGACGCCAACCACCAATATGACATGGGGCTGGTGGTCGAGATCAAGTTCGAGTTCAGCGGCGACCGGGTCAAGCACCCGCTCGACCTCCTCGGCCATCAGCGTGCGGACATCCTCGTCCGTCACGTCCTTGCCCATGCGTTGGTCGGCGAGGCGTTCGGTAATGGCAGTGGCGGTTTCAACGCCAAGGTCGGCGCGGATGAGAATGTCTTCGAGCTCCTCGAGCGCCTCGTCATCCAGCTTGCGATCGCTAAAAATGCCGGTGATAGATTGGCTGAGCTGGGTGGATGAGCGGGCAAGCCCATCACTCATTCGCTTGAACCAGGACTTGCGTGTAGGTGTGGAAAGGTTTGCTGGATCGGCGGGTCCTGCAATTGGTGCGGGGACAGGTTCCGGCGTGGATTCGGGTTCCGGTTCGGGAGCAAGTCGGGCTTCAGGTTCCGATATGGGAACCGGTTCAGCCTTCACCTTCACTTTCGCCTTTGATTTGGCTTTCGGCTCCGGCTCCGGCTCAGCTATCTTGGCGTAGGCGTCAGCACCGCTTTCATCGGGCACCGGCTGGTCCGGTTTTTCCTCCTCAACCGGCGAAGGTTCCGGCGTGTCTGAAAGCGGTTCGGGGGTCGGGGTTTTGTCGGTATCGACATTCGTCTCACTCGGCGCCTGATAAACGCCATCAGGCTTTGCTGCTTCCTTCTCCGCTTCTTGTGTCTTCAGCGCTTCATTAGCGGCCTTTTCGGCGGCGAGCGCCTCGGCTTCGGCCTTTTCAGTGGCCGCCTTGGCTTCTTTCTTGGCGGCCTCGGCGTCGCGCTTCCTTTTCGCCTCGGCAGCCTTGCGTGCGCGCTCTTCTTCTTCGGCGCGCTTTACTGCCTCATCTTCCCCTGCTGTGTTCGGCGGCGGGACGTCGTGGATCGACGTGACGTCTGGCGCTTCATCGATCTCCGCACCGGTGCCGGTTTGGGCGACGGGTGCTGGTTCGGCTTCAGCGCTAGCCGCCGTGCCTGTGTTTTCGTCCTCGACCGGTTCGACGTCCTCATCCTTCCGCCCGAAGCGGAAAATACGTTTGAAGAAGCCAGGTTTTTTCTCAGCCATTCAAGGCTCCTCAAGCAGCTTGGGCGCGGGCAGGCATGCCTTGCAGGTGCCGCCCGTCATGGCCGGTAATCGTCACCCGTTCCAATGTGTTTGGCTCCTCGGTCGTTCCAGAAATTGCAACCGGCGTGAATTGCGCTGTGCGGCCAAGACCGCCTGTTTCCATCAGCACATCATGGGTTTCCCCCACCCGTGCAGCGAGGAAAGCGGCAAGGCGTGTTTCACCCCCTTCGCGCAACCTGGCTGCGCGTTCCTTGATGAGGGCACGATCAAGCTGCGGCATCCGCGCGGCGGGTGTGCCCTGGCGCGGAGAGAAGGGAAAGACATGGGCATAGGTGATTTGCGCCTCGTCTAGAATAGCGAGCGAGTTCTGGAACATTTCCTCGGTCTCCGTCGGGAAACCGGCAATGATATCAGCACCGAAGACGGCATCGGACCGCAGGGCCAGCACATCTTGCGTGAAGCGGATTGTATCATCGCGCAGATGGCGGCGCTTCATGCGTTTGAGGATCATGTCGTCGCCAGACTGCAGCGAGAGATGGAAGTGGGGCATCAGCCGCTCTTCACCACCAATCGCCTCCATCAAAGCCTGGTCGACCTCGATAGAATCGATGGAAGAGAGGCGCAGGCGTAAGAGGTCTGGAACGCCGTTCAGCACGGCCTGCACGAGGCGACCAAGCGACGGAGATCCCGGCAGATCACCACCCCAGCTTGTCAGATCAACGCCGGTCAGCACGACTTCGCGGTAACCGCCCTCGCACACCAACCGGCGCACTTCATCCACGACGGAGCCTGCCGGGACCGAGCGGGAATTTCCGCGGCCAAAGGGGATAATGCAGAAGGTGCAGCGATGATTGCAGCCGTTTTGCACCTGCACGAAGGCGCGGGAACGGCCTTCAATCGCGTCCACCATGTGGGAAGCGGCCTCGCGCACGTCCATAATGTCGGCGACGCGCACTTTCTCGAACTGATTGACGCCGAAGTCCGGCAGTGCGCGGTAATTGTGCGCTTCCATCTTTTCCGCATTGCCGAGGACGAGATCCACTTCATCCATGCCCGCGAAGGTCTCTGCTTCCGTCTGCGCGGCGCAGCCGGAGACGATGATGCGGGCCTCGGGGTTCTCGCGACGGGCACGACGGATCGCTTGCTTGGCCTGGCGCACAGCTTCGCCCGTCACGGCGCAAGTGTTGACGATCACCGCCCCACCATCGAGCTTGTCGAGCCCGGCCTCGCGGGCGGCGCGGGTCATGACCTCGCTCTCATAGGTGTTGAGGCGGCAGCCGAAGGTGAGTGTCTTGAGGCCGGGGTCTTTGCTCTCGCTCATGCCGTAAGCTCCACGGCGCCGGTGGCGGGGTCAAAGCGGCCGTTGAACTCATGTTCGGCAGCACCGCTCATCATGACACCATCTTCGCGCCAGTCGATATAAAGTGATCCGCCTGGCAGATTGACCGTGACCTGCCGCTCTGTCCGGCCGGTTCTGGCTCCGCAAACGGCCGCGGCGCAGGCGGCGGAGCCGCAGGCCTGCGTGAGGCCGGCCCCGCGCTCCCAGGTGCGCAGGTTAATCTCGGTGCGTGAAACGACGCGGGCAAGGGACACATTCACTCTGTCCGGGAAGAGCGGGTCATGCTCGACTTGCGGTCCAAATTCCTGAAGCGGATAAGCTTCCAGCGGCTGCTCTGCCCAAAATACGGCGTGGGGATTGCCCATATTGGCAAGCGACGCGCCCCGGATGAGTGGGGCCTCCGCCGGGCCAAAATTGAGATCGACGAGGTCGGTATCGGCCACTTCCCGCGCAACCGGGATTTCCTGCCAACCAAATAGCGGAGCACCCATGCCGATGGAAATCCGTGCGCCATCAATGGCTGCGGGCAGCAAGCCTGCATTCGTCTCGAAAATGAAGGCGGTGGGCGCGTCCGCCAGATACAGCGTCACACAACGCATGCCGTTGCCGCAGGCTCCGGCGGTGCTGCCATCGCTGTTTAGAATATGGACCAGTGCATCCGTCCCGTTGGTCTGTGGGTCATGGATCGCCATAAGCTGATCGAACGGCACGTGCTCATTGAGTGCAACAGCAGCCGATGCGGACACCAAATCGACACGGCCACGCATGTCGGCCACCGCGATCTGGTTGCCGATGCCATTCATTTTCGCAAAGGGTGCGTTCATGCTCATGAGCGGCTATATGGCGAAGCCCGCTCTTCATTGCAAAACAAAGCGCCCTATTCGCTAACGCTCCAGATGTCGTTCAACGCCCACATCCTGACGCTCTATCCGGCAATGTTCCCCGGACCGCTCAGTCATGCTCTAGCGGGCCGTGCTCTGGAGCGGGGGGATTGGGTGCTGAAAACCCACGATATCCGCGCTTCTGCAACCGACAAACACGCCAGCGTTGATGACACGCCATCCGGCGGCGGAGCCGGGATGGTGTTGCGGCCGGACGTTCTGGGGTGGGCGATTGATGCGGTGGAGTTTGACGGCCCCCGTTTGCTCATGAGCCCGCGTGGCGCGCCTTTAACGCAGAGCAAAGTGCGGGAGCTTGCGGAGGGGCCGGGGGCGCTCATTGTTTGCGGACGGTTTGAGGGTGTGGACCAGAGGGTGATTGACGGGCGCGACCTCGAGGAGGTTTCTGTGGGCGACTACATCCTGGCTGGTGGAGAAATGGCGGCCTTCGCCCTGCTCGACGCCGTCATCCGTCTGCTCCCCGGCGTCATGGGCAACCGCACCAGCGGGGATCATGAGAGCTTCGAGACCGGTCTTTTGGAGCATCCCCACTATACCCGCCCTGCCAAATGGGAGGGGCGCACCATTCCCGACGTTTTAACAGGCGGAAACCATGCAGCCATCGAGCGCTGGCGCCAGGAAGAAGCGTTGAAGCTCACCCGTGCGCGCCGCCCCGATCTTCTGGAGCGTGAAAAGCTGGACAAGGACGTGGACTCGGACTAAACCGCCGCTCATTCGGACAGACCCGAAGAGACGAGTGATAACCGTCCCGGTTCGGCAACGAACCACCCGGCGCGGCAAAGGCCGTATGGGAAGAGACGCTCTGGCTTGCACAATCAAGAAACGCGGGAGCGGTGATCGGGAAAACCCGGCGCGTGACCCGCAACAAGAACAAGGTCTAGACCCATGAATATTATTGCTGAGCTGGAGGCTGAACAAGCTGCCTCCATCGAAGAAAAGCGAAAGCTCCCTGCCTTTTCCCCGGGCGACACCGTCCGCGTGCTGGTCCGTGTGACCGAAGGTACTCGCACCCGTGTACAGGCCTATGAAGGCGTTTGCATCGCGCGCAAAGGTGCCGGGCTGAACGAGAGCTTCACCGTGCGTAAGATTTCCTATGGCGAAGGTGTTGAGCGTTCCTTCCCCATCTTCTCGCCACTGGTCGAGGGCGTTGAAGTGGTTCGTCGTGGCCGCGTGCGCCGCGCTAAGCTCTACTATCTGCGTGAGCGTCGCGGTAAGTCCGCCCGCATTGTGGAAAACACCAACATGCGCTCCAAAAAGCTGAACGAGGCTGAACGCGCCGAGTTCTTGGCTGAGAAAGAGCGGATTGAGGCTGAAAAGGTCGCTGCTGCGCAGGCTCTGGCTGTTGAGAAGGCCGCTGAAGACAAAGCCGCAGCCGACGCTGCTGCTGCAGCAGAAGCCGAGGCTTCCGCCGAGTAAGCCCGGCCTTTAGTTTCAATTGAATTGAAAAGGGCGGCTCATTGAGCCGCCCTTTTTCGTATTGGCCTTAGCCTTTTGTCGGGCATCCCGCGCGCCCCTTGCACCTGCCTCTAGCCTCCGTCACCCTTGGGGTTGAAACGAAAGGCGGTATTATTGGCGCATTTTGACGAGATGACGGGGTTCGGTGACATCACTCGCCAGCCTTACCAGAGCTACGAGACATGGCTGAAGGAGGTCGACACTGACCACCTCGCCAAGAAGGCGAACCGGGCAGAGAGCCTGTTCCGCCGCACCGGTATTACCTTTGCCGTCTACGGCAGCGACGAGGTGGACGAGCGCCTCATTCCCTTCGATGTCGTACCGCGGATCATGTCGGCCAAGGAATGGGCCTATCTGGAGAAGGGGGTGACACAGCGCGTTGAGGCACTGAACGCCTTCCTTCATGACGTCTACCACGGGCAGGAAATCTTCAAGGCCGGGATCGTGCCGGAAGAGCTGGTGCTGAACAACGAAGCCTATTGCCCGCCCATGATTGGCGTTGAGCCACCCGCGGGAGTTTATACCCACATTGTGGGAACGGACATCGTTTGTACCGGCGAGGGCGATTACTTCGTTCTGGAAGACAATGCGCGCACGCCTTCCGGCGTCTCCTACATGTTGGAGAATCGCGAGACGATGATGCAGATGTTTCCCGAACTCTTTGCCCAGATGAAGGTGCGGGAGGTTGCGCACTATCCTGAAGAACTGCGCCGTTCCCTCGCCAGCGTCCCGCCTCCTGTCTTTGACGGCAACGGCCGCCCAACAGTCGCAGTGCTGACACCCGGTATCCACAACAGCGCCTATTTCGAACATTCCTTCCTCGCCGACCAGATGGGCGCGGAGCTGGTAGATGCGAGCGATCTGCGGGTGAAAAACGGTCGCGTTGTCATGCGAACCACCACCGGTGAGGAGCCCATCGATGTGCTCTACCGTCGCATCGATGACGATTTCCTCGATCCGCTGACGTTCAATCCGGATTCGCTTCTTGGCGTTCCGGGCATCATGGATGTCTATCGCGCGGGGGGTATCACGATTGCCAATGCGCCGGGTACCGGCATTGCTGACGACAAGGCGATTTATTCATACATGCCTGAAATTGTGCGTTTTTATACCGGCAACGATGCAATTCTACCGAACGTGCCGACCCATCGCTGTCGTGAGAAGGATGCGCTGGCCTACACGCTCGACAACCTTGCCGATCTCGTTGTGAAGGAGGTTCACGGTTCCGGCGGCTACGGCATGTTGGTTGGTACCGCGGCAAGCGGGAAGGAGCGGGACGACTTTGCAGCCAAGCTGCTTGCGAAGCCTGAAAATTACATCGCCCAGCCAACCCTTTCTCTTTCCACCTGCCCGATTCTCACCAAAGCCGGCCTTGCGCCGCGCCATGTGGATCTGCGCCCCTTCTCTCTTGTGTCTGACAAGGTGAAGATTGTCCCTGGTGGGCTGACCCGCGTTGCGCTTACGGAAGGGTCCCTCGTGGTGAATTCTTCGCAGGGCGGCGGCACCAAGGACACCTGGGTTCTGGAGGCGTAGACATGCTTGGCAAGACAGCAAACGGCCTCACGTGGATGGCCCGTTACATCGAGCGTGCAGAAAATGTTGCACGCCTCATCGAGGCCGGTAGCCGCATGTCACTGACGCGGCAGGACTCGGAAGGCACGGAATGGTCCGCCATTCTCACCGCTTCCGGCGCAGGCTGGGCTTTTGAAGAACATCACGGCACGGACTTTACGGCGGCAAAGGCTGTGGATTTCCTTATGCGTGATCCCAACAATCCCGGCTGCCTGCTCGCCGCCGTGGAAGCGGCACGCACCAATGGGCGGCTCGTGCGCACGGCGCTGACGCGGGAAGTCTGGGAGGCGGTCAATGACATGTATCTCGACCTTGCATCAGTGCTTGCAAAACCCGTCGCACGCCGTGATCTGCCAGACATGTTGCAAAACATCCGCCGTCATTCTGCACTGATCCGCGGCATGGTTTCCGGCACGATGCTGCGCAACGAGGCCTATGATTTCCTCTGGCTGGGCACATTCCTGGAACGCGCGGACCAGACGGCGCGGATGCTCGACGTGAAATACTATGTCCTGCTGCCGAATGAGGATGCGGTGGGGTCGGAACTCGACCTGGCGCAATGGCAGCAGATGCTGCGCTCCTTCGGCGTCAACCGTGCCTTTCTCGGCGTCCACGGGACGGAATATACGGCCGCAAACATGGCTGATTTCCTCATTCTCGATAGGCGCATGCCGCGTTCGCTGGCCTATTGCACTTCCAACGCCGCTCGGCATTTGGAACATCTGTCGCAGACCCATGGCGGTGACAGCGAAGCGCATAGAAAGCTTGCGAAAATTCGCGAAGATCTCTCTGCCCGCCCGGCAGACACGATCATCCGCGAGGGTCTGCATGAATTTCTCGACGGGTTTGTTGTCAAAATTTCTGAGCTGTCCGACACGATCGCCAAAATCTACCGTTTCACTGCGTGATGGTGGATGTCAGTCTGCGCATTGTCCATGAAACGCGCTATGATTATGGCGTGCCCATGGGATACGGCCTCCAGAGGTTGCGCGTGCGTGCGCCTTCGGGTGCAGCACAGATTGTTGAGGCCTGGGATGTTACCATAACGGGAGGTTCGCAGGCCGCACGTTTCACCGACCAACACGGCAATGAGAGCGAGCTTTATGTTCTCACGCCTGGAGCAAGCGAATTTGTGGTTCGGATCGAGGGGTCGGTGAAACCGCTGATTGAAGATGGCGTCGTCGGCGAGCACGACGGTTCTGCGCCCCTCGGCCTCTATCTGCGCCCGACGCCGTTGACGATGCCGGGCCAGGCTGTCCGCGCGCTCAGCGAAAGCATCGGCACCGAGCTTGCCGATATCCATGCCCTTTCCGCCCGTATTCTTGAGGCGATGCCCTTCGACACTTCTGTTCCCGCCAACGCATTGGCCGCTGAAGACGTGCTTCAGCGAGGTGCTGGCGTCTGCCAGGACCATAGCCACGTGATGATCGCTTGCGCCCGTCATCTCGGCCTTCCGGCGCGTTATGTAACCGGCTACCTCAAACTCAACGATCGCGAAGAGCAGGGCGCGGGCCATGCCTGGGCAGAGGTCCATATTCCCGGCCTTGGTTGGACTGGTTTTGATGTCTCCAACGGCTATGCGCCCGACACCCGCTATGCGCGCCTCGCCACAGGCTGCGATTCCCGCGAGGCCGCTCCCGTGGAAGGGCTCATCTTCGGGGAACCTCAAACAACGCTGAGTGTAGCCTTGCGCGTTGAAGAGGCCGCTGCACAACAGTAAGGTCTTTCCTTCGCATCAGGCGATTCATCTTTTGAAAGTTCTCGACCCCAATGACCTACTGCGTCGCGATGAAGCTCGACCACGGATTGGTTTACCTCTCCGATACCCGCACCAATGCGGGCGTCGACAACATCTCAACAGTTACAAAAATGCGCTCCTGGGACGTTCCGGGAGAACGAACAATCACGCTTCTCTCCGCCGGGAACCTCGCAACAACGCAGGCGGTGGTGTCTTGGCTGGACGAGCGCAACAAGACGCCGGGTGAGCGCGCACCTTCCATCCTGGCTGCCCCAACAATGTTCGAGGTAGCCCGCATTGTTGGTGATACGTTGGCGACAGAAGTCGCTGCCCGGAGCCAGACGCCGGGTCAGACAATGGACGCCGCCTTTGCCGGCACTCTCATTTTGGGTGGTCAGATAAAGGGAGCCGATCCACGCCTCTATCTCATCTATCCGGAAGGCAATTTCATTGAGGCGACAGAAGATAATCCTTTCTTCCAGATCGGCGAAGCGAAATATGGCAAGCCCATTCTTATCCGCGCCTTCGAGGCGGCTATGGATTTTCGTGATGCGGTGCGGTTGATGTTGGTCTCCATGGATTCTACCGTCCGCGCCAATCTTTCTGTCGCGCCCCCCTTCAATCTGCGCTACGTGAAGGACGGTGAATTTACTGCCACGCATGAGCGGCGGATCGAAGGGGACGATCCCTATTTTCGCACCTTGTCTGAAGGTTGGGGCGAAGCCCTGCGCAAGGCCATTCCAACACTTCCATCCTACGAGGGCTGATTATGGGTCGATTGACGACACACGTTTTGGACACCGCCAGCGGCAAGCCCGCGGCTGGGCTTGAAGTTCGGCTCTATGAGGCCGACGGCACTGCGCCGATCGTTAAAACTCGCACCAACGATGATGGCCGCTGTGACGCGCCGCTGCTGGAGGGGGATGCTTTCAAGGCTTCGACCTACCGGCTGGAATTCGAGGCGGGAGCCTATTTCGATGCTACTGGTTTTGATCTGCCGGAGCCGAAATTTCTGGACACGGTCATCATCCGCTTTGGCGTGAGCGACGCTGACCTGCACTACCATGTGCCGCTGCTCATTTCGCCTTTCGGCTATTCCACCTATCGCGGATCTTAGGGGCCGGCTTTCTCAAACCACTGTCGGAGCAAATCCCGCTCTTCCTGTTCCATCGCACTAAGGTTCGCTGGAGGCATGGCGTGGGACCGCGCCGCATGGAGATAGATGGATTTCGCGTGCCTTGCGATCTGATCTTCACTTTCCAGCACCACGCCCTTCGGCGGTACGATTAACCCTTCCCAGACGGGTTCTGCCGCATGGCACATGGAGCAGCGGCCTTGGATAATTTCCGTCGCGCGTTCAAAATCCGATGAAGCCATAAGCGCCTGCGTTCGCGCGCTGGCGGTTGGCATGGTGGCTGCATTTGCCTCCCGGATGGAAAGGTCGGGAGCGGTTGAAAGCCATGCGATCAGGACAAAGAGAATGGCCGTTACCGCCCAGGTCCAGGTCGGCGATCCGGCGCGGGCGTGGCGAGTGTTGAACCAGTGGCGGATCGTAACGCCCATCAGGAAGACCAGTGAAGCGATCAGCCAGTTGTACTGCGTCGATGTTGCCAGCGGATTGTGATGCGACAGCATCAGGAAGATCACCGGTAGGGTGAGGTAATTGTTGTGAGTTGAGCGCAGTTTGGCGATCTTGCCGTATTTCGGATCCGGGCTGCGCCCTGCCTTCAGATCCGCAACCACGATGCGCTGGTTCGGCATGATGATGACGAAAACATTAGCTGTCATGATGGTCGCGGTGAACGCGCCCAGATGCAGCAAAGCTGCGCGACCGGTGAAGACCTGCGTGTAGGCCCAGCCCATCGCGGTGAGCAGCACGAAGAGCAGCACCATCAGTGCAGTTGGGTTGTCGCCGAGAGGTGACTTGCAGAGAAAATCGTAAATCAGCCAGCCAATCGCGAGGGAGGCTGCGGAGATCGCAATCGCCTGCCAGATGGCTAGGTCCGCCTTGGCCGGGTCGATGAGATACATCTCCGCTCCCGCCCAGTAAACGATGGCGAGCAGAGCCGCGCCGGACAGCCAGGTCGCGTAGCTCTCCCATTTGAACCAGGTCAGATGTTCCGGCATCGCCGCGGGGGCAACCAGATATTTCTGGATATGATAAAATCCGCCGCCATGGACCTGCCACTCTTCGCCATCTGCGCCGGTCTCCAGCTCCCGCTCACGGTTGAGACCGAGATCAAGTGCGATGAAATAGAAAGACGAACCAATCCACGCGATGGCCGTGATGACGTGGAGCCAGCGCACGCCAAAGGCGAGCCACTCCCACATGATCGCAAAATCGTACGGCACGTGCGCGCCCTCCAAATCGTCCCTCCCACGTCTCTAAGCCTATACGAGCGGGACGGGAAGGGGCGCTTGTGGCTTACCGGGTGATGATCTCCGGTCCCATCAGCAACGTTGGCAGATAGGTTGAGACAATGGGCACGTATGTCACCAATATCAGGAAGGCGAACATGATCAGCACCCAGGGCGCTGCCGCCTTCACCACGTGGTAGACCGACATCCTTGCAACCCCTGCGGTGACGAAGAGATTGAGCCCCACCGGTGGCGTTATCATCCCAATCTCCATATTCACCACCATGATGATGCCCAGATGAATCGGGTCGATGCCAAGCTCCACCGCGATGGGGAAGACCAGAGGCGCAACGATAATCAGCAGACCGGATGGTTCCATGAACTGCCCGCCAAGCAGCAGGATGATGTTCACCACCACAAGGAACATGATTGGTCCGAGACCGGCCGCGAGCATGGCTTCAGTAATGATCTGCGGAATGCGCTCTTCGGTCAGAACGTGTTTGAGGATCAGCGCGTTGGCGATGATGAACATCAACATGATGGTCAGCTTGCCGGCCTCAAAAAGCGTGTTGCGCGTGTCTTCATGGAACCAGGCGGTGAAGAGTGCTTGTGGCTTGCGGTAGAGCGGAATGTTTGCCTCGCTCCCTGCAACGGTCAGCGGGCCCATGTCGCGATAGACGAAATTGGCGATGAAGAAGGCATAGACGGCGGCAACGGCGGCGGCTTCGGTCGGCGTGAAGATGCCACCATAAATGCCGCCGAGAATGATGATGATAAGGAAGAGGCCCCAGAAGGCATCCCGTCCGGAGGCCAAAATCTCCCGGATACCGGCAAAGGGCTGCTTGGGGATGTCTTTCCATTTGGCCACCACATAGATGCCGATCATCAGCATCAAACCTGCAATGAGACCGGGGATGACACCGGCGAGGAACATGCGCCCGACAGAAACATCCGTCGCCGCCGCATAGACCACCATGACGATGGAGGGCGGAATGAGAATGCCGAGCGTTCCAGCATTGCAGATTACACCGGCTGCAAATTCCTTTGTGTAACCAACCTCACGCATACCGGCGATGACGATGGAGCCGATGGCCACAACGGTTGCCGGGGATGAACCGGAAAGCGCAGCAAACATCATGCAGGCAAAGACCGAAGCAATGGCAAGACCTCCGCGCAGATGGCCAACACAGGCCACGGCGAAGCGGATGATCCGCCGCGCGACCCCGCCGGTCGACATGAAGGAGGAGGCCAGCACGAAGAAGGGAATAGCGAGCAGCGTGTAGTGGCCGTCAAAAGCGGCAAAGAGTGTTTGTGCCACCGAGGCCAACGACCCGTCGGAATAAATCAGCAGGAAAGCCATTGAAGAAAGGCCAAGGGCGATGGCGATTGGCACCCCAATCATCATCAGCGTGATGACCATAGCAAAGAGGACAGCGACGGCCATTAGCGTATCTCCCCCTCTTGGGCATGGACGGCATCGTCAGCATCCTCATACAGGTCTTCGGCTTCGTGACCGGCGATAAGGAGGTCCTGCTCGTCCTTTGCGACACGCCAGATGGCCTCCAGAATGCGGAAGGTCAGTAACGCCATGGCGAAGGGCATGACGAAATAGGGGATGAAACGGGGCAGCTTTTCATAAGCCTCGCCCTCGTTGAAGACATCTCCCATCCAGGTGAGGAAGAAGGGGACAGGCAGATCGTTCGTTTCATAGAAGGAACGGCTGGAGGCGAAGGGCCACCAGTAGTTCCAGGAACCGATCAGAAGCAGCATGGCGAAGGTGAGGCAGGCAAGACCGGCAAGCAGCGTCAACCCCTTGCGCGCCGGGGCAGGCAGGCTGTTGACGACAATATCGATGCCGATGTGGAAGGTCTTCTTCACCCCGTAGGAAGCACCCACCAGCACCAGCCAGGCGAAGAGAAAAACTGTCGCTTCCAGTGCCCAGAGGATGTTGGAGTTGAAAAGGTAGCGGGCCACCACATTGGCGAGGGTGATGATTGTCATCAGTCCCAATGTCAGCGCGATGAAGCCTTCTTCGAGGCCGTCAAGCGGGCCTCGTTTGTCGCTGTCCATAGCCGGTCCCCCCCCGGGAAAATCCCCGCCGGATCATCCGGCGGGGAGCAGTTGTTTTTCAGTTAACAGCGCCTAGCTGCCACCTTGGGCAGCGGCGATGAGGTCGGCGCCGACATCACCTTCAAACTGGCTCCATACGGGCTTCAGGGCATCGACCCAGGCCTGGCGCTGCTCTGGTGTGAGCTGGCGCACGGTGCCACCGGCCTCGATGATCTTGGCCTTGTTGTCCTCGTTGACCTGGAAGGACTCTGCGTTTCGCATTTCAGTCACTTCCTTCAGGATGGTGGCGAGCTGGTCGCGCACATCGGCATCAAGGCCATTCCACCATTCATCGGATGTCACGACGAGGTAGTCGATAATCCCGTGGTTGGTCTCGGTTACGCCGTCCTGCACTTCGAAGAACTTCTTGCCATAGATGTTGGACCAGGTGTTTTCCTGCCCGTCCACGACCTTCTGTTGCAGGCCACCATAGACTTCCGAGAAGGCCATCTTCTGCGGGCTGGCGCCAAGCGCTTCAAACTGTGCAACCAGCACGTCGGACGCCTGGACACGGAACTTCAGACCACTGGCATCTTCCGGTTTTACCAGCGGGCGAGATGCTGACATCTGCTTCATGCCATTGTGCCAAAAGGCGAGGCCCTTCAGGCCACGGCGGACCATGGAATCCTTCAGTTTCTGACCAGCGGCCGAGTTCTGGAATGCGTCCACCGCATCGATGTCTGCAAACATGAAGGGCAGGTCGAAGAGACGGAACTTCTTGGTGAATTTCTCAAATTTCGACAAAGACGGTGCAGCCAGTTGAACATCACCGTTCAGCAGCGCTTCCAACACCTTGTCATCGTTGTAGAGCGTGGAGTTGGGGAACACCTCCATGCAGGCCTTACCGTTCATTTCCGCATTCACGCGCTCGGCGAGAAGGGTGGCGGCAATGCCCTTGGGGTGCTTGTCGGTGTTGGTGACGTGGCTAAATTTGATGACTTCTTCACCAGCGTCACAAGCTGCAAGAGCGGGTGAGGCGGCCGTGGCCAAAAGCGCGGCGGTCGCCGCGACGAGGGTTAGTTTGCGCATGATATCCTCCCAGATGCGTAGAGGGGCAGCCTAGTTGCGGTTTTCGGCGATGTCTAATGGGACGATAGGCTTGTGTGGCAGTAATTTTATCGCGGAACGATGGCCCCGATCGTGCCAATGGTAGCGCTCGCGCGAGCATGTCCCAGTGTCAGCGCTTCCGCTTCGGTCGCGCCGGTCAGGATGGCTGCGAGATATGCGCCATTGAAGGAATCTCCGGCTGCCGTCGTGTCGACTACCCTGGCGGCGGGTGCGAATGGCCTGGCTTCACGCGCCGCGCTTGAGTTCGGCCAACAATTCCAGCGGCACAGCAGTTGCAAAGCCGCCATCGTGGAAGACCAACGGCTCGCCGCCTCCACGCTCAATACTCATCACCCGGCCAACGATGATGAGATGATCCCCGCCCTTATGCACCGCCTCGAGCTGGCAGTCGAAGCGGGATGCAAAATCCGGCAAAACCGGCACGCCATTGGTGTCCCGCGCGTAGTCTGTTGGGCCGAATTTGTCGGTCCCGGATTTGGCAAAGCGGTTGGCAAGATCGGTCTGTTCGGCATTCAACACATGGATCGCAAAGCGTTCGTTGGTGGTCAGCACGTCGGCAGAAAGCGCTTGTTTCCCGACACTCCACAGTACCAGTGGCGGGTCGAGGGAGACAGAATTAAACGACGATGCCGTCACCCCCACCGGTGCATTGGCGCCCTCGTCCCAGGCCGTGACGATGGTTACGCCTGTGGCGAAAGTGCCAAGGACGTCCCGCAATTCGCGTTTGGCCAGTTGTTGTTGCTGGGTTGCTTCCATGGCCGCCGCCTTACGCGGCTCTTGCTTCCACGTCTAGCGCTTCAAATGCCGCGTCAGCCGCTCTTCCAAAACATCCCAGACCCGGCGCAACGTTTCCACAATCACGAGGTACAAAACGGCGGCCCAAAGATAGACTTGGAAGTCGAAGGAGCGGGAATAGGCAAGGCGGGTTTCGCCCATCAGATCAAGCACTGTGATGACCGAGGCGATGGCCGAGCCCTTGACCATCAGCACAATCTCGTTGCCCAGGGGGCGCAGGGCCGTAATCGCGGCTTGGGGCAGCACGATCTTGCGGGTGATGGCCATGCGCGAAAGACCCAGCGCCTGCCCCGCCTCACGCTGCCCCTGCGAGACTGTACGGATCGCGCCGATATAGATCTGCGCCTGGTAAGCGGCTGTGTTCAGGGAGAAAGCGAGGATTGCACAATAGATCGCGTCGCTGAAAAACCACCACAATCCGGCCGTTTTGAAGAAGTCGGTAAACTCCCCTGAACCGTAGTAGATCAAGAAGATCTGCGCGATGAGCGGCGTGCCGCGGAAGAAGGTCATGAAGGCAGCTGCCGGTGCCTGGATGATGCGTGAGGGCGACAGGCGCATGGCTGTCAGCAGGGCGGCGAGCAACATCCCCAGGCCGATTGAAATCAGCGTAATCCAGATCGTCTTCCACAGGCCCTGCAACATGCGCGGGCCGTAGCGGGCGAGGAAATCGCCCTCGGTGTTGAAGGCAAAATTGGCGAAGATCGCGAGGCCCGCCAGGGCCCAGAAAGCAACAAGGATGATCCCGATAATTTTCGCGGCGGACCAGCCAAGACCTGCAGTCGGAGGCGGGGCTTTTGCGGGCAGGATCCGTTGCGCTACATAGGCTTTGCTCATCGCGTCAGCCCTCTATTGGCCCGTTTGTCGAGCTGCGTGAGCAGCGCTGAGGAAGAGAGCGAGAGGACGAAGTAGATGAGGCAAGCTGCCATGTAGAACAGAAACGGTTCTTTCGTGTTGCCCACCGCGACGCTGGTTTTGCGCAGCAAATCATCAAGCGCGATTACCGAAACGAGGGCGGTGTCCTTCAGCAGAATAAGCCAGAGGTTAGAAAGGCCCGGCAAGGCAAGGCGCACGAGCTGCGGGGCGATGATCTTGCCCATGGTCTGAAACCGCGAAAGCCCAAGCGCCTGCGCCCCCTCATATTGCCCCAGCGGAATGCCGCGAAAAGCCGAGAGGAAGACTTCGGAGGAGAAGGCAGAAAAGACCACTGACAGTGCCACCACACCCGCCGCGAATCCTGAGACCTCAATATAGGTGTTGGTGAAATAGCCCAGCACAGTCTGCAGTAGTGTCTGCCCGCCGTAATAGATGACGAAAAGCGTCACCAGTTCCGGCACGCCGCGAAAGACGGTGGTGTAGATGTTGGCGGCCCGGCGCAGCCAGGGTTCATCTGACTGTTTGGCGAGCGCGATGAGGAATCCGAGGATAAGTCCGATGGGCAACGTCGTCAGCGCAAGGCGAATTGTGAGCCAGAGCCCCTCCGCCAGCTCGTCCCCCCAACCGTTCGGGCCGAAGGATAAGAGGGTCAGCGCCTCGTTCACGTGGATTTCGCCCCATCGCGCAAAACGAATTTTTGCACCTTGCCGGTGGAGGTCTTGGGTAACTCGCCGAAATGCACAGATTTCGGGACTTTGAAGCCCGCCAGATGCTCTCGGCAATGGGCGATGATGGCGTCTTTGTCTTCCGCCGCGCCGGGGCGCAATTCAACGAAGGCGGCCGGGACTTCTCCCCATTTCTCGTCCGGTTTTGCAACGACTGCGGCAAGCATCACGTCGTCGTGCCGGTGCAAAGCGGCTTCAATTTCGACAGAAGAGATATTCTCGCCTCCCGAGATGATGATATCTTTTGATCGGTCCCGGATCTGGAGATAGCCGTCAGGGTGGACGACGGCGAGATCACCGGAATGGAACCAGCCGCCCGCGAATGCTGCCTCTGTCGCTTCGCGATTTTTCAGATAGCCCTTCATCACGGTGTTGCCGCGCATCAAGACTTCGCCAAGCGTCTCTCCGTCCGCTGGCACCGGTTCCATGGTCTCCGGGTCAGCGACCATCAGCCCCTCCATCACGGCGTAGCGCACGCCTTGCCGGGCGTTCATGTCGGCGAGAACGGGAGCGGCAAATTTCGCCCATTCGGCCTGTGGAACGCATTCGACGACATGGCCGTAGGTTTCGGTGAGGCCATAGACATGGGTGAGGGTGAAGCCCGCTTCGCGAATCGCCGCGAGCACGGAGGGCGGTGGTGGCGCTGCGGCCGTGTAGACGTTGATCGGCCAGCGCTCTTCGATTGTATCAAACGGCGCGCGCTCTTCGGTAGTCGCGTTGACCAGCATGGAGAGCACGATCGGCGCGCCACCAAAATGTGTGACCTTGTGGCGGGCGATGGCGGTATAGAGATTTTCCGCCGTGATGTTGCGGATCAAAACCGTCATCCCACCGGTTGCAGCGAGCGCCCAACCGTGGCCCCAGCCGTTGCAATGGAAGAGCGGTACAACAGACATATGGACGGGAAAGCGTCCGTCGCCGCTGCCGGTCATTGGCCAGGCTGCGCAGGTGCCAAGCGCGATGAGATGCGCGCCGCGATGATGGACTACGACGCCCTTGGGATCGCTTGTCGTGCCGGACGTGTAGTTGAGCGAAACGGCGTCCCACTCGTCGGCCGGAAGCGCCCAATTAAAGTGCGGATCACCACTCGCGACGAAAGCCTCGTAGTCTATGTCACCCAGGCTCTTGCCCGGAGCTTCGCTTGTTTCGCGGTCATCAATGTCGACGATGAAAAGATCAAGTCCCTCCACGGCCTCTTCCACCGTCGGCGCAAAGCGCGTGTCGGTGACGAGCATCTTTGCTTCGCCGTGCTGCAGAATGTAGCGGATGGTTGGCGCGTCGAGGCGGATGTTGATCGGGTTCACCACGGCACCGGCCATGGCGACGGCGAAACTCATCTCGAAAATTTCTGGAATGTTCGGCGCGATGACGGCGACCGTGTCCCCCTTGCCGATCCCACGCTCCTTCAGCGCGGAAGCAAAGCGGGTGCAGCGTTCATGCACCTCGCCCCATGTGCGCAAAGCCTTGCCGTAGGCGTAGGCCGGGCGGTGGGGATAGACGTCACGGGCGCGGGCGAGAAATGTGAGCGGGGTGAGTGGCACATGATTGGCCGGGCAGCGGTCGAGGTTCTGCTCAAAAATGTTTGCCATGACTACCCCTCATTTCCCAACAAATGCCTAGCAAGAGCAGAGCGCAAAAGAAAAGGGCCGATGCGTTTGCACATCGGCCCTTGTTCAAAACTCAGACGGAAGCAAAGCCCTAGAGGCTGTCCTTCGGCTCCAGAATCTGGCGGCCACGATACATGCCTGATTTCAGGTCGATGTGGTGCGGGCGGCGCAGTTCACCGGAATTCTTGTCTTCCACATAGGTGGGGTTTTTCAGCGCGTCGGTGGAGCGGCGGTGGCCGCGTTTCATGCGCGTGATTTTACTCTTGGGGACGGCCATATCATCTCTCCGGGCGGCAATTGCGCAACCAGGCCCAAGTCGCACGGACGGGCTCATTCGATGCGCATGTCATGAATTGCCGGGCGTTATAGCGGTTTCATGGGGCGGTGCAAGGGCAAAACGGTGCGGCCTATTTGTTCACTGAAAGGCAGCGCACATAACCACCAGAACGGTTTGCGCGGCGCTCTATTTGAGCTGCAACCCGGCCCAGGGCCTTGGTGAGTTTTGTGGGATTGCGCCGATGTGGATTGGGCAGAACGACGGCAAGGCGGGCGGCCTGTCTGCGGGTTAAGCTACTGGCGGAACGGCCAAAATAGTGCTGGGCGGCCGCTTCAATGCCAAAAATACCCGGACCCCATTCGGCGATGTTGAGGTAGATTTCCATCAAACGCCGTTTTCCCCAAGCGCGGTCTATGAGCACGGCGAGGGGAATTTCCAGGACCTTTCTGACATAGGAGCGACCATTCCACAGGAAGAGATTCTTCACTGTTTGCATAGGGATAGTCGACGCGCCGCGGGCGGATTCGCCTTCGATGGCATTGTCGATCTGGTTGCGAAGAGCGCTCCAGTCGACGCCGCGATGGGCGCAGAACTGGCCGTCTTCGCTGGAAATCACCGATTGCCAGACGGCTGGCGCGATCTCGTCGAAAGAAACCCATTTGCGATCAATGCTTTGGCCGGTGAGACGGCTGGTTATCATCAGCGTGGAAACGGGTTCCGAACCGGGTCTGGCATAAAGCGCGGTGAGTGCCAGCGGGATGGTTCCCGCAATCACCAGAAAAGCGAGCATAGTCAAGGCGATACGGCGCAGCCAGCGGTGCTTTTTTGGCGATGTTGGCGCATTCTCCATGGGGCTTCCTAGCCCTGGATGGGGAGGCTCACAACTACCGAGCATATTGACGGTTAAGCGGGGGCAAGCCATCACCATTGGATGAGCGCGCAAGACCTCCAAACCCGCATGAAAGCCTTCTCCGCAGAGCTGGAGGGGGAGCTGGAAAGCGTGCTTTCTCAAAGCCTTAGGATGGGTGAGAAAGACCGACCGCCGCGCCTGATGGCCGCCATGCGCCACGGAGTGCTGGGGGGTGGCAAGCGGTTGCGCCCCTTTCTCCTCACCGAGGCCGCCCGGCTCTGCCGCGCTGCGGCATCGGATTCACAAATACCCCCCGTTTCTAGCAAAATAGACCCCGATCTTTCCAAAATACCCGCCCTTTGTTTGGAAATGGTCCATTGCTATTCGCTGATCCACGATGACCTCCCCGCAATGGACGATGATGACCTGCGCCGCGGCCAGCCGACGGTCCACAAGGCCTTCGATGAGGCCACCGCCATCCTCGCCGGCGACGCGCTGCTCACCTTGGCGTTTCAAAACCTGACCGAATGTGACCTTCCGGCCGAGATCCGGCTGGAGCTGATTTCGGGTCTGGCGAGTGCGGCGGGAATCGGCGGGATGATCGGTGGGGAGGTGCTCGACCACGAAGCCCGAACCACCACCCCCCGTTCCCCCCCCCCACAAAAAAAACAAAAAAAAAAAACCGGCGCGCTTCTTCGTTATGCCTGCGAGGCCGGAGCGATCATCGGCGGCACAAATGCGGTCGAGCGCAAAGCGCTCGTCACCTATGGCGAGACGGTCGGGTTGGCCTTCCAACTCGCCGACGACCTCCTCGACGCCACCGCGACGACCGAAGCCATGGGCAAGGCGACGGGCAAGGATGCGGAGGCCGGAAAGGGCACACTGGTGGCGCTGCACGGTGTGGAGGCTGTGCGGGGGATGTTGGCGGAAGCGGTGGCCGAGGCCGAGGGAGCGCTGGCGGTGTTTGGGGAGGAGGGGGAGGTGTTAGCGGCGCTGGCGCGGTTTATTGCGGAGCGGGAGAGTTAGGGGAATTCGGCGGCGCGACGGACAATTTCACACCAAGCGCCTTCATGATCCCCATAAGTGTCGAAAGACGTGGATCTCCATCTTCGCTCAGCGCTTTGTACAGACCGGCCCGGGTCACCCCGGCCTCTTCTGCGATGGCGCTCATGTTGCGGGCGCGAGCGACTGTGTTCAGCGCCACTTTCAAAAAAGCCGGGTCGCCCTCTTCAAGTGCTTCACGGATCAGCTCAAGCTGGCTTTCCACCGTGTCGAAATAGTCATGTGCATCGAAGGGCGTGGTCTTGAGAGTCATTCGTCAATCTCCTTTGCCATTCTGGCAGCTTTCTCGATATCGCGATCCTGACGCCGTTTCGTGCCACCGGTCAGCAGGATGATGAGGGTCTGGCCCTGCTTTATGAAATAGATGCGGTAGCCGGGACCGTGATGGATCCTCAGTTCGCTGACTTCGCCAACGGGTTTCACATCGCCGAAGTGACCGGCTTCCAAACGCAACAAACGTTTGGCGATATGCCGCTGCGCCTGACGGTCCTTCAGACCCTTGAGCCAACTGGCGAACGCATCGGTTTGCCGAAGCTCAAACATGTCAACTATAGGACACAGTTTGGCGGGAGTGTCAACCATAGGAGGCGGCAGTTTAAGTGGTGGTCAGTGCCACCACCGCGCGGAGTAGAGGCGGTGCGCCGACGTTCCGCAGATAGCAACGTAAGCGAGTTTCCAGCGCCGCTTATTGTGTTACTGTGTATCTCGGGATCTTGAGCCACGTCTTTGTCGCGTTTATCGGGGTTTGCTCAAAGCTGAAAGAGAACCGAAATGCGGCTTGGGAAGCGAATATAAGTTGCCCCTTATTCACGATATTCAAGCAGCCTTAATGGATGAGAACGCCAATGTTGGCGCGATCTTGCTCAAGCTTCGTTTTCTGGCCGCTAAACTTGATACAGACATTCTGGAAGAATGGGTCAGATACGAAGCGGAGGGTTACCCAAATACCGCTGATTTACCTGATTATCGGACAGCGCACATAACATATACTGGAACATTTTTCAATATAGCTCGACAGCTTAACAATATCTCGATACCTAGCGCACTAGTGGCCCAGATTGCAGGCGATAACTGGCTAGAACTGCCAATTAGAGAAAGTCTTCCACTCATCGAAGATCGACTTAGGAAAAAGTCACCCGAAGGCCATTTTGGTATCGATTGCAGCAATCTGAAGTTGTTGCTGGAAGACAAAATTTATCCGGGCATGAGCATCGTCGATATTAATAGCCGGATTGATATAGGTGCATTTAACAATATTCAGCACACGGTGCGCGCTAAAACACTGAACTTTACTTTACAGATAGAGAAGCAGGTTCCCGCTGTAGCAAGCATTGAAGTGGGCGCGCGCGCCTTCGAAATGTCCGCTGATGAGCAGAAAAGCGTTAAGCGGCTGACGCAGCACATTTTTTATGGTGATGTCACAAACATTAACAGCAGTGGTGACGCCAACTCCCGTGTCAATGTTAACTCTACCGATAACTCTTCGAACGTTGCGGACTAAGTCACTTAGATCAGGGCGCCGATCAGGCTAAGGATGCCAGCCGCAACGAGGTTGCCCGATGCACCCTCGGCAACTGATTTGATGGATTGGAGTGCGGAAAAAACCCGCATCTTATTCGCCGGTGTCGATTTATCCGCTTCTTCTTCAATTGTGATAAGCTGCGCTTCTACGATGTCTTGGGCGTCTTTTGGAAGCTGAGAAAGCACGGGCCGCACTTGCTCCACGAAGTCGTGCAAACTTTCGGATGAAAAATCTGCCGATACATTGGTCGAGTTATCGATGGAGTGAATGTTCACGCGAGAGTTCGAGCCGGTGAAATTATTGGTGATGCCCTGAACCACGGCTGGCTGTGCCTGTGGCGTACCTGCTCGCGCCACATCAATCTGATAGTGCGCGTCCTTAGCATTCCCAACGTCGTAGTATTTGGGGTCCGTAACTTCATACTTCTCGACCAATCCGTTCGGGAGAGCTCGAAGAATATAGTCGCCTACCTCGACAGATAATTCCTTATCAGCCGTAAAGATCTTTTCGCCTGTGACGAGAGCGGGGACACCTTCTTTTGCAACCGTGCCGTCCGCTTTCACAAGCGTAATTTTATCATTGTCAAAATCGCGCAACATATAAAATCCCTAGCTTTTAGTGAACTAGTGAAGCAACTGGAAATTGCAAGTTCGTTTGTGCAATCTACGGTCTGTTCAATACCCCTCGGAACTATGCATGTCCGAGCGGCCTATGTGCCGCGCTAACTTGGTTTGATTTCGATCCTGCATTCTGCCGGACAACAGAAGCAAACATGGAATCAAGAAGCTTCAAGGTCTAGTTGGCCCGCAAACCTGCCCGTCACCGCTGCGAACACTACGGTCTGTCGTCGAGAACGCGTTTCGCCTCTTGCAGAATCTCGATGTGGTTCCCGATCTCGTCAAATGCGATCTTGTGATACTGAACGTTGCCCGGATACGAGTATTTCACATAGACGCAGTTGTGCTTGCCGGTGCAGACGAAAACGACGCTGTTTTTGCTGATTCTGTGGGCCGAGGCGATGGTCTTCCCGACGAGCAAAATCCGGTCGATCAGTGATGGTTTGTAGGGCTGGCCCAGAAGTTCCGATTGCGAACCCATCGCTCCCCTAACCTCCATACCGCTGCTCCACATAATCTTGCACCAGAGCCTCAAAATCCGCCGCAATATTCGCCCCCCGCAGCGTGTGCGCTTTCTTCCCGTCCACGAACACCGGCGCCGCAGGCGTCTCCCCCGTGCCCGGCAGTGAAATCCCAATATCGGCGTGTTTGCTCTCGCCCGGCCCATTCACAATGCAGCCCATCACCGCGACTTTCAGCCCTTCAACGCCCGGATATTTGTCCCGCCAGACCGGCATATTGGCGCGCAGGTCCGCCTGGATCTTTTCCGCCAGTTCCTGAAACACCGTTGACGTCGTGCGCCCGCATCCCGGGCAGGCGGCGACGATGGGGACGAAGGTGCGGAAGCCCATGGTCTGGAGCAGTTCCTGCGCCACCTGCACCTCGCGGGTGCGGTCGCCGCCGGGTTCGGGGGTGAGCGAAATGCGGATTGTGTCTCCGATGCCTTGTTGCAGCAAAACGCTGAGCGCGGCGGAGGAGGCGACGATGCCCTTGGAGCCCATCCCCGCTTCGGTGAGACCCAGATGCAGGGCGTGGTCGGTGCGGCGGGCCAACTCGGCATAGACGGCGATGAGATGCTGGATGTCGGAGACTTTGACCGAGAGGATGATGCGGTCGCGGCCAAGGCCGAGCCGTTCGGCCTCGTGGGCGGAGAGCAAAGCTGACTGCACCATCGCTTCACGCATCACGGCGTCGGCCGGAGCGGGTTCTGCAAGCTTGGCGTTTTCGTCCATCAAAACGGTGAGCAATTCCTGATCCAGCGACCCCCAATTGACGCCAACGCGCACCGGTTTGTCGTGTTTGATGGCCTGCGCAATAATCGCGCCGAACTGCGCATCCTTCTTGTTCTTGAAGCCGACATTGCCCGGATTGATGCGATATTTCGCCAGCCGCTCAGCGCAGGCGGGATGGTCGGCAAGCAGTTTGTGGCCGATATAGTGAAAGTCGCCGACCAGCGGCACATCAAGGCCGAGGCGCTCCAGCCGGTCAGCTATGTGGGGCACAGCGGCGGCGCTCTCGTCGCGGTCGACGGTAATGCGCACGATCTCTGATCCCGCCTTGGAGAGCGCGGCACATTGAGCAACGGTCGCGTCGATATCCGCCGTGTCCGTGTTGGTCATGGATTGAACGACAATCGGCGCGCCGCCACCAACCATGACACCGCCGACATCAACGCCCACCGTTTGGCGGCGCTGCAGCGGGGAGGTCAGTGGGATGGGTTGGGACAAATCTGATAGGGGCATGGGAGCGTTCACGGCGCGGTCTCGTGATGCCAAAACGGCTTTGGCCCTACATAGGATGCGGGGCGCCCCGCGTCACCTGTGGCCAAGGCGGCAAACGTCCCCAGCGTTTGGGCTGCCGGGGCTTATGGTAAGATCAGACGCGCGCCATGCTATGGTGCCCTCCAATCCTCCCAATACTAATGAGTTAACACATGATCTCGACAGACCATTGCCGCCTGATGGCGCACTATAACCGCTGGCAAAACACATCATTGTGCGATGCCGCCAGCACGTTGACCGATGCTGAAAGACGGCGTGATGCCGGGGCGTTTTTTGGGTCGATCCATCGCACCTTCAACCATCTTTGGTGGGGTGATGAATTGTGGCTTGCCCGATTTGATGGTGAGCCCAAGCCCAAACTCGCGGCGCAGGTTGATATGAACCAACCGGGCGATTGGCAGGAGTTTCTCGCCAAACGCCAGCAACTCGATGAGCGTATCATTGATTGGGCCAATACTCTGACAGACGCGTTTCTGGGCACAGAAACATCCTGGGTCATGTCCGGTACTGATATTGAGATGAACCGCTCGACCTGGCTCTGCGTCGCTCACCTGTTCAATCATCAAACACACCATCGCGGTCAGATACATTGTTTGCTGACAGCGGCAGGAGCGAGCCCGGGACCAACAGATCTGCCGCTGGTGGAAATGCCTTTTGGCTAAAGAGCCATCATTCAGATGACCTCGTCTGGGCTTTAAGGCCTCACTCCATCCGACACGCTGCCGCGGCAACGCGGGCGATGCGTTCGCAGCCGGCAATGAGCATGTCTATGCTGGGGTCGCGCGCCTTCAGACCTTCAACTTGTAGCATCACGGAGATGGCGAGGTCTTGGGCAATGTCCGGGGCGAAGCCCTCGCGCTCCATCAGGCTTTCAGCGATGGTGTCCACCATGGCATCGTCCCAGTCGCGGAAAAGATCGCCCGCGACTTCAGCCTTCATGGACAACAGTTCCGCTCCGTGGGGGAGTGACGCGACCATGCGCATGGGGCGAACCACGGCCCGCAACAGCACTTCATTGAGGCGATCCTCGAGTGAGCCGTCATCCGCCAACGCCTCACGTGCATCTGTGAGGGCCTGCGTTGTCAGGTCTTCCACAAGGGCGCGATATATGTCGGCCTTGCCGGAAAACATCTGATAGAGTGCCGGGCGTGACAGGCCGCAGGCCCGCGCGATTTCCTCCATGGAAGTTCGGCGATAGCCGTAGGTGCCAACGGCCTGCATGGCTGCCGCGAGAATTTTGGTGCGGCGTTCGGTTTTGTGTGCAGGTTTCATATATTGACGATTTGACACATTTCGATATTTTGTCAAGAACGGCGCGATGCTAGCGTCATACCGGCCTTTGGGCCCATTGAATGGGAACATGACTTTCATGATCGATCTGACCATCAACGGGGAGGAGCGTTCGCTCGATGTGGACGGTGAGATGCCGCTGCTCTGGGCGCTTCGTGATGTGGCCAAGGTAAAGGGCCCGAAATTCGGTTGCGGCATTGCCGCCTGCGGCGCGTGTACCGTGCTGGTGGATGGCGCGCCTACACGGTCCTGCGTCACACCGATGGAAACCGTCGAAGGTGCCCAGATCACCACCGTTGACGGCCTCGCCGTTGGGGAGACACTCCACCGTGTGCAAGAAGCCTGGATTGCCGAACAGGTTGCCCAGTGTGGCTATTGCCAGTCCGGGCAGATCATGTCCGCTGTTGCACTGCTTAATGAAGTGCCGAACCCCACCGACGAAGACATTGATGATGCCATGAGCGGCAACCTTTGCCGCTGCGGTACTTATCCGCGCATCCGCGCTGCCATCAAACGCGCCGCCGAGCAGAATTCTGCCGTCAAACCTGAGACGGTGGAGGGCTAGAGACATGGGAAAAATTCTTCGCCGCACATTCCTCATAGGCACAGCAGCCATTGCCGGTGGTGTCGCCTTTGGCGCTTACAAGGTGCTTGAGACGCCTGAAAATCCGCTCGAGGCGAAGCGCGGATCAGGCGAAAATCCGTTCAACCCCTATGTGACGATCACCGACAATGATGTTGTCTCCGTCTATGTGCCGCGCTCGGAAATGGGGCAGGGGGTGGCGACGACTTTGGTCGCTCTTGTTGCCGAGGAACTCGATGTGCCGGTGGAGCGCATCCGCACTTTGATCGCACCGGCCTCCGACGCTTATTTCAACTCCACGATGATGCATGAGCTTGTGCCGTTCGGTCACCTGGATCGCGGTGTATTGGCGCAGTCCAGCCGCGCAGCGACCAGGGCTGTCGGCAAGATTTTTGGCATTCAGGCCACCGGTGGATCATCCTCGACAAGAGATGCGTTTGAGCCGATGCGACGGGCCGGTGCGGCCGCGCGTGAAACGCTAAAGCTCGCCGCTGCCGAACAATTCAGCATTGCCGTTGACCGCCTCAGCACCGCTGATGGTGCTGTGGAGTTGCCGGACGGGACGCGACTGACTTACGGTTCGCTCGCCCAGGCCGCCTCTGCGCTTGAGCCACCTACCGATATAGAGCTGCGCGATCCATCCACCTGGACGGTGCTTGGCAAAAGCCAGCCGCGCACGGATATGCGCGCCAAGGTCACC
Organism: uncultured Alphaproteobacteria bacterium; assembly: GCA_929200315.1. Lineage (GTDB taxonomy): Bacteria > Pseudomonadota > Alphaproteobacteria > Rhizobiales > Rhizobiaceae > Pseudahrensia. The sequence goes on along the minus strand of CAKMZB010000003.1, from coordinate 271,308 downwards.
GGCGCGCCGATCTTTGGCATGGATGTCGATCTGCCGGACATGCTCTATGCCACCATCAAGATGAATCCGCGCCTTGGTGGGCCGATGTTGTCCTTCAACGCCCGTGAGGCCCGGAAGGTGCGCGGCGTCATTGATGTGATCGATATTTCCCGCGACGGAGAGCCGTTTGGCGGCGGTTTTGCCGTTGTTGCGCAGGACACATGGACGGCCTTCAAGGCAGCAGAATTGGTGGACGTGGAATGGGGCGAAGCGCCCTATCCCTCCACGACCGACGCGATCATGGAGCAGATTGGCGACGCGCTGGACAATGGCAGCGGGTTCCATCCACGCAACGATGGTGACGTCGACACGGCCTTTGCCGATGCGCGGCGGGACCGGGTGATCGAGGCGCGCTATCAGGTGCCATATCTGGCCCATGCCACCATGGAGCCGATGAACGCCACGGCTTTGCTTTCTGCAGATGGCGAACGGCTGGACATCTGGGCGGGGACGCAAGCCCCCACCATTGCCCTTGAAGATTGCGCTCATGAGGCCGGGGTAGCGGAGGAGAACACCTTCGTAAAGATAACCTATCTTGGTGGTGGGTTTGGCCGCCGTGTCGAGGTGGATTTCGTCCGCTATGCCACCCGCATTGCGAAGGCCTTTCCGGGCCGACCGGTGAAGACAGTCTGGAGTCGGGAAGAGGACATGACTCACGACGCCTACCGCCCGGCGGCCATGTCGTCGTGGCGGGCGCTGTTGGGGGATGATGGCGTGCCCGTTGCAATCGACGCTCGCATTGCCTGCCCCTCCATCATGAAGAGTGCCCTGGACCGCTTCTACCCATCCCTTTTTGCTGTTGGGCCGGACAGTTCCATTGCCCAAGGTGCTTACGACCAGCCCTATAGTGTGGAGAATTACCGCGTCTCTGACATTATCGCCGATGTTGCAGTGCCCGTCGGCATCTGGCGGTCGGTTGGCAATTCCTACAACGGCTTCTTCCAAGAGAGTTTCATCGATGAATGCGCCCATGCGGCTGAAATGGACCCGCTCGATATGCGCCTTGCGCTGATGAAGGATTATCCCACCGCGCAGGCCGCGATCAAAAAGGTTGCCGATATGGCACGTTGGTCTGCCCCGGCGACGCCCGGTCGGGCGAAGGGCATGGCATTCACACTCTCTTTCGGCACCTGGGTGGCGCAGGTTGTTGAGGTGGAGAGCCGCGACGACGGCATTGCGATCACAAATGTATGGTGTGCTGCCGACTCCGGCCGCGTGATCGACCCCGGCATCTGCAAGGCACAGCTTATGTCCGGCATCGTGTTCGGGTTGTCGTCGGCGCTAGGTCAGGCCATCACATTTGAAGACGGCATGGTGCAGGAGACGAATTTCGACACGTTCGATGCGATGCGCATAGATCAGTGTCCGGACATTCACATCGAATTGCTGGAAAATGCCGACCATATGGGCGGCATGGGGGAGCCGGGAACACCGCCCTCTATCCCCGCTTTGGCGAATGCGATTTTCGCGCTGACGGGTGAGCGCGTCCGCTCGATGCCTCTGTCTGACAGCATGGACTTCGTGTAGTTATCGACACATCCGGAGCGGTGGGGCCGGGCAGGACGTGAGGTGGGTCAGCCAGAAGCCCCCTGAGTAAATCTTGCAATTGCGGCGCGCATCGGTTGGATTGCGCTCAAACCGGCTAGCGCGAGGCCTGCCGGATGCCATAACGACAGAGGACTATTCATGCGTCTTTCAATCAAACTTGCAGTAGCGGCACTCGTCGCGGCAATCGCTGCCTGGGCCTACATCACCTATCAGGGTTCCGGGGGCACTCAGGCCAACACGATCCGTATTGGCACAGAGGGCGCCTACCCGCCCTTTAACTTCACCGATTCCGACAGTGGTGAGCTGAAGGGCTTCGACATCGACATCGCCAAGGCGCTCTGTGCTGAGATGAATGCGGAATGCACATTCGTGGCGCAGGACTGGGACGGCATCATTCCAGCCCTTCTGGCCAACAAATATGACGCCATCGTCGCCTCCATGTCGATCACGGATGAGCGTAAGGAAAAGGTCGATTTCTCCGACAAATATTATTCCACGCCTCCTGCGCTGATCGCGCCGAAGAACACGGATCTGACGGAAACGACCCCTGCAGCTCTGACCGGCAAGACCATCGGCGCACAGTCTTCCACGACCCATGCAACGTTCCTGGAAGACACCTATGCAGGCTCCACAATCCGCCTCTACCCGACTCAGGATGAGGCCAATGCGGATCTCGCAGCTGGTCGTTTGGACGCGGTGGCTGCTGATTCCGTGGTGCTGGGCGAATATCTGAAAACCGATGCCGGTTCCGGTTCCAAATTGGTCGGCATGATGGAAAATGATCCGAAATATTTTGGTGACGGTGCAGGCATCGCCATCCGTAAGGGTGACGACGAGCTGCGCGAGCGCTTCAACAAAGCGATCGCCGCCATCCGCGCCAACGGCACCTATGAAAAGGTGCAGGCCAAATATTTCGACTTTGACGTCTATTGATCTGACTTGAAGCGCGCCCCCGGGGTGCTGATATGAAGGGCGTTGCGGGAAACCGCAGCGCCCTTTTTCGTTAGGCTAACACAATGACCCAAACCGCTCGCATCCGCCGCATGGTCCTGGAAGACCACCTCTGCCCGTCTGGGCTGAAGGCAAAGGCGCTGTTGGAACGGTCCGGTTTCACGGTCGACGATCAGCCGTTCCACACGCGGGTAGAAGTGGATGCCTTTAAGGAAGAGCACGACGTCAAAACCACGCCGCAAATCTGGATCGAAGGGGAGCGGATCGGCGGCTATGACGCGCTCCGCAAGCATCTCGGCAAAGACACCAGCGGCAGACCGACCTACCGCCCGGTCATCGCAATCTTTGTCGTCGCTGCGGCGCTCGCGCTGGTTTTGAGCTGGTCCTTCTACGGCTCATCGCTCACATTGCGTGCGGTAGAATGGTTCGTTTCCATTTCCATGACGTTGCTCGCTGTGCAGAAATTGCAGGATGTGGAGCGTTTCTCCACCATGTTCCTCAACTATGACCTGTTAGCCCGTCGCTACGTGCCTTACGCCTACATCTACCCCTATGCGGAAGGTCTCGCCGGGGTGCTGATGGTGGGAGGCGTGCTGTGGTTCGTGGCCGCGCCGCTCGCGCTTTTCATCGGCACGATTGGCGCGATTTCGGTCTTCAAGGCGGTCTATGTCGACAAGCGTGAGCTCAAATGCGCATGCGTGGGCGGAGACAAGAACGTGCCCCTCGGTTTCGTTTCGCTGACAGAAAATCTCTTCATGATCGGCGCGGGCATCTGGGTTCTGTTGAAGAACCTCGTTTTGGTCTGAGGCTCTAGTCCTCATCCTCTTCCGTCGAATGGCGCATCATCAGCGGGGCCTGGCTGGCGACAAAGAGGAAGGTCAGACCGGTCATGCCCCAGAGCTTAAAGCCGACCCAGAAGCTCTCTGAAAAATTGCGCCAGACCACCTCATTCACGATCGCCAGAACAAGAAAGAAAAAGCCCCACCGCCAGGTGAGCTTCGCCCAGCCCTCATCATCCATGGGGAAGGAGGAATCGAGCACCACGCGCAAGAGCGATTTGCCAAACATCATGCCGCCGAGCAGCGTCACGCCAAAGAGCGTGTTCACGATGGTCGGCTTTAATTTGATGAAGAGATCATCCTGTAAATAGAGCGTCAGCCCGCCAAAGACGCTCACCACCACCACCGTTACAAGCGGCATGGCGGGGAGAGTGCGAGTGAGTATCCAGGAAAAGCCAATTGCCACCACGGTTGCCACCATGATGACGGCGGTGGCGAGGAAGATTGGTTTTTCCAAAATGCCCGTCAGGCCGAGCATTGCAGCAAACCGGTCGCCGAAATTGTAGGTCAGCACGAAGAGCGCCACCGGCCCCAGCTCCAGCGCGAGCTTGAGCGCCGGATTGATGGGGCGCTTATCGACGGTCGCCAGGGCAGCATTTTCCTCAGCCATGGATGGATTCCGGTGTTTGTTCGCCGCCGATATAGAGCCGGATTGGCGTTTACGCCACATCCAAAGGGTGAACAAAGGGCGGGCAAAGGCCGAAACGAACCGCGGGTACACTCATTCAACCTTAGCAGGATGCGGCGCTCCACCGGCTGGCATCACTGGCGCAGGGTGTTATAGAGCCGCCAAACGACGCCCAAGCAGAGGCCCTCCATGTCCGACAAAGCCGCCCAATCCCTCGACACGTTCAATTGCCGCAAGACGCTTTCCGTCAACGGCAAGGACTACACCTATTTCTCCCTCACCGAAGCTGAGGAGAATGGATTGCTGGGAGCTTCCAAACTACCCTTCTCTTTGAAGGTGCTTTTGGAAAACCTGCTCCGCTTTGAGGATGGGCGCTCTGTCACCGCTGATGACATTCGTGCCGTTGTGGCCTGGCTCGACGACAAGGGCTCGGCTGGCAAGGAAATTGCCTATCGTCCCGCCCGCGTGTTGATGCAGGATTTCACCGGCGTTCCCGCCGTCGTGGATCTCGCCGCCATGCGTGATGCGACCTCCAACCTTGGTGGCAATACCGAAGCGATCAACCCGCAAGTGCCTGTTGATCTCGTCATCGACCACTCCGTGATGGTGGATCATTTCGGTGGCCCCAATGCTTTTGAACAGAATGTGGAGCGCGAATATGAGCGTAACGGTGAACGCTATACGTTCCTCAAATGGGGCCAGCAGGCGTTTGACAATTTCCGCGTTGTCCCCCCCGGCACCGGTATTTGCCACCAGGTGAATCTTGAATATCTCGCCCAAACCGTCTGGACCCGCGACGTTGACGGCGAAACCTTCGCTTACCCGGATACGCTGGTGGGCACCGATTCCCACACGACCATGGTCAACGGCCTCTCCGTTCTGGGTTGGGGTGTCGGTGGTATCGAGGCGGAAGCCGCCATGCTCGGCCAGCCCGTCACCATGCTGATCCCGGAAGTCATCGGCTTCCGTCTGGAAGGCAAGGTTGCCGAGGGCATCACCGCAACCGACCTCGTTCTCGTCATCGTGCAGATGCTGCGCGAGAAGAGTGTCGTTGGCAAATTCGTTGAATTTTACGGCCCCGGCCTCGACAACCTTTCGCTGGAAGACCAGGCGACCATTGCCAATATGGCACCGGAATACGGCGCGACCTGCGGCTTCTTCCCCATTGATGGCGACACGATCTCATATCTTGAATCCACCGGGCGTGAGACGGGCCGTATTGCGCTTGTTGAACATTACGCCAAGGCGCAGGGCATGTGGCGCGAAGGCGGCACTGCAGACCCCGTCTTCACTGACACGCTGGAGCTCGATCTCTCCACCGTCGTGCCCTCTATCTCCGGCCCCAAACGCCCGCAGGACCGCGTGGCTCTGGCGGAAGCCGACACCGCTTTTGCCAAGGTTCTGCCTTCGCTGAAGCCGGGCGGTGACGTGTCCAAGGGTGTGACGGACTATCCCGTTGCCGGTAAAGATTTCAAGTTGGGCGATGGCGACATTGTCGTTGCTGCCATCACCTCCTGCACCAACACGTCCAACCCTTCTGTGATGATTGCAGCTGGTCTTGTGGCAAAGGCTGCCAACGAGCGTGGTCTGAAGGTGAAACCATGGGTGAAAACGTCCCTGGCTCCCGGTTCGCAGGTCGTCACCGACTATCTGGAAAGGGCCGACCTTCAGGACGAACTTGACGCCCTCGGCTTTGACCTCGTGGGCTATGGCTGCACCACCTGCATCGGCAATTCCGGTCCGCTGGCGGAGGAAATTTCCGAGGTCATTCACAAGAACGATATTGTGGCCTGCTCGGTCCTGTCCGGGAATCGCAACTTCGAAGGCCGCATCTCCCCGGACGTGCGGGCAAACTACCTCGCCTCCCCACCGCTGGTGGTGGCCTATGCTCTGGCAGGATCTATGCACGTCAACGTCGCTACGGACAGCCTGGGCAAAGACAAAGACGGCAACGATGTCTTTTTGAAAGACATCTGGCCTTCCAACCAGGACATCGCCGCCATCATGCGCGAGACGATCACCCGCGACATGTTCACCTCCCGCTATGGCGATGTGTTTAAGGGCGATGAAAAATGGGGCGGCATCAATGCCGGGGAGGGGGAGACCTATTCCTGGGATTCCACCTCAACCTATGTGCAGAACCCGCCCTATTTCGACGGCATGACCATGAACCCCGATGATGTCTCCGACATCGAAGGCGCGCGCGTCCTGTCGCTCTTCCAGGATTCCATCACCACCGACCACATCTCGCCGGCCGGTGCCATCAAGGGTGACAGCCCGGCTGGGTCTTACCTGCGTGAACATCAGGTGCGGCCGGTGGAGTTCAACTCCTACGGTGCACGCCGCGGGAACCATGATGTGATGATGCGCGGCACCTTCGCCAACATCCGCATCCGCAACTCCATGCTGGACGATGTGGAAGGCGGTTTTTCCAAGCATTACCCATCCGGCGACCAGGGCTCCATGTATGATGTGGCCATGCGCTATGCCGACGAAGGTGTGCCGCTGGTGGTGTTTGCCGGTAAGGAATACGGCACCGGCTCATCCCGGGATTGGGCCGCCAAAGGCACACGTCTCCTCGGCGTGCGTGCTGTGATTGCTGAGAGCTTTGAGCGCATCCACCGCTCCAACCTTGTTGGCATGGGCGTGCTGCCGCTGGTCTTTACCGGTGGCGGTTCTTGGGAAGGTCTTGGCCTGAAGGGCGACGAGAAAGTCACCATCCGCGGCCTCGACACCCTCTCTCCGCGCCAGGAGATGCTCGCCGAAATCGAGTTCGCTGACGGGTCCGCCAAACAGATCAAGCTTCTGTCGCGCATCGATACCGAAGACGAACTAGACTATTTCCGCCACGGCGGGATCCTGCACTACGTCCTGCGGAATTTGAACAAGGATTCAGTGGCGGCTTAGTTTGCGCTCACGCGAAGCGACGTGCGCAAGGCTGGGCGGGCGCGGCGCATTGCAGTCTCCCGGTGACTGCCGCACACTTGTCGGCAATCGTGCAGCAGGTTTGCAGGCCCATGACCAGATTGATCCCTGAACCGCCGCCGCCCATACGCCCTTTGGTGAACAGCTTTCGCAAAATGCGAGAGGAAGACGAGGCACTTGCGGCTTCCAGCCCCTACGTTGCCGAGGCGTTGGAGCGTGAAAAGCGCGAGGGTCACCGTTTCGCCGTCATCGCGCGGACGGCTGCTCTGGGCATCGTTTTTTGTCTGCTGCCGATACTGAACTGGCATCCAAGCGTGCTTTTTTATCAGGCAATCGTGCTGCTGCTGATCGGCCTCGGTTGGCTGCAACTGCGTCTGGCGCGCGCCAGTTATTCGAGAGCAGAACTCGCCCTGATCTATCTCGATCTCATCGTAATGACGCTGATTTTCGTTGTACCGAACCCCGCAATGCCCGAGCCGGTGCCGAACGCATTTCTCTTTTCGTTCGACAGTTTCAGCTACTTCTTCATCATTCTGGCAACGGCGACCCTTGCCTATTCCTGGCGCACCGTCTGGATGATCGGGACGCAGGTCGCAATTCTGTGGACCCTTGCCGTCGTCGGGGTGGCCCTGTTCGGTCGACAAGTGCCTGAACTTACAGCGGCTGTGCAGCAGGCGTTGCCGACCTATCCGGGAATGGCCGCCGATCTGGACCCCAACAGCGTCCGGCCCGCATTGCGATTGCAGGAGATCGTTGTCTTCGTGATTGTTGCCGCCATTCTTGCCGTAAAGGGCTACAGGTCCAACAGGCTGCTCATCCGGCAGGCTTCGCTGGCAGAGGAACGGGCGAACCTTTCGCGCTATTTCCCCTCAAGCATCGTGGACACGCTTGCCTCGGCCAAACATGACATCGGTGCCGTGCGCAGTCAGAACATCGCTATACTTTTCACTGACATTGTAGGCTTCACCAAATTGGCGGCTGTTCTGTCGCCGACTGAAGTGATGGACCTGCTGCGCCAATACCATTCGATGGTGGAGCGGGCGATCTTCGACAATGATGGTACCCTCGATAAATATCTCGGCGATGGTGTAATGGCGACGTTCGGCACTCCAATACCCGGTGATCGGGATGCGGCCAACGCGCTGGCGGCGGGACAGCAGATCATCGCGAGGACCAAGGCCTGGAACGTTGAACGCGAGCGCCGCGGGGAAGCCCCAATAGAAGTATCCGTCGGCATCCACTACGGCCCTGCAGTGATGGGTGACATCGGGCCGGAACGGCGGCTTGAATTCGCGGTCGTGGGCGACACGGTCAACATCGCAAGTCGCATAGAGGCAGCAACACGTAATCTCGGCTGTCGTCTGGCGGCGAGTGACGATCTGATGGCGCAAACAGGCCTGATCGGGATGTCGGATTCGGTGATCGATTTGGAGTTGAGGCCCAAGATCAGGTTGAAGGGGCGCAGCGCACCGATGGACCTGTGGGTCGACGGGTAGAGTTCCCCGTTCCGTGCCGGCTCTCCCTGATTGCCACTAAACAGCGCGATCTTGTTGCCTGGGGGATCGCGAAGACAGCCCACGTAGAAATGGCCCCGTCCGCAACGTGGAAGTCCGGGCAGGAAGCTTATGTCTGAGCAACCAAGCGCAGGTGCGCCGGGCGGCGGTTTGCCACCGGGGACTCGGGTGAGAGATTGAGGAGGGGCGGAGCGACCGCGGCTCCGCCCTTCTTGATTCAACCGGCGGTGCCAACAATTCCCGCCCAGTCCTGCGGCTCCACATGACCGAGGATCTTAAACCCTCCAACACCGTCAGGTTTCAGAACGAACATCACGCCCTGGGGTTCAGGGTAAATGCCGGTTGCGGCCTCGAACGGGTCGTCATGCCCAACGATAATTGTGTTGAACCCTTCCGGCGGCTGTTTGGTGATCAGCGGCATGACGCGGCCGCGCATGGCCTTCATCTGTTCCGGCGTAAAATCCTCTGCAGGTTCAAAGTTCAGCGGGTTTGAGATTGTCCGCAGCCTGCGCCGCGGTCAGGATTGCAAAGGCGGCGAAGGGGGCTGTGACCGCAAGTTTTATCAGTTTCATTCATTCTCTCCAATAAGCGGGGTTCAAAGCCCCGCAACCAAAGTTGCGCGGTTATGGAGAGGTTCGATGGGGAGAATAAGTATATAAAATAATGAATTATAGATATTCTGATTCTAATGTAGACGCCCTCGTCATGGGCGTGTTGCCGCTGGTCCTCACCGGTAGCTTTTCTTGGGAAGGTCTTAGCCTGAAGGGTGATGAAAAAGTCACCATCCACGGGTTAGACTATCCCTCTCCGCGCCAGCAACTGCAGGCTGAGATTGAGTTTCCCGACAGCAGCGCCAAGAAGATCAAACCTTTTATCTTGCTAAGGCAGAGCGGCTACGTTGGTAGCTCATCATAGGGACACACATCGTCCTCGAACGGCACATGGCGCGGCCGGAAGACCGTTCCTTCCACGGTTTCCGGTTCACCAATCCGGTCCATGCGAAAATGGCGGAAGTCGCCCCGCTCCGGATCCCAACCCACAAGATACCAGAGCGGCGGCAGGATGAGCATGGCCTGGGGTTCAACCTGGCGGGAGGTTTCGTGGCCTCTCGCGTCGCGGTAGCGAAAGCGCAAATTGAGCCGGTCCAGAAAACCTCTCTCGAAGGCAGGCAGCAAGCCGGGGTCGATTATGCCAATGTCAGACACGTCCTGTTGCGGCGAGAGTTTCCCGACATGCAGACCAGCGAGCAGCCGCCGCAGATCCCGCACCCGGTCGCGCGGTAGCGAACGCTCAATCTTGGCAAGGCCGCTATCGGCCAAGGTGGCAAACGGCAAATTCCCGGCGGCCTGCATGGTGGTCACACTGATCAGCAGGGCGAAGACTTCCGGAACCGACAATGGTGCGCCCTTCTGCGCGGACTGTAGATCAAGCTGCACCCCGCCGCCGCGCCCGGCCTCCGTGTTGATGAGATAACCCTCTTCGCGCAGCGCGCCGATATCGCGCAGCACCGTGCGCCGCGACGCCCCAACCTGCCGGGCCAGATCATCGACAGTGGCCATGCCGCCGCGACGCAGCGAGCGCAGGATGGAATCATGGCGGCTGCGAATGTTCATGCCAAACCTTAGCACATATGGTGACAAAATATGGCACCAATTCCGGCTAATTCTCCAGCGTCACACAACACCGGAGATTTCGACAATGAACCGCACCCCTATCAACCCCTGGGACTGGTCCCTCAAGCTGGGCTACAATCAGGCCGAGGTCATCGAGGGCGGCACCCGGCAGCTCATCTGCGCTGGTCAGACGGCCGTTGATGGTAACGGCGCGCCACAGCATCCAGGGGACATGCGTGCTCAAATTGAGTTGGCGCTGGCCAATCTGGAAGCGGTACTGGCACAGGCCGGTATGGATTTGAGCAATGTCACACGGCTCGGCATCTTCGCGACCGATGTGGATGAAGCGCTGAAAAACTTCGATTGCCTTGGAATGCGTTTCGGGTCGACCGGGAATGCACCGCCGATGACCCTGCTCGGCGTCACCCGCCTCGCGATTCCGGGTCTTATGTTCGAGATCGAAGCGACGGCTGTGGTTTGAGATTAAGGTGGTGGGGCGGAACCGTTGGCCCCCACCTTCCTACTAGAAACTGCTCGCCGAAATCGAATTTGCTGACGGCAGCGCCAAGCCGATCAAACTGCTCAGCCGCACAATGGCAGGCAACCGTTAAGATCGGGACCTGCGTCGCAAAGAGAGTTATCGCCAGAAATTGTTGGCTTGCGCGACCGTCTGAAAGTTTGCCGCAACAACACCGGAAGCCATTGTTAGGCTGTCAGCATTGTTCGAATAATCCGACCTCATCCTGTTTCGTGCATCGTCGTCCGGCTGGGTGATCTTCACCGCCATGCGGGACAGTTTGATTGCCAGCTCAAATCCGGCTTCAGGGGTCTCTGTTTGCAAACTTGGTAGCCAAGACATGGTCATCTCCATTTATATCGTGCACGATGTTTTTCATTCTTGAGTGATTGGATCTTGCGTGTCAACATTTAGATCGCACGCGATAGAATTGCATTGAGAGTTCAAGATGGTGGCCAGCACGCTCCCAACCAGCGCCAAGGACATGTTTTGTTACGGTATTTACACAGCATCACATGTGGTGAACCGCGCCTATAAGCGGCATCTCAAAGTGCTGGGATTGACCTATCCACAATACATAACACTGACCTTGCTCTGGGAGAGAGATGGCCAAAGGGTGACAGAATTGGCCAAACAATTGCGGATGGAAACGAGTACGCTGACGCCATTGTTGAAGCGGCTGGAAGAACAAGGCCATCTTGTCAGAAGCGGTGCAAAACAAGACGGCAGAGTGGTGATGGTTCACCTGACTTCCAGCGGACAGAAGCTGCAAAAATCAGCACCGGAAGTAACGGCCTGTATGATAAGAGAGACAGCGCTAACTCACAAAGAACTGGAAGAATTGCAGATCCTTCTTAGAAAACTTCAAGAAGGTTTGGGGGATACATGACAAGCGAGACTGCAACGCCTTTGTCATAGAATTCTAACCGCGGTCTGGCGTCCACCGAGATGTTGATCGAGATTGGTCTCCTGTCAGAAATTTGGTTCTAATAGGCTGAAGAGATTGATTGAATGTGCGGGTCCACACACGGCAGATGATTTGGGATTTGTCTAAGGGATTGCAGTGGTTGTGAGCGCCCGGTGCTCGATGGATTGGGTCCAACTTTCGGTTCTGCTTAGCGTTACCCGTCTAGCGATTCCGGGTCTCATGTTTGAAATCGAAGCAACGGCCGTGGCTTGAAATTAGGATGGCATGGCGGGCGCGTTGGGCCGCGTCCTCTCATTGTGGATGGTCGCCAGACGCCCTCTCCGCCACATTAACGTTCGCATTTTTCTCCAATCTCTGGAGCGAGCTGCATACTGGGAGATGTTTGCTTTGGCCGGTCCACCGGGCCTGATAAGGTCCGGAGATCCAGGTTTACGATAGGGTCCGCAGCACCATGCCAGAAGCCTCAGCACATTCAGACGATCCCCACTATGTGACCCGGAGCGGTTGGCTGCGTGCTGCCGTGCTCGGCGCCAATGACGGCATTGTTTCAGTTTCATCTCTGCTGGTTGGCGTTGCCGCCGCCGATCCTTCCAAGAACGTCGTGATGGTCGCAGGCATTGCCGGGCTTGCGGCGGGGGCCATGTCGATGGCGGCTGGAGAATATGTCTCTGTCTCCTCCCAGGCGGACGTGGAGCGGGCCGACATTGCCCGCGAAAAAGAGGCTCTGGAAAACCATCCCGCCGATGAGCTTGAAGAGCTTGCCGAGATTTATCGAGAGAGGGGATTGTCAAACGAAACCGCACATCAGGTTGCGGTGGAATTGACGCAAAAAGATGCTCTTGCTGCGCATGTTCGCGATGAGCTTGGCCTGTCGGATGTCAACTCGGCCAATCCAATACAGGCGGCTTTGGCCTCCGGTGCCACCTTCAGTGTTGCGGCTGCGATCCCGGTTCTGGCCGCATTTATCGCCCCTGAAAGGCAGATCATACCTTTCGTGCTTGTCGCCACGGTTTTCACGCTGGCGGCGCTTGGTGCGCTCGGGGCGAAGGCCGGTACCGCTCCGGTGCTTCGCGCCACGGTCAGAGTGGTGTTTTGGGGTATTCTTGCCATGGCCGTGACCTACGGCATCGGCTGGCTGTTCGGTGTCAGTCTGGCGTAGGTGCCACGCCTTCCGCCACCCGGGCAATCTCGCACTGGCGCCCATGCAAGCCGGACGGTCGGGCCGCGATAGTTCTTCGGTGAATTTCCAACTGGAAACCCCATTTCTTGCCGAAATGTGGGACATTGTCCCAATCCAAGAGTGATTTTAGAGAGAAAAAGGACCAATCTACAACGGTGTCATGACACATTCTCCCTCGGATCAACGAAGTTGAAGTCAGATGTGTCGATTTACCGCCTATATTGGGCCTGAAATACCGCTCGAACGCATCATCGTTTTGCCGCAACATTCACTGCTGGAGCAAAGCCAAAACGCAACTGAGGCGAAGTTGGCGGTCAACGGCGATGGCTTTGGTGTAGCGTGGTACAATGGCCAGCAGCGTGCGGGACTGTATCGTGACGTATTGCCTGCCTGGTCAGACGGAAACCTGCCCGATCTGTGCCGGATGATACGCTCGCAACTCTTCCTGGCTCACGTAAGGGCATCTACCGTTGGTGAGACGTCGAGGACGAATTGCCATCCATTCCGACACGGAAAATGGACATTCATGCACAACGGTCAGATTGGTGGCTTTCAGGCCATCAAGAGGCAATTGGAAGCGGATTTGCCCGACGAAATTTATAGCATCCGGCAGGGGTCGACAGATTCTGAGATGTTTTTTCTAACCTTGTTGGCAAACAGATTGAATGACGACCCTCTTGAAGCCGTAAACAGATCAATTGAAAAAATTAGATCACTTCAAGTTGGGATAAATCAGCCCAACCGGATTACCTGTGCTTTGTCAGATGGACATTCCATCTACGCGTTTCGCTATTCAAGTGACGAAAAAAGCCCCTCTCTCTATCTGGGAAAAGATCTGGATTCGGGAGGATCTGTTCTGGCTTCAGAACCATTGGATGAGAGTCCTGACAGATGGCATAAGATAGGCGAAATGGATTTCATCGAGATCAGCGAAGGCGCCAGAACGACAACCAGATTGGCCGCGTAAAATACCTGCGAACTGCCGCTGCCAGGGATCACACGGCCTGCTACAAAAGCCATTGAATTGGTAATGGTGTGTGGAAACAGGCCAGATCTGCATATCCCCTGACAAAGGCCCGCCCCATCTCAAATTCAGGGCGTGGGGCACCACAAACAAATGCGTTGACCACCTGTCGCAGGAGTTTGGGAGAAGCCACCTATCAAAATGGCATCACCGCCAGCGACTGACATTGTTGCAGTTACCCGTTGCTCAAAAACGCTTCAGTTGTTGAAAGCTGCAAGGCAATTTTGATGCAAAAACAAAATCTTGCAACTTCGTGATGAGCGGTGCGAGTTGCGACCGTAGCGCCAGACTCTATACTGGGCGTGTGCGCTGCACCATTTGATTTTCTGATGTCCCTGAAAGGCTGAGATGGTCCAAACCTATTTTGAAATCGACATGTCCGTGGTGTTTGCCGCAATCAACATGGCCGTTGCCATGCTGCTGGGAGCAGTAATCGGCACCGAACGGCAGCTTCGCGGCCGCATGGCGGGGCTGCGCACCAATGCCCTTGTTGCGCTGGGGTCTGCCGGTTTTGTGGTATTTGCTGCTCTCTTTACAGACGATATCAACCCCACCCGGGTTGCCGCGCAGGTGGTCTCCGGTGTCGGCTTTATCGGCGCGGGCATTATTTTTCGTCAGGGTTTGGATGTGCAGGGAATCAACACCGCCGCTACCCTGTGGTGCTCCGCCGCCGTGGGCCTGATCTGTGGTTCGGGCTACATAGTCTACGCCATCGTTCTAACCCTGCTGATCTACCTCACCAATCTCGGCTTGCGGCCATTGGTGAGGAATTTGAAAAAGCGTCATCAGAGGAGGTTAGAGGAGTAGGAGGCTGGCCGGATTTTTGATCGGGTCTAAAGGGTTCGACAATCCGACATATTGGCAAAACTGGATTGATGATTGCGCTTTGCCCATGACCACACACTCCATCACCCCTTCCATTCCCCGTCTCATCCGTCCACCTTCTGCCCATGAAACATCCCCGCACCATCGCCGCCGCAACGCCGCATAAACACGCCTACCGCATGGCCTCCACCGGGGAGGCTTTGACCTTCGCCCAGTTAGAAGCCGCGGCGAACCGCAACGCTCATGCCATGCGCTCGCTTGGCATTGGCATTGGCGACCATATCGCCTTCATGATGGAGAACCGGCTGGAGCTGATGGCTCTGGCCTGGGCGGCGCAGCGCTCGGGGGTCATCTTTACCGCGATCAGCCGGTATCTTACCGCCGATGAAGCCGCCTATATCGTCGCCGATTGCGAGGCCAAGCTCTTCATCACGTCGGACGGCTACGGCGCCATTGGCGGCGAGGTCCGTGACCTTGTGGAGACGCAGCCGCATTTTGTCATGGTGGGGAAGGCGGCAGAGGGCTTTGCCTCCTGGGATGCACTGGTGGCGGCACAGTCTGCCAACCCAATCGAAGATGAAGCAGCCGGGACGGCGATGCTCTATTCCTCCGGCACGACCGGGCGACCGAAGGGCATTCGCCGCGCCTTTGTTACCCAGGGCATTGAATATGCAAACCCCATCGTTGGCCCGGTGTTTTGCGACCTTGCGGGGATGACCGCCGACTCAATCTATCTCTCTCCTGCGCCGCTCTATCATTCCGCCCCGCTCTCTGGCGCCATGGTCGCCTGCGCGGAGGGGGCGACCACGATCATCATGGAAAAGTTCAACGAGGAGCGCTTTCTGGAAATCGTCGAGACCGAGCGCATCACGCACACACAGGTTGTGCCGACCATGTTTGTGCGGCTCCTCAAAATGCCGCAGGAGAAGCGTCTCTCCTATGATGTTTCCAGCCTTAAAGGCGCCGTCCACGTCGCTGCGCCCTGCCCGGTGGAGGTGAAGCGGGGTATGATCGACTGGTGGGGGCCGATTGTTGTGGAATATTACGCCGGGACCGAGGGCAATGGCGTGTGCGCCTCCACATCGCAGGAATGGCTCGACCACCCCGGCAGTGTGGGTCGCCCGCTTATTGGCTCTATCCGGATTCTCGATGATGAGAGGAACGAATTGCCTGTGGGCGAAGTGGGGGATGTCTTCTTCGATGCAGGTCTCGTCTTTGCCTATTACGGGGATGAGGAGAAGACGGATCGCGCCTTCACCGAGCAAGGTTGGTCGACGCTGGGGGATATCGGGCGGCTGGATGAAGACGGCTTCCTCTACCTCACTGACCGGCGCGCTTACACGATCATTTCCGGCGGTGTGAACGTCTATCCGCAGGAGATCGAAGATCTGCTCATCAGCCATCCGGCGGTCTATGATGTGGCGGTCTTCGGTGTGCCAAGCGAGGAGCTTGGGGAAGAGGTGAAGGCCGTTGTGCAGCCTGCCGACGGAGCGACTGCGGGTGATGATCTCGCCGCCGAACTCATCGCCTATTGCCGCCAGCGTCTGTCGTCGATCAAGACGCCAAAGAGCGTGGATTTCAAAGCTGACATGCCCCGCACGCCCACGGGCAAGCTGATGAAGCGTTTTCTGAAGGACGCCTATTGGGAGACCATGAAACAGTCAGCTTAACCTCTCCCTGTCATTCCCGCTTTCGCGGGAATGACAGGTTTGCTCGCATAGGGAGCCGAGAGCCGGAGATTATGGATAGTTCCGTGACCCTCATCGCCATTAGCGGCGCGTCCGGCGGTGGAAAATCAACGTTGATTGAGGAGCTGGCGCAGCGCGGTCTTGCCGTTCAGCGGGAGATTGGACGGGAGATTGTGGCCGGGCAGATGGCGTCAGGCGGAACTGCATTGCCCGATGCGGACGCCGTAGCCTTTCGCGACCTGCTCTTTGCCCGCTCGGTTGAGGCCTATGACAAATGGGCAGCGCGTGACGTGCCGCTTGTCTTCTTCGACCGCACCTTCCTCGATGCC
>CAKMZB010000003.1:220215-254750 GCA_929200315.1 uncultured Alphaproteobacteria bacterium | reverse complement strand
TCGCCTTTAGCCGTACTATCGGCCTCGTTGTGCCGGATGAGATGATGGAAGCCGTCACGCAGCGCCGTTTCGATACCGTCTTCATTTGCCCGCCCTGGCCGGAGATTTTTGTACAGGATGCCGAGCGCGGCCATGACCTCGACTTTGCGCTCGCCGAGCATGAAGCGAATATGCGCCTTTTTGCAGAGGCCGGATATGAGCTGACGGAGGTTCCACGGGGCACAGTTGAGGAACGGGCGGACTTTGTGTTGCGAAAGCTCGGTCTCTAGCGACAAGTCATATCGACAGGGCCGCTCCCCACCCCTAACGTCGCCGCCATGCTTGAGACCCTTACCCCCTATATCGCCTATAGCGCTGCGCTTTTCATCGCAGCCGGCATTCCCGGCCCGGGCATCGCGGCGCTTGTCGGGCGGGCGATGGGCTCATCGACGGCGGCGACACTGCCGTTCATTCTGGGCCTTGCATTGGGAGATTTGGTTTTTCTGACGCTGGCCGTGGCTGGGCTTGCCTTCATTGCGCAGGCTTTTGGCGAAGTCTTTCTGGTC
Source organism: uncultured Alphaproteobacteria bacterium (assembly GCA_929200315.1). Taxonomy (GTDB): domain Bacteria; phylum Pseudomonadota; class Alphaproteobacteria; order Rhizobiales; family Rhizobiaceae; genus Pseudahrensia. The sequence continues at coordinate 254,205 of CAKMZB010000003.1, read as the reverse complement.
ATTAAAATCGCAGGTGGGCTTTACCTGCTCTATCTTGCTTACAGCTTCTGGACGTCGGGCATTGATCCACAATCTGTCCGTGCGCGGCGGGTGAAGCAGCCTCTTGCAGCCATTGGGGGCGGGTTTCTGGTTACACTGGGCAATCCAAAGACAATCATTTTCTATGGTGCGCTGCTGCCCAACGTCATTGATCTTGCGCAGGTGGATGTGACGCGGTGGGCGATCCTGTCCGTGCTGACCGTGGTTGTCCTCTTCGTGACGCTAACGCCCTATGTGCTCGCAACGACCAAGGCGGCGAGCTTGCTGTCCTCTTCAGTGGCGCTGAAGCGGCTCAACCGCGGTGCGGCGATGTTCATTGGTGGGGCCGGGGCGGTAATTCTGATCGAGGCGGCGATGGAAACCGTGCGGCAGGTTTCCGGCGCAAGGCGTTAGGTTTTTTCGCACCCTTGGTGAGGGCAGGGTGGCGCTCTATATGATCTCTATCCTGCTTTCGGAACCTGACGTTTCCATGAGCCACCGCAAACGCCTTGGCATTCTCATCGCCTCCCGCCGCCTTGGATATGCCCTGTCTGAGAGGGGATCAGATGTCCGCCACCAGTGAACAAAGACGCGCTTGGGACGGACCGGCGGTTTTTAGCTTCGGGTTCCGCCCCTTTTTTCTGGGCGGTGCTGTCTGGGCGGCTTTAGCGATGCTGATGTGGATTGGCCTCCTCACCGGCCGGATCACTGTGCCAACTGCATTCGACCCAATCTCCTGGCATGCCCACGAGTTTCTGTTTGGCTATCTTGGTGCGGTTATTGCAGGCTTCATGATGACAGCCGTTCCAAACTGGACGGGCCGTATGCCGATCGTTGGCTGGCCGCTGGTAGGACTTTTTGCAGTTTGGATCATCGGTCGGTTGGCCGTGGGGTGTTCCCAGATGATCCCCTCGGTTGTTGTCGCCTTAGCTGATCTGGGCTTTCTGATCTTGCTGGCAGGTGCAATGGCGCGGGAGGTCATTGCCGGTAAGAACTGGCGCAATCTGATTGTTGTCAGCCTGCTTGGCGTGTTCATTCTGGCAAACGGCATTTTCCATTGGGAGGCTGCGCGCGGGGGCGTTGCCGCGCATGGATACGGGTTGCGCCTGGGTGTTGGAACCGCAATCGTTTTGATTGCGGTGATCGGCGGTCGGATTGTTCCGTCCTTTACCCGCAACTGGCTGGCCAAACAGGGCGCCAAGCGGCTGCCGGTGCCGCCCATGCAGCCTCTTGACCGGATAGCGATCCTGGGGCTTGTTGCGGCCCTTTTGCTTTGGATCATATGGCCCTTTGCCTGGACCACCAGCGTGGCGTTGCTGGTGGCTGGAACCCTGCACCTTATCCGGCTGTCGCGGTGGTGCGGGTTGCACACCGGTAGGGAACCTTTGGTTTTGGTCCTGCACGTTGCCTACCTGTTCATCCCGCTTGGTGCTTTGACACAAGGTGTAGCCGGGCTTTGGCCAAATATGATGATAGGCGCACCCGCACTCCACATCTGGATGGCTGGGGCTGCCGGGTTAATGACGCTGGCGGTGATGACGCGGGCTACCCTGGGCCATACGGGCCAGCCGCTTACGGCGAATACAGCCACCCTGGCCCTTTATCTGTGTCTCCTTGCAGCAGTAGTGCTTCGGGTTGCAGCCGGTTTCCTGCCCATATGGAGCGCGTCACTTCATGCGATATCCGGCTTGTGCTGGATCGCCGCCTTTGGCGGATTTGGCCTCGTTTACGGGCCACTTCTTTTGCGCCGAACGGCATCTGCGGGCTGATGGCGATCACGATGGCATCCCGTCAGAGCGCGAAAGAGCGCGCTTCAATCGAATAAATTGACCATGAGACTAAAGCAGCGCTCCCAAAGGTTGCGCGGTTTGACTCATTCTGTATGGCTTCATCAACCGCATAAATCGCTTAAAATTCTTACGTAAAAGGAAGATATTTCATGGCTCGCAACAAGATCGCGCTTATCGGGTCCGGTATGATTGGAGGCACGCTCGCGCATCTGGCCGGGTTGAAGGAGCTTGGGGATGTTGTGTTGTTCGACATTGCCGAGGGCATCCCGGAAGGCAAGGCGCTGGATATTGCTGAATCCTCCCCCGTTGATGGTTTTGATGTGAAGCTCTCTGGCACGCAGTCCTATGAAGCGATTGCAGGCGCGGATGTGTGCATTGTCACCGCTGGTGTGGCCCGCAAGCCCGGCATGAGCCGCGATGACCTACTCGGCATCAACCTGAAGGTGATGGGGCAGGTGGGCGCGGGCATCAAGAAATATGCCCCTGACGCTTTCGTCATCTGCATCACCAACCCGCTCGATGCGATGGTCTGGGCGCTGCAGAAATTTTCCGGCCTGCCCAAGAACATGGTTTGCGGTATGGCCGGTGTGCTGGATTCATCCCGACTGAAGCATTTCCTGGCAGACGAGTTTGAGGTCTCCGTCAAAGACGTCAGCGCCTTCGTTCTCGGCGGCCACGGTGACACGATGGTCCCGCTTGCCAAATATTGCACCGTCGGCGGTATCCCGCTGCCCGATCTGGTGAAGATGGGTTGGCTGACGAAGGACCGGATGGAAGAAATCTTCGACCGCACCCGTAAAGGCGGTGGCGAGATCGTGGCTCTGCTGAAAACAGGCTCCGCCTATTACGCCCCAGCAGCCTCCGCCATTTCCATGGCCGAAAGCTACCTGCGCGATCAAAAGCGCGTCCTGCCCTGCGCCGCCAACCTGCGCGGTGAATACGGCATCCAGGACATGTATGTCGGCGTTCCCGTCGTCATCGGCGCTGGCGGAATTGAGCGCGTGATCGAGGTCGAAATGTCCAAGACGGATGAGAAAGCCTTCGGCAAATCCGCCAAGGCCGTCGCTGATCTTTGCGAAGCTTGCGCCGAAATCGCGCCGAGCTTGAAATAACCATGCTGCGCGCGCCTCAACATTTGGCGCTGAAGGCCGGGCTTCTGTCCGGCCTACTCGGCCTTGGACTGACATCGGGCCATGCTGACGAAAGCCGCTACACCGATATTTCGGACAATGATTGCGAGACGATCGAGGTTTATGAGGAAACCGGGAGCACCGTGCAGCGCTGTTATGGCATAGACGATTGGGAGGTTTTTATCAGCGATGATGATGGCCGTATGTCCATCGGTTTTGGCGCGCAGGGGCATTATCGCACGTTTGCCGCGTTCAATTCTCTTGGTGACGTTCTGGAATGGCGGGGCAATGACGGCGAACCTTACGCAACCATCGTGCGCTACCCACTTGAGGCGGGTGACGGGACCAACCGCCGAGCCTCCGTCCTCCTGGTCTCGCGGGTCAGCCGCAACGGCTTTTGCCCGCTCGCCCTCATCAACGCTTCAGACAATGAACAGGCCAACGGCATGGCCCGTGGTGCAGCTGACATGAGCCGCGCCCTGTTTGAATGTCCCGAATTTCCGCTTGTCCTGGGCAAGGACAAATTTCGAATGGCAGCATCTTTTGGCGGGAGCGCGCGCTGACCGCCCGGCCCAACGAACCAGTTTTAAAGAGAGACCCCAACATGAACATTCACGAATATCAGGCCAAACAGGTCCTTAAGGGCTTCGGCGCTCCGGTGGCGCAGGGCGTGCCTATTATGAGTGCCTCCGATGTGGACGCCGCGATCGAGGCTCTGCCCGGTCCGCTCTATGTGGTGAAAAGCCAGATCCATGCCGGTGGGCGGGGCAAAGGCAAGTTCAAGGAGCTGGGGCCGGATGCAGCCGGCGGCGTGCGTCTCGCGCGGTCTGCCGAGGAAGTGCGATCCCACGTTTTTGAAATGCTCGGCAACACCCTCGTCACCAAGCAAACGGGACCGGATGGCAAGCAGGTCAACCGGCTTTACCTGGAAGACGGTGCTGATATCGCCCGCGAGCTGTATTGCTCCATCCTTGTGAACCGCGAAACCGGCAAGGTCTCCTTCGTGGCCTCTACCGAAGGCGGTATGGATATCGAAACTGTGGCAGAGGAGACGCCCGACAAGATCCACACGATCGACGTGGACGGCTCGGATGGCGTGTCCGACGCAGTGGTCGCGCGCCTCAACGATGCCTTTGAACTGTCTGGCGCGGCGGCTGAGGACGGCAAGAGCCTGTTCCCCATTCTCTACAAGGCCTTCCTCGACACCGACATGAGCATGTTGGAGATCAACCCGCTGATCGTCATGACCAATGGTCATCTGCGGGTGCTGGATGCGAAAGTATCTTTCGACGGCAATGCCGAATTCCGGCAGGCCGAAATTCATAAACTGCGCGACCTCACCGAGGAGGACGCGAAAGAAATCGAAGCCTCTAAATACGATCTCGCTTATGTGGCTTTGGACGGCGACATCGGTTGCATGGTCAACGGCGCGGGCCTAGCTATGGCCACGATGGACATCATCAAGCTCTACGGCGCAGAGCCCGCCAACTTCCTCGACGTCGGCGGCGGTGCCACTACAGAGAAAGTGACGGCGGCCTTCAAGATCATCACCGCTGACCCCAAGGTGAAGGGCATTCTCGTCAACATCTTCGGCGGCATCATGCGTTGTGACACGATTGCCGAAGGCGTCGTGACGGCGGTGAAAGAAGTGGGCTTACAAGTACCACTAGTGGTGCGTCTGGAAGGCACAAAGGTCGCGGAAGGCAAGGCGATTCTCAACAACAGTGATGTTGATGTGGTGGCCGCCGACGATCTGGATGACGCCGCCCAAAAAATCGTCAAGGCGGTGAAGGGGTAGCCCCCGCCTCATCCTTCCCTTTCTTCAAGACACAAGAGTTTCCATGTCCATTCTCATCGACAAGAACACCAAAATCATCGTGCAGGGCCTGACGGGTAAGACCGGCACGTTTCATACAGAACAGGCGCTCGCTTACCACGGCACGCAGATGGTCGCTGGCACGCACCCCAAAAAGGGTGGCACCAGTTGGGAAGGATCGGGGGGCGAGAGCTTGCCGATTTACACCACCGTTGCTGACGCCAAAGACGCGACCGGGGCCAATGCTTCTGTCATCTACGTTCCCCCGCCCGGTGCGGCGGCGGCGATTGAGGAAGCGATTGACGCGGAAATTCCGCTCATCATCGCCATTACCGAGGGCGTGCCGGTGCTCGACATGGTGCGGGTGAAGGAAAAGCTCGACAAGTCGAACTCCCGTCTCATCGGCCCCAACTGCCCCGGCGTGCTGACGCCGGATGAGTGCAAGATCGGCATCATGCCAGGCTCTATCTTCAAGCGCGGCTCAGTGGGTGTTCTCTCCCGCTCCGGCACGCTGACCTATGAGGCTGTGTTCCAGACCACCAATGCAGGCCTTGGACAGACCACGGCTGTCGGCATTGGCGGTGACCCTGTGAAGGGCACCGAGTTCATCGACATTCTGGAAATGTTCCTGGCCGACGATGAGACAGAGAGCATTATCATGATCGGCGAGATCGGCGGCACGGCTGAAGAAGACGCTGCCCAGTTCCTCGCCGATGAAGCCAAAAAAGGCCGCTCCAAGCCAACGGTCGGCTTCATCGCAGGCGTCACCGCACCACCCGGGCGCACGATGGGCCATGCCGGCGCTGTTGTGTCCGGCGGCAAGGGTGATGCGCCTTCCAAAATCGCTGCCATGGAACAGGCCGGCATTCGCGTGTCGCCGTCTCCGGCGAAGCTCGGCGTCACGCTGACGGAACTCTTGAAGGGCTAGTTTGGTGTTCGCCTCGCTCCGCAAAATTGGACTTGCATTGGCCTGTCTGACGGCCTCGGCCAGTGCTGCGTTTGCGAGCAATGAGCGTTGGACTTACGTCGCGCATGGAGACGGAGATCCGCCTGCAAAAAGTGAAATTTTTGCCTATCCGATCGGTTTCAAGCCATACAGCGGCTTCGCTCTCAGAGTGACCTGTTTGCAGGATTACGAGCGCGATGGCGTTGAGCGCAAAAAGCAGCTCACTGTCGCGCTGGAAGTGCCCAACAATTTTCCGGTTCCCGACGTCCGTCCTGATGTATTTGTCCAAGGCTTAGGCAAAGTTCCAGATATTGAAAGGCGCAGGGCCAGAGTCAAGGAATTGGCGGAACAGAAGCGTTTTCGTGATTGGGGTGAGCGGATGAGGGCCATCAATGCCGTTTTTGCGGAGATGGACATCGAGTTTTTCTCCATGCGTGTCGAACAGGCCGAGATAGGTGGTGTGAGGAGCTTTTCTCCCACTCGCAGGGCAACAGAACGCTATTCGGATGCGCGAGATCGTCGGGCTCTTGCAACCATGAGCAAAACCCGGTCCTTGGTCGTGGAAACCTATGGCAACGGGAGGCGGTTTCTAGTCCTCCTGTTTTCGCAGGATAATCTGGAACAGGCTGCCGCCAAACTCCAGCAGGATTGCGCGAAATGATCTCGTGTCCGGCCATCACCTCCGCACCCCCCACCCGGATCGGCTGCGCCTCTCCGGCCTCCCCTCCAGGGGGAGGCGAAGTGCTGTGGCTGCGCCCAACCAACCTCCCCCTGGAGGGGAGGTCAAAAAGCGGACACGCTTTTTGGGTGGGGGGCTCGGCCTTCAAGACAGCGCTCCGCACAAACACTGCCCCAACACTCACAAGGGAGCCGGGTCTGACCCGGATGCCATAATGGCCCGCAACGCACAGAACGAAGCTTTTGCCGCCACGTCGTTCTTAAACGGCTCATCCGCCGCTTATGTGGAGGCGCTCTATGCTGACTGGCAGGAGAATGCCTCGTCCGTCACCGCCGAATGGCAGGAGTTTTTTGGCTCTCTTGGCGATGCGGGCGCTGATGTGGCGAAAGCTGCCGCAGGTGCGTCCTGGGCGAAGGCCAACTGGCCGATCCATGCCAATGGTGAGATGGTCTCGGCACTGGACGGGCATTGGGCCGATGACGATGTCATTTCCGAAAAGAAGGTCTCCGACAAAATTGCCGCCAAGGCCGTCGCCAACGGCAAAGACGTTGCAGCAGAAGATGTGCAACAGGCGACGCGGGATTCCATCCGCGCCATCATGATGGTGCGCGCCTACCGGATGCGCGGGCATCTCCATGCTGATCTTGATCCGCTGGGAATTTCCGGCCCCAAGGACGACCACAACGAACTCCACCCCTCTGCCTACGGTTTCACGGAAGCCGACTACGGCCGCGAAATCTTCCTCGACAATGTCCTTGGCATGGAATTCGCCACCATCCCGCAGATGCTGGAAGTGCTCAAACGCACATATTGCTCGACGCTCGGCGTCGAGTTCATGCACATTTCAGACCCTGAGGAAAAATCCTGGATCCAGCAGCGGATCGAAGGGCCGGACAAGGAAATTTCCTTCACCGAAAACGGCAAGAAGGCGATCCTCCACAAGCTCGTTGAGGCGGAAGGTTTCGAGAAATTTCTCGACGTTAAATACAAAGGCACCAAGCGCTTTGGCCTTGATGGCGGTGAAAGCCTGATCCCGGCTTTGGAACAAATCATCAAGCGCGGCGGGCAGCTTGGCCTGAAGGAAATTGTCCTTGGCATGCCCCATCGTGGGCGCCTGAATGTGCTCGCCAATGTGATGGGCAAGCCTTACCGGGCGATCTTCCATGAGTTTAAAGGCGGTTCCTTCAAGCCGGACGAAGTGGAAGGCTCTGGCGACGTCAAATATCACCTTGGCGCGTCCAGCGACCGGGAGTTTGACGGCAATACAGTTCACCTCTCGCTCACGGCTAATCCGTCTCATCTGGAAATCGTGAACCCGGTCGTCATGGGCAAGGTGCGCGCCAAACAGGACCAGCACGAACTGGTGCGTGAAGACGGCACGCGCCCGCGCAACACGGTGCTGCCGCTGCTTCTCCACGGTGATGCTGCCTTTGCTGGGCAGGGTGTTGTGGCCGAGTGCTTTGGTCTTTCTGGCCTGAAGGGCCATCGCGTGGGCGGATCGATCCATGTGATCGTCAACAACCAGATCGGCTTCACCACCAACCCGCGCTTCTCGCGCTCTTCGCCCTATCCTTCCGATGTGGCGAAGATGATCGAGGCGCCAATCTTCCATGTGAACGGGGATGACCCGGAGGCGGTGGTTTACGCCGCCAAGGTTGCCATCGAATTCCGGCAGAAATTCTCCAAACCTGTTGTGCTGGACATTTTCTGCTACCGCCGCTTCGGCCACAATGAGGGGGACGAACCAGCTTTCACGCAACCGATCATGTATCGCGAGATCAAGACCCACCGCTCGACGCTGACGATCTATGGTGAGCGGTTGGAGAAGGAGGGCCTGATTTCACAAAGCGAGCGCAATGAAGAGACCGCGTCGTTCCGCAAGTTCCTGGATGATGAGTTTGAGACGGCGGAAAACTTCAAGCCCAACAAGGCCGACTGGCTGGACGGAGCATGGGCGGGGATGAAAACCGCTGGTGACAGGGAAGAAGCCCGCCGCGGCAAGACCGGCGTGTCGCTGGAGGAACTTCGCGCCATCGGCAAGGCCATCACTGATATTCCTGACGGATTTGAAGCCCACCGCACCATCAAGCGCTTCATGAACAACCGCGCTGAGATGATAAAGAGCGGCGAGGGGCTGGACTGGGCGACAGGCGAGGCGCTTGCCTTCGGCACCCTCCAGCTTGAAGGCCACAAGATTCGTCTTTCGGGGCAGGACGTGGAGCGCGGGACATTTTCCCAGCGACACACAGTTCTCTACGACCAGCGCGACGAAGACCGTTACATCCCGCTCCTCAATCTGGGCGGTGTTTCCGGCGTGGACACCCCCGCCACCTACGAAGTTATCAATTCGATGCTCTCAGAAGAAGCCGTGCTCGGTTTTGAATATGGCTATGCGCTTGCTGCCCCAAACGCGATGACCATCTGGGAAGCGCAGTTCGGTGATTTTGTGAACGGCGCACAGGTGGTGATCGACCAGTTCATCGCGTCGGGTGAGCGCAAATGGCTGCGCATGTGTGGCCTTACCATGCTGCTTCCCCATGGCTATGAGGGGCAGGGGCCGGAACATTCCTCAGCCCGCATGGAACGGTTTTTGCAATCCTGCGCGGAAGACAACATGCAGGTCGTCAATTGCACCACACCGGCCAACTATTTCCACGTTCTGCGCCGCCAGATGCGCCGCGAATTCCGCAAACCTCTTGTTGTGTTCACACCTAAAAGCCTGCTGCGCCACAAACGTGCGGTTTCCAAGCTGGATGAGATGGGGCCGGATAGCTCCTTCCACCGCTTGCTGTGGGACGATGCGGAGATCATGAAAGATCAGCCCATCAAACTGGTGGCTGATAAGAAGATCCGCCGCGTCGTGCTGTGCACCGGCAAGGTCTATTACGATCTCTATGAAGAGCGCGAAAAGCGCGGCATCAAGGATGTTTATCTGCTGCGCATGGAGCAGGTCTATCCCTTCCCGGCCAAGGCGCTGATTGAAGAGTTGAAGCGCTTCACCCAGGCGGAAATGGTTTGGTGCCAGGAAGAGCCGAAGAATATGGGTGCCTGGGCCTTCATTGAACCTTATATGGAATGGGTGCTGGACCATATTGGCTCAAAGCGTGACCGGGTCAGCTATGCAGGCCGACCGGCCGCTGCTTCCCCTGCAACCGGGCAGATGAGCCGCCACCTGGCGCAGCTTGAAGCCTTCCTGGAAGAAGCGCTGGGTGAGAGTGCGAATTAGAGTTTGAACGAAGGCCCTGTGGCCGGAGAGGACGAGACTATGGCAACCGAAATTCGTGTTCCCACCTTGGGCGAAAGCGTCACTGAGGCGACCATTGGCAAATGGCTGAAACAACCAGGCGATGCTGTAAAGGCAGATGAGCCGCTGGTGGAACTGGAGACCGACAAGGTTTCCGTGGAAGTCCCTGCTCCCGCCAATGGCGTGCTGGAGGCTATCGAAGCTCAGGAAGGCGAGACAGTTGGTGTCGATGCCCTGCTTGGCTCGTTCGTGGAAGGGGCAGGCGGCGGCAAAGCCGCCCCCGCCAAGAAAGCGGACGCTGCTGCTCCGGCCAAAAAGTCTGATGGCGGCGGTGAAGGCGGGATGGTCGACATCATCGCACCCTCCGCCGGTGAAAGCGTCACCGAAGCCGAGGTCGGTGAGTGGCATGTGAAGGTGGGTGATGCCGTCAAGGTGGATGATGCCCTTGTGGAGCTTGAAACGGACAAGGCCGCCATGGACGTGCCCGCCCTAAGCGGCGGTGTGCTGGCCGAAGTGCTGGCTGAGACAGGCAAGGTCATTGCGCCGGGCGATGTGCTTGGCCGCATCAAAGTTGGCGGTGAGGCCGCGGTCAGCCCTGCTGCCAGCCCCGCAGCAAGCGCGGCTGCCGGCGCGGCATCTTCCGGTGACATGGCGCCATCACCGGCGGCGGCAAAAATGATTGCGGAAAGTGGTGTCGATTCAGGCACCATTTCCGGTTCTGGCAAACGCGGTCAGGTGCTGAAGGGTGATGTGATTGCGGCGCTGGAATCCGGTTCCGCCGCCAAATCCGCCCCCGCTGCGCAAGCTGCTCCCCGGGCGGCCTCTTCAGCAGACGATGAGGTGCGCGAAGAGCGCGTGCGCATGACGCGCCTGCGCCAGACCATCGCCAAGCGCCTCAAAGGCGCGCAGGACAGTGCCGCCATGCTCACCACCTTCAACGAGGTGGATATGGGCCCGGTTATGGAATTGCGGAAATCCTACAAGGATCTGTTTGAGAAGAAGCACGGCGTGAAGCTCGGCTTTATGGGTTTCTTCGCCAAGGCCGTGACCCATGCGCTGAAGGAAATTCCAGCAGTGAATGCCGAAATCGACGGCACCGACATCATCTATAAGAACTACGCTCATATTGGCGTTGCTGTTGGCACCGATAAGGGCCTCGTTGTGCCGGTGGTGCGCGATGCCGACCAGATGACGATTGCCGAGATCGAGCAGGAAATCGGCAATCTTGGCCGCAAGGCGCGTGACGGGAAACTCGGTGTGGCCGACATGCAGGGCGGCACCTTTACCATCTCCAACGGAGGTGTTTACGGCTCACTCATGTCGACCCCAATCCTCAACGCGCCACAATCCGGCATTCTGGGGATGCACAAGATCCAGGAGCGGCCCATGGCCGTGAATGGCGAGGTGAAAATCCGCCCGATGATGTATCTGGCGCTCAGCTACGATCACCGAATCGTCGACGGCAAAGAGGCTGTGACCTTCCTGGTGCGCATCAAGGAAAGCCTGGAAGATCCGCAGCGCCTGGTGTTGGATCTTTAATCAGCCAATTGGCAAGTCAGCACAATCAAACCGAGAGCAACGAACATGGCAGAAGCAAAACCCACTTCCTTCGACGTTGTCGTCATTGGCTCCGGGCCGGGCGGGTATGTTTGTGCGATCAAATGCGCGCAGTTGGGGCTGAGCACGGCAATCATCGAGAAGATGGAGACGCTCGGCGGCACCTGCCTCAACATTGGCTGCATCCCGTCGAAAGCCTTGCTCCACGCGTCAGAAATGTTCCACGAGGCCGGGCATGGCTTTGAGGTTTTGGGCATCGGGGTGGGCAAACCCAAGCTCGATCTGCCCAAAATGATGGCGCACAAGGATGCGGTCGTGAAGTCGAATGTCGACGGCATCGGCTTTCTGATGAAGAAGAATAAGATCACCGTCTTCCATGGCACCGGCAAGGTGGCGGGGAAAGGCGCTGTGATGGTCACCGGCAGGGACGGTGAGCAGACGCTTGAGACGAAAAATATCGTCATTGCCACAGGCTCCGACGTTGCCGGCATTCCAGGCGTTGAGGTGACGTTTGATGACAAGGTCATTGTCTCGTCCACCGAGGCGCTGGAGCTTGCCAAAGTGCCCAAGACTATGACGGTCGTTGGCGGCGGGGTTATCGGGTTGGAGCTTGGCTCCGTCTGGTCGCGGCTTGGAGCGAAAGTCACTGTGGTTGAATATCTCGGCACCATTCTCGGCGGTATGGATAACGGCGCCTCAAAGCAGTTCCAGCGGATGCTGAAGAAGCAGGGCATGAATTTCCACCTCAACTCCAAGGTGACGGCCGTGGAGAAGAAACGCAGCAAGGGGGAAGTCACGTTCGAGCCGGTCAAGGGCGGAGACCCGCAAACCATTTCCAGCGACGTCGTCCTCGTAGCCACTGGCCGCCGTCCCTATACGGAGGGGCTTGGCCTTGAAGGGGCAGGCGTCGAAATGGAGCGCGGCAAGGTGAAGACAGACGCTCATTGGCGCACCAATGTCGAGGGCATCTACGCTATCGGCGATGTGACCGATGGTCCGATGCTCGCCCATAAGGCGGAAGACGAAGGCGCTGCGGTGGCTGAAACCATCGCCGGCCAACATGGTCATGTGAACTACAATGTCATCCCAAGTGTTGTTTATACTCAGCCGGAAGTTGCCTCTGTCGGTGCGACGGAAGAGCAATTGAAGGCGGACGGCGTCGATTACGCTTCAGGCCAGTTCCCCTTCACCGCCAATGGCCGCGCGCGGGCGATGAACGCGACGGAGGGCTTTGTGAAGTTCCTCGCTGATAAGAAAACCGACCGCGTGCTTGGCGTTCACATTGTCGGTCTTGGCGCTGGCGAAATGATCCATGAATGCGCGGTGCTGATGGAGTTTGGTGGCTCGTCGGAAGATTTGGGCCGCACCTGCCACGCTCATCCAACGATGTCAGAAGCGGTGAAGGAAGCGGCGCTTGCCACCTTCGGCAAACCGCTGCATATGTGATGCCAGCAGGATGATTGGCCATATCGTGCTGCTTTCGCTTGCTGACGAGCCGGGCGAAGAGCTTGCTGGTGTGATGGTCGGGCTTGCCGATCTACAGACGAAGATGCCGGGCATGAGCGCATTCCAACACGGCGTGAACCATGATTTCGAGCACCTGTCGCCGGACTGCGACTATGGCTTTATCGCAATGTTTGAAGATGAAGTGGCCCTCGCGACCTATGCGCAGGACGAAGAGCACAAGGCGCTGGGTACGCGCCTCGTTTCGCTCTGCCGGGGTGGCAAAGCGGGTTTGATGGTTGTTGATCTGGCTGTCTGAGGCATCTGCTTCAAATTGAAGCGAAACTTATTAGTCCGCCTTTTCGAGCGACTTTTCGCCCGCTTTTTCAGCCTTCTCTGCCATGTCTTCAAAGACCGGCTTGGCGGCCGGGTCATAGGTAGACACAGCTTCTTCGCTCACTTCCACCTTGGCGGTGGTCATGGTCTTGTGTTCCGCACTCTTGAAGCCGCACGCATAGGCGTTGCCTGCGATGAAGCTGGTGGCGAGGAGGGATGCTATAGCAAGTTTCATGATCGTCGTCTCCAGATAGTTGGAACGCTGAACTGCCCGCAAAGTCTGCGCGGTGTCCGGCAACCTGTCAAACCTATAGACGAAAGATGGGGCTTTTGTGGCGCATGTCCAGCCCCGCAGCGGCTGGATGTTGAAGTCTTCAGGCGCGCGGATGGGCTGCATTGAAGGTGGCGAGAAGGTTCTCGCTGTCGATTGCGGTGTAACGTTGGGTCGTGGAGAGGCTGGCATGGCCGAGCAGCTCCTGAATTGTGCGCAAATCACCACCTGCTCCAAGTAGGTGGGTGGCAAACGAATGGCGGAGCGCATGAGGTGTTGCACTGTCCGGAAGGCCAAGTGCCCCACGCCACACGCGCATGGTGCGCTGCACGACGCCCGGGTTCAGCACCCCGCCCTTCAGGCCGCGAAAAACCGGTTCTTCCAAGATCGGTGTGAAGGGGCAAGCGGCGAGATAGGTCTCGATGAGCTTGGCGACCTGGGGTAGAAGCGGCGCGAACCGTTCTTTTCCGCCTTTGCCCCGGATGCGCAGCGTGTCCGTGCCAATTGCAGGTTTGGACGGGTCGGTGATGGCAAGATCATGGCCCGTTAGCATCAGTGCTTCTGAAATACGCAGACCGCAGCCATAAAGCAGCGCCATCAGTGCAGCATCCCGGGCAGCGATCCAGGGTTCGGCATCGGAGAGGCCTGTGCGGGTCAACGCGACGGCGTCCTCCACCTTCAAAGGACGCGGCACGGTGGAAGGCTGCTTGGGCGCGCGCAATGCCGTAAGGCCAGCGCTTGAAGCGAGGCCCTGCCGCTCCAAATGCCGCACAAAGGAGCGGAGTCCCGCCAAGCCCCGCGCCAGCGTTCGTGCCCCAACCCCATCGCCGCGGCGGCGGGCCAGATAACCGCGCATGGTGAGTGGCCTTAAATCGGCAAAATCAGCAAGCTTGGGGGGGCGGCCCAGATGCTCCAAAAGGTGATCGCAAAAGAGCCGCAGATCACGTTCGTAGGCGGCAACAGAATTGGCCGCCATGCGCTTTTCATCGCGCAGGAAAATCAGCCAATCGGCACGGGCATCTGTGAGACAGGGGGCGAGCATCGGCGGAGTGTGCCCGAAAGCCGGTTAAACCTTCGTTCGCTTCATTCGCCGCCAATAGAGTGCGGCGAATGTAGCAATGAGCGTCGTTCCGCAAAACCAAACGATGGTGTGTAGAAGCAACACAAAGCCAATTCCGGTCTCACCACCGGCATCGGCCAGCGCGATCAGCTCCGGGTCAGTCTTCATATCGACGAGAATCCACCCTGCCCACGAGAGTGTGCCGACTTGCCAAATGCAGAAAACGAAAAGGAAAAACCTCCGCATTCCCGACTATACCGTCAGATCGACTGACCGGTCTCCTTCCAGTCGGCCAGGAATTTTTCCAGGCCTGAATCGGTCAGCGGGTGTTTGACCAACTGTTCAATGGTGGAAGGGGGCATGGTGCCGACATCGGCACCAGCCAGTGCGCAATCCTTCACATGGTTTACCGTGCGGATGGAGGCTGCGAGGATCTCGGTGTCGTAGACGTAATTGTCATAGATCGCGCGAATTTCCTCAATCAGCTCCATCCCGTCGAGGCCAATGTCATCCAACCGACCAATAAAGGGGGAGATGAAGGTTGCGCCGGCCTTGGCGGCAAGCAGCGCCTGGTTGGCGGTAAAACACAACGTCATGTTGACCATCTCGCCCTCATTGGTCAGCACATTGCAGGCGCGGATACCGTCCATAGTGGTTGGCAGTTTAATGCAGATATTGTCAGCGATCTTGGCCAGTGTACGGCCTTCTTCCAGCATCGCATCGTACTCCGTTGCCGCCACTTCTCCCGAAACGGGGCCCTGCACGATGTCGCAGATTTCTTTCAGTACTTCGGTGATGTCGCGGCCGGATTTGAGGATCAGCGAAGGGTTGGTGGTGACGCCGTCCACAAGCCCTGTTTCGTTCCAGTGGCGGATGGCATCGACATCTGCGGTGTCGAGAAAGAATTTCATGGTATCGCCTCTCTGCGCGAAGGTGCCCATATGGGGCATGTCGGTTGCGCGTCTCTTAGCGCGTCGGTGAGGTTGAATGAAAGGGCATTTGGTTTTGACGGGAGCGGGTGAACTTCCCCTCGGGGATCGCGAGACGGTGCAGGTGCTGCTGCCGATCCCGGCGGAGCGGCCCTACACCTATGCGGTGCCGCAGGGGTTGGAGCTAACCCCAGGTGACTATGTGCAGGTGCCGCTTGGTCCGCGCAAAGTGGCGGCGGTTGTCTGGGACGAGGCGGAAGACACCCCACCCGTTGATCCGTCCAAATTGCGGCTGGTGGAAGGTCGGTTTGACTGCCCACCGCTTGCTGCTGACATGCGCCGTTTTGTCGATTGGCTCGCCGACTATACCCTTTCTGCGCCGGGCATGGTGTTGAAGGGCGTGCTGCGCGTTCCCGCAGCACTTGAGCCGGAAAGGCCATTACCGGGTCTGCGACAGGCGGGTGGCGAAGTGGAGCGCATGACGCCCGCGCGGCAAAAGGTGCTGGATGTGCTTTCAGCCTCCGGCAAAGAGATGTGGACCCGCGCGGGCCTTGCCAGTGCCGCTGGGGTGACGGCCTCTGTGATGCAGGGGCTTGAAAAGGCCGGGGTGCTGGAACCCGCTCTCATCCCCCCGGAACCTGCCGTACCCAAGCCGAAGGTCGGTACAATCTCCGTTCCCCTCGACCCGGGTCAGGCAGAGGCTGCAGGACGGCTGCGTGAGGCGTTTGCCAAAGACATCTTCGCCCCGATCCTGCTTGATGGCATCACCGGTTCGGGAAAGACGGAGGTGTATTTTGAGGCCGTGGCAGAGGCGCTGGAGCGGGAGCGGCAGGTGCTCGTCCTGCTGCCGGAAATTGCACTGACGGCAGCCTTCCTGGAGCGGTTTGAAGAGCGGTTCGGCGCACCGCCCGCGCAATGGCATTCCGGCATGACGCCAAAGATGCGCGAGAAAGTCTGGCGGCAGGTGGCCACGGGCCAGGTGCGTATCATTGCGGGCGCTCGTTCTGCGCTTTTCCTGCCCTTCCCGGAGCTGGGATTGATCGTAGTCGATGAAGAACATGACAGCGCCTACAAGCAGGAGGACCGCGTCTTTTATTCTGCGCGCGACATGGCAGTGGTGCGCGCTTCGATTGGCAAGTTTCCCATCGTGCTCGCCTCCGCGACACCGTCGGTGGAAAGCCGGGTGAATGCCGATCAAGGCCGCTACACTCATTTGCGCCTCGACAAGCGCCACGGTGCGGCTGTGTTGCCGGATTTGTCCATCATCGACATGCGCAAAGACCCGCCGCCTCGCGGAAACTTTCTTTCGCCGGTTCTCACCAAGGCGATGGAGGAGACCATCGCGCGGGGTGAGCAGGCGCTGCTGTTTTTGAACCGCCGCGGTTATGCTCCGCTAACGTTGTGCCGGGTCTGCGGGCATCGGTTTGAATGCCGCAATTGCTCGGCATGGCTGGTTGAACACCGGTTCCGCAACATGTTGGCTTGCCACCATTGCGGCCATTCAGAACCCGTTCCGGAGGCCTGTCCGTCCTGTGGTGCACTCGACCATCTGGTGGCCTGTGGCCCTGGGGTTGAGCGGCTGGCGGAGGAGGTGGATGCGACCTTCCCTGAGGCGCGGATCATCGTCCTGTCCTCCGACATGCTCGGTGGCGTCGCGCGGTTGCGGGCGGAACTCGACGCCATCGCCGATGGGCAGATTGACATCGTCATCGGCACACAATTGGTGGCCAAGGGCCACAATTTCCCGAAAATGACCTGTGTTGGTGTGGTGGATGCCGATCTCGGCCTCGCCAACGGCGACCCCCGCGCGGCGGAACGCACGTTCCAGCTTCTGTCGCAGGTGACGGGCCGGGCTGGCCGCGCAGGCGGGGAGAGCCAGGGGTTTCTGCAAAGCTACGCGCCCAACCAGCCGGTGATCGAAGCCATCGCATCCGGCGACCGTGAAGCCTTTTATGAGCGCGAGATCGCCATGCGGCGACAGGCGCAATTGCCGCCCTTTGCTCGTCTGGCTGCCCTCATCATCTCCGCCACCGACAAACGTGAGGCCGACAACCATGCGCGTGCCCTGAAGGCGGCAGCACCCCTTGGTGCGATTGAGGAGGGCAACATCCTCCTCCTCGGCCCGGCGGAAGCGCCACTGGCGCAGGTGCGAGGGCGGTGGCGCTACCGCATTCTCGTCCACGCGCCGCGCAACTTCGACATGCAAACCTGGCTGCGCCTGTGGATGAAGCAGGCTCCGCGCGAGCGCGGCTCGATCCGCGTTCACATCGACGTCGATCCACAGAGTTTTCTGTAGAGGGCAACGAAGGCCGGTGGTCGTCTATCGGCCTTGGCGATCATGGGTTAGACATTCAGCAAGACAACAGCCTTTCTTTTGAGCGCGCCCATGTTCGACACGATCAAATCCATGCTCTCCGGCAAGCGTGAACCCGCCGACATCGTTGCTGAACGCGCAGTGGACAAAAAACTCGCTGTCGCCGCTCTCATGGTCCACGTCATCGCCGCCGATGGCACAGTGGAAGCAGAAGAAGAAGCAAAGCTGCGCAAGATCCTCCATGACCACTATGATCTCACAGCGGACCAAGCCAATGCGTTGGCCGAAGAAGCCAAAGCCGCCGATGAGCAGGCCGTGGACCTCTACACATTCACCTCAGTCTTGAAGCGCGACATGGATGAAGATGCCCGCATCCTCCTCGTCGAAGACCTTTGGGAGATGGTCTACGCTGACGGCGAGCTGCATGAATTTGAAGACAATGTGGTCTGGCGCGTCGCCGAACTGCTCGGCGTCAATGCCCGTCATCGCATGGTGCTGAAACAGCGGGTTAAGGGGCGTATATCTGATGGCTAAATTCTGGTCTTTTGGTAAATCCGCCGCAAACGCTGGCGGCACTCCCGCGCCTTATTCTACCCGCAAGCCTACCTGGCTTTTTTGCTGTGCTGATGTGGCTACTATCCTTTGTCTTTGCCAGTTTTCTGATCGGTCTTGGCGGCCTCGTTATCCAGGATTTGCCAAGAGTTGATGAGCCGATTCAGCAAGCCGACTTTATTGATGCCGACGCCTATTTAACGACCGAGGAGCAGCTTGAACTCCTGGACCAGACAAGACGCACCGAGGAGCGTCAGGTGCAGGAAGCAGCTACGGCCCTGGAGACCGCTGCGCGGGAACTCGCAACCGCCCGGACATCTTTGCAAAATTGGCTCGCTACCCGCCGCGCTACACAGCAGCAAGAGCAGGATCCGGAAATACTGAGTCGCACCCGGTTGCTCGATGAACTCGAAGTGCGGCGCCTCACCGCACAGGAACGACTTACAGCAGAGCAGACCGAGCAGCAGAACATTGAGCGCGCAATTGAGGACATTCATCAGACACAGCGCGATCTGTTTGAAGATGCCCGCCCTGCTTATGAAGGCGCGATCCGTGAACAAGAGCTTCGGGTCTTCCTCTATCGGTTGGCGCTCACATTACCACTGCTCGTTGTGTCGGCCTGGTTCATCAAAGCTAAACGCCGCACATCCTACTGGCCACTTTACCGTGGCTTCGTTCTGTTCGCGCTCTTCGCCTTCTTCTGGGAATTGGTGCCTTACCTGCCAAGCTATGGCGGCTATGTGCGCTATGTCGTCGGGATCATCCTTGTCGCACTTGCGGGCATTTATGCGATCCGTGGCATGAACCGCTATCTGGAGCGCAAGCGCGAAGAAGAGGCACGTTCAGAGGAAGAGCGGCGTGACGACATCGACTACGAGACGGCGCTGAAGAAAACCAAGGCCAAGACATGCCCGGGCTGTGACCGCAAGATGGAGAGCCGTGAGGATGCCACCACGTTCTTCTGTGTTCATTGCGGATTGCGGCTGCGCACAAAGTGCGGCTCCTGTGGAGAAACCAACATCTCCTTCCACCACTATTGCCTCTCTTGCGGCACACCGTTGGAAACTGCGGTCGGTACCGGCGATGACGCCCCACCTATGCCCGCTTGAGCGGGCGGAGCGGGACCGCTAAACAGGCCACGTGAAACCGAAAATTCTCATCATTCTTCATCAGGAAACGTCCACCCCCGGTCGCGTCGGTCTGCGGCTGGTGGAGCGCGGTTTTGAGCTGGACATTTGCCGCCCACCGCTGGGGGATCAGCTGCCTGAAAGTCTCGATGACCATGCCGGTGCAGTCATGTTTGGTGGACCCATGTCGGCCAATGACAGTGAGGAATATGTTGCCCGCGAGATCGATTGGTTGAAGGTTCCACTGACTGAGAACCGACCCTTCCTGGGTATTTGCCTCGGCGCACAGAAGCTGGTGCGTCACCTTGGTGGTACCGTGGAGGCTCACCCCGATGGTATGGTGGAGGTTGGCTATTATCCGCTTCAGGCAACAGCGGAAGGTGAGAAGCTCCTCGACTGGCCGGACATGATTTATCAGTGGCACCGGGAGGGGTTTTCCTTGCCGCATGGCGCTACACTTTTGGCCAAGGGTGAGACCTATCCCAACCAGGCTTTCCGCTATGGTGAGAAGGCCTATGCGGTGCAGTTTCACACCGAGTTGACGCTTGCCATGATGATGCGTTGGGGTGTGAAGGGTGCTGAGCGCATGGCCTGCCCTGGCGCCCAATCCACCCGTGGCGAGCATCTGGAAGGGCGCCTGCTTTACGACACTGCCATCAGTCGCTGGCTCGATGATTTTCTCGACCTGTGGATTGGTCGGACGGACGATCTGGCCGAAGAGCGCTCTTAGCTCGTCTTTTATCTGGCCATGCCGTGATATTCGGCATTCGGGCGCATGTCGCTAGCGGCGGCAACGCGGTTGGTCATGTTGAAGAAGGCGGCAACGGAAGCAATGTCCCAGATTGTGCGATCATCAAACCCGGCTTCGCGCAATGCGTCGCGATCCTCGTCTTCCACCGCTTCCGGGCTCTCCGTTAGCAGCACGGCAAAATCTAGCATCGCGCGGGTTTTGGCGTCGAGGTTGGCGGCGCGGTAATTCATCACCATTAATTCACCAAGCACCGGATCACCGGAAAGCTCCCGTACTGCGGCACCGTGGGCGGTGAGACAGTAGAAGCAGCGGTTCACCGAAGACACGACCACCGCGATCATCTCCCGTTCCAGCTTGGTGATTGTTGAATCACCGAGCATCAAATCGTTGTACATGTCGGTGAAGGCGCGCAGTTTTGCGTCGTCAAAGGCATAGGCCTGCAGGACGTTGGGAACGAGGCCAAGCTTTTCCATGCAGATATCAAAATAGCGCTGTGTGGCCTCTGAAACGGTACCGTCGCCGGTTTTGAGGGTGACGATTGGTTCTTTAAGCTCGTTTTTCACGCAATTTGTCTCGCTTAAGCGGTTGCCATGTGGACTTTGCGCCACCACCCTGCGTTCCACAAGGGCAGCAAATGCCCAATGGGAGGTCTTTGTCATGGCACTGCGTGATTTGGAAAAGCGGCTCTTTGCCGATGTCCCCAATGAGGATGTTGCTCAACTCACCAAACCTGCGCGCACCGCGCTGCTGGAGCATGTGAAGGCAGCGCTCTCTGCCAAGGGCAGTCGTGCGGTCCGTGTGGAGACGGTCGATAACGGGCCGGAACAGGCGACCGTTGTGATCATCCGACAGAAAAACCGACCCTTCATCGTGGATTCGGTGCTGGCGGAACTGGCGCGCCGCTCCATGACGCCACTGCTCGTCGCCCACCCGCTGATTGAGCATGACGGAAAGCCCGTCTCGGTCATGACAATCCTGCTGCCGGCGATGGACGCTGCCGCGCGCAAGGGCTTGAAGAGCTCCTTCCTGGAAGTGCTAGATGCGGTTCGCACTGTCACCGATGATTGGCGGCCGATGCGTATGCGCGTTTCTGAAGCCGCCGAGCGGCTCGCCGGATCTTCCGTACAGGAGGCAGAGCGCACTGAGGCCATCGCTTTTCTTCACTGGCTGCTTGACGACAATTTTGTGCTGCTCGGCGTTCGCGATTACGCGCTGGCCGATGGCAATCTGAAGCCTGCGAGCAACAACGCCCTTGGTATTTTGCGCGACAAGGGCCTTGCCGTCATGTCGCGCTCCGGCAAGCCGGTGACGATGACGGCGGAGATCCGTGCCTTTCTCGATCAGCCGGACCCGCTCATCATCACCAAGGCCGATGCGCGCTCGCTCGTGCACCGCAACGCCCACCTCGATTATGTTGGGGTGAAGCGCTACGCCGAGGACGGATCGGTCGCCGGGGAGCTGCGCATTGTCGGCCTCTTCACGTCCACCGCCTATACCCGCTCCCTCGCCACGATTCCCGTGCTGCGGCGCAAGGCCAATGCGGTGCTGGAGACTTTCAACACCGACGGTGCGGGCCATACCGGTAAGGCGCTCACCAATGTGCTGGAAACCTGGCCGCGTGATGACCTTTTTCAGATCGAAACGGAGCAGCTTGCCGGTTTTGTCGGTAAGGTTCTGGTGCTGGAAGAGCGGCCCCGCATCCGTGTGCTGGCCCGGCCCGATGGGTTCAACCGGTTTGTCTCCATCCTTGGCTACGTGCCGCGGGAGCGCTACGATTCCCGCGTGCGTGAGCAGATGGGGGACTATTTCGCGCAGGTCTTCGACGGGCGCGTTTCGGCCTTTTACCCATCCTTCCTGGAAAATGGGATGGTGCGGGTTCACTTCATCATCGGGCGCGGTGAGGGCAAGACGCCGCAGGTTGACCGCAAGACGCTGGAAGATGCCGTCACCGCTATTACCCGCACCTGGGAAGATCGTCTCGCAGCGGCGGATCCGGACGCGCCGCTTCATGACTTTACGCTCGCCTATCAAGAAGCTTTCGACGTTGCCGGTGCCCTTTCCGATGCCGCGCAGTTTGAACCGCTGTCGGCGGATGATCCGATTGCGGTCAAATTCTATTCGCCCGGCGACGAACGTGAAAAGGGGGCGATCGCGCTCAAGATCCACCATTTCGATGGCCCGCTGCCGCTTTCAGAACGCGTTCCGACGCTGGAAAATTTTGGCTTTGCCGTGATTGAGGAGGTGACCCACGAAGTGCATCGCGCCGATGGTGAAACGGTCTTTATTCACGACATGCTGCTGCGTCGGGCCGACGGGGAAGAAGTCGATGTTGCCCGGCGTGGCGAAGCGCTGGAGACGGCGCTCCGGGCGGTCTGGCGCGGGGAGGTGGACGATGATGCCTTCAACGCATTGGTGCTGGTTGCCGGGCTCGACTGGCGCATGGCCGGTCTGCTGCGTGCCTGCGGCCTTTATCTGCGCCAACTCCGCTCACGCTTTACCCCGCAGTCAATGGCGCAGGCGCTGGCCCGTCATCCGCAAATTGCTGCTGACCTTTTCGCCCTTTTCGACGCCCGTTTTTCCCCCGACTCCAAGCGGCGGGAGGTAAAGATGGACAAGCATTCCGGCGCGATCATCAATGCGCTGGAGGCTGTTACTTCGCCGGATGATGACCGCATCATCCGCAATCTGCGTAACGTCATCACCGCGACCTTACGCACCAACTACTATGCTCCGTCGGTAAAGACGTCTGAGGACGCACCACCACCCGTGTTGGCGCTGAAGATCGACCCATCGCAAATCCCCATCGCGCCAAAACCTGTACCCTACCGCGAGATTTTCGTTTCTTCGCCGCAGGTTGAAGGCACGCATCTGCGTTTTGGCCCCGTTGCGCGTGGCGGCTTGCGCTGGTCCGACAGACCGCAGGATTACCGCACGGAAGTGCTGGGTCTGGTGAAGGCGCAACAGGTTAAGAATGCGGTCATCGTGCCGGTCGGCTCGAAGGGCGGCTTTTTTGCAAAGCGCTTGCCGGAACGGTCCGTAGACGCAGATGTCTGGTTCCAGGCTGGCCGCGACGCTTACAAGACCTTTATCTCCTCGCTCCTCTCCCTCACCGACAATCTGGTGGACGGTAAGGTGGTGCACCCGGCGGGAATAGTGCGCCATGACGGGGACGACCCCTATTTTGTTGTCGCTGCCGACAAAGGCACGGCCACCTTCTCCGACACGGCAAATGCGATCAGCCAGGCCCGCGATTTCTGGCTGGATGATGCCTTCGCCTCAGGTGGGTCGGCGGGTTACGACCATAAAGTCATGGGAATTACCGCGCGCGGGGCATGGGAGGCGGTGAAACGCCATTTCCGCGAAATGGGTCGCGACATCCAGAAAGAGCCGTTCTCGGCCATCGGTGTCGGAGACATGTCGGGCGATGTCTTTGGCAACGGCATGTTGCTGTCGAAACAGACGCGCCTCATAGCCGCTTTCGACCACCGCGACATTTTCATCGATCCGGACCCGGACATCAAAAAAAGCTTTGCGGAGCGGCGGCGGCTGTTCAAACTTGGGCGCTCGTCCTGGGCTGATTACAACACCAAGCTCATTTCTAAGGGTGGTGGTGTGTTTTCCCGTCAATCAAAGACGGTTCAACTGTCCAAGGAAGCTGCCGGAGTGCTCGGCTGCGAAGCGGGCACCATGGCACCGCAGGATCTGCTAACGGCGATTCTGAAATCGCCTACTGATCTGCTCTGGTTCGGCGGTATTGGCACTTATGTCAAAGCCAAGGGTGAGAGCGACGGCGAGGTCGGCGACCGGGCCAATGACCCGATCCGCATCGATGCCAAAGAATTGCGCGTGAAGGTGGTGGGCGAGGGCGCCAACCTCGGTATGACCCAGCCTGCGCGGATCGCCTTTGGTCTGCGTGGCGGGCGGGTGAATTCCGACGCCATCGACAATTCAGCCGGGGTGAATTCCTCAGACGTTGAGGTCAACATCAAGATTGCGCTCGCCGCTGCCATGCGGTCCGGCAAGCTCACTCGCAAACGCCGCAACACGCTGCTGGAATCCATGACCGAGGATGTGGCGGCTCTGGTGCTGGAGAACAACTACGAGCAAACCCTCGCGCTTTCCCTTGCCGCGAGGAACGGTCTCTCTGCCCTTCCCAACCAGCAGCGTTTCATGCAGGCGCTGGAGCGGCGCGGGAGGCTCGACCGGGTTGTGGAAGACCTGCCCGATGATGCAGCCCTTGCCGACCGGCAGGGCTCCGACACTCCCCTCACGCGGCCGGAACTCGGTGTGCTGCTTGCCTATGCCAAGATCGTTGCGCTGGATGATCTGGTGGCAAGCGATGCGCCCGATGATCCCTATTTCAGCTCTTGGCTACACGGCTATTTTCCCGAGCCCATGCAAAAGAGTTATGACAAGCAGATTGACGAGCATCGGTTGCGCCGGGAGATCATTTCCACCCGTGTCGTCAACGCCATGGTCAATCGCGGCGGTCCTGCTTTCCTCAACATGGCACAGGAGCGCACTGGTGCCGACACAGGCCACCTAGCGCGGGCCTATGTCACCGCGCGGGATACGTTTGGCCTTGCTTCGCTTTACGGGGCGGTGGACGCCCTCGACAACAAGATCGATCCCAATGTGCAGCTGGAACTCTATGCCCGCCTGCAGGATGTCGTGGTGGCGCAGACCTTCTGGTTTGCGCGCAATGAGAGTTTCACCAAGGGCATTGAACCGGTTGTGGCGCGTTATGCAAAGGCGGTGAAAACGCTGTCGCCGAAGCTTGAAAGCCTTGCGCCGCAATTCCTGGTGGACCGGATGGCGGCGGCTCGTGCCGCGTCCGCTGAGGCGGGTGTGCCGAAGGAGTTGGCCGAGCGGCTTGCGGCGCTGACGGTGTTGACCCTCGTGCCGGACATGGAGTTGGCCGCCGGGCGTGCGGGTAGGGGTAAAAGCCTGCTGGATACCGCCAAGACCTTCTTTGCCGTCACCAAGGCCTTCCGGGTTGGTCGCATTGTGCAGGCAGCGCGCGAGGTTGAAGTGCTCGACCCCTATGATGCTCTCGCGCTGGACCGTGCCATGCAACAGCTCCACCGCGCGCGGCGGGACATCACTGTCGATGTTCTTGCCGCAGGTGGATTGGACAAATGGGCCAAGAAGCGCGGCGCACCGGTAGATCGCGCTCGGGCAACGCTCCAGGCGATCACCGAAGGTGGAGCGCACAGCGTCTCCCGCCTCACGGTTGCCGCCAGCACTCTTGCGGATCTTGCCCTGCAATAGAGCGCAAAGAAAAGGGCGAGGCGGTTTTCACCGCCCCGCCCCTCTCTGGGAGTTGCTTTATCCCTAGCCTCCGTGTGGCCGTGTTCCGTCACGCAGGGGCCATGCGCCAGTGCGTTCGCGGTTGAGGCCGATCATCAGGCTCACACACATGCCAAGCAGCACGATGGTGAACGGGAAGCCGGTTGAAACCGCCATCGCCTGCAGAGCGGAGAGAGCCGAGGCTCCGCCGATTAGCAGCAGCGTTGCAGCAACGATGCCCTCAAAAGAGCACCAGAA
Organism: uncultured Alphaproteobacteria bacterium; assembly: GCA_929200315.1. Taxonomy (GTDB): domain Bacteria; phylum Pseudomonadota; class Alphaproteobacteria; order Rhizobiales; family Rhizobiaceae; genus Pseudahrensia. The sequence goes on along the minus strand of CAKMZB010000003.1, from coordinate 228,695 downwards.
CACCCGCTGGCTCACCGGGGCATCCGTCTTGCCGCCCGCCGTGATCGTGTCAATCACGAGGGAGCCGGAATCCGATGAGGTCACGAAGAACACCAGCACCAGCACAATGCCGAGGAACGATGTGATTGCCGCCAGAGGCAGCGGTGACAGCATCTGGAACAGCTTCAGCGCATTGTTGGTCTCGGTTGCCAAGGGTGCAGCAGCGTCGGCAACAACCTGGCTGATCGCTGTGCCGCCGAAGGCACCCATCCAGAGCACGCTGACGAGGGTCGGGATCACGATAACGCAGAAGACAAACTCCCGTACCGTGCGGCCCCGCGACACGCGCGCAATGAACATGCCAACGAAGGGTGACCAGGAAATCCACCAGGCCCAGTAGAAGGCCGTCCAGCCCTGACGGAAATTGTCGTCATCACGTCCAAACGGGTTGGACAGCGGGACCAGTTCGGTCACGTAGGCCGCGCCACCGGATACGATGGTTGCGAATATTTCGGCTGTCGGGCCAACAGCGAACACGAAGATCAGCAACAAAGCGGCAAGCGCGATGTTGATTTCCGACAGCACCTTCACGCCACCGTCCAGACCGCGGATCACGGAGATCAGCGCCAGGATGGTGATGGCTGCGATCAGCAGTACTTTTGCAATCGGTCCCGTACCCCAACCGAAGAGATAGTTGAGACCAGCCAGCGCCTGCTCCGTGCCGAAGCCGAGCGACGTTGCCAAACCAAAGAGCGTGGCGAAGACCGCCAGCGTATCAATGAGGTGGCCCCACCAGCCCCAGACCCGTTCACCCAGGATCGGGTAGAAGGCTGAGCGCAGCGTCAACGGCAAACCGCGGTTGAAGGTGAAGAAAGCGAGCGACAGTGCCACCACAGCGTAGATCGCCCAGGGGTGCAGTGCCCAATGGAAGATTGTCGCGGCCATCGCAAGGTCGCGTGCGCCGTCAACGTTGTTGACCGCAGCGCCGAGCGGTGCCCAGTCGGTGCGCGCGCCGGCATCGCCTGCTACACCGCCCATAGAGGAGGCGAAATGCGACATCGGCTCTGATACACCAAAGAACATGAGGCCAATGCCCATGCCTGCAGCAAAGAGCATCGCGAACCAGCCAAGGTAGTTGTAGTCCGGCCTGGCGCCTTTACCGCCCAGGCGGATAGAGCCGAAGGGCGTGACCATCAAAAACAGGCAAAGCAGCACAAAGATGTTGGCCGCTGACAGGAAGAACCAGTCAAAGGTTTCTGTCAGCCAGCCGCGCATGCTGCCAAAAGCGCCGGCCGCCTGTTCCTGAAACATGAGTGTCAAAATGACGAAGGCCAAAATGGCGATCGAAGAGATGGCAAAGACCGGGTTGTGAATATCCAGGCCAAAGGGCTGGATATTGTCCTGGCCGATTTCAAACTCGGTGTCGCTCGGGTGGGGCGCAAGCTCCCCCGGCGTCCCCGATTCCGTGACATTGGTCATGAATAGTCCTCCTCCAGACGGCATGGGGCCGCCTCCCGGGCACAATGTCGCAGCTTACAAGAACGGCCCGATAGCTCTGAACGCGACCAATTGAGGCCTTACCCACGACTATTTTGTCCAAAATCAGTGAAAATTGCCAATTTCGGGTAATCGACGACGATAAATGCCAGATTTTGCCAGATCAGGCGGGGACAGGCGTGAATATCGAGGCGCACCCTTTCTTTCCGCTCCACAACGGAATAGGGGTCGCGCCATGCGCGGCTCCTCCCGCCGCTCCCCATATTTACGGCTGACCCAATGTCTCTTCGCAACATCGCGATCATCGCGCACGTCGACCACGGCAAAACGACCCTCATCGACGTGCTGTTGAAACAATCCGGCACCTTCCGCGACAACCAGCAGGTTGACGAGCGGGCAATGGACTCAAACGACCTGGAGAAGGAACGTGGCATCACGATCCTTGCCAAGGTCACCTCGATCCAGTGGAAGGGCAATCGCATCAACATTGTTGACACGCCCGGCCACGCCGATTTCGGCGGTGAGGTGGAGCGTATTCTCAACATGGTCGACGGCGTCATCATTCTGGTGGACGCCGCCGAGGGCCCGATGCCGCAAACGAAGTTTGTTCTCGCCAAGGCGCTCAAGCTTGGGCTGAAGCCGATTGTTGCCATCAACAAAATCGACAAGCCGGACGGTCGCCCCGATTGGGTGCTGGACGAGGTGTTTGATCTCTTTGGCAATCTGGATGCCGACGAGGAGCAGCTCGATTTCCACACGCTTTACGGCTCAGCCAAGGAAGGCTGGATGGCGACCGACGCGGAAGGCCCCAAGGACGATATGGCTCCGCTGCTCGACCTTGTCATGGATCATGTGCCGGAGCCTGCCGTAGAAGAGGGTGAGTTCCGTATGCTCGCCACCACCATTGAGGCGAACCCCTATCTGGGCCGCATCCTCACCGGCAAAATTACCTCCGGCAAAGCAGCGACCAATATGTCCGTCCATGCCCTGGCACAGGATGGTTCCATCGTTGAGCAGGGCCGGATCACTCAGGTACTCTCGTTTGAGGGTCTTGAGCGCAAGCCCGTGGCAGAGGCCAAGGCTGGTGACATTGTCTCCATTGCTGGCCTCACCAAGGCAACGGTTGCCGACACTCTCGTAGCGCCGGGTGTGAAACAGCCAATTGAGGCACAGCCCATCGATCCACCGACGCTTTCCATGACGTTCCGCGTCAACGATGGCCCCCTTGCCGGTCGTGAAGGTTCCAAGGTGCAGAGCCGTGTCATCCGCGACCGTTTGATGAAGGAGGCAGAAGGCAATGTTGCGCTTAAAGTCTCGCAGGTTGAGGGCACCGATGCCTACGAGGTGGCTGGCCGTGGCGAATTGCAACTCGCCATTGTGATCGAAACCATGCGTCGCGAGGGCTTTGAGCTCACGGTTGGCCGCCCCCGCGTGGTGATGCATGAGGATGAGAACGGGCAGAAGCTTGAGCCGGTGGAAGAAGCCATCGTTGATGTGGACGAGGAATTTTCAGGCGCCGTGGTGGAGAAACTTTCCCAGCGCCGTGCCGATCTCATCGAGATGAAACCGTCGGGCACCGGCCGTACGCGGCTCGTCTTCCATGCCCCGACGCGCGGGCTCATCGGCTATCTTTCCGAACTCATGTCGGACACCCGAGGCACCGCGATCTTCAACCGCCAGTTCCTGGATTATCAACCCTTCAAGGGAGATATCGCCCAGCGCCACACTGGTACGCTCATCTCCAATGCCGATGGTGAGGCTGTGGCCTTTGCCATGTTCAACCTGGAAGACCGTGGCCCGATGATGATCCAGCCAGGGCAGAAAGTTTATCAGGGCATGATCGTTGGCGAACACACACGCGGCAATGATCTGGAAGTGAACGTCCTGAAGGGCAAGCAGCTCACCAACATGCGCTCGTCGGGCAAAGATGACGCGGTGAAACTGACCACACCTCTGAAAATGACCCTGGAGAAAGCACTCGCTTACATTACCGATGAAGAGCTGGTGGAAGTGACGCCGGAGAACATCCGTCTGCGCAAACGCGAACTCGACCCGATCGAGCGCAAACGCCAGATGCGCGCTGCTCAAACGGCTTAGGCCCCTTATATAGACTATCATTCCCGCCTGCGCGGGAATGATAACGCGGAAGGCACGAGGAGGTCGTGAGGGCTACCCCACAACCATTACCGTCTGCGGTCCTATCTGCGGGCGCAGCCATGCCATATCTTTTGGCATCAAGGCCACGCACCCTTCCGTCGGCTCAAACCCTTCGCGCGCAATGTGGAAAAAGATCGCGCTGCCGCCACGGCCCATCCGCCGGGTGATGTTGTGGTCCAGGACCACCACCGTGTCGTAGAGGCGGTCATCGCGCTTCATCTCTTCGTGGGATGCCGGGTACGGGCGACGAACCGGGCGGTTGTAGTTGCGGTCCCCAACGGCATCGCACCAGCCATCTTCCGTGGTGATCGTCCGGACAGGCAGCGCCATCGCCCGGACCTTCACCCGGTCGGTGCGCAGCCATGCCGAGATACAGCGCATCGCCCCGATCGGTGTCCCGCCATCACCCTCACGCTTCACTGCAACCATGCCGCCTTTGCCGAGTGCGCAGAACATGGTGCGCCCCCCGGCTTGCAGGATACCCTGGGTCCGATGGCCCGGGCGGCGGCGCACGCGCAGAGTCTTCAACATGTTCTCAACTTTCTGCGTTCGACATTCCGCCCCGTTTGGGCCACCTATATAGAGCAATAGAAGACCACTTGACCCAATGATCAAAGGCAATCCCGCATGACCGAACGCGCCCTACTGCTTGTGGATGATGATGATGATCTGCGTGAGGCTCTCATGGAGCAACTATCGCTCTATGAGGAATTCCGCATCCGCCAGGCCACCACGGCCGCCGACGGTATTGCTATGGCGCGGGATGAACATACAGATTTGCTCATTGTGGATGTCGGCCTGCCGGACATGGACGGGCGCGAGGCGGTGAAGCTGCTGCGCAAAGGCGGCTTTAAAAGCCCGATCATCATGCTGACGGGGCATGATACCGATTCTGACACAATCCTTGGTCTGGAGGCCGGGGCGAATGACTATGTCACCAAGCCGTTCAAGATTGCTGTGCTTCTTGCCCGCATCCGCGCTCAGCTAAGGCAACACGAGCAGAGCGAAGATGCCGTCTTCACCATCGGCCCTTATTCTTTCCACCCGGCGCAAAAAATTCTCATAACGGAGGATGAGAAGAAGGTGCGGTTGACGGAAAAGGAAACGGCGATCCTGAAATATCTCTACCGGGCGGAAGAAAAGGTCGTCACCCGTGCGGTGCTGCTTGAGGAGGTTTGGGGCTACAATTCCGGCGTCACCACCCACACGCTGGAAACCCACATCTACCGCCTGCGGCAAAAAATTGAGGCCGACCCTTCCAACGCCCGCTTGCTCGTGACGGATGCTGGCGGCTACAAGCTGCTACCCTGACCGTTCACCCGGCACCTTTGCCGTGAACCAGCTATGAGCCAGCTATGAGCCTGGAAGCCGATATGCGCCTTCTCGCCAAGGTGCCGCTTTTTGCAACTCTCGACGATGGGCAATTGCGCCTGCTCGCCTTCGGCGCTGAGCAACGGCGGCTGGCCGCGGGTGCTGAGCTTTACAAGCAGGGCGGCTACAGCGATGGCGGCTATGTCATTGCTGAGGGCCGTGCGCAGCTTGTGGATGGTGAAAAGGTCATCGGCACCTACGGTACCGGCACGTTGCTTGGGGAGTTGGCGCTGATTACGGCGACGGACCATTCCACCAGCGCGGTTTTTCCCGATGGCGGCATGGTGCTGAAAATCCCCCGCCCGCTCTTCCGGCGGATGCTGGAAGAATATCCCGCATTGGCGGGGACGCTGAGCGCGGTGATTTCGCGCAAGATGGGCAGCTTCATTCAGCAGCTTGACGCGATCAGCAAGCGGCTGGACCGCAACAGCTAGAGATCACCGCCCTTACAGATCAAAAGTCGCGATGACCGGCACGTGGTCGGAGGGCTTTTCCCAGCCGCGCGCGTCGCGCAGCACCTCAATACCTGTTGAGCGCTCCGCCAAGCGCGGCGCAGCCCAGACATGGTCGAGGCGGCGGCCCTTGTTGCTTTCGCTCCAGTTGGGGGAGCGGTAAGACCACCAGGTGAAGAGCGTTTCAGCCGGGTCGATATGGCGGCGCATCACGTCTTCCCAGCCACCGGCGGCCTGTACGTCGTTCAGCGTCTCGGTCTCCACCGGTGTGTGGGAGACGACTTTCAGGAGTTGCTTGTGAGACCACACATCGGTCTCAAGCGGCGCGATGTTGAGATCGCCGACAAGAATGGAAGGCACCGCACCGGCTTCGGCGTCCAGCTGGCGCATCTCGTCGAGAAAGCGCAGTTTGTGGTCGAATTTCGGGTTCTTTTCCCGGTCTGGCACATCGCCACCGGCGGGAACGTAGAAATTGTGCATCCGCACCGGACCCGTGCCTGTTTCCACAATCGCCTCGACATGACGGGTGTCGCCCATCTTGCAATAATCGGTGGACGCAATGTCGCGCAGCGGCAGCCGGGAGATGATGGCGACCCCGTGATAGCCCTTCTGGCCGTGGACCGCGTGGTGCTCGTAGCCAGCCTTTTTCAGCGCTTTACCGGGAAACGCATCATTGATGCATTTGATTTCCTGCAAACACAGAACGTCCGGCGCGTGGTCGGCGAGAAATTGCTCCACGATCGGCAGCCGCAAGCGGACGGAATTGATGTTCCAGGTGGCGAGTTTGAAGGTCATGGGCGTAGCGCCAGGTCAGGCTTCGGGACACCCTGTCTGACCGAGCGCGGCCAACGATTCAATCCGGTGGAGACTATCGTCCCTGATTATCGAACTGCGGATTGCGGCTGCGGCTCTTATCCATGAAGAAAAGCCGGTTCGGAAGCGCCACATTCTGTTGCACGTTGAAAATCATGACGGAGGTGTCTTTTCCTTGCTCGTCAGTGATCGTCCACTGTTTCAGATCGTTGTTGCTGGGGTCGAACATCAGCGTGATTTTGGAATCGCCGAAGATCGAATTGTCCTTCAGCACCACCGTTGTCAGATCGTCCTCGCGTTTGACGGATTGGATGGAATCATCCGTCACATCAATGCTGTCAGCGAGCAGCATTTTCAGCGGCGTCGCAGAGAGGCGGTAAAAATCCCACGTCTTCAGCTTGCGGTTGTTGATCCCGACATGCCGTCCGTCGGATTGTACGGTCAGCGCCGCGTCACCAGAATAGTCAAAGCGGATTTTGCCTGGGCGGGAGAGATAGAACTTGCCGCCCGTCTGGTCGCCATTGGGGCCAAATTGCACAAACTCACCCAGCATGGTGGGTACGGAGGTGAAGTGCTGGGAAATTTTGGCGACGGCCTGCGCATCTTCACCGGTCACACGCGCCATGGCGGAGGTGGCGAGGAGGGAGGCAGCAATTGCAAAAGGCAATGCTGCCTTTGCAAGATGGGAGAGGATGGTGCGGATCATGATCTGCTCTTTATGTCTCGTGTCCCTAGCCCATGCCGCGCATTCTGGGCGCGGATGTGACGGGCCCTAAATGGTGTCATCTTCGCCGGGTACAAGAATATCGCGCTTGCCGGCATGGTTTGCTGGAGAGATAAGTCCTTCCTGCTCCATCCGTTCAATCAGCGAGGCGGCTTTGTTGTAGCCCACTGACAGGCGGCGCTGGATGTAGGATGTGGAGGCCTTGCGGTCGCGCAGAACAATGGCGACGGCCTGGTCGTACATTTCATCGCCCGAGGAGCCAATTTCGCCGCTTTCGGCATCAAAGGCAAAACCGTCTTCGCCCTCTTCATCCTCGTCGGTGATGCCTTCAAGATATTGCGGCACGCCCTGGGTTTTCAGGTGAGCGACGATGTCGGCAACCTCTTCGTCGTCCACGAACGGGCCGTGGACGCGGGTAATGCGCCCGCCGCCGGCCATGTAGAGCATGTCGCCCATACCGAGCAGCTGCTCTGCGCCGCTCTCACCCAGCATGACACGGCTGTCGATCTTGGAGGTGACCTGGAAGGAAATACGGGTCGGGAAGTTCGCCTTGATCGTGCCGGTGATGACGTCAGTCGATGGGCGCTGGGTCGCCATGATGACGTGGATTCCGGCGGCGCGAGCCATCTGCGCCAGGCGCTGGACAGTGCCTTCAATGTCCTTGCCTGCGACCATCATGAGGTCGGCCATCTCATCGATCACCACGACGATGAAGGGCATTGGCTCCAGATCAAGCTCTTCGGTCTCGTAGATTGCTTCACCCGATTCGCGATCGAAGCCGGTTTGCACGGTGCGCGAGATCGTCTCACCGGCGGCTGTCGCTTCCGCCACGCGGGCGTTGAAACCGTCAATGTTGCGCACACCGACTTTCGACATTTTGCGGTAGCGCTCTTCCATCTCGCGGACAGTCCATTTGAGCGCGACGACGGCCTTTTTCGGGTCCACCACAACGGGCGTCAGCAGATGCGGAATGCCGTCATAGATCGACAATTCCAGCATCTTTGGGTCGATCATGATGAGTTTGCACTTGTCCGGCCCGAGCCGGTAGAGCAGCGACAGGATCATCGTGTTGATGGCGACCGACTTGCCCGAGCCGGTTGTGCCGGCGACCAGGAGATGGGGCATCTTGGCCATGTCGGCAATGACAGGCTCGCCACCGATCGTCTTGCCCAGGCACATGGGCAGGCCGGCTTTGCTCTCCAGAAATTCTTTCGATGCGAGCTGCTCCCGCAGAAACACCGTTTCGCGGCGGCGGTTTGGCAATTCAATGCCAATGGCATTGCGGCCGGGAACCACGGCCACACGGGCGGCGATAGCGGACATGGAGCGGGCAATATCCTCGGCCAGACCGATAACGCGGGAGGATTTGACGCCGGGTGCGGGCTCCAGCTCATAGAGCGTCACGACCGGGCCGGGACGCACCTTGATGATGGATCCTTTGACGCCGAAATCGTCGAGCACAGATTCAAGTGCTGCCGCGTTCTCCG
>CAKMZB010000003.1:161595-220205 GCA_929200315.1 uncultured Alphaproteobacteria bacterium | reverse complement strand
CGTTCTCCGCCAGAGCTTCATTGGAAAGTGACGGGTCATCAATGAGGTTTTGTGGCAGGGAGAGAAGATCCAGCGAAGGCAGTTGGAACGCTGCTCCCTGTGGCGCGGTCCTGGCCGGGGTCGCCGTTCGGCGCATGGGCGCTGCGGCCTGCGGGACGGGCGCGGCGGCTGTGCCGTCAAAGTTGGGTGCGGCAACTTGCTCTTCAGGCGGTAAGGCGTCGCCACGGGGCAGCACGATGGAAGGCGCGTAACTCACCTGCGTATCCGCGGCAGGAGTGATCATCGCCGCTTCATTCACTTCAAGTTGTGCGCCGATTGGGGCCGCATCATCCTGCGGTGCGCCGAGAGGCGGCAGGTTGCTGTTGCGCAGGAAAGCGGCTTCCGGCGCGGGACCATGCCCCGCAGCAACCTCAGTGACAAAGGCCGGTTCCTGGTGTTGGGTGCGGGGCTTGGCCCTGCGCTTGGGCAGGAGCGATCCGGCCCAATAGGCAAAGTGCAGAACTTGCCCCAAAAGGGCTGAGACGCGGGCGCCAAGGCCACTGCCCTCGCCCTCATCGTCGAAATCGTACTGGCCGTAGAGATCATGGTTCGCCGCCTGAACCAGCGGCTCCTGAGAAACAGCCTTTGCCTCACGAGCGGAGGGCTGCAGACCCCTGTGGAGGTTGGTTGCACGCAGCAAGGCGTAACCTCCAATCATCATGAAAAGTGCAAAGAGGACAGCTGCGGTTAGCCCCTGCGGGTAGGTGCCAAGAAATGCACGGGGGAATGTAAGCCACGCATCGCCAATAACACCCCCGAGCCCGACACTCTGGCGCAGCGGCCAGCCGTCTGGCACCTGAATGCAGGCCAGCGCAGTGGTTGCTGCGTTGATGCTGATGAGGGCGTATATTACCCGCATGCGCAGCCGCCCAAGGGAACGGCGGCTGATCCGGTGCAGCGCCCACACAACGGGCAATATCACAATCAAAACGGCACCAAGGCCGACAAACTGAAAAGCCAGATCAGAAAACCTCGCGCCCCAGAAGCCAAGCCAGTTTTGCGTTTCACCACCATGGGCGAAGGTCAGGCTCGGGTCGGATGCGGCCCATGTTGCAAGCGCCAATGCGCCAAGGGCGCTAAGGCCAAGGGCGGCCCAGGCGGAAAGCCAGGAGAAAAGCGCGCGGATTGGGGCCGGGGTCAGGGCGCGGAAAATATCGCCAAGACCGACGCTCTCACGGGGCTGCCTTGCCCCCTCGCTCTCACTCGCACCCAAAGCCTGCATACCAAGACCCCATTTCCCCATGCGTTGGCGCACGGGGTTCCTGTCAGGCGGTCATTGTTAAACAGACGCGGTTAAAGGGCGCTTAACCATCCAGGATGGGTTTAAGCGTGTGGCGAACATGAGAAAGCCGCGCCGGTTGCCCGACGCGGCTTATTTGGTGGGTGTTGTTGGCCACCGCTTAGTAGTGGTAGGCGCGCTCACCGTGCGATGCCAAGTCCAGCCCCTGCAGTTCGGTTGTCGGGTCGACCCGAAGTCCCATCAACGCCTTCACAATGAAGAACAGGATGGCGGAGATAACGCCACACCACACGATGGTGATGAGCACAGCCCAGATCTGGGTCGTGGTCTGTGCGATGATGGAATAGTCCTCATCGCCAATTCCACCCAGCGAGGGAGCCGTGAAGATGCCGGTTCCGACTGCGCCCACGATGCCGCCAATCCCGTGGATGCCGAAAACGTCCAGGCTGTCGTCGTAATTGAAGCGCAATTTGACGGTGGAGACGAAGAAGTAGCAAACCACGCTTGCAACCGCACCAAGCACAATTGCGCCCATGGGCCCGACCGAACCGGCCGCTGGTGTTACCGCAACCAGACCGGCAACCAGGCCAGAGGCCGCGCCGAGCGCGGAGGCCTGCTTGCGCAGCGCCGCTTCAAGGATCACCCAGGCAAGGATCGCACCGGCCGTGGCCGTGAAGGTGTTGATCATCGCCAAAGCAGCACCGGAGGTTGCCTCCAGGTTTGAGCCTGCATTGAATCCGAACCAACCGACCCAGAGCATGGCTGCGCCGACCAGCGTTAGCGTCATCGAATGTGGGGCAAGCATGTCATTGCCGTAGCCAAGGCGGGGGCCAAGGATGAGGCAACCCACCAGCGCTGCGATACCGGCGTTGATGTGAACCACCGTGCCGCCTGCAAAGTCGAGCGCCCCGAGGTTGAAGATGTAGCCAGAACTATCCCAAACCATGTGGGCAACAGGAAAATAGACAAGCGTTACCCAAAGGACGATGAAAACCATGAGTGAGGAGAACTTGATGCGCTCCACAAAGGCTCCCACAATCAATGCAGGTGTGATGCATGCAAATGTCATTTGGAAACAGATGAAGACCCATTCCGGGATCATCACACCCTCTGTGAAGGTGGCGGCAAGACTGTCGCCATTCACTCCTGCGAGGAACAGCTTGGCTGTTCCACCCCAGAACGGGCTGGTGCTTCCGCCAAACGCGAAGGAATAGCCGTAGGTAACCCAGATCACGATGACGGCTGCAGTGATGGTGGTGCACTGCATCAGAACCGACAGCATGTTTTTGGAGCGTACAAGGCCACCATAGAAGAGAGCGAGGCCGGGAAGGATCATGAAGAGCACCAAAATGGTGCTTAGCATCATGAATGTAGTGTCACCCTTGTCGACAGTGCCTACGGCATCCAGTGCGAGGGCGATGGATGGCGCCAGCGCGAAGAGCGCGGTGAGGCCGGGAATGCTTAACTTTTTCATCTGATTTCCCCTGATGCTACAGCGCGTCGGCGCCGGTTTCGGCGGTGCGGATGCGCACGGCCTGGTCCAGATCCATGACGAAAATCTTTCCGTCGCCGATTTGGCCGGTTGTGGAGCTTTCGCGGACCGTGTCGACGACCTGCGTCGCAAGCGGGGTATCCACTGCGATTTCCAATTTGAGTTTCGGCAAGAAATGCACGGCATATTCTGCGCCGCGGTAGATTTCGCTCTGCCCTTTTTGACGTCCGTAGCCTTTGACCTCGGTAACGGTCAGCCCAGCCACGCCAATGGCAGACAGGGCATCACGGACTTCGTTGAGCTTGAACGGTTTGATGATAGCCGTAATCAGCTTCATGATATTCGCTCTCTCCAGTTGGCAGACCGCCATTGTGCAGCCCGCATTTCCCCGGGCACGCAGCCCGTTGCTGCATACCAATCAAGATGCGTGCCAGTTTTGGAGAGCGGTTGGATTCATTGACTGAATCCGAACGAAGCGAGATAGACCGTGTCGTATTGCGGCATGATTGCCCAAAATTTATTCAGAAATACTGCGGTTCGATAGTTGTGCCTATTTTTTAGGCTTTCTGACCACCGGTCGGATCAAACCCTCCTGAGTGCAGGAGGCGACGAGGGTGCCTTTCATGTTGAAAAGCATCCCCCGTGTCATGCCACGCCCACCGGAGGAGGTTGGGGTATCCTGGGCAAAGAGCAGCCAATCGTTGAGGTCGATGTCCTGATGGAACCACATGGCATGGTCGAGGGAAGCGACCTGCAGGCTCGGGTCAGAAATTTTGCGCCCATGGGGGTAGAGCGCCGTATCCAATAGCGTCATGTCGCTGGCATAGGCCAGCAAAGCTGCCTGCACCTGCTGTGCCGCAGCTGACCCTGTGGGCACCGGACCGGTGGCGCGCAGCCAGCAATATTGCTGCGGTTCTAGCTTCTTGTCGGATATGAAATGCTCGTAACTGGTGAGGCGCAATTCGATGGGGCGCGGGCGGGCAAGCCAGCGGCGCAAGCCTTCGGGAATGTGTTCGGCAAATTTCTCGGCAAGCTCCGCCTGGCTCGGCAATGTTTCCGCAGCGGGAACCTCCGGCATCGGCATTTCATAGGCGAGGCCCTCCTGCACGAGCTGGAAGGAGGCGATCATGGAAAAGATCGGCCGTCCGTGCTGGATCCCCTGCACGCGGCGGGTCGTGAAGGAGCCGCCATCGCGGATGCGGTCAACCTCATAGACGATCGGCACCTGCGGGTCGCCGGGGCGCAGGAAATAGCCGTGCAGAGAATGGACGGGCCGCTCCTCCTCCACCGTGCGCTGCGCAGAGACGAGAGCCTGGGCAATCACCTGCCCCCCGAAAACCCGCTGCCAGCCGGTTTTCGGTCCCGTGCCGCGATAAATGTTCTGCTCAATCTTCTCCAGATCGAGATAATCGAGCAACCGTTCCATGGGGCTGCGGCCACCGGTTTCCTGTTCTTGATCTTCGTTGGGGCTGTCGCTGGTCATGGGTTTTTCGGCTGTCTTTAAACTTCTGGATCTGGTCTTGGGGCGGTATAGCCCCATATCAGGTGTGACGATGTGCCGAGTTGCGCGGGCGACGTGCCGCCTGTCAAGAAGCAGCAGCACGGGCGAGAGCGGGAGAGCCGGTATGGCCAACGACATCATCATCGCGGGCGGGGGCTATGTGGGCCTTTGTGTCGCCGTGGCGATCAAGGCGAGCGCGCCGCATATTCCCATCACCCTGGTGGACGCTGCCCCCCGTTCCGCGCTGGAAAAAGATGAGCGCGCTTCCGCCATCGCAGCCGCCGCTGCGCGAATGCTGGACCAGCTCGGCATCTGGAAAAGGCTGTTGAAAGACGCCCAACCGATCAATGAAATGGTTGTGACCGATTCCCGCACCAACGATCCCGTCCGCCCGGTTTTTCTCACTTTTGGTGAGGCGGGTCGCGAAGGTGGTAAGGAGGTTGGAGGCGAACCTTTCGCCCATATGGTGCCGAACAAAAAGATGGTTGGCGCGCTGCGTAAGCGGGCCGAGGAGCTCGGGATTGAGCTTGTCCATGAGGAAACGGTGGCGGGCTTTGAGACCAGTGCGGGTGAAACGACCGTTACCTTTGGTTCCGGCAAAACGGCCAAGGCTGCTTTGCTTATTGCAGCCGATGGCGTGAATTCCGCGCTCCGCAGCCAGGCGGGTATCCGCACCGTGCGCAGGGCCTATGACCAGATGGGCATCGTAACCACCCTCTCCCATGAGCGTGACCATGAAGGCCGGGCCGAAGAGCATTTCCTTCCCGGAGGCCCCTTCGCGACGCTGCCGTTAAAGGGCAAGCGTACCTCGCTGGTTTGGACTGAACCGACAGATGTGGCCAAGCGGCTGATGGCGGCCGACGATTTCACCTTCGAGCTGGAGCTGGAAACCCGCTTCGGCCACAAGCTTGGTGCTTTCGAAGTGGCGGGGCCGCGCAAGGCCTTCCCCCTTGGTCTGACCCTGGCGCGGGATTTTGTGCGCCCGCGCTTTGCGCTGATAGGGGATGCCGCCCATGGCATTCATCCAATTGCGGGGCAAGGCCTCAATCTCGGTTTCAAGGATGCAGCAGCTTTGGCGCAAACCATTGTTGAAGCCGACCGGCTTGGGCTCGACATCGGTGCGGTTACGGTGCTGGAGCGCTATGAGCGCTGGCGGCGTTTCGACACGGTGCAGATGGGTGTCGTGACGGATGTGCTGAACCGGCTCTTCTCCAACGATATTGGCCCACTGCGTGCCCTGCGCACGGTTGGCCTTGGCATTGTCGACCGGATGCCGAGCCTGAAACAGGCCTTCATCTCCCAGGCCGCTGGGCGCGGGGAGGGGAACCCACTGCTGCTCAATGGTGAGGCGATCTAGCGCGCCATGACGCCCTAGACGTCCGGTCGCTGGAACTCGTCGCTTTCGGGATCGAGAACCCAGAGTTCACCGTTGGAAATGTCGAACCAGGCCCCGTGCAGGGCGATCTGGCTGCGTTCCAGAAGGATCGAGATGCAGGGGAAGGTTTTCAGATTTTCGATGGATTGGCGGATCGACTGCTCTTCCAGTTTACGCTGCAGAACTTCCTCACTCTCCCCTTCTGTGCGTTCAATTTTTTGCGCCACCGGTTCCAGCATGGAAATCCACTTGCCGATGAAATCACCTGGCGAAAGCGGTGCCGTCTCCTCCCCCTGAAGCTGGGCGCGGAAAGCGGCAATGCCGCCGCAGCGGCCATGGCCCATTACCACGATGTTTTGCACACGCAGAGCCTGAACCGCGAATTCGAGCGCTGCCGAGGTTCCGTGAAAATCACCATTCGGTCTGTGGGGGGGCATCAGGTTGGCCACATTGCGCACAACAAAAATCTCGCCGGGCGCGGCATCAAAAATGACCTCCGGCGCGGCGCGGGAATCACAGCAGGCGATCAGCATAGTTGCTGGCTTCTGGCCGGCCTCAGCCAATTTCTCGTACCGCTGCCTTTCCACGGCGAGGCGAGCACCGCGAAAGCTGGAATACCCCTTCAAAAGATGGATCGGGAAATTCTGATCAACGGCGGGACGCCGTGGTTTGGGTTTTGCTGAGGACATTGAAGGGCCTGATACTGCTTGTTCGCCCCGATAGGTTAGTCGCTATTGCCTCAATCTTCCAATGTCCGCGCCTGCGCGGTCAACAGGATGGGCACCCCGTCGCGGACGGGGAAGGCAAGACGCGCCTTCTGCGAAATCAGCTCCTGTGCGTCCCGATCATAGATCAGAGGGCCATGGGTGCGGGGGCAGACGAGGAGATCCAGCATTTTTGGCTCGATTAGCCGGTCGGCACCCGGTGCCGGGGCATCGCGCTTGCGGCTTTGATCTCCGGTGCTGGGGACGGTGCGGGACATCGCTGGTGCCCCGTCTCTATTGCAGCGTGCCCTGCGCACCGTCTCCGGAATTGCGCGCAAGGGTCATCTCGGTAATGGCAACCAGCGTTTCTGCCCGGGTCTTCAGGTCCGGAGCTTCGAGCAGGGCCTGTTTTTCAGCGGGGCCATAGGGGCTCATCATGGAGAGCGAATTGACCAGGCTGCGGGTGGACGCTTCGCGCACGCCATCCCAGTCGGCTTCCATGTCATTGGCCTGGAGATAGGCTTTGAACGTCTCCAGCAGCCCATCGCGGTCGACAGCTTTTTCCGCCTCTTCGCTATCATCGAGGTCATCAGCAAAACTGGCGATTTTCGCGATGCGATAGCCGTTGCGAGCGGGTAATTCCTCCAGCACGCGGAAGCGCGCAACGCCGGAGAGATTGAGCACAATGCGCCCGTCACCGGTTTCCTGAAATGCGGTAACGCGGCCCAGGCAGCCGACATTGCAAAGGGCAGGTTCGCCCTCCGCGCTCTCCTTGGCATCGATGCGCGGCTGGATCATCCCCACCAGGCGGTCGCCTGCCAGCGCGTCTTCAAACATAGCAAGATAGCGCGGTTCAAACAGGTTTAGCGGCATGTTGCCCGAGGGCAGCAGCAGCACTCCGGTTAGCGGAAAGACCGGCACTTCGTCGGGCAGATCGAGCACATCGTTGTAGGAGACGTTCCCGGCTTTCATGGTTTCACCTTAACTGAACAACACCGAGGAGAGAGCCCGGCGTCCGTAAATTGTGGCTTTATCGGCATTGCCCCAGCTTTCAAAGAAGGTGAGGAGTTGCGCCCGCGCACCGTCGTCGTTCCACTCCCGGTCTTTGCGCACTATCGTGATAAGTTGGTCCACCGCCTCCTGCTCGCGGCCTGCAGCATTGAGTGCAACGGCATAGTCGAGGCGGGCCTGATGGTCTTCTTCGTTGGCGGCGACCTTGGCTTCAAGGTCTGTGAGCGGCCCGAGATTTTCGGCCTGATCGGCAAGTTCGATGCTTTTAGCCACCGGGCCGATGGGCGGTTTTTCGCGGTGTTCTTCGGGGACCGTTTCTAAAAGCTGGCGCGCCATGTCGAGTTCACCAACGGCAACATAACACTCGCCGAGCCCGGCAATGGCGTCGAGATTGCCCGGCTCGTTTTGCGCAACGGTGCCGAAAGCTTCCGCAGCTCCCCCGTGGTCGCCATCAGCGAGCATCGCGTTGCCGGCCTCCAAAAGCGTGGCGGCGTCAAAGGCCCCGGCAGGCTTTGGCGCGTCGGCGGCGAGCTTGTCGATAAAGGCACGCACTTCGCTTTCCGGCTTCGCGCCCATAAAGGCCTCCGCAGGGCGGCCATCCACAAAGGCCACAACGGCTGGGATTGACTGGATACCCATCTGACCGGCGACTTCCGGGAACTGCTCAATGTCCATTTTGGCAAGGCGCACCGCACCGCCGGTTTCGGTGATGATCTTTTCGATCACCGGTCCAAGCTGCTTGCAGGGTCCGCACCATGGTGCCCAGAAATCAACGACCACCGGGCCTTCCGCCGACGCATCAATCACGTCTTGCATGAAGGTTGCTGTGGTGACGTCAAAGATTGCGGGCTTTGCGCTGGCTGGTGCCGATGCCATGGCATTGGTTGGCGCTACAGCGGGCGATCCAAGATCTTGGCTGACCGGTTCGCCGCCAATGGAAAAAGATGTGTTGATCGACGTCATGGGTCGCTACCGTTCTTCAATATTTGGGAGGCGGATTGCGCCTGTTCTTTTCAATGTGGGGCCTTGGAGAGCGCTTTTCAAATTGCGCCTCTCAGACCGAATCTGGGTCTGCGGATAGATCGACCACCATAGCAGGATGGTCGCCATGGTTCGCCACGCTCAGGAGATCGGCGGTAGCTATGCGGGTGGAAGCTTCATTGGTGAGCGGATGGCACAAAAGGTGCTCCATCTGCGCTGCGCGGGAATCGAGAGCGAAAGTCACCTTGCCCTCCCGATCATTGAGAATGCCAAAGGCCGTGACGGAGCCGGGGGAGACGCCCAGATAATCCTCCATCTGTTCTGCTCGGCCAAAGGAAAACCGCCCCTGCGCGCCCAGCAGCTTGTGGAGCTGCTTCAGGTTCACCTCGGTATCTTCCAGCGCGGTCAGCAGGAAGTGACGCCCCTTTTTGTCTTTTAGAAACAGGTTCTTGGTGTTGCCGCCCGTCACACCGCTGGCGCGAAGCTCAGCCTTAAACGCCGCCCCTTCCTCCACCGTAAAGAAGGCCGGGTGGTCATGGGTTTGCGTTTCAAGACCGGCTTCATCGAGCCAGGTGAGCAAGGTTTTGCGGTTGAGCGGGGCGGGAGGTAATTTGTGCATGGAAAGGGATTGCATCGCTAAGGGTGTTGGCGCATATACGCCCCGCTGAAGCTGAAATGGCAACAGTCGCTCGAGCGGGCGTAGCTCAGGGGTAGAGCATCACCTTGCCAAGGTGAGGGTCGTGAGTTCGAATCTCATCGCCCGCTCCAAATTTTCTTCACATCGCTGAAAACGGTTGAAAGCAAAGATTGCGGGCGCGCAATCAGCCCGAAAATCCGCCTGCATCCAGAAATGCCTGCTCTGCCGGTGTGGTGTCGCGCCCCAGCACCTTGTTGCGGTGAGGGAAGCGGCCAAACTGCTCGATGATGTCGTAATGCTGTTGCCCGGCATTGATATAAGCCTCAGTGCCGGTCGCTTTCATCAGCTCCAGGCATTGCCTCTGGTCTCCGATATTTTCGCTATGCTCCAGCGGCAGGTAGGCGAAGACCATGATGTCCTCTCGCATCTTCTCATCATCACCGCGGTCAAGCGCGGCCTTGGCGGCTGTGAGCGCCTTTGGATCGTTTGAGAAGGCTTTGGCGCTGTTGCGGTAGAGATTGCGGGAAAATTGGTCGAGCACGATGATGAGCGCCAAGGCGCCGTCCGGTGTGGTCTGCCAATCATCCAGCTCACCGCGTTCAGCAGCTTCAAGCGTGGTGCCAAAGCGGTGGCGGATTTCCGCATCAAAGGACTCGTCCTTCATCCACCACTTCTTCCCACCTGCATCGGCCCAGAAATCCAGAATGTCATTGGGTGCTGCAATGTCGGTCATGGTTGAAGTTCCAGGTGGATGGTCCATCACAGCTAATACCGGATCGCTACACAGGGGAAGGATCGGAACCGTCCTGAGCGTGAAAAGCAAGAAGGGGTAGCCGGAGCTACCCCTTCTCTTTGTCTAGTCGCCGGATAGATGCACCAGGTCTTTCATCAGACCGTCGGCACCGTTGTGGATCGTCAAGCGGTCCACGCGGGTTGCGATGGTCTCTAACGCTTCCAGCTCCTTCAGGCGAAGCATGGTCGGGTTCTGCTCCATCACCTTGGCGGTGTTGAGCAGGGACCGTGTGGCGTTGGTTTCCTCACGCCTGCGGATGACATTGGCCTGCGCTTCTTTCTCCGCGGCAACAACGCCGTTGAGAATATCGCGCATCTCACCTGGCAGGATGATGTCCTTCAACGCAACGTCGCGCACCTCAAGGCCAATGGCGGCCATGGTTTCGCGAACGCCGGCAAGAGCTTCATCATCCAGCGCGGTCTGCCGCTCCAGCAGGGCGTCCAGCGAGTGGGCACCCAGCATCCGGCGGAAGGCCTGTCCGAGCGCGCGGTAAAGCGCGTCGGTATAGTCCGTCACTGTGGTCACGGCCTGCACCGGGTCGGTGACCCGGTAAACGGCTGTGATGTTGACGCGGATCGAGACCTTGTCAGCCGTCAGGATCTCCTGGCCGGACACCTCAAGGGGCCTCCAGCGCAGATCGATGATCCGCGCCTGAGAGGACCGACCGACCGTCCAGAACGCGTGAACCCCCGGCGCCAGCTTCGGCAGCATTTCGCCATCGACGAACATCACACCGCAATGCCCTTCGGGAACCTCAACGGTGCTCAGAAGCTGGTTGGTGGTCAGCTTCGCCCGTGTCAGACGGCGCAGGGTCGATGGCCCGATGCGCGGCATACCGGAAACATCAATATGCTCGGCATGCCATGGGCCGGCACCAGTCCAGACCGTTTTCTTTTGGTCCGGACCGAGAAGGAATGCGACCTTGCCGTCCCGCTCCAGGATAGCCACTTCGGTCGGCCCGGTGCGGAAGGTGGTCAGTTCCCGTCCAGCCTGCATCGGCAGACGCTCGAAAAGCGCCTTCTCATGAATGGAGCTAAAACCGCTCTCTTCAATGTTGTGCCATTCCAGAGCCGAACGTTTCTTGTCAGCCATGATGTAGTGCAGGCCGGGAGTGAGAATCTCCGCCAGCTTACCGTTCTTGAAATACAATGCCCGCTGTCCTTCCAGAACAGTCACGCGCTTTAGGCCCACGAGCCTCGTCAGAATAGTCAACATTACACTCACTTACCGTCGTGGCTTACGTCACGCCGTCTCCTTTCTTTTCATCTCGCTTCCTGACGGAAGCCTTTGCTTGTCCCCGCTTATGAGAACCGGGGGGCCGGGCATGACAGCCAGAGGGCCGCCCGGGATGGGGTATTGCAGCACGGCGCCCGCGCAAGGCGTTCGAAAACACCCATTGCCAAACCCCACGCGGCGCAGCCGTCACCGGTGGCCGTCTGTCCGTGCATGGCGCGCCACATCAGATTTGTGCACCGGGGTGCACCCGCCATCCGCTTTGCGCGTACCGAACCCCCCGGCCCAGTTTTCATTAGAAGCCTTCTTTGACAGGAAGGTTGGAGCAGGAATCGAACCTGCGACACACGAATTATGAGTTCGTTGCTCTACCAATTGAGCTATCCAATGGCGACTGTAACGGGATTCGAACCCGACATCTCCGGCTGAACGCCGGTGCGAACCATTCGCCTTACAGTCAACCCAATCACCGAAGCATCATCCGTAAACGGGAAGGCAGAGCCCACCGCCCGGGCGGGTCGTTGTGAGACCCAACCGTTGACAACACTCCGATCATTCGACCGGGGAGGGCTCTTCTAACGGGGTAAAATCCTGGCGCAACCGGGAAGTGAGTCACGTTGCGTTACAGGCTGCACCATTGCGTCACGGTGGACGCGAAAGTGCCCTCGACGGATGGTTTGACTGCGCCTAAGACCAGGCCGCGACGAGTGAGCAGGATATACACATGGCAGCAGATGAGATCAGCGAGCGGATGGATTTGCGCGGCTATCGCTGCCCGCTCCCCGCGCTGAAACTGCGCGCGCGGATGAAAAAGATAGCAGCGGGCACTTTGGTTGAAGTGCTGACGGACGACCCCCTTGCCGGGATCGACATTCCTGCCCTCTGCAACGAGGTCGGCCACGCGCTTGTCCTGCAGGAGAGCGGCGCGGGCGACGAGATCCGTTTTCTGGTCCGGCGGGGCTAGTTACTCGGCGGGCTCCAGCGTGCCTTTGGCGGCGGTTGGGTTGTTGGGGTGTTCGGTCCAGTTGAAATATGTCTCCGAGACCTTTTCCTTGGTGCGCTCGTCTGTGGCACCTGCGGGCAGTTGCACCATGTCGATGCAGTCTTCCACCGGGCAGACATTGACGCAGAGATTGCAGCCAACACATTCCTCTTCGATCACCTCAAAGCGGCGCTCGCCGTCCACCATATTGGTGATCGCCTGGTGGGACGTGTCCTCGCAGGCAATGTGACAGCGTCCGCAGGAGATGCATTTGTCCTGGTCGATACGCGCCTTGGTGACGTAGTTGAGGTTGAGGTATTGCCAGGCGGTGACGTTTGGCGTGGCGCGGCCGACCACATCGTCCAGCGTTGTGTGGCCCTGCTCGTCCATCCAGTTGGAAAGGCCAGCGGTCATCTCTTCAATGATTTTAAAGCCGTAAGTCATAGCAGCCGTGCAAACCTGCACATTGCCTGCGCCCAATGACATGAACTCAGCCGCATCCCGCCAAGTCGTGACACCGCCAATGCCGGAAATCGGCAGGCCGGCAGTTTCGGGATCACGGGCAATTTCCGCCACCATGTGAAGCGCGATTGGCTTAACGGCCGGGCCGCAGAAACCGCCGTGGGAGCCCTTGCCGTCAATCGTTGGCTCGGGGGCAAAATCGTTGAGGTCGACGGAGACGATCGAGTTGATCGTGTTGATGAGGGAGACGGCGTCCGCTCCACCGGATTTTGCCGCACGGGCCGGGTAGCGCACGTCGGTGATGTTGGGGGTGAGTTTCACGATGACGGGCATCCGCGTGGTCTGTTTGCACCAGCGGGTCACCATCTCGATATATTCGGGAACCTGACCAACAGCAGCGCCCATGCCACGCTCAGACATGCCGTGGGGGCAACCGAAATTGAGCTCGATCCCGTCTGCGCCGGTCTCCTCCACCAGTGGCAGAATCGATTTCCAGGCCTGCTCCTCGCAGGGCACCATGATGGAGACGATCATGGCTCGGTCCGGCCATTTGGCCTTCACTTCCTTGATCTCGCGCAGGTTGGTTTGCAGGTCGCGGTCGGTGATGAGTTCGATATTGTTGAGCCCGATCAGGCGACGGTCTCCGCCATAGATCGCGCCGTAACGGGGGCCGTTCACATTGACGACGGGCGGACCAGCCTCGCCCAGCGTTTTCCAGACAACACCACCCCAGCCGGCTTTGAAGGCCCGCTCGACATTGTAAGCCTTATCTGTCGGCGGGGCGGAGGCGAGCCAGAATGGGTTTGGCGATTTGATGCCTACGAAATCATTGCGAATATCGGCCATGTTGCTGCCTCCTATGCCCTAAGGCTCATATTGATCGCTTCCGCCGCGTCGCGGCCCTGTGCGGCGGCGGTTACGGTGAGTTCCTCGCCGCCTGCGGCGCAGTCTCCACCGGCCCAGACGCCTTGCATATTGGTGGTGCCGTGGGCGTCGATTGTAGCGATGCGCCCCGCGACGATCTCCAGCGCATCGGCTGCGCCACTAAGATCGTCCGGCACAAGCGTCTGGCCGATGGCGCGGAAGACCTGATCGGCGTCCAGCGAGAAGCGCTCGCCGGTGCCCTCAAGGCGCGTGTCGCCGAGCTTGGTGTATTCCATCTCGATGCCGGTAATTTTGCCGCCATCGGTCGCCAGATCGACGGGCATCGCCCAATGCTTGATCGTAACGCCGCGCGAGGCGGCAAGGTCCTGCTCGTAGCGGGACGCGTTCATCTGTTCCTGGCCACGACGATAGGCGATGGTCACGTCTTCCGCGCCCAGCAACTTGGCCTGCACCGCGCAATCCACTGCTGTCATGCCGCCGCCGATCACGACCACGCGGCGGCCGATGGCAATTTTGGATTTGTCGTCGGCTTGCCGCAGACGGGAGATGAAGTCGACGGCATCTTCCAGACCTTCCGGGGCCTCATTCTCGATGCGCAGATCGTTCACACCACCCAGCCCCATGCCTAGAAAGACGGCTTCATAATCGCCGCGCAATTCGCCCAGCGTGAAATCGCGGCCGAGCTTCTGACTGTAGCGAATGTCGATGCCGCCAATGTCGGTGATGTAGTCGACCTCGTCCTGCGCAAAATCACCCACCGTCTTGTAGGTGGCGATGCCGTATTCGTTGAGGCCACCGGGCCTTTCCCGCGCTTCGAGGATCACAACGTCATGGCCGTGCATGGCGAGGCGATGGGCGCAGGCGAGACCGGCGGGGCCGGCACCGACCACCGCAACGCGCTTCCCGGTGGAGGCGACACGTTCGTAGAACTGCGCGTCCTGCTCCATGGCTGCGTCGGTGGCGAAACGCTGGAGAAGACCGATACGTACAGGTTTGCCCTCTGCGGCTTCGCGCACGCAGGCCTGTTCGCACAGCGTCTCAGTGGGGCAGACCCGGGCGCACATGCCGCCCAAAATGTTTTGGTCGAAGATCGTCTTTGCCGCACCGATCCGGTTGTCGGCGGCGATTTGGCGAATGAAAAGCGGGATGTCGATTTCGGTCGGGCAAGCCGTCACGCAGGGCGCGTCGTAGCAAAAATAGCAGCGATCGGCGGCCACGGAGGCTTCGTGATGGTCCAGCGGTGGATGGATATCTGCAAAGTTCGCCACCAGTTCTTTTGCAGGCAGACGCCCTGCAACAACTCCATCTTCCATCCGCTTGTCGGCCATGCCTGCCTCGATTTTAGTCATTCTAAAGAGGAAAGTGTAACTGCGTTGGCACGCTTGGCAAGCGCTATAGTAAGCGATCGGATGAGTGCGCTTCCAAACGCATCGGGCGCGCGCTAAGGCTCGGTCAAGATTCTCGCGATTCAGCAAGAGAGCCGACCATGCGCGTTGTGATGATTGGAACAGGCTATGTGGGCCTCGTTTCCGGTGCCTGTTTTTCTGATTTCGGCCACCATGTCGTTTGCGTCGACAAGGATGCCGACAAGATTGCCGCGCTCAACGACGGCGTCATGCCAATCTATGAGCCAGGGCTGGAGGCGCTGGTGGCGCAAAACGTGGCTTCGGGACGGCTCTCTTTCACCACCGAGCCGACAGAAGCGATTGCGCAGGCTGACATTGTCTTCCTCGCCGTCGGCACACCTTCACGGCGCGGGGACGGCCATGCCGACCTCACCTATGTCTATCAAGCGGCCCGTGAGATCGGCACGCTGATTGATGGCTATACCGTCATCGTCAACAAATCGACCGTGCCGGTGGGGACGGGGGATGAGGTTGAGCGCATCATCGCAGAAGTGGCCGGTGACACACCTTTTGATGTGACTTCCAACCCTGAATTTCTGCGCGAAGGCGCGGCGATTGAGGACTTCAAACGCCCGGACCGGATCGTGGTGGGATCGGAAAGCGAGCGTGCCACCGCCGTTCTGCGCGAACTCTATCGTCCGCTCTATCTCAACGAGACGCCGCTTGTAGTCTTTGACCGGCGCACATCGGAACTCACCAAATACGCCGCCAACGCCTTCCTCGCCACCAAGATCGCCTTCATCAACGAGATGGCCGATTTGTGCGAGGCTGTTGGTGCGAACGTGCAGGACGTCGCTCGTGGTATCGGGCTCGACAAGCGGATCGGCGCGAAATTCCTGAACGCTTCACCTGGCTATGGCGGATCGTGCTTCCCCAAGGACACACTGGCGCTGACCAAAACCGGGCAGGATGCCGACGTGCCGCTCTCCATCGTCAATGCGGTCGTGGAAGCGAATGCGACCCGTAAGAAGCGCATGGCCCGGATCGTTATCGATGCGGCTGGCGGCTCGATTGCCGGCAAGACTATTGCTGTCCTCGGTCTCGCTTTCAAACCCCAGACCGACGACATGCGTGACGCACCGTCCCTCGACATCGTCCCGGCCCTGCAAGAGGCGGGCGCAACGGTGCGCGCTTATGATCCTGAAGCGATGGAGGAGGCCGCCAAGCTGATGGACGGCATCGAATTTGCCGAGGACACCAATGATGCTCTGGAAGGCGCAGACCTTGCCGTTATCATCACCGAGTGGAACGAGTTCCGAGCGCTTAATCTGAAGCAGGTTGCCGAAACGCTTTCTGACAAGCTGCTGGTCGACCTGCGCAACGTCTATTCGGCGAGCGAAGCCAGGGCCGCTGGTCTGATCTACCGCTCCATCGGCCGCCCGGACCGGGAGAGTTGAGGCGATGATTGCAAACTCCGACCTTGCCCGCGCTCTTTTGCCTGCGGTTCGTAAGGCGGGGGCGGCGATTTTGGATGTGAAAGCACGCCTGGAGACCGGGGAAGATCTGGCGCAGGCAAAGTCTGACGGATCGCCTGTGACAATTGCCGATGAAGCCGCTGAGGCGATCCTGCTGAAAGCTTTGGCGGAAATCGCCCCGGACATTCCCGTCATTTCGGAAGAAAATGCCGCAAGCCACCAGCTTGCACCGCCACCGGCTTTCTTTCTGGTCGACCCGCTCGATGGCACGCGGGAGTTCCTTCGCACCGATTGCGAGGGGGCCTATACGGTCAATATCGGGTTGATTGAGAACGGAGCGCCGACCCTCGGCATTCTTCATGCTCCGGCGCGTGAGCGCACCTTCTGGGGGGTCGTCGGTGAGGGAGCGTTCGAGGGTGAAACGTCAATCAGAGCCCGGACAATGCCAAAGCCCGGTGGCATCGCCTTCATCAGTCGCTCGCACCACAATCCGAGCACTGATGCGCTGCTGGAGGATGTGGGGATCACGACAACCCATCGCCTTGGATCATCACTGAAATTCGCACTCCTTGCCTGCGGCGAAGCGGATCTCTACGCCCGCCATTCCCCAACAATGGAATGGGATATAGCGGCGGGGGATGCGATCCTGCGCGCGGCGGGTGGGAGTGTTGAGAAACTCGACGGCTCGTCCATGACCTATGGCAAGGTCGAATACCGCAACGAGGGTTTTGTCGCGCGGGGCCGTTGAAGGGCAGCTGAACGTCGCGCATTTGCCGTTGAAAACGGTGCGGAGGCAGGCTTTGGCCACCGCGCCATTTGCAACCACGCTGCGCATTCTCCATTTACTTTGCAAGAGCGGCGGCAGTCAGCGCGCTGCAAAAACAAGTGGGAGCATCAAACTATGGCCAAAGAGTCGAGCACAACCAAATCTAAACCCGCCGCCGCGAAGAAGCCCGCCGCCGGGAAGCCCACTGTCAAAAAAACGACAGCAGCGAAGAAACCTGCTGCTGCGAAAAAGGCTCCTGCCAAAAAGCCTGCTGTCGTGAAGAAGCCAGCTGCCAAGAAACCAACCGCCAAAAAGACTGCTCCGGCCAGGAGCGGCATTTCCGCAAAACGCCCGTGGTTGAAGGAATATCCCGCTGAAGTTCCTGAAAATGTCGATACCGGTCAATATTCCTCGCTCGTCGATCTGCTTGAAGATTCTTTCAAGAAATATGCCGACCGTGACGCCTATGTGCTGATGGACAAGGCCCTCACCTATGCTGACCTCGACCGATTGTCGCAGGCCTTTGGCGCCTATCTCCAGTCACTCGGCCTTGCAAAGGGTGACCGTGTTGCGGTGATGTTGCCGAACATTTTGCAGTCCCCAGTGGCCGTCGCCGCCGTGCTGCGTGCGGGCTTCATTCTGGTCAACGTCAACCCGCTCTACACCGAGCGTGAGCTTGAGCATCAGCTGAAGGATTCAGGCTCCAAGGCGCTCGTGATCCTTGAGAACTTTGCCCACGTTTATGAAGCGATTGCCAACAAGGTACCGGTTGAGCACGTCATCACGACGACTGTTGGCGGAATGCTCGGCTTCCCCAAGGGCAGCATTGTCGACTTTGTTCTGCGCTACGTAAAAAAGCAGGTACCCTCCTTCAATCTGCCCGACGCGGTGAAGATGGGGGATGCGATTTCCAAGGGCGAGAGCATGAATATGCAGCGCCACACGATCTCGCGCGATGATGTTGCGGTGCTGCAATATACCGGCGGCACGACCGGTGTTTCGAAGGGTGCAACATTGCTCCATGACACGCTGATCGCGGCGCTTCTGGCATCCGATGCCTGGGTGCAACCCGGCCTTAATCGTGACGGGGATGAAGTAGAAGGGCAGATGATCTCGATCTGCGCCCTGCCACTCTACCACGTCTTTGCTTTTGTCTCCTGCTCGCTCCTGTCGACCCGGGCGGGCGGCCTTGCCGTGTTGATCCCCAATCCGCGGGATCTCCCCTCGCTCATCAAAGAGATGAGCAAATACAAGTTCCATACTTTCCCGGCAGTGAACACGCTCTTCAACGGTCTCGCTAATCACCCGGATTTTGCCAAGCTCGACTTCTCCCAGCTGCGCATTTCCAACGGTGGCGGCATGGCGGTGACCAAGGCGGTTGCCGAAAAATGGCTGAAGATCACCGGCTGCCCGATTTGTGAGGGTTACGGCCTTTCTGAAACATCTTCAGGTATTTCCTGCAATCCCACCGATACCGATGTCTATACCGGCACGGTGGGCCTGCCGATGCCCGGTGTTTCGGTCCGCATCGTCGATGAGAAGGGCAAGGAAGTCGCCCAAGGCGAGCGCGGTGAGATTGCCATCAAGGGCCCGCAGGTTATGCAGGGTTACTGGCAGCGCCCGGATGCCACCAAAGATGCTTTCACCAAGGACGGCTATTTCCTCTCCGGCGACATCGGCGTGATGGAAAAGACCGGCTATTTTTCCATCGTAGACCGTAAGAAAGACATGATCCTTGTCTCTGGCTTCAACGTGTTTCCCAACGAGGTGGAAGATGTAATCGGCTCCTGCCCTGGCGTGCTGGAAACAGCATGTGTCGGTGTGCCGGATGAAGCGACCGGTGAGGCGATCATGGTGTTCTGCGTGCGCGAAGAAGGCTCGTCTGTCACGGAAGCTGAAGTGCGTGCTTACGCAGCTGAGCATATGACCGGCTACAAGAAGCCACGTTACATTGAGTTCGTGGATGAATTGCCAAAGACAAATGTCGGCAAGGTGCTGCGCCGCGAATTGCGCGACGACGCCAATGCCCGCGCGCTGGCACATCAGAAAAAGGCGACCTAGCTAAAGGCGGCCACGGCGGCCACGACAGCCAAGGAGGGCCGCCCCGGCAAGCGTATGCCGCGGCAATTCTGAGTTGGGCAAGCGCAGGCCGTCAGGCCGACAGCGTGAGCGCAAACCTATTGCGGCGGGAACCACATCAAGGGTTCCGCCGCACCCCGCGTGATGACGATGTGGTGGTCGGCAAATGCGCGGTAGGCGTGGCTCCACTCCGCTTCGCCATTTTCCCCAGCAGGCCATTGCACGCGCACGCTGGCGCGTTCGGCAACGCCGAGACCGAAATGGGCAAAACCCGCCTGGCCTGACGCATGACCACCGCCAACAGCGACAGTCTGGTTTTGCGTGAGATTGCCGGTTTTCACCGAAATACGTGCGCCGATGGCGGAGAGGTTCGCGCCGGTTTCATCACGCAATTCGATGGCGAGGAAATTGCCCATTGGGCCCGTGTCTGTTTCCGGCTTTGCGCGGCGACCTAGGTTGCGGAAGAGGCTTGTTGGTTCTCCGCGGTTCACGACAAGCAGATCAAGCATTCCGTCGCGGTTAAAGTCTTCCACCACGGCTCCGCGTCCGCGAGTCTTCAGCGCGATGCCTGCCTTGTCCCCCGCCTCATAGAAGCCCCCTTCAAGAGTGCCGAGGAGGAGGTTGTCGGGGTCAAAGGCTGCGAAATCCGACATCGCTTCAACATTGCCCTTGGCGATGAAGAGGTCGGTACGGGCATCATTGTTGAAATCGGCGAATTGCGCGTGCCAACCGGTGGAGGGTTTGCCGTCTTCGCCCGTGTAAGGCCGGTGCGCCGTCGCGCTCTTCTCAAAGGCCTGGTCGCGATAGATGGGGCGGTCTTCTCCGCTTTCATCATCAAGCGCCTGGAGCTTTGTGTCGCCCATGGAGGTGAGGGCATATTCCGGGCGGCCGTCGGCATCGAGATCGCGGGCGGCAATGCCCATGCCCCAGATCTGAAGGCGCTGCCAGCCATCCGCTGTGCGGTAGGGCCGGGCCGGGCGGTCCTGCGGTACGCGCCAGAGCTGCTCTTGGCCACCGCGGTAATATTGCCGGTCATTGGTGATGCGAAGCGCCGCCTCGCCAGAGGCGTTCCAGTCGGTAAAGAGCGCCGAAAGCGCGCAGTAACCGGGTTCCAGAATTTGCGGCGTGCTGTAGTTCGGCACCTCGTCAGTGCCCTGCGGGCGAGCAAGGACATTGGCTTCACACGTGCCCCAGGGAGAGCCGGGGGCAGTGCGGTCTATGTAATTGCCGAAGGCAAGGGTGGGGAATCTGTTCCCCGCTTCATAGGTCGCAGAGAAAGCGACCGTCCAGGCCCGGCCACCATCATAGTTCCACAAACGGTTTGCCTTGGTGAAGGTGCAGTCGCCGTTGCCCTTAAGCAGCCAGTTCTCGCCAACGCGCAAGACGGCAAGATCGAGAATGCCGTCACCGTCGATGTGGAGCGGATAGGCGCCAGTGACACGGCGCAAATCGTTTGCCGAGAGGCCGGGGTCAATCTTCTCAAATGCCAGCGCACCGCCCGCCTTGCTGCGGTTGATGAAGAGCTGCGCCTCGCCCGCACCGCCAGCGAGAAAGACATCCGCCATCCGGTCGCCGTTACAATCGAAAGACGCAGCCCCTCCACCGACAAAATATTCAAACGGTCCGTCATAGGTGTGGGCAATGCCGGCGGATGCGGCTTCTTCTTCCATCATCGGGATGTCGAAGGGAAAGGCCATTTTCAGCGCCAGTGACGAAGAGGCTGAAGCGAGCAGCAGCAATGTTGCAAGGGTGTAACGCATCAATTGAGGACCAACGTCTTGAGAAAGGCGATCAGTGTCGTGCGGTGTCTGTCGGTGGCATCCCTATAGGCCATCGCGCTCTGCGCTGCCTCACCGCCATGGGCGCGAATGATCTCGTCGAGAGTCGTCATATCATTGCGGTGACCATAGGGCGCGGTGGAGGCCACGCCCCACAGTTCCGTGGTCGCAAAAGCTGTGCGGTCAACGAAGCGCTGAGCCAGGAGCTCGTTGCCGAGGCGCTCATTGGTGCGGTCGGTCATTGTGTGGCGTTTGAGATCGCCAAAGAGCGGCACCAGCACGCGGCCCTGATCGTCGCGTTCCAGAGTTTTCGCCCATTCCAGGAATTCCAGCTCATAGACGGCAGGTTCCGCCACGTCGCGATCTTTTAGCGTGCCTGCAGTATCGAGCGGACCTGGATCAGCGAAGGAGAGGCTGTCGAGCGGCAGGGTCCGAATGTGGCATGTGGCGCAGCCAAAGGCGTCAAAGTTCTGCGAGCCGGTTGCGGCCAAATCCCGCCAGGTGGTGTCTTCCGGCGTGATCCGCGCTGGCGGCTCCAGCGTCGCCTGCCAGGCGACAAGTGCCGAGATGTCGGCGGCGCGTATCTCATCTGCAAAGCCATCGCCGTCATGGTCGGCTTCACCCGTCCAGCGCGGGCCGAAGCGCTCCACCGGCTGCATGCCATGGTGGTGGTTCATGGCGTTGACGGAGAATTGGCGCAGCGAAACCATGACACCCTTCTGGCCAAACGGCTTCACCACAAGATCGGCGTCGATCCCATCCCGGTTGCTGGTATCGACAATCCCATCGGGCCTTGCAGTGATGCTGCCGAAGGAGACGCCCTTGGTGGTGATGTCCACCGTTTGCGGTGCGCCAGTCTGCCGGGCCTTGACGAGGGCTGCCGCGCGCTGCGCGTGGAGACCAGCCGTCATTTCCCGGGCCAGCAATTCAACCAGTCCGGCACCAAAAAGATGGTTCGTGCCGCGCTCGTTGGAAAATTGCGGATCAGTCGTGTCAAAATCGGAGTTGGTGAAACCTTCGGAAACGAAGGTCGTCGCCGCGAAATCCCCCGCGCCGCCGGGCACCGGATCGTTGTGGCAGGAGGAGCAGGCATTGGAATCCGACCCGGACGTTCGGGCAAAGGCGCTCGTGGCGGGGTTGCGTCTCTTGGTGGGCAGGATCGCCTGGGTTGCCGCAGGACGACCAGCTCCCTCGGCGCTTGTGAATTTGGCGATGAAAAGCTCATCACCAATGGCGATGAGATCTTCCAGCTCGGCTTTGCTGAGTGCTCCGCTCGGCAACGCCTCAACCTGTCCCAGGGCACCGGAAACCTCCTCCCACGGCTCAGCGCCATGGGCCGTGACGGCCAAAGTCAAAACAGCAGGCAGAATCAACCAGCGCATGGCTTCCCTCCCGTTGGCCGCCGCGATCTGCGCCTAGGGTTAAGCGGCGGCGTGAAGAAATGCAACGGTGACGCACCTCGTCCTTAAAACGGTTGAAACATTATCATTGCTGGGTTCCGTTGATTTGACATCACAACGGCCTTTCGTCATCTTCGCCGCCGAAGCCGGGGTGCAGGTGTGCCGCGGATCACTTCACAAATGCTCGGGAGGAGCCCAAATGAAAACGATTACAAAACTGCTCATGGCCGGTGCGGCGACGTTCGCCATCACCACCGGTTCCGCTTTCGCTGAAGGCAAAACCATCGGCGTGTCCTGGTCCAACTTCCAGGAAGAGCGCTGGAAAACTGATGAAGCGGCCATGAAGGGTGCTATCGAAGCCAATGGCGACAAATACGTCTCTGCTGACGCGCAGCTTTCTGCTTCCAAGCAGCTTTCTGACGTGGAAGCACTAATCGCGCAGGGCGTTGATGCCCTCATCATTCTGTCCGTTGATTCCGGTTCCGTTGGCGCTGCAATCGACCGCGCCGCTGCTGAAGGCATTCCGGTCGTGGGTTATGACCGTCTCATCGAGGACGACCGTGCCTTCTACCTGACCTTCGACAACAAAGGCGTTGGCCGCATCATCGCTGAATCCGTCAAGGCTGCTCAGCCCGAAGGCAACTACGCCATCATCAAGGGTGACAAAGGTGACCCGAATGCGCTCTTCCTGCTGGAAGGCATGATGGAGGTCATCGGTGCCGACGTTGAGTCCGGCAAGATCAAGATCGTCGGTGAAGCCTTCACTGATGGCTGGAAGCCCGACAACGCACAGAAGAACATGGAACAGATCCTGACCGCCAACGACAACAAGGTCGACGCGGTGTTGGCTGAAAACGATGGCATGGCTGGTGGCGCAATCGCTGCGCTGGAAGCCCAGGGCCTCTCGGTTCCTGTTGGTGGCCAGGACGGTGACCACGCTGCTCTGAACCGCGTCGCGCGCGGCACGCAGACCGTGTCCGTCTGGAAGGACGCTCGCCAGCTGGGTGCAGCTGCCGGCAACATTGCCGCTCAGCTCGCTGACGGCACGGCGCTTGCCGCTGTCGAAGGCGCGGTGAAGTTCTCTGACGGCGCCAAGGGTGTGGAGATGAACGCCATTCTCCTCGATCCGACGCCGATTACCAAGGACAACGTCTCAGCTGTGATCGACGCGGGTCACATCGCTAAAGACAAAGTCTGCGAAGGCGCCATGGCCGGCGTCGACGGCTGCTAAATCTGAAATTGGGCGCGGACCTTCCGGGTTCGCGCCCAATTTTTCAGCAGGCCGCGTCCCGTTTCCCGACCCGCTCAAAGCGCAGGCCCGGTGACGTGACGACAACCTTCAAAAGCTGACAATCGCCTGGCCTTGGGAGGGGTATGGTCGTTGGCAACATCCTTGAAATGGTCGGGGGGGACCATCATGAGCGAACCAACATCACAGCCTGAAGTCGTGCCCGCCTCACCGGGCGGCAGTTCCGGCGGTCCGCGCCTTCCTGGCGCTGCGGAAAACGAGGGAGCCTTCACCCGCTTCCTGCGCGCGACGGAAATTGATGCCCGTCTGCTTGGCATGATCGGCGCGGTGCTTCTGATCTGGATTGGTTTCCATGTCTATGGCGAGGTGGTGAACGGCTTCGGCGCCATGCTGACGGCACGTAACCTCTGGAACCTCTCTGTTCAGACCGCCTCTATCGGCGTTATGGCGACGGGGATGGTGTTGGTGATTGTGACCCGTCACATCGACCTTTCAGTTGGCTCGATCCTCGGCTTCACGGCCATGGTTATGGCGATCATGCAGGTCTGGGTGCTGCCTGAGATTTTTGGTCTCGGTCATCCGTTGATCTGGGTTATCGCGGTGATCTGTGGCTTGGGTGTCGGCGCGCTGATCGGCGCGTTCCACGGCTATCTTATTTCCTATCTCAGCATCCCGGCCTTCATCGTCACGCTGGGCGGTTTGCTCGTTTGGCGGGGCACAGCATTTCTGCTGGCGCGGGGCGAAACCATCTCCCCGGTGGACCAGACCTTCGCCCTTCTCGGTGGTGGGCCCTATGGCTCGATCGGGGCGATGGGATCTTGGGTTGTCGGCATTTTGGCCTGCCTTGGCATTCTGGCGCTGCTTTATGTTGGCCGCGCCAACCGTGCAAAATTCAACTTCCCGCAACGTCCGGTCTGGGCGGAAGCCTTTCTCGCTGCTGCGGGTTGCGCGGCGGTGCTGGGCTTCGTCATTCTGGTCAATTCCTACTATTGGCCAAAGGGTATTGTGCGCCGCTATCTCGCCGAGCCTCAAAACGCCGATATTGCCAACACGCCAGTTGATGAAGTTTTTATCTCCTATGGCTTTGCCATCCCTGTTCTCATTTTGGTGGCCGTCGGCATCGCCATGACATTCCTCACCAACCGTACCCGGTTTGGGCGTTATGTCTTCGCCATTGGCGGCAACCCCGAGGCGGCGGAACTTGCCGGCATCAACACCCGCAAGATCACCGTGATGATTTTCGCTTTGATGGGCACGCTTGCGGGCCTTGGTGCGGTAATCGCGTCCGCCCGTCTCAACTCGGCAACCAACAACCTTGGTACGCTGGATGAGCTCTACGTCATTGCCGCGGCGGTGATTGGCGGCACGTCCTTTTCCGGCGGTATCGGCACGATCTACGGCGCGATCCTTGGTGCTATTGTCATGCAGTCGCTTCAGACTGGCATGGTGCTTATCGGTTTTGATGCCGCGGTTCAGCAAATCGTTGTGGGGTCCGTTCTGGTCCTCGCGGTCTGGATTGATACGATCTACCGGAGGCGTCAGAAATGAGTGCGGATACAAAAACCCCGCTGGTGGAGATCCGCGACATCTCTATCGCATTTGGCGGCATCAAGGCGGTGGATCATGCCTCTGTCGACCTCTTCCCGGGAGAAGTTGTCGGCCTGCTTGGCCACAACGGTGCGGGCAAGTCGACGCTGATCAAAATCCTCTCAGGAGCCTATCCGCGCGATAGCGGGCAGATCTTCGTCAATGGTGATGAAGCGCATATCGAGAACCCGCGTGACGCCAAGGGCTACGGGATCGAGACGATCTATCAGACACTTGCGCTCGCCGATAACATCGACTGCGCGGCAAACCTGTATCTGGGGCGCGAGCTGCGCACCAAATGGGGCACGCTTGATGATGTCGCCATGGAAGCGAAGGCGCGCGAAGTGATGGGGCGTTTGAACCCGAACTTCCAGCGCTTTAACGAACCTGTCTCAAAGCTTTCGGGCGGTCAGCGCCAATCCGTCGCCATCGCCCGCGCGATCCTTTTTAACGCGCGCATCCTTATTATGGATGAGCCCACAGCCGCCCTTGGCCCGCAGGAAACCGAGATGGTGGCCGGGCTCATCAAACAGCTGAAGGCCGATGGCATTGGCATCTTCCTCATCTCTCACGACATCCACGATGTCTTTGATCTGGCTGACCGTGTGGCGGTAATGAAGAACGGGCAGATGGTGGGCCATGCCAGGACGGAAGATGTCACGAAGGACGAAGTCCTCGGCATGATCATCCTCGGCAAAGTGCCAGCAGGCGCCACGGCGGGGCCGGGAGCCATGGTGGAGTAGGGGGTTCAGTTAGTCGCCCCAACATTGTCAGTCTCACCCACCCAACACTTGTCATTCCCGCGCAGGCGGGAATCCACCTTTGCCACAATGAAATCACCCCGACATGGATTCCTGCCTGCGCGGGAATGACAACGGAGAGTGCTGACTGCGCTGGGTCCTCGGGACAAGCTCGAGGAAGACTATTTGGGTGGTGGCAGGCTTCAGCCCCTAAGCGTCCGCATCCGCCTTCTTGCGCCCGAACATGCGTTTCAGATTGTCCCAAAGCTCAATCTTCACGCCCTGCCGGTGCATGATGAAGCCCTGTTGGAGCACTGAAAGTGTGTTGTTCCAGGCCCAGTAGATTACCAAACCCACCGGGAAAGTGGCGAGCATGAAGGTGAACATGATCGGCATCCACTTGAAGATCATGGCTTGGGTCGGGTCCGGCGGGGCCGGGTTCATCTGCATCTGAACAAACATCGTGATGCCCATGACCAGCGGCCACACACCAATAGCAACAATCGCCAACGCGGCCGGGCTGTCAAAGGGCAGCAGGCCAAAGAGGTTGAGAATTGAGGTCGGGTCAGGTGCGGAGAGATCGTTCACCCAGCCGAAGAACGGCGCGTGGCGCATCTCGATGGTCACGTAGATCACCTTGTAGAGCGCAAAGAAGACCGGGATCTGCAACAGCATCGGCCAGCAGCCGGCGGCGGGATTGATCTTTTCGGTCTTGTAGAGCTGCATCATTGCCTTCTGCATGGCGGCGCGGTCGTCGCCGTGGCGCTCGCGGATCTCCGTCATTTGCGGCTGCACTTTCTTCATCCGCGCCATGGATTTGTAGGACAGGTTGGCGAGGGGGAAGAAGATTAATTTGACGATGACGGTAACGAGAAGGATCGAGACGCCGAAATTGCCGACGGATTTGTAGATCCAGTCCATCACCGCAAACATTGGCTTTGTCAGGAAGTAGAACCAGCCCCAATCGATGAGGTTGGAGAAAAGCGGGATGTCGAGGCTGTCCTGATAACCATCGATAACACTCACCACCTTGGCTCCGGCAAAGAGACGGTTGATCAGCGTCAACTCACCATTGGCCGGTACATTGACGGCTTCACCCAGATAATCGGCTTGGTAAAACGGCGCTTGACCCGTGGGGGCGTAATAATTGTAGTGGGCGGTGAAGCGCTGGCCCGGTATCAGTGCCGTCGCCCAGTATTTGTCGGTAATGCCGATCCAGCCATCATTGGCCGGTTCTTTCACAATCTGCCGATCGTCTTGAATGTCGTCGTAGTCGATCTCGTCGAGACCCTGATCGCCGACGGAGCCAATGAGACCCTCATGGATGACATAAATGCCTTCGGTCTCCGGCTCGCCATAGCGGGCAAGGCGGCCATAAGGGCGCAGCGCCACAGGCGCCGCATCAGCGTTGCGCACGACATCTGTGATCGTGAACATATAGTCTTCGTCCACTGCGATGGTACGCTCGAAGGTAAGGCCTTGCTCGTTTGTGGTGGTGAGCGTGACCGGCGTCTCCGGCGTCAGTTTTGCGCGCGATGGGGCGCTCCAAACTGTGGAAGGGCCGGGTAGGCTGCCAAGCGCCGGGTCCGGGGAGAAGCCGAATTCAGCGAAATAGGCATCTGCTGTGCCGGTCTGTGCAAGAAGGCGGATTTCCGGCGAGGTCTGGTCGACCGTCTCGTGGTAGAGCGCAAGGTTCAGATCATCAATCCGCGCACCGCGCAGGTTGATGGAACCGTCGACCTTGGGCGTTAGAATTTCAATTCGCCTCGTCTGCGCTGTGGCAGCCGGTTCCGCTACGGTGGTGCCCGGTGTTCCTGTCGAAGAGCTGGGAAGGCCCGGTGCTGCGGCGGGAGCTTCTGCCGGGGCCGTGCCGCTGTTTGCTGTGGCGGGAGCAGGGGCATCGGCGTCTTGCTGGGCTGTCAATTCTGCCGCCTCGCGCTCAGCCTCGATGCGCGGAGCGACGATGAAGGCTTGCCAGGCAAACACGACGGCAAGGGACAGCACGGCGGCGAGCAGAAAATTACGGTTGTTGTCGTTCATGGGGCCTTGGCTCAATGGGCAGAAAACAGGCGGTGGTTGGGTGGCAATCTAGTCGCCGGTTGTCCGCTCGCCTTTTGTTGTGCGGGATTTGCCCCTTACGGGCCTCTTTTGCAACGCTTGACGGTCAACTAGCTCACCAGTGTTGCCATCATGTCGCACGCCTCTTGCCGTCACCGGGCGCGAAAGTGCCTTGGCAAAGGCATGTTCGAGGTCGCTGATGAGGTCGGTGAAAAGAATTTCTGCCGCCTCAATGCGGGCAATTATCACTGCATCATGGGCGGCGAGAGCTGGCGGGAAAGCTGCTTCTTTCACCGCTTCGCGCAGCCGCCGCTTGATGCGGTTGCGCATGACGGCGTTGCCGATTTTCTTGGTGACGGTAAAGCCGATCCGCAGCGGCGCATCATCTTGGGTGCACTTACGAGGAAGCAATTGCAGAACAAAAGCACGACTATGGGCGCGCGTGCCTTTGCGAGCGGCAAGAAAATCCTGCCGCTTCACGAGCCGCGCCACGATGGGAGCGGCGCTCATCTTAAAAATGGACCGGAAGGCCCGCTCAACTGAAGCTTAAGCCGAAAGCTTCTTGCGGCCATGGGTGCGGCGGCGTGCGATGACGCGGCGGCCACCGGGAGTTGCCATGCGCGAACGGAAGCCGTGGCGACGTTTGCGAACGAGCCGGCTGGGCTGATAAGTGCGTTTCATGAGCCTACATGCCGGCGCTGCGGGCCGACCCTCTAAATTCGATCTTTTTGCAATTCATCCGCCTGGACTGTGGCTGATCCCTGCACGCAAATACGCGCGGAACCGCCGGTTCCAGGCCGTGGCGGGTGTATAGGGAGACAAAACCGGCAAAGTCAAGGCGGTTGGCCCGTCAATCGCGTCTGACTGCCCTCCCAAATATGTCAGCGCCTGGACGGTTTCCACCGCGTGCATGGACCGTCATAATGCATCAAGTTTCCACCTCAGACTGATCGACACGATGGCAGCCAAGAAAAAGTCCGAAGACACCCCCGCCGGTGAGGTGAAGGGCGAGACGCTCACGCCCGATATTTGCGTTATCGGTGCAGGTTCCGGCGGTCTCGTTGTTGCCGCCGCTGCGGCCTCTTTTGGCGTGGATGTGGTGCTGATCGAAAAAGGCAAGATGGGCGGGGACTGCCTGAACTATGGCTGCGTGCCCTCCAAGGCGATCATCGCGGCGGCCAAACATGCCCATGCGGCCCGCACGGCACCGGACTTTGGCGTCATGCTTGGTGCGCCCAAGGTCAATTTTCGCAAGGTCCACGATCATATCCATGATGTCATCGCGTCCATCGCGCCTATGGATTCGGTGGAGCGGTTTGAATCCCTCGGTGTCAACGTCATCAAAGGTCATGGCGAGTTCATCGATAAGAAGACAGTGAAGGTGGGCAGAACCCTCATCAAGGCACGCCGTTTTGTTGTGGCGACCGGCTCCAGCCCCTTCGTCCCGCCGATCCCGGGCATCGAGACGGTGGAGCATTTCACCAATGAAACGCTGTTTTACCGCACAAAGGCCCCCGGCAACATGATCATTATCGGTGGCGGGCCCATTGGCATGGAAATGGCGCAGGCCCATGCCCGCCTCGGTGCCAATGTTACGGTGGTGGAGGGTGAGAAGGCGCTCGGCAAAGATGATCCTGAATGTGCCGCGCTCGTGCTGGAGAAGCTGCGCGGGGAGGGGATCGAGATCCTGGAAGGCACCAAGGTGACGCGGGTTGAAAAGGGCAAAGCCGCCAAGGGAGCTAAGAGCGCAAAGATCAAAGTGTCTGTGGAAAGCGCGGAGGGATCGGATTTTATCGAAGGGGACACGCTCCTTGTCGCGACCGGTCGCGTGGCCAATGTTGCCGGGGTGGGGCTCGACGAAGCCAAAATCAAACACACGCGCCGTGGCATTACGGTGAACAAGAGGATGCGCACCTCCAACAAGCGCGTTTATGCTGTGGGAGATGTGGCCGGTTCGCTCCAGTTTACCCACATGGCCGGCTATCACGCCGGTCTCGTTATCCGAAACATCCTCTTTCGCCTGCGGGCGAAGGAAAACACCCACATCATCCCTTGGGCGACCTACACCCAGCCGGAGCTAGCCCATATCGGCCATACCGAGGCGAGCGCACGCGAGGCAAAGGTTAAGGGCATCGCCGTTTTGCGCTGGCCCTATGCCGAAAATGACCGTGCACAGGCTGAACGCAAAACCACCGGCCTCATCAAGATTGTCGTCTCCAAGGGTGGCAAGATTGAAGGCGCGACGATTGCCGGTGAAGGCGCAGGTGAGATGATCAATCTATGGGCTTTGGCGGTCACCAAGGAAATGAAGGTGAACGACATTGCGGCATACGTGCCGCCTTATCCCACCATGAGCGAGATCGGTAAACGGGCTGCGACCACCTACCTTGCGCCGCAAGCCAAAAGACCAATCGTGCGCAAGGTGCTGGCTCTGCTACGCTCCTTCGGATAGCGCGGCACAAGAGGTTATATGATGAGGATCTTTCCCCGGGGGCTGTCCTGGAGATTGCTGGTGGTGACAGCCGCCTTCATCATGCTGGCCGAAATCCTGGTCTTCGTCCCGTCGGTTGCCAATTACCGTCTCACCTGGCTGGCCCGCCACTTCAACACGGGGGAGGCGGCGGCTTTGGCGTTGGAGCAGCTTGATCCGTCAGAGACGGAAGGGGCGATGGCGGAAAGCCTGCTCGACCTTACCCGCACCGACCTCATCGTTATGCGTTCCGGCGGCGCGGCACGTGTGCTCGCGCAATCGGCCATGCCGGGGCGAGTGGATGAGACGATGCGCCTGCGCATGCCAGGCCGGGAGCAGGCGTTGGCTTCGATCTCGGAAGCGTTTGCAACACTGCTCTCCGATGGCAGCCGAACGATCCGCCTCGTTGGGCCGATGCAATCGCGCGAAGGGGAGTTGGAGCTTGTCATGAGCGAGGGGCCGTTGCGCTCGGCGATGCTCTCCTATGCGGCAAATGTGTTGCTGATATCCTTCTTCATTTCCCTCGGCGCGGCTGTGCTGGTTTTTGCCGTTCTGCGCTGGCTGCTCATCCGCCCGATGCAGCGCATCACCGCTTCAATGCTGGACTTTGCCGACGCACCAGAGGATCCAGCTCATGTCATTGAACCCTCCGGGCGTGATGATGAGATCGGCGTTGCTGAGGAGCAATTGGCCCAAATGCAAACCCGCCTGCGCGGCACGCTGAAACAGCAACGTCACCTTGTCGAACTTGGCCTGGCGGTTTCCAAGATCAACCATGATCTGCGCAATGTGCTGGCCCCGGCGGCGCTGATTTCCGAACGGCTGGAGACGGTTTCCGACCCCATCGTGCAGCGCCTTGCCCCGCGTTTGGTACGAACGCTCGACCGCGCGGCAGGTTATGCCTCCTCCGTGCTGACCTATGGCCGTGCGGGGGAGGATGTGCCCACCAAGCGTCTTCTTAAATTGCATATGCTCGCTGAGGAAGCGGCGCAGACCGTTGGCCTGGCGGAGGATGATGCGCGGGTGGAGTTCGTCAACGATGTGCCGGAGAACCTGGAGGTCAACGCAGACCCAGAACAGCTTTTCCGCGTCTTGACCAACCTTGCCCGCAATGCCGTTCAGGCGATGGAGGGAATGGTTGAGGAGGCTGCTGTGCGGCGTCTCACCATCCGCGCAGAGCGGCGGGGCGGCGGAACGTGCATCTGCATTGAGGATACCGGTCCCGGCATTCCCGAAAAACAGCGGCCAGGTCTCTTCACCCCGTTTT
The DNA here is from genome assembly GCA_929200315.1 of uncultured Alphaproteobacteria bacterium. Lineage (GTDB taxonomy): Bacteria > Pseudomonadota > Alphaproteobacteria > Rhizobiales > Rhizobiaceae > Pseudahrensia. The sequence continues at coordinate 188,655 of CAKMZB010000003.1, read as the reverse complement.
CGGAAAGCCGCAAGGCAGGTGGGACGGGGCTTGGTCTCAGCATCGCAGCCGAACTTACCCGCGCCCATGGTGGCAAAATTCGACATATGCCCGACCATGCGCCGGGCACCCGTTTCGATGTGGAATTGCCGGCGGCGTAAAGACCTATTCCCAACTTTTGTCATCCCGTGCAGGCGGGGATCCATGGTCACCACGGAATATGCCGTGAGATTGATTCCCGCCTGCGCGGAAATGACAAGTCGAGGTTGCAGGAGTGACAAGCGAGAGGTTGAAGAGAGAAACGCCTTAGGCAGCCTCCTCAGTCCCCCAAACCAACCTAGCGCGGTGACAACACCATCATCATCTGACGGCCTTCCAGCTTCGGCTCGGCTTCCACCTTGGCAATTTCCTCGGTGTCTTCCTTGACCTTTTTAAGCAGGTCCATGCCAAGGTTCATGTGCGCCATTTCACGGCCACGAAAGCGCAGGGTTACTTTCACCTTGTCGCCATCTTCGAAGAACCGGCGGACATTGCGCATCTTCACCTCATAATCATGGGTGTCGATGTTGGGGCGCATCTTGATCTCTTTGACCTCGATGACCTTCTGCTTTTTCTTGGCTTCGGCCTTCTTCTTCTGGCTTGCATATTTGTAGCGGCCAAAATCGAGGATCTTGCAGATCGGCGGTTTGTTCGACGGGGAAATTTCAACCAGGTCGAGGCCGGCATCTGCGGCCATTTCCATCGCGCGTTCTGTCGAAACGGTGCCGTGGTTTTCCCCTTCCTCATCGATCAATTGGACTTCGGGGACTGTAATATCAGTGTTGGCGCGCGGGCCGGTCTTTTGCGGCGCGGCGGCTCGGTGTGGACGACGAATGGCAGGCTTCTCCTTATTTGGTGCGGACGGAAAGCGTTCGCTACAGCGCGCCTATAGCACGTTAAGCCTTATGAAAACACCTTTCACACCGATTCGATTCTGCTTTGGGGATGAGGTGTTACGCGCGGCGGTTTGCCAAAGTGTCGGCGTAGACAGCGAGCGTATCTGCGCACATGCGTTGGAGGGAAAATTTGCCCTTGGCGCGAAGCCGCGCGCGCTTGCCAATTTCGAGACGTTGGGCAGGTGAAAGTGCGATAACTTCTCTTATCGCCTTCGTGAGAGCCTCCACATCGGCATTGGGTACTTTCCATCCGGTGAATCCCTCCAGTGGTGCACCGATCACCGTCTCCGTTGCGCCGCCGTGATCTGTCACAACGGCCGGTCTTTCCATTGCCGCCGCCTCAATGGCTGTTCGGCCGAAAGTCTCGGGTTTGATCGAAACCATTGCCCCGCAGTCCGCTGCCGCAAAAGCAACTTCCGGCTGCGTGCAAAGGCCTGGCAGAATGACGTTGTCGCCAAGATCTAAGTCGGCAATCAGGCTCTGCAGGCGGTCCGCGTATCCGGGGTTGCTGCCCGCATCGCCAGCAATGACAATCTTCAGAGCCGGTTGCTCAGGGACCACAAGGGCAGCCGCTCTGATGAGATTTTCCTGCCCTTTGATGGGGCTGATACGGCCAAGCAGGAGAAGAATGAAATCGGAAGCTGCCACACCCCAGTGAGTGCGCATTGCCGCACGTTGATCTTCGTTGACCCGCGCTGGGTTGAAACGGGCAAAATCTGTGCCTCGCGGAATTGGTATGATGCGATCTATGGCGGACGGGCAACGCTTCTTCACCAATTCTGCCGTCCAGGCAGAATTGGCGATCACGGCATCCCCCCGCGCCATGACGGAATTGTAGAAGCCCTTTGCCGGGTTCGATTGGCCGTAGGCTCCGTGATAGGTGGTGATGAAGGCCACTCCTTCCCGGCGAGCGGCGGCGAGGGCAGACCAGGCCGGCGCGCGCGAGCGGGCGTGGACGATGTCGACCTTATGCTCAACGATCACCTGTCTGATGCGACTGATATTGGCAGCGATCCTCAACGGATTCTTTGTGGCCAGCGGCAATGTGATGTGGTGCGACCCCTCCGGCAGTTCGGCAACCAGTCGCCCTCCGGCGGAGGCGACGAGGGACGTCCAACCGGCGCGGGTGAGGGCCCGGCTGACATCCACAGCTGTGCGTTCCACGCCGCCGGAACCAAGCTCAGGCAAGACCTGGAGCACGGTTCCATTTGCACCGGGGCCGCGGTTCGGTTTTATCTCATCCATAGCGCGGGTTTGGCGCACTTTGGCTCCCTTGGCAAAGTGCTAGTGTCGAAGCTGCGAATTGGGAGTAAGACGCCATGAACGAGCCCGCCGCAGAGCCGATCGGTATCGAGACAGCCTTTAGCGAAGATGTGCGCGGCAACGCCATTTGCGGTCTTGTGTCAGCTGGTGGCAATCCGGGCTTTGTCTGGCTCGGTGGTTTCCGCTCCGACATGGACGGCACCAAAGCGCAATCCATGGTGAGCCAAGCGCAGGCAACGGGCTGTGCCACGCTGCGTTTTGACTATTCCGGCCACGGCTGGTCCGGCGGCAAATTTGAAGACGGCACGATTTCGCTGTGGGTGGATGAGGCGCTTACAATCATCTGCACCAGGACGGATGGACCGCAAGTGCTTGTCGGTTCCTCCATGGGCGCGTGGGTCGCTTTGCGCGTGCTGGCGCGATTGAAGGAGGTGGGTGAAGAGGGCCGCATTGCCGGGCTGCTGCTGATTGCCCCCGCGCCGGATTTCACAAGCGAATTGATGGAGCCCTCCTTTACCAACGAGCAACGCGCGGCGATGGACAAAGACGGCTTTATCTCCGAACCCTCCGCTTACAGCGATGAGCCCAACATCATCACCCGTGCGCTGATTGAAGACGGGCGCGAGAACCGCGTGCTCGTGCCGGGTCTGCATCTTGGTTGTCCCGTGCGCATTCTTCAGGGCACTGCCGACCCGGACGTGCCGGTGGACCATGCGCGCAGGTTGGTGGAATTGCTGGCGCAGGACGAGGTGATCTTCACCTTGGTGAAGGATGGGGACCATCGCCTCTCGCGTGATGAAGATATTGACCTTTTGTGCCGCACAATAGCCGACATGGCTGACAACATGGCTATCGCCCAATGACCAGCGCTGTGAGCCGAAAGAAGCAATCCCGATTGCACCCGGTGGACTTCAAATCCCGCGGTCGTGAAACCTTGCTGGACCGCTTGAGCGCCCGGCTCGCCGAGCGGCTAACACGAGAGTCCTCCGGCTATGTGCCCTACACCCAGTCCTGCCCAAAGGCGCTGTTTGAAGCGCTCCAGCCTGGCGACATTCTGCTGGTGGAGGGCAACCAGAAAATTTCTGCCGCCATCAAATATCTCACCCAGTCCACCTGGTCCCACGCCGCGCTCTATGTCGGCGACATGGTGGACTACGACGCCGAGGCTGATCGCGACATCGACACGTCCGAGCGCCCACGGCTTGTTGAGGTCAACCTAGGCGAGGGGTGTGTAGCGGTACCGCTGAAGAAATACGCCACCTACAACACCCGCATCTGCCGCGCTGTCGGGCTGACAGAGGAAGAGCGCGCGGCAGTCTGCGATTTTATGCTGGAGCGGCGTGGCCTTGCCTATGACATGCGCAACATCTTCGACATGTTGCGCTATTTGCTGCCCACCCCACCGGTGCCAACCCGCTGGCGGCGCAAGATGCTGGCTTTTGGTTCCGGCGACCCGACACGGGCAATCTGCTCAACACTGCTGGCTCAGGCGTTCCAGTTCATCCGCTACCCGATCCTGCCGGATGTTGAATATATGAGCGAAGAATCGCGAGCCGACCGCCGTGCGCCCGAGGCCCGCTATGCGCGCCGGGAAATTTTGCACATCCGCCACCACAGCCTTTTCGCTCCGCGGGACTTTGATCTGTCGCCTTATTTTGAGATCATCAAGCCAACGCTGGTGCAGGGTTTCAGCCATCACAAGGTGGAGTGGGGCACGCTTGCAGCGGACCTTGAGGAGAAAGTGAAGGCGGTTGACGCAAAAGGCTGACTTGCGGGCGTGAAGCTAACTAAGGCGCGCCCTTGCAGGCGCGCTGGTGCCTGCTACATAGCGCCCATGGCCAAGACTTCCTCCATACCACTTTCAAACATTCGCAACTTCTCCATCGTCGCCCATATCGACCATGGCAAGTCGACCCTTGCCGACCGTCTGATCCAGATGTGCGGTGGTCTGTCGAACCGTGAAATGTCGGAGCAGGTGCTCGACAATATGGAGATCGAGCGCGAGCGCGGCATCACCATCAAGGCGCAGACCGTGCGTCTTGGTTACAAGGCTGAGGATGGTGAAGACTACATTTTGAATCTCATAGACACGCCTGGCCACGTGGATTTCGCCTATGAGGTTTCCCGCTCGCTTTCGGCCTGCGAGGGCTCGCTGTTGGTGGTGGACGCCTCGCAAGGGGTGGAGGCGCAGACGCTGGCCAATGTCTATCAGGCCATCGACAACGACCACGAACTCGTCACCGTTCTCAACAAGATCGACTTGCCTGCTGCCGAACCTGACCGGGTAAAAGAGCAGATTGAGGAGGTTATCGGGATTGATGCGAGCCAAGCGGTGGAAATTTCCGCCAAGACCGGCCTTGGCATGGAAGACGTGCTGGAGGCCATCGTCACCCAATTGCCTGCGCCTTCAGAAGGTGATGCAGAAGCTCCCTTGAAAGCGCTTCTGGTTGATTCCTGGTACGACCAATATCTCGGCGTCATCGTGCTGGTGCGCATCATCGACGGTGAGCTGCGCAAGGGTCAGAACATCCGCATGATGGGAACAGATGCGAAGTATCCCGTCGAGCGGGTTGGCGTCATCAACCCCAAACTCGCCGAGGTCGAAGCCCTTGGTCCCGGCGAGATCGGCTTCATCACCGCCTCCATCAAGGAGGTCGCTGACACCCGTGTGGGCGACACGATTACCGAGGACAAACGCCCGACCCCCGAGGCGCTGCCGGGCTTCAAACCGGCGCAGCCGGTGGTCTTCTGCGGTCTCTTTCCGGTTGATGCGGCAGATTTTGAAGACCTGCGCTCGGCGGTTGGCAAATTGCGGCTCAATGATGCTTCCTTCAGCTACGAGATGGAATCCTCAGCCGCGCTGGGCTTTGGCTTCCGCTGCGGCTTTTTGGGTCTGTTGCATCTGGAAATCATCCAGGAGCGGCTGGAGCGGGAATTCGACCTCGACCTCATCGCGACGGCCCCGAGCGTGGTCTATGACTTGCATCTGCGCGATGGGTCTGTGACGCAGCTCCACAATCCTGCTGATATGCCGGATGTCATGCAGATTATAGAAATCCATGAACCGTGGATCAAGGCAACGATCCTGACACCGGACGAATATCTCGGCCCTATTTTGAAACTCTGCCAGGACCGTCGCGGCATCCAGCTCAACATGACCTATGTCGGCGCCCGCGCGATGTTGGAATACGAGTTGCCGCTCAACGAAGTGGTGTTTGATTTCTACGATCGGCTCAAAAGCATTTCGCGCGGTTATGCGTCTTTCGACTACCAGATGCAGGAATACCGCGCCGGTGATCTGGTGAAGCTCTCCGTGCTGGTGAACGCTGAACCGGTGGATGCGCTGTCCATGCTCGTTCACCGCTCCGTTGCAGAGCCACGCGGGCGGGCCATGTGCGAAAAGCTGAAAGACCTCATTCCCAAACACATGTTCAAAATCCCGATTCAGGCAGCGATTGGCGGCAACGTGATTGCGCGCGAAACGATCTCCGCCCTGCGCAAGGACGTGACCGCCAAATGTTACGGCGGGGATGCCACGCGCAAACGTAAGCTGTTGGACAAGCAGAAGGCTGGCAAAAAGAAGATGCGTCAGTTCGGCAAAGTGGAAATTCCCCAAACCGCCTTCATCGCCGCTTTGAAGATGAGCGATTGAGCAGCGCAGGAGGATCAAGGCGCGCCTTGATCGCGTACAAGATCCGGTCTCTCACCGGCTGGCGGGCGAGCTTGCTTGCGGTTTTCGCCGGAGCCTTTGCTGCGCTTGCTCTTGCGCCGCTGTTTGTGTGGCCTGCGATTTTCGTCTCTTTTCCGCTCTTGGTCCTGCTCCTCGATGGGCGGGTCGGTGAGGCCCGGGGCCGGGTCCGGCGGTTTTTCCACACCGGGTGGCTCTTTGGTTTTGGCTATTTCCTTGCAGGTCTGTGGTGGGTCGGCAGCGCCTTTTTGGTGGACGCGGAGACTTTTGCCTGGCTGCTGCCTGTCGCGGTGATGGCCTTACCTGCGGGCATGGCTTTGTTTTGGGGCCTTGCCGCGGCGCTTGCGAGTTTTGCCTGGCGCGAGGGGAAACATGCTTCCTGGGGCCAGATCATCGTTCTCGCCTGCGCCTTCGCGATAGGTGAATTCCTGCGTGGCACGGTGCTGACAGGCTTTCCCTGGAATCTTATCGGCTATGCCGCGATGCCCTCGCCGCTTGCCATGCAAAGCGCGAGCCTGATTGGTGCCTATGGGGTGAGTGCACTTACAGTTTTTGCCGCCTGTCTGCCGGTGCTTGTCTTAAAGCATGGCGGCTGGCGCGGGGTTGTTCCGACTTTGGCAGCATTGATCGCCGCCCATCTGGGCTATGGTGCCTACAGCCTATCCATCGCCTCGACCGCAAACGAGCCTGGGGTGCGGCTGCGTATCGTGCAACCAAACCTAACGCAGGATGAAAAATGGGATCGCGACAACGAGGACGCCATCATGGCGCGCTATCTGGCGCTGACGCAAAGCAGCGACGGCCCGCAGCCGACTCATGTGATCTGGCCGGAATCCGCCTTTCCCTTCATCCTCCAGGATCGCCCTGACCGGCTGCAACAGATCGCAGAATCACTGCACGGCAACACACAACTCGTTACCGGTGCGATGCGAGCCGTCTGGCCGACTTCCACGACTCCGGAGCAGGTGTTCAACGCGCTTTATGTGGTTTCATCCGGCGGTGCGTTGCTGGATCATGGCGATAAGACCCGCCTTGTGCCCTTCGGAGAATATTTGCCGCTCGGCTTTGTTCTCAAAGGTGTCGGTCTGCGACAGCTTGTGGAAGGTCGCGGTTTTACACCAGGCCTGCAGCGCAAGGTTATTCCCATCGACGGTGCGCCGCCCTTCCTGCCGCTTATCTGCTACGAGATTATCTTTTCTGGACAATTGCTGTCTGGGGATCAGGTGCGGCCGGGTTGGATTGTCAACCTCACCAACGATGGCTGGTTCGGCCAGACATCGGGCCCGTATCAGCATTTCCACGCCAGTCAGATTCGCGCTGTGGAGGAGGGCTTGCCGGTTGTGCGGGCGGCGAACAGCGGCATTTCCGGCATAATCGACGCCAATGGCCGTGTTCGCGCGGCACTTGGCTTGGGGAAAGTTGGTGTGGTCGACGGCCCCCTACCGCGAGCGGCTCCGATCACTCTATACTCACGCATAGGAACCTTGCCGTTTTTGCTTTTGATTTGCATCTGCTATGGCGTTTCAATAGGTCTTTTGCGATCCGGCAAGCGCAAACAGACGGTTTGAGCCGGCAAACAGCGCGATTTTTGTAGTTTTGCCGGGAATATAGCTTTTCGGGGGTGACATGGCGCGAGCCGTATCGAACGCAACGGGAAACAAAAAGACGCCCAGCGCTATTGATGTGCATGTGGGCAGTCGCGTGCGGTTACGCCGCACCATGCAGAACATGAGCCAGGAAAAGCTCGGCACCGCGCTTGGCATATCTTTCCAGCAGATCCAGAAATACGAGAAGGGCACCAACCGCATCGGCGCCAGCCGTATGCACCAGATCGCCTCTGCTCTGGAGGTGCCGGTCTCATTCTTCTTTGAGGATGCGCCGGGCCCGGACGGGGAGACCGTGTCAGGTTTTGGGGAAGCGACAACTTCCGACTATGTTGTTGATTTCGTTTCCACCAAGGAAGGCATCGAACTCAACCGAGCCTTTGTGCGCATTACCAACTCCGCCATCCGCAAGCGGATAATCGACATGGTGCGTACATTCGCCGATGAAACGGGCTTGCCGGAAAACAACGGCAAATAGGCAGCATGCCGTTCAGCGCAATTTCCATATAACGCGATCAGCATATGACTTGACTTGGGCCGCGTGCAACGCCTAATTCGCCCTATTCGAGGACGGCGTGTTTGCCACCCGCTTGTTGCGCCCCTCAACAGTGCCGCTGAACTCTTTCGGCAGGCTGTTCAACTAAGCGAGGGTCCCCGCCATGGCGCGCTCCAACTACACATTCACGTCTGAATCCGTCTCCGAAGGCCATCCGGACAAAGTTTCCGACCGCATTTCTGACGAGATCGTCGATATCTTCTTTCGCCGCGCCGAAGAGGGGAAGATTGATCCGTGGGACGTGCGCGTTGCTGCTGAAACGCTGACCACAACAAACAAAGTTGTCATCGCTGGTGAAACTCGTGGCCCGAGCGGCGCGGATGCCGTGACGCCGGAAGAAATTGAGGCCGCCGCTCGCGCTGCGATCAAGGATATCGGCTACGAGCAGGATGGCTTTCACCACGCCAATGCCGATGTGCAAGTGCTGCTCCACGGTCAGTCGGCCCATATTGCCCAAGGTGTTGATGAGGGCACAGGCGAGCACAAGGAAGAGGGCGCCGGTGACCAGGGCATCATGTTTGGTTACGCCTCCAATGAAACCGAAGACCTGATGCCCGCGCCGATCCAGTACAGTCATGCGATTCTGCGTGAGTTGGCCGAAAAACGTCATTCCGGCGAGCTTTCTGATCTCGGGCCGGATTCCAAGAGTCAGGTTTCTGTTGTTTATGAGGGCGGCAAGCCGGTGCGGGTTTCCTCCATCGTGCTCTCCACCCAGCACACCCATGAAAGCCAGACCCCTGCGGATGTCCGTAAAATGGTGGAGTCCACCATCCGCGATGTGCTGCCCGACGGGTGGGTCCGCGATGACACGGCCTGGCATGTGAACCCGACCGGCACCTTCGTCATTGGCGGGCCAGACGGAGATGCGGGGCTGACTGGCCGCAAAATCATTGTTGACACCTATGGCGGCATGGCTCCCCACGGGGGTGGTGCGTTCTCAGGCAAAGATCCGACAAAGGTCGACCGTTCTGCCGCTTATGCCGCGCGTTATCTCGCCAAGAACATCGTTGCCGCGGGTCTTTGCGACTGGGTGACAATCCAGCTCTCCTACGCCATCGGCGTGCCGCATCCGCTTTCCATTTACGCTGATGCGGGCGGGCAGGTGGATGAGGCGCGGCTGGAGCAGGCGATCTCGAAAGTGATGGATCTGACACCGCGCGGCATCCGCACGCATCTCGCGCTCAACCGCCCGATCTATGCCCCCACATCAGCCTATGGTCACTTTGGCCGCACACCAACGGATGAAGGCCACTTCTCCTGGGAGCGCACCGACCTCGTCGACGAACTCAAAGCGGCGATGTGAGCACAGAAGACTTTCCCGAGCGCAACTTTTATGGCCGCCGCAAGGGTAAACCTCTCGATGGTCGCAAAGCGCGGCTAATGGAGGAGGCGCTGCCGCGCCTTCTGCTCGACCCGACTGCAGATCCCGTCACCGACCTGCGCCCGCTCTTTGAGGCCAGGGTTGAGCGGGTGGAGATGGAAATCGGATTTGGCGGCGGTGAGCATTTGGCAAACCGCGCGCGGGATAATCCAAATATCGGCTTTATCGGCGTTGAACCCTTCATCGACGGTATGGCCAAGATGATGGGGCAGATTGAGGATCATGGCCTCACCAATCTGCGCCTCTACAACGATGATGCAGCCTTCCTGCTGGATTGGCTGCCAGAGGCGAGTCTTGCGCGGCTCGACTTGCTCTATCCCGATCCCTGGCCGAAGATCCGGCACTGGAAGCGACGCTTCGTCAACCAGGCGAACCTTACCCGCATCCACCGCGTGCTGACGGCCGACGCGACGTTCCGCTTCGCTTCCGACATCGACACCTATGTGAACTGGACCCTCGGCCATGTGCACAAGAGTGGCCTCTTCCGCTGGGCGGCGACCCGTGCGGCGGATTGGAATGAGCCCTGGGAGGGCTGGCTGCGCACGCGCTATGAAGCAAAGGCCGTGCGCGAGGGGCGCACGCCCTGCTATCTTATCTTCGCGCCCAAGAAAGACTAACCGTCGCGATAGGCTGTAACGTCGATTTCCACCTTCATGGCAGGGTCGACGAGGCCTGCGATCACCATCGTCGCCGCCGGGCGGATGTCACCGAAGACTTTGCCAAGTTCCGCCATTACTGGCTCCACAAAAGCGCGGTCGGTAACGATGTAGCGGGCGCGCACCACATCTTCCATGGCAAAGCCGCCTTCGGTGAGGGACTGCCTGATCGTCGCCAGAATGTTGCGCGTCTGCTCGGCGGCATCCCTCGGCATCTCCATGGACGCATAGTCATAGCCTGTCGTGCCGGAGACAAAGCACCACGGCCCCGCCACTACGGCGCGGCTGTAGCCGGCCTGTTTCTCAAGTGGTGATCCGGTTGAGATGAGCTGCCGGGCCATCAGCCAACAAAGGCCTTTTCGACCACAAAGTGCCCCGGCATGGAGTTGGAACCTTCTTCCAATCCTGCCTTCTCGCAGATCGCCTTCATGTCCTCGTTGAGGCCAATGGAGCCGCAGATCATGACGCGGTCATCAGGGCCGAGTGGTGACAGGCTCAATTCCTCCAGCCTTGCGGGGTCGCCAAAAATCTCGGTGATGCGCCCCATGACATGGGAGGTTTCGCGGGTCGTGGTGGCAATGTAGCGCAGCTTGGCGCTCGCTTCTTCCCCGACCAGCGGATCTTCCTTCACCTGCTCCACAAGTTGTTTCCCATAGGCAAGGTCGGCAACTGTGCGGGTCGTGTGGGTGAGCACGACTTCATCAAAGCGTTCGTAGAGATCGGGGTCGCGAACCAGCGAGGCAAAAGGTGCAATGCCTGTTCCTGTGCCCACCAGAAAGCAGCGCTTGCCGGGCAGCAAAGCGTCGAGCACCAGCGTACCGACGGGCTTTGGTCGCACGATCACCTGGTCGCCTGGCACTATTTTCTGCAAGCGTGAAGTCAGCGGGCCGTCAGGCACCTTGATGGAATAAAACTCAAGCTCTTCGTCCCAAGAGGGTGAGGCGATGGAATAGGCGCGCAGTAGTGGCTTGCCGTCTTCTTTTTCCAGCCCGATCATCACAAATTCGCCCGAGCGGAAGCGCAGCGAACGCGGGCGCGTGACGCGGAAGGAGAAAAGCTGGTCCGTCCAATGGGTCACGGCTGTGACCGTCTGGGCATCCGGATGATCGATCGTTGCGGCGACTTCCGCCATGGCAAGTGCACTCATGTTGTTCTCTCAGACCGCACGCATCAGGCGGCTTTGGTAGGATGTATGGGCGCGGGAGGCCGCATCAACCCATTGTACCTGCTGCATCCGCAACGCGCGATCATCTGTGATCTCGGCATCATCGAAACCGCTGCGCAAGGCAAGGGGAAATTGGTCGGCAAGCAATTTACCGCTGGCGCGCAGATGACCGCAAAAGCCGGACTGCCTGGCATAGCGGGCAAGCGAAAAGCCACGCCCATCATGCGAGGATGGGAAGGCGATGCGCAAGGCTGAAGCGTGTGTCAGCACCTCGTCCAACGCTTCCGGCGCGGTGTCCGACGGCACATCGAAGGCCACCGCCCCCTCCGTGCCGAGGGGGGCAAAGTCGAATTCCGGCGCGGCGTGGGCAAAATTGCCGTCACGGTTGACGATCACACTCATGGGTCAGGCCGCCTGCTTCTGGGTTTCAGGGTAGAGTGCTGCTTTGAAGGGAACGACCCCGAGGCGGCGATAGGTGTCGATGAACGGCTCATCAGCGCTGGTGCGCACATCGAAATAAGCTTCCATCAGCCGCTCCAGTGCGGGCACCAGATCTTCGGCTGCAAAGCCCGGACCGGCGCGTTCGCCGATGGCGAATTGTTCGGTGCCATCCCCGCCAAGGGTGATCTGGTAATTTTCCACCCCCGCCCGATCGAGGCCGAGAATGCCGATATGGCCAACATGGTGGTGACCGCAGGCATTGATGCAACCTGAGATTTTGATCTTCATCGCACCGATTTCCGCCTCCCAGCCAAGGTCATCAAAGCGGGTGGCAATTTCCTGTGCGATGGGAATCGAGCGAGCCGTTGCCAGCGCGCAATAATCCATGCCCGGGCAGGCAATGATGTCGGAGAGAAGGCCGATATTGGCAGTGGCCAGATCGGCTCTTTGCAAAGCGGCAAAGACCAGTGGCAGATCAGCCTTTGCCACATGAGGCAGGACAAGGTTCTGCTCATGGGAGACGCGAATTTCGTTGTGGCCCCAGCGCTCGGCAATATCGGCAACCGCGCGCATCTGGTCCGCTGTCGCATCACCCGGCGTGCCGCCAACAGGCTTCAGCGAGATGGTGACGATGGCGTGGTCGCCGCGCTGATGCTCGGCCACATTGTGGCGCACGAAGCGGGCCAGATCAGCATCGCTTTCGAGTGCCGAGGTTAGCACGCCTTCCGGCCGGTCATCAAGATCGGGCTGCCTGAAGCTCTCCGCAATGCGCGCGATCAGGGCTTCGGCAGGAGCCTGGAAGCGGGCCTTTTGCCATTCGAAGGCTTTCTCTACCTCGGCACGTATCTCATCGAGCCCGGTTTCGTGGACGAGGATTTTGATGCGCGCCTTATATTTGTTGTCGCGCCGTCCGGCGAGATTATAGACGTGGAGGATAGCCTCCAGATAAGGCAGCAGGTCGACGACGGGCAGGTGCTTGCGGATCACACGGCCTTCCATCGGCGTGCGGCCAAGACCACCCCCGACGATGACTTCATAGCCCGGTTCGCCCGCCGCATCGCGCACCATGCGTAGACCGATATCATGGGCCTTTGTCACCGCACGGTCGTTGGGTGAACCGGTGACGGCAACCTTGAATTTGCGGGGCAGGGCCTGGAATTCGGGATGGTCGGTGGACCATTGGCGGATCAGCTCCGCCGTCGGGCGCGGATCGGCGATCTCATCTGCCGCAGCTCCTGCAAAGTGGTCTGCTGTGACATTGCGGATCGTGTTGCCGGAGGTCTGGATCGCGTGCATTCCAACATTAGCCAGCGCATCCAGCATGTCCGGCACATCGGCCAGCAATGGCCAGTTGTACTGGATGTTCTGCCGTGTGGTGAAATGCCCATAGCCCTTGTCCCATCGCTCCGCGATATAGGCGAGCTGGCGCATTTTGGGCGCGTCGAGGGAGCCGTAGGGAATGGCAACGCGCAGCATATAGGCGTGGAGCTGGAGGTAGAGGCCGTTCATCAGCCGCAGCGGCTTAAACTCGTCCTCCGTCATGGAGCCGTCAACGCGTTTGGCGACCTGGCCGCGGAACTGAGCGACGCGCTCGCGCACGAAAGCTGCATCGAATTCATCATAGAGATACATGGGCTTAAACCTGCTCGACCTGTTTGCCGTGGAAGTAATTGGAGGGTCCGCGGGTACGAAATTCTTCGCGGAAATGGATTGGTGCGGGTTGGCCGCTTTCAAGGCTTACGTCAGCCAGGTAGGCGCCAACGATCTTACCCGCTTGGGTGTTGGCCTCGGCCAGCAAGCGGTCTGCCTCATCGGCATTATGGACCGCATGGGCCTCGCCAATTTCGCGGGACCAGGTGCGGCTTTTGGTGAAATAAACCGCATCTCCTTCCATCAGCGCATTGGCGGTGACGATCTTGGGCGGATAGGGGCGGCGGAGCGACTTATCAGTCATGCTGTTGCCTCCAGCTTCTGGGCGATTGGAGCGATCTCGACACCGGCGAGTTTGCGCGGCGTCAGGCCGAGGAAAATGATGGCGGGGCCGGTCATGGCCGACGCTTTCAGATCATCCGGCAGATCGTTGAGATTGGTGAGGACAACGCGCTGGTCGATGCGGCTGGCATTCTCCACCAGGGTCACCGGGGTTGCCGCATCTGCACCGTGCATCAGCAGACGCCCCGCGAGGAAGGTTGCCGCGCGCAATCCCATATAGATGGCCGCCGTCTCGCCGGTGCGGGCAAGGCTCTTCCAGTCATGTTCGGCAAAACCATCAACATCGCGACCGGTAAGGAAGCGAAGCTGCGAGTTGCGACCCCGGCGGGTGAGGGAGGTGCCGATAGAGGCGGCAGCAGCGGACGCTGTGGTGATGCCCGGCACGATCGACCAGTCGATGCCGGCGGCATCAAGCGCGTCAAGTTCCTCATCAAGGCGGCCATAGATGGACGCATCGCCGGATTTCAGCCGCGCCACCTTCGCGCCTTTGCGCGCATGGGTAACGATGAGATCGTTGATGTCGTCCTGCTTCCAGGATGGGCCATAGCCCTTCTTGCCGACCTCGATGACGGTCGCTTCGCGGCGGGCGAGCTCCAGGATTTCCGGCGACACCAGCCGGTCGTGGAGAACGACATCGGCCTCATGCAGCGTGCGGCGCGCTTTCAGCGTGAGCAATTCCGGGTCGCCCGGGCCGGTGCCGACCAGCACGACGGAGCCTGCGCTCGGCGCGGGGTGTGCGGCTTCATCATAGAGCTTGTCGAGGGCGGGGATGACCGCCTCTTCGCCACCTTCTGCCAGTGCTTTTGGTCCGGCCTCGTTGAAGAAGCGTGCCCAAAAGGCTCGTCGGGTGCGGGGACCTTTCAAGGTCGCGGCCTTGGTGCGGAAGGTGTTTGCAATCCGGGCCAAGGGGCCGGTGGAGATTGGGAGAAGTTCCTCCACCTGCGCCTTGATCTTGCGCGCCAGAACCGGGGCGGTGCCCTCCGTGCCAATCGCCACCACAACCGGGTCGCGGTCGACGATGGCGGGGGTGAGGAATTCGCTCGCTTCCAGATTGTCGACGATATTCGTCAGCGCGCCCTCGGCCTTGCCGATGGCCACCGCGCGGGCATCCTCGTCCGGATCATCGTTTGCGCCATATACGAGACGTGCGCCGAGGGTATCGCCGAAAGAAATGGGTCTATTTGTGAAAGAAAGGGCCCCATTTGCAAACCAATGCCGCACTGCGGCACAAGGGTTCTCGCCATAGACGGCGATGCTTGCTTCAGTCTTCAGCAGCAGCTTGATCTTTGCGGCTGCATGTTCTCCAGCGCCGGAAAAGACCACACGCTGGCCTGCAAGCTTGATGAAAAGGGGATAAGTCTGCACGGCTTTTCTCGACAGGACTTGGAACGATGTTCCACTCTAACCTTATGTAGAAGCCTGCGGACCGCGTGCCATTGCGAATTACGTGGTGATGTTAGAACGAATTTGCGCGTGCTACGTCATCGTTAGGCTGGGAAGCCAAAGCACGATGGCCGGGAACGCGACCAGCGTGGCAATCGTGATCGCATCGGCAATGAAGAACGGCGTCACGCCGCGGAAAACATCTTGCACAGAAATGTCCGGCCGCACCCCCGCCACCACGAAACAGTTCAGTCCAATCGGTGGAGTTATCAAACAAAACTCCGCCATTTTCACCACCAGAATGCCAAACCAAATCGCGCACATCGTGCTGTTCATGCCGAAGGCGGCATCTTCGGCGGTGACGTATGGCCCGCCGTTCAGCGCCATTACGGCAGGGAAAACAACGGGTAACGTCAGCAGCAGCATGCCGATAGCGTCCATGAACATCCCAAGCACCGCATAGGCGAGGAGGATCATCACGAGGGTGAGCATGGGGGATTGTTCGAGCTCGGCAATCCACTCGGCAAAGGAAGCGGGAAGGTCGGCAAAGCCCAGGAAGCGCACATAAATCAAGACGCCCCAGATGATCGTGAAAATCATGACGGAGAGTTTTGCCGTCTCCAACAGGGCGGACTTCAGCTGCTCCCAACGCATACCGCGGTAGAGCGCCATGCAAAGCACAATGAATGCTCCGATCGCACCACCTTCCGTCGGTGTGCCAAAGGCGTCTCCGCCGAAGGGATTGTAAACGAAGAGAATAATGATCGTGATGACTGCAAAGATCGGTAGCGCTGGCGGCAGGGAACGGAAGCGCTCACCCCAGGTGAAGCCGGAGATCGGTGGTCCGAAATTCTTAATGACCAGCGCCATACCGATGATAAGGCCGCCATAAATCAGGGCTGAAACGGCGCCTGGAATAAAGCCAGCCAGCAGCAGCAAACCGACATCCTGCTCCACAATAATGGCGTAGATCACAAGAATCGCCGAAGGTGGAATAAGTGACGCCAAAGTGCCGCCAGCCGCCACAACACCGGCAGCAAAGCGTTTGTCGTAACCAACGGCCAGCATTTCTGGGATCGCGATGCGGGCAAAAACGGCGGAAGTCGCGACCGACGCGCCTGAAACTGCGGCAAAGCCCGCTGTTGCAAAAACCGTCGCGACCCCCATGCCCCCCGGCACCCAGCCGACCCAGCGTTTGGCGGCCTCAAAAAGAGCTGTCGTCAGTCCCGCATAGTAGGCGAGATAGCCGATCAGAATGAAGGTCGGGATCAGCGAAAGCGCCTGGCTCGCCACCTTGGAATGGGGCACCTGCCCTGCCGTTTTAGCGGCAATAGTGATGGCCCAGCTGAACTGCTCAGGATCGTAACCCTTCTTGGCCCAGAAGATCCAGACAAGGCCAACGATCCCGGCCATAGCGGCAGCAAAGGCCACACGCATGCCCAGGATGACCATGGCCAGCATGAAGAAGGAGACGACAATGCCAATATCGATGGGTTCCATATCCGTCTCCTATCGATCGTCGGCGCCGGAAACGGTAGCCGCTTCCCGCGCGGCCTGGGCGGCGGCGTCTTCTACCAGCGGCACGGCGACCGGAGCTTCGGTGCCGAGAATTAACGCCTTGCCGTAGCCCCACAATTGCAGCGCAAGACGCAGACAAAGAACGGAAAAGGCGACCGGAGCCAGCAGCTTTGCCGGCCATAGCGGAATGGCGATGTCCATGGTGGAATCGCGGCTCCACAGTGGCGCCGTAAAGTCAAAGGAACGGTCGAAATGGGAGAAGGATCCCCAGACCAGAATGACCATGACAATGAAAATAATGAGTGTCGTCAGGAACTCTGCTGCCCAAAGCCAGCGCCTGCGCAAGTTCCCGATGAGAATATCCATGCGGATATGACCACCCAGGCGCTGCGTGTAGGCAACGCCGGTAAAGGCGATCAGCGGCATAGCGATTTCGATCCAGTCGACATAGCCAGACAGGGGCTGATTGAAAAAATTGCGCCCGCCTACGGACACCACCGCGAGCAAGACGAGGGCGAGAACAGCCAGACCGGAAATCAGCGCCAACCGGCCTTCCAGCCGAAAAAGTGCGCGATCCAGCCGTGAAAGCCGACTGCCATCTTCCAGTACCGCCGCTGCCCCTGCCATCGCTTTCGCCTGCTTACAAAACGAGCTTCACCCCCGGGCAGAACCCGGGGGTGAAGCTGTAACTGTTTGGAATGGAGACCATGTCTGCTGCAAATATTCGCATGCCCGCGACCGGGCTGGCGAAAGATCGCAGCCTACTTGGTTTCACTGATGGTTTTTACTGTCAGATCGTAAAGCTCCTGAGCCGGAAGACCCTTAGCAGTGTTGTCTTCGATCCAGGCCTTAGCGATTGGCGCAGCGGCTTTCTCGCGGAAGGCAGCAATCTCGGCATCGGTGAAGCTCACCTCAGCGATGCCCTTTTCCTTCAATTTCGGACCCCAGGCGCCCATCGTGTTGTTTTCATAATTCTCAACATAATGATCGAGCGCCGGGCCAACGGAAGAGATGAGAGCCTTGCGATGTTCATCAGACAAAGCAGCCAGAGCATCAGTGTTCACGACGACCGGGCAGTTCACGGTGCCGGGGTTCAGGTTAGTGGTCCACCACTTGCCGCCCTCAACGGTGCCGTATGCCATGTGGGCATGGGGGGCAAAGGCAACACCTTTCACCACGCCGGAATCCAGCGCCTGTCGTGCTTCCGTGGCGGTCACGGAGGTTGGCACGGCGCCGACAGCCTTCATGGCCTGGCCGATGCCACCAGTGGCACGCACGTTAAAGCCGTCAAAATCAGCCAGCTTGCTTGGCGCATTGCCAACGCCAACGATATTATATTGGGGCATGGGGGACGGCATCAGCAGCGATGCGTTCCAGCGGGCAAGATCCTTCTGAACAGCAGGATGCTGATAGAGTTTTTCAGACAGGCGGCGTTCCTGATCCAGCGTTGTCACGCCAAGGAAGGGCAGTTCCAAAACGGTAATGGTGGGATTCTTGTCGCGGTGATAGCCGGCGCAAAACTGAGCCATCTCAAAGGCGCCAATGGAGATGCCATCGAGGTTTTCACGGTTTTTCGACAAGCCACCATAGGAAATGTTGATAGTGAAATCGCCGCCAGTTTTCTCGCTAACAAGCTCGGCGAGCTTTTCAACATGCTCGGTAAATGCGCGACGCTTGCCCCAGACAGAGGCATTCCACTCGACTGCCAGAGCTTCGGCGGTGAAGCTGACAGCCATAGTGGTGACGAGCGCAGTTGTGATGAATGAACGTTTCATTTGGTGGTCCTCCCAGACACAATTGAAAAGTGCCTCCCCCTTGGGCGGCACAGCAATTGACGGCAAGCTAGCAGGATGGGAGGCATGATCAACACCCTTGCGGTAGACCGAGCCTGATCTTTTTGATCACCGTTTTGAGAGAGCCTGAATCCTGCCCTAAAAGGTCGCCAGACCCTCACAGTTGAGCGGGACGCGGTAGAGTGAGGTTGTTCCCGTCATGAAGAGCTGATGCCGGTCGCGGCCGCCAAAGCAGACATTGGACACAATTTCCGGCACCAGAATTTTGCCAAGCAGCCTGCCGCTCGGCGAGATGCAATGCACCCCGTCCCCGGCTGACGTCCAGATGTTGCCATCTGTATCCAGACGGAAGCCGTCGGCGACACCGACATCCACTGTGTAGAAAATACCGTTATCCGTGACGCTGCCATCGGCGTTCACGGCGAAAGAGCGCATATGCTGCGTCGGGTTTTCGGCAAACATCGTGCCGGTATCCGCGACATAAAGCAGGCTTTCATCCGATGAAAAGGCAAGCCCGTTTGGGCATTCCAAGCTTGTGATGACCGCGCGCAGATCGCTGGTTTCCGGGTCGAGGCGATAAACGTGGCAGGGTTGTTCCTGCTCTCCCTTATGGCCCTCGTAGTTGCTGCCAATGCCGTAGTGGGGGTCGGTGAACCAGACGGTCCCGTCGCCTTTCACCACCACGTCATTGGGAGAATTTAGTCTCTTGCCGTCATGGCTGTCGGCAAGGACCGTGATGGTCCCGTCAAATTCCGTCCGCGTGACCCGTCGCCCGCCATGTTCGCAGGATATAAGCCGCCCCTGCCGGTCTCTTGTGTGGCCGTTTGCAAAGTTGGAGGGCTGGCGGAATGTCGAGATGCCGGTCTCTACGCTCCAGCGAACAATGCGGTTGTTTGGAATATCGGAGAACAGCAAGCAGTCCGCATCGCCAAACCAGACCGGTCCCTCGGCCCAGTCAAAGCCTGTGGCGAGGCGCTTTACCGGTGCGTTGAAGAGCACGTAACTGGAAAAGACTGGGTCGTGGACTTCAAAGAACGTGCTGTCGCTCATCGTTTCTGCTTTCGCTGAAAATTGCGTCAGGAAGGCCTAGCAAAGGCGAAAGCCGTGGCCTAGGCGGCGGCACCTCATTTCATCTGATGCAGTTAAAGGCCGGTGGAGCCGAAGCCACCGCTTCCCCGTTCGGTCTCGTCCAGCGTCTCCACCTCCTCAATGGTCGCTTGCGCGAAGGGCGCAACGACGAGTTGGGCTATGCGCATGCCGCGCTCCACAATGAAGGCTTCTTTGCCCAAGTTGATAAGAGGCACATGAATTTCGCCGCGATAATCAGCGTCGATTGTGCCCGGGGCGTTGAGCACGGTGATCCCATGTTTGACTGCCAGGCCGGAGCGGGGCCGCACTTGGCCTTCGTGACCATCTGCAAGGGCAAAGGCGAGGCCGGTGGGGATGAGCGCGCGGTCACCGGGGGCAATCGTCAACGGCTCCGCAACGGCGGCGGGCAGATCGAGTCCCGCGCTACCGACGGTCTCATAGGCGGGCAGAGCAAGTCCTTCGCCGTGGGGAAGACGGCGGATCCGCAGCAGGCTCATGCAACTGCCTCGATGGTTCCGCCAAGGCTGGCCATGAGGTCCGGGAATTCACGGAAGGACGTTGCGATCATTGCGCCATCATCCACCGTAACCGGTTTCTGCGATGCCAGGCCCATCACCAGGAAGGCCATGGCGATACGGTGGTCGAGATGGGTTTCCACCGTTCCGCCGCCTGCTGCCATGTTACCGGTGCCACGAACGGTGAGCCAGTCTTCGCCCTCCGTGCAATCAACACCATTTTCTTCCAGCCCCCGCGCCACGGCTGCGAGGCGGTCGCACTCTTTTACCCGCAATTCTTCCAACCCTTCCATGCGCGTTTCGCCGTCTGCGAAGGCTGCGGCGACGGCGAGGATCGGATATTCGTCAATCATCGACGGGGCCCGCTCAGCAGGCACGGTGACGCCAGTCAAACTGCTGTTGGCAACATGGATATCGCCGATCTCTTCCCCGCCGGTCTCGCGGCGGTTTTTAATGGTGATGTTCGCGCCCATCTCTTGAAGCGTCGTCAGCAGGCCGGTGCGCGTTTCATTGAGCAGCACATCCTTCACCGTCAGCTCTGAACCCGGAACGATCAGCCCCGCGACAATGGCAAATGCAGCTGACGAGGGATCCCCCGGCACAGTGATGTCCTGCGGCCGTAAATCCGTCTGACCCGTGATGGAGATCGTGCGCACACCATCCGCGGCGGTCTCGACCGTGATGTCTGCCCCGAACCCGGCAAGCATCCGCTCTGTATGGTCGCGGGTGAAAACCGGTTCGATCACTGTGGTGGTGCCTGCAATGTTGAGACCGGCCAGCAGCACGGCGGACTTTATCTGCGCGGAGGCCACGGGCACGCGATACGTTATCGGCACTGCAAGCGGCGCGCCGTGTAGCGTGACCGGCAGACGGTCACCCTCCTGCGCCTTCACCTGGCAGCCGGTCTGGCGCAGCGGATCCAGCACCCTGCCCATCGGGCGTGAAGAGAGGGATGCGTCCCCCACAAAGGTCACGGGGAAATCGTATGGCGCAAGGAGGCCCATGGTGAGCCTCGAACCAGTACCGGCATTGCCGAAATCGAGCGGCTCCTTCGGCTCAAGTAGCGCGCCATTGCCGACCCCGTCGACAGTCCACACATCACCGGCCTTCTCGATCTTCGCTCCCAGCGCCTTCATTGCGTTGGCGGTGGCCAGAACATCGTCCCCCTCCAGCAAATTGCGCACGGTGGTACGCCCGCGGGCGAGGGTGCCGAAAATCAGGGAGCGGTGGGAAATCGATTTGTCGCCGGGAACGGTGACATTACCGGACAAGGAAGCCCCGCCTCGCGCAGTCAGCGGGGTGGGTTTGTGGGAATGGGAAGCCATATCTATGGGTCTGAAAGTTGCGTGGCATGCGGCCGACGTCGTCCTCCTTGTAGCGGGCTAAGTACCCCGCTCACAAGGCCATCCGGCTCGATTACGTGTATTGAACCATTGCAGGGGCGCAAACGCCTTTGACAGGCCCCCGTTGCCTCGCTAGACCGCCCGCCACACCGCCCGGAATTTCCCGGGCGTCTTCCATGATTGACGAGGTTTCCCTTGGCCAAGCCCGAACTCGGCGAAAAGCGCACCTGCCCGGAAACCGGGCGCAAATTCTACGATCTCAGCAACGATCCGATTGTCTCGCCCTATACGGGCAAGTCCTATCCGCTGTCCTTCTTTGACAATTCAAAGTCAGCCGCAAGCGAAGCCAAGGCCGCAGAGACTGAAACTGCGGTCAAGGAGAAGGCGGCCGAGGACGAGGATGATGATACCGATACCGAGAGCCCCGAAATCATTTCGCTTGAAGACGCCGACGACGATGACGGCGACACCGTGGACGGCGATGATGATGTGCCTGACGACATTCCCGACGTCGATATCGAAGATGACGATGATGACGATGACAAAGCGTCCGGCCCATTCCTGGAGGATGATGATGAGGACGACGACAGTCTCGACGACATCATTCCTCGTGGGAAAGATGACAAGGAAGACAGCTAAAGGCTGATGCTGCGCCGGATAGGGAGATTATGGTCCCTCCGGCGCGCATTTTGCGGGCTAACGAGGCTTGCGCCAACAGCGCTTAAAGCCTAAGACGCCGCCCGTTGCGGGAGCATTCCCGCCACCCAACCGCCAACCCCAAAGGCGGTACAGATGGGGCTATAGCTCAGTTGGGAGAGCGCTTGCATGGCATGCAAGAGGTCAGCGGTTCGATTCCGCTTAGCTCCACCAGTTTTCCAATTTCCGTAAGTTTTAGAACCGGCTTCGAATTTGAAGTTTTATCAGCGTGTTACCGAGTAGCACGCCGTTGTTGCTCGTCTTTCGGTTCGCGTAGATGCATCTCCACCAGACTTGCGTTTTGCCTGGTATCCGCTTCCGCAATTCGATGATTAGCTGTTTCCATCGCGCTGCCTATGGAGCGGCCATGCTGGTCAAAGGACTCGTTTGCCGCGGATATGCGCGTCCCATGTTAGAGAGGACGAACGAGAACTCCGAACTTGTCAGGTGGATGGATGAGCGTGACATCATCTCATCGGTAGGAAAGCCGTTTTGGTCGAATGATATCTTGGTAAATCTATATCAGTCATAGCGTAATCAACCACGCCGTGGTGTCTCTTAAGCACCCGCTTGCTCAGCATCTCGCCATTTGGAGATGGGCATGAGGAACTTGGCTGCTGTCCATCTTGGTTTGACCAAGCAGCAACTGCACGGCTCTCAGATTACCAGTCATTCTATAAATCTGGGTAACCTTGGTTCTGCGAAGAGAGAGGGTGCCAAAGGCGCTTGGCTCAAGACCGATGCTAGAAACGAGCTCCTTTATTTGCCGAGCATACTGTCGGGTCGAGATGTGATCCGGTTCATGGAAGCAGCCTGGCCACAGGAAGTCTGAACCGACCATCGCTGGATCACCCAGCCAAGAGCTCAACGATTTTCGCGTGCCTTCAGCTATTTCAGATTGGACCGGTTGGCCAGTTTTGGTTTGCAAGATTGACGTTCGCTCCTTCACACGACCAGCCACAAAGACATCCGTAACTTTGAGCCTCACAAGGTCACAACCACGAAGCTTGCTGTCGATTACCATGTTGACATGTTGAACAGTGCCAGGTCGCGGGTTCGTTCGGCGATTTCCAACCGAACGTGAATTGCCCAAACATGTTTTGGCTGAAGTGGACGTTTCTGGCCGATGATACGGCCCTTGTTCCAAGCTCGACGCGGCGGAATGACGGAAGGTAAGTTGGGCTGGTCATAACGGTTCTCCGACCGTCCCTCGCCATCGCATCGTCGGCATTATGCAGACATTCAGCATGCTATCACAACCAAATTTGGCATGCTCACTTTGAGCCCAAACTGTGAATTCGGTTTTCTCGCTGCATGCGCGCAGCGCGAAAATCGCTGTTCATGCACAAACTTCAGTGCCGCTACGCAGCTTGAAAGCCGGCCATTCACGAAGGCCGCAGCGAACCAAGAATAGGAAATAACAGACTACGGAGGCCCTCAATGAAGCGCAAAAGCCTTTGCATTCATAATGCAACAGCAAGCATCGCATTGCGGGCAAGTTGTGGAGCGGGTCAGCGCCCTTTCGAGCAGTGGTTCCGTCATGCATTTTGTTTCCAGGAATTTGATGAACATCGCTGGCAGCAAGTTCTTGCTGAAATTGAGTGAACAAGGTGTGTAACATATCTGGCGACTTCACCCGCCGAAGGCTTGTTCTGTTCTCTTGCTTTCTACCGCCCCAAGAGTTTCCAAAACGCTATGATGGGCCCACGCAGCATTTCCTTTTCATATCTTATTTTCCTCAGTTCTCGTCGACTTACTGCATGGGCCGGAACAAAGAACTCTACCCCATCGGGCTGATTGCGCACTGCGTCGAACGGCAAAATACTGGCTCCTAACCCGCGCCGTACAAAGGATAGGATGGCTGTCGTATTTCGCGCCTCTAGGGTGCTGGAGAAATGCAGATCATTGACAATTGGGTCATCTACCAGCTCGCAAAGCGGGTTTGCGATCAAGGGTTCAAGGCTGAGCAACCCCCAATCGGATGCGCCTTGGGTGTCCAGATGCGCCATATGGATGGGCCCGTTTTCGGCACAAACGATGCCCAGGTCGTCAGATCGAATACGTTCACCCTCCAACGGGGAGTCAGGCCGTGCCGAAACGATTCCAATGTCGGCCGCATCGCGTTGAACACGTGCGCGGACAGCAGCACTGTCGACATCGCTGATCTCAATTCGCACGTCCGGGTGGGTGGCGCGAAATGCCTCAATCACATCTGGCAGCAAGATCACTGTTGCGGATGGCACCGCCGCGATGCGAACAATTCCTGCTGTCGACATCGCGTGCCGGCGGATCGCATCAGAACTTTTGTCAAAAACATCGATGGCACGCTGACTTTCTTCCAGAACAAGCTGACCCAGTGGCGTCAGGCGGCTCTTTCTATCTGTCTCAAATAGGGTGCCGCCAACTTCCCTTTCAAATTGCGCCAACATCATGGACACCGCAGAAGGTGTCCGACCCAAGACCACAGCAGCACCAGCAAGCGTACCCTGCGCTGCCGTGACTGAGAATGCTCTGAGCATTTCGAGTTTAATGGTCATTCAAAAATTCTGAAGAAACATTCAAGTGTTTGAGAATGACTGAAGTCGTCGCAGCGGTCTAGACCGTAGTCAAGCAAATTGGAGACCGCCATGACCGATCTTACGCAGCTCTATATTGATGGGGCATGGACAGATGGGGTGACGCAAGTCGAAAATCGCAATCCATCTGACACGTCGGATTTGATTGGGATGTATGCACAGGCTGATGCGAGCCAGTTGGATGCGGCCCTTGCCGCTGCACGTCGCGCGCAGCCTGCATGGTGGGCCGCGGGCATTCAAAAGCGTCACGATGTGCTGATGGCAATCGGGACCGAGATGATGGCGCGCGCTGAAGAGATTGGGCGTATGCTTTCCCGCGAAGAAGGTAAGCCGCTTGCAGAAGGTAAGGGCGAAGTTTATCGCGCCGGGCAGTTCTTTACCTATTTTGCCGGAGAAACCCTGCGCCAGCATGGCGATCTGGCCGAAAGCGTGCGCCCAGGTATCGAGATTGACGTGCGCCGCGAGCCACTCGGTGTTGTGGCGATTATCAGCCCTTGGAATTTCCCGGTGGCGACCCCTGCTTGGAAAATTGCCCCAGCACTGGCCTTCGGCAACGCCGTCGTCTGGAAGCCCGCAAATGTCACCCCTGCCAGCGCCATTGCCCTGACCGAGATTATTGCACGTCAGGACATTCCCAAAGGCCTGTTCAACCTCGTCGCAGGCCCGGGCCGCGATGTGGGCCAGCGTCTCGTGGAAAGCGCGCAAGTAGATGCGATCAGCTTTACCGGTTCCGTTCCGGTGGGTCGTGGCATCGCAGCTGCAGCCACAAAAAACATGACCAAGGTGCAAATGGAAATGGGGTCCAAGAACCCGATGATCGTCATGGACGATGCCGATCTTGATTTGGCCGTGATGCATGCTGCGGGCTCTGCTTTTGGGGGGACCGGTCAGAAATGCACTGCCGCCAGCCGCCTGATTGTTCATAACGCTGTCCACGATGCCTTTGTCGAAAAGCTGGTTGCGGCCACCAAGGCCTTGAAGGTCGGTCACGCGCATGAAGCAGGCACACAACTTGGCCCCGTGGTCAGCGAAAGCCAGCTGAACCAGAACCTCGACTACGTGGGTATTGGCAAAGGCGAAGGCGCTGAACTGCTGTGTGGTGGCGACCGTCTGGAGATGGCGACCGAGGGCTACTACATGTCCCCTGCTGTCTTTGCGAACACAGACAACGACATGCGGATCAACCGCGAAGAGATGTTCGCCCCGATCACAGCCGTACAACGCGCCGACAGCTACGAAGAGGCATTGAGCATTGCCAATGACACCCAGTTCGGTTTGACCGCTGGTATCATGACAACCTCGCTTGCCCGTGCCAGCCACTTCCGCGCCAACATGCGTGCGGGCTGCGTGATGGTGAACTTGCCCACCGCGGGCACGGATTATCACGTGCCTTTCGGCGGATGCGGCGCATCCAGCTTCGGTCCGCGCGAGCAAGGATCCTATGCGTCTGAGTTCTACACCACTGTGAAAACCGCATATGTTTCTGCGGGTGAACCTGCATGACCTATCTGATTGATGGCTTGCAATACGCCAATTGGTCCGAAAAAGTCTTTCGCCAGATGCGCAAAGGGGGCGTGGACGCAGTCCACGTCACCTTAACCTACCACGAGACGTTTCGTGAAACGGTACTGGTGATCGAGCAGTGGAACCGTTGGTTCGAGCAGTACGCCGATCTGATCTTTCAGGGCCGCACCGCTAACGACGTACACCGCGCCCGCGAAACGGGGCGCACGGCGATCTTCTTTGGTTCGCAAAACCCGTCCTGCATCGAGGATGATATCGGGCTGGTCGAGGTACTGCACACGCTAGGTCTGCGGTTCATGCAGTTGACCTACAATAACCAATCCCTGCTCGCGTCGGGTTGTTATGAAGATGAGGACACGGGCCTGACCCGCATGGGCCGTCAAGTGGTCGCCGAGATGAACCGCGTGGGCCTTGTCGTCGACATGAGCCATTCCGGCGAGCGTTCGACTTTTGAGGCAATTGAACATTCAAGCCGCCCAATCACCATCAGCCACGCCAATCCGGCGAGCTGGCACAACGCCTTGCGCAACAAATCCGACGATCTGTTGCGCGCCCTTGGACAAAGCGGTGGGTTTCTGGGTCTTTCGGCTTATCCCCACCACCTGAAGGACGGCGGCAACTGCTCGCTACAATCCTGGTGCGATATGGCGGCGCTGGCTGTGGATCTGGTGGGGCCGCAAAGGGTCGGCATCGGCACGGACCTGTGTCAGGATCAACCCGACAGCATTGTCGAATGGATGCGCGTGGGCCGCTGGACCAAGGCCATCGACTTTGGCGAAGGCGCCGCCGACAACGCAGGTTTCCCCACTATGCCCACTTGGTTTCACGACAACCGCGATCTCGCAGGCATTCGTGCGGGTCTACGTGCGGTGGGCCTGGATGACACCACGACAGACGGTGTGATGGGCGACAACTGGCATGCCTTTTTCGACAAGAGTTTCGGGGCGCTAAGCGCCCCCAAAG
>CAKMZB010000003.1:39657-161585 GCA_929200315.1 uncultured Alphaproteobacteria bacterium | reverse complement strand
CCAAAGATATTCAAAGCGCCGCCGAATAAGCAGCGCATCATCGCTTCTGGGAGGAATAACAATGAGCGATACGACCAAAACCATCGGACTGCTATCAGTCGGAACTGACAAGGCGCTATTTGCGATCACCGGCGGCTTTATCGCCCTGTTTTGCGCCTACGCTTTTTTCAGCATTGACGGGTTGTCCGCGCTCGTGGACAGCAGCTTTGCATTTTCCGCAAAGTATTTCGGGCTTTATTGGCAGATCCTTCTGCTGGCAACATTCCTGATCGGTCTGGTGCTCTGCGTCCTGCCCGGATCTAAAACCCTGATGGGCGGGCTGACGATGCCCGAATTCAGCACCTTTAGCTGGGCGTCCATGATCATGTGCACGCTGCTTGCGGGCGGCGGCGTGTTCTGGGCCGCCGGCGAGCCAATAGCGCATTTTCTGTCACCCCCGCCCGTATTTGGTGATTTCAGCGGTGATGTACAGGCGCAGGCCCATGCAGCCCTCGCGCAGAGCTTTCTGCATTGGGGTTTTCTGGCTTGGGCTATTCTTGGGTCGCTTACCACAGTGATGCTGATGCATTACCACTATGATAAAGGTCTGCCGCTTGCCCCGCGCACGCTGCTTTATCCCGTCTTCGGAGACCGCGCCCTGACAGGCCCAATTGGTCTGATCGCAGATGCATCCTGTATCATTGCAGTTGTTGCTGGCACCGTTGGTCCAATCGGCTTTCTCGGGTTGCAGATGTCTTACGGGTTGAACGAACTGACCGGTGTTCCGGACAACTTCGCCACCCAGGCCATCGCGATTATGGCACTTGTCAGCCTGTATACCGTGTCCGCGATTACCGGACTGGCGAAAGGCATCAAGATCCTGTCGCAGATTAATGTTATCCTCGCCGGGGCACTGCTGGCGTTCATGCTGCTCGCAGGTCCTACGATAGATATTTTCGCAGGCTTCTTTGGCGGCATGCAAGTCTATGCCACGCACTTCTTTGATATGGCTATGTATCGCGGCGATGCTGGTCTGTTTGGCGATGCAGGTTGGCTTGGCTGGTGGACCGTGTTCTTCTGGGGCTGGTTCATGGGCTACGGTCCATTGATGGCCGTCTTTATCGCACGCATCAGCCGCGGCCGTTCGATCCGCCAGATCATCCTGACCTTGTCCATCCTTGCACCTTTGATCACGAACTTCTGGTTCACGATCATTGGCGGTTCCGGCATCTTTTTTGAGATTGCAGAGCCGGGCATCGTGTCGGGCCCGTTTGAAGGCTTCAACCTGCCTGCTGGCCTGCTGGCTATCACACAAGCCATGCCAATGGGGTTCATTCTGTCGATCCTGTTTCTGGTTCTGACGATGTGCTTTGTCGCCACCACAAGCGACTCCATGAGCTATGTCATCTCCAGCACCATGACCGACGGCGAACCTTCGTCCGCCATGCGCGCTTTCTGGGGTTTGGCGATGGGTGTCATGGCCTTGATCCTGATCTCCACCGGATCGGGGGGCATCGGCAAACTGCAAAGCTTCATCGTGGTAACTGCGGTGCCAGTGTCGCTGATCCTGCTGCCGTCCCTTTGGGATGCCTTGCGGATCACACTGATGCTGGGCCGCAAACCTAAAACTAAGCTTGCATAAGCCAATGACGTGGCGCGCCACTGGGGCGCCACGTTAACCACAAATCTGCACGCTTGGGAGGATCTGTAATGTCGTTGAACACATCAAGTCTGGCCCAGGAAACGGTCCGCTATATACGTCCGGCCAAAGAGGTCATGCGCCTTGGACACTTGGGCAGCAGCCACCCAACTCGCCTGTCGTTCCTGCGGGTTCTGTTGCGCCGCCTTGCATCATCGGATTGGCAAATTGACCGTCCCGTCTGGAATGTGAACGCGAAAGGCGTCGGCCATTGCGTCTACCGTGCCAAAAGTACTGAGCGCACCTACAGTCTCGTGGCTTTCGCGCACGACCTCCCTGCTGACATGCGGTCCGACCGTGTGATTGCGACCGCGTGGGACGCGACATTTACCCTGTTCGATGGTGACCCAACGGCGAAAGATATCGCGCGACTGGCAGACAATGTCCCCTTTCAGGAAGCGGGGCGAATTAGTCCCAAGGAATTGACGCTTGCCCGCGCCAACCGCTCTGTGCGCCTGTTCGAACACGTGGTCACGGCCCTGTCGCAAGGCCGCCAGCCTGATCTGGCTGAAATCGCCGCCGTTGGATACCTAATGCGCACCACGGCCGTCTATGGCTCTGGCAAGTTTGGCGCGTCAGATCGCGCCGATATCGCTCAGCGGCCAGAGCTTGCCGCGCCTTTTCAGGTGGAGATGCTCACCGTCTGGCTGATCCGCGCCTTCACCGTCGATATCGTTGAGCATATTGCAGCCGCTAGAGGTGGCAGAAGCGCTGTGAAGTTGGATCGCGACATCCGTCGTACCCTTGGTGTTGGCAATTCCACCGGCCTTGGAATGGCCCCGTTTATCGTGCGTCACCCTGTCTTGCTCAACAACTGGATGATGGCTCGCGAAGAAGCCCTGGCCCGCGTCCGTGCTCAGCTCACAGCCCAGTCGCAGGCCGTATCCGGCCTGAAGGCGGCTCTGGAGGCAACAATTGCCAACGCTGCAGTATGGCGCTCAGAACATCCCGTTCAAATTCGCAAATTACATGACCTGCGCCGTGATCTGGCGTTGCTGTCGAACACATTGGATACTTGGGATTGGAACGGCGAACATCCTTGGGATGCGCTTTGGATGTGGGGTGCTCAAACCTTGACCCTTGAAGGACAAGAGGCGCTCTTGTCGCTTATGCTTGAGCCGCACGGCGCGCTTATCGACGATCTGGCCGATCAAATGGGGGCGGATGAAGCGGCCAGTTTCAGGATCAACGGCGCGATGCCCGTGGCCGAGCTACGTCGCATTCTGGAAAGCGACTACGCTTGGGCGCTTAAGATTGATTTCACCACACCCGAAAATGTCGCCCGGTTCTGGTATGTCTCCGAAGAAAAGCTGGAACCTCGTTTGGGCGAACGCGCCACTGAGGAAGGTGCGACGCTGGAACAACCTCTTTGCATCGCTCGCTTGATATCTGAACTCTATGCAACCGTGCGGAATTTTGACGGTGCCGCAACCGTGGCCGCGCTTATGTTGGCGCACCCGGAACACCGCTATGTGGTGCGGCGCGCGCAGATCACAAAGCACCACCCCTACGCCGAGGTGCAGGATAACCTGATCGCAAGCGACATGCTGCCCATCGATCTGCTGCGTTGCAAGCTAGCGTTTTTTGGCGCGAGTCAGTTCGATCCTCGATCAGATCGCTGGGTCCGCATTAATCTGTTTGCTGATGCGCCTTTCCCTGATGAGATCGACGCGGTAGGTGCAGCGTGAGCATGGAACCCCAAGACCAGACACGCGGCGATTCCACGGCATTCTTTGGGGACGCACAAGCGGCACCGCTATCGTGTAACGAAGCCACATCTTTGTGCATAAAAGCCGCCCGCGGCGCTGGCATGAGCTGGGGCATGGCCGAAGAAGCCGGCTTTGCGGCGGCGTGGCTGGTGTCACATGGGATTGATGGTCCAACGCATTTGCGCGCGCATCTGGAACGTGCGGATGGGCGCGACTGGGTGGACCTTTGTCCCAGCGTCACACCCGATGGTTGGCAAAATGCGAATGGTCAGCCTACCTGCCCGATTATTCTGGGTGCCACGATGTGCGACTATGCCGACCTGCCCGAAGGACCAGCATCTGGCGCGTCGATTGTATTGGGGCCAGTGAGTGCGCCCATCTTGTTGGTGCCCTTCTTGTCCGAACTGGCGCAAAAGAAAGGTCTGGCGCTAACGCTGACTTGGGCCACGGGTGCAATCTGTATCGACGAGGATGAAACGTGGCTCCAACCAGTCAAGCAATCCCTTGGCGTGCCGCAACTCGCACTAACACTTTCTGCCTACAACGCACGGCCACATGAGCCCTCTGCCGCATCGACACAGAACGCACAGACTACCGCTGCAACCATTGCAGCCCTGAATACACTCGCCATGCGCACCACCGTGCCCGCCACGGAAGCATCACGCGCTGGCGCTGGATCATCTCTTAGTGACAATGATTAACAAAGGAAACGTAATGGCACTCTCCCGCCTCAACCCCGGTCCACGTATGAGCCAGGCTGTGGCCATCGGAAATATCGCATTTCTTGCAGGCCAAGTACCCGATGATCTGAGTGCAGATATCATGACGCAAACCCGGCAAGTGCTGGCAAAAATGGACAAGGTCGTTGCTGATCTTGGTGCAACCAAGTCCGACATCGCCTCGATCCAAGTCTGGCTGGCCGATATGGCTGATTTTCAGGGCATGAATGAGATCTGGGACGAATGGGTCAGCAAAAACGCCCCACCCGCGCGTGCAACTGGTGGCACATCCCTTGCACGTCCCGGCATGCGCGTTGAAATGATCGCTGTTGTCGCGCTGCCAGAGGCGACTGCCGCCTGATCAAAGACGAACCAGAGTAGCAATGACTTGCCATTCTGGTTCGTTGTTCTGATGGCCGCGCTGAAGTCCCGACGTGCACCATTAGCACGCGAGCACTAGAGAAGAGACGAGCCATTGATTGTAAAAGAACAGCCGTCTGGATGGGTCCTCTTCCTTGAAATGTAGGGATCCATTGTTCCGCAGATATTTCCAAAGATCGCCGGTTTCACAGTCTTTTCCATCGTTGTCATGGTTCTGGACACCAGTTTGGTTTCCATCCCACATGTGTCGCTGACGGCGCTGAGTGTGTTCGGGGTTGCGTTGTCGTTCGTCTATTCCTTACTGGTTCGGCGCACGACCTATCTCTATTGTCTTCTGCTTCCCTTTGCCCTGCTGGAGGCAACCGGTCCGCTTGTGCCGGTTTTTGTTGCTGTCGTTGCCTATGTTTTCTTTGGCCTGCAAGCGGTCACAAATGAACTGGACCATCCGTTCCGAGCGACCAAGAATGGCCTGCCATTGGATGCCATGTGTCGGATTATCGAAATTTCAGTATCAGAAGCAACGGATCGCGAACCGCCGCAAACTCTATCCGCGACCAAACACGTCTTAAGCTAGAGAGAGGCGTGGATTTGGATTGCTTCAGATGACATCTTGATTGCATGTCGGGAACGGCGTCTTGCTTTTGGCAAAACTGTTTCAAACAGCAATTGAATGGGGTTCGGCGTCGTCGCCAAAGCATGGTGAGTGTGACCTGTAGCAGGCGCATTTCCCTTCCTGATGAAAAGACGAAGGCCCCGCCATAAATGGCAGGGCCTTCTTGGAGAGAGAGGAAGGGGCATGGATCCCCTTGCCTTCCCATCTGCCATCAAATTTGACGCAGATCTGTTTGAAGAAGCGACTAACCCTCGCTCTTCATTCCTTCACCGTGACCTGCATGGCCGCCTGCAATCTGAACGGTCTGATCGTCAGAAAGCTCCTTAGGCAGGATCAAGTTCAAAATGATCGCCAAGAAAGCGGCAGGCAGCAAGCCTGAGGTAAGCAGCACTTTTACCGTGCTCGGCAAGAAGAACAGCGCACTTGGTTCGAGCTGAAGGCCAAGGCCGACGGAAATCGAGATCGCGAAAATGATCATGTTGCGACGGTTCCAATCAACGTCAGACAGCATCGAGATGCCAGCTGCCACGACCATTCCAAACATGACAATCACGCCACCACCGAGAACTTCGATCGGCACAGTCGAAATGATTGCCCCAACTTTCGGAATGAGGCCTGCAACAATCAGGAAGAGCGCGCCGATAGTGACAACCATTCGGCTCATCACACCTGTCATCGCAATCAGACCGACGTTCTGTGAGAACGATGTGTTTGGCAGAGCGCCAAAGAAACCGGAAATGGCGGTTCCGATACCATCTGCAAATGTTGCACCACGAATTTCTTCTGCCGTTGCTTCGCGGCCAGCACCACCTTTGGTGATACCTGACACATCGCCAACAGTTTCAATTGCGGAGATGAAAGACATCAGCATGAAGCCGATGATCGCAGCAACAGAGAACTCAAATCCAAAATGGAATGGATTTGGAAGAGCGAATCCAGCCGCGCGCCCAACGTTTCCGAAGCTCACCATGCCGAGCATGTACGCGACAGCGTAACCGGCAAGAAGGCCGATCAACACAGCTGCAACCGACAGGATACCCCGCGTGAAGAACTTCACGCCAAGCGTCACGACGATGACGATCAACGCAACACTCCAGTTGAGCATTGAACCGTATTCCATACCGGAAAGATCGCCCTTTGCAGCAATTGCAGCGTTCAGCTTAGCCATGGCGGGAACACCACCGGCTGCATACTGAATACCAACTTTCACCAGTGCGAGACCGATCATTGTGACAACAAGGCCAGTAACGAGTGGCGGAAGCGCGAAGCGAATTTTGCCGATGACCGTACCCAGAAGAGCGTGGAATATACCACCGACAATAATGCCACACATCAGCACGCCCATCGCGTCAACGCCTTTGCCTGCAACAAGCGGAATCATGATTGGAATGAACGCGAATGACGTTCCCTGCACGATTGGCAAACGAGCACCAACCGGACCAAAGCCGATTGTCTGGAACAGAGTTGCGATGCCAGCAAAGAACATTGACATCTGGATCATGTAAATCAGGTCTGGAAAATCGGGTGAATTGGACCCGAATCCAAAACCGGCTGCACCAGCAATAATAATTGCCGGTGTGACGTTTGAGACAAACATTGCCAAGACGTGTTGAATGCCAAGCGGAACCGCCATCGCCAACGGCGGCGTGTAGTTAGGATCCCGTAATTGCTCGGGAGTCCCGAGCGCTGAGCTAGTAGCCATTTTTTCCTCCCATTGGATTCTGACTAGTGAGTTCTGGGGTTTGAAATTCTTGCCGCACGAAGCTCCCCAATTTCGTGTGGCGATTCACATCCTTGTAAATGAGGTAACGGAAAGGGCCGAGACCACTGGCATAACAGGCTTGTTAGCAGAAAGCGCTTAGCCCAACGTAGTCGCCAGCTTCCACTTCTAGCCAATATCGTTTGGGTTTGTAAGCGGCGTGGCCTTCCATCCCATGAGTTTCAAAGGCTCGCGAGTGTCCTAGGATAGAACTAGCGGTGAGCACCGGGTATTCTGCTCCCGCACGGAGTTTCGAATTGTGGATTTTGGAGATCGAACTGAACACGGTAGAGGTCGATTGTCCGGCTAAGAAAAGCTGTTCAGTAGTATTTAGAAATAATACATGTCATGCGCAGGATGACGGGCGCTTACCCGTGACTGCACCACTTTGAAAAACCCGCTGGCGCCGATACTATGAGCGCCCCGCCTCCCACAATGGATAAACTGCCCAGGTGTCCTCCAAACAGAGCCAAGAACCTGATGCCGGTCCCAGTGCGGTGCCTGAAGAGAACGGCGCCGTTTCGTGGCGCAGTCGCTTGGTCAATCTCGATCGACGCGTGAAGACTGCCATTGTGCTTGCGGCGGATGCCTTCGCCTTCGCCTTTGGCTTATATCTGTCACTTGCCATCCGCTATGTTGCCGTTGATGTGCCGTTTAATGACCGGCTGACTTGGGTCTACGTGATGTTGCCCATCGCGGGTGTGGCGACGTTCTGGCTGAGCGGATTGTACCGCTATCTGATCCGCTCAATGAGCGCGAGGGTGATCGTTCTGTGCGCTGTCGGCGTGTTGGGGACCGACGCGCTGCTGGTTCTTTCGACATATCTAGATACGCACATTTTGCTGCCCCGATCTGTGCCCTTCATCTACCCACTTGTGGTTTTCGTTTTGGTTGGAGGCACGCGCCTTTTTCTGCGAGCGGTCTATTTGGCGTTGCTGCCATTCGGCGAAAACCAAGAGCGCGCGCTCATCTACGGCGCTGGCTTAGTGGGAACACAGCTGGCAATGGCGCTGAAGAATACGTCGGAGTACCGCATTCTTGGCTTCCTGGACGATGATCCAGTCCTTCAGCGCACGCGGCAGGCGGGCCTGCGCGTTTATCCGCCTTCTAAGCTGGATGAGATTGCTGAGCAGCGTGCCATCGACACGTTGCTCGTTTCGTCACGCTCAATCATCAACGGTCGCCAATCGGTTCTGATGAAAGCCAGCGGTACGCTTGGCATGCGGGTGAAAATCGCACCGAGTATTTTGGACTTTTTGTCGGACGATACAGCAGCTGATGCCATGCCGCCGCTTCGGTTGGAGGATCTCTTGGGCCGTCAGCCCGTGAACCCAATTCCCGATCTGATTGGCAAGAACATTGAGGGGCAAACTATTCTTGTCACGGGGGCCGCAGGATCCATCGGGTCGGAGATTTGCCGCCAGGTGCTGGATGCAAAACCGGCGTGTCTCATTGCCTTTGAAGTCTCTGAATATGGTCTCTACACCCTCGATCAGGAATTGCGGCCGCGCCTTCCGGAAGGCTGCGAGTTGTTGTGCTGTCTCGGCTCTGTCCAGGATCGAGCGCGCATCCGCCAGCTCATGCGCAGCCGCGATGTGACCGTGGTCTACCACGCCGCCGCCTACAAACATGTGCCGCTGGTAGAGGCCAACGCGCTTGCCGGGGTCGCCAACAATGTCTTCGGCACACAAGTGGTCGCTGAAGAAGCCGTTGCGGCACCCAGTGTACGCCACTTCGTTCTGGTTTCTACCGACAAGGCGGTTCGACCAACCAACGTTATGGGTGCAAGCAAGCGCATGGCGGAGTTGGTAATCCAAAACCTTGGCGAGCAACAAACGGCGCGTGTGAAAGACGGGAAAGAAGACACCACCACCCTCTCTTTGGTGCGCTTTGGCAATGTGCTTGGGTCTTCCGGTTCGGTTGTGCCGCTTTTTCGCCGCCAGATCGAGGAAGGCGGACCGGTCACCGTTACCGACCGCAACGTGACCCGCTATTTCATGACGATTTCGGAAGCCGCAGAGCTCGTGTTGCAGGCCGGTTTCCTGGCCAAGGGGGGGGAAGTCTTCGTGTTGGATATGGGTCAGCCGGTAAAGTTGATGAATCTTGCCGTTATGATGATCCAGCTGTCGGGCCGCTCCGTGCGTAACCCCGAAGATCCGCTCTCGACATCAGAGTCCGCCAACGGTGATGCAGGCAATTGGCAAGGGCGCTCCAATCTGGCGCTCTCGAGTAATTCTATCGAGATACGCGAGGTTGGCTTGCGCCCTGGCGAAAAGCTCTATGAGGAGTTGCTCATTGGCAGAGACGTTTCAAAAACCATCCATTCCAAAATCATGATGGCAACGGAATCGCGGTTGGAGCGTGATGAATTGCACGCCCTGCTGAAAGGTCTTAGAGAAGCCATCGACGCTGGGGATGAAGCCAAGACAGTGGAATTACTGCGCGAGCCAACTGAATTGAACCGCAACGTCTTATCCTAATTTGGGACTGAATGAGCAATGGAACTGGGTCAACCAAGCCGCAAGTTGCCGCTTCGCAATGAGGCGCTCGCGCTCATTCTTGGTGTGGGTCTGGTGCTTGTCCTGGTCACGCCGCGGCCCACGACTGTGCTCGCCGCCGTTGTGTTTTTGTGCATCCCTCCGCAGGCCTATATGCGTTTCTGGAGCGAAATGAACTGGCGCAAATTTGCAGCGATAGCGCTGGGTGCCACAAGCATTCTGCTTGCAGCCTTTCTGGCTTATGGCGCGCCTATTGAGCTGTTCTGGAAAGACTGGTTGAAGATTATTGGTCTCGCGATTCTCATCATGATCGGCTATCAGCTTGGCAGGCGGATCAGACTGACGGGTGAACAGGAAGCGATCATCCTCTGGTCAAGCCTTGCAGGCTTCGCGCTGATCGCCTGGTTGATGTGTTTTCGCATCTACTATCTGGACCCAAACTCGCCGCAATGGTGGCCGGAACCATGGGAGCGCAACCGCGCAGCAGTGTTGTTCAGCCTTGCAGCCGGAGCTGGCTATGTTCACATAAGCCTTTCCTTGTTTCGTAATTTTCGGGTCGACTTTCGCCT
The DNA here is from genome assembly GCA_929200315.1 of uncultured Alphaproteobacteria bacterium. GTDB lineage: Bacteria > Pseudomonadota > Alphaproteobacteria > Rhizobiales > Rhizobiaceae > Pseudahrensia. The sequence goes on along the minus strand of CAKMZB010000003.1, from coordinate 151,659 downwards.
CTTGTGGCTTGGTGGCTTTCTTCTGACGACATGGTGGTTGTGGCTAGGGACTGCTAGTGAGACCGCTAAGCTGGTTCTCGTTGGGGCTATGATTTATCCGCTCTTTGCCACCCTGCTGCGGTACAACTTCAAATACCTGCCTGCGTTGGTGTTTGCAGGAGCGACATTTATCTCAGTCCTTGCCGTTGAGCAGGCTTACCAAGCCTACATTCCGTTTGAAGATCCAAGCCACATTGGCTCTGTTGGCGCTCGCCTGGAAATCTGGCTTGCGGTCGCTCGTTTTTGTCTTGCCAACAATTTTGCTGCGTTCGGTTTTGATGCCACACAATACACTCTGGCATTGGCTGACATGGTGCAGGGCCGCTATTGGACAGGCGAGTTCTCCCATCCACACAATTTTGGTTTGCAGGTTCTGCTGGACCTGGGATGGCCCGGCGTGCTGCTGGCAATAGCGCTCCTTTTTGGCGTTGGTGCGGTTGCGAAAGGTTGTCCGCCAACAGTTCAATTTCTCATTCTCGGCGTCATCGGAGCATCATTCGTTTCTCACGGTGCATGGCAGTCTTGGTGGTGGTTGGCCATCGCGTTGGTTGGCCTGTTTGCTGGCTATATGGATCCGCAAGCTGGTGCTACGGCCACACCCTGGAAGGGTGATAGCGAGGGTTCGCAATGAGACTGTTGGTAACCGGCGCCAGCGGGTTTTTGGGTCAACACATAGTGCCGCACTTACAGGCCCGTGGTTTCGAATGTGTGGTGACCGGCCGGGATGGAAAGAAGCTGGCAACGCATTTTCCGAACTGCGAGATCGTTTCCTATGAAGAAATCGAGCAGCTTCAGAATATCGCCGCTGCCATTCACCTTGCGGTCTTGAATAATGATCGTGCATCTGATGCTGAGGAATTCCACGCTGCCAACGTCGACTTTCTACTCCAAGTTGCCATCGATTGTCGGACAGCCGGAGTTCCTCTTTTTGTCAACATGACCACAAGTCATGCGGAGGACAGTAAGAACCTCAGTCTCTACGCCGTTTCCAAGCGAAGGGGAGAAAAGGCTCTCTCCGAATTGCACGGTATTACGACAGTCAATATGCGCCTGCCAGCCGTGCATTCTTCGAATTTCCGGGGTAAGTTGTCGTTGCTCAACAGATTTCCGGGCCCGTTGCGCCAACTCAGCCTCATGGGACTTTCGTTGCTACGCCCAGTTGTCCATGTTGATCGGGTCACTGACGCTGTCATGGCGACGATAACAACTGGTCAAGCGCCGGTGACAATGATCTCCGATGGCCAACATGAAAACTATATTTATCGCACGGCCAAGCGGCTCATAGATGTCACAGCCGCTGTTTCCCTCCTCGCTTTTCTATCTTGGGTCTTTATCGTCATCTACGTGTTGTTGAAGTTCAAGGGGGAAGGCAGTCCTATATTTGCTCAGATCCGGGTCGGGCAGCACGGAGAGAATTTTATTTGTCGCAAGTTTCGCACCATGAAAGTCGATACAGCCGACGTAGCGACGCATGAAGTAAGAGGGTCTTCGGTAACGCAAGTCGGAAAGTTTTTGCGACGAACGAAGCTCGATGAGCTTCCTCAACTCTGGAATATTCTAAAGGGCGAGATGAGTTTTGTTGGGCCACGACCGTGCCTTCCCGGCCAGACGGAACTGGTCACTCGGCGTCACGAGTTGTCAGTTTACACCGTTACGCCGGGTCTGACAGGCTGGGCGCAAATCAGGGACATAGACATGAGCGAGCCGGAAAGATTAGCTCGCGCGGATGCCGAGTATGTCGCGAGGCGATCGTTGTTGCTGGATATCAAGATTTTACTCAAGACGTTCCTTGGCCATGGTCAAGGTGACCGCACATCGACATAGGGTAGGCTGCTGCGGGTAGCGGATGGAGATTGGGTATGCCCAAGGTCCTTGTAGCCAATTCCGGTGCGATCCAACAAGAATGAAGGACCAATCCCTGTGGCTGACCAAAAGACTGTCTGGATCGTAAATCACTAGTCACAACAGCCAGGAAGACCTGATATTACGCGCCATTATTTACCTACCAAAGGTCTGAAGAAATTTGGATGGGAAGCCAATCTCATTGCTGTGAGCACCGAACTCAACACGGGCTAATAGCGGTTTGAGGTTCCGGAGAATTCCCGCTTCGATGAGAGCGCGTTTGCCAGCCTTGTGAATGAGCGCAAGGAGACGACGGCTCATTATGTAACGCCTTCCCAAGAGGGGTTCCTGGACGATCTTTCAAATCTTGTCTGGCACCAGGAAGAGCCCTTCACGACGACTTCTATCTACGCTCAATATTGCATCATGCGCGAGGCGCAGCGGAACGGCGTGACCGTCATTCTGGACGGGCAGGGGGCGGATGAGGTGTTGTGCGGTTACCGCAAATTCACCGTCTATTACCTACAGCAGTTGTTGCGTGAGCGGCGGATAGCGAAGCTTGCCGGCGAACTTTTTGCTCTGGCGCGACATGGCGATCGTGGACTGCTCAATTTCGTTGATGCCCAGCGCTATCTGCCAGCGTCCCTACGTCGCCGCACACCGGGAATAGAGCGTGTCCTGACCGACGCCATGGCTTGGGACTATGCCGCGGCGACCAGCGCGATTGCACAGCGTGGTGATGTGTCGGATCGGCAGAAACTCGATCTTGATCACTATTCCGTCCCTAGTCTGCTACGCTACGAGGACCGCAATTCGATGGCTTTTTCCATCGAGAGCCGTGTGCCCTTCCTCGACTACCGGCTTGTGGATTGGGCGCTTCAATTGCCTGCAGGCATCAAGATTGCCAACGGTCAATCCAAAGCTGTGCTCCGCAACGCCATGCGCGGTGCGGTGCCAGACTAAGTGCTTGATCGACGCGACAAGATGGGTTTCGTCACCCCACAGCAGGTCTGGATGGGCGAAGGGTTGGGTCGTCGTGTTGAAGAGCGGTTGTGCTCGCCGGGTTTCCGATTGGGCGAGTGGATCGATGCCGAAAAGACAGCCACCGCCGTCGCGAACTATCGTAAGGGGGATCGGTCGATAAAAGACGGTGATCTCTTCAAGCTATTTTTGCTGGACCAATGGGCTGAAAGCTTCGAAGTCGCGGCTTAGGGTTGCTGAGCTTCTTCCTCTGGGCAATCTCAATCCTGCCCAGAGATGTGCTGCCTTAGTGCACCAAACCGGAAATCGCACCCTCGAAACGCACTGCAAGAGCAGTCCATTCGTGGTTCCGCAACACATAGTCCAAGCCTCGCGCACCCATTGCGGCGAGGTCCGCGGTGCTGTGCTTGCTGAGAACCGTATTGGCTTTCGCCAATTCCTCGGGATCCTGCGGCGGGACAGTCAAGCCTGCCTCTGCATCGTCCACCGGGTCATTGTCGGGTATCGGGGTAGGGTCGGGGGTAGAGTTTGCATCCACACCGTTTGGGATCACGATGATGTTGTCTTTGGCAACACCCGACGCAGTGTACCAGGCATGTGCGTTGGGTAGCAGCGTGAAGAGCACGTCGGCATTCTTATAAATGGCCAGCTCGAGGCGTCGGAAGATGATCCAGCCAGGATGCCACCATTTCCAGCCTGCGACATCGCGCAGAGAAAGCGGCCGCAGGTCACGGATTTCAAGGGCGAAGGGCAATTTGTTGCGTTTGGCCAGGCCTGCGGCCCAATAGGCAGAAAAAGGTGACGGAGAGGTGCCCAGCACAACGTCGAAACCCGCTCCTCCATCAATCATGGCCTGCGCCTGTGCTGTGGCGGCGCGAGCAAAGCTCACCATCGCCATGGCGCGCTTTATGCGCGATGGAGGGCGACCACCAGAGCCTTCGCCAAGAGATAATGGCGGCGTGCCGCCGGAGGCTCACTGCGAACGAGCATAATGGTGTAGAATGAGAATGTTCATGCGCGCGGTATCTGAGCGATTTTCGCTCAGCCTTAGGGGAGCAGGGGCAATGTCTGCAAGGTAGGTGCTACCGGTTGGTTGGCTCCGTCGCCGTTCCCGCTGCGAACGGTTTCAACGCAGCGTAAAGGCCGCGCCATCGCTCCAGCTTCTCGGTGTGGTAATCCCATGTTTTAGGATCCGGCGTGAAGGTCCGGTCGAGTTTTGGGCGCGTGGCGACGTCACTGAGCGTGCAATTGTCAGCCGCTATCATCGCTGTGCGTGCTGCGCCGAGCGCCGGACCTGTGGCGGAATCCTTGTAACGGTTGACCACGAGGCCCATGGCATCAGCCATTGTCTGCAGCACAAAATCACTGCGCGTGCCTCCGCCGATGGCCGCGATCTGCTCTAGTTCGGTGCCGGCCCGTGCAAGGCTGTCCTTGGCATCGCAGAAAGAATAGGCAACCGCCTCCACCACAGCGCGCATACATGCTGCATCGCCAGTATCCGGCTCCAACCCGTAAAATGCACCTCGAATGGCAGCGTCGTTGTGTGGTGTGCGTTCACCGGTGAGGTAGGGAAGGAAGAGCGGAGCACTAGCCTCGCCCCGCGCGTCATCCAGCAGGTTTGCGATTGGGCGGTTGGTGAGCCTTGCAAACCAATCGATTGGGGCGGCACCATTCAGCATGCAGGCCATCTGGAACCAGCGATCCGGCACACAGTGGGCAAAGCAATGGACGGCGCTTCCAGGGGCCGCACGATAATCCTGTGTAGAGACAAAGAGCTGCCCGGACGTACCGAGTGAGGCAAAGGCCTCGCCATCATCCACCGCGCCGATCCCCAAGGCCCCTGCCGCAGCATCACCTGCACCGCCTGAGACAGGGATGCCCGCTTCAAGACCAAGTCTTGACGCCACGCCTTCCCGAAGCTGGCCGGAAATCTCCGTTCCCTCGACCAGCCTCGGCAGCCAGGCCTTGTCTGTCCGGCTCGCCTTGCAGAGCACATCGTCCCAATTACGTTTGGCTTCATTCAGCCAGATCGTTCCGGCAGCGTCCGCCATGTCGGTGGCGAGTTCGCCGGTGAGGGCGAGGCGCACATAGTCTTTTGGCAGCACGATATGTGCAATGCGGTTGTAGACATCCGGCTCATTTTCGGCTGTCCAAAGCACCTTCGGTGCTGTGAAGCCTGGCATGGCAATGATCCCGGCTCGAACCTCAATATCTGGTACGAGGTCGTTAATCGCGTTGCATTGCGCGGTGCTGCGACTGTCATTCCACAAGATAGCCGGCCGGACGGGTCGCAAGTCTTCCCCCAGCATCGTTGCCCCATGCATTTGGCCGGAAAGGCCAATAGCCCCCACCGTCGGCCATACCGGTCCGAGTTTGTTCCGCAGGGCAAGGCAGCAAGCCTCGACAGCGGCAACCCAGTCGTCCGGATTCTGCTCGCTCCAGCCTGAGTGTGGGTGGTTGCTGGAGAGAGGCGCGCTAGCTTCGGCAACCTGTCGGCCACCGGCGTCAATAACCACGCCCTTTACAGCTGAGGTTCCGATATCCAGTCCGAGAGTGTTCAAAATGGTGGGTTTCCTTGAGGTACATTTGACAATGCGAAGTTTGCTTCTTTAGATTTTTTACCACAAATTTTGCGCGCGTGAAGCTTTGTTCAGCGTGAATCCTAAACCAACGGGGCATGGCTTATTGGGCACCTCTAAGATCCGTAACATGGAGAAGTTCGCCGAACTGAGCGGCGTTTCTCGCCCGACAGTCTCCAAATATTTTAACGATCCGGCAAGCGTGCGCCAGAGCACAAGAGCCCGGATTGAAGAGGCGCTGGAGCGCTATGAATATACGCCCAACATCTACGCCATCAATCAAAACCGCCGCCTCACAAAGACCATCGGTGTTGTCGTGCCCTATCTGGCGGATCCCTATTTTGCTGAGATCGCCCGTAACATTGAGACCCGATGTATCGATGCTGGCTTCTCCCCATCCCTCTTCAGTTCGCACGGGCGGCAAGGGTTAGAGATCGAAATTCTGGCCACTTTGCGCTCTATGAAACCGGCCGGGGTCTTGTTGGCACCACTCGGTCGTTCGTCCAACTATGCGGTTGTGGAGCAGTTCTGCCGCGATGTGCCGACGGTCCTGTTCGATAGCAACATCGACAATGTTGGCAACATTTTCGTTGGCTCAGACAACCCGCAATTTACCAGTCTGATGGTCGAGTATCTGTGCCGAACGGGCGAGCCGCCGCTGTTCCTCGAAATGGAAGCTCCGCCCAACCCGAATGCGCGCAAGCGTCATGCCGGCTATGTCGCGGCAATGGAGAGGCTTGGTCACACTCCGCGCGCCGTGCAAATCCCCGGGGAAGGGTGGGCGCTTGAGGAGGTTGGCCATCTTGGCGGCATTGAATTGATCGAGAAAGAAGATCTGCGCGGCAAGACGGTGCTTTGCAGCAATGACCGCCTCGCCATCGGCGTCCTTGCTGCCTGCTACCAGAAGAACCTGCGGGTTGGCATTTCGACCAATAGCGACCTGCGCGTGGCAGGTCTCGACGGACACCCTTTTTCCAGCTTCACCTGCCCACCCCTCACCACCGTGACCCATGACTATGAGGCTATTTCCGAGCGGACAGTTGAAGAGCTTTTCCGCCTCATGGAGCGCGATAGTCCACAGGGTGATCGAGAGGAGAAACTCTTTGAAGGCAAACTGCTGATGCGAGAATCCGCTTGAATTATGCCTGAAATTTTACGCGCGCAAATTTTTTGTTGACCTCGCGTCCAATTAACCTCTACCCTGTGTGAATGTCCAATACACCGGGAGGAAAGAGGATGTCTTTGAAAAAGGTTCTGGGAGTAACAACTGCTCTCTCCATGCTGGCCGTCACAGGCGCGCTGGCTGAAACGCTCACAATCGCGACCGTCAATAATGGCGACATGATCCGTATGCAAAAATATACGGACGACTTCACCAAGAAGACGGGCCATGACGTTGAATGGGTCACGCTGGAAGAAAACGTTCTTCGTCAGCGCGTCACCACTGACATCACCACCAGGGGCGGTGCTTTCGATATCATGACGATCGGCATGTATGAGACGCCGATCTGGGGCAAGAACGGCTGGCTGGTTCCGCTGAACGGCCTCTCTGCCGAATATGATGTCGATGACATTCTGCCCGCAATGTCTGGCGGCCTGTCTTACGACGGCACGCTCTATGCGGCTCCTTTCTACGGCGAAAGCTCTATGGTCATGTACCGCGCAGACCTTATGAAAAAGGCAGGCATGGACATGCCCGAAGCTCCTACCTGGGACTTCATCCGCAAAGCCGCAGCGGCCATGACCGACCGCGCCAACGAGATCAACGGCATTTGCCTGCGTGGCAAAGCCGGTTGGGGTGAGGGCGGTGCATTCATCACTGCCATGTCCAACTCTTTCGGCGCACGCTGGTTCGATGAAGACTGGAACGCGCAGTTCGACACCGATGAATGGGCCAACACGCTCAACTTCTATAAGGGCATGATGGAAGAATCCGGCCCTCCCGGATACGCGACCAACGGGTTCAATGAAAATCTGTCGCTCTTCCAACAGGGTAAATGCGGCATGTGGATTGATGCAACGGTTGCAGCATCCTTCGTGACCAACCCCAATGACTCCACAGTCGCAGACAAGGTTGGATTTGCTCTTGCGCCCGATAACGGTCTTGGCAAACGCTCCAACTGGCTCTGGGCTTGGGCGCTGGCTATTCCTTCCGGCACGCAGAAAGAAGATGCGGCAAAGCAGTTCATCGAATGGGCGACCTCGAAAGGGTACATTGAGCTCGTTGCCGAGAATGAAGGTTGGGCAAATGTGCCTCCGGGTGCACGTAAGTCGCTCTACGACAATCCCAACTACAAGGACGTGCCCTTTGCCAAGATGACGCTGGACTCGATTCTATCAGCTGATCCGAACGACTCCACCGTCAAGCCGAGCCCCTATGTCGGTATCCAGTTTGCTGCGATCCCGGAATTTGCGGGCATCGCAACGGAGGTGAGCCAGGAATTCTCCGCCGCTTACGCCGGTCAGCAGACCGTTGAAGAAGCGCTTGAGAAGGCACAGGCTATCACAGACGAAGCGATGGAAGCCGCCGGCTACAAATAGGCCCCTCCCGTGGCCAATGGGGTCGCCCTTCGGGGCGGCCCCTCATTTCCCAAGAACGATAAACGTGCCGGTCTTCTGACCACTCTGGACCCACCGTCGCGCAAAGTGTGACGGTCGCTTTTCGAGTGTTGAGCAGACCATGTCTCAACAGTTCGCACGTACCATGGAAGATGGTGCTGGCGAATCTTCAAGGGAGGGAACCATGGCAACGACTCATTCCAGAATCGCAGCGCGGTTCATGTTGGCCCCCGCCGTCGTCTTGCTTCTGGGCTGGATGCTGGTGCCGCTCATCATGACGCTCTGGTTCTCTTTCCGGAAATACCTGCCCCTGCGCGGTGGTGACCTCGGCTGGGTGGGCTTTGACAATTATGTCCGTTTCGTCAGTTCCAGCGCGTTCTGGCCCAGCGTACAAACAACCCTCGTCATTGTTGGCGGCGTACTCATCATCACCGTTGTGCTCGGCATTCTGCTGGCGCTGCTGCTTGATCAGCCCATGTGGGGTCAGGGCATTGTGCGTATTCTGGTCATCGCGCCTTTCTTCGTCATGCCAACGGTCTCCGCCCTGGTGTGGAAGAACATCTTCATGGACCCGGTGAACGGTTTGTTCGCGCATCTGTGGAAGTTCTTTGGTGCAACGCCCATCGAATGGCTGTCGCAGGCTTCAATTCAGTCGATCATCTTGATCGTGAGCTGGCAGTGGCTGCCTTTCGCAACGCTCATTCTGTTGACCGCTGTGCAGTCCCTCGACGGAGAACAGATTGAGGCGTCGGAGATGGATGGGGCGAAGCCACTGCAGCGCTTCTTCTATATTATCCTGCCGCATTTGGCCCGAGCGATCACAATTGTCGTGCTGATCCAGACCATTTTCCTGCTTTCGATTTTCGCAGAAATTTTCGTTACCACCGGTGGAGCCTTCGGCACCAAAACGCTCTCCTATCTGATCTTCCAGCGGGTGCTGGAAAGTCAGAATGTCGGCCTTGGCTCTGCTGGTGGCATCTACGCCATCATTCTAGCCAACATCGTCGCGATCTTCCTGATGCGGATCGTCGGCAAGAACCTGGACGCTTGAAGGGAGACGGATATGGCACGCGACGTGACAAACAACCGCAAGATCATAAACACCGCCGCCGCTTGGGCGATCGGTCTGCTGATTTTTTTCCCAATCCTCTGGACGATCCTGACCAGCTTCAAGACGGAAGCGCAGGCGATCAATGATCCGCCTCTCTTCCTGTTCTTTGACTGGACACTGGAAAACTACGCCGTCGTCCAAGAGCGCTCCAACTATGGCCGCTTCCTTTGGAACTCGATCATGATCGCGGGCGGCTCCACTGTGCTCGGCATCATCATTGCCATTCCAGCGGCTTGGTCCATGGCCTTCGTGCCATCCAAGCGCACAAAGGACATCCTGCTCTGGATGCTCTCTACCAAGATGCTGCCCGCGGTGGGCGTGCTGTACCCAATCTATCTGATCTTTATTCAGTTCGGCTTGCTCGACAGCGTCTTGGGCCTCACCGTCGTGCTGATGCTAATCAATCTGCCGATCATCGTGTGGATGCTCTACACGTATTTTCGAGAGATTCCCGGCGAGATCCTTGAAGCGGCGCGGATGGACGGGGCCTCTCTGTCGTCAGAAATTCTCTACGTTCTTACGCCCATGGCCATACCCGGCATCGCGTCCACGCTGCTGCTGAACTTCATTCTGGCCTGGAACGAAGCGTTCTGGACACTGAACCTCACCGCCGCAAAGGCGGCGCCACTGACGGCCTTCATCGCCAGCTATTCAAGCCCCGAAGGCCTCTTCTACGCCAAACTCTCGGCTGCTTCGACCATGGCCATTCTGCCAATCCTAATCCTTGGCTGGTTCAGCCAGAAGCAACTCGTGCGCGGCCTCACCTTCGGCGCGGTCAAATAGGAAACCGACATGGGACAGATCACTCTTCAACAGGTCACCAAGACCTTCGGGAATGTCGAAGTCATTCCGCCGCTGGACCTCACCATTGAGGACGGGGAATTTACCGTCTTTGTCGGACCATCCGGCTGCGGCAAGTCGACCCTTCTGCGCCTCATCGCCGGATTGGAAGACACAACGTCAGGCAAGATCCTGGTCGACGGAAACGATGCAACCTCCGTGCCGCCCGCCAAACGCGGGCTTGCCATGGTGTTCCAGTCCTACGCGCTTTATCCGCATATGAGCGTGCGCAAAAACATTGCCTTTCCCATGCGCATGGCCGGCGTTCCGCAGGATGAGCAGGAACAGCGTATCGAACAGGCTGCGACAGCGCTAAACCTCACCGATTATCTCGAACGCAAGCCAGGGCAGCTTTCCGGCGGTCAGCGCCAGCGCGTTGCGATCGGCCGTGCGATTGTGCGGGAGCCGGAAGCCTTCCTCTTTGACGAACCGCTCTCCAACCTCGACGCAGCCTTGCGTGTTGGGATGCGGCTGGAGATTAGCGGACTTCACAACCGCCTGCAGACAACCATGATCTACGTCACCCACGATCAGGTGGAAGCCATGACTATGGCCGACAAGATCGTCGTCCTGCGCGCCGGCTATGTCGAGCAGGTGGGCTCGCCCCTGGAGCTCTATCGTACACCGCGCAACCTTTTCGTTGCCGGGTTCATTGGCTCGCCCAAGATGAACTTCATCGAGGGTACAGAGGCCAAAAAACACAACACAGCAACCATCGGCATCCGTCCGGAACATATCGACGTCACCAACAAGAAAGGCGTCTGGAATGGCAAAGTCGGTGTGGCCGAGCATCTCGGTTCCGACACGTTCTTCCATGTCCATGATACCGGCCTTGCAGAAACGCTGACGGTGCGCGCGCCGGGTGACGTAAGCCTGCGTCATGGCGATCCGATCGGGCTCACACCGCGCACCGATCAAATCCACAAGTTCAACGCTGAAGGCCTGAGAGTGAACTGATGCGACTGGCGGGGCAAACAGCTCTGATTACCGGCGCGGCACGGGGCATCGGTCTTGCCTTTGCACAGGCCTATCTACGCGAAGGTGCAAAGGTCGCCCTTGCTGATATCGACATTTCCCGGGCCCGCAAGGAAGCCGAAAGCCTTGGCGACAAGGCCATTGCCATCGAGATGGACGTCACGGATGAGGGCAGCATCAAAAACGCCGTTGGGCAGACAAAAGAAGCCTTCGGCGGGATTGATATCCTCATCAACAACGCTGCGATCTTCACCGCCGCGCCGGTAGTAGATGTTGAACGGGCGGAATTTGACCGTGTTTTCGCAATCAATGTCGGCGGCACCTTCTTCACTCTGCAGGCGGTTGCGCGCGAAATGATTGCCGCGGGCAAGGGCGGCAGAATCATCAACATGGCCAGCCAGGCGGGGCGGCGGGGCGAGCCGCTCGTCAGCGCCTATTGCGCGACGAAGGCTGCCATCATCAGCCTCACCCAATCGGCGGGCCTCGACCTCATTAAACACGGCATCAATGTCAACGCGATCTCTCCGGGTGTGGTTGATGGTGAGCATTGGGATGGAGTCGATAATCTGTTTGCAAAATACGAAGGCAAGGCACCGGGACAGAAAAAGCAAGAGGTCGCAGCTGGTGTCCCCCATGGCCGCATGGGCACAGCAGAAGACCTCACCGGCATGGCCGTTTTTCTGGCAAGCAAAGAAGCCGACTATATCGTCGCCCAGACCTACAATGTGGATGGCGGGCAATGGATGAGTTGACGCCACTTTCACTCACTAACCTGAAGGTAATCAGCACGACATCCCGTGTGCCGCGCTACGCCCGCGCGGATCTTTCTGCCGGTATAGTTCATATCGGCCTTGGTAATTTTCATCGCGCCCACCAGGCTTGGTATTTGCACAGGCTGTTCGATAATGGCCTTTCCCACGACTGGGCGATTGTCGGCGCTGGCGTTCGACCTGCAGATGCAGCGCAGCGCGAGCGGCTGCTTGAACAGGACTGTCTCACAACGCTCATCGAACTCGACCCATCCGGCAAATCTGCTGAGGTGATCGGCTCAATGATCGATTTTGTTCCGGTCGAGGACGACAATGCCTCCCTTATCGCAAGAATGGCGCAGGCAGACATCCGCATCGTCTCCCTCACCGTCACCGAGGGCGGCTATTATATCAATCCAGCGACCGGCACATTTGACGCAAGTCACCCTGATATCACCCACGATATCGCTAGACCTGAAACGCCGAAAACAGCGTTCGGCGCCATAATCGCGGCCTTGCGTGAGCGTCGAAAAAAGCGGATCGGCCCCTTCACCTGCATGAGCTGTGACAATCTCCAGAGCAACGGCGCTATCCTGAAGCGCACTGTGCTAGAAATGGCGCAACTCATGGACAGCGATCTGGCTGCATGGATTGAGGCCGAATGCAGCTTCCCCAATTCCATGGTGGATTGTATCGTTCCGGCGACAGGTCCAGCAGAACTGGCTATGGCCCGTTCTTTCAGCCTTCAAGACGCCTCCCCTGTCACCCACGAGAATTTCCGCCAATGGGTCATTGAAGACACTTTCTGCGCCGGACGACCACACTGGGAGAATGTCGGCATCACCTTCACCGACAACGTTGACCAGTTTGAAGCTATGAAGCTGCGTATCCTCAATGGCGGCCATCAGATCATCGCTATGCCCGGCGAATTGCTTGGCCTTGCGACAATTGATGAAGCCATGGCTGATCCTGCGATTGCAGCCTTCCTTGCCAAAGTCGTGCGCGACGAGGTCACACCGCATGTTGCCGCTGTGCCAGGCATGTTGCCGATGGACTATTTTGCCGTTGTGGCTGCGCGATTTTCTAACCCGGAAATTAGGGACACAACCCGGAGGGTCGCTTTTGATGGCTCCGCGCGTCAGCCGGGCTTTCTTATCCCCTCCATCCGCGACGGACTGAAGGCCGGAACGCCAGTGGAAGGCCTTGCCCTCGCCGCCGCCCTGTGGTGCCGCTATTGCGAAGGTAGCCGCGAGGATGGGACGGGCGTCGAACCGAACGACCCCAACTGGGCATCACTCAAACAAGCCGCTCTCCTGGCACGGGACGACCCACACCACTGGCTCGCTCAACGCCAGTATTACGGTGACTTGGCCGACCACCCGACCTTCGCCAACGCCTTCGCTGGATGGCTACAGACTATCTTGCGGCATGGAGTGCGCGGTGCACTACATCGCTATCTTTCCGGGCCCCGGCGATCCAGTGATGTCACCGTATCTTCCAAGAAGTTAGCGTCGTCTTAGCCCTTGTTGCGGAGGTAACCGATATGGTGGTTCGGCACTCGACTGATGGTCGAACGGAGGCAGTCAAGTTGGTCCTAAACCTCAAAGCCGCTTTCCATGATATGCTTCCCCAAATTTGAAGCCGGGTCGATCGCGAGCCGTTCCACGCCTTCTAAGTCACTGACAATATGCGTTCTTCCGTAAGAGGTTTGCGCATTGAGGGGATTGAGATGACCGCCAATCGTTATCTCGCCAATGTGCAAGGGAAGTTGTTCCACGTGCTGCGATGAGAGCGCGCATGGGGCCGGTATGGGCTGATATGCTTGAGGGGCTGCAGATGGGCGATTGCACATAGACCCGGTCGAACCGAATGCTACGAAAGGTGATGTTGATCATCCTTTCCCATCCCACCTTTCGCTGGTGTTGGTTTCATGGCAGGGCAGCGTCTTACGCAAAATGCGCTATGCTCACGGGGCCCTTTGGTGCAGCAATCAATGGATTTGGAACGGTCTTACCGGCCCGAGGTCGATGGATTGCGTGCCGTCGCTGTTATCCTGGTGCTGCTCTATCATGCCGGCTATGCAGCGTTCCCCGGTGGTTTTGTCGGGGTCGATGTTTTCTTCGTCATCTCCGGCTATCTCATCACGCGATTGCTTCTGGTGCAGATGGACGCCGGCACCTTTTCCTTTGCCCGGTTCTATGGCCGAAGGGTGCGGCGGCTCGCGCCAGCGCTTATCGCAACGGTTGTGCTGACGCTTCTGGCGGCATGTTTTATCTATTCAGTGGGGGCGATGGAACGCCTCGCGCTGGAGGTTTATCCGGTGCTATTGGGCATCGCCAATTTCCGGTTCAGCATTTCGGCTGACTACTTTTCGCCAGAGGCCAGCCAGTTCACGTTCCTTCATACCTGGTCGCTGGCGGTGGAGGAGCAGTATTACCTTTTTACGCCATTGATCACGTTGCTCGTCTATCGCCTGTTTTCAATGCGGGGATTGTTGATCGGCGCCTGCCTTATCGGATTGGCGTCTTTTGCCGCCTATCTCATCGTGGTCAAGGATGATCCGACTATCGCCTTTTACTGGCCGTTTTTCCGCATCTGGGAGTTTGTCCTTGGCGGCGTGCTTGTCTTTTTTCCGCTGCGCTACAGATGGCCGATCTGGTTGCAGCAACTGGCGGCGGCAATCGGCATGGCGCTCGTTGTGGGCAGTGGCGTGCTACTCTCGGCGAAGGAGGGGGGCGCCGGAGCGTTGCTTGCTTTGCCCTGTATCGGCGCCTGCCTCGTAATTGTCTGTTCGGGGGAGACATGGATTGGCAAGGTGTTGGCAAGTCGCGCCTTTGTTGTGACGGGGCTGATTTCCTATTCGCTCTACCTCGTCCACTGGCCGATCATAATGCTGTTCATGCGGGCGCGGCAGACAGGGGAGTTGCTGTCGGACGACCGGATCCCGGCGCTCTTCCTGTCTTTCGTCATGGCGGTGATCGTCTACTTTGCGGTTGAGAAGAGGCACCGATCGGCCCCTGGCAACCGCCTGTCGCTTGGTCGCTTCTCGGCAGTAACAGCTGCAATTGTGGCCGTTGTCTTTCTGGTCGGCCTGTCTATCAATCGCGGAGATGGGTGGTCCTGGCGCATAGTCTCGCAATATGCCGTCGCCGAAGACGGATATGGGCTCTGCCGCGACAAGATAGACTGCGTCATTTCTGAAACCGGTGAAACCAGCCTCGTTCTCGCCGGGGATTCCCACGCTAAGCATTTGGCCGAAGGGTTGGCGCTGGTCTCGGATCGCTTCGAGGCAAAGGCGCTTACGTCTCTTGCCTGTGATCTGACCGGCGCGTTTGAGCCGAGGGCGGCATGGCTTGAGAAGTGTTACAGTTTGCGCATGCTATTTGCAGCGCATCTTGCTGCAACGCCCGATGCAAAGATCGTTTATGCTCAACGCTGGCGGGCCTATGGCACCCTTAATGAGATGGCCGCAGCGCTTCAGGAATTCCTGGAAAAACACCGTACCCGCAAGACCCTCATCATCGGTCAGCTGCACGAGGTAGGCGATCATCAATCCCTGTGCGGTTCAGTTTCAGACTACATTTATGATGCACGACTGTGTGAAAAACCGCTGAGCACAGCAAATGCGGACAGCTACAATGCGGCGCTTGAGAAAGTGGTAAATGCCTTTCCGAACGCCACGCTGATAAGGCCGCAAAAGGCGCTGTGCCCAGACGGCATTTGTCGCGGTACCATCGGCAAAGAACCCGTTTTCGTTGACAGCCAGCACATTTCAGCCTTCGCGGCGCGGCGACTGTTTGAGAACGAGGTCATTCCCTGGCTTTCGAAATAGACGGCGTTCTTCTCAAAACAAGGCCGCTCCGCGGCCTAGCTGCCCACCCGCCGACCGCTTTTGCGATCAAATATGTGCACATTCGCGGGCTTCACCGTAAAGCGGAAATTCTTCTCATCCTGCGCAGCCAAATGCACTCCGGCGAGACTTGCTGTGAAAGCTTCGCTGGTTCCGGCTAGGCGGCCGTGGAGAAGGGTGTTGGCACCCAGCGGCTCGCTGAAGGAAACGTCAAGTTCAATGGGGCCCTTCGCGTCGAGCACCAGGTGTTCGGGGCGGATGCCGATGGTGACGGGCTTGTCACCTTTAGCCTTGCATTTGATCATTGCGCCATTGGCGAGTTTCACGCCACCATCTACCAGATCGGCCTCCAATATGTTCATAGATGGGCTGCCGATAAACTGAGCGGCGAAGACCGTCTCTGGGCGCTCATAGACGTCCAGCGGTGTACCCATCTGCTCCACGATGCCGCCATTCATCACAATCATGCAGTCGGCCATGGTCATGGCCTCCACCTGGTCGTGGGTTACGTAGAGTGCGGTGATACCGAGTTTGGATTGCAGCTCCTTGATCTCAAGGCGCATCTGTACACGCAGCTTGGCGTCGAGGTTGGAGAGTGGTTCGTCAAAGAGGAAAACGGCGGGTTCGCGCACGATTGCGCGGCCCATGGCAACGCGCTGGCGCTGGCCGCCGGAGAGTTGCTTTGGGCGACGGTCGAGGTAAGGCTCGAGCTGCAAGAGTTCGGCGGCGTCGTTCACCCGGCTTTCAATTTCTGCCTTCGGCATCTTTGCGATCTTGAGCCCATAGGCCATGTTCTGGCGAACGGACATGTGTGGGTAGAGCGCGTAGTTCTGGAACACCATGGCGATGTCGCGTTCCATAGGTTCCTTCTCGTTGACCCGGTCGCCGCCGATGCGCACTTCGCCTTCGCTCACGCTTTCTAGCCCCGCCACCATGCGCAGCAGCGTGGATTTGCCACAGCCCGAGGGGCCGACAATGACGATGAATTCGCCGTTCTTGATGGCGGCGCTGACGCCGTGGATCACTTCAGTGGAGCCAAAGCGTTTTTTCACATCAACAAGTTCTACGGTTGCCATAGGTGGCCCTTCTTACTTTTCGCTGTCCACGAGACCGCGCACGAACAATTTCTGCATGGAGACCACCACGATGATTGGCGGGATCATCGCCAGGATCGAGGTCGCCATGATGACCGGCCAGTCTGCGGTGTCGTCACCGGAGGGGAACATTTGCTTGATGCCCATAACGACAGTGTTCATCTCCGGATCGGTGGTGATGAGCAGCGGCCACAGATATTGGTTCCAGCCATAGATGAAGAGAATGACGAAAAGCGCGGCAATGTTGGTGCGGCTCATCGGCAGAATGATGTCGATAAAGAAGCGCATCGGGCTCGCGCCATCCACCCGCGCGGCTTCTGCCAATTCGTCCGGCACAGTCATGAAAAATTGGCGGAAGAGGAAGGTCGCGGTGGCCGATGCAATGAGCGGGAAGATGAGACCCGAATAGGAGTTCAGCATCCCGAAAGAGGCGATGACCTCATAGGTTGGCACGATGCGCACCTCGACGGGCAACATTAGCGTGATGAAGATCATCCAGAAGAAGAAGTTGCGACCGGGAAAGCGGAAATAGACAATCGCGAAGGCTGACAGCAGCGAGATCGTGATCTTCCCGATCGTAATGCCAAGCGCCATGACCAGCGAATTGAAGAGCATGGTCGTGACGGGAACATTTACGCCGGAAAAGAGTGCGCGTTTGTAGTTTTCAAAGAAATGCTCGCCCGGCAGCAACGGCATGGGTGGGGAGACGATTTCCGGTTGTGTCACTGTGGAAGCAACGAAGGCGAGCCAGATTGGGAAGAAGACGATCAGCACACCAAAGATCATCAAAGCATGGGTGATCCAGATGGACGCACCGCGCTTTTCCACCATGCCCGGCGCGGGCTCCTTGCCTCTCCTGGACACGCTAGCGGGTGCCACTTTGATCGCTTCACTGGTCAATAGTGCACCCTCTTTTCCACGAACTTGAATTGCAGCACGGTGAGGACGCCTACCACCACCAGAAGGACAACCGACTGGGCTGAGGAGGAGCCAAGGTCTTGGCCGACAAAGCCATCAGAATAGACTTTGTAGACGAGGATTGTGGTTGCCTGTTGCGGGCCGCCGGAAGTGATTGTGTGGATCACGCCGAAGGTTTCAAAGAAGGCGTAGACAATGTTGACGACCAGCAAGAAGAATGTGGTCGGCGAAAGTAGCGGCAGCACGATCGTAAAGAACCGTTTCCAGAAATGCGCACCATCAATTGCGGCAGCTTCGATCACCGAACGAGGTACGGCCTGAAGTGCTGCAAAGAAGAAGAGGAAGTTATAGCTGATCCGCCCCCATGAGGAGGCGACGACGACGAGGCCCATGGCTTCCATCTCGTTCAGAACATGGTTCCAGTCATAACCGAGTTGACCCAGATACCATGAGACGACGCCAACTCGGGTGTTGAACATGAAGAGCCACAAAACGCCGGCAATGGCTGGCGCCACGGCATAGGGCCAGATCAGCATCGTGCGATAGGCCCCCGCGCCCTTGATGAGGCGGTCAGCGAGCACGGCCAGGAAAAGCGCTGGGATCATGGATACCAGCGTCACCAGCGTCGAGAAGATCGCGGTTGTTACAAAGGATGCGCGGTAGAAGGGGTCGCTGAAGAGAAATTCGAAATTGCCGAGGCCGACGAACCGGGACGACAGGCCGAACGGATCAGGAATAAAGAGTGACTGCCAAATCGCCTGGCCGGCCGGATAGAAGAAGAACACCGCGGAGATGAGGATCTGCGGAAAGATGAGGGCAGCCGGTAGCAGCCAGCCGTTAAACGTTACCCGCTTTTCCATGTTGCTCCCGCCAGACGTCTAATAGAGAGACTCCGAAGGCGGTAAACCGCCCTCGGGGTCCAAAGTCAAAGACCGATTAGTTGCTCTGCTCGAAGCGACGCAGCAAACGGTCGCCGCGCTCCTTGGCAGAGTCGAGCGCAGCTTGGGCTGTCTTGTCGCCGGACCAAACAGCTTCCAGCTCTTCGTCGATGATCCCGCGGATCTGATCGAAGGAACCAAGACGCAAGCCCTTGGAGTTGGCTGTGGGCTCTTTGGCGGTCATCTGGATCACCGCAATATCGGTGCCCGGATTGGCGTCATAAAAACCGTCAGCTTTGGTCTTTTCACCAGCGGCTGTCGTGATTGGCAGATAGCCGGTGTCCTGGTGCCATTTGGCTTGGATGTCTGTGGAGGAGAGGAAGTTCAGGAAGTCTGCGACTGCCTTGTACTCGTCACTCTCGTGACCTTCCATGACCCACAGCGAAGCACCACCAATGATGGTGTTCTGCGGAGCACCTGCAGCTTCTGACCAGTAAGGCAGCGGGCGAACGCCAAAGTCGAACTTGGCTTCGTTCTTGATGCCCGCGTAACCGGCGGAGGATTCAGTAAACAGCGCGCACTCACCGGAGCGGAAGTTGGCACCGCCCTCGTTGCGACGACCGGCATAGAAGAATTTGCCGTCCTGCGCCCAGTCACCCATGGCCTGGATGTGTTTGACCTGGAGCGGGGAGTTCAGAGCAAGCTCTGTGTCGGTACCGGCAAAACCGTTGTCCTTCGTTGCGAAGGGAGTGTCGTGGTAGGCGGAGAAATTTTCCAGATGGATCCAGCTCTGCCACGCGGTGGTCAGCGGGCAATCAACACCATTGGACTTAAGCTGGCCGAGAACGTCGCCAACCTGCTCCCATGTGGACATGTCCACATCGGGATCGATTCCGGCTTCCTTCAACTTGTCGCGGTTGACCCACAGAACGGGTGTGGAAGAGTTGAAAGGCAGGGACAGCATCTTGCCGTCGGTGGTGGTGTAATAGCCCTTCACCGAGCCGATATAGGCGTCCGGATTGAAGTCAGCACCAGCCTCTTCCATCACTTTATAGACGGGTTTGGTGGCGCCATCGGCGGCCATCATGGTGGCGGTGCCAACCTCAAAGACCATCAGGATGTTGGGCTGTTCACCGGCACGGAATGCGGCGATGCCGGCGTTGAGTGTTTCGGAATAGTTGCCCTTGTGGGATGCAACGACCTTGTGCTCGCTCTGGCTGGAGTTGAAGGTTTCAACCTGCTCGGCGACAAGTTCTCCCAGACGGCCGGTAAAAGCATGCCAGAATTCAATTTCCGCAGCGCTAGCAGCAGCCGTCCAGACTGAAGTCGCAGCGACAGCAGTCGACAGGAAAAGGTTACGTAGTTTCAAGATATAGTCCTCCCTTAGGGGCGCGCATGGTTGATCGTTGGGGGCGTGTTGTGTTGCCCGCGCCAGCGCCTAACGTCCCTATGCGACACCTAAATGTCAAATCCGCACGAGGCCTGTGGGGAGAAATGTGACAATTGTGCCCCACACTGCGTGCTGAATGCTGTCATTGGGCAAATTGCAGGTCGCAACTCTTCGGCTTGAACGCGGTCTCGATTGCCTGCATTCGCCCTTGAGGCGGGCAACCGCCGTGCGGGCTGCGTTGTCGCCCACTATCAAATCTACTTCGATGTAGCGCGATAGATGCCGTCCCAACCCTCTGGAACACCGTCCTGCTGAAGAGCATCAATCCGCTCCGCGTAGAGGGCATGGAGTTTGGTGAGCACAGCGAAGTTGGGATTTTCTTTCCCTAGCGCTTTGCGCGCGCCCTCTGCGGTCTCCAAAGTGGCTTGCATTGCGACTCTGGCGGCATTCATATTGCCAGAACGCCAAGCCTTTATCTTGTCGCTGTGATGATCACGAAGAGCAAGAAAGCTCGCATCGCTGGAAAGGGTTGCATCGCCGAGCAGGGTGTGGACGATCAGTGGTTCGTTGCGTCCGACCACTGCAATCGTATCGACTTGCAGCGTGGCGAAACCCTCAGTCCCCTCCAATGTTTCCTGAGCTAGCAGGTTGTCGAGACCATAGAGTTTGGTTTGGCCCTCAACCCGTGTCGCAACGTTCACAGCGTCCCCGATTGCCGAATAGTTGAAGCGCTGGGATGACCCCAGATTGCCCACACAGCAGGCGCCGGTGTTAAGGCCGATGCCGATCTCGATATGCCACGGGGCGATTTTGTTGAGGAGCTCAAGCTTTTCTCGCATTGCGAGGAGGGCTTCACAGGCCTTGGTGCGATGGTCCGGTGTGTCCAACGGCGCGTTCCAGAAGGCCATAATTGCGTCACTCATACTATTTGTCGATCGTCGCCGACACCGCGCCGATCACGGCCAGCGGCACCGCCACCAGACGCCTCGCTTCCTCACCTTCGGGCAGAGCAATATCTATGATTCGGCGGGCAACAAGGCCGGGCCATCCAGCTCCTCCCTCAGCGTCAACGGCTCCAGGAGCGAGCAGGGCACGGCCGTTGAAGGCGACACCACGATCATCGGCGGAGGGCGAAGGCGACGTCACCATTCGAGACGCCGACAGTGATGGTGTGGAGAACACAGCATCAGACCAAGCCGCCCGGGAGCAGCAATTGGCGCCACTCAACCGGAACTTGGACAAGGCGTTCGAGGTGACCGAAGCGCCTCAAGATCAAATGAGATCATCATGCTCAGGGCAGCATCCTCGTTGTCTTTCGTTTCCGGGCCAGTACTCGGTTTAGAAAGTCCAGATAAAGGTTAGATCGCCGCAATAGGAGTAGAAGTCTTGTGCTCCGATGCCGAGGTCGACGTGCCCGCGAGTGAAGCCGTCTTCGATGACGCCCTGATATCCGGTGTCGTTGTCAACGCCGAAGTTGGAGATCTCGCTCAGACCAAGGCTGATCTCCACCGACCGGTCGGCATCCAGCGGGTGCTTATAGCGGATCTCCGGGCCAAAAATTCAGTGTTTTTGCCCAAGCCGCACAGACAGCCGTCAGGCCAGCCGCCGCCTATGAGGCTCTTACGAATGACGGGTGATTGACTGAAGCTGGCGCGTTTCGCTGACTTGCGCGGCAGTCACAGCGATCATGTACAACACGTCTTCTGCTGAACAGCCACGAGAAAGGTCGTTGGCGGGCAAGGCCAGCCCTTGAAGGATTGGGCCAATTGCAACTGCATGACCAAGTCGCTGTCCGATCTTGTAGGCGATGTTGCCGGATTCCAGACTGGGGAAAACAAAGACATTGGCCTCACCTTTTAGGGGTGAATCAGGTGCCTTTCTGCTCGCTACTTCAGGAACAAAAGCGGCATCAAATTGAAGCTCACCGTCAACTATCAGATTTGGCGCTCTGTTCCGGATGATATCTGTGGCCTTCACAACTTTAGACACCGCACGGTGGGTTGAGCTTCCGCGTGTTGAAAAAGACAGCATTGCGATGCGTGCAGTTTCTTCAAGCAGGGCATGAAAAGAACCAGCTGATTGAATGGCAATTTCTGCCAATTCCTCAGCATTCGGATCTACAACGAGCCCGGCGTCAGCGAAAACATGCGCGCCTTTCTTGACGTGATGGTCAGCACAAAACAGCATCAGAAAGAAGCTTGAGACAAGCTTGGCGTTCTTGGCCAGACCAATCACGGTCAGTGCCGCACGGACAATTTCTGCAGTCGTCAGAACGGCTCCGCCGAGTGTGCCGTCAGCATATCCCAGTCGGACCAAAAGTGCTGCGCAGATGGCAGGGTTGCGAACGTCTTCCTCTGCACGTTCAAGCGTCATGCCTTTGTGCGCGCGCAATGCATGATAAGCTTCGCTAAATGACGGCATGATATCCGACGTGTCTGGATCGAAAATTTCGATCCTTTCGCCGGCCACCGATCCAAACGATGCCAATTGTTTTTCAACCTCGGCGCGCGCGCCAACCAGGATTATCCGGGCAATTTTTTTCCGCGTGGCTTCGATTGCGGCTTCAACCACTCTGGGATCATTCCCCTCACTCAAAACGATCTTGCGATCAGAGCGCGCCGCATTGCTAAGCAGGGTCTCCAAGGGCTTCATCGGGCACTCCTAAACTGCTGTTGGTCAACCACCGTCTCCAGGCGGCCTCTATGAAAGTAACGTGATGCCGTAGAGGATAAACCCCGCGAGAAAGATCGTTTCAGCAACAATGAGAATGATAGCCTGACCGCCAACATCCTTCAGAGTCCGCAGCGATGTCTTCATTCCGACAGCCGCAATTGATGTGAGAAGCGCCCAGCGCGAAAAATCAGACAATCCGGATTGGATGGAAGGCGGAATCAATCCGGTCGAATTCAGGCCAGCGAATATTAGAAACATGACCACAAAGAACGGGATCAGCGGCGGATGCTTGCCAGTCTCTGCTTCCCGACTCATTGCAGCGCGAATAACCAGGCCAAAGATGAGAACAACTGGCGCCAGCATCGCTACCCGAATAAGCTTGACTGTCGTTGCGGTTTCACCAGTTTCCTCTGAAACGGAAAAGCCGGCACCCACAACCTGAGCGACATCATGGATGGTAGCTCCCAGAAACACACCGGTCTGCTGATGATCCAGCTCCAGCATTTGCGTGATAGCCGGGTAGGCAACCATCGCAACGGTACTCAGGATTGTAACGCTGAGCACCGTGAAAATTAGATTGCGTTCTGAGTGTTCGTTCTTTGGAAGAACTGCAGCAATGGCCATTGCTGCCGATGCACCGCAAATGGCAACCGAGCCACCGGTCAACAAACCCAACCGCCAACCGCGACCCAGAAGTCGGGCTGCGACGAGACCAAACAGGACAGTAAGCACGACAGCGACAAACACCATCAAAAGCTGTTGCCAGCCCAGAGCAATCACCAGCTCAACACTAATGCGAGCACCAAGAAGCGCTACGCCGATTCTCAGTACCGTTTTGGCAGTAAATGCGATCCCTTCGACACAGGGGCCTTCTTCGGCAAGGAAGTGAAAAGCTATGCCCAGAAGCAGCGCCATCAACATCGCCGGAGCACCGTAGTGCTCGGATAGGAATTGCGCGGTAACAGCGACTACGAGCGCGACGAGAAAACCAGGTCCATTTTGGCTCAGAAATGGAACGATGCGCTGACGAAACGCAGATGCTGCATTGTGGTTGGTCACTAACGACTCCAGTCAGGATTACGTAATTCGATATTGATGGTGCCGAAATCTACCGGAGGCAGAAATGTTAAACTGGCGGGCGCTGCTCGCCCACCAGTTTGCGTGAGCGCTTAAACGCGCGGTGTTTGCGGAACAAAATCATCCTTGGAAATACCGGCGATGGAAACAGGTGGTTTCATAGCATCGCGGCGGAACGGTTCACCAAGCTCTTGGTTGAGAATGACTTCGATGAAGGTCGTCGTGTTGCTCTTCATCTGTTCATCAACTGCGGTGTCTAAAGCTTCGGTGAGTTCTGCCGACGTGCTGACCTGAACGCCCTTGACGCCGCAGCCTTCTGCAATCTTTGCGTAGTTGACGCCTTGGTTGAGTTCGGTGCCGACAAAATTGTCATCAAACCATAATGTGGTGTTTCGCTTTTCTGCACCCCACTGATAGTTGCGGAAAATAACCATTGTAATGCCGGGCCAATCGCCACGGCCACAGGCCGTCATCTCGTTCATCGAAATGCCAAATGCGCCGTCTCCCGCAAAACCGATACAGGGCATGTCTGGGCACCCTATTTTGGCGCCAAGAATGGACGGTAGCCCATAACCGCAGGGACCAAATAGGCCAGGAGACATGTAGCTCCGGCCTTTTTCAAAAGTGGGATAGGCGTTGCCGATGGCGCAGTTGTTACCAATATCAGTGGAGATGATGGCGTTGTCAGGCATGCCGGCCTGGATAGCGCGCCAAGCCTGACGCGGGCTCATACGCTCCGGCTCACGGTCGCGAGCACGGCTGTTCCAAGTGATGCCTGGATCGTCGTCTTCGTGATCCATAGACGAGAGCTGCTGCGCCCAGGCCGATTTAGCCTGTGCCACCGCGCCAAGACGGTCGTCGCGACCGGTGTCACCTGCATCATCAGAGAGTTGCCCGAGAATAGCAGCAGCGACTTTTCGGGCATCGCCCTGAATGCCCACAGCAACTTTCTTGGTAAGGCCAATACGGTCGGCGTTAATATCGACCTGAATGATTTTTGCATCCTTTGGCCAGTATTCGGTCTGATAGGCTGGCAACGATGAGAACGGATTGAGCCGTGTACCCAGTGCCAAGATGACATCAGCCTGAGAGATCATATCCATAGCCGCTTTAGAGCCGTTATAGCCCAAAGGCCCACATGACAGCGGATGGCGGCCCGGGAATGCATCATTGTGCTGATAGTTGCAGCAAACGGGAGCTGACAGCCGCTCTGCAAGAGCGGCACTGGTGGGGATCGCCCCGGAAAGCACAACACCTGCGCCATTGAGGATAACCGGGAACTTTGCCGACGAGAGAAGGTCTGCTGCAGCGGTAATGGCATCAGCATCACCGGCTGGATGATCAATTCGCACCACCTGAGGCAATTCGATATCAATGACCTGTGTCCACATATCGCGCGGAATGTTGATCTGAGCAGGCGCAGACCCGCGGAACGCCTTTAGGATCACACGGTTTAGCACCTCAGCGATACGGGATGGGTCACGGACCTCTTCCTGATAGCAAACGCAATCAGCAAACAGGCGCATTTGCTGCATTTCCTGAAATCCGCCTTGCCCAATCGATTTGTTGGCAGCCTGCGGTGTGACCAGCAGCAAAGGCGTGTGGTTCCAATATGCGGTGATGATGGGCGTGACGAGATTTGTGATGCCTGGGCCGTTTTGTGCTATGGCCATGGACATCTTACCGGTGGCCCTTGTGTAACCATCAGCGCTCATGCCGGCGTTGACCTCGTGGGCACAGTCCCAAAACTTGATGTCAGCTGCCGGGAAGAGATCAGAGATCGGCATCATAGCTGAGCCGATAATTCCGAATGAATGTTCGATGCCATGCATCTGTAAGACTTTTACAAAAGCCTCTTCGGTCGTCATCTTCATGGTGAAATTCCTTTGCAGTAGATAAGCGTGACTTGGGTTTAGTGGCCAGTGCCGTTGCGGCGATCCTCGATGATGAGGTCGGATGCTTTTTCGCCGATCATAATGGCGGGCGCATTGGTGTTGCCGGAGACAATTTCCGGCATGATCGAGCAATCGGCTACCCGTAAGCCTTCAATTCCGTGAACCCGCAGACGAGCGTCCACGACGGCATCCTTTCCGGGACCCATTTTGCAAGTTCCGGTCGGGTGGTAGATTGATGACGAATGGTTGCGCGCCCAATCCAGGGTGCCCTCATAATCGTCTAAGTCTAACGATGCGTCGGGACGGAACTCCTGTGATATCTTGGATTCAAGAGGCGCATGTTTGGCGATACGCCGAGCTATTTTCACCCCTTCGACAATTGTCTGGCAATCAGTCTGGGTCGCGAGATAATTAGGGTGGATTTTCGGATGGACGCTGATGTCTGACGACGCCAACGCGATCCGGCCGCGGCTTTCGGGACGAAGCTGACACACCGACATGGTGAACGCTGAAAACGGATGCACACCTTCACCAGGACTGTCTGCGGACCAAGGCTGAACATGGAATTGAATGTCCGGTGTCTCCACATGATCGCTGGTCTTGATAAACCCTGTTGCCAGACTGGCGGCCATCGTCATTGGCCCGGCCCGGAAGAGAGCGTATTTTAGAGCAATACGTGCCTGGTTGATGAGGCTGCGAACCTCGTCGTTCAATGTCGGTTCGTTGCATTTAAACACCAGGCGCGCCTGCAAATGGTCTTGCAGATTCTTGCCCACGCCGGGCAGATCACGCACCACATCAACACCTTGCGCAGTCAATTCTGTACCCGCGCCGATGCCGGAGACCATTAGCAGCTGCGGTGAACCGATAGCGCCGGAGGAAACGATGATCTCTCCTCTGGAACGGACGACTTGCTCATTTCCGGCTCGGTCATTGTAGGTCACACCGACAGCTTTGTTTCCTTCAAAGGTGATACGTCGTGCCTGTGCCTTGGTCAGAATTGTCAGGTTCTTGCGGTCGCGAACCGGGTTGACAAAAGCGACTGCACTTGAGCAGCGCCGTCCCCTGTGTGCAGTCAGCTGAAAGTATCCGACGCCCTCCTGGGCCGCGCCGTTGTAATCCGGGTTGAATGGATAACCGGCAGCTTGTGCTGCTGCGACCCAAGCGTCGCAGATTGGCCGCTGAAGGCGCATATTTGAGACATGGAGAGCCCCTTGATCGCCATGAAATTCATCGGCTCCCCGCTCCTGCTTCTCAGACCGTTTAAACAGCGGAAGAACGTCGTCCCACCCCCACCCCGTGTTACCCATTTGGCGCCACCGGTCATAATCCTGTGGTTGACCGCGGACGTATAGAAGTCCGTTAAGCGACGACGAGCCACCCATCACCTTCCCGCGCGGCCAATCGAGTTGGCGACCATTGAGCCCAGGGTCTGGTTCAGTCCGGTAACACCAGTCGACAGACGGATTGTGCATCGTTTTGAAATAGCCGACAGGGACGTGGATCCACGGGTTCCAATCTCGACCACCTGCCTCCATCAGCACAACGCTGACGTCGGGATCTGCGGACAAACGATTGGCCAGAACGCAGCCAGCCGACCCAGCTCCGACAATCACGTAGTCCGCGAAAATACCGGTCATCTCGACTGCCTTCTTTTGTTGCTGTTTTAGCGGTGGCGGACTTTCCGCTTGCCAGATATACGATATTCGACTATTAATGAAACTGCAAGTCTCAATAATTGAGATCCTGGGAGGAAATTATGAAAGCATCAAAAACCCTGAGCGGAGTAAACCGCAGGGATCTTATGCGTCTGACCGGTCAGTACGGCCTGTCGTCAGTCGTCTTGGGAGCGGCGGCACTGACAGGTACCGTTTCTCTATCTTCACTCGCGCGCGCTGCGGGATCGAGCTACGAAAAGCGCTTTGCCAAGGAGGCAAAACACACGCTAAAGCTTGGTGCCTCGGGCTTTAATGCGCGCAACCTGCTGATCGAGCGTGCTGGTGTTCTGGAGTTCGCGCGCGACCTTGAAGAGCGTACAGAAGGCGAGATCCGTGTCGAATTTATTGGCGACAACCAAATTTGCGGACAGCTCAGCTGTGTTGAAAAAACCCAGCTTGGTGTCGTTGATATGTATGCAGCTTCAACGCAGAACTCAGCTGGTGGTGCACCATATCTCAACGTGCTCGACTACGCCTACATGTTCCCGAGCCGTGCGTCTCAGTACCACTTCCTCTATAGCCCGGAATCCATGAAGCTGCTTCGTGAGCCGCTTGAGAAGCGTCACGGATTGAAGTTCCTGTTCAGCCATTGTGAGCTTCGCGGTATCCAGCTGGGGCAGAACTTTGCTGAGAAACCGACTGTCACCAAGCTGGAAGACCTCTTCGGGACCAAGAACCGCGTGACCGGTACGCAGTTGGGCCGTATCGCGATGCAGCTTCTGAACCTCAACCCGGTGCCGGTTGCATGGGAAGAGACATTGGATGGTCTCAAACAGGGCCTGATTGATGGTGCCGAGACATGGGCTTCGGCCGTGGCCTACGCCAATATGTCACCAGTGGTTAGCCAGTCGGTTGATCTGAAGTTCTTCTGCGGTACCGAGCATACCTCGATGTCAGCCAAAGTGTTTGATGCGATGGAACCGCACCTGCAGGACGCCATTATGGAATCGTCGTATTTGGCACAGGTCCATGTCCAGGCGGCAAACGAGGCAGCTCTGGTTAACACCGTTGGCTTCTCGGACCCGCAGCTGCCGAATACGATATTTGCACGCGACAATGTGCGCCCTGCATTCCTGGGCGAGGATCAGATCAAGATGGCTGAAGAAATGTGTTCGCCTGAGTTCAATCCTGAACCATGGGCACAGTGGCGTGAGCGGCTCAACAATTGGGCTGGCGGTGTCGATACCTACCAGGGAATCTACGATGTTGCTCGCCAGATTCCAAAGGATACGTTGGCAGAAAACGTGGAACCAAGGCGTTGGTGGCGTTCAGCCTGATGCACAAGGCGACCCCGGGCAAAGACGAATTGTCCGGGGTTTTTGCCGAACATCGCCCATTGTCAGAGATTTAGCCTAGCTTCTACAGGCCGAGCCGCATGAGACGTCGGCATTGCTAGTTCTGGGGAGAGAACACCATGCTCAATTGGTTTCAAGGCACATCAGAAGTTGTCACTGCGTTACTATCTGCCGATTCCTGGCAGATCAGTCAGGTGATGGGGCAGCCGGCAGTCTGGCCGCTGGGCCTGCTCGCCATGATCATTGCTGCAGGACTTATCCTGACGGTCTATCGCCTTAACCCGTGGACGGAGAGAAGTCTGGAACCAACCGTCATGGTTGTTTCCTACCTCGCTATTGGTGCCATCATTTTTGTTGAGGTTTTCCGGCGCTTCGTTCTGCAGCAGCAAGCACCGTGGTCCACGACGCTGCCACCGTTCCTCTTCCTGATCATGACGTGGTTCGGATGCAGCTATAACGTCAAGCTGCGAACCCACCTTGCTTTTATTGAGTTTCGAAGCGCCATGCCGCGTATCGGCCAGTTCTCCTGTCTGGTGCTCGATGCTGCCCTCTGGATTGGATTTTCCTGGGTCGTCTTTGTCACATCCATGCGGGTGGTGGCTAATTCAGCCGCTAATTTCCAGATCATGTTGGGCACAGACAATGTCATGCAGTGGTGGTTTTTGCTGGCGGTTCCCCTGTCGTTCACATCGCTTGTTGCGCGGGTATTTGAAAATCTCATTACTGATATTGCCAGGTTCAAACGTGGTGACGAATTGATCCAACCTGCGGTTATCGGAGGAGATTGATATGGCTGACTCAACGATCATAGCGCTCATCTCAATCAGCGTTACTTGCTTGTTCATGCTTGGCGTTCCGGTCTTCCTGGTCATTGGCTATTGGGTCATCGCCATGTCCTTTGTTCTGGGCCTGCCGCTCGACAACATTGGCGCTGCGTTGGGTGATGTCTTCACTGACGGTTTTGCTCTGCTGGCCATGCCGCTTTTCATTCTGACTGGTGACCTCATTAACCGCTCCGGGATTGCACGCCGGTTGAGTGATTTTGCCTATTCGTGTTTAGGCTGGCTCCGCGGCGGATTAGCCATGGCAGCGCTCGGTGCCTGCGGGCTATTTGCCGCGATCTCTGGTTCGAACTCAGCAACAACCGCAACCATCGGCTCGATGCTGCATCCAGAGATGGTGAAGGGCGGGTATGACGAGCGCTTTTCAGCGGCTACCGCTGCGGCTGGTGGAACGGTCGGCATCATCATCCCGCCGTCGATCATTTTCATCGTCTATGGATTTCTGCTCAATCTGCCGATCTCGGATCTGTTCGTGGCAGGAATTCTGCCAGGCACAATCATGGTTATGGGCATGATGACGGCCTGCTTCTTCATTTGTCTTAAAAACGGTTGGGGTTTTCTGATTCCGCTGCAAATCAGTCGTGTCATCAAGACCGCTATCGGTGCCTGGCTTGGCTTCTTCGCGATCGGCCTGGTCCTATGGGGGATTTATACCGGCAAGTTTTCACCAACAGAAGCGGCCGGCGTTACGGTTGGATTCTGCGTAATCGTGGGTTTTGTTTGCCTTCCCCTGTACAGGATATTCGGGCCTGGTGCGGATCGTGAAATTTCCGAAATCCGCTACTCGGAAATGCTGGTGGTACGTGGGTTTGGGCCGCTGGAACTGCCCTCCATTACCATGCGTTCAGCTCAGATCACCGGGATCCTTGCGCCATTGATCGCCGTATCGGTTGTCATGCAGCAAATTCTGTCGGTGCTCGGTGCGCAGGAAGTCATTGGCGGTTTCGTGACATCAATGGGTGGTTACTACGCGGTTCTGTTTACCGCGATGGCAATTGTGTTCGTCGCCGGCATGGTTCTGGAAAGCCTCCCGGTAACAATTATTCTGGCTCCGATCTTGGCGCCAGTTGCACATTCGGTTGGTGTTGAGCCGGTTCAGTTTGCTGTGGTCTTCCTCGTTGGGGCCTCAATCGGGTTTATCACCCCACCCTACGGCCTTAACCTCTATGTGGCGTCCGGCGTCACGGGCGTTCCCTATTTCCGGCTACTTCGTTATATAGTGCC
The DNA here is from genome assembly GCA_929200315.1 of uncultured Alphaproteobacteria bacterium. GTDB lineage: Bacteria > Pseudomonadota > Alphaproteobacteria > Rhizobiales > Rhizobiaceae > Pseudahrensia. Next base: position 121,130 of record CAKMZB010000003.1, on the reverse strand, counting down.
GTACCTCATCACGTTGATCGGGGTCTGGGTGTTGATCGCGTTAGTGCCGCAACTTTCCACTGCCTTGTTGCCGTAAAAAACACTCGAGAACCTTATGGATGAGGAAGCGACCGCAACAATACCAACCAATCTGCGATTGTTGTTGGTTATTGAAGAGATCGTACGTTCGGGGGTTCCGGTAACTCCTACCGATGTGAACGCAACACTAGGACTGCCCAAGCCCACCATTCACAGGCTCTTTGCAACACTGGAAGAAGAGGGTTTTCTACAGCGGGACCTCGACGGGCGAACGTATTCTCCCGGCTCCCGCCTCAGGACGCTCGCCAGTGGAGTTATGTCCTCGCTGCGCATTCGCACGGCGCGGCTGGCCGTTCTTGGAAACCTCAGCAGAGAGATCGGCGAGACGTGTAACATTGCATTGCCGGACCGTGACGGCATGATTTACCTGGAGCGAGTTGAAACCGAGTGGCCTTTGCGGATCCAGTTGCCGATTGGAACACGGGTGCCGTTTTACTGCACGGCCAGCGGAAAAGTGTATCTAAGCTCGCTGAAACCGAACCATTTCAGGGGCTTGATGAGTGCCATCGAACTGGAGCCGAAAACACCCAACACAATCACGGATCTGAGCAAGTTGAGGCGAGAGTTGGTGCGCGTTCGCGAACTGGGCTACGCGCTCGACCGCGAGGAGTTTATGCCTGACATGGTAGCGCTTGCTGTGCCGATCCTGGATGTAAACAGCCGCATCATGGCGACCCTGGCAGCTCACGCACCTAAACAGCGTGTCACCAGCGACAAGGTCGTCGAATTTCTCGAACCGCTCAGAACAGCGGCCAGTGAATTGGGACAACTCGTCACGGACGAATAATGATCAGTTGCCTCGGGTAGAAGTTCAGTTCAGCACTTGGTGAACGAGAAACTTCTCCCGGTCCCGATACCCATTTTCATTCCCCTAGGCGTCATGTTTCTGGCTCGAAACGTCCGATTGAGAAAATCCCACTTTGGCGCGACATTCCCGATCTTTGGGACCCCACCAAGCTCGTCATGTGAGTAGTGTTCATTCTGAAGCAAGGCGACAACGTTATACCGATGGCGAAGATTTGCCGTCGGGCCGGGTCAGCTACTCATCTTTGTTTGTAGTAGGGGAGATTGTCGCATATCGTTCTTGATCCAAATCGTCGCAAGTGTCTCGGACGAAGTTCCATCATTCTGATTAAGGGCTATCAGTTGATCTATCTGAAAACTGCGGCTGCAATTTTTGTTGGAACCGTCCTTTGCTTGCTCATGGCCGCTTGGTTGTTCGCCGTGCCGACGACGACGTCGTTGACCCGCCCTGAAAGCCCCTTGAACGCTGATGGCGCGACAGACGGCGTTGCGGCATTTCAAGGTGCTGCCTTTGGGGGCTTGAGCGTTCATGCGCTCAACAGCCACGCTCTGCCCTGGCGATTGACCGCTGCGGCTTTGGTGTTGGAAGAGCGGCGTCGGGACCCGGCTGCTGAACTGTCACGACGAACGCTGAATGTCATTTTGGCACGGTTTGGATTTCTCATAGAAACTGACTTGGTCAATGGCGTTCCAGCAGACGGAAAAGACGGATTTGGGGCCGTTCCTTTTGGTATGACTGCAGGGTTCATTGCGCCGGTCGGAGGCTCAAAACTTCTTGTCTCCAATGTTGGCTGCGCCGCATGCCATGCTGGCGTTACCTATGATGCCAATGGGGCTCCCAGGCCTGATCGTGCGTGGCTTGGTATGCCCAATACCTCCATCAATCTGGAAGCTTATGTAGACGCCATCTTTCAAGCGATGCGGAATCAAACCAGCAATCCTAGCGCACTGATAGAGACTGCAAGCGCAATTTTTCCGGAAATGGATTGGCGGGAAAAAACAACGGCACGGTGGCTTATCCTCCCGCAAATTGTCGACCGCTTGAACGCCCTGAAGCAACAAGATCGCGCGCTTCCCTTTCCAAACGGAGTTCCAGGAGCAACGAACGGAGTAGCGGCCCTCAAACATGTCTTCGGTCTGCCGCTGATTTCTGATGGAGCGGGTGACAATGGGATTGTTTCAATTCCAGAACTCGGTGGCCGTGTTTGGCGCTCAAGCCTTCTTGCCGACGGGGCATATGCGCCCAAGGGACGAGAGCGGCAATATTCGTTGCAGCGAGACAAGATCGACCAGCGTCACCTCCATGCGATGGCGGACATCACAACTTTTTTCACCGTTCCAAGCATGGGTGTACATCCTGATAGTGCCAAGAAATACCGGACTGATGCGCGCGCCATCTTTGCGTTTTTAGCGGAAGAATACCAACCCCAGTCATTTCCGGGTGCGATCGATGTAAATCAGGCGCGTCGAGGTTTTGCAGCCTATCAGCGCATCTGTGCCGAGTGTCATGGGACTTATGGCTGGTCGGGCGAAACCCCAGCTCTTCGTGAGTTCCCAAACTGGCTTGGAACAGTGGGGACGGATGCGTTGCGTTCCGCAGCTTTCACGCCGGCCCTGGCTGCTGCGATCGAAGACACAACTTATGCTGACACTATTTCCGCGGAAGTGACTGGGCTTTACACTGCTCCACCATTGCACGGCTTATGGGCGTCCGCTCCATATTTGCACAATGGATCGGTGCCAACTATCGCCGCCCTGCTTTCGCCAGACCAGCGCCATGAGAGTTTCCTGGTCGGCGGGCATTCGCTTGATTTCGAGCGGCTGGGGTTGCGGCTGGAGAGAAGTGGAAATTATCCCCGCGACCACGTCCCTTTTTCAACTCCGGTCCTTTACGACACAGGCAACGAAGGACAGCGTAATGGTGGCCATAACTTCGGCACTTCTCTTGAATCGGATGAAAAGTTGGATTTGCTGGAGTTTCTGAAATTGCTTTGAAAGCTGGCTATTTTAGCGCGCCGGCATCGACAATCAGATTGTCCAGCGGCAAGCGGGCACGTTTGGGTATAGTTGTGCCAGTCGGGCGGCGTCCGAAAAGAAGTGCAGTTAATATTTTCTGGTCACCTGGCAAATCTAACAATCTATGTAGGCTGGCGCATGAGGGTTCATGGTCAGCCAGCGCAGACACCACATTGGCAGCAAAACCCAACTGCTCCAGTCTAAGCCATTCACGATAAAATGTTCGCCCCTTCTGGACCGGGTTTTGGTTCGCTGGGCAGTGAACCACCATTATACCGGTGGCTGTCTTGTAGCGTCTGGCCTCAGATACGAGGGCCTTCGCCAAACCCATTTTGGACAACACCTCAAAAGATTTCCCAAGGACCAGAAAGGCACCGGCTGCTTCGAAGAAGTTCATGTTCATTGCGTCGGCATTCAAACCATCGATAGACCATTGCGGGTGGCCCCGTCTCAATCTCATCCAGCTCAACAGTTCATTGCGAACGTCATTGTTGTTCATGAATGTAAAGGTCGCGCGATCTGCCATTTGGCCGATTTCTTCCAACTGGAATTCGTCGCATGTGATTGTGGAAGTTTGAGAGGTAAGGGTCAGTGCGCTTCTGCGGTCAGCTGCGGACGTCGCCGCAAATGGTCCACGCCAGGATGCTCTTGTGGTGATGCAGCTGGCGAGTTTGTCCTTTTTGGAACATTGAGAAAAACTAAGTGTCGTCTGCTTGGTGAACCGCTCATTGGTTCCGGCAGTGTTCTCCAGTTTGACCTGCGTTTTAAGACCCAGAGCAGAAGCTGCCAGAACCGCACCTTCGACAGACGCCCCGACACTGACCAAAATATCATGGCCCGCGGGATCGGCATGGGGCAGCACCGTGCTGTTGTCACAAACAGCGATCAGACGATCTCCATCAATCGCCCATCGGACCGGCTGAACGTTGTGAACGCTCGGCGCCAACATCGCTCCTTCAATGATGTCGCGTAGAGGGAGGCTCACATTCAGATCTCGGCTTTGAACAGATGCAGTTTGTGTAGTGGTTCCGCCCCCAGTTTTTCCATCTGGCGGAGGCTTGCTGGATTCACATCTGCGATCCAGGTGATCCCAAGCTTCTCATAACCGGCCCGCTGAAGCGCGTTAAGCGTACGATCCAGCATGGCCCCCATGATGCCCTGACCATGTTGGCTCGATGACACAGAATAGAAAATGATGACCGCCCGTTTGCGGTTCAACCGGTAGCGCAGAAAATGAAACGGCGTCATAAGCCCGATGCGCGATCGAGTTGCCTTCAGAAATCCATTGATGTCGGGAATACAGATAACGACGCCGACCGGATCTCCGTTCTTGTGGACCACTGATGATAATCTCGGATCGAGAATGGCCGTCATTTCGCCGGCCTGAAAATCAAATTCGGCTGCGCTTAACGGCACAAACATTGGATTGCTGGCGAAGCCATCATTGAGAACAATTCGAGCCTCTTCCAGCCGTTCAGCGAAAGCCCGTTTCTTAACTGGAGCGAATGTGAATCCATCGGCTTCGGCCAAGACCTTCCCCGTCCGGTTTGCGGCGGGCACATCCAGCTCAAATGTTGTCATCGGAAAGTATGGGGCAAAGCCATTGGCTTTGAGCAGTTTGGGAATATGCGGCGGGTTCTGGACCATGTCGGTGTATCCGCATCGGGAAAATCCATCAATCTGAATCCCGCACTGTTGCATGGCAGTCAGATTGAAATTTCCGACAATCTCCTCAAAGCCGCGCGCGCGTGCCCAATGCTTGGCTGCATCAAGGAGCAGCCTCGCTGTGGTAGTGTCGTTTTCACAATCAAAGAAGCCGAAACTTGCACGCTTGGTGCCATACAGTTCGTTGGACGCGCGATGTTCGTGAACCACGATACGGCCACACGCCTGGCCTGCACGGCGTGCCGAAAAGTAGGTGAATTCGTCATCCTTCGAAAAGAGCGGATTGAGGTCACGTTGAAGCATCTTTTTCAGATCGCCACGAAGCGGAGAGACGTATTCTGTTTCGCGTCCGTAAACATTGAACGGCACAGCAAAAAAGCTGTCGAAATCTCGCTCCAGTATCTCCAGCGTCATAGTGCGCGACCCTTGGCCATCAATGCGGCGACGCGTTGAACAATTGATAGTTCAAGGTCTGCGCCAGGTTCGCGTGTTATGGATGGCATGTTCACCACCACTAGCTGGAACGGTTCATCGCCGATGTGCAAAACGTGGGTGGCGGAATATTTTTCAAATAGCCAACGCAACTGCTCCGATATGTCTTGCGACGCTCCGTGCTCTGCCGTGGCCGCCGACAACACCTGCTTCTGTCCAACATAGGAGCGAAAGGCGGCGTCAAAATCATTGAGATCAGCCCCTTCTAAAATGACCGCTCCTGAAACGAGAGGGTGGGCTTGCAAGCCTCGTAGGAACTCAGCGCTGCCTTCGCCGTGGAAGTCGATGATGTAGCGCAACAGACTGGTTCGCTGTTCCTCCGTTTTGAGGGATCGTGCTTCAGCATGAATCTGTAGGAGCAGAGCGGCACAGATGAAGACGGCTCCAAGCTGAAACATTTCAGTCCGATTGAGCTCAACGATGCAGGTCGCTGCTGCTACGCTGGTAGCAATCGCCACAAACAGCAGGGCGATGCTTGTAACAACCGGCCAGTGGTTGGTGCGGATGCCGTTGAAGCTGAGTGCCAACCAGCAGAGCACTAATATGGCCACGCCGGATAACCTTACAGGTGTGTCGATAAAACCAACACGGAAGTCGGTGGCAGCAAATGGAATGATCAGAAAGAGCGACCAGGCGAGCCGGTCTATCAGTGTGTTCTCGCCTGCTGACAAGTCTTTGCGGTTGCGGGTGATGACCCAATAGCCAATTGCGCAAAAGGAGATCAGCTGAAACGTCATCAGGGCCACGCCTACAGCCGTTTCTGACAGAATGGGAAGAAACGGCGCCATCACGACAAAAACGGTAGCGCCAAAAATCGTCCAGATTTTGAAGATCTTAGCGGAGTGACGCCGCATTAACCCTTCGCACAAGAGCAACATCGACAATGGAATGAAAGCGGCTGCCGCCAAGTTCACGACCCGCAAAAATTCCAACCCGAACAACCAAAAGAAAACACGGCTGCCAAGCATCCAGACAAGCACCAGAATGACCAGCCTAAACCGGCCGTTAATCCCATCTGGGCCATCTGCACCGCCCAGACTCCTGCGCAATATGAGGAGACCAACAACAGCGACCGCTGAAACGAACGTGTCGGCGACGAGCGAAGGCGCCATCAGCTGTCTTCCGTCATCATCTTGCGTAGGAACCGACGTACAACGGGACGCAGAAGTGCTGACGTTACAGCATTTCGTGGCTTTTCCACCCGACCGACATAAGGGTTGAAAAACCAGCCCCGAAAGTCGGCTCCCTGAGGTCGGCGCAGAATGCCGCTGATCACCTCGTATGCCATGAGATTACCGGTTGTTAGAACCATCGGAGCAAACGACATCCGGCTGCGTTTTCCCGCCGCAACTTCTCCGGCAAGTTCGAGGTCAATGTGATGGCGTGAGGATGAGTTGAGAATGACATACTCGGCTTCACGCAAGAATGCTTCGTCGCGTTGATCAGCGGTTAGTTCATTCCAAGCCGTGCCAATTGTTGGATAACCCAGCCGCTCTTCCGGCATGGGATCAGTCGGGGACGTGGTGAAGATAGACGGGAGAGGTGATGCATAGGCGTCAATCATGGTTAGGCCGTGTGTTCGTGACGTTCTGTAGAGCAGCAGAGATGCTGCAAGATCGTCGGTGCCGTTAACGATCACATCACTGCCCGCGACTGTCTTCTCAACGTGTTTCGCCCAGTCGTCGCGATAAACTGTGATCGACATTTCGGGATTAATTTTCTGACAAAGATCAGCGGTTGCAACTGCCTTGTGTTGTCCCACTGTATCCGTGAAGGCGAAGGCCTGCCGGTTCAGGTTTGAGACTTCGAACTCATCTATATCTGCCACAATGAGATTGCCGACACCCGCGCGTGCCAATGCAAAAACACACGCCCCACCCATCCCGCCAGTACCGCAAACAAACACAGTCGCGTTCCTGAGCGCATCCTGCTCTTGGCGTGTGACAAACCCGGTGTTGCGGGTGGTAAATTCTTCATAGTCAAAACCGGTCATATTTTGCGCGCTCTCAAGCGCCCCCATGATTGCGAGGTATCGAACCAGTAGACCAGCGGTAATGCCAGGCGTTGTAGAGTTACAAATAGCCCGGCGGCGATCAGCGAACGCACCGATCCGCGCGGGACTGATTTCAGGAGATAGTCTTTGGATGTGTTTAGGTTGATTTGACCAAGCTGCAACACGTCATCGCCGCGCTTGTAGTCGAGCTTGTCCTCGCAGAACGCGTTGTAGATCTCGTCACGGTGCTTTTGCGCCTGATCATACGTCTTTTTCAGACTGTCGGATCCGCCAGTGTAAGCGTTTGTGACAACAAATCTATCCTGGTCAAAACCCGCTTCTTCACCGACGCCAAAAACATGACGATGGCTCTTCATGATTTCGCGTCCCAAGAGCAAATGTTTGATGCTGCGCCGTTGATTCTTGCCGGGATGAGGGAAGACTTCTGAAAAGGTTTCCGCAACCATACCAACGATTGCGGGCACCTGGGTTACGTTCGATATCCAGATCGGGCGCAGCTGATTGCGAAGAAAGAAGAGGGTGCAGGTCAGGCCATATAGTATCCAGGACAGACCCTGCGATCTGACGTCAGGATCAACCATAACCAGGCCAAGGTGAAGCACCCTAGTTGTGCCTTTGCCCAACTCGACGTCAATTAACGCAAGAGCATTGAAAGCAACCGGATTGCCGGTTTTCTTGTTGCGAACAATCGTGATCACACAATTGTCCAAACCCCGTCCATCTTCGCGGAAAATGCCGTAAGTTAAGCTCCGCCGATCGAGCGTTCTTGAGGCAATTTCCACCAAATCCTTGCGGACTGCTTCGCGCTGATCTTCCTGCATCCAAACACCGGGACGTTCCACGATGTGCGTCTCAAATTCCGTGGAGGTGGCGAGCTTTATGTCTAGAAATTTCTGAAAATAAGCTGGCTTGAGCGCACGTAGCATACAGTTTTCCCGCCGTGTTTTTGTAAGGGTCACAAAGCAAATTGCTGGAATCAGTCAAGCATCATTTGGGTGTGCGGTAACTCAGGAATCTGCCGGGAGCACACTTTTTTTGAGACGGTTTGCTGCGGTGCTTTGTGAACAGGATACGGAAGAATCGATAAATTATCCAAATTGTTGCACGACTTTGCCGCTCAGTGCAATTTTTCATAAATCACATAATTATCATTATTTGTATAAAAGTTGAATTTTATTCGACAATATTTCAACTAAATCCAATCTGACGTATTGAATAATTATACATATTCTAAATAGCAAATGAATTACTTTGATTATCGCCTTCACGATTATAGTGAATGATCGCCAATTCGCGGTTGCAATTGCACGCACTGGTTGCAATTAGGCGCCTAATTCGAATAGCGAACGGGGATTTTCGCTATACCATTTTGCAATTTTGTGCCGCGTCGCGGCATACCGCTTGCAAAATAGGCCCGTTCTATTTGCAAATAGGCGCTATTCTTTTGGCAATGGCCGCCTCCGGTCCTGCAATTGCTCAAACCAGCGAAATCGACCGCGCGGCACGCCAGCAGGAGCTTATCATACAACGGGCTGAGGCGGAGAGGCGTGCTGCTGAAGAGGCGGCGCGGCGGCGTGTTGCACCCACCGGTGGCACTGCACCGGGTGTTACCGAAATTGCCGAGGGTGATGGCCCCTGTGTTCAAATCGACCGGGTCGATATTGCCGGCGCCAAGCTGCTGCCTGCTGATGCTGAGCGTGAGCTCCTCGCGCAATTTGAGGGGGAGTGTCTGAAAGCGAGCGGCCTGCAAAATGTTATCCGCGCGCTCACCAATTGGTATGTCGAGGAGGGCTACATCACGAGCCGCGCGTATCTTGGGCCGCAGGATCTGTCTTCTGGTGTTTTGAAGGTGCTGGTGGTGGAAGGCCGACAATCGTCCAGCGCGGTTTTGGACAATGGCGAGCCACGGCGTTTCGGGCGCAAAAACGCGCTTAAATCGCTGGACGGCAAAATCACCAATCTGCGCCAGATCGAGCAGCGGCTGGACCAGATCAACCGTCTGCCGTCGCACGATGCCAAGATTGCCATCGAGCCGGGGGACGAGGTGGGCACCAGCCGTGTGGTGGTCAACACCGACGTTCAGGACCGCTTTCGTCTGCATCTTGGCATTGACAATAACGGCGCAGAATCAACCGGCGAATGGCAGACCAGCGCATCGCTTTCCGCCTTTGATGTGCTCGGCCTTTACGAGTCCATCGCGCTGACTTGGAACGGTGATGCCGAGACCCAGATGTTCGACCTCGGCCCGGAGGGATCGCGCTCCTATTCCGCTAGTATCGAGGGGCCTTACGGCTCCTGGACCGGCCGCCTCTCCGCCTCCTATTTCGACTATGCGAGCCTTCTGCATGGTGTAAGCCAGACCTTCTCCAACGAAGGCCAAACCTGGAACATTGCTGTCGAAGGGGAGCGGTTGATCCGTCGCGACCAGATCTCCAAGACCTGGGTTCTCGCCGGTCTGCGGGTTAAGGAAACCGAAACCTATGTGGAGGACGTTTTCGTCCAAACCGCGAGCCGCCGCCTGGCGATTGGTCACCTGGGTCTTGGTCATTCGCACGCCTTGGCGGGCGGGCTGCTGGAGGTAAGCGGCGGTTTGCGGCAGGGACTTGATGCTTTTGGTGCAAAGAAGGACGGAAAGCTCGACTTTCCCGGCCAGGATCCTGGTCCCCGTGCTCAGTTCACCACCTTCTATTTTGACGGCACCTACACAAAACCCTTTCAGATTGCAGAGCAGAACCTGCTCTGGCGCAGCACGCTTCATGGCGCCGCTTCCAGTGCGCATCTCTTTGGCAGCGAACGTCTCTCAATGGGCGGGCTTTATTCTGTGCGCGGCTATCGTGGCCATGCGATCTACGGTGAAAGCGGCGCTTATAGCCGCAATGAATTGATCTGGTCGCTGCCACTTTTCAACGGCGGGGAAAATGCCGTCATGGCGGAAGCCAAGCGTCTGCTTGGCATACCGCAGCTCTTTGCCGCTCTTGATGCCGGTGTGATTGCCGACGACGCCGATGACAGTTTTGAAGGGGGCCGCATTGCCGGTGCCGCCTTTGGCCTGCGGCTGACCGGCGGCGTCTTCACCCTGGAGGCGGCCTGGGAAGAACCGCTCTACCATCCTTCTTGGTTTGAGGCAGACCATGATGATCCCGACGGGATCTTCGCCCTTAAAGCGGGGCTGAACATTGCTTTCTAGTTCCTTCCGCCAAGCCGCTTTTCAATCCGACACGCCGATCGACTTACCCTTCGAGACCGAGCCCATGCGTAACCGTAAAAAGCCAGTTTTTGCCCGCACCTTCTGGAACCCGTTTTCCTCCCGCGGCGGTACACATGAGCGCACGCCCATGCACCGGCGCATCACGGCGGCCGTGGCGAGCATCGCGATGCTCATGCATACGCTCGTGCCCTCCTATGCGCAGTCCGTTGTGGTGGACCCGACCCGCCCTGGCAACGCACCTGGCGTTACCGCTGCCCCCAACGGTGTGCCGGTGGTCAATATTGTTGCTCCCAACGGGGCCGGTCTTTCCCATAACCGTTTCACGCGATTCAATGTCGGGCCGAACGGTCTAATTCTCAACAACTCCACCAGCTTTGGCCGGTCGCAGCTCGGCGGCATGATTGTGGGCAATCCCAATCTGCAGGGCAGTGGAGCGGCGCGCAAAATCCTTGGCGAGGTGACGGGTGGCTCCCGCTCCACGCTGCAAGGCATGACGGAAGTTTTTGGCGCCCCCGCTGACTGGGTGCTGGTCAATGCCAACGGCATCACGTGTAACGGTTGCGGTTTCATCAACATTCCCCGCGCGACCTTGTCGACGGGCGTGCCGGTCTTTGATGGTGCAGGTGGGCTTGCTGGCCTTTCCGTCAACCGCGGCACCGTGACCATTGGTGCCAATGGCGTGAATGCCGTCGGCACAGACTATTTCGACATCGTCGCTCGCGCCATTGAAATCAACGGAGAGATTAGCGGCAAGGAAACAGGCGAAATCGGTCTCTTCTCCGATCGCAACGACTTTGATCTGGCCACCCGTCAGGCCATCGCGAAAGCCGATGATGGGTCGCCAAAGCCAACATTCGGCATCGATTCCTCCGCTGTTGGCGGCATGTATGCAGGGCGCATCACCATGGTGGGGACAGAAGCCGGAGTCGGTGTGAAAGCCCCAACAATCGGCGCGGGAAGCGGCGGCGTGCGCCTCGACAGCAACGGAAATCTCGTCCTGCGTAAGACCACCTCGCGCGGCAACCTGAATGCTCGCGCTGCGCAAAAAGTGGAGGCCAAAGGCAACATCTATGCTGAGGCCGCGCTTACCTTGCGCGCTGGCGGTGACATCGAAATTTTCACCGGAGCCGTGACCGGCGCTGCCGGGGACGTCTTGCTTGAAGGCACCAACATCGTCGCAGGCGGACAGGTGCTTGCTGCCGGTCTTGCCGCCGACGGGACGATTACCGCCGGGACCGGTGCGCTCACTGTCACAGCCACGAATGATTTCACCGTAGCAGCGGGTTCGACTGTGGCCGCTGGTGGCAACATCGCAACCAGCCGGGCTACCCGCCTCATCAACAATGCAACCTTCAGCGCCAACGGCTCCATTGGCATCAATGCTGCAGGCCTAACCAACAACGGCGTGATGGCTGCTGATGGCGACCTCACTCTCACGCTTTCGGCTGATCTTGCTAACGCCGTTGATGCACGCCTTGTCGCCGTTGGGGACACCAACATCACCGCGAGTAGCATTGCCAACAGTGGCACCATCGCTGCCGATGCTGCGCTCAATGTCGTCAGCGCCAGCACTATCACCAATGACGGTCTCATCAGCGCGACGACTCTCAGCACCATCACTGCAACGGATGCGTTGACAAATGACAGGACGATCCAATCCCTTGCCGCTCTCGATGTGACGGCGGCATCTGTTGCCAACAACGGGACGATTGCAGGCAATGGCCCGTTGACGGTCAGCACCACCGGCACATTGTCCAACGGTGCCGTTGCAGAGATCAAGAGCGGTAGCACGGTCTCGCTGACGGCGGGTGATCTGCAGGCGAGCGGCCTGATAGAATCCGCTGGAGCGATGACCCTAATTGCGGCAAGCGCCACGCTCTCCGGCGATGTTTATTCTGCAGCCGACGCTGCACTCCTGGTGACGGGGGCGGCTTCGCTTACCGCGACAGGCAATCTCGTTGCGGGCAACGATCTGACAATTGGCGCGGGTAGCCTCACCAATGAAGGTGCTCTTGGCAGCCAGCGCGATCTGACGATCACAACAACCGGTGACCTTGCGAATAAGGGCTCCATTCTGGTGGAGCGCAATGCCACCATCACCGCAGGTGGTGCTCTCACCCAGAGCGCAACCGCGCGTCTTGCTGCAAACGGAACACTTGGCGTCACCGCCGATAGGTTTGAGAATGCCGGTGTTGCAGAGGCCGGCGAGGCCTTAACCATCTCAACCGCCACCGCTCTCACCAATTCCGGCCGGATCGAAGGGTTTGACCGCCTCGCCATCAATGACCCGATGGGCGGAGCAGTGACGTCCAATGTCACCAACAGCGGCACCGTGCGGGGCGCAAGTGACCTGAAACTCTGGGCAACGAACCTCGACAATACAGGCGCCCTTGAAAGCGGTGGCGATATCACGCTGACCGTGTCGGGAGCGTTGACGTCTGACGCTGCGACCTCGCTCATTTCCGCAACCAACGATCTGACGATAGCCGCCGCTGACTTCACGCAGTCCAATCTCGCCGTGGCAGGCAACGATGTGATTGTGGACCTCACGGGTGCCTACACGTCCCGGGCGGGCGCGCAGCTTTCAGCAGGCAATGCGCTTACGCTTTCTGCAGATACGATCACCAATGAGGGTGCGATCTCCGGCAACACCGGCGCGGCGTTGACGGCGAGCACCCTCACCAACAAAAGCGGCGCGACAATCCAGACGTTGGGTGGGCAACTCACCCTTAGGGCAGACATGCTCACCAATGCCGGTGCCCTGGCCTCCGGTGGTACGCTGCTCGCCAGCGCTGATACGCTGCACAATGATGGCGGGCTCATCGTTTCCGTCGATGATCTGGAGCTGCGTGGGCGGACTAGCTCGAAGGCCGATCAGATCATCAACCGCGAAGGCGGCGTCATCGAAACCTTCGGCGGTGGGGATATCACAATCCGTGCGGAGTTCTTCCAGAACCGGTCGACGGTGACCATTGCGGCGGGCGCGCGACAATCCTTCGACAATCTCTACATCCCCAATATGAACACTCCGATCTGGGTGCCGGTGCCGTATGGTTGCATTCCCTGCTGGGAGCAAATGGTGGGCGACACCCCGTCCGGTCATATCATCATTCCCCATCCTGATGAGATCGCTCGAATTCTCGAGCTGAGGGGTGCGACGGCGGACCAATGGGATCCTGAATGGTGGAAAATATACGCTCCTACGCATGCCGGGGAGTGGGACTCGACCACGTGGTCTGCAAGCACAGTGACCATCGGCACAATCGGTGAAACGGGCTCGGCCCTGCCGATCTCGGATCTCACTCCGCTCTCACCCGGCACGACGCCCTTCGGCGCGCTCGCCGGTCCTCTTGCCTTTAACAGTGCCGAAGACCTCGGCCTTGGCGCGGCGTTCCAGTATTTCACGCCCGCGCCCGGCGCCTCGCCCTACCTTTACGAAACGCGGTTCCAGTTTATTGATGCGGGTCTCTTCTTTGGCACCGGCTATTTCCTCGATCTCATGGGCGTTTCTGACCTCAGCACGCTGCCCAAGCGCCTCGGCGATGCTTATTTCGACACGCGGCTGGTCAACGACCAGATTTTCCGCACCACCGGACGGCGCTGGCTCGACATTGGTGTGCCGGACGAGCGCGCGCAGATGCAGGCGCTGATTGATGCCGCCGCCTCCCAAAGTGCGGGGCTCCAGCTCACGCCGGGTGTTTCGCTGACTGCGGATCAAATCGCGCGCCTCACAGCAGACATCGTCTGGTATGAAACGATCACGATTGACGGGCAGGAGGTGCTGGCCCCGCGCCTCTACCTCTCCCCCACGAGCCTTGAAAACCGCAACCCGTCTGGTGCGCTGATTGTTGCAGGCGGTGATGTGTCGTTGACCGGCGCGAGCGTCACCAACACAAGAGGCACGATTGAAGGCGGCGGGGTCGTCTCGCTTGTTTCCCTCACCGGCGACATCGCCAACCGGTCCGGCCGCATTATTGGCGGCGACGTGTCGCTGGTCTCTGCCGGCTCCATCATCAACGAACGCCTCACGACGACAACGGGCAACGGCACAAACCGCATCGGCACAATCGTTGACCGCGAAGCTCTCATTGCCGCAACCGGAACCGGCGCAGGAACGGGAGGCAACATCACGCTGCAAGCCCAGGACACCGTCGCCATCCGCGCAGCCACCGTCGCGGGCGCGGGGGATGTGACCATCGACGCGACGCAGATCGAGATCACCGCCGTCGAAACCTACTCCCTCGACGAGCACGGCGACACCGACAATACCGGCTACCGCAACGAGGAACGCCGCAATCTGGGCTCAACGATCTTTGCCGGCGGCAACTTCTCCGCCAATGCCGGCGAGACCATCGACATCACAGGCTCCGACGTTACCGCAATTGGTGATAGCTCCCTTATCGCAGGTGGTGAGATCACCATTGCTGCAGCGGAGAACTCCTCCTCCTACACCTCCGCGCAGCGCAAAAGCGGGCTCCTCTCGAAATCCTTCGTGCGCGAGCAGCGCGACAGCACGCAGCTGCAATCCTCCACCATCACCTTTGGCGGCGACGGCACCATTAAAGCGGGAACGGACGGCCCGGCAGACCTCAATATTGTCGCCTCCAACGTGCTGATCGACGGCGATGGGGAGGTTTCGGCCAGCCGCGATGTCAACCTGCTGGAAGGCCGCGAGGAGTTCTACTCAGACTCCGTACGCCGCAAATCCGGCCTCTTTGCCGAAGCGGGCGGTGGTTCAATCACCGCAGGCTATCGCAAAACCTCCGACATTGTGAACCAGCAAGGCAGCACCGGCGTTACCTCCGTCCTCGCCTTTGGCGGCGATGGCACGGTGACCGCTGGCCGCGACATCAACTCCAACGCGGCAACGATAGGTGTGGGCGAAGCGCTCACGCTGGAAGCGGCCCGCGACGTGAACCTCAATTCGGTGACGGATGTCTTCCGCTCCAATGAGAGCCACAAGAGCCTTGAGATTGCAGCCACTGCGAGCGTGTTTGAAAACGTAACCGGCCCGCTGAAGGCGCTGGCAGACACGCCGCGCATGGCAACGTCCGGCAAGGGCAATGTTGGCCACAAGGCAGTTTCCGCGATCTCGGCAGGCCTGAAAGCGGCGGATGCGGCGAAGGATCTTGCCGCTGTTGTGACGGGCGCTTCTCCCGCAGCCGGCGTGAATGTCAGCGTTGACATCTCTTCCAGCAAAGAGACGAGCCAGCAGACGGCCAATGTCTCCCGCAGCGGGTTTGTGTCGGCCGGGGATAAGCTGACGATCAATGCCGGGCGCGATCTTGTGTCGCAAGGCGCGGTGATCATCGCCGACAGCGCGGAAATCAATGTGGGGCGTGACGCGACGCTGACCAGCGCGCGGAGCACGAGCCAGTGGAGTAGCGAGTCCTCCTCCAGTGGCGCTTCGGTCGGCGTGAGCGTTGGCGTGGGTGTGACGGGCGCTGTTGTGGTGACACCCACGGCCTCTGTTTCCGCCTCCAAGGGCAGCGGTTCGGGCCAGTCGGTTACCCACTCCAACACAATTGTTGATGTTGCGGGCAACCTTGATCTGAACGTCGGCAACGACGCGGCGCTGAGGGGCGCGGAGGTTTATGCTGGTTCGGCTGATGTTGATGTTGGCGGTGATCTGCTGGTGGAAAGCCAACTGGACGTTGTCACCTCGCAATCCTCTGAAGCGGGTGGTTCGCTGAGCCTGGGCGAGAGTACCACCTACAACGCGCCCAACCCTAAGAATAACGGCTCCTCCGGCCCCTCTCTGAGTGTCTCCGTCCATGGCTCCAAGAGCGAGCAGGACACGGCCTGGGTGAACGGCCAGTCGGGCATCATCACGGATGGTGAGCTGGATGTGGTCGTGGATGGCGACACGACCGTCATTGGCGGTGTGATCGGGTCGGGGACGGGCGATCTCACTTTAGAAACGGAGACCCTTACAACCCAGGACCTGGCGCTGAAGGATGATGCGTCCAGCATCGAAGGCGGGGTCTATCTGTCCCTTGGCTCCGGCGGAGTGAGCGGCTCGGTCGAGGGCGAATATGCCAACCGCGAAGTAGACGGCATAGCCCGCGCCACGATTGGTGAGGGAGAAGTCACCATCCGCGATGCGGACGGTGATGGAGAGGCAGGCACAGAGGCTGACGAGGCTGCGCAGGAAGAGCAACTGGCGTCACTCAACCGCGACCTCGACAAGGCGTTGGAAGTGACCGAAGCGCCCCAGGATCAAATGAGATCATCTTGCCCGGGGTGGGGTCCTCGTTGTTCTTCGTTTCCGGGTCAGTTTTCGGCCTAGAAAGTCCAGATGAATGTCAGATCGCCGCCATAGGAGTAGAAGTCTTGTGCTCCGATGCCGTCATAGTAGCCGCCGAATTTGACCCGGGCGTTCTGGTCGTTCTGGTAGAGGATGCCGAGGTCGACGCGCCCGCGTGTGAAGCCGTCTTCAATGACGCCCTGATACCCAGTGTCATTTTCGACACCGAAATTGGAGATACCGCTCAGGCCGAGGCTGGTCTCGATAGAGCCGCCGACATCCAGCAGATGCTTGTAGCGGATCTCCGGGCCGAACTGAGCCTGACCCAGGGCGGCTTTCTGTTTCGGGATGAGGTTCCCCAGCGTGTCGAAGTATTGCAACTGGTTCTCGGCGAAATATGAGAAGCTCGCATTGGGGCGCACCGACCAGGCCTCGTCGATCTCATAGATGCCGTCGATGGCAGCGCGCGCCATAAAGCGCTCGGTGTCGAACGTGTCGGTGTAGGTTCCGAAGGGCGTGATGTCGTTCTCCGATTGGCCATAGGCCACGCGGAACTCGTAGAACACGTCACGCTCTGGTATCCGGCCGACGATGTAGGGACCGACCATCCAGCCGCGACCGTCGATCTCCTCCACGCCTTCCTTTTGAACCGCATGATCGAACTGCACCAGTGCGCCGACCAGAATGTTGTCATTGGGCAGCGCCATGTGGCCGCCAAGGGTGAGCATTAGGAACTCGGTGTCGACTTCGTCGGTCTTGGTTCGTGATCCGGCACCGCTAACCCAGAAGGCGGGACCACCGACACTCTGCTGCGAGGGCGATAGGGAGGCACCGAAGGACAGGGTTTGGCTGTCCAGAGTTCCTTCCAGATTGAAGCTGCCTGGAATGCCGCCACCGCTGAGGAAACCCGTCAGGCCGACCTGATTGCTCAGGATCTGGTTTGCCCGGTCGAACATGAAGCGGGCAATCATCTCCTGCGTTTCCTGAACGATGGTGCCTTTGACAACAACGCTGCCCTGGATGTTGGGATTGCCCGAAACATCTACACCGGCAGCAGCCGGGATTGCGATTGTTATATCGCCTGATCCGCTGGGAGTGACGGTTACAGTGTAGTTGCTGGGGTCAATTACCGTGCTGCTGGAATTGGTCCCGTTGGTCACCACGACATCGGCGGCCAATGATGGGTCAAAGCCCGTTACCGGCTCGCTGAACTGGACCGTCACGGTGAAGGCCGCCGTGCCCGTAACACTGGCCGGTGCGTTGATGAACGTCACGCTAGGCGCTGTTCCGTCAAAGACCGTGCCCACCTGGATGGCGGCAGTGTTGCCGTTGCCACCGGAATCCTGGGCAACATTCTCCGCCACATCAATGGTCACTGCCCCATCGGCACCGGGGGTGATGAGGGCGGTGTAGACCGTATCGCCATCGACACCGGTAAAGGCTGAGGCCGTGACGCCCGCCGGCAGGGTGATGTGGCCGATGGTGAAGCCATTTACAGGCTCATCAAACGTGAAGGTGGCGATGAAGGGAGCGCTTGTATTGGCGGGTAGCGGAGTAATCACCACACCTGGCCGTGCGGCATCCAGCGTCACCACCGCCGGGCCGGCTGCGGCATTGCCGTTACCGACATCATCGTCCGCCACATCTGCCAACAGGCTGATGGAGATGTCACCGGCATCGTCTGGATCAATGGTCGCCGTGAAGCTGGAGCCGACGCCACCGCCGGGGGTGAGCGATCCGCCCACCACCGATCCGTTCACGACGGAAATCTCACCCTCGGTGAGGGTCTGCACATTGGCACCGAAGTTCAGCGTGACGGTGAAGTTAACCCCATTGGTCACCGTCACACTCGGGGTGATGGTTGGAATCGGGCCTGTATTGGTCACATCAAAGGTGTTGGTGCCGGGGGTGGAGGGGGTGAAGTCATTGCCGACCTCATCGGTAATGGTGGCGCCGCCGGCAAAGCTAAGCGTCACGGTGCCTTCCAGAGTAGCGAGATCACCACCGCTTACTGTGACGAAGTAAATGTCGCCGACCCCTGTGACATTTGTTACAGTCGCGGTGGTGCCAGCCACATCAAAGTCCGCTGCTGCAACATCAAAGACGTCTTCACTAAACGTCACACGCCAGATCAGGCTGTCTGCATTGGTGGGGGATGCAGCAGGGGTCTCGCGCGCAAAGGACGTCACCGTTGGGTCGGTGTTGTCGAGTTCGTAGGTGTTCTCGTTGGCGCCTGTTGGCGTTGTATCGACCAACGCATTGGGCGTTGCGGCACGGTCAGTTATGTCCTGGCCGCCCGTAAAACTGAGCGTCACGGTTCCGTCGAAGTTCGTGAGGTCGCCGGTGGTAAAGCCCACCTCATAAACGCTGGTCGAAACTGGGCGAAGAGTGACGCCTGAATTGATGGCACCACCGTTCAGCGTGAAGTCTCCAAAGCTGACATTTTGCACCGGTTCATTGAACGTGACGGTCCACAAGAGTGAGTCAGCATTGGTGGGGGATGTCGCCGGAGTCGTGCGGACGATCGAGCTCACCTCCGGTGCCGTCGTGTCGTTGAAGGCAATCGTGCGCTGAGTCTGGGCATTGGTATTGCCGGCACCATCAGTTACGGCACCAGCGGCGATCGTCAGCACCATGTCGGAGCCAGTCAGGGTCGTTACATCCTGATGATACAGGGCTCCGGGTCCACCCTGGAAACTCAGTAGATCCTTGGTGGCATTAGTGATGGACACATCTGCCGGATTCAACCCAGTCAGCGTCGTCGCATCATTGATCTGGATCGTCGCCGTGAAGTTCGCATTCGCGCTGGCCGGACCAAGCACAATAACTGGATCAATATGGTCAAGGGTGACTGTGGGCTGATTGATGGCACCAGTGGGTGCCGTAGAAACCAGTTCATTCCCCGCCTCATCACTAATAGTGGACGGCAGGGAAAGACTGAGAGTTATATCACCCTCATAGGTGGCGATGTTACCGCCTGTGACCACTGCATGGTACTGTCTTGAATACTGGCTGCCAACGCCAATTGGCGTGACGGTGAGCGTGGCACCAGTCAGTCCGGACACAGAAAAATTCGCGCTATCTACGTCGGCTACCAGAACGTTTTCATCGAAGATGACGATCCACCGGTACATGTTCACCGGGTTTACCACTGGATCTGGGGTCGACGTTGTGTCGGACCGTGAGCGTCTTATATCTTCGATGGTCGGCGGGACCGTATCATAGGTGCCTCCCGCAACGGCCGCAACATTAGCAGCTGCCATCGGGGTGTCTGCTGTGGCAGCGCCGGCGGCAACACCGACCTGAAAAGCACCCTGAGCGGACGGGGTTATGAGTGCTGTGTAAACGCTGTCCCCATCACTGCCTGTCAGATTGCTCGCTGCCCCGCCGCCGGAGACGGTAATATCATTATCAGCAAGGCTAAAACCATTAACAGGCTCACTGAAGGTAAATGTTGCAGTAAATGGCAACCTGGTAAGCGGCGGCACGCCAGTAATGGTCAATGTCGGACCAGGTGCATCCGGGAAAGTGTGTGTAGCAGCGTCAATTTGAGCGGGAGCGTTACGGCGTACCGTAAAGGAAACATTCACCGTTTCGGTTTGGGCATTCGCATAGGAAAAAGAGATGTTGCAAATACCGTCAAAGTTTGCTCCGCAAACCAACCGCCCATTATTGCCTGAGTTGACACTACAATCACGCCCTGCACAAGTAAAAGATGGAGCAAACTCATCGCCGTTGACCTTATACCGCATAAAAATGTCGGCGGTGCCCTCGTAAAAGTAGTAGAAACCGTTTGCGCCAGGCATATTGTATTCGGTACGGCTGGTGGAACACAGAGGTGGAGTGCCTTCCGTTGCGTTTGCACCAGAGCTTTGTGGAACAATCGGACAACTCACATCAACCGCATGGGCGCTCGTTGTGAACATGGGGAAGAACGCAAGGAAGAAGGCCGCTAGAGCTGCACGAAGAACGTTCACGGGCAGCTGATTGGAAGCTGCATATCGCACGGCCTCTTTTGGAAAGACTCCAAGCTTATTCTCTTCAAAAAACGAGAGAATTGCTCTGATTCCCATGCTCATCTTACGCTCCCCTAGCGCTATGTTCCCGGCTCGAACTGTCTCATCTCGGCCAAATCTGACAATCAGCCACATCATTGAGACCGGTTGCTGAAATCTCTCTAGAACGTCACCGCCATCTCCAACAAATGCTGAAAATGCGCTGATATCCGGTCAAGCGATGCGAACATAGCAACACCCGCAACAGTGCATGACCTTGCGTTCAATCGTAACTCTGAGAAGAGTCTTATGGCATCTCCACGCCAAACCCGAGCAAAATTGCAAGGAGAATTCTACCTTGGCGGGAAAATTGGCTCATTTTTTACGCAATGTTGCCAAAATAGCGCAATACGAAGGCGAAATCGCACGGCTTTTTCCGCAATGATGGTGCCCCCCGCCGGAATCGAACCGGCACTTCCAATGGAAACGGGATTTTGAATCCCGCGCGTCTACCAATTCCGCCAGGGGGGCTGGCCGGTTTGCGGCGGGCGGACTATAGCCGCAGCATGAACCAAAGCAACGCCAAAAACCCCTCTGAACCCGGCAATCCACGCGGCACCACGGCGTTGCTCGATGATGTGCTGTCGGAATTGCGCGAGACCCACGGCGAGAAGGCCACGGTCAGTCTTTCAACGCTAACCGAAGCGCTGCGCGCGCGCGCTTTCGGGGTGCTGCTTTTGCTTCTTGCGCTGCCGTGCTGCCTGCCCTTTGTCTATATCCTGCCACAGATTGTCGCGCTGCCGATGCTCTACCTCACGGTTCAACTTGCGCGGGGGCGCACTGTGCTGACTTTGCCCGAAAAGCTCGGGCAGCGGCGCTTTGGAATTTCGCTTCTGGCGGGGACCGTGGCGCGGGCCCGGCCCTGGCTGCGGCGGTTTGAGTTCATCGCTGGCCCGCGGTTTGCCTCGCTTAGTGAAGGGATGGGACTTCGCATTGTCGGCGCTTTGCTGACGATCCCCTGCGCCTCAATTCTTGTGCCGCTGCCACTCACCAATTCTGTCCCCGGTTTGGGCGTGAGCATTGCTGCGATTGGCCTTGTTGAACGGGATGGTCTGCTCATCCTGCTTGGCCTCTTGGTTGGCCTTGCGTGGGTGGCGCTGCTCGCGGTCGGCGGACCGACCTTGCTCTATTATATTGTTGAGACAATTCGGGGGATGCTTTGATGCGTTTTTTTGCCGATTCGGGCCCGACCCAGACCCGCATGGCTCTTTTTTTGACGGTTGCGATGACAGCCATCATCGCGGCGGTCTGGGCCTTTGAATATAGTGGTTATGCGCCCTGCCAGCTTTGCCTGGAGCAGCGTAAACCCTACTATATCGCGATCCCCATCCTCGCCACCATTTGGCTTGTGACCGTTGCTGGATTGCGCGGGCCCTGGCTGCGCGGAGCACTGGCGATCACAGCACTCTGTCTGCTCGCGACGGCGGCCATCGCGGCCTACCACGCGGGGGTTGAATGGGGTTGGTTCGAGGCGCCAGAAACCTGCGGCGCCGGGATCACGGGGGAAGCGTCGGATGCAAGCTCGCTGCTTGAGTCCCTCTCCTCATCCGTGCCGCCAAAATGCGATGATGCCGCCGGGCGGTTCCTCGGTCTGTCCTTTGCAGGATGGAATGTTGTGGCCTCGCTTCCGTTGGCTTGGCTCGCCGCCCACGGGGCTTTTGCCAAAGCCAGCTAGGCAGCCTCTAAGGCTCCAGCGGGGCGTCCCAGTAAAGATAGTCCATCCAGCTCTCGTGCAGGAAATTGGGCGGGAACCGTCGGCCGGCATTGTGCAGGTCATAAACCGTCGGGATCCATGGCTTGCGGTTAATCTGTAAAGGCGTGTCTACAAGCAGTTTGCCGCCCTTGCGCAGATTGCAGGGTGAGCAGGCGGTGATGATGTTGTCCCAAGTCGTCTGCCCGCCCTTAGAGCGGGGGATGAGATGGTCGAAGGTCAAATCATCCTCGCAGCCGCAATATTGGCAGGTGAAACCATCGCGCAGGAAGACGTTGAACCGCGTAAAGGCAGGATTGCGTTGTGGCTTGATATATTCCTTCAGCGAAACGACCGAAGGCAGCTTCATCTTGAAAGAGGGGGATGAGACGGCCGCATCGTATTCCGACACGATGTTCACCCGGTCGAGAAAGACAGCCTTGATGGCGTCCTGCCAAGACCACAGCGATAGCGGGTAGTAGGACAAGGGCCGGTAGTCGGCATTCAGCACGAGGGCTGGATGCAGCTGCGGATTCACCGCGATGGTCACGCCAACGGACTCCCTTGTTCCGGTGCCGGCCAAGCGTCAGGACCTTGGCCGTGTGCTTCGACTCTTAATGTATGACGAGCGCGACACTTTTGTGAAGCAGTGAAAATCGAGCACCCACAGGGTCTTCACTCAAAGAGGTGCCGCTCCACCGCCGCGCAGCGTCGCGTAGTGGGCATAGAGAAGCCGCGCCGCAGCGCCGCGCAGAGGCTGCCAGCGCATGGCGAGCTCTGCGGCCTCCTTTACCGAAGGTCGTTCCGGCAGGCTCAAAATGTCGGCAAGCGCTACCCGAAGGGCGACGTCTCCGGCGGGGAAAATGTCGCGGTGGCCGGCGCAGAAGAGGCAGAAAACCTGTGCAGTCCAGGGTCCAATACCAGGGAGTGCGATGAGGTGGGTCATCGCTTCGTCTGCCGGTAAGTCCGCCAGGGCGGTGAGGTCGAGGCCGTCCTCCACCGCCAGCGCAACGGCGTTAAGCGAGCGCAGTTTCGCCTGTGACAAGCCCGCCGCCGATACATCGCTTGCCAGCCATTGTGATGCCGTGAAGGGCTGCACCGCCTCCTTTAACCGTGCAAGGATCGCCTGCGCGGCAGCGCGGCTGATGAGCTGTGCGACGATGATCTCCGCCAGTCCCTGAAAATTCGCCGGACGCAGGCGCAGTGGGAGTGGTTCGGCGGGCGCGGGCAGGGACAGATCGAGTGCCAGCAATTCGCCAAGGGCAGCATCAAGGCTTTCGCGGTGTGTAATTCGTGCACTCATCGGCCTAGGGTCTGCCGTGATGATGAGCGCTGATCCACCCGTTTTCCGCTTTGCCCCCAGCCCGACGGGCCACCTGCATCTCGGGCACGCTTATTCCGCGCTGCTCAACAAGCAGTTGGCAGAGGAAGCGGGTGGACGGCTTTTGCTGCGCATCGAGGACATCGATACGTCTCGTTGTCGGCCGGAATATGAGGCGGCGATGCTGGATGATCTCGCCTGGCTCGGCCTAAAATTGGAGCAGCCGGTGCGCCGACAAAGCGAACATCAAGAGGAATACCGCGCCATTCTGGAGCAACTGAAAGCTAAGGGGCTTGTCTATCCTTCCTTTGCCAGCCGCGCTGAGGCAAAGGCGCTAGCGGGAGCCCGCGGACCGGACTGGCCAACGGACCCGGACGGTGTGCCGCTCTATGCCGGACCGGAGCGGGATTGGAGCGAGGCGCAGAAGGTGGAGGCGCTGGAGCAAGGTGAACAGGTGGCCTGGCGGCTCGATATGCTTAAAGCAGCTGAGATGGCCGGACCATTGACCTGGAAAGAGGCCGAGGAGGGGGAGGTGGCCTGCGACCCGCGCGACTGGGGAGATGTCGTCATCGCTCGGGTTGGTTCATCGACGAGTTACCATCTCTCCGTCGTGTTGGATGATGCTGTGCAAGGCGTGAGCCATATCGTGCGTGGCACGGATCTGCGCGCGGCAACGGCTGTTCATCGTCTGCTCCAGACCCTGCTCGATTTGCCCCAACCGACCTACCGCCACCACGGTCTCGTTCTGGATGAAGAGGGCAGCAAGCTCTCTAAGCGCGACGGCGCGCAATCGCTTGCCCAGTTGCGGGCTGAAGGCGCGACGCCGACCGACATCGCTTCCATGGTCGGCCTCTAACTCATCACCCAGAGCCAAAAAGGGATCGTCACGATGGAAGCCGCCAGTGCGATGATGACCGTGCCGGTGGTGAGGCGTTCTGCGACGCCAAAGTAGCGGGCAAAGAGATAGGGGTTGATGCCCGTCGGGCAGGCGGCCGCGAGCACCGCGACCTTGCGCCAAAGGTCCGGCAGCGGCAGCAGCGTTTCCGTCGCCAGCCAGACAAGACCAGGCAGGACAATAACGGAGAGCACGGCAAGTATGGCAGCCGGGGCGACATCTCCTTTCACACCGTATTTCACGGCGCCCATGCCGAGGGCAAAGAGCGCCAACGGCGTTGTTGCCCGGGTAATCAGATCAAGCGCCTCGCCGCCGACAATGATGATGCTCTCAGGCATGGGCGGCTGGATGATGCGCCAGACGAGGCCGATGAGAATGCCGACAATTATCGGGTTACGGCCTGTGCGTTTGATGAGGCGCAGCGCCACAGCCCCGGCATCAAGCCGGCCCACCTCCACCCCATCATGGCGGGCAGCAAACTCCATCGTAAAAGTGGAGACCGTCAGCAGGGTCGGCAGATGGAGCGCCAGCAGCACCACCAGAACTTCCAACCCCACCGCCCCATAGGCGCGTTCGATCAGCGGAACGCCGAACAGGACGAGGTTTGAGAAGCTGGCAGAAAACCCGGCAACTGTCGCCGTGCGCATATCCCGTCTGAACAGCACTGCCGTCACCAACAGGGCGGCAATCCAGACAATCACTAGCGAACCGAAATAGGCGCCCCAATAGGACCACGGCTCAATCCCGTTGAACTGCACCGTCGCCAGGGCCCGGGCCAGAAGAAGGGGGATGCCTACAGAAAAGACAAAGGCTGTCAGCCCCTCTTCGACTGTCTGCGACAAATAGCCAAGGCGCGCGCAGACATACCCAGCGGCCATGAGACTGAAAATCGGCAGGACAATTTCAAGGACAGCGGTCATGGTGAAAGATGGCAGCGAAAGGTGAGCCCGCTCTAGGGCTCTGCGTGGGTGTGCCGCAAGGCCTCATCGGCGGTTCAGGGGCGGTTCATCGACGGTTGATGGGTGGCTGACTTGATTGCATGGACGCTTAGGCGCACATCGACGGGAGAATTCACCATCAAAGCCGCAAGCCCATGGAAATCGTCATTCTCATCGTTTGTGCCGTTGTCGCACTGATTCTCTTTCGCGGTCTGTGGAACATGATGCAGGGCGGATCGCCCAGCCGTTCGCAAAAATTGATGCGCTTGAGGGTCGCCGCACAGGCAGTTGCGGTGGCTGCAATGGTTGTTTTTGTTGTATTCATGCAACGCTCGTAACCCTTATGCCTAATGAAGCCTTAAAATCCTTGCCATTGAGCGCAACGGGTGGTTGATGGCGTTAGAGGCTGCGGGGGGGATGTCGTGTTGAGACCCGCCAGAGATGGCCTGATTCAACACTGACTACGGCCTGCTAGCCTCATGATTCTTCGCATTTTCTACACCGCGCTTCTTCCTCTGGTGATGCTCTTTGCTCTTCCTGCTCAAGCGCAGGAATCGATCATTGATGAAGTACGCTTTGGTATCGTCTCCATGAATCCGGCATTCTTGGAGAGCAGTCATCCCGAAGATGACCAGGTCGGTCTCAATGCCGAAGTGCTTTTCACGGCCTTTGATTGGGACACACGCGGTAGTCCGGAACCTGGCTTCGTTCACAGCCTTCTGACTCCGCGTTTTCATCTGGGCACCGATATCAGTCTTGATGACGATGGCACTTCTCACGCCTATAGCGGTCTGACTTGGCAGTTCGATCTGACCAGGGCCCTGTTTCTGGAAACCGCCTTCGGTCTTTCCCTTAACAACGGCAAAGAGCAAGGCGCGCGTGACGCAAACGGCAAGCTCTACCGCGCCCGCTACGGCTCCAACGTTCTGTTCCATGAACAGGTCAGCCTTGGCTATCGTGTAAACGATATGATGAATGTGCTGCTCACGGTCTCCCATTACAGTCATGCTAGTGTGTTTGACGATTCCAACCGCGGCACCAGCAACATCGCTGTGAAGACCGGCTTCCAATTCTAGCCACGCCTTTCGCGCTGTCCATGACGGTGCGCAAATTGCTGCTTTCGGCGCTTTGCCCTTTCCTAATGTGAGCTGACTTGGCACAGCTTGTCCGACTCCCTCATCGGACGCTTTTGCCATGGTTGTTCTCAACAAGATCTACACCCGCACCGGAGACGATGGCACCACTGCGCTCGGCTCCGGCGAGCGGCGGGCGGAAAATGTGCTTCTGGGGGGGAGAGACGGGAGGGGGGGGGGCGAAATTTGATCTTCGGGTGGAAAGCTACGGTACGGTGGATGAGACCAACGCCGCAATTGGCATGGTGCGGCTGCATACCGGCGGCGGCGTGATCGACGATATGCTCTCGCGCATCCAGAACGATCTCTTCGACCTCGGCGCGGACCTCGCGATCCCCGATACCGGTGAGAAACTCGAATACGAGCCGTTGCGCATCATCTCTTCTCAGGTTGAGCGGATCGAGCAGGATATCGATACGCTGAATGCCGATCTTGAACCGTTACGTTCTTTCATCCTGCCTGGAGGTTCTCCGGCTGCTGCTGCCTTGCACCTTGCCCGCACCGTGGCGCGTCGAGCCGAGCGGCTGATGGTTCATCTGGCGCAAACGGCTGGGGAGACAGTGAATCCTGAAGGCATCCGCTATATGAACCGCCTCAGCGATTTCTTCTTCGTGGCTGCCCGCAGCGTGAATGATGGCGGCAAGGCCGACATTCTCTGGGTGCCGGGCGAAAATCGTTGAGCGGCATCCGCGCCATTGGTCCGCAAGGATCGCGTGCAGATCAAGCGCGGCTGAAGCTGTCCGCCGGGATCGTCTCGGGCGATAACATCTTTCTCACGGGCATGACCGGCAGCCTGCCGGATGGCTCCATGCCCACCGACCCGGCGGAGCAATTCCGCAACGCTTTCGGCAAAATCGCGTCGGTCCTGGAGAGCGATGGCCTCGATCTTTCGTATCTCGTTGAAATTACGACCTATCATATAGACCTTGAAAAACACTTCGAAGCCTTCGATGAGGTGCGTCTTTCGCTCCTCACAGAACCCTATCCCGCCTGGACCGCGGTGGAGGTTGCGGGGCTTCGACGCGCCGGGGCGCTGGTTGAAATTCGCGCCATCGCCAGCACCGCAAAGGACTAGCGCGCCATGTTCATCCCACTCCATGACGGCAAGCCCGTTACACATGTCGACTTCCAATATGTCACCGGCGGCATCATTGCTCTGAATGTGCTGGCCTATGTGCTGGTCAACATTTTCGGTCTCTTTGGCGGGATGGAAGATGCGGCAGTATCCCTCGGCCATGTGCCTTCGGTTGCGACGGACCTGCGGGTTTTGCCTGAGAACTACGTGATCGTGCCCCATGAGTTCTACGGCCTGACTGCGGTCACCAGTGCCTTTCTCCACGTGGATTTTTGGCATCTGGCAGGCAACATGATCTTTCTCTACGTCTTTGCCGATAATGTGGAAGACGCGATGGGCCATGCCCGTTTTGCGCTGTTCTATTTGGCTTGCATTGTTGCAGCCGCTTGGATGCATGTCTTCTTCCTCCCACAGTCCGATGCGCCGCTTATAGGTGCGTCTGGCGGTGCGGCTGGGGTGGTTGCCGCATATTTGATGCTGCATCCGAGGGTGAAGCTATGGGTGCTCTTTCTGGCGCGCATTCCGGTGCGGCTGCGGGCCTATTGGTTGCTTGGCGCGTGGATCGCTTACCAGTTCCTTATGTTCATCCGTGACCCGCTCGGTGAGATAGCTTGGGCCGCTCATATTGGCGGCATTGTTGCCGGGGCATTGCTCGTGCTCGTGTTGCGGCGAAAGGGCGTCCCGCTCTTTGACCGGCAGATCGTGCTGCCCAAGGCGGTGGATGTTGATCCCGAAAGACTGGAACGCGCCCGCGCCCACGGCATTCCTATTGTGAGGAAAAATGAACAATGATGGATATTGACGTTAACGTAAGAATTTGCCAACCCCGCACAGTAACAACAGCTTGGTCTTTTTGCGGGGATTTTGAAGCACCGCGTTGTGCCGGATGAGGCAAACGCGCTAAGCCCCGCCGGAAGCGGGCCAACAGGTTTAAAACCGGTTTTGCCGCAGGCTTGCGAAAGAGGAAGAACGCCATGAAAATTCTCGTCCCCGTCAAGCGGGTCGTCGACTACAACGTGAAGATCCGCGTCAAGGCGGATGGGTCCGGCGTCGATCTCGCCAACGTGAAAATGTCCATGAACCCGTTTGACGAAATTGCGGTCGAAGAGGCTTTGCGCCTGAAGGAGGCTGGCAAGGCTGAAGAGGTTGTGGTCGTTTCCATTGGCCCGCAGCAGGCGCAGGAAACGCTCCGTACGGGTCTCGCCATGGGTGCGGATCGCGCGATCCTTGTCAAAACCGACC
Organism: uncultured Alphaproteobacteria bacterium; assembly: GCA_929200315.1. Lineage (GTDB taxonomy): Bacteria > Pseudomonadota > Alphaproteobacteria > Rhizobiales > Rhizobiaceae > Pseudahrensia. The sequence continues at coordinate 92,257 of CAKMZB010000003.1, read as the reverse complement.
AGACCACAGAGCCATTGGCTGTCGCCAAGATCCTGAAGAATGTTGTTGATGAAGAACAGCCGGGGCTCGTCATTCTTGGTAAGCAGGCCATTGACGATGATGCCAACCAGACCGGCCAGATGCTGTCTGCCCTGCTCGGTTGGTCGCAGGCGACCTTCGCTTCCAAGCTCGAAATTGACGGCGGGAACGCAAATGTCACCCGCGAGGTTGATGGCGGTCTTCAGACGATCAAGGTGGATATGCCCGCCATCGTTACCACCGATCTTCGCCTCAACGAGCCGCGCTACGCTTCGCTTCCCAACATCATGAAAGCCAAGAAAAAGCCGATGGATGAGAAGACGCCGGACGATTACGGCGTTGATGTTTCGCCCCGTCTGGAAGTGGTTGAGACCGTAGAGCCGCCCAAGCGTTCGGCCGGCGTGATCGTGCCGGACGTTGCCACCTTGGTGGACAAACTGAAAAACGAAGCCGGTGTGCTCAACTAAGGATTTATGACCATGACCATTCTATTGATTGCCGAGCACGACAACGAGAGCCTGTCCGACCAGACCAACAAGGCGCTGACCGCCGCTTCCCAGATGGGTGGCGACCTGCATGTGCTGGTGGCGGGCAATGGCTGCGCCGGTGTGGCAGATGCCGCCGCGAAGCTTGATGGTGTGTCGAAGGTTCATCTGGCTGAGGCTGAATATCTCACCAACCGCCTGGCCGAACCAATGGCTGCGCTAATTGCCGGTATGGCTGACCATCACGATGCCTTCATCATGGCCGCCACCACAGACGGCAAGAACATCATGCCCCGCGTCGCGGCTCTGCTCGACGTGATGCAGATTTCCGACGTGACCGCCGTGAAGGGGGCCGACACGTTTGAGCGTCCCATCTATGCCGGCAACGCGATCCAGACCGTCAAATCCAATGACGCTAAGAAAGTCATCACCGTACGCACCGCCGGTTTCGCTGCTGCTGGTGAAGGTGGTTCGGCGTCTGTTGAAAAGATCGATGTTCCTGCCAATCCAGGACTGTCGCAATTTGTTTCCAACGATCTGTCTGAAAGCGATCGCCCCGAACTGACCTCAGCAAAGATCATCGTTTCCGGTGGTCGCGCACTTGGTTCTGCTGAAAAATTCCAAAGCACCATCGTGCCTGTGGCTGACAAGCTCGGTGCCGCCATCGGCGCTTCCCGCGCCGCGGTGGATGCGGGCTATGCGCCCAACGATTGGCAGGTTGGTCAGACTGGTAAGGTCGTCGCACCGGACCTCTACATCGCCGCCGGTATTTCCGGCGCGATCCAGCATCTTGCCGGCATGAAGGATTCCAAGGTGATCGTTGCCATCAACAAGGACGAAGAAGCCCCGATCTTCCAGGTCGCTGATTACGGTCTTGTGGGTGATCTCTTCGACATCCTGCCGGAGCTGGAACAGGCTCTGTAGGACAGGCTGCAAACCAACCTCCCTTGTAAGGGGGAGGTTAGGACGGAAAGCGACGCGAGAATGAAAACCATCGGTATCATCGGCGCAGGTCAGATGGGGGCGGGGATTGCTCATGTCTCCGCACTGGCCGGTTATGACGTGCTGCTCCACGATATTTCCGAAGATGCGATCAAAGCCGGGATCGGCGGTATTGCCGCCAATCTTGAGCGACAGGTGGCCAAAGAGAAGGTGACGCAAGCCGACAGTGCTGCGGCCTTTGCGCGCATTTCTGCGGCCAATGCTCTCTCTGATCTCGGCCCCTGCGACATGGTGATCGAGGCGGCGACGGAAAATGAAGAGGTGAAGAAGAAAATCTTCGCCTCCCTCAAACCTGTCCTAAAGAGCGGCGCGATCCTTGCCACCAACACCTCTTCCATCTCCATCACCCGCCTTGCTGCGGTAACGGACCGGCCGGAGCATTTCATCGGCATCCATTTTATGAACCCGGTGCCGGTCATGCAGCTTGTTGAGATCGTGCGTGGTATCGCGACGGATGAGGAGACGTTCCAGACTGCGCTGGGCTATACTAACCGGCTGGAAAAACAGACGACGGTCTCCGAAGACTTCCCCGCTTTCATCGTCAACCGCGTTCTGATCCCCATGATCAATGAGGCAGCTTACGTGCTCTACGAAGGTGTTGGCGATGTCGAGGGTATCGATAAAGCCATGCGCCTTGGCGCGAACCACCCGATGGGTCCGCTGCAATTGGCCGACTTTATCGGTTTGGATACCTGCCTTGCCATAATGCAGGTACTGCATGATGGGCTTGCCGACACAAAATATCGCCCATGTCCCTTGCTTGTAAAATATGTCGAAGCCGGATGGCTTGGCCGCAAGACAGGTAAGGGATTCTACGACTATTCCGGCGAGGAACCGCGTCCAACGCGCTAGGGTTTCCTGCTGGCGCATCGCGCCTGCGTCGCACGAATGTGCAAAGGTGTGATTGAATCGCTCTCGATTTGGTCTCGTTATCTCAGCATTGTGTGGAGATCATCCCTTAGCGCGAAACCAGCAGGACCATAGCTATGCCAACATTGCCAAAGATCACGCTTGCTCTCGCTGCCGCCGGTCTCATGAGCCTTGGTCCGGCGACGCCCGTCACCGCGCAAAAGCTTACCAACGACATGACCTGCGCTGAGGCAAAAGCGCAATATGAGCGGACGGGTCGTGTCACCACCCGCAGCCGGGGTGGGCAGATCCTGCCCATTTATGGCGGCGTTCCGGTGAAGGACCGTTTCCGCCTTTCCTGCGACCCGAGCCAGCGGAAATTCAACAAGAGCGTCGTCACCAGTGACAAGCGGCTCTGCGTCATCGCGGTGCGCTGCATCTAGGATCATCGCTCAGGCGTAGCTGACGACTTCGTATTCGATGCCGTCATGGTCATCGAAATAGAAGCGCTGTCCCGGTTCGTAGTCGGCATGTTTGCCAGGCGTGAATCCGGCGGCCTTCACCCGCTCTTCACAGGAATCAATATCGTCGACCGTTACACCAACATGGTTCAGTCCGCCGCGCTGGGTGTAGGTGCTCTTGGCGGGAGCCTTCGTTTCGCGCGGCGTGTAGATCGCGAGATAGGCATCTTCGGTGCCGATATGGATGGTGTGGCCCGCGCCTCCAAGCACTTCGCCTTCCCAGCGAACTTTCCATCCGAAGATTTGTTTCATCCATGCGGCGGTGCGGTGAAGGTCACTTACGGTGAGGTTGACGTGTTCCAGCTGAGCCATGGGGCCTGTTCCTTGAGCGGTTGATTTGCTCCAGCGTACTTTCTCAAGTTAACTTGAGGTCAAGCTCTAATCTTGGAAATTTTCCATGGCGCTCCAAAAGACCGATCTGCTGGTAATTGGAGAGGTCGCCAGCCGCACTGGTGTCGCGGTGTCGGCGATCCGCTTTTATGAAGAACGTGGCTTTGTGAGCGCCCATCGCAGCACGGGCGGGCGGCGGATGTTTGCGCGCGCCGATATTCGCCGCATCGCCTTTGTGCAGGCTGCGCAGAGGCTGGGCTTTTCGCTTGCCGAGATTGGCGCGGCCCTGGATACGCTTCCTACAGGTCGCGCGCCAACGAAGCGCGACTGGACACGCCTTGCCTCAGGGTTTCGCGACCGGCTGGATGAGCGGATCGCCCATATCGAGCGGCTGCGAGAAAAGCTCGATGGCTGTATCGGCTGCGGCTGCCTCTCGCTCACCGATTGTGCGCTCTACAATCGCGAGGATGAGGCTGCGCGAGAGGGCCCGGGGGCCAAACATCTGCGCCCGACTTGAGCACCCCGGATCAGCGCAAGTCAGAGCAAGCGCGTCCGCCTCATCAAGGCCCAGACCAGCCCGGCGCTCACAAAACAGCCAATCACGACTGCCCAAAACGCCCAGGGCGTATTCGTCCCCGGCACGCCGTCCACATTGATGCCCAACAACCCGGTGATGAAGCCGAGCGGTAGGAAGATCGCAGCGACGATTGAGAGCGCATAGGTGTTGCGGTTCATTCGTTCGGCTATCTCGCTTGCAATCTGTTCCTGCAGAAGGCCTGCGCGCTCGCGCAAAGCATCCAGCGCCTCCACTATCCGCGTCGTCTCCGCGGCGGCACGCTGCATGCGGTCATTTTCCTCCGGCGTGGTCCAGCTGTTGTGGTCCTGCATCAAGACATGAAGCGCATCACGCTGGGGCATCACGTATCGGCGCAGGGGGATGATCCTACGGCGCAATTGAAGAAGGTTTTCGCGCAGACTGTCGGAGCCGTCCTCCATGGTCATGCGTTCTTCAAGGGAATCGAGATCATCCTCAAAAGTGCGCACCGTGTCCGTGATGCGGGATGTCAGACCGTCAACCAAATGCTTGATGAAGATTGCCGGACTTTCCGGGCCCTTTCCATTGCTGAAGGCTTCAGCGATGTCGTTGATGGCAAAGATACGGTCCTTGCGCAGGGTGATGATGGTGGAACAGTCGATAAACAGGCGAAGCGAAATCATCTCGTGAACAGCAGCGCCGGGATTTAAATTGACCCCGCGCAAAATGAGCGTCGCTCCGTCACTTGGATCATCGCTATCGCGCAAATAGCTGGGGCGGGTTTCCGGCGAGAGTAGCACATCGACAGCGCGGGGATCGAAGAAGCCGAAACTGCGTAAGCGCGATGCTGTGCCGTTATGGCCGCGGTCAAAATGCAGCCAGCGCCAATGGCCGTTTCGCGTCAGATCGTGGCTGTTGTTGAGCCGTGTGGCACTGCCGTCGGGGCCAATATCATAGCCGATGATGAAACCATCATCATCGGCGGGTACTTGGCCAATTGGTGGTTGCGCGCTCATTGCATCGCCGCGCGGATAAGGGCCTCGGCATCGTCGCTTGCCCATTCGGCGGGGCCGTTGAGCCACCCCAGAATGCAGCCCTCGTCATCGGCAATGACGGTGGCGGGCAGGCCATAGGCGATTCCGGCCTGTTTCAACGTATCAAGGGTTGCAAGCGTGGCGTCGTGGTAGAAGGGCAGGTGCTGGAGGTTCGTCTCCTCATAGAAGGCCTTGGGTTTCTCATCACTGCCAAGATCCAAACTCACTGGCACGACCTGAAAATCATCGCCGCCCAGGTCTGCTTGCAATTCATCCAGCTCCGGCATCTCCACCCGGCAGGGCACGCACCAGGTGGCCCAGAGGTTGAAGAGCACGGTCTTGCCGACAAAATCAGTAAAGGTGACGGGGACCTTGTTAGCGTCCACAAAGGCGAGATCGGAGAGGGAACCAGCGCGATCAGCAGCCTGGAAGGCGGCAACCTCACCTATGGACGCGGCGGTGATCGCGGCTTGGCGCTCCTTATTCAGCGCGCAGGTTCCGGCCACCTGCTGCTGCTCCAGGTTGCCAGCGCCAACCAGCGCATATACGCCAACGCCCATCAGTGCCGCAACAACGGCCAGACCGATCAATGCCATAGACTTGCGAGTCATTCGCCCAATCTCCTCAACATCCCGCCTCCACATAGAGCCATGACCGACCAGAACAAAGACGACCTATATCACCCTTCTGTGGGTGTTGGTGAAAACACCGAGCCGGAAGCGAAAGAAAACGAGCAGCCGCTCGCTGCCAACGCCATGTGGGGTGGGCGTTTTGCGGGCGGGCCGGACGCCGTAATGGAGGCCATTAACGCGTCGATTGATTTCGACCGTCGCTTCCACGGTCAGGACATTTCTGGCTCCCGCGCCCATGCCGCGATGCTGGCTGCGCAGGGCATTCTGACGGCTGAAGATGCAAAAGCCATCGATGCCGGATTGGAGCAAATTGCCGGGGAGATCGAGCGCGGTGAATTTGTCTTCTCCCGGGCGCTTGAGGACATTCACATGAATGTCGAAGCCCGGCTCGCCGAAATCGTTGGTCCGGCGGCGGGACGGTTGCACACGGCCCGGTCGAGGAACGACCAGGTGGCGACGGATTTCCGCCTCTGGGTTCGGGATGCAATGGACCGGATGATCGCCGCTATTGATGATGTAATTGGCGCGTTGCTCGACAAGGCGGAAGCTCATGCCGATACCGTCATGCCCGGCTTTACCCATCTGCAGGTTGCGCAGCCTGTGACCTTCGGCCACCACTGCCTCGCCTATGTGGAGATGCTGGCGCGGGACAAGGCACGGTTTGTGGACGCGCGTGCGCGGCTGAATGAAAATCCGCTCGGCGCAGCTGCACTCGCCGGAACAGGCTTTGCCATTGACCGCGAGGCAACGTCCAAAGCCCTTGGTTTTGACCGGCCAACGCGCAACTCGCTCGACAGCGTTTCCGCGCGTGACTTCGCGCTGGAATTCCTTTCCGCCAGCGCCATCTGCGGCACCCATCTGTCACGGCTCGCCGAAGAGATAGTCATCTGGTCGACACCACAATTCGGCTTCGTTTCCCTGTCGGACAAATTTTCCACCGGCTCCTCCATCATGCCGCAGAAGAAGAACCCTGACGCTGCCGAGCTGGTGCGCGGCAAGGTTGGGCGGGTTAACGGAGCTTTGGTCGGGTTGCTCACCGTCATGAAGGGCCTGCCGCTCTCCTATTCAAAGGATATGCAGGAAGACAAGGAAGGCGTCTTCGATGCCTCCGAAACTCTCGAACTCTGCCTCACCGCCATGGGCGGCATGGTGGCGGATATGGCGGTGCATGAAGACGCCATGGAAGCTGCCGCAGGCGCCGGATATTCCACCGCAACGGACCTGGCGGATTGGCTGGTACGTGAGGCAAATCTTCCGTTTCGCGACGCCCATCACGTCACCGGCCGTGCTGTCGGCATGGCGGAGGAGCGTAGTGTGGAGTTGGCTGAACTTCCGCTTGCGGACCTGCAAGGTCTCAACAGCGCCATTACAGAAGCCGTTTACGATGTGCTGACAGTCCAGGCCTCCGTCGCCAGCCGCACAAGTTACGGCGGCACAGCGCCAGCCAATGTGCGCGCACAGGTGACGGCGTGGCGCGAGCGGCTGACTTGACCCGTCTGCACGACTCAGCGCTTGCCCATCCGCTCATCATGCCGAACGGCAAGGCCGATCAGGCGACTTACCACCTCGCCGCCTGTCTGAACCATCCCAACATCCACGTCGGGCGCTGGACTTACTACAATGACAGCGATTGCCCGGTCGACCCAGCGATCGTGCTTGCGCCCTATCTCTATCCTGGCGCGCCGGAGCACCTTCATATTGGCCGTTTTTGCCAGATCGCGAAGGGTGTGCAGTTCATCACAGCGACGGCGAACCATCCGATGGAAGGTTTGTCGACCTATCCTTTTGCGATCTTTGATCAATCCCGCTTTGGCTCGTACCGTGCGAGCCTTCCACGTGGGGAAGATACTGTGGTCGGTCATGATTGCTGGATCGGACGCGAGGCCGTGATTTTGCCTGGCGCGCGGCTCGGCAACGGTGTCATCGTTTCAGCCCGCGCCGTCGTGCGCGGCGCGGTACCGGATTACGCCATCGTTGCAGGGAATCCGGCACGCATCGTGAAGATGCGCTTTAGTGACAAAGACATTGCCCGCCTGTCGGCGCTGAAGTGGTGGGATTGGAAGGCCTGCCGGATCGAGGCGGCGATCCCGCATATCGAGGCCGGAGATCTCGATGCCCTGGAAGCCCTGACTTGACCCCTCCCGGTGGTGAGCTGTAACACCACGACCAAGGGGCTCGCGAAGGCCTCGTGAGGCTTTGCGCCGGACATTCGCATCCTTGTTACCTTTCAACTTGAGGATGCTGCCATGCCGTCGTCCACCGAAATTACCACCACCCAACTCGCGCGCCTTGTCGGCACGCCGGACGCGCCGGTTCTGCTTGATGTGCGGATTGACGAGGACTTTGCCGAAGACCCCTTCTTGCTGCCCGCCGCGATCCGCGTGCCCTTTGACCGGATTGAAATGGCTCTGCCGTTGCTGAATGATGGCAGGGCCGTCATCTATTGCCAGAAAGGCTTCAAGATTAGCCAAGGAGCTGCTGCCCTGTTGCGGCTTGAAGGCGTGGAAGCTGAGACGCTCCAGGGTGGCCAATTTGCCTGGCGCGATGCGAAACTGCCTGTGGTGCGCGCCGACGCTGTGCCCTTTGGCGAAGATGGGACGACCCTTTGGGTTACGCGGCAACGTCCCAAGATAGACCGTATTGCCAGCCCCTGGCTCATCCGCCGCTTCGTTGATCCTCGCGCCCGCTTCATATTTGTCGCTGCCGATCAGGTGATGAATGTTGCCGAGCGGTTTGGTGCGACGGCCTTTGATGTTGAGGATGCCCCGTTCGGCCATGATGGCGAAAGATGTACCTTTGATGCAATGCTCTCAGCCTTTGGCCTCGATCACGCACCGCTTAGCCACATGGCTCGCATTATCCGCGCTGCAGATACCGGACGACCGGGCGATGAGCCCCAGGCGGAGGGGCTGCTCGCATTGTCGTTTGGTTTGTCTCGAATGCACCGTGACGACAATGAGCAGCTTGAAGCGGGGCTTGCGCTTTATGACGCGCTCTATCGTTGGGCGCGGGATGCGACGGGCGAACAGCATGACCACTGATACCGCCTCCACCACGTCGCCGACCATCGCGACGACATTTCCTGACTTTGCCAGGATCGGCCTTCTCTCCTTCGGTGGTCCGGCAGCGCAGATAGCGTTGATGCACCGGGTGCTTGTGGAGGAGCGCGGCTATCTTACGGAGCGGCAATTTCTGAACGCGCTCTCTTTCTGCATGTTGCTGCCTGGGCCGGAGGCGATGCAGCTTGCGACTTATGCCGGTTGGCGGCTCCACGGCACTCTTGGCGGGCTGATTGCAGGTGGGCTCTTCGTTGTGCCCGGTGCCATCGTCATGCTGGCCCTCGCCTCGGTCTATGCCGTTTTCGGCAATGTGCCGCTGATCGAGGCTCTGTTCCTCGGCGTGAAAGCGGCGGTGCTGGTGATTGTTGTTGAGGCTCTGATGAGGGTGGCGCGAAAGGCGTTGTCGGGCAAAGCGGCCTGGATCGTCGCAGGCCTCGCCTTTCTCGCGCTCTTTGCCTTCGCATTGCCCTATCCGCTGATCGTCCTGATGGCGGGCCTGTTTGGCTTCATTGGTGCCAATGCCACTGAGGAAGAGGTGCCGCAGGTGAACGTCTCATGGCGCCGCACGCTTGGGACGGCGCTCACATGGCTCTCTATCTGGCTGGTGCCGGTGGCTTTGCTCGACCTCTTATTTGGTACAACTATCCTGCCGGACCTTGCCCGCTTTTTCTCCACCCTGGCTGTTGTCACCTTCGGTGGCGCCTATTCCGTACTCGCCTATATGGCGCAGGACGTGGTGACGCGGGAGGGATGGCTGACTGCGCGCGAGATGATGGACGGGTTGGGATTGGCAGAAACGACACCTGGTCCTTTGATCCTCGTCACGCAATTCGTTGGCTTCCTGGCTGCCTTCAAGGAAGGTGGCTTCTGGTTCGGCGCGGTTGGAGCTTTGGTCACGGTCTGGGTGACCTTCGTGCCCTGCTTTGCATGGATCTTCACCGGAGCGCCTTACATTGAGTGGATCGGCGCGCAGCCACGGCTTTCTGGTGCGCTGAAGGCGATTACCGCCGCTGTTGTGGGCGTGATTCTGAACCTCTCCATCTGGTTTGCACTTCACGTTCTTTTTGCGCAGGTGGACCGCACGGAGCACGGTCTTCTGACGCTCTGGGTGCCACAGGTGGAGACGTTTGACTGGCGCGCCGGAGTGCTCGCAATCCTCGCCGCAGCCCTGTTGCTGGGGTTTAAGGCGGGGCTAACACTCACTCTGCTGGCAGCGGCTCTTGGCGGATTGGTGCTCTCCACATTTGCCTGACAAGCATCTGACAATCCCGTTACCCTGAATTGTCTGGCGTTCTCACCGTGCTCTGGCAAGAAGTTGTTAGCGTTGATCATTTATCATGATCGCCAAGGTTGGCCTTTGCTGTGCCGTGTCAACGGAGACCAGATCATGTTGAACAGACGTGCGATCCTTGGCGGATTGATAGCGCTTGGCGGAGCCTCTGCGCTTTCAACAACTATGAGTGCGCCCGCCCTTGCCCATCACACCAAGAAGGGCAAATGGCGTCTCGATCCCAAATTCGTGCCGCAGACGGTGAAGTACCGCACCAGCGAGCGCCGGGGCACAATCATTGTCGATCCTCGCAACCACTTTCTCTATCTCGTGGAGGGGCGCAACCGTGCCCGCCGCTATGGAATTGGTGTTGGTAAGGCGGGCCGCGGCTTTTCCGGCACAACCCGGATTGGCCGCAAAGCCAAATGGCCGCGCTGGACGCCGACCAAGAACATGATTCGCCGCGAACCACATAAATATGCCCGCTACGCCCGCGGCGTGAAGGGCGGTCCCGGCAACCCGCTCGGCGCCCGCGCGCTTTATCTTTACCGAGGCAACCGGGACACCATGTACCGTATTCATGGAACGACACAGCCGTCGTCAATCGGGCGTTCGGTCTCCAATGGCTGCGTGCGCATGATCAATGCCCACGTTTCTGATCTCTACCAACGGGTTCCGGTCGGAGCCAAGGTGATAGTTCTTTGACCAATTCTTCGATGATTGACCGTCGCACGTTGCTTCGCGGTGCTGCCCTTGGTGGCGCGGGTCTTGCCCTATCGGCTTGTGCCTCGACCGGCCCGCAATCGCGCCTGGGTTCCTCCGGCCCGATTGGGTTTGCCTCCTACAAGGAAATGTACGGCCCGATTACAGATGAGCCTTTTCCGCTTCCTGCGGTGAACCTCGCCCAGGTGAAGTCACGCTTTTACCGCCGTCGTGTGCGCAATCCCACTGGTGAAGCGCCCGGCTCGCTTATTGTCGATACACGCCGCTTTTATCTCTACTGGGTGGAAGAAGGCGGCACGGCCATGCGCTATGGCGTTGGTCTTGGCCGCGCGGGCTTTGACTGGTCAGGCCGTGGGGTCATCCAGTTCAAGCGACGCTGGCCAACCTGGACTCCGCCAGCAGAAATGATTGCCCGTGACCCGAAGCTTGCAAAATACAGCGCAGCCAATGGCGGCATGAAGCCGGGACCGTTGAACCCGCTGGGTGCCCGTGCGCTCTACATTTTCCAGGATGGTGTCGATACGCTCTACCGCGTGCACGGATCTCCAGAGGCCAGTTCCATTGGACGGGCGGTTTCGTCCGGCTGTGTGCGCCTTTTGAACCATGACATCATCGACCTTTATTCCCGTGTGACGACGGGTGGACCAATTCTGGTGCGGTAAGACAAAAGCTTCCCTCACCGGTACTTTGTGCTAGAGGCTTTTTCCATGATGAGCCGTGTGATCCTTTTGAGCCTGACAAGCCTTGCCCTTGTGGCCTGTGGCCGTGCCGGTGCGCCCTATACGCCATCGGAGGCTGCGCGCATCGAGGCGAAGGAATTGGGCGAACCCGCCCCGGCTGCGCCAACACCCAATGCGCAGAACCAAGACAAGCGTTTCATCCTGGACGGTCTGCTGGACTGACCCTGGGTTTGGCCAGCATTTCAGGCGCATTGTCATGAACCATTTTGAATATCGCGCAGGCATTCTTCACGCCGAGGACATTCCCCTGCCGGACATAGCGGCAGAAGTCGGAACGCCCTTCTATTGCTATTCCGCTGCGACATTGCGCCGTCATTATCAGGTCTTTGCCGGCGCCTTCAGCGATATCGACGCGCTGGTTTGCTACGCAATGAAGGCCAATTCCAATCAAGCTGTTCTGACGCTTTTGGCGCAGATGGGTTGCGGAGCGGACGTCGTGTCGGGCGGGGAGTTGCTGCGCGCCCGGGCGGCGGGTATTCCCGGCGAGAGGATCATGTTCTCGGGCGTTGGCAAGACGACTGCGGAGATGGATCTGGGTCTCGAGCACGACATTTTCTGCTTCAATGTTGAAAGTGAGCCAGAGCTGGACGTGCTTTCGCAACGCGCGGTTGCGGCAGGGAAGACGGCCCATGTCTCGTTCCGCATCAACCCGGATGTTGATGCCCGCACTCATGCAAAAATCTCCACCGGCAAGCGCGGAGACAAATTCGGCATTCCCTTCGGCGAGGCGGCGCGGGTCTACAAGCGGGCAGCGGAACTTCCTGGCATTCATGTCTCCGGTATCGACATGCATATCGGCTCGCAGATCACCGATCTTGAGCCCTTTGACGAGGCCTTTGCCCGTCTTGCCGATCTCGTCCGTGACCTGCGCGCAGAAGGCCATACCATCGACCATGTGGACGTCGGAGGCGGTCTCGGCATCCCATACAAGGATGACAACAATCCGCCTCCGGATCCGCTTGCCTATGCCGGGATTGTCCACCGCCATGTGAAGGACCTCAACGCGAAAGTTGTCTTCGAGCCGGGCCGCCTGATTGCAGGCAATGCGGGGGTTTTCGTCACAGAAGTTATCTATGTGAAAGAGGGCGATGACCGCCTTTTCGTCATTGTCGATGGCGCGATGAACGACCTGATCCGGCCAACACTCTACGATGCCTGGCACGAAATTCACTCCGTCGACGCTAGCCGTGCCCTGACGGGACGGGTGAGTGCGGACATTGTTGGCCCGGTCTGCGAATCCGGGGATTATCTCGCCAAGGAACGCGACATTGCGCGCCCCGAGACCGGCGATCTGCTGGCACTGGGTTCAGCCGGAGCCTATGGCGCGGTGCAGTCCGGTACCTACAACACGCGGCCTCTTGTGCCGGAAGTGCTTGTTGATGGAGACAAATTTCACGTCATCCGCCCCCGCATAGATGCGCAGGCGATCATCGATCTGGATTCCGTGCCGGACTGGTTGAGCGCGGAATAGCCCCGCGCTTCAATGCCGCGCATCACGCTCACGCGATCTTCTCTACATCGCCATTTTTGGTGTTAGACTGTTGGAAATGGAAAGTCGCAACGCGCCACGTCCCGGGCCTGACTATCTCGCATCCAAGCGGGTGGCGGCGCTTGGCGCGATGGTCTGGGAGCGCCTCTGGCCGCTGTCCCTGCCGCTCGTTCTCGTTGTGGCGCTCTTTCTCTGCGTTTCCTGGCTCGGTCTCTGGTCTCAGATGGCTGATGCGTTGCGTCTGGCGCTTCTCGGTGTTTTCGGTCTTGCTTTTGTTGCCTCGCTTTGGCCGCTGATGCGGTTTGTTTGGCCGTCTCCAGCGCAAGTCGATATGCGCATCGAGACGCGTTCACATTTGGAGCACCGCCCGGTCACGGCGCAGACCGATACGCTGTCGGAAACATCGAAAGATCCTTTTGCAGCAGCGCTCTGGCGTGAACATCGCCAGCGAATGGAAACGCGGCTGAGCAATCTTTCCTCCGGTACGCCCACCCCGGATATCGCCCGTCGCGATCCGTTCGCACTGCGTGCGGTGGTGGGTCTCCTCCTTTTTATTGCAGCTGCCGCTGGGTGGGGTGAATGGCGCGAGCGGGTGGCGGATGCTTTCCGCACCCATGAAGCGGCCCAAATGCTCACCGCCGGTCGCCTCGACGCCTGGATCACCCCCCCCGCCTACACCAACCGTCCACCGGTATACCTCAAGACGGAGAACGTTCAGCCAGACGGTGCGCCGGTGACGGCGAAGGTGCCGGAGGGCTCGGTCTTTGTTGTCCGCGCATTGGATATGGGGACGCCGAGCCTTAGCCGCATGGAGGGGGAGAACGAGCGTGTTTTGGACGCGAAGGAAGGGGATGTCCTAACCTTTGAGACCAAGCTTGGGCCGGAGGCGTATCCTTATACGTTGAAGAGCGGTGACACAGTTCTGGCTCGCTTCACCTTCCAGATCATCCCGGATGAAGCGCCCACAATCGCTTTTGTTGATCAGCCGTCCGCGTCCTCTCGCGGGGCGCTGGAAATGTCTTATGAGGTGACAGACGACTACGGCGTTGTCTCAGCTAAGGCCGAATTGCGCTCATTGGAGGCGGCGTCTGCTGCGGCCAAGCCACTTGTTGAAGCGCCTGAAATACGCCTTCCGCTGCCACGCCGGAACGCCAAAGACGGCATAGCGCGCCTGTCCCGGAGCTTCGCTTCACACCCTTGGGCCGGCGGCACCGTCGCCATGCGGTTGATCGCAACCGATGCGGCAGGACTGATCGGCGCTAGCGAAGAGGTGAGCTTCACGCTGCCGGAGCGCAATTTTACCGACCCGCTCGCCCGTGCCGTCGTTTACGAGCGCCGCCGCCTTGCCGTCGATATCGCCAACCGCGCTTCAGTTGCCGATATGCTGGACATCATAACCGACACGCGGCCGGATGAATTCATCAAGAACAAGAGCCATTACATGGCTTTGCGTGTTGCTCACCGGATGGTCGACCGGGCGCGTGATGTCGAGCCTTTGCGTGATGCGCTGGATCTGCTCTGGCAGACGGCTTTGGCCATTGAGGATGGTGATCTCTCCGACGCCGAACGTAGATTGCGTGATGCGCAGGAGCAGTTGGCGGCGGCCTTGGAAAACGGGGCGAGCGACGAAGAGATCGAGCGCTTGATGCAGGAATTGCGTGAGGCGATGAACGAGTTCATGCGCGAGTTTGCTCAGCGCCAGCAGGACAGCCCGCAACAAGCTCTCCGCGACCCCAACATGGAGATGCTCAGTCAGGGTGATCTCGATGAGATGATGCAGCGCATGGAGGATCTGGCCAAATCCGGCTCCCGCGATGCGGCCCGGGAATTGCTGCGCGAAATGCAGCGGATGATGAACAATTTGCAGATGGCACAGCCCAATCAGCAGGGTCAGCAAGACCCGATGTCAGAGCAGCTCAACCGGCTCGGCGAAATGATGCGCGAGCAACAGCAGTTGATGGATGAGACCTTCAAGATGCAGCGCCGCCAGCAGCAACAGCAACAGCAAAACGGTCAGCAACAACAGCAAGGTGAGCGGGGCGAGCGGCAGCAGGGTCGCCAAGGTCAACAAAGTGATCAGCGCCCCATGACGCCGGAAGAGTTTGCCGAGGCTCTGGAAGAGTTGCAGCGCCAGCAGGGCGATCTCCAGCAGCAGATGGATGAGCTTCAGCAAGCTCTGCGCGACCTTGGCCAGGATCCGGGTGAACAACTAGGCGAAGCCGGAGAAGCCATGGGCAATGCCGAGAGTGAACTTGGTGAAGGCCAGACCGGTCCGGCGACCGGTGAGCAGGGCAGGGCGCTTCAGGCCATGCGCGACGGCGCTCAACAGATCATGCGCGACATGCAGCAACAGGCCGGCGAGCAGGGTCGCCAGGGCGAGCGCGGCCAGCATGGTGAGCAGGCTCGCGGCGAGCGCGACCCCCTCGGCCGTCGCGCTGGTAATTCTGGCCCGCGCATGGGTGATGATGTTGAAGTTCCTGGCGAAATTGACGCTCAGCGCGCCCGGGAAATTCTTGAGGCCATCCGCAAGCGCCTAGGCGATGCTGCTCGTCCGCAACTGGAGCTAGACTATCTCGACCGGCTCTTGCCGGGGCAGTAGGCTTGTGTGTATTCGCCACTAAGGCGGTGTTAAGTCTGCCGCGCTAGATTGCGCCAAAGCCGCTTCCAACAGGCCAGATCATGACGTCCATCCACATTTTGAACGGGCCAAACCTCAATCTTCTCGGGCTGCGGGAGCCGGAAATCTATGGCGTGCAAACTCTTGCCGATGTCGACAAGGCCTGCACTGATTTGGGCGCCGAGCTTGGTCTCACCACGGTCTTTCGCCAGTCCAACCATGAGGGAGAGTTGGTCGACTGGGTGCAGCAGGCGCGGGGGGAAGCCTTTGGTATCATTATCAATCCGGCTGCATTTACGCATACATCGGTGGCGTTGCTGGACGCGCTGAAGGCTTATGACGGCAAGGTGCTGGAGGTGCATATTTCCAACATCCACCAGCGCGAGAGTTTCCGCCACCACTCCTTCATTTCCGGCCGAGCGGATGGAATTTTAGCGGGTCTTGGGACCCAAGGCTATTTGCTGGCGCTGCGCCGGATGGCGGAACTCTCCACAAATTCCTCTTAAACTTCAGTGCGCTAAACTCTAGGCGTCGCGCACGACTTCCTGGCGTTGTGACCCGAGACCGGTGATGGAAAGCTCCATAACATCACCTTCCTTGAGGAAAACCGGGTCCGGTTTTATCCCCAATCCGACACCGGGCGGAGTTCCGGTTGCGATGACATCTCCGGGATGGAGGGTCATGAGGCTGGAAAGGTGTTGGATGATCTCGACCACCGAAAAGATCATTGTCACCGTGTTACCTGTCTGACGCCGCACTCCGCTGATATCGCACGTCATATCAAGGTCTTGCGGGTTTGGAACTTCATCTTTTGTCACCAGATACGGGCCGGTTGGGCCGAATGTGTCGCAGCTTTTTCCCTTGGTCCATTGGCCCGAAAGATGCTTCTGGAATTCCCGTTCGGAAACGTCGTTGACGATGCAATAGCCGGCAACGAAGTCCAACGCATTATCTTTTGTTGCGTATTTACAAGCGCTTCCGATGACGACGCCAAGTTCAACCTCCCAATCCGCCATTTTGCTCTGGCGCGGGAGCGAGACCTGATCGTTGGGACCGACCACGGCAGAGGTCGCCTTTTGGAAAAGGATCGGATGTTCGGGCAGTTTTGCCCCGGTTTCAGCGGCATGATCGCTGTAATTTAGTCCTATACACAAGAACTTACCGATATTTCCAACGCACGGCCCGATGCGTGATCCGGCAGGTATTTCCGGCAGACCGGTCGCGTCAATCGCCCCTATTTTGGAAAGGCTTTCCGATCCAAGAACCGCGCCGGTCACATCGTCGATGTGACCGCTTAAATCGTGCATCATGCCATTTTCATCAACCAAACCAGGACGTTCTGCCCCAGCTTCTCCCCATCGCAACAATTTCATTCGTGCCAGACCCTGCTAAAAAAGCGCAGAGTGAAGCAGCTTTTGTTCCCGCGCCAGCCCGCGGGTTTACAAATACCCCCCCTTCTATTTGGAAATAGGCCCCATTCTTTGCCAAATCCATGCCGCAGCACGGCAAACCAGATTGATGATATGACCTGCGGCTCGGGTTAGTGGGAAAGGTGAACCGGAGATTCACTGCCGCACCGGAACAGTCGGAACAGATGGAGATGTTTGCCGCATGATTGGAGAGATGACGATGCGAG
The DNA here is from genome assembly GCA_929200315.1 of uncultured Alphaproteobacteria bacterium. GTDB lineage: Bacteria > Pseudomonadota > Alphaproteobacteria > Rhizobiales > Rhizobiaceae > Pseudahrensia. Next base: position 75,317 of record CAKMZB010000003.1, on the reverse strand, counting down.
ATGTTGAGGTACACCACACTGTTTGTCATCCCCGTGCAGGCGGGGATCCATGGCAACCGTGGGAGCGAAAGTTGAGATGGATTCCCGCCTGCGCGGGAATGACAATTTTGGCTCTGGCTCTCGCCCTCCTCACCACCCCCGCCTTCGCCACCTCTGGTTGGGGTTGCTGGCAGCCCGTTGGTATCCCTGATGATGACGTCTTGAATGTGCGTGCCGAACGCTCAGCGTCCTCCGCAATAGTCACCACAATCCCACCCGAAGGCGGGCCGATCATTTCCGGTGGTGTCGATAAGCTGGATGCGGAAGCGCGATGCCTACCCCACTCTGCGCCGTCCGCCCAACGCTGGTGTCCGGTGGCGCTTTACTATGCGGATCAGCAATGGCGCGGTTTTGTGAAGCGGCGGTATCTCAGACATTCGGAATGCCCGTGAGCCGCAATTCAACCTACATTGTCATTCCCAACGCAGGTTGCGTGGAAGATCGGGCTGCCGCTTGAAATGCAGGGAGAGGGTGCGGCGGCGTGGGAGGAGCGCCGCCGCAGTGAGGTGCCTATTTCCGCCGTGCGGAAAGAGGAATGATGTTGCCGGCCAGCGAAATTTTCGATGCAGCCTCGCGCTGTGCGGTGATGGAGGCGGCAAGGGTCTTTTCCACATTGCGTGACTGTTGGAACAGAATGTCCCCAGCCATGCCCATGGCACGGCGCAGGGCCATGCGGTCGCAGGTGGAGGCGATGAGCAGGCCGAGATGGTTGGTGTGACGGCGGGCGTAACAGAAGGCTGCAAGCCGGGCGCGGTTTTCAAGGGGAAGGGACTTGGCGATTTCCACCGCGTCGACAGGGTCAGCCTTAGCGAGCGAGCCAAAGACGTCGTCGGATACCGGGACCTTGTCTTCGTTCAGCGTGTGATTACGCGGCTTGGGTGCCGGCATCTTGGGCGGTTGGTGAGCGGCGTGCGAAGCAACCGCATTGAGAGATTTCACCATGATCGCGTCTCCTATGGCCGGATTGGCCATGACAGACGCAGTGTCCACCCGCCAGAGTTAACGAGTGGTGAATGAATCGTAGAAAAATGAAGATGTTGCCTCCGCATCTTCATGCAAGGAATTCATGAAAAGTGCGTTAGCAATCGTGGTTAATTTCTTCCTACGGTAACTTTTTCACGCAGGTCATCGAGATCTGCAGTGCGTTTTTTCAGGTTATGACCGGTCTCGACAAAAGCCTGCCCGGCGCGCGCGAGGGTTTCGCGGGCGGCTTTGTCGGCGATGAGGGGAGCACAGGCTTCTACAATGTGTGGACCGGTGATCGCGGGCAGGACAACCGCGTGGTCTCCGCTCGCTTCCAGCAATCCGCCCCGCCCGGAGGTGACAACGGCGCAGCCCGCTGCATGAGCTTCTAGCGCCACGAGGCCGAAAGCCTCCTGCACTTCCGACGGGATAACCAAAATGGCGGCGCGTTTTACTACCGAGCGAACCATGTCCATGGGCTGGTCCTTGTGAAGGGTGAAGCGGTCGCCGAAAGCTTCCAGCGGCTCCACCGCTTCTGCCGCAAAATAGGGGTCGTCTTCAAAAGCAAGCGCGCAGATCTCCACACGCCAGTCCGGGTGGTTTTCCAGCAGGGTCGCGGCGGCATAACAGAATGCATCGAAGCCTTTGTGCTCGAGCGCGCGACCGGAATAGACGATCAACTTTTCCTTGCCGGCCACCTCTGCGCGCCAAGGTGCGGTGTCGATCGCGTTCTGGATGACATGGCTGTTTGCGACCAGCGCCGGATGGCGGGCGAGGAAGGTGTCGCGCAAAAATCTGCTGACGAAGACAATGCCAGCAAAGGCCCAAAGCCGCCGCCCGTGCCACCATCGCCGCAGCGGGTTTACCGGTTCCTTGTCGATGTTGTGGCGCACCAGAACGACCGGAATTTGCGGCAGAGCTTTGGCGAGGGCGTAGGCGGTTGGGATGTGCTGGTGGGCCTCGATGAGGTCCGGTGCGAAGGCGCGCAGTTCTGCCGCCAAGGCCCGGTTCCGCGCCCGCCGCCCCGTGCCGCTTATCCGGCGCGTGGGTATATCGCTCGCCTTGCCGTCGCCATCGGCAAACACTGTCACATCATGACGGGTGAACGCCGCAAACGTGCGCACCACCGTCTCGATGGAATTGGGGTGCGCCGGGTCGAAAGTATAGCCGCGTGGCAGAACCACCGCGATGCGCAGGTTCCTAGTGGTTGTCACGGGGGATCGTGCGGGCAACATCGCGATAATCAGGCGCACCTTTCAGCACCATGCCTTCCTGAAATTGCTCCACTGCGCCGCGCTGCATTTCCTGCCATGGCGTTTGGTGGGCAGGCACATACGGCAGACCGCCCTCGGCGAGTTGCTTCGCAACCGCCTCCTTGCGGCGGGCCAGCTCTTCATCGGAGATGAGAATATCAGCAGTCCGCTTGCGCAGGTCGATGCGCACGCGGTCACCGGTTTCCACCAGCGCAAGGCCGCCGCCAACGGCAGCTTCCGGGGACGCGTTCAGGATCGAAGGAGAACCCGACGTGCCGGATTGGCGACCATCGCCGATGCAGGGCAGGGCCGTGATACCAGCTTTCAGCAGGGCATCCGGTGGCTGCATGTTCACCACTTCCGCTCCACCGGGATAGCCAATCGGTCCCGCGCCGCGGATGAAAAGGAGTGTGTGTTCATCAATGCCAAGTGAGGGATCATTGATGCGTGCGTGATAATCCTCCCGCCCGTCAAACACGACAGCCCGGCCCTCGAAAGCATCAGGATCATCGGGATTGGACAGGTAGCGGTTGCGGAATTCGTCGGAGATCACCGAGGTCTTCATGATGGCGGTGTCGAAGAGATTGCCCTTCAGGTTGAGGAACCCGCATTTCTCCATCATCGGCTTGTCGAAAGGCCAGATGACGCGGCTGTCAGCAATCTCAACGTCACGGCAATTGTCACCAATCGTCGTGCCCGCAACGGTCATTGCGCCGGGATGGGGCAGGCGGTCATGCTTCATCAATTCCCCCACCACGGCGGGCACGCCGCCAGCATGGTGGTAGTCTTCGCCCAGATATTCACCGGCCGGTTGCAGGTTGAGGAGCAGCGGCACGTCGTAGCCGATGTCCTCCCAATCCTGGTTGTCCAGGGGGACGCCAAGATGGTTGGCGATGGCCTTTAGATGGATCGGGGCATTGGTGGACCCGCCGATGGCGGAGTTGATCACGATGGCGTTTTCAAAAGCCTCCCGCGTCATAATGTCGGAGGGACGCACATCCTCCCAAACCATGTCGACAATGCGCTTGCCGGACCAATAGGCGTGGTTGGCGCGCTCCTTGTGGACGGCGGGAATGGCGGCGGAACCCGGCAGCGCCATGCCGAGTGCTTCAGCGAGTGAATTCATCGTCGTCGCCGTGCCCATCGTGTTGCAATAGCCGGGGGAGGGTGCGGAGGAGGCGACGATGTCGATATATTCCTCAAAGCCCATATTACCCGCCGATAATTCCTTCTTGGCGTGCCACTTGATGGTGCCGGAGCCTGTGCGTTGGCCTTTGTACCAGCCGTTCAGCATCGGCCCGACGGAAAGCGCGATGGCAGGAATGTTGGCGGTGGCTGCCGCCATCAGCATGGCCGGAGTGGTCTTGTCGCAACCGATGGTGAGGACAACGCCGTCGATCGGGTAGCCGAAGAGGACTTCCACCAAAGAGAGATAGGCAAGGTTGCGGTCGAGCGACGCGGTGGGGCGTTTGCCGGTTTCCTGGATCGGATGGGTGGGGAATTCCAGCGCAATGCCCCCGGCTTCGCGAATGCCTTCCCGCACCCGTTCAGCGAGCACCAGATGGTGGCGGTTGCAGGGGGAGAGGTCTGAGCCGGATTGCGCAATGCCAATGATTGGCTTGCCCGATTGCAGTTCTTCGCGGGTCAGGCCCCAATTCATGTAACGCTCAATATAGAGCGCTGTCATGTCGTGATCTTCGGGATTGGCGAACCAGTGTTTGGAGCGCAGTTGTGACGGGTCAATCTTGCGGGTCATTTTAGCCTCACCTTGTGGTGTGGGCATGTTCTGGTTCGGTCCTCATTTGTCAATTGCGCGGACGGCGCGCTAAGCGCTCACCATGTCTGACAACCGCATCCCCATTACCCGCACGCTTTCCATCGATCCGGCTGATCTGACGGAGCGTTTTGTCGTGGCCGGTGGTCCGGGCGGGCAGCATGTCAACAAGGTCGCGAGCGCCGTGCAGCTGCGCTACAACCCTCGCGCAGCGGGTGATCTGCCGGACGGGGTGATCGTGCGGGCAGAAAAGCTGGCCGGTTCCCGCCTCACCGGTGATGGCGATATTATCATCGCCTCCAGCCGACACCGCAGCCAGGACCGCAACCGCGAGGATGCCCGCGAGCGGCTGGTCGAATTGCTGAAGGAGGCGGCAAAGCCACCCGCGCCGCCGCGCAAGGCAACAAAGCCCAGCAAGAGCGCACGCAAGAAGCGGGTGGACAGCAAGGTGAAGCGCGGCGCGGTGAAGAAGCTGCGCGGTAGGGTGACGCGGGACTAGCCCTAAAGGTGGATCGCCTGGGCAATCTCCGCTTTCAGGTCATCGACCCCCTCATTCTTTGCCGAGGATGTAGCGACGATGCGCGGAAAAGCGGCTGGTCGTTTGGCGATGGCCGCGAGCGTCTCGGCTTTCAGCTTCACCAATGCAGGTGGTTTGATCTTGTCGGCCTTGGTGAGGACGATCTGGTAGGAGACAGCGGCCTTGTCGAGGAGGTCCATCACCTCACCATCCTTCGGCTTCAATCCGTGGCGGGAATCCACCAGCATATAGACACGTTGCAAGGTCGGCCGCCCGCGCAGATAGGACATAACGAGCTTGGTCCAGCGTTCCACGGTTTCAACCGGAGCTTTGGCATAGCCATAGCCGGGCATGTCCACCACCGCGAGGGGCGGGATGCCGCCTTCAAAATCGCTTCCTTCAGGAGGGGCTGGAACGAAGAAATTCAATTCCTGTGTCCGTCCCGGCGTGTTGGACGTGCGCGCAAGGCCGGGAGAGGCGGTGAGCGCGTTGATGAGGGAGGATTTGCCCACATTGGAGCGCCCGGCAAAGGCTATTTCCGGCGGACCTTCCGGCGGCAGGAAATTCATGGACGGGACACCGCGCACGAAAATCCATCCGCCGCCAAAGAGCTTGCGGCCAACACCTTTAAGGCGGGCAAATTCTTCCCGTTCTGCTTCGCTTGTCATGGGCTCGTTCATCGGTGCGCCGCTATGTCGGCGATTTCGGGTTGTGCGCGGGGATCGGTGGTATCGGCATTGGCATAATGCTGCTCAACGACCTCCCACCCCTCTGCGGCGCTGTCGACGACGGTGAACAATTCATGGTCGTGTGGGCCAATCGTGCCCTCTTCGGCGAGTGCCTCAAGGTTGAGGCAACGGTCCCAGAACTTCTTGCCAAACAGCAGAACCGGAATGCGGTCCATCCGGCCGGTCTGGATGAGGGTGAGGGTCTCAAAGAACTCGTCTAGCGTGCCAAAGCCACCAGGGAACACGGCAACAGAAGATGCACGCATCAAAAAGTGCATTTTGCGGATCGCGAAATAGTGGAAGTTGAAGGCAAATTCCGGCGAGACAAAGCGGTTGGGTGCCTGTTCAAAGGGCAACACGATGTTGAGCCCAATATTGGGCGCGCCAACATCGTGGGTGCCACGGGCACCAGCCTCCATAACGCCGGGTCCGCCGCCGGTGACGACGACATATTCGGTATAGTCCGTTTTCTTGGAGGCTTCACTGGCGAGGCGGGCATATTCGCGTGCTTCGGTATAATATTTGGAGGACTCGGTGAGGTTTTTGCGCTGGGTCTCGTTACGGGCCGCCCAGGCGTCTTCACCTGGTGCGGGAATGCGCGCGCCGCCAAACAGCACCGTGGTGGACAGGATCCCCGCCTCCTGCAACCGAACCTCCGCCTTCATCATTTCCAGCTGCAAGCGCACGCCGCGCATTTCCGGCGCGCAAAGGAAATCCTGATCGTCGAAGGCAAGGCGGTAAGTTGGAGAGCGGGTCTGGGGCGTATCGGGCACATTGCGGGCCCGCTCCCGGTCTTTGTGGGAGCCCTTGAGCGCGCTGCGCCGATGAGAGTGATTGTGGTCTGTCATGCTTTGCCTTCGGGCGTTTGGCCTGGTGCCTTGTTTGCGGGTCTATCGTGGCCAAAGCGGCTTGGCCAGTTGAACTCTCAAGGTCTGTTGCGTGCGACAATGGACAGGGGGGTGAACGTGTCTATAACGCGCGAAAGCCCATTTGAGACGAGCCCGACCATGTCCGATCTTCAAGCCACAATCGAGGAAGCCTTCGACGCGCGCGATAGCATCAATGCGGCCACTAGCGGCGCAGTGCGCGAGGCGGTGGATGCTGCGCTTGAGACGCTGGACGATGGCTCCATGCGCGTTGCCCAAAAAGGGGCAGATGGCAATTGGGTGGTCAACCAGTGGCTAAAAAAGGCCGTGCTACTGTCCTTCCGCCTCAACGATATGAAACCCATCGCTGGTGCCCCGGGCGGAGCTCACTGGTGGGACAAGGTACCGTCCAAATTTGACGGTTGGGGCGAAAACCGCTTCCGCGAAGCCGGTTTCCGCGCCGTGCCGGGGGCGATTGTTCGCCGCTCGGCTCATATCGCAAAGAACGCGGTGCTGATGCCGTCCTTCGTCAATCTCGGCGCCCGTGTGGGCGAAGGCGCGATGGTGGACACCTGGGCCACCGTCGGCTCCTGTGCGCAGATCGGTGCGAACGTGCATCTATCGGGTGGCGTGGGGATCGGCGGGGTGTTGGAACCGCTTCAGGCGGGACCGGTCATCATTGAGGACAATTGCTTCATCGGTGCGCGGTCGGAAGTGGTGGAAGGCTGCATTGTGCGTGAGGGCTCGGTTCTCGGCATGGGCGTCTTCATCGGCCAGTCCACCAAGATCGTGAACCGTGCCACGGGCGAAGTCAGCTACGGCGAGGTGCCGCCCTATTCGGTGGTGGTGGCGGGGTCCATGCCATCGAAGCCCATGGGCAACGGCGACCCCGGCCCTAACCTTTATTGCGCCGTGATTGTGAAAACAGTCGACGAGCGCACCCGTTCCAAAACTGGTATTAATGAGCTGCTGCGGGACTAGGTCTCTTTGGGCCTCAAATCCCTCATCCCAATGCGCGTCACCCGTATGCGCTACTGGATCTGGCACATCATTCTTATCGTGCCCTTCTGGGGATTGGTTCTGCTCGACTATCTCGTCAGCCTTGAAGGCTACGACCACTATCAGCGCGGGTTTGAGAATATGCGCCCGGTCTGGCTGAGCGCCTTCCTTCTCTATTTTCTGACCCACGCCGTGCTCCTCCTGCTCGTTTCTATGGGACGGATGCGGGACCGGGGCCGCGAGCCGAGGCTGGTGCTGTTGGGCTTTGCGCTCTTTGTTATCTGGCGCGCGGTTGAGGGCCGATGGGACGGTTTGGAGGCGGGCGAACCGCTCTGGTGGGCGATGGCTGTGCCGGTCCTCGTTTATCTGGCCTGGCTTCTTATTGAACTCGGTTTTCTTCCGGGCACAAGTGGCCTCAACCACTACGGTCCCGACCCGCGCGCCAGCCCGCGAGATAGGGCCGTACCCGCCGCGCCTTCACAAGACGGCTGAGCGCGGGCTAGCCTTTGGGCAAATCCGAACGGGGGTTTCGATGGTTCGTTTTGTTGTGCTTGCTTTGGCCGTTGCGATGGGCTGGCCTGCCGCTGCCCTTGCCCAGCAAAATTTGGCTTCCCAATGCCTCGCGGTTGCCCGCTCCATTGAGGATGTGCCGGTGCGCTATGCATCCTTCGCGCAACCTGCGCAGGCCAATGACGACACCTACATCGTCACCTTCTCCTTCCAGGGGCATTCCACCTATCTGATCGAGAGCCCCGGCGGCACGACAATCGCCACCGATTATGCCGGTTGGCTGACCGATCCTGTCGTGCCTCGCGTGGTGACGATGAATCAGGCGCACTCGTCTCACTGGACCACCGGCTTCAAACCGGGCACCGAGCATGTGCTGCGCGGCTGGACAGAAGACGGCTCTCCCGCCGAACATTCTTTGATGGTGGGGGATGCTCTCATCCGCAACGTCACGACAGACATTGTGCGTTTCACACAAATCCCGGACGGCAATTCGATCTTCATCTTCGAGATCGCCGGTCTTTGCATTGGCCATCTCGGCCATCTCCACCATGCGCTGACCGACGATCACTATGCGAAAATCGGGCGGCTGGACGTTGTCATGGTACCGGTGGATGGCGGGTTGACGCTGGCTCATACGCAGGTGCGTGATCTGCTGGCGCGGATGCGCTCTTCAGTGATCCTGCCCATGCATGTGCGCAGCGCCAGGGCGCTGCCGGCGTTCCTCTCCTATCTGGGCAATGATTACCCGGTTGAACGGCGCTCTGAGCGCAAGTTGCGCCTGTCCCTGCGCAACTTGCCGAGCCAGCCAACGGTAATGCTTTTGCCGGGGGTTGGCTCTTATTCGTGGGAACCATGATTGACCGGGCCGCTGCTCGGCTTCAATACCAGCAGCATGTCTGAACCTCTTTCCCTCCCCGCCCAGATTCTGCGTGATCTGATCCGCTGCCCCTCCGTTACGCCGGAGGAGGGGGGTGCTCTTGATGTGTTGCAGGAGCGGTTGGAGCGCCTCGGCTTTGCTGTCGAGCGCCGCACCTCTTCCGCGCCGAACACACCCGACGTTGAAAACCTCTATGCCCGTCTTGGCACGGAGAGCCCAAACCTCTGCTTTGCCGGCCACACCGATGTTGTGCCGGTGGGGGACGAGGCCGCCTGGTCGGCTCCGCCTTTTGGCGCGGAGGTGCGGGACGGCTTTATGTATGGCCGTGGCGCGGTGGATATGAAGGGCGGTATTGCCTGCTTCATTGCCGCGGTGGAAGAGCGCCTCGCCGCGGGCAAGGACGCGACCGGGTCCATCTCACTCCTCATCACCGGCGACGAAGAAGGCCCCGCCATCAATGGTACCCGCGCGGTGCTGGAATGGCTTGCCGAGAAGGGTGAAGTCATTGATGTCTGCGTGCTGGGGGAGCCCACCAACCCTGACATGATGGGCGACGCTATCAAGATTGGTCGCCGCGGCTCGATCTCCGGCGAAATCCTCGTCCATGGCGTACAGGGCCACGCGGCCTATCCGCATTTGGCCGACAACGCCTCGCGTGGCGCGACCGCTATCGCCCATGTGCTGATGGCAGAACCCTATGATGAGGGAACGAACGACTTCCAGCCGACAAACCTGGAAGTCACCTCTATCGACTTGGACAACCCTGCCTTCAACGTCGTTCCCGCCAAGGCGCGGTTGTGCTTCAATGTGCGCTTCAATGACACCTATACCGCTGACAGCATGAAGGCAGAGATCGAGCGCCGCTGTGCGCTGGGTGCCGCCAACACGGACCTGCGTCCGGGACGTGACCCGGTGAAATTTGAAATCGAATATCAGGCCCGTCCGAGCCACGTCTTCCTGACCCGTGACGAGGCGTTGGTGGATGCGTTGAGTGTTGCGGTTTCCGACGTGACAGGCCGTAAAGCGGAACTTTCTACTGGTGGCGGCACGTCCGACGGGCGTTTCATCAAGGATGTTTGCCCGGTTGCGGAATTCGGCCTTGTCGGCCAGACCATGCATCAGGTGGATGAGCGTGTGGCGCTGGAAGATCTTGAGACGTTGACGGCAATCTATGACCGTTTCATCGACACTTATTTTGAACGGGCCGCTTCATCATGAACTGGCTCGACGGACAACTTTTGGCCGTCACGCAGATGATCCTTGGCCGTGGCGATGAACCCGGGAAGGGCCTTGCCCGTCTTGATGGGTCTGACGCCGCGTTCAAGGTTTCATTCCTTGGCGTGTTCATCATTTTGTTGCTGGACCTCACCATCATCGACTTCATCAACGCCTCCAATGATGCCGAGATCGGACGGCTGGTAGGGGTGGTAGGTTACGTCGTTGCTTACATCTGTGCCTATTGCACGGGCTTTTTTGCCCTCGTTCTCATATGCCGCCGCCCGCCCCTCGATGCACGGTTCAAGGCAGCCGTTACCGCGAGCAATTGGGGCACATTGATCTTCGGCGCCGTGTTCTGGCCCCTCACTTTGATCCTCGTCGCTTTGCCCGGGGAAAGCAGCGCCCGTTTTGCGCTGATGGCGATTTTCTTTGGCTTGACCCTTTTTATGATCCTTGGTTCAGCCCGGATCCTGCGCGACACACTGCATTTGCGGCTCGGCCTGTGTATCGGCCTTTGCATTGCAATCTATGTGGGCTCTTCCTTCATCTATGAAGGCGTTATGGGTTCCTTCGGTCTGCTCGGCCGCTAGAGATGTGAAGCCGGTTTTGATGAGGGTTTGTTAAGCACGTTCCTTAAAGCGGGCTTTGGGAGCAGCGCTTAGAATGGCGGCAGGATCGGAGAGAACTCCGACACAAAGCATCTCTTTCAGGAGCCTGTTTCCATGAAAACCATCGCCCGCTTTCTCAAGGACGAGTCCGGCAGCACCGCCATCGAATACGGTATGCTGGTCGCCCTCATCTCCATCGCAGCGCTGACCATGTTCACCGCAGTTGGCACCAAGCTCTCCGTGTCCTTCACCAAAGCCGGTTACCTGACGAGCTAGGCCAGTGTTTGTGGACGGCGGCCTTGGCGCGCAGGACATGCTGGTGGTGGTGGTGCTGACCATCTTCCCCGCCGCAATGGTCTTTGCCGCCGTCTTCGACCTGCTCACTTACCGTATTCCCAATATGCTGGTTCTGGCTCTCGTCGGAGCCTTTGGCGTGGCGGCTTTTGCCGCACAGATGAGCCTTGGTGATGTCGCTGCCCATGCCGGGGTCGGTTTTGCTGTGCTGCTTTTTGGTCTTCTTGCCTTTGCGCGCGGTTGGATGGGTGCGGGGGATGCCAAACTCCTCGCCGTCTCCGCCCTCTGGTTCGGCCCCTCACAGGTGCTTGCCTATATCGGTCTCGGCGCGATCCTGGGCGGCGGTCTTACGCTCGCCATCCTGACCTTGCGTCAAATGCCCTTACCGCCGCGGCTGGAACGCCTGCCATGGCTTGCCCGGCTGGCGAATGCCGGAGAGGGCGTGCCGTATGGTTTGGCGCTTGGGCCAGCCGCGCTCATCCTGTTTTCTGCTTCACCGTGGATTGCGGTGATGGGCGGTGGGAGTTTTTCGGCCCTTTGATTGCGGCGCTGCGTTGGCGCAGGATGGGCGAAAGCAGCCCAGACTGAGTCCCGCATGCCCCTCACCACGCGCCTTACACAACATCTGCGGATCGACCATCCGATCCTCTCAGCCCCCATGGCCTTTGCCGGGGGCGGACGGTTGGCCAGTTCTGTTACACGGGCCGGAGGGCTTGGTCTTATTGGCGGAGCTTATGGCGACCCGGTCTGGATTGAGGAGCAGATGGCTGCTGTCGGCAATGAGCGGGTCGGAGTAGGGTTCATCACCTGGAACCTGGAGCAGGCGATGGAGCGCGATCCGGGTATTCTTGCCAATGTGCTTGAGCGCAAACCTGCGATGCTCTTCCTCTCTTTCGGCGATCCGTCCGTTTTCGCGCCTGCCATTCATGACGCCGACGTGCCGCTTGTTTGCCAGGTGCAGACCTTGCGCGATGCCATGAACGCAGCCGATTGCGGCGCGGCGATTATCGTTGCGCAGGGGGCTGAGGCCGGTGGGCATGGAGAGAGCCGCGCGACCATGACCATCGTGCCGGAAGTGGCTGATCATTTGGCCCGCAGCCACCCCGATGTTCTGCTTTGCGCTGCAGGTGGCATTGCCGATGGGCGGGGCCTGGCGGCGGCTTTGATGCTGGGAGCGGATGGTGTGGTTGTCGGTTCACGCCTCTGGGCGAGTGAAGAGGCCCTTGTCCATCCGGCTATGCTTGAGGCGGCAAGGGGCGCAAGCGGGGATGACACAATCCGTTCCAGTGTCATGGACATTGCCCGCCAACTCAAATGGCCACAACGCTACACGGCGAGTGTGCTGAAAAATGCGTTCACGGAACGCTGGCATGACGACATAGACGGCCTTCTCGCGGTTGCCGAAAGCGAAGCAGAACGGTGGAAGACGGCCTGGCAGGCGGGGGATGTGACCACGGCCAACACTTTTGTCGGTGAGGCCGTGGGGTTGATCGACGACGTTCAGCCAGCCGAAAAAATTATCGAGAGAATGGTGGGTGAGGCGGCAGACTTGCTGGGCCACAAGGGCCCCAAGCTGACGCGCTAGCCGGACGTTGCTGGAACGACGGGACGGCTTTCACTCACAAGCGCGCCCTGTTCGGCGAGCATCTGGCGCAGCAATTTCACGTTTGCGCGGCCCTGGCTTTCGCTGACATTTCTGGCGGCAACGGATTCGGCCTCCTTAACCCGGCCCTGCAGGCCGATGACGAAGGCGAGGTTCTGCCGCACACGGCGGTCAGCGCTGGGGCGGTTTACCGCCTTGCGCAGATGGGTTTCCGCCTGCGCCAACTCGCCAGACATCATGTGTGACATGGCGAGATTAGAGAGGATCGATGGGTCGCCGGGGCGTATTTTCAGCGCTTCGCTATAGGCAAGACGCGCCTTTTGCGGTTGGGCCAATTGGTCGTGAATCACGCCCTTGGTAGAATGGAGCCGCCAGTCCCGCGCGCCTTTGGCTTGCGCCTTTTCAACCACGACAAGTGCCTTGGCGAACTGCCCTGAGCTGGCGAGAGCCTTGCCGTAAGCTGAGAGCACCTTAGAATCGTTTGGCCGTTTCCTGGTGAGTTTGGCCAGAACAAGAACCGCTTCCTTGTTGCGCCCATTGCCGCGCAAGGTGGTGGCGCGAGCCAGCTCTTTGTTGAGATCAAAGGGGGCCTTGGCGGTTTTGGGGCTGGCTTTGTTAGCGCTTGATGCAGACTTTGCAGGAACCGAGCCGGTGGTCGTCTTGTCCTTGGCGCAGCCGCCAAGGGCGAGCGCGAGACCAAGGGTTGTTGCAACTGCGAAGCGGGTGAAAGTGTTTGCCATGCCAAAGCCCGGTGTCGCGCCCCTTACGGGCGGTATTTTCGGCTTTGGTGATATTCCGTTAACCCTAACGGAACGTTAACCCTAATAGAGTGTTAAGACGCTCATCAAACGCTACGCAAAGGACCGTCCGGCCCATGTATTTCGAAACAGATCCCAAGGCCCCCTTTGCTGGCGATGATGCGGCCGCGGTGGTGCTGAAATTTCTCTCGCCTGATGATCTGAAAACTCTGGATGAAGCGACCCAGGCCTGGGCGAAAGCGAATGGTTTCTCGGGCAAGGGCGGAGAAGTCTGCCTGGTGCCGGATGGGAATGGCGCTGCGGTGAGGGTGCTTGCTGGGCTGGGCAAGGAGCCGCATCCGCTTGGCCTGGGCGGTCTGGCAAAAAAGCTGCCAGCCGGCACTTACACGCTGCCCGATGATGCGCCCGACGCTGCACATCTTGCTTTTGCCATGGGGGCTTACCGGTTTCAGCGCTATCGCAAGGCGGAGGATGAGCAGCCACGGCTTGCAGGTAACGTCGACACACGCACGCAGCGCCTTGTCGAGATGGTCTACATGGCCCGCGATCTCATCAACATTCCTGCCAACGATATGGGACCGGGTGCGCTTGAAGAGGCTTTCCGCCGCCTTGGCGCAGAACATGGAGCGGAGGTTTGCGTCACCACGGGCGATGCGCTCATCGACAGCTTCCCCATGGTCCACGCGGTTGGTCGCGCGAGCAGCGATGCGCCGCGTGTGCTGGACATGGTTTGGGGCAAGGCTGATGCCCCTCGTGTCACGCTGGTCGGCAAGGGTGTGACGTTTGATACCGGTGGGCTCAACATCAAACCTGGCTCCTCCATGGCATTGATGAAGAAGGATATGGGCGGGGCAGCAAATGTCATGGCGCTGGCCCATGCCATCATGTCCGCCAAGCTGAATGTGCGGCTGCGCGTCATCGTTGGCGCAGTGGAGAACGCGATCTCCGGCAACGCCTTCCGTCCTGGAGACATTCTGCAAAGCCGCAAGGGTATCACCGTGGAGATTGGCAACACGGATGCCGAAGGCCGCCTCGTACTGGGGGATTGTCTGGCGCTGGCGGACGAGGAAGCGCCGCATCTGCTCATCGACATGGCAACGCTCACCGGCGCAGCGCGGGTGGCGTTGGGGCCGGAGGTCATGCCGTTCTACACCGACGATGACACCTTTGCTGATGCGCTCTCCGCTAAGGCCACCGAGGAAGCTGACCCGCTCTGGCGGATGCCGCTCTGGCCTGGTTACCGTTCGATGCTGGATTCCCAGGTGGCCGATGTGAACCATATTTCCAGCGGCGCGTTCGCTGGCTCCGTCACCGCCGCGCTCTTCCTGCAGAAGTTTGTCGAGAAAGCGGGAACCTGGGCGCATTTTGATATTTTTGGCTGGGTGCCAAAGGCGAAGCCTCACGCCCCGGTTGGTGGTGAAGCCCAGGCGATCCGCGCACTTTACGCGTTTCTGGAACAGCGCCATGGCTGAGCAACTTGATCGCCGCCTTCACGCTTACCGCGAAGACCTCGCCGACATTGCTTTGGAAGGTAAAGTCGAGGCTGCCGAATTTGTTGAGGGCCGCCCCTTCGTCGTCCGCTCGCCGCTGGTTGATCTCAAGCCGCGTCCCTCCCGCGGGGCGGGGACAGACACGCAATTGCTGATGGGGGATTTGGCGCGTGTTTTTGAGCAACGTGACGGTTGGGCTTGGCTCCAGGCGGAGCGGGACGGTTACGTTGGCTATGCGCCAACCAGCGCCATTGGTTTTCGCGCCGCTGCTGCAACTCATCACGTTACTGCGCAACGCACCTTCCTTTACCGTCAGGCGGACCTGAAAACACCGCCCGTCGCCACCATTTCAATGGGCGCGGCGCTGGCGGTGGCCGGTTCCCGAGAGACACGCAACACGCTCTATGCCGAACTTGCTGGCGGACGCTTCGTCGTCGCCGGGCACGTCGCGCCGCTCGATCAGGTGGAGCCTGACTGGGTTGGCACGGCGGCGAAATTTTTAAACACGCCTTATCTCTGGGGCGGTATGTCGGGGGAGGGGGTGGACTGTTCTGGTCTCGTAGCTCTTGCTCTGCGCATGGCGGGCAAAGCCGTGCCGCGCGACAGCGACATGCAGGCGAACAGGCTCGGCGAGCCAATCGACGGCTCATCTCTCCAGCGCGGTGACTGCGTGTTCTGGAAAGGGCATGTCGGCATTGTGGAAGATGCAACAACGCTGCTCCACGCCAACGGTCACACCAATCTCGTCTCCCGCGAACCGCTGGCAGATGCTGTGGCGCGGATCGCTTATCTCTATGGCGAGCCGACAGGTTACCGCCGGGTCAGTCTTTGAACGTGCGATAGGCGAGCACGAACCGTGTCGCCGTGGTTACCACGGTGATAGCTGCGAAGGCCCAGGCCAGGGGCACGAACCAGGCGGGGAAAAGGCACATCGCCAGGAAAACAGCAATCGTCTCTGTGCCCTCTGCGAGGCCCGCAGTGTAGAGCAACGCTTTGGAGCCGCGTGCATCAGGGTCGATGCCGCGCTTTTCTGCCATCAATGCGAAAGTCAGAAAGCTCGCCCCGTTCACATAGAACGTGAGCAACAAAGCTCCACCCGCGACGGCGTTGGTTGCTGGGTCTGTGAGGATGAAGGCGAAGGGTATTGCGCCGTAAAAGGCAAAGTCGAGGACGATGTCGAGGAAGCCGCCAAGGTCGCTCCCACCACTCGTGCTTTCCCGCGCCACCGCGCCGTCGAGGCCATCGCAGAGGCGTGAAAGCAGCAGCACAGCCGCTCCGGTGAGGAACCAGCCTTGCGCAATAGCAAACGCTGCGGTGAGGCCGAGCAGGAAGCCTGTCCAAGTCACGCCATCCGCGCTCACCCCCGCGCGCGCCAGATTGCGGGCGATTGCGTTGAGCGCCGGGTCAATGATGGAGCGCACCCTGTTGTCGAGCATCGCCTGTTCCTGATTGTTTCGCCGTCAAGAGCGGCCTATCCTGTCCACCCGTCTAGCCCCTTGTGGCGTTTGGGTAAAACATGGTGAGCGACGATTACCCCTATGCGCAGACCACCGCTGAGATAAGCGTGCAGGTCCGGCCCATTTATGAGAGCGAGCATTCTGAGCCTGACGGCGGGGAATGGGTCTGGTCCTACGAGATCGAGATTCGAAATGACGGCACACGGCAGGTGCAATTGCGTGACCGCACATGGGTCATCACGGATGCGCTTGGAAAGCGCCAGCATGTCCATGGTCCGGGCGTGGTGGGGGAGCAACCCGTGCTCGGTGCCGGGGACGTTTTCCACTATTCGTCCTTCTGCCCACTTGGAACACCATCCGGGTTCATGGAGGGCTTTTACACATTTGTGGATGATGAAGGCGCACCCTTTGACGTCATCGTCCCGGCCTTTGCCCTCGACATGCCCGGAGCGGCGGGACGGTTGAATTGAGCACCGCTATTCTCATCGCTCAGCGCAAGCGGCGTATCTTCCTCGATCCAAGGCCGATCGCCCTGGTTGTTGGGGCTCTGCTGACGATCCTTGGCCTCACCATGCTGCTGCCCGCCCTGGTGGACTTTGCTTTCGATCATGAAGACTGGAAAGTCTTCGCCGTCGCCTCGTTGGTGACGGTATCGACGGGGCTTTTTCTCTTTTTATCCAACCGCGGCCATGGCGGTTCGTTAACGACGCGGCAGGCCTTCATCATGACGGTGATGGTCTGGCTCGTCCTCTCCACTTTCGGCGCGCTGCCGCTCTATTGGTCTGGCGTTACGGGCACCTTCACCAATGCGTTCTTTGAAAGCATGTCCGGCATTACCACCACCGGCGCGACGGTGCTGACCGGGCTGGATGATATGCCGCCGGGGATCCTGCTTTGGCGCGGGGTGCTGCAATGGCTTGGCGGGCTTGGCATTATCGTCATGGCAGTAGCCGTTTTGCCCATGTTGCAGATCGGCGGGATGCAGCTTTTTAAGGCGGAAGCCTTTGACACGCCTGAAAAAATCCTGCCTCGCGCGCGACAGATTTCCGGCTTTCTGACGTTGATTTTTTTGAACCTCACTGCGCTTTGTATGCTCGCCTATCTGCTGGCGGGCATGAACCTGTTGGATGCCAGCGTTCACGCCATGACCACCGTGGCGACGGGTGGCTTTTCCACACACGACCTCTCGATTGGCTGGTTTGACAGCGCGGCCATCGACACGATTGCCGCTATCTTCATGATTATCGGTTCGCTCCCGTTCCTGCTCTACGTGCAGGCAATGCAGGGCTCTGTCGGGCCGCTATGGAAGGACAGTCAGGTGCGGGTTTTCCTGGCCATGCTGGCGGTTTTCATCCTCACGGCTTGGGCGATCCAGCACATGAACGACGTGCGCAGCGGGTTTGAGGGGCTGCGCTACGCTTTCATCAACGTCACCTCGGTGATGACCGGGGCGGGCTATTCAACAACCGGCTATGACACCTGGAGCCCGGCGGCTTTCACGCTGTTCTTCTTCATCACCTTTATCGGCGGCTGCGCCGGATCGACGTCCTGCGGGATGAAGATATTCCGCGTGCAGGTGCTGGCGCAGACGGTGCGGCAGCACATTGCGTCGATCCTCTATCCCCACGGGGTTTTCATCGCAAAGTTCAACGGCCGCCGCATCACCGATGATGTGACGAGCGCGGTGATGAGCTTTTTCTTTCTCTATATGGCGACCTATGCCGTCTCCGCGATTGCGCTTTCGCTTGCCGGGTTGGACAATCTCACCGCGCTTTCCGGCGCGGCCACAGCCATTGCCAATGTGGGTCCGGGTCTTGGACCGATCATTGGCCCTACGGGGAATTTTGGTTCGCTAAACGATGCCGCAAAATGGATCCTCGCCATCACCATGCTGGTGGGGCGGCTGGAACTCTTTACTGTGCTGGTGATGTTGTCGCGTCGCTTCTGGCGCTCGTAGAAGTGGGCAGTTTGGGTGAGCCAAACAGTGTGCGGAAGGCGGCGTTGATGTCGTAGCCGATCCCCATGAAGACCGGCACCAGGAAAAGCACCAGCACCGTTGCCGAGGCGAGGCCGAACACCATAGTCACCGCCATTGGCAGCAGGAATTGCGCCTGAAGGCTGGTCTCAAAGAGCAACGGCACAAGGCCACCGATTGTGGTGAGCGAGGTCAGCAGCACCGCGCGCAGGCGGTCCCGTGATGCGCCGATGATCGCTTCATCCACTGCTTCTCCCATCTGCCGTCGCTGCTCAAAGCGCGAAACGAGAATGATGGAATCGTTGACGAGAATTCCCGAAAGCCCAAGCAGGCCGATTACCGAGAGGATCGTCAGCGGCATGCCCATGGCGAGATGCCCGAGCACCGCACCAACAATACCGAAGGGTATAATGAGCATCACGGCCAGCGGACGCCAGTAGGATGCAAAGACCCAGGCGAGTACGATGAAATTGATAGACATGGCCAAAACCACCCCAATGGTGAGATCGGCGAAGGCCTCGCGGCGCTCCTCATCCTTGCCGGAATAGCGGTATTGAATGCCGTAGCGTGAGGTGATGTCGGCAAGGCCGGAGGCCTCTAACGTCGCAATGGCGTTTTCAGTGGTGTTGATGTCGGTGTTGATGTCCGCCGTAACGGAGACTGTGGCCCGTCCGTCAATGCGCTCAATGGAGGCAAAGCCTTGCCGCTCGGTGATCGCCACAATGTCGGACAGCGGCACGAATTCACCCGCCGGGCTGCGCAATTCAAGCTCGCGCAGGGCTGCGGCGCCGGAGGCCCGCATGACCTTCGCGACCCGCACGGTGATCTCATCATCACCATCGGCAAAACGGCGGGGAATTGCGCCCTCAAAAGAATCGCGCAGCTGGCGGCCAACGCTTTCGATGGTGAAGCCCAGCGCTGAGCCGCGCGGGGTGAGTTCCATGGCAAATTCCGGCTTGCCGTAAGGCAGATCGTCGGAAACACCCGATGCGCCATTGATGGTTTCCACCAGCGGGATCATGTCGGCGGCGGCCTGTTTGAGGACGGCAACGTCCGGCCCTTGCAGCTGGATCTCGATGTCTCGTCCGGGTGGACCGCCGCGGGATTCAAAGAGCGCGACGCGGCTGACGCCTGCCATCTTCGGTACCTGCGCTCTCCACTCCTTCACGATCGCAGGGGTGCGTATGGTTCGGGCTTCAGATGTTGTGAGCTGTACACGGATAGAGGCGACGTTGTCCGCGGTCGAGCGCCCTGCACGGCCAAGGGTAGAGAAGGCGGCAACCACCAGTGGCTCGCCCTCTCCAAGCTCGGTTTCCGCCCTGCGCAGAGCCATTTCCACTTCCCGCAACACCGCGATGGAACGGGTCTCGGAGACGCCTGCATTAAAGACGATGCGCGCATTGATGTTTTCCGCCTCTGCTGAGGGGAAGAACACAAAACCCACCTTGCCCGAAGCAACAACGCCCCAAACACCGATGATCACCGAGGCGAATGCGAGGGCCATCGTGACGTAGCGCAGACGATAGGCAAAGCGCACAACAGCGTCGAAAGGCCCGTCGCGGAAGGCGGTAAAGCCGCGGTCGAACGTGCGCCGGAAACGCCCGTCCTGCATTGGGTCACCGTCCGGATTGCGTCGCCTTGCCCGTGTTGCAAAGAACGCAAAAACTGCCTCCACTGCGACGGAGGCGGCATAGGCGACAACCGCTAGGCCTGCCAGGAAGATCATGGGCCCAGTGGAGGAGCGAAGCGCCTGCAACCAATCGAGCCCCGCCTCAAGATCAAGGCCGAGATTCGGCAGCGGCACATAGCTGCCGACAATACCGGTGATGGATTGGGTCATCAAAACGAACCAGCCCCCGGCATTTGGCCCGGAGATGGAGATTACGAAAACTCCAACAATCAGAGCCACGGCAAATTGCCGCCAGAAAGACCACCGCCGCGTTGCACGGGGGTGCAGTGTGTGGGCCAGATGTCCGGGCAGGATGAGAAAACACTCGACGAGCGACGCGACAATCACCGCGATGACAACGATAGGCAGCACGCCGATGATCTGCCCCAGCACGCCGGAAATGACGAGGATGGGGCCGAAGGTTGAGATGGTTGTGATCATCGCTGCAGAAACCGGAATAACCATCCGTCCGGCGCCTTCTTCGGCCGCCTCGTAGGGGCCGTCCCCGTCCGCAAAACGGGTGGCTGTGTGTTCCCCCACCACAATTGCATCATCCACGATCACGCCAAGCATCATGATGAGGCCGAAGAGCGAGAGCATGTTGATGCTCTGCCCGAGCACCCACATGATCCCGATTGTTGCAAGCAGGGCCACCGGAATGCCCGCCGCCACCCAGAAGGCGATACGGGCATTGAGGAAGATGAAGAGCACCGCAATGACAAGCGCCAACCCGCCGAGTCCGTTGGTGACAAGCAGCATAATGCGGTCGGTCAGCGCATCGGCCCGCACGTCGTATTGGACAATTTCAAGCCCTGCCGGGAGCTGGCCTTCGACTTCGTTCAGATAGTCGGTGAGGATGGCGGAGGTTGCCAGAGTATCGGCGGTGGCCGCGCGCTGGATCTCCAACTGGATCGCTCGCTTGCCCTCCAGAAAGCCTTGCGGCTGACCGTCCTCAAAGCCTTCAGCAACGTTTGCAATCTCGCCAAGGCGCACTTTCTCGCCGCTTTCAAAGGCGCGCACCTCAACTTCGCCAAGCGCCTCGGCGGTGGAAATATCGGCCAGGGTGCGCAGCTGTCGTTCGACGCTGCCTTCCATCTGCCCGGAGGGAAGGTCGCGGGAATTTTGCTGGATGCGTTCGGACACATCGCCGATGGTGAGCCCCAGGCGCCGCAGCTCATATTCGGGAACGTCGACCTGCAATTCTCGGTCACGCATTCCGGTGAAGACTACCTTGTCGATGCCACGCTCGATGAGATCGTCACGCACCTTCTTGGCGTAGAAGCGCAAGGCCCCTTCCGAGAACGGCCCGGTCACAGCAATGCGCGCGACACGGTCGAAGAAGGCAGCCTGCCGTATGGTCGGCTGTTCGGCGTCTTCCGGCAGGTTGGTTACGGCGGAGACGGCGCTTTCCACCTCCCGCTGCGCCTCCTTCATGTCCTCGCCTTGCTCATATTCAAGGCCAATGGATGCAACGCCTTCCCGAGCGCGGGAGGTGACACGGTCGACCCCGTCAAGATAGCGCAGCTCCGGCTCCAGCACCTCAAGGATATTGGCTTCCACATCCTCAGCAGAAGCGCCGGGCCAGGACACGGCCACGGTGACGACGGGAATTTCGGTTGTCGGGAAGAACTGCGTGTTGATGCGGCCAAGCGCGAAGGTGCCGAACAAGATCATCAGCACCATGACGAGGTTTGCAGCGTTGCGGTGGCGCGTGAAAAGCGAGATCAGACCGGCGGAACGGGGAATCGAGCGCATGGCCTAGTCGGTCTCGTCAGGTTCACCGGCCGAGTGGGCGGGGGGCTCTTCACCCTCACGGCGCACGAGAAGGCCTTCACTCACCTCGGTAATGCGGGTGATGAGCACCTCATCGCCTGCTTCAAGACCGGAGGCGATAATCGCCTCCTCGCCATCAAAGGCAGCGACTTCAACAACACGCTCCTGGAGTTTGCCGTCAATTTCCACATAGACCCGGTCGGCGCCGTAGAGCGCTGAATCCGGCACGCGGATCGTCCCCTCAAACAGGCGGTCAGGCACGGTGACTTCGACAAAGGCGCCGGGGCGCAGCGCGACGTTGTCCTTCAACGCGTCGATCCGCGCAAAGACCTCTACGCCACCACGGGCCGAGGCGATGTCGGCGCCAAGACGGTCGATGATCGCGCTGTAGTCGTAGCTCCGTCTGCCAACCGACCAGCGCACGTCAACGTTTTTACCGACAATGCCTGTCTCGCTTGCAGCGAGGCGGCCATATTGAGCATCGGAAAGCGTAAAGCGCACATCCAGCGTGTCGGCCTCATAGAGCGCGACAACTACGTCGTTGGCTGACACATTGCGGCCAATCTCTGCGGTGGTGGAGCGCACTATCCCGGTGAATGGGACGACAAGTTCGGTGGACGCAAGATTGCGTTCGGCCTGCTCCACACGCCATTCCAGCCGCTCGATGGAAGCTTGCAACTGGGTCAGCCGCGCCTTCTGCACACCAATTGCCGTGTCCACCTGATCAAGCGCAGTCTGGCGCTGGGAGACGACGAGACGGCGCGCTTCGAGTTGCTGCTGTGTGCCCGTGCCGCGCTCGCGCAAAGTTGCCATCCGTTCAAGGTCTGCTCGGGCGAGATCAAGCTGCTCCGTCAGCGGCTCACGGCGCGCCTCCTCGGCGGCAATGAGTGCTTCGTTTTCGGCAATGCGCCCCCGCGCTTCGGCAAGATTGGCCCGCGCTTCGGCAAGCGCGCCGCGATATTCAAACGGGTCGATTTCCAGCAGAACCGCACCTTCGGCAATGCGAGAGCCGGCGCGCAAATCGTCATTCACCGAGACAATCTGCCCGGCAACAAGGGCGCGCAGATCAACGTTCCGTGCCGCGACAGTCTGGCCATAGACGATGAAACTCGGACGGTTGTCAGCACGCGCGGCTGTGACTGTGTCGATGGTGTAAACGGTCTGGAAAGCCGGGCGCTGGCTTGGTTCCGGTTTGGTGGCGATGAGGCGCTGGGCAATGAAATAGGAGCCGGCGAGAACGGCAATCATCAGGATCGCCTGCAAGCCTGCAAGCGCCACCCGGCCAATCGTGGGGAAGCGGGCATCGCCACGCGCGGGCTCAGTGCCAGGTTCAGTGCCAGGTTCAGTGGTAGGCGCTGCGACCGGCTTGGCTGGCGCTGCCGCTTCGCTTTCTGTCACCTTATCAAGCACTTCGCTTCCTTCCCGGTCATCTCGTCCGGCATGGCGACCTCTTGAAGCAAAGCCGCCTGTCTATTGTGGGGTGCGACGCGGCAATGCTCAAGTTACTGCTGTGTAATACGGTTAAGCAGTATCCTTTGTTTCAAAGATTTGCGGCTCGAACTCATAGGCCCGCGAGCAGAATTCGCAGGTCACACGAATGAGCCCGTCTTCCACACTCTCGACCCGCTCTTGGGTGGTGAGATTGGAAATGACCTGACTCACCTTGTCGTGTGAGCAAGCGCAATCATCGGCAACCGCCACCGGTTCAAATGCATGCACGCCATGCTCGTGGAACAGGCGGAAGAGCAGACGTTCGGGTGTAACGGCTGCGTCCGTCAACTCCTCGGCCTCAATCGTGTTCATCAGTGCAACGCCCTCGCGCCAGGCATTGTCTTCCTCACGGGTGTCGGGGGTCGAGCCATCGCCGCCATCAAGATCGCGCTGACGCATGCGCTCTTCATTGTCCGGCAGGAATTGCAGCAGCACGCCGCCGGCGGTCCAGTTCTGCCCAGGCGTGTCGCCTTCGCGGCGGGTGAGGGTCTCGCCAACGGCAAGCCGCACCTCGGTGGGGATCTGCTCCGATTGGCGGAAATAGCGGCGGGCCACCTCTTCAAGGCCAATTCCGTCCAACTGCACAATGCCCTGATAGCGCTGCATGTGGCTGCCCTGGTCAACGGTCATGGCAAGTGTGCCGTGGCCGAGCAGCGTTGCCGCATCCGCCGTCCTGGGCAGCGCTTCCACAGCCTCGGCATCAAAGCGGGCATAGGCGCGCAGCGACCCCGGCGTGCGAAAGTCAGCAACCAGCATGGAGACCGGCCCATTGGTTTGCGTTTGCAGGATGAATTTGCCCTGAAATTTCAAAGCAGTGCCGAGCAACGCGGTGAGTGTTGCAGCTTCCCCGAGAAGGCGGGCAACGGCGGTGGGGTAATCGTGACGGGCGAGAATCGCATCCAAGCTCGGCCCGAGCTGCACAGCACGGCCGCGCAGGTCGAGGGGGGCCACCGCGAAGGGCAGCACGGCATCTTGATGGGATCTGTGAGTGGCCAGGGGAGCGGTCTCTCCCCTGCCAATGGCCATGTCGGGTTCAGTCATGGGTTACGTCCTGCGCGGAGTGTTGCGGCCCAGATGGGTTGCGAGGCCTGGCCGTTCAACCGGCCCGTCTTACGCCCCGCGTGTGCGGGAAACGCCTTCCTTGGCCGGAGCATATGCGGGGTCGAGCTTTGCGCCTTTGGTGAAGGACTTGAAGGCCTTGGCTTTGTTACCCTGCGCCTCATAGGCGAGCCCCTGGTTAACCCAAGCTTCCGCGTAATTGGGGTTCAGTTCCAGCGCGGTGTTCACATCGTCCAGCGCATTCTGCGTGGAACCCGTGGCAAGGTAGGAAAGGCCGCGGGCGTTGTAGGGTTCGGGACGCCGGTCAGCCAATGAGATCGCCTTGGAGAAATCCGCAATTGCCTGCTCGTGCTGGCGCGAACGCTGGTAGAGTAAGCCGCGGTTGTAATAAGCGCGCGGGGCGGTGGTGGAGAGGCGGATGGCGCTGTTGTAATCGGCCAGCGCCTCACGCGGGCGGTTGTTCTCACGATAAACATCGGCGCGGCGCACATAGGCTTCATCGTAATTGGGATTGATGCGCAGTGACGTGTTGAAATCCGCAACGGCCTTCTGCGCCTCCTTCTGCCGGGCATAAATGAGGCCGCGGTTGGCATAGGCTTGGTAGAAGCGCGGGTTGAGCGAAATTGCCTTGTTGAAATCCTCAATCGCTTCCTCAAACCGCCCTGCGCGGCCAAGAGCGGCTCCGCGCACGTTATAGGCTTCCGGATTTTGCGGGTTCTGTTTCACTACAGCGGTAAGGGAAGCGATGTTGGCTTGCGTGCCCTGCGCCTCCTCCACATTGACGCCGCTGATCGGCCCCGTTGTCGTGCAGCCTGCGAGGGCGAGCGCCAGCGTGCCTGCCAGAACAAGTGCGAGCGGCGAAGAGGCGGTGCGGGTTGGCATCATAGACGTGGTCCAAACGGGCGAGAGCGATAGTAGGGGACCCAAACGCAAAAAGCCGCGTCCGGACATTCCGGCTCGCGGCATTTCTTGCAAATGCTGGTTGAGGCGGCAAGGCATCAGATATGCACCAAATCCGCCAAAAGTGCGGTCAAACCCGCACTTTAAAGCCTAGCGGCCGCGGCCACCGGGCAGCAGACCTTCACGCTGGGCGCGCTTGCGGGCGAGTTTGCGCGCGCGGCGCACAGCTTCTGCCTTTTCACGAGCGCGTTTTTCAGACGGCTTTTCGTAGAAATTACGCAGCTTCATTTCACGAAACACACCTTCGCGCTGCAGCTTTTTCTTCAGCGCGCGGAGGGCTTGATCGACATTGTTGTCACGGACGACGACTTGCACGGGCTCTTGCTTTCCGTTTTCTCGGTTCAAATTGTTTGGATACGGACGGTTCGCTCAAGAGACCTGCCTGAACCTGACGAAACAGGCCGGAATGAGGGCGAACACGACTGCATCCCGGTGCCAAAAGCACCAGGCTGGGTTTCGATTAGCAAAGCCAAATGCGCCTGTCTAGGGAATTCAGGCCTTGCTGATGAGCTGTGTCAGGTGCGTCACATGCCCCATTTTACGCCCTTCACGGGCCTCGCCCTTGCCATAGAGCGTTAACAACCCACCGCGTTTTGCAAGGGCGTCCATGTCACTGGCTTCATCGCCGAGCAGGTTTTCCATCACACAATCATGGTGACGCTCCGCAAAGCCGAGGGGCAGGCCGGTGATGGCGCGGATGTGCTGCTCGAACTGGCTTGTCGCGCAGGCTTCCACCGTCCAATGGCCGGAATTGTGCACGCGAGGGGCGATTTCGTTCACCAGCCAGCCATCGGCAGTGATGAAGGTTTCAACTGCCAGCACGCCGACGTAGCCGAGGTGGGCGGCGATGTGCCGGGCCATGTCGCGCAATTCTTCCAAGCGCGTCTCGTCTAGATTTGCAGGCACCGTCGAGCGGCGCAGGATACCGCCTTCATGCAGGTTCTCTGCAGCGTCGAACGCTCTGAAATCTCCCACCACATTGCGCGCAGCGATGATGGAAACCTCCCGATCGAAGGCAATTTTGCGCTCCAGCACCCATGGCCCCTGGCCTGTTGATGCGAGAATCGCTGGGAGGTCGCCAACCTCGCCAGAAAAGACATGCTGGCCTTTGCCATCATAGCCAAAACGGCGGGTTTTCAGCACAGCCTGGTGGTCAAAGTCGGCAAGACCCATAGCGAGATCATCAGCATTTTCGACCGCGCGATAATCGGCAACCGGGATGCCCAGATCATCCATGAGCTGCTTTTCCGTCAACCGATCCTGGCTTACCTCCAACGCCTTGGAAGGCGGATAGAGGGGGACTTGCTTGGTGAGATGTTCGGCGGCGTCCAGTGGCACGTTTTCAAATTCATAGGTGACGACGTCGCTTGCCGCTGCAAGTTCGTCGAGTGCGGCCGCGTCGTCGTAAGGCGCTTCGATCTGCCGGTTGGCGAATTGCGCCGCCGGAGCATCGCTCGCTGGTTCCAGCACGATAACGCGGTAACCAAGTTTGCCTGCGGCTGATGCCAGCATCCGGCCAAGCTGGCCGCCGCCGACAATGCCGATCGTAGAGCCGGGGGGAAGCGCGCTCACTCGTCCACAGGCCTTTCGCTGACAGCGTCGGTGCGCACAGCGCGCCAGGCATCGAGGCGTTTGGCGAGGGCTGCATCGTCCAGCGCCAGAACGGAGGCCGCCAGAAGCGCCGCATTGGCTGCGCCCGCCTCACCAATTGCCAGTGTGCCAACAGGAATGCCCGCCGGCATTTGTGCAATCGATAGGAGCGAATCAAGTCCGGACAGGGCCTTGGACTGAACCGGCACACCGAAGACCGGTAGCTGCGTCATTGCCGCCACCATGCCCGGTAAATGGGCGGCTCCGCCCGCACCGGCAATGATGACCTTGTGCCCGGCATCCCGCGCGCCCTTGGCAAAAGCGACCAGCCGGTCTGGCGTGCGGTGGGCTGAGACAATGGCGGTCTCGTAGGATATCTCCAACTCGTCGCAGATTTCGGCGGCCTTTTTCATTGTTGCCCAATCGGACTGGCTGCCCATGATGATGGCTACATTCATGCAATAATGTCCGGAATTGTTGCGGAACTGGCGCGCTCCAGGCGCTCCTTCAGCTCCAGCTTCATTTTCTTCATGCGCTGGATCGCAAGGGGGTCGCAGTGTTGGACCGTCATCGCCTGGATTGCGAGTTTTAAATCTTCATGCTCCAGCTTCAGCCGGGCCACCCGCATCTTCTGGACGGCATTTTCCTGATCGTCGGGCATGGGCGAAACGGGCCGAGGTGAATTGTTCCACATACCTATCCCACGCCCGCTGCCACGCCAACCGCTGAAACTCGACAGGAACGGCGTCATATGACAGTCTTTTGACACCACACTGATGAGGAGGAATAGGCCTATGTCGATAGAGTCTCACATCAATCAGTTGGAGGACCGGCACCGGTCTCTCGAAACCAGATTGCACGATCTTTCTGTCTCTCCTTCAGCCACTGACAGCGAAGTGAAGTCTATCAAGCAGCGCAAATTGCGTCTGAAGGACGAGATATCCCGGCTACAGTCGGGCTCTTAAACGGGCGCATCTGCCGGCACATCCAAGTAACTGTCGTAAAGTCTCTTGCCGCACCCGCAGCACGGCCCTAGAGCATGGGCCATGCCGGAAGCCCCAATCATTCCCCAACGTTGCCGTCTGGTTCTCGTTCTTGAGGCAGACCAATTGACGGATCTTGGCGATAGCGCTGAAAGCGTGCTCGCCGCCGCCCTTTCTGGCGGGGATGTGGCAAGCCTTATTCTCACTCCAGGCACGCTTGCTGAAGAGGCTTTCGCGCCCCTTGCCGAACCCCTCGTGCCACTGGCGCAAGGCATGGGCGTTGCCGTTATCATTGCCGGCTACACCCGCACCGCAGGCCGCCTTGGTGCAGACGGATTGCAATTGGGACAGGATCGGGACGCGATTGCTGACGCTGTTGAGCGCTTCACGCCTAAAATGATGGTTGGGGCTGCCAATGTGAAAACCCGGCATACAGCCCTCGTCATCGGCGAGCGGGATCCCGATTACCTGATGTTTGGCAAACCTGGCGGAGATACTCACGACGTCGCTGACCCCAAGGCCGTGGCGCTTGGGGAATGGTGGTCGCAGATGGTGGAGCTGCCCTGCATCGTCATGGGTGGGACGCAAGTGGACAGTGTCGTTGAAGTTGCAATGACGGGTTGTGACTTTGTTGCTTTGGGGCGGGCCATCTTTGGCCATGATGATGGACCAGACGTGTCTCATGACGATCTCACCACCCATGCCCGCGATGCTGTTGTTAAGGCCAATGCCCTTTTGGACGAGCATGCTCCGTCCTTTGCTGAGGGCGCGTAAGGGCGTGCGCAGCCTGTTTTGCGCCGCCGCCATCGTCTTGGCAGCAGGCACGCTGTCCCACGCGCAGAACTCCAAGGCCTTCACCGAACAGGTGGAGGGGCCGGAGCTGGACGGGCTGATTCTTCCCTTCGAACGCCGTAAGGATGCCGAAGCACAGGCTGAAAAAGAGCCCGAGGACGATCCCGGCGCTGATCTTGCCTATGGCGCGTTTCAGCGCGGCTACTTTCTAACCGCCCTTTCCCTGGCGTTGCCGCGGGCGGAGAGTGGTGACCCCGTGGCGCAAACGCTGATCGGTGAAATTTACCGCGACGGCCTTGGCGTTGCCCGGAATATGAAAAAAGCCGCCCAGTGGTATGGTTTTGCCGCTGAGGCTGGAAACCGCGAAGCCCAATTCGCCTATGCGAATCTTTTGCTTCAAGGCAGCGGCGTTGACGAGAACAAAGAAGCTGGCGAGATTTTCATGCGCAGGGCTGCGGAAGCAGGCCACGGCCGCGCATCGTTCAATCTGGCACAGATCATCACCGCCAAGCGCCCGACCTGGGCCGGATTCAAAGAAGCTCTGCCCTTCTATGCGAAGGCCGCAGAAACCGGTGTGGCCGACGCCCACTATGCGCTCTTCAATATTTACTCCGAAGCCCGCGGCGTCACGGTAAACGATGAGGAAAAGGCGCTTGTCCATCTGCGAGCAGCGGCAGAGCGTGGGCTCGACACCGCCCAGGTGGAACTAGGCTCCTGGCTTGCCAACCGCACCGGGGAGGATGCTGATGCCAGACAAGCTTTCAGTTGGTTCGCTCGCGCGGCTTCGCAGGGCAATGTGCTGGCGCAAAACCGCCTGGCGCGCATGTACGCCGCCGGCTACGGCGTTCAGCAGAGCGATGTCATGGCGGGGGCCTGGCACGTCCTTGCCCGCCGCGCCGGCTTGGCCGACAGCGCCATGGACGCACGCTTTGCCGCTTTGTCCGACATCGACAGAAAAAGAGCGCTTGAAGCCGCCAAACGGCTCGGGGGAGGGTGACGCGGGCGCCGCAAGCGCCTAGCAGTGACCGCAAGTACTTATTTTCTACCCCAACAGGACTGGACGCCGATGGCCCGCTCCGCTCTCATGAACGTCATGGTCGCCGCCGTATCCAAGGCAGGCCGCTCCCTGACGCGCGATTTTAACGAACTGGAAAACCTCCAGGTCTCCATCAAGGGACCGGCAGATTTCGTCTCTGAGGCGGACACAAAAGCGGAAAAGGCCCTACGCGAGGCGCTGCACAAGGCGCGGCCCGGCTATTCCTTCTTGATGGAAGAGGGCGGGGAAATTGAGACAGGCTCCGAGCACCGTTGGATCATCGACCCGCTGGACGGGACCACCAATTATCTCCACGGCGTGCCGCTTTTCGCCGTCTCCCTTGCGTTGGAGCGGCGTGGCGAGCTGATTGCCGCTGCGATCTACAATCCAGCCTCGGAGGAACTTTTCACGGCCGAGAAAGGCCGCGGTGCTTTCGTGAATGATCGCCGGATGCGTGTTTCTGCGCGTGACCGGCTGGAAGATTGCCTTATTGCCACCGGCGTTCCCGCGCTCAACCGGCGCGGCCATGGCGCTTCGCTCTTTCGCCAACGCGATATCATGAGCAAGGTCGCGGGCCTGCGGGCCACCGGTTCGGCGGCTTTGAACCTCGCCTGGATCGCTGCGGGCCGGTTCGACGGTTATTTTGAGGAAGGCCTTCATCCCTGGGACATGGCGGCGGGAATGCTGCTCATCCGCGAGGCAGGCGGTTTTGTTGGCGAACCCGACCGCGACCTTTCCGCCTACGAAACCGGACGGATCGTTGCCGGGAACGAGGCGGTCTACAAGCAACTCAAGGAGATCGCCACCGCCCCGCTCCCCGACAATCTCGTCTCCCAGCAACCGCATCTGGTTCGTGCCGAGGAGCGAGCCAGAGAGGCGGCGGAAAAAGACGCCGAAGAGCAGAACGCCTCTTAAGTCTTTTTATTCACACTCTTGTGCTACATGATCGCCACAATGATCCGGCCAGCGCATTAGCGCGCAGTGAATTTGGGAGAGAGCACTCTTGGCCCGCACATATGATCCATACCGTCTGTCGCCACCGCGCGTCTATCTTTTCTCGATGCTCGTCTTCGTGGCGCTCGTCGCGTTTCTGGGCTTCATCCTGTACCGTCAGGTCACAGAATTCTTCCTCACCAACCCGGGGTTGAACGGCCTAATTCTGGGTGTGTTGCTGGTTGGTGTTGTGCTCGCCTTTCTTCAGGTCATTCGGCTGATGCCGGAAGTGGCTTGGGTCAACACGTTCCGTACCGGCGATGGCAAAGACCGCAATCCGGTGCTGCTTGCGCCAATGGCAACGCTGCTGGGCGAGCGCGCCGAGGGTAAGACGCTTACTGCTGGCGCGCTGCAATCCATACTTGATTCCATTGGCAACCGGCTGGACGAACGGCGTGACATTTCCCGCTACCTCATCTCGCTCCTCGTCTTTCTCGGCCTGCTGGGAACGTTTTGGGGACTGCTTTTGACCATCGGATCGATTGGCGAGACGATCGGTTCCCTTGATACGCGTTCGGGGGCTTCCTCTGATATTCTGGAGGCGGTGATAAGCGGCCTCCAATCTCCGCTCGACGGTATGGGGACGGCGTTCTCATCATCACTCTTTGGTCTTGCAGGTTCGCTCGTACTTGGCTTCCTCGACCTTCAATCGGGTCAGGCGCAGAACCGCTTTTATCTTGAACTTGAAAACTGGCTGACGACCGTCACGGACGTTACCAGTGATGCGGCAGCGGTTGGCGCTGGCGGCGGTGATGTTTCTGAAGCAATGGAGCGCTTGGTGGCGCAGGTGCGCGAAGGCGGCGGTGGCAATCGCACGACGGCTGCCATGGCAAGCCTTGCTGAGGGCATTCAGGGTCTCGTCAAACACATGCGCTCCGAGCAACAGCTCATCCGCGATTGGGTGGAAACTCAAAGCGAAAGCCAAAAGGACGTGAAGGTTCTTTTAGAACAGCTCAACACGAAGCTCGGTGACACTGGCAAGAAGGGTGGGGAATAGGTCATGGCGCTTTCGCGCAAGGGTCGCCACGCCGGGGTCGATTATTGGCCAGGCTTTGTCGATGCTCTCTCGACTCTCCTTCTCGCCATCATGTTCCTGTTGTCGGTCTTCGTGCTGGCGCAGTTTCTGCTGAGCCAGGAAATCACCGGCAAAGATACGGTGCTCGATCGGCTAAACAGCCAGATTAATGAATTGACGCAGCTCCTGGCGCTGGAACAGTCCTCCAAACAAGACCTTGAAGACCAGCTCAGTTCGCTCACATCCAGCCTCTCGGTGGCAGACACTGAACGCTCACGCCTGCAGGACTTGCTGGCGTCCGGTGCAGGTGCGGCGGGCGCTGCGGAGGAGCGCGCCGGCGCTCTTGCCGGTCAGCTCGATGAAGAACAGCAGGTCTCCCAGCGGGCACTTAGCCAGGTGACACTCCTCAACCAGCAGATCTCCGCGCTCCGCCGCCAGATCGCAGCTCTTGAAGATGCCCTTGACGCCTCTGAATCCAAGGAGCGTGAATCCTCCACCCGCATTGCCGATCTCGGCCGCCGCCTCAACGTGGCGCTCGCCCAACGGGTACAGGAGCTGAACCGCTTCCGTTCGGACTTCTTTGGCCGGTTGCGCGACATTCTTGGCGGGCGCGATGATGTGCGCATTGTCGGTGACCGCTTTGTCTTCCAGTCGGAAGTTCTCTTTCCCTCCGGCAGCGCCGTCTTGAATGTGGATGGTTTGGAAGAAATGGCCAAACTCGCTCGCGCGTTGATTCAGCTTGGCGGCGAAATTCCTGAAGAGATTGACTGGGTGTTGCGGGTGGACGGCCACACCGACGACATCCCCCTTTCAGGCACCGGTCGCTTCCGCGACAATTGGGAATTGTCCTCAGGTCGCGCCACATCGGTGGTGAAATATCTCATTGAAGAGGGTGTGCCGGCCAACCGGTTGGTGGCTGCAGGCTTTGGCGAATTTCAGCCGCTTGACCTCGAAGACACGCAGGAAGCGCGCGACCGGAACCGGCGCATCGAGTTGAAACTTACCGAGAAGTAGAAGCGCGGATTTTAGCGCCTATTCGGCTGCGTCGAGTTGGTCGTCGAACTGGAGTTTGGCAAGCCGCGCATAGATACCACCCTTGGCGACAAGCTCGCCATGGGTGCCTTCTTCGACGATCCGTCCCGCATCCATCACCACAATCCGGTCTGCCTTCAGCACGGTTGCGAGGCGGTGGGCGATGACGATGGTGGTGCGACCTTCCATCAGTCCTTCCAGCGCCTTTTGCACAAGGGTTTCGCTCTCGGCATCGAGGGCGCTGGTCGCCTCATCCAGCAGCAGGAGTGGGGCGTTTTTCAGAATTGCGCGGGCAATGGCAATGCGCTGGCGCTGGCCGCCTGAAAGTGTGACGCCGCGTTCGCCGACAATCGTCTCATAGCCGTTCTGCATAGCTTTGATAAAGTCGTCGGCCAAAGCGAGTTTGGCAGCCTGGCGCACCTCGTGATCGCTTGCATCGGGGCGGCCAAAGCGAATGTTATCCGCCGCACTCATAGCGAAGATCACAGTGTCTTGTGGTACCAAGGCCATGCGCTTGCGAAGAGCAGCCAGATTGGCTTCGCGCACATCGACACCGTCCACCACTACTGCGCCGGAGGACGGGTCGTAGAAACGGGCGATGAGGTTGAGGACGGTGGATTTGCCTGCCCCCGACGCGCCGACCAGAGCGACGGTCTCCCCCGCCTTCACGTCAAGATCGAGCCCGGCGACGATGGGGGCGTCGGGTCGGGTTGGGTAGGCGAAGGCCGTGTTCTTGAAGGCAACGGTTCCCCGCGCAGGCTCCGGTAAAGCAGCCGGGTTTGTGGGGTCGGCAACGTCCGGCTCTGTGGCCAGCAGCTCGGTCAATCGCTCTGCGGCGCCCGCGGCCAACGAAATTTCCCCCCAGACCTCAGACAATGCGCCAAGCGCCCCGGCGGCCATGATGGCAAAGATGATAAAGCGGCTGAGCAGCCCCGGCGTCATCTCGCCGGTGAGCACCAAATCCGCGCCGACCCATAGAACCGCAACCACGGAAGACGCCACGGTGAAGATTGCGAAGGCCGTGAGGAAGGATCGCGCCATAATGGACGAGCGTGCGGCTTCAAAGGCCTTCTCCACCGCTCTGCCAAAGCGCTTGCTCGCGCTGGCTTCCTGCGTGAAGGATTGCAGCGTTTTCACCGAGGAAATCGCCTCTGAGGCATAAGCCGTGGCGTTGGCGAGTTCGTCCTGGGCAAGGCGGGACTTGCGCCGCACGTTCCTTCCGAAGGCGAAGATGGGCAAGATGATCGACGGGATAACCACCAGCACAATGAGCGAGAGCCCCGGTGCGGTCAGGATCATCCCGACAATCGCACCGATGATAAGAACGACATTGCGCAGAGCCATGGAGGCCGTCGCCCCTGCAACGGACTTGATCTGAACCGTGTCCGCCGTCAGCCGTGAGATCAGTTCACCGGTCTTCGCCGTGTCAAAGAATGAGGCGGAGAGGCGCGTGATATGAGCGAAGACATCAGCTCGAAGGTCCGCAACCACCCGCTCTCCCAGCCAGATGACGAAATAATACCGTGCCGCGCTGGAGACCGCGAGCAAAGCCACCACGCCGAAGAGGGCGTAGAAGTAGGTGTTCACGAATTCGCTGTCGGCATTCACAAAACCATTGTCGATCATCGACTGGACGGCATAGGGCAGCGAGAGGGTTGCCAGTGCTGCGACAGCCAGAAAGAAGATCGCAGCCGCCAGTCGGGCTTTGTATCGCAGCATATAGGGCAGGATACGTGCGAGTGGGCGCAAGCTGCGGGCGCTGCGCTTTGCGGCCTCGGCTTCAGTCTCGGTTCTGGAGTTCGTATCGCTCAAATGCGTGGCGTCGCTTGAATGAAGCGCCTTCTTGTGCCCTCGTCGGTGCTCATGTATAGGCTCCGGCGAGCGAGCGGAAGATGCGCGCTGCATCCCGCCGCAAGATACACAATTTCAACACACCGTAGCTTACGGGAGCGTCTGAAGCGCTCATTCGTAGCCGAGTAGACGGAAACACTTCCATGAAAGCTGATATCCATCCCGATTATCACACCATCAAAGTGGTGATGACCGACGGTACCGAATACGAGACCCGCTCCACCTGGGGCAGCGAGGGCGATACGCTGAACCTCGACGTTGACCCGACGTCCCACCCGGCCTGGACCGGTGGTGGCGGCCAGATGCTTGACCGCGACGGTCGCGTCTCTAAGTTCAACAAGAAGTTCGGCGGCCTGGGCATCTAAGCCCCAGCCTTTCGGCTTTTTATCGACTTTTTCGAAAAGCGCGTTTCGGCCCAACCGGAGCGCGTTTTGCGCTGTCTAATCAGCATGCCATTTCACCGATAGCGGCGGATAGGTGATGCCTCGGAACGGTGGGAAGTCGGCATAACGCCTTTGTCGTGTGGCGAGGTCTTCCTTTGGCTCCTTGCCCGCCCTTAGCAGCAGGCCGCGGGGCTTGATGTAGGAGTAGATGTCCTTCGGCGCGGCCTCGTGCCATTGGATGTTGAAGGCTGCCCGCTTAGGAAAGTAGCACTGTTCGGCATGGGGCAGATGGTCGTAAATCCACCAGGCCAGGTCCCGCCAATCGCGCCCCGCCCCGTATTGGTCGGCAAACCAGGGGATCACTACGGAGACGGTGGCCCCCATATGCCCGTCCTTGTCTCGCCGGTCCCAGATATGGCCGCCGAAATTCACTTCGTTGCGTGAGCATTTCTGCGGTTTCACCTCCGTGGCGCCAAAATGGTTGAGCTCGCAGGAGCGAAAGCCGGAGCGGATTTCAATGGGGCCGAAGGTTTCCACCAGCGGATCCAGCAATTGGGCGCAGAGCTGCTTGCCCGCGGCAATAGCAAGATCAGGATCATCGGGGATGTTGGGGCGGCCGTAGAAATTGGCGATTTCTGAATGGAGGAAATTGCGCATGAAGAAATGGCGTGAGAGACGGACACGGCCAAGGTCTTCAAGGGCTGTATAGGTGCCGGGTTTTCTCATGAGCGTTCTCCAATCTCTTGCGCGGGGGCGGGGCTTTGCTGCATGGCTTTGGCTCCCAGCAGGAGAGCAAAATAAGTCATGATACAGCAAATCGACAGCGCCGCTCTGTCCACCCGAAACCTGCAATGTGCAGAGGCGCTGAGAACATGACGGGCGCCGAGATCATCGCGAAGCGGTTGGCCGAAGCGGGCAGTCGTGTGTCCTTTGGCATCCCTGGAGGTGAGGTGTTGGCGCTAATGGGGGCGCTCGATGAGGCGGGGGTGAGCTTTCATCTGACGAAGCATGAAAATGCTGCCGGCTTCATGGCGGAAGGTGCATGGCACGCGGCGGAAGTGGAGCGGTTGGCTGAGGACGGCGACAAGCCGATGGCTCCCGGTG
>CAKMZB010000003.1:0-39647 GCA_929200315.1 uncultured Alphaproteobacteria bacterium | reverse complement strand
CTCCCGGTGTGCTGCTCGCCACCATCGGCCCGGGGGTCGCCAATGCGGCAAACACCGTCGCCAATGCCCATCAGGACAAGGTGCCGCTGATCTTTTTGACCGGTTGCGTGGATGGTGCGCTGGCACACACCTACACGCATCAGGTTTTCGACCACCAACAGCTGCTGCGCCCCATTGTTAAAGGTTCCTTCCGTGCGGAAGCGGGTGCTGTGGGCGCTGTGATCGACAAGGCGATTGCGCTTGCCATTTCCGGCCAACCCGGCCCGGTTCATGTGGACGTGCCGATTGGCGTGGCGGAAGGCGAGAGCGATGAGATGGCCTTGCCTGCTCCGCCAGTCGCGGCTCCTGCTCTGGCTGATGTCAGCGCTATTGCCGCCGCGCTGAACAAGGCTGAACGCCCGCTCATCATTGCCGGCCTTGATGCGGTGAATACCGGTGCCGGCGATGTGCTGACGAAGCTTGCTCTGGCGGGCAACATCCCGGTTATTGCGACTTATAAGGCGAAGGGTCTCCTTGGCGCGGACGCTGCGGCACTCGACCTTGGTGGTCACGGCCTTTCGCCGAAATCCGACAGGACGATCCTGCCGCTTATCAAGGCGTCGGATTGTGTGATTCTGGCTGGCTATGATCCGATAGAAATGCGTGTCGGTTGGCGTTTTCCCTTCGCTGACAATTCGGCGGTTGTGGACATCAGTCCCGTCGCCCGCGACCACGGAATGCACAGTCCGACCCATACGCTGGAAGGCGATGTGCGCGGCCATATTGAGGCGCTCGCCAACGCCGTCACCGCCCATGAAAACTGGATAAATGGCGAACCGGTGTCGGCCAGGGTGGCGCTTGCTGAAGCCTTTGCCACGCCCGCCGAATGGGGTCCTGGGCAGGTTTTCGCGACCCTGCGCGACAATTTACCGGAGGACACCGTCATCACTGCCGATTCCGGTGCGCACCGCATTTTGCTGTCCCAGGTCTGGGCGTGCCGCGCT
Organism: uncultured Alphaproteobacteria bacterium; assembly: GCA_929200315.1. Lineage (GTDB taxonomy): Bacteria > Pseudomonadota > Alphaproteobacteria > Rhizobiales > Rhizobiaceae > Pseudahrensia. The sequence continues at coordinate 38,664 of CAKMZB010000003.1, read as the reverse complement.
CCACGCCAGATGCTGCAATCGACCGCGCTTTGCACCATGGCTTGTTCGGTGCCGATTGGTGCTGGCTATAAGCTGATTGCGCCGGATACGCCGGTTTGTTCCTTCGTTGGCGACGGCGGCATGGAGATGGGTCTCGGCGAACTTGCGACGCTCCGCGATCATAAAATCCCGCTCATCATCTGCGTGTTGGTGGATGAGAGCCTCACCCTCATCGAGATGAAACAGCGCGGCTCTCAGCGGGCCAATGTGGGCGTTGATTTTTCCGGATCGGACTTTCCCGCAATCGCCGCTGCTATGGGCGGACATGGCGTTTGGGTGGATGATGTAGACACCCTCGCCAGTGAGGCGGACGTTGCCCTGTCGCGCGACACATTTACCGTTCTCGCCTGCCGTATTGGTCGCCGCGCCTATGACGGGACGTTCTAGGCTCGCTTGTTGAGTGCGAGCACCGTCGCGGTGGAGCCTGCAAAGGCGAAGACGAGCCACACCCAGCCATGGAGCGAGCCGGAAATGATGCCGCCGAGATAGGCGCCGATGTTACAGCCGCCGGAAAGCCGTGCGCCGTAACCCATCAGCAACCCGCCCGCGATTGCGGTGGCGACGCCGCGCCAGCCGATGGAAAGGGTCGGCTTAAACCGTCCGGCAGCCATTGCCGCGCCAAACGCTCCAATGACGATTGCAAAATTCATCACCGAGGTGACGTCTGAAAAGACCGAAACTTCGATCCGCCCCGCCTGCCCGCGCCAATAGGGCCAGGCGGCGACATCAACGCCGAACGTGGTCGCGATTTTCGCCCCCCAAAGCGCAAAACCTGATGTGATGCCCCAGGGACGCCCCACCACCAATATCGTCGCAATGGAGACGATGATGAGCGCCACTGCGCCATAGAGCGGCCGCCAAGGCCCGCGCCAGAAGGACCATTCGCGCTTCATTGGCTCCACCCCTCCATGGGTCTTCCGCTCTAGCGCGCGCGTGCCGAAGACGACCAGCGCGGCGAAAGCTGCGAGAATGGCGAGCGCCGTCCATGGCCCGAAGTCCCGCACCAGGGAGACCGGTGCGACCCGGGGCAGCTCGCGCCATGCGGGCAGGTCATGGGTGGCCCAGAGGGAACCCGCGATGAAGGCGGCCAGCGTTACGATCATCCGTGTTGAGCCACCGCCGACGGTAAAAAGCGTGCCTGACCCGCAGCCGCCGCCAAGCTGCATTCCAGCGCCAAACATGGTCGCGCCGATGGCGGCAGCGACTCCCATGGAGAAGACGAAAGCCCCGCTTCGCGCGCCACTTTCGGCCAGAAATTCAGGCAGCCCATAAGCCAGCAGCGGATAGGTGATGAGCGATGTGCCAACGAGCAGCAGCATCTGCGCCCGCAATCCCGCCCCGCGCCGCTCGGTGATGATGCGCTTCCACGCGCCGGTAAAGCCAAATGCCGCGTGATAAAGCGCAAAGCCTGCAAAGGCTCCGATCGCTACTACCAGAGCCATGCGCAAGCCGCGTTCGTCCACCGCAAGCCAGGCAACAGCAGTCAGCGCTATCAAGGCTGGCAGGGTCCGAATGACCGGGACTGGTCCGGAGGATTTTGTGACAGTTGCACTCATGATTACAAAGGCCTGACATATTCAGGCCACTGCGATCAATCAGAAGAATGATCGTGGCACATAAAGGTCCGTGAGGCTCTCGCCGTTCAGGCGTGGTTCAGCGGTGATTTCACAACATTGTCACCCATTCTGATTGGTCCATCCTGCTATCGGGTGGTCAAATGGCAAGGCGTTGATTTGCGCGCATTTTTGGAGCCTGAAGACAGCATGACCATAATTCCCCGCAGCGATTGTTTCGGCCAACCCACAAGCCTTGCCTTAACAGGTGATCTGGAGGCGTGGAACGCGGTGCAGTTTGGCTTCCTCGCCCATGCTGCCGTAACACCCGATCACCTGGCGCGAGTGCTGGCGAGTGATCCTGATTTCGCCCTTGCCCATGCGGCAAAAGGGTTTTTCTGCGCCCTGTTGGCCCGACGTGAGATGATGGATGTGGCCCGCGCAAGCTTGAAAGCCGCCAAGACGGCTGCCGCCCACTGCCCCGTCACCGCCCGCGAACAGATCTTCATCCTTGCGCTTGCAGACTGGATGGAGGGCGGATCGCCTCGCCGTGCCGCTGCTCGGCTCGACGCCCATCTCGTCCATCATCGTGAAGATGTGCTGGCGATGAAGCTTGTCCAGTCTATTCGCTTCGTCCTCGGTGATGGTGCCGGGATGCGCCGCTCTATTGAGACCGTGCTTCCCGCCCTTGGCCAAGACCACGCAGCCCATGGTTATGCCCTTGGCTGCCACGCTTTCACGCTGGAAGAGACCGGCGAATATGCCCGTGCGGAAAAGGCGGGTCGTGCCGGTGTTGCTCATGCGCCGGATGACGCCTGGGGTCTCCATGCCGTCGCTCACGTCCACGAGATGAACAGCGATTCCGCGGCCGGGATTGAGTGGCTTGGCACACGGCAGAAGGCTTGGGCCCATTGCAACAATTTCCGCTATCACGTCTGGTGGCATCTGGGGCTGATGCACCTCAATCGCGGTGAGATTGACGCGGTCCTTGACCTCTATGACCGTCAGATCCGCGCCGACCAGACCGACGATTACCGCGATATTTCCAACGCAGCCTCGATCTTGTCGCGTCTGGAGCTCGACGGCCACAATGTTGGCACACGCTGGGAAGAGCTTGCCGATATTTGCGAAACCCGCACCGGCGATGGATGCCTCCCTTTTGCCGATCTTCACTATATGCTGGCCTTAATCGGCGGGGGTCGTGATGATGCGGTCAAGGAGCTGCTCGCGCGCATGCGGCGCTGCGCAGCATCTGAGGAGAGTGAGATGAACGCCGTTTACGCCCATCCCGGGCTTGATGTGGCCGAGGGGTTGGAAGCCTTCGGGGAAGGGGATTTCACCACAGCCTTTCGCCATCTGCACAATGGTCATGGTGCGCTGCAATCGGTTGGCGGCAGCCATGCCCAGCGGGATGTTTTTGAGCGGTTGACGGTGGAAGCGGCAATCCGCGGCGGGTGTCATCTTGCCGCTGGTGATCTGCTGGAAACCCGCGCCGCACGCGCCGGAGGGAAACTTGACCGCTTTGCAGCCGAGCGGTTGGGGCGCCTGGCAGACGCTGAACGCGTGTCCCACACCCCGGTGGTGGCCGCCTAGAGATGACGTCGCAGGTCTCAGCAGCGCAGAAGGCGGGTGCGGTGCCCAAGGCCCGCGATCCGCGGCTGGATTTCTTCCGTGGCATGGCGATGTTCATCATCTTCATCGCCCACACGCCCAAAGACTGGTGGGCGCTGTGGATTCCCGCGCGGTTCGGTTTTTCCGATGCGACGGAAATCTTTGTTTTCTGCTCCGGTATGGCGTCTGCCATCGCATTTGGAGGTGTTTTTGCACGGCGCGGCTGGTGGATGGGCGCGGCCCGCATCGCCCACCGCATCTGGCAGGTCTATTGGGCCCATATTGGCCTCTTCTTTGCTGTTCTGCTGCTGTGCATCGCCTTCGATAAGGCGGGGGTTTTCGTCTCCGACAATTGGGACAAATCCTATGTTACAGCTCTCAATCTGAAGCACTTCATGACCAAGACGCCGGAACTCGTCTTTGGCCTGTTCACCCTCACCTATGTGCCGAATTATTTCGACATTCTGCCAATGTATCTGGCGATCCTGGCGCTGATCCCGGTGGTGGTGGGGCTCTACCGGCTGTCTCCTTACGCGGCTCTGGCGCTGGTGGTGGTGCTCTGGGCGATGGCGAATGCCAAACTCGTTGGGCTGGAGCCCATCAACTTCCCTGCTGAACCGTGGACCGAGCGCGGCTGGTTCTTCAACCCGTTCGGCTGGCAGCTCGTGTTCTTCACGGGCTTTGCGTTGATGAGCGGCTGGATCAAACCGCCGCCCGTCAACAAACGCCTCATCATCATCGCGGCTGTGATCGCGCTGGTGACGATCCCCATCGCCTATTACCGCATCCGCAACGGGTTGCCGGGGGTGCGAGACTTCTATGGCGACATTCGGCCGTGGCGCTCCAAGACCTCCTTCGGGATCCTGCGTTATGTCCACTTCCTGTCGCTTGCCTATCTTGCCTGGGCAGCAGTCGGGCCGATGGGCTCTCGCATCTCCAATCTTGGTGCCGCGCAAGTTGCGGTGGATGTGATCCGCAAGGTCGGGCAGCAATCGCTCGCCGTCTTTATTTCTTCGCTCGTCATCGCCCAATGCGTGGGGATGTTGTTCCGCGTTTTCGGCAATTCCTGGCCGATGGCCTTGCTCGGCAACGGGATCGGTTTTGCGGGGCTGGTCGGCATCGCTTATCTGGTGGCCTGGTTCAAGGGCCAGCCGTGGCGCGGTCTTCCCGCAGAACCCGGTCCCGTGGCGGTTGGGGCCGGAACAGGGGCTGTAACGCTGGCGGGACACGTGCCCGCGCAGAGGGCGGACTGATATGCTGACCCGCCGCACTCTTGTTTCTCTCATGGCACTTGCCGCAACAGCGCGGATGCCGGCCTTCGCGCAGGACCAGGCGCGGCTGAAACTCGGCCCGGCCCACGCTTTTTCGCGAGAGGACCTACTGGCGACAGTGAAGGCGCGGGCGGTGGCAGCCTATCGTGCGCCGCCGCAGGTGCCGGCGGACTGGAAGGCGCTGAACTACGACCAGTATCGCAACATCATTTTCAAACACACCGCCGCCCTTTGGCGCGGCACGTCGTCGCCCTTTGAGGTAGAGACCTTCGCCCCGGGCCTCTATTTCCCAGAGCCAGTGGAAATCTCCGTCATCGAGGACGGGATGGTCCGTCCGCTGCATTTCGACCGCAACGTTTTCACAAAGACCGACCAGGTGCCGGACCTCTCTGATGCCACCGGTGACGAAGCCCTCGGCTATTCCGGCTTTCGCCTGAACGCGCTGATGAACGATCCGACCAACAAGTCGGAATTCTGCGTTTTCCAAGGGGCGAGTTATTTCCGCGCCATCGGGCGAGGGCAGGCCTATGGCCTCTCCGCGCGAGGGTTGGCGCTGAATACGGGTGATCCCGACGGGGAAGAATTCCCCGCCTTCCGCTCCTTCTTCATAGAAAAACCAGACCCCGGCTCCGATCGTGTTGTGGTTCATGCGGTACTCGACAGCCCGTCAGTGGCAGGGCTCTACACGTTTGACATCCAACCAGGCTCGCCAACGGCGATGAACATTGAGGCTGTGCTTTTTCCCCGCGTTGATCTCACCCATGTTGGCATTGCGCCACAGACGAGCATGTTCCTCTTTGATCGTACCAACCAGCAGCGCTTCGACGATTTTCGCGCGGCTGTGCATGATTCAGATGGTTTGCTGATTGCCAATGGTGCGGGGGAGCACCTTTGGCGGCCCCTCGCCAACCCATCAAAGCTGCAAGTTTCATCGTTCGTGGACATGAACCCGCGTGGCTTTGGCCTGATGCAGCGGCCGCGAGCGCTTTCCGACTATGGCGATCTGCAAGCCCATTATCACCGTCGCCCCGGTCTTTGGGTGACACCCGGCGACGGCTGGGGCAAAGGCGCGGTGACACTGGTGGAAATCCCGGCGGAGAAGGAAATCTACGACAACATTGTCGCCTATTGGCGTCCGCGCGAACCGCTCGCGGCGGGGCAAGCGCATACAATGCGCTACCGGCTCGACTGGTGCGATGAGGCGCCAATTGCCTTTGATGGAGCGATGGTCATCGACACCGCCATGGGCGCGCGGGTCTTTGAAGAGGGGCGGGTCGTTGCGGTTGAATTTAACGGCGGTCCGGCAATGGAAACCGACCCCGAAGCCTTCACGATCCACACGTCTGCAAACCGCGGCAAGGTTTCCGGCGGTATCCTGCAGCGCAACCCGGCGACGGGCGGTTTGAGGCTGGCCTTCACCTTCGATCCCGGAACGGCGACATCGATGGAGCTGCGTGCGCAATTGAACCTCGATGGCAAGCCGGTTTCGGAAGTCTTCCTCTACCGGTGGACGGCGGCATGAACGCGCTGAACCCGACCCGCACCCACATGCCGCCTCGTGCTGGCCTGCCAATGCCGGAGCAGAGCTTCGCCGCACCTTTCACCGACCCTGCTGCGCCGGGGGCGACAACCCGTTGCCCGTGGCTCGCGCGGCTTGCGGTTTTTGTGCCCGCGATTGCCGTCTCGCTGGCGTTGGCGGCGATCTGTTTTGATTGGTTCCGCAAGGACGGTTTCGTGGTTGCTGAGACGGCGATGGTCGGCCTCGTCGCCTTTTCCTCCTTCGGCATCGCCGTCTCCGTCTTCACCGCCCTTGTTGCGCTATGGAACCGTCCGGTCCGGCAACCCAAAGGCGGGGAACGGCTGAATGTAGCCCTGCTCATGCCGATCTATGCGGAGGATGTGGAGACCGTTTTCCGCCGTGTCGCGGCCATGCGCGCTGCGCTTACCCGCGCCGATACGCGCCACGACTATTCGCTCTTCATCCTCTCTGACACGCCGAAAGGCCCGCTCGCGACGGCTGAATGGTGGCACACCCAGCGGCTACTGGCGGTAGGGGGAATTCCGCTGTTCTACCGCCGCCGGGCGCGCAACATTCACCGCAAGACGGGCAACATTGCCGACTGGGTGGAGGGTCACGGCGCGGCGTATGAGGCGTTCATCACGCTTGATGCAGACAGTCTGATGGCGGTGGATGCTGTAGAGGCTTTGGCCGATGATCTTGCAGCCGATCCGGCCTGTGCGCTCGTTCAGAGCGTGCCGCGGCTGATGGGCGGAGCGTCGATTTTCGGCCGCTTCATGCAATTCTCCAACAACGTCTATGGCCCTTGGCTGGCGCGGGGCCTGCGTATTCATTGCGGGGTGGATGGGAATTACTGGGGCCACAATGCGATCATTCGCACCCGTGCCTTCGCTGCTTGCTGTGGCCTGCCGCTTTTGCGCTCGCTGCCCTGGACCCGACGCACGCTCGGTGGAGACATCAAGAGCCATGATTTTGTGGAGGCTGCTCTCCTCATCCGGGCCGGATGGACCGTGCGGATTCGCGAGGACATTGCAGCGAGTTGGGAAAAGGCACCTCAAACCCTGGTGGACCACATCCTGCGAGATCGACGCTGGTGCCAGGGCAATCTTCAGCATCTCGGCTTGCTCTTCTCACGCGGTTTTTCGTCCATGTCCCGCTTTCACATGCTTCAGGGCGCAATGGCCTATCTCGCGTCCGTTGTCTGGTTCGCGTTGCTGATGGTCTGGGCGATCATCGGAACGAACGCCGCGACGGTGCTGAACTATTTCTCCCCTGACAATCCGCTCTTTCCCCGCTGGCCGGAAATGGATGCGGTGGATCGGATGAGTGTGCTGCTCGCCATGGCCGTGCTGCTGCTGACGCCGAAGGTCGTCGCTGTGCTGAAACGCCCACGGCAGATTGGCCACAGCCGGGCGAGCTATGGGTTTTCTGTGCTGGTGGAGATTTTGGCTTCCGTTGCCATTGCCCCAACAATGATGGTGCAGCATGTGCTCGGTGTTTTGCGCACCTTCGCCGGGCGGGATACAGGCTGGGCACCGCAGAACCGTGATGGCACGCGACTGTCAGCCTTTGCATTGCTGCGATTCCATTTTGTGGAAACCGTGATCGGCGCAATGCTCTGCACAGGGATAGGGACGGGACTTGTGTCCTGGTGGCTCGCGCCGATCGGCCTTTCGCTTCTGGCCGCGCCTGCTCTTTCAGGCCTGTCCGCCATTGGCCTGCCCAGCAGCTTCCGGCTGCTGGCAACGCAGGAGACATTGCGTCCTGCGCAGATCATCACCGATGCGGAGACGGCATCGTCCGAAGTAGAACCGGTGGGCAGCTTCGCCCCGGCTCCAGCCGAATAAACTCTGGAATTTTTGTAGGCCGAAGGGCCGTCAGGCGATGATCTTGGCGGCGATCATCAGCACGATGAAGGTGAGCAGACCGCCCACAAGTCCACCGCCCATGAAGAAGCCAACCGCCATGGCGATCAGCAGGGCGATGTTGAGCAGAACCATCCATTTGGACAGAGACAGGAACATTCCATAGGTGGATTCGTGCTCAGGATAATCCATCTCGGCACCCTTATCGTGATCCACGTGATATTCTTGGTCAGCCATGGTTTTTGTCCGTGCCATACCGGTGAACCGGCATCATTCCTGATCATGGTTTAAGCGCGACACCGCCCGGCGGCAAGATGGTCGCGCTTTTAAATTGTTGTCGGATTGGATTGGGCGTCTGTGCTTCTTGCAACTTCCGTCAGGCGCGCACCAGCGTGAAGGGTGCTCCCAGATTGGGGGTGCAGGTCATGGAATTGGATTGCACGTACTGGGTGTTAGACAGCGCATTGGGCTGAGTGGTTGGCTGGGCAAGCTGGCATGTGGCCTTCACGCTGCGCCCGCTCACTGCGCCAACAAAGTCGATTTGAACCAGATTGGGCTGCGTCACGGCATAAACGCCTTGTGCCAGCAGCGCCTCACGGTCTGGACTAGCCGGGTCACGGGAGACGAAGCGTCCATCCTGGAAGGTGGAAACATACTCCCCCGCAGCCTCCCCCGCGGGCCGCCAGGTGCCGTTCAGGCTGGAGACGGTAAAGCCCTGGTCGATAGGCTGATAATTTGGTCCGCGGAAGAACGGCCGACTGTTGTAGCCGGTGCTACAAGCAGTCAGAAAAAGGCTTGCAGCCAGAAGCGAAAGAACCGTGCGGATGGGGAATTGGCGCATAATACCCTTGAAGGTGCGATAAGATCTTGGCCACATTGTAGCGGATGCGGGTTAAAAGGCTATTTACCTCAGTTTAGTCCGCTGCGGATCTCTCAAGAGCTTCCAACTCGTCAATAAGGCCGGAAATTACGTCTAGCCCTTTCGACCAGAATTCCTTTTGCGAAGCATCAAGCCCGAAGGGTGCGAGCAGCTCCTTATGGTGCTTGGTGCCACCGGCGCGCAGCATGTCAAAATAGCGCTCCACAAAGCCTTCATCAGCCTCCTGGTAAACCGCGTAGAGTGAGTTCACCAGGCAGTCGCCAAACGCATAGGCGTAGACATAGAAGGGCGAGTGGATGAAGTGGCCAACATAGGCCCAGAACGTCTCATAACCTTCACCGAAGCGGATGGCAGGCCCGAGGGAATCTCCCTGGACGGACATCCACAAGTCGCCGATCTGGTCTGAGGTTAGCTCTCCCTCGCGCCGCGCCTCATGGATCTTTCGTTCAAACTGGTAGAAGGCGATCTGCCGGACCACAGTGTTGAGCATGTCCTCCACCTTGGAGGCCAAAAGCGCCTTGCGCTCGGTCGTGTCCGTGGTCTCAGCAAGGAGCGAACGGAAGGTCAGCATTTCGCCAAAGACGCTTGCTGTTTCTGCCAAAGTCAGCGGCGTTGAGGCCATCAGCGCGCCTTGCTCGCCAGCCAGCACCTGATGAACACCGTGGCCAAGCTCGTGAGCCAGGGTCATCACATCACGCGGTTTGCCCTGGTAGTTGAGCAGCACATAGGGGTGCGCGGAGGGCACGGTGGGGTGTGCAAAGGCGCCCGGCGACTTGCCCGGCCGCACAGGGGCGTCGATCCAGTGGTCGGTAAAGAAACGCTCGGCGATGTCAGCCATTTGCGGGGCAAAACCACCATAGGCGCGCAGCACCGTTTCACGCGCATCATCCCAGCCGATCTGACGCTTGGGGGCGAAGGGCAAGGGGGCGTTGCGGTCCCAGTGCATGAGATGGTCCGCCCCCATCCACTTGGCCTTCAGCGCATAATAGCGGTGGGACAGGCGCGGGAAATCAGCCGTGACGGCATCCACCAGAGCTTCCACTGTTTCCCGCTCCACTCGGTTTGCGAGATGGCGGCTGTCGGCGACATCCTCAAAGCCGCGCCACGTGTCACTGATCTGCTTGTCTTTTGCGAGCGTGTTGGTGATGAGCGTGAAGAGGCGCAGATTTTCGCTAAAGGTTTCGGCCAGCGCCTCGGCAGCAGCTTTACGCTTTGCGCCATCGGTGTCCTGCAGCAGGCTGAGGGTTGGCTCGAGGGTGAGGTCCTCGCCATCAACACCAAAGCGCAGGCCAGACATCGTCTCATTGAAGAGCCGGTTAAACGCCCCGCGCCCGGTCGCGCCCTTTTCCATAAAAAGTTGCTCGATCTGATCATCGAGTTGGTAGGGCCGGTCGAGGCGGGTATCCTCGATCCACGGCCTATAATGGGTGAGCGCGGCGCTTTCAGCGAGCATTTTCTCCATCCGCGCATTTTCAATGCGGTTCAGTTCAAGCTGGAAGAAAAGCAGGTGACGGGAGGCGCTGGTGAGGCGCTCCTGAACGTCGCCATAAAATTTGCCGTTTTCAGCGGATTGGGAATCGCCTGCATAGATGAGCCCGGCATAGGAGATCATCCGCCCGAGATCATCTTCAAGTAGCTCGTAATCCTTGATCGCCGCAGCGAGATCATCGCCGGACCCCTCGGCGAGCTTACCCTTCCATCTGTCCTCGAAGGCCCGGGAGCGCTGCATTGCCGCGTCGAAGGCCTTGCGGAATTCAGCCGATTCCATACCCGGATAGAGATCGTCCAAGTTCCATTCCGGCAGGTCGCCGAACTCGGTTTTGATGGTCGAGGATGTGGGCATGACGGGAGCTTTCGCGAAAGGACGGCGCACTTGACGGGAGGGGCTTGACGGGAGGGGTTGAGAGCGGTTCACCCAACCTGTCCCGAAATGGGACAGATCAAGAGCCGGGAGCAGGCCGAGAATGGCACTCATACTTATCGTTGATGATGACCCCGTTCAACGCCGTCATTTGGAAAAGACGGTGAACGCCCTAGGTCATCGTGCCCTCCATGCTGGGGACGGGGAGGCGGCGCTGGCAGTGCTTGCAAGTGCAGAAGAGGCGCTGGTCGAGGCGGTGTTGCTGGACCTCATCATGCCTGGTCTCGACGGAATGGGAACGCTTGCTGCCATGCGCGCACGCGGACTGGAGCGCCCGACCATTGTTTTGGCGAGCGACAGCGGGCTTGGGCAGGTCGCCTCGGCCATGCGCGCCGGAGCGGTGGATTTCTGCATCAAGCCGGGTCGCCCGGAGCGAGTAGCCGTTGCTGTGGCAGGGGCTTTGGAGCGGGCGGCGCTAAAGCGTGCCTCACATCATGTTGGACGACGGGCACGTGGGGATTTGTGGTTGGAAGACCTGGTCTCCGGTCCAGCCAGCGCGCGGACTATGGCGCAGGCCGCACGTGTGGCGCGGGAGGAGAGGACGGTTCTGCTGGAGGGGGAAGCCGGAACCGGCAAGACGGCCCTCGCCAGCGCCATCCACGGCAGCGGGCCGCGCCAGGGCAAACCCTTCCAAATGCTGAATGCGGCGGCTTTCGACGGAGCCACATTTGAGGACTTTGGCAGCCGTGAGGGCACGCTTTATCTGCGCAGTGTCGAAGGGCTGACAGCGGCAGGGCAGGCGGCTCTGCTGAACATGCTGACGGTCACCGACGCGCGCCTCATCATCGGTGCTGACGTCGATCTCATCGCCCTCGTTCGGGCCGGCCACTTCCGCGAAGATCTCTATTACCGCCTCGCCGTCGCTCCGGTTTTCCTGCCACCTTTGCGCAAGCGGTTGGATGAGATGACTGATCTCGCCAATGCGATTCTTGCCCGCTTGGTGCTGGAAGAGGGGCGGGGTACGGTTCAGCCGCTCTCCGGCGATGTCGTTGCATTTCTTAAGGCGCAGAAATGGCCCGGCAATTTGCGCCAGCTTGAGGGTGTGCTGCTGCGGGCGCTGCATCTCTCGGCCGGGCGGCCTATCGAGGTGGGAGATTTCCCCGCTCTTTCCACAGCCAAACGTGCTGAAGCCCCCACTCGTCAAAGCACAAATGCCGCGACGCCTGTCTATGGTATTCTTCCCATGGTTGAGGTCGATGGAACCCTTCAAACCATTGCAAAGGCTGAGGAAACTCTCATTCGCTTTGCCCTATCCCACCACGGAGGCCGAATGGCCGCTGCTGCCCGCGATCTTGGAATCGGACGCTCAACGCTTTATCGAAAGCTAGACGACCTTGGAATCGACCCGGCGCAGCCACTTTCTTCCCAAACTATCGGTACAGGTGCCGAGGAAGGGGACGAATAGGTTTTGATCACGCCATAAACGCCGTGTTAAGCACGCTAAGGGCAGAGTTTCTCCTGTGCCTTGGTTCCGTCGTAAATGTGCGCTGTATCCAATATGCGGCGCTGTTTGTGGCGCCCCTAACCCTTGTGATGAAAGCGTTTTGCGCCCAACTATGATGCAGCCCGTGACCTCAGGATTGGCGAAAGCGGCGCTCATATGCGCACTGATTTTCAGCGCCTTTGCCTTTGTGGCCGGTCCGGCGGCTGCTGAAACGCGCACGCTTAAGCTCTATTTTACCCATACAAAAGAGAGCGCGACCATCACCTACAAGCGCAATGGGCGCTATGATCAGGGCGGTTTGAAGAAGATCAATCGCTTCCTGCGCGATTGGCGGCGCAAGGAATCCACCAAAATGGATCCCGCCGTTATCGACCTTCTCTGGGAGGTCTATCAGGCCACCGGCTCCAAAAAGCCGATCCACATTATTTCCGGTTACCGGTCCCCACGCACCAACAACATGCTGCGCCGTCGCGGACGCGGTGTGGCTAAGAATTCCCAGCACACCAAGGGTAAGGCGATCGATTTCTTCCTGCCTGACGTGCCGGTGACAAAAATTCGCTCCCTTGGCTTACGCGCCCATCGCGGTGGGGTTGGTTATTACAAGGGCTCCTTCGTCCATCTGGATACGGGCAGCGTGCGCCACTGGCCGCGCATGAACCGCAGGCAGCTGGCAAAAGTCTTTCCTCGCGGCCGCACGATCCATGTCCCTTCCGATGGCAAGCCGATGAAGGGCCACAAGGTTGCCATGGCTAACCTGAAAAAGGGCTTGAATGCCGACGGGTCGCGCCGCGGCACATCTGTGCAGCCGACTTTGCTCGCTCGCCTTTTCAACCGCACCGGCGACGATGGGGATGAAGGTGAAGGTAACCTCGCCGCCCCGACGCCCTCCGCCCGGCCCGCGGCCACCGCGGTTGCTGAAGCGCGGCCTATTCCGGGTCTGGAAAATCCCGGCCGCTCCATTTTTGAGCTTGAGGCTGAGGAACAGGCCAGACAGGGGCAGCTTCTCGCCTCCATTGAACTGGACCGCATTGCCGTGCCCGTCGCGCGCCCCAGCCGTGATGGTGAAGGTATCGCCGATGGTGGAGCAACGCTCACCGCGTTGGCACCCGTTGACCGCGCGGATGAACTCGCCGTGCGCACTGCGGCTGCCCTTGGCGTGAACCAGCCGCAGAACAATGCTTCTGTCGCCGCGGCCACCGTTCCGACCCTGGCTGATGCGCAGGCCACTACCGAATTGCGCGTGGCCGCAATCGAGCCAAACACGCAGGTCATTGCCAACCGCCTGAGCCTCGGCGAAGAGCAGCCCGACGTTTCAGGCCTCTCCGCCCGCGTCGCCTCAACGCTGGATGCAGATGCGGGCCGCCGTGCGGATATGCAAAAGATGGCCGAGCGCGCTGCGCAGCTTGCTGCTGCCACTAAGGCCGCGCTTGAAGTTACACGAGCGCGGGAAACTGCCGCCCTTGCAGCCACTGCGCAGCCCACCACAACACCAAGCTGGCGCGCCAACGCCGCACCGCAGGAGCAGCCGGCCGCCACAGATCGCGGTTCAATGATGGTGAGCGCAATCGGCACTTATCCCGCGCAGCTTACGCTGGGCGATCTTGGCTCATCCGTCGTGAAGGAATGGGCAGTCTCTGACACGACCCGTGTTGGCCCCATGGCCAAATTGCGTGCCCCGATCTACGAGCGCTCCACCAACCACGCCATGCCCACAAGGGTTTATTCCGTGGGCTTTGGCAGCCAACGCTCCACCCTCGCCGCAGACGGCTTCAACACCCGCTCTGCGGGCAGGGGTGGTTTTGCCGAAGTGGCGGCGCTGAACTTCTAAGAATTGTGGCAGGGCTTGCCGTGAACTAGCGCGAAAAGCGCGGGTCGAAGGCCGTTTCCAGCAGCGACAATTGGGCATTGACCGGGTTCGGCTCATCGGATCGGCGCGGTATCGGCGTGCCGTAGAGTTCTGAATCCAGCCGTTCCACCCGCCGTTGCAGCGCGTTGCCCCGCTCGATGAAGCGGTGGAACGTCTCCGGCAATTCCGCCCAGGCGGCGCCATGAGGCTCGGTGGGCAGGCGGTTCAACCGAATTGACTTCTTTTCCTGGATCGCATCATCACGGCTCATCTCCCCGTCGGTGACGGAGCGTTGCAGCAACAGCCAGGAGGCAAGCTGCATCAGCCGTGTGGTGAGGCGCATACTCTCGGCACCATAGAGTGCTGAGGCCTGAGGCGCGAGTTCCTTCGCAGCCAACCGGCCTTCGCCGTCCAGAAACGCGGCGGTTTCTTCAATGAGGATCATGCCCTCGTCGAACAGAACGTCAAATTGTGGTGAGGCAGCAAAACGCCTGGCGAGGCTTACCGCTCCGTCCCTGCGTTCCGCGCTGTAGTCCCCGTCGGCCATAATCGTTCCGCCCGTTCAATCGGCTCGCATACTGGAGCGGGCGAGCGCCACACACAAGATGCGTGATGCAAAGCTGGTAAACGCCGTGTCAGAAGACCATGAGGGCAAAAAAAAGAGCCGCAAGCGGCTCTAAAGAAATTCAGGAGAAGAGGACCTCGATGAAACCCACCGAAGACAAAATCCGGGTCGCCCCGAACTGATCTCATTAACGCATGTAAAGATTAACGAGTGGTTAACAGGGTTAACTTTTCCTTCAGGACTTGAAGAACGCATTGGCAGCCTCGAACGAACCCTTCTTGCGTTCGCGCTCTTCTTTAAGGCGGGTAATTTCTGCCTCCAACAGGTCCACTCGGTCATCGATATCCGACACAGACAGGTCATCAAGATCTGCGTTCAGCATGAAGGGCTGCGGGCGTGGTTTCCCCCCATCATCCATGATTGTTCCTCCCAGAACAGATAGGGGCCATCTTCTGCGAAGTCTCCTCCCTCGGCAAGGCGTTGGGTCTCCGTCACGTCAACGCACCCAACGGCGGACACGCCAATGGGAAAGGACGGATCGGCATGACTACCTAACATCGTATTGCTTCATCGTCGAACGCTCGAAAATAAGACAGATTTCTCAGCAGTACATCCATATATATCCAATACATATTTCTCTTTATCTCTCAAATTAGCGCAATTCGATTGATAATGCTCGAAAAACAATAACTATTTTTCTGAAAATCGGGGATTTATCCAGCATTGAAACCCATCGACATACGTCATGCTCTCAAAATTTGAGTGATGGTTGTAATAATTGAAAAGACAGGGTTTTTCCGCTTCGAGCATCCATTTTTCTCTGTGCATTATTTCGAGCAATTCCGCTTCAATGCGCCGTGAATGAGTTCCAATGACCAGTCGCTGTACGCGCTCCCCGATCTCAGAAATAGCATCAGCTACAATATCGGTTTCCCAGCCTTGAATGTCGATGTGGAGTAGATTCCATGTATCTTTCCTCCGCAGCAGTTTCTTGACGTCGAAGACCTCAATTTCCTGCATAGGGTGTTTGCCTATAGTATCTTGCAGGTGGTGCATGTCCTGCTCTTTGTCCGCCGCCGATGAACGCACAGGCCTGTGTCCCCAAGCTTCGGCAGAGTCCTCTGCAACCGGCCAATTGGCAACACTGTCCTCAGTTCCAGCTGCCCCATGGAGCAGAGTGTGGTCTTCCGGGTTAAATTCATTGTCCCGGAAATGCTGTTCCATCGTTCGAAAGTGCGAATTGTCAGCCTCAACACCCACCAGGTAGATATTTTCTATACCCTTCTTCCGTGCGGAAAAAGCTCCTTCAATCAGCCAAGGTCCCCAACCAGCACCCAGCTCCATCATATTGAAAGTTGTTTCAGCCTCATGAACAGATTTGATCATCGCAATCCACTCTGCTGCCTCAGCCAAATAATCATTTGGCCACGGGATTCCGAGTACTTTACCTGATAGTGGGCGAATGGATTGTGGCAACGAAGTCACCCGCGTACGAACTCCAAAAAAACCAGTAATAAAACCGTCTTTGGGCTCGTTTTTCGTTTCCCGATAGAAATGTAACAAATCTAAGTCGATAGGATCATATCCTAAAAATACAGTTTGATCGAAGGAGAATCGACTAATTCCTGGCATCGGTTTACCATAGTTTTTTGATTGCTTAATACGCCGTAAGAACCACTTTATCTTGAGGCTACGGTAAATTTCTCTAATTGCAGACAATTTCAATTCCTTATGTAGATATATAATTTCTGAATTTTAGTTGAATAGAGATAAATAGTCTAATTTTTTGAAAATTATTAGAATCTAATCATCGCATCATAAAAATTCAATTCATTTCTTTCATTAATGAAAGTGGATGTCTGTCTACTGTACGTTAATCAAGCGAGAGAAGCAGGTTTTTCGTAGATGCGTTGTCGTCTTTGACAACTAGGTCCGCGATGTCGGGCCAAAGAAACCTCCTTGAGGTGTCAGCGTGGCTGTGGGGTATGAAATCGAGGGTGGGAGGGTTTGTTCCTTTCGGGGCACATGTTGCTAGAAATCGTTGGTGGGTAAAGGTTTAGCCGCCGCGAACGCTACTGATTAGGTGTCATCCTTCCGCCCTGAGGCGGGCAATCTCGCCCTCCGGAAGAATGATACGCTGGTTGATGTCCCTCACCGATAGATCATTGAGATCCCCATTTAGCGTGAAGGGCTGGGGGCGTAGTTTGTCCTCATCGTCCATCGGTTGTCCTCCTGAGGTCTGACCAGCATACAGCATCTGCGATGCGCTCACATCCGGCAAGGTGTTGAGCGGCACTGTCAGACGCCAATAGACAAGCGGGAAGCGGCATCCTATATCGGCACTATCTACCGACATCGTGGCACGTTCCACGGTTCGCCCGGGCCTCCGATGAGGCTCTTGAAAGGGCGGTCCGCGCAGCCGCGTGTCGTTTTGCGAGATTACGAGGAGACGATACATGGCGACCACGCTGCTGATGCCCAAGGCCACCGCTGTTTGGCTGGTGGACAACACCGCGCTCACATTTGAGCAGATCGGTGACTTTTGCGCCCTGCACCATCTGGAAGTGAAGTCCATTGCAGACGGCGATTCCGCGCAGGGCATCAAGGGTCTCGACCCTATCGCCACCGGCCAGGTGGACCGTGATCAGCTGAAAAGTGCTGAAGCCAATCCTGCTGAAAAGCTGCAGCTGCTTGAACCCAAGGTGAAGGTGCCGGAACTGAAGAAGAAGGGGCCGCGCTACACGCCGGTCTCCCGCCGTCAGGACCGCCCCAATGCAATCCAATGGTTGGTGCGCAACCATCCCGAACTGAAGGATTCGCAGATCATCAAGCTGATCGGCACAACGAAAGATACGATCGGCAAGATCCGCGACCGCACGCATTGGAACACGGCAAACCTGCAGCCGCTGGACCCGGTGACGCTTGGCATTTGCAGCCAGATCGATCTTGATTTTGAGGTCACGAAAGCCGCGGCGCTGATGCCTCAGCCGCCGGAAGGTGCTGATGAGGATGGTCTGCTGCCGGCTTCCGAAACGCAGATCATGGAGCCGGATGCACCTGCAGCGGAAGACCGGGAAATGGACGCTGACAGCGTCTTTGCAAACTTTGCTTCCCTCGGTGACAGCGTCGCCAAGAAGGACTAGTGCCGCAGCGCTCTTGAGACCCCGCTAGCCGCTTTTGGTTGGCGGGGCGTCGTCTGGGCGTTGGACCGTATAGGCCAACCCCAACCGCCCGCCATCGGCATAGATGGTTTGCCCTGTAATATAGCTTGAATCCTTGCCTGCCAGGAAAAGTGCAATGCCGGCAATCTCATCTGGTTGTCCGGCGCGTCCCATCGGCGTGCGCGCCTGGATGTCTTTGTTGGTGTCAGGATCACCAACCGCCTCGATCAGCATTTCTGTTGCGATGGAACCCGGGCCAATCGCGTTGACGCGAATGCCATAGGGCGCCAACGCCTGGGCCATCACATTGGTGAGCTGGCGTACCGCGCCCTTTGAGACTGTGTAGGGCACCTGTTTGGGTAGGGCCAATTTGGCATTGGTGGAGGAGAGATTGATGATTGTGCCCGCCGGGCCACCGTCCTTCACCCGGTCCACCATGGTGCGCGCCACGGCCTGACCACAGAGGAATGAGCCTTTCAGATTGACCCGCATGACGGTGTCGAAATCATCTTCGGAAATATCAAGAAAATCCCCAGCCGCCAGAATGCCGGCGGAATTGACCAGAATGTCGATCTCGCCAAAAGCGTCCCGCGCGGTGGCAACGAGATTGTGGACGTCGAGCCGCTCGCCAACATCGGTATGGACGAAGATCGCCGAACCCAGCTCCTCCAGCTCCTTTGCAAAAGCTTGTCCCCTGTCATCATCGACATCGGCAAGGACCACGCGCGCACCTTCATCGACGTAGCGACGGGCAATCGCAGCGCCAATCCCCTTGGCGCCGCCGGTGATGATGGCGGTCTTTCCCACTAATTGCATGGCGCGTCTGCTCTCTCAGATTCGGTCGGGGCGAGGTGGACTTTGCCTCAAGCACGGTGGAAGCGATAGGTGGAAACCTGCCGTCGCACCTCGCCGGGGCGCAGAATGGTGGTTGGGAAGCCCGGCCGGTTCGCCGCATCCGGCCAGAGCTGCGGTTCCAGGCAAAGGCCGCAGAAGGGTTGGTATGGTTTGCCGTTGTTTCCTGCCGCATCCGTCTGCGCCTTATGCGCGGCATAGATCTGCAAGCCCGGTTCGGTGGTGGCGACATCCATGGTGATACCACCAGCGGGGCTCGTGACGCTCGCTATATGCTGCAAGCCGCGTGGGGTATCGGCAAGGCACAGATTGTGGTCGAGCACATCGCCCGCATCCGACAGCTGCTTCACCGCATCCCCAACCCGTCGCGGCTCGCGGAAGTCCCAGCCCGTGCCGTCAATCGAGATGGGTTCACCGGTCGGGATGAAATCATCATCCACCGGCAGGCGGGTGTTGGCATGGACCTGTAGCACGTGGTCGCGGATGTCTCCGTCGCCTGTGAGGTCAAAATAGGAATGGTGGGTGAGATTGGTGATGGTTAGCTCATCGCTCGATGTGCTGAGCGCCACATGGAGCACGCCATCCTCCTTCAGTGTGTAGGAGCAGACGGCATCAACGCTGCCTGGAAAACCCGCTGTTCCGGCTGGGTCATGTAGAACGAGATCAACGTGGGATGTGCCGAAATCGGCAATCTCCCAGACCCGGCGCCCATAGCCGCTCGCTCCGCCATGGAGGGTGTGCGGCCCGACATTGGTGTCGAGGTGATGGGTGGTGCCTTCAAGAGTGAACCGGCCGTTGCCGATCCGGTTTGTCACCCGCCCCGGCGTCGCGCCAAAATCCGGTGACTGGTCGGGATAGGGGTCAAAAGTCGCAAAACCGCAGACGAGGGACGGCTCGTGTCCCTCGAGCCGCAAATCCTGAAGCACCGCCCCCCAGGTGATAACCGAAGCGGTTAGACCGCCGCCGGTGATTGTGATGCGCTGGACCGTCTCACCGCCGGGTGCTGTACCAAATTTGGTGGGAGGGGCCATTTGCTGCCTTTCACGAATTCAAAGAGGGTATTTGCAAACCCAAAAGGGGTATTTTGCAAAGATTGGAGTCTATTCCAGAACCAAACCGCCGGTAAGGGCAAGCGTTTCGGTCAGGGTGACAACATCTTGCGTTTCGCCCGCATCCTCAACCGCAGAAACGATGGGATCGCTCAAAGCGTCTTAACGTCTGCCGGATCAATGATTTCGATTGTGCTGGAGGCAACAAGATCAGCGGCTTTCTCGCGCCAGGCTGCCATATGCGGCGTGTGGAAATGGGCCTTCAGCGCATCCATACCCGTCCAGCGTTCGACAAAAACGAGCTTCGACTTGTCCAACACATCTTGGTTCAGATCGTAGGATAGGCACCCGTCCTCCTTGCGCGTTTCGATGACGCAAGGTGTGGCCGCTTCAATGGCGGCGTCGGTGGAACCGGGTTTCAGTTCAAGCGTGGCAACAACGTAAATCACGAGCGGTTTCGCATCCCATCAATGGTGTAGGCATCACTCTCGCGCAGCAGGAGCAAAGCCACAAGCGCCCCAAGCGTAGCAACCGAAGTCCACAGCAGATTGGCGGGGAAAGACGTGTAGCCGATCTCAAATGTGCCGGTCGAAATTGCCTTGATCAGCCCGCCCTTAAAGAGCAGCGAGCCGGACAGAAATGCCCCGACAATGCCCGTGCCATGCATGATGGTCGTCAGCCCATAGCTGAACGTGCGGAACAAGCCGAAGATGAACGCAAGCACCAAAATGAGCTGAACGCCGCCAACCGCATAGGCATAGTCTGCCGTCACCCATTCAAGCCCGTAAGTGTTGCGGAATACGTTCACCATCCACTCCGGGCGCAGGAATTTGAGCGAAGCCCAAACGAGGAGAAAGGCGCCTATTCCCAGGCGCAGAATGAGAAGAGCGATGGGGAGGTTTTTGGGCATGATTGGTCTCTGTATCTAGCGCGTTTGATCGGGAATGTTTGCCAGCACCTGACGCACAATGCCTTCACGCGCCATCGGGTGCGATGAACGTGTCATGTCCATGTTCAGCGCGAAAAACAAAACCTCGTGTCCACGCTCCTCCCAGCCGACATACCAGCCAATTGCGGGGTCGCTTGCTACGGTCCAGCCGGTTTTCGCGCGGTGCACCTTGGTGCTGGAACGAGATCGGACCATGGCTTTCTTCGTTAGTGTCATGGCGCGCTCGGAATAGGGTAGTTCACCCAGATAGAGGCGCTTGAGAAATACGATCTGTTCGTTGGCGGAAATTTGCAGCGGACCTTCAAGCCAAAAAGAATCGATCTCCTCGCCTATGTTCTGATTGCCGTATCGGAGCTTCTTGAGCGCAGCTGCCATACGATTCTTGCCAACCGTCCGGGCAATCTCCTGATAGATCGGCACTGTGGAATTCCGGAACGCCTGCGCCAAGGTCTGCGACTTGTTCCAGGCAGCAATTCTGCGCTTAACACCGTCCCAGGGTATCCGGGTTTGCAAGTCTTCAACCACGCCCAGCTCTAGCGCAATCAGCGTGTTGGGGATCTTGAAAGTGGAGGCTGGAAAGAAAGGCTGCGTGGCGCGATCCGCATTATGCACAATGCGACTACCGTGCGAGTGCCGTTCAATAACAAGCGTTCCGACAGCGTTGTGCTTGGTGAAGATGCCGTCGATATCGATTTCCTGCGCTTGCAGAGGGACAGCGAGGAGGAAGGCGAAGATGAGGAGGGCCAGGGAACAGGTTCTGGCCATTACCGGGGCTCGTTCAACGCATCAAGTGACCAGCGCAGGGTTGCGGGCAGCGGGGTCCACCAGCCTACGCGTAAACCGGCTTCTTGCAACATGCGTGACGACCACAAATTGCAGCCCAGAAGCAAGTTGAACGAACCCTCGGCTTCGAAAAATGCATCATTGGAGCCGTAGGCTGCACCCCTGATGGGTAACCTCTTTCCATCGACCTCGGTAAAGCTGTGCAGCATAGCTTCAAGCAGCCGTTCATACCCAAAGTCACTAATGTTGAGAGGCATGATTGCCGGATGGGCGAGATCCACAGCACCTGCGACATCGACATGCATCACAGAATTATCGACCGTCAAAGCCTTGAGGACGGGCAGCGGCTTCAGGGCGGCCCAGGTTGGTGTCTCCAGGTAGAAGGCGCGTCCACCCCAGCCGATGATGAGCCACTGCGCCGCGTCCGCATTGATCGGAGTTCCGCCATCAATCAGAAAGTTGAATTTGCGGCGGACGTCCTCATCCAACCGCAATGCAATATCCGTGTGAATCGGATTTGAGATTAACAAGATGGTTCTGGAATGGGGCTCTGCGCCGGCCTCCTCAGTAATGGGCCGCGCAATCAAAGCCCCGGCCAACACGGTCAGCGCTATCGCGATCAGGGACCACAGAAGGAACCGGCCAGTCTTCCGCAACCAGCGCCCTTTGGCCTGCTTGTCACTCAAAACAGAAATACCGCTGCGTCATCAGCAACTCATCTGTTGGCTCACACGTCAGCAATTCTCAATCCACGCAAATCTCATCAGTCAGCTCCCCTAGCGTGATTTGTGTCCAAGAAATCCCCATGGAGTTAGGCCGATCAAGAAACCGAAATCATACCAACGTCCGCTGTTGGGAAACGCATAAATGCGAACATCGTCCATCAACAACGAGCCGACGAACGAGATCGGTGTGCTAAATCCGTGCCACAGGCCTAGAAAAAAGCCTGGTGTTGAGCTGGGTGCATAGGGCTGATTGGCGCAGGCTGTCATCATGACAGCCAAGACCACGATGGCGATTAACTTGCTTGGAACCTTGGTCATCTCCATCACCGCGCCAGTTCACGAGCGGTTGCGGGCAATGGCCCATACTGCGCCGATCACGACGGTGGCGATGAAGGCGAGGCCAAGAAAGGTCTCCGCCCCATGCGGGTGCATGTGGAGGCCGTCATGAGCGAAGGCGCTTGTGCTGGTGAAGGCCGCGGCGGTGGTGAAGAAATATTTCATGATTGGAACTCCGTTAATTCGATGGTTGGGTTTGGTCCGGCTTCGCGATGCCGTTCATGACCTGCTTGCGGTGCGCCAAATATGCCCTGGCTTCCGTCAGGTTAGACATCAAGCGCCCGTTAGAAATTTGTCTTTTTCGAGAAGGGTGAGTTGCATGTTAGCTCGTCCAGATTTGGGGCCCGTCCCGCCCGGCGAGATGGGCAATGACGGATATGCAGATTCGGCGCAGATGATAGCCGTCTTTTGCCATGATGCGCGCGGTAAGTTTACCCGCAAACGGATCTTTCGCCCAATTGGTCACCGCCGCCATCGACCTTAACGCCAAGAGTGGCCTTGCCAATGGCGCGCTGGCCGGACGGGGTTCAGCTTTTTGGCGGCGGTCCGGCTGTACTGCCGTTGTGAAATTCTGCTTTCCAATGGCTGCCTTTGGGTGGTTGGGTCGGGTTTTCGATCCGGTCAACAAGCAGCCGGACAACCTCTCGCCCCGCATCATGGAGCGAAGAGCGCATTGCCGTGATGTCGAAGCTGGACCCCGCCTCTGGCCCGCCGGTCAGGAAAGAGAGCTGGTCGTCAAAGGCCATGACGGAAACATCGTCTGGAACGGAGAGACTCATTTCCGCCAGAGCGCGGAGGCCGCCAAGGGCTGGAAGTATAGAAGAGAAGAGGAAGGCTGTTGGCTTATCGCCTTCACTGGATAGCGCCTCCAGTACAGCCGTATAGCCATTGGGCTCAATCATCGCAGTTTGCACCGCGTGCGACTGAAGGCCGGCCTCTGCCATCGCATCCTCATAGCCATTGCGGCGGCGTGCGGCGAAAGCCATCCGTTCAGGCGCGTTAATCAGCGCGATGCGTCGGTGGCCAAGGCTGATGAGATGGCGTGTTGCGGTCAGGAACGAGCCGCGATTGTCCACATCGAGCCAATCATAGCCGTCTTCCTGTGCCGAGCGGCCATGGACGATGAAAGGCAGGCCGATTTCTTGCAAAAGGCCAATGCGCGGTTCCACCATGGCCGGTTCATGCAGCACCACCCCGTCCACACGCTGACGGCGCTGGAGTGTGCGGTAGGCATCTTCTTCCTCCGCCATTGTTGCCATGCGCATGAGCAGATCATAACCGGCCTCCTGGCAGGCAACGCTTGCCCCTGCCAGGGCATCTGCAAAATGCGGATCGATGACACCGTGTTTAAAGACGGGAATCACATGGCCGATGATTCGCGAGCGGCCTGTGGCGAGAGAGGTGGCTGAAAGGCTGGGATTATAATTGAGTGCCTTTGCTGCTTCCTGCACGCGCTGGCGTGTTGATTCTGCCACTTCCGGAAAGCCGCCGAGCGCCCGGCTCACCGTGGTGGGAGACAGGTCCAGATGGGCCGCGAGTGCCTTCAGTGATGTTCGGGAATGCCGTTTCATGGGCTCTATAGGGCACGTCAGAGCGTCGCAATCAACGCCTTGACACTTTGGACAAGTGGTGATCGGATAAGGATCCAAAGCGCTTTGGGAGAAGCGGTTTGTGTTGCACGATGTGACGTGCGCGGCCAATCCATCTCTCAACGCGCAGTCAAACCGGGGGCAACCCCGCCGGGGATCAGGGCTCGACGAGCAGCCACTCCTCCCCGCGCTATGAAGACCAAGGGAGACATCATGAAGTCCATTCTCACCACAGCCGCGCTGGCGCTGGCTTTGTCCTCGGCTACGGCATTTGCCGCGGGCCACGCAAACTTCAAATTCCCGGAAGGTGAAGGTGCGTTCACCTGGTCGAGCTGGGAGAAGTACAAGTCCAGCGCACCAGACCTGAAAGGTCAGGACGTTTCGGTCTTCGGTCCTTGGACGGGCAGCGAGAAGGATAATTTTGAAGCGCTTCTTGCCTATTTCAATCACGCGACCGGCGCTAACGCGACCTATGCGGGGTCCGACTCATTCGAGCAGCAGATCGTGATCGACGCCGAAGCAGGGTCCGCCCCTAACATTTCTGTTTTCCCGCAGCCTGGTCTTGCCGCCAACCTTGCCTCCAAGGGCCAGCTCGCGCCGCTGCCTGCCGGGATGGCCGATTTCGTATCCAATGAATTTGCTGCTGGCCCTTCCTGGGTTGATCTAGGCACCTATGCCAACGCTTCCGGCGGCGAGGATTTCTACGGTCTGTTCTTCAACGTGAACGTCAAATCCCTCGTCTGGTACTCACCCGACAACTTTGACGATGCCGGTTACGATGTGCCGGAGACGATGGAGGAGCTTAAGGCTCTGACCGACCAGATCGTCGCCGATGGCGATACACCTTGGTGCATCGGTCTGGGTTCAGGTGCAGCAACCGGTTGGCCGGCCACGGACTGGGTGGAAGATATGATGCTGCGCACCCAGTCCCCGGCTGACTATGATGCCTGGGTCTCCAACGAGATGAGTTTTGATGATCCCAAGATTATCGCTGCGATTGAAGAGTTTGGTGCTTTTGCCCGCAATGATGCTTACGTAGATGGCGGTGCCGGTGCGGTTGCAACAACGGATTTCCGTGACTCGCCAAAAGGCATCTTCACCTCGCCACCCAAGTGCTACATGCACCGCCAAGCTTCGTTCATCCCGGCCTTCTTCCCTGATGGCACGAAGCTCGGTCAGGACGCCGACTTCTTCTATTTCCCCGCCTATGCGGACAAGAATCTCGGCACCCCGGTTCTGGGTGCGGGCACTCTGATGGCCATCACCAACGCCTCTCCCGCGGCAGAAGCCTTCATGGAATTCCTGAAGACACCCATCGCGCATGAGATCATGATGGCGCAGGGCGCGTTCCTCACCCCACTGAAAAGCGCGAACCTGGACAATTACCCGGACGAGTCCACCAAGAAGCAGGGTGAGATCCTGACCGGTGCGACCACGTTCCGCTTCGATGCATCCGACCTGATGCCCGGCAAGATCGGCGCTGGCGCTTTCTGGACCGGAATGGTCGACTATACCGGTGGCAAGGACGCCAAGGCAGTTGCCGAAGGCATTCAGAAGGAATGGGACGCCATTAAGTAAACTTCACACTGGCGAACAAATGGTGCCGGGTTCGCCCGGCACCAGGCACCCTTCCCGTTATCAATGCGCGGAAGGTCTGACTTCAAAGACAGGCAGGGGAGTGGCCATGTTGACCAATGAAGGGGGCAAAGCCCCATCAGCTCAGGCGGACAAATCTGTGTCTACGGCAGCGTCATTGCACAACCCAGCCACAGAAGGTGGCTCCTGGTTCCGAACCCTTGCCTATACCGTCGTGATCGCTCTTGGCGGTATCATCGTTTCTGCCGTCATCGCGGTGGCACTCTATTCTCTTATTGCGACCGTCTTACCTGACAGCCAGTTGCTCAACGCAACGCTTGTCATGGTGTTAGGCGTGGCGGCCTGCTTTGGCTATTTCTGGTCCACCAACAAGGCGCTGGATACGATCTATCCATCCCGTGGGGACAACGCGACGTTCAACATCCTGCGCGCCAATGAAGTGCGACCCTGGCTCTTCCTCGGCCCGGCCGTGGTGATCCTGGGTATCTACCTCGTCTATCCCGTTTTCAATTCGATCTGGCTCTCGCTCCACGGCCCCTCTGGCAATGAGTTCATCGGTCTCGACAATTACGTGTGGCTCGCGGGTGACACGACGTTCCGGGAATCGCTCCTCAACAACTTCCTTTGGCTGCTCGTTGTGCCTGCTATGTCCACCGTCTTCGGTCTTCTCGCTGCCGCGCTGACGGACCGGATTGCCTGGGGCAATGTTGCCAAATCCCTGATCTTCATGCCGATGGCAATTTCCTTCATCGGTGCTTCGGTGATTTGGAAATTCATCTACGACTATCGCGCGGCGGGGGACGAGCAGATCGGTATTCTGAATGCGATAATCACCTGGTTCGGTGCAGAGCCACAGGCCTGGATCACGCTTTACCCGTGGAACAATTTCTTCCTGATGGTCATTCTGATCTGGATCCAGACCGGCTTTGCCATGGTGATCTTGTCGGCGGCCCTGCGCGGTATTCCCGAGGAGACGGTGGAGGCTGCCGTCATCGATGGGGCAAACCCGCTGCAGATCTTCTTCAAGATTAAACTGCCCCAGATCACCGGCACCATCGCTGTTGTCTGGACGACGATTACCATTCTCGTCCTGAAGGTCTTCGACATTGTGTTGGCCATGACCAACGGTCAATGGGGCAGTCAGGTGCTCGCCAATTTCATGTTCGACTGGATGTTCCGTGGCCTGGACTTCGGTCGTGCCTCAGTGGTCGCGCTCGTCATTATGGTGCTGGTGCTGCCGATCATGGTGCTCAACATCCGCCAAGCTCAAAAGGATATGTAAGATGAGTGTTGGTGTTGGAAATCGCGCTGCCCTGACATGGGTGGTGAACATTTCGGTCATCGTGCTGGTTGCAGCCTGGACGCTGCCGACCTTCGGCATCTTGGTTTCGTCCCTCCGGGACAAGGACCAATTGGCCATTACTGGCTGGTGGACATCGCTGACCTCTAGCGAACGAAACCTGCCCGCCCAGCGTGCGCCCGCACCTGCCGAAGCTGTGCAGGACGGCGACGTTTGGGTTCTGTCTGGTGAGTTGTTTGAAGGCGAAGGCGGGAAAGCCTCCAGCTTTGGTATTTCCTCGCGCGCGCCGCAGGCTTTTGAGCCCGGCGAGACGACGGAACTGCGCGATGGCGGCATGTTGACTGTCGATGAGACAGGCGGCTACCGCATCGAATATTCTAAGCAGCCCGAAGGCACGCGGGGGCAACGCATTTTCGTAACCGGTGTCGAACCGCCGCGCTTCACCTTCGACAATTACCGACAGGTCTTGTTTGCCAGCGGTCTGGCGCAGAGTTTCATCAACACGCTGACGGTGACAATACCTGCAACGATTATCCCAATCCTCATTGCAGCTTATGCAGCCTATGCGCTGGCATGGATGGAATTTCCGGGCCGGGCGCTACTGCTCGCGGTGATTGTCGGTTTGCTCGTCGTGCCGCTCCAGATGTCACTTATTCCAATCTTGAAGCTTTATACCGATCTCGATATCGGCAAGAGCTATATTGGCATATGGCTGGCGCATACCGGCTTTGGCTTACCGCTCGCGGTCTATTTGTTGCGTAACTACATGGCAGGCCTGCCGCGCGAGATTATGGAATCGGCGCGGGTGGACGGTGCAAGTGATTTCGACATCTTCCGCAAGATCATTCTGCCGCTCTCATTCCCGGCGCTCGCCTCCTTCGCGATCTTCCAGTTCTTGTGGGTATGGAACGATCTGCTGGTAGCAACGGTCTTTCTGGGCAACAACGAAGAGCAGCTGGTTCTTACCGGTCGCCTGCGTGAATTGCTGGGCTCCCGCGGGGGTAATTGGGAGATTTTGACGGCCTCGGCTTTTGTCTCAATCATTGTGCCAATCTGCGTTTTCTTCGGTCTCCAGCGCTATCTTGTGCGGGGTCTTCTCGCTGGGTCGGTGAAGGGTGGTTAGAGCGCTCTTCACCCCTTTAATTTTGCTTCGGTTTGCCCCATGAACGTGCTCCACGATTTCCGCTCAGACCTCGCCCCCGGCGTCGTGACGTCCCACGATCACGATCCGGATTGGTGGCGTGGTGCGGTGATTTATCAGATCTATCCGCGCTCCTATCAGGACACTAACGGTGACGGGATCGGCGATCTGCGCGGCATCACCCAGCGATTGCCCCATGTAGCGTCCCTCGGCGTGGATGCGATCTGGATTTCGCCCTTCTTCAAGTCCCCCATGCTCGACTTCGGTTACGACGTCTCCGACTATAAGGCCGTTGATCCGATGTTCGGCTCTTTGCAGGATTTCGACGCGCTGATCGCTGAAGCGCATCGTCTGGGGCTGAAGGTGATGATCGACCAGGTCATTTCCCACACCTCAGACCAGCATGATTGGTTCATCGAAAGCCGCGCCGACCGCACCAACACCAAGGCGGATTGGTATGTCTGGGCGGACGCCAAAGCAGACGGCACGCCGCCCAACAATTGGCTTTCGATTTTCGGCGGTTCAGCCTGGGTCTGGGACACGGCACGGTGCCAGTATTACTTGCACAATTTTCTCACCTCTCAGCCGGATCTCAACTTCCACAACGAGGAGGTGCAAGAGGCGCTTCTGGATGCGGTGAAGTTCTGGCTTGAGCGCGGTGTCGATGGGTTCCGCCTCGACACAATCAACTTCTATTTCCACGACGCCGATCTGCGGGACAACCCGCCGCTTGCTGAAGAATCGCGCAACAACACGATCGCGCCGGCGGTGAACCCCTACAATTACCAAAGCCATCTCTACGACAAGAACCAGCCGGAAAACCTCGATTTCCTGCGCCGCTTCCGTGCGCTGCTGGACGAATACCCCGCCGCTGCTGCCGTTGGCGAAGTGGGGGATGCCCAGCGAGGGGCCGAGATTGTTGCTGAATACACGTCCGGCACCGACAAAGTGCATATGTGCTATTCTTTCGACTTTCTCGCGCCGGACCCACTGACACCTGCCAAGGTGCGCGACGTGGTGGAGCATTTTGAGGATGTTGCGCCGGACGGCTGGTCCTGCTGGGCCTTCTCCAACCACGATGTTGTGCGCCATGCCTCGCGCTGGGCGGATCAGATTGCCGATCGCAACGCTTTCCTGAAAATGACCGCGACGCTGATCCTCAGTTTGCGGGGGTCGGTCTGCCTCTATCAGGGGGAAGAACTAGGTCTGACGGAAGGGCTGATTGCCTTTGAGGACCTGCAAGACCCCTACGGCATCCAGTTCTGGCCGGTCTTTAAGGGGCGGGACGGCTGCCGCACACCGATGGTCTGGACCTCCAACGAGCAGCATGGCGGTTTCTCCCAGAATGCGAAACCCTGGCTGCCAACGGCACCAGAACATCTGCATCTGTCCGTCGCGCAGCAGGACGGTGACAGCGAATCTCTGCTCAACCATTACCGTGAGGCGATCCGTTTTCGTCAGAAGCACCGCGAGCTGGTTCGGGGTGACATCAGCTTCGTTCAGACCACTGGTCACGTGACCTGCTTCACGCGCAGTTGTGGCAATTCCACGCTTTTCTGCGCCATCAATATGTCCGGCCTCGTCGCCGATTGTGATGCGGCGGGGAAGGAGTTTGTCGAGGTCGTTTCGCCCGGTGCGAACGGTGAGATTGCCGACGGCCGGCTGCGACTGGAACCCTTTGGAACCTATTTTGCCCGGCATGCGGGTTAACGATCAACCAGCCTTGGGAGGGGCGCACGATGTCTAGTTTGGAACTGCGCGATATCCGCAAATCCTATGGTCCTGTGGAAGTCATGCACGGGGTCGATCTGTCCATCGACCAGGGCGAATTCATCGTTTTTGTTGGCCCCTCCGGCTGTGGCAAGTCCACGTTACTGCGCATGATTGCGGGGCTTGAAAGCATCACCGAAGGCGATCTGCAAATTGGTGGCAGGCGCGTCAATGAAATGCCGCCGTCCCAGCGTGGCATTGCTATGGTGTTCCAATCCTATGCGCTCTATCCGCATATGACGGTGCGCGACAACATGGCGTTTGGCATGAAGATCGCAAACCGGCCGAAGGAAGAGATCGAGCGGCGGGTGAATTCTGCCGCCGACATTCTTCAACTTGGCCCTTATCTCGACCGTCTGCCGAAAGCGCTTTCCGGCGGTCAGCGCCAGCGCGTTGCTATTGGTCGCGCCATCTGCCGCGACCCCAAAGTGTTCCTCTTCGACGAGCCGCTTTCCAACCTCGATGCCGCCCTTCGCGTTGCGACCCGCATCGAGATTGCAAAACTGAAGGAATCGATGCCGGAAACCACCATGATCTACGTGACCCACGACCAGGTGGAGGCCATGACGCTGGCTGATCGGATCGTGGTGCTGTCTGCTGGTTACATTGAACAGGTCGGTGCGCCGATTGAGCTTTATGAAAAACCCGCCAACCTCTTCGTTGCCAAATTTATCGGTTCACCGGCCATGAATATTGTCTCCGCCAAGGTCACAAGCACCGGCGCTAGGACCGGTGTGCAGCTCGCCCAGGGCGCGAAGGTCAATGTGCCGATTGCAAGCGATGCGAGCCTGAAGGGCTCTGACGTGCATCTTGGGTTCCGCCCAGAAGACGTGAGCCTTTGCGAAGCAAAAAGCGCTCTCGTTTCCGGTGAGGTGACGCTTGTTGAAGCGCTCGGCGAGGTGACGAACCTCTATGTCGATGCCCCAGGTTCAAATGAGCCGCTGGTCGTCAAAATCCCCGGCACCGGCAGCCATAAACGCGGCGATACGGTTCATATGACGGCGAAGGCGGCCATCATGCACCTCTTCAATTCGGAAGGCCGCTCGCTGCTCTATGTGTGACGCAATGCGCGCACTTTATCCCACCCAGCGCCAGATCAACGTGATGGCAATGAGCAGGCCAAGCAGCGCAACACCCAGCCGCCAGTAGGACGCAGGGCCCCAACGGGTTGGCAGCGGGTTCGGTTCCGGCGGGTTGCCGTCGTCAAGCGGGGAGGCGATCTGGATGAAGTCAAACAGGTGTTTCATGGGCACAGCTCCGATCAATTGGCCGTCTGGCGCAGACGCCATCGGCTGACTTGTTTTAGATGATCGATCGCTTTGCTCAAAGAACAAAGCCTGGTTGACCTGCGTGCGCCGACGGTTCCTTGCACGCGTGCGTTGATATGCATTGTAGATTTGCCGAAAGGTCGATTGCTCACCCAAGGGAACCTTTTTTCAAGAAGTTTGTTCGCCTCTCGACCTTAAAGGCGCACCGCTTTGACTGAAGGTGCGTTCAGCCAACAAACGGGGCCTTTGTTGATGAATAATGAGAACGAAGTGAATACCGATGAAGGAATAATTGACCGGTACATTCAAGAAAAATTGGGCGAGAAACTAAAAGATGCCTACAGTGAAGTCTTGAACGAGCCCGTTCCTGACCGATTTGTAGAGCTGCTCAATAGATTGTCCGCGTCCTTACCCGGCTCCCCAGATGGCGCGACGCCAGAGGATTCTGACCGCATAGATGGCATTTGCTAAGAACGTCTCTCCAGAACTTCGAAAGGAGCTTTTGGACATCATCCCCAACCTGCGCGCCTTCGCGCTCTCGCTAACCCGAGCCAATGACCGGGCGGATGATCTGGTGCAGGAAACGCTGATGAAGGCGTGGAACAAGTTCCACCTCTTTCAGGAAGGCACGAACCTGAAGGCTTGGGTCTTCACGATCATGCGCAACGAGTTCTATAGCCAGATGCGCAAGCGCGGCCGTGAGGTGCAGGACACAGACGGTGTGTTTTCCGCTCAACTCGCCACTCATCCTCAGCAAGAGGGGCATATGGACATGTGTGATTTCCGCACCGCGCTGGAAGCGCTGCCAGAAGATCAGCGCGAGGCGCTGGTGCTGATCGGCGCCAACGGCTTTTCCTATGAAGAAGCGGCGGCGGTGACGGGCGTTGCCATTGGCACCATAAAGAGCCGTGTCTCCCGCGCCCGCACCAAGCTCATGGAAGAGCTGGAAGTGAACGGCGAGAGTGCCTATGGCCCGGATGCCCTGGCGCTCCACGTCATCGGCAGCAATAGCAGCTCCACCCGCAAGATGTGAGCTGAACCGCATGAGCGCCTATATATGCAGGTGCTCCTGAGCGGGCAGCATCCGGCCCCAGCAAGCCAATGGTGGAGCGCGGTGGGTTTGGCTTTTGCTTGACCACTGCCGCCTGCGCCCGCTTTGATTGATAAAACCTCCAACAAGCGAGATCGGCCATGAGCGAAGAGAACAACCAGCCCATCATCGATATGCGCGAGGACGGCCCATTTCTTGCCAAGCATTTGCCCGAGTTGCGTGACCGTGCGGGCAACGCCCTTGAGCCGCGCCCTCTCGCACCGCTCTGCCGCTGTGGCGGCTCGTCCAACAAGCCCTATTGCGACGGCACCCACCGGGAGATCGATTTCAAATCGCCACCCAAAGCTGCCGCCGAAAAGAACAAGGTGAAGACCTATTCAGGCGACACGGTGGACGTGCACTACAACCCGCTGCTCTGCTGTCACGCCGCTGAATGCGTGCGTCGTGCCAGGGGTGTCTTTGATCCCAAACAACGCCCCTGGATCGACCCCGATCGCGGTGATGACACAGACGCCATCCGCGATGCTGTCCGCGCCTGTCCTTCTGGAGCATTGCGGATCAGTGAACCTGGTGAAAAGCCGCATCACCTCGACAAGACGGAGCAAATGGCCGTCGAAGTTGAGCCAAATGGCCCGCTCTGGGTGGCGAACGTTCCTCTGGCGGTGGAGTTCTGGCCGGAAGGTTCAACGCAGCAAAAATATGTCCTCTGCCGCTGCGGCAAGACGGGCAATGCTCCGTTCTGCGATGGGACGCATAGCGATATTGGTTGGAAGGATGGGAGCTAAAGCACCGTCCGTTCCAGGAACCAATAGGCCCCCATCAGGCCAATCGCGACGCTGGCCGGTATCGCAATGGCCTTGCGGTACCAAGGCTTGTTGAAGGCCCAGAAGAGAAGCGCCGCCGCAATGGCGATCACCGTCAGTTGGCCAAGCTCAACGCCGATGTTGAACGAGACAAGCGCCAGCGCGATCTGGCCTTCCGGCAGCCCGAATTCCGCCAGCACCCCGGCAAAACCGAGCCCGTGCAGCAGGCCAAAGATGAACACCACTGCGGGCCGCCACGGATGCAGCTCCTTTGTTACGATATTTTCCACCGCCACATAAACGATGGAGAGCGCGATGATCGGTTCCACAATGGCGGGCGACAGATTGATGATGCCGTAAAGGCCGAGCGCCAGTGTGATCGTGTGGGCAAATGTGAAGGCCGTGACCTGCCAGAGCAGTGGCTTCAACCTTGGTGCCAGGAAGAAAATGCCGAGCACAAAGAGAATGTGGTCGAGACCCTTCGGGATGATGTGATCAAAGCCCGAATAGACGTAATCCCAGGCTGTCTGCCACCAGGCGTGGTTGGAAGCGATACCGACGGGAAGGGCCGCTTCTGTTTGTCCGGCAGCAAAGAGTTGCCCCTCAACCTCCTCGCCCGGCCGCTCCACGCGCAAAACACTCATGCCGTAAAGGCGGGAAAAGACCCATCCGAAAGTGCTCGCATTGGCAGGCAGGGAACCGGTGAACGTCATGACTGTATCCCGCGCCTGCTCAACATTGCCGACCGGTGGTACCTCGATGCTCAGTATCTTCAGCGGGACAGCCGCGCCGTCCACGACAAGCGGACCGTCGCCGGTCAGGTTCGGTAGGAAGGCGCGGATGCGTTCTTCCAGCTCAGCGGGACGGAGGTCGCGCAAGGTGTTGTAATAATCAGCGTTGGGCGCCTCGTTCGTATCCTCGTGCCCCGGGCCGATATCGGCCAGCAAGGCTTCGGCATTTGTGTCCAGCATCAGCGTGAAAGCGCGCTGTTCATCAAAGGACAATGTCGCAATGGTGGGTCGGATTTCGTGTGCCGCAGCAAGGGCGGGCCAGAAGATGATGAGAGTGAGGACAAGGCGTGCGAACATGGCAAATCACTGTTCGGGGTTGGCTTTCTTAAAATGCATGACGCATCAAGGGAGCGCTCACAACCGATGCTAGAGTTGAAACCTTCTATGTTTCGCTGCTTTTTCCTTTTTGCCACGCTGCTCGTCGTCAACCCCGCCACGGCGCACGAATATTGGCTGATGCCGGAGAGCTTCACCGTTCCGACGGAAAGTGAGATCGCCGTGCAGCACCGGCTTGGCCAACGCTTCAATGGCAATGAAATGCCTTATATCGAGCAATGGAATGTGCGCTCAGAACTCTGGCGCGGTGGTAAGGAGATTGCCGAACTGCGCGGCATCAACGGAGATCGTCCCGCGCTCATGGTGCCGCCGCAAGAGGACGGGCTGCTGGTGGTGGTCCACCAGTCCAACCATTCGCTCTATGATCCAAAGAGCTGGGAGAAATTCGCCGCCTATCTCCAGAAGGAAGGCCTTGCCCCAATCATCGCTGCCCATCGAGAGCGGGGCCTGGACGAGGCCAATCCGACGGAAGCCTATGCCCGGTTTGCCAAAACCCTCATCACCGTGGGTGAAGGTGGCGGGAGTGATATGTCGACCGGCCTGCGGATCGAATTCGTGGCGCAGGCCAACCCCGCGACCTATCCGAGGGATAAGCCCTTTCCAGTTAAGTTGCTCTTCCAGGGCGAGCCGCTCGCAGGTCGCGCGGTGAAGATCTTTGTCGGCGCCGACACCGAACCCTTCGGCTATGTGGAGACGGACGAGGATGGCGTCGCCCTCATCCCGGCGGAGGGGAAGGGGCCCTACCTGCTGAATGCAATAGAAATGGTGGAGCCGGTTTCCGACGATCCCGTTGCGCAAAAGGCGCAGTGGGAGAGTTTTTGGGCCTCGCTCACCTTCCAGCGTGGCGAATAGATTCTAAGACGGGATACGGGCGCCGGGGTCGAAAGCCTCCAGCAGCGTAAGGCGTTCTTCTTCCATCCGTTCGGCCAATGTCATGTCTTTGGCTGTAGTCGGGCGCCCCGACTGACCCAGCGGCGCATCATCATAGCTGAGCAGGCGGTTGCGCAGGGTGCGGATGGAAATGCCCAGAATATCGGCGGCCCATGTGCGGTTTCCCCCACAACGGGCGAGGGTGCCAAGGATCATGTCCCGCTCAACTTCAACAAGCTTGCGCCCAATATGCGGTTCGATGTCGTGATGACGTCGGCTCGCATTTGTATGTTTGGGACGGTTCGATTGATCCTGCATATTGCGCAAAGCCCGTTTCAACTATGGGTTGTAGACCCCTGTTGAACACGACAATGCGCCAACGTGGTAAAAACCTCGTTAAGCGCAGAGCTGATCAGTTAAGAAAATTTCGCTAGTGGCGATATTGCTGAATGCGCGTGGTGCGCAAGCCGGCAAGGCCGTGATCGTCGATGGAGGCCTGCCAGGACAAAAACTCTTCCACCGTCAACGTGTAGCGCTGACAGGCTTCATCCAGCGACAGGAGACCGCCACGAACAGCAGCGACAACCTCCGCCTTGCGGCGGATCACCCAGCGGCGAGTGGTGGTGGGGGGCAGATCGGCCACGGTCAAGGGGGAGCCGTCTGGCCCGATGACATACTTAACGCGCGGACGCATGGGTTCGGTCATAATCAAATACTCAATACGCAAAACTGTGCCGGACCGGCATCGCCTAAACTATGCCGCATGGCTTAAGAGAAGTTGAACGCGTCGCTAACGATGCGCTAACCATATGCATCCGCCTTGAAAGCGCCTCACAGCGCCGCCACATGCCGCGGGCACAAAGACAGTGGGCAAGATCATGACGCTGAATTCACTCGGGTTTGCAAAAGACCCCGCCGACACGCGGGTGGTTGTCGCCATGTCCGGTGGCGTTGATTCTAGCGTTGTTGCCGCGCTTCTGAAGCGCCAGGGCTACGACGTGATCGGCATGACGCTGCAACTTTATGACCACGGCGCTGCTGTTCAGAAGAAAGGCGCGTGCTGTGCAGGGCAGGATATTCACGATGCCCGCCGCGTCGCTGAGCAGATGGGCTTTCCCCACTACGTGCTCGATTATGAGCAGAAGTTCCGTGAGCAGGTGATGGACCCCTTCGCCAAGGCCTATATTGCCGGCGAAACGCCGATCCCCTGTGTTGCCTGCAACCAGACCGTCAAATTTTCCGATCTCCTGGACACTGCGCGGGAGTTGAACGCTGATTGCCTGGCGACGGGGCATTATATAGTCAGCCAGGAGGGCGAGAACGGTCACCGCCAGCTCTACCGTCCTGCGGACGCGACGAAAGACCAGAGCTACTTCCTGTTCGCCACCACGCAAGAGCAACTCGACTTTCTGCGCTTTCCCCTGGGCGATGTGCCGAAGGAAGAGACACGGCAGATGGCGGAAGAGATGGGGCTTGGCATTGCCGCAAAGCCCGACAGTCAGGACATCTGCTTCGTGCCTCAGGGCAAATATGCTGACATCATCGCAAAGTTGCGCCCAAGCGCGGGTGAGCCGGGGGACATCGTTCATGTCGATGGCCGGGTGCTTGGTCGTCACGAAGGCATCATCCATTACACGATCGGCCAGCGCCGCGGTATTGGCGTTGCGACCGGTGATCCACTTTATGTAGTCGCCCTCGACGCCAAAAGCGCCACCGTTACTGTCGGCCCTCGCGCGGCGCTGGCGACTCGCCAATTGCGGTTGCGCGATGTGAACTGGCTCGGCGACACGCCGCTCGCTGAAGGGGAGGCGCTTGATATCTTTGTGCGCGTGCGCTCCACCCGCCCGCCCCGCGCGGCGGTGGCGGAGCGGCTGGACGATGGTGCGGTAATGGTCACTCTTGCTGACGGCGAAGACGGTATCGCCCCGGGTCAGGCCTGCGTGTTCTACGAAACAAACGAACCCCGCACCCGCGTTCTAGGTGGCGGCTGGATCGCCAAGGCCGTGCCACAAATGTCGCACCCCGCTGCGGTGACGCAGGTTGCTGCAACAGTGTAAATCCGGCTGGCTAAGCGGCGCGCAAACACAGTTGACACGCCAAAGCCACCGCCCCTATATCCCGCCTGTTCAAAAGACCACCAAATGGCCTTTTGACGGGTCTGCGATAGACCCCGTGGCGGGGTAGCTCAGCTGGTTAGAGCAGCGGAATCATAATCCGCGTGTCGGGGGTTCAAGTCCCTCTCCCGCTACCATAAATCTCCAAGCTTTTAATATTTCAGAATGTCATTGAAAACGAACGCTATTTGATCGCGTTGGTCCCATTTGTGATCTCTTTTCGAAATGGAAGACGTGAAGAAAACTCGATATCTGATCGGCTCAGGCGACAGTCGCAAGTTCAAGCGCAATGTGCCGAAACGGCTTGTCCGGACCGTTGTGAAAACCGCTTGGGTCGAGCGGCCTAGGTGATCGACGGCTGTAGAGCTGAAACGCCAAGCGGTGACCTTTGCGGTGCGCACAGATATCGAAATTGAAAAGGGAGATACGTCACTGCGTCAGAAAACCCGGGGTTTTCGAAGTGTAGTCGAATGACGCCATCGATTTGATTGTGGTTACTGTCGAGCGCATAGCCCTTGGCTGCTACGCCTCACGTGATCGACAGAACGTCGAGGACGGAGCTTACTTTGTCGAACCGGAGGATGAGCCGTACGCCGAAGCCCGAGAAGATGCTGCTAGTGAGTATCAGTACGCAAAAAGGACAGGTTTGCAGGAAGAGACAAGGAGCTCAACTATCGCTGTAAAGCTACTCATTGAACACGGGATGTTGCCGGTAAATTCGAGTGACGATCTTCAATCTGGTGTCGATTTGAAATGCGGGAACGGTAGCAAGTCAATCAATCTCCTTTGCAGATTGATTGAGCGCGCGGACCTCACCCTCGCGGAGAAGTGTGCGAACGCAGTTTTCAACGACAGCTTGGCATCACCCACTGACAGCTATTTTGAGTGTGTAGCCCGGCCACCTAGCGAGACCGAAGCTAAACCAAAATACGTTCACACGGTTGCCGAGCTGATAGCTCTCTATCTGAAGCAAGAGAGCTGACTTTCTTCTCTGAAGCCTCCTCGATTTTGAGTCAGTCCTGTTTCTCCTACGAGGAGACGGACGATGAAGAGCTCACGGTTCACCGACGAGCAAGTCAAACCCCGTGTGTCGGAGGCTCGGCGACTGAAGGCTCTGGAGGACGAGAACGCCAAGCTGAAGAAGCTGCTCACTGAATCGATGCTGGACGTGTCGATGCTCAGGGAGATGCTCTCAAAAACTTCTGAGGTTCAGCGCGCGGCGTAAAGCTGTGGACTGGGCCATTCAGGAGAGAGGTTACTCGCAGCGGCGGGCGGTTCGGTCGTTGGTATTGATCCGCGCGTGTACCGATATCGATCTCCGCGTGGCGTCGAGTTGGCACTACATCGTGCCGGACAAACCGATGCAAAACGGCTTCGTCGAAAGTTTTAACGGCCGACTACGCGATGAATGTCTCAATGAGAACCTAGTTTCGAACCTGCGTCACGTCCATGACCTGATCGAGGAGTGGTGTCTCGACTACAACCAGCCCAAGAGATCTCATACGAGCCTAGACCGCATGACCCCCGTCGAATACGCAACCCGGTCCAATATCGACCAAAACCAGAACAGAGCTAACCTATAAACGACGACAATCGGGAGACTTGGTCAGTAGTCATGATCGTGTAGTCCGAATGCGTATTGCGAACACTCTGCAAAGCAAGCCGA
>CAKMZB010000002.1:276628-441116 GCA_929200315.1 uncultured Alphaproteobacteria bacterium | reverse complement strand
CTACGAATTTCACCTCTACACTCGGAATTCCACTCACCTCTCTCGAACTCTAGATTGATAGTTTTAAAGGCAGTTCCAAGGTTGAGCCTTGGGATTTCACCCCTAACTTTCCAATCCGCCTACGTGCGCTTTACGCCCAGTTATTCCGAACAACGCTAGCCCCCTTCGTATTACCGCGGCTGCTGGCACGAAGTTAGCCGGGGCTTCTTCTACGGTTACCGTCATTATCTTCACCGTTGAAAGAGCTTTACAACCCTAGGGCCTTCATCACTCACGCGGCATGGCTGGATCAGGCTTGCGCCCATTGTCCAATATTCCCCACTGCTGCCTCCCGTAGGAGTCTGGGCCGTGTCTCAGTCCCAGTGTGGCTGATCATCCTCTCAGACCAGCTATTGATCGTCGCCTTGGTGAGCCATTACCTCACCAACTAGCTAATCAAACGCGGGCTCATCTATCACCGATAAATCTTTCCCCCTAGGGGCTTATGCGGTATTAGCACACATTTCTATGTGTTGTTCCGCAGAGATAGGTAGATTCCCACGTGTTACTCACCCGTCTGCCGCTCCCACCGAAGTGGGCGCTCGACTTGCATGTGTTAAGCCTGCCGCCAGCGTTCGTTCTGAGCCAGGATCAAACTCTCAGGTTTGATCTGAGATTTGTTCCGGCTAAATCCTTCAACCCGAACCACACAGCCTAAACTGCATGGCACTCAATGGATTGAAGTGGTCACGCTTTCGATCTTGCGATCGAAATTTGTCATCATCTCATCCCCGGCTGGGGTGAGAGACAACGAATTGACGAGAACATTTTAAACACACCTGAAATGGCCGAAACCACTTCTGGTATTTGTAACATTCTCGAAAAACGTGTCCGCCGAAGTCTCTTATCGAACGCCACCAGATAAAGGAAAATCTGATGCGTTCAGCAGCAACTCCGCCGCCCACGTTTCTCTTTCTTCATATTAAATTGTCAAAAAGCAGAGGCGCAGCTGAAAGCCACGCATCTTCGAACCAATCCGCACAAGCCTGAAGACTAGTGCTTATCAGCTCTAGGTAGGTTTCCGCTAAGCGGCGCCTTTCCGGGGTCCAAGGCGCAGGGGCTGCAAGCGCTCACTGCGTCGTTGGTGGGCGGGTTATAGGGTTGAGATTTTGAACCGTCAACACCGTTTTTGAGAAAGTTTGAAGTTTTTCAACTTCGCTCAAAAGCGCTGTTTCACGACAATTTCGACGACCCGTAAGCCGCACCCATTCCGTCCGAGCGCCCTATCTAGAGATTGGCTCATTTCGATCAACCCCTTTTTTGTGTCGCATTGCAATTTTTGCCACCTTTCTCCTTATAGTATGTCGCGACACACAATCCGGCTCCAAGTTTTCAGTCCTTCATGCCGCTAAAACCCTTATCAAGCCTGGCTTCCGGCAGTGCCACCCGTTCTACGGCCGGGCTGTACAAGCGCATGGCACAAGAGATGGGGAGCGTGCCTGCGCTGATTTCAGGCAATGGGCGCCGTCCGCCGGACCGTCGCAGAGTGAGTTTGCGGTGGCTTTTCGGGTCTGTTCTGGTGGGCTGCACATCAATTCTTCTGATGGGCGGAGCGCTCTATGCAGCCCTCGACGGGCGAGAGCAGCTTGCCGACCCGGCTGCTGCTATGGATGGCACGATTGCCGCCCGCGGCGGTGAGTCGGTTCAGGGTGACCGGTTGCACACCACTGTGGCCCTGCGTTCGCGCGCTGAAAAAATCATGGAAGTGCCAACCCTCGTTTCAGACGGGGACAGCCAGATTATCCGCAAGCGCCCCTTTGCCTATGCCTCCGCCCCATTGGCGATCGAGGCGCAGGAGGAATGGGATTATCCCGCTTTCAACCCGCTTACGGTCTTCCGTTCCGCCGGTGATGATGCCCTCGCCACCTCCAGTGAAGCCATTTATGGCGCCGACATCGAAAACGAAGTGCGTGTTAAGCGCACACCATTCCCAATCACAGCAGCGGCCCAGTCATTTGATACGACAGGCTCAATCAGCGATCTGGAGGCAGAACGCACCGTGCGTGCGGCGCAGCTGGAAATGGTCGACGGTGAAATCCAGGTCGCCGCCCTACCCTATCTTGATGACACCCGCTTCACACTCGGTCAGGCAATAGCCTTGCCGGAGCTTGGCCCGGACGTGATCATTGTCGCCGCCAACGTCTCCACCAAATTGCCGGCCTCGGTACAAAGCGCGCTGGAGCAGGATTTCCGCGAGGACGTTATTTCCGTCCCTGTAGGCGAAAGGCTCACTAACGCTATTGCCCAGCTCAATCTTGCCGAAGACAGCTTGTCGGACATGAAAACCGCTCTTGCCGGAGAGCTTGGGGCTGAACCACTTTCATCGGAACTGACTCTTCGCGTTGCCTATGAAGTGAAGAATGGTGAAAAACGGGCGCAGCGAATCTCAGTCTATCGTGACGGCACCCACCTGGCGTCCATCGCCGCGCGGGACACGGGCAGACTTGTCTGGGGCAATGCCCCTGCCCCAATTCCTGCCATCGCATCCCAGGTCGATGCCGAAGAAGAAGAACGCGCCGCCCGTTTGGCCGGTGCCTCCAACATGCCGCGCGCCTATGATGGTATTTACCGTGCCGCGCTCAGCCAGGGCCTGTCGCTTGACCATGCCCGCCGCGTCGTGCGTACCGTGGCTTTTGATGTTGATTTCCGCGCCAGAGTGCAGCCCGGCGATGGGCTGGAGGTCTTCTATGCAGTCAACGAAGACGACAATAAAGATTCGCAAGCCGCCGAGATCCTACACATCTCCCTCGCTCATGGTGGCGAGACCCGCCGCTACTACCGCTTCGCCTCACGGGAATCGGGTGCTCCGGTGGTTGATTTTTATGATGAGAACGGACGCAGCGCGAAAAAATTTCTGCTGCGCAAGCCTGTTCCGAACGGGCGTTTCAACTCGCCCTTCGGCCCGCGCCGCCATCCAATCTCACGCCGCGTGAAAATGCATGAAGGCGTCGACTTTGCCGCACCGCGCGGCACACCGATTCTCGCAGCAGGCGCCGGCGTTGTGGAGAAAGCCGATTGGCATGGCGGCAATGGCCGCTTTATCCGGATCCGCCACGCTAACGGCTACAAAACATCATACAGTCACCAAACCCGTTTTGCCCGGGGCATTGCAGCCGGTACACGGGTGCGGCAGGGCCAAATCATCGGCTATGTTGGCTCCACCGGTTATTCCACCGGCCCGCACCTCCACTATGAGGTCATTGTGAACGGCAACAAGGTCAACCCGATGAAGATCCGCCTGCCCCGTGGGCAGGTGCTGAAGGGCCTAGAACTTGCTGCATTCAAGCGGGAGCGTGACCGGATCGACGCGCTGATGGACCGCGGCCGCGGACGGCCTGCAACCGAGATCGCGGGCCTCTAGGTCAATTCAGTCTGCTGAGTGAAAAATCCCGCAAGTCCAGCCACCACGCAAAGCATCGCCGCTAGCATGGTGGTCCACAGGAACGCCTCGTTCATGGCTGCGCCCTGCACTTCAACAAGCCTCACCTGATAGAGCGCGCCTTCCAGCCGTTCCCCGAACCCGGCTGCAACGAGCGCTTCACCAAGATCGAAGGGCAGACCAGCGCGACGTACAGCGCTTGCAAAGAGCGCAGCGATCACCGCGCCAAATCCCACTATCGCCACCAGGCTCGCCATGCGTGAGACGGTGTTGTTGATGCCAGACGCCGCACCGGTTTCTGAACCCTTTACCGCCTGTATGACCGCCGTAGAGAGCGGCGAGATGGTAAGACCCATACCGATGCCGAGCAGCCCGATGCCCGGCACGACCCCGAACCAGAACTCCTGATGCGGGGCAGCAAGACCGATTGTCGCGAGCCCCACTGCCGAAATCACCGGACCAACCGTCAGCAACCCGCGCGGTCCGTGAGCGTCACTCCAGCGCCCTGCCAACGGCGAGAGGCCTGCGATAAGCAATGAGAAAGGCAGGAAAATCCCACCCGCATAAAGCTCCGTGAGACCCCAGCCACTCACCATCAACATTGGCAGGAAGAAGAGCGTTGCAGATAGGGCTGTGTAGATCAGCAGCGTTGCGACATTGGCGCCCGAAAAGGCGCGGGAGGCGAAAAGATT
Organism: uncultured Alphaproteobacteria bacterium; assembly: GCA_929200315.1. GTDB lineage: Bacteria > Pseudomonadota > Alphaproteobacteria > Rhizobiales > Rhizobiaceae > Pseudahrensia. The sequence continues at coordinate 437,006 of CAKMZB010000002.1, read as the reverse complement.
GAGATTGACCAGCGGCGCGGCAAGCCGTCGCTCCATGATGATCCACACCGCGCCGAGCACCAGAGCGATCAGCACCAAACCTCCCGCACCGCCTAGCCATGTCGTGTAGACCGCAACCCTTGCCCCGCCGTCGCCGGACAATGTGAGGCCCAGCGCCAACGCGGTAAGTGACAGGGTGATGAGCGCCGCGCCCTTCCAATCCAAGGGGCGCGAGGAATCACCCTTATCGGCCGGAACGAGCAGGAGCATGGTCAGAGCTATCACCCCAAGGGGTAAATTGATCGCGAAAATCCAGCGCCAGAATTCATCGTTACCCCAAGAGAGCATCCAGCCACCGATGACCGGGCCAAAAGCCATGGTGATGGAGGAGGCCGCCGCCCAGGTGCCGATCGCCCGCCCTCGTTTGGCGCGAGGGTAGTTCTTAGCGATGATGGCAAGGCTCGACGGTACCATGATTGCGGCCATCGCGCCCTTCACGCACCGGGCGGCGATCAACGTGGCCGCATCCGGCGCAATCGCGCAAGTAAGGGAGGCGATGACAAAGCCGGTGATCCCGACCGCAAAGGTCCGCCGCACGCCATAGCGATCAGCGGCAACGCCGCCCAGCAACATCAGAGCTGCCAGAAACAGCACATAGCCGGAGCCGACCCATTGGATTTGCACGAAAGATGCATCAAGGGACGCACGAATTTTCGGCAGCGCGATGGCAACCACCGTCGTATCAATAAGGCCAAGCGCACTCGCCAGAATTGCCACGATCAAAACGTATTTGCGCCGCGCCGCCGGGCAGGAATGACCTGCCGGCCGGAGTTGCGCTGGATCAATCTGTTGGGCTTGAGCAGGTTCCATAAAGGTCATCTATGGGATTTCTCGCAATCCTGCATCTATCGCGTACCGGGAAGATTGGGCGAACCTTTCTTATGAAAAAATTGTTTCGCATGCCATCGCTGCATGAGCACTGCCCGGCGCTCTGGCATTTTTTCGTCAAGCACGGTGAGCCTTTCAATTCTTTCAAGACGGAATGCACGAAAATCGGCCCGCATCACGCACCAGGCAACAAGCACATCAGCTTCCGTGAAGAAGGAAAGATGGACCGGCCAGATCGTTCGCTCGCTGCGGTTGTTAGACAAATCGCAATAGGCAATATGCAGGCATCGCCCACCGCGGATGGCGCTGCTTAGATCGTCCATGGCAAAATTCAGATCAGGCGCTGGTGCGAAACGGGGGGCGTAGAGTGGTACGTCCAGCAAGCGCTCAGAAAGATCGGCTGGAAGCACTGCACCGATTTTCGCAATAGCATCCTGCGCTGCAAGCGAAAGCACCTCAATACGGCGCCCATCCACCATGCGGGCACCCAGAACCAACGCCTCAAGCTCACCCTCAGTGAACATGAGCGGTGGCAGATCATAGCCATCCTCCAGCACATAGCCGACACCCGCCTCCCCCCGGATTGGTACACCAGTAGATTCAAGCGCCACCATGTCGCGGTAGATGGTGCGTTGGGAGACTTCCAGCTCGGCTGCAATGCTGCTGGCCGCGATGGGATGCCTGTTGCGGCGCAGAATCTGAATGATGAGAAGAAGACGGTCAGCGCGGCGCATGTTTGACAGTGTGATGGCAGGATGCTGACACCATGGTGTCAGCATAGCTTTGCCACAAGGCACAAATCAAAAACCGGACCTTTGACCTATGCTTGCTCTTCACACAATTGAACCCCTCATGGGTTGCCGCAGTGCCAGTCCCTTCACGCTGAAAGCCGAGGCGCTGCTGTGCATGGCCGGGCTGCCCTATGAGCGCAAATACGGCATGTATCGCAGCGCCCCGAGGGGAAAATTACCAGTTCTGGATGATAGCGGCACCCTTATTCCCGACAGCGATCTGATCAAATCTCATTTGGAATCTCATCACGGTGCGCAGTTCGACGACCATCTCGATGAGCGCCAAAAGGCAATTGGCCTTGCAGCACAGCGGATGATTGAGGATCACCTCTATTTCATCAACGTTTATCAACGCTGGAATTTACATCCCGATGTGTTGCGAGAAACATTCTTTGCGCCAATACCCAAGCTGTTGCGCGGCTTCATCTTCAAGAAGGTCGCAAAAGGGATACGCGAAACGGTGAATAAGATCGGTCTTGGCCGCCATAGTGAAGAGCAGATGACAGCCTATGCTGCCGAAGATTGGGCCGCTCTGGCAACTATTCTTGGCGACAAACCCTTCCTACTGGGAGATGAACCATCCAGCTTTGATGCAAGCCTTTGGGGTGCTGTCCACGGCACAATACGCTGCAGCCTGGATACCCCATCAAGAATGGCAGCCCTCACACACCAGAATCTGATCGACTTTGAAAAGCGCTTCGAAGCACGCTTCTTCGACCAGGCTTAGGCTTTATTCACCCGTCAAGAAGGCGGGCAATTCGGCGGCATCCTCTGATGCCGCCGGAGCTTTGCGAGGACGGCGTTTGGGTTTGGCGTCTTCTTCGCCATCCTTGCTGCGGTGATCATTGGCGGCCGAGGCGCCATCGTGCTGCGCCTCGTCGTCGGACGGCTTGCGGCGCGTGCGGGGGCGGGTGTTTTTGCCACCCTTGGCATCGTCTTCATCGCCGTCATGACTTTCGCCGTTCACGCGCGGGGCATCATCATCGTCATCACGCTGGCGGCGGGCGCGGCGCGGTTTGCGCTCTTCGCTGTCATCGTCATCGCGATCATCATCGTTTCGCTCATTGCGCGCTTCCCGCTCGGCTTGACGTTCGGCGTTACGCTTGCGCTGCTCTTCTTCACGGGCGGCACGTTCCGCCTCACGCTCTGCCTGTTGCTCAGCCTGAGCAGCTTGGGCAACAGCAATGAGGCGGTTGTAATGTTCGGCGTGCTGCCAATAGCCCTGGGCGGCAACCGTATCACCCGCCGTCTGCGCGTCGTGAGCAAGCTGGGTGTATTTTTCGGCAATGTGAGCGGCGGTGCCGCGAATGCGCACATCCGGGCCGTTCGATTCCATCGAGCGGTTCAGATTGTTGCGATTGTTGTTCTGGTTGTTGTTACCGCGATTGTTGTTGCGGTTGCGCGAGCGCTGCCTGTTCTGCGGCTGACCCTGTCTCATTCAACACTTCTCTGGAAGCGGCAGGCCAAAAGGCTCTGCCCGGTTTGGCGGGAGCATGCTGCACCCGCGATCTTGGCCACTCACCACCAACAAAGGCAGACCTGAGAGCCGTGAAAACGATGCGCGGGCGAAGCTCGACCCTTACCGGGAGCCGCAACCGCACGAGATTTGCAAAAAGCGGAAAAATCCGTGCCCTTCGACACTCTTTCCGCACCTGACGTGGAGTTGCTCTGCAATCCTGTCCGTCGGCGAGGCGGATGAACCGCCCATATAGTTGCCGATGTTTGGGATCGCAAAGCGTTGCCAGCGCCTTCGTCCCTCTACAGCTACGCATGGGTGCGAAAAAAGCAACCCCTAAAGCGCGCTATCCTGCTCTGGCGTGAAAACTAACGCTCTGTCCCGCCCGCCAAGATCAACGTGCTGACCAGTGCAACGCCAACCGTTTTGCTGGCCGAGCGCGGTAACGCTGTCGCGCTGGTCATAACCGATCTCCAGCGCCAGAAAGCCTGATGGCTTTAGATACACTGCGGCTCCCGCAAAGATGGCGCGGTAGGCATCAAGGCCGTCCGTACCGCCATCCAAAGCCCGGCGCGGATCGTGGTCGCGGACGGAGGCATCGAGGCTATCCACCACGGCGCTCGCAATATAGGGCGGGTTGGAGATTATGGCATCGAAAGTGCCCTCGAGCGGCTCCACCCAAGAACCGGCGCAGATGGCGAATCGCAGGGCGAGGCCAGCGGCCTGCGCATTCGCTTCTGCCACCTCCAGCGCCGCTGCGCTGATATCCGTTGCGACGACTTGCGCCCGTGGACACTCCATCAGCAGAGCCAGCGCCACCGCGCCTGTGCCTGTGCCAAGGTCGGCGAGGCGCAGAGGCTCGGTCCGCCGTTCACCCAACGCTTCCAACGTGGCGTCGATCAGGGCCTCCGTATCGTCGCGCGGTTCCAGTGTATCCGGCCCCAGCGCGAGGTCGAGGCCGTGGAATTCTCGTGAGCCAAGGGCGCGAAAAAAGGGAACACCCGCTGCCATCTTCGCAAGCGCCGCCTCCGCATCGTTGCAAGCCACAAGCGCGGCAACAGCGCGGGCTGTTGGCTCAACCCCTGCCTCTTTCAGCCGCGCGGCGAGCAACGCCCGCTTGTCGGGGTCAGCGCTCACTCGTCGCCGAGCGCGGCGAGCAGACTCGCCTGGTAGTCGGTGATCAGCGCGTCGAACACTTCGTCCAACCCTTCACCGGCAATGATGCGGTCGAGCTTGTAGAGCGTCAGATTGATGCGGTGATCCGTAAGCCGTCCTTGCGGAAAATTGTAGGTGCGGATGCGCTCCGACCGGTCGCCAGACCCAACCTGGCCCTTGCGGGCATCAGAGCGTTCCTGGTCCGCCTTTTGCCGCTCCATGTCGTAGAGCCGCGAGCGCAATTCCTTCATCGCATTGGCGCGGTTCTGGTGCTGCGACTTCTCAGACGAAATCACCACCACTCCCGTCGGCACGTGCGTAATGCGCACGGCGGAATCGGTGGTGTTGACGTGCTGCCCGCCCGCACCGGATGCGCGCATCGTGTCGATGCGGATGTCTTCGTTGCGAATTTCAATATCGACATCTTCCGCCTCCGGCAGCACGGCCACCGTTGCCGCAGACGTGTGCACCCGCCCGCCCGATTCCGTCTCCGGAACCCGCTGCACGCGGTGAACGCCGGATTCAAATTTCAGCCGTGCAAAGACACCGTTGCCGGTGATGGAAGCGATGATTTCCTTGTAACCGCCAACCTCGCCCGCGCTTTCAGAAAGCACCTCCACCTTCCAGCCGTGGGTTTCGGCATGGCGCTGATACATGCGGAAAAGATCGCCGGCAAAAAGTGCGGCCTCCGACCCGCCCGTCCCGGCACGTACTTCCAAAATGGCGTTCTTGTCGTCGGCATCGTCCTTGGGGAGCAAAAGGAATTGCAACTCCTCCTCGATCTCACCGAACCGTTCTTTCAGCGCGGGAATTTCAGCCTCAGCCATCTCCTTCATCTCAGCGTCGTCGAGCAGCTCTTGCAGACCCTGCAGCTCGTCACGCACCTCACCGCGCTCGCGGATTTTCGCAACGACGGGTTCGAGGGAGGAATATTCCCGTGCCAGCCGCACATAGGTTTCCTGGTCGGGATTTTGCGCCATCAGCCCCTCCACCTCGCCATGGCGGGCGGTGAGCTGGTCGATCTTTTCCTGGGGCAGAATGGGCATGAGTGGGCAACTTAAATTTGAGACAACAGGGGTGGCGAGAGCGAGCCTCGCTAGACGGGGACCCCGTGCTGGTCGGCATAATCGGTGAGCATTTCCTGCATGGTCTGCGTGCCCATCCGTCCGTCAACGGCATCGTTTACGGCATCGCAAAGGTGTTTCATTTCCACCGAGCGCACCATTTCCTTCACCGGACCAACACTGCCCGGCGGCATGGAAATCTTGCGGTAGCCGATCCCCATCAACGCCATGGCTGACAGGGGTTCACCAGCAAGCTCTCCGCAAAGTTGCAGCTCGGTCTCGTTGCGTTCTGCCGAGCGGGCAATGTCACGCAGGGCACGCAAGAAGGGGCGCGACAAAGGATTGAAGCGGTTGGCGAGGTAAGAATTGGTGCGGTCGGATGCGGCCATGAACTGAAACAGGTCGTTTGACCCGATGGAGACGAAATCCACCCGCTCCATCAGCTCATCCAACTGAAACAGCATGGAAGGCACTTCGATCATCGCGCCCAATTCGATACTGGTTGGCAGGTCGTGGCCAAACCGCGCCTGTGCCTCGCATTCGCGGTCAAGCAGCACCTTCACCTGGTCTATCTCGGTGACCATCGTCACCATCGGCAATTTCACCCGCAAAGGCCGCCCGACGGAGGCTTTCAGCAAAGCGCGAAGCTGCATCCGCAGCAAGCCGGGCCGGTCGATTGAGAGACGGATTGCACGCCAACCAAGGGCTGGATTGTCTTCCTTCAACGTGCGCAGATAGGGCAGCACTTTATCGCCGCCAATATCCAGCGTACGGAAGGTCACGGGCTTGTCCCCCGCCGCTTCCAGAACCGAGCGATAAAAGCGCGTCTGCTCGGCAACCTTGGGCAGACGGGCGGCAATCATGAACTGCAATTCGGTACGGAAAAGGCCAATACCCTTCGCCCCCGTCGCCTCGATCTGCGGCAAGTCCATGGTGAGACCGGCATTCAAGAGCAGATCCACCGGTTCTCCGTCACGGGTGACCGCAGGTTCATCCCGCAACGCTTCAAACCGCGCGGTGCGCTCGGCGCGGAAAACGAGGCGCTCGTCATAACCTTTGGCGATCTCTTCCAGCGGGCGTAAATGCACCACACCGGTCTCACCATCGACAATAATCCGGTCGCCGGATTCCGCTCGCGCGATGATGCCGCCAACCGCACCAACAACCGCGATGCCAAGGGCGCGGGCGACGATCACCACGTGGCTTGTCGGTGTCGCCTCTTCCAACACGAGGCCTTGAAGACCGGCACGCTGATAGTCCAGCAATTCAGCCGCGCCCATGGTGGAGGCAAGAACGATGAAGGGGTCACCATCGGTGTCGTCAATCTTGCCAATGCCATGGCCGGTCAGCTCGCGCAGCAAGCGCCGGGAGAGGTCATCAAGATCATGCAACCGCTCGCGCAAATAGGAATCAGAGGAGCGCATAAGGGCATTGCGGTTTTCCTGCGCGGTGCGCTCGGTTGCAGCTTCTGCTGTCAGACCATCGGCAATCCCTGCCTCAATCCGCCGCACCCAACCGCGGTCATGGGCGAACATGCGGTAGCTTTCCAGTACCTCCATGTGGTCACCCTCGGTGGAGCCTTCCGGGTCATCATCGAAACCGCGCAGCACCATGGCATCGACACTTTCGCGCACGGCCTGAATGGCTTGCGCCAAGCGACGGCTTTCCGCCTCTTCGTCCTGGTTGAAAAAATTGGTGACGACGATGCGTGGCTCATGCAGCACAGCGCGACCAATGCCGATGCCAGAGGCCAGCCGCGTGCCTTTGCGGGACAATGGACGCCCCGCATCCAGGCCCACGCCATCAACAGCAAGCGGCTGCAACTGACCAGAGGCAACAAGATCCGACAAAACCATCGCCGCTGTTTCCAGCGCTTCGACATATTCTTCGGTGAAACTCTGCGCCTTCACCGTTTGCACGGCGAGGACGCCAAGCGGGCGGCCTCCGCGCTTCATCGGCACGCCGAGGAAGGACTTGAAGCTGTCCTCCTTGGTGCCGGGGATATATTTAAACGCCGGATGGTTTTGCGCGTCAGCGGTATTCAGCGGATGGCCGGTTGCGGCAATCGTGCCCACAAGACCACTGCCCACCTGCAACTCAGCACGGTGAACAGCGTCCGCTGCCAAACCTTCAGTGGCAAAGAGTTCAAGCACCTCGTCAGCGCGCAGCACATAGACAGAGCAGACCTGCGCACCGAGCGCAGTTGCGATTTGTTGCACAATCCGGTCGAGCCGCTCCTGCGGTCCCAGATCGTCCGCCATCGCCTCGCGCAGATGGCGCAACAAAACCCGCGGCCCGGTTGGGGCGGCCGCAGCGACCCCGTCGCGGTCGGCCTGCATGGCGGATCCTTTAGATGTTGAGCAGCGTCGTTACGCTGCCTGTTCCTTATCCAGCCCATAGACTGAATGCAAAGCGCGCACGGCGAGTTCAGCATAGTCTGAATCGATCAGGATGGAGATCTTGATTTCCGACGTTGTAATGGCGCGGATGTTGACGCCTTTGTCGGCAAGCGCCTTGAACGCCGTTGCCGCAACACCGGCATGGCTGCGCATACCAACGCCAACGACAGAGACCTTGACCATGCCGGGGTCGGATTGCGCAACCTCGTAGCCGATCTCATCACGAGAGCTTTCAAGAACCGAACGGGCCTTCTCAAGGTCGGCATCCGGCACGGTGAAGGTCATGTCCGTCACAGTTCCGTCTTCGGAAATATTCTGCACAATCATGTCGACATTGACCCGCGCATCCGCGAGCGGACCGAAAACGGCGGCGGCAACACCGGGCTTGTCTGCCACGCGGCGCAGGGAAATCTGGGCCTCATCGCGGGCATAGGCGATGCCGGTGACGTTTTGCTGTTCCATAATTTCATCCTCGCTACAGATCAGCGTGCCGGGCGGTGTTGCGCCGTCGCTGGAATCAATTTGGTCCGGCTCATCAAAAGACGAGCGCACAAAGAGGCGCACCCCGTGGGCCATGGCCAGCTCCACCGAGCGGACCTGAAGCACCTTTGCACCAAGGGACGCCAGCTCCAGCATCTCTTCAAATGAGACCCGGTCAAGGCGGCGGGCATTGGGCACCATGCGCGGGTCGGTGGTATAGACGCCATCAACGTCGGTGTAGATGTCGCAGCGGTCAGCCTCGATTCCGGCGGCAAGCGCCACAGCAGAGGTGTCAGAACCACCACGACCCAGCGTCGCAATGCGATTGTCCGGCGCCACACCTTGGAACCCGGCAACCACGGCAACCTGCCCGCGGCCCATCCGCTCGACAATGTCTGCGCCATCGACCGCATCGATGCGCGCGGCACCATGGGCGTTGTCGGTGCGCAGTGGAATCTGCCAGCCAAGCCAGGAGCGGGCGTCAACCCCCATGGATTGAAGAGCAATGGCCAGAAGCCCGGCAGTGACCTGCTCACCGGAGGCGACGATCGCATCATATTCGCGCGCATCATAAAACGACGCATTGGCTCCGGCGACCTGGGGCATGCGGTTCACCCAGTTGACCAACTCGTTTGTCTTGCCCGCCATGGCGGAGACCACCACAGCGACCTCATGGCCTGCATCGGCCTCGCGCTTCACATGGCGCGCCACGCGATGGATGCGTTCCAGGTCGGCAACGGACGTGCCGCCGAATTTCAGGACAAGACGGGCCATGGGAAGGTGAGGGTCTGCGGTAAAAGGTTGTGGGGCGGCTTCTACTAGCTCCCCTGCTAAGCGGCAACATGTGACATTTAACCCAGGCACCCCGCCTTGCGCCTGCCCCGTTGACCATCCTACAGCGGCATTGAGACCAGCGAAGGGAGACGATCATGAGTGCAGCTCCGGCCCGAAAGGCTAAAACCGCCAAAGCGGCACAGCGCAGCACGATCGATCAGCGCGAGATCGACCATTTCTCAGCTCTTGCGCAGGAATGGTGGGATCCGGCGGGGAAATTCAAGCCGCTGCATAAGTTCAACCCAGTGCGCCTCGCCTATATCCGCGAGAAGATCACCTCTCAATTTGACCGCGGCCCAAAAGCACCGGACGCGCTGAAAGGTTTGCGTATTCTCGACATTGGCTGCGGCGGCGGACTGCTGTGCGAACCAATGGCGCGGATGGGCGCTTCGGTGGTGGGGGCCGATGCGAGCGAGACGAATATCGAGGTGGCCCGCATCCATGCCGCGCAATCCGGTGTTGACATCGACTACCGTGCGACAACTGCAGAAGCGCTGGCTGATGCCGGTGAGACATTCGACGTGGTGCTCAACATGGAGGTCGTCGAACACGTTTCTGAGCCCGATTTCTTCATGGCTTGCACCGCATCCATGGTAAAGCCGGGGGGCCTCATGTTCATCGCCACCATCAACCGCACCCGCAAGGCGCAGGCGCTGGCGATTTTCATGGCCGAAAACGTGCTGCGCTGGCTGCCCAAGGGCACGCATCAATATGAAAAGCTGGTTCGCCCCGAAGAGATCGAAGCGCCATTGGCCAGTGAAGGGCTTTCGGTCATCGACCGGACTGGAGTGTTCTACAGCCCGTTCTCCGATACCTGGAACAAGTCACCCGACATGGACGTGAATTACATGATGCTGGCGCAGCGCCCGGCTTAGTTTGCATCCTCAGGCAGGATCGGCAGAGGCGCGATCTTGATGCCGTCCTCCAGCAAATCCTCCACTTCTTCGCGGTTCGCCTCGCCGTAAATGCCGCGCTCGGGCTTGTCGCCGTAATGGATGGCGCGGGCTTCAGTCGCGAAATCGCGGCCCACATCTTCCGCATTCTCGGTGATCGAATTGCGCATCTTGCGCAGCCCCTCGACGATCTCGGCCTGAACGGTCTCGCTCAACACTTGCTTCTTGCGCGCTGTTGAGACGCTAGGGGCCATAAGAGCTTTCTCGACATCGGTCGATTCACAAACAGGACAAGCCACCAGCCCACGAGCAGACTGCTCCTCAAAGGCATCGGAGGAGCCGAACCAGGCTTCAAAATCATGGCCGTTGGCGCAGGCGAGGGTGAATTTGATCATCTCAACACAACGCCCGGAGGAAACGAATTTTCACGAGGTGACGACACGATAAGGCGCGGCGTTTTTCAAATTGGGAATTTTCGCGCGCGTCACGCCGACCAAATCTGTGTCGATCTCCGCCAACGCAAAACCGGGTTCATCTCCCTCAACTTCGCCAATCACTTCGCCCCAGGGATTGATGATGAGCGAATGACCGTAGGTCTCGCGCCCATCTTCGTGTTTCCCACCCTGCGCGGCGGCAATGACGAAGGAGCCGGTCTCGATCGCCCGGGAGCGCAGCAGCGTGTGCCAATGGGCTTGCCCGGTCTGGCGGGTGAAGCAGGAAGGATAGGTCAAAATCTGCGCACCGGCGCTCGCATAATCCAAGGCCATCATCGCAAAGCGTACATCGTAGCAGATGCTCATGCCGACCTTTGCCTTATCAACTTCAGCAACCACCGCCATATCGCCTGCGCGATAGACAGCGCTTTCGCGCCAGCTTTCGCCATTGTCGAGGTCGACATCGAACATGTGGATTTTGTCATAGGTCGCGATCAGTTCGCCCTTAGGGTTGAAGAGCAGCGCCCGGTTCGCGGCCCGGCCCTCGTCCACCAAAATGGGTGTCGAACCGATATGCAGATAGATGCCCAATTCACTCGCCAACGCTCCGGCGTGGCGCACCAAAGGCTCTTCTTCCTGGGTCTTCACCTTGGCGAAAAAGTCTTTTCGCCCGGCTTCAACGAGACCCGTCATTTCCGGCGTTTGGACATACTGCGCCCCGGCCCGGGCTGCATCGCGCACGCCCTGCTCCATCGCGACCAGATTCTCCTCCACATCGATGGAGGAGCGCATCTGCACCACCGCGGCGGTGAAGGTGGTCATGCAGCGGCCAGCAACTTGTCGAGTTGGCCAGAGCGCTCAGAGGCCATCAACTCATCGCAGCCGCCGACATGAATGTCGCCGATGAAGATTTGCGGAAAGGTGCGCGCGCCCTCGGCCCGCTTCATCATTTCCGCGCGCAGGCCCTGGTCAAAGGTCGCATCATGCTCGGTAAAGTCGACACCCTTCTTGGCAAGTAACCCCTTTGCGGCGGTGCAAAACCCACAGAATTGGCGCGTATAGATGGTTACATCCGCCATGGGATAGATCCTTTAATGATGAAGGTGCAGCGCAACTTATATGGCGAGCGGCACGGTGGGGACAAGCGCACTACTTACGCCACTCGCGCAAAGGTGAGCGCATGAACGGCGACAGCCCCACCCCGCTGGAGCGCGCGGGCACAGGCATCAAGCGTTGCGCCGGTGGTGAAGACATCATCGACCAAAACAACAGGCCGCCCGGCAATGGCAATGCTCCTGGCATCCGGCACCGCAAAAGCTCCGCGTACATTGGCGCGGCGCTGGCCTGCGCCAAGACCAACCTGCGGCGGCGTGGCGCGGATGCGCAGCAGCGTCTCGGCCTCAAAGCCCCGCCCCGCGCGTTTAGCCAAGGCCCGGGCCAGTTCCGCCGACTGGTTGAACCGCCGCCTAAAAAGGCGTCCACGATGCAGCGGCACCGGCACGACCACCGCGCGCGGGTCGGCGAGCACATCACCAGCCGCGCGCTCCATCCAGGCCGCCATGTGCGGGGCAAGGTCCGTGCGGTCGAAGAATTTGAGGCCGCGCACCAGCGTTTGCGCAACATCGTCATAGACCAGGGCTGCATTGAACGTATCAAAAGCGAAGTCCGTCGCCGACACGTCTTCCTCTCCTGCTTCACAAAAATGAACACTCCCCCAACATCCAGCACAAAGCGCGCCTTGAGCAGACAATGCGCGTTCGCAGGCTAGGCAGGTTGGCGGTAACATCGCATCGAGCACAGCGGTGACGCCCTTGCGGGCCAGTCTCGGCAGGTTTGGTGCAGCAGCGCGATCCATCGCCACACTCTGCCCGCACGCTCCGCCTCTGGCCAGAGCCGGCGACACGGCCTAGAGCACCGCCCATGAGCATTGCCAATTCCACCGAACGCCACCGGGCCCAGCGCCTTGCCCGCGCAAAGGCCATGCAGGCGGCAGGCGGCGGCCATGACTTTCTGTTGGAGCGAGCGAGTGAGGAATTGCTGGAGCGGCTCTCCCTTATCAAACGTGATTTCACTGACGGCCTGACCGTCTTCGCACGCACAGAAAGCTTGGCGAAGGCCATGGCCGCCAGCGGGCAGGTCGCCAATGTCACGCGGCTTGAATCTTCCACCCATGCGGGCAAGATCGATCACACCGCTAGCGCCCATGATGATCTGGGCCTGCCGACAGCCGCCTATGACGTCATCCTCGCGCCCCTGGCTTTGCATTTTGCAGCAGATCTTCCAGGCGCACTGATCCAGCTGCGCCGGGCTCTGCGCCCTGACGGGTTGTTCCTCGCCGTCCTCCCCGGCCCGCAGACCTTGACCGAATTGCGGGAATGTCTGCTGGCCGCGGAGAGCGAGATAGCGGGCGGGGTGGCGCAGCGCTTTGACCCCCTCGTCGCGCTCGCCGATGCCGGCGCTCTCCTCCAGCGCACAGGTTTTGCCCTACCTGTCGCCGACCGTGATCTGGTAAATATCCGTTACAGCAGGCTCAGCGCATTGATTGCTGATCTGCGCGGCTGGGGCGCAACACGCATTGCCGCCGCCAACCAGCCGCCACTCACCCGCACCGTCTGGGAGCGCGCGCAGGCGCTCTACCGTGAGCGGTTCAGTGATGCCGACGGCAAGCTGCGCGCAACAATCGAGTTCATTTCGCTACAGGGATGGGTGCCGCATGAGAGCCAGCAAAAACCGCTGGCCCGCGGGTCCGCCAAGATAAGCCTGGTGGATGCGTTAAAGCCGAAGGACGGCTAGCAATCGCCTTCCCGGCGACCGCTGTTGAAGAGGACGCACGGGCGGCGGTTCTGGAGCTCAGCATCGGAACCATTCAACGCAACGGCGATGGACCCGGTGGTGGTGAAATCAAGGGTTGGAGTGCGTTCAAACAACGGTCCGGCAACAAGAATTCCAGCAACGCCGACCAAGGCAAGAGTGATGGCCGTGCCCTTTGCATTCGAATTGTTTGTCGCTGCCATACTTGCCATCCCGTCACTGGTCCGCCGGTGATTTCCCAGCGGCGACCATTCTTGCGGGGAAAGGTAAAGGCCTTGTTAAGGTCTCACAGCAGCAGGTCCTGCAGCGCGGGGATCAGTGGCAGGTCAGCTTCCGGCATCGCATAATCACGCAGATCGCCCGGTCGCACCCATTTAATCTGCTGCCCCTCGCGCGGGCGCGGCTCTCCCCACCAGCGGCGGCAGATATAGAGCGGCATCAGGAGGTGAAAATCCTCATAGCCGTGGCTGGCAAAAGTCAGTGGCGCAAGACAAGCAGTCTTGGTGATCGTGCCAAGCTCCTCCTCCAATTCGCGGATCAGCGCCTCTTCCGGGCGCTCACCGGGCTCGATCTTGCCGCCGGGAAATTCCCACAAACCAGCCATCGCCTTGCCTTCTGGCCTTTGGGCAAGGAGCACGCGGTTGTCGGCGTCGATCAACGCACAGGCAACAACGAGGGTGAGCTTGAGATCATTCATCAGCTAGCGCGCCTTGCGGTAGTAATAGCGGTAGAGGTCGGCAAAACCCTCGCTCTCATAAAGGCGGCAGGCGGCTTCGTTATCGACCTGCACCTGCAACCAGGCCTGCCGCGCCCCATGGGCCTGACCCCAGTGCATGGCTGAACGCAGCAAAGAGCGGCCATGGCCTTTTCGCCGCGCGTTCTGGTCAACTGCAATTTCAAACAGGCCAACAAGGTCCATGAACCGCACCGCCATGGCGGCGGCCTGCGGTGCGCCGGACTTGTCCTCTGCCAGAAACAGCGCGGTTGTGCCTTCAACATCACCGATGATGCGGCAAAGGCCATCCACAGCGGTCTCCGCAATTGAGCCGAGGGCGGCGCAGCCTCGCACAAACCGGGCTGTGTCCTGAAGCGGCATGCGCTCCTGCGCATCCGTCAGCTTTTGCCCGTCAAGGTCCGCCACCATCACCCGGCTCTCATCAAACCGCGACCAGCCTCGTTGGTCGAGAATCTCATGCAGTTGCGGCGGGCAAAGTGGAGAAGCGCGCAGAACGAGGGGCCTTCCTGCCTCTTCAAACACCGCTTCCGCCCGGTCGATGCGGACCGAAAGCTCGCGCCGGTCGCCGGGGTCGAGAGGGTTGAGCGAATTGACGCGCTTGGCCGGATAATCATCAGACAGGCGCAAAGCCCAGGCGCCATCATAGATCGTCCGTCCGGTGGGAAAGGAGCGAAACGACACCGCCTCTAACCGCCGCACCGCTGCAAGATGCACCGATTGCGTGATCAATCCAGATTCCGTCACCCTAAGAACGGTAGTCGCCGTTGATGGCGACATATTGCTTGGTGAGATCGCAGGTCCAGGCGGTGAAAGCGCCATTGCCAAGACCAATATCGACCCGCAGCAAAATTTCTTGCCCCCGCATCACCGCACTTGCTGTATCCTCGTCATAGTCGGGATCTCGTGCACCCTCGGCAGCAACACGCACGTCGCCAAACCAGATGGCGAGCTTGTCGCGATCAGCAGGTTCTCCCGCTTTGCCGACGGCCATGACCACCCGGCCCCAATTCGCGTCCTCACCGGCAATGGCGGTTTTAACGAGGGGGGAATTGGCAATGCTCATGGCGATGCGTTTGGCGGAAGGCTCACTCACCGCGCCTTCAACGCGCACCTCAACGAGCTTCGTCGCACCCTCCCCATCGCGGACCGTGAGGAGGGCGAGGTCGTGGAGGACACCGTGGAAAGCGGTGCGGAAGGCTTTCAGCCGCGGATCATTGGTATTTTGCAATGGAGCGGGGGGTATTTTGGAAAGATCGGGATCTATTTTGGAACCGGACCGCCCTGCCTTGCCCGTGGCGAAGGCGAGGATCGTATCTGATGTCGATGTATCGCTGTCCACCGTAATGGCGTTAAACGTCGTATCAGTGGCGCTTTTTAGCTCATTTTGCAGCAAATCGGCCGAAATTGGCGCGTCGGTGACCAGAAATGCGAGCATTGTCGCCATATCCGGCGCAATCATCCCGGAGCCTTTGGCGATGCCGTTGATTGTCACCTCGCCATCGCCCAGGTCCACTTTTCGGCTGACCTGTTTGGGATAAGTGTCTGTTGTCATTATGGCTTTTGCAGCGTCATCCCAGTTCTCTGCCGCAAGTGCGATATTTTGCAGATGGTTAGCAAATGCACTCGCATCCAGCGGTTCGCCGATCACACCAGTTGAGGCCAGGAGGACGTTTTCAGGTTTACAATCAAAGACTTGTGCTGCCGCATCCGCGCTCATCCGCGCGGCCTCCGCGCCCGCCTTGCCGGTGAAAGCGTTGGCGTTGCCGGAATTGATGATGGCAGTTCTCGCTCTGGGATTCTCAACCCCACTCAAAAGCTCCCGACACCATTCCACCGGCGCGGAGGCGCAGGCGGACTTGGTGAAAACACCAGCGCAAACAACGTCTTCGTCAAAGACGATTGCGGCCAGATCGGTTCGTCCACGATACTTGATCCCCGCCTCAACAGCCCCCAGCCGCACACCGGCAATCGGCGGCAAAACCGGCTGTTTTTTCGGTGCCAGCGGAGAAATCGGAAGGTCGTCAGCCATAGTTTTGGCCTATTCACTCGCCGGGAGAACGAGAGTTTCGTCAAGAATTTCAATGCTCAAACTGCTGCGAGCGTCTTCAAGCGCGGCTGTGTATTTCTCGCTCAGCACGATCTGCCGCAACTGCTCCTTCGCCTGCTCCAAAGAGGGCAGTGGAACATCCCGACTTTCCTCTACCTTGATGATATGAAAGCCAAATTGCGTCTCAACAGGCTCTTTCGTGTAGCTTCCAGGCTCCAACTCAAAGGCTGCTTTCTCAAAGGCCGGAACCATGCGCCCCTTGCCGAAAAAGCCCAGATCCCCACCTTGTACACCGGAAGGGCCGGTCGATTTTTCCTTGGCGATCTCAGCAAAATCCGCCCCATTATCAAGCTCTTCAATGATCGCGACAGCCTCTTCAGCCGTCTTTACCAGGATGTGTCGGGCGCGCACTTCCTGCTCGGGAGCGACGCCTGCAATCTCGCTGTCATATTGGGCCTGAAGCTCCTCGTCAGTGACGGAATTGCGAATGTTTTCCTCAAAGTAGGCGTTGTGCAGCGCACGGTTTGTGAGCAGATCAATGCGGTTTTTGACCGCCTCGCTGTCCTGCAAACCAGCGTCACGCGCTTTGGCGGCCATCGCATTGATGTCAATGAGAGAATCCAGCGCCCGCGCCCGACGCTGCTCTTCCGGCACATTGGCAAATTGTGGCCCAAGTGCCTCCAGCGCAACATCCACCTGCGCATTGGTGATGGACTTCCCCCCCACCTTGGCCACCACAGCATCAGCGTCCTGCGCAAAAGCCGGAGCGGCAAGGAAGGTGGTTAGTGCGAGCGCAACTAGAAGTGCTTTCATGGAATGATCCTGCCAGGAAATTGGATGGGCCGGGCAGCTTTGCCCGCAAAGCCCCGTTTCACACGCCTTTGCCATGCTTTGCAAACGGCCAAGAACAAAAAGACGTCGCGTTGACATCAAATGGGGCCAAACCTATCTGTCGCCCGCATCCGCGTTTTGCATGGAACGCTTTTGCATCAAGCAGTTTCATGTCTGCCCGGCGGGTTTCAACAACCCGTTTCCTCGCGGCGGCAACAAGGACAACTCATTCATGGTCTCTCTGGGCGGTTTCGCACGCAAAGTCTTTGGTTCCGACAACGAGCGTCGAGTGAAGAAATACCGGCCGAAAGTTGCCGCCATCAATGCGATGGAGGACGAGATCGCGGCTCTGTCCGATACCGAGCTTGCAGCCAAGACAGAAGAGTTCAGGCAGCAGTACAAGGACGGCACGAGCCTCGACGATCTCCTGGTTCCCGCCTTCGCCGTTGCCCGGGAAGCCTCCAAACGTGCCCTCGGCATGCGCCCTTTCGACGTGCAGCTCATCGGCGGGATGATCCTGCATGAAGGCAAGATTTCCGAAATGCGCACCGGAGAAGGCAAGACACTGGTCGCTACCCTGCCGGTCTATCTCAACGCAATCGCCAGTGACGGCGTTCACGTGGTGACGGTCAACGATTACCTCGCCAAGCGCGATAGCGAGTGGATGGGCCGTATCTATGCTTTCCTTGGCCTCACCACTGGCGTGATCGTCCACGAACTCGACGACCACCAGCGCCAGCAGGCCTATGCTTGCGACATCACCTACGGCACCAACAACGAATTCGGCTTCGACTATCTGCGCGACAACATGAAGATCGACCGCGAGTCGATGGTGCAGCGCGGGCATAATTTTGCGATTGTCGATGAGGTGGATTCAATCCTGATTGACGAGGCGCGCACACCGCTCATCATTTCCGGTCCGGTGGACGACAAGTCCGACCTCTACACCACCGTCGATGCCGTTATCCCGTCGATTGCTGATGAAGACTACGAGCTTGATGAAAAGCAGCGCACGGTCTCCTTCACCGAAGAGGGGCAGGAAAGGCTGGAAGCGCTGCTTTCGGACGCTGGCATCCTGAAAGAAGGCAATCTCTACGACGTGGAAAACGTCGCCATCGTCCACCACGTCAACAATGCGCTGAAGGCGCACAAACTCTTCACCCGCGACAAGGACTATATGGTCGTTGCAGGTGAGGTTGTGATCATTGATGAATTCACCGGCCGTGCCATGCAGGGCCGCCGCTTCTCCGACGGGCAGCACCAAGCGCTTGAGGCCAAGGAAGGCGTCGATATCCAGCCGGAAAACCAGACGCTGGCGTCCATCACCTTCCAGAACTATTTCCGCATGTATGCAAAACTCGCGGGCATGACCGGCACGGCAATGACAGAGGCTGGTGAATTTGCCGACATCTACAAGCTCGACGTGGTGGAAGTACCCACCAACATGCCCGTCCAGCGCATCGATGAGGACGACGAGGTCTACCGGACCGTAGAAGAAAAATACAAAGCCATCATCGCGCTGATCCGCGATTGCCAGGAGCGCGGTCAGCCCGTGCTTGTGGGCACGACTTCCATTGAAAAGTCAGAATACCTCGCTGAGAAGTTGCGCGAAGCCAGCATCAAAGACTTCCGCGTCCTCAACGCTCGTTACCACGCGGAAGAGGCCTCCATCGTCGCCCAGGCCGGTGTGCCGGGGCAGGTAACGATCGCCACCAACATGGCCGGCCGCGGCACTGACATTCAGCTTGGCGGCAACCTCGACATGCGTGTCGAGCAGGAAGGCGCGGCCAAGGAAGACGCCATCAAGGCGGAGATTGCCAAGCTCAAAGAACAAGCACTGAAAGCTGGCGGGCTCTACGTCATCGCCACCGAGCGGCACGAAAGCCGCCGCATCGACAACCAACTTCGTGGTCGTTCCGGCCGTCAGGGCGACCCGGGCAATTCCAAGTTCTTCCTGTCACTGCAAGACGACCTGATGCGCATCTTCGGCTCTGACCGGATGGACGGGATGCTTCAGAAACTGGGGCTGAAGGAGGATGAGGCGATCATCCATCCCTGGATCAACAAGGCGCTGGAAAAAGCGCAGAAGAAGGTCGAAGCGCGCAATTTCGACATCCGCAAGAACCTCTTGAAATATGATGACGTGATGAACGACCAGCGCAAGGTGGTCTTCGAACAGCGCCTGGAAATGATGGATGGGGACGACCTTGCGGAGGTGACCGCTTCCATGCGTGAGGACGTCGTGGAGGATCTTGTCGACAACGCGATTCCGGAGAAGGCCTATCCCGACGAGTGGAAGCTCGAGGAGCTGAAAGAAGGCGTTCTGGAAAACCTGAACCTCGACCTGCCCGTCGCCGAATGGGCGCAGGAAGAGGGCATTGATGAGCAGGACGTGAAGGAGCGTATTCTGACCGCCGCTGATGAAGCAGCCACCGAGCGATTGGACCGTTATGGCGAGGAGGTTTCCACCTACGTGCAGAAATCCGTCCTGCTCCAGACGCTGGATTCGCTATGGCGCGAACATCTTGAAAACCTGGAGCATCTGCGTTCAGTGATTGGCTTCCGCGGCTATGGCCAGCGCGACCCGTTGTCGGAATACAAGTCCGAGAGCTTTGAACTCTTCAACTCCATGCTCACCAATCTGCGCGCCGGCGTCACCGCGCAGCTCATGCGCGTGCAACTCGTGCAAGGCGATCCGCAGGATACGATTGAAGAGCCACAGGTTCCTGAGATGACAGCCCACCACGCCGACCCGCTCACGGGCGAGGATGAGCTTATCGACAATCGTCAAGAAGCCGAGACGTCCCAACCCCGCGCTCCAGGTGCTCGGTTGGTCTCCGCGGAAGAAATGCAAAGCTGGGGTAAGGTTGGCCGCAACGAGCCCTGCCCCTGCGGCTCAGGTCATAAGTACAAACATTGCCACGGAATTTTTGCCTAAGCATTCAACGTGCTAGCTGGCGGGATCCGCAGATTTGTTGTTGTCACCGGTTGCCGCTTCAATCGCTGCTTCACTGGCTACGGTGATGCCGCCCAGTACTTCACTCTGGCTCGGCGCGGCAAAAGCCGTGCGCATGGAGCGTGGCAGCTTTTTGGCAAAGAGTTGAGCATCCGCTTGCTGCTTGGCGATGAAGCTCGCTGCCAGCCTTGGAGGCATCTTTAGCTCAGGGCATTCGCGTCGCGCGTCATAGCGACCGTCTGTGAACGTATTGAAGACGTAACGACCATTGCAGACATCCACCTTCGGCGGACGGCCCGTGAGCTCGAAATGATCGTTGCCGCGCTTCAGCATTTTCCAGAATTCGTAGTGCTGGTGGTTATGATATTCGGCGAGATTCTTCGGCGTCATACGGAAGGGGTAGGCCTGGATCTGAAAGGCCTTCTGCCCGCCGGCAAAAGCGTCACGGACAAGTGCATAAATTTCCTGGATCAACTCATCCGTCATCGAGTAGCAGCCCGCCGACGAGCAAGCGCCATGAACCATCAGGTGCGAACCGGTACGGTTGTGAGACCGGTCATAAGTGTTGGGGAAGCCCATGTTAAAGGCCAGGTGATAGGAGGAGCGCGGGTTCATCTGAGCCGGTGCAACGGTGTAGAACCCCTCAGGCGCCTGGCGGTCGCCTTCCTTGAACTTCGGTCCCAATTGCCCGGACCATTTGCAAATCTCGTAAGTCTTCAGCAGCGCATAACGACCGGTGCGGGTCTGTTTCCAGACCTCCATCTCGCTGTCCTTCTTGTGGATGCGCAGCATGATGGGTGACGCCGGGTTCATGTTCTTGGTCTTCATCACCTTCAGAAGCGCGTCGGGCACGGGTGCGTTTTCACGCTCGTCGAGGTCAAGAACCCCCTGACAAGCGGTGAGTAAAACAGCGAAGAACAATGCAATTACGCGCATAATGACGTCCACTAGAGCCGGGATGGGGCAAGATCGGGGCAGACAATAAACGTTTGGTGTACATTTACCGTTAACGTGTGAGGTATTGCACCCCACCGGCGATCACCTCGTCGTGACGGCCTTCGGCAGCGCTCCGGGCGTTAGATGTCGCGCCCAATGGCGAGGAATTTGTCGCGCCGTGCCTGGCGCAATTCCTCACCCGACAGCTTCTCAAGGTCAGTCAAAGCGCTGTCGAGAATGCTGCCTGCGCTTTCGATCACCCGGCCCGTCGCACGATGGGCGCCACCCACCGGTTCAGCGACGATACCGTCGATAATGCCGAGTTGCTCCAGATCCTGCGCGGTGATCTTCATGGACGTTGCCGCCTCCCGCGCACGGGTTGCATCCCGCCACAGGATGGAGGCTGCACCTTCCGGCGAAATCACGGAATAGATTGCATGTTCCAGCATGTAGACTCGGTTTGCCGCAGCAATCGCAATCGCACCGCCAGAACCGCCCTCGCCAATGACCAAAGAGACCATGGGCACCTGTAGGTTGAGGCAAGCTTCCGTTGAACGGGCTATGGCTTCCGCCTGACCGCGTTCCTCTGCGCCAATGCCGGGGTAGGCACCGGCCGTGTCCACCAGCGTGATGACCGGCAGGCCAAAGCGGTCTGCCATCTCCATAATGCGCACAGCCTTGCGATAACCTTCCGGCCGCGCCATGCCGAAATTGTGCTTCAGGCGGGATGCGGTGTTGTCACCCTTTTCCTGTCCGATAACGGCAACCGACCGACCTTTGAAACGGCCAAGTCCGGCTTGAATCGCGTGGTCTTCGGCAAAGTTACGATCACCGGCAAGCGGCTGCCAATCGTCGATCAATCCGGCGACATAATCCTTGAAATGCGGGCGGTCGGGATGACGAGCGACATGGGTTTTCTGCCACGGCTCCAGCTTGCGGTAGAGGTCCTGCAGGGCAGCACGGGACTTCGCCTCAAGGCGCGCAATATCATCGTCCAGATCAACGCCGCCGGAGCCCTGCTCAGGGTCGGTGTTGGTCTCCCGCAAATCACGCACCCTCCCGTCGAGTTCGGCGATGTGCTTTTCAAAGTCGAGATAGGTCTGCATCGCCCGTGCTCCGCAAGCGAAAGAGCGGCCTAAGCCGCGTCTTCCTTATCGTCTTCCTCACCTTCCGGCTTTGGCCCGCGGCGCGGCCCAAGAGCAAGGTTAGCTTCGATGAGATTCACCGCTTCCGTCTCGGTGATCTTGCGCGTGACGGAAAGTTCACGCGCCATGCGCTCAAGTGCTGCCTCATAAAGCTGGCGCTCTGAATAGGATTGTTCCGGCTGCGTGTCGGAGCGGAAGAGATCACGCACGACTTCAGCGATGAGAATGAGATCGCCGGAGTTGATCTTCGCATCATATTCCTGCGCGCGGCGGGACCACATGGTGCGCTTGACGCGGGCGCGGCCCTGGACGGTTTTGAGCGATTTTTCGACCGTCTCCGGATCGGCCAATTTACGCATCCCGACGCTTTCAATCTTAGGGATCGGCACACGCAGGGTCATCTTGTCCTTGGCAAAATAGATGACGAAAAGCTCCAGCGCGAAACCGGCAACTTCCTGCTCTTCAAACTCGGTGATCTGCCCGACACCATGGGCGGGATAGACGACATATTCGCCGGTCTTGAACCCCTGTCGCTGCACTGCCTTCTTGGCCATCAAACGGTCCTTCCTGCCGGGAAACCCACGGCATTATCTGGTGCAGCGAAACGCTGCGATTGGGTGCGGCAGTCATCAGTCACACGCCATTCACTGTTCCAAAAACCACCCGCCCGCATTTGCAAACAGGCGGGGTTCTTTACCCAAGTAACGGGATCAGTGGTGAAAAGGCGCAGCTTCCACGGCGCAAAGGCCGATTGAGGGCCGGTAGGACTGCAAACTGCACATTGAGATCAGACATACCACAAAATCGGGTCCCGTTCAATTCGCCTTTCCCGCCCTTTCGGTAGATCACGGCGAAAGTACGGCTAGTTGCCCTCGCCGGGCTCCGGGGAGAAATACTTCTCAAACTTACCGGTCTCGCCATCGAACTTTTCTGCATCCGCCGGCTGCTCGCCTTTGGAGACAATGTTGGGCCATTTCTCAGCATATTCGGTGTTGACCTTCAGCCACTTGTCGAGGCCGGGATCGGTGTCTGGCTTGATGGCGTCGGCTGGGCATTCCGGCTCGCACACGCCGCAATCGATGCACTCGTTGGGATGGATAACGAGCATGTTTTCGCCCTCGTAGAAGCAGTCGACCGGACAGACTTCGACGCAGTCCATATATTTGCATTTGATGCAATTGTCGGTGACGAGATAGGTCATGGGATGCAGGCCGGGAGGAGGGAAAGTTCTCTCCGCTTGCTAACCGCGCGTCGACCGGAAAACAAGCGACGGGAAGACGCATAGACCTCATTTGACGCAAAGTTGTGCTAGTCGTCGCCCTCTACTCTGGTACGCCATTTCTCCATCGCACGTCGTTCTTTCTTGGTAGGGCGGCCCGTGCCGTCCTCGCGTTTTGCAGGACGGTCGAGGGACGGAGCATTCTCGCCGCGCGGGGCGGGCGGCGGTGTTAGATCTTCATAGAGTTGCTGTGCCTCAGGTGCTGGTCCACGCCGCTCGCCGGGAGCAAGGACGCGCAGGATCCTGACCTGCCGGTCGAGAGTCACGGTGAGCACATCACCGGGCTCGCAGGTGGCGGCCGCGGAGGCGATCTTCACATTGTTCACCCGAACGCGGCCAGCGCGGATGTGGCTCTGCGCCAGGGTACGGGATTTCACGATCCGCGCAAAAAAAAGCCATTTGTCGATACGGTTGCGCAGACTCACGGAAGCCTATTTTCCCTTCTTGGTCCCAAGCTGATCCTTTAGCCCGGCAAGCGCGGCGAAAGGGTTGTCGGGATCAGCGGCATGGGCAGCTTCCTTGGCAGCTTCCTTGGCGCGGCGCTCATTGCCTGTATTGGGTTTCGGTTTGCTGCCGCCCTTGGCGTCGTTGCGCACAGGTTTGCCCTTCCCCTTGCTCTGCCGGGAGGGGCGAGGGCGGTTCCCTGCGCCCTCGCGGCGGGCCTGACGCCAGATGGCAATACGGGTCGGCTCCTCGGGTTCAGCGGGTTCGGTAGCGTCTGCAGGAGCCTCTTCAACCGAAGCTTCGGCAGGGGCCGTCTCAGCAGGTTTCTCCTCGGCCGGTTTCTCCTCCTGGCCATCGAAACTCGCAAGCTTTGCAGCAACGTCACTCTCCAGCATCATCTCCGACTTGTAGCCAAGATTGCGCAGGATGACGGCCATGTCCTCATGGGTCGCGCCCAGGATGGACAGCATTGCAGGCGTCGCGAGAAAGCCCTGCCCGTCCCACGCCCCTTCGGGTCGCTTCTCGGTTTTTGCCGGGTCGTGGCTCCACTGCGCGGCGGGGCGGATGAGGTCAGCGAGCCGTTCCAGCATGTCGATGCGCACGGCCTTTTCGCCATGACGGCGAAAGCCGCCAAGACGGTAGATGACATCGTTGATTTCAGGACTTGCCGGAAAGGATGTGCGACCAGCAGCGAGTGCCGCCAGCACTTCTTCGCGCCCCTCGACCTCCAGCATGTCTTCTTTCACCGCCCACAACGTCATGACGAGAGTTGCCGGAGCGGGCTTCAAAAGTGCGGGAACGAAGATGTGATAAAACCCAAAGCGCACGCCCATGCGGCGCAGATTGGCGCGAGCATCCTGTTCCAGCGCACGCACGTCCTGGGCAACCTCGCGCCGCTCCACCGTGCCGAGCTGTTCCAACAATCGGAAGGCCACACCCCGCGCCAGACCCTCAAGGCCAGCAGCGGCGGATAGATCGCGCAGAGGCTTGGCATGGCTGTCTATCTGAAAGCCGATCCAACGCTCCAGCCGCGACTGCACCTTGTCCCGCGCCGGCCCAGTGAGGTGTTCATCCGCCAGCAACAACACGCGCGGCGTAAGCACATCCTCGCCAGCGGCAAGGCGGGCCACCGGCGCGCCGAGCCAGCGCAGCGTGCCGTCATTGCCAAGCGCAAAGTCGGAATTGGCAGCAGCTCCAATGCGCGTGGCACGGGTCTCAATCTCCCCGGCCAGCGCCTTTTGCGCGGCCGCGCGGGTAGCCTTCGCGTCCAGGCCTTCGGCCCCCGAATCAAGCGTGAAACGAAACCCGTCGAGGCGACCAACATGGTGGCCCTCGACGCTCACTTCTCCATTTGCAGCAATTTCAGCGTCCAACTGAGTGTTTTCCCGCAGCCTCTTCATCAGAACGGATGTCCTGCGATCCACGAAACGCTTCGTCAAGCGTTCGTGCAACGCATCCGACAATCGATCTTCCAGAGCGCGGGTTTCTGCCTGCCAATGAGCGGCATCATTCAGCCATCCGGCGCGATGGGAAACAAAGGTCCATGTGCGTACATGCGCAATACGGTTGGAGAGGGCATCAATGTCACCGGCAGTGTTGTCGCATTGGCGCACCTGGTTTGCGAACCAGTCCTCATCAATTGCGCCTTCATCGATGAGATCGCGGTAGATCGTGGCGAGAAGATCGGCATGGTTGCCCGGTGCGATGCGGCGATAGTCCGGCACCTGTGCCACCTGCCAGAGCTGAAAAACACTCTCTTCGCCTTGCGCACGGCGGCGAATATCATCCAGCCCCGCCATGGCGATGAGCGCCCTGTGATCGATGGCCATTGGGGCCTTCACAAGATGTTCGCCCTTAGCGGGTTGTTCCAGGCTCGTGACAAGGCTTTGAACCGATGAGAAGTCCAGCTCGCGGTTGCGCCATTGGAGCTGCTTTTCGGGCGGAAATTCATGCGCCTCCAGCCGCTCTACCAACTCATCCTCAAAGGGCAGAACGCGACTTGTCACGCCGAATGTACCGTCGCGTGTATGCCGTCCCGCGCGCCCTGCGATCTGTGCAAACTCAGCAGGCTTCAGACGGCGATGATGGGTGCCATCAAATTTTGCATCCTGGGCAAACGCCACATGGTCGAGGTCGAGATTGAGCCCCATACCGATGGCGTCGGTGGCAACCAGAAAATCAACATCGCCTGACTGATACAACTCCACCTGCGCGTTACGGGTGCGCGGGGAAAGTGAGCCAAGCACCACGGCCGCAGCTCCCCTTTGGCGACGGATCAATTCAGCAATCGCGTAAACCTCCTCCGCTGAGAAGGCGACAATGGCAGAGCGGCGCGGGAGACGGGTGATCTTCTTGGAGCCTGCATAGTGAAGCTGGCTCATACGCGGACGGGTGATGACATTGACCCCAGGCAGCAATGCCTCAAGCGCCGGGCGTATGGTGGCCGCCCCAAGCAGCATTGTCTCATGCCTGCCGCGCAGGTTGAGAATGCGGTCTGTAAAAATGTGTCCCCGGTTCAGATCGGCGGCGAGTTGCACTTCATCGATAGCGAGGAAGGCGACATCGACATCCGCCGGCATCGCCTCCACCGTACAAACCCGGAATCGTGCCTTGGGCGGCAGGATCTTTTCCTCCCCCGTAATGAGGGCCACATTCTCTACACCCACCTTCTCCACCACACGGCCATAGACCTCCCGCGCGAGCAGGCGCAGCGGCAGGCCGATCATGCCGGAGGGCTGCGCCACCATGCGTTCGATGGCCATGTGGGTCTTGCCGGTGTTGGTCGGCCCCAGCACCGCTGTCACCCCGCGCCCGGTTAGCATGGTCTTTGGCCCGCGATAGGCGTGCAGTTCCGGATGAGAATGGAGGTTCATTGGAGGATTTCCGGCAGGTCGGGAGAAGCGCGGCGGGACATTTATGGTTAACAGACCTTAAAGCGCATGGGGCGAGCAGCACCCGTTTGACCACAGGACGTTTACCAATGGAACGGGCAGGGAACAGAGCGGGCCCGAATCGGCTTTCGCCGCCCGTTTCTGCTCCGTTCACCGCTGCATGATGTGGTTTGCCCGGCATACAGGCACAAGTGACGGGACCAATGTTTACGACCTGTTAGGCCGACTTAACCAATAGTGCAAAAATTGTCCCAAAATGGGACAACCCCTCTTCAAATCTCAGTGAGATTTCCTATCTGAAATGCAACGGCTCGCCGCTATGGGAGCCATTCTCTTGGTTTGCCGGTTTCGCTTCGGGTTTCCGGCCAGTCGAAGGACTTTTACGCATGAATATCGAAATTTACACTGAGCGGATGCGGGGTTTCATCCAGTCCGCACAAGCCCGCGCCCTTTCCGCAGGCCACCAGCAATTCACCGCCGAACATATGCTGAAGGAGCTGATCGAGGACGATCAGGGGCTTGCCGCGTCTCTCATCGACCGCGCAGGAGGCAACGCCAAACAGGCGCTGATTGGCGCAGAGACGGCGCTTGGCAAATTGCCAAAGGTCTCCAATTCCAACGGCGGCATCTACATGGCGCAGCCGTTGGCCAAGGTGTTCACCCGCGCCGAAGAGATCGCCAAAAAAGCCGGTGACAGCTTCGTCACCGTCGAACGCTTTTTGATGGCGTTGGCGATGGAAGACCCGGCAGCGAAGATTATGAAGGACGCAGGCGTTACCGCCCAAGCGTTGAACGCGGCCATCGACGCCATCCGCAAGGGCCGAACCGCTGACAGTGCATCTGCCGAGGAAGGCTATGATGCGCTGAAGAAATACGCGCAGGACCTCACCGCGCGTGCTCGCGAAGGCAAGCTCGACCCGGTCATCGGCCGTGACGAGGAAATTCGCCGTGCCGTGCAAGTTCTCTCCCGCCGCACCAAGAACAACCCGGTGTTGATCGGCGAACCAGGTGTCGGCAAAACCGCCATCGCCGAGGGTCTGGCCTTGCGCATCGTTAACGGCGATGTGCCGGAAAGCCTGCGTGACAAGCAGCTCATGGCGCTCGACATGGGCGCGCTGATTGCCGGGGCCAAATATCGCGGTGAATTCGAGGAAAGGCTGAAAGCAGTGCTGGCGGAAGTCACCGAGGCGGAAGGCGGCATCATCCTGTTCATCGACGAGATGCATACTCTCGTTGGCGCGGGCAAAGCCGATGGCGCGATGGATGCCTCCAACCTGCTCAAACCCGCCCTCGCCCGCGGTGAACTCCACTGCGTTGGCGCAACGACGCTGGATGAATACCGCAAGCATGTGGAAAAAGACGCAGCTCTCGCCCGCCGCTTCCAGCCGGTTTTCATCTCCGAACCCACAGTGGAAGACACCGTTTCGATCCTACGCGGCATCAAAGAAAAATATGAGCTGCACCACGGCGTGCGGATTGCCGATTCCGCGCTTGTTGCCGCGGCAACGCTCTCCAACCGCTACATCACCGACCGCTTCCTGCCCGACAAAGCTATCGACCTGATGGACGAGGCTGGGTCCCGGCTGCGGATGCAGGTGGATTCCAAGCCCGAGGAGCTGGACGAGCTCGACCGCCGGATCATCCAGCTCAAGATCGAGCGCGAGGCGCTGTCGAAGGAAACCGATGCAGCCTCCAAAGATCGGCTTGAAAAGCTCCAAGCCGATCTCTCGAACCTTGAAGATAAGGCCCAGGCTCTCTCCGCCACCTGGATGGCGGAGAAGGACAAGCTCGCCGGGGCCCGCGATCTCAAAGAACAACTCGATCAGGCGCGGTCCGAGTTGGAAATCGCCCAACGCGAAGGCAACCTCGCCAAAGCGGGTGAACTTTCCTACGGCACCATTCCGCAACTTGAGAAGCAGCTCGAAGATGCAGAGGGCTGCGAGGAAACCGTGATGGTCGATGAGGCCGTGACACCGGAATCCATCGCACATGTGGTCTCTCGCTGGACGGGTATCCCTGTCGACAAAATGTTGGAAGGCGAGCGGGAAAAACTGCTCAAGATGGAAGACGAGTTGGCTGCACGCGTGGTGGGTCAGGGCGAGGCTGTTCAGGCGGTTTCCAAGTCTGTGCGCCGGTCTCGTGCTGGGCTTTCAGACCCCAACAGACCAATGGGCTCTTTCATCTTCCTTGGCCCCACGGGTGTTGGCAAAACAGAGCTGACAAAGTCGCTTGCCGATTATCTCTTCGACGATGACAGCGCGATTGTGCGCCTCGACATGTCAGAATTCATGGAAAAGCACTCCGTCGCCCGCCTCATTGGCGCGCCCCCCGGCTATGTCGGCTATGACGAGGGCGGCATGCTGACGGAGGCTGTGCGCCGCCGCCCCTATCAGGTGGTCCTATTCGATGAGATCGAGAAGGCTCATCCGGACGTCTTCAACGTGCTGCTCCAGGTGCTGGACGATGGCCGTTTGACCGATGGTCAGGGCCGGACGGTGGATTTCCGCAACACGCTCATCATCATGACGTCCAACCTTGGCGCCGAATATCTTGTCAATCTGAAAGAAGGCGAGAGTGTCGATGATGTGCGCAGTGAGGTGATGGATGTGCTGCGCGCTTCCTTCCGCCCGGAATTCCTGAACCGGGTAGACGAAACCATACTCTTCCACCGCCTTGGACGCGAGCATATGGGCGACATCGTGCGGATCCAACTGAAGCGTCTGGAAGCTCTGCTGGCCGATCGCAAGATCACATTGGAGCTGGAGGATGATGCGCTGAATTGGCTTGCCGACAAGGGCTATGATCCCGCTTATGGAGCTCGCCCGCTAAAGCGCGTGATCCAGACTTATGTGCAGGATCCCCTGGCGGAGAAAATCCTCGCCGGGGAGGTAACGGACGGCGCAAATGTCGGCGTTACCTCCGGTACCGACCGCCTACAATTCCGCATCAAAGGCTCAAAGAGCGCGGCAGAGCCAAATGGCATGGACGCAGCCGCTTAGACCTTCTGCCGCGTTCGAAGACACAAATCATGCTGACAGAATGGTGTCAGCATGACCATGATAAAGATGGTGGAACCCTAGGCGAAGATCCAACACGCAGGCCCTACACTGGTAGCGGACGAACAATAGTCTAAGGAGCAATTTATCGCGATGAATGAAATACCAAATGACGTTGCAGAGCAGTTTCAGAGGCTGGATGAGCCCGCACGCAAGAAACTACTCACATGGCGCGATCTGGCGTTCGAGGTAGCCTCTGCCGATCCGCGTATTGGTGACCTGACTGAAACGTTAAAATGGGGGCAGCCGTCTTACCTGACTGAAGCCACCAAGTCCGGCGGAACGCTGAGGCTCGGGATTACGGGCGAGGGGCGCTCGACCCTCTTCGTCACCTGCTCCTCCAACCTCGCCGACCAGATACGTGAGCGTTACGGCGATGAGCTCGATATTGAAGGCAATCGCGCCATCATTCCTCGCGAAGAAACCAGCGACGACATATTGCGACACGTCATGGCGATGGTTTTCACCTACAAGCTGAAATAACCTTACCCTGTCCCCGTCACGTCCAACGCCAGGGCGTGGAGACCGGCCTCAAATTCCTCGGCACATTCAGCGTTCACCGCACGGTGTATCTGAACGCGATTCTTTCGATTGAACGCAGCCGCCTTCATGCGGATGCGGATATGGCTTTCGCCCCTGCCGTCAAAGCCCGGCTGGTGGCCGGCATGAAGGTGGCTCTCGTTGATGACCTCCAGGTGGTCCGGCGCGAAGGCCGCTTTCAGCTTTTCTTCCAACTGCCGCACCAGCGGCCCCTTTGCGTCGTCCATGGCGGCCATCCTGTTCCTGCGGTGGCTTTTCAGCGCCGCTTCTGCTACGCACATGCGCCCCCTTTTGGCCAAGGTCCAGAGTGGGGCTTTCAGTTTCTGTCTCTCCAAAGCAATCGAGTCCATGGCTTCCAATTCCGATATTTTCGAAAAGATCCGCATCAAACCGCGTGGCGCGAAGAAGAAAGAGGAGGAGGCTAAGGCCGCCTCGACTTGCGCTTGGGAAGGTTGCGACAAGCCGGGCGCCCACAAAGCACCGATGGGGCGAAACCGTGAGGGCCAGTATCTGAATTTCTGCCTGGAACACGTTCGTCTTTACAACAAGAATTTCAATTACTTCTCTGGCCTCGCGGACGATGAAATCGCGCGCTACCAGAAGGAAAATATGACAGGCCACCGCCCCACCAAGCCCATGAGCCCGCGGCAGCCTGGAGAGACGGTGGACGAGGCCAAACTGCGCGCGACGCCCGGCTGGCACGCGAAGGTGAAGGCCCGCTACACCCCCGACGGCAAGCGTATCCCCGGCTCCTCCTCCGGTCCGCGTAAGCTCAAGCGCCTTGAAGAAAAAGCGTTGAAAGATCTCGGCCTGCCGCAAACAGCTTCACCCGAGCATATCCGCAAGAAATACAAGGATCTGGTCAAGCAGAACCACCCGGATGTGAATGGCGGCGACCGCTCTTCCGAAGAGCGCCTTCGGCAGGTGATCCAAGCCTACAAGGTGCTGAAATCGGCAGGGATGGGTTAGCGCTAATTTTTCAACGGGCGCGATGTCTGCGCCACCTTTTCCCGCCGCCTTCTGTTCTGTAAGAGCGGACTAACAAGGCTCATATCCTTGAGCTGCCAAACTCCCCTCTGTGACGGACGATCCCAGCCATGAGTGAAGAAGAAAACCTGCCCGACACCAAGGTCTCCGTCCGCGAGGTCTTTGGCATCGATTCCGATATGATGGTGCCCGCCTATTCAAAAACCAGCGAACATGTTCCGGCAGTGGACGAAGATTATCTCTTTGACCGCACGACAACCCTCGCAATCCTTGCCGGCTATGCCCACAACCGTCGCGTCATGATCACCGGCTATCACGGCACGGGTAAGTCGACCCATATCGAACAAGTCGGGGCGCGGCTAAACTGGCCGACCGTCCGTGTGAACCTCGATAGCCACATTTCCCGTATCGACCTGATTGGCAAAGACGCCATCGTGTTGAAAGACGGCCAGCAAGTAACCGAATTCAAAGACGGCATCCTGCCTTGGGCGTTGCAGAACAATGTCGCGCTGGTGTTTGACGAATATGACGCCGGTCGGCCGGATGTGATGTTTGTTATCCAGCGCGTGTTGGAAGTCGCAGGCCGGTTGACGTTGCTCGACCAGAACCGCGTGATTGAACCCCACCCGGCCTTCCGCCTTTTCGCCACCACCAACACGGTGGGTCTTGGCGACACGTCGGGCCTCTATCATGGCACGCAGCAGATCAACCAAGGCCAGATGGACCGCTGGTCCATCGTTACCCAGCTCAATTATCTGCCGCACGATCATGAGGCAGGAATCATTTCAGCGAAATCTCCCGGCTGGCAGAATGCGGAAGGCCAGGACCGCATCAACAAGATGGTGCGCGTTGCCGACATGACCCGTGCTGCCTTCATTAACGGCGACCTCTCAACAGTCATGAGCCCGCGCACGGTGCTGACCTGGGCAGAAAACACGCAGATTTTCGGCGACCTCGCCTTCGCCTTCCGCCTAACGTTCCTCAACAAATGCGACGAATTGGAACGCCCGCTGGTTGCAGAATTCTACCAGCGTGCTTTCGGTGAGGAGCTGAAGGAAAGCGCAGTGAACGTGGCGTTGGGATAGGGCCGAAATGCCCAAACCTCCCCAATCCCCAACCATCGGCGACAATTCGCGTAACACCGCGTCGATCGCTGATCTGGAACCGCTGAAAACCTCGGTGGCCTCCTGCCTGCGCGCGGTGGCGCAGGATGCGGAGCTTGAAGTCTCCTTCGGCAAGGACAAGCCTGGCATGGCCGGGGACCGGGTGCGGCTACCGGACTATGGGCGCACCACCACGCGTAAACAGGTTTCAATCACGCGGGGTCTGGCTGATTCCATGGCTCTGCGCCGGGCCAAACACGACGCGTCCGTTCACTCATCACATTTGCCCGTCGGCGAAAATGCCCGCGCTGTTTTTGATGCCGTCGAGCAGGCGCGTGTTGAAGCCATCGGCTCAAAAGCCATGGAAGGAATGGGCGACAATCTGGCGCATATGCTGGAAGACAAATTCCACCGCGAGGGTCTCGCCAACGCTGAAACCACCGACGATGCGCCACTCGAACAGGCCGTCGCGATGTTGCTGCGCGAAAGCCTTACCGGCCGACGCCCACCCCGCTCCGCTGAAGGGGTTGTTGATGTCTGGCGCGACTGGATCGAAGAGCGCGTCGGCACAACATTCGATGAACTTGCCAACAATCTCGACGACCAGGACGCCTTCGCCCGTACAGCGCGCGACCTTATCTCAAACCTTGAGATGGGTGATGAGCTTGGCTCAGATGATGGCGAATCCGATGACGATGCCGATAATGATGAAGATAGCGGCGAAGACACCGAAGAAATGGAGCGGGAGAACGAGGAGCAAACCGGTTCCGACGAGGCTCAACCCGACGATTCCGAAGCTGCGGGAGAAGAGCAGGATTCCGGCGAGATGGAGGCCCAAGATGCCTCAGGCGAAGAAATCGACGATGACAACAGCGAGCCGGACGCCGAAACACCCGGCGAGGCGCAGCGTCCCGACATGCCCGACAGCCCTGCCATGCCGGGCTCTGACTACAAGATTTTCTCCACCGTGGAGGATGAGGAAATTCGCGCCGAGGATCTGTGTGACGCTGAAGAGCTTGATCGCCTGCGCGCCTTTCTCGACAAAAATCTTGCCCATCTGAGCGGTGTTGTTGGCCGTCTCGCCAACCGCCTCCAGCGGCGTCTCATGGCGCAACAGGATCGCGGCTGGGATTTCGACCTTGAAGAGGGTTATCTCGACTCAGCCCGCCTCACCCGCATCGTCACGGACCGCACGGCGCCGCTTTCCTTCAAAATGGAGCGCGACACAGATTTCCGCGACACGGTGGTGACGCTGGTACTCGACAATTCAGGCTCCATGCGTGGGCGACCTATCACGGTTGCAGCAAGCTGCGCAGACATTCTTGCCCGCACGCTGGAGCGTTGCGGTGTGAAGGTCGAAATCCTCGGTTTCACGACGAAAGCGTGGAAGGGTGGCACGGCGCGTGAAACTTGGCTGAAAGCAGGAAAGCCCGCCAATCCCGGCCGTCTTAACGATCTGCGCCACATCATCTACAAATCCGCCGACGCGCCCTGGCGACGTGCCCGCTCAAACCTCGGGCTGATGATGCGCGAGGGGCTTCTGAAGGAAAATATCGACGGGGAGGCTCTCGACTGGGCTCATCAACGCGTTCTCGCGCGACCGGAACAGCGCAAAATCCTGATGATGATTTCAGACGGCGCGCCGGTGGATGATTCCACCCTCTCGGTGAACCCTGGCAATTATCTGGAGCGACATCTGCGCTTTGTTATCGACCAGGTGGAAAACCACTCTCCCGTCGAACTGCTTGCCATTGGGATTGGCCATGATGTGACGCGCTACTACCAGCGCGCGGTCACGATACTGGATGCAGAAGAACTCGCCGGTGCCATGACGGAGCAGCTTGCGGCGCTGTTTGAAGAGCAAACCGCCCGCAAACGCCGACCCAAACGACAGCGTGCGACCGGCTTGGTCGCCTAAGCTTCCGCCCGTCCCAGGTACGGGGCAAGGGCTGCATAGGGCAGCAGCATCGCGAGCCCGACCAATACCTTTACCAGGAAGTCACCCAGAGCAAGCGAAATCCAAAGTGGAACCTCGCTGCCAACTCCAAGCAGTTTTACAGCAAAGCCCAGGGAACCATCTTCGCCGCCAAAGTCCAGCGCGCCGAAGAGTGGGGCAAAAGCAAGGGCAAAGAAGATCAATGTGTCGAGGGCAGAGCCTGCGAGACTCGAGATCAGCGGTGCGCGCCACCAACGCCCCTCACGAAGGGCGTTGAAGACGGAAACATCGAGCAATTGCGCCATCAGGAACGCGATGCCCGAGGCAATTGCGATGCGGGGGCTTGCAAGCCAGATGGAGAGCGCAACAGCAATGACAAAACCCGCAAGCACAACCTTGCGCGCCTTGGCGGGCCCAAAGACGCGATTGGTGAGGTCAGTGACAAAGAAGGCCACCGGGTAAGTGAAAGCACCCCAAGTGAGAATGTCACCCAGATTGACATCACCCAACACGAAGCCGACCGGATATTGCACCAGCACGTTGGATGCGACGACAACCAGAGCCATGGCGACGATGAACGGAGCGAGGGAGCGCTGTGCAATCATGGTGTGTTCGATTCTATCACAAAGACATGCGAAAAGGGCACCCACCGCTCCTCGCGATGCGCGCCCTCGTCAGCAAAAGAAAAAAGGAGATCGCCATGCTGCCTTAGGCAGCGGCAGGAGTCTCAGCCAGCTTCTTGGCGATCTGCTTGCGCAGCAGAGCGGCCTTGGCAGATAGATTGGCTTCCTTTTCCTTCATCAAAAAGGCGTCCAGACCACCGCGGTGCTCGACAGTGCGCAGAGCAGCAGCAGCAACGCGCAGGCGAATGGATTGCTCCAGTGCATCGCTGGTCAGCGTCACATTGACGAGATTGGGGAGGAAACGGCGGCGTGTCTTGTTGTTGGCGTGGGACACGTTGTTACCGGTCATCACGGACTTACCGGTAAGCTCACAACGGCGGGACATGGCAAAACCCCTTTCGGGCAGATAGGCGATCATCAACAAATGGAGGCCGCAGGCGGATGCGAGAGATAAAGTCTCTCCTCGCGGACATCGCAAGCGGGGCGTTGCGGCGTGTTAGAGCCGCTTTCGCGTTCAGTCAAGGTTCATGCGTCCTATGATCAAACGATCCCAGTTTCGCCGGATTGCTGGCGATGATTGTATCTTCACCTCGTACGCCGTCCGAGCAGAAAGCCTGGTCACATGAAAGCCGTCCTGGCAGTTATTTTCCTGCTTGCCGCCACACCAGCAGGCGCAGCCACCGTCTCTTCTGAGTTGCGGTTATCGTTCCTGGGTATCCCTATCGCCAGCATGAAGGCCGATACGGTAGTAGAAGACGGCGAGTATTCTTATTCCGGCACAGTGCGGACCACAGGATTATTGCGTGTAGTCGCCCCCACCAAAGCGCAATTTTTCGCGCAGGGTATCTTAGAAGACCGCACGCTTGCCCCGACATCCCACCTCACCACCTACAAACGGCCCCGCAAGAGCGGTGAGCTGCGCCTCGGCTTCAAAGGACGTCGGATATCGGAAATCGGGAATGTGCCGCCGATTAAGTATAAGGCTGGAACTGTCCCTCTTACCAAGGCACATCTGGCAAGTGTGATCGACCCGGCTGCCGCACTCATTCTGCCGGTTGCACCATCTGAAGTCGGAAAGGGAGACGCGGTTTGCAACCGCACGATCCCAATTTTCGATGGCAAGAATCGCTTCAATCTGGTGCTGCGCTACAAGAGCACCACACAGGGCAAGGCGGAGGGGTTCGCAGGCCGCGTCCATACATGCAGCCTGCGCTTTCAGCCCGTCTCCGGCCATCGTCCCTTCAAGAAGAACATCAAATTCTGGACCGGCAATCAGGACATGAGCGTGAGTTTTGCACAGATTGGGGATGCCGCCGCTTACGGCCTTTTTGCCTTTAACGTGATGACCGATGACGGTCGTGCCAAGGGGCGGGCCGTTCGTTTCCAGACCAATTAGGCCAGCCTAAACAACAACCTTGTCCAACGCGCGCACGCGCAATTGCGCGACACGATTGCGCTCCCGCTTGAGCACGACAAAGCGTTTGTTGTGGAAGGTAAAGGTTTGCTTTTCCTCGGGAATCATCTGCGCTTCATGGATGACGAGGCCTGCAACGGTAGTTGCTTCATCATCCGGCAAATCCCATTCCAACGCACGGTTGAGATCGCGGATCGGCAGTGTACCATCGACGATATAGGCGCCGTCGGTTTGCGGCGTTAGACCGAGGAGCGTTTCGTCATGTTCATCGGCAATCTCTCCAACGATCTCTTCGAGAATATCTTCAAGCGTCACAAGGCCTTCCACCTCGCCATATTCGTCCACCACCATGGCCATATGTGCCTGCTTGCGCAGAAAGGCTTCAAGCTGGTCGCGCAAAGTAGTGGATTCGGGCACAAACCAAGCCTCAGCCATTACCGAACGAATATCGAATTTGCTGGTGGAGTAGCGGTCGGCGGCGAGCGCTCGCAGCATGTCCTTTGAATGGACAATGCCGATAATGTTGTCGGCTTCGCCTGACCAAACCGGCAGGCGGGTATAGGGGGAGGCGAGAATCTGCCGCACTTGCGTTGCGGGCTTTTGATCCGCGTCGATGGAAAGAACGGATGTGCGGTGGACCATGACGTCGGAGAGTTCCAATTCATGCAGATCCAACACACCGCCCACACGGTCACGGTCATCCTTGACCACCGAGCCGTCGCGGTGGAGCACATCCACTGTGCCACGCAGCTCATCATGAGCTGAAAGGACGTTGGAATTCTCATCAAGATCAACACCAAAGACGCGCAACACACGGCGCACGATCCAGGAGACCAGCGCTGTGACCGGCCCGGCAACTTTCACCACAACGGCAACCAGCGGCGCGACAAAGAGCGCAAAACGATCAGGGCCAGAAATCGCCCAACTCTTCGGCAGCACTTCAGCAAAGATCACCACCAGAGTGGTCATCACAATGGTCGCATAGACCACACCGATATCACCAAAGAGTGTGATGAAGAGGCTCGTAGCCAGCGCCGAGGCCAAAATGTTGACGAGGTTGTTGGACAGCAGCAACGCACCAATCAGCCGCTCCTGAATACCGATCAGATAAGAGACGAGCGCAGCCCGGCTGTTGCCAGCTTTCTCCATGGAAAGAATACGCGCGCGGGAAACCGCCGTGAGCGCCGTTTCCGAGCCTGAGAAAAAGCCCGACAGCATAATGAGCAGGATGATTGCACCGGCGGTGAGCCAGAGGGAAAGCATGACCGGTTACTCCTTGGTGGCGAGTTTTTGGTCGAGAAAAGCGGAAGCTTCCGCCCGCGGAACATCATCGGCAACAAAGGCTTCGCCGATACCGCGAGTAAGAATGAAGGTCAGCGCTCCGCGCTTCACTTTCTTGTCCTGAGCAATCGCGTCCATCAACCGCTCGGTGGTGAAGGCTTCACTGCCGGGAATGGTGGTGATGTCTGTCGGCAGGCCAACAGCGGTAAGATGCGCGCGCAGGCGGATCGCCTCGTCCGGCGAACAATGGTTCATGCGGGCGGAAAATTCGTGGGCAAGGACCATGCCGATCGCAACCCCTTCCCCATGGACCAGACGCCTCGCGTCATAATCCACCGCCGCCTCCAGTGCGTGGCCAAATGTGTGGCCGAGATTGAGCAGTGCCCGAACGCCACCCTCCAATTCGTCTGCCTTAACCACATCGGCCTTGACCCGGCACGAAGTCGCAACAGCATGACGACGGGCGTCGCCGCCAAAAAAAACGGCAGCATGATTGTCTTCCAGCCAGGCAAAAAAGTCCGGCCGGTCGATGGCACCATATTTCAGCATCTCGGCGTAACCTGCCCGCAATTCGCGCTTCGGCAGCGTATCGAGCAAAACTGTATCGGCGAGAACCAATTGTGGCTGGTTGAAGAGACCAACAAGGTTCTTTCCCTGTGCCGCATTGATACCGGTCTTGCCTCCAACAGAGGAATCGACCTGCGCGAGTAAGGATGTCGGGATTTGCACTAAATCCATACCGCGACGGGTAATCCCGGCGGCAAAACCAGCAAGATCACCAACCACCCCGCCACCGAAGGCGAGCACGACATCCCCGCGTTCCATACCAGCCGCGAGCAACTGCGTGACGACATCTTGAAGAGACGCAAAACTCTTCGACACCTCGCCAGCGGGCACGGCGATGGTCACATGGCTGATATTTGCCTGGTCGAGATGGGCGCGTAAGGCATCGCCATGGATAACGTCGACCGTCTCGTCGGTCACAATCGCGGCGCGAGCACCCGGGCGCAGCTCTGCAAAGTGCTCACCAACAGAGGCAAGCACACCATCTCCAATGCAGATATCGTAGGACCTGGGGCCCAGATCGACCCGGACTGTTTCCACCCCGGTCTGCGTTAGGCCCGGGTCTGGCATTATTTCCAGCCCCGCTCCTCCGCCAGCGCGGGAAGCGCATCGGCAAGCAGATCAACAAGTTCGGCGGCAATCACATCACGGGAGACCGTGCGGCTCTCAATCTTCACGTCAGCCAGCGCATAAACCGGATTGCGTTCATCCAGCAGTGCCTTCATCGTTGCTTCCGGATCTTCCGTCTTCAGCAATGGGCGGTCGGAGCGACGCTGTACGCGCTTCATGAGAATGTCGAGATTCGCGTCGAGCCAAACGGATACGCCACCTTCCTTCACATCCTCGCGGATGCCATCATTCATGAAGGCTCCGCCACCGGTTGCCAGAATACACTGGCTTTCACCCATCAACCGTTTGATGACCTTCTGCTCACCGTCGCGGAAAGCTCTCTCACCAAACTGGTCAAAAATATCCTGCACGGTCATGCCGGCGGCTTTTTCGATCTCCTTGTCGGCATCCACAAAAGTGATGTCGAGATATTGCGACAGCCGTTTGCCGATGGTGGATTTCCCCACCCCCATGATACCCACCAGGACGATCGAGTGCCCTGCAAGGGCACGGCGAATGGTGCTTGAGCGATCCGCAATAACGGCGCGGTTTATTTCTTGATTGGTGACAGCGTTCACGGTGATGTCTGGTCTCGGTATGCTTTGTCGAAATGGTGAAAGGCGATGTGCCGAAACAGCACATAAGACATAGCCCTTTGCGGGACAAGGCGGGAGAGTACTGCGCTTGCGTGACGCATCGCAATTGAATTTCAGCGCCGCCCATGGGAATGATTGTGTTAAAGGCACGTCAAGATGCGTGCCGCGTCGTGATTGTTCTGGAGAACCACACAGTGCCGAGTCTCATCCGGTTCCTTGTCTTTTGCGCTATTTTGGGCGGTCTCGCCTATGCGGGCATGTTTGCGCTCGCGACAATGGTGGAGCCGCAGGAGCGGGAAATGCGCGTGAGAATCCCTGGTGCGATCATCAATCGCGACCTTTAAGCCTTTCTCCACAGCCTGCAGGCAGACTTGGGGCTATGAGAAACGATGCGCTAATCGACATTTTTCTGGAGATGATGAGTGCCGAACGCGGTGCGGCGGCGAACACGCTTGCTGCCTATCGCTGTGATTTGGAAGAAGCCGCGTGTCATCTGCGCGGAACAAACCTCATTGACGCATCCACCGAAAATTTGCGTGGTTTCATTGCAAGCCTTGCTCAATCGGGTCAGGCCGCGTCCTCCCAAATGCGCAAACTCTCCGTTTTGCGCCAACTTTACCGGTTCTGCTACGCTGAAGGTTTGCGCGTAGACGACCCAACGACGACAATCGACAGCGCAAAGCCGCTGGCAAGCCTTCCCAAGATCATGAGCGAGGAGGAAGTTGACCGCCTTCTCCTTCATGCAGAGATCGAAGTGGACAATGCACGCACCGATGCGGCGCTGCTCCGGGCTGCGCGCAACCACGCGGCACTGGAACTGCTCTACGCCACCGGCCTGCGCGTCAGCGAGCTTGTCGCCCTGCCGCTAAATACTGTGACGAAGGGCGATGGGCGGTCGATGGTCGTGCGGGGTAAGGGGAGTAAGGAACGGCTCGTTCCGCTCACGGCCAAGGCGCTGGACGCGCTGAAGGCTTACCGCACTCTTGCAGGAAGTGCGCTCAAGGAGGGCGGGTATCTCTTTCCCGGCGCGGGCGGGCATCTGTCGCGCCAACATTTTGCCCGCGAGCTGAAAGGCCTGGCCAGCCGTGCTGGCTTGCGCGCGGCCCTCGTCTCACCCCACGTCATGCGTCATGCCTTTGCCAGTCACCTCCTCGCCGGAGGGGCGGACCTGCGCGCAGTGCAAATGCTGCTCGGCCATG
This sequence comes from uncultured Alphaproteobacteria bacterium, assembly GCA_929200315.1. Classification (GTDB taxonomy): domain Bacteria; phylum Pseudomonadota; class Alphaproteobacteria; order Rhizobiales; family Rhizobiaceae; genus Pseudahrensia. The sequence continues at coordinate 396,649 of CAKMZB010000002.1, read as the reverse complement.
CCGACATTTCCACAACGCAGATCTATACTCACGTTCTGGCCGAACGGATGCGATCTTTGGTCGAACAGGCCCACCCGCTCGCCCAGAATGCAGGGTGAAACACCCTAGTCAGTCACGATCTTCACCGGTGTTCCGGCAATCGGAAGCTGCCCCTCATCAAGCCCGTTAAGTGCGCGGAAAAGGCCGACTGGGTTCTCCACACCATCCATGCGGCGCGCCATCTTGGCTACGTCATCACGCGCTTTGAAGGGTACGATTCTGAGCTGCAGGGGCCTCAAGCGGCGGCGTTCGAGAGCAGATAACCTGCGAAAGGATCGAGCAATCCCCAAAGCCCGTGCGCTCGGCGCAGCTCCCCTGCGGGGCGTAGCCAGAATAAAGCGATAGTAACGCCCTTCATAGGCAATCGCTGTCGTTGATAATCGCCAGTCCTCCGAAAGAGCCGTCGCGCTCGCCGCAGGCAGGCCGCCAACCGTGCCGGCAGAAATAGAATTGGGAACGATCCCGGCAAGCCAACCGGATGCCAGATAACCTTCAGGATCAGGGCGGCCCTCAATAGAGACAGAGTCAAAGCGCACCAATTGCTCGTTTGGCCCCTCCCCCAACACGCCGTCTGTGCGGTTAGAGAGGGTGAAACCATTCGGCACGTCAAAGGCAAAATCCAGCCCGACATGAGCAAAGGTGTTACCGCGCACGAAACCTTCCGACGATTTGTCGCCAAAGGTCATGCCTTCCAGTGCTGCAAGATAACGGTCCCGTTCCCGCTTGCCCTCACCAGGCGGGCTAATGGCGCGGGCATGGCGACGGGCAAGTTCGATACGCCGCGGCGTTGAGGGATGAGAGCTCTCGCGATCACTGAAGACCCCGCGAAGCCGTGTCGAAGCCCCATCCCGCCAGGCCGTGTAGCGCTCCAGAGAATCGAGAAACCGTGCCGCTGCGAAGGGGTCATAGCCCGCTTCAGCCAGCAGCTTGATGCCCAGCGCATCAGCCTGCAATTCCTGCTTCTGGGTAAAAGCGGCGCGGCGCTGCTCTGCTGCGCTCCCGGCGACGGCGCCAGCACGCTCATTTGTCACAACATCTGACAACACTTCCCTCACCAACGCGCCAGACGCGACTTGCTGCGAACGCTGAATGCCGTGATTGGCCCGCACATGCGCCATTTCGTGAGACAAAACCGCAGCAACCTCGGACCCATCGCCCGCCAACGCCAGCAGACCGCGGGTGATGTAGATATAGCCGCCCGGTAGCGCAAAAGCATTGACCTTCGGCGTGTCGAGCAGCGTCACTTCATAGGCACGACCGTCTTCGCTCACCGCGATAAGATCGCCGACAATGACAGCGATCAACTCTTCCATTGCGGCATTGCGATAGAGCCCACCATTGGAGCGGATGACCTGCGGATGTTCCCGCGCACCGAGGCGTGCCTGGCGATCCTTCCCCCGCACACTTTCCACTGTCACTGGTCCATCTGCTGCGAGAGTGTTGGCGGCGACATCGTTTTGGATAGAGGTGAGCACCTGGCATGACGCCAGCCCAAAGCTTGCCGCCGCGACCAGCAGCAGACGCGCGAAGGAGCGATAATCAATCATGGCGTTGGAGACGCTGTTCATCTGTCAGCCGCAGCAGCGGGCCTCTTCTCTCTTCAAGCGTTCCCCGCACGGTAATCTCGTGCCCCACCAAGTCGTGGAGCGCCTCAATGTCACCTTGGTAACGGTTGCGGCCAAGCTTGGCCACGGAAACTGTGAAGTCTTGCGCCCAGTTTCCGCCGAAATTGAGGTAGAGCACACGTTCCCGGTCGCCGATGGATAAAACTCGTCCGCGGACAGCAGCGAAATGCCCGACACGACTTGCCAATCCCTCAAGATCATCCGTTCTGACGACAATGCCCGCCGGCTCCGCCGCAAGCAGCATCAGGGCGCAAACCCGGTTGAGATCGCGTGGATCAGCGAGAGCCTTTCCATGGTCAAGCAAAGTTTCTTGTAGAAATTGCCCCCCCAGAAAGACGAAAACCGGAAGACGTCCGTAGCGGTCGAGGTGCTCGCGGGCCGGGTAAAGCTTCACCTCCCCCTCGGGCACATCAACAACTTGCTCAAAGACCAAACCGGCCAGTACGAAGCTGCGCTCCTCGCCCAAAAGCGCAAACCCGTCGCTCGTGCCGTCCGGTACAATCGTTCCGGTAACAGCTGATCCGGTTTGGCACGGGTGAGCGCCTGCCCCGCCATTCAGAAGAAAAGCAGAGCCCAAACTGGCAAGTAAGATTGAACAAAAACGCATCACCGTAATCACGCCGCGCACTGCATCAATTTGCAAGACCATGGACGCGATCTGCCTGCACCGCTATCTGTCACCGCTAGAATTCGGCCATGCGCCGCTCGCTTCCACGCCGCATGAGGCCCTCTTGGACAAGCCCTGGCTCAAAAATCTGGCGAGAGCCTTCGGCATCCTCTGCGCAGTGATCTCGCTGGGCGTGCTTGCATACATCCTCGCGACAGGCGATTGGAAGGCGATTGCCACGCAGTTCGGTATCGCTGCCTTTGTCGGTGCGACACTGGTATACACACTCGGCACGTTCGCGCTGGCACTAGGCTGGCAGCGGGCCTTTTCCGGTCTTCCGAGCCGACGTCTCCACGCAATCTACGGCCGTTCCAGCCTTGGCAAATATCTGCCCGGCAATGTCGGGCATTTCGTCTTACGCCAGACCGAACTCGGGCGGCTCGACATTCCACAAACACGCATAGCCGGTATTTCCCTGGAGGAGATCCTCTCTCAGATATCCGCCGCACTCTTCATCGCAGGAGGTGCAACGCTGCTCGCAGATGGTAACGGGCCCATCGCGGCACTCGCACAAAGATGGGATATCACTCCGTGGCTTACGGCCTTGGCCGTTGCCGCTTTGCTTGCTGCACTTGCACTGCCAGCTCTCCTTATGTGGCGCGGGCATTTCTCCCCAATGCGCTACATTATACGCCTTGCGTGGGCAATTACCTTTGAGGGTGCGGGCTTCCTGTTGCTCGCCCAATTGGTGGACACGCAGACGGCCTTCAGTGCGATCGGCGTTTTCACCCTGTCCTGGCTCGGCGGCTTCGTTGCATTTGGCGCGCCGGGCGGGATCGGAGTACGCGAAGCGCTTATCACCGCGCTCCTCTCCGGCCTGGTTGGCGCAAGTCCGGCGGCAGCGCTCGCCGTAGTGCTGCGCCTCGCCTGTGTGACGGGTGACGCCCTCTTCGCTGCACTCACACATATCGCGAAGGATCGCTGAAGCACTGGTGAACCCGAGAGGATTTGAGCCTGCAATCAGTGGATTAGGAATCCGTCTAATTCAATTTATGATGTACGCAGAATTAAATTCTGATCATTATTGATTCAGATTGACTTTTGCTTTGATCATGCATTCGTTTGAAGAACTATCCTTTTCGACCCGACATATCAAATCACATGTGAACTGCGTAATGCTATGTTGTGATATTGGATTGTTACCTCGGTACTCCCGTTTTAGCGAGCGTCGAAAATTGAACCGAGCTTCTTTCACGTCCGGGTCTTTTGTTCGCAATGGCACAAAACGGCGACTTACCCATCGCAACGCAGACAATATCTCGCCACTTTCATAGACCCGGAAGGTCATAACACCTTTCTTGCTAACACGCCGATCCAAACTGGACGAACCAGTAACCGGGGAAGATGCAAATGCGTAAACTGTATTGATATCGGATGAGCTATATGCCGCGTGCTGAGCCAAGCCTCCACCCAGCGAATGACCGACTGCCATAATTTCAACACCGGCCCCGTATTCCGCCTGCAACTTAGGCACCAACACTGCAACCAGATCGCGAGTTTGTTGGTATTGATCCCACGTCAGCGGGTTCAGGCGAGTTATCCAGCGCGCATTTGAATACCAGTCACCATATTCCTTAAAGTCAGTACCGCGAAAGGCGATTGCAACGCGCTTTCCGGTTTGGGAGGATTTATCCTCCCAAACTCCGTATTCCAGCCCACCGATTCGTCGTCCATGGTCTTCGATGCGAGGAGGCGGGAATGCTGAATGAGAGTAGTTGGTATTGCGCACCCACCGAGAAACAAATTTGCTTCGGATAGGGCATATGCCCTCCAAATCCTCTCGCTGCGGCTCGTAGGCCGCTGCTGACAGCAATCCGTACTGCCAAAATCCCCTAAGCGATGGTTTAAGCGACACCGTTTCGATTGTCGTCAATGGAACCGGCCGCTGCACCGGATCTCGGATGATCACCTGGTTCGGGTCGTCGCGAGCTGAACGCAGCTCAGCTGTGCATCCGACCAGAAGCACAGCGCAACTAAACACCGCCGCCATTCCAATTGCTCTTGTCTCTCGACGCATTGATAAATAGTCATATTTTGGATTGCACAAATAACTACCTCTCCGCTGACTAATATGTATTGCAAAATATCAGAAATTTGACAGCAATCGACATCAAACACTAGTGTCTGTTTTGACGATCAGCAGAATATCCGATCAGCACTGTCATGCCAATGTCAAACTTGAGCTCCGAACGGGCGTGTTCATTCCACCTCTAGCCGGATGGGTCGAACAACAATGATGGTTGCGCGCACTCACCTGCAGCCTGCGGATTAGGAATCTGGGGCTCTATCCAGCTGAGCTGTGGGGCCATGCTGGTTTTCCGATTTTATGCACCGACTTCGAAATCTACTTAGAATTTTGCGCTGGGGTAGCTTCGGATTGGATGAAGTCATGGAGCTGCTGCCAGCTTGGCGCTCATCCAGAATTCTATTGTCAACAATATCCAAAGGCCTGCTCACTTGGTCTTTCTCCACAACATGGGATGAAGAAGAGTATATTGCTAACAGGCGTTTGCGATGACATTCTTTTGTTCTGAAACAAGGGGTTTTGAACCCCAACAGGAGGGAGAAATAACATGACAACGACATTAGTGGTCGGCCTTGATGGCCATGGATCAGGAGAGCGGGCCCTTGCCCACGCTCAAAAGCTGGCAAAGCTCATAGGGGACTGCGACCTTGTCGTGGCATATATCATTGAGTGGTCTCCTTATTCTTTCCAAACAGCAGAGGAGAACGCCGAACGCCATAAACGGCGCGATGAAGAGATTTCAATCGCAATTGAGCGGGTCATCGATCCGGCTGTGGCCAAAGTCAAAAAGGCTGGTTTGAAGGTTGAAGGGATCGTCCGGCACGGCGATGTGGCCGCTGTTCTCAATACCATTTCAGAAGAGCAAAAGGCTGATCAGATTGTCGTGGCTCGTTCATCAGAGGGTGGCTTTACGCAGCGCATTTTTGGCAGCGCAACGTCCAATCTGGTTATGAGTGCAAGTGTCCCTGTGACAGTTGTAGGCTGAGGAAAACATTATGAAAAACTTCAAAACATCATTGTTGTCTGGAATGGCGGGGCTTGGCATAGCCGCACCCGCATTCGCACAAGAATCCATGACACTCGATCAACAGGTCAATGAAGTCTTCGCAAGCGTTACCGGGCCGTTTGTCAGCCTGATATTTGCACCTATTCCAGGAACCAGTTTTCCCTGGATTGTCATGTGGCTGGTTATCGCGGCAAGCGTGTTCACCCTGTATTTCGGGTTCGTCCAGTTCCGCTTTTTTGGTCACGCGATCGGCTTGGTGAAGGGCGATTATTCCGATCCAAGCGACGCAGGCGAGGTTAGCCACTTTCAGGCGTTGGCAACGGCGCTTTCGGGCACTGTCGGTCTGGGTAACATTGCCGGCGTTGCTGTGGCCGTTGGTATTGGCGGACCCGGCGCAACGTTCTGGATGATTTTGGCTGGCCTCTTGGGCATGGCTTCAAAATTCACAGAATGCACGTTGGGTGTGAAATACCGCAACGAATATGCAGACGGCACCGTATCGGGTGGCCCGATGTATTACATTTCCAAGGGCTTCAGTGAGCTTGGATTACCGGGCGGCAAAATTCTTGCCGTACTGTTCTCCGTGTTCTGTATTCTTGGCGCATTAGGCGGTGGCAACATGTTCCAGGCCAATCAGGCGCATGCGCAAATCTCCGGCATTTTTGGTAATTATCCAGGTTGGATTACGGGAATTATCTTCGCTGGTGTGGTTTTCGCGGTTATCGTCGGCGGCATCAAATCAATTGCCAGCGTTACCGAGAAAGTCGTCCCGTTCATGGGCATTCTTTATGTCGGAGCCGCGCTCATCATCCTGCTGGTAAACTACGATAAAATTGGCTGGGCCTTTGGTCAGATTTTCGGTGGTGCATTTACAGGCCTGGGTGTAGCAGGTGGTTTTGTTGGCGCCCTTATTCAGGGCTTCAAACGAGCAGCGTTCTCAAATGAGGCCGGCGTTGGTTCGGCCGCGATTGCGCACTCAGCTGTGAAAACCAAAGAACCAATCACTGAGGGTTTCGTGTCTTTGCTGGAACCGCTGATCGACACGGTTGTCATCTGCACGATGACCGCCCTGGTGATCACTATTTCCGGCCAATTGGTGATGGACCCTGCGTCCGGCAACTTTGCGCTCAATGAAGCTGGAACAGCAATCAAGACTGTGGGCGATACGTCCGGCGTATCTCTGACATCGGCGGCATTCGGGACGTCCATATCCTGGTTCCCTTATGTGCTGGCGATTGCGGTTGTTTTGTTCGCATTCTCGACCATGATTTCCTGGTCGTATTACGGGTTGAAGAGCTGGACTTACCTGTTCGGTGAGGGGAAGGCTTCAGAGATGATCTTTAAAATCATCTTCTGCATCTTCATCGTGATTGGTGCAGCAGCGAGCCTTGGCCCTGTGATTGACTTCTCGGACGCTGCAATCTTCGCAATGGCCGTGGTCAACATCTTCGCGCTCTACTTCCTGATGGGACTGGTGCGCAAAGAGCTGAAATCCTACAGCTCCCGGCTTTCTGCAGGTGAGATAAAAAAATTCAAACACTAGAACAATTGGATGGGGCGTCGGTTTTGACGCCCCATCCTAAACTATGGCGCTGATCGTTTTGCGCTTAAGATTTTGATCTGTTCGCACAGCTGTATTGGCAATCGTCGCATATGTTGGGCCCAGCCTCTGGCGATTTCTACGGGATGTTTTCTGGCGTCAGCACTTGAACAACCGAGATCTGTGTTTCCAGCGGGTCGTTTGAAAGCCGATGATGGGCCAGGAAGGCTCTGAACGCTCTGCTTACGTCTAGCCGCAAATCGTGATGCAGTATGAAATCAAGTTGCTGGCTTCGGATCAGGTCTCGGTTTTCCCGATCCAGATCATGTGCAACGTACACCTCCGGTCGAAGACCTTTGTCCGCCAGTGTCCTTAGGATCGATCGATTGCCGCCGCCCATGGAATACACAGCGCACAGATCAGAGATGCCATCAATCACATCTGACAGACGTTTGGGCGTTTCAATGCCGGCGCCACTAACTCCCTGAATCGCAGCTACTTGCAGTTGCGGATTGTTGGCCGCCAATGTCTCAATAAAGGCGGCTTCACGCTCCTCTTCTCCAAGAAAGCGTTCATGGCTCCGTGTGGCTAATACCGTTCCCGGCACATCTTTGATTGCCTTGGAAATGAGATAGGCAGCGGTGCGCCCGGCACCTGCATTGTCCAGCCCGACATATCTGAGGCGATCGGTGCCCGCGATATCAGTCACAAGCGTCACCACCGGGATTTTGGCCGCCGTCAGCATATTTACAGCGCCTCTAATCTTTGTCGTGTCCCGCGCTTTGAGGCACACGCCATGGCTGCCGCGTCTCATGATACGCCTTAGTACACGAACGACTTCATCTTCTTCTATGACCTCCTGAAGCACAAACCGGGGGCGGCAAACCGCTGTTCCGATATGCGGCAGAGCGGCATTTGTCGCCGCCTTCACTTCACGGCTAAAGCGCGTTGGAGCCTCAACCACAAAGTCAAAGAACAGCCGTCTCCCCCGGGCAGCAAGCTGTGCCTCTTGTTCCTTCAACTCTTCAATTGCGGCTGCCACCCGCAACTTTGTCTGTGGGCTCACGTGGTCCCGGTTGTTGAGGACCCGATCGATCGTTGCGGGCCCCAACCCGGATTGCCGTACAATCTCTTTGATGGGAAAGCGGTGGGTCATTGATGCGTTTTTGATGTAATTTCGTGCCCCACGCAATACTCACTTTGGTATTCTTGTCGCAACACAGGGGAGGGCACCATGAAAGACGTCGCTGAGAATGTCGTAGCTTATTACGAACCTGAGGCCTGCGATTTGCCGCAGTTTACTGCGCTCATCGAGCAGGTCACACGCGCCGAGGATGTTCCAAATGCGGTCGGGATCGAGAAAAACATTCCGATCTATGATATGAGCATTTTGCGTCCCGTCCTCGAAGAAAAGACTGCCCGCTGCGAAATCATGGGGGAATGGGCAAGGGTTTTGCACAGTGGCGCCGGCGTCGTGGCGCTCAAACAAACCTATGCCGACACAACCGTGTTGGATAAGGCGACCTGCGTCTATGAGAACATCATCGCTGAAGAAAAGAAGCTGGCTGTCGGCGGAAGCGACCATTTTGCGGCATCTGGTGCCAATGACCGCATTTGGAATTCCTTACAAAAACTCTGCGAAGCATCGCCAGAAGTTTTTCTGAACTACTTTGCCAACACCTCCATTGCAGCCATCTGTGAAGCATGGCTGGGACCGAACTATCAGATGACGGCGCAGGTCAATCTCGTGCATCCCGGAGGTGCCGCGCAGCAGGCGCATCGGGACTATCACCTGGGATTTCAGACCGCTGATGCCAGCGCATCTTATCCGGCACATGTCCACGATGTATCGCCAATTCTAACACTTCAGGGAGCGGTCGCTCATTGCGACATGCCCCTGGAGAGCGGCCCGACCAAACTGCTGCCATTCTCACAAGCTTACCGGCCCGGTTATGCCGCGTGGCGAAGGGACGACTTCCGTGCGCTTTTCGAGGAACGCTATGTACAACTTCCTCTCGCTAAGGGAGACGCCGTCTTTTTCAATCCAGCCCTGTTTCACGCGGCTGGCGCAAATTCGAGCCGGAACATTCATCGCTTTGCAAATCTCCTCCAGATCTCATCAGCCTTTGGCCGCGCTATGGAGACGATCGACCGGAATAAGATGTGCAAACTGCTGTATCCGCACGTCACTCAGGCAAAGCAGGAAAACAGATTGAGCGCTGTGGAACTTGCCGCTGCAATTGCCGCTACCGCCGAGGGTTATTCATTCCCCACAAACCTTGATCTCGATCCTCCTGCGAACGGACTGGCGCCGGAAACCCAAGCCGCGTTCTTCACGCGCGCGGTGTGGGAAGGTATTGATGAGGGTGACTTCGCAGAGCGGCTTGATCAGATGAGCAGCGCACGAATGGCATAGGATTGCAGATCATCAAAGATGGCTTTGCCACAAGAGCGAACGTTGGCTGCTTTGATGGAAAAGTTCAATTCGGGCTCCAGGCAAACGCCTACCGGAATTGCCTTGCATTCACTTGCCAACGTTGCGGCTCGTGAGAACAGGCGTGGGCATTTGGCCGTTCGACCCGCCCCTGAGGTAAGCTGTTCTCAACCAAGTCTGCAGCCTCTGAAGAAGCAAGAAAACTCATGAGTCGAACACCCCTCGCTTGGGAGCAATCTGCAAAAAAAATGTGTTTTGAGAGTTGCAGAAACAACTTTTCTGAATAAGCTAAACTGGCTGTCCAATGAATATTGGGCCATCGACGAGAGAGTGCAGAAGCTGAGTTTGATCAGACCACTGCCGCCGAAGGGGAAAATACCCATAATCTCTCAGGCAAACGGATCGTTGATGGAAGGCACTCGGGAAAGTCGGGCAGCAGCCCGCGCCGACGGTGTTAAGTTCTTCACTCCCGATTGGGTGTAGAGCGAGTCTCTCAGGCCCACGACAGAGGGGTACATGCCGCATTGATTTGCGGCACGGTACTTTGTTGTGGGGAGAGATTTCAGACGTGAAACAGACACCGTTGCATCACATTCACCTTCAGGCTGGGGCCAAGATGGGTGAATTCGCTGGTTTTGAAATGCCGCTTTTTTATCCACTCGGCGTGATGAAAGAGCATCTGCACACCCGTGCCCATGCTGGCCTGTTTGACATTTCGCACATGGTCCACATTGAAATTCGCGGTTCAGGTGCAACCGATTTCATCGGGCACCTGTGCCCCTTTGAACCCCATGTTCAAACAATCGGGCAGGCGAAATACACTTACTTTTTGAATGATCAGGCGGGGATTATTGACGACCTCATAATCACCCGACTTGCCGATGATCGTTTTCTGATTGTTGCAAATGCCGGTTGTGCGGAAAAGGATGTGGCTCATGTGCAGGCACATGCAGCAAAATTCGATGTTGAGGTTTTCATCATTCCGCGGGGCTTCATAGCGTTGCAGGGGCCAGATGCTGAAGACGTTCTTCAGCAGCAATTCGATGTCTCCACCATGCCCTTTATGAGCGGCGTTGAGCCACGGGAAGGCTGGTTCCTTTCTCGGACCGGGTATACTGGCGAGGATGGTTTTGAGATCGCGATACCGGAGACCGATTGCGCATCTTTTGCCAAGTCGCTTGCCAATGATGACCGCGTCGAATGGATCGGCCTGGGAGCGAGAGACTCACTGCGGTTGGAGGCTGGACTGCCTCTCTATGGGCAAGATTTGAGCGAAGACATCACACCTTCTGAAGCAGGTCTTCTCTGGGCTATTCCAAAGGACATCAGAAGCGACGGCGGCTTTATCGGAGCAGAGAGTCTCGCATCCCTCATAGCCCAAGGCCGCAAGAGAATGAGAATTGGCCTCCTGCCGGACGGACGCCCTGTGCGCGGCGGCACAGCCTTGGTGAGCGAGGACGGTGCGCCAATCGGGGTTGTCACGTCCGGCGGCTTCGGACCGACCATAGGCGCCCCTATGGCCATGGCCTTGGTCAATACCGACGCCGCCGACCAACCAATATTTGCCGATATGCGCGGCAAGAAAATCCCTATGAACCGCGTGAAAACACCTTTTGCGCCCCACAATTACAAACGGTGAGGAGACCGCTGTGAGCAAGATATATTTTACAGATGAACACGAATGGCTGAACGTTGAAGGCGACATCGCAACCGTCGGCATCACCAACCACGCTCAAGAGCAGTTGGGAGATCTCGTATTTGTCGAGCTGCCGGATGTCGGTCGAACTCTTGAGCAGGGCGACGACGGTATTGTCGTGGAATCCGTTAAGGCAGCATCAGATGTTTACGCTCCTGCCTCCGGACAGGTCGTTGAAATCAATGAAAAGCTTCAGGAAGACGCAGCACTGGTAAATGCCGGAGCCGAAAGCGATGGATGGCTATACAAGATCAAGTTGAGCAACCCAGCCGAGCTGGACGAGCTGCTTGATCTGGAAGCCTACAAAAACCTCATCGGTTAATCGCGATTCAAGAAGAGACCCTTTATGCCCCAACCGTCCGAACAATCTCCGTTTCTCAAACGTCACATTGGTCCATCCGAAAAGGACCAACGAGCTATGCTCAACGGGCTGAATATGACCTCGATAGAGGCGCTGATTGCCCAAACAGTGCCCGACAATATTCGGATGGAAGGGGCCCTGAATATTCCTGATGGAATTTCTGAGGAAGCCGCTCTGGAGGAAATTGCTGAGAAGCTCGGACGAAACAAAATCGCGAAATCAATGATTGGCCAAGGCTATCACGGCACTCATGTGCCACCGGTTATTCAGCGAAACATGTTGGAGAATCCCGGCTGGTATACAAGCTATACACCTTATCAGCCGGAGATTTCTCAAGGGCGCTTGGAAATGCTGTTTCATTTCCAAACATTGATTTCAGAGCTGACCGGATTGCCTATCGCGAATGCTTCGCTGTTGGATGAAGCCACAGCCGTTGCCGAAGCAGCGGGCATGGCCTTCAGGCACCATTCCCGCAAACGCGGGCGTGTTGTCCTTGCCAACGAACTCCACCCACAGACCCTTGACGTTTTGAATACTCGGGCGGAGACAATTGGTTTTTCGGTCGATGAGGGTGAGATCACTGACGAGGTTTGTGCGGTCATCTTACAGATGCCGGACACGAAGGGCGCATTGAGCGACCCATCAGAAATTGTTGCGGCGGCTAAAGCAGTTCATGCACTCGTTATAGTCAGCGCCGACCCCATGTCTCTCGTGTTGATGGAACCTCCGTCGCGCTGGGGTGTAGATATTTGCGTGGGCTCCATCCAACGGTTTGGTGTACCTCTGGGCAATGGCGGGCCTCATGCAGCCTATTTGGCGACGACCGATATCCTGACCCGTCTTGTACCTGGCCGTCTGATTGGCGAATCCATTGATGCCCATGGCCATCCGGCCTACCGATTGGCCTTGCAGACCCGTGAGCAGCATATTCGCCGGGAAAAGGCGACCTCGAATATCTGCACAGCTCAAGCTCTGCTTGCCAACATGGCAGCAGCGTTTGCCATCTGGCATGGACCAGAGGGGCTGCGGGAAATTGCCGAACGGGTGCACGACTTTGCAGCAAGATTTGCGGGCGCGCTGGCGGCGTCAGGACTGGAGACGAGCGCACAGTTTTTCGACACGATTACCTTTGCAGTGAATGTCAGGGCAACGAGTATCGCTGCTGATGCGGAAGCCGCAGGATATTATCTGCGCATTATGGATGCCGACACGCTGTCGGTGGCCTTCGACGAAACAACCACTGAAACTGACCTACAGGCGTTGTGTTCATTGTTGAATGTGACAGCGCCGCCCGAAGCCCCATCCGTGCTGCAGAGCAGCCGCGATCACAGCCATTTCCTCAGTCAAGAGATCTTCCACTCCTGCCGCTCTGAAACTGAGATGATGCGCCTGCTGCGCAAGCTCATGGACAAGGACCTTGCCCTGGATCGCGCTATGATCCCGTTGGGTTCTTGCACAATGAAACTTAACGCGGCCGCAGAAATGATGCCGGTGACCTGGAGTGATACGGGCAATGTCCATCCTTTCTCCCCGGCCCATACACGCCTGGGCTACAAGGCCATCATCGATGATTTGGATGATTGGCTGTCGGAGATAACGGGTTTTGCGAGATGCTCGCTTCAGCCCAATGCGGGCAGCCAGGGCGAATTTGCCGGACTGCTGGCCATTCGCTCGTTTCACGAAGCAAGCGGCGAGGCCCATCGCAATATCTGCCTCATTCCATCCTCAGCCCATGGCACCAATCCAGCATCGGCCCAAATGGCGGGCTATGATGTGGTCGTGGTGAAATGCAATGAGGAAGGCGATGTTTCGATTTCTGACCTGAAAGACAAGGCAGAAAAACACGGCAGCAACCTGGCAGCGCTGATGATTACCTATCCATCGACACATGGCGTGTTCGAAGCAGGTATCGTGGAAATCTGCGAAATTGTGCATTCTCACGGCGGTCAGGTTTATCTTGATGGCGCAAATCTCAACGCCATGGTGGGCATCGCCCGACCTGGTGATATTGGGGCTGATGTTTGCCATATGAACTTGCACAAAACATTCTGCATTCCCCATGGCGGTGGGGGGCCGGGGATCGGCCCCATTGGCGTTGCAGCTCATTTGGTGCCTCATCTGCCTGGGCATGTTTCCAACGGCAGCAGCGGTGCAGTCAGCGCCGCGCCAGACGGGTCGGCGTCAATCTTGCCAATTTCATGGATGTATATCCGCATGTTGGGCGGCAATGGATTGCGGGTGGCCAGCGAGGTCGCAATTCTCAATGCAAATTACATCGCCAATCGCTTGAAGGATCACTACCCAATCCTCTTTACAGGCAAGAACGGCCAATGTGCTCATGAGTGCATTGTCGACGTCCGGGTTCTGAAGGAAAGCGCTGGCGTAACCGTGGACGATGTTGCCAAGCGGCTGATTGACTACGGTTTCCATGCCCCGACGATGTCGTGGCCAGTTGCCGGAACATTGATGGTTGAGCCGACAGAAAGTGAACCTCTGGCCGAGATTGATCGGTTCATTGAAGCAATGATCGCAATTTCAAACGAAGCGAAACGCGTTGAAGCCGGGGAATGGCCAAAGGACAACAACCCGCTTCGCAATGCTCCTCATACAGCCGAGGATTTGCTTACTGCTGAGTGGACTCGGCCTTACAGCAGAACGGAAGCAGCTTATCCCGGCGGCACTTCCATCAGCACCAAATATTGGGCACCAGTCTCCCGCGTTGACAACCTGCACGGCGACCGCAACCTGATCTGTACCTGCCCGCCGATCGAAGAACTAGCGGTAGGGTGACGAACAGAATTCAAAGCACACCCAATGCCGCCATCGATCAAAGACGGTGTCTGATGAAATGCGGAGTACATAGCTCTTCAGCAACATCTCCCTGACTTCGGTCGGCCAGTCACGATATTGGTTCAATGTGTTGCGCCTGCTCAAAAGATCGAACTCGGATTCCGAGTGATTGCAAATTATTTCAAAATTCAATCACGAAATAGCAATAGAATACCGATGATTTGTCATGGAAGCCGCCTTCAAATATGCTAGATTCATCACAATCTGGTTTAGACGGCCGTTGAGACCCTTGGATGGACGGTGACAAAATTGACTGAGAAGCATTCGAAGAAACGAAAGATTGTTTCGTCCAGACATCTTGCCAGCTCGGAAGGCTGGCAATTGTCTGAATTCGAATACGGCCTCATCATTGCCTTTAACGGTTTCAGTCGCTGGATGAACAAATGCATGGCGGCGGCAGGTACGCCGGACTTAAGTTCGTTGGAGATCCTGGTTCTTCACAACATTAACCACAGGGAGAAACACAAGAGACTCTCTGACATCACCTTTTTGCTGAACATAGAAGACTCGCACATTGTGAACTATGCGCTCAAAAAACTGCAAAAGGCAGGGCTGATAGAGGGCGAGAAGCGCGGCAAGGAAATGTTCTACAGCACCACACAGGATGGTTTTGACCTTTGTGATCGCTATAGAGACATACGCGAACAATGTTTATTGGACAGTCTCAAACATCTGGATCGCTCTAACGAAGAACTGAGCGACGTTGCCTCCGCTCTCAGAACTCTGTCTGGTCTCTATGACCAGGCGTCAAGGGCAGCCAGCTCCCTTTAGACATTCCCTCAATTTCCCATCAAGCTAGGCAAGTAGGTTGCGATGGATGGGAATGCGGTGGTCAAAATTACGGCCAGAAGCAGCATCAGGAAGAAGGGCAGCGCAGCTTTGGCAATTTTCAAAATGTCGATGCCTGTTAACCCCTGAATGACGAAGAGATTGAAACCGACCGGCGGCGTAATCTGCGACATCTCCACAACGATCACCAGGTAGATACCGAACCAGAGCGGATCAATTCCCACACTTTCTACCATCGGCATGATAATTGATGTGGTGAGCACAACGACTGAGATACCGTCCAGAAAACACCCAAGAATGATGAAGAAGACCGTCAATGCGGCAAGCAAGGCATAGGGCGAGAGATTGAAGGAACCGATCCAGACTGCAAGATCACGCGGGATTCCGGTAAACCCCATAGCAACGGACAAAAATGCGGCGCCAGCCAAAATGAACGCAATCATGCAGGACGTGATTGTAGCGCCCATGAGTGCTTCCTTGAGCATCTCCCAGGAAAGAGCTCCGTTCCACCAGGCCAGAACGGTAGACAGTACAACGCCGACTGCGGCTGCGTCCGTTGGTGATGCAATACCTGCGTAGATCGAGCCGATAACACCGGCGATCAGCGCCAGAACCGGAATAAGGCGACGGGACGCCGATAGCTTTTGTCGCAACGAAAATCGTTGTTCGCCTGGTGGAAATATTCCCGGGTTTGTCAGGGCCACCACCATCACGTAGCCAGCAAACAAGAACACCAATAAGAGCCCTGGCAGAATACCAGCAATGAAAAGACGGGCAATCGACTGCTCTGTAGCGACACCGTAAACGATCAAAATAATAGAAGGTGGTATCAGCAACCCCAGTGTGGCGGAGCCCGCAAGCGTTCCCAAAATCAGAGATTCGGGATAACCGCGCTCCTTCAATTCAGGGATGGACATCTTGCCGATGGTGGCGGCTGTCGCAGCTGAAGAGCCGGAGACCGCCGCAAAGATTGCACAACCAAAGACATTGACGTGCAACAGCCGCCCGGGCAATCGCCCCAGCCACGGTGCAAGGCCGCTGAACATATCTTCAGACAGACGGGATCGCAGCAGAATTTCACCTATGAGGATGAACATGGGCAGTGCCGCCAATGCCCAAGAATGGCTGTGACCCCAGAAAGTTGTGGCCAGGATTGGACCAATAGGTGCCGAGGAAAGAACCAGCATTGAAAGAACGCCAGTAATTACCAGAGCAAAAGCAACCCATACACCGCAAGCCAACATTGCAACCAGGGCGACCAAGAGACCGAATACGATTAGAATTTCCGACATATCGAACCTCTAAAGTTTTTCGTGGTATTCGATAATCGGAGCTCTATTGCGGATCACTTGCACAAGAACGTCAATCAAGGCGACGGAGAAGATTGCAAGACCAACAACAACACTGGTTTGGGGTATCCAGGTCGATATTGAGACAATGCCAGTCGACTTATCTCCGAAACGATATGATTCTTCGAGAAGAAGCGTCATGTAATAGGTCGCAAACACCGAAGTCGCGCTACAAATGACAAGAGCTGCAATCTCGGCTGTGAGGCGTAGTTTGGGTGAGGTCATTGCTCCCAGAACCAGCGTGACCCGAATATGCCCGCCGCGTGTGAAAGTGTAGGCGAGAGCAAGAAACGATGAAGCGGCTAGAAAATAGCCTGCAAAATCAGCGTAAGAGGGGATCGTCATAGCGACGGACGCGCCGCCAATCTTCGTTATGATGTTGAGGACAACCTGAGCGGTCACGAGAATGCAGATCATTGCAGTCAGTCCGGCTGCGACGGCACCGCTGGTGTTGTAAAGTCCGTCTAAAAATCTACGCAATATGCCCCTCCCCAAACGGTTTGCAGCACCCCTGTTTTGGGGTGCTGCATTCATGAGATTGCCTATTTGGAAAATTCAGCCGCAATCGCTTTTGCTTCTTCCGATGAGGACGCCTGCCATTCGGTCTGCATTTGGGTGCCAATGTCCTTCAGACCTTTGAGAAGCTCAGCACTAGGCTCAACGACGACCATACCGTTTTCTTTCAACACGGCCGTCTTGGCGTCGGTTTCAGCCTTGCTCATTTCCCAGCCCCGGGTTTCCGCCTTTGCAGCGGCTTCCATCACCGCTTTTTGCGTATCAGCATCGAGAGCATCAAAGGCAGCTTTGTTGACCACAACAATGTTCTTGGGAACCCACGCGTTAATCGGCGTATAGTGAGAAACATAGTCCCAGGCTTTCGTGTTCGCACCGGTGGACGGTGACGTGATCATTGCTTCAACCTGACCGGTCGAAAAGGCTTGCGGAATATCGGAAGCTTCCACCTGTGTTGGTGCTGCTCCGGCAAGCTGAGCAAATTTTTCAAGCGCAGCATTGTAGGCGCGGAATTTCAGGCCGCTCAGATCTGCCGTCGTTTTGACCTCGCCCTTCGTGTACAGACCCTGTGGTGGCCATGGCACGGAGAAGAGTGGAACCAGGTTCTGCTTGGCAAACAACTCGATGATGACCGGCTTCTGCGCTGCCCACAGTTTTGCAGCATCATCATAGCTGGTTGCGACAAACGGTTGTGAATCGATGCCGAACGCTGCGTCTTCATTTGACAAGCGCGAGAGGAAGAACTCACCGACCTGAACCTGTTGGCTGCGCACAGCATTCTTGATCTCAGGGTGCTTGATGAGCGAACCCGCTGAGTGAACTGTTATGTTCAATCCGCCATTGGTCGCTGCTTTCACGTCTTTTGCGAACTCGGATATATTCACAGTGTGAAATGTCTTGTCGGAGTAAGGGACAGGCATATCCCAATCTGCGGCCAGAGCCGTCCCGAATGTTGCTGTAGCTGCGAAAGCAGACGCGAACGCAGTGCGGGCAAAATGTTTCATAGTTGGTACCTCCCATTGGGCTTCATTGGTGCCGATAGTGGCGCTTCAGAGTTACGTTTTGATAAAAAACAGGCGTTTTAAAAATGTAACATTGACAATTTGTCAGTGTTTTGACAGCAAATCAACATAAATATTTTCCGTTGAGTTTGAGGGATTTGCGTTTTGGCAAAGTGGGATTTTTGGATTGACCGTGGCGGTACATTCACGGACATCGTTGCACGGACACCTGAAGGCACTTTGAAGCCACATAAACTCCTTTCCGATAACCCAGAAGCATATCCCGATGCTGCCATTCAGGGCATTCGTGATCTTATGGGAATTTCCCAATCTGAGAGAATCCCGTCAGACAAGATTGCCACGGTTAAAATGGGCACGACAGTGGCCACAAATGCCCTTTTAGAACGAAAGGGCGACCGGGTCCTGCTTTTGACAAATAGGGGGTTCGCAGATGCTTTGGAAATCGGATATCAGGCCCGCCCCCGGTTGTTTGACAGAGAAATCAAGAAACCCGAGCTCCTTTATGAACGGGTCGCCGAGGTATCGGGACGGTTTTTGAACGATGGACGGGAAGAAGAAGCATTCAATGAAGCAGAGACTGAAGACGCGTTAGAAGCTGCGCTTGCTGGCGGAATCTCTTCGGTCGCCATCGTTTTCATGCACGGCTATCGGTTCCCCGATCACGAGAAACGGGCTGCTGTCATTGCAGAACGGCTTGGCTTCACCCAGATATCGACCAGCCATGACGTATCGCCCTTAATCAAATTTGTCGGGCGCGGTGATACCACTGTGGTGGATGCCTATTTGTCACCCATTTTGCGACGCTATGTCGATCAGGTGGCGAGCGAACTCGACACCGAAAACTCAGATCTGCAATTGATGTTTATGACGTCTTCAGGCGGATTGACGGCAGCGCACCTTTTCCAGGGCCGCGATGCAATCCTTTCTGGTCCTGCCGGAGGCATTGTCGGCGCCGTTCAAACCAGCAAGATCGCAGGTTTTGAGAAGATTATCGGTTTTGATATGGGCGGCACCTCCACCGATGTCGCGCATTATGCAGGTGAACTGGAAAAAGACTTCGAGACTGAAGTTGCCGGTGTGCGCATGCGTGCACCGATGATGAAAATTCACACTGTCGCAGCTGGCGGCGGCTCATTGTTGACCTATGACGGGTCGCGCTTTCGGGTAGGCCCTGAATCAGCTGGCGCAAACCCTGGCCCGGCAAGCTATCGCAGAGGTGGTCCACTCGCTGTAACCGATGCCAATGTCATGCTCGGTAAATTGCAGCCAAAGTATTTCCCTTTTGTCTTCGGACCCGACCAAAAGCAGCCCTTGGACCGCGATGCAGCCAGGGAGAAATTCGAACAGATCGCTAATGATTCAGCGAGGGGGTCTGCTGAGGAAGTTGCAGAAGGTTTTCTAAAAATTGCAGTCGAGAACATGGCGAACGCTGTAAAGAAAATTTCCGTACAGCGAGGCTATGACATTACCCGCTATGCGCTGACTTGTTTTGGCGGCGCGGGCGGTCAACACGCCTGTGCGGTTGCAGATGTTCTGGGCATGAAAGCGGTTATCATCCATCCCTTTTCAGGCATCTTGTCAGCCTATGGCATGGGGCTTGCCGACATCAAAGCAGCTCGTCAGCGCGGCATTGAAAGAGAGATCAGCACGTCCATGTTGCGAGAATTGCATTGGACAAACGAGCAGCTTGAGAAGGAAACTCGACAGGAGCTGTTGGAACAGGGTGTTGAGTCCCGGCAAATAAAAATCAGCGTGATTGCGCATCTCAAATACCAGGGAACGGATTCCACCATCGAAGTTCCCTGTACAGATCATGATCAGATGGCCCAACACTTTGAGCAAATTCACAAGGAGCAATTTGGGTTTGTCATGCCGGATACCCCGCTCATTCTGGAATTGGTTGAAGTGGAGGCGAGCGGCGGCGGTGCGGTGAATCTGGAAACCACCGAGGACAGCGTTACCTGCACGGCCAGGAACATCGAGAAAACGAAATTCTACTCCGGCGGGCGATGGCAAGACGCCAATGTCTATCGACGAGACTCCCTAAAACCGGGGCACAAAGTCTGGGGGCCAGCCATTGTCATCGAAGAAATCGGAACAATTGTTGTTGAGCCGGGTTGGGAGGCCTCGGTGAACACCTACTCCCATCTCGTTTTGACCAAGACATCAACAATTGCGGTATTTGAAACCGTAAGTATGGCGGCAGATCCCGTGATGCTTGAAGTTTTTAACAACCTGTTCATGTCGATCGCCGAGCAGATGGGGCTTCGTCTGCAAAAGACCGCACGCTCAACCAACATCAAGGAGCGCCTGGATTTTTCCTGCGCCGTGTTTGATGGTGATGGTTCGCTGATCTCCAATGCCCCACATACGCCCGTGCATTTGGGTTCAATGGACCGCTCGGTTGCCAGCGTCATCGCTTCGCACCCAAACATGATCAAAGGTGAGGTGTTTGTTACAAACGCTCCTTACAACGGTGGTACCCACCTGCCTGACATAACAACCGTAACCCCCGTGTTTGGTGAAGCTAGCGACAAGCCTCTGTTCTTTGTGGCCTCTCGCGGTCACCATGCTGATGTCGGTGGGATTGCGCCGGGTTCTATGACACCGCTTGCTACCACAATCGAAGAAGAAGGCGTCGTTCTCGACAATTTAAAACTCGTCGAAAACGGCCAGTTCCTCGATCAGGCCATCCGCAAGAAACTTGATGGTGGAAAATATCCGTGCCGCAACACTGATCAAAACGTTGCCGATCTAAAAGCGCAAATTGCGGCCAATGAAAAAGGTGTCCAGGAACTTCTCGCCATGGTCGAGAGCTTCGGTCTCAACGTGGTCAAAGCCTATATGGGACATGTTCGAGATTATGCGGAGGCATGCGTGCGGCGGGTCATCGCAACCCTGTCTGAAGGCACAGCAGAGGTTTTCTTTGACCAAGGTTGCAAAATTGCAGTCAAACTTACGATCGACAAGAAGAAACGTTTGGCAACCCTGGATTTCACCGGCACAAGCGGCCAGCAAAATGACAACTTCAATGCGCCGGAACCGGTTACCCGCGCTGCTGTTTTGTATGCCTTCCGCTGCATGGTTGATGACGACATTCCCATGAACGAAGGTTGCATGCGACCGCTCAATATCATCCTTCCCAAGCGATCCATGCTGACGCCTGAATATCCTGCCGCAGTCGTTGCGGGCAATGTTGAAGTCTCTCAGGCGGTCACCGATTGTATATTTGCCGCCATGGGCGCCATTGCCGGGGCGCAAGGTACGATGAACAATTTCAACTTCGGCGATGACTTCTATCAGTACTATGAGACCATCTGTGGTGGATCAGGCGCTGGCCCTGGCTTCAACGGTTCTCATGCGGTTCACACGCATATGACCAATACTCGGTTGACCGATCCGGAAGTTTTGGAGTTGCGTTATCCGGTCGTTCTGGAGAAGTTCCAGATCAGACGTGGCTCTGGTGGCGCGGGCCAATGGAACGGCGGTGATGGCCTGAATCGGACGGTTCGTTTCCTGAAGCCAATGGATGTTTCTTTTCTGTGCGGCCGACGCCAGATTCCAGCCAATGGTCTTGCTGGCGGTGAAAATGGCCGTTGCGGGCACAACGCTGTACGACACGTCGGTGGCGACATCGAAGAACTGCCCGGGCGCACCCAAATTCAATGCCAAGTCAATGAAGCCGTCATCATACAGACGCCCTCGGGAGGAGGTTACGGCGACCCCACCAACCTGGCAGAACGCGACCCTTCCTAGCCAAATCCACGGCACTTCCCAATCAGCTCTAGCAAAGTCAGTTGTGAATTTTGGAGCCCGTTCCAAGGTTGGTAGCGGTTCAATATAGGCCTGCCAAAATTGACATGGAGCTGATCTGAAAAAATACCAATTGGTGACCCCGAGTGGATTCGAACCACCGACCTACGGATTAGGAATCCGTTGCTCTATCCTGCTGAGCTACGGGGCCTGTGATTTGGACAGAATTTACAATTTTCTGCAGATCCAAATCAAAAAAAGTTATTGGACCAGGCTCAAATTTCTATTCTCTCTTTGTGGAAACACCTATTGCATCAGCGATTTTCGCCAATCCAGAGTAGACTGCTCCGCCTATAATGCATGAGCCGACAATGAAACCAACGAAGATAATAATTGAACCGGCGTCCATGATTTCAACCTTCTATCTGGAGCAAATTTAGGGGCGCAGACCATGTTCAAGCAGAAGTGAGCCTGGTTGCATACAGCCAACATCTCATCAGGTCTTTGAAGGCTGAACCGGCCTTGCAGGGCGACCCTCCCGTTCAAATCACCTTCGTCTCAACTATGATCAATCCACGCACCGACGACGCTGAGCATCGTACCGACCGATGCGGCCGAGAACAAATCCAGCATCAAACGCCAAAGACCGCATTTTTCCAAAGTGTCTTTTTTGGCCGAACAAAATCGCGTGGCAACCAACACCAAATACCAGGCTGTACGCCTACGAGGCAGCGGTACTGCGTCGAAATCAAAGATCACGATACAAGCACATTAGGCTGCTGAAACGAGAGCGTATCATGCGGCGAACCTGCAAAGCCCGTGACGACGCTCCACAAGGCGTGTTCGATTGTATTTGACCTGCTCGTCGGTGAACCGTGATCTCTTCATCATCCGTCTCCTCGTAGGAGGAACAGGACTAACTCAAAAAATCGAGGAGGCTTCAGAGAAGCAGGTCAAAACCCGTGTAGCGGAGCCCGCAAGCGCTCCCAAAATCACGGATTCAGGATAACCGGGCTCATCATAGTTTCAGAAACATTGTGGGGGCTGATCGATCAATCGCACCAAATGACGTAGATTGCATTTGCGGAAACGGAATTCTGGCGCTGACATGGACTATGTTGATCTGACCAAAGCCTTCGGCGCGTTCTTCGCGATCATGAATCCCTTCGTGACCCTGCCGATTTTTCTCGCCCTGACGTCTGAATTTAGCGTGGCACAGCAACGCGCCCTCGCGCTGAAAGTCACGATCTTATCCGCCATTATGTGCGCCGTGATCCTACTTGCCGGACAACAGATTATCGGCCTTTTTGGTATTACGATTGACCAGTTCCGGATCGCGGGTGGGGTCGTGCTCGCGCATATTGCGTGGTCAATGCTCAACGGAGGTAACATCGCCTCTCATCAAGGCACCGATGAAGAGAAAGACCAAATGCAAGACCTGTCCAGTCTTGCCTTCTACCCTATCACCTTTCCCTTGATTGTCGGACCGGGCACGATTGCTACCCTAATCATCTATGCGGGGCATGCAGGCGACCTGGAGGGCTTAATCGCCGTTGGCAGCGTCGTCAGTGTAATTGTCGCTTTGATGTTTGTCGTCCTGTTCTTTGCGTCTTTCTTTGGCAACGCCCTCAGCGACAGCATGCGGGTGATCATGACGCGTTTGATGGGCATGATACTGCTGGCCATTGCCGTTGAGATGGTCGTTTTGGGTGCAAAAGCTGTTTTGCCGGGGTTGGCCTGACTACACTCGTCCGTGTTGTTTTGCATGGGTGACTTGCCAGAAATATGCCTTGCTCAAGCTATGCATCTGCAAAGTCTGGCGGACGTTTGCACGGCTTGGGCTCCTACAGTAATAAATTGAGCAATCCGGTGTTCCCGATGCGAGCTCTCTGACTTGGCTGTTGCTATATCAAATATCATCGCGGTGCCGTTTGTGCGTCTGCTACCGGTTTTTCTGACGCTGTTCGTCGTTTCCTGCGCCACAGCGCCCTTCAATTCGCTTCACAACTTCAACCAGCAAGTTGTCAGCGACCGGCCAGATTTCAATTTAATCGCGGAATATGCAGCCTATGCGGATGCAGCCTACCAAACCGAGGGCGAAATCAGGCGTCGCTATCCAAGGACGGTCCGCGTCAGCGTGCCTGAGGGTACTAAAACGTTGTATTTCCTCGAAATCTCTCCAGAGACCAAAACCCAAACAATCAGTGTTCGCGGAACCAAGACCTTAAAGGATGTGCTATACGACGTCGAATTCCAGATCGTAGAGGACAACTCGCTTGATGTTGCTTTTCACAAGGGTTTTGAATCCGACGCCAATCTTATCTACGCTGATGTAAAACCCTATCTCAAGCCCGGCTATCGTACCCGGGTAACCGGCCATTCACTTGGTGCGGCAGTGTCGTCGATCTTGCTGATCTATCTGCAGCGCGATGGGTACAACGTTGAAAAAAGCATAAATTTCGGACAACCCAAATTCACCAATGCTGCAGGCGCCGCGCGCTACAAAGACCTTCCGCTACAACGGATTGTTGATGGCTATGATGTTGTACCAATGTTGCCCCCCGATTTTCTCAGGGACAAAAAACATGGAGGGTATGCCCATACCGGTGAAGAGGTGATCGTGCTCGAAGGGCCCAACTATGTTCATCTGAATGAGCACGACGCCGAGCGCGTTTCAATCGATGAATTCTGGCGCGACCGGAATTACGCGTCCGAGTCCGATCACAGTATAGCCCTCTATATCAAGCGTATCAAAGCGAAGAGAGATGCAGCACGACAGGTCCGTTATTCCCAGTGGAAATCTGGGAAACTCGACTGATTGAGCTCTTCCACCGCAGATCACTGACCCTCTTGCACAGCAGCTCTACAGATGCGCCTGAAGCCATTGCGGTTTTAAGTCATGGTGAAAATATCACCGAGAGCAATCTACATTCTGGCTGAGCAAGCATGAACCAGCGATTATGCTTTCCAAGCCCAATCTTTGGCCGGCCCAAGCATCAATGATTCAGATCGAGTACCGGCATTGGATGCCTTTAGCGCAGATATGGAACGGAAACGTATTCCCCGTCCGTTCTGCCCCGTACACAACAGCCTGACACACAGCCCTCATTGCTCCTTGAGCGCATAGGCGATCAGGTAATCGCCCCGATCAGGACTATGACGTGCACCGGCTGCCTGAACAACGATCAATTGACGACCATTCTTATCGGTATAGGTGACAGGAACGGATTGACTGCCGACGGGAAGGCGGCTTTTCCAGAGAATATCACCTGTCTCGGTGTCGATCGCGCGCAGGTAATAATCCTGAGTGCCCGCAAAGAAACTGATCCCTGGCTTGGTGGTCAACAACCCACCAAGCGTTGGCATGCCGGTATTTATGGGCAAATAGGTCTTCAGACCGAATGGGCCGGTGTCTGTGGTCGTACCCATGGGGATTTGCCATTTGATCTTCTGTGTCGCCAAATCGATGGCGGTAACCGTGCCAAAAGGCGGCTCAAAGCAGGGAGTCGCGAATAATTTCAACACATCATAGTCAATATAGACCTGATAAGGCGTGCCAGCCATTGGACCGCCTTCGCTGCCGCCACTCATATCCACGCCACCGGTTTTGTCGGTCTCGATCAGATGCGTCCGGTTCGGCCAGATCATGTTGTTCAGGACCAGCAGATTGCGTGACTGATCAAAGGACGCGCTGCCCCAGTTGAAGCCACCACCATTGCCAGGGAACTGGTAATAGACATCGGTTGAAGGCGGAGTCATCAATCCGTCCCAGCGGGTCTGCAGCGTACGAATGCGGCAGTAGAGATGATCAAATGGCGTCATGCCCCAGGACTTGCTTTCGCTAAGAATGGAAACGTCTGATCCGATCGAAGGCATGCCAGTCGAGAAGGGTTGTGTTGGCGCGTAATACTCGCCTTTGGCATTCCCCTGCGGAACAGGCTTCTCGGTAACTTCTGTCAGCGGCGTCCCGTTCCGACGATCAAGCACAAAGATCTCTCCGCGCTTGGTGAGCTGAACGACCGCGGGAACAGTGGTTCCATCGCTTTTTGGGAAGTCGACCAGCGCAGGTTGCGCGGGCAGGTCGTAGTCCCACAGGTCATGATGGGTTGTCTGGAAGTGCCACACTTCCTTGCCGCTATCCAGGTTGAGCGCGACAACCGACGAACTATATTCATTATCACTGTCAGTACGCGCGCCGCCCCAAAAGTCCGGCGTTGCATTGCCTGTCGGCAGGTAGACCATGTTCAAGTCGAGATCATAGGATATCGGTGCCCAAACATTTGGGGTTCCGTGCGTGTAGCTCTCGCCGCGCGGCGGATATTTATCGATTTTCGGGTTGCCTGAATCCCAGGCCCATTCCAGGGCGCCGGTAATTGCATTGTAGGCTCGCACGACACCTGGAGCCTCACCGATAGCCCGGTTGTCCATCACCCAACCACCGATAACAATCTTGTCTCCGGCAAGGCTTGCACCAGTCGTGGGCATATACTCCCCGGCAAAATAGCTGCCCATGCCCTCATGCAGGTCAACGGAACCATCAACACCAAACGTGGTGCAGAGTTTGCCGTCGCTGGCACGAATGCTCATCAGACGTCCATCGACTGTGGCGACAACAATTCTGGGGCCGCAATCCTCGCTCACATCTGCGGTTTCATTAGGGTCAGCCAGCGCGGAATTTATGGTGCTTGCATTTGCATCCGCAGTTTCGGCTCCACCGTTTTCAAGCTCACCAGCTTCGATGGACTGTTCAGCAACGTTGTCACCGATATTGGCGGCCAGGTTGGCATCAAGCTGCGCGGTGTTTGAGCCATCTGTTCGGGTCCGTGCTCCGTCAGCGCTATCTGCAACAGCGAGGCTAACTGTCGCGCCTTTGACAACCGCTGGATCGACATAGGCAATAGAGCGGCAGCGCAGCCACAATGGCGCCGAGGCGTTTGGATTGAAAACCCATTTCTTCTCCCCAGTCGTCCCGTCAAAGGCTGTTACAACATTGTTATAGGCGCAGTGAAAAAGCGTTCCATCTGCGTAAAGGGGGGTGTTCTGATCCTCATTGGCCAGTGCGGCGTTGGGGACCTGTCCATGATGCGCCGTCCAAACCACTTCGAGATTTTTGACATTGCCCTTGTTGATTTGTTCAAGCGGCGAATACCTTACGCCCTCCCCCGTTCCACCCCACTCACGCCATTCGCCGCCCATATCGGCGGTGATCTTGGTTTCCTTGCCAGGTGTTATTGAAATGTCGTTTTGAACAACATTGTGCGGCTCAAGCATCTGAGCAAAAAACACACCGAAAACGGCAACAAGAGCTAGACCGCCAACAACAGACAGGCGTGAGCGTAGAGGGGCTATCGCAGCATTTCGGTAGAGTGGCACGGTCAGCAAGATGACAATTGCAATCACCAGAGGAGCTGCGACTCGTGGCACCCAGCCCCAGAAGTTCAAGCCAGTGTCGTAATAGGCCCAGCATATAGTGAAAACAAAGATTGCCAGGTAAATTGCCACGCCCAGAATCCTGCCGAAAAAGACGCAAACGCCGCTGACCAGAAGCCCCAAACCCGCAATCAAATAATACGAAGATCCCCCAAGAGAGATCAGATAGATCCCACCTCCACATAAATAGAGTCCGGCCAGAGCGAGGATGGTTCCCAGAATACGCAGTATCCAGTGTGTAGAGGGTCGTTTGGGGGCCATTGGAGCTGTCTTTGCGCAAGGTTCATGGGGTAGCTGAAGGAGCTCTGGCAACTTATCACAGCGAGCATTCCCACAATACTTTTTTATGTGCTCTGCTGCTCGGCAACTAGATATGGCTGTGATCTGCTCGAATGATTAGGGTGACGGGTTGATTTCATGCTCTCTGCACAGGTCTTGGCTCACGGCGCTGGCCATAGTGTTACGCCTCACCTGCCTCGCCGAAGACGCCCTCTTCGCTACGCGTTCACATGTCGTTACCGACCGCTGAAGCAATGGTGACCCCGAGTGGATTCGAACGCGCGACCTACGGACTAGGAAACCGT
Source organism: uncultured Alphaproteobacteria bacterium (assembly GCA_929200315.1). Classification (GTDB taxonomy): domain Bacteria; phylum Pseudomonadota; class Alphaproteobacteria; order Rhizobiales; family Rhizobiaceae; genus Pseudahrensia. The sequence goes on along the minus strand of CAKMZB010000002.1, from coordinate 368,965 downwards.
TGCTCTATCCTGCTGAGCTGCGGGGCCTTTCCCGCCGGATTTAGCGTACCGACTGTGTTGCGCCAGGCGGGGGCTCTCGTGGGGCTTCAGATACTGTCCGATCGCATTGATTTTACCTAAGAAACGAACGTTTGATCCAATGACACGCCGACGAAGGTCCAAGTTTCGATGGCGCTGGTCCACCCTTATGCTGCCACAGCAATGCATGTATGCTCTCACTAAGTCTTTGAGGGATTTACAATGTCGAGTGCCAGCACCTTAACCTATTCGAATGCACAGATGATGATGACCCTTTGCGCCATTTCCTATGCAGGAGGGGGACAGGAACTCTCCTCCATCAAAGGCCAGATTAAGTCTGAACTGTCCAAACAACACTATGCCACGGGTGGGGATTGGGAGCTCGTTTGGGGGCCGGCACGAACTACCGACACCCAAGGCAGCAATTTGATGTTTATCACGAAGCAGCGCTCATCTCATGTGTTTGCAGTTGTTTTGCGGGGGACGCTTTGGAGCAGCATCGAAAGCTGGGTTGAGGATGTTCCTACTTCCCTGGTGGACTACCCGTGGGCTGAGGCAGATCACAGCGCAAAAGTCTCGCGTGAATTCCTGGATACGGTGAAGAACCTCGTCGCCCTGAACGATCCTGGTACCGGCATTTCGTTTTCCGACTTCATTGCTGAAAACAAAGATACGCGATGGTTCGTCACAGGACACAGCCAGGGCGGAGGGCTTGCCCCTATGATGCATGGCTACCTTGCGACCTTGCTAGGCCATTCCGACAGCGCCAGTTTTACCTTTGCTGCACCCACTTCAGGAAATTCCGGTTTTGCGGGATTTATTGATGAGCATCTGAATTCCACCAGAACGAGAAACCCCCACGATGTCGTGCCGTACGGATATGGCGATCTGCCAGATATTTGGGAGATAGGCATTCCGGTCAAAAGTATTTTTGCTCAAGGCGGGATCATGCTGGCCGTCAGTTACTGGCAAAACCAATACGGATTGAAACCGACAGACTTCGCGCAACCTCAAAAATCAGTTGTGACGCTCAGCCCGCGTCCTGATCAACGCCCGGATGTTTGGTATGAACAGCGTGTCGAGTCTCAACACATCTCCAACAGTTATCTGCTTTTAATGGACGCACCGCAGGTGGAACTAAGCGCTCCATCCCCCTTAATGAATGCTGTTGTTTAACAAGTATTCGCCACCCACACGTCATCTAGTTCAGATTGATAGTGCATTCTGCTCGAAAGGATGTAGGCTACTCTTTCAAATTGGCTTGGGAGGGCCATTTCGATGGGTCAGGGTTCAAAATTCAAGGACCAATTGGTCCACGATCTGCACGATTCTAAGCACCATACAGCGGACGCGAATGCGCGTTTTCTAGCCAATCAACTGGAGCTTTCGGGGCACAGTCACAAAGCAGAGGTGCTTCATCCCGGCGTTTCCCGCAAAGACACAACGGTAACGGTAACGTCCAAACCGTTGGTCATGGAAGTGCTTCACAATGCAGCTGCGCTCTATTCAGTCGCTGGGTACAATGCCCGCGCGAAGCATTGTTTTGGAGAAATTTATCTCGGGCTGGATGCCGGACCGGAATATGACCGTCAGGCCAACAAGATCAATGCTGCGATCGGCGCGGTGACAGCGGAGGACTCCTTCAATCTTGTTCTCGCCTTAACCCGTCAAGCTCTCGCCAAAAACGGCGGCGCGGTGGCTGATGCGCTCGGCACAGTACTGACTGAGGTCTGTCATACATGGTTCGACATTCCAGATGGTAAACATATCATGCCGGGAGGTGTACGGCTCGACGTGACTGCACCTCCGCGCTGCCCCGGGGACTACAACTTTCCATCGGCTTTGATTTTCTATCCCGACCCGGCCGGCGTCATGTCTCAGCTCGGGGCTGGGCAAGGTCAGTTGCTGCGCGCGGGAGCCGATGCTCTCGTCAAAGAGGTTTGTGCGTCCGGTGAATTGCCCAAGGGGCCCTTGTCGCGGGCAGTGTTTGAGGCTTTCCCGGATGATGATGAGCTGATCGCTCGCAGTTTGCTCGGCATCATGATGGGGATGATCCCAACGACGCTGATCAATGTCGGTAATTGTCTGAAAATGTGGTCGGGCAACGACAATGCTGGTTTCAAGGAGCTTGCGGTTGCGCTCATGAAACACGGTGGGGCAGCATCCTATGACCGTGCCAAAGCGGTCTTGTTCAAACCTATGACACAGACCATTCAAGGCACACCGGAGCCGCCGGCTGTTTGGCGAACTGCCCTCAAAGATCATGAACTCGGTGGCATTCAGGTGGCCGCAGGCGACAAAATTATCGTTTCCATCCTTGGGGCATGTCACGAGGACCTGGCTGACGATGCAGTCACGCTGGATCCCGTCTTTGGCGGCGACCGGTCCGAGAACGACCACCCGCTGCACGCATGCCCAGGTTCGGCAGCCGCGGTGGGTTTCATGCTCGGATTTATCAATGCGGTGGTGGAGCCAACCTAGCTTCGTCTTATGCTGTCAAACGCTGAGCAGCCTCGGCATGCCAAGCCATGTCCATTGCCTGAAATTGCTCCATCACCGGGCCAAGTTGGTCAAGCGCCTGTTGCCGCTGGCCATTGGCCAGCAGGATTTCCCCACGACACATATCATTGAGCGCATGTTCCCGTTTGGATTTGCGCGATGTTGCCGAAAGATCAGCCTTGGCAAGATAATGTTCCCAGGATTTGGTGCCTGAACCTGCTGAAGCGGCTCGCGCCATTGCTCTGCAAGCCATAGCTTCCCCAAGCCTGTCACCCGCCCGCGCACGGCGCAACGCCATCGCGGCGAAGTGCCGGGCACGTTTGATTTCGCGTTGCGCAATCAAACCTTCCGCCAACCAACCGTGATCGAGCGAAATGAAGAGGCGAATGTTATTGGCTTCCAACCAGCTGGTGCCATCCTCAATGGTGAGCAGAGCTTCAGCGTTGCCGTTGCTGGTCCAGTCAATATAGCCGAGCTGTGTCGTTCCGCGCCCCAAATGCAATGTGCTCTTGGTGCGATCGGCCATTCGCAACGCGTTGAGCGTTTCGCTACGGGCAAGCTCCCATCGCCCCTGAAAAGCCGCGACAGCACCTTTCCAAAGCATAATGGAGCCTGCGATGAAGCCTTCGGGGTTTTCAGCGATTATGGCGCCTGCGCGCGCGAAACACTCGTCCGCCTCGGCGAAGTGACCCTGATCGCCAAGTATTGAACCCCGGATCGCCTCAGAATAGGCAGCGCCAACGGCGATTGTGCGCTTGCCTAGCTGGTTGGCAGCAACACCAACGGTTTTCTCCAGAAGGTCGGTTGCTTTGTCATATGCGCTGCTGGCGGCATAAGCCTGACCAAGGGTTGCCTCGCAAAACCGTCTCAGCCGGAGGTCGTCCAATTGCTCGGCTCTTTGCATGGCGGCTTCCAGATGTCTGGTCGCCTCCGTCGCATCGCCCATGGCGTAGTGAACGTAACCCAGCCAATAATATGCATAGCCTTGACCAGCCTCATCAGCGTTCTCCTGAGCCAGCTCCACGGCACGTCGCAAACGCGGGAGTTGGTCAGGATGAGGATCAAAAACGCAAAGCGGGCTCAACCGCCGCATAACACCAACCCACCGGGCATATTGTTCCGGATCAGTGCTGAGTTGGTCGATCGCTTCCAGCGCCGCAACATATTGTTTACGACCTCGGTCGAGCGCCAGAGTGGCAACCGCCTTATCTCCCGCCAGTTCGGCGTAGGTGGCGGCATTGGGAAAATCTCGCCCGGCAAGATGGTGGTAGGCGAGAGCTTCCAGGATACCATCCTGGGCACCGTCCTGCGTCGATTCCCGCAACATTTCGGCAATACTGAGATGTTGTTTGCGCCGCTGGTGCAGGCCGACAGATTCGTAGATGACCTCCCGCGCAATGCCGTGTTTGAAACGCAAGCGTCCCGGTTGTTCATCAGGATGAAGCAGGTCGTTCTGCGCAAGCGTTTGCGCCAGTTCTTCGCTAAGTCCTGAACCTGTGAGGCCTTCCAACAACCAGATCGGGACCACATTGCCTATGATTGCAGCTGTGCGAACAATCTCTGCAACGGCGTTTGGCAGTTTATCAACGCGGGCGACGATGAGTGCGCCCAGCCATGCCTCACCCGTAGTAGATTGGGTAAGTGACTGAGTTTGCACGTCGGTAGAGGCACGGCATAATTCCTCCAAAAACAAAGGGTTGCCACCGGCAAAATCCCGGATTTGTTGGGCGAGGAAAACATTGATGCCTGGCAAGAGATGCGAGATCGTTTGATCGAGATCGACATCTGAAAAAGGCTGCAGACTGATTGTCTGCATTTGGCTGCGACCAATTTGCCGTTCCGGCATTTCGCGCGATGTCGAAAGCACCATGATGGGCACGTCGAGGCGGTGCAAACCGTCGAAAATATCCCGCGAAACATCATCCACCCACTGCCAGTCATCCACAAACAGGACGAGCGGAGACGCCTTGGCCAGACACTCAAACAGGCGCTGAGCGGGACGCACGATCGTCTTGCCGGTTTCTGCGTCCGCTTCCGCAAGGGATAGCGCGTTTAAGAATATGTCCACCGACCCGCCAAGCTCGGGGTCGAGGGCAACCAGCGTTTCGCGAACCGCATCGCCTGCCTCGGTATTGCTCATGGCGTCGTCAATGCCGGTCAGAGCCCGCAACATCTGCAAGAAGGGCTGCAGTGGTTCGGAACCGAGATAGCTTTCACAATAGCCGCGCAGAACACGAGCGTTAGTTGGCACCGCGTTGTTGAGAAATTCCCGCGCCAGGCGGGTTTTACCGAGGCCAGGCGGAGCAACGATGGTCAGGAATGCGGTTGCTCCAGCAAGAGTTTCGTCGAGAACCGCCTGCATCGCGTCATATTCAGCTTGCCGGGTAATGAACGGCGTCAGGCCGTCCCTTTCCCGAGCATCGAAACGCGTTTCCACCGCGGCGCGTCCGAGAACTCGGTAGGCAACCACAGGGCCGTCAACACCCTTCAAGTCATGCGTGCGCTCCTCGTCGGTGTCGAAGAAGTGCTTGTCAGAACCGAGAGTCTCAGTGCTCACGACAATCTCGTCACTCTGCGCAACACTGCTCAGCCGAGCAGCGACATTAACTGCGTTGCCGACCAGTTTGAGTGTTCCAGTGACGGAATCGCCTTTTTCCAGAAGGACCAGTCCTTCATGGATTCCCGAATGCATGGTGAGCGGAATTGGCAGAGGCACGCCAAGATCAAGGTTTCGAACTGCATCATGCAGATCTAAGGCGGCTTCGGTGGCGCGGCGCCCGTCATCTTCCATCGCATTGGGATAGCCAAAGCTGGCCAACACCCCGTCCCCCATCACCTGGACAACGGTACCACCGTGACGGGGGATAATCTGATCAAAGATGGCCCGCATCGTGGTCGTCAAAAACGAGTAATCCTCAGCCTCCAAGGACGCAGTGATCTGCGTTGATGCTGTTAAATCCGAGAATAGTATTGCCAGATAGGCCCGCTTGCTGGTGGGCCTGGAGGGAAGTCGAAGGGGTGGCGCTGACTTCAATACAGATGCTCCAAAAACCGCAAGAGAGGAGAGTTGCGGAACTGCCCGAGACGAATACCCACCGATCAGAGGGTCTTGAGATATTCCAAGAGGGCGGCCTTGTCCGTCGCTTCCAAATTGATCCCGTATTCATGGCCACAATTGCTGTGGCCTGAGGCTGGATCATTGCAACCCGTCGCGTTGAACGTCGTATCGTCGCCAACCTGCTTGGCTGCCAATCCCACACGAATGGGATCGTAAGCAGGACCAACTTCAAACGTCATGGGGCGCTCGGACGCCGGTTTTAGCAAGTCCGCCAGCGTCGGTACCGAGCCGTTGTGAAGATAGGGAGCAGCGCCCCAAACCCCGTGGAGCACCTTGGCTTCATAGCCAATCTTTCCTGCGCAATCAGCGGCGGTATGCGCCTGCGGCAATGTCTGAGAATGTTCTTCATGAGGCATTGCTGGCAGGCTGAGCAGCATGCCTGTAACAGCGCCATAAAGAACCGAAATTGCGTTGTCTTCCTTGGAGAACGGCGGCTGGACAATGCTGTCGGCCAACACCCCGGTTGAGACCCGTCTCTTCAACAATTGCATGGCCCGCATATCAGTGCCGACGTTGCGAATAGGCGTTTCCCAAGGCACGGGGCCGGGGTTAGACTCGTGGCACGAATTGCATGTGGCCTTGTAGATTTCGGCTCCTTCAGCGGCAAGATCCCGGTCCACTTCGAAGGGCCATCTTGGCGGGCCGATGCGGGACATGAGAATTTCCGCTTCACCCAATCCCCTCAGATTAACAGAGTTATATGCCCACCAATCAAGCTCAGTCGTTGATGGATCGCGCGCAGCTCGGAAGTCCGCAAAGACCCCCAAAACCTGGCCGATGTTACGCGCGGTGCGAAAGAGGTCATTGTCATTTCGCGCGAAACCAAGCCACTGGGTACACGCTTGCTTGTCCGCATTCCAAAGAAACGGATAGCGCACCGGAGCATCCGCCCGCTTGATATTCGACGCGATGATATGTGTCGGCGGCGGACCGATATCGAGACCAGCCAGGCGGTTCACAATCATACCCATCGCGTCCAATCTACCCGGTCCCCAAGGATGGGCTTTGGGTAGGGAACCGTGCATGATTGTGTGATACCGGTGGTACCAATCGCGCAATTCACTCTCCAGGGATTGCGCGTCCTGATCGGTCCGGTTTGCGCCCAGAACTGCGTTGGAAAAGTCCTCGAACGATCCCTGATCGCTCAGAACGTTGTCGACCGAATTGTCCAGGGCGCTTAAGAAATTCTGGAAGTTGGCAAAGGCCGGCCCGCCGTCCAGGCGATATGTTTTTCCGTCCATTTCAAGGTCGCGAGTGTGGCAGGCTGCGCAGGTCATCCCCAACCAGGCTATGCCAGCGGCATCCTCTGCCCCGGTAAAACCGAGTGGCAAGCCTTTGGGGCTGGCGGGGTTTCTTAGATAACCGAAGCGTTTCAGGCTGTCGCCCAAGAAAGGCGCACCATCCTCGGCCTGAAGGGCCTGCGCCCACTGAAGTGGCATAATGCGTGACCCTTGGTCGACATCGTAAAATGCCTCACGTGTCTGCTGTGACCAAGCGTCGCCTTGATCGACAGGAACAGCGTCAGATTTCGATTGAGAATGGCTGGCTAATGGAACGCCAATGCTCAGCAATGCTGCCATACCAAGCACAATAGTGCGTTCCAGAAGGATGCCGGAATGGGTAGGTAGTCCCATGCTTATTCCTCTAGCTGCCAACTATTCATATGATCATCATACAGAAATTACTTGGGAACGCACCCGATGAATCTCGCTGTGGAAGATAATGTTGAATTTGTGGGTCCGGCCTGTGGATTCCATCATCAATCTTTCACCGAGTTTGTTCTGTGATTTGAGAGCTTTCCAAGTTTGCAGAGCAGTTCAACCCGTTGAAAGATGAGAGGTGCCATCCCTTCAAACATGAGATGGATCGACAAATGAATCAGACCTCTTGGGAAGGTTGAACTTACGTCTTACATGGATTTCATGGGCGCATTTCCAAGAAAATCGAAGGATTGCAGAAATGCGTCGTTGACGAAGATATGGGTACATCAGGCTGCGCAGGAGCAGCCAGTGCCGCGGCACTGCCCACCATGGCCGGGGCAATGCCCGCCAGAGATTCATCTTTTGAGAAAGCGCAAGATTTGAGGTCTCAGGACGCTTCGGTCGTATCCCCGCCATCACCGTCTTCAGTACCACCTGCGTCAGCCTGAGGCTCTTCAAATTTCGGCCCGCCCTTAGCAACACCCACCATGGCCGGGCGCAGCACGCGGTCCCCGATCGTATAACCTTCCTGCACCACTTGGGCGACGGAATTGTTGGGCACATCCGGGTTTGGCATTTCAAACATGGCTTGGTGCAGGTTGGGATCGAATTTCTCACCTTCCGGATTGAATTTCGCCACCCCGGCCTTGTCGAGAGCCTTCAGCAGCTCGCGTTCGGTGAGTTCAACACCTTCGAGCAGGTTCTTGAATTCTTCCGAGCCGGATTCACGCTTTTCGGCGGATACGGCCTGCATAGCGCGCTGGAGATTATCGCCAACGGCGAGCAGATCACGGGCAAAATTGGCAACAGCATAGGAGCGAGTGTCGGCAATTTCGCGAGCAGTACGACGGCGCAGGTTTTCCATCTCGGCGACAGTGCGAAGAGTGCGGTCCTTCAACTCTTCATTTTCGGTCCGAAGCTTATCGAGCAAAGCGAGAACGGCTGCCGGGTCGTTGCCGTCAATGGTTTCCGTCCCCGCGTCGGTTTCCTCAACCTCGTCCTCGGCATCAAGCTCAGCCTGTTCTTCCGCGGCCATGCGCTCTTCCTCAGCAGCAAGGTCGTCAAATAGGGCGTCTTCTTCGGTGCGATGGCCGGGCATGGATGATCTCTCGGGCAGGCGGGCAATTTTCAACGCCGCATATCGGGTGCAACGCGGCGTAAATCAACCCGTTCCTAGCCGAGCATGCGCCCAATTACCTGGGCTGTGTAGTCAACCATCGGAACGATACGCGCATAATTAAGCCGCGTCGGACCAATAACACCGACAGCACCAATGATGCGGGCATCGCCATCGCGATAGGGCGCCACCACAACGGAGGAACCGGAGAGGGAAAAGAGCTTGTTTTCTGAGCCGATAAAGATCTTCACCCCATCTGCCGCCTCGGTGAGGTCCAGCAATTGTGAGACGCCTTCGCGGCTCAAAAGCTCATCAAAGAGTTTGCGGAGCCGCTCAAGATCATCTCCCGCGGCGGCGCTGGAAATGAGATTGCCACGCCCGCGCACGATAAGCTGCGGGGCAGCCTCCTGCGTTGCCCCAGCCCAAGTGGCAAGGCCTTGGTCCACAAGGTTTTGGGCGAGTTCGTTCAGCTCCCGCCGTGCTGTTTCCATCTGATTGGCGATGGAGGTCTGCGCGTCGGCCAGCGTGCGACCGGCAACGTGAGCGTTGAGGAAGTTGGATGCGGAGAGCAGCGTCGAAGACGACATGCCCGGGGGCAGATCAACGACGCGGTTTTCAACAACACCATGCTCGCCCACCATCACCACCAGTGCTTTGTCTGGCGCGAGGCGGACGAACTCAATATGGCGCAGGCGCACATCGGACTTGGAGGCGATGACGAGCCCAGCACCCTGAGTGAGGCCAGAAAGCATAGTGGAGGCCTCTCGCAGCACCGAATCCACAGTCTGCCCGGAGGCAGCCGCCTTTACCTGCCCTTCAATCGCGGTGCGTTCGTCCTGGGATAGGTCGCCAATTTCCAAAAGACCATCAACGAAATAGCGAAGCCCCAATTCCGTCGGCATCCGCCCAGCGGAAACGTGGGGGGCGTAGATGAGGCCCAGATGCTCCAGATCGCTCATCACGTTGCGGATGGAGGCCGGGGAAAGGTTCTGCGTCAGCAGGCGCGAGAGGTTGCGCGACCCCAGCGGCGCGCCGGTTTCCATATAGGCATCAACGATATGCTGAAAAATCTCCCGAGAGCGCTCATCGAGGCTGGATGGTGGCGGAAGGGAGGACGCATCACTTGTCATGATCCCATTATAGGCATTGCTGTCGCGGCGCGCCAATGGACGCAAGGGCTGCGGCAGGTTACGAGCAGGGCCAAACCTTTGCTGGACCAAACCGACCATGAGACCATCCAAACGCGCGCCCGATGAAATGCGCTCCGTCACGCTGGAGCGGGGCTTTTCCAAACATGCGGAGGGCTCTTGCCTGGTGAAGATGGGGGACACCCATGTTTTGTGTACAGCGTCCCTTGAAGAACGCGTTCCGCCTTGGCTGCGGGGGCAAGGGAAAGGTTGGGTTACTGCTGAATATGGAATGTTGCCGAGGGCGACTGGATCACGGATGCGGCGGGAGGCCTCCTCCGGCAAGCAGTCCGGCAGAACACAGGAAATTCAACGTCTTATCGGGCGTTCTCTGCGAGCTGTCGTCGACTTAAAGGCGCTGGGCGAACGGCAGATCAGCGTCGATTGTGATGTCATTCAGGCCGATGGCGGGACGAGAACCGCTTCTATTACAGGGGCTTGGGTCGCATTATCGGACTGCCTGAAATGGATGGAAGCCCGTTCGATGATTTCAGAACCCGTTCTGACCGACCATCTTGCAGCCATTTCCTGCGGTATTTTTAATGGCACACCGGTGCTCGATCTCGATTATGACGAGGATTCCGAAGCCGAAACCGACGCCAATTTCGTCATGACCGGATCGGGAGGAATTGTGGAAATTCAAGGCACTGCGGAAGGGAAACCGTTTTCGCGGGACGAGTTCAACGCGCTGATGGACCTCGCCGAAAAGGGCATTGGCGAGCTGGTCGATTACCAAAAGATGGCCATCGGTTAGCAAATGCCCCCCGATCTTTCCAAAATGCGCCCCCTGGATAGCAAAATACTGCTGCTCGCTACCCACAATGCCGGCAAGCTGCAGGAGATGCGCGAATTATGCGAACCTTACGGCCTGAAAGTCACCAGCGCCGCCGAACACAGCCTACCAGAACCACCCGAAGACGGGACAACTTTTGAAGCAAACGCCTTCACCAAAGCCTTCGCCGCTGCGAGCGCCACGGGGATGGTGGCGCTGTCGGATGATTCCGGTCTTTGCGTCGATGCGCTGGATGGAGATCCGGGGGTTTACACTGCCGATTGGGCGGAAAAACCAGATGGCACCGGAAGGGATTTCGCCTTTGCGATGGAAAAGGTGGAACGTGCGCTGAATGAGATCGGTCTCGACCCGTCAAACGAAAGCGCGCGCAAGGGCTCTTTTAACGCTACACTCTGCCTCTGCTGGCCTGATGGGCACGCGGAATATTTCAAAGGCGTTGCCCCCGGAACACTGATCTGGCCACCACGTGGGGAGCAGGGGCATGGCTATGATCCGGTGTTCCGCCCGGATGGACATGAGCGGACGTTTGGTGAGATGAGCGCAGAGGAAAAACACGGCTGGATGCCCGGCAGCGACAAGACGCCACTTTCTCACCGAGCGCGAGCCTTCAAGGCGTTTGCAGATGCGAAGCTGGAGAGACGGTGAGAGCAGTGCGCGCCACGATCAACCCTCCCTTGTCATTCCCGCGCAGGCGGGAATCCATGGTGAAACAGCCGCGGCGTGCTGAAATGGATTCCCGCCTGCGCAGGAATGACAAAGTAAAGAGGGGCGGGCAGTAGGACCGTGGCCGATCCAACCGTCCCCGGCTTTGGCATTTACGTCCACTGGCCGTTCTGCGCGGCCAAGTGCCCCTATTGTGATTTCAATTCCCATGTGCGCCACAACGCGCCGGACCAGGCCCGTTTCGCCCGCGCTTTTGCCGCTGAGATTGAGCATATGGCCGCCATGCAACCGGGGCGGACCATCACGTCCGTCTTTTTTGGCGGTGGCACGCCATCGCTGATGGAACCGGCCACCGTGGAGACCATCCTCACCGCAATCCACACGGCCTGGCCGGTGGAGGACGATGCCGAGATTACCATGGAGGCCAACCCCTCCTCTGCCGATGCCGGGCGCTTTTCCGCCTATCGGGGAGCGGGAGTGAACCGTATGTCGCTTGGGGTGCAATCACTGCACGATGCAGAACTGAAACGCCTCGGTCGCCTCCACAATGCGGCAGAGGCCCGAGCTGCAATCGACCTTGCGCGCAAGACGTTTCCGCGCCTGTCCTTCGACTTAATCTACGCACGGCCCAACCAGACGCTTGCGGGATGGCGGGCGGAATTGGAGGAGGCGATTGCCCTCGCCGCCGATCACCTGTCGCTCTACCAGCTGACCATCGAAGAGGGGACACCCTTTTTCGACCTGCACCGCAGGGGCCGCCTCATCGTGCCAAATGAAGACCATGCCGCCGATCTCTATGCGCTGACGCAACAAATCACGGCCGACCACGGCCTGCCGGCTTATGAAATTTCCAACCACGCCCAGCCCGGTTGCGAGAGCCGTCACAACCTCACCTATTGGCGCTCTGGCGCTTGGGCGGGCATCGGCCCAGGCGCCCATGGACGCCTCGACATGAACGATGGCCGCCGCGCCACGGCCAATGAGCGCCACCCGGAAACCTGGCTTGGCCTTGTTGAAAGCCAGGGCCATGGCATGGTCACGAACGAGCCACTTGGCACCGACGACGCGGGGGAGGAAATGCTGCTCATGGGGCTTCGACTGGTCGAAGGTCTCGACGTGCCACGCTATGAGGCGCTGTCGGGCAAGAGGCTCGATCCCGAACGCGTTGAAACACTCCGTGGCTACGGCATGGTGAGTGAGACCAGCAGCGGTCGTCTGCGCGCAACGCAACAGGGGCGCATGGTGCTCAATTCTGTCATCGCTGAACTGGCGGCCTGACCCGGATGGCAACTTACACAATCAGCAATCAGACGCAGGACGCCCCGCCCCTTCCACCTGGCCTTTATGTGGTGGCCACCCCTATCGGTAATCTCGGCGACATCACGCTACGTGGGTTGGAAGTGCTTGCTGCAGCGGATGTTGTCGCCTGCGAAGACACCCGCACCAGCGGCGTGTTGCTCCAGCGCTATGGCATCACCACCACCAAAGTCTCCTATACCGAGCACAATGCTGACGCGCGGGGGCCGGGCTTGCTGCGGCAAATCGGTGAGGGCAAAGCCGTCGCGCTCATATCTGACGCAGGAACGCCTTTGGTTTCGGACCCCGGTTCACGGCTTGTGGCGGAGGCGGTGGCAGCGGGTGTGACCGTGACCCCTCTCCCCGGCGCGGCGGCTCCTATCGCGGCGCTTGTCGGCAGCGGGTTGGCCGATGGAGATTTCAAATTCTGTGGCTTCCTGCCGCCTAAGGCAAAGGCGCGCATTGAACGATTTTCAGCGCTCGCCGCAGACAGTGAAACCCTCATCTTCTTTGAAAGCCCTAACCGCATCCTCGCTACGCTGGAGGCCATGCGGGACACCTTCGGCGAGCGCCCGATCTGCGTCGCGCGGGAATTGACGAAACTCCATGAAACGTTTCACCGCGGCAGTGCCACCGAGGTTCACGCTGAGCTTTCAGCCATGGACCGTATCCGCGGCGAAATCGTTATCATCGTCTCCGGCGCGCAGGATGTGGTGATGGATGATGCGGCGGTGGATGCAGCTTTGGTTGACGCACTTCAAACCCTCGGCACTAAACAGGCCGCCGCGCAGGTCGCCAGCATCAGTGGGCGGGCGAAGGCTATGCTTTATGCCCGCGCGCTGGAATTGAAGCAATGAAATCGCTCAAACGCCAGGCCGCTTATGCGCGCGGTCTTGAGGCGGAGACCGCAGCTGCACGGCATCTCATGGCGCTTGGTTTCGAGATTGTTGAACAGCGCTACAAGACGAAATCCGGCGAGGTCGACATTATAGCCCGCAAGGATGACGTCGTTCTCTTCGTCGAAGTGAAGGCCCGCAAAACCCTCAGCGACGCGCTCGATTCGGTCTCCCATACCTCCCAACGTCGCATCGAGGCGGCAGGGCGCGAATGGATCGCAGCGCAGGACGACGCTCATATGCTGTCCTGGCGCAACGACGTCATCGCCATCGTCCCTGACCATCCCCCGCAGCATTTTGAGAATGTGTGGTGACGTTGGAGCCGACGCGCACTACATCTGCCACCATCGCCTTGCTGGAATAACGCAATGACCAAACTCAAAATCGCGGTTCAGATGGACCACATTTCCTCTGTGCAGATTGAGGGGGATTCCACCTTCGCCCTGATGCTGGAGGCGCAGGCGCGAGGCCACGACCTGTGGCACTACGAGGTGCCAAGCCTCGCCATGCGGGACGGTGTCGTCAGTGCCCGGGGCGAGTCGGTGAAGGTGGCGGACGAGAAGGGCAAACACTTCCAGCTTGGCGCACAAGCCCGGCGCGACCTGTCAGATTTCGATGTGGTGCTGATGCGCCAGGACCCGCCCTTCCACATGGGCTACATCACCGCGACGCATCTGCTGGAGCGCATCCACCCCAAAACATTGGTGGTGAATGACCCGACGGAGGTGCGCAACGCGCCGGAGAAAATCTTCGTCACTGAATATCCTGACCTCATGCCGGAGACGCTCATCACCCGCGACGATGCAGCCATTCGCGCTTTCCGCGAAGAATTCGGCGACATCATTTTAAAGCCGCTCTACGGCAATGGCGGTGCCGGAGTGTTTCGTGTGCGGGAGGGCGACCAGAACCTCTCTTCGCTGCTGGAACTTTTTGACGGCGCCTACCCGGCGGAACCCTATATCGCCCAGCGTTACCTCCCTGCCGTCCGCAAGGGCGATAAGCGTATCATCCTGATTGACGGCGAGGCCGTCGGCGCAATCAACCGCGTGCCGGGGGAGGACGAGGCGCGCTCCAATATGCATGTGGGTGGCCGGGCCGAAAAGATCGACATCACCGACCGTGAGCGCGAAATCTGCGCTGCCATCGGCCCGGAACTGAAAAAGCGCGGTTTCATCTTTGTCGGTATCGATGTGATCGGTGACGTGATGACCGAGATTAATGTGACGTCTCCAACGGGTATTCGCGAAGTGAAGAAATTCGGCGGCGCCGATATTGCAGCCTTGTTCTGGGATGCGGTGGAGGCGAAGCGCTCTTGACCGAAATTTCGTCTGCCAGAGTCTGGCAGAGCCAAGGGCGAGGCTTCGCGATGGGTCGTGTGCAAGGCGAAGGTCGCGTCGTCCATCTCACCGGCCAGGTTGCGTGGAACGCGAGCGACGAGATTGTCGGTGCAGGCGATGTGATGGTGCAGGCCGAGCAGTGTTTTGACAATATTGAGGCGCTGTTGACCGAAGTCGGCGGTGAGCTCACCGACCTTGTTTCGGTAACCACTTACTACACGGCGCAGGACCAGCTCCCGCTGATCCAGAAGGTGCGACAGGAGAGACTGGCGGCAAAACCCCAGCCGGTGAGCACCTCCGTGATGGTGGCTGGGTTGGGGCATCCAGACTTTCTGGTGGAGCTAACCGCGATTGCCGTGGTCGCGGATGAGCGGTTTCGAGAGCCGGCGGGCTAGTTCTATCCCCAGCGGATCAGGCCCAGAATAGCGGAGCCGGCATAGAAGAATTGCAGGGCCAGAAACGCCCAGCGCCGGTCGATCACACCCCAGAACCCAAACAAGATTGCCGAGACCAGAAGCAGGGAAAAGCCGAGGATTTCATTGCCCGTGTTGGAGGCGATGAGGACGGCATAAATCATCGCCGTCATCGAGCCCGTGGTCTCAAAAAAGGCGATCCAATTGCGCTTGGTCATGGGCTTGTTCTTTATATGTTCTTGACAAAGTTATAGCGCGAGACCTAGCCTGCCTTTTCCGCTTGGGGAACGGCTGACATGGTTTCGCGCTGCACAACAATTGCCTTTCAGGGCATCAACGCCGTTCCGGTGGACGTGCAGGTTATGGTCGGGCCGGGCAAGATGGGGATGCAGATTGTCGGTCTGGCCGACAAGGCTGTGTCTGAAGCGCGCGAGCGGGTGCAATCGGCAATCCACGCTTCCGGCTTAGCGATGCCCCCCAAGCGCATTACCGTTAACCTCGCTCCCGCCGATCTACCCAAGGAGGGCAGTCATTACGATTTGCCCATTGCGCTGGCGCTCATGGCGGCGCTTGGCGCTCTGCCGGGGGATGCGCTGGAGGACTATGTCGTGATGGGCGAGTTGGCGCTTGATGGCACAGTCGCGCCGGTCGCCGGGGCGCTGCCTGCTGCAATTGGGGCCAATGCCCTTGGCAAGGGCCTTATCTGTCCCGCCGCGTCTGGGTCAGAGGCCGCCTGGGCAGATCCGGACATGGATGTGCTGGCCCCGCGCAGCCTGATCGCCATGGCGAACCATTTTAAGGGCACAACACCACTGCCGCGTCCTGATGCGAAAGTGCAGGAACAATCCAACCAGAGCGGGGATCTCTCTGATATTCGCGGCCAGGAAACGGCAAAGCGGGCGTTGGAAGTCGCTGCCGCTGGTGGCCATAACCTCGTTCTTGTCGGGCCTCCGGGCTCCGGCAAGTCCATGCTGGCCTCCCGCCTGCCTTCAATCCTGCCACCTCTGTCGCCAAAGGAATTGCTGGAAGTCTCCATGATCGCTTCCATCGCTGGAACAATTGCCGATGGCAAACTCTCTTCAGCTCGCCCCTTCCGCGCGCCACACCATTCCGCATCCATGGCCGCCATGGTGGGTGGCGGCGTGCGCGCGCGGCCGGGAGAGGTTTCGTTGGCCCATAATGGTGTTCTCTTTCTCGATGAGTTCCCGGAATTCTCTCCCCAGGTGCTGGATTCGCTCCGTCAGCCGCTGGAGACCGGCGAGACGGTGATCGCCCGCGCCAATCACCGCGTTTCCTACCCCTCACGCATGCAGCTCATCGCAGCGATGAACCCCTGCCGCTGCGGCATGGCGGGGGAGCCGGGGCATACCTGTCGGCGCGGGGAACGCTGCGCGCAGGATTATCAGGCTCGCATTTCCGGCCCGCTGATGGACCGCATCGACCTGCGTGTGGAAGTTCCCGCTGTTTCAGCCTCCGATCTCATCCGGCCTCACAAGGCCGAAGCCAGCGCCGAAGTTGCCGCCCGTGTTGCCCGGGCGCGGATGATCCAGGCGAAACGCTATGGCGCGATTGGCGAACCGACCATGACCAACGCCTCCGCCTCCAACACCCATATTGAGCGTTTTGCGGTACCTGATGCGGCAGGGCGGGAATTGCTGGAAGAGGCGGCAAACGCGATGGCGTTTTCTGCGCGCGGTTTCCACCGCATCCTCAAGGTTGCCCGCACATTGGCTGATCTCGACGGCAGCGAGCAGGTCGGTCGCGTGCAACTGGCCGAAGCGATTTCCTACCGCATGGCCGGGGAGCGGCTGGCGGTCGCAGCCTAAGGTGTCACACTTGTAGTCCCACTTGTGGTCATAGGGACGTCATTTTATGACGCCACGATCCACCCATCGCTCCTGCCTAAAGAGACAATCCTCCGACCATGCCCCAAACTGAAATCCTCGGACGTCTCGGCACACTCACCACCCGCCTTGCGCAGACAATGGCGGATGTGGATGCGGCGCAGGCCCTGCGCTTTGAGATTTTCCACCGGGAAAATGGCGCGCAACTCAACACGCAAAGCATGACCGCAGAGCGAGATCATGACCCCTTCGATAGCAAATGCCTTCATCTTCTAGTCGAATGCGACGGCGAAATTGTCGGAACCACACGCCTGCTGATCGCCCGCGCCGATGGTCCGGCGGAGCAATTCTACTCCGCCACCGAATTCGACCTCAGCCCGTTCCTTAAAGCCCATGGATCCACCAACATCATGGAGCTTGGCCGCTCCTGCATCGCAGCCGAACACCGCTCCCGACGAGCGATGGAGCTGCTGTGGCACGGTGTGTGGACCATCGCACTTCGCCACAATGCTACAACCATGTTCGGCTGCGCCTCCCTTCCCGGCACAGCACCAGCCGAAAACGAAACTGCCCTTACCTATCTCCAAACCTGTGCGACCGCCGGCGCAATGCCCCGCCCGCTGGCGGGCAGCGCAAGGCCCGAACTTCCCCAAACACCCGCACACACAAGCGAGCGTCGGGCCTTCGCCGCCCTTCCTGCGCTGATGAAGGGTTATCTGCGTCTCGGCGCGCGCATCGCACCCGGCGCGGTGATCGACCATGATTTTGGCACGACGGATTTCTTTGTTTCCGTCGAGGTTGCACGCATCAACCCACGCTACCTCGCCCATTATGGGGAACAAGCCACGCGATACGCCGCCTGAGGTTCCACCAGCTTGGCACGGCTGTTAGGCTCTCAATCAATCCCGCCCGCAACCAAGTCTTTTCCGATGAGCGATACCGCGCCAACGCCAATGATGGCGCAGTATATAGAGATCAAAGCGGCGAACCCCGACAGCCTACTCTTCTACCGGATGGGGGATTTCTATGAGATGTTCTTCGGCGACGCCGAGATCGCGGCCCGCGCTCTTGGCATAGCCCTCACCAAGCGCGGTAAACATGCCGGCGAAGACATTCCCATGTGCGGCGTACCGGTCCACGCGGCGGATGATTACCTTCAAAGGCTCATCAAGCTCGGCCACCGGGTCGCCGTTTGCGAACAATTGGAAGACCCAGCCGAAGCCAAGAAGCGCGGCTCAAAATCCGTCGTGCGCCGCGATGTCGTGCGCCTTGTCACACCCGGCACACTGACAGAAGACACGCTGCTTGACCCCGGCCGGGCGAACCTCCTCGTCGCCGTTGCAAAAGTGCGCAACGAATGGGCGGTGGCGGCGGTGGATATTTCAACCGGCGCTTTCCGCCTCATTGAGGCCGACGCGACTAACCTCCCCTCCACCCTCGCCCGCCTCCAGCCTGCCGAGATCGTTACTGGCGAAAGCCTTGCTGACGACGAGGTCGTGCAGATGGCAGCGAGCGTTTGCGAGGCTGCACTCCAAAGCCAGCCAGACAGTCAATTCGATTCCGCGCGAGCAGAAAAGGTGCTGACCAGCTTCTTCAACATCACAGCCATCGAGGCCTTCGGTCCCCTCACCCGCGCGCAGCTAGCGGCGGCGGCAGGGATCGTGCGCTATATCGACCTAACGCAAGTCGGCGCACGTCCGGCGCTGGAAAAACCCGCAGTTGAAACCGGCGCGCGGCATATGGCCATCGACGCCGCCACCCGCGCGAACCTGGAACTCACCCGCCGCCTTGACGGGCAGGCTGATGGCTCGCTGTTGAAGGTGGTCGACCGCACGGTTTCCGGCCTCGGCGCACGGCTCCTCGCCGAGCGTATCACCGCTCCCTCCACCGAAGTTGCCATCATTGCAGCGCGGCATGAAGATGTCGCTTCGCTATTTGCCGCAGATGGCCGCCGGGAGGCGTTGCGCAATGTGCTAAGAGGTGTTGCAGACATGCCCCGCGCCCTTGGCCGCCTCACGCTGGACCGTGGCGGCCCGCGTGATCTGGCCGCGCTGCGTTCCGGGCTTGATGCGGCAGGCAAGGCCAGCGAAGCGCTGGGCAATGAGCCGCTTAGCGAGAACATCACCGGCCACGCTAAGGTCTGCTCCGCTGCTCCGGACGATTTGCAGAACGCGTTGAGAGCCGCGCTCGACGAGGAAATTCCGCTCCAGGCCCGCGACGGCAATTTCATCGCGCCGGGCTACGACAAGGAGCTGGACGAACTGCGCCAGCTTTCGCGTGACGCACGGCAGGTGATTGCCAGTTTGCAACAGAAGTATGCAGCCGCAAGTGGCGTGAAGGCGCTGAAAATCCGCCACAACAACGTGCTTGGTTATTTCATCGAAGTTACAGCCACCAACGCCGCCGCACTCCAGGCTGACCCCGGCACTTTTGTCCACCGCCAGACTATGGCGAGCGCGATGCGCTTCACCACCGCCGAGTTGGCTGAGATGGAAACCAAGATTGCGGATGCGGCGGGGAAAGCGCTTTCCATCGAGCTTGGACATTTCGCAGACCTCACCAGGCTCGCACTTTCACGGACAGAGGAGATCCGCGCCGTTGCAGATGCTCTCGCGCAGCTTGACGTGGCAGCAGCCTTTGCAGAACTCGCCAGCCAACAGGGCTATTGCCGCCCGATAATTGACGATTCCCTCACCTTCCAGATCACCGCCGGACGCCACCCCGTCGTGGAGCAAGCGCTTCGCAAAGAAGCGGCGCACCCGTTCGTGGCAAACGATTGCGAGCTTGGAACAGCGGCCAGCAAGGCGGGAAATCTCTGGCTCCTCACCGGCCCGAACATGGGCGGTAAATCGACCTTCCTGCGCCAAAATGCGCTCATCGCCATCTTAGCTCAGGCCGGGTCTTTTGTGCCCGCAGGAGCAGCGCGGATCGGCATTGTGGACCGGTTATTCTCCCGTGTCGGTGCGGCGGATGATCTGGCACGGGGGCGCTCCACCTTCATGGTGGAGATGGTGGAAACGGCCGCAATTCTCAATCAGGCAGGGGAGCGCTCGCTTGTCATTTTGGATGAAATTGGCCGCGGAACGGCGACCTTTGACGGGCTTTCCATCGCCTGGGCGGCCCTGGAACATCTCCACGAGCGCAACCTCTGCCGCACGCTTTTCGCCACCCATTTTCACGAACTAACGGCTCTCTCAGCAAGGCTGGAGCGCATGTCGAATGTCACCATGAAGGTGAAGGAATGGGAGGGCGATGTGGTCTTTCTCCACGAAGTTGGCAGCGGCACAGCAGACCGCTCCTATGGCATCCAGGTGGCACGGCTGGCGGGTTTGCCGGACGACGTTGTGGAGCGCGCGCGCGCAGTGCTCGACCAACTTGAAGAGGGGGCACGGGATAGCGGCGCGGAGCGGTTGGTGGATGATTTGCCACTCTTTTCCACCGCACCAGCAAGAGCGAAGCCGAGTGGAAAAGACAGGCTTCATGAAGCCATCGACGAGCTACAGCCGGACGGCCTCACCCCCATCCAGGCGCTTGAGGAGCTTTATCGGCTAAAGGGCCTCACAGACAAAACCTGAACCGATCTAGATGCCGGATTGTTCCAGCAGGCGCTTTAATTCCACCTGCGGGCGTGGGCCGATATGCTGGATCACCTCGGCAGCGGCCAGGCTCCCAATTTTCGCGCAATCCTCAAGGCTGCGGCCGGATGTGAGACCGTGCAGGAAACCTGCTGCGTAAAGGTCACCGGCCCCGGTCGTGTCTTCCAGCTTGTCGATTTCCATCGCGTTCACGTGGATGAGTGTATCGCCCTTCACGACGGAAGACCCGTCTTCGCTGCGCGTCACCACAGCGAGGGGCACGTCTTTGGCGAGCGCATCAAGCGCCGAATAGAGGTCAGAGGTCTGGTACAGCACCTTGGCCTCAGAATCGTTGGCAAAGAGAATGTCGATCTCGCCGTTGCGCATAAGAGCGAGAAATTCATCGCGAAAACGATCGACGCAGAAGGAATCCGACAACGTCATAGCTGTCTTACGGCCTGCTTCATGGGCGAGGCGAGCAGCCTCGCGGATTGCAGCTTTGGCGTTGGGCGCATCCCACAAATAGCCCTCAAAATAGGTGATCGTCGCGTCGGCCACGAGATTGGCGTCAACGTCAGCCGGAGACAGCTCGGTGCAGGCGCCGAGGAAAGTGTTCATGGAGCGTTGCCCGTCCGGCGTGACAAATATCATGGAGCGCGCAGTTGGCAGCCCGCCTTTCAACGGAGCGGCTTGGAAGGTGCAACCAATGGCGCGGATATCGTGGGTAAAGATGCCGCCCAGATGATCGTCCGCCACCTTACCGAGATAGGCCGCCCTGCCACCGAGCGAGGCGATCCCTGCCGCGGTGTTGCCCGCCGAACCACCGGAGGTTTCCACCGCTGGGCCCATGGCACCATAGAGCGTTTCTGCACGTTCGGCGTCGATTAAGTTCATCGCGCCCTTGGTGATCTCATTGGTTACCAGAAAATCATCTTCCGCACGGGCGATGATGTCGACAATGGCGTTGCCGACGGTAAGGACGTCAAAACGGGCGAGCTTTTGCGAAGCGGTCATGATGGTGCAGGGCCGGTCTTAGAACAATCAACCGTTCGCCTAGCGGCACGCGGCTTGAATGGGAAGGGTCAACCTCCCATCTGCTGCAGGCAAGGAGAGGGTTCTTATGATCGCCAACGCCGCCATCACCACTGCCACGCAACTCTTCAGCGCGCCTTTTCGCGCAGTGTTGTGGAAGTCGCTTGGGCTAACGATTGCGCTCTTCATCGGGCTGTCTTTCGCACTTGAAGCACTTGTTTCCACTTTCCTGCTACCGTTCCTGGGCCCATGGCCCTGGCTTTCGACGGCAATAGCCTTTGTTCTGGGCGCGGGGGTCTTCGTTGCGATGGGCTTCCTCATTGCGCCTGTGATGACGGTTTTTGCCGGTATTTTTCTCGATGAGGTTGCCGAGGTCGTGGAAGAGACCCACTACCCCGCCGACCTGCCGGGAAAGGCGTTGCCGATCATCGGCTCAACGCTGATGTCAGTGCGATTTCTGGCTCTAGTGCTCGGGGTGAACATCCTGGCACTGATCCTGATGCTCTTTTTCGGCCTTGGTGTTGTGATCTTCTTCCTCGCCAACGGCTATCTGCTGGGACGGGAGTATTTTCAGTTCGCCGCTATGCGCCACGGCACCGAAGAAGAGGCGGACGCTCTTCGTAAGCGCCACGCGACGACGATCTTCATTGCCGGACTGCTGATTGCAGGGCTGCTTGCTGTGCCGATCCTTAACCTTCTCGTCCCGCTCTTTGCCGCGGGATTAATGGTGCATCTGCACAAGGCCATCACCTCGCAGACCTACTGAAGCCCAGCCGGATCAATGATCCCACCATCGCAACCGCTCCGCGCCGGGCGGCCACGAGACAACATGATGGGTAGAGTGCGGTAAGGACCGCGCAGGCTGAACCGCACTTCGCGGATCAGTTCCCGACCGCCGTCGCGCACGCATTTAAGCGAAACACGCTCCCCCGCGCCGCGCCCGAAATCCCGCTCCGCCGCATCCTGGATTGCGCGCAGCGTGACGTTGCGACCGACCGAACGGCGCAGCAATGCGCCGAGGCTTGATGTGTTCACTTCCTCCAGCATCGCCAGCGAATGACGGAAATAAGTTTCGGCATCCCCGCCGTAACAGGTTCCGTGTTTCACCCACTCGTGCCGGTGAAGTGCCGACTGAACGCCCGGCATCTCGTCATAAAGCTGGCGCTGCAAATCCCGGGGCAGGCCAAGGCCAGGCAAACGCTCCCAGCGCCCGTTGCGGTCAAGCCGCTCGATGCGCCGATCCACGCCGCAATATTCCACTCCTCGCGGGCCGGGCCAAAGCCCGTGCAAAACCAGGTTCTGCGTATCAAACCGCCCGGCGCGCTGGCTGGAACATTCCGGCACCGAGGGACGTGTTTCGCAAAAGGCCGGCTGCCATGACAGCGCCAGCATCATCGGCCCATCAAAGGCTTGCACAGGAAAGGTCAACGCAAGACAGGCAACAAGGGCGATGGAAAAGCGTTTGATCGGCATGGACCAATGTATCGACGGGTCGGTTTCAATGATCGTAAAGATACTTCCATGAAAGTGGAAACCATCTCCGACCTGCAATTGAATGAGGCCGGGAACTTGCTTCCGCCACCCTTCGTGGACTGGTTTGATGAGAAAGGTTGGCAACCCCGTCCGCACCAAATCGCGCTGATGGAGGTCGCCAGGCGTGGCGAAAGTGCGCTTTTGATTGCCCCCACCGGCGCGGGCAAGACGCTCGCTGGTTTTCTGCCAGCCCTCACAGCTCTCTCAAAGCGCCCCAAGCGCAAGCCGGGGGAGGCCCATCGCGGCACTTTTGGCCTTTACATCTCACCGCTCAAGGCGCTGGCCACCGACGTGAAGCGAAATGTTGAAGCTCCTATCGCAGAAATGAACCTGCCGATCAGTGTAGAAACCCGCACCGGCGACACGCCGCAAAACCGCCGCCAGCGGCAAAAATTGAAGCCACCTGACCTGCTCATGACTACGCCGGAGCAGCTCGCTTTGCTTCTGGCCATGCCGGACGCAGAGCGCTTCTTCGCCGATTTGCAATTCGTCATTTTTGACGAGCTACATTCTCTCGTCACCAACAAACGCGGGCATCTTCTGTCACTTGGTCTTGCCCGCCTTTGGAAATTACGCCCGGACCTTCAGACGATTGGCCTGTCGGCTACGGTCTCCAACCCGCTGGAACTGCAACAATGGCTCGTGCCGCAAAACCGCGGCGATCTGCGAACAGATAACGCCGCCCGCCTCGTCCAGGTGGTCGGCGGGGCCAAGCCAAACATCACCATTCTCGATTCCAAAGAACGGCTCCCCTGGTCCGGCCATTCCGGCCGCCATGCAGCACACGAAGTCTATGATCTCATCAAAGAGCACCGTACGAGCCTGCTCTTCGTCAACACCCGCAGCCAGGCTGAATTCCTGTTTCAATATCTGTGGCAGATCAACGATGACAATCTGCCCATCGCTCTTCACCACGGGTCGCTTGAAGTTGCCCAACGCCGCAAGGTGGAAGCGGCGATGAGCGAAAACCGGCTGCGCGCTGTCGTCGCCACCTCCACACTTGATCTCGGCATCGACTGGGGGGATGTCGACCTCGTCGTCCATCTCGGCGCGCCAAAAGGAGCGAGCCGCTTGGCGCAGCGCATCGGGCGCTCCAACCACCGTATGGATGAACCATCCAAGGCCATTCTCGTCCCCGCAAACCGCTTCGAGGTACTGGAATGCAAGGCCGCGCTGGATGCCAATTATCTCGGCGATCAGGACACCCCCGCCTTAAGATCCGGCGCTCTGGACGTGCTCTGCCAGCACATTTTGGGCATGACCGTCGCAGCACCGTTCCAAGAAGATGACCTCTACAGCGAGATCATCTCCGCAGCCCCTTACGCCGAACTCGATTGGGACACATTTGAGCGCTGCATCCAGTTTGTCGCCACCGGTGGCTATGCGCTGAAAGCCTATGAGCGCTACGCAAAAATCCGCCGCACGGAAGATGGTACATGGCGGCTGACTCATCCTCGCTTTGCCCAGCAATACCGGATGAACAGCGGCACGATCTATGAGATTCCGGCGTTGAGAATCCGTCTCGTCAAGCAGGGTCGAAAGAACGGAAAGCTTCCCGCCATTCGCGGCGGGCGGGTGCTGGGATCGCTTGATGAATATTTCCTCGCCAAGCTGGAACCCGGCGACACCTTCCTCTTCTCCGGTGAGATCGTGCGCCTTGAGGGGTTCATAGACAACGAGGCCATTGTCACACGCACCTTCGACGAGAACCCCAAAGTGCCGATGTACGGCGGCTCAAAATTTCCGCTCTCCACCTATCTTGCGCAACATGTGCGCAGGATGATTTCCGATCCCAAACTCTGGAATGCGTTACCCTTCCAGGTGTCGGATTGGCTGCGCATCCAGGCCCAGCGCTCTGTCATCCCGAAGCCTCATGAGGTGCTGGTGGAAACTTTCCCCCGCGCCAACAAGCATTACCTCATCACCTATTCCTTCGAGGGCCAACTCGCTCACCAGACGCTCGCCATGCTGATGACCAAGCGGCTGGAACGCGCGGGCGCCAAGCCCACAGGCTTCGTCGCCACCGACTATGTTGTTGCCATCTGGGGACTGGAAGATATGGGAGCGATGATCGCCAACGGCTCTCTCAACCTCGATGACCTCTATGACGAAGACATGCTCGGCGATGATCTGGAAGTGTGGTTAGCCGATTCCATGATGCTGAAACGCACCTTCCGCCAATGTGCGTTGATCGCTGGGCTAATCGAGAAGAATCAGCCGGGCAAGTCAAAAAGCGGGCGGCAAATGACCCAATCATCCGACCTCATTTATGATGTGCTGCGCGAATACGAGCCGGATCACATTCTCATGCAGGCCACCCGCGAGGATGCGGCAACAGGTCTGCTGGACGTGCGCCGCGTTGGCGATCTCCTCGCCCGTGCCAAAGGCAACATCATCCACCAGCATCTCGACCGCCTCTCACCCATGGCAGTGCCGATCATGCTGGAAAAGGGCATTGAGCGCGTAAATGGGGGAGCATCGGAAAGCCTGCTGGCGGACTCGGCGGAGAACCTCATTGCCGAAGCGATGGATGTTCAATCTGGCTGATGACCGGCACCGCCTACGAAGTGTACAAAAGCGCAGTGAGTGATTCGGACGAAACCAGCATCATGGACGCTGTCGCGCGCCGGACATCCGGGCCGGTTAACATTGCGCAATTCGGCGATTTTGCCGGAACCTGCATTCATGCCGTCAATGGCGTGGAACTGGTGGCGGATGCCGATGGGATCGCCTATTGGCCGGCGACCGAGACACTGCTGGTCGCTGATCTGCATTTTGAGAAGGGCTCGTCTTTTGCAAGACGTGGCCAGCTTCTGCCGCCCTATGACACAGGTATTACATTACAGCGGCTCGCCGCAGTGCTTGCCCGCTGGCAGCCAAGGCGAGTCGTGGCGCTGGGGGATTCCTTTCACGACAGCCAAGCGGCAATGCGCCTCTCCACCGAAGATCGTGAGACGTTACTCTCCCTGATGCACGGGCGGGATTGGGTCTGGATCACCGGCAACCACGACCCCGCTCCGCCAGCCGGATTGGGTGGCGAAGGGCTGAGCGAAATGCGTGAGGGCGGCCTGATCCTCCGACATGAGCCACAGGTAGACCCGGAAGCGGGAGAAATCGCCGGACACCTACACCCCTGCGCCACCGTTGTGCGCAGAGGGAAGGCGGTAAGACGCTCCTGTTTTGCTGTCTCCCGGCACCGGATGATCCTACCCTCCTTCGGCGCGTATACGGGCGGGCTGGACGTCTTCCATCCCGCCTTTGATGGCCTCTTCGATGGCCGTACTTTCCACGCGCTGATGCGGGGGGAGGGGCAGGTCTACCGGATCTCGGGCAAAGATCTGCGCTGACGCACCGGCGCCTCTTACTTAATACGACGTCCCGTCTTTGCGGGTGTAGACCCATTCGCCCTCAGTTGCGATCACCGCCAGATCGTCGCGCGGGTAAGAACCTGAATCTCCTGGCAAACGGTCACCAATCTCAAGGTAAGTCATCGGTGCGTCGGAACGGTTGGCGATCTGATGTGCCTCGCCGTTGGCGGGAAAGCCCATGCAATCACCGGCGCGCATTTCATGCTCGCCGCTTTCCAAAACAAGTGTCGCGACACCCTCCAGAACATAGATGAATTCATCCTGTACCGTGTGGACATGCATGAGAGCAGATTCCCCACCGGGCGCGATTGTTGTTAGATTCACGCCGAAATTACTGAGGCCAAAGGCGTCCCCCAATTTCCGCTTCACCCGACCTAACATGCGGCTGGCGAAGGGTTCGGGATAGGTGGAATTCTTCGCCAGTGTTTCAACATCGGTAGCTTTAAGTGGCTTCATCAGTGCGCCTCGTCCCAATTGTCCGCAGCTCGAGCATCCACCTGCAACGGTACCGCAAGATCAAGCGCCGGCATAGCTGCATTTTCCATCACCGAGGTCACGACAGGAATGGTGGATTCGACCTCGCCTTCGGGCAGTTCAAAGATCAATTCATCGTGGACCTGAAGCAGCATTTGTGCCGATGACCCGGCTTCGGCAAGCGCATCCTCCATCCGCACCATGGCGCGTCGGATGATGTCTGCCGCTGACCCCTGGATCGGCGCATTGATTGCCGCGCGCTCGTTGAAAGCGCGCATAGAGGGGTTTGACGAGCGGATCTCCGGATAATGCGCACGGCGGCCAAAAATCGTCTCCACATAACCGTGTTCACGAGCATAGGCTTTCGTCGAATCCATATAATCGCGGATGCCGGGAAAGCGTTCAAAATACATTTTTATGTAGTCGCTCGCTTCACTGCGCCCAATGCCGAGATTGTTGGCCAGGCCAAAGGCGGAGATGCCGTAGATGATGCCAAAGTTGATGGCCTTCGCCTGACGGCGCACCGACGGGTCCATCCCTTCAACCGGCACACCAAACATCTCACTCGCCGTCATGGCATGAATGTCGATACCATCAGCGAAAGCCTGTTTGAGTTGCGGAATGTCGGCGACATGGGCGAGGACTCGCAGCTCAATCTGACTGTAATCGGCAGAAAGCAGTTTGTTCCCCTCCTGCGCCACAAAGGCGGTGCGGATTTTCCGCCCCGCCTCGGTGCGCACGGGGATATTCTGCACGTTCGGGTCGGACGAAGAGAGTCGGCCTGTTGTTGTAGAGGCCAGCGAGAAGGACGTGTGAACGCGCTTGGTTTGAGGGTTGATGAAGGTTGGCAGCGCATCGGTATAGGTGGATTTCAGCTTGGTGAGCTGACGCCAATCGACAATGAGCCGCGGCAATTCATGGCCATCGGCGGCGAGATCTTCCAGCACCTGCGCAGTGGTGGAATATTGCCCCGATTTCGTCTTCTTGCCGCCGGGCAGACCCATCTGGTCGAAGAGAATTTCACCAAGCTGGCGCGGTGAGGCGAGGTTGAATTTCGTTCCCGCCAGTTCCTGAATCTCATCCTCAAGTCCGGCAGCCTTCTGCGCCAGCTCGCCAGACAGGCGTGACAGGATTTGCCGGTCAACGGCTATCCCACGCGCTTCCATACGGCAGATTACATCCACCAGAGGCCGTTCCAGCCGCTCATAAACAGTTGCCATGCCCTCCGACACCAAACGCGGCTTTAATGCGCGGTGGAGCCGAAACGTCACATCTGCATCTTCAGCCGCATAAGCGGTGGCTTTGTCGATCTCCACGCGGTCAAAGGTGACAAGGGATTTACCGGACCCAGCAACCTCCTTGAACGGGATCGGCGTATGGCCAAGAAGATCTGTACTCAGCGCGTCCAGCCCGTGTTTCGTGCGGCCCGCATCCAGCACATAGGAGAGCAGCATCGTGTCATCGTAAGGCGCAACGTGGATGCCGTGGCGGGAAAGAACCAACCAATCATATTTCAGATTATGCGCAATCTTCATCACGCCCGGCGCTTCGAGCAAGGGTTTCAGCAGGCCGATTGCGGTGTTGAATTCAATCTGCCCTTCCACGAGACCGACCCCGTCGAACATATCGCCCTCGCCCTTGGTGTGGCCAAGCGGGATGTAACAGGCTTTGCCCGGAGCGGTGGACAACGAAAGGCCGACCAGCTCCGCCTGCATGGCGTCGAGGGAGGTGGTTTCGGTGTCGACGGCCACGAGGCCGAGATCCATTGCCTCTGCAATCCAGCGCTCTAATGCCTCAACGTCGCGCACGGTCTCGTAGATCGACGTGTCGATCTGCGCGGTCGCCGCTTCCATCAACCGCTGCTCGGCAAGCTGCGGCGGCGTCATCATTCCGTCGGACCTCTGAGCAGATGATTCTCCACCCGGGGACAGATCAAGGTCGGGGCCACGAACCTCGTAACCGTCGACCTTCACCTCATCAGGTTCAATGGCTGAGGCATCCGTCTCGGTATCGGCGGCAACGCGGCGGGTGGTGGAGTTGAGTTCGAGGCCCTTCAGAAAGGCAATCAAACGCGGTCCGTTGGGTGGGGTCAGTGCCAGCGCGTCGAGGTCCATCTCCAGCGGAACGTTGTCCTTCAGCGTCACCAGTTCCTTGGAAATACGCGCAAGATCAGCGTGTTCGATGAGGTTCTCGCGACGCTTATTCTGCTTGATTTCCCCCGCTCGCTCCAACAGCGTTTCAAGATCACCATACTCGTCCAGCAACTGCGCCGCCGTCTTCGGCCCAATGCCAGGTACGCCTGGAATGTTGTCTGTGGAATCGCCGGCCAGCGCCTGCAAATCGATCATCTTTTCCGGCGCAACGCCGAATTTCGCCATCACCCCGGCGGCATCAACAAGCACGTCCTTCATCGTGTCATACATGCCCACATTGTCATTGATGAGCTGCATCAGATCCTTGTCGGAAGAAATGATCGTCGTATCGGCCCCCACCTCCGTTGCCTGCCTCGCATAGGTGGCGATGATATCATCGGCCTCAAAGCCTTCCGTCTCGATACACGGCACATCAAAGGCACGGGTCGCCTGGCGGATCAGCGCAAATTGCGGGCGCAGATCATCCGGCGGCTCGGAGCGGTTGGCTTTGTATTCGGGGTAGATCTCGTTGCGAAATGTTGTGGAGGAATAGTCGAAAATCACCGCAAAATGCGTCGGTACAACACCGGCGGCTGTGTCGCGGGCCTGCTGCATCAATTTCCACAACATGTTGCAGAAGCCGGAGACGGCACCAATGGGCAGCCCGTCGGACTTGCGGGTGAGCGGCGGCAGGGCGTGGTAGGCGCGGAAAATATAGGCCGACCCGTCAACGAGAAACAGATGATCGCCTGACTTCATGGGGCCACTGGTCCTGTGATTGCGGCGCGCAGAACGCGCGCGGTTTCCTCTACCCATCATCTGCCACAGCCACCGCTCCGGGTCACGGGCGGTGGATCACGCAAACTTCATTGGCGATAAAACTTGAACAGCCATGGGCCCGATCCCATCTGTTGGTTAAGCCGGACACGAGCCGGCAACCGGCCCCGCACCCCATCCCCCTCCAGGTGCGCGCGCCACTCTGCAAACCCCACCCTGCAATCTCTCCATTGCGCGGTGGGGTTTCTATTTTCAGCCGTCATGGCAAGGTTGCACCAAACGCAAATCCGGACCTGTCCCATGCCCAATTCCGCCGCCGTCGATGCCGCCCTCAACGCAGCAGATGCCAATATCGAAACCTCGCTGGAGCGTCTTTTCGATCTTCTGCGTATCAAGAGCATTTCCACCGATCCCGCCTTCAACGCGGAAACCCGTAAGGCGGGTGAAGTGCTGGTGGAGCAATTGGCTGCGCTGGGATTCGATTCATCCCTGCGCGACACGCCGGGTCATCCAATGGTCGTGGCTCATCACGAGGGCCCGGAAGGCGCGCCGCATGTCCTCTTCTATGGCCATTATGACGTGCAGCCCGTCGACCCGATTGAGCTTTGGGACACGCCGCCTTTCGAGCCGCACATTGCAGAAGTGAACGGGGCAAAGCGCGTCTATGCGCGCGGATCTTCAGACGACAAAGGCCAGCTCCTCACCTTCATCGAAGCCTGCCGCGCCTGGAAAGACACGGCCGGAAGCCTGCCCTGCCGCGTGACGGTGTTTCTGGAAGGGGAAGAGGAGAGCGGTTCGCCGTCGCTCTATGATTTTCTGGAAGAGGCAAAGGATGAGTTGAAGGCCGACATCGCCCTCGTCTGCGACACCAGCATGTGGAACGCGGACACCCCCGCGATCACCACCACACTGCGCGGCATGGCAGCAGGGGAAATCACCATCCAGGCTGCTTCACGCGACCTCCATTCCGGTCATTACGGAGGCGCTGCGGCCAACCCGATCCATGTTCTGACAAAAATTATGGCCGACCTCCACGCCGAGGACGGGTCGGTGACGCTTGAGGGTTTTTACGACGGCGTTGAAGAGGTGCCAGAAGATGTGAAGCGCTCCTGGGAGGCGCTGGACTTCTCCACCGCCGAGTTCTTGGGAGAGATCGGGCTTTCCATGCCCGCGGGCGAAGCCAACCGCTCTGTACTGGAACAGACCTGGAGCCGCCCCACCGCCGAGATCAACGGCATTGACGGCGGCTATACGGGAGACGGGTTCAAAACTGTGATTGCGGCCAAGGCGAGCGCAAAATTCTCCTGCCGTCTGGTTGGTACCCAAGACCCGCAAAAGGTCATGGCCGCGATGCGCAAGCATATTGACGAGCGGCTGCCGGAAGACTGCACCGCCGAAATTGCCGAATACGGCATGGGCCCGGCAACACAACTGCCCTGGGACATGCCCCACCTGACAGCCGCACGTCAGGCACTGACGGAGGAATGGGGCACCGAGACCGCGCTCATCGGCTCCGGTGGATCAATCCCGGTGGTCGGCAATTTCAAGCGCCAACTCGGCATGAATTCCCTGCTGGTCGGCTTTGCGCTCGACAGCGATGCGATCCATTCACCCAACGAGAAGTACGAACTGAAGAGCTACCACAAAGGCATCCGCTCCTGGGTGCGCATTCTCGATGCGCTGGCGGATGTGACGGGATAGGCAGGACACGCACCAGCGGGAATGAGGATTTTTCTGTTCACTCTTGTCGGGTTGGGCCTGGCATTGTTCGCCGCGATGCTGACGGCTTACCTGTTCGCCTTTACCCCATTTACGAGGCCACCTCTGATAGGTCGCGATTTGCCGTCAGATTTTCGCATGGCGGATAAGGCATTTCGCGACCGGGTCGAGGAACGTTTCGCAGAGATGAGCGGGGAAGCACTTCGCGTCGAATTGCAGCGCCAAGGCTTCACCTTAACCGAAAATCCGGACGGCAAGGGCGGCATTCTTGCCCATTTCAGCAAGACCAGCTTCCCTTGCACGCTGGCCTGGATCATCTCCTGGAAAAACTCCGGCGGAACGGTGAGTGAGCTACATTCCAGCTACGGCAGCAACTGTCTGTAACACCCCTCACGTTAACCCTCTTCCTCAACCGTCGGTAAAGCCTGCCCACCCTACATTTGCTCCATAGCAACGGGAGCGAATGCCGTGGGTCGTCGGACCGAACCATCCTTTGACAAGGCTGAGAAGCGCAAAGTAGCCCCCACGCGAGGCAAGGCGAAGCGCGGTAAGAAAGCGGCCAAATCCGCACGCAAGCGGCGTGGGTTGATTGGCTTCACCTTCTATTGGGGGACCGTCCTCGGCCTTTGGGGTGGTATCGCCGTTGCCGGGATTTTCGCCTTCTACGCGGTGCAACTGCCGTCTGCGAGCACGTGGGTCGTGCCGGATCGCGCGCCGGATATGCGCATTCTGGCCGCCAACGGCACCCAACTTGCCAACCGCGGCATGACCGGCGGCAAGGCTCTGCGGCTGGAGGCCATGTCGCCGCATATTCCAAACGCCGTCATTGCTATCGAAGACCGGCGCTTCCACACCCATTTTGGTTTTGACCCGATCGGCTTTGGCCGGGCGGTCGCAATCAACGTCACCACCGGCGCGCGGCAGGGCGGATCGACGCTGACGCAGCAGCTTGCAAAGAACCTCTTTCTCACGCCGGAACGCTCCTATGGCCGCAAGGTGCAGGAGCTGATCCTCGCCTTCTGGCTGGAGGCCAATTACTCCAAGGCCGAGATCCTGGAAATGTATCTCAACCGCGTCTATTTCGGCGCCGGGGCCACGGGTGTGGACGCTGCAGCCCGCCGCTACTTCGGCAAGAGCGCGGCGGACGTCACCCCCGCCGAGGCTGCCCTTCTTGCGGGCCTGCTAAAAGCCCCGTCCGCACTCTCTCCTGCCCGCAATCCGCAAAAGGCAAAGGCGCGCGCGAAAGTCGTGCTGACCGCCATGCGTCGCGAGGGCTTTCCCACTACCGATGACATCGACACCCCCACCATGCGTGCTGCAGCGTTCGCCCGCTATGGCCGCACCGGCCCCCAACAATATGCAGCCGACATGGTGGCAAAGCGCGTTGAGGAGCTCGTGGGCAAGGTCGATGATGATCTCGTCGTAACAACAACCCTGGACCCGCTGCTGCTGGACGCAGCGCAAGCGGAAATTCAGGCAGCCCTTGCATCCAAGGGCAAAACCCATTCCGTCGGCCAAGGCGCGTTGGTCTCCATCACCCCGAAAGGGGCTGTGCGTGCACTGGTCGGCGGGAGCGATTATGCAGGCTCCCAGTTCAACAGGGCGCTCGCCAAGCGTCAGCCGGGTTCGGCCTTCAAGCCCGTTGTCTGGCTCTCCGCCTTCGAGCGCGGGGCGGTGGCGGATGACATCCGTGTTGATGAGCCGGTGCGTTACGGCAATTGGGCGCCGGTAAATTATGACCGTGAGTTCCGTGGCGAAGTAACCCTGCGAGAAGCTTTTGCCCGTTCGCTGAACACTGTCTCAGCCAAACTCACCATGGAAGCCGGGCCAAAGGTTATCACCCGCACCGCAGCCCTGCTCGGCGCAGATGCCAAGCTCGCACCACACCCCTCCATCGCGCTCGGCACCGGCGAGATGACGCTTGTCGATCTAGCCCGCCTCTACGCGCCCTTTGCCAATGGCGGGCGTCGGATTGAGCCATACCTGATTTCAGAAGTCCGCACCGGCAACGGCAAGGTGCTTTACCGGCGTAAAGCGTCCGATGGTGAGCCGGTAATCACCTCCCGTGCGCTAACAGAAATGAACGATGTTCTGGCAACCGCCATTCAGTTCGGCACTGGCAAAAACGCCTCTCTCGGCAGCCGCCCAGCCGGAGGCAAGACCGGTACAACGCAAGGGCTGCGAGATGCTCTGTTTGTCGGTTACACGGCGGACCTCGTGACCGCCGTCTGGTTCGGCAATGACGACAACAGCCCAATGAAAAAGGTGACTGGTGCAACCCTTCCCGCCATCGCTTGGCGCGGCTTCATGACGACGGCGCATATTGAAAAAGAAATGAGCCCCATTCCCGGAGCTGCTGAGGTGGTTGCTCTCCCCATTAGCATCCCTCGCCCGACTTTCCGCCCGCAGAGCCGCGTTGCTTCGTCCCGCCCCGCCCCGTCAGCAAATGTTCAGCCACGAATAGAGGAAGTGCCGCAACGCAACGAATTGCGTGAACGGATGACGCGGATTGTCATGGAACAGGGCGCGAAAGTTGTGCAGCGCAGCACACGGCGAGCGCTGATCGAGTTCCTAAAGCGCGAGGAGCAGAGCGGCGGTTAAGCCGCTCCTGACTGAACCTTAAGCTGCGCTCGGCGCAGCCTGCCGCACGACACCGTCCACTTTTTCCTCAAACTTCTCAAAATTCGCGATGAACTTTTCAACGAGGTCTTTCGCCGCCGCATCATAGGCCGCCTTGTCTTCCCAGGTGCCGCGCGGATCGAGCAGCGCATCGTCAACACCGGGCACGGAGACCGGCACCGCAAGACCAAAATTGGCGTCTGTGCGGAATTCAGCGTCGTTGAGCGACCCATCAAGAGCTGCCCGCAGCAGGGCGCGGGTTGCTGCAATCGGCATACGTTCGCCGACACCATAGGCTCCTCCCGTCCAGCCGGTGTTCACCAGCCAGCAGGACGCGCCGTGACGGTCGATCTTGTCGCACAGCAAATTGCCATATTCGGTAGGATGACGAGGCATGAAGGGCGCGCCAAAGCAGGTGGAGAACGTGGCTTGTGCGCCCTTCACGCCCTTTTCCGTTCCGGCAACCTTAGCGGTATAGCCGGAGAGGAAATGGTACATCGCCTGAGCCGGTGTCATCCGCGCAATCGGCGGCAACACGCCGGACGCATCGGCCGTCAGCATGATGATGGTCTTCGGGTGCGGCGCGGTGCCGGTTTCCGAGGCGTTGTCGATAAAGTCTATTGGGTAGGCCACGCGGGTGTTTTCCGTATGGGTCGCATCGTCAAAATCCGGCTCTTTCGTTTCGGGATCGAGGACGACGTTTTCCAGCACAGACCCCCAGCGGCGGGTGGTACCATAAATTTCGGGCTCCGCCTGTTTGGAAAGGCGGATGGTCTTGGCGTAGCAACCACCTTCAAAATTGAAAATGCCGTTGTCGGACCAGCCATGCTCATCATCGCCAATCAGCGTGCGTGAGGCGTCGGAGGAGAGGGTGGTCTTGCCAGTGCCTGACAGGCCAAAGAAAAGAGCCGTCTCACCGTCGGCTTTGTTTGCCGAGCAATGCATGGGCATCACGCCCTTGGCAGGCAGGATGTAGTTGAGATAGCCAAAGACGCTTTTCTTGGTCTCACCGGCATAGGATGTGCCACCGATCAGCACGATCTTCTTGGTCATGTTAACGGCAATCACCGTCTCCGAGCGGCAGCCATGGCGCGCCGGGTCCGCCTTGAACGACGGCAGGTTGATGATCGTCATGTCCGGCACGAACGTCTCAAGCTCAACCTTGCTCGGCCGGCGCAGCAAGTTGCGTATGAAGAGCCCGTGCCAGGCGAGTTCAAGATAGATGCGCGCACCAACGCGGTAATCCGGGTCGGCTCCACCGAAGAGATCCTGTGCTATCAGATCACGACCGGCGGCGTGTTTCTGAAAATCCTCAAAAAGCGCGTCAAAATGCTCCGGCTTCATCGCCTGGTTGTTGTCCCACCAGGCATTGTGCTCGGTTTCCGCATCACGAACGAGATATTTGTCCGTTGCCGAACGGCCGGTATGTTTGCCCGTCATGACGTGGAGGGGGCCACCCTTCTCATCATCCCCGGCAGCGATCTGCCCTTCGCCGCGCTCCAGCGCCAGCGCGATCAGTGCGTCTTCTTTCAAATTCCAGGTGATGGAAGCGGCCTGGTCCAACCCGTGGGATGCGGGACCGTTGGCGGCATTGCGAGGGCCGGTTTGTTGCATGACATCAAACTCGTTGTGGACGCCGGCCTGTTGAAAATCGCCGACTAAAGGCTTTGCCTAGGGCACCTTCCGCCTTCATGACAACAGCGTGACACCCCACTTAAATCGATAACAAACGATCTAAACGGTTGAAGCGGTGGACAGCGTTTCCATCTTTCCCCTGTTTAACCGATTTGCCTTAATTGCACCCATCGGCGCGTTCATGTGTTGCCCCTTGGTGAAGCCGTGCCGTCATGGCATGAAAAGATAAGCTGACACCCCGTCAGCACAGCTATGAGAACAGGTTCTGCCTATGACAACGATTGCCCTCGTGGATGATGACCGCAACATCCTCACATCGGTTTCGATTGCGCTGGAATCGGAAAACTACAAAGTAGAGACCTATACCGATGGGGCTTCCGCCCTCGAAGGTCTGCAGACGCGGCGGCCGGACCTTGCGATCTTCGACATCAAGATGCCTCGCATGGACGGCATGGAATTGCTGCGCCGCCTTCGCCAGAAGAGCGATCTGCCGGTGATCTTCCTCACCTCCAAGGATGATGAGATCGATGAATTGTTCGGCCTGAAAATGGGCGCCGATGATTTCATCACCAAACCGTTTTCCCAGCGCCTGCTGGTAGAACGGGTCAAAGCCGTGCTGCGCCGCATCTCCGCGCGTGCTGAAAGTGGCGGGCGCGACGGGGAGAGCAAAGCATCCGACGTGCTGGAGCGCGGACACCTTACCATGGACCAGGAGCGCCACACCTCAACCTGGAAAGGCAAGCCCGTCACACTGACAGTGACGGAGTTCCTCATTCTCTTCGCCCTCGCCCAGCGCCCCGGCGTTGTGAAAAGCCGCGACAGCCTGATGGACGCGGCCTATGACGATCAAGTCTATGTCGATGACCGCACCATCGACAGCCACATCAAGCGGTTGCGCAAGAAGTTCAAGGCGACAGACGATTCCTTCGACATGATCGAGACGCTCTACGGCGTGGGGTATCGGTTCCGCGAAGGCTAACAGGCTTGCAAGAGGGCACAGAAAGCGTTGAGGAAGTCTCCACTGGTCAGTCGCCGGCGGCGATGAAAAAGGCCAGCTGGAGCAAGCTTTTGCGCCGTCGCATCGCCCGCTGGTTTGGCCGCTATATCTTTACCTCCCTGACGCGCCGTATCGTGGTGCTGAACGTCGCCGCCCTCACGGTACTGCTGACGGGCATCATGTTTCTCCATCAATTTCGCGACTCGCTCATCGAGGCACGCGAGGAGAGCCTGCTCACCCAGGGCGAGATCATCGCAGCTGCCATTGCGGCTAACGCGACGGTGGACACCGACAACCTCGCCATTGATCCCGAGCGCCTTTTGGAATTGCAGGCCGGGGAAAGTGCTTTCCCCATGCGCAGCGCGGAGGAAAGCTTCGACTTCCCGGTTAATCCTGAGCAGGTCGCACCAATTTTACGGCGGCTCATTTCCCCCACCCGCACACGCGCACGGATCTATGATCTCGACGGGCTGATTATTCTTGATTCCGACCGCCTTTATCTTGATGGGCAGATCTACCGCTACAACCTGCCGCCGGTGCGCGAGACCGATGAGACCGATTGGAGCGAGAGGCTGGAGAAAAGCTGGCTGACCTTCCGCAACTGGTTCTGGCAATCAGATTTACCGCTTTACCAGGAGCCGGCGGATGGCAGCGGCACCGCCTTCCGCGAAGTCGTCACTGCCCTTACCGGAGCACCCGGCTCAACCACCAGACGTAACGCCAATGGCGATACGATCGTCTCCGTGGCTGTACCCATCCAGCGGTTTCGCGCGGTGCTTGGGGTGCTGCTACTGTCGACGGAAGCAGGCGCCATTGACGAAGTGATTGAGAACGAGCGCTGGGCGATCATGCGCTCCTTCTCTGTTGCCGTGACAGTGCTGTTGATCCTCTCCGTTCTCCTCGCCTCCACCATCGCCAAGCCCTT
The DNA here is from genome assembly GCA_929200315.1 of uncultured Alphaproteobacteria bacterium. GTDB lineage: Bacteria > Pseudomonadota > Alphaproteobacteria > Rhizobiales > Rhizobiaceae > Pseudahrensia. Next base: position 331,298 of record CAKMZB010000002.1, on the reverse strand, counting down.
GCACCGGCTTTCTGCTGCCGCCGAGCGAGTGCGGTTGGGGGTGGGGGGGCGCGAAGAGATCCCGGACTTTTCCGACCGGGGTGATGAAATCGGGCACCTTTCCGCATCCTTGCGAGCGATGACCGAGTCCCTCTATGCCAGAATCGAGGCCATCGAGAGTTTCGCTGCAGATGTTGCCCACGAGCTGAAAAACCCGCTCACGTCCCTGCGTTCGGCAGTGGAGACATTGCCGCTGGCTAAAAATAACGAGCAACGTGAGAAGCTGCTTTCCATCATCCAGCACGACGTGCGCCGGCTCGACCGGCTCATCACCGATATCAGCGATGCCTCACGGCTTGATGCGGAACTCGCCCGCGAGAATTCAGGCCGGGTAGACATCGCGGAACTCGTCACCAATGTGCACGCAACCTATGCCAACATAGCTTTTCACACGAATGCGGAGATGCCCGAAGTGCAGCTCACCGTGGAGGAGGAACCCGCGCGCAAAGGCGCGAAGCAATCGTCTCTCTTGATGGTGGAGGGTCATGCCGGGCGGTTGGGACAGGTGGTCACGAACCTCATCGAAAACGCACGCTCCCTCGTACCTACCCAGGGCGGCAAAGTGCGCATCTCGCTGAAGCGAAGCGGAGATGAGGCGGTTATTGCCGTCACCGACAATGGCCCCGGCATCGCACCGGAAAACACCGTGCGCATTTTTGAGCGCTTCTATACCGACCGACCCGATGCGGAAGATTTTGGCCAGAATTCCGGTCTCGGTCTGTCCATCGTGCAACAGATCGTGGAAGCCCATGGCGGGCATATCGTTGCGGGCAATGCCGCTGATGCCCAAGCGGAAGGGAGTGAGGATGAGGGGAGTGAGCCACTCACCGGCGCTCGGTTCACTGTGACACTGCCCCTCGCCGATGAGGCCTAGGCGACATGGCAAACGTCCACGCCAGCGCGATCGTCCTTGGCCGACATGGTGTGCTGTTGCGCGGACCTTCAGGGGCCGGGAAAAGTCTTCTTGCAGCCGAAGGCCTGGTGCTGGTGCAATCCCTTGGCCTCCATGCTGGATGGATTGGCGATGATCGCGTGGAGCTGGAACCTGCTGGCAACGCACTAATCGCGCGGCCTGCGGTGAACCTTGCTGGCCGGGCCGAGCTTCGCTTCTCCGGCATCCAGGCTGTCACCCACATCGCCGCTGCGCGAATTGATCTCGTTGCTGACCTTGTCCTCACCGAGGAGCTGGAACGGCTGCCGGAAAGCATTGATCCTGTTCAAGTCGAAGGCATCACTCTCCCCCGCCTTGCCCTACCGCGGGAAGACAGACCCCATGCTTTAGCGATGATTGTGCAGTATCTTTTGCCGCGCAACGGCATAATTGCATCATAAAGGCTTGCGCCTGCCGTTCTTCTTGGCACTATGCCTATTCAGTTGGCGCTTTAAGCGCTCCCACAGGCATTGTGCATGATCGGCCTCGTCATCGTCACCCACGGCGCGCTTGCAAGAGAATTCGAGCTTGCATTGGAACACGTTGTGGGACCGCAGGAGGCGTTGGAAACAGTGTCCATCGGACCCGATGACGATATGGAAGTGCGCCGAACCGACATTCTCAAAGCCGTAGAACGGGTGAATTCCGGCAAGGGCGCGATCATCCTGACAGACATGTTCGGCGGCACGCCCTCCAATCTTTCCATCTCCATCATGGAGCCGGGGCGGGTAGAGGTGGTGGCAGGTGCGAACCTGCCGATGCTCATTAAGCTTGCCAAAGTGCGCGAGGCCGATGACATGGTGGACGCTCTGGAAAAGGCGACCGAAGCCGGTAAGCGCTACATCAATGTGGCAAGCCAAGTCCTCGCAAATGCCTGACAAGCACAAGATCCGACAAGCAGAAGACCATGAGTGACCAACCCCGGAAGCTGGAAATCTGCAACGAACGGGGCCTCCACGCCCGTGCCTCCGCCCGGTTCGTGAAAACCTGTGAAAAATACAACGCGCAGGTGACCGTTGAGAAGGGTGAGTACAGCGTCGGCGGCACCTCTATTATGGGCCTGATGATGCTCGCCGCCTCTAAGGGCTGCTCCGTTCAGGTTTCAGCTACCGGTCCGCAGGCGACCGAGGCACTTGATGCGCTGGAAGATTTGGTGGCCCAGCGCTTCGGCGAAGAGGTTTAGCGCTTTCCGCCCCCTCCCCCCTTGAACCGCCGCGCACATCGCGCCACGCTTTCCACAATCTGAATTTGAGAGAACGCGACATGTCTGCACCGGGAGAAAATCTGCGCATTAACGGGGATCGTTTGTGGGACTCCATCCACGCCATGGCCGAAATCGGCCCCGGCATTGCCGGTGGCTCCAACCGCCAGACCGTGACGGATGAAGATGCCAAGGGCCGCGCCCTCTTCCAAAAATGGTGCGAGGATGCGGGCATGAGTATGGGTGTCGATGAAATGGGCACCATGTTCATGCGCCGCGAGGGGACGGACCCCGATGCGCTGCCCGTTTATGTCGGCTCCCATCTCGACACCCAGCCCACCGGCGGGCGCTATGATGGTGTGCTTGGCGTGCTCGGCGCGCTGGAGGTTGTGCGCACGCTCAACGACCTCGATATCAAGACCAAGCACCCCATCGTGGTCACCAATTGGACAAACGAAGAGGGCACACGCTTTGCCCCCGCCATGATGGCCTCGGGCGTCTTTGCGGGAATTTTCCCCAAAGAAGAGGCCTATGCCAAGACAGACGCCGCCGGGCTGACCTTCGGCGACGAGCTGGAGCGGATCGGTTGGAAGGGCGAAGAAGAAGTCGGTGCGCGCAAGATGCACGCCTTCCTGGAACTCCACATTGAGCAGGGACCGATTCTGGAGGCTGAAGGCGTCGATATCGGCGTGGTTACCCACGGCCAGGGCCTGCGCTGGATTGAATGCACGGTGACAGGGAAAGAAAGCCATACGGGCTCCACCCCCATGCCGATGCGTAAGAATGCCGGGCGCGGCTTGGCGCAAATCACGGAGCTTGTTCATGAAATAGCCATGGACAACGCTCCCAATGCCGTTGGGGCCGTAGGCCATATCGACGTCTATCCCAATTCCCGCAACATCATTCCCGGCAAGGTGGTCTTCACCATCGACTTCCGCTCCCACGAGCTGGACCGGCTAAACGGCATGGTGAAGCGGTTTGAGAAGGAAGCACCCGAACTCTGCAAGGCCCTGGACGTGGAGTTCAGCCACGAGATCGTCGGCCAGTTCGACCCGCCCGCCTTTGACAAGACATTGGTGAACTCCATCCGTGAGGCGGCCGAGCGCCTCGGCTATTCCCACAAAGACATCATCTCCGGCGCCGGCCACGACGCCTGCTGGGTCAACAAGGTCGCCCCGACGGCTATGATCATGTGTCCTTGCGTCGATGGACTCTCCCACAACGAGGCGGAGGACATCAGCAAGGAATGGAGCTCGGCCGGGGCAAATGTGTTGTTCCACGCAGTGGTGGAAGCCGCTGAAATCGCGTCTTGAGGAGATAGAGTATGACCAAAACCACCATCAAAAGCGGCACCATCGTCACCGCCGACCTCACATATAAAGCCGATGTTCAGGTCGAGAATGGCGTTATCACCGAAATCGGGCCGAACCTTTCCAGTTCTGGGCCGAGCGGCACTGAGCTGGACGCGACCGGTTGCTACGTCATGCCCGGCGGGATCGACCCGCATGTGCATCTGGAAATGCCCTTCATGGGCACCTATTCCACCGATGACTTTGAATCCGGCACCCGTGCGGCGCTGGCGGGCGGCACAACGATGGTGGTGGATTTCTGCCTCCCCTCCCCGGGCCAGAGCCTGCTGGAAGCGATCCAGATGTGGGACAACAAATCCACCCGCGCCAATTGCGACTATTCCTTCCACATGGCGATCACCTGGTGGGGGGAGCAGGTTTTTGACGAGATGAAGACCGTGGTGCAGGAGCGCGGCATCAACACGTTCAAGCACTTCCTTGCCTATAAGGGCGCGCTGATGGTGAACGATGATGAGCTCTACGCCTCCTTCCAGCGCTGCGCCGAATTGGGGGCGACGCCCATGGTCCATGCCGAAAACGGAGATGTGGTTGCAGAACTCTCCGCCAAGCTCCTCGCTGACGGCAACAATGGGCCGGAAGCCCATGCCTATTCCCGCCCACCGCAGGTGGAGGGGGAAGCCACCAACCGCGCCATCATGATTGCCGACATGGCCGGTGCGCCGCTCTATGTGGTCCACACATCGTGCGAAGAGAGCCACGAAGCCATCCGCCGCGCCCGCCAAGCCGGTAAGCGCGTCTGGGGCGAGCCGCTGATCCAGCATCTAACGCTGGATGAGAGCGAATATTTCAACAAGGATTGGGACCACGCCGCCCGCCGCGTCATGTCCCCGCCCTTCCGCAACAAGCAGCATCAGGATTCGCTTTGGGCCGGATTGCAGGCAGGTTCGCTCTCGGTTGTCGCAACCGACCATTGCGCCTTCACTACAGAGCAGAAGCGCTATGGCGTTGGTGACTTCACCAAGATCCCCAACGGCACCGGCGGTCTTGAAGATCGCATGCCCATGCTGTGGACCCACGGCGTGGAAACCGGGCGGCTGACGATGAATGAATTCGTCGCTGTGACGTCCACCAACATCGCCAAAATCCTGAACGTATATCCCAGGAAGGGTGCCGTGCTGGTTGGGGCGGATGCGGACCTCGTGGTTTGGGATCCGACGAAGGAAAAGACCATCTCCGCTGGCAACCAGCAAAGCGCCATCGACTACAACGTCTTTGAAGGCAAGAAGGTCAAAGGCCTGCCGCGCTATACGCTGACGAGGGGCATGGTGGCCGTAAATGACGGGGCGGTGGAAACCAAAGAAGGCCACGGCCAATTCGTGAAACGCGAGCCGAATGCCAGCGTCAACAAGGCGCTGAGCTCTTGGAAAGCGCTGACCAACCCGACGCCGGTAAAGCGTACAGGTATTCCGGCGAGTGGGGTTTAGCGCGCCCGCAGCCTCAGAGCCCCCAGCCCGAAATGGCCAGGTTATTTCGGGTTGGAGGGCTGGCACACCAGTTTCCCCATCCAAATGCGCGCAACCACGCTCCAAACCTTGCGAAATGCCGCGTTGGCTGCGTTACTCTCCCGATGCATGAATTGAGCCTAGCTGAATGACCGTCGTTTCCGCCCAAGACCTCTCCCTCACGTTTCAAACCGCGGACGCGCCTGTCCATGCGCTGAAGGACGTTTCGCTCGACATCAAACAGGGGGAATTTGTTTCCTTTATCGGGCCATCCGGCTGCGGGAAGACGACGTTTCTTCGGGTGATTGCTGACCTGGAACAGCCAACCGGTGGCACCATCACCGTCAACGGGATGAGCCCTGAGGAAGCCCGGCGTAAGCGCGCCTATGGCTATGTGTTCCAGGCGGCTTCTCTTCAGCCCTGGCGCACAATTGAAAAGAATATCGCCCTGCCGCTGGAGATCATAGGTGTAAAACGGGCCGAGCAGCGCGAGCGGATTGATCGCGTGCTGGAGTTGGTTGAGCTTTCCGGCTTTGCCAAGAAATATCCATGGCAACTTTCCGGCGGAATGCAGCAGCGGGCGTCAATCGCCCGGGCCCTCGCCTTCGACGCTGACCTTCTTCTCATGGACGAGCCCTTCGGTGCGCTGGATGAGATCGTGCGTGATACGTTAAACGAAGCGCTGCTGGAGCTTTGGGCGGAGACGAAAAAGACGATCTGTTTCGTTACCCACTCAATCCCCGAAGCCGTCTATCTCTCCACCAAAATCGTCGTCATGTCCCCGCGCCCCGGTCGCATTCACGAAGTGATCGAAAGCACACTGCCCAGGAAGCGCCCGCTGGATATCCGTGAGGGCACCGAGTTCCTGAAGATCGCAGCCCGTGTGCGTGAGGGCCTGCGGGCGGGGCATGGTGCGGATGGGTGAGGTGACCGCAGCTCTGTCATTCCCGCGCAGGCGGGAATCTATCTCAATGCTCGGGAATTGGCCGCGATGGATTCCCGCCTGCGCGGGAATGACAAGTGGGGAGTGCATCAAGCGATGACCTCCTCCAAGACCATCCCCGTCCTCACAATCGTCGCAATCATCATCGCGTTTTGGTACGTGATGGTTGTCGTCATGAACGCGCCGTTTCTACGCGATCAGGCGGAACGGGCCGACAAGCCCGCTCCAACGATTTCGCAACTCATCCCATTGACCATGGCGCAGGAGCGGCCGGTTCTTCCTGCGCCCCATCAGGTGGTGGTGGAGGTCTGGAAGACCACCGTTGGAATGGTGATGAAGGGACGGCCCTTTTCCAAACGTTCGCTGATCTATCACACTTGGATCACACTATCCGCGACCCTGCTTGGCTTTCTCATCGGTACAGCACTCGGTATCGCGCTGGCCGTGGGGATTGTGCACAGCAGAGCAATGGACAAATCCGTCATGCCGTGGGTCATTACCTCCCAGACCATCCCCATCATCGCCATCGCACCGATGATTATCGTCGTACTCAACGGGGTGGGCATTTCCGGCCTGCTGCCCAAAGCGTTAATCTCCACCTACTTGTCCTTCTTCCCCGTCGTTGTTGGTATGGTTGCGGGTCTGCGCGCACCGGATTCTGCACAGCTTGATCTCATGCACACCTACAGCGCGTCCCGGTCTCAAACCTTCTGGAAGTTGCGTTTGCCGGCTTCCCTGCCCTTTCTGTTCACGTCTCTGAAAATCGCCGTTGCCATCTCACTAGTGGGCGCGATTGTTGGGGAGATGCCCACAGGGGCGGTGGCCGGTCTTGGGGCACGGTTGCTGGCGGGGTCCTATTACGGGCAGACAATCCAGATCTGGTCGGCGCTCTTCATGGCTGCCGCGCTTGCAGCAACGCTGGTGGCGCTGATCGGCATCGGCCACCGCATGGTGCTCGCTCGGTTGGGGGAGAAGCCGGTATGACCCTCCTCGGCATCTCCATACTCGTCTGGATGGCACTCGCTTTCTGGGTGTTTGCCTGGTGGTTGAACCAGAGGCTTGTTGCAATCGACACCGGGCACAACCTTGCACTGACCCGCGCCATCGGGGTGGCCGTGCCGCTGATCTTCGGCATCACGCTGTTTGTTCTTTGGGAGTTGCTGGTGCGTGGGTTGGACGTGCCGACAATCCTCTTGCCGCCACCATCCATGATCTGGGAACGCATCACCAATTCAACCGGCATCCTTGCCAAAGATTTTGCCCAGACCTTCAAGGCGGTCTTCGCCGGTTACGTGCTGGGCTGTGGATCGGGGTTTCTGGTGGCGTTGGCGGTGGATCGCTCGCCGTTTCTTCAAAATGGCCTTTTGCCGCTCGGGAATTTCGTTTCCGCCCTGCCAGTGGTGGGCGTTGCCCCCATCATGGTCATGTGGTTTGGCTTCGATTGGCCCTCAAAGGCGGCTGTTGTCGTCATCATGACGTTCTTTCCCATGTTGGTGAACACGGTGCAGGGCCTTGCAGCGGCGGATACTATGAGCCGCGACCTCATGAAGACCTATGCGGCATCGTGGGGCCAAAGTCTGTTAAAGTTGCGCTTGCCAGCAGCGTCCCCTTTCATCTTCAATGCCCTTAAGATCAATTCCACCTTGGCGCTGATTGGCGCCATCGTGGCAGAGTTCTTCGGTACACCCATCGTTGGCATGGGCTTTCGCATCTCCACGGAGGTCGGGCGCATGAACATTGACATGGTGTGGGCCCAAATCGCGGTGGCGGCCCTTGCGGGCTCCACTTTTTACGGAACGGTGGCGCTCATAGAGCGCGCTGTTACGTTCTGGCACCCGTCGGTAAGGCGGGGCTAATACAGGAGAGAACCTATGAAGAGACTTGCAACTCAGCTGGCGGGCATTGCCGCGGCAGCAGCGATCACGCTGGCGGCCCCCGCCATTGCGTTTGCCGACGGGCATTCCAACAAAGTCACGCTACAGCTAAAATGGGTTACACAGGCACAGTTTGCTGGCTACTACGTGGCCAAGGACAAGGGCTTCTATGACGACGAGGGTCTTGACGTCGAGATCAAACCTGGTGGGCCGGACATTGCGCCCGCACTGGTTCTGGCCGGGGGTGGCGCTGATGTGATTGTGGACTGGATGCCGTCTGCTCTCGCCGCCCGTGAAAAGGGAACGCCCATGGTCAACATCGCGCAGCCCTTCAAGTCGTCCGGCATGATGCTCACCTGTCGCAAGGACAGTGGCATCGCGACACCGGCCGACTTCAAAGACAAAACGCTCGGCGTCTGGTTCGGCGGTAATGAATATCCGTTTCTGTCGTGGATGAGCCAACTCGGCATTGCAACCGATGGATCTGCCGGTGGCGTCACGGTGCTGAAACAGGGTTTCAACGTCGATCCCATCCTGCAGAAGCAGGCCGATTGCGTATCGACCATGACTTACAACGAATATTGGCAGGTCATCGATGGCGGTCTGACTCCTGACGACCTGGTGGTCTTCAAGTACGAAGAGGAGGGTGTCTCGACATTGGAAGACGGTCTTTACGTGTTGGAAGACTCACTGTCTGATGAGGCTTTCAAAGAGAAGATGGTCAAGTTCGTCCGCGCTTCCATGAAGGGTTGGAAATACGCTGAAGACAATCCGGACGAGGCTGCCGAAATCGTGCTTGAAAACGATGCATCCGGCGCTCAGACGGAGAAGCACCAGAAGCGCATGATGGGCGAGATCGCCAAGCTTACCGCCGGATCCAACGGCGCGCTTGACACCGCCGATGCCGACCGCACGGTCAACACGCTGCTGGCTTCCGATGGCGACCCGGTTATCACCAAAAAGCCGGAAGGCGCCTGGACGTCTGTAATCACCGATGCTGCGCTGAACTAAGCGCAACACGGAGCACAAAATGAAAAAGGGCCGGTCACGCAAGTGACCGGCCCTTTCTTTGCAGCGGCCTAAAGGGAAAAGGCTTAGCCTGCCGCCTTCATCTCTGGCCGCAGAACCGCACTCACGCTGGCGCGAATGTCGGCAAGGGTAAACGGCTTGGCCACAATCTCAATGACGTTGAGATCATCCGCCCGCTCGCGCTGATCGGCATAGCCGGTCATCATGATAACTGGCATATCGGGGAAGAGTTTGTTGGCGTGACCGGTCAGCTCGATACCGTCCATGAACGGCATCTTGATATCGGTGAGCAGCAGGTCAAAGGCGGGCGCGCCGTCCTTTTTTGGCAGACAGGCCTGGAGTGCATCAAAGCCTTCTTCACCATCGCAGGCATCCACCACATCGTGGCCGTCAAGCAACAGAGCGCGGCACACGAAAGCGCGCACAGCTTCATCATCTTCCACCAGCAAAATCCGGCTCATGGCTTCGCCTCACGGCACGTTGGCGTGGCACGGTGGCCACGGTTTGTTCTTTTGTTAACTTTTGGACAGATAATGTTAACGAGTGGTTAACACGGTGGCTGGATTCACCAGATCAGGCGTCGCCTTCGACAATTCCCACAAAGGGCAATTCGCGGAAGGCGTAGCCAGCATCCATACCGTAGCCGACGACGAAGTGGTCCGGACATTCAAAGCCGACATGATTGGCGTCAATTTCGGCACTGCGCTTCTCACGCTTGTCGAGAAGCACCGCCACATCCACGGACCGCGCGCCGCGTTCCATCATCAGGTCGCGGGCAAATTTCAGTGTGTTGCCGGATTCCAGAATGTCATCGATGAGCAGGACGTCTCGCCCGGCCGGGTCAGAATCAATGTCTTTGACGATTCGCACCTCACCGCTCGTCGTGCCCTTGCCGTAGCTCGACAGGGTTATGAATTCGACTTCCGGGGCGATGCCGGAAGCGTGCATGGCGCGGATAAGGTCGGCAGCGAAGATGAAGGAGCCCTTCAGGATCGCAATCACGAGAAGATCGTGCTTTTCACCCTCGCCGATCTGCGCGGCCATGGCGGCGTTACGTTCAGCAATCTGTGCGGCGGTGTAGAGCGGGGCAATGCGCTTGCCCCGAACGATGATCGTGTCACTCACTAATTCGCTTTCGGTGCCTGAAACGAGACGTCCAGATCGGTCGCTTCGCTGGGATAGTCGGATGCGACAGCTACAAAGGCACTTCTCTCACCAGCGTCAAGGCTGCTCGACTCGCTCTCCACGCTCCAGCGCATGAGCGGGGTTTCACCTTTGCCGCGCATGGTGAGCACGATGGGTGGCACCGGCACGGTGGAATCAGCAATATTGGCAATCTCACCACGCACAACGAGTTTGCTGATGCCATCCTGCTTTGTGCGGGTCGTGGTGACATTGGCAATTTCCAGCGGTGTCTCGTCGCCAAAACCCATGGCCTCAAAGACAGAAGCCGTCTGCGGCCCGGTGCTGTTGGATGCATCGCGGGAGGCAAAAGCACCGGCAAAAAGCGCAATTGCCACGGCACCCGCCATAGCTACAGGGGTCGCTTTCGCCATCAGCACCATCGGGAAGGCGGTTATGCCCTTTGGCAATTTCAGGCGCTTCTTGGATGGCTCGCGCGCCCATTGATGCTCGCATTTTCCGCATTGCAGCGGGTGGGACGCATCGACGCTGGCAGGCGGATCACGAAAGCGGGCGTCGCAGGAAGGGCAGATGACGGTCATGGCAAAACTCGCACTCACAGCGTTGAATGAGACGAGCTTGCCCAAATATGGTGAATATTTTCTCAACAAGCATTTATGGTTAATGAGACGTTAACCCTCGCTGTTTGATGGTGCGCCGTGTCCGCAATCCGAGCCGTCCGAACCCCATGAGCTGCCAATGATCCGCTTCGACAAGGTGGCAGTGCGCTATGGCGGCGGGGAGCCGGTGTTGGAGGATGTTGATCTATCCATCGCGCCGGGCTCCTTCCAGTTTCTCACCGGCCCGTCGGGTGCAGGAAAGACCAGCCTGTTGCGGCTGATGTTCCTCTCGCTCCCGCCGACCCACGGTTCAATTACCGTTTTTGGGCAGGATTCAGCCGCCCTCACCCGTGATGATCTGCCGGGCATCCGCCGCCGCATTGGTATTGTTTTTCAGGACTTTCGCCTACTCGATCATTTGACGTTGTATGAGAATGTCGCTTTGCCATTGCGCGTACGGGGCAAGGATGAGTCTTCCTATGCGCGCGACGTGGTGGACCTTCTTAAATGGGTTGGCCTTGCTGAACGCCTCCATGCCCATCCACCGGTCTTGTCCGGTGGGGAGCAGCAACGCGCAGCCATTGCCCGGGCGCTGATCGACCAGCCGGACGTGCTGCTGGCGGACGAGCCCACAGGCAACCTCGACCCTATTCTGGCACAGCGGCTGCTGCGGCTTTTCGTTGAACTCAACCGGTCTGGCACTTCGGTGGTCATTGCCACCCACGATCTTGCACTGATGGACCAGATGCAGGCCCGTCGCCTGGTGCTGCAGGACAAGACGGTGCGGGTCTATGACTGAGGCGATTCCCATCCGCCAGGAAGAGGTGCCACCCTGCGCGCGCCATTCCATTGTCCCGCGTGGATCGGTTGCCGGGACGGCACTGACACTGGTGGTGGCCATTATGGCCTTTCTCGCCAGCCTGACCCTTGGTGCAGTTTCGATGGTGTCCGACACGGCTCGTTCCTGGCAGAGCGACATTGCCCGGGAGATCACCGTGCAGGTGCGCCCGCTCGGCTCGGCAGAGGATCTGCGCGCTTCTGTGGAAGCGGCAATGGCAATTATTGAAAATACCCCGGGCATCACCAGCGTGACGGAAGTTGCGGACGCAGACATACGCCAATTGCTGGAACCCTGGCTCGGCGCCGGTCTGTCACTCGATGAACTCCCGGTACCACGCCTGCTGCGCCTCACCATTGACGCGTCCAACCCACCAGATCTAACGAGCCTGGCGCTGGAGCTTTCCGGCAATGTACCGGGTGCGTCCCTCGACGATCATCGCACCTGGCAGGATCGCCTCACCACAATGGCACAAGCGACAGTGCTGATTGGCGCGATAGTCTTCATCCTGATGCTTGCGGCGACAGTGCTCAGCGTCATCTTCGCCACCCGCGGGGCCATGGCGAGCAATCGGGCGACGATTGATGTTCTACACTTCGTAGGCGCGGAGCGGGGCTATATCGCCTCGCAATTTCAGCGTCACTTCCTGCTGCTTGGCCTGAAGGGTTCGCTCGCCGGTGGCGGGCTGGCAATCTTCATCTTCGCCATTGCCGGTTTCTGGGCTTCACGAAACGTCGCCGATCCCGTTGCAGACCAGGCGGCAGCGCTTTTCGGCACGTTCCAGGTCGGCCTGTCCGGCTATATCGGTGTTGGTGCACTAATTATTGTTATTGCGCTTTTGACCGCTATTACGTCCCGATTGACGGTGCTGGCGCAGGTCGGTGGCCTCGACGCAAGCCGCTAACGCAACGCCCCGGCGCTTGCCTTGCCACAGCAAGGTTCGATATTGCTGAGGAACGGCTTTTTGCCGACGGGGAATTGTGGAGCTTCTCATGGCCAGCAGCAACACGGACACCAAGGCGGCCAACCGCCCTTCGCTGCTTGCCCGGCTTTTCAGCGGGGTGCTCAAGCTCGTTATCGTTCTGGCCTTCATTGCGACCGGCATGCTGATCGGTGGTTTTGCCAAATTCTCAACCGATGTCGCCGAATCCCACCCGCCGCAGAACGTCCCGCCAGCCGATGCCATTGTTGTGCTCACCGGCGGTTCTGAGCGGATCAGCGCTGCGCTTGAACTCCTCGCGCAGGACCGTAACCGCCGCCTTCTCATTTCCGGTGTGAACCCAACCACCAGCGCCGCGGCTCTCTCCGAGCTGCACCCTGAGCACCAGGACCTCATCGCTTGTTGTGTTGATCTTGATTCCGCTTCTATGGACACGATCAGCAATGCTGTAGAGACCCGCAAATGGATGGCGCAGAACGGCCATGCCTCGCTCATCCTCGTCACCAGCGCCTACCATATGCCCCGCAGCCGCATGGAGTTTGCCCGCCAGATGCCAGGAATTGAGGTTTATTCCTGGCCAGTAGCGTTGGACGAGTTGAACCGCGAGGACTGGTGGAAGGATCCTGCAACGCTGCGGTTGATGATTTCCGAATACATCAAATACGTTGGTGCATGGTCGCGGGATTTCGTGAAACCGGACGTCTTCGACAGCGTTCGCTCCTCATTGTTCAGCTAGAAGCGCAATCGGATACCGCCAATGAGAATGCTGCGCTCGATAGTTTTCAATGTCGTCTGGGTCGTTAATCTGGCGGTCTATATGATTATCAACATCCCGCTCTTCCTGACGGTCATGAGCGCTGAGCAGCGCCACGAGGTACCAAAGCGCTGGGCCCGGCAAAATTATTGGCTGCACCGCGTGATCGTGGGCACCAGAATAGATGTCCAGGGCCGCGAGAACATTCCCCACGGCCCGGCCATCATTGCCAGCAAACACCAGTCCAACTGGGACTTCTATGTGATTAACGATCTGCTGCCGAATTCGGCCTTCATCCTGAAGGACGAGCTGATGCGGATCCCGATCTTCGGACGTTTTGTCGCCGGCCTCAACCACATCCCCATCCGCCGTGCCGACAAGGGCCATGCCATGCGGCGCATGATTGCACGGGCCAAGAAAGAGGTGGCGCAGGACCGTCAGATCGTTGTTTTTGCCGAAGGCACCCGTACCATTCCGACGGCCGAGCCGGCCTACCGCTACGGCACGACGCGTATGTATCTGGAGCTGGGCGTTCCCGTCGTACCGGTGGCGCTGAATTCGGGGCTCTATTGGGAGCGCAAATCTTTCATGCGTCATCCAGGCAAAATCCGCATTCGCTTCATGGAACCGATCCCGCCGGGACTCGATGCCGACACGTTCACAGAGCGTATGATTACAGCGATCGAAAGTGGAATGGACACAATCAACAGCGAAGCGCTGACCGACAAACATGTCCCACCACTTGCTCTTGAAGTGGCAAAACTGCCACCCGCCAAGGAGCGGATCGCCAGGAGTTAGCACAAAAAGTTCTTGTAATGTTCCATTAAGAAGTTCACACTACGTTCTCATGAACGAAGAGAGAACGAAACGGAACGCACATGCTCTTTGCCGAGACCCAGCTCAAGGCCAACCCGCTTCTTCCCCACATTGTGGGAGACCTTGACGGCGTGCCGGTCTGGCAAACAGCAGGGTCGGAGATTTCGGGGCTGGACCGTTTTGTCTATCTGCGTGGCGGGTCGGGCAGACGCTATGTCTTTTCCAAGGTCACAAGGGGGCAGGAGGGCCTTTATCGCGATTGCGTTTTTGCCGTTCGGGAGACTGGGGCTGAAACCGCCCGCCCCTGCGCCAACCCACCTCTGGGCCTGCATTCAGGTGATCTCTATGTTCATCTGCTCGACGGACAGGATGCCTGCGCGATTCTTACCGATCTGAACAATGTCTATGAAACTGCAAAACCCTACCGCACCTGATGGTGTTTGAGCCCTTCGGTAATCGCTGAAATTTTGGGGTCATCTATTCCCATCGCGTCGAGCTGGCGGTGGGTGTCCAGAAAATAGGCGTCATTCTTGCCGCTCTTGCCCTCGGCTTGGGAGATAATGGTCACCAGCTGATCCACCGGTAATTCCCCTGCATATTGCTCGTGATAGCGGTTCACCACGTAAGTGAGGCACGAGATTGAGCGCGCCATACCGTCTTCGGTGATCTGCGCCGGGCGGTTAATTTCGCGATAGACATGGGTCACCAATTCCCGCTCACGCAGATAGGCAACAACGTCGTTGGCGCTTCTTTCGGCCACCTCAAAGGCCATGCCAGAACAGGAGCCACCTTCGGCCAGCCCAAGCACGATCCCGGGGCTTTGCTCTGTCCCGCGATGAACCCAGGAATAGATGCATGGCGCGCGATGCACGCCGCCCATCCGCGCAGGGACCATACGTTTGTAATCAAAGTCGGGCCGCCACATGAGCGAGCCATAGCCGAAGACCCAGAAATGCCCGTCCTCGATGATCGGGCCTTCCGGTTCCGCATGGGCCGTACCAATATCGTGCTGTGATGCCATTGGGGAGTTTGCTTGTGCTGCTGCCGGTGCACGGCGTAACAGAGGGCAACCGCGCAAACAACGCTGCTGAGATGATCCGATCCCAACCCGCAACATGGCTGCGCCGCATAGGCTTTACCCTCGCCGGGATCGCGCTTCTTTGGACAGCGGCCTGGTTCGCGCTGGCAGGTCTCATCGAAAGCCGCATCGCGCAAACACCATCTCCCTTGCTGGAGGCTTGCAAGGACCGAGACCTGCGCGGTTTCCCTTCCGCTTTCACGCTCCACTGCACCACCTTTAATGATGGCAAGCGCCTCGCAACAAAGGAGGCCAATGTCTCGCTGCCGATTTTCGACCTCGGGCGCGGCGGGGGGGGGGGCACCTCCCCCCCCCCCCCCCCCCCGCCACGATCCACACCGCAGGCCCCAACACCGCGCCGGTAACGGCGACATGGGAGACCTTCAAGGTCGGCGGCGAAGTCACCCTCGCCAACCAAACGCTTGAAGAACTGGCGCTGGAAACAGAAGACGTCACGGTAGAAGCCGGGCCACACCTCCTCACCGTCGAAGATCTCAACGCCACCATCACCCCGCGCGATGAGGTCGACATGGCCCTACGCATCGATGGGGAAACCATCGCCGCAATCCTGCCTTTCGGCGCACGGCTTCTGCCGTTCAACCTGCGGGGCGAGGCCGTGCTTGAAGATGGCGCGGCACGGCTGGCCGCCGCCAATTACCGCCTCACCGATGTGCTGCGTATGGGGGCGACGCTGGATGTGGTCCAATTGCGCATCGAGGTTGACGGCGGCCAGATCGGCTTCAAGGGTCCGCTCACCATCGCACCGGGCGGCATGCTGAGCGGCCGGGTGCAGATCGGCACCATAGGCCAAAACGCGCTCATTAATTGGGCGCAAAGCCTCGGGCCGGAAGCGGCGCAGATCATCACGCTTATTGCGCGTGGAAGCAGCTCTGCCGCCAAGAAGGCGCAATTCGGCCCCGAGACCATGCCCGTTATGACCATGGTCATCGACCGTGGTGTGATGCGCATCGGCTTCATCACCCTTGGGCGCATCCCGCCGCTTCAGCTCTAGTCGGGATCGGTCTTGTAACGACCGAAGTTCGGCGCAGCGGTCTCCTGACCGGCTTCAATGATCCCGCGGCGGATCTCCCGGGTGCGGGTAAACTGTTTTTCGAGCAGCTCCCCATCTCCCCAGCGCACCGCCCGTTGCAGCGCGGCAAGATCTTCAGAGAACCGCCCCAGCACTTCCAGAACGGCGTCCTTGTTGTGCAGGAACACATCCCGCCACATAACCGGGTCGGAGGCCGCGATGCGGGTGAAGTCGCGGAAGCCGGAAGCGGAGAATTTGATGACCTCACGCTTGGTGATCTCCTCCATATCGTCAGCCGTGCCGACGATGTTGTAGGCGATGAGGTGCGGGATGTGAGACGTCACAGCGAGCACCCGGTCGTGGTGGGCAGCGTCCATGATTTCCACGAATGACCCAAGCTGCTTCCAGAACGTCTCCAACTTTTCGACCGCCACCGGATTAGCGCCTTCAAGCGGCGTGAGGATATGCCAGCGCTCGTCAAACAAAGTGGCAAAACCCGCATCAGGGCCAGAATGTTCCGTCCCTGCAACCGGGTGACCGGGGATGAAATGAACATCATCGGACATGTGCGGCGCGACCTGATCGATCACCGACCGTTTGACGGAGCCGACATCCGTGACAATCGCCCCCGCCTTCAGATGCGGGCCGATCTGCTCAGCCACCACGCCCATCGCGCCAACAGGAACGCACAGGATGACGCAATCGGCGTCCTTCACCGCATCCGCCGCGTCTACGGTGTAACGGTCACCAAGGCCAAGCTCTTCGGCCCGGTCCAGCGTTTCCTGCCGCCGCGTGGAAATGGTAATGCGGTTTGCAAGCCCATCGCGACGAGCGCGCAGCGCAATGGACGCACCGATCAGTCCAATTCCGATAAGGGCAATCTCTTCAAAGATGGGATCAGTCATTGAGGAACTCCGCCAGCGCAGCAACCGTACCGCGGCAGGCCTCTTCAGTGCCAATGGTCATGCGCAAAGCGTCCGGCAGACCATAACCTGCCACCCGCCGCAGCACATAGCCGCGTTCGGTCAGGTAAGCATCAGCCTCGGCGGCTGTGCGACCTGTTTCAGAGGGGAAATGCACAAGCAGGAAATTGCCAACGCTCGGTGTCACACCAAGATCGAGCTTTTTCAGCTCCACCGTTGTCCATTCGCGCCATTCATCATTATGCGCGACGGAAGCGTCCACGTGGTCGCGGTCGGAAATCGCGGCGATGGCGGCGGCGTGGGCGGCAGCGCTGACGTTGAAGGGTCCACGCACCCGGTTCAGCGCGTCAACCACATGGTCCGGCCCATAGAGCCAGCCAACCCGCAGCCCGGCAAGGCCATGGATCTTGGAGAAGGTGCGCGTCATCACAACGTTCTCGCTCTCAGCGACGAGCTCCACGCCGGACTCATAATCGTTGCGGCGCACATATTCAGCATAGGCTGCATCGAGCACGAGCAGCACATTAGATGGCAGACCCTCATGCAGGCGGCGCACGTCCGACATCGGTATGTAGGTGCCGGTCGGGTTGTTGGGATTGGCGAGGAAAACCATCCGCGTCTTATCCGTCACGCGCTCAAGGATCGCATCCACATCGGTGGTCTTGTCCCTTTCAGGCGCGATAACGGGCGTCGCTCCGGCAGCGAGGATTTCAATCCGGTACACAAGGAAGCCGTGCTCGGTGTAGATCGCCTCGTCCCCGGCGCGCAGATAGGTCTTGGCCAGAAGGCAAAGCAGCTCGTCCGACCCATTGCCGACGACAATGTTGCCGGCATTCAGCCCGTGTCGGCGGGCAATCGCCTCGCGCAATTCGCTTGAGGAGCCGTCGGGGTAATCTTCAAGCGATCCGGCCAAAGCCGCATAGGCTTCTTTCGCCGCAGGGCTCGGGCCAAGCGGCGTTTCGTTAGCCGACAATTTGTGCAGTTTCACGCCAGCAGGCACCGCCGACTTGCCGGGAACATAAGCGTCGATGTCCAGCGTGCCGGGGTTGGGCTGCGGGCGGATCTGGTCTGCGGTGGCCATGGTGTTGCTACGGTCTTGTTGTGTCCTGCGCCGTCTTACGGTGCGTGCGCGGCGCTTTCTAGCCCTCGCCCCTATCCTTGGCGGCCCCCTGCGGCGCGAGCACCGGTACGAAGACCCGGCGGGACTTGCGTTGCCGCGCTGGAACGCCCTGATGAATGCGCTTGGTCGCTTCCATGACAATTGCTCCTGCCACCATAGGCATGGTCTTGCGGGTCAGCCGCTCCACGCCGCCAGCGCTGCGGTGCCACCAGCGCCCGGGCATTGGCGGAAAACCGAGTGCAGTAGCGCTCGCCGTCGGGGTGAAGGAATTGGCAACGAGAAGCCGCGAGAGCTGTCCCGCCGAATAGGGCCGACCCGCGCCAAACGGTGTATGATCCAGACGCGCCCAGACACCGCGCCGGTTCGGCACCACAATAACAAGCCGCCCACCGGGGGCCAGCACACGCCAGAGCTCCGTCAGAGTTTCGCGCGCAGCTTCACAATGTTCCAACGTATGGACGAGGAGAATGCGGTCGATGCTCGCATCCGGCAGCGGCAGTTCCTCGTCAAACACCAAAGCCGTCGAGCAAGACTTCCCAGCCGGCCATTTCATCGCTCCATGGCGAGCGACTTGCAGCGATATGACCCGCTCCGCATCGGGCGCAAACCGGTCCAACCAGGGGGCAGTGTGGCCAAGCCCCACCAGCCGCTCGCCGGAAAGCGGCGACCAGATTGATTGCAATGCTGTGCCAATGGACCGCTCAGCGACCTGTCCCAACGGACTGTCATAAAAGGCGCGCAGATCGACAATATCGAGATGCATGATAGGAAGCGCCTTAGCCCTGAGACGAACAAGATGAGACTAACATGGCCACGAAGCTGAAGGTTTTCCAGTTCCCCGCACGTGAAGACAATTACGCCGTCATTCTTCACGACCCCGAAAACGGCACCACGATCTCCATCGACGCGCCAGAACATGAGCCCATTGCTGATGTTCTGGCCGACAAACGCTACAGCCTCACCCACATTCTCACCACCCATCACCACCCCGACCATGTGGAGGCAAACGCTGTGCTGAAGGGTGAGCATGATTGTACGATCATCGGACCGGAGGCCGAAGCCGATCGCATTCCAGGGATCGACAACGCGGTGAAAGATGGCGACGCATTTGAGGTTGGCGGACACCGGGTCGAGGTCATCGCAACGCCTGGCCATACGCTCGGGCAGATCGCCTATCACTTCCCCGACCAAAAACTGCTCTTTGCCGCCGATGCGCTCTTTGCCCTTGGCTGCGGCCGCATTTTTGAAGGCACGCCCAGGCAGATGCATGAGAGCTTGCAGCGCCTTGCCGCCCTGCCGGAGGACACCAAGGTCTATGCAGGCCACGAATACACGCTCTCTAACGCCAAATTTGCCGTCACAATTGACCCCAACAATGAAGAGCTGACTGCCCGCGCTCGCGAGATTGAGCAGCTTCGTGATGACGGCAAGCCAACTTTGCCGACCACCATCGCCAAGGAGAAGGCAACCAACCCCTTCCTGCGCCCGCACGACCCCGCCATCCGCGCCAATCTCGGCATGGAGAGCGCAAGCGATGAAGAGGTGTTCACCGAAATTCGCGCCCGCAAGGACCGCGCCTAATCCGCAGCACTGCAATTTCGGAGCCACATGATGACCGCCTACGACGCCCTTATCGACCACGTGCGCCAGACCCGTGCACTTTCTACCGCGGCTGGAATTCTCTCCTGGGACCAGGAGGTGATGATGCCGGAGAAAGGTGCACCCGCCCGGGCCGAGCAAATGGGCGCGTTAGAAGCAGCGGTCCATACGCGTCGCACGGATGGGCGTGTCGCCGATCTGCTGGCGGATGCGGGGGCTGAAAAGATCGACCGATCTCCGGCGGAAGCCGCGAATCTGCGTCTCATTGCCCACGAGACCAAACGCGCCAGTCGTATCCCAGCGGACTTAGCTCAAGCTATCGCGAAAAAAACCGCCATCGCCCAGGGCGTCTGGGCGAAGGCGCGGGCCACCAATGATGTGCCACTCTTTCTGCCCCATCTTGAAGAAATTGTGGCCCTGCGCCGTGAGGAGGCAGCCGCCGTCCACGAAGGCGATGGCCCGCTCTATGATGCGCTGCTTGATGTCTATGAGCCGGGGATGACGGTCGCCCAATTGCAGCCGCTGCTGGAAGGCCTGCGTCCACGCCTCACAGCGCTTCGTGAAGCGATTGCGGCCAAGAGCGATGCACAGCCGAACTTCTCCGGCACGTCCAACAAAGATGGGCAAATGACGCTGGCCCATAAGGTCGCTGAAATCACTGGCTACAATTTCACCGCCGGTCGGCTCGACTTGTCCGTCCACCCCTTCTCTTCAGGCAGCAACAACGATGTGCGCATCACCACGCGGGTGGATGAGGCAAACCCGATGGGCTGCCTCTACTCAACCATCCATGAGTTGGGCCATGCACTTTACGAACAGGGCCTGCCTGCCGACCTTGAGGGTCAGCCCGCCGGAGCGAGCGTGTCCATGGGAGTGCATGAAAGCCAATCGCGCCTTTGGGAAAACCAGATCGGCCGCAGCGCGCAGTTCTGCACCCATCTCTACCCTCTCGCCAAAGAGCATCTCGGCGCAATGGGGCTCGGCGACGCTCAGGCTTTCCACCGCGCGGTGAACCGGGTCGAAACCGGCTTTATCCGCACCGAGGCAGATGAAGTGCATTACAACCTTCACGTCCTGCTGCGTTTTGAGCTGGAGCGAGACCTCATCGGCGGCGATCTGGAAGTCGCCGATCTGGAGGAGGCCTGGAACACGCGCTTTGAGCGGGATTTCGGCCTCGCCGTGCCGGACCCGGCCCACGGATTGCTGCAGGACGTCCATTGGTCCGTTGGCCTTTTTGGCTATTTCCCAACCTACTCCCTCGGCAACATCTATGCCGCGCAATTGAACGAGGCACTCCGCGCCGCCGTGCCGGACCTAGATGCACAGCTTGCGCGCGGTGAGACGGGTGCCGTTCTTTCATGGTTGCGCGAAAATGTGCACACTAAGGCGAGCGTAAATGAGCCGGGTGCAATCGTTGAAAACGCTAGTAGTCAGAAGCTCTCCAGTGAACCTTTGCTCACCTATCTGGAGACCAAATACGCTACACTCTTTGGGATTTAGATCTTAACAGATGAATTTTACTCATTCACAAGGGATTTCTTATCCTTTGTCGGGCGGGCGGTGATTGGCCAGATTGGCCTCACCGACCAACGCCCGAAAGGTCTTGTCCCATGACACGTAACCCTTGCACCGCACCCGAACGTTTCCTCACAGCAGGCCCGGCCCGTCTGCGCCGTATGGCCGGCTGCCACCGTATGCAGGCTCTGGCAGAACTCTGGAACCTCGTCCGCGGCAGCCGCGCCGACTAGTCTGGCACTCCAGGGATTTGAGCCACCTGCGCCTGTAGCCAGGCAAGGAATGCCGCCATCGGCTTTTCGCGAAGCCGATCCGGGCGGGTGACGAAGTGGTAGCCATAGGGTGATGGCAGCGTTGGCCCGAACGGCTGTACCAAACGCCCGGCCACCATATCAGGCGCCGCGATCGCGAGCCGTCCAAACAACACCCCAACACCGTCGATAGCTGCCTGAAGACCATGATCGGTCTGCTTCACATGGCGACCATTCGCCATTGCTTGCTGAACCGCCTTACCGGACACCCCGGCTTCCTTGAACCAATCCTCCCAATCCGGGACAGGGCCAGGCAGCGCGGTGGAATCATCATAAAGCAACCGCTGCGCGGCCAACGCCTCCGGCCCATCGAGACTGTCAGCAACCGCAGGTGAACAGATCGGCGCATAAGCTTCGCCAAACAACCGCACGCTCTGCAATCCCTCATACGGTCCCCGCCCATGGCGAATGGCGACATCCACATCTTCCCGCGTCAGATCAATCATCCGCGCGGTCGTGGTAATGCGCACCTCGATCTGCGGGTTTTCCTCCTCAAATGTGTAGAGCCGTGGCACCAGCCACTTGGAGGCAAAGGACGGGCCGGTGGTGACCACAATCACCGCTCCATTGCGCAAAGAGCGAACCTGCCGCACTGCGCTTTCGATCTGACGGAACCCGTCACCCACCCCCGGAAGCAGTGCTTGCCCCGCTTCGGTCAAAGCCACGGCACGGGTGCGACGCTCAAACAGGCGCGCGTCGAGATAGGTTTCCAGCGTGCGGATCTGGTGCGAGATCGCCGATGGCGTCAGACCAAGCTCTTCGGCAGCCTTCTGAAAGCTCAGATGCCGGGCAGCAGCTTCAAAGGCGCGCAGGGCGCCAAGATGAGCGATCCGTTCAGCCAAGGTCACGGTCTCGTGTAGGCAGATAGGGTGTCATGGCGCTTGCCAAGCCCCCATGTCAATCTGATCCCAACCCGCTCGAGATCCGGTACCGGCCATGCCCAATTCCCCTATCCGCGTCGAATTTGAAGGCCACAATGGCGCAAAGCTCGCCGCGCGGCTGGATGTACCCAACCACCCCGGCAAGACGAAGCCTCGTGCCTATGCGCTGTTTGCACATTGTTTCACCTGCTCCAAGGACATCCTCGCCGCCCGGCGGATTGCCGGGGAGCTGGCGCGCCAGAACATCGCCGTCCTGCGGTTTGATTTTACTGGTCTCGGGTCGTCCAAAGGCGAGTTTGCTTCCACCAATTTCTCTTCAAACATCGAGGATCTGGTGCAGGCGGCAGACTGGCTGCGGGCTCATCATGAAGCTCCGGCACTTTTGATTGGTCATTCGCTTGGCGGCACCGCCGTTCTTGCCGCGGCACATCGGATTGCCGAAGCCAAAGCCGTCGTCACCATCGCTTCGCCCATGGAAGCAGCACACGTGCTGCACAATCTGGGTGACGATGTGGAGACGATCGAGCGGGAAGGTGCAGCAGAAGTTGATCTCGGCGGACGCAAATTCCGCATTGAAAAACAGTTCATCGACGATGCCCGCGAAGCCTCACAGACCCAGCGCATTGGCGATTTGAAAAAGGCTCTGCTCGTGCTGCATTCGCCCACCGACCCGCAGGTTGGTGTGGAGAACGCGACATCAATCTTCGTTGCTGCCAAGCACCCCAAGAGCTTCGTCTCCCTCGATGGCGCCGACCATCTCCTCACCCGTGGGGAAGATGCGGTCTTCGCCGCAAACGTTATCGGTTCATGGGCAACGCGCTATCTTCCGGAGGCCGAAGCAGCCATTCCTGCAGAAGGCCATGTTGAGGTCAGCGAAACGAGCCAAGGCAAGTTCCAGCAAGCAGTGCGGATGCGCCATCATGCTTTCTTTGCCGACGAGCCGGAAAGCTATGGTGGAGATGACACCGGTCCCACGCCCTATGATCTCGTTGCCGCCGGTCTTGGCGCCTGCACCACGATGACGCTGCGCATGTATGCCGACCGCAAGGGAATTGAATTGCCGGACCTCTCTGTCGAAGTCAGTCATGGCAAGGTGCATGGCGCCGATTGTGCCGAATGCGATGAGGACCAAGCCGCACGCAACCGGATTGACCGCTTCGAGCGGCGCATTAGCGTTGGCGGGAACCTTGACGCGCAAACCCGCGCCAAGGTGCTGGAAATTGCCGACAAATGCCCGGTCCACAAAACACTGGAACACGGCTCAGTGGTCGCCACGCAAATGGTGGAGGACTAGAGGCTCCTACTTGCCCTTATGCGGGGGGCCGCACGGGTGAGCATTTCTTCAGCACCCGTGAGGTTGGAAATGTAATCCATCACCCGGCTCGCATCCGCTTTGCCGCGCGCCATTTCCAACGGTGTGCGGTTATTGAAGACCCGCCAGCCCGTATTCAGCCAGCGTTCCGCCTCATCCTCACCAAAGGCCCGCAGGGCCTGGATGCGGATCGGTGCTGTGAAGTCACCTGGAGCATTTGCAAAGTCATTCTTCATCGGAATCACTCCCACCGCCCATAGAAGATCTGAACCTCACTAGGTCACACCCAAAAGATGTGAGTCGGCAAATAACAATTTACCTCTCCCAACTTTTCCACAGGCCGCTTATTCAGCCGCTTCTCGCTGAGCGGCAGAAACCACACGGGCGGCGCAGAACTTGAATTCCGGGATCTTGCCGTATGGGTCCAGCATCGGGTTGGTGAGCACGTTGGCTGGTGCTTCGTTGAAGCAGAAGGGGATGAAGATCATCCCGTCGGCCACTTCCCGGTCCGCTCGCAGTAGCGCTTCGATCGTCCCGCGGCGGGTGGCGACCTCCACCATATCACCGGCGGCAAGACCAAGCCGGTCGATCTCGCGGGGGTTCATGGCGGCGAAGCCTTCAGGCTCAATATTGTCCAGCACATCGGCGCGGCGGGTCATGGCACCGGTGTGCCAATGTTCCAGCACCCGACCGGTGGTGAGCACCATAGGATAATCTTCATCCGGCACTTCGTCCGGCGCGCGCAGGTCGGCGGGGACGATGCGGCCGCGCGAATCCTCGGTCGGGAAGCCATCGCCGAAGATCACGGCCTGTCCCTCTTCGCCCTCACCTTTTACCGGGTAAGTCACGGTCTCCCGTTCCAGCCGGTCCCAGGGCATATAGTCGAGGGAGGCCATGACCTGGCGCATTTCCTCATAGACGTCCGGCACATCGCTATAGGTCCAATTGAGGCCGCAACGATTGGCCAGCTCCACGATCAATTCCCAGTCCAGACGCGCATTGCCCGGAAGCGGCAAAGCCGGACGACCGATCTGCACCTGACGGTTGGTGTTGGAATAGGTGCCGAGCTTTTCTGCATGGGCAGACGCTGGCAGCACGACATCAGCATGCCAGCAGGTCTCTGTGAGAAAAATGTCCTGCACCACCAGATGGTCGAGCCTGGCGAGAGCTGCACGGGCATGGTGCTGGTCCGGATCAGACATGGCCGGATTTTCGCCCATAATATACATGGCCTTCACGTCGCCAGCATGGATCGCGTCCATAGTTTCAACCACGGTCAGGCCCTTCTTGGGGTCCAGCGAACGGCCCCAGAAATCTTCCATCCCGGAGCGGATGTCAGCGCTTTCCACCGAACGATAGTCAGGAAAGAACATCGGGATCAGCCCGGCATCGGAGGCGCCCTGCACGTTGTTTTGCCCGCGCAGCGGGTGCAGCCCCGTGCCGGGGCGGCCGACATGGCCGGTGATCAGCGCCAGCGCGATGAGGCAGCGGGAATTGTCCGTGCCATGGGTGTGCTGGGAAATACCCATGCCCCAGAAGATCATCGACCGCTCCGAGCGAGCGTAGAGGCGGGCAACGGCGCGCAACGTCTCGGCTGGAACGCCGCAAGTCTGCGCCATGGCTTCCGGCGCAAAGTCCTTCACCTTCTCCACCAGTGCATCATAGCCGGAAGCATTGGCCTGAATGTACTGCTCGTCGGTCAATCCTTCCTCAATGATCGTGTGGATCATCGCGTTCAGCATGGCGACATCGGTACCGGGCTTGAACTGCACCGCATGCTCGGCGTGGCGGAAGAGGTCCTGCCCACGCGGGTCCATGACCACGAGCTTCATGCCGCCTTTCACCGCCTGCTTGAAATAGGTTGCCGCCACCGGGTGGTTGGTGGCCGGCCGCGCGCCAATAACAATGACGCAATCGGCCTTCATCGCATCGGTAAACGGCGCAGAAACGGCCCCCGAGCCGACGCCCTCCAAAAGCGCCGCCACCGACGATGCGTGGCAAAGGCGGGTGCAATGGTCGACATTGTTGGTGCCAAAGCCCTGGCGGATAAATTTCTGGAACAGATAGGCTTCTTCGTTGGAACCTTTGGCCGAGCCGAAACCGGCAATCGCGCCGCCATCGTGATTGTCCCGCGTGTCGGTCAGGCCTTTTGCCGCCACCGACAAAGCCTCCTCCCAGGTCGCCTCGCGGAAAATGTCTGAAGGCTTCATGAACCGTGCATCCATCGCGCCGTCTTTCGGCACATCCTCGCGGCGGATGAGTGGCTTGGTGAGGCGTTCCGGCGACATGGCATAGTCGAAGCCAAAGCGCCCTTTCACACAGAGCCGGTTTTCATTTGCCGGACCATCCCGGCCATCAACTCGCACGATTTTATCGTCCTTGGTGTGAACGGTCGTCAGGCACCCAACCCCGCAGAAGGGACAGACGGAATCGGTAGAGGCGTCGAACTCCTCCACCACGACCTTGGTCGCATCCGCGTTCATCATGGTTTTTTCAGACAACGCGCCAGTAGGACAGGCCTGCACGCATTCGCCACAGGTCACACAGGTGGAAAAGCCCATCGGGTCGTGAATGTCGAAGACCGGGATCGCATGATGCCCACGTTCGCCCATGCCGAGCACGTCGTTGACCTGCACTTCTCGGCAGGCACGCACGCACAGATTACAGGCGATACAGGCGTCGAGATTGACGGCAATGGCTGGGTTGGTGGTGTCGTGCCCAGCATCTGTATCGGCGTCTGCATCCAGCGGATCGGAACCCGGTAGACGCTGGTCCCGCCCGTCGATCCCGAAACTTTCAGCCCATTGCCAGAAGGAGGAGGTACCATCGGCAGCTTCATCCCGCGCCTTCATGTCAGCGGCGAGGAGCTCAAAGACCATGGCGCGGGATTTCTCAACCCGCTCGCCAGCGGTCTTCACCACCATGCCTTCGCTGACTTTTCTTGCACAGGAGGCCGCAAGCACTCGCTCGCCCTCAACCTCCACCATGCAGGCCCGGCAATTCCCATCCGGCCGATAACCCGGCTTATCGAGATGGCAAAGGTGGGGAATGCGCGTTCCCTCACGCTTGGCCACTTCCCAGATGGTTTCATCAGGAGCGGCGGAAACGGTGGTGCCGTCTAATGTGAAGGCGAGGGTGTTGGTCATCACAAATCCTCCCGGAAATAGGTCAGCAGATGGTTGACCGGGTTGGGTGCAGCTTGGCCCAAGCCGCAAATGGAGGCGTCGCGCATGACCTGTTCAAGATCGCGGATTGCCTCTTCGTCCAGTCGCTGCCCGGAACGCAAAAGTTTGCCGAGCTTTTCCGTCCCGCCGCGACAGGGCGTGCACTGGCCGCAGCTCTCATGGGTGAAGAAGTCAATGAGATTGAGCGCAACGTCACGCATGGAATCGGCGCTGGAAAACACCACGATGGCGTGGGAGCCGACAAAAGCGTTCAACTCGGCGAGTTCACCGCCAAAATCGAGCGGCACGTCGCCCTTTGCGGCGGGCAGAATACCGCCCGACGCACCGCCGGGGAGATAGGCCTTAAAGGCATGGCCCTCTTCCATGCCGCCACAAAGCTCTATCAGCTCGCGCACCGTAGACCCGGCAGGGGCAGCGACCACCCCCGGCTTCGCCACACGTCCGGAGACGGAATAGGAGCGCAGACCCGGATGTTCCTGGCTGCCCTGCCCTGTGAACCACTCGACGCCATGCTCCAGGATCTGCGGCACCCAGTGCAGCGTTTCCACATTGTTGTTGAGCGTCGGCCGGCCAAAGACGCCAACCTCGGCAATGAAGGGAGGGCGCAGCCGGGGCAGGCCGCGCTTGCCTTCAATGGACTCGATCATCGCGCTTTCTTCGCCGCAGATATAAGCACCAGCGCCCCGGCGCATTTCGATGAAGCCCCGTTCCGCAATACCCGCTTCTTCAAGCGCTGCGATCTCCCGGCGCATGATCTCAATCGCCGCTGGATATTCATCGCGCATGTAGAGATAGATGCGTTCTGCCTCCACGCAGTGGGCGGCGATCAGCGCACCTTCCAGCATGAAGTGAGGGGTTCGCTCCATATAGTAGCGGTCTTTGAACGTGCCAGGCTCGCCTTCATCCGCGTTGATCGTCATCAGACGCGGGCCTTCATAGGCGCGCACGAAGGACCATTTCTTCCCCGTCGGAAAGCCCGCCCCACCCATGCCCCGCAAGGAAGCGTCGGAAAGGGTGTCGATGATGCCATCCGGCGTCAGCTTGCCCGCACGCAACCGTTCCAGTTGAGCGTAGCCGCCCCTGGCGCGGTGATCGGCGAGGGTCTCATATTCCGGCAAGATGACATTCGTCTCATCATTCGCCGCCATATCCCTGATGTTGGAGGCGGTGACATGGCCAACCTCGCGATCTCCCACTCGCGCCGCGGGGGCGACGTCGCAGGCCCCCATGCACGGGGCGCGAGCGATACGGATGGAGGTGGGGTCAACGCCCTGTTCCAATTCCGCAATAACCGTCTCGGCCCCAGCCATCATACAGGCAACACTGTCACAGACACGGATGGTCAGCGGCGGTGGTACGGGGCCACCTTCCTTCACCACGTCGAAGTGGTCGTAGAAGGAGGCAACCTCGTAGATCTCCACTTGGCTGAGACGCATCTCTTCAGCCAGTGCTCGGATATGGGCCGCAGAGAGGCCGCGATATTCATCCTGGATGAGGTGGAGATGTTCGATCAACAGATTGTGGCGGCGGGGGCGGTCGGCGAGCAGCGCCCGCACATCCGCCAGCGCCTGATCGTCGAGCTGACGGCCTTTGGGTTTGGCGGCATTGCGCTTGCGGCCCTGTTTGCTCTGGCGGTCTTGGCCGCCGCCCCTTTTTTCAAGGGTGCTCTCGTCCAGCATCTCGCGCCTCCGCTGCCCATCGGCGCACGCGCCATGCGCCGCTTGCCCGATGGGGCGTGTCTCAAGTCAGAAAAGGGAAGCCGTGTCCGGGAACCCTGTCCGAACCGTCATTGTCAGCAGGATTAGACGCTTGACGGTGGGGGGCGCAAGGTCAGTTGGCGGCACGCTCTTTGCCAAGTGCGCCGCTTGCGGTAGCCAGCGCCGCATCCGCGTCAGAATAGCCGAGCACATCGCGCAGGATTTCCTGCGTATGTTCGCCAAGCAATGGAGAGCGCTCCACATCCACATGGCTGTCCCCCATCTTGATGGCGCAGCCAACGGAGCGGTATTCGCCACGCTCCGGGTGGGGCAACCGCACCATGGTGCCACTCTCGTAGAGGCTCGGCTCTTCAGCCAGCTCCTTCATGGAAAGGACGGGTCCAACGGGAATTTTATGGCCATTGGCCTTTTCCATCACCTCAAACTTGCTGCGTTGCATGGTCCAGGACTCGATCGTGGCAAAAATTTCATCAAGCCGCTGCACCCGCGCTTCAATAGTGGCGGTGGTGGGATCGGTCTTCCATTCCGGCCTTTCAATGAGATCGCAGACACCTTCCCAAGCCGCCGTCTGGATGACGAAATAGATATAGGCGTTGGGATCGTCCTCCCATCCGGCGCATTTGAGCGTCCGTCCGGGCTGCCCGCCGCCGGAATCATTACCCGCCCGGGGTGTCGTATCGCCGAAGGGCTCTCCCCGGCTGGCCTGGCTGTATTCCGGCAATTTACCGAGCCGTTCCAACCGCTGCTGATCCCGCATCTTCACACGGCACAGATTGAGCACCGCATCCTGCATGGCGACTTCCACAAGCTGGCCTTTGCCCGTGGTTTCGCGCTGGATGACCGCCGCCAGAATACCAAGCGCCAGGTGCATACCGGTGCCCGCATCGCCAATTTGCGCGGCCGTTACCAGCGGCACGCCATCTGCAAACCCCGTTGTCGCCGCCGAACCGCCCACGCATTGGGCGACGTTCTCATAGACCTTGCAGTCTTCGTAGGGGCCGGGACCAAAGCCCTTCACCGACCCCATGATGAGGCGCGGATTGATGGCGTGACAGGCCGCCCACCCAAAGCCCATCCGGTCCATCGCGCCGGGCGCATAATTCTCCACCAGCACGTCACATTCTTCGATCAACCGTGTGAGAACCGCTCGGCCCGTCTCGCTCTTCGTATCGATCTCGATGGAGCGCTTGTTGTGGTTCAGCATGGTGAAATAGAGCGAATCCACATCTGGAATGTCGCGCAATTGCGAGCGCGTCATATCGCCGATCCCAGGCCGCTCCACCTTGATGACATCCGCACCAAGCCAGGCGAGGTGCTGGGTGCAAAATGGGCCAGACTGAATGTGGGTGAAATCAAGTATGCGAAGGCCGGAAAGGGCAGCCATGTTCAGCGCTCCGAAGGGCAGTTTTGCCCTCATTTCGCACCGTTGGGCCCCAACCGAAAGCCCGCAAACCTCATTCTGGCGTGAAAGCGTTGAAAAACCGGGTGCTTTGTTTGGTCAAAGCCCCGTGAGTGCCTATATATGAGGGCAGAATTTGCCCTCTCGCGCTGCGCTGATTTGCCGACAGCCGGAAAGACCCAACATGAGCGACGACACCACCCCAGAAGGCCTCCGCGAAGAATACGGCGCCGACAGCATCAAGGTGCTGAAAGGGCTCGACGCAGTGCGCAAGCGTCCAGGCATGTATATTGGCGATACCGACGACGGTTCGGGCCTGCACCACATGGTCTATGAGGTGGTGGATAACGGCATCGATGAGGTGCTGGCCGGCCATGCCGATGCGGTCAATGTCACGCTCAACGATGATGGCTCTGTCACCGTGACGGATAATGGGCGCGGCATCCCGGTGGACATCCACGAGGGCGAGGGTGTCTCCGCCGCGGAAGTCATCATGACCCAGCTCCATGCGGGCGGGAAGTTTGACCAGAACTCCTACAAGGTTTCCGGCGGCCTCCACGGTGTGGGTGTCTCGGTGGTGAACGCCCTTTCCATTTCGCTGAAACTCAAAATTGCCCGCAACGGAAAATGGCATGAAATTTCCTTCACCCATGGGGTGGCCGATGGGCCGTTGGAAATTACCGGCGATGCGGGAGACCATGCCGGAACGGAAGTGACCTTCCTGCCATCTGAAGAAACCTTCACCATGGTGAAGTTTGATTTCGACCGGCTGGAACACCGGCTGCGCGAACTCGCCTTCCTCAATTCCGGCTGCCGCATCATTCTGCGCGATGAGCGGGGCGGATCTGACCGCAAGGCTGAGCTTTATTATGAAGGCGGGTTGAAAGAGTTTGTCCGCTATCTCGACCGCACCAAGAACGCGCTGATCGACGAGCCGATCTACCTCAATTCAGAGCGCGACGGCATCACCGTGGAACTCGCGCTGTGGTGGAACGACAGCTACAACGAAAACGTTGCGACCTTCACCAACAACATCCCCCAACGCGACGGCGGCACGCATCTTGCAGGCTTTCGCGGCGCGCTGACGCGGCAGGTGACGGGCTATGCTGACGCATCCGGCCTGATGAAGAAAGAGAAGGTTTCTCTCACCGGTGATGATTGCCGCGAGGGGCTGACCTGCGTGCTGTCTGTGAAAGTGCCGGACCCCAAATTCTCCTCCCAAACGAAAGACAAACTCGTCTCCTCCGAAGTGCGACCGGTTGTGGAATCAGCCGTTAACGCGACGCTGGCAGAGTGGTTTGAGGAGCACCCCAACGAAGCGAAAATTGTCGTCTCCAAGGTGGTGGAAGCCGCGTCCGCCCGTGAGGCTGCCCGCAAGGCGCGGGAGCTGACGCGGCGCAAGGGCGTGCTCGACATCGCCTCCCTCCCCGGCAAGCTTGCCGATTGCCAGGAGCGTGATCCGGCTCTGTCTGAAATCTTCATCGTGGAAGGGGATTCCGCCGGTGGCTCAGCCAAGCAGGGCCGTGACCGCAAAAACCAGGCCATCCTGCCCCTGCGCGGCAAGGTGTTGAATGTTGAACGCGCCCGGTTCGACCGGATGCTGGCCTCAGAACAGATCGGCACGCTCATCACTGCCCTGGGCACCGGCATCGGTGAAGAATTCAATATTGAGAAAGCGCGCTACCACAAGATCATCATCATGACGGACGCCGATGTTGACGGCGCCCATATTCGCACGCTCCTCCTCACGCTCTTCTACCGCAAAATGCCGGAGATCATCGACGCCGGTTATCTCTACATCGCCCAGCCGCCCCTCTATCAGGTCAAGCGCGGCAAGTCCGGCCAATATCTGAAAGACGAAGCGGCGATGGAGAATTACCTCATCGATACCGGGTTGGATGAAGCCTCCTTGCGTCTCAGTTCAGGCGAGGTGCTCGCCGGCCCGGACTTGCGCGCAGCCGTTGACGTGGCCCTCGTCGTCCGCAGAGGCCTCGACGATCTCCACACCCGCTATGACCGCACGATTGTAGAACAGGCGCTGATTGTCGGCGCACTCGACGCGTCCGCCATGGGCGATGCCACCTCTGCGGGGGAAGCGGCGACGCGCACCGCCGCACGGCTCGACGCCCTTGCCGAAGAGACCGAAGGCGGCTGGGAGGGCACAATCCGCGCTGATGGCCCCGATGCCGGCGCCCTGGTCTTTGCCCGCACCGTGCGCGGGGTGAAAGAAGTCCACGTCCTCGACCCGGCCCTGCTCGGCTCAGCCGATGCCCGCGCCCTGAACGGACGGGCGGGGGATTTGAAGGGGTTGTTTGCCGAAGCGGCCATGCTGGAGCGCCGCGGCACCACAACAGACGTCCACGGCCCCCGCGCGCTGCTGAAAGCGGTTTTTGCAGCCGGCGAAAAAGGCATCTCCGTCCAGCGTTACAAGGGGTTGGGGGAGATGAACGCAGAGCAATTGTGGGAGACGACTTTGGACCCCGACGCGCGCAGCCTGTTGCAGGTGAAGGTGGAAGAGGCTGCAGGGGCAGACGACCTGTTCACGCGGCTGATGGGGGAAGAGGTTGAACCGCGCAAGGCGTTTATTCAGGACAATGCGTTGTCAGTGGCGAATTTGGATTTTTAGGATTGCAGTTCCTAACAGTGGACATTTTTAATGTTCACTTTATGTTCTATATATCCAAGTTCCTATTCGTTGTCTGTTTCAAAGATGTCAAATTCGCCCACATCCCTTGAACTTTGTGCTGGCGCTGGCGGCCAAGCGCTGGGTCTTGAGGCGGCCGGTTTCGAGCATGTCGGCCTTTTTGAAAATGATGAGGCAGCTTGCAACACACTTCGGCTTAACAAGCCGAAGTGGCGCGTCGAAGAGCATGACTTGTTCCAGCAATTCGATTTTTCCGATTTTAAGGGGATTGATCTGCTGGCCGGAGGACTTCCTTGTCCTCCGTTTAGTGTGGCAGGCCATCAGCTCGGCCGGGGTGACGACAGAAATTTGTTCGACGTAGGTGTAAACGTTGCCGACGCCGTTCGGCCAAAAGCAATCATGTTTGAGAATGTGAAGGGTATGCTTTCACGCTCGTTTGATGATTACAGAGCATGGATTGAAGCTCGACTATCAAAGATGGGTTACACGACAGACTGGCGGCTCCTCAACGCTTGCGATTTCGGTGTACCGCAGCTCCGACCCCGTTTGGTAATGGTAGCGGTGAGAACCGAATTTTCCGATCGCTTCGTTTGGCCCTCCGGCAGTGACGTTAGGTCCACCGTTGCAGATACACTTGTTGATTTGATGAAATCACGTGGCTGGATAGGCGCGGACGCCTGGGCGGAAGGAGCCCGCAAAATCGCCCCTACATTGGTTGGGGGTTCGAAAAAACATGGAGGGCCCGACCTCGGACCAACGAGAGCGCGCGCCGCGTGGGCGGAGTTGGGCGTCAACGGCAAAAGCATTGCCGAAGAAGCGCCAGACCCCGATTTCGTCGGAATGCCGAGGCTGACGGTCAGGATGGCAGCTCGGATACAGGGTATTCCGGATACATGGGGCATCTGGGGACGAAAGACTGCCGCATACCGTCAAGTTGGGAATGCATTCCCACCACCCGTAGCAGAAGCGGTTGGACGGCAGATTAGAACGGCGCTGTCCTCTCAAACAAAATTGATGAAAGCATGAGCGAAGAATTCAATCTTGCTGCTGAGCGGGTCGGTTTTCACCGGTCACTTTGCGAAAGTTTGCTTTTCTTCAATCAGAAGACCTCAGGTGGTCTTCCTTACCGCGTAGCTTCCAATGCCGACGGCTCCCAAAACGCATCACGGGAAATTGCAAATCGCATCGCTGAACAGTTAGGCGCGGCGGATGGAAAACCGCTTGCGGGCCAAACTTCTGGAAATCGATTTGAACAGATCGTTAAAGACTTTCTCGACAGAACCTTTCTTAGATTTGAGCACTTGCGACCCGGAAAGTGGTCCATAGATCATATGACTGCAAGATCGGGTGCGCATCTAGCAGATTTCGACCAGTTCCATCATCTCGCACACGTGACCGCATCCGCACGAAGCGACCCAGAGCTGCTCGCATCGTTGGGGAACGACTACACAATCTCTCCAGACCTTATTGTCCGGCGCGAGCCAGAATCCGACGAAACAGTTTTCGGAAGCGCGCCACCTAGCGTGGCCTCGCTTGCAGGCGCTGCGTCGATCCGAAAACAGACTGCACGCGGGGACCAGATGCACGCCAGCGTATCCTGCAAGTGGACCATGCGGTCTGACAGAGCGCAGAACGCTCGTTCCGAAGCTTTGAATCTGATCCGCAACAGAAAAGGTCGAACTCCTCACATCGTGGCTGTGGTCGGGGAACCTACTCCTAGCCGAATTGCATCTTTAGCTCTTGGAACCGGCGATCTGGATTGCGTGTACCACTTCGCGCTTCCGGAGTTGAAGGAAGCGGTCAGGGACTTTGGAGAAGAAGAAGCGCTCAATCTGCTTAATGTCATGATAGATGGGCGGAGGCTGAAGGATATTTCAGATTTGCCGCTCGACCTCTGCGTCTAATAAAAACTTATCCCCACCCCCCAAACCTCCCGCATACTCCCCTCGTCCCTGCACACGGAACCGGTGGATCATGACCGCCATATTCACCGTGCAGGGCCGGTTCTTCCATCACGGGCGTTTAACGGGCGCCACGGATGGACCCCAACCCCGCTCGGCCGTCCCGGGAGTACCCCGGATAGCGTTCCGACGCCGGGCATCATCCGCAAGGGGGTGTCAGGTCCGAAGGGTAAGAGCATGCGTTGCGACACGCGGGAAGCTGAACCGGGCGGGGCGAGTGGCGAGAGCCATCATCGCCAGCACTACTGGCTAACGGCTTTTTCCAATCGCCCCGCCGGTTTCATGACGCGAAAGCCGAAGGCTTTCGCCATGTCTGTTGCGCCATGCGGCTTCCGCCGAAGGCGTCTATGTTGGCCGCTCGCGCCTTCCGGCTGCCGCGGCTGGTGTGACGTGCGTCGCTGGGGCGTGCGGACGGTTTTGCACGAGCAGATTTAAGGTTGGAGCCCCGTTAGTTTCTTGTCATTCCCGCGCAGGCGGGAATCCATGGCGCAGCAATCTCAAGACCATCAAAATGGATCCCCGCCTGCGCGGGGATGACAACCGAGAAAATGGCACACTCGGTGCCAAGCCTCCCCTTGTGCCGAGGACCCAGTGACGCCCGTTCCATAGCAACCATTCTGGGTTCTCGGGACAAGCCCGAAAATGACTAAGTTCCGAAGAGGTGTAACGGTCATAACGCAACTCCCTTCTCAGCCTGGAAGATGCCCCATTTCAGGGACGTGCTGCCAGACGCGCCACGCCAAAGCACCAGGGCTGTCAGACCCAGCAGCATGATCTCCGCCAACGGGCCAGCATACCAGATGCCGATTTCGCCAAGCCAGACCGGCAACAGGAATGTCAGCGGGATCGCAAAAGCATAGGCCTTTGTCAGCCCCAGTATCGCAGCTTTTGTTGCGGAACCGATCGCCTGAAAATAGGCGGCAACCATCATCAAGGGTCCCATCAGGAAGAAGACGCAGGTCATGATCGGTAAGATGCGCACCACTTCTGCAATGACCGCCGTATCCTCCACGAACAGACCTGCGATCTGGCCCGGCAAGCTCATCACAACGAGTTGCACCACTGAGCAGTAGATGAACGCGACCCATAGCGCGATCCGCAGACTGGCATCCGACCTTTGCCAAAGCGCGGCACCGTAATTGTTACCCGTGATCGTCTGCATCGCAAATGACAGCCCCAGAAGCGGCAGAAAGGCAAAGGTGATGACGCGCGTAATGATGCCGTACGCCGTCACCGTGTCGGTGTAGCCCTTGGCACCAACCCATTGCAGCGCCGTGATAATTGCTGCCGATCCGAGTGCCAGGCCAATGAAGTTCAGACTTTGTGGCGCACCCAATGCGAGGATTCTTGACCAGGATCCTCGCAGGGAATGGCGCAGCAGGGTTGATGGCCGCAGCGATGTATTGGCGGAGAACCGGAACGCAATAATGATCGCAAAGGCCAGCGCTTGTGCCGCCGCGGTGCCATAGGCTGATCCCGCCACGCCCATCTCCAACACCGCGATGAGCACATAATTGAAACCGATATTAGTGACGGAAACCAACAGGCTCATTGCCGCCATGAAGCCGACGCGTCCTTCGTTGCGGAGCGCGTCGGAATTGACCGACAGGACAAACAAGAGCGGTGAAAAGAACACGGTGATCCGCAGGTAGATCAGCCCCATCCGCGCCAATTCGTCAGATCCGCCAGCCGCCAACAAAGCCGCCGAATGGCCAAAGACTACGAACAGCAAGATCAGGAACGCGCCCAACCCGATAGCCAGGCCATGCGCACCGGCAAATACGGCACGTGCAGCCTCATGATCTTCAGCACCCAGAAACCGTGCCAGCAGGCTCGACATACCGTTCGACACCAATGTCGAGAGTGCCACAATCAGCATATAGATCGGAAACATCAGCGTGACCGCGGCCAACGCCTCCGGGCCGACATAGACACCCAGAAACAACGCGTCCGCGACCGCCAACAGGCCGTTCATCCCCATCACGAAAATAATGGGCAACGCTGTCTTCAGGTAGATGGTGCCAAGTGGCCCATCGGTAAATGAGTTGGTGGACGTATCAGGCATATCTCATCTCTCTTGCCTAATCGCGCAGCTTGAGATGGGACCCGCATTGCCATCCGCGCGATATGCGGAAAAGAGGGAGGCAGAGATACAACGTCGCAGAACTTTGCCAAGACAGATGTCAGCGGGAGGCAGGCGTCTGCAGCCT
This sequence comes from uncultured Alphaproteobacteria bacterium, assembly GCA_929200315.1. Classification (GTDB taxonomy): domain Bacteria; phylum Pseudomonadota; class Alphaproteobacteria; order Rhizobiales; family Rhizobiaceae; genus Pseudahrensia. The sequence goes on along the minus strand of CAKMZB010000002.1, from coordinate 294,493 downwards.
TGGCGCTAGCTAATCTGTGCTCTTTCTGACGTCAAGCGGTATGAGAGTATCACAGCGCATTCAGGTATTTCCCGATGAAGTCCTGGGCTACGGGTGTTGGCCGCCGATTGGCAGGATCGACATCCCCCAGCATCAAACAGAACATTGAGTTCGCCGGAGATCGTGCAAAGATGGAGGTGCGAGCACAGGAGACCGGACAATGCCGAAATTCATCAAGATATATGGGTTGTGGATCTTCTACGTCGCGTTTGTTGCCTGCGCGATCCTCTTTGGGAGCCGCGAAGGGCTTCTGACCGCAGAGGGTGACTATGCTGTTGCAAAGTATGTCGTTGTCGCCGTCTTCCTCGCTTTCCTCGCCTATTCGATCTTTGCGACGGGACGGGAGAATTTCTTCAAGAGCGTCAATGTGATCATACAGCTCTATTGGGGGCGGCAGATTGGGGCTGACCTCTATATCAGCGTCGCGCTTTCTCTGGCGCTGATCTATCTTGTCGAAGGTTCACTGCTGGTAACGTTGCTCTGGGCGCTGCCGGTGCTCTTCTTCGCCAACCTCGCTATCCTGCCGTATATCCTGCTGAATTTTACTCAAATCATAAGTCACTTCTTGGGCTGAGCGCGGCCAGCAAAAAGCCCGGTGACCAAGGGCCACTGGGCTTCGAGATTCGATAGACGCAGTCGCTCGCGCCTGACGGCTTCGCCTCGGCAAGCGGCAGCCGCGAGAGGCCACAAGAAAGACTACCGCTCGCCTGTTGGTCGCTCGCGCCTGTCGGCTGCCGCGACTAGTACATATGCTGGCCACCGTTGATGGAGATCGTCGAGCCGGTGATGAAGTTGGAATCTTCGCGGGCAAGGAACCAGACGGCTCGGGCGATCTCGCCGGGGTCACCGAGGCGGCCAACGGGGACCGTGGCGATGATTTTTTCCAACACGTTTTCCGGCACGGCCGCGACCATGTCGGTTTCCACATAACCCGGTGCCACGGTGTTGGCTGTGATGTTGTTGCGCGCGCCTTCCTGGGCCAGCGCCTTGGTCATGCCGATGACACCGGCCTTGGCGGCGCAATAGTTCACCTGTCCGTACTGTCCGGCCTGGCCGTTGACGGAGGAGATGTTGATGATCCGCCCGAAATTCTCCTCCACCATGTGGGGCCACAGCGCCTTCGTCATGTTGAAGACGGAAGTGAGGTTGGTCTGGATCACGTCCATCCAGTTCTCATAGCTCATGCGCTTCAATGTGCCATCGCGGGTAATGCCCGCATTGTTGACGATAACCGTCGCATGGCCGTGCTCGCTGCTGATCTCTTCAACCGCCTTCAGGCAGGCCTCGTGGTCGGAAACGTCCCACTTCTTGGCGGCAATGCCGGTTTCTTCGGTAAAGCGGGCAGCGGCCTCTTCATTGCCTGCATAGCCGGCGACGACGGTGTAGTCCTGCTCCTTGAACAATTCGCAAATACCGCGACCAATTCCTCGGGTACCCCCGGTAACGATGGCTGTACGTCTTGGCATGAATGGTCCTCCCAGACTCTGTTGTTGTTGCTAAACGGCGATTTTCTTGTCGTCGATCGGTGCCTTGCTGCGCTTGGCAAGACCATCTTCCTGAGGGAACTTGGCCTGCGAGGGAATGTCGAGCTCGGTGTGCTCATCGATGAAGGCAAGCACCTTGGGGCGAATGTTGCGATGCCAGGCCTTGCCGGAAAAGATGCCGTAATGGCCAGCATCGGCCTCCAGATGATGTTCCTTCTTGGCCTTCGGCAATTTCGGCATCAGGTCGAGCGCAGCGGCACATTGGCCGGGAGCGGAAATGTCGTCACGCCCACCTTCCACAATCATCACCGGCACATCTTTGATGCGCGAAATATCGACCGGCTCACCATCAATGGTGAAGGCGTTGCGGGCTACATCACGGCTCTTGAAGATGCGCTCAACAGTGGAAAGGTAGAACTCCGCCGTCATGTCGAGGACGGCGAGATATTCATCATAGAACGTGTTGTGACGGTCAAAGTCGGAAGCCTCACCCGCCGCAACGCGCTGGATCTGCCCGACAAAGGCGTTGAAGTGGCTGTCCCAGTTCATCGCCATAAAGGAAGTGAGCTGCACGGAGCCTGGATAAACGAGACGCCCGACACCCTTATAGTTGGCACCAACCGTCTGCGTGACGGTGTGTTCAAGCTGCCCCATGGTGACGCGGTTGCCAAAATCGGTGACTTCGGTCGGGTTGGCATCGGGGTCCACGGGGCCACCAATCAGTGTCAGCGAAGCGGGTTGAGCTTTTGGCTCGTGCTCAGCGAGCCATGCAGTGGCGACCAGCGCCAGCGGCACCGGCTGGCAAACGGCGATGACATGGGTATCCGGCCCAAGCTCCTTGAAAAAGGTCGTGAGGTATTTGGTGAAATCCTCAACGTCGAACTTGCCTGCGGAAACCGGCACATTGCGGGCATTGCGCCATTCGGTGATGTAAACGTCACAATCCGGCAGCAGAGAAATGACCGTTTTGCGCAGCAGGGTTGCGTAATGGCCGGAGAGCGGTGCGATGAGCAGCACCTTTGGCCGGGCAGGGTCCGGCTCGCGGTTGACGTTAAAATGCATCAGCCGCGCGAAGGGCAATTCCAACTGCGTTTCGATCTTCACCAAATGGTCGCGGCCTTCAGAAACCACAGCATCAATGCCCCAGTCGGGCTTGGCGACAAGACGATCAAGCGCACGTTCGGTGACTTCGCCCCAGGCAACGAAAGCAGCGGGAAGCGGATTGGCTGCAAGACCGAAGATCGGGTTGCCCCAGAATGTTTGGGCTGTCGCGCCCATCCACTTGCCTGTCAGGCGGGCGGATTCGGTTAAGTCATGGAGGGGAGTCATGTAATGCTTGCCCACGGCAACGCCTTTCCAAGTGCAACGGGCATGGCGCAAATAGGCCGGCCCGGCTCAATGTCGTAAAAGGCGACGCACCAATTTGTGCTGCGTTGCCTTTCAAAGAGATCGACTTTGGCCGTAGGTTACCAAAGCGCGCGAGGCAGCGGAAGGGCACAATACCATGAGCGACAGTGGCAATAAGGATGAGAAAGACGGCGGCGACGCAGCTCAGTTGGCCGCCTCCAACGCGGCTCTTGCTGCAAATCTGACCCGACTGGAAGAGCTGACCCGCCGCATGGTCTCCGCCACCACCAAGGCACGCGCCGCCCAGCCCGCGCTCGAAGGCCCCGGACAGGAACTCTACATGAAGGCTGCCAGCGCCATGATGGCAGAGATGATGGCCCATCCCGAACGGATGATCGAACGACAGGTCCATCTATGGCGCGATACGCTGGAAAATGCTGCCGCCGCCCAGCGCAAATTGGTGTCGCCGGAACCGGCACCGGAAAAGCCCGACCGCGTCTTCTCCAACCCGCTCTGGGACACCAACCCCTATTTCTCTTTCGTGCGCGATCAATATCGCCTCTCCTCCAAGGCGATCACCGAAAGCGTGGGCGGTCTGGCAGATCTTGATGACAACGAACGCAACCGTGTCGCCTTCTTCACCCAGCAGATGGTGGACATGCTTTCACCGGCCAATTTCCTGGCCACTAACCCCGATGCGATTGAAAAAGCGCTTGCGACTGACGGGGCATCTCTCGTCGATGGGTTGGAAAACATGGTGCGGGATCTGGAGGCCAATGACGGGCGTCTTGCCGTTACGCTGGCCGACCCCGATGCTTTCAAGCTCGGCGAGAACATCGCCACAGCTCCCGGCAAGGTGGTTTTCCGCAACCGGATGTTTGAACTCATTCAATATGAGCCGACGACAAGAAAGGTCTTTGAGACACCCCTGGTGATCCTGCCGCCATGGATCAACAAATTCTACATTCTCGACCTAAAGCCGCAGAATTCCTTCATCCGCTATGCGGTGGACCAAGGGCATACGGTCTTTGTCGTTTCTTGGGTCAATCCAGACAAGAGCTACGCCAAGACCGGCTTTGACGATTATGTGCGCGACGGCGCGATGGCCGCCATTGAGGAGACCAAGAAGCTCACCGGCACCAAACAGGTCAACGCCATTGGCTATTGCATCGGTGGCACGCTGCTCGCCTCGACGCTTGCGCTAATGGCCAAACGCAAAGATGACAGCGTTGCCAACGCGACATTCTTCACCACGCTGCTCGACTTTGCCGATCCCGGCGAGCTCGGCGCCTTCCTTACAGACGACTTTCTGGAAGGTTTGGAACAGGAGGTGGAGCAGCGCGGCATGCTGGACGCTTTCTTCATGGCGCGCACATTCTCCTTCCTGCGCGCCCGCGACCTCGTCTATGGCCCGGCCGTGCGCTCTTACATGATGGGCGAAGCGCCTCCGGCCTTTGACCTGCTTTACTGGAACGGGGATTCCACCAACCTCCCCGCCGCCATGGCGCGGGACTATCTGCGCGGCCTCTACCGCGAGAACAGGCTCATGAAGGGTACATTTGAGGTGGATGGCGAAATGTTGAAGCTCGGCGACATCAAGGTGCCGACCATTGCCATCGCCACGCGCACGGACCACATCGCTCCATGGAAATCGTCCTTCTCCGGCCTTTCGCAGTTTAGCGGGGAGAAGACCTTCATCCTTTCCGATAGCGGGCATATAGCAGGAATCGTGAACCCGCCTGTCGCAAAGAAATACGGCTACTGGCTGAACGGGGAAAAATTCCAACGCGAAACAGCGAATGTTTGGTTCGATGCCGCAACCCGGCATGAAGGATCATGGTGGCCGGTCTGGACCAAATGGCTGGAAAGCCGCTCAGGCGACAAGTTGGATGCGCGAAAAATACCAGCAAAAACAATTGCTGATGCCCCCGGAACCTATGTCGCCGCGGTCCGCGCAAAAGCTTGAAGTTTTTCTGCCGCGCTGCGGCATTTTTCATTGACATGCCGCAGCGCGGCATTATATGGTGTTGGCAAGGAAGAGCTCCTCCCACTCTTCCACCACTCGTTACCGTTGATCAAAAGGATCAAAGATTATGACCAACACTGATTACACCGCATTCTTCCAGGACCTGATGTCTGGCAAAGCCTTCGACATGCCTGCTGCAAACGACGTTTTCGGCACCATGACCGCCTACCAGGCCAAAATGAACCGCATCGCTCTGGAAACCGCTGAAAAGAACGCTGAGCTTTCTTACGGCTGGATGAAAGAAACCCTCACCAAGATGGAAGCTTTCACCGATTCCAAACAGGATCCTTCCGAGCTTGCCAAAACTTCCGCTGACGTTCTCTCCTCAGCCATGCGTTCGGCTCCCGAGCACGTTGCCAAATTTGCTGAAGTTGCCAAACAGGCTCAGACCGACACTGTCGAACTGGTCATGGAAGCTGGCAAAGACCTGCAGGGCGAAGCAGTTGCTGCTGCAAAAAAGGCCTCCGCTAAGGCAACCAAAGCTGCAAAAGCTGCCTAAGCACGGTTTTTGATGACGCGCCGCGTCATCGCCGCTACATTGAAGGGCAGACCGGCAACGGTCTGCCTTTTTTGTTGTCCGCAATTGAGAGTTTACCCGTGACCGAACCCCGCACTCCAGTGCTCATCAAGCGCTATGCCAGTCGCAAGCTCTATGACCCGCAAGCCAAGGTCTATGTGACCCTGGACGATGTCGCCCGCTACATCCGCGAGGGGCATGATGTGCGCATCGTCGACAACAAGACGGAGGAGGATCTGACGAGCCAGTATCTCATCCAGATCATCGCCGAGCGAGAGAACAAGGGTGACAGCCCGCTCCCCGTCGCCGTGCTGACAGACCTTGTGCGCCTCTACCAGGACCAGACGAGCGCGCTGACCCCGACTTTCCTGTCCCAGGCAGTCGATGCCTTTACTGAACAGCAGGAGAACGTCATGCGCTCCATGACGGATCCGGCTCATGCCATGGGCGAAATGCGCAAATGGCAGGCACGGCAAGCAGCGATGTTTGCCAAGACATTTGGTATGGGCGGCATTGCGGGCGGCAATACGACTTCACCAGAACCTGAGCCGACGGAAGAACCTCAAGAGGCCAAGGCAGAAGCCAACCGCATCGACGCGCTGGAAGCTCAGCTTGCAAGCCTGCAGGATGCCTTAAAGGGTATGAGCTCCAAATGAGCGCCCAGTTTCTCGAAGGCCGCACGGCCCTCGTTACGGGATCGACAAGCGGCATTGGCCTCGCCATTGCCAAGGCCCTCGGCTCTGCTGGTGCAAATGTCGCTGTTCATGGCCTCGCCACGCCCGAAGAAACACAGGCCGCAGTTGACACCGTAAAGGACGCAGGCGCCGCCGACGTCGAATTCTTTGAAGGTGATCTGCGCAAGCCGGACGCCATCGACAGCCTGATCGATGCCGTGAAGGGTTGGGGCGCAATCGATATTCTGGTCAACAATGCGGGGGTGCAGCGCACCGTCTCGCTGAAAGATGCCGATGCCGCGATCTGGGATCTCATCATCGCGGTCAACCTTTCCGCGGCCTTCCATACGATGCGCCGCACCATGCCCGCCATGGGCGAGCGCGGCTTCGGGCGTGTGATCAACATTTCCAGCGTCCATGGCCTTGTCGCCTCGCCTGAAAAATCTCCCTATGTCGCCTCCAAATTCGGCGTCATTGGCCTCTCCAAAGTTGCAGCACTTGAATATGCAGATGCAGGCGACGCCTCAAGCGGTGGCGTGACAGTCAATTGCATCTGTCCTGGCTGGGTGGAAACGCCATTGGTTGAGCCGCAAATCCAGGACCACGCCAGGGAAGTTGGCGGTGACCGGGATGCGGGAATCGAAGCCATGGTTGCCAAGAAACAGCCATCAAAGCGCCTCACCACACCCGACGAGATCGGCGATGTTGCCCTCTGGCTCTGCAACCGAGCGGCCCACAACATCACCGGCACATCAATCCCCGTGGATGGCGCCTGGACGGCTCAGTAGGCTGATCTAGTAGCCCTCACCGACCACCTCGCCACCGCCCTCAAGCGCTGACAGCAGGTCGTCAAGCAAGCTCGATGCACCAAAGCGCAACGTCTCGGGTGAAGCCCATTCAGCACCCATAATGCGGTCGGCAATCGCGAGATAGGCGGCGGCGTCCGCAACGGTCTTGATGCCGCCTGCTGGTTTGAAGCCAACCGCTTTGCCCCCGGGAACAGAGGTGTCGGCAATCGCCTGGATCATGAGTTCTGCTGTCTCAGGCGTTGCATTGACCTCGACCTTGCCGGTGGAGGTCTTGATAAAATCTGCCCCCGCATCAATCGCCATGAGTGAGGCTTCGCGGATGAGATCAGCGCTCTTCAGCTCGCCACTTTCGATAATGACCTTCAGCTTCGCCCGTTCGCCGCAGGTTGCCCGAACGGCCTCCATCATTTCGCGTGCAGCATCGACATCGCCTTCCGCAAACGCGCGGTGGGGCATGACAAGGTCGATCTCCGCAGCACCGTCATCAATCGCCTGCTCAGTTTCCACCAGCGTGATATCGATGTCCTGATTGCCGCTAGGGAAGTTCACCACAGTTGCAATCGGGATGTTGGTGTTGATGAGCCTTGCATGGGCGTGGGCCACATAACGTGGCCAGATGCAGATCGCGCCAACTGTGCCGTGGGGCGTATCGGCGCGTTTGCACAGGGTGTCGATGTCTTCACGCGAACAATCACCGTTGAGGTTTGTCAGGTCGAGCAGCGGCAGCGCACGGACAGCAATCTGGCTGCGGTGTTCCGGGGTCATTTCAGGCCCTTTGCAAAGGCGTTTTCCAGAATCGCTTGGAGCCGCAGACCGGCCTTGGGGCCGTTCTCCTTGGTCTCCTCGTGAGAGAGTTCGTCCCCCGTCATCCCCGCGCCGAGATTGGTGATGCATGAAAAGGCTGCGACCCTAAGGCCAAGGAAGCGCGCCAGAATGACCTCCGGCACGGTGGACATTCCAACAGCATCCGCGCCCATCATCTTGGCCATGCGGATCTCCGCAGGCGTCTCAAAAGTCGGGCCCGAAAACCACATATACGTGCCTTTGGAGAGGGCAATGTCCTCGCGTTTCGCCGCGCGGCGGAAGGACTTGATGAGGTCGAAGTCGTAGGCGCTGGTGAGGCCGACAAAACGGCTGTCATCCTGCTCGCCGATAAGAGGATTGGTGCCGGAGAAATTGATGTGATCGTTGATCTGCATCACCGCTCCTGGACCGACCTTCTTGCGCAGTGACCCTGCCGAATTGGTGGCGACGAGCTTGGTGACGCCTACCTGCGCCAATTGCTCAAGCGCGTTGCGCATGGCAGCGGCATTGCCGTGCTCGTAATAATGTTCACGCCCGGAGAGCACCGCGACCTTGTGCTTGCCAAGCTCCCCTGCAACCAAAGCCCCGGCATGGCCGGAGACACCGCCTTGGGGGAAGCCGTCAAGCTCACCATAGGGCACGGTCTTGGCATTGCGTACGGCCTTTGCCACCCCGCCAAGGCCGGAGCCGAGGATCAGGGCTGTGTCGGGGGAAAAACCATCGAGGGCTTGTTTGAGGCTGGGCATTAGGTCTCGTCCATATCAAAGGCGGCGGGCAGCAAATCGCCAAGGGTGATCGTCTCCACAACGCCAGTCGCATCGCAAAGATGCACTTTTGTGTCGGCGCTACCGAATTCTCTCAAGCGCTGGCGACATCCACCGCAAGGTGTCGTGCGCGGGCCTTCCGGCGCATAGACGCAGACTTCCGCGATCATGTTTTCACCAGCCATGACCATGTGGCCGATGGCGGTGGTCTCCGCGCACCAACCTTCCGGGAAGGACACATTTTCTATGTTGCATCCGGTGTGGATCGCGCCAGAAGGCGTGCGGATGGCTGCACCCACGGGAAAGTTGGAATAGGGTTTGTGCGCCTTCGCGGCCGCATCGCGAGCAGCTTCGAACAGTTCGTCCGCCACCTTAGCGCTCCTTCACGTAAGGAATGCCACCCGCCTTTGGCGGGATCGCCTTGCCAATGAATCCTGCAAGCAGAACGACGGTAAGAATATAGGGCAACGCCTGCATGAGTTGCACCGGCACCACACCGATGAGGGGCAATGCAACACCCTGATAGCGTATCTCAATGGCACCAAGGAACCCAAACAGAAGACAAGCCCACATGGCCGCCACCGGCCGCCATTTGGCGAAAATCAACGCAGCCAGCGCGATAAAGCCACGACCAGCGGTCATGTCCTTTACAAAGCCGGCCGAGACGCCGATGGAAAGATAGGCGCCCGCCAGGCCGCAGAGCACGCCGCAGATGATGACCGCGCGATAACGTGCCCAGGAGACGGAAATGCCAGCCGTATCCACTGCCGCCGGGTTCTCCCCCACCGCACGCAGGCGCAGGCCAAAGCGCGTGCGAAACAGCACCCACCACGTCACCGGCACCATGATGAAAGCGAGATAGGCGAGGAGGTTATGGCCGGAAATAAGTTCGGCGTAGATCGGTCCAAAGACCGGCACATCCCGCACGGCATCGGCAAAGGGCAGCGTGATCGGATTGAACCGTCCCTCCGGCATAAGCTGCGGCGTGCGCCCGCCCATGTTGAAGAACGATTGGCCCAGAAGCGCGGCAAGACCCGCCGCGATGAAGTTGATGGCAACGCCAGAGACGATCTGATTGCCGCGGTTGGTAATGGAGGCAAAGCCGTGGACGAGGGAGAGCATTACCGCCACGACAATACCGGCCAGAGCGCCCAACCAGGCATTGCCTGTCATTGCGGCAATCGCACCGGCGGCAAAGGCACCTCCCAGCATCTTGCCCTCAAGGCCGATATCCACAATGCCGGATCGTTCAGAATAGAGCCCGGCGAGGCAGGCCAAAAGCAGCGGCACGGCGGAACGGACCGTCAGGTCCAGAAGCTGAACAATCGTATCCATATCAGGAGCCTTCCGCTTCAGGCACCGCATGGGTGCCGGTCGCCGGTCGCCTGGCAAAGATGCGGGAGAGGGCGGGGCGGAACATGTATTCCATCGCGCCTGCAAAGAGGATGACGAGGCCCTGGATCAGCACCACCATTTCACGGGTGATGTTGGGCATCTCGAAGGCCAACTCCGCGCCGCCCTGGTAGAGCGCGCCAAAAAGGATGGCGGCCGGGACGATCCCCGCCGGATGCGAGCGGCCCATCAGCGCAACGGCAATGCCGACAAAGCCCGCGCCTTCGGTGAATTCAAGCTGCAACCGCGCCTGATCCCCCATGACCGGGTTCAGCGCCATCATCCCAGCAAGACCGCCGGAAATCATCATGGCGATGACGATGATGCGCACTTCGCCCATGCCAGCGTAATTCGCCGCTTTGGGTGAGATGCCGAGAGTGCGCATTTCATAGCCAAGGCGCGTGCGCCAGATCAGCACCCAGACAAGGGCGGCAACGACCAATGCCAGAAGGAAGGTGATATTGAGCGGAGAAGAGCCCATCGCCAGGCCCAAGGGCTCAAACAGCCAGCCGAGCTTGGGCAGAACCGCCCCTTCGGCAAAATCCCGCGAACGGGGCCCAAGATTGGCGCTTTTCTGCAACATTCCGGTCAGCAAATAGACCATCAACGCTGAGGCGATGAAATTGAACATGATCGTCGTGATGACGATGTGGCTGCCACGTTTGGCCTGCAGGATCGCCGGAATAAACGCCCAGGCCGCGCCAAAAAGTGCAGCGCCTATGATCGCTAGCGGGAAGGTCAAAAACCACGGCAAATAGGCGTCAAGCGACAGCGCAACCAACCCAACGCCCAGCCCGCCAACATAGGCCTGGCCTTCACCACCAATGTTGAAGAGCCCGGCGTGGAAGGCCACCGCCACGGCAAGGCCGGTGAAGATGAAGGTCGTCGCGTAAAAGAGGGTGAAGCCCAGATTATAGCCGGACCCGAAAGCGCCTTTGACCAGCAGCACGGCTGCATCCAGCGGATTGCCGCCGACGACGAGCACGACGAGGCCGGAGATCAGAAAAGCGACGGCCACATTGATCAGCGGCATCAGCGCAAGATCGACCCAGCGGGGCAATGGTGCATTCATTGGATGGTCGCTCCCTCCGGCGCACCCTGCTCTGCGCCAAATAAGGCAAGCAGGGTTTCAGTGTCGGAGACTTTCACAAAATCCCCGTCGAGAACAGCAAGCATCATGGAATGGATTTCATCAGCCGTGAACCGCGTTCCGCCCTTGCTGGCGTTGGACAGTGAGGCCGTTGCATCTCCGGCGAGGTAGACCATGAAGCCAAGGTTGCCCGCCATACGCGCAGTGGTGCCGACGCAATGTTCCAGATGGACGCCGCAAACAACAATCTGGCTTGCATCATGAGCCTCCAACACCTGCATCAGATCGGTGCCAACAAAAGCGTTGGTGGTGCGCTTTTCAACAACCTCTTCGTGGGGAAGCGGGGCAACTTCAGCGCGGAAGGCATGGCCCGGCTTACCGAGTGCGTAGGGGGAATCCGGGTTCATATCATCATGGCGAATATGGATGACGGGTTCGCCCCGTTCCCGCCATGCAGCCAGGAGGCGCGCGGCATTCGCCTCCGCCTCCAGCTGTCCGCGCTCCCCCAATGTCGGGTCGGAACCGGCAATCTGCATATCGATGATCATCAGCGCAACACTCATGAAATATCCCCTGCCTCGAGCGGCTCCATCATCATCCGGCCCTTGTCATCAAGGCCGACAAACGGGTTGCGAGCGACTTCCCACAAATGCCCGTCGAGATCCGCAAAATAGCCGCTATAGCCGCCCCAGAACACTTTTTCAGCTGGCTTTACAATGTCGGCACCGGCGGCTTTGGCTTCGGCGAGCCTCGCATCAACCGCCTCTTCGCTGGGCTGGTTGAAGGCAAGCGCGACGCCGGTAAATCCCTTGCCCGCAGCGGCAACACCCGCATCCTTGGCCAGCGCCTCGCGCCCATAAAGGCCGAGCACAATGTGCCCGCCATCAAGAAAAGTTACATTCTCGCTGCTGCCCTTGGAGAGCTTCCAGCCGAGTTTTTGGTAAAAGGCCGTCGCGGCTGCGAGGTCGGCAACGCCGAGCGTCACCATGGAGATGTTGGCAAAGGTCATAGCGCCACCCTACTCCCCTTCGCGCCCGCGCCAAGTCCCGTCTTTCCACATACGGGTAAGAGTCGTGCGATAATCGGAGCTTGCATAGGCAAGGTCGAGTTCATGGCGAGAGCGGGCGTTGGAGACGCGCTTGTTTTCACCATAGAAGGACCGGGCCATCGACGTGAGATCGGCGGTATCGAAATCCACCTCCGGGGGAGGTTCAATCCCCATCAGATCATGGGCGAAAGCCACCACATCCTGCGGCGGAGCTGGCTCCTGGTCGGTGATGTTGAAAATGCCCTGCGCCCGACGCTCAGCGGCATTCCACAGACCCTGCGCAATATCATCGACATGGATGCGGTTGAAAACCTGTCCCGGTTTGACGAGCCGCCGCGCCTTACCCGTCTGGGCGGAAAGGAGCGCATTGCGCCCCGGGCCATAAATGCCCGAAAGACGGAAAATGCCGATTGGCAGGTGTGTCGCTTCGCCGAGCGCCAACCATTCCGCCTCCGAACGCACCCGCTGCCTAGAGCGCTCCGAGACGGGTTTCACCGGCGTCTCTTCATCCACCCAGGCTCCGTCATGGTTGCCGTAGACCCCCACCGTCGAGAGGTAACCGACCCATTTCAGCTTCGGCGCAAGATCAGGAAACGTTCGGTCCGCCAACGCGGCAAGAATTGGGTCAACTTTGACGCCGGTATTCGTCAGGTCCTCTTTGCGCGGCGGGGCGACAGAGATAACGAGATGGGTGGTTTCCGCCAGTGCCTTGAGCAGTGCGGCGTTCAGCGTATCGCCGTCAAATAGCATCGGGTCGATGCCGCCCGCGCGCAGATCTTCGAAGCGCTCGACGCTGCGGCTCGTGCCCCATACAGACGCACCGTTGCGCGCCGCCAACGCCCCAATCGTGCGGCCGGAAAAGCCGGCGCCGAATATCCCAAGTCTCATGACGCCAACTCCCCTTTCGCCCATTGCGCCGCCTCAGCGACCACCGAATCAGCGTCACGCGCGAGATCGTCCACCTCCGAGATCAAAGTTTCATCTGCCGAATTCCCCGCCGCAATCAGGCAATTGCGGACGAACCGGTTCCGCCCCACGCGCTTCACGGGTGAGCCTGCGAAACGCTGGCGAAACCCGGCATCATCCAGCGCCAACAAATCAGCAAGACGCGGCGCTTCTGTCCCATCGGGTACGGTGAGCTTCGCCTCGCTCGCCTCTTTGGCAAATGAGTTCCACGGGCAGACGGCGAGGCAATCATCACAGCCGAAAATACGGTTGCCCATGGATTTGCGAAATTCCATCGGGATCGGGCCATGATGCTCAATCGTGAGATAGGAAATGCACCGCGCAGCATCAAGCTTGTAAGGCGCGGGGAAAGCATCCGTGGGGCAGATGTCGAGGCATCGGCGGCACGTGCCGCAATGATCCTCACCATTTTCTGCGTCTTCCAGAACAAGATCCGTCAGGATCGAACCGAGAAAGAGCCAGGAGCCGAAGTCCCGCGAGACGAGATTGGTGTGTTTGCCCTGCCAGCCGATCCCTGCGAGCTGCGCCAGCGGCTTTTCCATCAAAGGCGCGGTGTCGACAAAAACCTTCACCTGCGCGCGCTTTTCCCGCACCACCAGTTTGGAGGCGAGAGTCTTCAGCCGCCCTTTGATGACATCATGATAGTCACGGTGGCGGGCATAGACGGAGATCGCGCCCTTCTCCGGCTCTTCCAGAATGGTGAGCGGATCATGCTCTGGGCCATAATTCATGGCGAGCACGATGGCCGAGCGCGCCTCAGGCCACATGGCGCGCGGGTCTGCGCGGCGTGTTGCGGTCTCCACCATCCAGCCCATGGTCGCGTGATGGTTTGCGGCGAGCGCCTCGTCCAGTCGCGCGCCGGAGCGGGCGATGGCCTCGTCGTTTTCTGCAAAACGCACAAGACCCATCGCATCGAAACCAAGCGCTTTCGCCTCCCGACGCAAATGGTCTGCAAGATGGGTCAAAAATCCAGATCAGTGTAATGGCTGACCGGCGGTAGGCCGCGGATGCGGTCAGCAAGGAGGGGGCGGAAGGAAGGGCGCGATTTCAGCCGCGCATACCATTCCCGGAGCGGCAGGATCGATGCATCCTCCCAGTCGATTTCGCCCAGATAATCCAGTGTGGAAAGCGCGCCAGCAACAGCAAGATCAGCCTGCGTCAGCCGTGCCCCAGCCATCCAGCCGCTCTCACCAACCAGCCAGGAAAGATAGGCAAGATGGTAGCGGATATTGGCCTTCGCGGCGCGCAAAGCCTGACTGTCCGGCGTGCCACCGCCCAGATCCGATGGCATTTGCCGTTTGGTAACGCGCTCATGGACAACATAGCGCGTGACTTCGCTCTCCAGTTTGCCGAGCGCCCAATCGCAGACACGGCGCATCTCGGCCCGTTCCGGTGGAGTGCCGGGGAAGAGACGGTCCTCACGGCGCAAAGCACCCTTCGTCTCGTCGCAATATTCGCCGATCGGCCCCGCGCCGATGATGATCTGCCCATCCTCCACCAGCACGGGCAGCGTGGCGGCGGGGTTGATCTCCAAAAACTTCTCACGCCGCTGCCACAACGGCTCGTCCAGTAGTTCCCCCGCCGTGCCGTATTCCCCCAGCACCAATCGCACCATCCGGCTGCCAGCGTGAAGAGGTGTATGGTAGAGAAGGGTCATCGGGCGGCAGGTGGGCTTTGTTTGGTGCAGACTGGTGCAAAACCTATCCCGTTGTATGCGCTTCCGCCACACCGGCCATGGCAAACCCACGCTTTAACCGCTAAGGGCGGGGCAAGGGCGAAGCGGCGCGGACATCTGGACTGCCATGAGCATCGAACAAATTCTGGTTCTGGCCATAGTTCAGGGACTGACGGAATTTCTGCCGGTCTCATCTTCCGGCCATCTCATTCTCATTCCAGCACTCACAGACTGGCAGGACCAGGGCGTTGTCACTGATGTGATGGTTCATGTCGGATCGCTTTTTGCGGTCCTCGTCTATTTCCAGCGCGACGTGCGCTGGCTGCTTCGCGGGGCGCTTGAATTTGTCCAGGGGCAAAGAAGCGACGCGGCACGGCTTGCGCTCTACATTGTGCTGGCAACCATTCCTGCACTCGTCTTCGGTGCTGTTCTCGCGTTGACAGGGGCTGGGTCCGCCCTGCGCGGCGTGGAAGTCGTTGCCTATGGCTCCATCGCCTGGGGATTGCTGCTCGGTGTTGCAGACTGGGTCGGCAAGCGGGCCAAAAAGATGGAAGATATGCGCCTGTCCAGCGCGCTCATCATTGGTCTTGCACAGGCCGTGGCACTAATCCCGGGCACCAGCCGCTCCGGTATCACCATGACGGCGGCGCGGTTTTTGGGATTTGAGCGTGGGGAAGCGGCGCGGTTCTCCTTCCTGCTTGGCATCCCGGCCATTGCGGCGGCTGGGATGTTTACCGGACTTGAAGCGTGGAATTCCGGCACGGGCGTTCCGGCAGATGCGCTCTGGGCGGCATTCTTTTCCTTCTTTGCAGCCCTTGCCGCCATTGCGATCCTGATGGCGGTTGTGAAGCGCGCATCCTTTGCGGTGTTTGTGGTCTATCGCGTGGCCCTCGGCCTGGTCCTGCTTGCCATGCTCTATGGCTGGTTCCCGGCTCTTTTGCCGACGCTCTGAGCCTTAAAGGAAGGCCGCCCGGTTGCCGTTGCGGTGATGGTGGCTTCCACCAATGTGTCACGCCCCTCAATTTTCGCGCGGCGTTCCTGGCAGATCACACGGACGACGATTTCTGAAGCTCCGGCATCGCGTGCGAGGGCCTCGGCTTCCTCGCGAACGGCTTGTTCGGCAGACGCGAAGGCCGCTTTCTCATCGGCGAAAACCTGGCTTTCACCCGACAAAACAAACCGCCCCTCCTCCGGCCGGGAGATAACCCGCTCGGCCCGCTGCACCACCTGCCCCACCACCGCACCGATAGCGTTGGCGACGTCGGCATGGGTGGGGATTTCGGCATGGGTGCCGAGACGCCGCGCGGCCTTGGGATGGTGGAGATAGGCGCTGGCCCCAAGGCCAATGATGGGGACCGACAGCGTGATGGAGGGCCGCGCCAGAGCCTCTACGCCGGGCCCGTCCAAGACCTGTTGCACCAAATCATTGTCCACCAGCCCGTCCGTCTGCCCATCCCGCAGGAAAGCCGATTGCAGCGCGATTTCCGCCGAGCGGCGTTCCACGGTCTCCAAGATGCGCGCAGCCAATTCTCCTCCATTAACAGCAACACGCAGCCCGTCTGCGCCCTTGCGACGGGCCATCAGATCAAGCGCCTTCTGGGCCGCTGCCACATCGTCGGGCGCATGGAGCCCGAGCATATGGGCCGCATCGGTTGGTGTGATGGAGGCAAGGCCAACGAGACCGCGCGTAAAGAGGCGTTGCAAGGCTGCATGCTCCGCCTGCCCCTCCAGCACCGCAGAAACCGGCTGCGGCTCCGCGCCAAGCCGTTGCAAGAGGCGGTCGGCGGCGGGGTCCGCCATATGACCATCGTTGCGCCGTTGCCAGACAAACAAACCATCCTCCCGCCGTCCAAGGCCCGTAGCGAGCTGCTTGTCGAGGTGTTGATGGATCTGCGGAAACCGCGCAGCGAGGCGGCTGATGGGGACGTGCCGGGCCGGGCCAAGGGCGATGCGCAGCTTCAATCCGTCCAGCGCGAACGTCACCGCGCTGTCGCCGCCAAGGCCGTGGGTTTGCATCGCAACAGCCTCCACCATCGTGCGGTGGCCACCAACAAATGCGCCGTCCGGATCGATAATCGGGCGACCCTCGGCAAGGACTGCTGCATCGGAGGTCGTGCCTCCAATATCCACCACCAGCGCATTGTCCATGCCGGTCAGGAACCGCGCGCCCACAAGGCTCGCCGCAGGGCCGGAAAGGATAGTTTCGATGGGCCGCCCCGCCGCGAAATCTGCCGAAACCAGAGCCCCGTCCCCACGCACCACCATGAGCGGCGCGGCGATGTTGCGCTCTTCCAGCACCGAGCGCACCGCGACAAGCAATGCGCCGATCATCGGCACAAGCCGGGCATTGAGCACAGTGGTAAGCGCACGTTTGGGGCCGTTGAGGCGCGGAGAGAGGTCGTGGGAGCAGGTGACCGGCAGGTCGGTTTGCGCGACTAACGCCTGCCGCACGGCATTCTCGTGGGTCGGATTGCGGGTGGCGAAAAGCCCGGCAACAGCGATACCCTTCACGCCGGAGAAATCCTGACCGTCCAGCGCGGATAGGTCGAGCGCCTTCACCTCGCGACCATGCGTGTCATGCCCGCCGGGCAACGTAACCAGCGGGTCGGAGCCAAGTGTTTCAGCCAGCCCCGCACGGTGCATGTCGCCTTCCCCAAATCCGATGGAGACCAGAGCCACCCGCTCCCCACGCCCTTCCACCAGCGCGTTGGTGGCAAGGGTTGTCGACAAGCTCACAAGGCCGATGGCTTTAGGATCGCAATCCGCCTGGTCCAATACAGCACCAATAGCTTCGCCAACCCCGACGGCGAGATCATCATGGGTGGTGGGGGCCTTGGCCTTGGCGAGAAGGCGCGGGCGACCTTCCACCTCCTCCATCACAACGGCATCGGTGAAGGTGCCACCGGTATCAATGCCAAGCGAAAGCGTCACGGGGGAAGATGTCCTGGTGCTGAAGATTGGGCTTTGCCGCAGAAACCGATACCTGCGCCACATGGGCGCTCAAAATCAAGCAGCGTGCGTCGTGCCTTAATTTTCTGGCAGCAGCTTTTCGACATTGTCCAGCGTGTCAGCCTCATGGGTCGGCTTGTCCCAACGCAGGCGGGAGATGCGGGGAAAGCGCATCGCAATGCCGGATTTGTGGCGCGTGGAGCGGTTGAGGCCCTCAAAGGCAATCTCCAGCACGAGGCCTTCTTTTTCGTTCGCCTTGACCGAGCGCAGCGGCCCGAACC
>CAKMZB010000002.1:153851-276618 GCA_929200315.1 uncultured Alphaproteobacteria bacterium | reverse complement strand
GTCGAATGTCAGGGGCGAGTTGATGTTGATGAGCGAGGTCATCACCGTGTTGTCGCGCACAAATTTGTCCAGCTGCTTCAGTTCCGCATCAGTAAAGCCAAAATAAGCTTTGCCCACCGGCACGAGCTGCCGCGCGCCATCCTCACCCTGCGTCCACACGCCAAACGTATAGTCAGAATAGTAGGAGGAGCGCCGCCCATGACCACGCTGGGCATACATCATGACCGCGTCGATAATCATCGGGTCTTTCTTCCACTTGAACCACGGCCCCTTGGGGCGACCGGGGACGTAAGTGGACTCCCATCGCTTCAGCATCAGCCCTTCAATGACTGGATGGGGAACATTCGCGCGTGCCTTGGCGACATCGTCCCAATCCTCAAACGGCACGAGGGGTGAGAGATCAAACCGGGTCGGGTCGAGGCCCGGCATGAAAGCCTCCAAACGCTCCCGCCGTTCAGCGAAGGTGAGGACACGCAAATTCTCCTCACCCTCAGCCAGCAGATCATAGGCACGCACCATGACCGGATGGGAGGCGAGCAATTTCTTGCTCACCGTCTTGCGGTTCAGTCTTTGTTGCAGGTCTGCGAAGGTGCCGACTTCAAGCTTGCTGTCCCCCGCTTCTTCAACCGGGCGACCCACCAGCAATTCACCGTCAAGAGAGCCTTCAAAATCCATCGCGTCGAGCAGGTCGGGGAAAGCGCGGCCAATGTCGTCGCCGGTGCGGGAATAGAGACGTCTTATGCCCGCTTCGCTCGTCACCTGCACGCGAATACCGTCCCACTTCCACTCCGCAGCATAGTCTGCCGGGTCGAGCTTTTGCATGTCACCGTCAGCAAGCGGATTGGCGAGCATAGCCGGGCGGAACGGCGCGGCAGCGCGATGGGCGGGCTTTTCGGCGGCGCCGGTGAGCCAGGCAAAAAGGTCTTCATAGGGTGGCTCAAGGCCGTGCCAGAGTTCCTCAATTTCGACGATGTCGATGTCTTGGCCGTGGGCTTCGGCGAAGGCGACGAGGGCCTGTTTGGCAAGGCGGGCCGTCACGCCGATCCGCAACGCACCGGTGACAAGTTTGAGGAGGGCGTAACGGCCGGAGGAATCCAGATCATCCAGCCAGGCGGAAATCTGGCCGACCGCCTGCACTTTGCCGAGGCTTTGGAGCGTGTCGACAACTTCGGAGAGGAGAAGGGGGGAATTGCGGAGATGATGAGCCGCCCCACCGCCTTGAGAGGACACGAGGGCCGCGCCATCACCCACCAGCCCCGCCGTCTGCCGATCCGCATCCCAGACCAACGAAATCGTCTCCGCCAGGTCCCCGACATAATCGTGGGACAACCGAAACAGTACCGGGTCCATCCTCCCCTCTACCAGCGCGCGCAGCATGGCGGGTTTGACGGAGGCAATGTCCAAATCTCGGGTAGTCGCCGCCAACCCCCAACCCCGGTCGGGGTCGGTCTGGGCGGTGAAATAGTCCACCATCAGTTTGATCTTCGCGTTGCGCGAAGGGGTCAGCGTGAGCCGGTCAATGAGGGTGGCAAAGAGCTTCATCGCACCTTTTGCGGCAGTCCCTTACGGTCCAGTTTAACCTGGGACGGGGTCAGGAGCGTGCCGCAAGGCAGGTAAAGCTCCTTGGGTTTTGAAGGCTTGGCGAAGGGCTGAATATGCTGTGCTGGCATGGTTCCACTCACTCGTTCTCATCTTCGTACCCCACAAGGTGCAACGGACGTGCTAAGATTTGGTTCACTTCGCACCACCGCACCAAAGCGTCATCGCGACCGTGGGTGACCCAGACTTCCTTGGGCTGCAGTTCCAGGATCGTGTCGATTATTTCGTCCCAGTCGCAATGGTCTGAAAGCACGATGGGCAATTCCACGCCCCGTTGCCGGGCGCGCTGTCGCACCTGCATCCAGCCTGAGGCAAAACACGTGATCGGGTCCGGGAAACGGCGAGCCCATTTGTCGGTAATGGCCGACGGCGGACCAAGCACGATGGCACCTTCGAAATTACCCTTCTCTCCGCGCTTCAGGGTGGCAGGCGCAAGCGGACCCATGCTGTAACCCTCCTCGTCGTAATAGGCGCAGAGTTTGGCAAGCGAGCCGTGGATGTAGATCGTCTTGTCATAACCCGCCTCCCGCAAATGACGGATCACCCGCTGTGCCTTGCCCAGCGCGTAAACGCCGACCATGTGGGCTGATTTCGGGAATTGCTCGACACTGGTGAGCAATTTGCCAACCTCGGCTGCCGTATCCGGGTGACGGAAGACGGGGAGCGCGAAGGTCGCTTCGGTGATGAACACGTCGCAGGCCACCGGTTCAAAGGGTTCGCAAGACGGGTCGCGGCGGCGCTTGTAGTCGCCGGAAGCCACGATGCGCATGCCGCCATGTTCGACAAGGATCTGGCAGGAGCCGAGCACATGGCCGGCGGGCCAAAAGCCAACCGAAACGCCGTTCACCTCAAACATCTGACGCAAAGGCGCTTCCACCGGCGTCTTGCAGTGATCCGCCCCATAGCGGATTGCCATAATGTCCAGCGTCTGACGAGAGGCCCAGACCGTGCCGTGGCCCGAGCGGGCATGGTCGGCATGGCCGTGGGTGATGAGCGCATGCTCAACCGGCTTGACGGGGTCGATATAAAAATCCCCCGCCGGGCAATAAAGCCCCGCATCCACGGGGTGGAGGAGATCATCAGGGCGCATGAGACATCAACGCGCGCGGCGGCGCGGCGTTGCCTGACATATTGGTCAGGAGGCGTGAGCGGCCTCCCATCCCAGCATCGCGCGCTTTCGGGTCAAACCCCAGTGATAACCCGTCAGTTCCCCGCTCTTGCCGATGACACGGTGGCAGGGGACGACAAAGGAGACGGGGTTGCGCCCAACGGCAGCCCCCACCGCGCGGGCGGCTTTCGGCTTGCCGATCTGGCAGGCGAGATCACCATAGGTAGAGCCGCCACCGAAGGGGATATTAAGCAGGCCTTCCCAGACGCGGATCTGGAAATCGGTACCGATCAGCACGACGCGCAGCGGCTTGTCAGCATTCCATTGGGTCGGGTCGAAAACGCGGGCCGCATAAGGCGCGGTGGCAGACTGGTCTTCGATATAACGCGCCTTTGGCCAGCGGCTCTTCATGTCCGCCATGGCGTGCTCACGGTCGAAGATCTGGCTCTCGCCTGCATGGCGCCCCGGTGCCGCGCCCGCACCATCATCAGCAAAGGCGATGCCCGCCAGACCACGGTCGGTCGCCATGATGAGCGCCGTGCCGAAAGGGCTGGTGTGGAAACCGTAACGAATGACGAGGCTCTCGCCGCCAGTCTTGAAGTCCCCGGGACTCATGGCCTCGTGGGTGACAAAGAGGTCATGCAGGCGACCGGGGGAAGAAAGGCCAAGCTCATAGGTCGCGTCCAGCAACGGCGCGCCATCGGCAAGCAGACGACGGGCATGATCCAGCGTCACGGCCTGTAGAAAAGCCTTTGGCGAAAGACCGGCCCAGCGGGTGAAGGTCTTTTGCAATTGGGTGACGGAAAGGCCGCTCATGCGGGCGAGCTCATCCAGCTCCGGCCGGTCGCGCCAATTGTCTGAAATATGCTCAATGACACGGCGCACCACGGCGTAATCGCTGTGGTCGGTCTCGAGTGGGCGGGGGTCAATTATCTGTTCCATGGGTCGCAATTTGCGCCGCCAGAGTGCGAAGCGCCACCCGAAACCTGCCAGTCTGTTTTCCGACCTATTTCTTCGCTGCCGCCAAGGCTTTGGCAAAGGCGTTTGCAAAGGAATCCCGGTTCATCGGGTTCAGCATGGAGCCAAAAGTCACCACTCGCGCACGGTTGGCGATTCGCATCTGCGTGATGCCGATCTCCTCATGCCGGTCGACCTCCAGCCGCGTGCCGAATTGCGGGAAATCGTGCTCCGCGACCTTGCCGCGATGGCTCACCTGCCGCAGATGCACCGCCGCGCGCGACACGCTTACATCCTCATAGCCCCGCGCCTGTGCATAGGAGCTGCGGAAAGCGAAATAGACGAGCGCGACGTCGAGCCCCATGAAACCCATGACCGGCCAAAAGCCGAGTGACCAGAAAACGATACCGATGGTAAAACACACGCTCCCCAGCCCAAGCATGAGAATACGAAAACCCTTCCGCGACAGAGAGCGGTAGGGTGTCAGCCGCGCAACGAAGAGGGGAGCGAAAGGCTCGCTTACATTGAGGGTGGCGGCGCTCATGATGCCACTATAAACACGCCATCATGGCCACGAAAAGAACCAGCTCCCGCACCAAATTGCCGCGCGCGAAATATACCCGCGCCGAGATGGAGGCGGTTTTCGCCCGATTCAAATTGCAAAAGCCGGAGCCAAAGGGAGAGCTTGAACATGTGAACCCCTTCACGCTGCTGGTGGCCGTGGTACTTTCGGCTCAGGCGACTGATGCAGGGGTCAACAAAGCAACACGCGGACTTTTTGCGGTGGCGGATACGCCTGCGAAAATAATCGCGCTTGGGCTCGACGACATCACCGATCACATCAAGACAATCGGCCTCTTCCGCCAGAAGGCCAAGAACGTCCTCGCCCTTTCTCACATTCTGCAGGACCAATATGACGGCGAAGTTCCGCAGGACCGGGACACCCTGACGACCTTACCGGGGGTTGGGCGAAAAACTGCGAACGTCGTTGTTTCCATGGCCTTTGGCCAAGCGACCATGGCGGTGGACACGCATATTTTCCGCCTCGGCAACCGCCTTGGCATCGCACCGGGCAAGACGGTGGACGATGTCGAGCGCGTGCTCATGGCGCGGATCCCAAAACATTATCTCTATCACGCGCACCATTGGCTGATCCTGCACGGGCGCTACATCTGCAAAGCGCGCAAACCCGATTGCGAAGCCTGCATTATTGCCGATCTGTGCAAAGCAACGGAGAAGACAAATGCCGTTCCCGCGCCGATCATCCCGATGAGAGACTAGAGCGGCTCAAGCCGCCAAGGCGGCCAAGCGGCCGCCCGGCGATCCTTCGCCGCGCCCGCGCAGCGCAGGCAGCGAAGCTGCCGACAGCGTGAGCGCCTAAGAAAGCGCCTCCAGCAGATCGGCCAGGAACCCGTCGAGATCGTAGGTGGTGAAGTCGATCGCATTACCTTGGCTCACATCATGCTCCCAGCTTTCCGCTGAGGTGAAGGAACCCTTCGCGGGCAGAACCAGAACCGTCGCCATGCCGTGCGCCTTCGGCACGTCAAGATTGCGCGGCATGTCTTCAAACATGGCTGCACGCTTGGGATGCACGTCATGGTCGGCGAGAAATTTCTCGTAAGGGCCTGGCGCAGGCTTCGGCTCAAGATCGGCAGCAACAATGTCGAAGATACGGTGAAAATGCTCGGATATACCCAGCCGCTCCATGGTCCGCTCCGCATGTGGCACATCGCCATTGGTGAAAACGTGACGACGCCCCGGCAGAGCGGCAATTAATTCTCCCAGCACAGGGTTTGGCGCAACTGGAGAATAGTCGATGTCATGCACCTCCTCCAGAAAGCCGTGCGGGTCGATGTCATATTCCACCATCAAACCGCGCAGGGTCGTGCCATATTGCCGGTACATGCGCTTTTGCATCGCCCGCGCCTCATCCTTCGGCAAGCCGGTGAGCTTTGCCACATAGTCCGTCATCTTCCAGTCGATTTGGGCGAAGAGGTCACTGTGGCGGGGGTAGAGCGTGTTGTCGAGGTCAAAGACCCATTCATCGACCCCGGCAAAAACCTCACGCAATTCCTGGCGCGTCGCGGCGGGAAAGCTCACGCGGCATCGCCCGCGCTATCAGGCACTATCCCCGCCCCGTCAGGAACTATCATCGTACCCGCGCCGTGGTCAGTGAAGAGTTCCAGCAACACGGCATGGGGCACCTTGCCGTTGACGATGACAACGGCCTCCACCCCGCGCTCCAGCGCGTCGATGCAGGTTTCCACCTTCGGGATCATCCCGCCAGACACTGTGCCATCGGCGATCAGCGCGCGGGCCTGCGAAACCGTGAGGCGCGGCAACAGATTGCCGTCACCATCCAGCACGCCGGGCACATCGGTGAGGAACAGCAGCCGGTTGGCGTTCATCGCGCCGGCAACAGCCCCTGCAAACGTGTCGGCATTGACGTTGTAGGTTTCACCCCCCGCACCGAAAGCCACCGGCGCGACAATGGGAATAAGGCCAGCATCGGTAACGGTGCGCAGCACAGCCGGGTTCACCTCATCCGGCTCCCCGACAAAGCCGAGATCAACGGGCTTGCCGTCTTCGGTCGCGGTCGCCTTGCGTGCACGCACCATGGCCCCGTCCTTGCCTGACAGGCCAATAGCGCGGGTGCCCTCAGCGTTGAAATCGGTAACGATGCCTTTGTTGATGGACCCAGCAAGGACCATCTCCACAACTTCCATTGCAGCCTTATCCGTCACACGCAGACCGGCGCGGAAGGTGCTCTCAAGGCCCATCCGCTCCAGCATCGCCTTGATCTGCGGGCCGCCGCCATGGACGACCACCGGCCGCACGCCGGATTGGCGCAGCAGCGCCACATCACGAGCAAAGGCACGACCAAGGGCAGCATCGCCCATCGCATGGCCACCATATTTGATGACCACGACCGCTCCGTCATGCTGCTGCATATAAGGCAGAGCCGCCGAAAGCAGCGATGCCTGCTCGCTGGGAGATGTATCAGTCATGTCGGCGCGGCCGTCCGGTCAAAATACGTTAATGCCGGAGGGCCTAACCCAATTAGACTTCCTTGGAAATCCAGTCGGAGAGGCGCGACTTCGGCACAGCACCCACCTGCACGGCCACCGGCTCACCACCCTTGAAGAGCAGAAGCGTCGGGATCGAACGCACGCCATACTGGGCAGCAATGTCCGGGTTCTCGTCCATATTGACCTTGGCGATGGTCACCTTGCCCGCCATTTCCTCAGAAATGGCCTCCAGATCGGGCGCGATCTGCTTACAGGGGCCGCACCATTCCGCCCAGAAATCCACCACAACGGGGGTGTCGGACTGGAGGACGTCGGACTGGAAATTGCTGGTGTCGATCTGAACGGTGGCCATGGTCTGTCTCGCTTTGAGGGAATCACTATCTATCGGACAGTTAAGTTAAGCGCGCGTGACGCACGCTTCAAGCAACAGAGAGCCTCGCGCTCAAAAGCGTGATCGCGTCGTCCATCTGTTCAGCGGTGAGTTCCAGCATTCGCGGGCCTTCCGGCGCAGCGGTGTAGATCAGCGCAGCGCGGGCGGGTCTGTCGGGGTAGATCTGTGCCATCAGCGCGCGGTAAAGCGCCATCTGGGTCACATAGACAGGCGAGATCTGCGCTGCCGTTTCCGGTACATGGCGGCCGGTCTTGTAGTCGAGCAGCCAGATTGCGTCCTCCAACACAGCAAGGCGGTCGATTGTGCCGGTGACGATGTGATCGCCGTCACCAAGAGAAAGCGTGCCGGACACGGGCACTTCCGCGGCGGCGTTTTCGTTGTCGAAGAAGGGCGCCAGGGCGGGGTCAGAGAGGGTGTCGAGCACCTGCGCCACCAGCGCTTCCCGCTCGGCGGACGACAATTCCGGCGCGGCGCTTTCCAGATAAGTCAGCGCCAGCGCGCCACGCTCCTCAGCACCGTGGCGCACCAGCCATTGCAGCATCAAGTGCATGATGTTCCCCCGCCTGCGAGCAGAGAGTGGGGACGAGGCCGACGCATCCTTGCGCAATTCCTTTGGCGCGTCCTCGGCGGGGTCGTCCTCAATGAGATATTGCGCGCCGGAGGGAGAGAGCGGGCGCGGCACGTCTGGCTCCGGGCGCATCTTGCGCTTGGCCCAGAGAGGCAAGTCGGTGCTAACGGCTGGTGCTTGTTCCCCGCCTGTCGCGCCTGCAGCCTCACTCCCGTCCACCACACTCACCCGCCAGCGGTGGACCGTGAAGGGCGTTTCACCCTCCGCCTCCTCACGGTGGATTTCCTGCGCATCCGCTATCAGCGCTGAGGAGACGAGATTGTGCCAAGTGTCCTCTGGTGTCTTGTTGGCACCCTTGTAACCGGCCACCACCAGCCGGTCTTCGGCACGGGTCATGGCAACGTAGAGCAGGCGGCGATGCTCGTCGGCATCGCGCTTGGCAAGGGCGGCGAGCGCCTCTGCGGTTTCGGCCCCGTGATCGTCCTTGCTCGGCACCCAGAGATAGGCTGCATCTTCCAGGCGGTAGAGTGGATCGACCTTGTTCGCCTGATGGGCAGGGGAGGATTTATCGACGAGAAACACAACCGGTGCCTCCAACCCTTTGGCGGCATGAACGGTCATGATGCGGATCGCGTCAGAGCGCGAATCCAGCTCGCGCTTGATCTGCGGCGGTTGGGATTCAAGGCGTTCGAGGAAGGCCTGCAGTCCCGGCTCGACCTCTTCTTCGCTGGCCAGCGTCAGGTCAATGAAAGCGTCGAGCACGTCCTGCACTTCACGAGTGAGGCGGGCATAGAAAGCTTCACGGCCACCATCCGCCCCCAGAACCTGGGCGTAGAATTCATAGACCGGCACGGTGTCGGCACGTTCCAGCCAGCTTATGAGGCGGGCTGTGACATCCGGCTTGTCGGCACGGACCTGCTCGTAAAGCGAGCGCGGTTCGTCACCCTCAAGCCGGGCAAGGGCGAGGGCCTGCACATCATCATCGGTGAGGCCGAAAAGCGGGCTCTTCAGCACCGCGGCCAACGACAGATCATCCTCGCGGTTCACCATCACACGGCCGAGCGCGATGAGATCCTGAACCGCAATGTCGTCAGTGAGTGTGAGCCGGTCGGACCCCGCCACAGGAATGCCGGCCTCTTTCAGCCCGCGCGTCAGAGCGCGGACGAAGCGGTCGCGGCTGCGGACCAGAATGAGGATGTCCCCTGCGCGTATCGGCTTGCCGGTGGCGGTGAGTTTTTCTCCGCTGTCGAACCAGTGTTTCAGCCGCGCGACCATCCGCTCGGCGAGGAGATCAGCCTGATGGCGGGTGGCGGATTGGTCAACGGGCGTCGCCCATTCCTCCGGCGCGTCGCCCTTTGCCCCTTCAGCCAAAGACCAGATTTCCACCTCCCCGGCCTGCCCCCGTCGCGCGGCGCCGTGGGTTGGTGCGGCGTTGCCGGTGGCAAGCCCGTCATGGGCGAAGGGGTCGCGGAAGACGGTGTCCACCGCCTTGAGCACATCTTCGGTTGAGCGGAAGGAAAGGGTCAGACCGACAGGTGCGAGGGCCGGTCCCTCAACAGCTTCGGCCTGTTTGGCAAAGGCCCGGCGGGTTTCATCAAACAGTTCGGGCCGCGCGCCCTGGAAGGAATAGATCGACTGCTTTTCATCCCCCACGGCAAAGACCGTGCGGTTACGCCCGGTGGCACTCCCGTCGCCTGCAAAAAACTCCTCGGCGAGGGCAGAAATGATCGCCCATTGCGCAGGGCTCGTGTCCTGCGCCTCGTCCACCAGTATGTGGTCGAGCCCCGCATCAAGCTTGTAGAGCACCCATTGGCGGGCATCGCGGCGGGTGAGCAGAGCGGCGGTGCGGGCGATGAGATCATCATAATCCAGCCCAGCACTCGCGCGCTTGGCGCGGCGAAAGCGAGCCAGCAGATCCTGCGCCAGGGTCATGCTGTGCTGCGTGCGCAGAAGGGTCAGATGCAGGCGGATGCGCGGCTGGAGCGTTTCTTGCCGCGCTGTCTCGGCGGCTATGCCCTCTTCGAGGTCGGGCCATTTCGCTTTGACGGCGGGGCCGGTGAATTGCGCGATCTTGCGCGCACCCTTCTCAGTCGCAACCAACGCGAACAGCGCCCCCGCTTTTGCAAGATCATCGCGGACATTCAGAACCGCATGAGCACGGTTCAAAAACCTCACAGTGTTTTGGTTGAGTTTGTTCTTGTCATTGCGAGGTTCCGCCAGCGCGACCTTCACCATTTCCGCAAGCGTCACATCGTCGAAGGACGGCGATGCTACGGCCTCCACCAGCAGCTCCTCAAGCGTCTCACCTCCCGCCAACCGCTCCCGCAAAGCCGCCATTGCGGGGCCCACACCACCAGCTTCATCCAGCCAGGCTTCGATCCCATCTCGGTGTTTGATGATGGAGCCGAAGAGCCGTTCGATGGCGTGGTCGGTTTCGTGACCGGCGATCCAACCATAGGCCTGCGCCAGCGCTCCATCACGGTCACGTTCGAGACTGGCAAGAAGGCCGTCTTGCGCGTTGGCCATCAGCTCAGCCTGCTGCGCCTCGGAGATCACCGTGAAGGCGCCGGGGACATTAGCCTCCAGCGGAAAGCGGTGGAGCAAAGCCTCACAAAAGGCGTGGATCGTCTGGACCTTCAGCCCGCCCGGCGTTTCCAGCGCCCGGGCAAAAAGCCGCCGCGCGCGGCCAAGCGCCGCTGCCCCGGGCCGTTGCCCGGTGAGATCTTCCAGCTCTGCAGCCAGCGCCTCATCCCCAAGCCCGGTCCATTTAGCGAGGAGATCAAAGACGCGGTTAGACATCTCCCCTGCCGCGGCCTTGGTGAAGGTGAGGCACAGAATGCGCGACGGATCGGTGCCGGCAAGCAGCAACCGCACCACGCGGCGTGACAAGACGGTCGTCTTGCCGGAACCTGCATTGGCGGAGACCCAGGCGGAAATTGCCGGGTCGGAAGCGCGAGCCTGCTGCGCGACGGTGTGCGTGTCTGCAACGAGGCTGGAATGCTTGCTCATTCGCCTCCCTCCCCATCGCCGCTATCAGCCATAACAGACCATTCTGCCACCCGCGCGAGGTGGTCATAATCACCTTCGTAAAGCTCATCCTCGATGTAGCGAGCCTTGGAGAGATAGCCGTTCTCAGCATCACGATAGCGCGCAACAAGCCGCTCCAACTGCGCCCAGCAGAGCGCGGCAATGGCCTGTGGATCGCCGTCATCCTTACCATCCGGCAAAGACTGCACAGCGAAATCACCCCCAACCAGATGGACATAGCCAAACCGCTCCACGGGCTTGTCCACCTCCTCAAACCCACCACGTCCGGCCATGGCGGTGAGAAGCGGAAGCTGAGGCCGTCGCCCATCTTTCACCTGACCGATAGGCGGCCCGCCGGTGGTCTTGTAGTCCCACAGCGCAAAACTGCCGTCGGTCCTGCGGTCAAAGCGGTCCGCAACGCCGGAAAGCGTAAAGTCGTCGCCCAGCGCCACCTCCCCATGCAGCTCAGCGAAGGTCTTTTGAATATCCGGCGCGAGCTCCCCGTGCCAGGCGACAAAATCTTCCGCGATCTGCACCATGCGCGGCCACCAGCGGGCGAGCACCTCATCGGGGCGCATGTCCTCATCAAACAGACCCCGTGCCAGCGCCACAAAGTCTTCGCGGCCCCCACCAAGCGCGACGAAATCCTCCACCACCCTGTGGAAGAGAATGCCGCGCTCGCGATGGTCTGCCGCCCGCATCAGCGGAGGCAATTTCTGCAAACGCAAAACATGACGGGCATAGATCGCGTAGGGGTCGGCAACGAGCGTCGGAATCGCCGTGACCGAAAGCCGCCTGGGCCGCTTGTCGAGGGGCGGTTTGGGATTGGGTTGTGCAACCGGTGGCACGGCCTCGGCAGGCACTTCCAACGCCTCCGCCCAATCGACAAATTTCGCCCCCGCCGCCTTCATCGCATCCGCCGCCTGCTCTCCGGCAACCGTGGTCAACCGCTGCACCCAGCGCGAGGCTACCGTCGGCGCGTTGGAGGCCAGCACTGCGCGGGTGAGCACCACGTCGCGATGGCCGAGCGCCTGCGCAACATCATGGGCTGCAAGACCAATGCGCCGCTCCGGCGTCGGCAGGCCGAGATCGCCCTTCATGGGCCGCGACAGGAACGGATCATTCCCGCCACCGCCGGGCCAGGTGCCCTCGTTCAAACCGCCAAGCACTACACGGTCAAAATGCTGCAGCCGCGCTTCAAGCGGCCCCAGGATCATAATGCGGGGATGGGTGCCGGCAGTTGGCCGAACGGGCCGTCCTGTCATGAGCTGCTCAAAGACATCGGGCCAATGGCCGGGGGCAATTTGCCAATCCTCCCGGGCACCCATCAGCTCATCAAGAAAACGCATCAGCACATCGCCAGAAAGGCGCTCGGTAAGATGAGAGATGCCCCCCTCGCCATCCGCCGCGCAGGCTTCAATCAACGCCAGCGAGCGGGTGGCGAGGTCGGCTACGTTGGCAACACCACCGCTGCCAGCACCGAAAATTTCATCCAGCTTTTCCGCCAGACCAACGGCGCAGGCCCAGTCATCCTCATTAAACCGTGCCACTGCCTGATGCCTATGGCGATCCGTACGGGAGGCAAGCATGGCCTCATGAATGCGCTCAAAATGCCGTCCATTCTCAACCGGCTCCACCGCTCCCCGCAGACCGGCAATTTCCAACCCGTTCGCCGCCCACCGCACCTGCCGCGCATCCATGCCAAACCGCGCCAGCGGATGCTTGATGAGCGCGACGGTGACATTGGGATCAGCGATCCCAAAAGCTTGCCGCACAACGAGACGGGCAAAGGTTCCCGCCATGCGGTTGTCGAGGGGAAGACCGGCGGAATCATCCACCCGGACACCAAAACGACGCATGTCGGTCGCCACCCTGCGGGCAAGATTGCGGTCCGGTGTAACCAACGCACAGGTCGCGCCTTCCGTCTCCAATGTGTCGCGAAGGGCAAGCGCAATTGCCATCGCCTCCTCCCGCTCGCCAGGCGCTTCCACCAATGCGACGCCGTCAAGTGCGGCGATCCGCTGATGCTCGGCCACCGCCGCCTGAAAATGCGGCCAGCGGTCGGTTGTATCCGCCGGACGCATGGCTTCACTCACGATCTTTTCACGCAGTCGCAGCGGGCGGTCATGTTCCAGCGCACCGATATGATGCACCTGTGCCCGGTCGATTTTGAGCGCGCGCAGCAGCTTGCCAAGGCCATATTGCGGGTGTGTCCCGGCGGTGCCCATGTCGTTGCGATCATTGTCCGGCAGGTCGATCTTGGTAAAGATCTCATCTTCCAGATCGCGGTCGAGACCGGGCAGCACGACACAGCCCTGGTCGAGCCGCGCAATAGCATCCAGCAAGTCCGCAGTTGCCGGAATCGACCCCGTCGACCCTGCTGCGATGACCGGGCCGCTGGAACCGTTCTGGCGATAGATTTGCGCTTGCGCACGCAGAGCCGCCACCCGCTGCACGGCAGGGTCAACAAGGCCGCGTTCGGAAAGCACCTGCGGCACGGTGGCAGTGGCAATAGTGAGGAACTGAAGCGTCAGTTTCCACCAGTCCTGCAAGTCTTCGCCCGCCTCAGCGGCAAGCCCCTCCAGTGCTTCCCACGGGCGCTCTTCGGTCGCCATGGAATCCATCAGCGCGCCAAGCTGGCGCGCCAGGCCGACGGCGTCCGCGCTGTTGGCGGGCACAATGATATCGGCTTGTGAAAAGAGCGCTTTCTGCCGCTCCTTCAGTCGCCCGGTCCAGGCTTCCACCAGTCGCGCCAGAAGGAGCGTGCAGTCCACATCGCCGATCGCCGCACTCGGCCCGGCAAGCAGTGCAAAGGCGTCACGGCTCGCCTCCGCGAACGGATCGTCACTCTCGGCATCCCCCAGCGCGCGGATCTGCGGCAGCAAGGCGGCCCGGCCTTCAAGCGCTGTGGAAAAGGACGTGTTCAGCGCCCGCACGGCGCGGCGGGTCGGCACCCATATTGTGGCGCGCGAAAGGGCGAGCGGGTCAACGCGCGGCGCAAAACCCTCTATCAATCGCCCGTCGAGCAAAGCCTCCACAAGGTTCGGGATGAAGGGCGTGCCGGAGGGGATGGAGCGCACATTGGGATCACCCATACTCGTCTGCGTCTCCCGATTTCGCCTGCCTCAATCCTCTCCCGATTGGAACCCGGCAAGCGCCTCTTCTGCAAGTGAAATCGCCGCCGGTGTGCCGACATGCAGCCAGAGCCCGTCGAGCACTTGACCATAAAGACGGCCCTGCGCAATGGCGCGGTCAAAGAGGCGGTTGAGGGAAAAGGCTTCATCCGCCTCGCCGGCAGTGAGCGATGGCAGCATCACCGCGACCCCGGCATAGATATAGGGCGCAGTCGCCGCATCACCCCGCCGGGCAAGGCGACCATCTTTGCCAAGGGTAAAATCCCCGGCCCCATCAAAACCAACGGCGTCCTCGTGACGGACAAGAAGGAGCAACATGTCCATTGTGTCCGGGTCAAAAGCCGCGCCGAGCCTCGCTAATGTCGAGCCACTGCGTTCACACCAGAATGTGTCGGCATTCAGTACCGCCAGGGGACCATCGTTGAACAGAGGCAGGGCTGCCTTCACCCCACCGCCGGAATCGAGGATTTCGGCACGTTCGTCTGAAATCGCGACGTCGATATCGTCGCGGGCTTTAACGTGATCTTCGATCTGGTCAGCAAGGTAGTGGACGTTCACCGTCACTTTTGGGATTTCAGCACCTGCAATCGCATCCAGCGCATGGTCGAGCAAAGTGCGCCCTGCAACTTCAATGAGTGGCTTGGGTTTGGCGTCCGTCAGCGGCTTCATCCGCTTGCCGAAACCAGCGGCGAGAACCATCGCCTGTTTAAGATCCGCGCTCACGGCAGCGGCCCAAAGGTGCTCTCCCACCATGCCCGGTAGCGGGCAAGCGAGGGATGGGCGAGATTGCGCGCCAGGTAATCCTCCACCCTTGGTAAATGGCGCAGATAGCTTGGTTTGCCGTCGCGCTCGCAAAGCCGCACGAAAATGCCGGCGATCTTCGTTGCCCGTTGCGCAGCCATCACGACGTAATTGTGCGAGAAGGCTTCAGCGTCGAACCCCTCCGCCCGCGCCGCTGTGTAGGCGTCAACAATCTGCGCCTCCAGCTCCGCACTCACATTCACCCGCGCATCCTGCGCCAGCGACGCAACATCATAAGCCGACGGCCCGATCACCGCGTCCTGAAAATCGATCAGACCAACACGGTCATACCCCGACTTATCCCCGCGCCAGATGATGTTGGGCGAATGGACGTCACGCAACACGATGCTCTTCTCCGCATCCTCAAGCGATGTGATAAGCTCACCCCAGAGCCCGCAAAATTCCGCGCGCTCACCGGCGGTCAGATTGCGGCCGGTTTTGTGGCGCACATACCAGTCCGGCAAAAGCGATGTTTCGATCGTCAGCGCGCGGGCATCGTAGGGTGGAACTTTGTGTGTTCGACCGGTCTCGCCAACGGGCAATTCGTCCGGCCAGTCCTGCTCGTGGATGAAGGCCAGCGTTTCGGCAGCCGCGCAGGCGGGTTCAGAAAGAATGGCCCCTGTTTTGGAAAGAATCGTGCCTATTCCCAAATGGGTCGTCAGCAGGAACCCGGCGGAGTAATCCGCAGCCAGGAACTTGGGTGCCGTCAAACCGCGGGTGGTGAGAGCCTCGGCGACGGCAACGAAAGGTTCAATACTTTCCGCCAGATGCGCCACCCGACTATAAGGCACGCCATGCTCCGGCAGCACCGCCCCATCGGGCATTTTGGGGCTGTCCATGAGGATAAGAGGTTCATTTTCAGCAAGAACCATCTCGTAACGGCGGGCAGAAGCATCTCCCGTCAGGTGCTGACGGAGGGCGGCTTGTAGCTTGTTTACATTGAGAAATTCTCGGATTTCGAGACTGTGCCGCAGCGCGGCAAGACGTGACCCTGATACCGAAATGCGTCTGATTTCGCTGTTCTCTTCGGGCGCAATTTTGAAGGCAAGGGCCGGTTCTCCAAGCACCTCAGCACCCAGCTTCGGCCACTCCACCAGCACCACGCCGGTCTCCAAAACCTCTTCAATACCAAGCTCTTCCAGCTCCCCGGCATCGCTCAACCGGTAAAGATCGACATGTGCAATCGGCCCCGGATGTCCGCCTTCATACGCCTGCACAAGAGTAAAAGTCGGGCTTGGAATGTCGGCTTGTCGATCACCCAAAGCGGTGCGGATTGCCGCTCGCGCCAGCGCTGATTTGCCCGCCGCGAGGCCGCCTTCCAGCGTGATGAGGTCGCCAGTTTTCCATGCTAAAGCAAGGGCTTCGCCCAGCTTTTGGGTGTCGGCGAGATCAGCGCAAACAAGCTCCAGCGTCTCGCATTTTGCACCTTCGGCAGCCACCCCTATTCCGCGGCCTGCGCAGTATCAGCAGCCAGATTGGCCGGGATTTTCACCACGAAACGCGCACCTTCATTATAGTCTCGGTCAAGCTCAATCGTGCCGTCATGAAGCTGCACCATAGCCCGCGCAATCGCGAGGCCAAGCCCTGCACCGCTGCTGCGCGATGCACTCTCCGCGCCGCCTGCACGACTGCTCTGGAAGCGTTCAAAGATGTTGTCTTTGATCGCGTCCGGCACACCTTCGCCCTGGTCCGCCACAGCGAAAACGATCGTGCCATCCTCTTCATGTGCATCAAGGGCAAGCTCTTGACCGGGCTTGGAAAATTTAACCGCGTTGGTGAGCAGATTGACCAACACCTGCTGCAATCTCTCCGCATCCCCATGCAAAAATGTCTCCGCCCCAAGGCGCAGATTTTGCCGCAGGGTCAGACGCCGCTCGACAAGTTGCGGTGTCACTTTTCGTTCGGCGTTTTTGAGCAGTGTCGCAATCTCAAGCCGCTCGATTTTCAACTCCATCCGGTCAGCATCGACGATGGCCAAATCGAGCATATTGTCGACCAGGCCTTCCAGCTCGCGGGACGCATCGGCAATGTCGCCAACATAATCGGCCTGCTTGTCGTTTAGAGTGCCAAAGACCTCCGTTGAAAGCATGTCGGCAAAGCCTTTGATCGAGGTCAGTGGCGTGCGCAATTCGTAAGAAACATGCTCGAAGAAGGCGCTTTTCAATTTCTCCGCAGTCTCCAACGCAGAGTTGCGCTCGGTGAGCACCTCTTCCATCCGTACAGAATCGGTCACGTCGGCAAAGGAGATCATCGTCTCTCCATCCGGCAACGGCACCAGAGCGTAGTCGTGGACCGTAATGTCGCCCTCCCGCTCACGCAGGTGCAGGCGGCCGGACAGGCGCTCACGAATGTCCGCCATGCCTGTGATATCCATGGTCAAATCGGTCCACAGGTTCCCGGTATCGCGGCCTGCATCCGCCCGGCCATAGCGCTGGTCACTGATGATGGCGGGAAAGGCCGTTCCGGCAAGATCGGCGATGGAAACCTCACGCACCTCCTGCACATCTTCCAGTCCCCACATATCAATAAAGGCTGGGTTGGAGAGGCGCAGACGGCCGTTGGGCGAGAACACGGCAATCGCCTCATTCATGTGGTCGAGCGTCTCGCCCTGTACCTTGTGGAGCGCGGTGAGGCGGCTTTCCATCGCAAGCTGCTCGCTCATGTCCTCAAACAGCCAGGCCACACCTCCCTGCGCCTGCGGCGTGGCCACAATGCGTAGCGTCCGGCCATCGGGCAGATACCACCAATCCTGACGCGGCTCCGTGGCGGAATAGGTTTCCAGCCACCCGTCGCGCCACTTCGCCCAATCGGCTCGCTCGGCGACCTTCCCTTTGGCGCGAAGCGTATCGAGAAGACGGGCATTGTCAGGCTCGTTTTCAAGCTCCGCGGGACTAAATCCCCACAGGCTCGCAAAGGCCGCGTTGTGGAAACTCAGCGCGCGATTACCGTCAAAGATCGCGATTGCTGTAGCAAGGTGGTCGAGCGTTGCACGGTGGCTGGTGAGAGCTGAATCCATGCGACGACGCGTGGCTTCAATCTCTGAAATATCGGTCGCAATCCCCGCCATTCCACCATCACCAAGCGCCACCGCATGCACGTCCATCGTGCGCCGGGCGCCAGCAACAGTGGCGGTGAAACGGCGATTGAGATGGTCGCTCTCGCACAACTCCTTAGTCAGCGCATCGCGGTCGGTGGGATCGAGAAGACGTGTGCCATGGCGTGTCGCCTGGTCGATGTCCTTCGCCTCGATGGCCTCAATATAAGCTGGGTTTGCCCAAAGGAGTGTTCCGTCTTCCTCCCGCATCCAGACGGGCGCGGAGACCGCGGATAGCAGCGCACGCAGCGGCTCGCTCTGGGCAATCAGCGCATCATGGTCATGCTGCAATTGGGCCCGCTCGGCGCGCAAACCATCAAGCGGCATGAAGCGCACAAAAGCTGTGTGACCAGACGCCCGACCTTGCACATCAAGATGAGTACCCGCGCGAGTTTCCACCGAAAAGGAAAAGGTCGCCGCCCGATCCCGCAAACCGTCCACTGCACCTTGCAAGCGCCGCGCGGAGGTTGGGGTCAGCCAGGTACCAAATGCGATGAAGGCGGAAGGTTCCGGCGGTGCGCCTGCATTGGCAGGCAGCGATCCGCGACAGGTCGGCGGTTGGCCGATCCGGGTTTCATCCCAGACAAGAAGCCGCTGGTCGCCGGCATCAATCAAGGCCTCGGTGCGGGCATGGCGCGCGCGCAGATCAGCGATCTCGGCAGCCTGCTCGGTCTCCACCGTTTCCAGCCTGCTGCGCTCAACGATCAGCCAGGTGGCAGCAAACATAACGAGGGCAAACGCTCCCACAAAAATGACGAACAAAACGATGTCGAAGGGAACGGCCTGGGTCAGCGATGTGGACATAAACGGCGCAACCCCCTCGGTTGGTCATTTCGGGCGCAACGCTGAACACATGCGGGCCTGCTGCGCGTGAGAAGCCACCCCCACCGGCAGCGCAAATCACCGCGCAAGCAGGTGATTCGCGGCTAACATAGCCGCTCGTAGATTCCCCGGCGAGGGAGTGAAGCTGCCAGTTCTCCCCCATTCTCGTTAAAGTCTCGTTAACCCTAAGTATCGACTCACAAAAAGAAAAAGGCCCGCCCGGCGCTTGCCGGGCGGGCCCTTGTGGATGTTCTCGTTATGCCCCCAATGATGGGGGCGAAGCTCGCTCTAGTAGCGGTAATGTTCCGGCTTGAAGGGGCCTTCCGGCGTGACGCCAATATAGGAGGCTTGCTCCTGGGAAAGCTCCGACAATTTGACGCCAATCCGCTCCAGATGAAGGCGGGCAACCTTCTCGTCGAGATGCTTGGGCAGGATGTAGACCTGGTCCTCGTATTCATCCCCCTTGGTCCAAAGCTCAATTTGCGCCAGCACCTGGTTGGTGAAGGAAGCAGACATCACAAAGGACGGATGACCGGTGGCGTTGCCGAGGTTCAGCAGCCGACCCTGGGAGAGCAGGATCATACGGTTGCCGGAGGGCATTTCGATCATGTCCACCTGGTCCTTGATGTTGGTCCATTTGTGGTTCTTCAGGCTGGCAACCTGAATCTCGTTGTCGAAATGACCAATGTTGCCGACGATCGCCATGTCCTTCATGGCACGCATGTGCTCGATGCGGATCACGTCCTTGTTGCCGGTGGTGGTGACGAAGATGTCGGCGGTGGCAACGGTGTCTTCCAGTGTCGTCACCTCAAAGCCGTCCATAGCGGCCTGAAGGGCGCAAATCGGGTCGATCTCGGTGACTTTCACACGGGCACCGGCGCCGCGGAGCGAAGCGGCAGAGCCCTTGCCCACATCACCATAGCCGCAGACCACGGCGGTCTTGCCAGCCATCATTGTGTCGGTGGCGCGGCGAATGCCGTCAACGAGGGATTCCTTACAGCCATATTTGTTGTCGAATTTCGACTTGGTGACGCTGTCGTTCACGTTAATGGCCGGGAACGGGAGCTGACCGTTCTTATGCAGTTCATAAAGACGATGAACGCCAGTAGTGGTCTCTTCAGAGACACCAACAATCGCATCACGGGTTTTGGTGAACCAGCCGGGGCTTTGCTCCATGCGCTTCTTGATCTGCGCCTTGATGGCTTCCTCTTCCTCAGAGGAGGGAACGGGAATGATGTCTTCACCAGCTTCCGCGCGGGCTCCCAGCAAAACGTAGAGCGTGGCGTCGCCGCCATCGTCGAGAATGAGGTTTGCGCCGTCGGGGAACATGAAGGACTTGTCGAGATAGTCCCAATGCTCCTCCAGCGTCTGACCCTTAATGGCGAAGACGGGAACACCAACAGCGGCAATGGCCGCGGCGGCATGGTCCTGCGTTGAGAAGATATTGCAAGATGCCCAGCGCACATCGGCACCCAGATGGGTCAGCGTTTCGATGAGAACTGCAGTCTGGATCGTCATATGGAGCGAACCAACAATGCGGGCCCCGGCGAGCGGTTTGCTGTCGCCGAATTCCTCACGCAGGGCCATCAGACCCGGCATTTCGGTTTCGGCAATGTCCAGTTCCTTGCGGCCGAATTCAGCCAGCGCGATGTCTTTGACGATGTAATCGTTTTGGGGTGCAGCCACGGGTCGGCTCCTATGATTTCTGAGTAGATGGGAAAGTTGGGCGCGGGGGTGCCCGTTCTTGCCGCCCCAATACCAAAAGGCGGCGGGGCGGACAAGGATATAAAGCTAAGTTTATGTGTAGGCGTCTACTGGTTTGATCGGGACTGAGCAAGCACGCTTACAGCAGCAATTTCCGCGGTGGCGGCCGCTAGCGTCCAGCCGAGATGGCCATGACCGGTGTTGTAAAACACACCCGGTTTTTTACCCGCACCCATGCGAGGCATCATGTCCGGCATCATAGGACGAAGTCCCGCCCATGGGACGGAATGCTCAGTGGACACGTCTGGAAAAAGCTCCTCGCACCACTTGTTGAGCGGGCGGATGCGATCATCGCGGATGTCGCGATTGTCGCCGTTGAACTCCGCCGTTCCCGCAATGCGGAGTTTGTTTTTGCCAAGGCGGGCAGAGACAACTTTGGTTTCATCGTCGAGCAAGCTTACCCAAGGCGCGGCGTCCTGGCTCTGCTTGTCGTCAAGCTGAACCGTCACCGAATAACCCTTCACGGGATAGATGTTCATCCGGTCCCCCATTTGCGCGGCGAGGTCGCGTGATTGTACGCCGGCGCAAATCACCACGGCGTCGAACTTTTCTTCTTCCGCGCCCTCCTTGGTGGTGACCTGGAGCATCACTCCGACGCCGTTGTGGTGGAGATTGTCGACCTTCGCGCCATAGCGGAAGTCGGCTCCGGCCTCCGCGCAAGCTTTGCCAAGATTGCGGGCATAGGCGTGAATGTCGCCGGTAAAATCGCTCACCGTATAGAATGCCCCGTGCATGGATCTGATGAATTTCTTGCCAAATGACGGTTCGATGGAATGGGCCTCCGACGGCGTCACGGCGCGCCGCTCCAGTCCGCCCTCAGCGAGCATGTCGTTGACCTTCACCGCGTGATCAAACTCGCCCTTGGTGCGATAGACATGCAGAATGCCACGCTCCTCCAGATCGAACTTGAAACCGGAAGCCTCGGCACGGCGCTTCAGATGCTTGCGCGCTTCTATAGCAAGGCGGCAAGTTTCCACGGTGTTTGCGCGGTATTTGGGGATGGCGGCCATGAATTCGGCCATCCAGGAATATTTGTGCCAGGAGGGTTTGGGGTTCACCAGCAGCGGCGCACCGGGCTGGCTCATCCATTTGATACCCTTAAAAATCGTGGCCCAGCGATTCCACGTCTCCGCGTTGGAGGCAGACAATTGCCCGCCATTGGCAAAGGATGTCTCCATCGCCGCATATCGGTTGCGGTCAAAAACCGTAACGTCAAAACCGCGCTCCTGAAGCGCAGCACAGGTTGTAATGCCGGTAATACCCGCGCCAATAACGGCAACGGATGTGATTTTTTCGCTCATGATGACCTCCCGGAGGCGAGCGTGGACTTGGCACGCCAAGGCGCACCGGTGGGTCCCATCTGTCATCGGCACCTGAGAGTTTGGCGCCCATGACCAAAAGCCACTGCGCTTTCTCCTTCGGTGGGCGGCTTGATAGTGCAAAGCCTCGCCGCCTCTCTCCAGATCGTTCTCACTCCGCCCGGTCCCTGTTCCTGAGAGTTTCCGGGACGTTGCTCCTTCGGCGCCCGGCACGGTCTTTGTCGGACCTACCGGGCGGGGTGGTATGAACGCGGCAACAATGCTGCCGGGCGCTCGTCAGTGCAAGGAAATTGATTGTGCGCCATCCACAGAGTGTTAGCGGGGCTTGTCCGACGGGCAATTGTCGCCCACATGGCCTCTCACCTTCCAAAACAAGATCGCGAAAGCACCATCATGGCATCCAAAGGCCCGTCCCAAAGGCAATTGCGCGTTGGCGAGTTGGTTCGCCATGCTTTGACGCAGGTGCTCCAGCGCGAGGCGATGCCGGTGCGCGATCTCGACACAAGCCGCGTCACTGTAAGCGAAGTGCGCATGTCGCCTGATCTGAAAATCGCCACCTGCTTTGTCTCCCTGCTGAACGGCTCGCCGCAAGACGTGAAAGCTGCTCTCGACGGCCTTGAGCGGAGCGCAAAATTCCTGCGCGGTCGAGCGGCTCCGCTCCTGCAACAAATGAAATACATGCCGACCTTCCGTTTCCGTGAAGACACGAGCTTTGCCAATTTCGCCCGCATTGATGCGCTGCTGCGCTCAGATGCGGTGACGCGCGACCTCGACCCAGAAGAGCACGAGGATTAAGCGCGTGGCTCGTCGCAAAAAGGGCCGCGCCGTTTCCGGTTGGCTGGTGCTCGACAAACCTTACGAGCTTGGCTCCACACAGGCGGTCGGCAAGGTGCGCTGGCTGTTTGACGCCAAGAAAGCCGGCCACGCGGGCACCCTCGACCCACTCGCAACCGGCGTGCTGCCCATTGCGCTTGGAGAAGCAACAAAGACCGTTCCCTACGTCACAGACGGCGGCAAGGCTTACCGCTTCACCGTCGCCTGGGGCGCACGCACGTCTACGGATGATGCCGAGGGCGAGGTGATCGCAACAAGCAAAGCCCGCCCTGATGCAGCCGCGATCCGCGCGCTGCTCCCGGATTTCACCGGTAAGATCCAACAAACGCCTCCTGCTTTTTCCGCCATCAAGATCGACGGCAAGCGCGCCTATGCCGAAGCCCGCGCCGGCAGGGACGTAACGCTGGACGCGCGTGAGGTCGAAATTGACACGTTCGATTTG
Source organism: uncultured Alphaproteobacteria bacterium (assembly GCA_929200315.1). Taxonomy (GTDB): domain Bacteria; phylum Pseudomonadota; class Alphaproteobacteria; order Rhizobiales; family Rhizobiaceae; genus Pseudahrensia. Next base: position 253,729 of record CAKMZB010000002.1, on the reverse strand, counting down.
ATTAAAAGCGGGCCCGATCACGCGGTCTTCGAGGTGGAATGTGGCAAAGGCACTTATGTGCGCGCCCTGGCCCGTGACCTTGGCGAAAGGCTTGGTTGCCACGGCCACATCACGGCCTTGCGTCGAACATGGGTAGAGCCCTTCGACGAGGCGGACGCAGTGAACATTGAGAAACTGGAAGCCTGCGAAGGCGACCGTGAAGCACTCGACGCCCTCCTCCTCACCCCGCGCGAAGCAATGGACGGATTTGACGAGATCAAGATTGACAGCGCCCAGGCCGCCAAGTTGCGTCTCGGCAATTCAATCGTGCTCTTGGGGCGTGATGCCCCGCTGGCGGGCGAAAACGTGTGCGCCGTCCACAAATCTCAACTCGTTGCCATCGGTGATATTTCAACAGGCCAGTTCCACCCCCGCCGCGTACTCGCGCCCTAGAAATTGCCTGAACACGCTTTGTCGATTGAAGGGCGCCCCTTACTCCGCTAAACGATCCCCAACGCACCCGTAGCTCAGCTGGATAGAGCGCTGCCCTCCGAAGGCAGAGGTCACAGGTTCGAATCCTGTCGGGTGCACCAATGTTTTCAATAGTTTAGATGGCTTTGTTGAGTTGATGCTTTCTTACAGAAGGCACATGGGAAGCACGGCAAAGATAAATTCGGGCAATTCGCGCCGTTTTGCAAATCTAACTTTGACACGCGTTCAAGGGCTTCTTACCAATCAACGCCGAGACATCATTTTTCTTTTCTGAGCCGCCCGCGCCAAGCTCGATCAGCAGGCGTGTGGTGGTTTCATAGTTCGCACCGACGATGCGAGAAAGCGTTTGAATGGACCACCGTTCCGTATCTGGGGGTGGATTCTCAAGAGCTGTCTTGAGCAGTACCTTCCGCTTCCCATCAGACTCTCGCTGCTGCTTCGTTTTGAGATGTTGAGAGCTGACCAAGACCAAATTGGATACCTGCACCCACAGCTACGCCAACAATCCCGAGTAGAAATTCATTCATTCCACCATCTCCCGACACGTTTTTGGTTCATCAGAATGCCACGGTACGGGGAACTGCGTCACATACCACCTCAAATAGATAGCTAGAGATAGATCCCTAAGAGAGTTTGTTTTCCTCGGAGCCGCCTTCAGGAAACTGGGCATCTACGATTAAAATGAGTTCAGCAGGAGTACCAACCTATTTAGGCCAATGTCGGTTGAGGTCACTGACACCGGCCAATTGCCGATGATGAATTAGCAAATCCTGGAAAATCTCTTCGAAGCTGTAGCGAGGGCGCCAGTTCAATATTTTCCGGGCAGGTTCGCTCGTTCCTCCGATACGGGAAACTCCTCGGAGTGGGTCTTTGTCCGCGCTTGTCACGTCAATTCGACAGGTGCTCAAATTTAGCATGACATCCAGTATGTCTCTGATCGGCCTAAGGTCTCCAGATGAAATATTGAAAATCTGGCCACTCTCGATCTGGTCGGAATTCTTCACCGCCAACGCGTAGGCGTATGCGACGTCACGTACATCAAGGAAGTCACGATAGGATCCCAGATTTCCGGTCTGCATTGTAGGGCTTTGCAGGCCTTTCTCTATTCGCGCAATTTGTGAGGCAAAGGCAGGGCCGACATAATTGGCCCCTTGCCCGGCACCGGTATGACTGAACGGACGCAGGCGAATACACCGCAATCCGCGATGCACCATGGCACCGATCGCAATATCGGCGGCGGCTTTAGACGCACTATAATTGTCTTGGGGTGCGAGCATGTCGCCTTCGTCCGCAAGGCGTGTTGTTGTGGCGTCTTCGCCATACATCATCCCAGAGCCGATTTGCAGCATCCACGTATTGGGACAGTTTTCCAATATGGCTTCAGCAACGTTCAGCGCGCCCTGCAGATTGACGGTCCATGTAAGTTCTGACTGGTGAGCGGCCATGGCTGGCGATGCGACCGCAGCCAGATTTATGAAGTGAGTTGGCTTCAGGTCGCGCAAAGTCGCGCGCACTGCGATTCTGTCGGTGATGTCCAGAGAAATCACTTGGCGCCCGGCGCCCAAGCCTACACCTGATCTGCTGCTTGGAATCACTTCGGCATTACCAGCATGCACTTGTTCTAGCGCCTCAACCACATAGCGCCCTACAAACCCCTGGGCTCCGGAGATCAGTACTTTGGCATCTGTCGTCATGCGTCTATTCGCCATCCGGCTCAGGCAGCCGATGTACAATACGATTAGTCAATTCGCCAACAGGGCTTACTGTTGACGTTTTCGAAGCCTCACCGAACTGTCCCCGCGCTAACACAGAGGCGGGCTGCGGAGTGGCTTCCCCAAAAAGGCAGATGGCCCCGGCAACAACTGCAACAGGATTCTTCATGTCATGCTCCAGCTACGTGATCGGCAGGTGCGAACGCCTAGCCCAACCCAGAATAGCAAAGGTCGGTGCCCGCACACTCACGCACTGAACCCTCTCAGAGCCTTTCGTCCTGGACGAGCCGCCCGTGCTCAAAACGCAATGCTCGGTTGCAGTAGAGCGTGATCATTTCCTTCGAGTGCGTGGCGAGAACGAAAATGCTTGCCGACTCAACGACGGATTTAAGACGCTGTTTGGCCCGCTTCTGAAATTCAGGATCACCGGCACCCAACACCTCATCAATTAGCAAAATTTCTGGGCGGATCGCCACCGCAACGCTGAAGGCAAGTCGAGTCAACATGCCTGCTGAATAGGAATGAACCGGCATAGCCATGAATTCACCAATATCTGCAAAGGCTTCGATTTCTGGGATCAGGTTTTTTGCCTCAGACTTTCTCGCCCCAGCCAGCATGGCCAAACGAACAATGTTCTCATAGCCGGTCAACTCATTATCCATTCCGGCAGCAAGCTCAAATATCGTCGAGACTCGCCCTTCGATCTCAATTTCCCCGCTGGTGGGACTGTAGATGCCTGCAAGGGTGCGCAATAGCGTCGATTTTCCCGCTCCATTGTGTCCAACGAGGCCGACCCTATCACCCTCGTTGATCTCAAAACTCACATCGTCCAGTGCCTTAACGGTAACAACGTTTTTTACACCGCGGGAGATAGCGCCTCCCGTTCCGACTGAAACCAGTCGGTTCCGCAATGACATGCTGTTGGCATGATAGATTGGGTACTCAACGGTCGCGTTGCGAACTTTGATAAAGGACATATCAGTTTACCCAGTAGGCCAGTCGCTGGCGTTTGGAAATCGTCATAAGCGATGCCAATGTACAGCTCACCACCGTAAGACCAACAACCACCAACCATGTGGAAACCGGCGGAATTTCGCCCATAAGTGGATCCCTTATCACACGCAGTAAGTGAGTTAGCGGATTGAGGGCGGCGACGAATTCGGCAGTACCTAGCTGATCCGGCCGGAATAAAACAGGCGTGATAAAAAATAGCGGTTGAACCACTGCAGAAATGAGGGGGGATAAATCCCTGAAACGAGCGCCAAGATAACCAACGAGATGAATAACCCCCAACAAGCAAACACTAACAAGAAATAATCCAACAAAAAATATTGGGAAAACTTCAATTTTAAAATTCTGCGGAAAAATTACAATTACGATCACAATCACAACAAAATTGTGCCAAAAATTTACCAATTGCCTAAAAAGTAATGTTGTCGAAACAAATAGCGATGATACATGAATATTCAATAAAAGGGTTCGCTGCGCGTAGAAACCCGACGCTCCCTCAATCAATGTTCCGCTTAGCAGATACCAGACAACAAGCCCGATGCAGACGGACGGGATGAATGTCTCCAGCTCAACTTCGAACAGGGCTCCCCATACAAGGCTAAGCCCCCCCACGCTAATTAAGGTGCCAAGCACCAGCCAAAATGGACCGAGCGCTGACCGTCGATATCGGGTGAGAGTATCACTCCAGGCGATGTAAATAGCCAAGTCCAGGCGATCCAGAGTTCCACAGAACTCATCGCGAAGAATTTTCGTTTCCTTGGACCTGCTCATAGATATCCTCGAAACGCAGAAACCCTATTGCCCGAATGCACACCGGTTTTGAACTTGGTCGGAACAGGGGTTCTGCAAGATTTTTCCAGGTCTTTCAGCTTGCGATGGTGCCTGCCCCAGAATGCCGACAAGCTGGTCGACGTTAATACCGATTATCGCAGGCATTATCAGCATACAAGCAACCGGTTAGGCCTTTCCCCCGATGCCAGAACCCAAATCACGTGAAGAGACGATTTTACCGAACTTCGGCAGTTAGCCTGCCCCCGGAGCAAGGCTTAACCGGAGAATTGCAGAAATCTTGACGCTACGCACATCAGATCACCCGGTCCAATGATGGGCAGGATTCAATTTGTTTGTCCATCGACGCAAGCCAAAAGGTCGGCGTTGTGCAAGAAGCCGTTTCCAGTTGAATTGAGACAAGGTGGCCCTTAGCGGTATTGCCCGTCTAAATCGGCTGCTCTATGCTGAAATCTCCCTTGGCCCGAATTCGTCGCGAGGCTTCCTTGTCTGATGAGAGTACTTCACGTCTACAAGGCCTATATGCCGGAGGACAGGACCGGGATACCGCGGGCCATCTATGAAATTGCAGAGGGAATGGTCGAGCACAACGTTGAGACTGATGTACTTACAACCGGCCCGAAAACTATCGCCGGGCCCGTGCCGGTTGGCCGACATGCAATGCATGTAAGCAAGCGCAATCTGCATTTTGCCTCAACAAGCTTTTCCGTTTCAATTTTGGGGCGCTACCGTGACCTCATACAAGATGTGGACCTCGTCCATTACCACCTGCCCTGGCCGATGTCAGATTGCCTTGATATCGCATTCCGAAAGCACAAGCCGGCGTTGGTTACCTACCATTCAGACGTCGTTAAACAGAAGGCCATTCTACCGATATACCGCCCGTTAATGAATGCATTTCTCCGTCGGGTAGACCATATCGTCGCCACCTCCGGAAACTACGTTCGCACGAGTGATGTACTGCAACAATTCAAGGACAAGGTCAGCGTGATACCGATTGGCATTGCAGAACGGAGCCTACCCAGGCCTGAACTCGTCGACCATTGGCGCGCGCGGGTTGGATCAGACTTTTTTCTCTTTGTCGGTGCCTTTCGTTACTATAAGGGCCTTCCGTTCTTGGCCGCCGCCGCTCGAAAAACGGGCTTACCCGTTGTTGTGGCCGGTGGTGGCGATCTCACTCTCTTCGGCAATTCGGAACTGCCGGAGAATCTAATTTGCGTCGGCGAAATCGGTGATGAGGATAGGGAAGCGCTTTTGGAGCTTTGCCGGGCGTTCGTCTTCCCCTCCCACTTGCGGTCCGAAGCTTTTGGAATATCTCTTGTGGAGGCAGCCCGCGCCGGAAAACCGATGATTTCCTGTGAGTTGGGCACCGGCACGAGTTACGTCAATCTGCATAATGAGACGGGTTTGGTGATACCGCCAGCAGACGTGACCGCTCTTGCGCAAGCTATGGAATGTCTTGCCAAGGATAAATCACTCGCCGAAACCTGCGGCCTGATCGCAAGGCGACGGTTTGCCGAAAATTTCACATCTGATATGATGGTGCCCAGATATCTGGATCTTTACAGACAGCTCGTGAATGGGCGAAAGTAGTAGTTCGCTCAGGCAACGGAACGCGTGGGAATACAGTAGCTAGAGCTTTCGAGCGTGCGCATCAGACGGAAACGAGAGAATCTCAAATTGCGAAATAGCCGAACGTGGCGGATTAATGTGGCGTTGCGATTTCTGACCGACATCGTCAAATGGGCAGCGGTGGGTAGCTTAGCTCGGCTCACATTGAAGCCGGGAAGCAGATCGCGACGAACGCTAAGGCTAGTTCTGCTGCATTTGCGCAACTGGATAATGCTCCGCCCCGCTGTTAAGTCGAAGGTAATTTCTGTTTTGCGGCACGTCCCAAGCCTGATGGATTGGCTAAGACGACTGCACAACAGTGAGCCGATGTCGTTGTATTCCTTCTCTGGTTCCGGTGCATTTCCGCATGACGCTGAAGGCAGATTGCAGTCGGCCTCTAATGGCATTGTAGACTCGCTCTCGCCGCGTGAACGGCAGATTTACCATGATCTTCTCTTGGCCATTGCCAATCAAGAGAATGGAACTGTCTAGTGCGCATAGTAATCGACCTTCAGGGTGCACAAACGGAGAGCCGGTTTCGGGGCATAGGTCGCTACAGTCTCGGTTTTGCCAAAGGGGTTCTGCAAAATTGCGAAGGCCATGAAGTCATAATAATCTTGAACGGACTGTTTCCGGAAACAATCGAGCCTTTACGCGCTGAGTTTGAAGGGATGCTTCCGTCGGAAAATATCTTGGTGTGGCATGCACCAGGCCCTGTCCGCGAAATGGATCCAGCTAATACGCAAAGGCGGAAAACGGCAGAGGTTATTCGCGAGGCATTTATTGCAAACCTAAACCCCGACATTGTTCATGTTACGAGCCTTTTCGAGGGATTTATCGATGATGCAGTGACCAGTATTGGGCTTTTCGATTCCGAAACACCCGTAAGCGTAACAGCCCATGATCTTATTCCTTTTATTAATCCGCATGTATATCTTAATCATGATCCGAAATATGGGGAATTTTATCACAGAAAAATTGATCAATTCAAAAATGCATCTTGCTATACTTCTGTATCTGAACATTCTTTATTAGAATGTGCGGAAAATATTGATAGACCGAACTATATGTTTAAAGCTGTGCTCGGGGGTGTTGATAATTATTTTAAACCAGTTTCTTATGATAATAGAAAAATCCATGAAGCTATATCAAAAATTGGTGTAGAGGGGGAATTCTTGCTCTGTGTGGGAGGTGTTGACGAGCGCAAGAATATTCCCAGGCTTATTCAAGCTTTCGCCAAGCTGCCAAAGAGTGTGCTGGACGGCCACAGCTTGGTTTTGGCTGGGCGAATGTCTGACGGAGAAATCGCTGATTTTGAACTGCAGGCTAGGCGTGCTGGCCTTCCATCAGAAAAACTACGTTTTGTCGGCTATGTTAGTGATGACCAACTTGTTCTTCTCTACAATATATGCGCGCTGTATATTTTGCCATCATGGCACGAGGGTTTTGGTTTACCTGCCGCGGAGGCTATGGCTTGTGGCGCTCCAGTAGTCGGAGCGAATACGTCAAGCTTGCCGGAAGTCATCGGAGATTCTCGGGCTTTATTCGACCCTTACGATGTTTCTTCAATTGCAAATAAAATCGCGGAGTTGCTCACGGATGAAAAATTGCGCGACGAACTTCGGCGACATGGTATTCAACAGGCTCGGAAATTTAACTGGAGTTCAACGGCGGAGAAATCGATTAAATTTTGGGAAGAGATAATATCTGGAGAAATCGGAAACCGTTCAGGCTTTATTAAAAATAAAAATCGTATAAATATCTACGATAATTTGATAATGCATATATCTCGATTTCTTTTTGAAGAAAATGATGAATTTATTATTGATATTTGTAAATGCATTGCAAAAAATGAGAAGGAAATATTTTCCTTATTTGGTGCCAGGGTGTCTGAACGAGATCTTTCATGGCGGATCGAAGGCCCTTTTGACAGCTCTTACAGCCTAGCGCTTATTAACCGGGAAATAGCCCGATCCTTAGCCGAACAAGGCGTACAGGTTGCTCTGTTTTCTACCGAAGGTCCGGGGGATTTTGCCCCGTCACTCGAATTTCTCAACAAAAACGATGATTTGGCGAGTATGAGTGAACAAGCCGGAACACTTGGACATGATCAGGTTTCGGTGGTTAGTCGTATTTTGTACCCGCCACGCGTGCACGATATGACCGCCCGCTGCAATTTATTGCATTCTTACGCTTGGGAAGAATCTGCTTTTCCGATGGAATGGGTAAGGCAATTCAATCAACATCTTGACGGTATAACGTGCCTGTCCGAACACGTCCGAAAAGTCTTGCGAGACAACGGAGTATTCATACCACTTGCCGTTGGTGGCTGTGGCGTAGATCACTGGGAGCGCGTTACGGCCAGTGCAAATTGCGTACTGGACAACATGAACGCCAAACCATTCCGCTTTCTCCATGTGTCGTCTTTTTTCCCAAGAAAGGGACCAGATGCCTTGCTCAAGGCATGGTGTGCTGCTTTTTCAGACACCGATGATGTATGCCTCATAATAAAAACCTTTCCTAATCCACACAATCAGGTGCACGAGAAATTATCGGATCTTCGCGGCAAATATCCGGATGCCGCGCCAATAATTGTCATTGAAGATGATATGTCCGATTCAGACCTGAAGGCGCTTTACGAGCGTTGCCAGATATTGGTAGCGCCAAGCTATGCAGAAGGTTTCTGTCTACCCATTGCAGAAGCAATGCTTTCGGGGATACCGGCAATAACCACCCGTTGGTCAGGACCGCTGGATTTCTGTACACCTGATAACTCCTGGCTTGTTGACTACGAATTTGAGCAGGCGGACACGCACCTTAATTTGCGACCATCTGCATGGGCAAAGATCGATGAGAAAGCATTGGTCAGCGCTCTGAAGACAGCCTATGACACAACTACAGCGCGTCGTGCAGAGATGGCTTGCCATGGCCGGGAGCTTCTGCTTGCTAACTTCTCCTGGAGCAAAGTTGCTGAACGTTTAGTTGAGTTCAGCCAAAATCTATATTCCACGGAATTTGTTCGACCAGCGAAAGTCGGATGGATAAGTACTTGGAACGAAAAATGCGGCATTGCAGTATATTCGCGGCATTTAATGTCAAATTTTGAGCGAACTCCAATCATTCTGGCTGCCCATGCGGATGAGTTAACTGAACCGGATGGTTCAAATTGTATAAGGTGTTGGACTGCAGGTGATGTCGACGAATTTTCGGAACTCACTGCAACTGTAGAGAATGCTCATCTGGACACGTTAGTCATTCAATTCAACTTCAGTTTCTTTGATCATACTCATATTTTTAATTTTTTGAAATTCCATAAAGCTGCCGGACGAACTATTGTATTTGAGATGCATGCGACAGAAAACCCTCCGCAAGCTCCAGATAAAAAACTTGAAAACTATGTTCCTGCATTAGCGTTGTGTGACAAAGTCCTGGTTCACTCCATTAATGACATGAACCTTCTAAAGCAGCTTGGTCTTGTTGAGAATGTGACCCTATTCCCCGTCGGGGTTTTGGAGGTTGAAGATCTGAAGCAAGATCCCCTGCCAACCGCTACTGTTGCTACCTACGGGTTTTGCTTGCCTCACAAGGGCTTGCAACAGATTGTCGAGGCTATCGGACTGCTTCGCGATGAAGGCGATCATGTAGCGCTTAGAATGGTAAATGCCGAATACCCTATCGATACATCTGCGGATCTTATTGGCGAGCTGACAGATAGAATAGCAGAACTGAAGCTTGAAGATCGAATAACTCTAGAATCGAGATTTCTTCCAGACAACGAAAGTCTATCACTGTTACAAGCCGTCGATCTCGTGGTGTTTGCGTACGCGCCAACTTCGGAATCGGCGAGCGCTGCGGCTCGTTATGGTCTGGCGAGCGGGCGGCCCACAATTGTGACAGACATTTCCATTTTTCACGAATTTGGAGACGCCGTGTGGAGAGTTAAGGATACCGAGCCCCGGAATCTGGCAGATGCGATGAGAAATGCGATCAAAGAAATTCGAACAAGTTCATCAGAATACTACGCCAAACAAGAAGCATCACAAATTTGGAGAGAACAACATAGTTTTGCATGGCTTTCTGAGAGGTTGGAGGGAATGATTAGAGGTCTACATATAGATAAACATTCATAAAACTGATATGTAATTTATTGAGTATTTATATATCAAAAACTGAAAATGATGTCCATTCTGTAAAACGACACGTGACCGAGCGAATGTTGGGAGTTGCTTACCGAATCGCGTGACTACGGAATGCTCGCAGATTGCGATCCCATCAACCGTGTGACCACCACGAAACGTTCAAGAACGATCTGGGACTCAAGTGGATCAGAGAGTTTCCGCCGCAATTCCAGCACACATCCCATCCAATTGCTCCCAAATACTTCCTAAATCGACGTAAGGTCTCGTAGGATGTATCCGCACACGGCCCCGTTTGAGACAAACATGTGAGACCCGCGGTGGTCTTCATGAAGGTTGGTAAAAAAAGGGAGAATTTTCACTGGGCCAGAATGATTACGCCAGGACGCCAGATCTTTCCCATTGCCGAAAGCTTTTGGCTGTCTCGCGCTCGATATTCCCGCAATTTGTGGATATCAACAAGGCGGGGAAAGCTATGCTCTGAGCAATAGTTTCCAGATCGCAAGCACGAGAACGGATCTGACATGCACGTTGGCGTTGATGCACGACCATTGTCCAAGCAATTGAGCGGCATCGGTATTTATACGCTCAACGTCGTGAAGGAACTTAGCGCAGCCGGTGTTGAGTTAACCCTTTTCAGCCCATCTCCCCTGCCTGAGGAAATTACCGCTTTGCGGGGCGTGAGATCCGTTTGCAGCAAGGTGTCAAATCCAATCGCGCGGCAGGTTTGGGCCGAGATCGCACTGCCCTTGCTTTTGCGTCAGCATCAGCTTGATGCCTTCTGGGGTCCGGCACATCGCCTTCCTGCGGATTTCGCTGGCAACCTTCCCAGAATTCTCACCATTCACGACTTGGTCTGGAAGCAGTATCCTGAAACGATGCGCAAAAGCACGCTTTGGCTGGAAAGGTTGTTCATGCCGCGCAGCATAGGGCGCGCTAACCTCATCATTGTCGAATCGACTTCGACCGCAGACGACCTTCAAAAATTCTGTAAGGTTGATGGATCAAAAATTCGAGAAATCCCACTTGCTTCACGGACATTTCCGAACGCTGAAACTCAAGAGCCCAGTGAGATATCGCAAAAGGACTATTTTCTTTTCGTTGGTACACGTGAACCCCGCAAGAACCTTGATGCACTGGTCAAAGCCTATGGAATGCTGTCGGAGCCTATTCGGTCAAAACACCACTTGCTCATCGTTGGCGATGACGGTTGGGGTAACATCAGGTTGCCCAAGCTTATATCGAAGTCAGGTTTGACGGACTGCGTGACAGTCAAGGCTTACGCCAGCGACGCAGAGCTTCTCAACTATTACAGAAGCGCGCTTTGCCTTGTAATGCCCTCGCTTTATGAGGGGTATGGACTGCCGATCTTGGAGGCTCAATCACTGGGCACGCCAGTCATCACGTCCAACATCGCCTCGATGCCACAGGTTGCCGGGAAGGGTGGTGTCCTTGTTGACCCGTATTCCGTGTCAGAAATCCACTCTGCTCTGGAAGCAATGGCCAGCGAGGCAGGGCTTAGAAGGCGATTGTCGCGACGCGCGCGCGAGAACGCGGCACAATACTCTTGGACGAAAACGGCGCAGATGACTGCCGGAGTCTTTGAGGAGGCAATCTTGATGCAAGCAGCGCACTAATCCAGCGATGTTATCAACCTGTGCGCACCGAAGTCGCTTACGATGTGCAACCGCCAAGCTGCCAATCAACCGGGCTTACCGGGTCGATATGCGCTTGTGTTGCGGGACAGCTGGCGCCTATCTCCACAGCCACAAATCGCAATGCTGCCGATCAGTGGAGGAAAGGTAGTCGATGATCTGTGCGCTGCTCGCGATCTCTTTTCCACCCAGAACCTTGTTTGGGAAAACGTCGATCTTTCTGCGCAATTCAGCGACATCGAATTCAGGCTTCGGGATCCGCCAGACTTCGATCACAGCTGCAGAAACATGGGACCAGATTTCATCAGGTGTGTTGGACACGATGAGCTCATCAAACCCCTGTGTGTCCGACTTCCAGAGCAGTGTCTTGGTGTCTAATTGCCCAGCGATTGACTTGAAAAAACTCTCAACGGCGACCGTTTCTGCGGAGACGGTTTCAAAGTTTTTTCCGTCCACTGCAGATCGGTTGAAGGAGAAGTTACCGCAATTTTCCCTCTCTCTGTAAAACTCCAAACGCCCGCCCGATTTCGACAACCCGACATTGAAGAAGTGCATGTCGCCTGAAAATTCAAGATTCAGCTGCAGACAGGAGAAATTGTTCCTATCAGGTTCAATGCAGAAAGCCGCATCAATATGCTCGGACATATTCATCAGCTGCCGGGTAATCAGGCCGCAGTTTGCACCAATATCGAGAAGCACACATTCGTCCGATTTGGCTGCCTGCTCGGTGAGGAATTCGCAGAATTCCGGTTGCCAGACTTCACCACCCAGAACAGCGGGCAATATCATTTCGTCAAACGGCACAAAAATTCTATCCCCCTTTTGTCCGAGCGGCCCATCCCGGGACAGCTGAACTTCGACACGGCTGATATCCATGATTGGGGGAGTTGCGCTTCCGGAAGCCAGGTGTCTAAAAAAAAATTCGGGAAGACCGCTATCATTATTGTTCATTGCCACGTCGCTCTCCGGCTCTCGCCCTGAGTGCTCCAACGATCGAGACCTGACTATCCGGTCAATTGTCATCCTCACGGCCTGTCCAAGCTTCTTCATATTCACCAGCCTCGTTCAAATACGATCCAACAACCGCTCAGTTGCGAAAATCGATCTCTGGATAGAATTTTCAAATATTTTCCGGCTGGTGCTGACCACGTGCTCGATCAGATCAGCCGGGAGTTCTCGCTTCCAGTTGTCAGGATCTCCGGACCTGTAATGCGAGCGGACGTTCGTTTCGCTCGGCGCACGTTCACCAAAATGCCGGATCAGACGCGACATCAGGACTTTGTCAATGTCCCGCATCAGATCCTCCATGCGCAGAACCTGAAATGCAGCATCGTCGTAGTCCCATTCTCTCAAGGCGAGCAAAGGACCGCTCGTATCCCTGTAAAAACCATCTCTTTTCAGAAATTTGAACGTCTCCCACATTCCCTCCTCTGTGCTACATTCATTCAATATGAATCGCTGCGCCTCTGGCCCCCTTCAGTGGACTGAGAGAATTTGTGTGAGTGAAAGGCCGACACAAGGATGCTGAGAGGGCTTCGAATAGTGTTAAGCGATGGACCAGAATTGCTGTTTTAAGGAGTGTCGTAGTTCGCGTTGGTCAGAAGAGATATGTCGTGTGGTCATCCGACGGACGGCTGGTCCCCAAATAGCTATGAAAAAGTGTCTTGTCGTTCAAGTGGCAGAATTCTGTCAGGTATAAACGCAGAAAATGCGTTGCACATTTGTGATGCGCAGCAATCAGAAATGTATTTGTCAAAAAGAATCCTCCTTATTTTCTGAATAATGCGCCTTTTTAGCCATATCTAGGGAACCATCGTCCGTTTCAGACAGCTTACGACTTACTCGACAGCCGTTGAAAGACATGCGGGATAAGTGCCTCCATGCGTTTATGAAACAGCTCTCTTGCATGGTTGAAGAAAATGACGTCGGCTCCCAGCACAGAGCGATCCACTGACTGAACATCAACACGGCTCAACCGTGGATTCGGCACTTGATTGATACGTTCATGCGGAAAAATAGTCCCACTTGTGTCAATGTTCATGAGAATTGGGATTTGCAGTAAAGAAAGAGGGTAATGCTCTTGCAAACCAAAGAAAATGGCTTCTTCCCTCACACGCTTAAACGCCAAAGCGGCGTATTCCTCATCTAATAAATCTTCCTGTCTACGACCTGTAATGCGCCAACAGGCGTGGTTCTGAAGCTCTCTTCGGATTTTTTCATTTGGCGAGGAAATGAACGCCTCAAACGTAGCTGAATTGGCGATGTGATATGCTTCACGTTCAATTTCGGACCCGTCTGTCCAATGCGAAGTTTGATTCTGAACCTGAAACGCCCAGTAGTTCATCAAAGAAACCGCCCGCTCAACCGGATCCCGGAGGAAGGTAAACCAACCAAACGACGGTATTAGTTGGGTTACAAACGCATAGTCAACGTGGCCGACCAATACAGGATGGCTTGCGATATAGTCTTCAAAATCGTCTTTATCGCTGTGCGGAGATACGTCACCATTGCCAAACAAGCCACACAGAATGCGCCGGGTTGTCATCCCTGCGGTCTTTTCCACGTGCAAAAAGACGAGCTTATCAAATTCAAGATAACACGGAACAATTCTTGTTCCTGTAAAACGATATCTCTGGGAAAATACGCTCATTCAAGACCTCTGCGGACACATCGTTCAACGACCGTGTTTCCAGATCCCTATATTCCAGGATTGCGCCAAAACTGGGCACCATCCCGCACAACGAGAGGCCATGTGCGGCCGCTATGTCGCCAAAAATCTCCGTGATGCATGCCGCAGGGGAGTTCTTTTTCAAGCACCCAGCCGCGAGCCATCAAAATTTCGGCAATGCCCCATTCAACGGCGCGTGAATGGGTTGCCATCAGGATGTGCCGACACTTTTGTGTCACGAGATCCGGGCCTGATTTCAACACCTCAAGCTCTGCCCCCTGTATATCAACATGCAGGAAATCGATGTGATCAACGTCCTCGAAAACCGTGTTGAGATCGTACGCCCTTGTTTTCTGATGGTCCAACTTCTCACCGCGATAATCCACGAATGTCTGGGCAGACTTATCTTCTTCAAACACCGCGGCAAACCCCATATCCTTGGTGCTATCGTCCATTCTGGGGAAAAGCACCAATCCGGGTTCGGGCGCTATGGCACCGAGCATTAATTTGACCTCGACATCTGCAACGCCGTTATCCGCCAGATGCTGATTGATGAAGCTAAATCGCGTCTCATCTGCTTCCACTGCGATTGCGCGAACAGTTTCGATGCCGGCGCGGCGGGCAAAAACACTTCCTGCAGTGATCCACGGCCCCCAACCCGCACCGAGTTCGGCGATTACAAAGGAGCCTTGCGCACGTTCAATCGCGCGCAAAAGGCCGTACCACTCGATCACGTCATGCTCGAAGCACTGGCGAAAACCCCACGGTGCCACGGTGCCATCCAAAGGGCCCCACTTGGCGGCATAGTTTGACCTTGTGTATAAGCCAAACGCATCCACAACAAATCCCGGCTTCGGATCCTGCGCGACGGTATACGTCAAACAGAACCGATGATCTTCGACGGTAAGCCCTCCTGACGGTAAAATATCCGCCAAAGCAACGGTAATGTATTCTGGTTTCCGCACCAGTTCGCTCACCAGGGAACTCACGGTCTTGTGGCGAGCCTGAACGTCCAACAGCTCGGATTGAGATTGCAGTTCATCTCCAAGCAAAGCGCTGTGGATGGCTTGGATTTCGTCAAGTGTCATTTGGTCTGTCGTTGCATTCATACCAGATCTCCTTCGAGCCATCCGGCCCTATTCGGTTGGGAGTACCGATTGTGCCAATTGTAGCTAGGGCAATGGTTGCACCTCTAGGGACGCCTAGATTTCTCGCCCTGCCACCCGCTGCGTTAGGCATCAAGGCCCCCTAAGCGCAAAACCATCCTCGACCGCAAGCGATGCCATGGGAAGAAACTCACCACCACCCCACTCAGGTTGCCTGGGCTTAGATCGTTGCGTTGTCACTACGACGACGTTGTCGGTTCCAATAGACGTCAAAGCTGTAACGCCTGCGGAACAATCGAACGGGTCGGTTTCTCGACAACATCTTCGTGGAGCGTTGCGGACAAAAATGAAATACGAAGGCATCTACATGCAAGCATGAAAAACGGCGTAGAGGGAAAGGCCAACGTTCAGAAGTGTTGGCGCGCTATTGTAATCACCGTCCAAACTCATGGCTTGGTAGATTGCCGCCGACGGCGATCTACTGACTGTACTCAAGGATACCGCTTTGTTATGAGCGGCGCTGAAACGAGGAGCGGAGCACATCTGGCCGAATATAGTGCTCTTTGCTCGGCGCATCTTTTCGTGAATTAGGAGACTGGGTGAATGAAAAAGGCGCTCATTACCGGCGTTACGGGGCAGGACGGCGCCTATTTGGCAGAACTTCTATTGGAAAAAGGGTATGAGGTGCATGGCGTCAAGCGACGTTCGTCCTCTTTCAACACACAGCGGATCGATCATCTCTACCGAGATACACATGACCGGCACGAACGGTTTTTCCTGCATCACGGGGATATGACGGAAGCCACCAGTCTCATCCGTCTTGTTCAACAGACCCGTCCCGATGAGGTCTATAACCTTGCCGCACAGAGCCACGTTGCGGTGAGTCTCGAGAGTCCAGAATATACGGCAAATGCTGACGCCGTCGGGGTGCTGCGTTTGCTGGAGGCGATCCGCATTCTGGGCATGGAGAAGTCGGTTCGGTTCTATCAGGCTTCGACATCGGAACTGTTCGGACAGGTTCAGGAGGTGCCCCAGAGCGAGACGACAGCCTTCTATCCGCGCAGCCCCTACGGGGTGGCAAAACTCTATGGGTACTGGATCACCGTGAACTACCGCGAGGCCTACGGTATGCATGCGTCGAACGGCATTCTTTTCAATCATGAAAGTCCAATTCGCGGGGAAACCTTTGTAACACGCAAAATTACGCGCGCGGTTGCCCGGATCGAAGCGGGCTTGGACAAGTGTCTGTACCTTGGCAACCTAGAGGCGAAACGCGATTGGGGCCATGCGCGCGATTACGTTGAAGGCATGTGGCGCATGCTCCAACAGGACACGCCAGACGATTTTGTTCTTGCAACGGGCGAAACTCGTTCCGTGCGCGAATTTGTGGAGATTGCGTTCAACCATATTGGGCGCACCATCCGTTGGGAAGGCACAGGCGTCGAAGAAGCCGGTTATGACACCGATACTGGCGAGGCATTGGTGCGGGTCGACCCCGCCTATTTCCGACCAACCGAGGTCGATTTGCTGATCGGTGACGCAACCAAGGCGAAAGAAGTTTTAGGTTGGGTGCCGAAAATATCATTTGCCGAGATGGTGGCGGAAATGATGGAGCATGACCGCAAATTTTGGCGCCAGTGAAGCCCATTCAAATAGGCACCTCTCTTGTAAAACATGACGCGCCATGTGACGGAATGATTACCCTTTTCCCTGAGAACCCTTGGCGACCCTGACCATGTCTGCAGTGTTTCCTGTAGTTCTGTGCGGTGGTGCCGGAGTGCGGCTGTGGCCAGCCTCCCGACCAAAACATGCAAAGCAGTTCTTGCCGCTGATAAGCGATCTGTCGCTTTTTCAACTCAGCGTCCGGCGTGTCGTCGGACTTGCGGGCTGCCGCCGGATTATTGTGGTCGCTGGAGCGGCCCATGCCAATCTTGTTCGCGCACAGCTCAATGCGATCAACGTGGATGCTGATGTCCTGCTTGAGCCTACAGGACGGAACTCGGCTCCGGCTGTCGCAGCAGCAGCCGTGCATATCACCAATCTGGATCCCGAAGGCGTGGGCGTCTTTGTTGCTGCAGATCATTACATTCCAGACAAAGATGCCTTTGGCAGGGACGTTAACACAGCCGTTGAAACCGCTCGTTCCGGAGGGGTGGTCACGCTTGGTATCAAACCCGCTGCAGCGAGTACTGCCTACGGTTACATCTCTGCCGTCGACTCCACAAAAAAGGTCTCGGCGGTGGCACAATTCGTCGAGAAGCCGGACACAGAACGAGCACTGGAATTTCTTCGGAAAGGCTACCTTTGGAATTCCGGCAACTTCATTGCCAAAGGTTCGTTCATGATCGGCGAATTTCGCCAATATGCGTCAGAAGTTCTTGGAGTTGCTGAGCAGGCTCTCGAGCAGGCCAAAAAGCGCCACGACGGCCTTCATCTCGGTACAGTTTTCAACACAGCACCCGATATCTCTCTCGACTATGCGGTAATGGAGAAGACCAAACAGGCATATGTCGTTGCCTCTCCAATGGAGTGGAGCGACCTTGGTGCTTGGGACGCGGTCCATGCGGTGCTGCCCCAAGACGACGCCAACAATGCGACAGTTGGCGATGTGCTTTGCCTGGATGGAACAGGCAATTTGGTCATGAACCGATCCCAGTCGCTTGTGGTTGTGTCCGGTCTGGACGACATTTCGCTCATTGCAGAAGATGATGCGATTTACGTAAATGCGCTGTCGAAAGCGCAGAACACCAAGTCCGTCTATAAACATTTGAAGGCAGTCGGGCGCGCTGAGGTTGATATACCGAAGAGGGACTTCGGCGTTCAACAGGCTGCAGATTGGCTTCGTAGCTGGGCTTTTACCGCCGCTTTTCCTGTCTGGTGGTCTGTAGGATTTGACCATGATGTTGGCATCTGGCGCGAAAACTTGACTATGGAGGCAACCGGCACTGGCGATGACTGCCGTGCCCGCGTTCAACCTCGACAGACATTCGCTTATGCGGCCGCTTACAATCTTGGTTGGGAAGGGCCCGCCAAACAGGCTGTAGCAGCAGGTTTTGGTTCCATCGACGCCCATTTCGCGAATGAAAATGACCTGCTGCGCCATGTGTGCAGCGCTAGCGGTGCGGCAATTGACGAACGGACGTTTGCCTATGACCAAGCCTTTTTTCTTTTGGCGCTGGCCGAAGCGTCGAGACTTGTTCCGGGTGGGCAAGAAAGGGCTATATCCGTCCTAGGTCGCTTGAATCTTGGTGATGGTCGTGGTCAGGCTGTTTGCGAAATTGAACAACCGGTCCACCGCTCAAACCCGAACATGCATCTGTTTGAAGCGTGCTTGACGTGGGTGGAGAGAGCCGGCGAGCAGGCCCATCCGATTTGGCGTCAAACCGCCGACGACTTGGCAAGACTGGCCATGGGAAAGCTACGCGATCGGCAAAGCGGCTTCGTACACGAATTCTATGACGATGGCTGGAATCCGCTGAATACCGGTCCCGAAGGATATATCGAGCCCGGCCACCAATTTGAATGGGCTTGGCTGCTGACACGCTATAGTGAGATCACCGGCTCAAGCGCCGCGCTAGACCATGCGGTCGAGTTATTCGAGCTTGGATTAAGCGGGGTCGAACCGGCGTCTGGTTTTGTGGTCTCCAACATCGACAATTCGGGCAAACTCGTTTCGTCTCAGGGTCGTTTCTGGCATCAGATTGAATGGCTGAAAGCCTGTCTGATCCTGGGTGACTTTGTTCCTAAAAGGCGCGTGGAATTTTTCTCCCATGCAGAAACTGCGTTTGCGGGGGTCAGCGCCTATCTCGATCATCCAGTCCGAGGACTTTGGTTCGATAAGATGGAAAATCGCAGAGTAAGTCGCGGGCCATCTCCGGCCAGCACGTTCTATCATCTCGTATCGCTGTTGCAGCAACTTGAAAAAACCGCAAGAGCAACGGCATGACATGAGCGCAAGCCAGAACGAAACCATATTCAGAAAGAATTTTTTCTTCCACCAATTGGAAACGTTGGGAGAGTGAATATTCCTCAACGATAAGGGATTATCGCAGAGCACGGATAAGTTTACCCTAGCGTGAAAGTATAGAAGTTGATCTGCATCGCGAAGCAAGAATACCCGATGCCAGTCACGCCATCCGATTGCGCCCTACAACCAGCACCAACATAGACTAGCTCGTACCCCATGATGAGAGTGGTACATGCCGAGAATTGCACCCCTGCTACCAGCTTCTATCGCGCTGATCGGCATTTGGGATGTAATCAATTCTGAAGGCATTGTGGCCATCGCTTCAGTGTTGGTGGATCGATTGCGATGGGTGTCTTTCAGGTGACCGATGGAATCGATGTTTTTGTCGGTGGTTCCGGCGCGGCGCGCCTAGCAGGTCTGAGTAACTCTCGCAGTCAAGGTCGCAGCATATTTGCCGCCGCTCCTCATTGGCCTCGGCAGCGGCATGTCGCGATTATCGAACATCGCGGATGCAAAACGGCTTCGTCGAAAGCTTTAACGGCCGGCTACACGATAAATGTCTCAATGAGCACCTGTTCTCGAACCTGTGTCACGCCCGTGACCTGATCGAGGAGTGGCGTCTCGGCTACAACCACGAAAGACCCCATACGAGCCTCGACCGCATGACCCCTGTCGAATACGCCTTGTGGAGCGTCGTCACGGCCTTCGATCGCGCCGCTTCCTCTCTCGCGCCTCTTTGGGCTGGATCGTGTTCTTGTAACGCTTGCACTGAAACATGATCTTGGTGCGCATTGCAGGTGGGTGATCATTCCGTGTCTCCATGAGTCCTGTTGCCCATGACCCGGAATTGTGTGCAGCGTGACACCCGAAGAATATTGCCGAGCGAATTATGGCTCTGCTTGACGCGATGATCGCAGGTCCCGTTGGTTGGTAGTCCTGGTTGTCGGGCCGCTCGGCTTGTTTGCGCTCTTGCGCCGCGCTTTGACCGCCCCCTTGTTTGTCGTCAATTCACGGGCGGAAAACTCAGGTTCTATGCACAAATTGAAGGCTGCCTCTCCAGCCAACATCCACACTATCCAACTTCCAGTATGCTACTTCCGTCTTTGAGCAGATAGCGAACGGTGCGCTGCTCCGACCGCCAGACCATAGTTTGTCATGGTCTGACTCCCGGCTAAAGTTCATGCCGCCGCCGCCGCGTCCTCCGGCAGAGAGATATCGTCGGTCAGAATGACAAAGGTCGCCACGACGAGCGATCCGTCAGGAAAACTGCAAGCAAGGACGAGGCGTTGGTAATTGACGGGATCGGCCAACCCGCCACCCGGCCTGGAAAACCGTGCGCCAACATGACCATACCAGGCGGCACCAAAAGTGGTCACATGATCCAAAGGTTCAACAAGCAAACGATTGGCCTCGTTGCTCATCGGGCTTTGTTCAATCGGATGGCCAACCGCACTTTTTGCGACGTCCCTGCCTAACCATTCGGCCATAGCTGAATCTTCACCAATATCGACACAAATCCAATGTTCCTCGTGTTTGCGAAGCACGACAAGCTGCTTGCGTCGTGCCTTCAACGCCTTTGCCTCGATACCTCCGCGCGCTACCGCCCATTCATCCGGGCATTCGCGGAATGGCTGTGGTGCTGTTTGCCAAATCCCATTGAGCCTATGTTGCCGCGTACGAAACCATCCTTCACCGACCTCAATCGCCGCATGGCGTAGACCCGATAGGCTGGAAAAATCAGGCGATACCAACCGCTCGCTCTCATCCAGCATACGGCGGGCAGCGGGAAGGAATTTCTCTCCGAAAGGGGTCGGACTATAATTTTGCCCACGAAGCTCAAACAGCGATGCTTCGCAAGCATCGTCCAATGTCTGCAGATGTCGCCGCAGTGTCGCACGCGCGAGGCCAACCCGCTTCGCCGCCTGGGACAGGTTTAGCGTTTCCCTCAATAGCCACGGCCGAGCGCAGAAGCTCAATAAGGTTTGCAGGTGCCTTCCACGATTGCGGTTCCATGATCCTGGTCGAAGCAAGAAGCCTAGTAAAAGATTCACAAGTGGCAAATCAATGATACGCTGGTGGCAAGGAAAATTGCTTTTGGTGGGGAAAATTTACGCAATTGAATTGTGACGGTGCACCGCCTCTTCTCGGTTTGAAAATGGGAGGCGCGATCTATGCCGTTGGACATCACCGCGATTGCAGAGCAATATTTCGAAACGATTGAGCCGACATCATTAACGATGCTCGCCGATCCGCTGGATGCTGCGCGCTACACGATACTTGCAACCGGCATCTGTGCTCGCGCGTTGGCGCTGGCGCATCAGGCTGCTGCTCAAAAACCAGAAAACTCTAGCGAGGCGTGGTTACAGGTTCGCATTCTTGCGACGTTACCCGCACCGTTCGAAAATATACCCTCAGATTTGGCCGCGGTCCGGCATCGTATTTTGGACGACTACATAAAACGTCAGGAAGAGACCCTCGCCGCAAGGGACGCTCCCGGTTCTGCAGGATCCAGCCGCGATGAAATAATGACGAAAACAAAGGAGCGTGACGCAATACTCAAAGTCATGACGAAATCACGGTTGGCGGTCGCCATAGCTGCATGTGGATGCGAGGATGAGCGCGAATTGACCAAATGCCTTATCGACGTCGCCGACCACGCTGAACAGCTTTTGTCAAACAGCGACTAGCCTGCTTAGCGCGTTGATACAGCATCAAACTTCAGGACAGCACTCAAATCTCCGGCCTTGATATATCAAAGGTAGCAAGATCGCGGGCACCGAAGGCGCTGCCCACATAAGCTCTATTTTTGAACTCTTCAGTTCGTAGGTTTTCCAACCCGCTCCTGTCTCTCTGGAAGGTCTTTTGAGGCTCTTTGGTGTGCGGCACCAAATCCAGAGGCGCTGCTCCAACGGGCGGCTAACCTAGCCTGCGCAGCCGCACCACTCGCAACCACGGTATCACGGTCCAGCTTGTGTTCGGAAAAACGGGTGAACAAGCAGGGAATGAGATCTTCAGTCAGCTCGTCAAAACTCCATACTAACTTTGATAAATTGGTCTAGGAATTGAGCGACACCCAACTGAAATATGCTGCGGCGGAAAATTGAATGAATATCGAAAGAGCAGCTGGATATTGCTTGATTGGCACAGGCCTCTTTGCTGTCACGGGCTTTATAGTGCATCCGCATGATTCAACACCGGACAATCAGATCGCATGGCTGATAGGCCACAGCCTCATATTTAGTGGACTTGTGCTTAATTTGATCGGTCTTTCTTGGGCGTTCGCATCTGATCATGAGCAACTTGGGAAGCTAGGTTGGTGTGGGTTTGCTTTGGCAGGTTTCGGGCTGAGCATGTATATCGGAAAACTCTATTGGTCCGGGCTGCTTTATCCATTTGTTTTGGACGCAAGTCCCGATCTCATAGCGAGAGTTGGATTGGGCCCTGGTTCAGAACCGAAAGCTCTGTTGGTCAAAATTGTTTATAGCGCTGGTGCAATGTTCTTTGCCCTTGGGCATCTGATGCTTGGCATCGCGTTATTGCGGTCGCAGAAGTTTCCCCGAAAACCAGTCCTCATGCTGATGTCGGGCGCATTCATGGTTGGAGTGTGGCCTCTCCTGCCAGGCGTTGTGCAGATGCTTAGCATCATTGTTTCTGCGATCTATGCGGCAGGCTTAGTTTGGTTAGGCGCTTCAATGATCAAAAGGTAATGTCGCTGCTTTAAGATATACGCTCGACCGGCGAGGCGGGGAACGGCAGCGACGTCATGGCTTCAGGTGTAGCAAGCACGTTTATGTTGGCGCGTTCGTCCGTGATGTCGGCGATAGTGTAACCGTCGAAAACATCGAGGAATGCAAGGGGCGCCGGACCATACCGTTTGGTCACCGAAGACATGTTGGCAATAGCCGTCGGCGTTGCCTCGAGCGTGAAGCCAGCAAAACCGGCGCTCAGAACAGCAGCCAGAAACGAACTGCCCATCAATCTGAAAAAAACACCCAAAATGAACGCGACTGTCATCACAGCCTGAAGTGCAAGAACCACGAGGATCGGTCCACCCAATTCGGCAAGCGCCCAGAACTGAAGGCTCATGAGCGACATCGCCAAGAACACCAACAGGCAATAATCGGATATGACGGCCAACGCCTTGCTGCGTGCGGGCCAGGGCAATGACCGGAACAGGTAGGGGATTGTGTTGGACATCACGATCCCAGCGAGCAGGCAAGGCACGAAAAGCGGCAGTTTCAAACCAGCCTCGGCGATTGCCAAATGGGCGATGAAACCCAGAAGAATGGCAACATGAGCTGCCAGCATCGCCCGCATTAAGCTGACATGATTGATCACATCTTGCGGGTTTTGCTCGTCGTCAAATTCAAGCCTAACGATGGCGTCGTCGGATTGGTCGCTGGCGAGGGTGTTTTTGTCGATCAGTCGCTTGGCGATTGGGCCACCTAGCAGTGCCGCGAGGATCAACCCCAATGTGGCCGCAGCAACACCCATTTCTGGAGCAGCCGCGAAACCCGAAATCTGCTCGATCTGCGGGCCCCATGCGATGGCGGTACCATGGCCCCCAATCAGCGAAGCCGAACCCATGAGAACCGACGTTGATGCAGGAAGCCCAAACAGCGTGACGCCGATCAGACCGACGATATTCTGCAAGATCATAAAGGCGAGCGTCAATGTTGTTTTTCTGCATCGGGCTTGCCATTTCCCCATACGGGAGCGTCCGCCTTGGGACGGATGAGGACAGGCCGGAATTCTCCACCCCATCCTGGCTTGCCATGCTATTTGCCGCTGGCATGGGCGTTGGTTTGCTGTTCTGCGCCGTCGCTGAACCACTCATCCATTTCGGGTTTTCTCGCAGCTTCATGGGTGATCCGGTTGCGGCTCAACAGGCGCTTCTGGCAACCAACTTTCATTGGGGCATCCATGCTTGGGCGATCTATGGCAGCACCGCTTTGATCATCGCCTATTTCACGCTTCGCCGAACCGCACCGATGCTTGTAAGCAGCCCGATAAAGACGCTTTTCCCGCAACACAAATGGGCAGGGCTGATGGGCTGGATGTGCGATCTGATGGCCATCGTTACGATTGCAATTGGTGTTGGCGGATCGATTGCGATGGGTGTTTTTCAGGTGGCCGACGGCATCGATGTACTCTTTGATAGTTCAGGGGCGGCGGCCTGGCTGGTCTGGGTAACTTTGGCGGTCATGGTCGCAGCCTATTTGCCGCCACTCCTCGTTGACCTCGGCAGCGGTATGTCGCGACTGTCGAACATCGCGATGGGCATTGCCATTGCGCTCGTGCTCTTTGTCATCGTGATTGGACCCACGCAGTTTCTGCTGAATTCCGTGCTCACCAGCTTTGGTGATTATGTGACAGCCGCAATCCCGCGCGGCTTCCAGACGCTCAGTTTCTTCGATGATACGATAGAGCGGTGGTTCAAGGATTGGACGTTGACCTACATGGTCTGGTGGATCGCCTGGGGACCGTTTGTCGGCGTGTTTGTCGCGCGCATTTCCCGTGGGCGAACAATCCGGGAATTTGTGATCGGTGTGCTTGTGGGACCAACCGTGTTTTCTGTTGTCTGGTTTGGTGTCTTCGGCGGCATTGGGCTGTTTGAAGCGCTTGAAAGCAGCGGTAATCTTCTCGCGTTGACAACTAACAATGTTGAGCGCGTGACTTTCGGTCTTCTGGCTGAATTGCCTTTCACCACGCTCACAACTGGCGCAACGATTGTCGCCGCATTTCTCTTCATCGTCACCAGTGTGGTGAGTGCGGCTTTTGTGCTGGGGACTTTTTCAACTGGCGGCGACCCTGACCCGAAGCCCAAGGTCCGTCTTGCCTGGGGTGTGCTGCTAGGGGTTGTGGGGGCGGCCATGGTGCTTGCCGGCTCAATAGATGCAATCAAGAAGCTGATCGCGATTGGCGCTCTGCCATTTGTTTTTGTCTCCATCTTGTTGTGCGCCTGCCTGTTGCGTGCGCTGCGGGACGAGCAGGTAGAGGAAATCTTCCATGCTGATCGGTGAAGGCATCGACACCCTGCTCAACCTCATCACTTTCGCCTTTATCGGCGCGATGATCTGGATCGTCGTGAGCAAGTAGGCGCGCGCGGCCTGCTGAACAGTCAGGCCTTGCCCAGCTCGGCTGGCACCTCGTCCGAGGTAGCCTGCACCTCCAGCGCTGATCCAATAGCACCTTCATTCTCCTTCACTCGGAAAAAGATGGCGTAGAGCACCGGCACGATCACCAGCGTCAGAACCGTCGCAAAGCTGAGGCCGGTAATAACAACAACCGCGAGGGAACGGAAGAACGGATCCCAGAGCAGCGGTACAACCCCCAGCACTGTTGTCAGAACGCCGAGACTAACGGGGCGCACGCGGCTAACGGCTGCATCCATGATCGCCTGCAGGCGGGGCTTTCCGTCCGCGATGTCCGCATCGGTCTGATCGATCAGGACAATGGCGTTCTTGATCATCATGCCCGTAAGAGACAGCACACCGAGGATCGCCATAAACTCCATAGGCGTATCAAGCGCGATGAGGCCGTAGACGACTCCAATCACAGCCAGCGGTACGGTTAGGAATATGATGAGCGGCTGACGGATTGCGTTGAACAACAACAGCACCACCACGACCATAGCGCCAAAGCCAAACGGCAGGGTGGATGCAAGACCGGCATTGGCATCCTGACTGTTGCCATACTCGCCACGCCAGACCAGCTCGTAGCCTTCCGGAAGATCGATAGCTTCAACGATTGGGCGCACTTCATTGAAGATTGCGCTTGCGTCTTCGCCGGGTGGTGGATCAGCCTGTGCCATGATGGCAAGCGAGCGGTTGAACCGTCGCAATTTGGCGTTTTCAAAGACAGTTTCAAACCGCTCGACGACCTGGGTGATAGGGATATAGCGACCCGCCACGCTTGAGAATATTTGCACATCACGGATCTGCGCCAGGTCGCTGCGGTCGTTGAGAACCGGACGGAAGATGATGGGCAACAGATCATCGCCATCGCGGTAGATTCCGATGCGCGATCCTTCAAACCGCTCGGCAATCGCTCTGGAAATATCGCCCTGGGTCAAGCCAACACGACGGGTGTTTTGCTCATTGAGGATGGGGCGAACAACCTGGGCCTGCCCACGCCAATCATCCTTCACGCTGATGGCACCCGCCTGCGTGAAAATCGCCTTGGTCTTCTCCGCCAAACCGCGCAGCACCACGGGATCTTTGCCCAGGAACCGTGCCTCAATGAGGCTTCCGCCACCCGGACCAAGGACGAATTTCCAGACTTTGGAAATCGCGGCTGGATAGTTGGCGTTGAGGTGATCCTGGATCTGCGTTTGCAGCTCGGAAATGTCTTCCCACGAGTTCACATCGACAAGAATTTGCCCATAGGCGGGAGAAGTATTTTCGCTGGAATAGGTGAGCATGAAGCGCAAATGCCCACTGCCGATGATGGCGTTCGTCCCGGTCACACCGCCAAGGCCCCGCACCCATTCGCCGATCTGCGCGACGTCCTCTTGGGTTCGATCAAAGCGCGTGCCTTCCGGCAACGTATAGTCCACCACAAATTGCGCGCGTGTCGATACTGG
Organism: uncultured Alphaproteobacteria bacterium; assembly: GCA_929200315.1. Lineage (GTDB taxonomy): Bacteria > Pseudomonadota > Alphaproteobacteria > Rhizobiales > Rhizobiaceae > Pseudahrensia. The sequence continues at coordinate 227,018 of CAKMZB010000002.1, read as the reverse complement.
GAAAAAGCCTTTCTTGACCAGGCCGAAGCTACCGATGGCCGAGACGAAAAGCAGCACAACGACCCCAACCGTGACCCAGCGCAGCTTCAGGCAAAGCACCAGGAAGCTGCGGTAGCCACGCAAAATGACGTGCTCACGGATTTCCCGCTCAGCATCATCCTTCGAGGCCTTCAAAAAGATCGTGCAGAGATAAGGCGTCAGCCAGATCGCAACCAACCAGGAGAAGAGGAGTGAAATCGCAATCGTCCAGAACAGTGAACCCGCATATTCACCTGTATTGTCCGGCGAAAAACCAATTGCGGAGAAAGCAAGGATACCGACAATCGTGCCGCCGAGAAGCGGCCATTTGGTTTTCTCGACAACAGCTTCAGACGCGGAGGCGGCATCCTCGCCCTCCTTTACGCGCACCAGTGTTCCTTCGACAACAACGATGGCATTGTCCACCAACATGCCAAGCGCAATGATGAGCGCGCCAAGCGAAATGCGCTGCATATCGAGGCCATAGGCGTACATGCCAAACAGCGTACCCGCGACCGTGATGAGCAAAATGGCGCCCATCAGCAAGCCAGAGCGCAGCCCCATGAAGATGAGCAGCGTGCCCACGACGATGGCCAGCGCCAACATCACATTGACCACGAAATCGGCCACAGACGCGCGCACCGAGACAGATTGATCCGAAATCGCCGTCAACTCGATGCCGAGTGGTCTTTGCGCCTCCAGTTCGGCAATGCGGGCATTTACCGCCTCGCCCATATTAACGACGTTCCCGCCGGTTGTGTTGGAGATCCCCATACCAATGGCGGGTTGTCCGTTGCGGAACAGCCGCTTTTGGGGTGGCTCCTTTATGCCGCGGCTGATCTGCGCGATGTCGCGCAACCGGAAGGTTCGACCCTCCTGACCACCGGAAATGACGATGTCGCCAATGGCCTCCACAGAGGCGACGGCCGATGTTGGACGGATCGTTAACCGGTTGGTGCCCGCGTCCACGCTGCCGGCGGAGACCACCGAAGACTGCCCTTCCAGCACCTGCGCAACGGCCTGTGAAGACAAGCCGAGCGTAGTAAGCTGCGAAGTTTTGTAGTCGACATAGATAACCTCGTCTGGAACGCCAATGAGCTGGATCTTGGACACCCCTGGCACAAGAACGAGCGACTTTTGCAAGCCTTCCACATAGTCCACTATCTCCGGCAAGGAATAACCTTCGCCGGTGACGGCGTAGTAGAGTGCAAAAACATCACCATAGTCATCATAGACAGTGGGTGTGATGGCACCCGGTGGGAGACTGCCTGCGCTGTCGGAAATCTTGGCGCGCAGCTGTGTGAACTTCTGACTCAGCGCCGACCGGGTCTTGGCCGCAGCAATTGTGAATTCCACGGTCACTTCCGAAAGACCGACTGAGGAAACCGACTTCACCTCTTTCAGGCCCTGCAATTGTTGCAAGGCATTTTCAATAACGTCGGTTACTTCCTGCTCCACCTCAATGGCGCTCGCGCCTGGATAAGGCGTAATGATCTGTGCGGAGCGAATAATGAATTCGGGATCTTCAAAGCGCGGTAAATGCGTGTAGGCATAGTAGCCTGAGGCAAGAATGAGCAGAGTCAGAAGCGCGCTGACAAGACGCTTTTGAATGGCAAAGCTGGCAAGGTTCATCGGGTCAGCTTCCGGCGGGTGCGACAGGCTTGACCTGCATTCCGTCCTGCAGAGCGGAAAGCCCCGCAGAGACAACTATGGTCTCCGGTTCAACGCCGCTGATCTCAACATTGCCACCTGTAACCTTGCCGATTGTCACAGGCTTTTTTGACACAATGTTGTCTTGTGAAACGACCCATACGAAGGCGGATCCATCCGGTTCCGACGCAATCGCAGCTAAAGGAAGTATCAATCCGCCTTGCTGTTCGTTCACCGCCATGATGCTGACCACACCTGTCATGCCAGGAAGGATCGTAGCTCCATCCTCGTTGCTGATAGAGACACGACCTCGAAAGGTTTGTGTTGCGGCATCAGCCTGCGTTGAAAACTCTTCCCTTTGGGCTTCGAACGCACGTCCCGGGATGCTGTCCAGCACGACAGAAATACCCAGATCGGCCGCAGCAAGGCCGGGCACATCGGCAGCGGGAATATCGAAGGCAACATTCGGGCGGGACAGTGTCTGCAACCGCACGATGGGCTCCTTCGCCTGGACGTTGGCGAAGTTCTCGACCGAGCGGAAGGCGATAATTCCGTCGAAGGGTGCCTTCAAAGTGGTGTCGGACAAACTGGCTTCGACAGCCTTTCTACGCTCCTCAAGTCCGCGAATACCGGCCTCCTGCGCTGCAACTTCATCACCCGTGGCACCGGCCTGACCTTTGGCCAGCGCCTGTTCTTCCGCCTCCAGTTTGGCGATCGCCACATTCAGCGCCGTCTGGTCCTGCTCCACTGCTGCCTTTGCCGCCACCTGCCGGTCAAACAATTGCTGCGTGCGCCCAAGCTGATCGCGGGCGGCATCGACCTCTGCCTGCACGGCGCGAACAGCAGCTTCCAGCGCCGTGACATCTTCTCTTCGGGCTCCACTGGTTAAGGAGCTGAGCTGCGAGCGGGCCTGCGCGATCTGGCTGTCGATGCCCGCTACCTCGCTTTCAAAATCGCGAGTATCGAGTTGGGCGATCGTATCGCCTTCCTTCACCTGCTGCCCGGCGCGCACCGCCACGTCATTCAATTGCCCGGAAACCCGAAAGGACAATTCGACCTCGCGCGCTGGAAGAACGACACCGGAATAGGAGCGTTGAAGTCGCTCGCTCTGCCGCTCGACAATGGCAGTCTTCACCGGCCGGATGACGGTTTCACCTGATGTGCCGTCTGCGTCTTGCTCGTCGGGAGAACAGCCAAACAAAATACCTGCGAGAATTAGTGTGGTGAGTATGCGCAGATATGCCATGATTTTACCTCCAGGCCGTTGTTGTGGTTGCCCCATGGCTCCCCGGCAGCCAAGACCTCTTCAAGTCGAGTAAAGCAAAGCAAACCCCATGACCACAACAATGCAAATCGTCAGCGGATCATGTGTGCTGCTCGTATGTGTCATTCTTCATATTGTGATTTTGCTTGGTGCGGTAAGATTGATGATGGGGTTCGGGAGGAGGTCCAATGGCACCTCTCGACGCGTGCATTGGGTAACTCTTTATATAGTCGCGCTCTTGGCCATCGTCGGTGCACATACCGCGCAGGTCTGGCTTTGGGCAGCCACATTCATCGCGCTTTCCGCGTTGCCCGATATGGCATCAGCGCTCTATTTCGCTCTCGTTACTTATACAACGCTTGGCTATGGCGACGTGACGGTCAGTGAAGGTCACCGCATTTTCGCCGCCATGGCCGCTGTCGCAGGCCTGCTCAGCTTCGGCCTCAGCACAGCGTTTCTCGTTGCGCTATTTGGACGGACGTTTCCGGATTTGAAGGCGGATTAAGGGCCGCAAAGAGTGGTACTTTCGCCCTCATTCCTTTGTCGAAATTATCGCCTCAATATCCGACGTCTGCGGCGGGCTAGCGAAGGTCGGGCCCACCGTCTCGCGGTACTTTGCAAAGGCTGATGAATCAATGAATGCCGCCTTTCCGGCATCATCGTCAAACTCCAACAAGGCCATAAATTTCAGCGGATCTTGCGTTGCGAAGCAGGAATAGTCGACGCCGGTCACACCTTCTGATTTCAGGCCCGCAACCAGCACCTTCATGGCCTCGCGCTGGGCATCGTGAGTGTCAGCGGATTTTAGTGTGTAGTGGACGAGTAAACTCATTGTGGAGGTCCTCCCTTTAAGGTTCTGACCGCAGATAAGCATGTCAACGCAGCCTTTTCCATCATGCTGCAAGAACGAATTAGCGAGCGACAGGCTCGTGGAATGCGCCAAATTGCCCAATCTGAGTGAGGTCTTTTGCGGCATCTGCATCGACCGTCGCTTCCCCAACCTCTTGTTAAAAAAGATTCTTCACGATCCCTGATCAGGGTGTGACGTTTGAACTGTCACGACCGTTCTTGACTCTCGCTCAAAATCTCTTCCAAAATGGAACATAACATGAACAGAAATGCCCATGCATGCCCACCGATTCCCACAATGGAAACGCCCTCTACCGGTTGCAACACACGTTGCAGACCGGGCCGGAACGTTGTGCCGAACCGCCAGCCATCGGCGCATCAAGTTTGCAGGAGGCGCTGTCCTCCAGCGCCTTCGACACGGCGGCAACAGCCTTTGTGCTGGCGGCTCTGGAGGAGGCGCAGGCGCCTCTTCTTTGGGTGCAGGATCGCATGTCACGGCGAGAATTTGGCCGCATCAACACGCCGGGACTGACCGGGCTAAAAGACGAGGCCCATGTGCTCCATGTAGCAGTCAACAATGCACGCGACGTTCTCTGGGCCATGGAGGAAGGCGCGTCCTGCGCCGGACTCGGCGGGGTTTTGGGAGAAATTCATGGTGGCCCCGCGGTGCTGGATTTTACCGCCACCAAGCGCCTTGTCCTGCGCTCAGAAGCTTCCGGCGTTCCCGTCTGGCTAATCCGCAGCGGGGATACGGGAGGTCTGAGTGCGGCGCGCGAGCGCTGGCGGGTCTCAACCCACCCTCCCACCCCCCATTTTTACGATCCGCAAGCCCCTGGCCACCCCGCCTGGCAGGCGGAGCTTTTTCGCGCCCGTTCGCGCCCGCCCGGCACATGGACGGTGCATCATGACCCATCGAAAGACCGAAAGCAGGATCGTCTCCGTCTGGTTTCCCAAACTCGCCATGCAACGCTGGACGATGCGGCAGCACGTGAACGCACAAGCCACGCAGGATAATGAAGGCGATGTGACGCCAGCCGTTACACCGCCAACCGTGCTCGCTCGCGAAGGTCATCACGGCCCGGTCGTCCATGCCACCAACACACCTGCCGATGCGCTAAACATCCGCCCCGGCGCGCGGATCGTCGATGTGCAGGCAATCCACCGCGGGCTCCATGTGGCGGAAGCTGATCTTGAGGGCGATGCCGCCTTTCTGAAACGGCTTTCCTTCTGGTCTCGCCGCTGGTGCCCCTGGACCGTGGAAGACGGCATAGATGGTCTGTTTCTCGACACGGCCGGCTCGGCCCATCTGTTCGGCGGAGAAATTGCTCTTCTCAGCGACATCGAAAAACAGTTTGACGCCCTTTCTCTCACGGCGCGCACGGCGCTCGCCCCCACCCCTCGCGCCGCTCACGCTTTGGCGCGGTATGGCCCGCGTGCAGCCATTGCCACGGCGGAAACTCTCGCCGCCGTCCTCGCGCCGCTGCCAGTGGAGGCGTTGCAATTGCCGGTAAAAACCGTGCGGCTGATGGACCGGCTTGGCTTGCGCACAATCGGCCTTCTGGCGGGGATGCCGCGCATCGGGCTGATGCGGCGCTTCATCAAAGTGGCGGAAGAGGAAAACCCTCTCATCCTGCTTGACCTCACCCATGGCCGCCGCGCCGATCCGCTGAGTGCACCGGCGGATGCCAAGCACTATCTCATTCGCTCACGCCTTGCCGAACCGGTGATGGACCCCGAACCCCATCTGCCGGATCTCGCCCGCCGCCTCTGCCGTGATCTGGCGCGGAACGGTCACGGCGCCCGGGTGCTGCAATTGTGCATCTACCGGATCGATGGGGAACGGCGTACGGCGCGCCTTTCCACCGCTCGCGCCACCTGTGAGGTGAGCCATATGGTGCGGCTGCTCACCGGTCGCCTCGAAGGGATTGATCCGGGTTTCGGTTTTGACCTGCTGACGCTGGAAGCGCTTCGCACCGAGCCCATGCGACAGGTCCAGACCCATCTTCATGGGGAGCGGGACCGCGATGCCGATATTGCCCGGCTGATCGACCGCCTCACCGCGCAATTCGGCAAGGAACGCATCACCTGGTCGCACTGGGTGGAAAGCCACCTGCCCGAACGGGTGGAAGAGCGCGTGCCCGCAATCGACAACGCGCCCGTGCACCGCCCTGCCGAGCCACCGCGGCGACAACTCGCAGCGATCGCCCAGCGGCCGATCCGTCTGCTCGATCCGCCCGAAGAGGTGAGCGTCATCTATCTCGCCCCCGACGGTCCACCTGCGCGCTTCACCTGGCGGCGGCGGCCTTTCACCGTCACCCGCCGCTCCGGCCCGGAGCGCATCGCGCCGGAATGGTGGCGTGCCCGGCCGGGCACGCGACTGCGTGATTATTACAAGGTGGAGGTGCAGGACGGGCAACGCATCTGGCTCTACCGCGAAGGCCTTGCCGGGGACCGGCGCGGGGATGAACCACGCTGGTTCGTCCATGGCTTTTTTGCGTGAAGCGGAAGGTCTTGAAGGATGCCACTACAGGAAGGCCATGCCCGCCGCACGCTCTCCAAGGGCAACCCGTTTGAACCCAACCCCCGCGCGCCCTTCGTGGAATTTGGTATGGCCAGTTGCTTCTCATTCCTGCGTGGCGCGTCCGATGCTTGCGACATTGCAGTTACAGCCAACGCCCTCGGCTATGAGGTCATCGGCATTGCCGACCGCAACACCCTCGCCGGTGTGGTGCGCTTTCATACAGAAGCGAAAACCGCCCGTATCCGCCCACTCATCGGCGCGCGGTTGGTGCTGGTTTGCGGCACCGAGCTGCTCGCCTACCCCACCGACCGCGATGCCTATGCGCGGCTCTCCACATTGCTGTCACGTGGCAAGATGGCGACCCTTGATGGCAACTGGCAGGACAAGGGCGAAACCCATCTCACGGTCGAGATGGTGGCCGAGCATTCGCAGGGTCTCCACCTTATCCTCATGCCCGGTGAGGATCTGGACGCATTTGCAAAAGAATTGGGGGTATTTTGCAAGAAACTGCCCCTATTATCCTACCTGGGGGCCTCATTCCTCTACCGCAGCGGGGACCATGCGCGGATAAACCGGCTCGACCAATTGGCCCGATCGCATGGGCTAAAACTGCTGGCCACCAACGATCCACTATACCACATCCCGGACCGGCGCCCATTACAGGACATCATGAGCTGTATCCGTGAGAAAACCACCATAGACCAGGCCGGCTTTCTGCTTCAGGCCAATGCCGAACGGCACCTGAAATCCCCCCGCCAGATGGAACATCTCTTCCGCCAATGGCCCCACGCGATCAAGGTAACGCGGGAGCTAGCGGACAAAATTTCCTTTTCCCTTGAAGACCTTAAATACGAATACCCCCACGAGATCGTGCCGGAAGGCCGCACTGCTCAAGAGGAGTTAGAACGTCTCACCTGGCTCGGCACGCAGGAGCGTTATCCTAAGGGCGTTCCACCCAAAGTGCGTGCGACAATCGCAAAGGAATTTGCGCTCATTATCGAGAAGAAAATCGCACGCTATTTCCTCACAATCCACGACATCGTGCGCTTTGCCCGCGAAGGGGCCGATCCACCTATTCTCTGCCAGGGTCGCGGATCGGCTGCCAATTCCGCCGTCTGTTTTTGCCTTGGCATCACCAGCGTTGACCCCAATGAGAACGACGTTCTCTTTGAGCGTTTTTTGAGCGCGGAGCGGGACGAACCTCCTGATATCGATGTCGATTTCGAGCATGAGCGGCGCGAGGAAGTCATCCAGTATATGTATGCCAAATATGGCCGCGAACGCGCTGGCCTTTGCGCCACGGTGATCCACTACCGCCCCCGCTCCGCCATACGCGAAGTCGGCAAGGTCATGGGTCTGAGTGAAGATGTAACTTCCAAGCTCGCCAGCACCGTGTGGGGCGGCTCTGAAAGTGAGATGGGAGATGAGCGGGTCCAGGAGGCCGGCATGGATCTCAGCGATCCTCACCTTGCCCGGGTCATCAAACTCGCCCACCAGATGATCGGCATGCCCCGGCATTTGAGCCAGCATGTGGGCGGTTTTATCCTCACCGAAAAGCCGCTTACCGAGATTGTGCCCATCGGCAACGGCGCCATGCCGGAGCGCAGTTTTATCGAGTGGGACAAGGACGATATCGACGCTCTTGGTATCTTCAAGGTGGATGTTCTGGCGCTTGGAATGCTCACCTGCATCGCCAAGGGTTTCGACCTTATCGAACATCATTACGACGAGCGGCTGGAACTTGCCACGGTTCCGTCCGAACACAATCTGCCAGACAAACCAGGCAACCGCCCCACCTATGACATGCTCTGCAATGGCGATTCCCTCGGCGTCTTCCAGGTGGAAAGTCGCGCCCAGATGGCAATGTTACCAAAGCTGCGCCCGCGCAAATTCTATGATCTTGTCATCGAGGTTGCGATTGTCCGCCCTGGGCCCATCCAGGGCGACATGGTTCATCCCTATCTGCGCCGCCGCCAGGGCATTGAAAAGGTGGAATATCCCTCCCCAGGGCCCGCCTATCCGCAAGATGAGTTAAAGAGCATCCTAAACCGTACCCTGGGTGTCCCCATTTTCCAGGAGCAGGCGATGAAGATCGCCATGGATGCGGCGGAATTTTCCGCCGAAGAGAGCAACCAACTGCGCCGTGCCATGGCCACTTTCCGCTCCCGCGGCACTATCGGGCAACTGCAGGAACGCATGGTTAGCCGCATGGCTGAGCGAGGCTATGATCCGGATTTTGCACAACGCTGTTTCGACCAGATCAAAGGCTTTGGCGAATATGGTTTTCCCGAAAGTCACGCGGCGAGCTTTGCCAAACTCGTTTACGTCTCATCCTGGATGAAGTGTCATCACCCGGCGGTCTTTGCCTGCGCGCTGCTCAATTCGCAGCCCATGGGCTTTTATGCCCCCGCACAGATCGTCCGCGATGCTCGCGACCATGGCGTTGCGGTGCACGGGGCGGATGTGAACTACTCCAATTGGGATTCCACGCTGGAGCCAGACGGATTCGCCGCCAACGGCAAACTGCGCCTCGCCCTGCGCCTTGGTTTGCGGCAAATCGACGGTGTGGGGGAAGAAGCGGGACGTGCCATCGAGACGGCGCGAGAGACACCTTTTACAGATGCCGATGACCTCCACCGCCGCAGCGGCGTGAACGCTGACACTGTCAGCAAACTCGCTGCGGCCGATGCGATGGGAAGCCTTAACCTTACAAGGCGCGAGGCGCTTTGGCAGACCAAAGCGCTGAAAGACGCCCCGCCCCTGCCCATGTTCCAACACAGCAATGTGCGCAGCGAGGGGGAAGAGGAGCCGGTCACCCTTCCCATCATGGCAAAATCGAAGGAGGTGGTGGCCGACTACCAGACCCTTCGCCTTTCGCTCAAAGCTCATCCGCTACGCTTCTATCGCGCAAGCCTTACCCAGCGTGGTTTTACCTCAGCTTGCGAGCTGCCGAACCGCCGTCACGGCCAGCGCGTTTCCCTCGCCGGGCTCGTGCTGGTGCGCCAGAGGCCAGGCAGTGCCAAGGGCGTCTGCTTCATCACGCTGGAGGATGAGAGCGGTGTTGCAAACCTCGTGATCTGGCCAAAAATATTCAAATCCTATCGCGCCACCATTATGGGCGCACGGCTGCTCGTGGTGCATGGACGGGTGCAGACGGATGGGCAGGTGATCCACGTTGTTACCGACCATCTGGAGGATTGTAGCGACCGGCTGGACCGGTTGTCCGAAGTGGAGCTTCCCGCCATAGTAAGCCGCGGAGACCACTCCACCAACCCGCTTGCCGGCCAAGTCTCCAGCCGTCGCCACCCGCGCGATGTGCGCGTGATCCCGAAGTCACGGGATTTCCACTGAACCGCTTATGTTCATATCGCCCGCGCTCTTGTAGACAGGGCTAACACCCGTTTCGACCGGCCTGAACCATGCCCGATGTTCTCACCATCGTCAGCACCTGCTCGCAATTCGTGAAGGCCACCACCCTCTCCCGAGCCTTCACCAAAAACAAAGCGATCCGCGAGCGAATTGTCCACACGGGCCAGCATTTTGACGCCAATATGTCGGACACGTTTTTTGATGAATTGAGCATACCCAAACCCGCCCACAATCTGGGTGTTGGTGGCGGCAGTCACGGAGCCATGACAGCTCGCATGATGGAGGGTTTGGAGACCATCATGCAGGAGGAAAAGCCAGATCGGGTTTTGGTCTATGGCGACACAAACTCCACCCTCGCTGGCGCGTTGGTCGCCGCCAAGCTCCATATCCCCGTCATCCACGTCGAAGCCGGGTTGCGCTCTTTCAATAAAAAGATGCCAGAAGAAGTGAACCGCGTTCTAACCGACCATTTTAGCGACCTATTACTCTGCCCGACCCGCTCTTCAATCACCAATCTGGGAAATGAGGGCATCACTGAAGGGGCCCACCATGTCGGGGACGTCATGTATGACGCGACGCTTTTTGCCATCGAACAGGCAAAGACACGATCCTACATTCTCGCCACCATTCATAGAGCAGAGAATTGTGATAATGATGATCAACTGCGCCGGGTGATCGACTTTCTAGAAAAGGAAGCTGCTGGGCGCACCATCGTTCTGCCGCTGCATCCGCGCACCAAGCAGGCGATTGCCCGTATCGGCATTGGCGAAGACGACCTTACCGCACGCGGCATCCGCACTATTCCCCCTGTCGGCTATATTGACATGCACCGTCTGCTCGCGGGCGCTGAACTGGTGCTGACGGATTCCGGCGGCCTCCAGAAAGAGGCTCATTTCCACCGCACCCCCTGCGTGACTTTGCGAGGCGAGACCGAATGGGTTGAGACGCTGGAGGCGAGCTGGAACCGCCTCTGGACCAGCGAGTTTGCGCCCGAGCGCAAAAACATTTCCGACTATGGTGAGGGCGATGCCGCTGAGCGCTGTATCGCGGCCATTCTGGCGATCTAGAGGCGAGCATATTCGCGTCTGCTGTGACGTCATGGCGGATTATCTCCACCGTACACTTTGCCAACACATTGAATATATGAATTTATTCATATCATAGCTGCAAAGAAATCCTCGCCTTGTGAAATGGGCTGACAGTGAACGCTTCATTTCCGGAGCGCCCGCATGTCTGAAACACCCAATCTTGAGCTACCTTATATTCTCGCTGCGCAAGCGCAGAAGCACGTCACCCATAACGAGGCAATCCGCCGCCTTGATGCGCTTGTTCAACTCGCAGTTTCTTCCCGCAGTGAAGGAACTGTTCCCGAAACCCCCGCCGACGGCGCGCGCTATATCGTGCCTGACCCGGCTGGTGACTGGCCTTTCGCGGCTGGCACCATCGCAGCCTGGCAGGATGGTGGCTGGACCGAACTGATGCCGCGCGAAGGCTGGATCGTTCATGTGGCCGACGAGCAGGCGCTTCTCGTCTTCGGTACCGCAGACTGGCAGCCGGTTTCAGGGTCTGGCTCTCAGACGACGCCGCTTCTTGGTGTCAACGCTCAGGCGGACACCACAACTCGGTTGGCAGTTTCCAGCGCGAATGTCCGCCTCGACCACGAGGGTGGAGACCAACGCCTCATCCTCAATAAGGCGACCATCAATGATGTCGGCTCCATCATCTTTCAGGCCGGTTTTGAGGGTCGGGCGGAGTTTGGCCTTGTTGGCAGCGACAATCTCACGCTGCGCGTATCCGCCGATGGCACGACATGGACTGACGCTCTGGTGGTGGATCAGTCATCCGGCGCAGTGAGCCTTCCGCAAACATCCTCCGGTTCATCGGGCGAGCCAGCCACGCTTCCAACACCCGGTTGCCGTCTCATCATGACGAACACATCACTGCTCACGCTTACCACGCCACTTGGTCCAACCGTTGTTCTCCACAATTCAGCGGTTTCACTAGACCCTTCAAATCCACCAACACTCAGCTCGTCCGGTCTCGCAGCATCCACTCTTTATTACGTCTATTTGAAGCAAACCGGCGGCACATTCACGCTGGAAGCCTCGATAGATGCATCAACAAACGATCCACGCAATGGCCTCCCCATGCGCAGCGGTGACTTCGGACAATTGCTCGTCGGTATGGTGCGCACCGGCAGTTCGGGTGAATTTACCGATCAACCCGACAAACGTTGGGTTGCCAGCCGTTGGGCGCGGCGCAATCGCATTGTGGAAGACGACCTCAGTCAGAGTTTCGTTACCTCCAGCACAAGCACCTATCAGAAAGTCGTGCCATCCATGCAGCTAGATTTTCTCTCTTGGGGAGATGATGCGGTCTCGGCTTTGGCCAAGATGCGTGTCTATAACGGCGTGAACAGGGGAGCGATCTATAGTGCCATGCTAGACAGCGCGAACACAGTTCTTTCCTCAGCTTACGTGGTTCCTGTGAGTCCCAATGTTGGGATTTCCGTTTGTTTCGGACAACCCATATTGTCGCCAGAAGGCGAAAATTCCATCATCGTCGCTGTAAAGGTTGCCAGCGGTACCGGTGGCGTTGCCGCCAGCCCTGGCGACGCACGGGCTCAGATTTCCGCGAGTGTTTTGATTTAGACTTTTTAAGGCGAGCAGTTGGAGGATTTGACGCGCCTTACGCCTTCACAACCTTCGCTTTGCCCGGCGCCACCTGATAGAGCGCGTCTCGCGTGTCCACTACCAGAGGCGCGTGCTTCAGCAGGAGGTCCATATCCACGCCGTCATGGTTGGTGGAAATGAGCACTGCATCGTAGGAGCCAAGGTTCGCAGCCGTCCAATCAACAGAGATGCGTCCGGCAAGTTCCATATGTTCGCGGGTGGGCGGAACCACCGGGATGAAGGGGTCATGATAGTCGACCTTCGCTCCGCGCTCTTCCAGCATCTCAATGAGCACAATGGATGGCGACTCGCGTATATCGTCAACATTCTTTTTGTAGGCGAGACCCAGCAACAGAATGCGTGCATCGCGGATGGCCCTGCCGCTATGGTCGGAAAGGGCAGCCGTCATCCGGTCCACTACATATTGCGGCATGGATAAGTTGATCTCACCGGCAAGCTCGATGAACCGCGTGTGGCGTCCAAATTCCCGCGCCTTCCAAGTCAGGTAGAACGGGTCGATGGGGATACAATGCCCGCCAATACCAGGGCCGGGATAAAAAGGCATGAAGCCGAAAGGCTTGGTTTTTGCAGCATCGATTACCCTATGAGTATCGATCCCCATCGGCTCAAAAATCATCTTCAGCTCGTTGACGAGAGCGATATTGACCGAACGGAAAATATTTTCCGTCAGTTTCACCGCTTCGGCGGTCTTCATTGAATCCACCCGCACGATCTTGCCAATAATGCTCTCGTAAAGCGCCTCGGCCATACGACCGGATTCCTCGCTATCGGCACCGACGACTTTGGGGATCGTGTTGGTGTCAAAATCACGATTGCCAGGGTCTTCACGCTCCGGGGAATAGGCGATGGCATAATCTTGATCCGCCTTCAGGCCCGAACCCTCGTTGAGCAGATCCGACAAGAGGGATTCCGACGTCATGGGATAAGTCGTCGATTCAAGTGTCACCAGCTGACCGCGCCGCAAATGCGGGGCAATGGCACGGGCAGTGGCCTCCACATAGGTCATGTCGGGATCGCGGTAGACTGAAAGGGGCGTCGGCACACAGATGAGAATTGCATCGACGTCGGCAATGCGGGAAAAGTCATTGGTCGGCGTAAAACGCCCCGCATCGCGCAGGGATGTAACGCGCGCGTCACTGATGTGGCGGATGTAGGTTTTGCCAGCGTTCAAGCTATCGACCTTCGCCTGATCGACATCGAAACCAATGACGTTGAACCCCGCTGTATCAAAGGCGAGCACCAGCGGCAGACCGACATAGCCAAGCCCCACAATGCCAATCACGGCGTTTTTGCCCCCAACCCGCTTTACGAAACGGTCAGCATAGTCCTTAGCGCTAGATGTCTCAGCCATGGCAAAAATCTTTCATTGAATTGCTGTTGTAGCGGCTCACGCGTTGGCGAGAACGGCCTCGATGATGCGGTCCTAGACGCCTTCGGCGAGATAGGGATGCATGGGCAGTGAGAGAATCCGCTGGCTCAGCTCCTCAGAGACAGGCAACCCATTGGCCGCAACCGGGAAGTTCTCATAGGTCGTTTGGTGGTTGAGCGGTTTGGGACAATAGAACGCGGTCGGCACACCTGCATCTTTCAGCGCCGCGGCAAAGTCTTCCCGCGCGCCAACCTTCATCTTCAGCGTGTATTGCGCCCAGGTGGACACGTAGCCTTCCGGCACACGGGGCACGTCCAGAATGTCGCCAAGAGCCTCAGTGTAGCGGTCGGCAATAGCGTTGCGCCTGTCGATCTCGTCGGCAAAGACTGCGGGCTTTTCGACCAGGATCGCGGCCTGGATCGTGTCCAAGCGGCCATTCATACCAATGCGCACCGTGTTGTATTTATGCGTGCCCTTATCGTTGACGCGCAGCGACCGCATGATGTCGGCTGTTTCTTCATCACGCGTCAGTGTCGCCCCACCATCGCCACTACAGCTCAGCGGCTTTGCGGGGAAGAAAGAGGTTGAGACGAAGTCAGCCCATTCGATGGACTGCTTGCCGTTCACCGTCGCACCAAAGCCCTGCACGGCATCCGAGATGAGTTTCAAATTGTTCTCATCGCAAATGACGCGGATTGCCTCGTAGTCTGCGGCCTGACCAAACAAATCCACCGCGATCACCGCGCGCGGGGTGAGGTCGGATCTGGCGCATTCGGCAATTGCCTGTTTCAGGCTTCCCGGGTCCATGTTGAAGGTCTGCTCGTCAATCTCGACAAAATAGGGCACCGCCCCTAACCAAGCAACGACTTCCGCCGTCGCTGCAGAAGTGAAGGCCGGGCAGAAGACAGCATCGCCCGGCTTCAGACCGCACGCCATTAACGGCAAGGCAGGGGCATCGGTGCCAGAAGCGTTGGAGACAACCTGCGTTTCGCCGCCGCCAGCGAAGGCTGCCATATCCGCCTCAAACTGTTTCACCTCCGGCCCTATAATGTAACCGACATGGGCAAGGGCACGGGCAATGGCTGGTTCGATCTTGTCCCGCAGACAGTCCTGCTGAGCGGCAAGGTCGATAAAGGCAATAGCGTCACTCATGGCACGGTCTTTCGGCGGTATAGACAAGAGGAATGGAGCGGGTGCTCAATCGCCCGCAAAGGCGGCAAAGGCAAGGCTTTCTGACCACGACGACTGACGCCTAGCCTGCAAATCCAAGGCTCTCGCTATCGGCGGAAAGCTCGTACCGTTCCCCCGTTCGCGGGCAAGTGAGATCATCCCCCAGGACTTCGCCCTCACAGGAAACGAAGATGTGGGTTTTCAGGCCAGAAGGAAAGATCATGTGGAGATGACCTCTGTCGGCCAACTCATCTGAAACTATGGTCGCGCCGTGAGCGGTGATCGTGTGCGAGGCCTCACCGGTGAGGCCCAGAACCATGGAAACGTCATGGGGCGCGAAGGACCTGATCACGTCCTCCTCAGTGCGAAGTTTCCCCATGCTCATGCGGTTGGAATAGACATAGCGTAACGCACCAGTCGCGCCATCCTGCACCAGCTTTTGCAGGTGCCGGCAGATCGGGTGATATTGAAGCAGGTGCCCCACCATGACCTACACCCCGGCCTTCGCCACTTCATCCCTCATCGCTTCTCCATCTTCCATCGAAAGAGCGATGGGCTTTTCGACAAAGACATGCTTGCCCGCGGATACCGCGCGTGAGGTGAGGTCGCGGTGGAGATGGCCGGAGCAGCAATGGCGAGTGCGCCGAGTTCGGCAAAATTGCGTACCAGGTTCTTTCCCTAATAGCCGCAGCCGATAACCGCCGTCTGGATGGAGTCGCTCATAGACATTTCCGCTGCTGACTGGGCCACCTTTTGCGGCAGCCGCATCGCATCATTCGGCTCTTTGGTCCAGCCTTGTCCAACCTACCCGCCAAGCCAGAGAGGCAATACGAGAACGATGGAGGGGAAAGCCAGGAGCAGGCCAACCCGCAGCAATTCGGCGCTAAAGAAGGGCAAGACGCCCTTGAAAACCTCGCCCATTGGGACATCTTTAGCGATGGAGGAGATGACAAAGACATTAAGCCCAACCGGCGGTGTGATGAGGCCAAGCTCCACCACGATGAGCGCCAGGATACCAAACCATATTTTCAGATGCTCGGTGTCCATCCCGAAGCCGGCTCCGGTCCCGTTCAATTCAACCAGAACCGGCCAAAAGAAGGGAATCGCAAGCAAGATCATGGAGAGGGAATCCATGAGGCAACCTAGCGCGATCAACACCACAAGCAGCACGATGAGGATCGTCATTGGCGCAAGGTCCGATTGCACCATCCACTCCGCCGCAGCCTGTGGCACACCGGCGCGGGACATGAAGATTTTGAGCATCTCCGCGCCAAGAAGAATAAGATAGATCATACCGGAAAGCCGTGCCGTCTCCAGCAACGCTTCCCGCGAACCGGACCAGGCGAGGCGCTTCCTGCCAAAACCGTAAAGCGCGACAAGTGCAACACCTATCGAGGCGGCAGGGACTGGATTGTAGAGACCGATATAGAGGCCACCGATGACCGCGAGGAAGATCAGCGCCACGGGAATGACGGCAAGGCTCGCTGCGCGCAGCTCCGCCCGATCCACGGCCTCCCCCGCGGGGCCGGAGGCTGGCCGCACAGTTACCGTAACCGCAATGACGAGCATAAAGAGCGCCACCGCCAACAACCCCGGCAGAAGCGCAGCCATGAACATGGTGACGATGCTCGCTTCAACCAGCACGGCGTAGAGGATGAGAACAACCGAAGGTGGAATGAGAATGCCAAGGACACCGCCTGCCGCAAGCGTTCCGGTGGCAAGGGCCGGGGAATAACTGACCCGCCGCAATTCCGGCAGTGCGACCTTGCCCATGGTGGAGGCGGTGGCGATTGAGGAACCGCAGACCGCCCCGAAGATTGCGCAGGCCACCACCGAGGCCATGGCCGTTCCACCGCGCAAAGAGCCGAACCAGGCGTTGGCGGCGCGGAACATATCCGCCGACAATCCCACGCGCGTCGCGAGCGCCCCCATTAAGATGAAGAGTGGTACGACAGAAAGGTCGAAGATCGAGAATTGCCCGTAGGCCAGCGTCTTCAATTGCGCCATGAAAATCGCCGGGCCGTTGAGCAACGTAACACCCACACCGCCCACCAGAATCATTGCGTAGGCAATGGGCAGGCGCAGCGCGATGAGCGCGACCAACGCACCGAGACCGGCAAAGCCAAGAACGAGCGGATCAGCCATTGCGAGCTGCCTCTACCTGCTTGATGAACGACAAAAGAGCTGCCAACGCCAGCAGGGCGAGGGAGATGAGGATCGGTACGAAGGCGATCCAGTGCGGGAATTGCAGAATCGTCGTGGTGTAGCCATAGGCCTTCTGGTCAGCGAGGCCGGTACTCATTCGCGTCAGCAAAAGCAGCGCAAAGCCAAGCGCTACGAGGGAACCGATGCCTGTCAGAGCCGCAACCACACGAGGCCCAGCGCGGGCTGTGAAAATGTCTGCGCTGACATTCGCACCGGTCAATTGTGCATAGGGGAGAAACGCAAAAACCGCGACGGCAATGCCAACTTGGGTTAGTTCAAAATCACCTGCAAAGGGCGCACCAAAGATGCTGCCGATGACGGAGGCGACATTAATCAGCACCACCGCGCAAAGCACACCAGCACCACACTGGGCCCAACCCGCAATCAACCGGGCGCATGTCCGCCTGAAGCCACCTTTTCTGGCGGCGCCCTGCTCCACCGGTCTTACGACCCGTGTTTGGCGATGGCAGCGCGGGCGCGTTTGACCATGTCGGCCCCATCGATCCCTCTACCAGAAACTTCCTCGATCCATCGGTCGACCACAGGCTCTAGCACCTGCTTGAGTTTGGCAGTTTCGGTGGTGGAGAGAACGATGTGCTCATTCCCCGCATCGGTTGCGACCTTCAGGCCAACATTGTCATTCTCGCGCCAGATGGTTCCAAGTTCTGCCAACCATTCAGTGCCGGACGCATCGCGGAAAGCCTGTTTCACATCGTCCGGCAGAGCCTTCCAGCGCGTCTCGTTCATAGAGAGCTGAAAAACAATTGTGCCGACACGATAGTCATCCTGCCCCTCGATCTGAAACTTAGTCTGCTGCTCGATCTTCAGCGAAGGAATAATCTCGAAAGGGATCAACGCGCCGCCCACAACGCCCTTCGCCAGCGCTTGCGGCAATTCCGGAACCGGCATAGCTGCGGGGGCCGCGCCGAGAGCCTCAATGGACCATGCACCTGTCCGCGCGGGGATGCGCAGTTTCACGCCCTGCAAATCTTCGATACGCTCCACGCGCTTCTCACGCATATGGACCGCCTGACCTGCGTGGGTATGGAGGAACATCACTTCTAGACCCGCATATTCCTGCCGCAAGTCACTCTCGAACATCTCGCCCATGGCAAGGTTCGTGGCAACTGGATCGTTCGTGTGGACGTTCGGCAGTTCAAACGCCTCGCTGCGTGGGAAAACGCCGGGCGTGTAGCCGTTCACGGTCCAAATCATGTCCACAGTTCCGTCCCGCGCTTGCTGCACCAGCTCAGGCGGACGGCCGCCCAGCGACATGGAAGGGAAGATCTCAATCTTCACCTTACCACCAGAATTGGCTTCAACCCGCTGCGCCCAGGGCTCCAGTGTTTTCTTCTGCACCGCGCCTTCCGCACCGAGGAAGTGGTGCAATTTGAAAACATGTTCTTGCGCCGAAGCGGGGATGGAAAGACCAAGCGTCGCCAGCAGCGAGAGGGCGAGGGTGGTGAGTTTCATGAGGCGGAAATCCTGTTTCAAAAGATGGGAGATTGAGCCGAGTTTAGGCGCGCGCAAGCTCAATAGCGATGCCCTGCCCAACACCGATACACATGGTCGCAAGGGCCCGATCTTTTCCAGACGTCGCAAGATCAAGCGCCGCACTGCCAGTGATCCGCGCGCCGGAGGCACCAAGCGGATGACCAAGGGCAATAGCTCCACCATTGGGGTTCACGCGGGGATCGTCTGCTTCCACATCAAGCCCAGCGAGAACCGGCAGGGCCTGAGCAGCGAAAGCTTCGTTCAATTCGATCACGCCATAGTCGCCAATTTTTGTACCCGTGTGGGCCATCAGCTTTTTCGACGCCGGCACCGGCCCAAGCCCCATAACACGCGGCGGCAAACCGGCAGTGACGCCAGCAACGATCCGCGCAAGAGGTGCGAGACCATAGCGCTTTATGGTTTCTTCGTTGGCGATCAAAAGCGCGCAGGCCCCATCATTGACGCCGGAAGCGTTGCCTGCCGTCACCGTACCGCCCTCGCGGAACGGGGTCGGTAATTTTGCGAGCTTCTCCACCGTCGTGCCCGCGCGCGGATGTTCATCCTTCACAACGATAATGTCTTCGCCCTTGCGCTGGGGGATCATCACCGGGGTGATCTCTTCAGCCAGGCGTCCACTTTCCTGAGCGGCAATAGCCTTGGCCTGGCTAACGGCAGCAAAGATGTCTTGCGCCTGCCGGGAAACATTTTCCTGCTCAGCCACGTTTTCAGCCGTTTCCGGCATGGCATCAGTGCCGTATTGCTTCTGCAAGGCCTTATTGATGAAGCGCCAACCGATCGTGGTGTCGTAGATCTCCGCGTTCCGGCTAAAAGCGCTTGCAGCCTTTGGCATCACAAAAGGCGCGCGGCTCATGCTCTCCACACCGCCTGCAATACCGAAGGGGATCGCGCCACTTTGAATAGCGCGGGCGATGTAGAACACCGCATCCATGCCTGAACCGCAGAGCCGGTTCAGCGTCACACCGGGCACCTCCACCGACAGGCCTGCAAGGAGCAATGCCATTCGTGCCACGTTGCGGTTGTCTTCCCCCGCCTGGTTGGCACAGCCATAGGCGACCTCGCCGCATTCGGCCCAATCGACACTGGCATTGCGCGCCATAAGTGCGGCGATGGGCACCGCGCCAAGATCATCGGTCCGCACGGAAGAGAGCGCCTCGCCAAAACGCCCGATGGGCGTGCGGATCGTGTCGCAGACAAAGGCTTCGGTCATAGCCGGGGTCTCACAAGAGGGAGCGCAGATCAGCTTCCTGGTCATTGACCAGCCAGCCGTAATAATTTTCCCGCGGCATTCCGCCACGACGTTTCGCCGCCTGGGCGCGTTTGGTGACGTTGCCCAGATTGTAGAGCGTCGCGACAACCCCCGGATTGCGAGAAATGTCGAACCCTGCTGCGCGGTAGCTGTCGATGGAATGGCGGATCACGGCGGCCATGTAATTGAGTGTTGAATCCGGGTCCATGATCGTCGCGTAGATGCGCGGGGCTCTCTTGGGCGAAAGCTTCCGCTCACGCGGCAAACGAGCGCGGACGATGTCATTGACCTTCAACGCGGTCAGCGGGTTGAGTTGGCCCAGGCCAAAGGTCTGCCCAGCATAGAGCGGCTGAAAGAAAACGCGCCCAAACCGGTCATTCGGCCAGCTTTCCCCGTCTACCCGCTTGCCGCGGTAGACTGTGTCCCAGACATCCTCGCGGCAGGACCAGAGCGCATAGGAGCTGTGTTCGGTGGCGCAGCGGACAAAGGCTGGGCGCGAAACAAAATCTGCAACATCGACGCCGTTTGCCTCAAACGAGAGGCTGGCACCCAGATAGGAGGCGGCCTTCACGTAATAGGATTGAAGCCGGTCCTTGGCATCCACATTGTAGGTGTGTTCGCCCACCAGTGCGCCAATGATGTGGATGGGATCAATGTCGAAGATCTGCGCGGCCTTCTTGATCTTGCGCATCAATTTTCGATCCTTGGCGAGCAGGTTGCGGATGCCTGCATATTTCGCCTCGAAAGTTGTGCCGCGCGAGCGGGACCGGGATCCTGCGGGCACCTTAGGCTGCTCGACAAAGCGGTTGCCCGGCGGCACGAGCGTCTGCGCCTCAGCTTGCGTGGCTGGCAGAGCAAAGCTCAGAATCGCAACGAGAAGGATGAAGGAGCGCAACATGGCCCGCCTTGTGCCAGCGCCGCTAGCCCGCGTCCAGTTCCGCGATACGGTCCAGCACCCGCCGCACCTCCGGCAAGTTGCGGTCATCTTGATGAGTGACCAGCCAAGCGTCGTGGGACAGACCCTCAATTGGCCCACCGATCTGGACGAGATCGCTCTGGGTTTTGCCCACAAATGTCGGCAACACAGTGCGGCCGATCCCTGCAAGCGCGAGATCCAAGGCGAGGCGCGGAGTTGAAACTTCGCAGGCGATCGGATCACCGGTTTGTGCCGCCACCCAGCGGGCCGAAGGCGTATCCGCAACGACGCGAATCCAGCCGAAAGGTGCATCTGATCGGGCATAGGCGGCAAACGTCACACGTTCCATTCGGCGACCAGCAAGGCCAACCTCGTTCGGCCGCCTGTTGCGGATGGCAATGGCCGTCTCGCGACGAGGGATGGACAAAACGTCCTCCCCGGCAACCAACCGCAGCCGCACATCCGCGGGATTGCCCGTCAAGTGCGTGATGCTGGTGGCGAGGGACCACATGGTCCAGGTGCCAGCAGAGATTTTAACGAGCGGCAGCGCAGCATCATCACGGTCGGCCAGCAACCGCGCCATGCGCGCCTGGACCGGTCGCAATTCAGCAAGCAAAGCCTTGCCCTCGAGGGTAACGTCATAGCCATGGCTGCGGCGGATGAAGAGCTCACGCCCCATCGCACGCTCCAACGCCCGCATCCGCCGACCCAGCGTTGCAGCGCTCCCGCCCGTTGCCCGCGCGGCACCGGCAAGACCGCTGGCTTCGGCGACGGCAAGGAAGGCAGCAAGGTCATCCCAACCCGGTTTCGTTTCATTCATGAAATGATGCATTCATCTTACGACGTTTCCGGCATGATGAGCGAGGACTAACTTCGATGCAACGCAATCGGAGACAAGCGACCATGAGCAATACGATCACCATCAGCGGTAAAACCTATCCCCGACTCGGCATGGGCTGCTGGGCTATCGGCGGCCCGTTCTCGATGAACAACACGCCAGCCGGCTGGGGCAAGACTGACGATGCCGTCTCGAAAGCCACAATCGAGGCTGCCTGGGACGCAGGCATACGCGTCTTCGACACCGCGCAGGCCTATGGAACAGGTCATTCCGAAACGCTTCTTGGCGAGGTGTTAGCGGACCGTGAGGAAGCCTTCATTGTCTCCAAATTCGGGCACCAGCTCGATATGCAGGAAAAGCGTCTCGTCCGCCCCAATGTGGAGGCGGACCATATCATTTCGTCCATTGAGGCGAGCCGAACACGGCTGCGGCGGGACCGCATTGATCTTATGTTGCTTCACATCAACGAGATGGCGGAGGATGAGGCGGCGCGGGTTTTCGACACGTTGGAGGACTGCGTCAAACTTGGCCTCATCACGTCCTATGGCTGGAGCACGGATTTTCCCGCCAGTGTCACGGCCATGGCCAGCCGTGGGAGATTCGTCGGCATCCAGCACGCCATGAACGTCTTTCTCGACGTTCCCTCCATCAATGCCAGCGCAAAGGCTGAGGGCTTGGTGCAGATGATCCGCTCACCCCTGGCCATGGGATTGCTCACCGGCAAGTTCACCGCGGACCAGCAAATAGAAGGTGCAGACGTGCGCACAAATGCCGCCAACTGGATGGGCTATTTCGACGAGGGCGTGCCGTCGTCAGAATTTCTAAAGCAACTGGAAACGGTGCGCGATCTTCTGACCACCGGCGGACGCAGTGTCACCCAGGGCGCGCTTTGTTGGCTGCTTGCAAAATCGCCGCTCATCCTGCCTGTCCCCGGCGCGCGCACGCCTAAGCAAGCGGAAGAAAACGCCGTAGCCCTCTCCCTCGGGCCGCTCCCGCAGGACGCGATGGACGAGATTGAAGCGGTTCTTGATCGCCCCCCGGAAGGGCCGCCAATGTCCCGCTAGAGTATAAAGCGGGAGAGGTCTGTATCTTTGGCAAGACCGCCGATATGCTCTTCCACATAGGCAGCATCGATCTTGATGCTTTCGCCTGATTTGTCGGCTGCCTCAAAAGAGACTTCGTCGAGTACACGCTCCATAACGGTCTGCAAGCGCCGCGCCCCGATGTTTTCGACGGAGGAATTCAATTCCACTGCGACATCAGCGAGTTTGTCGATAGCGTCGTCCGTGAAGCTAATCTCCAACCCCTCCGTGCCCATCAGCGCCACATATTGCTTGATGAGGCTCGCCTCGGTTTCGGTGAGAATACGCACGAAATCGTCCTTCGTCAGCGCTCGCAGTTCCACGCGGATCGGCAAACGCCCCTGAAGCTCCGGCAGCAGGTCGGAGGGCTTTGCCACATGGAAGGCGCCTGAGGCGACGAAGAGGACATGGTCGGTCTTCACCTGTCCGTGTTTGGTGGCAACGGTTGTGCCTTCCACAAGTGGCAGCAAGTCGCGCTGCACGCCTTCGCGAGACACTGATCCGCCGCGTACATTTTCGGAGACAGCGATCTTATCGATCTCGTCGAGGAAGACGATGCCGTTGTTTTCCACCGCGGCAATGGCATCAGCCACCAATTGCTCCTGGTCGAGCAGCTTGTCACCTTCTTCGGCAATGAGGAGGTCGTAACTCTCCTTGACCGTCGTCTTTCGCTTCTTGGTGCGCCCACCCATGGCCTTCGACATCATCTCACCAATATCGATCATGCCCATCTGGCCAGGCTGCATACCCGGGATATCGAGCCCGCCGAGCGGCGAAGATGTGTCGGCAACTTCCACCTCGATCTCCTTATCATCGAGTTCACCCTCACGCAGTTTCTTGATGAAAGAGGCGCGGGTGGCTGGAGAGGCTGTTGAGCCGACCAGCGCGTCGAGCACTCTGTCCTCGGCAGCCAAATGCGCTTTGGCTTTCACTTCCTCGCGCTTTTGCTCACGCACCAGCGCAATGCCGATTTCAACCAGATCACGGATGATGCTCTCCACATCGCGACCAACATAACCAACTTCGGTGAATTTCGTCGCTTCGATCTTGATGAAAGGCGCACCTGCAAGCTTGGCGAGGCGGCGGGAAATTTCCGTCTTACCAACGCCGGTCGAGCCAATCATGAGAATGTTCTTGGGGTTCACCTCTTCGCGCATAGGACTTTCCAACTGCAGCCGCCGCCAGCGGTTGCGCATGGCAACGGCCACGGCGCGTTTGGCATCATTTTGCCCGATAATGTGGCGGTCGAGCTCGGAGACGATCTCGCGGGGAGAAAAGGACGCGCGTGTGTTGTCACTCATGGGTCGAATTTCACTTCTTGCAGTCTGGGTAAAGAGAACCTGCCGCTCATCTGGCCAAAAGTGGCGGCAGTCGGCTTGCGATCATGTGGGGAAGGGTTATCCGCACGACAAGGGCGCGCAACCGGTGCCAGAGCACGCCAAAGAGAATGACCGATGCGCCAACCAGCACCATGATAATTGGGAAGACGGCTGTACCGCCGTTCGTTGCTCCGCTTTCCACAAGCAGATAGGTCGCAATCCCCGCCAGATAGGCAAGCGACGGGACAAGCAGTGAGCGCCGGTCGATGATGAGCGAGACGTAGAAGAAGACAATTACCAGCACTGCCACCAGCCAGAGCGTACCGTCCTCACCTGGCACCTCGTTCGCACCAAGCGCACCCAGAAAACCGAACCGCCCCGTCAGCAACACAAAAATTGGATGGACGATGAGTGGTGCGGAAAGAACGTGCATCCAAAAGGCGCAGTCGGACGTCACGCGGTTGCGGTGCTTGTCTGTCAGGTCGAGCGCAACACCAACGGCAAAGAGACCAAGGCCGCAGATTAGCATGGTGATGAGGACGGTGTGGATAAGTGAGGAGACGAATTCAGGATCGGAAATGTCCACCTGCCCGGAAAGAAGTTGCCCGACATAAACGTCAACTGTCGTGTAACCACCAAGCGCCAACACGCAAATTGCCAGCACCGCCGACATGATAGGCACACGAAAGCGCCAGAAGTGGGTGATCGCCCCAACAGCAACCAGCGCCACGCCAATCCAGACAGCGGTGCGCAGATCATCCCGCAGCACAATGGCCTTCAGCAAAGCCACCGCGCCATCTTCCTGCTCAAGGGTCGTCAAACGTTGAAGACCGAACCAGCTCCAGACCCAGCTGCCAACGAGAACAGTGAGACTTGGCGCGAAAACTGCCGCAAGGATGAGGCTTGTGAATTTCAACTTGAGCAAGCGGGTGAGAAATTCGCCCAGCGCCCAGGTTATGGCCAGCATAGCGGCAAAGCCGGTGGTCATGGTGGCACCGAAGGCAAAGAGCGCGGATGTCACGCCGATCAGCAGAACCGCCGTGCCAAGCCCAACGAAGACATCCATACCCCCGCCCACCAAACGAAACGGCTCGTCCGCCGTGATCAGAGGGGCGGGTTCGGTCGAGTTCTTCTGCTCAGATAGCAATTCCACAAGCTGAGCACGCTGCGTGTGATCAATAATGCCGCGGTCTACTGCGCTTTCAAGAAATGCCGCCTCAAGGGTGGGAGCAGATATCGTCTGTGTCAAGAATCAGGCCTTGGTGTCCAGGGATTCAACAATGATGTTGTGGTTTGTATAGACGCAGATGTCAGCTGCGATGTTCATGGCTTTCTTGGCGATGGTCTCTGCATCGGCTTCCATATCTGTCAGCGCGCGGGCGGCGGCAAGAGCGTAATTTCCGCCGGAGCCGATAGCCATGATCCCGTGTTCAGGCTCAAACACATCGCCAATGCCGGTAATGGCGAGCGATACCTGCTCGTCGGCCACCAGCATCATGGCTTCCAGGCGGCGCAGATAGCGGTCTGTGCGCCAGTCTTTGGCGAGTTCCACGCAGGCGCGCATAAGCTGGTCGGGATATTGTTCCAGCTTCGATTCCAGCCGTTCCAGCAGGGTAAAGGCATCAGCTGTTGAGCCTGCGAAACCAGCAATCACCTTCCCGTCTTTGCCAATGCGGCGGACTTTGCGGGAATTGGATTTCATCACCGTATCGCCCATGGAGGCCTGCCCGTCCCCGGCGAGAACCACTTTGCCGCCCTTGCGAACCATGATGATGGTGGTGGCGTGGATCGGCGGGAGGCCGGATTGCGGTGATTGCGTCATCGTTTCGTTCCTCAAATGAGCGTTCACGCCCATGTGGGGCGGTTCTTTACCAATTCCAACCATTTGGTACCTGCAGGTTTGCGCGATAGTCCCCGCACGGCTAGGAAGCCACCAGGACAATTTTGCCAATCGGCTTCCCCATGCCTTCTTCCCGTAAAGCAAGCATCGCCCGCAACACCAATGAGACCAAAATCAACGTTTCTGTGGACGTTGACGGCACCGGTGCGTTCGACATTTCCACCGGTGTCGGCTTTTTTGACCACATGTTGGAGCAGCTTTCCAAACACTCGCTGATCGACATGAATGTCAACGCAGAGGGCGACCTCCACATTGATGATCACCACACAGTGGAAGATGTCGGCATTGCGCTTGGCCAGGCACTGAACGAAGCGCTCGGTGAGCGTCGCGGCATCCGTCGTTATGCCTGCCTCGACCTGCCTATGGACGAAGCGATGACCTTTGCTGCGGTGGACGTTTCCGGCCGCCCGTTCCTTGTGTGGAATGTGCCGTTCACACGCGCCAAGGTCGGCACGTTTGATACCGAATTGGTGCGTGAATTTTTCCAGGGCTTTGCCCAGGGCGCACGCATCACGCTGCATGTGAAGGGGCTCTACGGGGAGAATTCTCACCACATTGCTGAGACCTGCTTCAAGGTCGTCGCCCGTGTGCTCCGCGCCGCCTGCGAAGCCGATCCGCGCCTTGGGAATGCTGTGCCTTCCACCAAGGGCACGCTTTCAGCGTGATCTAAAAATGATCTGGACCATCCACGAGAAAGAGCGCGAGGCAACAACCACAGCTGACCTGCGGGCCGTGCGGGAACGCAGTGGTGCGTTTGCCTTCTTGTTTCCCGGCCTCTGGCTTGCCTTGCACCGGCTTTGGTTCATTTTCGCCGTCTACGTTTTACTCGCCATTGTCTGGGTGGCGGGCCTGTACACCCAATATGCTGGTGAAGTTATTCTGATCGGCTTTCTGCCAGGCCTTTATGTCTGGCTTGAAGGCAGCCAGTTGCTGCGCAGTCAGATGGCCCAGCAAGGCTATGACATCGTCGATCTGGTGGACGCACCGGACGAGGATACCGCCATTGCCGAGGCTTTGGCCCGGCGGGCGGAGGGGTCGGTTGCGCCGGCATCTATTGCTGAAGCCCCTCCGACCCAACGCCTGTCCCCCCTCGCGCCGCGCCGGGAGCGGGATTCAGTTGGCCTGTTTGGGGCATGAGCATGAACGTCGCTATTATCGACTACGGTTCCGGCAATCTGCGTTCTGCCACCAAGGCCTTCCAGCGCGCAGCCCGTGAGGGCGGCACGAATGCCAGCATCATCCTCACGAGCGATGCCGATGTGGTGCGCAAAGCGGACCGTGTCGTCCTGCCGGGCGTTGGGGCCTATGCCGATTGCCGCGCCGGTCTTGATGCCGTGCCCGGCATGGTGGACGTGCTCCACGAACGGGTTTGCGACGGCGGCGTACCGTTTCTCGGCATTTGTGTTGGAATGCAGCTCATGTCCTCAAGGGGACTTGAAAAGGCGATCACCGAGGGCCTTGGCTGGATCGATGGCGATGTCGTGGCCATGAGGCCGGCCGATCCCACACTTAAAATCCCGCAAATCGGATGGAACACGCTGACAAACACCAAACCCCACGCCCTTATCGACAATATTGAGACAGGTCATGGTGGTCTGCACGCTTATTTTGTCCACTCTTACAATTTCGCTGCGCAAAATGATGACGCCATCATCGCGCAATGTGATTACGGTAACCCCGTGACGGCGCTCGTTGCCCGTGACAACATGGCCGGAACCCAGTTTCATCCTGAAAAGAGCCAGACACTGGGGCTGGCACTGATTGCAAACTTCCTGGAGTGGACGCCATGACGACACGTCTCTTTCCCGCCATCGACATCAAGGACGGTGCCTGCGTGCGACTGGAACTGGGGGATATGGAATCCGCCACGATCTACAATGGCGACCCGACGGCGCAAGCCAAAACTTTTGAAAAACAAGGTTTTGACTATATTCACGTCGTCGACCTCGACGGTGCCTTTGCCGGCCATGCAGTGAACAAAGAAGCAGTTGATTCCATTCTTTCTGCGGTCTCCGTTCCGGTGCAGCTCGGTGGCGGTATCCGCTCTTTAAAGGACATTGAAACCTGGCTGGAGCGCGGTATTGAGCGCGTGATTGTCGGCACCGCAGCGGTGAAGGACCCAGATCTTGTGAAGGAAGCCTGCAAGAAATTCCCGGGCAAAGTGGCCGTCGCCATCGATGCCAAGGGCGGTAAAGTGGCCGTCGAAGGTTGGGCAAAGAGCTCCGAACTCTCTGCAAAAGAGCTTGCCGCCCGCTTTGCCGATGTCGGCGTTGCCGCGATAATTTACACAGACATTGACCGCGACGGCGTTCTTGCAGGGATCAACTGGGAAGCGACGTTGGCGCTTGCGGCTTCGACCCCGATTCCCGTTATCGCTTCAGGGGGTCTTGCCTCCATGGCCGATATTGAGCGCCTCGCGCAGGAGGATACCGACGTGCTCGAAGGCGCCATTTCCGGCCGCGCGCTCTATGACGGTCGCCTGGACCCGGAAAAAGCTCTCATCCGCCTGCGCGGCATTACCTGACATGAGCCTCAAGACCCGCATCATCCCCTGCCTCGATGTAGCCGACGGGCGGGTCGTGAAGGGGGTGAATTTCGTCAATCTGGTGGATGCCGGCGATCCGGTGGAATCGGCTACCGCCTATGATGCAGCTGGTGCCGACGAGCTTTGTTTTCTCGACATTACTGCCTCCTCGGACGGGCGTGGCGCGCTGCTCCATGTGGTTGAACGCACCGCTGATCGGTGCTTCATGCCGCTCACCGTGGGGGGTGGAGTGCGGTCCGTGGGGGATGTACGCGATCTGCTGCTGGCCGGCGCCGACAAGGTCTCCTTCAACACGACGGCCGTGAAAGCTCCTGATGTCGTAGCCGCAGCAGCCGACAAATTTGGCAATCAATGTATTGTCGTTTCCATCGACGCGAAGGGAAACGACGAAGACGGCTATGAGATCTTCACCCATGGCGGACGGACGGCCACCGGCATCGACGCGGTGGAATTTGCAGTCAGGATGGTGGAGCGCGGAGCGGGGGAAATTCTCCTCACCTCCATGGACCGCGACGGCACCAAATCCGGCTTCAACATTGGCCTTACCCGCGCGGTGAGTGATGCGGTTTCTGTACCGGTCATTGCATCCGGTGGCGCAGGCACGCTCGATCATCTGGTCGAGGCCGTGACTGAAGGACACGCAAGCGCTGTTCTTGCCGCCTCGATTTTCCATTTCGGCACCTATAGTGTGCCGCAAGCCAAGGCCCATATGGCCGCCGCGGGCATTCCCGTCCGCCTTCACGTTTGAGCGAGACGATGAGTTTTACCCTGCAAGATCTTGAAGCGCGCGTCGCGCTGCGCGCCAAGGCTGACCCAAAAGACTCCTGGACCGCCAAGCTCGCTAATCGCGGCATGGAACAGGCCACCAAGAAACTCGGCGAAGAGGCAGTGGAAACCGTCATTGCCGCACTCGCTCAAAGCAAAAAGGCAACGCGGGATGAGACCGCCGACCTTCTCTACCACCTGCTTGTCGTGCTCCACATCAAGGGCGTGTCGGTAGAAGATGTGATGGCAGAATTGCAAAAGCGAACCGCAAGTTCCGGCCTTTCCGAAAAGGCTGCGCGCAAAAAGTGACGAGCCCGGTAACGAGATCCCTGGACGAGAAATCCGTCGACGGACGGCCCTTCCTGACATTCGACCTGGTGGAGTGGGAGGCCTTCCGCGCTGACACGCCGATGACGCTAACCGAGGACGAGACGCTCCGCCTGCGCGCGCTGGGGGACACAATCTCTGTCACCGAGGTGGAGAAGGTCTATCTCGCCTTGTCCCGCCTGCTCGCAAGCCATGTCGAAGCAACGATCGGCCTCTTTAAGGAACGCGCGCGATTCCTCAATCTGCACGGGCAGAAGACACCCTTCGTTATCGGCATTGCGGGCTCAGTTGCGGTGGGCAAGTCCACTACCGCGCGAATTCTGCGCGAATTGCTGACCCGTTGGCCTGCAAGCCCCAAGGTCGACCTCATTACCACCGATGGCTTTCTGCTGCCCAATGAGGAGTTGCGCCGTCACGACCTGATGAACCGCAAGGGCTTTCCCGAGAGCTTCGACCGCCGCCGCATTCTCGATTTCCTCGCCCGCATCAAAGCAGGCGAGAAAGAAGTTGCCGCGCCGCTCTATAGTCACCTCGTCTATGACGTTTTGCCTAACGAGTATCAGGTGGTCTCCCAGCCCGACATTCTCATCTTCGAAGGTATCAATGTCCTGCAGTCCTCTGACTTGCCGAAACAGGGGGACAGTGTACCGTTTGTCTCTGACTATTTCGATTTTTCCATCTATATCGACGCTGAAGAGCCTGTCCTGCGAACCTGGTATATTGAGCGCTTTATGAAATTGCGCGAAACGGCGTTTCAGGATCCAAAGAGCTTCTTTCATCGCTATTCGCGGCTTTCACCGGACGCCGCTCGCGCGATTGCAATTGAACTTTGGGAAACTATCAACAAGGTCAATTTGGAAGAAAACATCCTCCCTACACGCCAGCGCGCCGATCTGGTGCTGCACAAGGGTAATGAGCATCAGGTGGACCGGGTGGCGCTGCGGCGCCTCTAGTCTTAGACAGATCGCATGGCGCGCGTTCCAAGAAAGGTCGACCTGAAGCTCGATGCCATCATCGATGGCGACGACTTGCGCCGTGAACTAACGGCTCACACCGCAGAAACAAGCGGCGATGGCACAGTGCCTGAGGTGCGTCAGGCGATTCTTGCCCATCTGAAGGCCGAGCGCGCGCGGGGCGAAAAGCTCTGCGAAGAGTGGTTTTCCGAAGATGGTTCCGGCACAGCCTGCGCCAAGCGGCTGGCTCATCTCAACGACACGATCATCGCCGCACTCTACGACTTCACCGTCATCCATGTGCAACGCATGACAAACCCCACCGAAGGCGAGCGTATGGCGATCATGGCCGTCGGTGGCTATGGCCGCGGCGCGCTGGCGCCCGGCTCCGATCTCGATCTGCTGTTTCTGCTCCCCTACAAGCAGACCGCCGCTGGGGAAGCGGTGGTGGAAGCGATGCTCTACATGCTCTGGGACATGGGCGCGAAAGTCGGCCATGCTACCCGTACCATGCCCGAATGCCTACGCATGGCCCGCGAGGACATGACCATTCGTACCGCTCTGCTCGAAGCTCGGCACCTCCACGGCAATGAAGCGCTTTCGATGGAGCTGACCGAGCGCTTTGACCGTGAAGTGGTTGCTGGATCGGCGAACGAATTCATCGAAGCGAAACTCGCCGAGCGCGATGCACGACACGCCAAGGCAGGTTCCTCACGCTACCGCGTTGAGCCCAACATCAAGGAAGGCAAAGGCGGGCAGCGGGACCTGCACACGCTCTTCTGGATCGCCAAATATTTCTACCGCGTGCAGGCACAGGATGCTCTGGTGGAGGCGGGCGTTCTGTCGCGGCAGGAGTTGAAAACCTTTGTCGGCGCGCAGGATTTTCTGTGGGCCGTCCGCTGCCAGCTTCACTTCGTCACCGGGCGGGCAACAGAAAAACTCACCTTCGATCTCCAGCCGATCCTCGCCCAGCGCCTTGGCTATACGGACCATCCCGGCCTTTCTGCCGTAGAGCGCTTCATGAAGCATTATTTTCTGGTGGCGAAAGATGTGGGGGATCTCACGCGCATCCTTTGCTCAGCACTGGAAGAAGTAGAAGCGAAACAGCCGCAGGGCGTTGCCGGGCAGATCAGCGGCTTCTTCCGTGCCTTCACCAACCGCACAAAGAAGGTCGAGGGCAGCACAGATTTTGGAGAGAGCAACAACCGCATCTTCCCGCTGGAAGAAGGCCTTTTCCGCAACAATCCAGTTGCCATGCTTGAGATGTTCGCCCTCGCGGAGCAGGAGGAACTGCTTTTTCACCCCGACGCCATGCAGCGGATCACGCGCTCTTTGAAGCTCATCACCAAAGACGTGCGCGAAAACCCTCGGGCGAACGAAGCCTTCATGGAGGTGCTGACCTCCCGCAAGACGCCGGAACGAACCTTGCGCAAAATGAACGAAGCGGGGTTGCTCGGGCGCTTCCTGCCGTCTTTCGGCAGGATCGTCGCGATGATGCAGTTCAACATGTATCACCACTTCACGGTGGACGAGCATCTGCTGCAGTCAGTTGGAGTGATGGCCTCCATTGAGCACGGCGAGCGGGGCGACACGCTGCCACTTGTCACAGAATTGTTTGGCCATGAAGGCGTGCCGGAAAGCCAGCGCCGGGTTCTCTACACCGCCCTATTGCTTCACGATATCGCCAAGGGTCGCCCGGAAGATCACTCTATCGCCGGAGCCCGCATCGCGCGGCGGATTTGCCCTCGGCTTGGGCTGACGGCGGCACAGACAGAGATGGTGGCCTGGCTCGTAGAAATGCACCTTGTCATGTCCACCACGGCCCAGAGCCGCGACCTCCACGATCCCCGCACCATCGCCGACTTTGCCAACCAGATGCAGACGGTGGAGCGGATGCGGCTGCTGCTGGTGTTGACGGTTTGCGACATCACCGCCGTCGGACCGGGGGTCTGGAATGACTGGAAGGGTCAGTTGCTCCGCACGCTTTACTACGAGACCGAGCCACTCCTCACCGGCGGCTTTACCCGTCTTCCACGCCAACAGCGAGTGGAGAAAGTGAAGGCAGATGTTGCCGATCGCCTCGGCCATATGGACGCCGCAGAACGCGAGCAGCTCCTCGACCTGCCCTATGACAATTTTTGGCTCTCGGCTTCCCGTGAAGATCTGACACGCCATCTGGAATTCATCCGCGACAGCGACAAGCGCGAAACGGCCTTTGCCGCCACCGGGCATCTGTCTGACCATTCCGCCACCACCGGCATCACGCTAATCGCGCCAGACCATCCGCGGCTACTCTCAACCATCTTCGGCTGCTGCTCAGCGGCTGGGTGCAACATTGTCGACGCACAGATCCACACATTGCGGGACGGGCAGGCCTTCAACACGATCCTTGTGAAGCGCGAATTTTCCGGGAAAGTCGACGAAATGCGCCGAGCCGACCGTGTGACCAGCTCCATTGAGGCCGTATTGGGTGGGGAGAGACGCCTCTCTGATCTCATCGCAGCACGCCCGGCCCCGCGCCCGCGCGCACGGGTCTTCAAAGTGGAGCCGCAGGTGGAACTCGACAACGGTGTTTCGGATGATTTCACCGTTATCGCCATCGAGGCGCGAGACCGGCCAGGACTGCTCTCCGATATCACCAACGCCATGGCCGATTGTGGCCTCGACATCGCCTCCGCTCATATCGCGACTTTTGGCGAGAAGGTGGTGGACACGTTCTATGTGCGGGATTTCGCCGCCTCCAAGATCACGTCCACCGCCAAGCTTGCCACAGTGCAAAAGCGGGTCATGGAGTCGTTAAAGCCTGCCAAACAACCCGCAAAGGCCGCCTGATATGGCCGCGGGACTCCTCGGTAAATTCGCAACGGTTGGCGGCGCGACGCTGGCCTCCCGCATTCTCGGCTTCGTGCGCGATGCGCTGATCGGTAGGGCGCTCGGCACGTCCGACGCGGCGGAGGCCTATGTCGCCGCCTTTGCTCTGCCGAACCTCTTTCGCCGCATCTTTGCTGAAGGCGCCTTCAACACGGCGTTCGTTCCCCTCTTTGCCAAACGTCTTGAAGGCAAGGGAGAGAACGCTGCACAGGTCTTTGCCCAGCACGTCGTTTCGCTGCTCGTGCCGGTGCTGTTTGTGCTTTCCGCCCTGCTGATCTTCGCTATGCCCCTTGTCATGGCCGGGCTGAATCCATTCTGGGTCGCGGGAGAGCTGCCTTATCCAGAGAAATACACACTCTCCATCGTCTATGGGCGTATCATGTTCCCCTACCTTTTTTGCATGTCGCTGGTGGCGATGCTGTCGGGGGTGCTGAACGCGCTGCGGCAATATTTCGTCGCCGCTATCGTGCCGGTTTTGCTCAACGTCATTCTGGTAGCTGCGGTTGCAGCAGGGATCTATTTCAACCTCGATAAGAACGACGTCGGCCTTGCCCTTGCCTGGGGCGTCTTTATCGCGGGCTTTGCCCAACTGCTGCTGCTTGTTGCGGCCACACGGTCGCAGGGCTTTCGCCTCTTGCCCGGTCGGCCAAGGCTGAATGCCGACACCAGACGCCTTATGGTGCTGATGGGACCAGCGGTGCTGACCGGCGGGGTGCTGCAGATCAACCTGGTGGTGGGGCAGATCATCGCCTCAGCGCAGGATGGTGCGCGGGCGCTGCTTTACTACGCCGATAGGCTGAACCAGCTTCCCCTCGGCCTCATCGGCATTGCGGTGGGCGTTGTGCTGCTGCCGGAACTCTCCCGCGCGCTGAAGGCGAAGGACATGGAACAGGCGGCCTCGCTGCAGAACCGGTCCCTCGAATTCGCCCTAGGCCTGACTTTGCCAGCTGCGGTGGGCTTTCTCGTTTTACCGGTCGCCCTCGTCTCTCTCGTTTTCGAGGGCGGAGCTTTCACGCGCGAAACCTCCGAACAGACGGCCTATGCCCTCGCCGCCTATACGTCCGGCCTGCCGGCCTATGTGCTCATCAAGGTTTTCCAGCCCGCCTATTTCGCGCGCGAAGACATGGTCTCACCGTTTCGCTTTTCCCTCGCCATGGTGGCCGCTAATATCATCGGTTCTATCGTGCTCTTCCCAAGCTTCGGCCATGTCGGCATTGCGCTCGCCACGTCCATCTCCGCTTGGCTAAACGTCCTTCTTCTCGCCGGACGGCTTTACAAGCGCAGACAGTTCACTCCCTCGGAACAGACTTGGCGGCGATTAGCACTGATATTGCTCGCGAGCCTTGCCATGGGGTTTGCGGTTTGGGGCGCGAAGGAACTGTTTGCTGAACAGATCTTCTCAGCGGACTATATCGACCGTTTGCTCTCCACCGGCCTCATCGTCGTCGGCGGGAGCCTGCTCTACCTTGCGATCATCGCTGCAACGGGCGCGATTGACCCTGCTCTTTGGTCGCGTGCGCGCGCTAAGGTGTTGCGGCGATAGAGGTTTGGTTCCATAGACCCGCCATTCCCGTTTCACACGATTTGTAGCGAACATGACACCGCGCGTCTTTTCCGGCATTCAGCCCACCGGCAACCTGCATCTCGGCAATTATCTAGGAGCGATCAAGCGCTTCGTTGAGCTCCAGGGCGAGATGGAATGCGTCTATTGCGTCGTCGACATGCACGCCATCACCATGCCATTCGAGCCTGCTGAGCTCGACCGCAACATACGCGAAGTCACGGCGGCATTTCTGGCCGCTGGCATCGACCCGAAGGCTCACATCGTCTTCAACCAGAGCCAGGTGAAGGAACATGCCGAGCTCGCCTGGATCTTCAATTGTATCGCCCGAATGGGCTGGCTGCGCCGCATGACGCAGTTCAAGGAGAAAGCTGGCAAGCGCGCGGAAGAAGCCTCGGTCGGTGTCTTCGCCTACCCTTCTCTCATGGCCGCCGACATCCTTGCCTATCGCGCAACCCACGTGCCGGTTGGCGAAGACCAAAAACAGCATTTGGAACTGACGCGCGATATCGCTGCCAAATTCAATCACGATTTCTCCGCCCGCATCAGCGAACTTGGCCTCGGCGAAGACATGGAGATGGGGGATGAGACCGTCCGCGGTTATTTCCCCCTCACCGAACCGATCATCGGCGGCCCAGCTGCGCGGGTCATGAGCTTGCGGGACGGGACGAAGAAGATGTCAAAATCCGACCCATCAGACCTCTCTCGCATCGTCATGACGGATGATTCTGATGCAATTGCCAAGAAATTCAAAAAAGCGAAATCCGACGCGGAAGTGCTGCCGGAAACGGTCGAGGGCCTGGAAGGTCGCCCCGAAGCCGACAATCTCGTTGGCATTTATGCAGCCCTTGCCGATACCGACCGTGCTGCTGTGCTTGCCGAATTTGGCGGCCAGGGCTTTGGCGCCTTCAAACCCGCGCTGATTGAACTGGCGGTGGAAAAGCTTGCTCCCATAAACCGCGAAATGCGCAAATTAATGGACGATCCCGCCCATATTGATGCCGTTCTGGCCGATGGTTCGCAACGTGCCCGTGCGATTGCTGAACCGATTCTTGCTGATGTGAAAGCAATCGTTGGCTTTGTGGGCGCACGGGGTTAACCTCATCTCCGGTTCGCTTCCCAGCGGAGCGATGGAGAGCCGGACATGGTTACAAAGCGCGAAGTCAGAGAGCCGGGGCACCGGCGCAAATTCCTGTGCGTGGTGGATTCCACTCCCGAATGCGCCAAAGCCATCCACTATGCCGCACGCCGGGTGCAGGCGATCGATGCCGATCTGGTGTTGGTTTATGTGATCGAACCAGAGGATTTTCAGCACTGGCTCGGCGTTGAAGATGTTATGCGAGCCGAAGCGCGCACGGAAGCAGAAGCGGCGCTTGCCCGTGCCGCTGAACAGGCATTGGGTTGGGCTGACATCAACCCGGAAATTGTCATCCGCGAAGGTAAACCCGCCGCCGCTGTCTCCGAATTGATTGACGAAGACCACGACATTGCCCTCGTCATTCTGGCCGCAGGAGATGGCAAAGATGGTCCTGGGCCACTCGTCTCATCCGTCGCCAGCGGTGCATCGGCCTTTCCCATCCCCGTCACAGTGGTGCCTGCGACACTCACTGACGCCGATATTGACGACATTGTGTGACGCGCCATCTTGATTGCAGGACGGTGAACCCTTAGTTTCGAATTATTCCAAACTGGACAGGCGGCAGGCTGTTTGTGAATCCCTATATGGGGGAAAAGAGGCCGCACCCGCTATCAGGAGTTGAGCGCCATGTTCATCCAGACCGAAGCCACGCCGAACCCGGCCACGCTGAAATTCCTCCCCGGCGAGATCGTGGTGGAATCCGGCCCTGTTGAGTTCACAGAGCCCGCGGCTGCAGAGGGCGTCTCGCCTCTTGCTGAGCAGCTGTTCTCCCTTGATCCGGTCAAGGGCGTCTTCTTTGGCTATGACTTCGTCACCGTCACCAAGGACGAAGCAACCGACTGGCAGCACCTGAAACCCGCCGTGCTTGGCGCAATTATGGAGCATTATACGTCTGGGCGCCCGGTGCTGAACGGCTCGGCTGCCGAGGACATTCCCGTTGGTGAGGAACATTCCGACGAAGGCACCGAAGAGATCGTCGATACGATCAAGGAGTTGCTGGAAACCCGCGTGCGCCCGGCAGTGGCGCAAGATGGCGGCGACATCACGTTCCAGGGCTATCGTGGCGGCAAGGTCTTCTTGCGGATGCGCGGTGCCTGCGCCGGGTGCCCGTCTTCAACCGCGACCCTGCAATACGGCATCCAGAACCTGCTGAAGCACTTCATCCCCGAGGTGCAGTCGGTGGAAGCCGTCCAATAGGGTCTTGCTGCTTGCAATAGACACGGCCGGCCCGGCCTGCTCGGCAGGCTTTTTTGAAGGCGATCATGCGCTTGCGAGTGCCAGTGAAGAGATCGGCCGCGGCCATGCCGAACGATTGATGCCGATGATCGAGGAGCTGCGTGGCCAAGCGGATGTCGCGCTTGACAATATTTCGCAAATTGCCGTCACCGTCGGGCCGGGGTCCTTTACCGGCCTGCGGGTCGGCCTAGCCGCCGCACGCGGTTTTGCGCTTGCACTTGGCTGCCCCTGCACTGGTGTTTCCGTACTGGAAGCTTTCAACCATGCTTTTGGCGACGACAAGCCAATTGGCATCGCGATCGACGCACGGCGGGAGCAGGTCTGGTGGCAGGCCTTTGGAACCGGCGATGAATCAGAACCCACTGCCCGCAAAGCTACGCCTCACCCCAAAGACCCTATCCGACTCGCCGGAAGCGGTGCGCATCTTTTGGCCGGATCAAAAAGCCAAATCATCTCCCGGGCCGCCAGCGCGCCTATCGCGGCAGTTGCTGCCGTCGCGCTCACCCATCTGAACCGGCCGCCGAACGCGCTCTATCTGCGTGCGCCGGATGCCAAGCCCCAAGCCATCCCCGCCGGAGCGGCACCCTGATGCGGCTGAAAATGCGACGCAGAACCATGCCCTTCGTGCAGATAGCTCAACCCAGCGACCATCGCCGTATGGCGGAGTTGCACAGCGAAGGCTTTCCCCGCGGCTGGTCCACCGGCGAAATCACTGTTCTTGCCGAGGAGCCCACTGTTACAAGCCTTGTCGTGCGCAGTGAGGGCGGAGGTCAGCAGCCAGCCTGCGGCTTCGTCATGCTGCGCCAGGCCGCCGACGAGGCAGAAATTCTTTCCATCGCCGTCGACCAAACCGCGCGCGGTGAAGGCTTTGGCAGAGCGCTGATGAGTCAGGCGATCCGCCATTGCCAGAGCGAGCGCCTCGCGCGGCTCATTCTGGAAGTCGACGGTGGGAACGAGGCGGCTGTCGCGCTCTACACTCGCCTCGGCTTCCGCGAGATTGGTCGCCGCGCCGGTTATTATGAAAACATTGCCGGACCAGGAGCAGAACGCCATGACGCGCTTGTCATGGCCCTGGCCCTGCTCTAGCCCTTCTCATGGTCGCGACCCGGCCTGACCCGCCGCCCAAACAAAACCGATCAGAACCCATGACGCTGGAAGAAGCCTGCATCGCCAAGGGCATGAGAATGACGGACCAGCGCCGCATCATCGCGCGGGTGTTGGGGGATGCGAACGATCATCCCGATACCGAGGAGGTCTATCGCCGCGCCTCTGCAATCGACGATCGCATTTCCATCTCCACCGTCTATCGCACCGTTGCACTGTTTGAGGATGCGGGAATTGTAGAACGCCACGACTTCCGCGATGGCCGCGCACGCTATGAACCAGCGCCGGATCAGCATCACGATCATCTCATCGACGTGACAAACGGCGAGGTCGTAGAGTTTCACGATGCCGAGATCGAAGCGCTGCAAGAGGCAATAGCCCGCAAACACGGCTACCGACTCGTCGATCACCGGTTGGAGCTTTACGCTGTGCCACTTGCGAAAGACGGTGATGATTGAGGCTTTTGGCCACACGATTCCGCCATGGGCGGAACGATGCATCGCCACATTGCGGCTGGTTGCCATCATCGCAATACTTCTTCTGGTGCTCGCCATTCTCGTTCCGCTTCAATTGCTCTTCCTGCGTCTCGCGTCGCAACTGGCCGCAAAGCTGCCAGTGACGTTCCACCGTATTTTGCTCTGGCTGCTTGGCGTTAAGGTACATGTCGACGGTGATGTATCGCTGGAGCGACCGCTCTTGATTGTCGCCAATCATGTAAGCCTGCTCGATATATCCGTCCTGTCCACCGTCGCCCCGCTCTCCTTCGTCGCAAAATCGGAAATCCGCGATTGGCCGGTGATCGGCCTCTTTGCGCGGATGCAGCGGACGGTCTTCATTGAGCGTGGCGATCGGCGCCAGGCAGGGCAGCAGGCAACGGAAATTGCCGAGCGCCTGGCGGCGGAAGAAACAATGGTGCTCTTCCCCGAGGGCACGACAGGGGACGCCAACGCCCTTCTTCCTTTCAAAACACCGTTGTTTGAAGCTGCCAAAGTCGCGCTCAAGGCGGTCTCAGTGGATCACGCTCAGGTGCAACCGGTAGCGTTGCATTACCAC
The DNA here is from genome assembly GCA_929200315.1 of uncultured Alphaproteobacteria bacterium. Lineage (GTDB taxonomy): Bacteria > Pseudomonadota > Alphaproteobacteria > Rhizobiales > Rhizobiaceae > Pseudahrensia. The sequence goes on along the minus strand of CAKMZB010000002.1, from coordinate 187,541 downwards.
ACGCTGCACGGAATGCCGCTGACCCGGGCAGAACGCCCTCACATCGCCTGGCCCGGCGAGGTAGGCCTGCTGGAAAGTCTCATGCCATTGATCTTAAAGGGCGGCCTCGACGTAACTGTACGTTGCGCTCCGGCGACACGGCTTGATGACACGAGTGATCGCAAGGTGGTGGCAGCCGAGACCCGCGACGCAATCCGCGCCATGTTGACGGGTGGACCGGGACAAGCCTCCGTTCTAGACAGCACGCCATGAGCGAATTGACGAAAAATGCCGGCGCTGAAGCCGCTCCCAAAAAGGTCTTCATCAAGACCTGGGGCTGCCAGATGAACGTTTATGATTCTATGCGCATGGGCGATGCGCTGGAGGCAGAGGGCTATGCGCCGACGCAGGACATGGACGATGCCGACCTCGTACTTTTGAACACCTGCCACATCCGTGAGCGGGCAGCGGAGAAGGTCTATTCCCATCTCGGTCGCATCCGTCAGCTGAAGAAACGCCGGGCTGACACCGACCGCCCGCTGACAATCGGTGTGATGGGCTGTGTGGCGCAGGCAGAGGGTGAAGAGATCATCAAACGGGAGCAGGCCGTCGATCTGGTGGTCGGTCCGCAGACCTATCACCGCATTGGCGAAGTTGTCCGCGCCTCCAAAACTGGGCCACAGGTCATTACGGATTATGCGGTTGAAGACAAGTTCGAGCACATGCCGCTCGCCACCAAACGCCAGATCACCGCGCGGGGCGTGACGGCGTTTCTGACTGTGCAGGAAGGTTGCGACAAGTTCTGCACGTTTTGCGTTGTGCCTTATACCCGCGGCGCAGAGGTCTCTCGCCCCCGCGCACAGATCCTCACCGAGGCCCGCGCGCTGGTGGATGCGGGGGTGCGCGAAATCACGCTGCTTGGGCAGAATGTCAACGCCTGGCACGGCGATAGCCGCACCGGGACAGTCATGGGTTTGGGCGATTTGCTGCGCGAGCTCGCTGAAGTTCGCGGAATTGCCCGCCTGCGCTACGTCACGTCACATCCCAAAGACATGAGCAATGATCTGATTGAGGCCCATCGCGATCTGCCCACCCTTATGCCCTATTTGCACCTGCCCGTGCAGGCTGGGAGTGACCGGGTGCTGAAGGCCATGAACCGTTCCCATACCGCGGCGCATTATCTCGACATCATCGCCCGCGTCCGCAAAGTGCGTCCGGACATGGCAATTTCCGGCGACTTCATCGTCGGTTTCCCCGGCGAAACGGATGCCGATTTTGAAGAAACGCTGAAAATCGTGGAAGCAACGAATTATGCCTCTTGCTTCTCTTTCAAATATTCCAAGCGCCCCGGAACGCCTGGTGCGGAGATGGCGGATCAGGTGGCCGAGGAGGTGAAGAGTGAACGCCTCTTGCGCCTTCAGGGCCTGCTTAACGAGCAGCAATTGGCTTTCAACGCAGGTTGCATCGGCAAGACCGTCGATGTGCTGCTTGAAAAGCCCGGCCGTCACGAAGATCAACTCATTGGCCGCTCCCCCTGGCTGCAAAGTGTCATAGTCCCCTCGTCTGTGGGCGCTATTGGCGATATTGTCTCCGTCACCATAGACGCGGCCCACGCCAACAGCCTTTCCGCCATGCCAGTGGGTCCAATCAACGCCGAGGAAGCCGCCGCTTGAACGACATCCCCGTCACGCCCGAAGAGCTGCCAACCTTCGTGACCGAAGCCCCGGAACGCGAAAACGGCGCGAACCCTAACGCAAAGGGCGCCTCCGATTTAGATCACCGCGCCCTCGCTTTTGCAGACAATCACGCCGCTAGAGCCTTGTTTGGCCAATATGATGAGCATCTCGCCATTGTTGAGCGTGACCTCTCCGTCGAAGCCGTTGCTCGCGGAAACGAGGTCCATCTGCGTGGCGCACCGGAGCAGGTTGCACAGGCTCATACCGTGCTCGACGCGCTCTATGAGCGGGTGCGGACGGGAGAGGATATTGGCCCAGGCGACGTTGAAGGAGCGATTCGCCAATCCAGTCGTGCGGAGGCGAAAACCCATATGCCTGGGGAGAAAGCAGCCAAAGGTGGGGGCGGAAAACTTGCAATGGCCTCTATTTCCACAGCCAAGAAAACCATCCATGCCCGCACGCCGACGCAGGACGCATACATCCGCGCCATGGACCGCGCCGAACTTGTCTTTGGCACCGGCCCGGCAGGAACCGGCAAGACCTATCTCGCCGTCGCCCATGCAGCTTCGCTCCTGGAGCGTGGTGCGGTGGACCGCATCATCCTCTCCCGCCCGGCGGTGGAAGCGGGGGAGCGCCTCGGTTTCCTGCCAGGCGACATGAAGGAAAAGGTCGATCCCTATCTGCGCCCGCTTTACGACGCGCTCTACGACATGATGCCCGGTGACCGTGTGGAGCGGGCGATCACCTCCGGCATTATCGAGATTGCACCGCTCGCCTTCATGCGCGGGCGCACGCTCGCCCATGCCGCCATCATCCTTGACGAAGCGCAGAACACGACTTCGATGCAGATGAAAATGTTCCTCACCCGTCTTGGCGAGGGCTCAAAGATGATCGTCACTGGCGATCCATCACAGATCGACCTGCCGAACGGGCAGGTTTCAGGCCTCGTGGAAGCTTTGCATTTGCTCACGCCTGTCGAAGGCATCATCTCGGTTGCCTTCGATGCATCCGACGTTGTGCGCCATAAACTCGTTGGCCGGATTGTGCGCGCCTATGACAACGCCAACACCCCGGCGGCCCACAAGCCGTAATGCTCATTGTTGACGTTGCCATTGCAGATGAAGCCTGGACCGACGGAACGGACTGGGAGGCCCTTGCCGCCCAAGCTGTCAAAGCCGCGCTCGCGGAGAACGAGCTGGAGCCGGGAAGCGAAATCTCCGTTCTTCTCACCAATGACCAGCAGGTCCAGGACCTGAACGCTGCTCATCGTGACAAAGACAAGCCGACCAACGTCCTCTCCTTCGAAGGGGATGGCCTGCTGCTCGGTGACATCGTCCTCGCTCGTGGTGTGCTGGAGCGGGAGGCGGTGGAGCAGGGTAAGAGCCTCATCAACCACGCCACCCACCTCATAGTCCACGGCGCGCTGCATCTCGTCGGTCTCGACCATCTGGACGACAAAGAGGCCGATCAGATGGAGGCAAGAGAAACGACGGTTTTGGCTGGACTGGGCATTTCCGATCCCTATCTCTAGCACCTGACCATCTGGACACAGCGCTACAATTGCTTACCGTTTCCCCGCACATGCCCGACCGATCTTCCACAGACACCTCACCCGACGAACCGGGCGCTTCGCAACAAGCTGGCGACCCGTCCAGTCCCTCCGCGCCCGCACCGCCACCGATCGCGGATGACCGGGCGCTGGTTCACCAACCGGAAAAGCAGACCCAGGGCGGAATTTTCTCCCGCCTGATAGCCCGGTTACGTCTGCGCAACCCTTCCACTTTACGCGAAGATCTGTCGGAGGCGCTTCAGGCCGGCGGGTCCGGGGACGGCACCTTTTCGCCGGAAGAGCGGGCCATGCTCGCCAACATTCTGCGGCTTCGTGAAAAGCGGGTGGAGGACGTGATGGTTCCCCGGGCGCAAATCCACGCCGTTGACCGCCACACCAGCCTCGGCGATGTGCTTCATAGTTTTGAAGAAACCGGCCATTCCCGCCTGCCCGTCTATGAGGAAAACCTTGATGATCCGCGCGGCATGGTGCTCGTTAAGGACTTGATGCTGCACATGACCAAGCGCGCCTCCGCCAAGAACGGCAAGGAGAGCCTTAATCTCGCCCGCGTTGATCTCGACGCAAAGCTGAACGAGGCCGACATCATCCGCCGCGTGCTCTTTGTCCCGCCCTCCATGCTGGCAGCCGACCTGATGGCTCGAATGCAGGCAACCCGCACGCAGATGGCGCTGGTGATAGACGAATATGGCGGCACCGATGGGCTCGTTTCGCTGGAGGATATTGTCGAGGAAGTGGTCGGAGAGATCGAAGACGAGCATGATCTCGAAGACGGCACCGAGCCACGCATCGAAGAGCAGACCGATGGCGCATGGCTGGTGGATGCTCGGATGGAACTCGATAAGATTGCCGAGGCGCTGGGCAAGGATTTTGACCCCGGTGACCTGGCCGACGATGTCGATACGCTGGGCGGCCTCGTTTTTGCCCTGGCTGGAACTGTGCCAGTGCGAGGCGAGGTTGTGCGGGGGGAAAGCACAAGCCCCCTCAACGCCTATGAATTCCGCATCATGGAGGCCGACCCGCGCCGGGTGCGGCGGGTGAGGATCGTCAAGACATCGGCCCGCGATAAGCGCCGCCGCGCCGCCGCCGCTTCCCCAGCTCCGACACCACCGGCCGCTGATGGCCCGGCGGAAACGCCGAAGAAGGCAGATTAGGCATGAACGACCCGCGCGACCTTCAGCCAGCGGCCAGATCAGCGGAGCCCGGTCAGGAAATCGAGCGACTGATCCAGCTTCTCGCCCGCCTTCCAGGCCTTGGCCCTCGCTCGGCGCGACGCGCTGCGCTCCATCTCGTCAAGCGCAAGGACGCGCTGATGGTGCCCCTTGCCGGAGCCATGGCAGAGGCCGTGGAGGCGGTTGGTATCTGCTCAACCTGCGGCAACATCGACACGAGCGACCCCTGTCATGTCTGCTCCGACCCACGCCGGGATCACTCGATGATCATCGTTGTTGAAGATGTCTCCGACCTCTGGGCCCTGGAGCGAGCCAACGACGCGGGCGGGAGCATGAACGCGCTCTACCACGTCCTCGGCGGCACGTTGTCTCCATTAGATGGGATCGGGCCGGATGATCTTTCCATTCCCGCGCTCGTGGACAGGGCGCAGGATGATGCGGTCAGCGAGATCATCATCGCGGTTAACGCCACGGTGGAAGGCCAGACCACTGCGCATTTCATCACCGACCGGCTGGAAGGTGCAGATGTCGCAATCTCCCGCCTCGCCCATGGCGTCCCGGTAGGGGGGGAGCTGGACTATCTCGACGAGGGCACGCTGTCGGCTGCCTTGCGGGCGCGTACCAAGCTCTAAGCATCCTTGCGCCGGACCAGCATCGTCATCGCGATGCCGGCAAGCAGCCCCCAGAACGCGCCGGACACTCCGATGATCGTGATACCTGAAGCTGCCGCAAGGAATGTCACAGCAGCGGCAGCGCGCATGTCCTCATTGGCAAAGGCGGTTTGCGTTGCGGTGATGAGGGCAAAAACCAGCGCAAGGCCAGCCACCGCTTCAATAAGCACAGGTGGCGCGAGGGAGACAAAGGCGACGGACGCGCCAGCCGTCAAACCGATCACAATATAGGCAATACCGTTGACCACAGCTCCCGCCCAGCGCCGGGCAGGGTCCGGCCCTGCTTCATCCCCCACCACCATGGCCGCTGTGATCGCAGCAAGATTGATGGCATGGCCGCCGAAAAAGGCCCCGGTAAAACTGAGGACACCAGTAGTCGCTATAAGCGGCCCTTGGTCCGGTCGGTAACCGAAAGCATGAAGCACGGCGAGACCGGGCACGTTCTGCGAAGCCATTGTCACCACAAAGAGCGGCAGAGCGATGGAAAGCGTTGCCGAGACGGTAATGACCGGCGTAACAAACTGAGGGTCTGGTATGATTGCAGCGCCAACCCCACTTGCCCAGTCAGCGGGCAGGTCGATGCCGAAGATCATCACGCCCAAAAACCCGGCCAGTGCAAAGGGTACGGCAAGCAGGCGGTGAAGCCTCAAGCCGATAATCCACGCCACGAGAATGGGCAGACCAAACCAAACATTCTCCCCGATTGCCCGCATGGGTGCGAGGCAAATGGGAAGCAGCACACCTGCCAACATCGCAGCAGCGAGGGGTGTTGGGATGGACGCTACCAAGCGGGCGAAGGGCTTCACCAACCCACTGACGATGATGAGCACAGCACAGATCAAAAACGCGCCAACCGCTGCGGCGAAACCGCCAGCAACTTCGCCGGTGAGTATCAGCAAAGCCGCACCCGGAGCAGACCAGGCTCCCGCAATCGGGATGCGGGTTTTCCAGGAGAGGATGATGCTGGACAGGCCGCAAGTCACCAGCAGCGCCATCAGACCAGACGCGGCCTGAGCGTCCGTCGCGCCCACTGAACGCAAACCGGCAAGCACCAGCGCAAAGGTGGAGGCAAAGCCCACAAGGGCGGCAAGAATACCGATAAAGATAGCAGAAGGTGTAAAGTCGCGCATGGTTCGACCAATCAGGAACAAATGGTCACCCCTAATAGTGGGGCGGTGGCGTGTTTTCGTGCGCGCCCGTCCCACCCTCTTCCACCTCGGTCATACGATCGCGCAAACGCAGCATGGCCGTGGTGAGTTCATCAACGCGCGTCCATTGCTGGCGCAATTGCTCAGACAGGCTTTCAATCTCGCTCGCCTGGTGAGCAGCCAGTTCTTCCAGCGCCTGGATACGGTTTTCGGTCGGGTCGGACATGATTAGAGCAATGCCTCCAGCTTTTCGCGGCGATGACCAGAAATGGGGGTTGGGCGACGGGTCTGCGCATCCACCAGCACATGGGTGTATCGCCCCCGGGCACAAGCGGTCTCATCTTCATCGGTGAAAAGGGCAATGTCATAGGTGACGGACGACGTGCCAACCTTCAGCGCCCGGATACCCGCGTGAACGATCTGGGCAAATGTGATCTCGCCAAAATAGTGGGCCCCGTTTTCCACCACGAGAAAGAGCGCGTCAGAAGCCGGCATGGTGAGGAGACCATCATCAAGATACCAACCGTTAATCGCCGTATCGAAATAGGACAGATACGTGACATTGTTGACATGTCCGTAGCAATCCATGTCCTCCCAACGGGTCTGGAGGGTGCGAAAGAGCGGATAATCGCGCCGCTTGGATGGCTCCGGCCTGCTCACCACGCGGCCCTGTAAATCGCCAGCGCATCGGCCTGCGTTACCTTGCGCGGATTGTTCACAAGCAGGCGCTGCTGCGCCATTGCCGCTTCCGCCATACCCTCACAGGCATCTTGCGGAATATCGACATCCCGCAGCCGTGTCGGCAGGCCAAGATCGATCGCGAGTGCAACCAATCGCTCCGCGAAGGCAGCAGTGATGGCTTGCGACGATTCTCCCGTATCGATGTCTGGAAAGACGAGCGGTGCCAGGCTCGCATAGATTTTCGCTGCCTCGCCATTAGCCGCATTGAAACGCAACACATGGGGCAACACGAGTGCGTTGGAGAGGCCATGGGGAATGTGGAAACGCCCGCCAATTGGGTAAGCAAGCGCATGAACGGCTGCGACAGGGGAATTGGCGAAGGCCTGCCCTGCCAACATAGAGCCAAGCAGCATCGCCCCCCGCGCGGCAGCATTCGCCCCATTTTTCACTGCCGTCTCAATATTCGCCCCCAGCAACACCAACGCCTCGCGCCCCAGCACCTGCGAGATCGGGTTGTTGTTGGCGGAGGCCGAGGCAATCGCTTCGATAGCGTGAACCATTGCGTCGATCCCCGTCGCAGCCGTCACCGCAGGCGGCAGGCCAAGGGTGAGAGTTGCGTCAAGGAGAGCAATGTCCGGCAGAATGATCGGTGAGACGACGCCAAGCTTGGTCTCCCCTTCCACGGTAATGATGGAAACCGGCGTCACTTCCGAACCTGTTCCCGCCGTGGTCGGCACGAGTACGAGCGGCAGGCGCGGACCTTTAGCGTTGCCAACACCCCAAGCCTCGTCAAGGTTTTCGGCAGAGCCTGCAAGCAGCGCAACGAGCTTGGCAACATCCATGGAAGAGCCACCGCCGAACCCGACGATCCCGGTCGCACCAACGTTCCTAGCCGCAGCGGTGGTTGTGTCCAGAGTCACGCGGGACGGGTCGGCTTCCACGGCATCGAATATCGTCACCGTATGGCCCGCATCCCGCAGGTTCGCAATCGCGCCGTCAGCCAGACCAAGTTTCATGATTCCGGCATCAGTGACGAATAGTACACGCTCTCCCAGCGCCCTACCGCAGCGCTTGGCCATGTCGACTGCAGCGCCGTCTTCAAAGATGATGGAGGGAGTGGTGTTGAAGGCAAAAGGTGTCATCCCCCACCCTTAGCGCGACGCGATGATTGTCAACAGGGCCAATACCAACAGAAATGCCGTGACCATACCCGCTTGCGCTTGTCGAACGGCGCATTAGGGTTCTGCCTCATGAGCAAGACAGCACCCGCCATCCAGCTGAAGAAGATTTCCAAATCCTTCGGCTCCGTCCAAGCCAACAAAGATATCGATCTGACCATCGAGCGTGGCACGATCCACGGCATTGTGGGGGAGAACGGTGCGGGCAAATCCACCCTCATGTCCATTCTTTACGGCTTCTACCAGGCCGACCACGGGGTCATTCTGGTGGGGGGCGAAGTGGCCGATATCCCCGACAGCCAGGTCGCCATCAAACTCGGCATTGGCATGGTGCATCAGCACTTCATGCTGGTGGACAATTTCACGGTGCTGGAAAACATCGTCCTTGGCGCGGAGGATTCAGGCCTCCTCGGCCCAAGTTTGAACAAGGCTCGAGTGGAATTGCTGCGTCTTGAAAAAGAATACGGCCTCGCCGTCGACCCCGACGCAATCGTCGGCGAAATCCCAGTTGGCCTTCAACAGCGCGTCGAAATTTTGAAAGCCCTCTACCGCGGGGCAGATATTCTCATTCTCGATGAGCCGACAGGTGTGTTGACCCCGGCGGAGGCTGACCACCTGTTCCGCATTTTAGAACAGCTTAAGGCGCAGGGGAAAACCATCCTCCTCATCACCCACAAATTGCGGGAGATCATGGCGATCACGGATGCCGTCTCCGTCATGCGACGTGGGGAAATGGTGGCGACGCGCGAGACAGCCAAAACCTCCCCGGAAGAATTGGCCGAACTCATGGTCGGTCGCAGGGTGCTGCTCCAGGTCGACAAAGGCGAGGCGGATCCGGGTGAGGTCAAGCTCGCCGTCTCAGACCTCACCGTGCGCGACAGCAGGGGCGTCGATATGGTCAAGAACGTTTCCTTTGAGGTGCGCGCGGGAGAGATCGTCGGCATTGCCGGGGTTGCGGGCAACGGGCAGAGCGAGTTGCTCCAGGCCATTGCCGGTATGCGTCAGCCCGCAGGTGGTACGATCCTGCTGGAGGGGCAGAGCATCGCCGGTCTCGACCCGGCCGAACTGCGTGGACGCAGACTTGCCCATGTGCCGGAGGACCGCCACCACGAAGGCCTCGTCCTGCCCTTCGAAGAGCAGGAAAACGCCATTCTCGGCTATCATTTTGACGACCGTTTTGCGGCGGGGCCCTTCCTCAATACCAGCGCCATGCGCCAGGAGGCAGAAGAAAAAATCGAGCGCTACGATATTCGCCCACCCAATCCGAAGCTGAAAACCGCCAATTTCTCAGGCGGCAACCAGCAGAAGATCGTGCTGGCGCGGGAAATGGAGCGCGACCCGTCCGTTCTCCTGATCGGCCAACCAACCCGTGGCGTGGATGTGGGTGCGATTGAATTCATCCACAAACGCATCATTGAAATGCGCGACGCCGGCAAAGCCGTGCTGCTGGTTTCGGTGGAACTCGACGAAATCCGTGCGCTCTCAGACCGGGTGTTAGTGATGTTCGACGGCCGCATCGTCGGCGAACGTCCACCCGACGCTACCGAAGGCGAACTGGGCCTATTAATGGCCGGAGTGGAGGAAGAGAAGGCGGCTTAGCTAAAACCCCTAATGCCGAGCTTCCATCCGGGCATGGAGCTTGCGGATCAGGCGGCTGGCCGTTGTTTCAAACAGCGGCGGGATGATCGCGTGGATGAGAGCTGCCAGCGCTGCGCCAAAGAGTGCTGTGGCGAAACCTGCTGCAAATCGCATGTGTTGGAAATAAGTCTCGTTGACGCTGGCCGGGTGCTCGATGAAGCCGCGCAGGAAACCTGATCTACCGCGCTGTTGAACCTGTTCCATATCACTCTCTCCCAATTGACAATTGCCTAGTCAGAATGGTGCGAATATGGAAGGATGTCATCCCAATGATCCTTACAGATCGTCGATATCCGGGACGGTATCCCAATGAAAGCGCTTCAGTTAGACAAATTTGACCACGCCATTCTGCGCCTGCTCCAGCGGGACGCATCGCTCTCCATGGATTCCATCGCCGAGCGGGTGCATCTGTCGCGCAATGCGTGCTGGCGGCGTATTCGTAATATGGAGGATGGTGGAGTTATCGGCTCTCGCGTTGCACTGCTGGATGCGGAAAAGCTCGGTCTCGACATGGCGATCTATGTGCTGATCCGCACCAACCGGCACGATGCTGAATGGCTCGACGCCTTCAGCCGCGCAGTGCGGGATATGCCAGAAATCATGGGCGCCCAGCGCCTAGCAGGCGACCTCGACTATATTCTGCGCGTGCGCGTTGCGAGCGTTGGCGACTACGACGCCTTTTACCAGCGCATCATCGCCAAGGTGCCGATCTCTGATGTCACGGCGTCCTTCGTGATGGAAAGCCTGAAGGACACGACGGAGCTGCCGATCTAACCACCCGTATCCCGCGCCAACACCCGCAGCCGACTGTCCCATTCTCCGCGGTCGACATAACAGCCATGGAGATGACGGAAGCCGGTGGAAGGGTCGAAGGCCTGCCTACCGTGGAGGACGCGGCGATTGTCGAAGACCACCATCTCGCCACCGCAGAGACGCAGCGCGATACCGTAGGCGGCGTCCCGCGTCATTTCCATGAAGAGCCGGTAGGCGCGGTAGAACGCCGTCATCTCCTCAGGCTCCAGATCGACGATGTCGGCGAGGTGGGCGTTGAAACAGATCTCCGAGACGCTACCGTCATCATCCAACGTGATCACGGTCTTACGGAAACGGATATCGGTATCCTCGTCGTGGAAACGAAAGGGCACCGTTACGCTGGCTAGAATGTTGAAAGCGTCGACGTCCCGTTCCCGCAAATCTTCCGCCACGGCGACGCCATCGCAGAAGGTCGACCCGCCGCCTTTCGCTTCATTGGCCAGACAGTGGAGGAATTGGTAACCCGGCGGCAACTCCTGGTTCGTGAGGTCAGTGTGGAGTGGCAGAGCGTCTGCAGTATAGGCTAAATTGTTGGGATTCGGCTTCGACATGACTTCAAATGTCAGGCCGAAATTCGTCTCCCGCAGATGGCCGACCTTTCGGGCGACCTCCATGCCCGCCTCGCTCGTGTCGGCAAGGCCGGTGAGGATTGTGAGGCCGTAACGCTTGGTGTCTTCCAGCCAAGTTTGCAGACCCGGATCGCCCGACAACACCACATCTGCCCGGTGACGCGGCACACTGTCGCCGCCAAGCTCGCTACGCCAGATGACAGGTTCGACCGCGGCCGGGTCGGCGCGTTTCTGCCCGGGCCGGTGGGCCTTGATCCAGGCAAGGTCGAAGCGGCTCGGCCCATCCGCCTCCGGCCAGGTAACGAACAGGTCATCACCGTCGATCTGCGCATGGCACGGCGCGATGTCGAGCGGCACGCTCGTTAGTTCGAAGGCGCGCTCGCCGGTATCGGGGTGGAAACCACTGGGATCGGTGTCCCGCAGCCAGATATAGGGGAAAGTACCAGACGTGCCGTCCGGCCAGGCAATAACGAGGCCGTCCGACCCCGCGATGAGAGTGGTGCTCATGGAATGTTCCGCTCTTTTAGAATGTCAGATGTCAGGTGAAGCGGGGCAAAGCCCGGCCAAGTGGTGGCGGCCACCAGACATGGGCCTTGGCATAGGGATGGCCCGGACATCTTCCAAGAACGGTCAAATCGATCTCTCGATTGTTGAACCCAGATTAAGAGCTAACCATTGCATCTTTGGATGCGCAAGACGATGCCGTCTGCATGTTGAAAAGACGCCGACTGCCTCTAAGCTCGTAACGAGAACTTCATAAATCGCAGGCGCTGTATGCCCGGCTGGACCCTCGATCAGGACGTTGAAACTTCGGTAGGTCGCGTTGCGTCAGGCTTGGTCGGGCGAGGAGATGACCTCGTCCTTGCCCATGGTTGGCCGTGGTCGTCCTATTCCTGGCACCGAATCATTCCGAAACTGGCTGAGCGCTACCGGGTCCACTGGTACGACATGCCGGGCTTTGGCCAATCGCAGATATGTGCCGACCAAAGAACGTCGCTGGATGTTCAAAGCGAAATTTTCTGCGAAATGCTGGACCATTGGAAGCTGAAGACGCCCTCCGTCATCGCCCATGATTTTGGCGATGCCATTACCTTGCGCGCGCATTTGCTCAACGGTCGAGACTACCAACGCTACGTGCTGATGAACGTCGTGGCCATGCGGCCATGGGGATCGGATTTCTTTGATCATGTGGGGCGGCATGTGAAGGCGTTTCAGGGCCTCCCCGCCCACATCCACCAAGCCATTGTCAAAGCCTATATTCGCGGTGCGTTGGCGCACGATATCGACCCATCCGATTTCACCAAGCTAGTCGAACCATGGCTTGGCGTGGAGGGCTCCGGCAGCTTTTACTGCCAGTTTGCTCAAGCTGACGAGTGCTACACTGCCGAAATCGAACCTATGTTTGGAAAACTGCGCTGCCCGGTCAAAATTTTGTGGGGCGAAGACGATCCCTGGATCCCGATTGACCGCGGGAGAGCTCTTCACAAGTTGGTCGGGCAGGGCGAATTCCAGACACTGGCGCAGGTTGGCCATCTGCCGCAACTCGAAGCGCCGGAACGTGTACTCGCCGCATTAGAGAACTTTTTGTAGCGTGCGCGAACCGCAAATGTGAAAAGGCGCGGTGGGTTTTGCCAAAACCCCTTAGCTCCCACAACCTACTGATTTCGGAGCACAAAATCACGTATCGCCGCTGCGACTTTTCTAGGCTGCTCCACCTGTGGGAAGTGGCCCACACCATCCAGCACCTCAAAGGAATACGGTCCGGTAAATGCAGGCTCAGCATTGCTGAACCCATCCAGATTGACAGTGCCGTCACTATCCCCCGCGATGACCAGCGTTGGAACGGTAATCTCGGACGTAGGCTGAATATCCGCGTTACCAGCGCCGTTGGCCGCAACTGCGTGGTAATAGGCCATGGGTCCGGCTATCCCGTCGGGTGTCTGCAAAGTGTTGCGGATATTGTTGAACTCACCTTCGGGCATATCGAAGCCTGGAGACCACGTCTTGAAGATCGTACGGATGTGGTCGAAATCGTTGCTCCAGACCAGCCGTTCCGCCGTTGGTAGCTGGTAATAAAGAAAATGGGGCGCGACGAGGAATAGACCAAGACTGGGTTGGGTGCCTTTTGGATGTGGAATTGAAAGCGCAACCAGATGAGACACTTTTTCCGGTGCTGTGAAAGCGGCCTCATAAGCAGCGCTTGCCCCCCAATCATGACCGACGACAATCGCCTCGTTCTCACCAAAGGCCTCGATCAGGGATACAACATCTTGGCCGAGACTGCGTACGGAATAGTCTGATGCTGCAGAAGTTGGAGCGTAACCGCGCATGAAGACGGCGACCGTGCGAAAACCGCTGTCAGCAAGGTCTGCTTGCACCTCGTGCCATGAACGCGCCGTCTCCGGATAGCCATGAAGCAGTAACACCAGGGGCCCTTCGCCGGATTCCAGATATCCAAACCGCAACCCGTTCGCCTCAATGAACTGAACGTCTTGGGCCAATGCGGCTTGATCGACGATGAAATCAGGTTTTGCGCCAAAGTCGAGCAGCCTGAAAGACTGAACAGCGGTAACGACAACAATCAGCAAAACAGCCGTGCCGAGGATTCGAAAAACCCAGCGCGCTGTTGAGCGGAACAAATTTCTAGCCATGACTGCCGAGATCCGATTGGTTTGGATCCCAAGCATACTCCGATAGCTTCGGCCGTCTAATTTTTCTGGCAACGGTTACGAGGGAAATGTCGCAAAGCCAATTGGCTAAACGCCCAGAAAGCTCGTCACGAAATCAAGCTGCTTGCTCGTTTCCGGCACCTGCGCGCCACGGGCCTCACTCACTTTCCCAACGGCCTCTGCGGGATTCACGCCATCGCCGAGGAGAATGCAGCTTGCCACGGTTCCCGCCCGGCCGGTGCCACCGGCGCAGTGGATATGAACATGAGTGCCTGCCGCTATTTCTGCACGCATGGCCTCAACCAGTCCGCGAAAGCGCGGCATGTCCGGCGTGCCATAATCGATCACCCCGTAACGGGTAAAAAAGACGCCGCGCCGGGCAAGACGCTCGCCTTCGTCGGTGAGGCCAAACTTGGCGGTCTCATCGTCTGAAAGCATGGAAACGACAAAGCCAACACCTTCGCTTTGCGCCTGCGCGGCCCAGGCATCAATAGCGCCTGTTTCCGGTCGGGGGCCGAGAGACAGGCGCCCTTTCCCGTCACATGGAACATGAAAGAACGGATCGCTCACAGCGCTTCTTTCATGTTGACGCGCACATATTCATCACGCAAACGCGCGGCGACCTGGCCGGGTTTGCCACTGCCGATCCTCTCACCGTCAATCTCGACGACCGGATTGACGAAGCCGGACGCGCTGGTTGCGAAGGCTTCGTCGGCAGCCTTCACCTCCTCAATCGTGAAAGGCCGTTCCTCCACTTTCATCTGCAATGCTTTAGCGCAGGCGAGCACGGATTTGCGCGTGATGCCATGAAGAATCTCATTGGTGAGGTTTCGGGTGATGATCGTGCCGTCCTTGACGATATAGGCATTGTTGGCCGTGCCCTCCGTCACCTCACCATCCTGCACCATCCAGGCGTCATCAGCGCCCCTTGCCTTTGCCTCCATCTTGGCAAGGCTCGGGTAGAGAAGTTGTATTGTCTTAATGTCGCGACGACCCCAGCGCAGATCCTCAATGGAAATGACAGAGAGGCCCTTATCCTCAATCGCCGTGCCGATGACTGTTTTTTCCTGCGTGAAGAGCACCATGGTCGGTTCAGTTGGCTCGGTGGGGAAGGCGAAGTCCCGGTCGCCTGGATTGCCACGCGTGATCTGCAAATAGATCATGCCCTGATCCAGGTCGTTGCGGGTGATCAGTTCGCGATGGATCTCCAGCAGTTCGTCGCGGTCGATCTCTGCTTCAATCTGCAATTCAGCCAGCGAGCGGTTAAGGCGCTGGAAGTGGCCTTCAAAGGCGATCAGCTTGCCGTCCACCACGGTGGTGACCTCATAAACCCCGTCGGCGAAGAGGAAGCCGCGGTCGAAGATGGAAATCCTAGCTTCGTTTTCCGGCAAATACTCGCCGTTCAGATAGACAATGCGCATGGCTCTTAGCCCCAAAGTTCGGCGGCAGGCGGATGAACGCCAGCCTGGTCGAAAGTAAGCGGATGTTTGCGATCCTTAGCCAAGAGGAGCGGGCCGTCCAAGTCCGTAAAGGCCGCCCCACCCGTCAAAAGCGTTGCTGGTGCCATGGCAAGGGACGAACCGACCATGCAGCCCACCATGATCGCATAGCCCGCAGTCCGCGCCTCCCGCTCCAGCGCGATAGCCTCGGTTAGGCCTCCGGTCTTGTCGAGCTTGATGTTGACCATGTCATATTTGCCGGAAAGTGCTGGCAGCGAGACGCGGTCATGGGCCGCCTCGTCGGCGCAAACAGGCAGAGGGCGCTCAATCTCTGCCAGCATGTCATCGGCGCCTGCCGGAAGCGGCTGCTCCACCATCTTCACGCCCAGTCGCAAGAGCGCAGGGGCAAGGTCGGCATATTCCTCCGCCGACCAACCTTCGTTTGCGTCGATGATAATCGCTGTATTCGGCGCGCCCTCACGGACTGCTTCGAGCCGCGCCATGTCCCCTTCGCCACCGAGCTTAATTTTTAGGAGCGGGCGGTGGGCATGTTTAGCGGCCTGCTTGCGCATTTGCTCGGGCGTTTCCAGCGAGAGCGTATAGGCGGTGATCGCTGGAGCGGGGCGTAGCAGCTTGGCCAGTTCCCAGACCCGCTTTCCTGCACGCTTGGCTTCCAGATCCCAAAACGCGCAATCAACTGCATTTCGAGCCGCACCCGCGGGGAGCATGTCCTGCAGCGTGATGCGGTCAGCCGCCCCGCAGCCCTCAATCTGCGCGATGACGCTCTCCACCGTCTCACCATAACGCGCATAGGGCACACATTCCCCTCTGCCCGTGTGCCTGCCGTCAGAAATAGTTGCCGTAACGACCCGTGCTTCTGTGCGGGAGCCACGGGAGATGGTGAAGATTTCCGCGAGGGGAAAGACTGTCTCTTCCGCGGTGATCGAAATGCTCACGCCAGCGGGTCCACCAGTCGGCCCGCGCCGTGGCGGAAGGGGTCGACAGTGGGCAGGCCCATCCGCTTCTCGACATCCTCGCAAAGCCGCTGCGCCTCATCTTCGCCAAGCGCCGCCGTGTTGATGGAAATGCCAGTCACCACCGCATCCGGACTGACCACATGGGCCAGCGGCAGTGCGGTATCGCGCAATCGTTCCAGCGACGGCAATGCATAATCCGGCAAGCCACGCATATGGGTGCGAGTGGGTTCATGGGACAGAATCAGCGCGTCCGGCTGCCCACCATGGATCAGCGCCAGTGTTACGCCTGAAAAAGACGCATGGAACAACGAGCCCTGGCCCTCGATAATGTCCCAATGGTCAGGATCGGCATCTGGTGTCAGCCACTCAACGGCCCCGGCCATGAAATCTGCCACCACCGCATCGAGAGGAATGCCGTTTCCGGTAATCAGAATGCCGGTCTGGCCTGTGGAGCGGAAATCCGCATCCATGCCCCGCGCCCGCATCTCTTTTTCCAGACAGAGCCCCGTATACATCTTGCCCACTGAGCAATCCGTCCCGACGGCGAGCAAACGCTTGCCGGAGCGGCGCACACCATTGGCGATGGGGTAATCCACTGAGGGCACGCGCACATCATGGAGCGCGCGGTGGTTCTGAGCAGCTATGGCGACGAGGTCTTCCTCATCCCGCAGCAGATTGTGGAGACCGGAGGCAAGGTCGAGTCCGACTTTCAACGCCTCGGTGAGTGAAACCTTCCAGGCCTTTGAAATCACCCCACCACGGTTGGCAACACCAATTACCACGGTACGCGCGCCGCGTTCCACAGCCTCTTCCACGGTAAGATCGTCCAAACCCATATCCGCCCGGCACCCGGGCAGGCGCAATTGGCCAACACAAAGTTCTGGTCGCCAATCCTTGACGCCCTGGGCGACCTTTGCCGCCAGCGCATCCGGCGCATCGCCAAGGAAGAGCAGATAAGGTGTGTTAATCATGATGGGCTCCCGCTAGCCGTGGCTGTCGCTGGCCATGTATCCTCACAAAGCGCAAACGGGCAACACAGAATAGCGAAAGCTTATTTCAACAAAAGTTGCGTGTTTTGCTCCAGCTTCTTCGAAATTGGACCGGCGAGTTTGGCCAGAATCCACGGCAGGCTAACGCGGATAACAACTTCATCGTCGAAAACAGTGAGCGTGCCGCTCACATTCTGTCCCATGGCGCCCGCCTGAAAGGTCATAACATCATCTGTCCAGGCGGTTTTGACTTCTGCCTTGCCCGCAAGCGTGTCCATGGCTTTCGCAAAGCCATCATCAATGCGACGCCGAGCTTCATCCTTGGTGTGCCGGTTTGGCACGGTCACGGTGACTGTTTCAGCCATATCCGGCTCCTGTGTGATTGTTTAACCAGCATATGGGGTTGAGACGGCACGAGCGCAAATGTCGCCAAGAGATGCACTTGCGAATTGTTCTAACTTCAATAGGCTTTGGTCTTCAGACGGGCGCCAGAAGGGCGCGATGCAGTCTTGGGAGGGACTTGAATGTCAAAGGTGAACATCACGGTAAACGGCAAGGCGACATCCGCCACCGTGGAAGACCGGCTCTTGCTGGTGGATTATCTGCGCGAAGGCCGCAATTTGACGGGCACCCATGTGGGCTGCGATACGTCCCAATGCGGAGCTTGTTTGGTGATGGTGGACGGTAAGGCCGTCAAAGCCTGCACAATGCTTGCGGTGCAGGCCGATGGTACCGAGGTTCAGACCATCGAGGGTATTGCCACCGACGGGAACTTGCATCCCATGCAGGAAGCTTTCCGCGAGAATCACGGCCTGCAATGCGGTTTTTGCACCCCGGGCATGATTATGACCGGCATCGATATGGTGAACCGCCACGGCACTGATCTGGATGAAAAGACGATCCGCGAAGACCTCGAAGGCAACATTTGCCGCTGCACGGGCTACCACAACATCGTCAAATCCATCGCAGCCGGCGCAAAGGCAATGGCCAACTGAACGCATAGCGTTCCCGCTGGCACGCTCGAAAAACAATAAGAAAACGAGCCGAACGCCGCGACGGACGCTCCACACAAACGGGAGTGAGATTATGGGTGTAGAAGGTATTGGCGCACGGGTTGTGCGCAAGGAAGACAAGCGTTTCATCACCGGCAAGGGCCGGTACACGGATGACCACAAGGTCGCGGGCATGATGCACGCCGCCTTCGTGCGCTCCCCCCACGCCCATGCCAAAATCAAGGGCATCAACAAATCCGCCGCAGAAGCCATGTCAGGCGTTGAAGCCGTGCTCGACGGCAAGCAACTCACCGGTGACGCGATCGGCAACATCATCTGCGGTTGGATGGTTCATTCCAAGGATGGCAGCCCCATGAACATGGGCGCATGGTCCGCGCTCGCCACCGAAACGGTGCGTTATGTGGGCGACGCGGTGTGCATCGTCATCGCCGAAACGCTGGAAGAGGCGAAAGCCGCCGCCGAAGCCGTCGAGGTCAATTACGACGTGTTGGATGCCGTGGTGAAGGCCACTGACGCACTCAAGGATGGCGCACCACAGCTTCACCCGGAAGCCAAGAACAATCTGATTTTCGATTGGGAAATCGGCGAGGAAGAAGCCACCGACGCGGCCTTCAATAAAGCCGCCAAAGTGGTCGAACTCGATATCCGCAACAACCGGTTGGTCCCCAACCCGATGGAGCCGCGAGCCGCGCTGGTTCAATACGATACCGCCGAAGATCACCTAACGCTGCACACGACCAGCCAGAACCCCCATGTGGCCCGCCTTGTGCTTTCCGCCTTCTACAATGTGGCACCGGAGCACAAATTACGTGTCATCGCGCCGGATGTTGGCGGTGGTTTTGGGGCAAAGATCTATATTTACCCGGAAGAGATTGCCTGCCTTTGGGCCGCCAAGCGTCTTGGCGTTTCCGCCATCAAATGGACGGCGGACCGGACGGAAGCCTTCCTGACAGACGCCCATGGCCGCGACCATGTCTCCAAGGCAAAAATGGCCTTCGACAAGGACAATAAGATCATCGGTTTCAAGATTGAAACCGTGGCTAATCTCGGTGCTTACATGTCGCTGTTTTCGTCCGCTACACCGACCTATCTCTACGCAACGCTGCTGTCGGGTCAGTACAACATCCCCACCATCCATGCGAATGTGAAGACGGTCTATACCAACACCGTTCCGGTTGATGCCTATCGCGGGGCCGGGCGTCCGGAAGCGACTTTCCTTGTGGAGCGGATGATGACGAAAGCTGCCCGTGAGCTGGGGGAAGACCCGGCGGAACTGCGGCGCAAAAACTTCATCCGCAGCTTCCCGCACCAGACACCGGTCATCATGAACTACGATACCGGCGACTTCGACGCATCGCTCGATGCGGCAATGGAAGCAGCCGATTACAAAGGCTTTGCCAAGCGCCGCGATGAGGCCGAAAGCCGCGGCAAGAAGCGCGGTATCGGCATGTCCTGCTATATTGAGGCCTGTGGCATCGCACCGTCCGCGGCTGTTGGCTCCCTAGGCGCGGGTGTCGGGCTTTGGGAGAGTGCGGAAGTGCGGGTGAACCCCGTTGGTACGGTGGAAATTCTCACCGGCTCCCATTCCCACGGCCAGGGCCATGAAACGACTTTCGCCCAACTCGTCTCAGACCGTTTCGGCCTGCCTGGCGAGAACGTGCAAATCGTCCACGGCGACACCGACAAGGTGCAGTTCGGCATGGGTACCTACGGCTCCCGTTCCGGCGCGGTGGGCATGTCGGCGATCGTCAAGGCCCTCGACAAGGTGGAAGCAAAGGCCAAGAAAATTGCCGCCCATTTGCTGGAAGCCGCAGAAGGCGACATCGAGATCAAGGACGGCGAAGTCCTGGTGAAGGGCACCGACAAGAAACTTGCCTGGCATGAGGTTTGCCTCGGCGCCTATACCGGCCACAACCTGCCAGAAGGCATGGAGCCTGGACTGAAGGAAGGCGCGTTCTATGACCCCGCCAACTTCACATTTCCCGCCGGTTGCTACATCTGCGAGGTGGAGATCGATCCCGATACCGGCACAACCGAGATCGTGCAATTCGTGGCAGCTGATGACTTTGGCCAGATCATCAACCCGATGATCGTGGAAGGTCAGGTCCATGGCGGAGTCGCTCAGGGCATAGGCCAGGCGATGATGGAAAACGCGGTCTATGATGACGAGGGCCAGCTCATCTCGGCCTCATATATGGATTATCAAATGCCGCGTGCCGGTGATCTGCCAAGTTTCCAGGTCAGTCACCAGACGACGCCCTGCACCACCAACCCGCTCGGCATCAAGGGTTGCGGGGAGGCTGGAGCGATTGGCTCGCCCCCGGCGGTGATCAACGCGATCACCGATGCCATCGGCACGGAACGCTTTGTTATGCCAGCAACGCCTCACCGGGTCTGGCAGGCCATAAATGGCGGCGAGGGCCACGATATCGCCGGCGCGACTTAATTGGGAACCATGGGTGGCGGGTCGATCCCGCCACTCTCAACCCGTCATTTTGACGTGAAGATGAAATGACGACGTAAAGATTGATGATTTTGCGGTCTGGGTAGTGAACCAGGCGGCATCAAGGAGAACCAAGATGTACGAGACCATTTACGCCCGCGCTGACAGCGTATCGGATGCCGCATCCAAGATGGGCAGCGCCGGAGACGGCAAATATATCTCCGGTGGCATGACCCTGCTGCCCACCATGAAACAACGGTTGGCCGCGCCCGATGCGCTTATCGACCTCACGTCGATTGGCGATATGGGTGGTGTCGATTCAAGCGGTAGGAGCGTAAAAATTGGGGCGCTCGCCACCCACAACGAGGTCAATTCGTCTAGTGCCCTGCGCTCCGCGTGCCCGGCACTGGCGGACCTGGCCGGCTGGATCGGTGACCCTGCCGTGCGGTACCGCGGCACGATTGGTGGCTCCATCGCCAACAACGATCCGGCGGCAGATTACCCCAGCGCAATGCTGGCACTCGGCGCAACAATCCACACCAACAGCCGTGAGATTTCGGCAGATGATTTCTTCACCGGCATGTTTGAAACCGCACTGAGTGACGAGGAGATCGTCACGGGCATTTCCTTCAATGCCCCTGAAAAGTGCAGTTATGAGAAATTCCGCAATCCTGCCTCCCGCTACGCCATGGCCGGTGTCTTTGTCGCCAAGCACGCCGATGGGGTGCGGGTCGGCGTCACAGGCGCATCCCAAGGCGGGGCCTATCGTTGGACTGAGGCTGAAGACGCCCTCAACGCCAACTGGTCCCCTGACGCGCTGGACGGTCTGGCGGTGGATGAGGGTGACATGCTCTCCGACATCCACGCGACAGCGGCGTACCGTGCAAACTTGGTCAAGGTGATGGCCAAACGAGCTGTGGCCGGTGCGAAGTAGAAGCCCATCACACTGAATTTGAAAGGCCCGTCGTGCGAAGGTGCTGCGGGCCTTATTCTTTCCGTCCCACTCCCAAGTCAACATCCATTGTCATTCCCGCACCACCAGCACATTCTCCGCGGTCTCAAACCGGGCCACATAACCCCGCCCGTGCAACATCATGAGCACGTCTCGCTCCCATAAATGCCGGTGCGCTGTCTCAATCAGCACAGCTTTTGGCCAGAGCACTGCATCCGCTTCCAGCAGTGGCCCCAGCGCACGATCCTCAAAACCCTCTATGTCGATCTTCAGCAGATCAACCCGTCCGGCACCCCGATCAGCCAGAACATCCGGCAGCACGCGCACCGGCACATCCACACTCACCTTCGCATTCGCTGTGCCCTCCGGCAGCAACGACGTGTGACCAATGTTGGAACCGCCGTCTGACCAGAGTTGCAGAACCTCCTCCCGTTCCCCCAACGCGCAATTGACGACATCGGTGACTGGCAGATCATTTGCGGCGAGGTTAAAGCGCAGCTTCTCCACAGTGCGGGGATGGGGTTCGAAGGCAACAAGCCGAGCACCCGCCACCCGCGTGCCAATGAAGCAGGAATAGGAGCCGACATTTGCGCCGACATCCACGAAGATCATACTGTCTGAAAGGTAAGGCAGCAGCGCCTCGTGCTCTTCCCGCTCCGGCAGTTTCCGCCGCCCGAAAATCACGCGGTCGCAATGGTTCTCCGCCGGATAGAGCCGCAGCCGCATCCCGTCCTGTTCAACGTCGAATGGCCCCTCAACAGGGCGCGCGAAGCGCTTGCGCAACCGGCGTCTCCAGGAGGCGGGGAAAATCGAAGCATCACTCGCCGCCCAAACCAACCGCTCCCGCGCGCTAGCACGACGGCTGCCGAACGGGCTTGTCACATCAAGGACAACCGTCACGGGCCGGCAGGTGCCTTCTTGCCAGCGGCCGCAGCTTCTTCCTGCTCTGCATCAATGACCGACCGCGCGGCGGCAGTAACGGTCTTCTTCTGCTCTTCGGAAAGGTTTTCAGCCTTCTCGCCATCCGCCAGACGAACAGTGACTTCCTTATGCGCAAAGTGGATGCCTTCACGGGCAAAGAGGTCCTGGATTTCCTGGTAAACCACCTTGCGCGTAACAAATTGCTCGCCGGGTTTGGTCATGAATTTCACCCGGATGATCATGGCGGAATCCTCCATCGCGTAGACGCCCTGGCTTTTGAGCGGCTGCATGAAAGTGTGGCCAATCTGATCGTGTTCCAAAAGGCGCTGGCCGAGCTTTTTGACCAGCTTGCGCACCTTCTCAACATCCGTGTCGTAGGTCACGCGCAACGGCAGTTTCATCATCACCCAGTCGCGGGAATAGTTGGTGAGTTGATGGATTTCGCCAAAGGGGATCGTGTGCAAAGCGCCGAGGTGGTGGCGCAACTGGAAGGAGCGGATGGAGATCTTCTCCACAACGCCCTTGACGTTTTCAATCTCCACATACTCACCCTTACGGAAGGCGTCATCGAGCAGGAAGAAGGCTCCCGAAAAGACATCCTGAATGAGCTTCTGAGCACCGAACCCAACTGCAATTCCCACCACGCCGGCACCAGCGAAAATCGGGCCTATATCAACGCCGAATTCTGACAGGACGATCATGGCACCGGCGACAACGATGACAGCAATGAGCAGCCAGCGCACGATAGGAAGCAGCGTCGCCACTCGCGATGAACCAGCACCGCCCTCATTGCCCATGGCCTCTTCGTCCAACTCCGGTGGTCCGCCTTCCTGCTCCAACCGGTGGTCGACCCAGGCGGACACCGCGCGATAAGCGATCCAGCCAAGCAGTACGGCAAGCACAATATCGAGCGTCGCTGCCCACCAATTTCCTTCGTCCATCACCGGCACGCCCCAGAAGCGTCCAAGCTCGCCAAGCGCGAATACGGCAACAACGGCGAGGGCCGTATGTTCCAGAAAATCACGGAAGATCGGGCGATAGACCATTTCCGGGGCGTCGAGGCCTGAGACCATTTCCTCACCTTCAGCGAGGGTTTCCCCCTGCACCTCAGCGGCCTGTTCCATCGCCTCACGTACCTTCTCTTCAAACCGGGCACGACGGCGTCGGTAGAAGGCATCAATGATGATGATGAGAATGGCATATACCATCGCCGCAACGAACAGAATGACAAAGGGTGCGGCGATCACCGCCGACGGCGCGGGAGCACCGATGATGAGGCGGAAACCGAAAGTCGCAAAGGCCGCAAGTCCGTAAAGAACCATCCCCACGGGCAGGAAGTTCGCCAGCAAACGACGAGCTTTGAAGAAAGCCGCATTTGGATTCCGCGGCGCAAGCATGCGTTGCAGGACGCCGAAATGACCGATGGTAAATGCGGTGGTTGCGATTGTTACCAACAGGGCAAGCGCCAGTTGCAGAAGGTTGATGTCACCCGACGTCAGTCCTGCTGGCGCACCCGCGGCGATCTGTTGTTCGCCTATCACCATCAGGCTGCGGAGCGGTGCGGCGATAGCAGCAACGATGGCAACCGTCACGTGGAAGTGACGATGAAGACGTGTCGCCTCATCATCATTGATATTCACGAGCCGTTGCTGCGGCGCGTCCGGCGCAAAGAGGTTGAAAGAGAAACCGTGGCGCAGGAAGCGATAAAGAATGTAAGTAACGAGCAAGTCGAAAATAACCCGCCGCGTCGGTTCGTAGCCTGAATCCAATACCACAGCGATAGTGAAGGCGACAAAGAGAGAGAGCGTGAGCAAAACCGCACTGCGCATTATGCGCGAGAAAAGAAAGCCCACCTTCTCCGCCGTTGTGTCAGCAGTATCTGGCACCTCCCAACCATAATGGGCTTGTGCCCAACGGAAGGCTCGTACTGTCACAAAATTCGCCAATAGAACGCCAAGCACCGCCGTGCCAAAAGCTCGCAACAGCCACCAGAGCGAGCCTCTGGGACTGGCCTGCCAGAAGGTCGCGGTAATGTTGCCGGGCAATCGATGAGCCTCCGCCAGCATGTCGATTGTGCGTTGGCGGGCGGCCAGAAAGACCTCAGCGCGCATAGCCCTTGTCTCATCGACGGTCGTCTCGTTCGTTCGACCCGGTTGCACCACAATAACCGTGGACCCATCGGCCTTCGCTTCATCAATAAATTGCTGAAGGGCGGTCTGGCTTTCCGGTTCAGATGAAGTTCCAAGCCCCGGCACCTGCGCGACAGCCGGGAAGGACAATACAAGGACGAGTGCAAGAATTGCCGTCAGGCCGGCGGGCAAGCGGTTAA
Organism: uncultured Alphaproteobacteria bacterium; assembly: GCA_929200315.1. Taxonomy (GTDB): domain Bacteria; phylum Pseudomonadota; class Alphaproteobacteria; order Rhizobiales; family Rhizobiaceae; genus Pseudahrensia. The sequence continues at coordinate 162,717 of CAKMZB010000002.1, read as the reverse complement.
ACATCGGGCAAAGCTCCATTGGACCCATCCGGGCGCCTGACAATGTGCAAAAAGCGACCCGCTGAACCACATCTTCGCCCATCGCGAAAACAATACAAGGGCAAAGGGCAAACACCGCCTTCGCGTCACTTAACCTTCGCAAACAATTGTGTAAGCATGAGCGCTGGAATGGAGGAGCTGGCCCTTGCGGGACACGCAAAACGAGGATGCGTTGGTGCGCGACAATAAGGCTGACAAAGCTCTGCCGGCCCATGATATTGTGCGGGTGGAGAACCTTCATCTCGACATTGATCTGAAAGGCGCAGACCTCAACATCATCCGCGGCGCATCGTTCCGCATTCCGGCCGGCAAGACGGTGGCGCTGGTCGGCGAATCCGGCTCGGGCAAATCCATCATAAGCCAGGCCATCCTTGGCATTTTACCCAAGGTTGCCTCCATCACATCCGGACATATCTGGTGGAAGGAAAAGTCCACCGATATTCCCCTCGACCTTGCGCCGCTCATGGACAATTCCAAAGAGCGCATCGCCCTTCGCGGCGGCAAAATGTCGATCATTTTCCAGGAGCCGATGACCTCGCTCTCGCCGCTCCACACCATCGGCAACCAGATTGGCGAGGCGCTGGAACTGCACCGCCCGGTCAAGGGTGATGACGCGCGCAAGACCGTCGTCGACATGTTGAACCTCGTCGGCTTCCCCAACCCGGACGCCGCTTATTCCATGTATCCGATGGAATTGTCGGGGGGATTACGCCAGCGCGCGATGATCGCCATGGCGTTGATCTGCCACCCGGCTCTGCTGATTGCAGATGAACCCACCACTGCCCTCGACGTCTCTATGCAGGCAAAGATCCTCTCGCTGCTAAACAGTTTGCAGGAGCGGCTCGGCATGGCTGTTCTTCTCATCACCCACGATCTGGGGGTCGTTGCCAATATGGCTGACGAGGTGGTGGTGATGTATCACGGACAGATCATGGAAGCGGGCACCCGCGAAGCGATCTTCCGCAACCCGCAGCACCCCTATCTAAAGGCGCTTCTCAACGCTGTCCCCGACCTCTCCATGGGATATGACGAGAAGCTGCAGAGCCTGCGCGATATCGACCATGAAATCCCGGCTTCCATGCGCGGCGTTGCCAACGAGCGTAGCGAGGATGCGGACGAGATTCTGCTGAAAGTGCGCAACCTCACCAAGACCTTCACCACCAGGAAACGCAAAGGCTGGTTCGGCAAAGAACCTCACACAGTCAACGCCGTGGACGATGTGAGTTTCAACGTCCGCCGCGGTGAGTGCTTTGGACTGGTTGGCGAGTCTGGTTGCGGCAAGACCACGACACTGAAGATGATCGTGCGGGCGCTATCCAGCGATGAGGGTGCCATCGATTGGATCGACGAAAACAAGACCGTCGATCTCACACAGCTTGACGGCAAAGAGTTGAAAAACTTCCGCCGACGCATGCAGATGGTCTTCCAGGACCCGTTCTCATCTCTCTCGCCGCGCTCCACAGTGCTAAACATTCTGCGGGAACCCATGGAGGTCCACAACATGGGCTCCAGTGCGCAGATGAAAGAATATGCTTCTGATCTGCTACGCCTTGTCGGGCTGCAACCGACCTATCTTGGCCGTTACCCCCATTCCTTTTCCGGTGGCCAACGCCAGCGGATCGGCATTGCCCGCGCGCTTGCGCTCCGCCCCGAGTTGCTGGTGCTCGACGAGCCGGTTTCAGCGCTGGATGTGTCCGTCCAGGCCCAGGTGCTCAACCTCTTAAAGCAGCTTCAGAGCGAACTTGGCCTTACCTATATCTTCATCAGCCACAACCTTGCCGTGGTGCGCTACATCGCTGACCAGATCGGGGTGATGTTCAAAGGCCAACTTGTTGAAATCGCGCCACGCGAAGAGCTGTTTGAGAACCCCGTTCACTCCTACACCCGGGCGCTGCTTGAGGTCGTGCCCCATGCCGATCTCGACCATCCGCTGGATTTTGACCGCATCAACCGGGACATGGCGTCTGAGGGGCGCAACTGGGACGAACCCTTCATTTCCACCATGGGGGTCGACAGCCCGGAGAGTGACATGGAGATGGTGCAACTCAGCCCGCGCCACCGTGTCCGCGCTCGCGAAGGGTCTGACCCCGCACACCTTTTGTCCTTCGCCAAATAGACGCCACTGCAGGACTCGCCTTCAAGGAGTATGACGATGAACCTTCGCAAATTGACTGCATTTGCATTTTTTGGCGTTGCGCTGATCGCACCGCAGGCTTTCGCAGAAGTGCCCATCGAGCCGCGGGTCATCGACTTTGCCGCCATGAACAAAGAAGTCGGTAAGCGTGGCGGAACGCTGGAGATGCTAATGTCGCGCCAAAAGGACATTCGCCAGATCACGATCTACGGCAATGCCCGTCTGGTTGCCTACGACCAGTCGTTCCAGCTCGCGCCGGACATTTTAAAATCGGTGGAAACCACCGACAACAAGACCTTCACGCTGACCCTGCGCGAAGAGCACAAATGGTCAGACGGCAAGCCCTTCACCACGGAAGATTTCCGCTATTGGTGGGAGGATGTCGCCAACAACGAGGAGCTCAGCCCCTCCGGCATACCGCGTGAAATGCTGGTCAACGACAGGGCCCCGACCTTCCAGGTGATTGACGACAAGACGCTGCGTTACACTTGGGAAGAAGTGAACCCGCTCTTCCTCACAGCGCTGGCTCAACCCCGTCCGCTCTATATCTACATGCCCGCCCACTACATGAAGCAGTGGCACGCCAAATACGGCGATCCGGCGTTTCTGAAAGAGAAAATCGAGAGCGAACAAGTGCAAGGCTGGTCAAACCTGCATCAGCGCTTTGGCCGCCAGTACCGCCCGGAAAATCCGGATATGCCGACGCTCCAGCCCTGGGCGCAGACCACCAACCTGCCGTCGGAACGTATCATCTTTAAGCGCAACGAGCATTTTCACCGCGTCGATCCTGAGGGCACACAGCTTCCCTACATCGATGAGGTCATCGTCAACCTTGCGTCTTCCTCCATCATCCCGGCCAAGACGGGAACCGGGGAGAGCGATCTGCAAGGCCGCTATCTGCGTTTCGACAATTATGCCTTCCTAAAAAAGGGCGAAGCCGATGGCGGCTACAATGTGCGCCTCTGGCCCTCCGGTAAGGGCTCGGAGATGGTGCTCCTGCCCAACATGAACACGAAGGATGAAGCCTTCCGAACCGCCTTCCAAGACGTGCGCGTGCGCCGCGCCCTCTCTCTTGGAATCGACCGGGTGGAGATCAATGAGGCGATCTTCTTTGGCCTCGGTCGGACGGACGCAAACTCGGTTCTGCCCTCCTCGCCACTCTATAGGGACGACTATGCGCGCGCCTGGGCTGACTTCGATCTGGAGCAGGCCAATACCCTGTTGGACAAGGCCGGCTATAGTGAACGCGATAGTGAGGGCGTGCGCCTTTTGCCCGATGGTCGTCCCTTCGAGATCGTCGTCGAGACGGAGGGCGACAGCCAGGACGCAGACATTCTCCAGCTCATCGCCGACCATTGGCGCGGCATTGGCGTTAAACTTTTCATCAAGCCGAGCCAGCGCGACATCCTGCGTGGACGCGTCGCCAATGGTGAGACTGTCATGTCGACATGGGAGGGCCTCAACCGTGGCCTCGCCACCCCGCGTATGAACCCGGAAGAACTCGCCCCCGTCTCCCCCGTCCAGGCTCAGTGGCCCGCCTGGGGTCAGTATCGCGAAACCAAAGGTGCCTCCGGCGAAGCTCCCGCTCTCCCCGAAGTGCAGCGCCTTTCCGAACTCTACGGCGCCTGGCGCACCGCCGGAACCGAAGATGAGCAGCGCGCTATCTGGGAAGAAATGTTGTCGATATTTACCGACCAAGTTTACACGATCGGCACCGTCTCCGGCGGTCTCCAGCCCATCGTCGTCAACAACAAGTTGCGCAATGTTCCAGATGAAGGCATCTGGGCCTTCGAACCCACTCTCTATTTCGGCTTCTACCTGCCGGATACGTTCTGGTTCGAAGACTAGGAGCGCGGGAGCCCTGGTGACAAAGGACGTGTGGACCTGATGCGTGAAATTGATACGGTGCCCGCCATGGAGACGGGGACCAATATAGCGCGCGCTGCCCGCGCCCTTCGCGCCTGCGCGGTCCTAGGGGACAGCGCATGGTAAGCTATATCTTCAAACGTCTGTTCTACATGATTCCGACGCTCATTCTGGCGTCGATCGTCATTTTCACGATTATCCAGCTTCCGCCGGGTGATTATGTGGAAACCTATATCGGCGAGTTGCTCGCCTCCGGCGAAAGCGTTGACCTCGCCCGGGTGGAATATCTGCGCGAGGAATACGGGCTGAACGAGCCCATGTGGAAGCGTTACATCCTATGGATCAGCAACTTCGTCATTGGTGATTTCGGCTATTCCTTCGAGTATCAACGCCCGGTTTCCGAGGTTGTTGGCAACCGGCTCTGGCTGACGATTCTCGTATCCTTCTTCACCATCATCCTGACTTGGGTCATCGCCTTCCCAATCGGCATCTACTCGGCGACGCACCAGTATTCCTGGGGCGACTACGGGCTGACCTTCGTTGGTCTGCTCGGCATGGCGACGCCGAACTTCCTGCTCGCACTCGTCATGATGTATCTGGCCAAGACCCTGTTCGGCACGTCCATCGGCGGGTTGATGGAGGCTCAATATATCGACCAACCCATGAGCTGGCCAAAATTCTGGTCGATCATGGAACACCTCATTGTGCCGGTGATCGTAATCGGTACATCCGGCACAGCGGCGATGATCCGCCGTATCCGCGCAAACCTCCTTGATGAATTGCAGAAGCAATATGTGGTCACGGCTCGCGCCAAGGGCGTCGCGCCGTTCAAGGCGTTGGTCAAATATCCGCTGCGCATGAGCCTCAACTTCTTCGTTGCCGATATCGGCTCGCTCCTGCCGGCTATCATTTCCGGTGCAGAGATCGTCGCCATCGTCTTGTCGCTACAAACCACCGGCCCGCTTCTCATTGCCGCGCTTCAGAGCCAGGACATGTACCTGGCCGGATCTTTCCTGATGTTCCTCGCCACGCTCACGGTGATTGGCGTGCTGCTTTCCGATATTGCGCTTGGCTTCCTCGATCCGCGCATCCGCCTGTCGGGAGGGGTTGAGCGATGAAAAACGCCAAGACCAAGGTCGAGCCCGATAACACGAAAACCAGCGCCACCGGGACAACGACATCACTCAAGGTAGATGAAGCCGCCGGTGCCGACGCACTCGCTGCAGCGAAACGTCTCAAGAAGAAACTGCCGAAGGGCACAGAAATCGGTTCCCCCCTTCCGCCCGAAGGGACAGTGGACCTGCCGCATTTCGTCTCCATCGCGCCCTTCGATCTGCGCTCAGTGGAAAAACTCACGCCCGAGCAGGAGAAGATCTATTTCGCCTCCCAGCTTCGCCTCATGTGGTGGAAATTCTGCCGCCACAAGATCGCGGTCTGGTCCGGCGTCTTCCTCGCCATCTTGTATGCAAGCTGCCTGTTCAGCGAATTCCTCTCCCCGTGGAACTACCAGCCCCGCCATTCCCAGCACATCTACGCGCCACCCCAGGGCATCCACCTCTTCCATGACGGCGCATTTGTCGGACCCTCAATCCACCCGCTAAAACGGAAACTGAACATGGAGACGATGACGCGGGAATATACCGCGGACGAAAGCCGCTCGATACCGCTCTCCTTCTTCTGCTCCGGTGAAGCCTACAATTGGATGGGCCTCATTCCAGCCGACAACCATCTCATCTGTGCCCCAGAAGGTGCGCCGTTCTACCTGCTTGGAACAGACCGACTTGGCCGTGATATGCTCTCGCGCATCATCCAAGGCGCGCGCATTTCGCTAACGATCGGCCTTATCGGCATTTCGGTCTCCTTCCTGCTCGGCATCGTGATTGGTGGGGCGGCAGGCTATTATGGCGGCTGGGTCGACATGGTGGTGCAGCGGGTGATCGAGGTGCTGCAATCCATCCCGACAATTCCGCTCTGGCTCACTCTGTCGGCCATCATGCCGGCTTCCTGGTCTCCCATTCTGATCTATTTCGGGATCACCATTATATTGGGCCTGCTGGACTGGACGGGCCTTGCGCGGGCCGTGCGCTCAAAGCTCTTGTCGCTCAGGGAAGAAGAATATGTGCTCGCTGCCCGCCTTATCGGCACCAGCGCGCCGCGCATTATCGGGCGGCATCTGATACCGGGTTTCATGTCTCACCTCATTGCCTCGGCAACGATCACTATTCCCACCATGATCCTTGGCGAGACGGCACTCTCCTTCCTCGGCCTTGGCCTGCGCGAGCCGATCACCTCATGGGGCGTGCTCTTGAATGAGGCGCAGTCGATCAATGTGGTCGCGGTCTTCCCCTGGCTTATGCTGCCAGTGGTGCCGGTGATCGCCGTTATCATCGCCTTCAATTTTTTGGGTGACGGGCTGCGCGATGCCGCTGATCCATATAAATAGACCGCACCTTCAGACCGGGCCCAGACCATGAAGCGCCTCAACGACGCCCGCATCCTGATGTATTCGCACGACACGTTCGGCCTAGGACACCTGCGCCGTTGCCGGACGATTGCAAACTCCCTGGTGGACCGGTTCAAGGGCCTGACGGTGCTCATTCTGTCCGGCAGCCAGATCGCGGGGGCCTTTGACTTCAAGGCGCGGGTGGATTTCGTGAAAATTCCCTCTGTCATCAAGCTCTATGACGGCGACTATGCTTCGGTCTCAGACCATATCGACATCACCGATACACTCGCCATGCGCACGCGACTAATCGCAGAAACTGTGGAGGCTTTCGACCCCGACATCTTCATTGTCGACAAGGAGCCGCTCGGCCTGCGCGGTGAGGTTGAGTATGTGCTGACGACCCTGCGCGCCCAAGGCTGCCACACAGTACTTGGCCTGCGCGATGTGATGGATGCGCCAGAAAAACTTGCCGCCGAGTGGGCCAAGAAGGACATGCCGGCCAAAATGGCTGCACTCTATGATGAAGTGTGGATCTACGGCCCGGAGAGCTTTCATGATCCACTCACTGGTCTCGACCTGCCCGACAGCTTGCGCGCCAAACTGCGCTATACTGGCTTCCTCTACCGGGGTACCGGGTCGCTTGCCGGGCCGGACTTGCCGGAGAAGGACTTCATCCTCGTCACGGCGGGAGGCGGCGGCGACGGGGAGGAGATCATGAACCTCGTCCTCTCAGCCCGCGAACATGACCGCAATCTTGTCTATCCCCTTCTCATGGTGCCCGGCCCCTTCATGGCCAGCGAGACCCGCGAGGCATTGCACCGCCGAGCCGACAATCTAAAGCGCGTCAAAGTGGTGGATTTCGACAACCAGCTTGATGAGACCCTCGCCGATGCCACCGCCGTTGTCGGCATGTGCGGCTACAACACGTTTTGCGAGGTTCTGTCTTTCGACAAGCCAGCGCTCTTCATGCCCCGCACCCATCCGCGCGAGGAGCAACTGATCCGCGCCACCCGCGCCGCCGAGCTCGGCCTTTCGCAGATGATCGACACGACCCGCGCCATGAACCCCGCAGCCATGGCAGATGCTCTCCACCGCCTGCCGCACGGGCCGAAACCCTCCCACGCTGCCGCCATTGACCTCGATGGGCTGGAGCGGATCGGCGAACGGGTTGAAGCCATGCTGGCCTCGTGAGGGTGGCACGGTGAAGCTTGCGGTCATCGTGAAGGGCTATCCGCGCCTGTCGGAAACCTTCATCGCGCAAGAAATCCGCAACCTGGAACGCGCAGGAATAGACCTTCGCATCGTTTCCCTGCGCAAACCCTATGACAGCAAACGCCACCCGATCCACGAGGAGATCGAAGCGTCGGTGCTCTATCTGCCGGAATATCTGCACCAGGAGAAAACGCGCGTTGCCCGCGCCTGGCGCGCAGCCCGGCGGCTGCCGGGTTATGGGAAGGCGCGGGCGATGTTTTTGGCTGATCTGAAGCGCGACCGAACGAGGAACCGCATCCGCCGCTTTGGCCAAGCCTGTGTGCTGGCAACCGAGGTTACAGATCGTGACTGGTTCTATGGCCATTTCATCCACACACCCGGTTCCGTCACGCGCTATGCCGCGACCATATGCGACCTGCCATTTTCTTTCTCCGCGCACGCCAAGGACATCTGGACATCACCTGACTGGGAGCTGCGCGAAAAATTGCAAGACGCGCGCTGGACCGTGACCTGCACCCAAGGCGGAGCAGAGCATCTTTCCGCCCTCGCGCCGGAGCCAGGGAAGGTGCGCCTCGTCTATCATGGCCTCGATCTGGAGCGCTTTCCAGCGCCCACCGTTGCATCCACGGCCCGCGATGGAAGCGCCGCAGGCGATCCCGTGCGCTTTCTTTCCGTCGGGCGGGCGGTGGAAAAGAAGGGCCTCGACACGCTGCTCGACGCGCTCGCGCAGCTGCCCTCTGATATCCATTGGCGCTGGACCCACATTGCCGGCGGCCCGCTGCTCGATGAGTTGCGCGCGCAGGCGGAGCGGTTGGGGCTGGCGGAGCGCGTGACCTTTCTTGGCAAGCAGGCGCAAAAGCGGGTCTTGGAAGAATACCGCGCCAGCGACCTCTTCATCCTGCCCTGCCGCATCGCCGAAGATGGTGACCGTGATGGGCTGCCCAACGTGATCGTGGAAGCGCAAAGCCAGCGTCTTGCAGTGGTCTCAACACCGATCAGCGGTATTCCCGAATTGATCGAAGATGATGTGAACGGCGCGCTTGTACCGCCCAACGAACCGCAAGCTCTCGCCCAGACCCTCATCCGCCTCCTCGACTGGAGCCTCAGCGCCGCGAGAGACGACGGCTGACACGAGCGGAGAAGGATCTGTGAACGCAAAGTGCGCCGCA
>CAKMZB010000002.1:82126-153841 GCA_929200315.1 uncultured Alphaproteobacteria bacterium | reverse complement strand
CGCGCGCGCATGGGCAAGGCAGGCGAAAGCCGCGTGCGAAAAGATTTCGACGCAACGCGGGAAATCGACACGTTGCTTGCGCTCTTCCGCCACACAGGCACGGCATGACCGGGCGCATTTTGGTCCATGTGGTGCATCTTCTTGGCCATGGCCACATCCACCGCATGCGCCGGATCGTTAAGGCGCTCACCGCGCGTGGGCTGGACGTGCATGTCGCTCATGGCGGATTCCCGGTGGAGGGGTTCGACTACGGCGCTACAAGTGTGACGCAGCTCCCTCCCCTGCGCGCCCGTGATGCGACCTATGCAGAGACACTGGACGAGACCGGAGCACCGGTGAGCGAGGCCTACAAGGCACGCCGGACCGCAGATTTGCTGGCGCTTGGCGAGAAGGTAAGGCCCGATCTCATTTTGATGGAAGCGTGGCCCTTCGGCCGCCGTGTCATCGCCCAGGAACTGACGGCTCTTTGCGATACCGCCCGCGCTTGGCCGAACCCGCCTGTAATCGTCACATCGGTACGTGATATTTTGCAGGAGGGCCGCAAGCCGGGACGTTCAGAAGAGGCGCGGGATCATGTGTTGCAGCTGCTCGACGCTGTACTCGTCCATTCAGACAAGACCCTCGTGCCGCTTGCCGCGACTTTTCCACTTGCGGGCGAGATTACCGAGAAGCTCCACTATACGGGCTTTATCGCGCCTGAGCCCGCAGCCGGTGAAGCGGAGACTCATGACATCATCGTCACCGCCGGGGGCGGAGCCTTTGGGGCTGAACTGCTCGCCTGCGCCGCAAAGACAGCCGAGCGGTTCCCCAATTTCAACTGGTGCATCGCCACAGGTCCGGACGGGTCAAGCCTCACCGTTCCCGGCAACGTTACCCTCGTCACCCGACTTGAAGGTCTCGCTGCGCATCTCGCCAGGGCGAAACTTTCCATCTCACAATGCGGCTACAACACCGCCATGGATGTGCTGGCCGCGCGATGTCCGGCAGTCTTCGTGCCCCACGATACGACCGGCCAGACTGAGCAGCTTCGCCGGGCGCAGCTCTTTGCTGAGGGCGGCTACGGCATCTGCCTTCCACAATCGCAATTGACCGTCGGCGCTCTGGAGAAGGCCACCGCTGAGGCTCTCTCCATGAGCCTGCCCCAGACCTATCCCGACCTCGATGGCGTCACCCGAACCGCAGATCTGCTCTGTGGATGGATCACGGAACGCAATGAGGGGATGGCATGAAGGTCGCTCTCTATTGCCCGATCAAACCGCCCCATCACCCGATCCCCACCGGCGACCGCACCATCGCGCGCAACCTTATGGCGGCGATGGAACAGGCCGGGCATGAGGTGGTGCTGGCAAGCGACTTCATTGCCTACATGAAACGCCCGGACGTGGCTCTTCTCAACCTCCGCAAGGCCGCTGCTCTGGCGGAAGCCAGCGTCACCATCGCCCGCCTTGCGGACGCGCCGCCTGATGTCTGGCTGACCTATCATCCCTACGATAAGGCCCCGGACTGGATCGGCCCCATCGTCACGCAACATTTCGGCATCCCTTACATTACCGCTGAAGCCACCCGCACGGGACAGGTCGGATTTGAGGCGCATCGTTTGGAGGCACAGGCGGGCATCCGCGCGGCTAATCTGCACATGGTGCTGAAAGACAGTGATCGTTCCTATCTCACTGACCTACTGGGCTCGGACGAAAGCCTGCGCCCTCTGCCACCCTTCATCGACCCACTCACACCTGCTCCACGCCCGAACAACCCCACCACGGCCCTGCTTGCCGTCGGCCAGATGCGACCAGGCAAGAAGCTGCGAAATTTTGAAATTCTCGCCGAAGCACTCGCTCCGCTCACGGATCACGACTGGCACCTCACCCTCATCGGCGGCGGACCAGCGGAGGAACACGTGCGCAAGGCCTTTGCGCCCCTCAGCGACCAGATCATTTTCACCGGCGCGGTGCCTCGCGAGGCGGTGCTGGATGAAATGCGCAAGGCTGACCTCTTCGTTTGGCCCGGATGGCGCGAACCCATCGGCATGGTCTATCTGGAAGCCCAATCGCTTGGCATGCCCGTCGCCGCCTTTGCCGATATGGGCGTGCCGCTGGTGGTGGCGGATGGTGAAACCGGGCTGCTCGCCCTCGCTGATGACATGACTGCGTTGACCGCAAACATCGCCCGCCTTCTCGACGAACCAGCTCTGCGCCTATCGCTCGGCGGAGCCGGACCTGCCCACGTTGCCCGCAATCACTCCCTGGCGGCGGCGGGTGAACGACTCACCGCAGCCTTTCGCGAAGTTCTTGGCGCTCACGGGACCAGAGGTTAGACAGGCTCATGCGCTTCGCCCTAGCCCTTGTTGTCTCGCTCTTCGCGCTGCCAGCCTTTGCGCTGCCGAGCATCACGCTCGACCTGACAAGCGGGCGGGTTCTGCAGCAGAACAAGGCTTTCGATCCCTGGTACCCGGCTTCCCTCACCAAGTTGATGAGCGCCTATGTGATCTTTCGTGAGATCGAGGCGGGACGGATGAAGCTGGACGAGCCGGTTATCTTCACCCGTGAAGCAGTCAAAGCCCCTCCCTCGCGGATCGGCTACCGATCTGGCACCACAATGACCCTTGAGGACGGGCTCAAACTTCTCCTCATCAAATCCGCCAATGACATGGCCATCGCCCTTGCCCAAGCGGCAGGTGGCACCGTTCCTGCCTTTGCGGGCATGATGAATCAGGAGGCGAAGCGACTTGGCATGAATGGGTCGCGCTGGGTGAACCCCCACGGGTTGCACGATGCCGGACAATTCACGACCGCGCGGGACATAGCCGTTCTGCTCCAGGCCATTCACCGCGAATTCCCGCAATATCAACGTATTTTCGATGCTCCCTCCCTCATAGCCCCGCAATTCCTGAAGGGTGGCGGCACGCGGCCGAAAGTGCACTTTACGTACAATTTGCTGCTGGAGCGGTTTGACGGGGCGGACGGGTTTAAGACCGGCTTTGTCTGCGCTTCGGGCTACAATTTTGCCGGTGCTGCAACCCGTGACAGAAGACGCATCGCGGCAATTGTCTTTGGTCGCGACAGCCAGACCTCCCGTGCCGTCGACGCAGCAAAGCTCATAACCGAAGGCTTCGCCAAGCCCGCCAATTCCGGCACACTTCTGGCTCAGCTCACGCCGGTTGGCGCGATTGCCACAGCACCACGCAACATGCGGCCCCTGCTCTGCACCCAAGAAGCACGCCAGAACCGCTATGACCCAGGCGCGGGGCAAGCGGTGATTGAGTCCCAATGGCTACGTGAGCGGCGCATTGATGCCGCGCCTTTGGTGGTGCGCTTGTTGCCGCGCTCCGCTGTGCCGCCCTCCATGGAACGTATACCGCTCCCCACCTTCCGCCCGCAGAATGACCCGGCTCCCAAGCCAAAGACCATCGACGGTGTCATCGCGCGTAGATTGCTGGCAGGCGAGGCGATAAATGACAATGTGCCGCTACCGACTTTCCGCCCGGCTGCAAACCAATGAACCCTGTACCCGTCACGCTGCTCACCGGCTTTCTCGGCGCGGGCAAGACAACGCTGCTGAACCGCCTGCTCTCCTCCGGTGCGCTGGCGGATGCGGCACTCGTCATCAATGAATTCGGTGATGTCGGGATTGACCATCTGTTAGTGGAGACGGCCGATGAGGGCATTGTGGAACTCTCCGACGGGTGCCTGTGCTGCACGATCCGCGGCGATTTGGTGGACACGCTCAGCAAGCTCCTCACACGAGACCCGGTCCCAGCGCGGATCGTTATCGAGACGACAGGATTAGCGGACCCCGCTCCCATCCTGCACGCCATCATGGGCCATCCGATGCTGAGCGATGCCCTGCGCCTTGATGGCGTTATCGCGCTGGTCGATGCAGCCAATGGCATGACGACACTCGACACGCAGGAAGAAGCGGTGAAGCAAGTGGCCGTGGCCGACAGGCTGGTGCTCTCCAAGCTCGATCTTGCCGAAGACGCAGCCGATTTGCGCACGCGGCTAGCGGCGCTGAACCCGTCCGCACCGCAGCTCGATGCACGCGAGGCGAGCCCCGCCAACCTCTTCGATTGCGGCCTTTGGAACCCGGAAACCAAAAGCGCCGATGTTGCCCGTTGGCTTGGCGAGGCGGCACATGAGCACAGTCACCATCACCACCATGACGTGAACCGCCACGACGCCTCCATCCGCGCCGTTACACTAGAGACGGACAAGCCGGTGCAGGCCTCAACGCTGGCCACCTTCATTGACCTCATTACCTCCGCCCATGGGCCGAACCTGTTGCGCATGAAGGGAATTGTTCAGATTGCCGAAGAGCCGGACCGGCCCGTTGTTCTCCATGGGGTCCAGCACATCTTCCACCCCCCCGCTCGGCTGCCCGCGTGGCCGCTCGGCAAGGATGGCAAAGAGGACCGCCGCACGCGAATGGTGTTGATAACGCGAGATATGGATGACGGCTTTGTGCGCCGGCTCTTCGATACACTCACGGGCAAGCCGCAGGTGGACACGCCGGACAAGGCGGCGCTGGCCGACAACCCGCTGGCGATACCCGGAACCTGATCGGGCTTCTAAGATCCGGCCTGCGACATTTGCACCACGGCAGCCAAATGCTACCGCTTGAGAAGAAAATGCGCCGTTGGGGAGTAAAAATGGCGGAGAAACAACCTCAAACGGGGCTCATTGGCCTTGGAACGATGGGCGCGAACCTTGCGCTTAATATTGCCGAGGAGGGCTTTCCCCTCGCCGTTTTCAACCGCACCACTTCCGTCACCCATGATTTCAAAGTCAATGCAGGGGAACTGGCGCAGCTCATTGTGACAACGGAAACGTTGGAAGAATTTGTTCTGGCCATCGCCACGCCGCGGACGATCATCCTCATGGTTCCTGCCGGTGAGGTTGTCGATAGGCATATCGAAATGCTGCGCCCGCTGATCGCCGAAGGTGACCTCATCATCGACGCCGGCAATGCCAATTTCCATCACACCAACCGCCGCGCGGCCGATGCGCAGGACAATGTTGAGACTTTCATGGGGATCGGCGTTTCCGGCGGCGCGGAAGGCGCGCGGCACGGGCCATCCATCATGATCGGTGGCGACGGCCATGTCTGGGATCGGGTGCGCCCGCTGCTTCAGGCCATCGCAGCAAGTTTCAACGGCACGCCCTGCGCCACCTATATGGGGCCGGGGGGAGCGGGCCATTTCGTCAAGATGGTCCATAACGGCATCGAATATGCCGACATGCAGATGATCGCCGAGATCTACGGCATCATGCGCGACGGGTTCGGCATGGGCGCATCTGATATTTCCGATGTCTTTACCAAATGGAACGAGGGGTCGCTCGCCTCCTATCTCATCGAGATCACAGCGGAACTGCTAACCGCCAGCGAAGACGGCACGCCGCTCATTGACGTCATCAAGGATTCAGCCGGTCAAAAAGGCACCGGACGCTGGACCTCCATCGAGGCACTTATGCTCGCCTCACCAATAACGGCCATCGACGCCGCCGTCGCCATGCGCAACCTGTCGTCACGCATCGACGAGCGCGGTGAGGGCGAGAGCCTGTTTGGGCCAGCGACCCGGAAACTGAAGCAGGAAGACCTGCCTCTGGACGCTTTGGAAGGCGCGCTGCTTGCAGGCAAGATCGGTTGTTATGCGCAAGGCTTTGCGATGCTGCGCGCAGCGTCAGACGAGTATGAGTGGGACCTGCCCATGCCGGAGATTGCCAAGGTCTGGCGTGCAGGCTGCATCATCCGCTCAGCGATGCTGGACGATATGGCAACGGCCCTGGCGGAGACGCCGGAAAAGAACCTCATGTTTGCCCCCACCTTTGCCAGGAAGATGAAGGAGAGCCACGGCAGCCTGCGCCTGGTCGTCGCCCAAGGCGCGACCTGCGGCCACCCGACCCCGGCACTTTCGGCAGCGCTTTCCTATTTCGACGTCATGCGCATAGGGCGCGGAACCGCCAATATGATCCAGGCTCAGAGAGACTTCTTTGGCGCCCATGGCTTTGAACGGCTGGACAGGGACGGCAAGGACTATCACGGTCCCTGGGTTGAAACGCAGGATGTGGCCCGATGAACACAGACAAAGACAAACCGGCCACAAAGGCACAAACTGCCGACGCCTTCCGTGACGCCGCGCTCGCTTATCACGCCAATCCCAAACCAGGGAAGCTGGAAGTGCGGCCCACCAAACCGCTCGCCAACCCACGCGATCTGGCGCTCGCCTATTCCCCCGGCGTTGCGGAGGCTTGCCTTGCCATCAAGGAAAATCCGCTCGACGCATCCCTCTATACCGGACGCGGCAATCTGGTGGCGGTGGTCTCCAACGGTTCCGCCGCCCTCGGTCTCGGCAATATCGGGCCGCTGGCATCCAAGCCGATCATGGAGGGCAAGGCGGTCCTCTTCAAACAATTCGCCCATATTGACTGTTTCGATATCGAGCTTGCCGAGAGCGACCCGGAGAAGTTTGCAGAACACGTCATCGCGCTGGAGCCGACCTTTGGGGCGATCAATCTGGAGGACATCAAGGCGCCTGATTGCTTCATCGTGGAAAAGATCTGCCGCGAGCGGATGAACATCCCCGTCTTCCATGATGACCAGCACGGCACGGCGATTGTCGTCGGCGCGGCGGCCACAAATGCAATGCTTTTGACCAAGCGCGATTTCGGCGACATCAAGATCGTCTCCACCGGCGGCGGCGCGGCGGGCATTGCCTGCCTCAACATGTTGGTGAAGCTTGGTGTGAAGCGCGAAAATGTCTTCCTGGTGGATATCGAAGGCCTCGTTTACGAGGGTCGCAAGGAAGACATGACGCCTCAGAAAGAGGCCTTCGCCCAGCCCGGCGGCCCACGCAGTCTGGACGATGTCATTGACGGGGCCGACCTCTTTTTAGGTCTTTCCGGCCCGGCGATCCTGAAGCCGGACATGGTGGCACGTATGGCCGATAGGCCCATTGTCTTTGCGCTCGCCAACCCAACACCGGAAATCATGCCCGAACTGGTTTACGAGGCTGCTCCTGGAGCGCTGGTTGCGACCGGTCGGTCAGATTACCCAAACCAGGTCAACAACGTCCTTTGCTTCCCCTTCATCTTCCGCGGTGCGCTGGATGTCGGCGCTTCAGAAATCAATGACGAGATGCAAATTGCCTGTGTCGAGGGCATTGCCGAACTTGCCCGCAAGACAACCGCGGCAGAGGCGGCTGCAGTTTATCGCGATGAAAATCTCTCTTTTGGGGTGGAATATCTGATCCCCAAACCTTTCGACCCGCGCCTTAAATCCATCGTCGCCGGCGCCGTGGCGAAGGCGGCGATGGAGACAGGCGTTGCCACTCGCCCGGTGGAGGATTTTGAAGCCTATGTCGCGGGGCTGGAAGCGAGCGTCTATCGCTCCTCCATGGTCATGCGGGACGTCTTTTCCCAGGCTCGTCTTGCCGAGCGGCGCATCGCCTTCGCCGAAGGGGAGGATGAACGGATCCTGCGCACGGCACTCGCCATGCTAGATGATACAACGGACATACCGATCCTTATCGGTCGTCCCGATGTCATCGAAAGCCGCTGCGAGCGTTTCGGCCTGCCGCTTAATCTTATCGACCGTTGCGAGGTGGTGAACCCGGAAAGCGACAATCGTTTTCGTGAATATTGGGAGACTTACCATGCAGTTATGGCACGCCGGGGCATCTCCCCGACTCTCGCCCAAGCTGTCGTGCGCTCCAACACAACCGTTATTGCCTCATTGATGGTGCAGCGAGGCGAAGCGGATTCCATGATCTGCGGCACTTTCGGCAATTATCTCTGGCACCTGGAACATGTGCAGGATTTGCTCACATCCGATGCGCTCCACCCGGCGGGGGCGCTGTCGATGCTGATCCTCGATTCCGGACCGCTCTTTGTCGCCGACACCCACGTGAACCCGGAGCCGACACCGCAACAGGTGGCCGACACCGTCATCGGCGCGGCACGTCATGTGCGCCGCTTCGGCATCGAGCCGCGCATCGCGCTTTGCTCAAACTCGCAATTCGGAACGCTAAACACCGATAGTGCCAAACGCATGCGAGAGGCGCTCGCCATACTCGACGCCTGCGATCTCGACTTTGTCTATGAAGGGGAAATGCCGATAGACGCGGCCCTCGACCCGGTCATTCGCGAGCGGCTGATGCCAACGTCGCGCCTTGAGGGGCGGGCCAACACGTTCATCTTCTCCAATGCGGAAACCGCAGGCGGTGTGAAGAACGCGCTCAAGTCGATCGCCAAAGGCATTGAGGTCGGACCGATCCTCATGGGCATGGGCAATTGTGCCCATATCGTTACCCCATCCATCACCGTGCGCGGCATGATCAACATGGCAGCGCTAGCTGGTATGCCGGTCCATACCTATGCCTGAGGATATTATGAAGACTATTGAAATGCGCGAGCCGGGCGATCCCGATGTTCTTTATGTTGGGGAGCGGGAGCGCCCCGTACCCGTACCCGGCGAGGTGTTGATCGAAGTCGCGGCTGCCGGGGTGAACGGGCCGGACCGTCTGCAACGCCGTGGTCTCTACCCACCACCGAAGGGTGCCAGCGACTTGATGGGTCTGGAGGTTTCAGGCCACATCGCGGCCCTCGGCGACGGTGTAGACGGTTGGTCTGAGGGGAACGCTTGTTGCGCGCTGGTAAATGGCGGCGGCTATGCGGGCTTTGTTGCGGTCCCTGCCGGGCAGGTGTTGCCCGTGCCGGAAGGCGTTGACCTGATTGATGCGGCGGGGCTTTGCGAAACCTATTTCACCGTCTGGAACAATTTCTTCCTCGATCTCACCCATAAGAAGGGAGACCTCTTCCTTGTCCATGGTGGGTCTGGCGGCATTGGTTCAACGGCTATCCAACTCGGCCGCGCCCACGGCATGCGGGTCTTCGCCACCGCCGGATCGGCAGAAAGCTGCGCCTGGTGTGAGAAGCTGGGGGCTGAGCGGGCTATTCGCTACGACACGGAAGATTTTGTCACCGTCGTGAAGGAGGCGGGCGGCGCCGACCTGGTGCTGGACATGCGCGGCGGCGACTACATCGCCCGCAATATGGCTGCCAGCAACGCAGAAGCGCGTATCGTGCAACTCGCCTTCAACGCAGGCTCCAAGGTCGACGTTGACCTCATGCCGATCATGCTGAGGCGCCTCACACTGACGGGTTCGACGCTGCGCCCCCGCGATGCTGCTTTCAAATCCCGCATTGCAGCGGATCTGAAGGAAAAGGCCTGGCCGCTCTTTGCAGACGGCACGCTGCGCGCAACCACCTTCAAACGCGTGCCGTTTGAAGATGCCGCCAAGGCCCATCGTCTGATGGAAGAAGGCGGATTGCGCGGGAAGCTGATCCTGACGCTCTGATGCCGTGGAACAGATCGGAAGTGATGCTTTGACCTCGCTTGCCTATACCGGCATTGCCGCCGCGGCGCTGATCGCAGTCCACTTGTTCAACCACCAGATCCGGCAACTTGACGCATTGCCCCGCTCACGTTGGCTATCGTTGGCGGGCGGCTTTCTGCCTGGCACCGCCGCCTAATTGTCGGCGCTGATCATATCCTGCCCAGTTGCCTTTCTCGGCGCCGGCATTGTCGGCGCAGCGGGTTACGCCGGTTTGCTTATTGCGGCACATTACCACCGCGCATGAAGGCGGGGATTGACCCGGTCTCAACCTGCGGCTCAGCCGCCTCCAACGGACGGTGCTGATGTGGCGTCTTTTCCCAATCGTGGGGCTTGATGATGAGATGCCCCACCGCCCGCCAGGCGGCGATTGAAATGAGCAACCAATAGGCAGGGAGCAGAAAGACCGCCACGCGCAAGCGGCCAAGTCCGCGCACCGGCAGTGTCTTCCAGGCCAGCACGCCCATTGCAATGTAGCCCAGCAGCACGGTTGTGACGTCAAGGAGTAACAAAGGTTCGGCGGCAAAATTGTCCCAGCCGAGATTGGCAAACCCGATGGCCTTTTGCGCAACGAACCACAAGAGCACCGGATGGATCAGTGCGGAGACAACCATTCCTGTCACCAGTACATGGAAGGCCGCCGTGCCACGCCAGCCAAGATCGCGCAAAAGCTGCACCGGGTGGCGCATGTGAACGAGCCAGGTCTGTAGCCAACCTTTGAACCACCGCGTGCGCTGGCGCAGCCAGGGCATGAACTCCACCGGGGCCTCCTCATAGGTCGGGTGCCGAAGCACGCCGATCCGGTAGCCAAGTCGAGCAAGGCGCAGGCCAAGATCAGCGTCTTCGGTCACGTTAAAGGCATCCCACGCGCCAATTCCGCGAAGAACAGAGAGGCGGAAATGGTTCGACGTTCCACCAAGCGGCAGCGGCAGGCGTCGGCGGGCGAGATAGGGGAGCAGACCGTCAAAGAGGCTTGAATATTCCACCGTGAAAAGCAGGGGTAGAAAGCCTTCACGGTGATTGTGGATCACCAACGGGGCCTGCAGGCAGCCGAGGCTTTTCTCCTCATCGAGATAAAATTGCGTGAAGGCCTCCCGGATTTGCAGCGGGTCGGGACGATCTTCAGCATCATAAATGACGAGGTATTCACCCCGGCAGAAGGGCAGTGCGAAGTTCAGCGCCTTCGGCTTGGTGCGCGGCTGACCCGGCGGCACGCATTCAAGACGCAGCATCCGGTCCGGCCAGGCTTGCTGCGCTTTGCGGACGGCGGCGATGGTCTGGTCATCATCCGCCTCACAAACGAGGACGATATCGAGTTTCTCCCGCGGCCAGTCAGTGGCCATGAGGGCTGCAACCAGCGGCTCGATCTGATTGGCTTCCTCATAGAGCGCGACGAGTATGCAATAGGTGGGCAGAAGATGATCCTGCGACCGGTCGACCTTCGCCTTGCCCGGCGGTGGAACTCTCCGCTGCCCGGCGCTGAAATCGAAAGAGGCCAGCAGCCGCAGCACAACGCAGGAAAGATAAAAGGCGCTGGCCACAAGATGCAGCCCCAGAACCACTGTGCCGGGAGCAAGAAAGGCCGTAATGAGGATTGCCTGGATCACAAGGCAGAGCAGTACAGCCTGTCGCGGTTTGATCGTGATGCGGGCGCTGAAATCTCCGCCCATTTCATCCAACCCTTCGGTTGCATTACGCAGCCGAGCGGGCCAGGCGCGGGGCTCCATGTGCGAATAGGCGCAGGTCCGCGTCGTGATCGCCAGCTCCCGCCGCGCCCGGGCGGGATCTCGGGCGATGAGGTCCTCCAGTAGTGCAATGTCCCGTCCATTGGGCGCAACGAGAGCGCCATAGGGGCATGCGGGAACCTTCTTGCCGGGCAGGAGACGCTCAGCAACGGTCAGATCATCAAGCGACGGCACGTCAAAATAAGGCACGCGCTCGCCGCCCAGAGCAGTGGGGGCCGGTTCGACGAAAGAGAGGTTCAGATGGCGGGCGAGAAGCTGGAAATAGCTCCGCTCGTCCAACAACCCATGGCGCAGCAGAACTTCCAGAGGTTCCACACCGTGTGCTTTCGCGCGGGCGTCTATGCGGATGAGGTTGGAGCGCTCAAAACCGGCATCGGCCAGAAAGGCGAGAGCCGAAGACAGGCTTGCGCCGTCCTCCGCTCGTGGTTTTGCCACACTCTCCGATCCCCGTTCCAAAACTCGCCTGTCCCCGTTGCTCTCATACGCAGAGCCAGTTCCATCCTAGGGCTGTGGCAGGGGTTAGGGTCAAGGCTTTGATGTCACAAAGGTAAAAGGGCGCTCCGCTGCCGGAACGCCCCTTTGATAAATCGCAGCGAAGAACCTGATGCCTAGAGAGTGCGGTCGATCAGCTCCACACGGAAACATTCGATCTTGTCGCCAACACGCATGTCTTCATATTTCTTAAAGCCCATGCCGCATTCGGTACCCGACTGCACCTCCTGTACCTCGTCCTTGAAGCGTTTGAGGGTTGAGAGTTCGCCCTCGTGGATCACCACATCATCACGCAGCAGGCGCACGCCGGAACCGCGCTCCACATGGCCTTCCGTCACAAGACAACCGGCAACCTTGCCGACTTTCGAATGAGTGAAGATCTGCAGAATGTCGGCGTAACCGATGAAGGTTTCGCGACGTTCGGGGGCAAGCATGCCGGAGAGTGTCGATTTCACGTCGTCGATCAGATCGTAGATGATCGAATAATAACGGATTTCGATCCCCTCGCGCTTGGCCATGTCCTGGGCCTGCTTGTTGGCGCGCACGTTAAAGCCGATGATCGGAGTTCCAGAGGCAACCGCCAGAGTGACATCCGCCTCGGTAATGCCGCCAACGCCAGAATGAACGATGCGCGCTTCCACCTCTTCAGTGGCGAGTTTGGCAAGCGAACCGGCAATTGCTTCGACAGAACCCTGGGTGTCCGCCTTGATGACCAGCGGCGCCTGATCGGCCCCCTTCATCTGAAGGTTCGTC
Source organism: uncultured Alphaproteobacteria bacterium (assembly GCA_929200315.1). Classification (GTDB taxonomy): domain Bacteria; phylum Pseudomonadota; class Alphaproteobacteria; order Rhizobiales; family Rhizobiaceae; genus Pseudahrensia. Next base: position 141,463 of record CAKMZB010000002.1, on the reverse strand, counting down.
ATCATCTGTTCCAGCGAACCGCGGGAACCGGCCTGGCTTGCAACGGAAAGCTCGCGAGCCTTGCGCTGACGGTAATCGGAAATCTCGCGGGCCTCGGCCTCATTCTCAACCGTGGTGACGACGTCACCGGCGGAAGGCGCGCCAGAAAGACCCAAAATCTCCACCGGCGTGGACGGACCAGCCTCGTTCATCTGGTTGCCGTGATCATCCACGAGCGCACGGATGCGACCCCATTCGCTGCCTGCAACAACAATATCACCACGCTTCAGCGTACCGTTCTGCACGATGGCTGTCGCCACAGCACCGCGACCCTTGTCGAGACGCGCCTCGATCACGACAGCTTCGCCATCGCGATCAGGGTTGGCGGTCAATTCCAGCAATTCAGCCTGTAGGTTGACCGCATCGAGAAGAGCCTCGATCCCGTCACCTGTCTTGGCGGAAACCTCAACATCGAGAATTTCACCACCCATGCTTTCCACAAACACTTCGTGTTGCAGCAATTCAGTACGCACCTTGTTGGCATCCGCACCGACGGTATCCATCTTGTTGATGGCAACGATCATCGGCACTTCCGCAGCCTTGGCGTGGGAGATGCTTTCGATGGTCTGGGGCATGACGGAATCATCCGCCGCCACAACCAGAATGGCGATGTCGGTCGCCTGCGCGCCGCGCTGGCGCATGGCGGTGAAGGCCTCATGGCCCGGCGTGTCGAGGAAAGAGATTTTCTTGCCCGCACGTTCAATCTGATAGGCCCCGATATGCTGGGTGATGCCACCGGCTTCGCCCTGAGCAACCCGTGCTTCGCGGATCTTGTCGAGCAGAGAGGTCTTGCCGTGATCAACGTGACCCATGATGGTCACAACCGGCGGACGCGGCTTCAGATCTTCCGGCTTGTCCTCATCGCGGCTGAGCACGCTTTCAACATCGGATTCTGAAACGCGCACAACGGTATGGCCCATTTCTTCGGCAATCAGCTGGGCGCTGTCGGCATCAATAATATCGCCGGGCTTCAACATCTGGCCCTGCGCCATAAGCAGTTTCACCACGTCGACGGACCGTTCCGTCATGCGGTTGGCGAGTTCCTGAATGGAAATCGTGTCGGGGATCGTCACCTCGCGCATGACCTTCTCGCGCGGGCCGGACTGGACAGACCGTTTCTGCTTGTCGCGCTGGCGGCGCATGGAGGCGAGTGAACGCGACCGGGCGGTGTCCGCCTGAAGGGCGTTGGACAGGGTCAGCTTGCCGCGGCGGCGCTCATCCGTGCGCGGCTTGGCTGTTTGCTTGTTGTCGTCCGCCTTGCGAGGCGGGGCAGCGCGCATCATCGTTGGGCCGCCGGGCTTCTTGGTGATCTCCACACCTTCTTCGGCACGGGCGGCAGCGGCGGATGCGTCGGCAGCAGCCATGCGGGCAGCTTCTTCGTCAGCCTGCTTTTTGGCCTCAGCCTCGGCTTTGCGGCGTTCGGCTTCTTCGGCCTCCTCGGCTTCACGTTTTTCGCGGGCAGCGCGGGTGGCCTCATCTTCCTTGGCGCGGCGTTCTGCCTCCTCGGCAGCGCGCTTGGCGTCTTCCACCTCACGCACTTTCGCCTCTTGGAGGGCGCGTGCACGGGCGTCCAACTCACCAGCGGAGAGTTTGGATTCAGCTTTGCCGGATGGCGCGGTTGGCGCGCCAGCACTCGGCGTTGGCGTGGGAGCAACCTTCGGCGCTGCCGCAGGGGCTGCTTTTTCTTCGGGAGCGGGCGTTGGAGCTTTTGGCTCTTCCGCCTGCTTTCCCGGCTTCACGATGCGGCGCTTCTTCGTCTCCACGACCACCGAATTGGTGCGTCCGTGAGAGAAATTTTGCCGCACTGTGCCAGGCGCCCGGGGGCGCAGGGAAAGTTTGGGCCGTTCGCCGGCTGAATTGTCTTTTTCTTCGCTCATAAACCGTCTTTGCCTTCGCCAGCCGCCAAATGCTGCTGGAATTGCGGGGTTTGCCACCAACCCCATGGAAATTGCAAGTTTTTCGATGCGCTCCGAGTGGCCCGGACGCCTGAATTGGCCCTATCCGGACCCGGCATCGCGATAGGCCACCAACTGCGTAATGCGCGTGAGCGCATTGCGCCCCGCACCACCCTGCATAATCGCGGCATGTATCACATGGTTCGCTCCCAAAGCCAAACTCAATTGGTCGAGGGTAAATGGCCGCAAAATTACAGCCTCTTTGGTCGTTTCGCTCGTCTTGTCGTCTTCGTCTGAATAGGCGGCAGCCTCAGCCCCCGAATGTGCCCACTGCCTGAGCTTACGCAGTCCATCTTCCGCGCCATCACTGGCGTGAAGTGCAGCAAGAGCCGAACCGTTACGAAGGGCGGATTCCACCTTGCCAGCTCCGGCCAGGCATTGGCCGGCCTTACGCGCCATGCCGAGCGCCCCGAGGGCAAAATGCACAAGCAGATCATCCACCTGCGCGCCAAGGTCATCTGGCGCTTCTGCGGGACGTTTCAAGCCTTTGGAAAAGGCCTTGCGGCGCACCGCCTCGTCCACAATGGCGCGCTGCGGCTTCAGCCAGACACCACGGCCAGGCAAATTTGCCTTCAGGTCCGGTACGATCTGCCCGTCCGGTCCGGCGACGAAGCGCATGAGTTCAGCACGCGGAAGCGTCTCCCGCGTTATGGCACAGCTTCTTCGCGGCCCGCCTGCAGCTTGCCCGTCCGTTCCGTCTATATGGGTCGCGACTGCCAAGGGGCTCGCTCGACCGTCCAATCAGACAGTCGTTGCCTCGATGACGTTGACGACATTGGCGCGGGGATCCACTTCCTCCACCTCCACTTCGGGTTCAGGCTCCGGCGGATTGAGGTCTTCCTCGGTAATCCAACCGGCTGCCAGACGGGCGGCGATGATCATTTCATCGGCCTGTGCGCGGGAAATCTCAAAGCCGGTCAACACGCCTTCATGGCGGATGAGCTGGCCGTCCTTGCGCTCGTTGTAGCCGATAAGATCATCGGCAATCGTACCGGCAAAATCTTCCAGCGACTTGATGTCCTCGTCGGATTTGCCGAGAGCCACCATCATCGGGGTGGTGATGCCGGGAACCTGGCGCAGATCGTCGGTAACACCGAGCGCTTTGCGCTCTTCGTCGAGTTCGGTTTCCTTCTTCTCCAGGTATTCCCGCGCGCGGGTCTGGAGCTCCTGGGCCGTCTCGTCGTCAAAACCTTCAATCATCGCCAGCTCGTCGATCTCGACATAGGCGACCTCTTCAAGATCGGTGAAGCCTTCTGAAGCCAGAAGCTGGCCCACCATTTCATCCACATCCAGGGCTTCCACGAAGGAGGAGGTGTTGGCGTTGAACTCTTCCTGGCGACGGCCGGATTCTTCCTCCTCCGTCAGGATGTCGATGTCCCAACCGGTGAGCTGGGACGCCAACCGCACGTTTTGGCCGCGGCGGCCAATAGCCAGCGAAAGCTGCTCATCAGGCACAACAACCTCAATGCGCTGCTTGTCTTCATCCAGCACAACCTTGGCAACTTCTGCGGGCTGGAGCGCGTTGACGATAAAGCCTGCTGCTTCCTGGTTCCACGGGATGATGTCGATCTTCTCGCCCTGCAATTCACCCACAACGGCCTGCACGCGGGAACCGCGCATACCGACACAGGCGCCGACGGGGTCAATACCGGAATCGTTGGAGATGACAGCAATCTTGGCGCGGGAGCCCGGGTCACGGGCAACCGAGCGGATCTCGATCACACCGTCATAGATTTCCGGCACTTCCATCTGGAAGAGCTTGGCCATGAATTGCGGATGGGTGCGCGACAGGAAGATCTGCGGCCCGCGCTGCTCACGGCGCACGTCATAAATATAGGCCCGCACGCGGTCGCCATATTTGTAAAGCTCACGGGGGATCAATTCGTCACGACGGATGATCGCCTCGCCACGGCCAAGGTCAACGATGACATTGCCGTATTCAACGCGCTTGACCGTGCCGTTGATGATCTCACCCACGCGGTCTTTAAACTCATCAAACTGGCGATCACGCTCAGCGTCACGCACCTTCTGGACGATGACCTGTTTGGCGGACTGCGCAGCGATCCGGCCAAAATCCATCGGCGGCAGAAGCTCGCCAATATGGTCGCCGATCTTGGCTTCTTCGTTCTTGGCCTTGGCGTCCGGCAGAGCGATCTGCGTGTCGTAATCCTCAACGGTGTCGACGACTTCCAGTAGGCGCTGGAGTTTGATCTCGCCGGTCTTGTCGTTGATCTGGGCGCGAATGTTGGTCTCCAGACCGTAACGGGCCTTGGCGGCCTTTTCGATCGCATCGGCCATCGCGTCGAGCACGATCTGCTTGTCGATCGATTTCTCGCGCGCGACCGCATCGGCGATCTGCATCAGTTCAAGTCGGTTGGCGGAAACAGCCATAGTTTTCTCCGTATCGTCGTGCCGATCTAGGCGTCGGCAGATGTATCGTCGTTATCCATTCCGTTGGCAGCGCGCAGAGCTTTGTCGCGCTTGAGTGCTTCACGGATCAAATCGTCGGTTAGCACCAGATTGGCAGCAGCAACGGCGTTGAGAGGGATTTCGACATCCTTCTCCTCCCCCGCTGCCGCGTTGTCCCGGCGCATGTGTAGGGTCTTGTCGTCAACTTTCACGAGTTGCCCGCGAAAGCGCTTGCGCCCGTTCACCAAATAATCGGTTTCCACTTTGGCGGTGTGACCAGCCCAGGTGACAAAATCGCTCTCGCGCACCAGCGGACGGTCGATGCCGGGGGAAGAAACTTCCAGATTATAGGCGGAAGGCACCGGGTCTTCGATGTCGAGCACCGGGGAAAGGGCCTTGGAGACTTCCTCGCACTCGCCAACGGACATCGTGCCATCGGGCTTTTCCACCATGATCTGCATGATGAGGCCGTTATGGTCATACATCCGCGCGCGGACGAGGCGAAACCCCATTTGCTCGATGATCGGCGCAACAACGCTGGCCACAAGGGCATCCTGCCCCTGTTCCTGCACCAGGCGGTTGTTGTAGGCGATATCGTTCTGGCTGCCAATATTCGCTGCCGCGATATTGGCTGGTGCTGTTTCGGGCGTGTCGCTCATGCGTTCGGTCAATTGCCTTTCAGGCATAAAAAAGAGCGGGTCTCCGGGGAGCCCACTCTGACAAACGGTCAAAGATGTTGGAGCCTATATAGGCGAAAGCCCCCGGTGCCACAAGAGGTATTGGCGCTCACGCTGTCGGGCTTCGCCCTTCGCTACACAGGTGCAGTGCAAATACGTCGGGCGGCTGTTCACCGCCAAGCGAACCGCGCTTAAGCGCGATTCGCTCCGGGCTCAATGGAGATCGCCCTTATTGGCTGGCGAGGCGTACATCCTCGTCAGGGTAGCCCAGAGCGTCCTGGTCCTCATAGGCGTTGTGGCAGCCGGAGCAGAAACCCTGTTTGACCTTCATCACCTTGCCGTTTGGCTGAACGGCGGAATATTTCCAGTCCATATGGTCGGGCGCTTCGCCTTCAGCGAGTTTTTCCATGAAGAAAAGCGGACCGCGCTTGACGACGTTCTTTTTGCTGAGGTTGAAACTTTCCTTGGCGATAACGCTGCCCACGGGCATGGCGCCGCGCTCTTCGGAATATTTCACATATTCATCAAACCCCGTCTCATTGACGAAGGTCATGAGGAAACGGTTGCCGTGGGGACCGGGAGCGGCGGGGCCCGTGGAGGCGGCTTTCCAGGACTGGTATTCCTTGGCGTAGGGGGCGTCCTTGGAGCCGTAGCTCTCACGCAATTTGCCCTTGATGCAGTCGTAAAGACCTGCGGCCTGTTCCAGGGTCAGATCACCCTTGGGTACATCGCTCGTACAATCGGCGGCAAAAGCAGTGGGGGCAAAGCTGGCCGGTGCAAACAGTGCAACAGCGGCAGCAAGTATCAGTTTTCTCATAATCATCTCCCAGTCTGGACTGGGCGCAGCCTAGGCCTGCGACGAGCTGCCGCACAGGGCCGTTTTCAGCACGTCTGGTGACGTTTGCGTGATGGCTTATTTGGCCGAGAGAAGCCCCAAACGCTCGCGGATTTCAAACCGCCAGGTCAGCGCGACAGCCGCAAAGCCAAGGCCCACCACCAACCCGGCCCAAACACCGACAGCCCCCCAACCCAGCCAGAAAGCGGCGGCATAGGCGGTGGTGAGACCCACCATCCAATAAGCGATCACCATGATGACCATGGGCACGGCGGTGTCCTGCAAGCCGCGCAAAGACCCACTTGCCGTCACCTGGAGCGTATCGAAAATCTGGAAAGCAGCAGCCATGTAAAGCATCGGCGCACCCACCCGCACGATCATCTCCAGATCGGGATTGTCAGCATCGAGCCACAGCTTGATGAGCGGCTCCGGCGAGAGCGCAAAGAGAATGCCTGCTGCCACCGCAAAACCGAGCGCCAGCACCATGACCGCACGTCCAGCGCGACCAACGGCTACCCCGTCACCGCGCCCGTCAGCATTGCCCACCCGCACTGATGCTGCCTGCGCCAGGCCAAGCGGCACCATGAAGGCGATAGAGGCGAGTTGCAGCGCCACAGAATGAGCAGCGAGTTCAACCACCCCGATCCATCCCACCATGAGCGAGCCAGTCAGGAACATGCCAACCTCGGCAAAAATACCAAGCGAGATCGGCACGCCAAGCTTCACGATTGACAAAAGCGCCGACCATTCCGGCCGCCAGAAATTCTTAAAAAGCTCGAAAGGCCGCGAATCTTTGTCCATCAACACGTAGGCCACCACAGCCAGCGCCCCGGCCGTATTGGCGATAACCGTGGCAATCGCCGCACCCTCCATTTCCAGACGCGGGAAACCCCAATTGCCGAAGATAAGAGCGTAGTTCATCACCCCGTTGATGAGCGCCATCACCACGGTGAGCCACAGCACAGCCACGGCCTTTTCAAGCCCCGTGAGGAAGGAGCGCAAGCCGATCAACACGAAGGCCGGGATCATCGACCATTGGGCGATGCGCATATAACTCTGCGCCAGTTCTGCCAGCGCCGGCTCCTGTCCAAAGGCAACCAGAATGACCTCGGTGAAATAGAGCGGCACCTGGAAGAACATTGCCAGTGCGAGCAGCACCCACAGCCCCATACGGCTTGCCCGGCGCACGGCGCGCTCGTCCTGCCGCCCAAGGGCGTTGGCAATAAGCGGGATCATCGCCGCACCGAAACCAAGGCCAAAAATCATCAGAATGAAGAAGGACTGGAAGGCCAGTGTCCCCGCAGCCAGCTCCCGCGTACCAAGCCAACCGAGCATGATCGTGTCGGTGACGTTGATGAGCATTTGCGCCACCTGCGCAACCACCAGCGGAACACCAAGTACAAGAGTTGCACCCAAATGGCTCCGAAACGAGCGATTTAGTGCTGTTGGATTCTGAAATGTGACGGATTCGTTCATGGGAACTTCATGCGCCCCCATTTTTTGCCATGCAAGCGTTCAGTTTACGCAGCAGCGGCAATCGCCTTTTCGATCATCGCGCGGGCATCATCAGCATCGCCCCAGCGGTCGATCTTGACCCATTTTCCGGGTTCCAGATCCTTGTAGCGTTCAAAGAAATGGGAAATCTGGTCGCGTCGGATCTGTGGCAGATCCTCCATCGTATGGACCTCGCCGTAATTACCGGAGACGTCCTCGTGCGGCACAGCGACAAGCTTTTCGTCCCCGCCCGATTCATCCCTCATGAAGAGCACACCGATGGGACGGCACTTCATCACACAGCCGGGCATAAGAGGGCGGGTGTTGGCCACCAACACGTCAATCGGGTCGCCATCATCGGAAAGCGTATGGGGCACGAAGCCGTAATTCCCCGGATAGCGCATGGAGGTGTAGAGAAAACGATCCACCACCATGGCACCGGACGCCTTGTCTATCTCATATTTGATCGGTTCACCGCCAACCGGCACTTCGATGATGACATTGATGTCGTGGGGCGGATTGTCGCCGATTGAAATAGCATCAATGCGCATGGGAAGCCTGTTCGTCGTGACCAAAAGCCAATTGAGACTGCTTTAGAGGGCTTCCCGCCTTACGGGAAGCACGAAGGTGGCGAAGAGCCGCCCGGCGCTAATGCGCCGCGCCACCGCAGCGGCGGCAAAGCCGCCTGCGCGAGGTCAAACAAGATCAATAAAAGTGCTTCGACAGTTTCAGGCCCTGGGCCTGATAGTTGGAGCCAAGGTCGCTGCCATAGAGGGCCTTGGGCCGCTCCTGCATCCGCTCATAGAGCAGCCGCCCCACCGTCTGCCCGTGTTCCAGGATGAAGGGCACCTCATGGGAGCGTACTTCCAGCACCGCCCGGCTGCCGGCACCACCCGCGGCGCTGTGGCCAAAACCGGGGTCAAAGAAACCGGCATAATGGACGCGAAATTCCCCGACAAGCGGATCAAACGGCACCATCTCAGCAGCGTAGTCCGGCGGCACATGGACCGCTTCTCGGGAGACGAGAATGTAGAACTCGTCAGGGTCGAGCACTAGGTCACCATCGCTCTGCGCAATGAGCGGTTCCCAATAATCAAGCACCGGGCACGCGGCCTTCACGTCAACATCCACCACACCGGTATGGCGCTTGCCGCGATAGCCGATGAGGCCATTGTCGTTTGGCGTGAGGTCAATCGACATGGCAATGCCGTTGGATGAGATATCCGGCGTCGATGTCGCCACCAGTGTTTCGCGCTCATGCAAACCGGCTAGCGCTGCAGCATCAAGAATGGTCTCGCCGGCGCGGAAACGGATTTGCGACAGGCGAGAGCCGCGCCGTACCACCACCGGGAAAGTGCGTGGCGAGATCTCCAGATAAAGCGGACCTGTATAACCCGCCGGAACCTGGTCGAAACTCTGCGCCCGATCGGCAATCACACGGGTAAATATATCAAGGCGGCCTGTGGAGGATTTCGGGTTTGCGGAGGCTGCAAGGCCCTCCGGCAGATCGAGGCTCTCCAGCAGCGGAACGATATAGACGCAGCCCGTTTCCAGCACCGCACCTTCGGTCAAGGTAAACTCATGAAGACCGAACCGCGCCAATTTTTCCGCAACCGTCGACCCCGCACCGGGCAGGAAAGAGGCCCGCACGCGCCAGGCTTTTTCGCCTACCCGCAGGTCCAGCGAAGCGGGCTGCACCTGGTCAGCGTCAAAGGGCGGAGCGCTGATCGCGCCGCTGTCAAAAAGGGCGGCAATTGCCGCATCATTGAGGATACCAGGCTGGCTCATGGCAAAACCGATAGCCGCGCTTACCCTTGACCGCCAGCGCCCGGCGCACTAGCACACAACTCATCGTGGTGATTTGGCCGGCCGGCTTGCAGCCACGTTAAACAACTCGCTAAAGGGCCGATTGGTGTGACAGGTGGAGCATTTGCGTCCGTCATCTCTCAACCGGCTTTGCGGCACCCGCGAGCCGGTTTTTTATTGGGATTTTGCACATGAGCAAAAACTGGAAAGCTGCCACACGCCTCGTCCATTCCGGCATTCAACGCTCGCCCTTTGGAGAGACGTCTGAAGCGCTCTATCTGACGCAGGGCTTTGTCTATGACAGCGCGGAGGCCGCCGAGGCCCGCTTCAAGGGTGAGGACGATGGCTACATCTATTCGCGCTACAAGAACCCCACCGTCGCAATGTTTGAAGAGCGCATGTGTGCGCTGGAAGGGGCGGAAGCCGCCCTCGCAACAGCCTCCGGCATGGGTGCAGTGACGATGGCGCTGATGGGCCAGCTCAAAGCGGGCGACCATATCGTCGCCTCCCGCGCACTCTTCGGCTCATGCCGCTGGGTGGTGGAGAAGCTTGCGCCCCAATACGGGATTGAAAGCACGCTGGTAGACGGGCGCGATCTTTCCGCCTGGGAAGATGCGGTCCAGCCCAACACCAAGGTGCTGTTTCTGGAATCCCCCACCAACCCGACGCTCGAATTGGTGGACATCGCAGCAGTGGCGAAGATCGCCAATGGCATCGGTGCGCGACTGGTGGTGGACAATGTCTTTGCCACCCCCATGCAGCAAAAACCGCTGGAGCTTGGCGCGCATGTGGTGGTCTATTCCGCCACCAAACATATTGACGGCCAAGGCCGATGTTTGGGCGGCGTGGTGCTTTCCGACCATGATTTCATCAACGAAACCCTGTGGGATTTTTTCCGCCATACCGGCCCCAGCCTTTCCCCCTTCAACGCCTGGGTTTTGCTGAAGGGGCTGGAGACATTGCCGCTCCGCGTCGCGCAACAGACGGCCAATGCGGGACGGATTGCGGACTATCTGGTCGAGGCGAAAAGCGTCATCGACGTGCGCTATCCGGGCCTTGCCAGCTTCCCCCAGGCAGAGCTTGCCAGGAAGCAGATGAGCGGCGGGTCCACCATGGTGGCGTTTACATTTGAAGGCGAAGCAGCGATCGCCAAGAAGCGCGCCTTTGCCTTTGAGAACGCACTGGAGATCATCTCCATCTCCAACAATCTCGGCGACGCCAAAAGCCTCGTCACTCATCCGGCGACCACTACGCATAAAAATCTTTCCGAAGAGGATCGCGACGCGCTCGGCATCGGCCCTGGTCTCGTTCGGCTCTCACTGGGTCTGGAAGATAGTGGCGACCTCATCGCCGATATTGAACAGGCGCTCATCGTAGCTACAAAAATTTAGCTTGGAGGCGTGCCGTTTGCGGCAAGCGCGTCACCGGCGACATAGAGTGAGCCGGTGATGAGCACGCGCGGGCGGCTTTCTGAGATGGACGCCACCGCATTTTCTAAAGACGGGGCCCATTTGGGAATAAAACCGGCCTGTTTTAGAATAGAAGCGAGTTTTTCGGCCGGAATTCCCGCTTCGGAGGTGAGGACCGGGATGGCGACGGCACAGTCGGCAATCGCCCTGAAATAGGTTAAGAAGCCGCTCGCATCCTTTGTATCAAGCATTCCGGCAATGAGGATAAGCGGGCGAGGGTCACGGGTGTTAAGGTCCTGTATATATTCAACAATTACTGCACCTGCCGCTGGGTTATGCCCCCCATCGAGCCAAATTTCAGCATCTTGTGGTGCGACATCGACCAGCTTACCGCGACGCAAATGCTGCATTCTGGCGGGCCAGGAGACGTTTTTCAGTCCCTGCGCGATATGATTCTGATTTAACTTGATATTCTGCCCTTCAGCGAAGGTTATCGCCGCCATTATCGCGGTTGCGGCATTTTCCACCTGATGGTTTCCAAATAGACCCGGCAAAGGCAGATCGAGCAACCGGTCCTCACCCTGCCAGACCATGCGTCCGTGCTCTTCGGAGGCGTGAAAATGCTGGCCATAGATGCTCGCTGGCGCCCGCATCTTATCCGCCTGCTGTTCGATCACCTCCAGCGCTTCCGAATCCTGATTGCCGATGATAACCGGCGTCATCTTCTTGATAATACCTGCTTTTTCAAAAGCGATTTTGCCGAGCGTATCGCCAAGCCAGGCCTCGTGATCCATCCCCACCATGGAAATTACGGATAAGGCGACCTCGTCCATCACGTTGGTGCAGTCAAACCGTCCCCCCAATCCGACCTCCACCAGAGCGACATCGGCGTCCTCCTCTGCAAAGAGCACGAACATCACAGCCGTCAGCAGCTCAAAAACCGTGATCGCTTCGCCTTTATTGGCCTCAGCGACACGGTCGATCGCGTCGCTAAGCACCTCATCGGAAACGAGTTTTCCCGAAAGGCGAAAGCGCTCATGCCAACTCACCAGATGCGGAGACGTATCAACATGGACCCGCAAACCCGCCGCCTCAAAAATCGCCCGCAGAAACGCAATTGTTGAACCTTTTCCGTTGGTTCCGGCAACATGAATGACAGGCGGGAGCTTGTTTTGCGGGTCGCCAAGAACGCTAAGAAGGCGGCGAATTCGGCCAAGCGAAAGGTCGAACCCTTTGGGATGTAAGCGCAAAAGCGCTTCGATACGCTCCCCAGCCTTGCTCATGAAAACGTCAGGACGCCTGATCAAGGGCCGGAGATTCGTCGGACTTATCCTCGGCCTCCCCATCAACAGCAGATGTTGGTTCCATCGGAAGTTCTTCTTCTACGCCCTTCGGTTGCTTCAAAAGGATCGTTATCAAGTCACTGATTTTGGCGCGAATTTCGGTGCGCGGGATCACCATGTCCACCATGCCGTGCTCTTGCAGATATTCAGCGCGTTGGAAGCCTTCGGGCAGTTTTTCGCGGATAGTCTGCTCGATCACCCGCGGCCCGGCAAAGCCAATCAAAGCCCCGGGTTCAGCAATATGGATGTCACCCAACATGGCGTAAGATGCTGAAACTCCACCGGTTGTTGGGTTCGTTAGCACAACAATATAGGGCAACCCGGCCTCTTTCAGCATCTGCACCGCCACCGTCGTGCGCGGCAATTGCATAAGAGAAAGAATACCTTCCTGCATTCTTGCGCCACCAGAAGCAGCAAACATAACGTAAGGCGTTTTGCGCTTAACGGCCTCTTCCATTGAGGCAATAATCGCCTCCCCCGCTGCCATGCCGAGCGAGCCACCCATGAATTTGAAGTCCTGCACGCAGGCCGTCACATCCTGCCCGCGCAACTTGCCGACGGCGGCGAAGATCGTGTCCTCGGTACCCGCTTTCTGCTTGTTTTCACGCAATTTATCGGTGTAGCGCCGCTCGTCCTTGAACTTCAACGGGTCAACGGGGACGCTCGGTTGCGGCAGCATTTCAAACGCACCATCGTCAAAGAAATGCCCCAACCGCTCATCGGCACGGATTGCCATATGGTAACCGGAAGACGGCACAACAAACTGGTTTTTGGCCAGATCCTCATGGAAGATCATCTCGCCGGATTGCGGATCTTTGACCCACAGATTTTCCGGCATGGACCGCTTGCCGAAGAAATCAAACTTCGGGCGAACGTATTCAGTGATCCAGTTCATGAAATTGGTCTTTCGTGTCCTGACGGCCTCGCGCCGAAGGTTGGAAGTCTATTGCGGAGAATGTGCGGCAGCTAGCCCCCCGCAGCACGAACGCCTTTGGCAATTTCTCTTACGGTGGAAAGGGCGGCCTCAACCGGATCGTTCCCGTCATTAATGGCCTTGGCCATGGCTGAGACAATGGCAGAACCCACCACAACCCCGTCCCCGGCCCGTCCAATGGCCTCGGCGGCCTCTGCGGTAGAGACACCAAAACCCACGCAGACCGGCAGGTTCGTCTTTGCCTTGATATCGGCAACGGCAGCAGAAACTTCGTCCGGCTTCGGTGCCGCGGAGCCTGTGATGCCGTTGATGGAGACGTAATAGACAAAACCAGACGTGTTCTCGAGAACCCGCGGCAAGCGCTTTTCATCCGTCGTCGGTGTTGCAAGGCGAATGAAGGAGAGGCCTTCTTTCAGCGCGGGAATGCAGAGTTCCTCATCCATTTCCGGCGGCAGATCGACAATGATCATCCCGTCGATCCCGGCGTTCTTCGCCTCTTTCAGCCAGGCTTCCGGGCCGTAACGGTAGATTGGATTATAGTAGCCCATCAGCACGACGGGCGTATCCTGGTTCTGCTCGCGAAAAGCGCGCACTACCGCAAAGGTCTTGGCCATGGTCTGCCCGCCTTCCAGCGCTCGCAGACCAGCGGCCTGGATGGAAGGACCATCTGCCATGGGGTCTGAAAAGGGCATACCGAGCTCGATGATGTCGGCCCCCGCCTCCGGCAGCCCACACATGACGGCAACAGATGTGTCAAAATCCGGATCACCCCCCATGAAATAGGTCACGAAAGCGGGGCGTTTTTCAGCGCGCAACCGCGCGAAAGTGGTGTCGAAACGTGAGGTCATTCTACAGGCTCATCCCAAGCGCTTCGCCCACCGTGTGGACGTCTTTGTCGCCACGACCGCACAAGTTCATCACGATGATCTGGTCCTTGCCCATCTTGGGCGCGCGTTTGACGATTTCCGCGAGCGCATGGCTCGGCTCCAAAGCAGGGATGATACCTTCCGTCCGACATAAAAGCTGGAAAGCTTCAAGCGCCTCGTCATCCATGATCGGCACGTAATCAACGCGGCCGGTATCTTTCAACAGCGAGTGTTCTGGGCCGATGCCGGGATAGTCGAGGCCGGCGGAAATAGAGGAACCTTCCTCGATCTGCCCTTCAGCGTCCTGCAACAGATAGGTGCGGTTGCCGTGGAGTACGCCGGGCTGGCCTGCCGTCAGTGAAGCGCAATGTTCGAGCCCGTCCAGTCCCTTACCACCGGCCTCCACGCCGACGATCTGCACATCCTTATCGTCAAGGAACGGGTGAAAGAGACCAATGGCGTTGGAACCGCCGCCAACGCTGGCGACAAGCATGTCCGGCAAACGGCCTTCTGCTTCCATAATCTGCTCGCGGCATTCGGTACCGATGACCGACTGGAAGTCGCGCACAAGTTCCGGATAGGGATGCGGCCCGGCGGCAGTGCCGATCAAATAATATGTGTCCTGCACGTTGGTGACCCAGTCGCGCAGGGCCTCGTTCATCGCATCTTTCAATGTGCCGCGCCCGCTTTCAACCGGCACAACCTCAGCGCCGAGCAATTTCATGCGAAAGACGTTGGGTGACTGACGGCCCACATCCTTGGCGCCCATGTAGACAACGCATGGATGGCCAAACCGCGCCGCCACTGTAGCGGCCGCAACGCCGTGCTGACCTGCACCGGTCTCGGCAATGATGCGTGTCTTGCCCATGCGGCGGGCGAGCAATATCTGCCCCAGGCAATTGTTGATCTTGTGGGAGCCCGTGTGGTTCAGCTCGTCGCGCTTGAAGTAGATTTTCGCACCACCCAGTTGTTCCGTCAGCCGTTGCGCAAGATAAAGCGGGGAGGGGCGGCCCGTATAATGCTTGTTCAACCAGGCCAGCTCATCACGGAAGGCGGGATCCTTCTTGGCAGCCTCATAGGCCTCTCCAAGTTCCAGAATATTGGGCATCAACGTTTCGGCAACGAACCGACCGCCAAAAATGCCGAACATGCCCTGCTCGTCCGGGCCATTGCGGAAGGAATTTGGGGCGTGGGAACTCATGGGAAATCATCCTGTTTGCAGGCGGCAAGAAGCGCTGCGATCTCGGCGATGTCCTTAACACCGGGCGCGCTTTCCACGCCAGAGGAGAGATCAAGTCCAACCAGCGCGTTATTACCGCGGACGACCGCAAGCGCCTCTGTCAGGTTGGCACGGGAAATGCCGCCGGAAAGAAAGACGGGGATCGTTGGGTCAAAACCCTCCAGCAGCGCCCAGTCGAAGGACACGCCATTGCCACCGGGAAGGTCAGAACCTTTCGGTGGTTTGGCGTCAAGGAGCAGCATCTTTGCTACATTCTCATAAGTGCGAGCACGGGCGAGGTCGTCGGTATCACGCACGGAAAGCGCCTTGATGACCGGCAGGCCATAGCGCGCGCGCACAGCCTCGACACGTTCGGGATTTTCTCCCCCGTGAAGTTGCAGCATGTCGGGATCCATCGTCGTGACGATGGTGTCGAGGAAGGCATCTTCAGCATCCACCGTCACCGCAACAGTGCTCGCGCTGCCGGCCTGCGCACGCAATTCGGCGGCCTCTTTCGGCGTCACGTTGCGCGGAGATTTGGAGAAGAAGATAAAGCCGAGATGACTCGCTCCATGGTCACGGGCGACAGCAACGCTTTCCGGCGTCGACAGGCCACAAATCTTGATCTGCATGTCTTGATCCTAAGCCTGCACCGCGTGGAGCGCCGCGCCATGTTCGCGCAGCCATGATTTGGGTTTTTCATAGTTGGGGCAGGTTTTGCCCACCTGCGCCCAGAAGCGCTCGGAGTGGTTCATTTCAACCAAATGCGCAACCTCATGGGCGGCGAGATAGTCCAACACCTCCGGCGGGGCGAGGACGATGCGCCAGGAAAAATTGAGCGCACCGGTGGTGGAGCAAGATCCCCAGCGGGACGTCGTGTCCCGTAGCGTGATCGACTTCGGCGTGACGTTCAAATTGCTGGCGTGATACTCTACTGCGCGCGTTAGGTCCGCTCGCGATTGTCGCTTTAAAAAGTCCACCACTTTGCGGGGTATAAAGGCCTTGTCGCCATGGACGCGGATGACGGGTCCCTCTTCGCTCACCCCAGTCGCGACGACTCCCCGAGCATGGCCAGAATGCCGGATCGTATGGTCGACACCACGTAAGGGAACAATAGCGCCCTCTGCGATTCGCGTGACTACCGGAAGCTTTTCAAGGCGGGAGGCAACCCAGGTCGCATTGCGGGCGAGGAAGGAATCAATCTCCGCATCAGGCGTGCCGGGCGGAACGGTGACGCGAAGGCTTTCGGTGGCCCTGGAGGCCGGTATGATGCGTAGGGTCAGACGGCTGGTGCGCGGGTTTTCCACCACACGCACATCAACCTGCCCTGCCTCAAGCTCAAGCAGGGTCCAACGCTCTACACGCCCACCACGCGGAACGGGGCGCTTTTTCAGGATGGACAGCATGGACGCCGTTTACACCAAAAGTTCCGGCTTGGCACTCAAATCTGACGTGTGATATCATGAATACTCTCAGCTCATTTCCCCATAACCTTCTCAAGACGCTTTCGCTTGGCGGCCGGAAAATGTTCTTCAAGACGCTCGGACAGAATCTTGCGGAAAGCTTTCTCCTCACCAGGTTCTAGAACCGCATGAATGCGCTCGGCATACATGGGCAATTGGTTCCCTCCTGCAACTTCCAAACGCTGGAGGAGATGTTTCATCGCCAGCGTGGCGGTCGCCGGATGAGTCTTTAAAGCGATCAGGGTGTAAATCGCCCGATCTTTTGCGATGACTGAACCGTTGTCCGCTGCGGTGAGGATTGCATCGATGTGCATGGCCACCGTCTTCGGTTCTATCTTGGCGGCCTCCGAAAGCCCAGTCAGTGCACCCCAGACCACACGATTGGCGCTATCTTCCAAGCTCCCGACAAGCGCCTCGATATGCGGGCCCAGCAATTCAGGCGCTATGGCTCCGACCTCGTAAAGAACCTTGATCGCATCCTGCTTCTCCGGGATCTTGCCAATCTTTAGCAGCTCAACCAGCTCAGCAATCGCGCCCTTGTCTTTGCGACGTGCCAGCTCCTCGGCGAGCGCAACATTAGGCGCTTCGTCTCGCCGATCCAGGTTGGTAGCAAGGCATGATCTCACAGAAGCCGTCATGTCGCCCACCTGCCGAGTTTGGGAATGCCACGGGTAAAAAGCCACGCCATAATGGCGGGCATACCTTTCTTCTTCAGCTCGGTGACACAGAGAGCCTGCATTTCTTCCACCGTGAAGCCGGGATGGAGAAATTCACCCTTCTCATAACAGAGGGAACAGTAGGTCGTGCTGCGGCTTCCATCCGCCTCCGACCCACCACCTAGCGAGTCTTTACTCAGCGGCATGCCGCAGCTTTGGCAGTTCGCGCCCATGTACTTTCTCCACTGCAATTCGATCCAAGACATTCTGCGATTTGCTGCTGGACCAGAAAGGAAAAGGAGAGCATAAACTATGGACCATAGTCAATTGTTAGGAATCAGGCGTGCGGATCGGGGAATTGTCCAGACGTACAAGTGTCAGTCGCGATACGATCCGTTTTTATGAGCGTAACGGGCTGATTTCATCAGACCCGGGCCAAAGCTCCACCAACACCTATCGCAACTACCCAGAAGATACCGTTCTGACACTGCAATTGATTCAGGAAGCTCAGACGGCCGGATTTTCGCTGGCGGAATTGCGTCTCTTTATCCGCACCCTGGACGAATCAAGCAACGGAGACTTCGACGCCGAAGCATTTCTGGATCAGAAAATCGACGAAGTTGAGCGCAATATCACACGCTCGAGACGATTTCTGAAAACCCTCAAGCAAACCAAGACGGTGCTGCAACAAACTCACTAGAAAATAACGCATCTACACAAACAAAAAGGCCCACTCGGAGAGCGGGCCTGATCTTGCTTACTGGCCTGTTGGCTTAAGCCATAGCTTCCTTGCCGGAACCACCAGCCTTTTTGGCCTTGGACGGTTTGGCGACCTTTGCAGCCGGCTCGTTATCCACGGTCTCAGTGCGGTGGGACATGAAGGTATCGAATTCCTTCTGGTCCTTGGCACGACGCAGCTCGCGAGCATATTCATCGAATTCAGCACGCATGCCATCCAGGCGCAGACGCTCCTCGTGGAGGCGCTTCAGCTCAGCCTCGCGCCAGTCGTCGAAAGCAACGTTGCCGGTACGGCTGGTTGCAAAGTTGCTGCGGGAAAACACGGTACCAGCCTTGTCAGTGGCGCGGTTCATATCAGCCTTGAAAGCATCCAGACGGTCGCCCCAGACGATATAGGCAATCATGGCAAGGCCGAGCGGCCAGAAGATCATGAAGCCAAAGATCATCATGGCGATGGTGACCGGCGTCCAGGCTGGGCGAATGAAAGATTTCATATGGGTAACCCCTCTCAAAGTGATGCATTCGGCGGTGGAGAACCAACGCTTCCCGCTTGACTATGAGGTAGGTCGATTTGGCGGTAATTCAAGACAAAATCGGTCGATTTTGGTCAGGAAGGCTTACGCATTCCCCTCAACAATGATCAGTTCGCTCGCCGCCGCATCCTGCCGGATGGCCTTGGCGGCCTGATATTCCTCAGAATTGTAGCAGTCCATCGCGTCCTGAACGCTGGCAAATTCAATCACCACATTGCGGGCGCGGTTGTTGCCTTCCAGCGAATGTGTCTCCCCGCCGCGCACCAGGAATTTTGCCCCGTAACGCTCAAAAGCTGGCTTTGCAGTGGTGACATAGTCGGGGTAGCGGTCAGCGTTTTCCACATCGACGCGGGCGATCCAGTATCCTTTAGGCATCAGCATTCTCCATTTCCTGCAAAACATTTTCCGCCGCCGCGCGGCGGTCCTTGGCGGCCATGATGGGCCGACCGACAACCAGATGGGAAGCCCCGGCCTTCAACGCTTCCGCCGGACCCATAACACGCTTCTGATCACCAACATCATCACCAGGCAACCGAATCCCTGGTGTGACAATGGCCATATCCGGGCCAACGATCTTGCGGATAGCGGCGGCTTCCTGTGCGCTGGCCACGATACCCCCCATCTTGGCGTCACGCGCCTGGCGAGCACGGATTTCGACGAGATCCGCTGCACCGAGCGCATAGCCTGCCTCGCGCAGGTCGCCGTCATCCATGGAGGTGAGAACGGTAACGCCGAGCAACGTCAGATCGCGCCCCGAAAGCGCCTCCACCGCCACCCGCATAGCTTTGGGGTAGGCGTGGAGCGTCAGCATCTGCACGCCGAGCCCGGCAACATTGTCGACGCCCTTGGCTACCGTAGCGTCTATGTCGAGGAGTTTCAGATCAAGAAAGACCTGTTTGTCCGCCGCGATCAATTCTCGCGCCAGCGTAAAGCCGTTTTCCACCTGTGGCGCATAGGCGAGCTGGTGGCCGATCTTGTAGAATGACACCGCATCACCAAGCTCGGCAACAGCGGTGCGGGCTTGATCGATATCGGGAACGTCGAGCGCGACGATGAGACGAGGGTCAGCTTTCATGGCTCAATCGATACGTGAAAATTTTTGGCCCGTCATCCTGCCCGGCCCGCATCTCACAGGGGGCAGTGCCCTCTCGGTCTTGCGTTGCAATATCGCTATTTGAACTGGACGTTGATAGCGGGGTACAAGAAGACGTGTTTTGTCTCGTCAGATGCAGCATTGACAGCAGCCACAAACACAACGCCGAGCAATCCGCCATTGGAACCGCTTTCGAGCCGGTCACTTTTCGTCTTGTTGTATGCGCGTGCGGTCTGAATGACTGGCTGACGGCCATCGGCGACGCACCGAACGGCCAGCTCGCTGGAGGCGTTGCCATAGATTGGCACCCGCACCTTAGCAGGCGTGGTGACATTGCCCATAAAGCCCGTGCCCTCCAGATTGCACCTTGCGCCGGAAAACTCTACCTTTTTCGGACGGGACGAATTTTCGCTCTTCTCATAGCCATAGGAGCGGACTTCCACCAATTGGTCACCCCGAAAGTCAGGAACCGCCTCGCCCGCCCTCCGCTTGCCCGCATAAACATCAACACCCTCAGCGCCAGTCACAGATGGGGTTACTGTTGCGATATTGGTGATGGGAAGTTGACTTGTCTGGCAGGCTGCCAAGAGGGCGGCCATCACAATCAGATTGAGGCAACGCATCGAATTTTCCAAAGCAAGTAAAATTTCGCCGCTCTGATAGACAGACCGCTAGGAAGAATCAACTCGACTTTTAATCGGCAAAGGCGTCAAAGAAGCCTCTCATGCGCGAGAAGAAGCCTTCGCTTTCTGGACTGTTGTGGTCGCCAGAAAGCTCTTCAAATTCACTCAGCAATTCCCGCTGGCGCGAGGTCAAATTGGTGGGCACTTCCACAGCCACCTGGATGTACATGTCGCCCATCTGGGAGGAACGCATCACAGGCATACCCTTACCACGCAGTCGAAACTGCTTGCCGTTCTGGGTGCCATCGGGAACCTTCACCTTGGCCTTGGCGCCCTCCACAGTGCCGACTTCGAACTGCCCGCCAAGAGCAGCCGTGGTCATGGAGATCGGAACACGGCAATAGATGTCAGCTCCGTCGCGCTGGAAGAACTCATGCGGTGCAATGGTGAGAAAAATGTAGAGATCGCCGGTTGGTCCGCCGCGCAGACCAGCCTCTCCCTCGCCAGCCAGACGAATACGCGTGCCATCCTCAATGCCCGCTGGCACGTTGACGGAAAGTGTCTTGGTTTGTGTCTCGCGACCCGAACCGTTGCAGGTGGAGCAGGGGTCGGAGATGACCTGGCCGCGACCCTGGCAGGAGGGGCAGGTGCGCTGGACGGAAAAAAAGCCTTGCGTTGCACGGACCTGGCCCGCCCCGTTACACGTCGAACAGGTCACCGGTTGAGTTCCCGGTTTCGCCCCATTCCCATCGCAGGTGGAACAGGTGACGGACGTCGGAATATCGATTTCGGCGGCCTTGCCTTCAAAAGCCTCTTCAAGGGAAATTTCCATGTCGAAGCGCAGGTCCGCGCCACGGGTGCGACCGCCGGAAGAACGACGCGCGCCACCCATCATACCGCCGAAAATATCTTCAAAGATATCTTCCATGCCGCCGCCCATGCCGCCAAAAGGCCCGTGGCCACCGCCACCGCCGCCGTTTTCAAAGGCGGCGTGGCCAAACCGGTCATAGGCGGCGCGCTTCTGTGGATCTTTCAGCGCCTCATAGGCCTCGCCTAGTTCTTTGAACTTGGCCTCGGCCGCCTGGTCCCCCGGGTTGCGGTCCGGGTGATATTTCATGGCCTGTTTGCGGAAAGCGCTCTTCAGCGCTTTCTCATCGGCGTCACGGGAGACACCCAGGGTTTCGTAATAATCAGCTTTGGAC
Organism: uncultured Alphaproteobacteria bacterium; assembly: GCA_929200315.1. Lineage (GTDB taxonomy): Bacteria > Pseudomonadota > Alphaproteobacteria > Rhizobiales > Rhizobiaceae > Pseudahrensia. The sequence goes on along the minus strand of CAKMZB010000002.1, from coordinate 120,169 downwards.
ATGGAAGCGGGGTCTCATAAACAAATCCCGCCGCCGGACCTTTCCAGCGGCGGGACAGAAGTCTGTGAACAGTTGGAAGACAGGCTTAGGCCGACTTTTTCTCGTCCTCGTCGTCGATCTCTTCAAAGTCAGCATCGACGACATTGTCGTCAGCAGCAGCATGGACTTCGGCATCGGCGGCAGCGGCGGCCTCTTCCTCAGACTGTTGCGATTCATAGATCGCCTGACCCATTTTCATGGACGCTTCAGCCAAAGCCTGAGTCTTGGCCGTGATCTCGGCGGCATCGTCGCCTTCCAGCGCGGCGCGCAGATCGATGATCGCAGCTTCGATTGCAGCCTTGTCCTCAGCGGCCACCTTGTCTTCGTGCTCGGAGAGCGACTTCTCGGTGGAATCAATAAGTGTCTCAGCCGAGTTCTTGGCCTCCACAGCCTCGCGACGCTCTTTATCGGCGTCGGCGTTGGCCTCGGCGTCCTTGACCATCGCTTCGATATCCTCATCGGACAGACCACCAGAGGCCTGGATGCGGATCTCGTGGCTCTTGCCGGTGCCCTTGTCTTTCGCTGACACGTTCACGATGCCGTTGGCGTCAATGTCGAAGGTCACTTCGATCTGCGGCACGCCGCGTGGTGCGGGCGGAATGCCAACGAGATCGAACTGGCCAAGCATCTTGTTGTCAGCAGCCATCTCACGCTCGCCCTGCGACACGCGGATCGTCACCGCGCTCTGGTTGTCCTCGGCGGTAGAGAAGGTCTGACCCTTCTTAGTCGGGATCGTCGTGTTGCGATCGATCAGGCGGGTGAAGACACCACCCAGCGTCTCAATGCCCAGCGAGAGAGGCGTCACGTCGAGGAGCAGAACATCGGTCACGTCGCCCTGCAAAACGCCAGCCTGAATGGCTGCGCCCATGGCAACAACTTCGTCCGGGTTCACGCCCTTGTGGGGCTCCTTGCCGAAGAAGTCCTGCACGGTCTTCTGCACAGCAGGCATACGGGTCATGCCGCCAACGAGGATCACCTCGTCGATCTCACCAGCCTTCATGCCGGCATCTTTCAGCGCGTCTGTCATAGGCTTAACGGTGCGCTTCACCAGATCCGCAACGAGGCTTTCAAACTTCGCGCGGGTTAGCTTCATCGTCAGGTGTTTGGGCCCTGAAGCGTCGGCGGTGATGAAGGGCAGGTTCACTTCGGTCTGAGCGGAGGAGGACAGCTCAATCTTGGCTTTCTCAGCAGCCTCTTTCAGGCGCTGGAGGGCGAGCTTGTCGTTCTTCAGATCAACGCCCTGGTCCTTTTTGAATTCAGCCGCGAGATACTCGACCAGCGTCATGTCGAAGTCTTCACCGCCAAGGAACGTGTCGCCATTGGTGGATTTCACTTCAAAGACACCATCACCGATTTCCAAAACCGAGACGTCGAAGGTGCCGCCGCCGAGATCATAAACCGCGATGGTCTTGCCGTCGTTCTTCTCCATCCCGTAGGAGAGAGCAGCTGCGGTGGGCTCGTTGATAATACGTAGCACTTCAAGGCCGGCAATCTTACCCGCATCCTTGGTGGCCTGGCGCTGAGCATCGTTAAAATAGGCAGGAATCGTGATGACGGCCTGTTCAACCTTCTCACCCAGATAGGCTTCCGCAGTTTCCTTCATTTTTTGAAGGATCATCGCGGAGATCTGCGAGGGGGAATATTTGTCGCCGCTGGCTTCAACCCAAGCGTCGCCATTGTCACCCTTCACGATGCCGTAGGGAACGAGCTTCTGGTCTTTCTTAACTGCCTTATCGTCGAACCGTCGACCGATCAGGCGCTTGACGGCGAAGAGTGTGTTTTCCGGGTTGGTGACAGCCTGGCGTTTGGCGGGCTGGCCCACAAGGCGCTCGCCATCCTCGGTGAAGGCCACCATGGAAGGGGTCGTGCGCGCACCTTCCGCATTCTCGATGACCTTGGCATTCTTGCCATCCATGACAGCGACACAGGAATTGGTCGTTCCTAGGTCAATACCGATTACTTTAGACATACATTCTCTCCTTGTAGCGAACCGCTGCAGAACCCTGAGCCATCCGGCCCATGCAGGCATTCAATTGCGGAACCTGCTGGAATATTTGATTTTTACCGGTTTCACTTCAATGTGACCCCCGGCGTCGCAGGCTATATAAGAAGACGGTATGCTGCCGACAAGGATTAGCGCCTGTGAAAATTGAAGGAAAACCGCTTCCCAACGGCGTTATGGTCCGCCCCGCATGGCTCAATGAGACCGGACAGGCTGATTTGCTGACGGAAATCCGCGCGAAAGTGGCCAAAGCCCCACTCTTTGTGCCCAAAATGCCTCGCACCGGCAAGGAAATGAGCGTGCGGATGACGAATTTCGGTCCTTTGGGCTGGGTGACGGATAAAGAACGCGGCTATCGCTATCAGGCCCAACACCCGGTTACAGGCGAATCTTGGCCGGATATGCCGGATATCTTGCTGAAATTATGGGCTGATCTCGCTCCCAATGCCCCTCCACCCCAGGCATGCCTCGTCAATTTCTACGCGCACGATGCCAAGATGGGGATGCATCAGGACAGCGATGAAGAAATCTTCGATGCGCCTGTGATCTCGCTTTCTCTCGGCGCAACCTGCCTGTTCCGCGTGGGCGGGGTAAAGCGGGGAGGAAAAACCACCTCCCTTCGCCTGGAGAGCGGGGACGCATTGGCCCTCTCCGGCCCGGCGCGGATGGCCTATCACGGGGTAGATCGGCTTTACGCGGGTACAAGTGACCTCATCAAGGATGATGGCCGCCTCAACCTCACCTTGAGACGAGTGACGGCCTAGTGGCCAATTGCGCCAGGTCCGTTACCACCTCGTCCCAATCCTGCGCCGGTTCCAGATCAAAATCCTGGTCAGGACCGTATTCCGTCGGTCGCGCGATGAAGGCAGTGCGCAGACCGGCCGCACGAGCAGCAACAAGGTCATCGTTGTGGCAGGCGACCATGGTCACCTGCTCCGGTGCAAGACCGAGAACCGCGCAGTTTGACAGATAGACTTGCGGAACCGGCTTGTAGTTCTGCGCAATATCCGCGCCAAGCACCGTGTCCCACGGCAGACCAGCGAAACGGGCAAGGCGGGTCATCAGCGCGATGGAGCCGTTGGAGCAGGGCGCAATCAGAGCGCGCTGACGCAAATCGGCAAGCTGATCGCTAACGCCAGGCCAGGAGCCGAGCTTCTCCCAAGCCCGGGCGAAGATCGAGCGGTCGGGCACATCGACGCCAAACTCGGCAAGAGTCTCGTCCAGCATCTCCCGATGAAGCACATCCACCGGCACATAATCCCGTTCCCCGGCGCGCACACGCTCCATGGCGGGCTGGTAGCGGCTGCGCCAATCGAGAGCGAAGGCGTTAGCATCGACCTGCGGCAGCACATCCGCCACCTGCCGCGCAATAGAGGAGCGCCAGTCCACCAGCGTGCCGAACACGTCAAAAATATAGGCCTGACCGCTATCCATTCATCCTCTCCCCATAAGTCACCGTTTCAAACCGCATGTTGAGGGCATCAACCATCAACAATCGCCCCACCAGCGGCTCCCCAACACCAGCAATGAGTTTGATGACTTCCATCGCCTGAATAGTCCCGATTATCCCGGTCAACGCACCGACAATCCCTGCTTCCGCACAAGAGGGCACCACCCCGTCCGGCGGAGCTTGGGGGAACAGGTCAGCCCAAGACGGCCCCTCCCACGGCGTGAGCGTTGTCACCGTCCCGTCGAAGCGCCCCACTGCCGCTGTCACCAACGGAATGCGCAGCTTTGCGCAACTTTCTGCAAGCAAAGTGCGGGTTTCAAAATTGTCGCTCCCGTCCACTGCCACATCGACACCAGTAAGGAGCGACTGGGCGCTGCGTTGGTCGAACCGACGGGCACGTGCCTCTACTGAGACATGGGGGTTAAGGGCGGCAATCCGGGCAGCGGCACTTTGCGCTTTCGGCATGCCGACAGCTTCGCTTGAGTGGATCACTTGCCGCTGGAGATTGGAGAGGTCAACAGCATCATCATCAGCAATGCGTAAAGTGCCGATACCAGCAGCGGCGCAATATTCAAGCACTGGCGAGCCCAGGCCGCCCGCGCCGACAACCAGCACCCGCGCGGCGCGCAATTTCTGCTGCCCTGCCCCGCCGATTTCAGGCAGCACAAGGTGGCGGGCGTAGCGCTCGATCTCTTGGCTCATCAATACGCTCATGGGCCCTTGCTCTCTTCTACTGTCCCGGCATGGACGATGAAACGCTGCGCCCGCTCGCCGAGCGCCTCAAAGAGCGGTGCATCGGTTCCCGTCATCCAAGCCTGCGCGCCAAGCATGCCGATAAGGTCGAACAAAGCTTCACGGCGGTGATGATCGAGATGGGCAGCGATTTCATCAAGCAGCAGGATCGGTACATGGCCGGAAACATCTGCCACCAATTGGGCATGAGCAAGGACGAGGCCGGTGAGCAGCGCCTTTTGCTCTCCGGTGGAGCAAAGCGCGGCGTCCATGGCTTTTGGCCCGTGGCGAACGGCGAGGTTGGTGCGATGAGGGCCTTCCAACGTCCGTCCAGCGCCACGATCCTGCGCGCGGTTGCGTGCCAGAAGCGTGGCATAATTGTCCTCCAGATCGGCAGCCTTTCCGGAGCCCTGCGCGGCTAGGGATGCCTCCAATGTGCCCTCCAGCGCCAGCTCCGCCTTGGGAAAGGCTGCGTCTGGTTTGCCATCAACGATCCCCGTCAACAGACTTACAAGCTCACTGCGGGCAAAGGCGATGGCTGTGCCAAGTTCTGCCATCTGCCGCTCAACACCAGTGAGCCAGGAAGGGTCCGCGCCATAATCCTCCAGCAGCCGGTTGCGCGAACGCATGGCGCGCTCAAAGTCTGCCACTCGCCGCCCGTGGGTCGGATCGATGGCAAGCACCATCCGATCAAGAAACCGCCGACGCTCGGAGGCAGAGCCGGTGAAGAGGCCGTCCATTGCCGGGGTCAGCCAGACGATACGGCTATGGTCGAGAAGCACTTCGGCACGAGGCACTGGTGTTGAATTAACACGAATACGCCGCTGGCTCTCAACGCCCGTCGGCCCGGCCTGCAAACCGGTGCCGATCTGCGCTTCACCCAGTGCGCCCTCCACCACGGCATGAACCGTCCAGGTGCCAGGCGCTGAAAAACCCTCAACCGGTTGCGCCATAGCCACGCGATCATAGGGCGCGCGTCGCAGGCCCCGCCCGGGAGAGAGAAAGGAAAGCGCTTCCAGGAGGTTGGTCTTTCCCGCCCCGTTGTCGCCGGTCAGCACGACGTGGCGACCATCGCCGGCAAGATCGAGGCTTGGATAATTGCGAAAGCGGTCAAGTTTCAACCGGGTCACGCGGGCAGCATGGGCGGCCCGCGATCCGCCTGTAATATCAGGCGATTGCGAGACGATCGCGCTCAATCAAACCCGCATCGGCATGAGAACATAAAGTGCTCCGGCCTGCTCCTTCTCACGAATAAGCGTGGGAGAGCCAGCATCCGACAGCATGAATGTTGTCTCATCACTCGACAATTGGTTGGTGATGTCGAGGAGATATTTAGAGTTGAAGCCGATATCCATCGCTTCCGCCTCATAGCTGACGGCAAGCTCTTCTTCCGCCGAACCCGAATCGGGGTTGTTAACGGAAAGCGTGAGCTGCTGGTTGTCGATGGAGAGCTTGATTGCCCGCCCACGGTCTGAGGCGAGGGTAGAAACGCGGTCAACTGCGGCAGCGAAGCTCGCACGATCCAGCACCAACTCTTTGTCATTCCCGGTTGGGATGACGCGATTATAGTCGGGGAACGTACCGTCGATCAGTTTTGAGGTCAGCACCACAGAGCCGACCGAAAAGCGAATTTTTGTATCGGAGAGTTCAATGCGAACTTCTTCGTCCTGGTCTTCCAGCAATTTCTGCACTTCGCTCACCGCTTTGCGCGGCACGATAATGCCAGGCATGCCAACGGCGCTCTCCGGCGCCGGGGTCTGCGCCTGCGCGAGGCGGTGCCCATCGGTCGCCACAGCACGCAGCAGCTTCGCACCATCTTCCTCCACCGTATGGAGGTAGATGCCGTTCAGGTAATAGCGCGTCTCCTCGGTGGAGATTGCAAATTGCGTGCGGTCGATCAAAGCCTTGAAGGCCCCGCAATTCATAGAAAAGTCGTGGGTGAACGCACCGGCTGTGAGGTCGGGAAAATCTGTCTCCGGCAACATTTGTAAGCGGAAGGACGAGCGACCGGAGACGAGGGACAAACCCGTTCCATCGCCAATCGACAGCATCACTTCGCTGCCATCGGGCAATTTGCGCACAATGTCGTAGAGCATATGGGCGGGAACGGTGGTAGAACCGTCCACCTCCACAGCAGCGGTAACGCTTTCCGTCACCTCAAGATCAAGATCTGTCGCCTTCAGCGTCAATTGCGAACCGTCGGCGCGCAAAAGGACGTTGGCGAGAATGGGGATCGTGTTGCGCCGTTCTACCACCCGCTGGATGTGAGAGAGGGATTTCAACAACGTTGAACGCTCAAGTGTGACGCGCATGAAGACGACTTCCAACTAAATATCATGACGGGCGCGACGCGAAGCGGCGCACGTGCCAAACGGGGTCTCAAAGTGGCGGAGCAGACGTCACAATTCAAGATGCGAAGCGGCGTGACGCACAGGGTTCACCTCGCGCCTAACCCAACTCTTCAATCAAGCGCTTCAGAAGTTCAATTTCCTGCGCAAGCTTAGGATCTTCCGCCGCCAGTGCTTCGATCTTGCGCACCGCGTGGAGCACGGTCGTGTGATCGCGGCCACCGAAGCGGCGGCCAATTTCCGGCAACGAGCGCGGGGTAAGCTGCTTTGAAAGATACATGGCGATCTGCCGCGGGCGTACTATCACACGGGTGCGGCGGTTGGACAGAAGATCGTTGCGCGTCACCTCAAAATGCCGGGCGACGACTTTCTGAATATCCTCGATTCGCACCTTGCGCGCTTCACCAGCCTGAACCAAATGGCCGAGCATCCGGTCGATCTGTTCAGCGTCCAGCGGGCCGTCTGAAAATTTGTGCTGCATGAGGAGTTGGTTGAAGGCCCCTTCCAAATCACGACCGGAGGACGCGACCTTTCCGGCAACGTGGCGCAGCACATGGTCTGGAATGTCGAGCGTCGGGTCCTCCATCTGTGCTTCCTGGTAGCGCAGGTGCAACATGGTCTCGCGCATTTCCAATTCGGGCGAGGCGATTTCCAGCGCAACACCGCCGCGCAGACGGGATTTGACGCGCTCATCAAGGCTTTCAAGCTGGCTCGGCTCGCGGTCAGCGGCGACGACCACCTGTTTGGCGGAATCGATAAGCGCATTCAGCAAATGGCAGAATTCCTGCTGGATCGACTTGCCCTGAAGAAACTGCATGTCATCGATGAGAAGAAGGTCGATGTCGCGCAGGCTCTCTTTGAAAGAGAGCGCCGACTGATCGCGGATGGCGGAAGCAAAGCGCCACATGAAATATTCAGCCGTAAGATAGAGCGTCTTCACCCCGGCATTGCGCGCCTTCGCGCCCCAGGCGATGGCCTGCAAAAGATGTGTTTTTCCAAGGCCAACATTGGCGTGAATGAAAAGCGGGTTGAAGCGTGCGGCGGCGCCATCAGCCTCAGCAACAGCCTTTGCAGCGGCGCAGGCCATGCGGTTCGACGCGCCTTCAACGAAATTGGCAAAGGTGAAAGACGGGTCGAGAGGAGAACCTGAAAAGCCCGGACCGAAGCGGCCAAGCGGCGCGGCGGCTCCGGACGCAACTCCATTTTTGCCCAAAGCGAAAGGCGTTCCGGCACCCGGATCAACAATCTGAGCTACGGCGGGCACTTCGCCGCCAGTATTTCGGGCAAAGCCGCTCTCGCCGTGGGAGCCGCTGGCGACCGTCTGCGTGGTGGAGGACCGTACAGCTTGCGCTGGTTCGGGACGGTTTGCTGCGCGCACGGCAGAGCGCACGATCACATCCACCTTCAGCACATCCTCACTGCAACCCTGCCACAATTCCAGAAGCATCCCGCCATAATGGGTGGAGATCCAAGTTTTCAGAAAATTGGTGGGGACGGATAGCAGGATCTGCGATTTTGACGCCTGCTCCAGACGGCAGCGACCAAACCAGCTGGCATGGCTGTCAGGGCCAAGCTTGGTTTTCAACTGCGCCTGGACGCGCTCCCAATTCTTCACATCACGCGCAGCGACAGTGGGTGCGGCCTGGCTTTGGCCTTGGTCGGTCGGGGCAACCTTGCGTGGGCGGGTGGGGCGGGGAGACGCACCTGGTGCGGCAATGGGCGTGCGCAGAGACGGGCTCGCCGTTCCCTCGCTCTTGTCTCCCGGCTGTTGCGTCGCAGTCATCTTGTCCATGGTAACCCCTGTGCCCTTGGCGCGGCCCCCCGCGCCATTTGTTGTTGTCTTGGCTTTCGCCGCTCAGCCCAAAATACCTAGCCCTGCTTCCAGGGCAGTCCGGCGACCTTCCATCCATTTGTCTTGCCGCGGTGGCCCGCCTCGTCCTTATCTCCCTCAAACCCACCTTCGATGTTGTAGGCCGCCGTAAAACCATGGGCCGCCATTTCCCGTGCCGCGGCAAGAGAGCGAACTCCCGAACGGCACAGAACATAGATGGGATCTGACGGCATTGCCCCGCTCTCAGCAAGGGCGCGCTTGAGCGTATCGGCAAAGGCGCCATTCACCGCCATATGGGGATAGTCCTGCCAGGATAGATTGATGCTGGGTCCGGCAAGAACGTCCGGGTCGACCTGACCCACAAAGCCCCATTCCGGTTGAGTGCGCACATCCACAAGACGGGCTGCTGTGTTGTCTTTCAGGGCCTCAAAGGCTGCCTCTGGACTGACATCACCGGCATAATCCACATCCTGCTTCACGGCATAACTCCTCATTCACGCCAAAACTGAGTTCCGGCGTGCTCAACCAATCAAATTTGCGGAACGAAGGGATCGTGTTGCGGACGCAGGCACGCCCAATCCCCTTCAAAACCTCCGCCCAACTCCACACTGCCCAACAAGCATCAATGCGACCTCTTAGGTCACGCACCCGCTTGCAGACTTCGCATCACCCCTTGGGCGACCCCTGGAGGGCCAAAACCTATCGGACGGCACGAAAAGGCATATCTCTTCAATGCTTTAACTGGCCGTTCTCGGCAAGAGCCCGGCTGCTGGAGAAGGAAACTAGATTGGGAATTTTGGCCCCGCAAGTGGCCCTTGCTGCGAAAGTCCCGCTGGGCTCAGCCAAGCAAGTTTTTTTCGCCTCAACGAACTACGGTAAACGCATTTCAAAAAACGTTCTGAATCAATCCGATTCACCAAGGCTCTCAAACAGGGTGGCACGCAAAAGCGGTGGGCAAAAAAATTTTGCGGCGTTTGGCACTTGACTCTAAACTCACCCATCATGGTGCGCCGAGTCACATACATACATAATTAACCTTTGCTCAAACGTTTGGAAATGCAGAGCTTTTCCTGACACGGAAATGTCACGACTGGTTTGGCAAATAACACGGAAATTTCGCCAATTGGATCAAGCGATTGGCAGTTTGGACGGTTAGGCGGGCAAAGGATCCCCAAACACAAACGCCCGCCCGGGATGAACCGGGCGGGCGTTTTGAGAATCCGTGAGGTGCGCAGCCGCCAGAGGCGGGCACGTTAAAGCCAAGGGCTGACTAGAGCGCTTTGACCTGCGCTGACAGGCGGGAGATTTTCCGCGAAGCGGTGTTTTTGTGAATGATGCCCTTGGAAGCGGACTTCATTACAACCGGCTGAACCAGGCGCAATTGCTCTTGCGCGGCGGCTTTGTCACCGGCTGCAATGGCTTCATCCATCTTGCGCAACTGGCCGCGCATGGAGGTGCGGCGCATCTTGTTGATGGCGGTCTTGCGGGCGATCTTGCGGGTCGCCTTCTTTGCCGAAGTTGTGTTGGCCATAACGTCTCTTTTCGCTCTCGCAGGCGAGGGGCTTGTCCCTGCTGCCTCGTCAAATTGGTGTCTGTTTGGATGCCAGGGCCGCGTTCAAATGTGGCGCACAAAAGCATTGCGGCGAGTTCCCACCCGCCACGTTGGCGCTGATCTAGGCCCGATCAGCCCAAAGGTCAACGGCCTAGCGGTTAGAGAATTGCGCTTTGCGCTTATCGATGAAGGCGGCCATGCCTTCCTTCTGGTCCTTGGTTGCAAAGAGCGAGTGGAAGAGCCGCCGCTCATAGCGCACCCCTTCAGACAACGGCACCTCAAAGGCGCGCTCAACGGCATCCTTAGCCAGGCGCACGGAGGGCTGAGAGAAAGACGCGATGAGGCTTGCCATTTCCAGCGCCGTTTCCACCAATTCCCCGTCCGGGACGACACGGGCGACAAGGCCCGCGCGCTCAGCCTCTTCAGCGTCCATCATGCGCCCAGTGAGGATCAAATCCATGGCTTTCGCCTTGCCCACAGCGCGGGTGAGACGCTGGGAGCCACCCATTCCAGGCATCACTCCAATAGTGATTTCCGGCTGGCCGAACTTGGCACTTTCAGATGCCAGGAGAATGTCGCACATCATGGCGACCTCGCAGCCACCCCCCAGCGCATAGCCGGAGACAGCGGCGATGGTGGGCTTTGAGGTGGCGGTAAAGGCTTCCCATCCGGCAAAAAAGTCCTGCGCCATGGCATCGGTATAGGTCAGCTCCGCCATTTCCTTAATGTCGGCACCAGCGGCGAAGGCTTTCTCATTGCCGGTGAGAATAATCGCGCCGATCTTCGCATCTGCGTCAAAGCCTCTGGCGGCCTTTACAACCTCGGCCATGACATCGGAATTCAGCGCATTCATCTGCCGCGGACGGTCGAATGTGATGATCCCGACCTTGCCTTCGGTCGACGTCTTGATGGTCTCAAAGCTCATTGGCCGAACTTCCCTTTGCGATATGTGGCCCACACGTAGCTAACGCTGGCAGGCGGGACAATAGAATGTGGAGCGGCCGGACTGGACGATACGGGCAATCGTGCCACGGCAGCCCTCATGAGCGCAGGTCGCTCCCTCGCGGTCATAGGCGCAAAAGCGGTGCTGGAAATAGCCAAGTTGCCCGTCGGTCTGGCGATGGTCGCGCAGGGATGCGCCGCCCGCCTCAATGGCTTCCGCAATGACATCACGGATATGATCGGTAAGGCGCTTCAGCCGCTCCGTCGGTGCACCGCTCCTGCGCACAAGAGTGCGAGCCTCCCGGCGGGGGGAAAGGCGGCTGCGCCAAAGCGCTTCACACACATAAATGTTGCCAAGCCCCGCAATCACCCGCTGGTCGAGCAGCGCTGCTTTCATGGGAGCGCGCTTGCCGGCAAGAGCTAAAGCCAGAACTTCAGCTGAAAGCGCATTGCCCACCGGCTCCACCCCCATCCCGGCAAAGCTTGGATGGCTGTCCAGCTCCGCTCGACGCGCCAGCAGCATGAAGCCGAAGCGCCGCGGGTCATTATAGATAACGCGCGTGCCGCCTTTGAGATGAAAGACCACATGGTCATGCGCGCCATCTGTGGAGCGCTCGTGGTGGAAGGCACCTGGCACCTCGTCCTCAATGCGAAAGGAGCCAGACATGCCCAAATGCGCGATCAACACATCCTCACCGGTCTCAGCATCGGCAGAGGCGGTAGCAAGGTCGATGAGCAGATATTTGGCCCGTCTGCCAAGAGACGTGATCCGCGCGCCATCCAATGTATCGGCTAATCCTTCGGGAAATGGAAACCGCAGGTCCGTCCTGCGCAGCTCCAGCCGCTCGATAACCGCTCCCTCCATAACCGGTGCCAGGCCGCGGCGGACAGTTTCAACTTCCGGGAGCTCAGGCATGCCATTGCCACATCTTAGACGTGTTGCCCGCCATTCACATGCACCTCGGCACCGTTCACATAGCTCGCCTGGTCCGAGCACAGATAGAAAATCGTATCCGCCACCTCATCCGTCGCGCCAAGACGACCAAGAGGAATGTCGGCGACAAGTTCTTCAGTACCCGGTGAAAGGATCGCTGTGTCAATTTCCCCCGGCGCAATAGCGTTAACCCGAATACCATGAGGCCCGAAATCCGCCGCCATCTCCCGCGTCAGCGATGCGAGCGCGGCCTTAGAGGTGGCATAAGCAGACCCTGCAAAGGGGTGTACCCGACCGCCGGCAATGGAGGTGACGTTCACAATGGCCCCCTGCGCCGATTTCAACTCGTCAAACAACCCACGCGCCAGCAAAACGGGTGCAAAGAAATTGACCTGAAAGACCTGGCGCCAAAGCTGCATCGGTGTGTCCAGGGAATTGGGGCGAGCGCCGCCCTCAAGCTTGGGGGAAATGCCGGCATTGTTGACCAGTGCATGGAGCTGGCCGCCCTCTTCCTCCAGCCTTTCGCGAATATCGGCCACTGCAAGACCCAGCGAATCGGCATCTGCCAAATCGACATGGATGTGGTTGCGTTCCCCGTCCGGCCAGGGGCAATTCTTGTCGAAAGGCTGGCGTGAACAGGTTAATACCCGCCAGCCTTGGCTGGAAAAACGCTTTACCGCAGCATGGCCAATGCCGCGCGACGCTCCGGTGAGAACCAGTGTTTTGGAAGCGCCGCTTTGATCTGAACCCTTGTCCATCCTCCCCTTCTAGGGGCAGAACGGGGCGCTGCCTATGGGCAGGCAGATACTTTGGGAGGTTTCCAATTATGAGCAACGCAACGACCATTCTCGCCATTGACCAGGGAACAACGTCATCGCGTGCCATACTCTTTGCGCCGGACCAAAGCGTCATCGCCTCCGCGCAGGAAGAGTTTCCCCAGCATTTCCCGCAATCAGGCTGGGTGGAGCATGATCCAGAAGATTTATGGGAAACCGTAAAGCGCACCGTCGAAGCAGCGATGAAAAAGGCCGGGCTTGGGCCGGTTGACATTGCCGGGATCGGCATAACCAACCAGCGCGAGACAACGCTCATCTGGGACCGCGCCACCGGCAAGCCAATCCACAATGCCATTGTCTGGCAGGACCGCCGGACTGCGCCTTTTTGCGAAAGGCTGAAAAAGGCCAGCCACGAAGCTGAAGTGACAGCCCGCACCGGGCTGCTTCTCGATCCCTATTTTTCCGGCACCAAGGTTGCCCGCATTCTCGATGATGTGGACGGCGCACGGGCGCGGGCTGAGGCAGGGGAGCTTTGCTTCGGCACCGTGGATACCTGGCTGATCTGGAAACTCACCAATGGCGAAAGACATGTTACCGACGCCACCAATGCTGCCCGCACACTGCTCTACAATATAGGCGAGAACCGCTGGGACGAGTTCATGCTCGATCTCCTTGGCATCCCGGCCTCCATGTTGCCGGAGGTGCTGGACTGCGCTGACGATTTCGGAACGGCAACGGCGTTTGGTGGCGCAATCCCGATCCTCGGCGTTGCGGGCGATCAGCAGGCTGCGACTATCGGCAATGCCTGTTTCGGGACGGGGATGTTAAAATCCACCTATGGGACGGGCTGCTTTGCGCTGCTTAACACCGGCAAAGACCGTGTGGCATCGAAAAACCGGATGCTCACCACTATCGCCTATCGCCTCAATGGGGAGACGACCTATGCGCTGGAAGGCTCCATCTTCATGGCTGGTGCCACTGTGCAATGGATGCGCGACGGGCTCGGCATTCTCGATGATGCCGCGAAGTCCGGTGATATGGCGGCCAAGGCCGATCCGGCGCAGGACGTTTATATGGTTCCTGCCTTTACAGGCCTTGGCGCACCCTATTGGGATGCCGACGCCCGCGGCGCGCTCTTTGGCATGACTCGCGCGACGGGACCGAACGAAATTGCAAAAGCGGTGCTCGAAGCCGTCTGCTACCAGACCCTCGATCTTCTCTCCGCCATGCACGCCGACTGGGATGGCGCGGACGACGACACTGTCCTGCGTGTCGATGGCGGGATGGTGGCGTCCGACTGGACCATGCAGGCCCTCTCCGATCTGCTCGATGCTCCCGTTGACCGCCCGACTCTGCTGGAAACCACCGCCCTCGGCGTCGCCTGGTTGGCTGGGCAGCGCGCGGGAATTTGGCCAGATGCTGACGGCTTCGCTAAGACGTGGAAGCGCGAGCGCCGCTTCACCCCACAGATGGACAAAGCAACCCGTGCCCGCAAACGCGCCGGCTGGCAGGATGCTGTCTCCCGCACGCTTTCGAACCGCGCTGACAATTGAACGTGGCCACATTAATGTGAGGTGCAGTCCATTGCGCACCAAACACCTCGCGTTTTAGAGCCGACCATCACAAGATACGAAAGATGACCATCATGCTCCGCACCGCCCTTGCCGCTCTTTTCATCTCAGCCACACCGGCATTGGCCGAAGGGGCACTGGACGTCACCCAATGGGACATTGTGGTGGAGAAGGCGAAGGGCCAGACCGTCTATTTCAACGCCTGGGGCGGATCACAAAACATCAACGACTATATTGCCTGGGCGGGGGACGAGCTTGAAAGCCGCTACGGCATCACTGTCGAACATGTGTTGCTGGAAGACACTGCCACCGCCGTCGCCACTGTTGTGGCGGAGAAGACGGCCGGGCGTGACGAGGGTGGGCGCGTCGATCTGATCTGGATCAATGGCGAGAATTTTGCATCCATGAAGCGTCAGGATTTGCTGCTGAAGCCCGGCGGCGAGGGTTGGGCGCACAAATTGCCGAGTTGGCGCTATGTCGATGTTGAAAACAAACCCACCATCACCGTCGATTTCACCGTCCCCACCGAGGGCCTGGAAGCACCATGGGGCGGAGCTAAGATGGTGTTCTTCCATGACAGCGCCCGCACCGATGCAGCCGACATGCCAGGCAGCGTTGCGGAGCTCGCCGATTGGGCCGCGGATAATCCGGGCCGCTTTTCCTATCCCGCGCCGCCGGATTTTATCGGCTCATCCTTCCTGAAACAGGCTCTTTCAGAAACCATTGCTGAGCCCGCAAAGCTGCTGAAGCCGGTGGATGAGGCAACTTTCGAGGCCGATACCGCTCCGCTCTTTGCCCTCCTTGACCGCCTCCATCCCAATATGTGGCGTTCCGGCCGGGCCTTCGTGAAAAACTACCCCGCCATGAGCCAAGGCCTTGCCGATGGCGAACTGGACATCACCTTCGCCTTCAACCCAGCAGAAGCATCCTCGGCCATTGCACAGGGTATTTTGCCCGACAGTGTGCGCTCTTTCACTTTCCCCGGTGGGACGCTTGGCAACACCCACTTTCTCGCCACGCCCTACAACGCTTCGGCCAAGGAGGGAGCACTGGTGCTTGCCAACTTCCTGATGTCGCCGGAAGCGCAGGCCCGCAAACAGGACCCCAATGTCTGGGGCGACCCAACGGTGCTGGCGGTCGGCAAAATGAATGCCGAAGATAAGGCAGCTTTTGATACGCTTGATCTTGGTATCGCAACTCTTGCCCCGCAGGATCTCGGACCGATGTTGCCTGAGCCTCATCCAAGCTGGATGGAAGCGATCGAGGATGCCTGGACCCAGCATTACGCCGCTGCCAATTAGAGCCGACAGGGCTTGAGGCAACAATGCTGCGTTACGCCCCGGCCCTAACGATAGCGCTGCTCATCGGGCCGGTTCTCTTTGGCCTTGCAGCAACCCTTGCCCCTGCCTTTGGCTGGCTTCCTTCCCTTGGAGGGATGGAGCTGACCTTTGATCATTTCCACGCCTTTCTCGCCTATCCAGGTGTGCCGCTTCCGCTGGCCCTGTCGCTGGCGACAGGTCTCGCGGCAACAGCGCTCGGGCTTCTCATCACCTTCGCCTTTGTCGCCGGTTGGGCGGGGACGCCGACGTTTGCACGGATGCAACACGCCATCTCGCCACTCCTCGCCATCCCACATGCGGCGGCGGCTTTGGGGCTTGCCTTTCTCGTTGCACCGTCCGGCTTTCTCATGCGTCTCATTTCACCCTGGCTCACCGGCCTGGAGCGCCCGCCGGATTGGCTGATTGTCGGTGATCCCTGGGGTTTGACAATGATCGCCGGGCTCGTGGTGAAGGAGGTGCCGTTTCTCCTTCTCGTCACACTCGCCGCACTGCCGCAGACCCAGGCGGTCTCGGGAAGGCGGATCGCGACAAGCTTTGGCTATGGTCGTATCGCTGCCTTCGCCTTTGTCACCTGGCCTCGCATTTATGGCCAGATCCGCCTCGCCGTCTTCGCCGTCCTCGCCTATGCGACCTCGGTGGTGGATGTGGCGGTGATCCTTGGCCCCTCAATTCCACCGACCCTCGCCGTGCGGTTGACGCAGTGGATGGCGGACCCTGACATTGCCCTTCGCTTCACAGCCTCTGCCGGAGCGGTAGTGCAGCTGGCCATTACCGGGCTTGCGATCCTGCTGTGGATTGGTGGGGAAAAACTCGCCAGCCTCCTCTCAGTGGCGCTGCGTGACCACGGGCTGCGTATGCGCCGCGACGGACTTGCGCGGAACACCGCGCTCACCGCCATGATGGCGACTGCCGCAACGGTTTTCGGTGGGCTCACGGTGCTTGCCATCTGGTCCGTCGCGGGCCTTTGGCAGTTTCCTGACACCTTCCCCGAAACATTGACCACCCGAACCTGGGCTCGCGCCCTGCCCTCCATGGGAGACAGTCTTGCGACCACCGTGACCGTCGCCATCGCCTCCACAGCACTTGCAACATTGCTCACCCTTGGCTGTCTGGAGCGGGAGACGCGGACCGGACGCACGGGCGGGAACCGAGCGCTTTGGCTGCTCTATCTGCCCCTCATCGTGCCGCAGGTCTCCTTTGTTTTCGGCCTGCAACTCTTCTTCATCTCGGCGCGGTTCGATGCGACTTGGGCAGCACTGGTCCTGACCCATCTCGTCTTCGTTTTGCCCTATGTCTTCCTCTCCCTTTCCGACCCCTGGCGGGCACAGGATCCGCGCTATGGAGCGCTGGCGGCCGGCCTTGGGGCAAAACCGTCACGGGTTTTCTGGCGCATCCGCTTGCCCATGATGACAAAGCCTGCGCTTACGGCAGCGGCAGTGGGTTTTGCCGTTTCCGTCGGCCAATATCTGCCGACGCTGCTCGTCGGTGCCGGGCGCTATGAGACAGTGACGACTAGGGCAGTGGCCCTTGCCTCTGGCGGCGACCGGCGGGTGCTCGGAGCCTATGCTTTTGCGCAGATGGTGCTGCCTTTCCTTGCCTTTCTGGTGGCAACTTTGGTGCCGGCTCTGCTCCACCGCAACCGCCGCGCCATGGTGGCGACGGCATGAGCGCGCTTTCTCTCCACGGCGTGTCCATCCGCCTTGGTGAACGACTTCTGCTGGAAGTCGACGCCTCTGCTACAGCCGATGAACCGTTGACGGTGATGGGTCCATCGGGATCCGGTAAATCATCCCTTCTGGCGTGGCTCGGCGGGTTTCTTGATTCAGCGTTCACGGCGAACGGTGAGGCGCGGCTCGGTGATCTGATTGTGACGGATTTGCCCGCCTCGCAACGACGGCTGGGGCTTCTTTTCCAGGATCCGCTTCTCTTTCCTCATATGTCTGTTGCTCAGAACCTGCTCTTCGCGCTTCCTCCCGGTGCTACAGCAAAGGAACGTCGCGCCAAGGTCGAAGAGGCTTTGGCGCGGGTGGAGTTGGAGGGTCTCGGTGACCGCGACCCGGCAACCCTCTCCGGCGGGCAGCAGGCGCGGGTAGCGCTGACCCGCGTGCTCCTTTCCGGCCCTCGCGCACTGCTGCTGGATGAACCTTTCTCTAAACTCGATACGGGCCTGCGGGAGGCAACACGCAAGCTCGTCTTCCAAACCGCGCGGGATGAAGGTCTGCCGACGATCCTGGTTACCCACGATGAGGAGGATGCGCGCGCGGCCGGCGGCAAGGTGTTGCACCTTTGAGCAACCTGCCCATCGAAACTGTCATCCCTGACCTGCGCGCCGTTTTGCGTAACGGACCAAACGCGGTCCTCGTCGCGCCCCCCGGCGCGGGTAAGACCACCCGTGTGCCGCTTGCTTTGCTGGAGGAAGACTGGGCAAAAAATCAACGCATCATCATGCTGGAACCCCGCCGCATCGCTGCCCGCGCAGCGGCCGCGCGCATGGCACAAACGCTAGGGGAGAAAGTCGGCGAGACCGTCGGCCACCGTGTGCGGTTTGAGACAAAGGTCGGGGCTACAACCCGTATTGAGGTGGTGACGGATGGGGTCTTTACCCGCCTCCTTGCATCCAATCCCGGACTTGATGGGGTGGCGGCGGTGATCTTCGACGAATTCCACGAACGCAGCCTCGACGGAGATTTCGGTCTCGCCCTTTGCCGCGACTTGCAGACCGGCCTGCGTGAAGATCTACGCTTGCTTCCCATGTCCGCCACGCTGGACGGGGCGGCGGTGGCGGAGCTGCTCGATGCACCAATTCTGACCAGCCAGGGCCGGACCTTCCCTGTTACCATCGATCATGATCCCAAACCGCCGGATATCGCGGTGGAGCAGCACACGGCGCGGGCGGTGCGGTCCTCACTGGCGGAACGTGACGGGGACATTCTCGTCTTTCTACCCGGTCAACGTGAGATCGAGCGAACCTTCAGCTTGCTGGCAGTCTTGCCGGAAAATGTCTCGGTCCACCGCCTCTACGGTGCAATCAGTCGCGCGGAGCAGGACGCCGCGCTACGGCCTGCCAAGCCGAACAAGCGCAAGGTCGTGCTTGCGAGCGCCATTGCCGAGACGTCCCTCACAATCGAAGGGGTAAATACCGTCATCGATTCCGGCCTCGCGCGACTGCCGCAATTCGAGCCCGCCACGGGGCTCACACGCCTCGTCACAACTCGCGCAAGCCGCGCCGCGGCGGAGCAGCGGGCCGGGCGCGCTGGACGGCTCGAGCCTGGGCACGCCGTGAGGCTTTGGCATCCGGGGCAGACAGCCTCAATGCCTGCTTTCGACCCACCAGCCATCGCAGTAAGCGACCTTTCCTCGCTCTGCCTCGATCTTGCAGATTGGGGCGTTACTGACCCCAATGATCTTGCCTGGCTCACCCCACCGCCTGAGCCAGCAATGAACGAAGCACGGCAGCTGCTGCAACGCCTCGACCTACTTGATGAGCAAAACCGTCTCACAGCGGATGGGCAGGCGGTGCGCAAACTTCCTCTACCGCTCCGCCTCGGCGCGATGGTGCTGCGCGCTGATGATCCGGCGCGCGCGGCTTTGCTCGCACTGGTTTTGCAGGAGCGAGGGATCGGCGGGGTCGGTGTGGATCTTGAGCACAGGTTGCAGAAGGCGGAGCAGGACCGCGCAGACACAACATCGCGCCTACGCAAACAGGCCGCACGGATGACAAAAGAACTACAGCCCACCGCTGACAAGACTGAAAATCCCGGCCTTTGGCTCTCCCGCGCCTTCCCGGACCGCATAGCCAGGCGTGGTGGGGAGAGCCGGGATGGAATGGCGCGTTATCGCCTCGCCAATGGCCGCGGCGCGCAACTCGACGGTGTCGATCCGCTGGCACAACGATCCTGGATCGTGGTCGCTGACCTGATCGGCCGCGCAGGAGCTGCAAGAATTATCGCCGCGGCCCCCCTCGATCTCGCCGACGTCCTCGCCCACCACAAAGACGCTGTCACGACCGAAGCGGAAACCCGCTTTGACCCGTCCACTGGTCGCCTCACCACAACGCGGCAGCGGAAATTGGGTGCGCTGGATTTGCAGGCGGGAGAGCCAGTGCCTCTTAACGACAAAGCTGCCCTTGCCGGTCTTCTGGCCGCGCTCCGCGAGCATGGCCTCGACCTTCTGCCGTGGACTGACAAGCCCCGTGCACTCCGAGCCCGGCTCGGAGCGCTTACATCCCATGGCGTGCCGCCGATGGATGATGGAACCATGCTGGATAATCTCGAGACCTGGCTCGCCCCTTTTCTTTCCGGTGTGCGGGATTTTTCCAAAGTGCTGCTCACAGATGCTCTGATGACCCACGCAGGCCATCCGTCGCCGGTCTTGCTTGACCGCGTCGCGCCCGCGCAGTTCACCACCCCAGCGGGCACCAACCACACCATCGACTATTCCGGCGAGACACCTTCAGTCGCCGTCCGTCCGCAGGAACTCTTCGGCCTCGATACCCACCCGTTAGCGGGTGACAAACCGCTTGACCTGCACCTTGTCTCACCCGCCGGGCGGCCCGTGCAGATCACCCGCGATCTGCCGGGCTTCTGGCGCGGATCGTGGGCGGATGTGCGAACAGATCTGCGCGGCCGTTACCCCAAACATCCCTGGCCGGAAGACCCGGTGAGGGCAGAACCCACCGCACGCGCCAAACCGCAAAAACGCTAGAATGGCGCAATGGCGCTTCACCGCATGCGCCTGCTAGGCTGCCATCATGCCAGACAAACTTCCCGTCACCCTCCCCACCGTTGCCGCTAAACGCGGCCAGCCGCAGGGCATGCTTATCCGTCTCGACACACTAATCCGCCTGCGTTGGTACGCGATTGTCGGCCAACTCGGCGCGGTGCTCATTGTCGCCTTCGGCTTTGGCTACGAGATGCCATGGATGGCCTGCATAACGCTCATCGCCGCCGCGGTTCTGCTGAACCTGTGGCTCGGCTACCGCGTGCACAACCACAGCCGCACGCGCATCCGCGCAAATGACGTCTTCATGCTCCTCACCTTTGATGTGGTGCAGCTTGCGGCGCTGCTCTACCTCACCGGCGGACTCGACAATCCGTTTTCCATCTTGCTGATAGCACCCGTCATCGTCTCCTCGACCTCGCTGACACGCAACCATACAATCATGCTCGGCGTGTTGGTGGCGCTTATCGTCTCCACGCTCGCGATTTACCACCTGCCGCTGCCCTGGCGGGATGGCGAGGTTATGTCGATGCCACCGCTTTATCTGGCGGGGATATGGACAGCTCTGATCTGCACCCTTGGCTTTACGGCGATCTACGCCTTTCGTGTGGCGCAGGAGGCGCGCAAATTGGGAGACGCGCTTTCAGCGACCGAACTGGTCCTGCAGCGCGAAAAACACCTCTCCGCCCTCGATGGCCTTGCCGCAGCAGCTGCCCATGAACTGGGCACCCCACTCGCCACCATCGCTCTTGTCTCAAAAGAAATGCTGCGCGAATTGCCGCAGGACTCAGACCTCGCTGAAGACGCTGCACTCCTGCGGACCCAAGCGGAGCGCTGCCGGGAAATCCTTAGCAAACTCACATCGCTTTCCAGCGCGGGCGAGCCGATCATGGAGCGCCAGAGCCTTAACGCGTTGATAGAGGAGGTTGTGGATCCGCTGCGCACCATCGGGGCGCCAGTGAAGGTCAAGCGGCTGGGTGATAAAGTCACTATTCCTCATTTCGACCGTTCCCTCGGCGTTCGCTATGGCTTGGGCAGCATCATTGAAAATGCTGTAGATTTTGCCGACAACCACGTCTCCGTTCAGGCCAACTGGGACACATCGCATATCGAAATTCTCGTCAGCGATGACGGGCCGGGCTTCCCTTCCTCCATCCTGCGAAGGGCTGGAGAACCTTTCATTTCCCGCCGCAGAGACATCCCCGGCCGCAGCCGCAAGGAGGGGATGGGCCTTGGTCTTTTCATCGCGAAAACACTGCTGGAGCGCTCCGGCGCGACCGTCACGTTCTCAAACGGTCTGCCCAACGAGCCTGAACACGGCGCTCGTGTGCGGGTGATCTGGCCCCGCGAGTTGTTGGAGCCAACGGGGAGGCAAGGCGAACAAGCAAAATCCTTGTGACGCTGAGACCGTTGGTCCCTATATATCACATGACGAGACGAGCAGATGAGCACTGACACGATGACAGAAATTGCAGACGACGAGATGATCTCCGTCCAGCCCACCGTGCTGCTGATGGATGATGACCGGCCTTTCCTTCAGCGCCTCGCAAGGGCGATGGAAAGCCGTGGATTTGCCGTGACCCAGGCTGAAAGCGTGGCAGAGGGTCTTGCCGCGGTGCGTGAGGAAGCGCCGGACTTCGCCGTTGTCGACATGCGCCTTGAAGACGGCAACGGCCTCGACGTGGTGGAAGACCTGCGCTCGCGCGAGGCGGATACCCGCGTGGTGGTACTCACCGGCTATGGCAACATCGCCACCGCCGTGACGGCGGTAAAACTCGGCGCGATTGACTATCTCGCCAAGCCCGCCGATGCCGACGATGTTTACAACGCCCTCATGCAGGAGGGTGATGACAAAGCCGCACCGCCGGAAAATCCAATGTCGGCAGACCGTGTACGTTGGGAGCATATCCAGCGGGTCTATGAGCTTTGCGACCGCAATGTTTCAGAAACCGCAAGACGGCTGAACATGCACCGGCGTACCCTGCAGCGCATCCTCGCCAAACGTGCGCCGCGCTAGCTGGCGCGGGAATCGGCCTCGCTGAAAGCATCTCCTGCCACACCCGCATGAGCGCAGCACCGCGCCAGACGAAACGCGCTCGCCCGGGCAAAACGCAGATGCAGCTTCTTGCGCCTTGCCGGCGTCATTCGCTCCTCGGGCGCCGCGCGCAAAACCTCAGCCCCATAGGTATCGCAGATCATCAGGCCCGCATCTTCAGGAAAAATATCGGCAGGAACATCCGCAAGTGTTGCGAAGATGAGCGTATCGCAATCAGGCCGGTAATCCGGCCATTTGCTGTCCGCCTTCAGGTCCGCGATGGAAGATTTGATTTCAACAATCGTTACGTCCCCCTTTGGCGAAATCGCAACCACGTCAGCACGGCGTCCGGATTCCAATGATAGCTCGGCCAATGTCGCCCAGCCCTGCTCATCGAAATAGCGCTCTACCCCCGCACGGATGTCCAACGCCCGGTCAGACTGGCGACCATCGACAAAGGGATTGTCAGAATGAAGCGCGACGATGGGCACGAATCATGCGCCTTTTGAGGTTCAATTCACCCCAAATGACTAGCCGTGGCTTGGTGAAGGCGCAAATGTGCACGGCTTGGCCAAAACTAGGATCGGGCAGATCTCTCCGGGCTATTTGATGCAAAAAGGACGCAGTCGCCAGAAAAGCGACGCTGGAACACCTTTTTCACACATAAGTGCGTTGAGCGTTCATCCTTCACGGCCAATAGTCCTCTCTGTTCTTCCCGGTCGATTCGATGTGGGCCCTTTATCTTCCGGTTTGGGGGTCACACCGGCATCGTCGCGCTGAGATTTTACGGATCAAAAGCCATGTTTGCCTTGCCCAAGCGTTTTGCAGGCCTTCTCTTCTCCCTTGCCTTTGTTGCAGTGCTTGCCGGCTGCACCACTGGGAGTTCGACCTATTCCGCTGCCATTCCCACTATCAAAACGCAGATCGCTGCCCAAAGCGAGGCTGAGACGACTGCCACGGAACTAACGCCGGACGTCCGCGATGTAGAAAAGCGCATAAAGGCACTGGAGGCGAAGATTGCCCGTGATGAGAAGCGCGTTGCCCGCAAGAAGATTTCCGAGAAGAACCGTGCCAAGGCTGCCACTCGCCTCGCTGACAATCAGATTGCACTCAAAGATGCTCAACGCGATTTGAAAAAGGCCGAGCGCGCCGAAGCTCGCGCCGACCGTGCCCTGCAACGTGCTGAAAGACGTCTTGAAAGCGCAAAGGCGCGCAAGGTTGCTGCCGAAGAACGCGCCAGGCGCAACGATCCGGCCCGCAAATTCATCGCCGATTATGCAGCCCGCACCGACAACGACTTCCCGGTGGATGCCATTCCACTCGAAAAGGTCGACAAGCGGCTCTATCGACAGGTGGTGAAATATGACACCGACGAACGCCCCGGCACGGTGGTTGTCGATACGGGCCAGAAATATCTTTACCTCGTCATGCCCATGGGCCGCGCCATGCGCTACGGCATCGGCGTTGGCCGGGAGGGTTTTGCCTGGTCCGGTTCCGCAACGATCGGTTTCAAACGCGTCTGGCCGAAATGGACACCGCCTGCGGAAATGATCGCCCGCCAACCGCATCTGGCAAAATATTGTGCTGATTGCGGAGGCATGGCCGGTGGTCCAGACAATCCGCTTGGCGCACGGGCGCTCTATCTGGTTCAGAACGGGCAGGACACGCTCTATCGCCTGCACGGAACGCCGGACTGGCAGTCCATTGGCACAGCGGCCTCTTCCGGCTGTATCCGCCTCATCAATCAGGACGTGATTGACCTCTACAACCGCGTGCGCCCTGGCGCGAAAGTGGTGGTGATCTAGGTCAGCATCACGCCTTTGCGGGAAAGCAATCGGCCTGGACCGAAACGCTGCAACAACGCTTGCAATCGGCGCGGCAAGGTTCTATCCACCGCATCGGTCCGGGCCAAAGTCTCGCAGACCCCGGCGCACCCGTAGCTCAGCTGGATAGAGCACCAGACTACGAATCTGGGGGTCAGAGGTTCGAATCCTTTCGGGTGCGCCATCATTTCTTGCTTGCGGCAGTTTCCTCGCGCTCTAAGCCTGCACGTGCACTGGCTGCGCTTGATCACAACACGCGGGTTGGGGAGTTTTTCCAACGGATAAGGTCAAACGACCTTTTGAGTTTCCAAGCAGTTGAGTGACGTGCCGGTGTTGCCCAAGCTTTTCAGTTAATCTTGAGAATGGCGCGTCCAACTAGCCAATCCAGTCGTGCTTACAAGTCATCCGACAGCGGTTCACCTTCTTGCCAAACCCCGCAAATGTTCAACCCGTCGTCCAAGTGAACAATGTTGGCCTGAGCCCCTTCAGCTAACACTGCTCGATTCTCAGTGCCGTAGAGACAGTTCTGCGGATAGACGCACGCCATGCGCAGAGCTTCCTCCAACTCCACTCCCACTTCATTCACCAGAAATCTAACCGCTGATCCAAGTTCAAGATCCGCGCCAGCTAAGGTGCCGTCTGCCAATGTCAGATGTCCGTCTTTGCGATGGATTGTACGGCCATTCAGCTCAAACTGTTTCATGTCCGTACCAATCGTCGCCATTGCGTCCGACACCAGAAAGATGGTGCCTGACCCACGCTTTGCAGCCAGTGAGATCGCAATCACATCGGGATCGACGTGATGGCCGTCTGCAATAAGTCCGCAATGATATCCCAACGGTGCCAGTCCAGCCCCCACCATGCCAGGCTTGCGATGGGTCAGTGGGCTCATGGCATTGTAGAGGTGAGTGAGGCAGGAGGCACCCGCGCGGCGTGCAGCTTTCGCCTGTTCAAACGTAGCCTCGCTATGGCCAAGGCTGACAACAATGCCAGCCCCGGCCAGACGGGAGATTTGCTCATTGCTCACTGATTCTGGCGCCACTGTCACCATCAGGTTGGGAAGCTGCGCTTTTGCGGCAATGAGTTGATCGCAATCGTCGTCACTCATTTGACGAATGAGAGTGGGATAGTGAGCGCCCTTCTTACCCGGCGATAGATGGGGGCCTTCCAGATGCAGTCCCAAAAAACCTGGCACTCCTGCGGAGCTGGCCTGAATGCCTGCTTCAATTGCCCTTGTGGTGATTTCGGGGGTGTCGGTGATCAATGTTGGCAACAGGCCTGTGGTGCCAAACTGCAGATGCGCTTTGCAGATGGTTTCAATCGCGCTCATTGTCGGCTGTTGGTTTAACAACACGCCCCCGCCACCATTAACCTGCAAATCTGTAAATCCTGGTGCCAGAAGACCACTGGATATCTTCACCTGAGGACAATCTGTTGGAAGGTTCTCCAGCTGACTAAAACCGGCGATCATTCCTTCAGATATCAGCAGCCCGCAACCATCGTGAATCGACTCGCCATCGAATATGGATGTGCCGGAAAGGACAAAGGTTCCACTCATACGGTTTCAGTAACCTTCTTGAGATTCTGCGGAACATCGGGATTGAAGCCGCGAATGCGGGCCAGGTTTTCCACGAAGGCGTAGAATGAAATGGCAAGGAGAAGTGGGTCACACAATGCATGTCCCGATGAGATAAATGGCAATTGAATGGCGTTCGCCGTCTTGTCGCTGGTGGCAAACACATCTCCGCCTTGCTCAACCAGCCGATCAGCCACGCTGCAAATGGATGGTTCCGCAGCGTCCTTTGAGATCAGGGCAAGCACGGGATAATGACCTCCGACAATAGATACCGGTCCATGCAGCACCTCAGCCGAGCTGAATGCCTCACCCTGGATCTGACAGGTTTCCTTGAACTTCAGAGCCACCTCGTTGGCGATGGCGAAGGATGGGCCACGGCCAAGCACATAAAGCGCATCGGCCCGCAACAAGCGGCGGGTCAAAGGCTCCCAATCGCAGGCGATGGCCCTTTGTGAAAGTGAAGGCAGCTTGTTGAGCGCGGCAAGCAATTCATGATCATCTTGCCAGTGGGCCAACAACGACAGGCCAGACACAATCGAAGTGATGAAGGTCTTGGTCGCCGCGACACTGGACTCTGTGCCTGCTCTTATATCGAGAACATGATCGCCTGCAGCAGCGAGCGGAGAAGCGGGATCGTTCGTCATTGCAATGGTGGACGCCCCGCTCCGACGGGCCGATTCAACCATACTGACTATGTCCGGACTTTTGCCTGATTGAGATATGGCCAGGCAGGCACTTTGGGCGAGGTGCAGATCGACCCCATAGATTGAGCTAACGGACGGGCCGATTGATGCCACAGGCACGCGGGCGGTCAGCTCTATGGCATATTTGAGATAGGCGGCGGCATGATCTGACGACCCGCGGGCAACTGTCGATATGAACCTTGGTTCCACCTCTTTTAGAGTTTGGGCAGCAGCCGATACTTCATGCTCAGATTCATCAAGCAAGCGCTGTATCGCGCCAGGAATGTCTTCAATTTCAGCACGCATCTTGGTGGCAAAGTCGAACATGGTCAGCTTTCGTTGGAAATTTGCAGCTCGGCGACGAAGTCGTAGGCGTCACCGCGATAGACAGACCGGGTAAATTCGACGATCTGACCGGTGGAGAGATAGGAAATGCGTTGAATGCGAAGACCAGCTGATCCATCGGGAACGTCCAACAATGAGGCGTCCTCGCCACGCAGGATGTCGGCTGAAATGCGCTGAATCGCCCTGCTGGGCTTGGTGCTATTTTTCGCCAGGTGGGCGTAAAGAGATCCATCAATGCTCTGAGGATCCGGCAACATCTGTGAAGACAAGGATGCCCGCTCAATGGCGAGAGGCTGGCTGTCAGCAATACGCAAGCGCGAAACGCGGGCCACGTCGGCATCTGCGGTCAGTCCAAGAGCCATTGTTTCTTCTGGAGATGGTGCAAAGATGCCTCTCTCCAACCATTTGGATTCTGCCTTCAAACCACGCCGCTGCATGTCCTCGCTAAACGATGTCAGACGCGACAAGGACTGCTGAACCCGCCCGGCTTGCGGAGCAACAGAGGTGCCCGATCCTTGCTTCTGGATCACGAGACCGTCGCGCACCAATTGTTGGACCGCCTTGCGAATGGTCACCCGCGACAACTTGCTAATTTTTGCCAGGTCCCGTTCAGACGGTAGCGGTGTTCCAGCGTCCAACTGACCGGAGCGGATGACGGCTTCTATATGTTGGCTGAATTGCGCATATAGCGGCCCGCCATGGGCGCGCGACCAGTTTTCCGGCAGAAGTATCTCATCCATTCCCACGTTCATTTTATCACCGCTTCATCTGCAAACATTTTGCATGCAAGACTGGCAGCTCCCGCAACCGCATCCCCCAGCGGATCACTGGCGCGAGACCTGTAATAGTTTGACAGCATGTCGGCGTAGATGGGACCAAGCCCGCCGATCATACAAAAGCGCACCGGTGCATCAGGCAGCAGGAGATCCAACGTCTCTTCTATGTCCGACAGGGCGCGGCGCAGAATCTGCCGGGCAATAGGGTCCCGCTTCTCTACAAACTCGAAAACCAGCGGAGCCAGCTCACCGAATTCACCAGGCCGGGCTGTGTGAGCGTATTCAACCACAGTCTGGGGATTGTTTTCAAAACGGTTCAACACCGTCTTGGTAAGGGGTGATCCTCTATGAACACCATCATAGCTCAACAGGGTTTCCTGCAGCAGGCGCCTTCCCAGCCAGGCACCACTCGCCAGATCACCGACCGTGAACCCCCAGCCACCAACGGTCTGAATCCTGTCATTTTGGCGCGAAATGAAAACGCTACCGGTACCAATAATTGCAGCCACGCCGTCGCTATCACCGATGGCTCCCTGAAGAGAAATGACGGCATCCGTGTCGATGCTGCATTTGCGAAATGGCAGCTTGCGTTGAAAATTCTCTGCGTGATTGCCGATATTTGCACCCGCCAATCCAAGGAAAGCGGGAATGTGAGATAGGTCTGAGTGCGTAATGCCGGAACTCCTAAGAGCCTCGCGGCTGGCAGAAATTACACTTTCAACTGCCCGGGAAGGATGCGTCATTATGTTGGCAGCGCCAGATGCACCTTCACCCAGCACCTCACCATTGCGGTTAACAAGCATGGCGCGACAACCCGTGCCGCCGCCATCTATTCCCAGAAATACAGAGCCTGAATTTTCCATGGCGGAAGTATACCAATCCAATACCATTAACCAAGGGGGTAGAGGTCAAATATTTCAGGATCTTTTTTTCTATTTGTTTTTCAGCATATTAACTCAATGTGAACTGAACGTTTAGAAAAAATAGTTAATGGCATCTGGACAATTGGTATTGTTTTGGCATTATGTCACGATGTCCATAGCAGCCATCAGAATGTTGGAAACGGAATCTCTGAACGAAGATGCGTCAGGCATTGACGCTTGTCCTCCAGATACCGCTCTTGGCCTGCTGCATCACGGACAGGTTGCCGCTGCGCTGTCGATCGAATCCTCCCTACGGCAGATCGCAGCGGCCGCCGCACTTTGCGCCGAGAGCATCAACAATGGGGGCAACCTCGCCTATATCGGCGCAGGTAGTTCTGGCTTGATGGCTCTCGCTGACGGATTGGAGCTACAGGGAACATTTGGCATCCCCCAGAGCCGGATCCACATTTTGTTTGCAGGTGGTCAGGCATGTCTGTCCGACATGAAAGGCGGGCCTGAAGATGATGAAGGCCTGGCGCGATCCGACGTTAAGGCAGCCAATCTCAAAGACGGCGACTGCGCCATCCTGGTTTCTGCCAGTGGAAGGACGCCATACACACTGGCCGCCATGCGCGAAGCTCAGTCGTCGGGAGCTAAATGTGTTGGACTGGCCAACAACCTCCCCTCTCCGCTTCTCAATGAGAGCGACATTCCAATACATCTCCCCACCCCACCTGAATTGATCGCAGGTTCAACGCGCATGGGCGCTGGCACTGCGCAAAAAATAGCACTGAATATGCTGTCTACGATGATGGGAATTCACCTCGGTCATATCCACGATGGCATGATGGTGAATCTCAAAGCTGATAATGAAAAGCTGGTGGACCGCGCGCAGCGCATGGTGATGGTGATCTCCAAGTGTTCTCAGGATCTTGCCGGCCGTTCGCTTAAACAGGCCAACGGCTCGGTCAAAGTCGCCGTTCTTCTCGCTGCAGGCGCGGAGAACGTTAATCAGGCTCAGCAATTGCTGACCGCTAACCGGGGGAAACTCAGAACCGCACTTTCCGGTCTGGCTGTTTCAACATCCTCAGACTAACCGCGCCGCGAGCGCAAAAGGGAGATAGAAATGACAAAGAACTCAATCAAGCTGATGCTTATGGCATCGACTATTCTGGGTGCTGCAAGTGCAGCACATGCCGAGGATGTCACGCTAACGATCGAAAGCTGGCGCAATGACGATCTGTCGATCTGGCAGGAGAAAATCATTCCCGCCTTTGAGGCTGAAAATCCTGGCATCAAGGTCAAATTCACGCCGTCTGCTCCAGCAGAATATAATGCTGTATTGAACTCCAAACTTGATGCAGGTTCTGCCGGTGATTTGATCACCTGCCGCCCGTTCGATACGTCGCTGGCCCTGTATGACAAAGGTCATTTGGCCTCTTTGGCTGACCTTTCCGGCATGAACAATTTCTCCGACGTGGCGAAGTCTGCCTGGATCACCGACGACGGCAAGAACCCGTTCTGCGTGCCAATGGCGTCAGTGATTCATGGTTTCATCTACAATGTTGAAGCTTTGGAAGATGCAGGCGTCGCCGTTCCCGCCACTGAGGCAGAGTTCTTTGCCGCTCTTGATGCGATCAAAGCCAAGGGCAACTATATTCCAATGGCCATGGGAACCGCTGATCAGTGGGAAGCAGCGACCATGGGCTACAACAACATTGGACCCAACTACTGGAAGGGTGAAGAGGGCCGCAATGCACTCATCGCCGGCACACAGAAGCTGACCGATGATGCCTGGGTGGAGCCCTATCGTCAGTTGGCCAAGTGGAAGGATTATCTGGGTGATGGTTTTGAAGCTCAGTCCTATCCAGACAGCCAGAACCTGTTCACCCTTGGCCGCGCTGCGATATATCCTGCTGGTTCCTGGGAAATCACTGGTTTTAACGCCAATGCTGATTTCAAAATGGGTGCTTTCATCCCGCCGGTTCAGAATGCCAGTGATGAATGTCATATTTCTGACCACACCGACATCGCAATTGGCATGAACGCCAATTCCAAAAATGCCGAAGCTGCAAAAACCTTTCTGAACTGGGTAGCAACCGCAGAATTTGCCGAGATTTACGCAAATTCGTTGCCAGGATTCTTCCCTCTTTCCACCGCTCCGGTTGAACTGGAAGATCCACTGGCTCAGGAATTCATCTCCTGGCGCTCAAAGTGTAAGTCGACCATCCGTTCGACCTATCAGATCCTGTCGCGCGGTACGCCAAGCCTTGAAAACGAAACCTGGAACGCTTCAGCAAACGTGATCAAGGGTACAGAGGCACCGGAAGCTGCTGGCAAGCGCCTGCAGGACGGCCTGGCCTCCTGGTACGCACCTCAAAAGTAAATACGAAACGCCCGGGGCCGTTTACAGACGGCCCCGGACACCTCGCAATTGCGGGATGGGGGACCCAATGCCGGATAAAGTTCACAAGCCTACATTCCGATGGCACATCCTCGTCTTTTTGGCCCCCGCCTTCCTCATTTACACGACATTTATGGTGGTCCCATTGTTTGGAACCCTCCAGATGTCGCTCTTCGCTGAGGTTGATGGCGTTCAGAAATTTGTTGGTCTGGACAACTTCACCACCCTGTTTGGTGATGAACGATGGGCGGCCAGTTTTTGGAACGCACTGATCAACAACACCTGGTTTTTTGTCGTTCACATGGTGGTTCAGAACCCCATCGGCATCCTGTTGGCTGCCCTTCTCAGCAGCAACAAGTTGCGTATGCGCGCCTTCTACCGCACCTCAATCTTCATCCCAACCATTCTGTCTTTTGTCATCGTCGGTTTTGCCTGGAAGCTGATACTGAGCCCGCTTTGGGGTGTTGCTCCAAGCATGTTGGATGCGGTCGGCTTGAAAAGCCTCTTCGCACCCTGGCTGGGCAAAGAGGAATACGCGCTGACAACCCTGGCGCTGATCTCCGTTTGGCAATTTGTCGGCATACCAATGATGCTGATCTACGCTGCAATGCTTTCGATCCCCGACGAAATATTGGAAGCGGCTGAATGTGATGGCCTTTCCGGCATGGCGCAGTTCTGGAAAATCAAGCTTCCGCTCATTCTGCCGTCGATCGGGATCATTTCAATCCTAACCTTTGTCGGCAACTTCAACGCATTCGATTTGATCTATTCTGCCCAAGGGGCGCTGGCTGGACCGAACTATTCCACTGATGTGTTGGGAACGTTCATGTTCCGGACCTTCTTTGGGTTCCAGCTGCAATTGGGTGATCCCAATATGGGATCGGCCATTGCCTCGAGCATGTTCTTCATCATCCTGGTCGGCGTCTCAATTTACCTCTTCGGTATTCAAACGCGGCTGCGCCGTTACCAGTTTTAGGAGGCGGTCATGAGCACTCGTTCCAACGTTTCAGCTTCGCTTGCATCCTCCATCTCGATGCGGGCCGTTGCCGCCCACGCAGTCTTGATCACCTACACGCTGATCGCCTTGTTTCCGGTCGCAGTGATCCTGATAAACTCGTTTAAGACCCGCAAAGCCATTTTCCGCTCGCCCCTGTCCTTGCCGGATTCAGAATCGTTCAGCCTTGTCGGCTATGAGACGGTGATGAAGCAGGGGGATTTCATCCTGTATTTTCAAAACAGCCTGATTGTCACAGTGGTATCACTGACGATGGTTCTGTTGTTCGGCGCCATGGCAGCCTTTGCGCTCGCTGAGTATCGTTTTCGCCTGAACTTGCTGACTGGTCTTTATCTGGCACTGGGGATCATGATCCCAATCCGGCTTGGTACCGTTGCAATCTTGCAGATGATGGTCGCCAGCGGATTGGTGAATACGCTGACCGCGCTCATTCTCGTTTACACGGCTCAGGGATTGCCCTTGGCAATCTTCATTTTGTCGGAATTCATGCAGGGCATATCAGATGACCTGAAGAATGCTGGGCGTATTGACGGACTATCTGAATACCGAATCTTCCTGAGGCTTGTTTTGCCCCTGATCAGGCCTGCAATGGCAACAGTTGCCGTCTTCACGATGATTCCGATTTGGAACGATCTTTGGTTCCCGCTGATCCTTGCACCGGCTGAAGAAGTCAAAACCGTCACGCTTGGTGCACAAGTGTTCATCGGCCAGTTCGTTACCAACTGGAACGCTGTGCTGGCGTCCCTGTCCCTGGCAATAGTACCGGTGCTGGTCCTCTACGTGATCTTCTCCAAGCAACTGATCAAGGGCATCACGTCTGGAGCCGTCAAATGAGCGGAGCCGATACACCACTGCGCGTTCTGGTTGCCGGACTGGGAAATATGGGACGCAGCCATGCGTTGGCCTATCATCACAATGACGGCTTTGAAATTGTTGGCTTGGTCAACCGCTCCGAGCCAAGTCTCCCCGACGAGCTCACGGCCTATCCTTTTGAACATTCTTTCGAAAAAGCACTGACCGATCTGAAGCCAGATGTTGTGTCCATCAACACGTATTCCGGCACCCATGCTGACTACGCCATCGCAGCGATGGAAGCGGGTGCACATGTGTTCCTGGAAAAGCCGATTGCAACCACCGTTGAAGACGCGCGGCGGGTGGTCAAAGCTGCAAGCAGGCTCAACAAAAAAGTGCTGGTTGGCTATATCCTGCGCCATCATCCATCGTGGATCACCTTGATCGACGAGGCGCGCCAGCTGGGCGGTCCTTATGTGTTCCGGCTCAATCTCAATCAGCAGTCATCTGGTGAAACCTGGAAGACGCATAAGAGCCTGATGGAAACCACGTCGCCCATTGTTGATTGCGGTGTCCATTATGTCGACGTGATGTGCCAGGTGACTGATGCCAAGCCCATCAAGGTTAGCGGCATGGGCCTACGCATGAGCGACGAAATTAATCCGGCCATGTACAATTACGGTCATTTCCAAGTGGTCTTCGAGGACGGTTCAGTCGGTTGGTATGAAGCCGGTTGGGGGCCGATGATGTCGGAGACTGCATTCTTTGTGAAGGATATCATCTCTCCAAACGGTAGTGTCTCAATCGTTGTACCGGAGGGCACTAAGTCGGATGACGTTGATGCCCACACCAAGACCTCCCTCATTCGTGTGCACTCTTCTCGAACTGATGGATCTGGAGAATTCACAGACGCTGACCGTGACCTGTCGATGCAGGATGAACCTGATCACGATGCTCTGTGCGCCCGCGAGCAAGCCTATCTGCTAAAGGCGATACGCGAGGATATTGACCTGTCCAGGCATCTTGAAGACGCAGTTCAGTCTTTGAGAATTTGTCTTGCTGCGGATGAAAGCATCCGCACCGGCAATGAAATTCATCTTGAGGAAGTGGAGTAGAGTTTTGGGATCCCTGTCACTTAAGGACGTCCACAAATCATTTGGCGATGTGGACGTATTGAAAGGTATCAACCTCGACGTCGAGGATGGCGAGTTTGTTATTTTCGTTGGCCCCTCAGGCTGCGGGAAGTCGACACTTTTGCGGATTATCGCTGGGTTGGAGGACGAAACATCAGGAAGCATTGAGATTGACGATGCTGTGGTCAATGCATTGCCACCCACCAAGCGCGGCATTGCCATGGTGTTCCAGACTTACGCGCTGTATCCCCACCTGACCGTGCGGGATAATATGAGCCTTGGCATGAAGCAGGCGAAACGCCCGGCTGCTGAAATCAAGTCCCGGGTCGATCTGGCAAGCTCCATGTTAGCGCTTGATGAATATCTGGACCGGCGGCCGGCAGAATTGTCCGGCGGTCAGCGGCAACGTGTGGCGATTGGCCGGGCGATTGTGCGCAAACCGGAATTGTTTCTGTTTGACGAACCGTTGTCTAATCTTGATGCCGCATTGAGGGTCAACACCCGGCTGGAGATTGCCCGCCTGCATCGCCAGCTTGCAGCGACCATGATCTACGTGACTCACGATCAGACCGAGGCAATGACACTGGCTGACCGCATTGTTGTTTTGCACGATGGTCGTATCGAACAGGTCGGCACGCCGATGGAACTCTACAACGCGCCCGCCAACAAATTTGTTGCCGGTTTCATTGGTTCACCACAAATGAACTTCATCCCGGCGCAGATCCTGGGTGATGATGAGGCGGCGACGATTGGCATTCGTCCAGAGCATATCAAATTGTCACCTGATGGTGGAAAACTCAAGGGAACCGTTTCGCATATCGAGCAACTGGGCGGCGACACCAATGTTTATCTGGACTACGGTCAAGCCGACCTGATCTCGGTCCGGTTGTTTGGTCAGCACGAATTTGAAGTTGAATCGAAACTCTCAGCAGACTTCGATGCGAAGCAGTCATTTCGATTCGACGCGGACGGCAATACAATCGTCTAGCCTTCCCAGCTAATGTCCCTTACCGCCCGACATTCGGTCTCCCTGCTGTTCTTGATCAATGGCTTTTTGATCGGAACATGGGCCGCCAAAATTCCGACATTTGCCGACCGGCTGTCGCTGAGCGAAGGCGCGGTCGGGCTGATGATCGTTGTCTTCGGGATTGGATCAATCCTCACCATGCCCGTGATAGGTGTGACGATTGCGCGGTTTGGAACGGCTCGGATCACCCGCTATTTGAGCCTGGCTGCAGCTACCACGATGCTATGGATCACGCTTTCGCCCAATGTCGTCACGGCGGCGATAGCGCTGTTTGTTTTTGGCGGACTGATTTCGGGCATGGATGTGGCGATGAACACCTTCGCCGTCGAGGTGGAAAAGAAGATCGTCTGCCCAATCATGTCTTCCTGCCACGGTTTCTGGAGTCTCGGCGGCCTGGGAGGTGCGATGGTGAGCGGCTACCTGCTGGAATATTCCAACATTTATATGCACGCGCTGATAACCACGGCTGTATCGTTGATCATTGTTGTTCTGGCCTTGCCGCAACTCAGGGCAAGTGGGTCCAGCGCGCCTGCGCAAAAAACCAAACTGGCTTTCCCCCGCATGTTGCTGCCCTATCTGGTGGGTTTCGTCGCCCTGTGCTCTG
The DNA here is from genome assembly GCA_929200315.1 of uncultured Alphaproteobacteria bacterium. Classification (GTDB taxonomy): domain Bacteria; phylum Pseudomonadota; class Alphaproteobacteria; order Rhizobiales; family Rhizobiaceae; genus Pseudahrensia. Next base: position 84,857 of record CAKMZB010000002.1, on the reverse strand, counting down.
CCATGCCGGAAGGAGCAGTGATCGACTGGAGTGCGCTCTACCTAAAAAATGAGCTTGGAGCCAACACTCTGGCCGCATCGTTTGCATTTGGCGCCTTTTCAGGGACCATGGCGATTGTCCGGTTCTTTGGTGATCCCATTCGCGCGCGCTACGGTGCAGTTCGCACAATGAGGCTTTGCGCGCTAACTGCAGCCGTTGGATTGCTCGTTGCTGGCACCGCCAGTTCAGACACCGTGGCTATCGTCGGCTTCCTGGTTGCTGGCTTGGGCATGTCCAACCTGGTGCCCATCGCTTTTTCCGCTGCTGGCAATCTACCAGGATTGGCGCCCGGCATCGGCCTCTCCATGGCCACGACTATCGGCTATTCGGGGCTGCTGGTGGCCCCGGCATCCTTTGGGTATGTGGCGGAGATATTCAGCTTTAGCTTTGTATTTACGGGGCTGGCGCTGGCGCTTTTCCTGGTGATGTTTCTGGCTCCCATCGTCAAACATGCCGATGCTGTCGATACAGATTGATCAGGATGACCAGGATACCAGCACGGCAGTTGCATCATCGCTTTGTTTGAACCTTGGATATTTTGTTCCCTCAGGATCAATCGAAGTCTCAATATGGCGAAGTTCGGCCATCAGTGCTTGTAGTCCGTCGGTCATAGTGGCCTCTAACAGGCTATCAGCCGAATATTGCTGATAGTCGTTCACCAGCGCCGAAAAACCATCGCTGCACAACAGCGCGACGCCCTCAGCTTCCACGTCCAGTTCTTCAACGTGCACGTGATCTGCCGCTTCGCGAACCAGTCCCAACGTCCAGATCCCACTTTCAGATGTATTTTGCAGACTTCTGATTTGGCGCAGCGTAGCCAGCGTAGCCGGGTCGCTCAGCAGGTTCTTTTGCTGGCTGAAACCTCCCGATTCTTGCAGGTGATGTGCGGCATAGTTGGCTTCGATTGTCGCAAAATCCTTCATAGGATTCAGCGTTTGAACGCGCCCCCGTGACCGCACATAAAGCGAGCAATCGCCCAAGCCAGCAAAGGCCAACTTCCCGTTGGACACGCGCAGCAAGGCGAAGCTTGCCGTCGGCCAGGCATAGCGGGGAAGGTCCTGCTGGGAAGCAGAGGCAAAAAATGCCTGGTGCATTTGCGTGCTCAGATCACGAAAGATGGCCTGCAGCGCACTTTGCTCCTGCAGATTTTCCTCCAAAAAGCGCTTGGCCTGCTTTGCAAGCCAGGCGGCATCACTTCCTTCACTGTCGAGTTGCTGCCCGTCACCCAGGCCGGTCGCACCATCAATCACAAACGCACAATGAGCGTTGGCGCCAAATGTATCCTCGTTGGTTCGATGAGCAGAACCAGCCAGCGACAGACCTTCAGTCACTTTGATTTTTGTCGACATTGATACGCCCTTCGGCTGAACCGCATGTTGTTAAACGGATACATCACGGGCGTCCGGTCGAAACGCCGTTTGTATGATGAGGTTCAGATGAACCTTGCGCAGGAAAATCCCTGAAATCAAAAAATTATCAACTATTCCAATATGATGTATCGTGTATCAGTCAAAATCACATCATCTTTTCAGGCGTATCATTTTTCTCCGCTGCTTGATTTGCCTGGCCGTTCCCTTGAAAGAAAGGGCGATACACGCCCGTCATAGAGTTCAGATCAATCTCCTCCCTCACCCATCTCGATGCCCTGGAAGCCGAAGGCATTCATATTATCCGTGAGGCGGTTGCCGAGGCGGAAAACCCGGTGCTGCTTTATTCCATCGGCAAGGATTCCGCGGTTCTGCTCCATTTGGCAATGAAGGCCTTCGCCCCGGGCAAGCTGCCCTTCCCGCTGCTCCATATCGACACAACATGGAAATTCCGGGAGATGATTGCCTTCCGCGACGGTCTTGCGCAGCGCCTGGAGCTCGATCTTATCGTGCACACCAACCAGCAAGGTGTGAGGGACAACATCACTCCCTTCAATCACGACAGTGGTTTTTATACCGGGGTGATGAAAACACAGGCGCTGAAAATGGCGCTCGACGAGTACGGTTTCGACATGGCTTTTGGTGGCGCGCGGCGCGATGAGGAGAAATCCCGAGCCAAGGAACGCATCTTTTCCTTCCGCTCCGCCGGACATGGTTGGGACCCCAAAAACCAACGTCCAGAACCCTGGAACCTCTATAACGGACGTAAAAAGAGCGATGAATCCGTTCGTGTCTTCCCGCTCTCCAATTGGACCGAGCTGGACGTCTGGCACTATATCGACCGCGAGGAAATCGATGTTGTGCCGCTTTATCTCGCCGCCAAGCGACCCACTGTGGAGCGCAATGGCACGCTGCTTGTGGTCGATGATGATCGCATGCCCCTGCAGGACAGTGAAACACCCCAAATGCGCTCCGTGCGGTTTCGCACCCTTGGTTGCTACCCGCTCACCGGCGCAGTGGAATCGCAAGCCACAACATTACGTGGTGTGATTGCCGAAATGCTCGATATGACGACATCAGAGCGCAGCGGTCGCCTTATCGACCACGGGGAGGCTGCGGCCATGGAGAAGATGAAAAGTGAGGGTTACTTTTGAGCGCGACGGCCGATCCCGAACAAAGTGTTGGCGCCTATTTCGCCAAGCAGGACGATATGTCCCTTTTGCGCTTCATCACTTGCGGCTCCGTCGATAATGGCAAATCGACCCTGATTGGCCGTCTGCTGCTTGAAACAAAGCAAATCCTCGATGATCAGCTCAGCGCGGTGG
>CAKMZB010000002.1:0-82116 GCA_929200315.1 uncultured Alphaproteobacteria bacterium | reverse complement strand
AAGCAAACCCCCGGAGGACCGCCCCGGCGCGGTGGAGCGCGCCAGCCGACGATACGGGACGCAGGGCCAACAAGCTGATCTTGCCCTTCTGGTGGACGGTCTTGCCGCGGAACGCGAGCAGGGCATCACCATTGATGTCGCATATCGCTCCTTTGCCACCGACAAACGCCGCTTCATCGTTGCTGACACACCGGGGCACGAACAATATACCCGCAACATGGCAACCGGTGCCTCCACGGCTGATCTTGCCGTCATCCTGGTGGATGCCCGCCACGGGCTGACCGAACAAACCTTCCGCCATTCCCACATTGTAGCGCTGATGGGCACACCCCATGTGGTGCTCGCCGTGAACAAGATGGACATCGTCGAGGATCCGCAGGCAGTCTTTGCTGATATCCGCGATCAATACGATGCTTTCGGCGAGACCCTCTTCAAGTCCGTAACAGCGATCCCAGTTTCCGCTTTGACAGGGGCTAACGTGACGAAGCGGGACGCTGAATTCGATTGGTATGACGGTCCAACCTTGCTGGAGGTTCTGGAGACGGTGGAGATCGCCTCTGGACCGAGCAACGGTTTTGCAATGCCGGTTCAGCTCGTCCAGCGCCCAAACTCGCAATTCCGCGGCTTTGGCGGGCTGGTCGCGTCAGGAACTGTAGGTACTGGTGACGAAGTAAGGATCGTTCCGTCCGGACGATCAGCCAAGATCACCTCAGTCTTTGTAGGCGGCGAGGGGAGCGAGACAGCGGCCGTTGGACAATCCGTCACCCTCTGCCTTGACCAAGAAATCGACATTTCACGCGGAGATGCGATCTGCAGCCCGGACCATGCCTGCTCGGCAGCGGATCAGTTTGAGGCCACACTACTTTGGATGGACGAGCAACCCTTGCTGCCGGGCCGCGACTATTTCATCAAATGCGCCGCATCGACCGTCCCAGCCACCGTCACCCGCATCAAGCACAAGACGGATGTCACCACCCAGGCGGAACTTGCCGCCGAACAGCTCACTCTCAACGAGATGGGACGATGCAACATTTCCCTGTCGCGGAAGATCCCTTTCGCACCCTATAGCGACACGCCGCAGCTCGGAGCCTTTATCCTGATAGACCGACAAACCAATGCCACCGCCGCCCTGGGCATGATCGAATTCGCCCTTAATCGGGCCTCCAATATTCGCCGCCAAAACACGCGGGTCGATCGCGCGGCGCGCAGTGAAATGAAGGGCCACCAACCAGCAGTGCTCTGGTTCACGGGCCTGTCCGGTTCCGGCAAATCCACTATCGCTGATCTGGTTGAGCAGAAGCTCGCCGCACAGGGCGTCCACACCATGCTCCTCGATGGCGACAATGTACGCCACGGCCTCAACCGCGATCTGGGCTTCAAAGATGCCGATCGTGTGGAGAATGTGCGCCGCATGGCGGAAATCACCGGCCTCTTCTTCGAAGCTGGTATGATCACGCTCGTGTCGGTGATCTCACCCTTCACCTCCGAACGCCGCATGGCCCGCAACGTGATCGAACGCACGGGCGAGGATGGCTGCTTCATAGAGGTTTTTGTCGATACCCCTTTAAAGGTTGCCGAACAGCGGGACGTGAAAGGGCTCTACGCAAAGGCGCGCACCGGTGAAATCAAAAATTTCACCGGTATAGATAGCCCTTATGAACGGCCGGATAGTCCGGAAATCCACATCGATACAACCGAACTTTCCGCAGAGGAAAGCGCAGACAGGATCCTCTCCTTGCTGCGCGGACGCGGCATCATCTCCTGAATGCTCAGCGAGAGGTCTTTTCCAACTCCTCGATCAGCCTTTCAATAACCGCGTCATCCAACTTAACGACCCGCTCGGCGAGCAAATTTGCCATAAGCGTCGCGCGAGCGCTGGCCTCGCTTGTATCCACCACCACACGGGGGCTAGAGAGTTCGGCAACTCGTTCCACAGCTTCAGCCTCATCCCAGATGACATTGGCCCAGGCGATGACCTTCTGGCGGAAGGCGAAAGACGGCACGCCGCGGCGACCTCTTTCCAGAGCCGAAAGATAGGCCGGACTTACACCAAGGGCGGCGGCCATCTCTTTTTGATTAACGCTGCGCTCGTCACGAAGGGCCCGCAGCAAATCTCCAAACGGGGTCATGATGCAACCCCGGGCGCGCGGCGCAGGCGCACATAGAGCGCGCCCGCCCCCCCATGGCTGTGGCTTGCCGGGTGCCAGCCATTCACATGCGGTGCGAAGGGGGGCGTCTCTAACCAAAGCGGCACATTGCGCCGGAGCACACCTTGATCGGCATTGCCCTTGCCAGTGATGACCAGCACCAGCCGGTCCCCCCGGACCCGCGCCATATGCAGATATTCGAGCAGAACTCCACGCGCACGGTCTTGCGTATAGCCGTGCAGATCAATCCGGCCATCAACCCGATGACGACCCCTGGCGAGGCGTTTCAGCACACGTTCCTCAATGGGATGGGAAACCGACTGCCTATCAGACTGTGCAGGTGGCAAGAGAGGCGACCGGGGTTGCAGGCTGGCATGGCCGGTGGCTGGTTTTGCCCTCTTCTTTAACGCCGGGTCGCCGCTGCTTTCCATCAGCCGGTGCATTTCTGCGGCAAGGTCCGTCTGCGCGCGCGTACCGTCTTGTCGTGAAATTGGCCGCGTTACGGTGCGGGCCACAGCCTTCCAGAGACGGCGATCTTCTTCTCGCCGGCTCATGAGCGCGGCGTTGGATGCAACATCACAAACCGTGCTCTGTGGCGAATGCGCCCGGCGGTTAAACCGGCCTCCTCGCCCGACCCAACGAAGAGATCCCCCCGCGCCGGACCGGTGATGGCAGAACCGGTGTCGTGCATGGTGAGCAATCGTGCGAAAGGCGTCTCGTCCTCTGGCAGCGGTTCGTCCGTTTCGCACCAAACCGGGGTGCCGAACATGTGGAGCGTTCGATCCATGGCGAGCGAGCGGCCCGGTTGCAGCGGCACTTTGGCAGCGGCAATGGGGCCGTCACTAGCGGCCTGCCCCTCAATCTGCCTGAAAAAAATGTAGGAGCGGTTTTGTGCAAGCAGAGACCATATCTCCGCACCAAGTCCGCGCATATAATCGGCCAGCCGATCGGCCGTCATATCCTGCGGCATAATACCGTCCCGCTCACAAATCAGTTTAGCGAGGGAGGTGTAGGCGTGACCCGACTTGCCATCAAAGGTGATGCGCATGAAGCGGGCCGGATCATCGGCCGAAAGCGTGGGATCAAGATCGAGCTTCGCCGCGCCTTGCACATGGATGAAGAAAGCATCAACCGGATCCGCGAGCCAGGCCAGTTCCAGGCCCTGTCCATCCAGCGCGCCATCCTGAATGGCAACCCGGTCCGGACATTCCGTCAGACCGTCGACAGTCTGCAGACCAAAGTGAATATCTTCAGGCCAGCTCGACGGTCGGGAGGTGCCCTTCACCTCAACAAGGTCGTCCGGTCGCCGCAGCACCGGAACAGGGAAGGCGGCACTCCTTTCACGAGAGGCCCGTATAACAGGTTCAAAAAAGCCGGTGAGAAAGCCGTCCCTCTCCACCCGCATTGGCGCAAAGTTGTCTTCAAAGAAGCCTCGCGGATCGGCGGCTGCAGATGCACCCATAGCCCGCGCCGCGACGGCGGCCATGTCTTCAATCGAGGGTGACAGCACCCGTTCCTTGTAGGGCTTGGCCAACATCGCCTCGGCGCTCATGCGGAAGGCCGAAAGCGCCGCTGCATGATCATCAGCCTCCCAGTTTCGCAGATCAGCAAAGGCAATGGGCGTTAGCACATCATTCACCGCACCCGCAGCCCAGCCCCACCCCAGCCCGATCAAGCGTCGGTGGCGAGGAGCTTCCAGTTGGGATTGCCGGTCGTAACATCGCGGGCAAAGGCCCAGATATCGGTGACTTCCGCAACGTCCTGCAGATCGCCTTCGATCACCTCTTCGTCCTTGTCGAGGGTGGCGGAAATAATCTGGCTGGTGAAAGAAACGGTCACCTGCGCCTCATCGCCTGCCATTTCCGCTTCGCTGATCGCAGCATTTTCAATACCCACGAAAGTGGAGCGCACCGATTCTCCACGCTCCATGCGCTCGTCGATAGCAGCGGCAAAATTCTCGTATACGTCCTCAGCGAGGAGGCCCTTCAACGCCGCTTTGTCACCGTCGGCAAAGGCTGTGACGATCATCTCGTAGGCCATGCGCGCGCCATCAACAAACGTGTCCGGGTCAAACGCCGCGTCCCGAGCGCGGATAGCGGTGAGGCCCTTTTTCAACGCTTTGTCGCCGTCGGCATGGCGTTTGATGGCTTCGGCAATGGCCTCCTCGTTCTGCAATGCCTGGTCTTGCTGGCCCTCCATGCCGGGAAGGGGGACAACGTTATCACCTTGCGGCATCTGGTCAGCGCGCGGCATGGGCGGAGGCGTCGCGCCATCACGGCTGCCAAGAACAGAACGCAATTTCCAGAACACGAACACCGCTGCCGCCAGAGGGAGAATGGTGAAGAGGTCGAATTCCATGAATGGCTCCGTTTCCAAAAGGGGCAGCACTATAGGCAGCAAAGTGGAAAGCTGCCCGGCACGGTAGGATGCGGGCTGCGCTTTCGCAACGATATAGAGATCGTTGCGGCAACCTTCAAACCGCAACCGAATATCCCTAGATCATAGGATGCAGCGGATCATCTTTCGCATTTTTTGCCCAAGAAAGCCCCATTTATGAAACTCGCCTTCATCCCCATTGCGCTTCTCGCCGTTCCGATCGTCGAAATTGCAACCTTTCTGGTGGTCGGCCAGTGGATCGGCATCGGCTGGACCCTTGCCGGGATCCTCATCACCGCCGTGCTCGGCACGATTCTTCTGCGGCGACAGGGGCTCGATCTCATGGCGCAGGCCCGCCGTGAAGTGGATGCCGGGCGGGTTCCAGCCAAGGAGCTGGCTGACGGTGTTATGCTCCTTGTTGCCGGTATTTTGCTGCTCACGCCCGGTTTCGTGACCGACGCGATTGGCTTTTCACTCTTTTTGCCGCCTGTACGCGCCGCCATCCGCTCCTTTGTTATGGCCCGCGTTCAGGTGGTCGGACCAGGCAGCATGGGCGGAATGGGCCGTAAGCCGTTCGATGATCCGCCACCCCCTCATCCAGACGTGGTGGACCTCGACGCGGATGAGTATGAAAGCCGCCTTGCTGATGGGAAAAGCGCCGACGGCAACTCACCCTGGAAGGAGCCCCGGTAGGGGACGCCCACCGCATCGCGTTGCACCTTTGCGGGCGGCGTGATACCGCCCGCTCCCAGTGGCCGCGCCTGCGGCTTGACCAGATTCTTAAGACCGACAGGAGGCCTTGATGGCCAAAGACAAGAAAGACACCAAGAAAAACGGTGCCGACAAGAAAACCACCGAAGCCCCCGCTGCCGAAGCAAACCAGGCTGCCCCTTCGCTGAACATTCTGGCGCAGTACATCAAAGATCTGTCCTTCGAGAACCCGAAAGCGCCCATGAGCTTGCGCCCGCGCGAGAAAGCGCCGGACATCAACGTCAACATCAACGTCAACGCCAATCCGCTGTCGGAAACCGACTTTGAGGTTGAGTTGAAGCTGGAAGCCAACGCCAAGTCGGATGACGAAGCCGTGTTCGCCGCCGAACTGCTCTATGCCGGCGTTTTTCGCCTCAACAACATGCCGGAAGAATCAAAGGCGCCCGCGCTTCTGATCGAGTGCCCGCGCCTGCTCTTCCCCTTCGCGCGGGAAATTCTTGCCAACTCCACCCGCCAGGGCGGTTTCCCGCCACTGCTGCTTGATCCGGTGGATTTTGCCGCACTTTTCCAGCAGCGTGCCGCCGAACAGCAGGTTCAGGCGCAGATGGCACAGAAGGCCAACTAGGCTTTCAGTTCTATGATTTGGCGGGAGGCGCTATTGCGCCTTCTTGCCCAACCGGTGCCAGACGGCGCCTTCCCCCAAAGTCTCTACAAATGCTGCATGGGCCGCCGCGCTTTCTTCTGTGCGCGGGTCCGGCAGCGGATTGGGGCGTTGGCGCGCCGGACCGGTCTTGCCTTGCGGCATTGCTGAACCACCCGTCACCTCAGCCTGCGCATCCAGCGCCATACCGACCTGCTGGCCACCGGTGAGCTCTATATAGACTTCCTGCAAAAGCTCAGCATCAAGCAGGGCTCCGTGCAGGGTGCGGTGCGCGTTTGAGATACGAAACCGTTTGCAGAGTGAATCGAGATCGTTCTTGGTTCCGGGGAATTTCCGCCGAGCAATCATTAGCGTATCGACCACACGTTCGTCCGTGAAGGTTTCGCGCCCGACATTCCTCAGCTCCGCATTGACGAATTTCATGTCGAAGGAAGCGTTGTGAGCAACAAGCCGCCCTTCAGCGAAAAATTCGCTGAAAGCGTCAACGATCTGATCAAAGGTTGGTTTGCCCGCCAGATCCTCAATCGAGATGCCATGAACAGCCTGCGCATCCGGGTTGATAGGTTGATCGCCAGGATGAATGTAGTGGTGAAAGGTGCGGCCGGTTGGGATGCGGTCGATCATCTCCAAAGCACCAATCTCGATGATCTTATCGCCATCAGCCGGGTCGAGGCCTGTGGTTTCAGTATCAAAAATGATTTCGCGCAGACCCGCTGGTGTGTCGCTCATGCCGCACCTTCCTTATCAACAATCTGTGCCACCGCCGCGCGGGCACTTTCCATGCCGTTGGACGTATCTATGAGGTGATCCGCCCGCCTGCGCTTTTCAGCATCCGGCACCTGGCGGGCAAGGATTGCAGCAAATTTATCCTCATTCATTCCCGGCCGGGCCAGCACCCGCGCGCGTTGCACATCCTGCGGCGCAGTGATGACGACAACGGCATCGACCCGGCCTTCGCCGCCGGTCTCGTAGAGCAGCGGCACATCGAGGACCACAAGGGGAGCATCGGCATTGGCGGCTAGGAAATCCCGTTCGGCCTGATGGACAAGGGGGTGGATGATCGCTTCGAGCTTCGCCATCGCCTTCGGCTTTCCGAGCACTGCCGCGCCGAGTTTTACGCGGTCTACAACGCCGTCCTCCACCGTACCGGGAAAGGCCTTTTCGATCAGCGGTGCTGCCTTGCCCGCATAGAGATCATGCACCGTCGCGTCCGCATCATGGACCGGCACGCCTGCCTCGCGGAACATCTGCGCTGTGGTGGATTTGCCCATTCCGATGGAACCCGTGAGGCCGAGAATGCGGGTCATGCGCCAGTTTCCAAATCGGCAATAATCTCGGCGCGCAACTCCTTGGTCACCTCCGGCGCAACACCGAACCAGCGCTCAAAGCCGGGCCGCGCCTGGTGGAGCAACATGCCGAGCCCATCCACCGTATGACAGCCCTGTTTCCCGGCGGCCGCCAACAGGGGCGTTTCCAGCGGCGTATAGACAATATCCGTCACCAGCGTTTCCGCCGACAGATCTGACATGTCAAAGGGAAATTCTTCCCCGTGCATCCCGAGCGATGTCGTGTTTACCACCATATCAGCACCGGCGAGTGGGACATCCTCGAGTGAACAAATAGCAGCACCCGGCGCGAGATCATCTGCGAGGTCGCACGCCCGTTTCTCGGTACGGTTGGCGATGGTGAGACAGAAGCCATGACGGGCAAGCTCATCCACCACGGCCCGCGCCGCCCCGCCCGCGCCGAGGACCAGCGCGTGCTGTCCGCCCTCATCCCGCCAACCCGGCGCACCGGCATCGAGATTTGCGGTGAAGCCGAACCCATCCGTGTTGTCGCCAACCAGGTGATCGTCCTCGACCCAGATCGTGTTCACAGCACCGATACGCTGCGCTGTCTCACTGATCCGGTCGAGCAGCGGGAGGATCGTTTCCTTGTGGGGAATGGTGACATTTCCCCCCGCCCATCCGCTGACGCGCAGATCGGAAATAAACCCTGCCAATTCGGAAGGATTGACCTGCATTTTAGAATAGGAGCCCCCTATTTTATAACGCCTCAACCAATATCCATGCACCACCGGCGAGCGGGAATGGGCGACCGGCGCACCAATTACAAAGGCCTGCACATCCTGCCGCTTAGCCATCAATCACCTCTAGTCGGCGCAATTCATCCAGGAGCGGCAACAACGGCATGCCGATGATGGAAAAGAGATCGCCCTCAATCTTTTCAAAGAGTTGTGCGCCGCGCCCTTCAATCTGATAAGCCCCGACACTGCTAAAAGCCGCTTCGCCAACATCCGCCAGATGGCGCCCGATAAAGCCGGGATCCATCACCCGCATCGTCATGGCGCAGGGGGCAACGTGGCGCCAAAGTGTCTCCCCATCGCGCACCAAAACAATTCCCGAATGGAGCATATGGGTGCGCCCCTGAAGGTCGAGCAAACGCGCCTGAGCTTGCTCCATCGTGTTGACTTTGTGCAAAACTTTCTCGTCCAGGGAGAGGATTTGGTCGCAGCCTATAACCAGATGCCCGCTGTGGCGCTCAGCAACGTCGATGGCTTTGGCTTCCGCCAGAATCTCAGCTCGATCCTCCGGCAACACATTGGCCTGCGCAAGCGGTGCTTCGACAGCGCGTTCATCGAGCTCAGAAGGGATCTGCGCAAATGTCAGGCCCGCATTTTCCAGCACCATAGCACGATGGCGGCTGCCGGAGGCGAGGACTAAATTGGCCATCTTTGTGTTTTTCCGGAGCGGGCGTTGGCTGCTTCAATGCCATGAAACGCACTAACCCTCCACCGCATCATCATCGTCAATCACAAGTACGCCACGCTCATGCGCCAGGCGGTGGATTGCAGCAGCGCTTTCTTCCACCGAGCGCTTGGTGACATCAATCATCGGCCAGTCGTTCTCCCGGCAAAGACGGCGGGTCCAGGCGAGTTCCTCAGCAATCGCGGCGCGGTCGACATAGATGTCACCGGCAAGTTCGCGGTCAAAAGCGAGAAGTCGATTTTCGCGCACCTGGCGGATACGGTCCGCTGAGGCGACAAGAGCGACGACCAGCGGGCGTTTGGCCTCCAGCACCGCATCGGGCAACGAAATGCCCGGCACGAGCGGGATGTTCACCGTCTTCACCCCGCGCTGGGCAAGGGTCACAGAGGTCGGCGTCTTGGATGTTCGCGAGATACCGATCAGCACCACATCGGCCTTCTCCAGATCAGCCGGCAGATTGCCGTCATCATGAGCCATGGCAAACTTGATGGCGTCGAGGCGGCGGAAATAATCTTCATCCAGCGTGTGCTGCGCGCCGACGCGCCCGCTCTTTGTCTCACCCAGATAATCGTCAAAAAGCTTCGTCACCGGTGAAAGCACATCAACCGCCGGCACCCCCAATTCTGCGCAACGTTCACGCGTAGCGGCATCAAGATCGCTGTCCACCAGAGTGTAGAGCACAATGCCAGGCTCCTTCTCGACGGCATCAAGCGCTGCGTTGAGTTGCTCCTGGCTGCGCACCATCGGCGTGACATGCTCCAGCGCGCGATAGTTCACATATTGGGACGCCACCGCACGGCCAGCAATCATCAATGTTTCACCGGTGGAATCGGATATGAGATGCAGATGGAAGAAAGTCTTGCGCCTAACCTTAGCGCGGGCGGCGTTGGCGGCGCTGCGAATCCAGTTGCGCATAATCCTGCCCGCCTGCTCCAAACACTGAGTCGTGCCAATGGAGGCGTCGAAGCTGTGCGCGGTCAAGCCGTATTGACCAAAAGAAAGTTAGACCCTGTGTGAGGCTGTGAGGATCGGGGGAAAAATCCCACCCCCCGATTTCAACCCCGCTGACCAAATTTTCGTGCACGGGATCGCCGGAAGGGACCGGGTTGTTCACAGAATGTATGAGCCGTTGACAAAGTTGGGTTTTCAACCACCAGATCTTATCACCGTTAAAAGAGCTGGGAAGAAAATACAATTATATCAGCTTATTATCAGCTCTATCCCCGTTATTCAGTGCTGTTGACAATTGTTGTCACCGCAAAACTCAAGTTGCTGGTTTGCAGTGGAGAATAAGGCAACAAACAACAATCCCCATTGTCCACCGAGTCATAGAAACAGAATCCTCCTGACGGAAAAACCATCACCATCGCGCTGTGTGGAAAAGCACTTAGTTTTGAAATGGCAGAGTGCATGGTCAGGGTGCCAAAGGGCGACTAGATAGAAAGCGATGAGGGACAGCCGGATTAACCTATGAAGCAAAATGAGCGCGCGGTGATGAGGGTGATGGCTGGTGAAAGCCTGACCACACCGCCAATCTGGATGATGCGGCAGGCGGGCCGCTATCTGCCGGAATATCTGGCAACGCGGAAAGAGGCGGGTAGCTTTCTCGATTTATGTTACAATCCGCGTCTGGCCTGCGAGGTAACGTTGCAGCCAATCCGACGGTTTGGTTTTGATGCCTCGATCCTATTCAGCGACATTCTGGTGATCCCTGATGCGCTCGGCATGGATGTGCGCTTTGAAGAGGGGCGGGGGCCGGTTCTGAAACCGGTGGATGCAAAAGGCATTAATGTGCTGGTGGAAACCGCCAGCAAGGAGAAGGTGCTCTCCCATCTGGCACCGGTGCTGGAAACAGTAGACCGGTTGCGCTCCGCCTTACCGTTAGAGACGACGCTGCTTGGCTTCTGCGGTGCACCCTGGACCGTGGCGACCTACATGATCGCCGGCCACGGAACGCCCGATCAAGGTCCGGCAAGACAATTTGCGCATACCCAATCGGTAGCCTTTGCCAAGCTCATCGACATGCTGGTGAAAGCCTCCGCTCAATATCTCATTGCACAGTTGAGAGCTGGCGCAGATGCGGTGCAGATCTTTGATTCCTGGGCTTCGGTTCTGGATGAAGACCAGTATGAGCGTTGGTGCGTTCAACCAGTGCGGAGAATGGTGGAACTTGTGCGGGCGGAAGTGCCCGATGCGAAGATCATTGGTTTTCCAAAAGGCGTCGGTGCATTCTACAAGGGCTATCGTAGAACCACCGGTATCGACATGCTCGGCCTCGATTGGACGATTCCGTTTTCCTTTGCAAAAGAGTTGCAGGATGAAGGTCCGGTCCAGGGCAATCTCGATCCGCAGCGCCTGATTGCTGGCGGTGCGGCACTGGATAAGGGTGTTGATGATATTCTTGAAGCGCTGGCGGGCGGTCCGTTGGTCTTCAATCTCGGCCACGGCATCACGCCGCAAACCCCGATTGCCCATGTTCAGCAGATGATCGACCGCGTGAGGAAGAAGAGTTAGTTGCTATGGAATACGAACTTGTCAAATCCGCCCATATCTTCGCGGTTATTTCCTGGATGATCGGCTTTCTCTATCTACCGCGGCTTATGGTTTATCATGCTGACGCAGAGCCCAGTGGTGAACACAGCGAAACGCTGAAAATCATGGAGCGACGGCTGATGAGAGGCATCATGACACCGGCCATGATAGCGACCTGGATTTTTGGCATCTGGCTTGCGACCATCATGGGCGTTTGGCCAGATATCTGGTTGTGGATCAAGCTTACAATCGTCTTCGGCTTTACCGTGGGCCATTTCTGGCTAGCGGGGCAGATGAAAACTTTTGCCAACGACACCAATAACAAAAGCGCTCGCTTCTATCGCCTCGTAAACGAAGTACCAGCGGTTGCGCTGATCTGTATTATTCTTTTGGTGGTCGTGAAGCCATTCTAAGCTGTCATTCTAACCGCTCAATTGGGCTTGCGCGCTGCAGCAAACGGGCTTAGTGCAGGGGCGTCCGAACGGACATGCTGTTGCCGCGCACGGGTTTCCCGTCCGGTCCCGCCTTGCAGCATCCACCTGCCCCATCCGTCATCTATGATTTGAGATCGGCCAATCCGGTGGACCCTTCCCTTAGCCCGCATCGCGGGCGCTCCTGACTATTTCGAGCCCGAAAGACGAAAATCCCATGTCCGAACTGGAACAAATGAAACTTCAAGATCTTAAGGCGAAGTCGCCAACGGATCTGATCTCCTTTGCTGAAGAGCTGGAGGTGGAAAATGCCTCTACCCTGCGCAAGCAGGAATTGATGTTTGCCATCCTCAAGCAACTTGCCGACGACGAAGTTGAGATCATTGGCGAGGGTGTCGTGGAAGTTCTGCAGGACGGTTTTGCCTTCCTGCGCTCACCGGACGCCAACTATTTGCCCGGCCCGGACGACATCTACATCTCGCCCTCCCAGCTGCGCAAATTCAGCCTGCGCACCGGCGACACGGTGGAAGGCCCGATCCGCTCTCCCAAGGATGGAGAACGTTATTTTGCGCTCCTGAAGGTCAATCGGGTGAACTTTGATGATCCCGAGACGATCAAGCACAAAATTCACTTCGATAACCTTACGCCCCTCTACCCCGAGGAGCGCTTCCATATGGAAATCGAAGACCCGGAGGCGAAAGACCTTTCCGCCCGGGTCATTGACCTGGTTGCACCTCTCGGCAAGGGCCAACGCGCTCTGATCACCGCCCCGCCCCGTACCGGTAAAACGGTTCTGCTGCAGAACATCGCCAAATCCATTGCGGCTAACCACCCGGAAGCAAATCTCATCGTCCTGCTCATCGACGAGCGGCCCGAAGAGGTGACGGACATGTCCCGTTCGGTGAAGGGTGAGGTGATCGCCTCTACTTTTGACGAACCGGCAACTCGTCACGTTCAAGTCACTGAAATGGTTATCGAAAAAGCGAAGCGTCTCGTCGAACATGGGCGCGATGTTGTTATCCTGCTCGATTCCATCACCCGTTTGGGCCGCGCCTACAACACCACCGTGCCGTCCTCCGGCAAGGTGCTGACCGGCGGCGTTGACGCCAATGCTCTGCAACGCCCCAAACGCTTCTTCGGCGCGGCGCGTAACATTGAAGAAGGCGGTTCGCTCACCATCATCGCGACAGCACTGATCGATACCGGTTCACGGATGGACGAGGTGATCTTTGAAGAATTCAAGGGCACCGGTAACTCGGAAATTATCCTCGACCGCAAGGTTGCCGACAAACGCACCTACCCGGCCATGGACATTCTCAAATCCGGAACCCGTAAGGAAGATCTTCTGGTGCCGAAGGAAGAGCTTGCCAAGGTCTATGTTCTGCGCCGTATTCTCGGTTCCATGGGCAACACCGACGCAATCGAATTCCTCATCGACAAACTGAAGCAGACGAAGAACAACGCCGAATTCTTCGATTCCATGAACACCTAAAAACCCGAGCGGGGGCGACCCGTGGCGCACAGCGATACCATCTTTGCACTGGCAAGCGGGGCTCTGCCCAGCGGTGTTGCAGTGATCCGCATATCGGGCCCGCACGCCGCTGCGGCCGCTGTGGCGCTGGGAGCCGAAGACCTGGCACCACGTCAGGCGTCTTTGCGCCAGTTGCACGATCCAGCGGACAGCTCGGCTCTGGACGAAGGTCTGGTGTTATCATTTCCGGGACCACATTCCTTCACTGGCGAGGACGTGGTGGAGCTGCAAGTTCATGGCGGACGAGCGAGTGTCCAAGCAATTTTGGATGTGCTCGGTAGTCAGAACGGCTTGCGCCCGGCCGAGGCTGGTGAATTTTCCCGCCGTGCCTTCGAAAACGGCCGTATGGACCTAACAGAGCTTGAGGGTTTGGCTGACCTCGTCGAGGCTGAAACCGAAGAACAGCGCAAACTGGCCTTTGCCCAAAGCCGTGGCGCGCTCCGGGAGATCTACGTAGGTTGGCGCAATGACCTCATTGCCATGCGTGCGATGATCGAGGCTGATCTCGACTTTACCGATGAAGAAGATGTGCCGGATTCAGTGGCTGCTGCGGTTTTTGACCGTGTGGTGGAGTTGAGAGGCAAGATCGCGGCGCAACTCGATGACCAACGTTATGGGGAAATCATCCGCGACGGCTTCCGTGTTGCCCTGGTCGGACCGCCCAATGCTGGGAAATCTACCCTGCTGAACAATCTCGCTGGGCGCGACGTTGCCATCGTCTCTGACGTAGCCGGCACGACCCGGGATCTTGTGGAAGCTGTTCTCGACATTGCTGGGCACAAGGTAATCGTAACAGACACCGCTGGGCAAAGAGATACCGCCGATCCGATTGAGCGCGAGGGCATCCGTCGTGCGCAGATGGCGGCTGAAGATGCCGATCTGATCCTGCGGCTTGGCCGTGATGCACCAGACACTTTGTCTGGGACCGAGATTTTTTTGGGCAGTTTCGGCGACGAAACCGGCACGGGCTATGATATGCGCAGCCTTGGAACCGCAGATGCAATAATTGACCTCATTTCCACCCGTTTGAACGAATTGAAGCGCTCCGAACCACCGCTTATGTCACGGG
Source organism: uncultured Alphaproteobacteria bacterium (assembly GCA_929200315.1). GTDB lineage: Bacteria > Pseudomonadota > Alphaproteobacteria > Rhizobiales > Rhizobiaceae > Pseudahrensia. Next base: position 67,890 of record CAKMZB010000002.1, on the reverse strand, counting down.
TTCGCCACCGCCGCCTGCTTGAAAGCGCGGTGGAGGACTTGGGTCAGGCGTCAGATCGTGGCAAACCGCTGGAACTGGTGGCCGATGATCTGCGCAGCGTCAGCGAACGGCTTGGCCGTCTGAGCGGTACCATCGCTACGGATGATTTGCTGGACGCTATCTTTTCAGAATTCTGCATCGGGAAGTGATTCACGTGAAACAGACAGGCGTAATGACAGATTGGGACGTGATCGTCGTGGGCGGCGGCCATGCGGGTGTGGAAGCCGCTGCAGCCTCTGCACGCACCGGCGCACGTACTGCTCTCATCACGTTGCGCCTCGATGCACTCGGCGAAATGTCCTGCAATCCCGCAATTGGGGGTCTTGGAAAGGGCCATCTTGTACGGGAAGTGGACGCGCTTGGCGGAGTGATGGGCGAATTGGCCGATGCGTCGGGCATTCAATACCGCCTGCTCAACCGCCGCAAAGGCCCGGCCGTGCAGGGCCCGCGTACCCAGGCCGACCGCGCGCTTTATCGGACCGCGACGCAAAATGCGTTGGCAGACTATCCCGATCTGACGTTGGTTGAGGCAGAAGTCGTTGATTTGGTGGTTTCTGACGGCGCAGTGGCTGGCGTGGTTCTCGCTGATGGCGCCACACACACCTCCGTCGCGACGATCCTTGCTACAGGCACCTTCCTCAACGGCCTCATCCATCTTGGCGACCAACAATTCCCGGCCGGCCGTATGGGCGACAAAGCTTCCACAGCCCTCGGAGACCGCCTCTACGCTCTCAATCTGCCCATGGGCCGCTTGAAAACCGGAACACCGGCCCGCCTGGTGTCCAGTACAATCGATTGGGATCGTGTTGGTCTGCAGGAAGCGGATGCAGAGCCGGTGCCCTTCTCGTTCATGACAGAGAAAGTGGCGGTACCCCAGATCGCTTGCGGCGTGACGCGCACGAATGATCGCACCCATGCGATAATTCGTGAAAACATCGGAAAATCAGCGCTTTACTCTGGTCAGATTAGCGGAATTGGGCCGCGCTACTGCCCCTCCGTTGAAGATAAGATTGTGCGGTTTGGCGACCGGGACGGTCACCAGATCTTCCTGGAACCGGAAGGTCTCGACAGTGATCTGGTCTATCCCAATGGCATCTCCACCTCGCTGCCCGCGGATGTGCAGGAGGAATTTATCCGTACAATCGAAGGCCTTGAGAAGGTTGAGATTGCGCAGCCCGGTTACGCTATTGAGTACGATTTTGTCGATCCACGCGCCCTGTCCCATAGTCTGGAACTCAATGCACTTCCCGGTCTTTATCTGGCCGGCCAGATCAACGGGACCACGGGCTATGAAGAGGCGGCGGCCCAAGGGCTGGTTGCTGGGCTCAATGCTGCCCGCAAGAGCCGCGGTGAAGATCAGATCGCTTTCTCGCGCACGGATTCCTATATCGGCGTGATGATAGACGACCTCGTCACCCACGGTGTGAGCGAGCCGTATCGCATGTTCACCTCCCGCGCCGAATACCGTTTGACGCTCCGGGCTGACAATGCCGACCAGCGACTGACGCCAAAGGCTCGGGATTGGGGTTTGATTGGTGATGAACGCTGGGAGGCCTACCAAACAAAAGAGCGGGCACTTGCGAAATTACGCGATAGTCTGTCTGCAATAGAGATTCTTCCTAGGCAGGCTGCGGAAGCGGGGATCAAATTGAGCGACGACGGCCGGCGACGAACTCTTTATGAGGTGTTGGCCATGCCGGAGATGACTTTTGATCAGCTCGCACCGTTTCTGGATGTTTGCCTGAATGACTCGATGCAGAAATATCGGCAACAGATTGAAATTGAAGCAAAATATGCGGTTTACGAACAGCGTCAGAGGGATGATATTGCGCGTATTCAACGCGATGAAACACTGATTCTGCCTGCCAATTTCGATTACGGACCTATTCCGGGATTGTCTAACGAATTGCGAGGCAAGCTGGAGGAATTTCGTCCCAACAACCTCGCTTCAGCGGCTCGGATTGGTGGAATGACGCCTGCTGCGCTTACTCTGTTGGCGGCGCATTTGCGGCGTATGCGGCCGAAAGACGTCGCCTGATGGACGGCAATCTGTCCACGTCTGTTTCACGTGAAACTTACGATCGACTCGCAATCTACGCGTATGAACTTGCTGTTTGGCAGCGGAAGATCAATCTGATCGGCTCCGGGACGGTCGATGATATCTGGTCCAGACATATTGAAGACTGTTTTCAAGTCGCTGAAATTGTTCCCGATGGCGCTCGCGTTATTGATATCGGTGCTGGGGCGGGGCTGCCAGGTCTGATCATCGCGATTTGTCTTGCAGAGCGAGGGTCAGAGCAGAGCAGGAGTTCAGTTCAGCTTATCGAGTCAAGTGGCAAGAAATGTGCTTTTCTGCGTGCAGTCATCGCAAAATTGAACCTACCAGAACCGCTAGCGGTGAAAGTTGACAATCGCCGTATTGAGATGGCGCTTCCGGACGTGGCGGGTTGTGATTTTCTCACTGCACGGGCGCTTGCCCCTCTTTCCGATCTTCTTTCCTTCCGATTATTGTTGAACGATTCCAACACGATCTCTCTGTTGCAGAAGGGTTCACTTTGGAGGGAAGAGCTAGCCGAAGCAAAGAAAATCTATAATTTCGAATATGATGCCATTCCCAGCAAGCTGAACCCGGACGGCGTGATCCTAAAGATCGGGACGGTGGAGAAGCGCTAGGATGACGCTATGCGATTGGTTTCTGCCGTCGCAGCCCTTATAACTCCTGAAGAAGCCTTGCCTGAGGTCCTGAATTGCAGATCAACACTGACGTAAGAGCCCGTGTTATTGCGCTCGCCAACCAGAAGGGTGGCGTTGGTAAGACGACGACCGCCATCAACCTGGCGACTGCCTTGGCTGCTGTTGGGCAAACGGTCCTGCTTGTTGATCTCGACCCTCAGGGTAATGCCAGCACCGGTTTGGGCATCGAAAAAGATCAGCGCGAACCTGGATCTGTGGAGCTTCTCGCGGATGAAGCAAGCTTGCGCGAATCTGTTCGCCCCACTGACGTCCCGCGCCTTTTTGTAGTGCCTGCAACCCTTGACCTGCTGGGCCTGGAGACTGAATTGGCTGCTCGCGATGACCGCGCGTATCGGCTCAAAATGCAGATCGCGAGCCATTTCGGGCGGGATCCGAAATTTGATTACATCTTGGTGGATTGCCCACCGTCCTTAAACCTGCTCACACTTAATGCTCTGGCGGCAGCAGATTCCGTTCTGGTCCCACTGCAGACCGAGTTTTTCGCACTGGAAGGCCTCACTCAGCTGCTCGCTACTATCGATCATGTCCGTGAAGGACTGAACAGCAAGTTGGACTTGCAGGGCGTCGTGCTCACCATGGTAGATGCCCGTAACAACCTGACCCGACAGGTCGAGGCCGATGTGCGCGGAACATTGGGGGATAAGGTTTATGAAACTGTCATACCCCGCAACGTGCGCATCTCAGAAGCACCCTCATTCGGCAAACCCGTGTTACTCTATGATGTCGATTGCGCCGGATCGCAGGCTTATCTCAAGCTCGCGGCCGAGGTGATCAAACGAGAAAAACGCATGAAGGCAAAGCGAGCGGCCTGATTTTGGAGAACAAGTATGTCGAACAATGGTGATCGTCGCCTGGGCCGTGGTCTTGCAGCCCTGATTGGGGAAATGGACCGTCCGGTTTCCACCGGTATTGACCAGCAGGCGCCACAAGCGGATGTAAAAGCCGATCGCACGGTCGCTGTTGGCGACATCGTTGCTAGCCGCAACAACCCGCGCCGCCAGTTTAACGAGGCGGAGCTTGCTGAGCTGGCTGGTTCTTTGAAAGAACATGGCTTGGTTCAGCCGATTCTGGTGCGCCCCACCAGCGAGGGCCACTACGAAATCATCGCCGGCGAGCGCCGCTGGCGCGCCGCTCAGGCTGCAAAGCTCGATCGGGTGCCCGTCATCGTCCGCGAAGTTGATGATCGCCAAGCCCTGGAGCTTGCCATCATTGAGAATGTACAGCGTTCTGATCTCAACCCGGTGGAAGAAGCACTGGGTTATCAATTACTTATGGAAGAACATGATTACCGCCAAGCTGATCTTGGCCAGGTTATTGGCAAGAGCCGCAGCCATGTGGCGAACACGCTGCGGCTGCTCAACTTGCCGGCTGATGTGCGTGAAATGGTTACAGACGGTCGTCTTTCCGCCGGTCACGCCCGCGCGCTCGTCCCGCTGGACAATCCCCGTGCCCTGGCAGACCGTATTGTGCGGGAAGGGTTGTCTGTGCGTCAGGCCGAAAGCCTTGCCAGCCTGGGCGATGCTCCCACTCCTTCTAAGGACGGGTCGAAGTCGCCCGCCGGAGATATTGGTGATGCCAACAATCTTGCCGGGCGCCTGTCGGATCTTCTGGGCATGAAGGTGGATATTCGTCACAAGGCCAATGACAACGGGACATTGACCATCCGCTATCGCGGGTTGGAACAGTTGGACGAGCTGGAAGAGCGCCTGTCAGGCAAAAAGAGCTAGCCTAGCCGCGTCTGCGCTTTTGGCGTTGCCGTTGGGCCTGCGCGGCTAAAGCGAAGAATAGCGCCGTCACGATCTCATCACCAAGCGCCGCATTGGCGCGGCTGTCGAGCGTTGCTTTGTTGATCCGCGTCATGGCCGCCCGCAAGGCGCCTTCCGGCCATAGATCAAGAGCCTCTTCGGCCTTTCTGAGCCGCTGGAAGTAGAACGGAGGCCGCGCGGATTTTGCCATCGCCCGCGCAGCCTGCCCCTGTGCCGCAGCACGTGAGGCGAGGCTGTGCAGCGTCTGAAAATGACGTTGGGCCGCGTTCAAAAGCTGAAACGTGCCGGATCCTCGCGCAAAAAGCCGCCGCATATCCCGCTCCAGGCTTACCGCATCCCCACAGGCGGCGGCATCAACGATGGTATCGGCTGAGAGGCTCGCACTGTCGCCGGTGAGCCGCATCACGTCTTCAGCCGTAATTTCCTCCTGACCCATGGCGTAGAGGCACAGCTTCTGCACCTCGCCACGGGAGGCGAGGCGATCATCACCGAGATTGGCGATCAGCATATCCCGCGCTTCCGGTGCCATTTGCAGCCTGGCAGCCTGCAGCTCGCTATCAATCATGCGCCGCAGAGCCTCCGGACCGTCCTGGTAGCAGGGCAGGGCCGCGGCGTTCTCACTCTTCTCCACTTGCTTGCGCAGCGGTGATGTCTTTTTCAGCTCCCCCGCCTCAATGATGATCACCGCATCCTGGGGCGGCAGATCAAGCACCGGCTGAATGGCCTTGATGAGTTGTTTTTGCGTCGAACCCGAAATCCAGATCAGCCTCTTGCCGCCAAACATAGAGACAGTATGAGCTTCCGATGCCACCCGCTCGGTGTCGGATGCGGCTTCATCCGCGCTGATCCGGATCGTAGCAAAGGGATCGTCCAGAACCGCGCCGCAGGACCGAGCAAGAGCAAGCGCCCGCTCGGAAACAAGACCTCGGTCTGGCCCGTAGATCAGGACAACGCTGTGATTTGGATCAGGTTTTGACAGATAGGCATCAACCCGCCCGGCCTTGATCTCCGCCATGGCGGAGCGCTAGCTCGCGACCAGCGCGCGGGAAATGGCAAGACTGATACGCCTTGCAGCCTCTTTGGCCGCCCGGTTTTCCGCATCCCGCCGGGCGCGATCATTGGCAAAGCTCTGGGACGTGCGATCATAGGCTGCAAGGGCTGTGTTGGAGCCGGAATCCACAACGCGCCCGCTGGCCACTTCAATCAACTGGTAGCTGGAATTCAGCGTCACATTTGCTGCAGTTGGCGCCAGTGTTGAGCCGCGAATGGCGACAACATTGTCGGTCGCAGTCGCGTTAATGCGCACGCGGTAGGGTGCACTAACCGGCGGATTACCGCCATGCATAGCGAAGAGAAGTTCGTTGCGAAGTTGTTGCTCCACCCGGGTTGAAACCGGATCGACCGACACGGCCTGCGAGAGCGCTATTGTGCTGCCATTGCCGAGCGAAACGCGGTTGCCGGCAAGCGGCTCCACAGTGCAGGCAGCAAGGCCAATGGTTCCGGCACAAACGAGCAGCCTTCCAGCGGCCCGAAGGGAGGCGACATTAAACCACGACATTGACAATCCTTCCGGGCACCACGACCACGCGCCGTACCGGCTTATCAGCAATTGCCGCTTGCACAAAGTCCAGTTCGAGGGCGGCTTTCTCGACGTCTTCTTTGGAGAGATCCTTGGCAACGGTAATGTCGCCGCGCTTCTTGCCATTGATCTGCACCGGCAGTGTGATGCTGTCATCTTCCAGCAGGGCCGGATCGGCGGTCGGCCAGGTTGTGGCGGCGCAAAGACCTTTTTCGCCAAGGGCTGCCCAACACTCCTCCGCCAGATGCGGCATCATCGGGGCGATCATTTGCACAACCAGTGTTGCAACTGTTTTTAGCGCCTCGGCAGATGTTGTGCCCTTGCGCTCGGCTGCTTCCAGAGCATTGACCAAGGTATAGACCTGCGCCACCGCCGCATTGTAGCGCAAAGCCGGGATCATTCGGTCGACATTGTCGAGGGTTCGGTGCGCGAGGCGAGTGAGGTCATTGTCCGCACCACCCTGGCCGCCGCCATTGCTGGTGGAAATGGCCAAGATAAGTTTCCAGAACCGTTGCACGAAGCGGTGAGCGCCTTCGACCCCGGCCTCTGTCCAGACAACATCGCGATCCGGCGGAGAATCGGAGAGCACAAACCAGCGTGCTGTGTCGGCTCCGTAGCGATCAATGATCGCGTCAGGGTCGACAATATTGCGCTTGGACTTCGACATTTTTTCAATGCCGCCGATTGTCACGTCTTCGCCGGTGGATTTCAGAACCGCCTTGCGTGCATCGCCCTCGCCGGAAAGTTCCACCTCTTGAGGGGAGAGCCATTCTCGTTCTCCGCGCTTGTAGGTTTCATGCACGACCATGCCCTGGGTAAAGAGGCCCCTAAATGGCTCCTTCACGTCAAGATGGCCGGTCACCTTCATCGCGCGGGCAAAGAAGCGCGAATAGAGCAGGTGCAGGATCGCGTGTTCAATACCGCCAATATATTGGTCGACCGGTAGCCAGGTGCTGGCGGCGGACACGTTAGTGGGTGTTGTGACGGTCGGGTCAGCAAAGCGCGCGAAATACCATGACGAGTCCACGAATGTGTCCATTGTGTCGGTTTCACGCACTGCCTCGCCGCCGCATTTGGGGCAGGCGATTTTGCGCCAGGCATCGTGGCGGTTCAGCGGATTGCCCGGCTTGTCGAAGGTGATGTCGTCGGGCAGCACGACCGGTAAATCGGCATCAGGCACGGGCACAGTGCCGCAGCTTTCGCAATGGATGATCGGGATTGGGCAGCCCCAATAGCGCTGGCGCGACAGGCCCCAATCGCGCAGGCGGAATTGGGTCTGCGCGGTGCCGAGACCCAGTTTTTCCGCCCAATCGAGCGTTGCATCAACAGCTTCCTGGCCGGTTGCCACATCAACTCCGGCGGGCTGATCCAAAAACCGCACGGTTTGGGTTTTGGGCGGCACGAAAGCCTCGTTCTTTACCGGCTCGGCATTGTCGAGGGCGAAGAATGTGTCGATGACCGGAAGGTCGTATTTGCGGGCAAAGTCCAGGTCGCGCTGGTCGTGGGCGGGGCAGGCGAAGATCGCGCCTGTGCCGTAATCCATGAGCACGAAATTGGCGACATAGACCGGCAGTGTTGCGTTGTCCTTCGCCGGGTGTTTCACCCGCAAGCCGGTGTCAAAACCACGCTTCTCCGCCTTTTCCAGCTCTTCCTCAGAGGTGCCGGAGCGGCGTACATCCACATTGAATTCGGCAAGTTGCGTATTGTCCTTCGCCAGCGCCACGGAGAGCGGGTGCTCTGGTGCAAGGGCGATGAAACTTGCGCCTGCCAAAGTGTCCGGCCGGGTTGTGTAGATCTCGATGGCTTCAAAGCCATGAACGGGCTCGGTAAGGTCAAAGCCCATCAGTAGGCCGCGGCTCTTGCCGATCCAGTTGGCCTGCATCAGCTTGACCTTATCAGGCCAGTTTTCCAGCGTGTCGATGTCGTCGAGCAGCTCTTCGGCGAAATCTGAAATCTTGAAAAACCACTGCGTCAGGTCGCGTTGCTCCACCTCTGCACCGGAACGCCAGCCTTTGCCGTCAATCACCTGCTCATTGGCAAGCACGGTCATGTCCACCGGGTCCCAATTGACCTTGGCGTTCTTGCGGTAGATCAGCCCGGCGGCGAGAAAATCAAGAAACAGCTTCTGCTGTTTGCCGTAATAATCGACATCGCAGGTGGCAAATTCGCGGGACCAGTCCAACGACAGGCCCATGCGCTGCAACTGCCCGCGCATGGTGGCAATGTTCTCATAGGTCCAGGTGCCGGGATGAGTGTTGTTGGCCATGGCCGCATTTTCCGCTGGCATACCAAAAGCGTCCCACCCCATCGGGTGCAGCACTTCAAACCCTTTGGCGCGCTTGTAGCGGGCAATCACATCTCCCATCGCGTAATTGCGCACATGGCCGATATGGATGCGCCCCGACGGGTAGGGAAACATCTCCAGCACGTAATAGGGTTCTTTGCCGGGAGCCGGTTCGGTGGGGGCTTCAAAGAGTTTCTGTTCAGCCCAGATGTCCTGCCAGCGTGTTTCCACGCTTGCGGGATCGTAGCGGTTGGTCTGTGTGGCCAGTGGAGCCGGGGAATTGGTTTCGGGCGCACTTGTCACGGGCTGAAGCTTCTCACAAAAGGGTTGCAGACGGCGCTAAAACGCCGCGCCGTGCTTGTGGCGGCGGCAGGGCGAAGCGTCAACAGCGACGTGGTTTCACGTGAATCTTTTAGGCGAGGCAGAAAGTGGCACATTCCGGTTTGGAGAAGGTGAAGGAGCGGGTCGCGGCGTCAGCCGCCAAGGCAGAGCGTTCAGACGTGCCGGAGCTGATTGCAGTCTCGAAAACCTTTGATGCGGACGCTATTCGTCCGGTGCTGGAGGCGGGGCAACGGGTCTTTGGCGAGAATCGCGTGCAGGAGGCGCAAGGCAAGTGGCCTGATCTGTGCGTGGAATTTCCCGGAGCCGAACTGCATCTTATCGGTCCGCTCCAATCCAACAAAGCGTCGGATGCCGTTGCCCTGTTTGATGTGATCCACACGGTGGACCGGGAAAAAATTGCCAAGGCTCTCGCCACCGAAATGGGCAAGCAGGGCCGAATGATGCGGCTCTTCGTGCAGGTGAACACGGGCGAAGAGGAGCAAAAAGCCGGCATTGGGCCGCCGGAAGTTGTGGAATTCGTGGAGCGCTGCCGCTCGGTCCACGGCCTCGAGATCGAGGGCCTCATGTGTATTCCGCCGGTGGACGAAAATCCGGGACCCCATTTTGCGCTGCTGCGCAAGCTCGCGCGGGAGAGTAGCGTAGAAAAACTCTCTATGGGTATGAGCGGGGATTTTGAAACCGCCATCGCCTTTGACGCAACCCATATTCGCGTCGGCAGTGCGATTTTTGGGGTGCGGGGCTAAGTCACGACCAAGCCGCGTTTCTCAATCATTGCCTCGACGCCCGGCATCTTGCCGCGAAAGGCCTGGTAGGTTTCTGCCGCGTCCACCGATCCGCCCGCGCTGTAGATATGCTTGCGGAGCTTGGTAGCAGTGTCTTTGTCAAAAACATTGCCGGTTTCCTCAAAGGCCGTGAAAGCGTCAGCATCCAGCACTTCTGACCACATATAGGAATAATATCCTGCAGAATACCCGTCACCGGAAAAGACATGGGCAAAGTGCGGCGTGCGGTGGCGCATCGCGATGGCGGCGGGCATGCCGATTCGCTCCAGCACGGAATGTTCAAAGGCAACCGGATCGTCCTTGCCGCCCATCGGCCCGGTGTGGAACGCCATGTCCACCAGGGCCGAGGCGGTGAATTCCACCGCGCCGAAACCTGCATTGAAGCTGCGTGCGGCGAGCACCTTGTCCAGCAGTGCTTGTGGGATCGGTTCTCCTGTCTCCACATGGCGGGCATGTTTGGAGAGGATTTCCGGCACGGTGAGCCAGTGTTCGTATAGCTGGCTTGGTAGCTCCACGAAGTCCCGTGCCACGGAGGTTCCCGCGACGGACGGATAGGTCACGTCAGAGAGCATTCCGTGCAATGCATGGCCAAATTCGTGGAAGAGCGTGCGCGCGTCATCCATGGAGAGCAGCGTTGGCTGTCCCCCAGGAGCTTTAGCAAAATTCATCACATTGACGATGATCGGTGCTTGCCCGTCATCCAATTTATGCTGTCCTTGAAAGCCAGACATCCAGGCACCGGAGCGTTTGGATGTGCGGGCAAAATAATCGGCGAGGAAGGTCGCGCGATGACGGCCATCGGCGTCGAGGCACTCAAAAACCCGTACATCGTCATGGTAGGTCGCGATGCCTTCGCGCTCTTCAAACCGCACGCCAAAGAGACGGTTCGCCACATCGAAAGCAGCGGCAATTATTGCGTCGAGGGAGAGATAGGGTTTCAGCTCCACTTCGTCATAGGAGTAGGTCTTGGCGCGGAGCTTCTCTGCATAGTAGCGCCAATCGGCTGGTCGGATCGCAGTGTTGATGCCTTCGCTGGCAGCGAGGGCGGATAGCTCCGCCTCTTCCAGTCCGGCCTTGGCAACAGCCTTTTCCCAGACCTTTTCCAGCAGTTCCATAACGGCGTCAGGTTCCTTCGCCATCTGATCTTCCAGCTTGAAGGCGGCAAAGGTCTCGTAGCCGAGGATCTGCGCCTTTTCCTGCCGCAGGGCCACAACTTCTGCGATATTGGCACGGTTGTCGGTGTTGCCGCCATTCTCACCTCGCGCCTGCCATGCCGCAAAAGCTTCCGCGCGCAGGTCCGGGTCCGCGCTGAAGGTGAGAAAGGGTTCGATGATGGAGCGGGACAGGGTGACAGCATGCTTGCCTTCATGCCCGCGTTCGCTTGCTGCGCTCGCCATAGCATCGCGTAGGAAAGGCGGCAGACCGGCAAGTTGGTTTTCGCTTTCCAGCACCAGCATCCAGTCACGCTCATCGGCGAGGATGTTTTGAGCAAAGGCCGTGCCGAGTTCGGCAAGACGGGCGTTGATGGCTCCAAAGCGCTTCTGCGCCTCCCCTTGCAGCCGCGCACCGCCGCGCACGAAACCTTTCCAGTGCTTCTCCAGCACCCGCGCCTGTTCTGTGGTGATGGCAAGGTCGTCGCGGCGCTCCCAAAGCACATCGATCCGCGCGAAGAGCTTGGCGTTGGCCGCGGTTTCAGACGCATGACGGGAAAGCTGCGGGCCGATCTCCCGCTCAAGCCTACGCAATGTCTCATCAGACACCGTGCCGGTGAGGTTGAAGAAGAGTGAAGCCGTCCGGTTCAGCGTTTCGCCGGAGAGTTCCAGCGCCGTGACCGTGTTGTCGAAAGTGGGTGCGTCAATGCTGTTGGCAATCGCATCAATTTCCGCCCGGTCTTCCGCTAACGCGTCCTCAAAAGCTGTCTCGAAATCCTCCGAAGATATCACATCAAAGCGTGGCAACCCGAGCGAGCCGGTCCAGGTGGAGATGGCGGAATTGGTCATGAAAGAAAATCTGCGGTGGCTGTTTTCTTCCAAGTAGGGAGCGGCCTTCCCGCCGCCAAGGCCGCCTAAGCGTTTCGTGTTGCTTTTGACCTTGGCGTGAACTCGCGGCCATAGGCCTTGCGTGCAGTGACAAGGCGCAGATCGTCAGGGTCCATGCCCATGGAGAGGATCGTGTGTGGGTCGTAGCGCTCACGGGCTTCGCCCCGGTCATAGGTGGTGCCAAAGAGGCGGTCGATCCAGCTCATCCCGAAGCTCACATGGAACGTTGTTTCATGGTCGTTGAAGTGATGGCGCAGATGGCTCTGTGTGATGCGGGTGCCGAACCAGCCTTTGGGTACATTGAGATGCGCCAGCGTGTGGCAGAATTCGTAGAAGGTGAAGGCCGAGATCGAGCCGAAGAAGATTGCAACGGCCGGAACGATGGCCGCTGTCGGCAGACCGAGAAACGGCCAAAGCACGAGAGTGTGCAGGGCCACAGAAACGAGGCCGAATTTCACCGCATACCAATGGTCGCCCCCGGTGAAGAATTCCGGATCCTTGGGAAATTCATGGTGGCCGATATGGGAGCGGTAGAGTTCGTTGAATATGCCCTGGTCCGTCGGAGGTTCGCGGTGCAACAGAAAGCGGTGCATCACGTATTCCACGACGAATTGCATGATGATGCCGTAGAGGAGGGCGATCAGGAGAAGTGGCGAGAAATTCGCGATCAGGAGGCCAAGGCCGAGCAGCCAGAAGGGTAACAAGCGCTGGAGTTGGCCCATATGGATGAGCACTTTCAAAGTTGGCATCATGGTTCTGGTCCCTCTGGCATCATTCCGGTCGCGTGGAGCTAGCAACCGGATATGGACAAAACAAGACGGGGATTTACCCTTCCATCCGCACCAGCAGATCCTTCGCGTCGATCTGATCGCCGCGTTTAACGAGGACTTCTGCCACCGTGCCATCGGCTTCTGCGTGGAGTGCGGTTTCCATTTTCATCGCTTCGATGGAAAGCAGCACGTCGCCGGCCTTCACTTCGCTCCCGGCTTCCACCGTGATCTGCGAGATCACACCGGGCATAGGAGCACCGACATGGGCGGCGTTGCCGTCTTCCATCTTCGGGCGGGCCTGTGCGGCGCTGGCACCGTGGATGCGGTCCGGCACACGGGCGCGGCGGGCCTGGCCGTTCAGCTCAAAGAAGACAGACCGCATGCCCTGCTCGTCCATGTCGCCAATGGCGAGGCAGCGCACCACCAGCGTCTTGCCTTGCTCAATTTCCACCAACGCCTCTTCCTCCGGCTCCATGCCGTAGAAGAAGGTGAGTGTGGGCAGCTTGGCGACCGGGCCGAAGGCCTGGCGGGCCAGCGCGTAGTCGGTGAAGACTTTTGGATACATCAGGAAGGAGGCGAGCTCCTGCTCGGTGATGGTTCGGCCAATGATACCTTCGATCTGTGCACGTTTTTCGGCCAGATCGGCGGGTGGCAAAGTCGCGCCAATGCGGCCCTCAACCGGCTTCTCGCCTTTCAGGACCTTTGACTGAATGCCTTCTGGCCATCCATCCGGCGGGAAGCCGAGGTCTCCCTTCATCATGGCAACGACCGATTCCGGGAAAGCGATGTCAACATCGGGATCTTCAACCTGGTCACGCGTCAGCCCTTGCGCCACCATCATCAGTGCCATGTCGCCGACGGTTTTTGACGAGGGCGTAACTTTCACGATGTCGCCGAAAATCTGGTTGGCGTCGGCATAGGCGCGCGCGACCTCATGCCAGCGGGTCTCCAGGCCAAGCGACCGGGCCTGTTCCTTCAGGTTGGTGTATTGGCCGCCCGGCATTTCATGCAGATAAACCTCGGAGGCCGGAGCCTTCACATCGCTTTCAAAGGCCGCATATTGGGCGCGCACGCCCTCCCAATAAAATGAAATCTCGCGGATTGCCTGCGGATCAAGGCCAGGGTCGCGCTCGGTGCCTTTCAATGCTTCCACGATGGAGCCGAGGCAGGGCTGAGATGTTGCACCGGACAGTGCATCCATTGCCGCATCCACCGCATCGACGCCGGATTCGACAGCCGCCAGAACTGTCGCTGCCGAGAGGCCGGACGTGTCATGGGTGTGGAAATGAATCGGCAGGTCGGTGGCTGCGCGCAAGGCAGGGAAGAGTTGGCGCGCTGATTGCGGTTTCATCAAGCCGGCCATGTCCTTGATGGCGATGATGTGAGCACCGGCCGTCTGCACCTCTTCCACCCGGCGCAGATAATAATCGAGATTGTAGCGGCCCGGATCGGCGGCGCTGAGATCACCCGAATAACAGACCGTGGCCTCAAGCAATTTGCCGGTCTCCAGAACAGCATCCATGGAGACACGCATGTTCTCCACCCAGTTGAGGGAATCGAAAACACGGAAGAGATCGATCCCACCCTCGGCGGCCTGGTGCACGAAATGGCGCACGACATTGTCGGGATAGGCGGTGTAGCCAACCCCGTTGGACCCGCGCAGCAGCATTTGGGTGAGCAGGTTTGGCGCTTCTTCGCGGATGGCGGCAAGGCGCTCCCACGGGTCTTCGTTGAGGAAACGCATGGCCACATCAAAGGTCGCCCCACCCCAGCATTCCAGAGACAACAGCTCTGGCAGACCCTTGGCATAGGCGCCTGCAACGGCGGTGATGTCATTGGACCGCATCCGGGTTGCCAGCAGGCTCTGGTGGCCATCCCGCATAGTCGTATCGGTCATGAGGACGGGTTTGTGCTCACGCATCCAGCGCGAAAACGCCTCCGGCCCGTCCCGCTCCAACCGCTGGCGGGTGCCGTCTACGATGGGTTTTTCAAACCAGGGCGGATTGACAGCGGTGACGGTGTCGGCTGGCTTGACCCGGTCCCGAGCCTCCGGATGGCCGTTTACGGTAACGTCGGCAATGTAGTTCAACAGCCGCGTCGCCCGGTCGCGGCGCTTCACTTCCTCAAAAAGCTCCGGCGTGTTGTCGATGAACTTCGTTGTGTAGGAATTATCGATGAAGGAGGGATGCGTGATGATGTTTTCAAGGAAAGTCAGGTTGGTCGCAACGCCCCGGATGCGGAATTCGCGCAGCGCCCGGTCCATCCGTTTGATCGCTTCATGTGCAGATGGTGCCCAGGCCGTGACCTTCTCCAAAAGCGGATCATAAAACCGCGTGATAACGGCGCCGGAATAGGCCGTGCCACCATCAAGCCGGATGCCGAACCCGGTCGCCCCGCGATAGGCGGTGATGCGGCCGTAGTCTGGAATGAAATTCATCTCCGGATCTTCGGTGGTGATGCGGCACTGCAGGGCATGGCCGTTAAGGCGGATATCGGCTTGCGCCGGAACGCCTGATGCCGGGTCCCCGATGGGCTCACCGTCGACAAGGTGGATCTGCGCCTTGATGATGTCGATCCCTGTCACTTCCTCAGTGACGGTGTGCTCCACCTGCACGCGGGGGTTCACTTCGATGAAGTAGAAGTCGCCGGTGTCGATGTTCATCAGGAACTCGACCGTCCCGGCACCAAGATAGTCGGTGGCAGCGGCGATCTTCAGCGCGTAACCGCAAAGCTCCTGGCGCTTTGCTTCATCGAGATAAGGCGCGGGGGCTCGTTCCACGACTTTCTGATTTCGGCGCTGAACGGAGCAATCGCGCTCGAAGAGATGAACCTGCGTCCCATGGGCGTCGCCGAGGATCTGCACCTCGACATGACGGGCTCGCTCCACGAGTTTTTCAAGATAGATTTCATCTTTGCCAAAGGCCGCCGCTGCTTCACGGCGGGCCTCCAGTGCTTCGTTTTCCAGATCGTCAGCCGAGCGGATGACACGCATCCCGCGCCCACCCCCACCCCAGGAAGCCTTCAGCATGATCGGATAACCGACTTCCGCCGCCATGGCCTTGATGGTCTCTAAATCTTCCGGCAGCGGCGCTGTGGCGGGCACTACGGGCACGCCGGCTTCCATGGCGAGGCTCCGCGCGGCAACCTTGTTGCCAAGACGGCGCATGGTTTGCGCTTTCGGGCCGATGAACGTGATTCCGGCCTCGTTGCAGGCGTCAACGAATTCGGGACTTTCTGACAGCAATCCGTAGCCGGGATGAATCGCATCCGCGCCGGAAAGTTTCGCCACGCGGATGATTTCATCAATCGACAGATAGCTCTCGATTGGTCCCATCGGCTTTTCCAGATGCGGGCCAACACCGATCTGATAGGCCTCGTCCGCCTTGAAGCGGTGCAGTGCCAGTTTGTCTTCTTCCGCCCAGACAGCGACCGTCTTCAGTCCCAATTCGTTGGCGGCGCGGAAAACACGGATGGCAATCTCGGACCGGTTGGCGACGAGGATTTTCTGGATCGGCATGAGGGCGGCACCCGCTTAGGTCAGGAACCCGTACCCTATGGCACGCCGCAGCGCGGCATTGGAAGGGGCGCGAACCGATTGAATAGAGTGGTTTAGCTCAAAATCCCACTTTGGCGGATGCCGTCGAAGAGAAACTGGATTGCCAGAGCCGCGAGCAGAATGCCCATGACGCGGGTGACAACGTGTACACCAGTCACGCCAAGTATCCGCTGCACCTGGGATGCGGCGATCATCATCAAATAGGTAACGAGCAGCACTGCCATCAGTGCGCCCATCACAATGGAAAGCTCGTAAGGATCGCCCTGGGTTTCTGCTGCCAGCAGGATCACCGCGCCAATCGTGCCCGCACCGGCAATGAGTGGTGTTGCCATCGGAAAAACTGAAATATCAGCTGCCCGCGCCGCCTCGCGGTTTTCCTCGCTCGTGGTGGACGTGCCGCCGGATGTGCGAGCAAAGACCATGTCGATGGCGATGAGCATCAGCAGCACACCACCAGCGGTGCGCATGGCAGCAAGCGAGATACCAAGATGGGTGAGGAGCTGTTTGCCGAAGAAAGCGAAGAACAAAAGAATCCCCGCACCGATCAGGATCGCCTTCGTTGCCAGCCGCAGCCGCTCGCGCGGTGTGTTGGCCACCGTCAAGGCAGCAAAGATCACCGCAACGTCGGGCGGGCCGACGGTGGCGAAGAAAGTCGCAAAGGCTACAAGGGCGTTTTCGGGCATTATGATGAAGTGAGGAAGGATGCTTCAACCTGTCCTGTCAGACTAAGTTCAGCTTAACGGGTTTCCTTACATTTGGCCAACACAGCTTTTGGAGAAAGCAGATGAAAATTAGAGTTCCCTATTTTGATGATTGTGACGTCCAGCTTGACGATGAAGATTCTCTGAATAACCCAGCTCTTGTAGAGTTTTTGAAGCGTGATCTGCAGGATCGCTTGAAAGATTCTCGCCATGTTTTCAACTACTATCAGGATTTTCGTACCATGATTGGTGGTGAAGATTGGCTGGATGACGAGATGGGAATTGTCACTATTCCGGAGCAGATTTGGTCTCATGTAACCCCCCGCTTTGTTCTTATGGACGGGGGTCGAGGCTCAGATGAGAGCCAGTATGTTATAGTAGAAGCGGAATGCGCTTGGGAGGTAGAACACGGCCTTATGATGGTTTGGAAGGATGGGAAATTTCTTTGCAAAGTTGGCGGATATGATGGTCACGTGACAAACAGCAATTCTTATGCAGATGATAAATTGATCAACGTTGTGTATTCTGGGTCCGATGATAAATTTACGACCCATCGAGACCGATAAGAATCCAACGTTCTGAAAAAGCCGTTTGAACTATCGAGCGGGGATCGGCTGCCGTAGTCATCAGATGTTTTCATATTTTGTATGAGCCATCTGGCAAATTGTGCGCAATTCATTGATTGTCGCGCAACATTGACCACTACGAGGTGCCTTTCTCGCAAACTTGCCAATGGCAATAGATGGCTGCGAGAATAGCACCGATCATTTGCATGGCAATGAAAGGCAAAACATCGATCGGTCGAATGCCAGCAAACGTGTCGGAGAAGCCTCGTGCGATCGTTACGGCTGGATTGGCAAAGGATGTTGAGGCTGTGAACCAATAGGCTGCGGTGATGTAGAGGCCAACCACCAGTGCCATCGTATCGGGGCGAGAGCGCAGGGTCACGAGGATCGCGGCGATGAGCCCGAACGTCGCGATGGTCTCCGCCAGCCATTGTGACGCTCCCGTGCGTGGTGTCTGGGAAAATTGCAGCACAGTTTCGGCAAACATCAGATGCGCCAGCCACACGCCGATTACCGCCCCGGCGATTTGCACTGCGACATAAGCCAGACCCTCGCCATTTGTCAGCTCGCCCCGCAAACGAAAGACGAGGGACACAGCCGGGTTGAAATGCGCACCCGAAATCGGGCCGAACATGGTGATGAGCACCACGAGGATCGCACCGGTGGGGATCGTGTTGCCAAGCAGCGCCAGCGCCACATTCCCGCCCGCCAGCCGCTCCGCCATGATGCCGGAGCCGATGACCGTTGCGAGGAGAAAAGCGGTGCCGGTGAATTCGGCGGCAAGGCGTTTGGGTAGCGTTGTCATGGCGCCGATTAGATTGTCTTTTATGACAGGGGAATGACAGTCTTCGTTAGGCCGACCCCTCCCTCAGCAGCTTGTTGATCTCTTGTTCGCTCACCGTACGGGCCAGGCCCGTAAAATCGCCATCGTCAATCATCTGATGACTGATCTCCAGTGCCGTGCGCTGCATGGCCCGGCCCAAACCACCCCCAATGGAAATGCGCGCGACACCGGCGCGGGCAAAATCATCGCGGGAGAATTTGACAAGCGAACCGGCGGCAAGGCCGTTGACCGGCCTTTCAACGCTGGCACAGACCCGCGCCAGATCATCCATCGTGCCGGGGACGGGGATGTAGAGGCAATGGGCACCGACTTCTTCGAAAGCCTGGATGCGGCGGATACCTTCGTCGAGATCATAGGCCCCGATCATCACCCCGTCCGCGCGGGCGCAGAGTGTGAAGTCGATAGAAAGCGCTTCCGCCGCCTCCACCGCCGCTGCAATGCGGGCAACAGCGATGTCGAAATCATAGGCCGGCTTTGCAGCGTTAAAAGTCGTATCCTCGATGGTGCAGCCGACAAGACCAACTTCCGCGGCAAGTTCGATCATTTCCGCCACGCCGTCGGGATCATCGGCATAGCCGTTTTCCAGATCCGCTGAGACGGGAACGTCCACGGCGCGCACCATGTCTTCGCAATGGTCGAGCATGTCTTCGCGTGAGAGGCTAAGCCCGTCCGGCAGGCCTTGGGTGAAAGCATAGCCCGACGATGTCGTCGCGACCGCCTTTGCTCCCACCGCAGCCAACATCCTGGCTTCGCCGGGGCTACAGGCATTGGGCAGGATGAACGGATTCCCGGGAATGTGCATCTCGCGAAAGAGGGTTGCCTTGTCGTCCTGGTCCATCGGGAATGTCCTTTGCGGAAAAATATCTGACGCCATTGTGAGGCGTTGTGCGCCAATCCACCAAGCTCTTTCTTGACCGGTGGCATGCGCAGTGATTCTCTTGACCATAGCAAAGGGAGGATTTGTCATGACCATGCTGCACACACCGCGCGAAAAGGGCGCTCTGCCGGGACTGAACGGCTTCACACTCATGTTGATGATCGTATCCGGTTCGGTGGCGACCGTCGCTTTCGACATTTGGGGGCAGGTCATCAGCCCGTGGTTCCTCAGTTGGGCTAATCTTTCGCCGGACGGACTGGCCCGTTCGCTGGGGCAGAATGTTCTGGGCCTTGAAGGCAACGCAACCCTGCGCGGGTTTGGCCATTTCATGCATCTCTTTTTGGTGGGGCTGATCGGCTATCCGGTGGGATGGCTCTTTATCTTCCGTCCGATCTGGGAGCGGATCGGCAATCCCGGCGGTTGGCTCGTTGGCGGCGCGCTCTATGGATTTGGCCTTTGGATCTTCGCCATTGGCGGTATCACCTATATTGCGGGTCTGCCTTTTTTCCTCGGCTTTACCGGCATCACTTGGGTCGCGATGATTGGCCACACGCTCTATGGTCTCGTTTGCGCGGGAATCGTCCGCTGGCTTGAAGGCCCCGCAGTGTGAGCAAAACGGACGCGACGAAGGCCGTCGACGAGGCCATTACCTCGCGGCGTTCGGTGCGGGCGTTTTTGGACATGCCGGTTCCCCGCGAGACGGTGGAGGATATCTTGCGCGTGGCGGCGCAGGCCCCATCCGGTACCAACATGCAGCCCTGGCGCGCCTATGTGGCGACCGGTGAGACACTGAAGAAACTCACCACTGACGTGCTTGCAGCCCACAGTGACGGTTCCTTCGAGCGACGGCAGAGTTGGAAATATTACCCCGACAAATTCTTTGAGCCCTACCTTTCCCGCCGCCGGGCGGTGGGGCTTGGTCTTTATTCACTCCTTGGCATTGAAAAGGGCGACGGTGTGCGGATGCACCAGCAGATGGGCCGCAACTACCTGTTCTTTGATGCGCCGGTCGGGCTGATGTTCACCATTGATGAACGCCTCGAGATCGGCTCCTGGCTCGACTACGGCATGTTCCTGCAAACATCATGATCGCTGCCCGCGCCCGTGGCCTCGACACCTGCCCACAGGCGGCCTGGCCGGCCTACGAAAAAGCGATCAAACCGGTGCTCGGCATTGGCGAGAACGAAACCATCGTCTGCGGTATGGCACTTGGCTACAAAGACCCGAACGCGATTGAAAACACCCTGGTGCCGGACCGTGAACCGGTGGAAGGTTTCACAACCTTCCTCGACTAGCGGCTAGTTGGTGGCTGTCCCGGAAGTCTGTTCCTCAACCTCCCGCGCGCGCACGGGCATGGCGTCCACCAGCGCGAAAATACGGTCCGGCTCTGCCGGGCTTTGCCAGCGCTCCTTCTCCGTCCCGTCCTTGCCGATCAAAATGCCGGTAAAGCCGCGGGCGGCAGGCTCATACATCTTGCGCAAATCACGACCCGAACCGCTCGGCAATGGTGCGTAGCCGATGGCGGGGATAGCGTCCTGGGTGCCTTCCACCACGATGACCAGCATATCCCGACCACGGAGCGCCGGGCGGCGTTCGCGAAACAATTCCACCTGCTTGTCGAGCCCGGCATCGGAACGGGACTTGGCAAACAAAAGCACCACGCGCTTTTCCCCCTTCAGCCCAACCAGTGGATTGGCGAGGGCAGAAGGCACAGTCAAGGTCGCTGCGAGCACGAGGGCTGCAAGGGTAAGGATCGGTCGGATCATGGTCTTAATGTAGGAACTGCCGCCGCTTCACGCCAGCGGCAAAGCCTTAGACAGCGGGTCTTCGCGCAAAGAGGGCAGCAATTCCGGCGCTGAAGATGAGAACACCGCTCACGCGGTTGATCCCTCGCAGCACATTGGCGCGCGCCAGCAGGTGGCGCAGGCTGTTTGATCCAAGCGCAAAGATCGCGCCATTGACCATGCCGAGCAAGGCGAATGTGATTACAAAAACAGCGCTTTGGGTCA
The DNA here is from genome assembly GCA_929200315.1 of uncultured Alphaproteobacteria bacterium. Taxonomy (GTDB): domain Bacteria; phylum Pseudomonadota; class Alphaproteobacteria; order Rhizobiales; family Rhizobiaceae; genus Pseudahrensia. The sequence goes on along the minus strand of CAKMZB010000002.1, from coordinate 46,982 downwards.
TGTAGTCCCGGTCAGCCACAATGAATTGCGGAACGAAAGCCACGAAAAACAAGATGCCTTTTGGATTGAAGAGTGTCACTAAAAACCCGTCTCGCAAGGCCCGCCACCCATCGTCGCTGTCTTTTTTGGCCGTCATGTCCAGCGGCACCGGCTCACTGCGGAACAGGCGGATGCCCAGCCATATCAGATAGAGAGCGCCAATCACCTTCACGATGGTGAAAGCAGTCGCCGAGGATGCAAGAAGCGCGCCCGCGCCCGCTAGCGCGACGCTGGCTGCCACCAAATCTCCAAGCCCCACGCCAATTACGAGAGGCAGGGCCACCCGCTGCCCGCCGGCAAGCGAACGGGCGATGACGAGCGCAAGCGTCGGCCCCGGCACTACCAGTAAGGCGATGCAGGCGGAGATGAAGAGGATGAGGGTGGAAAGATCAGGCAAAGATCCGCGCCTTAGCCTGCATAGGCGGCAAGAACCGCATCGCCCATTTCAACTGTTCCCACAGCCTTCAGGCCCGCTTGGCCGTCGGACGGCATGATGTCGCCGGTGCGATAGCCTTCATCCAGCACCTTGGCGATGGCTGCTTCCAGCCGATCAGCTTCATCGATCATCTCGAAGGAATAGCGCAGACACATAGCGAAGGAGGCGATCATGGCGATCGGGTTTGCCGCCCCCGTTCCAGCAATATCCGGCGCGGAACCGTGGACCGGTTCATAGAGCGCCTTGCGCTTGCCCGTTGCCGGGTCCGGTGCGCCGAGGGATGCGGAGGGCAGCATACCGAGGGAGCCGGTGAGCATTGCCGCCACATCAGACAGCATGTCGCCAAAGAGATTGTCGGTGACGATGACATCGAACTGTTTGGGCCAACGCACAAGCTGCATCCCGCCAGCATCGGCCAGCATGTGGCTCAGCTCCACATCCTGATAGTCGCGGGCATGGGTTGCGGTGACGACCTCGTTCCAGAACAGGCCGGATTTCATGACGTTGCGTTTTTCCATCGAGCAGACCCGGTTGTCCCGGGTGCGCGCGAGATCAAAGGCAACTGCGGCAATGCGTTCGATTTCGTAGGTCTCGTAAACCTGCGTATCGACGGCGCGTTTCTGCCCATTACCAAGATCGGTGATCTCCTTTGGTTCGCCGAAATAAACACCGCCCGTCAATTCGCGGACGATGAGAATATCAAGCCCCTCGATCACGTCCTGCTTCAGGGATGAGGAATTGGCGAGTGCCGGGTAGCAGATGGCCGGGCGCAGATTGGCAAATAATTCCATATCCTTGCGCAGGCGCAGTAAACCGGCCTCCGGCCGCACCTCATAGGGCACTTTGTCCCATTTCGGCCCACCAACGGCACCGAACAGCACCGCATCGGCTGCCATGGCTTTGGCCATATCGGCATCGGAAATGCCTTCGCCATGGGCATCGTAAGCGCTGCCGCCGACAAGGCCTTCATCCAGCGTGAAGCCCGCGGCCTCATGGGTGTTCATGTGCTCGATAACTTTGCGCACCTCACCCATAGCTTCAGGGCCGATGCCGTCACCGGGCAGGAGGAAGAGATTGCGTGCGGACATGGGAGCGGTCTTTTCTGTTGGACGTCTGGGTCAGGTGGCGTTTGGGCAGGGCTTACGGTGGCTTTCGTTCGCGTTCAAGCCGGGATGGCTCAGCCATTAGCCAACAAGTGTGAGCTTGCGCTCCAGGACTTTCAAAATCTGCCCCAGATCATGACCGCGTTTCAGCACCGTGCCCTGGTGGTTCACCACCGCATAGATGCCCTGGCGACGGGCGAGTTTGGGCACTTTTTCAACGCGGTAGAGTGGCGCTTCGCTCGCCTTGCGATAGACGCAAAAGACCGCCCGGTCGGCACGAAAGTCGATGGCGTAATCCCGCCAGTCACCGTCTGCTACGCGAAAGCCATAAACCCGCAAAAGTGACTGCAATTCGGATCTGTCAAAGGTGATTTGTGCGGGTTTGACCGGATTGCCGGTTGAAGCGGAGAAGGAATTGGCAATGCCGCTCCCGGCAAGCGGCTTTCTCGCAGCAAGGCTGATCGGCTCGCTCATGCGGGACCTGCGGGCGTAAGGCGCGGCATTCTCATTAGGAAAAGGTAGCCGTGCGGTGCGGTATTGCAAGGGCTGGCTGACAAAACCTGTTACGTCATTTGATGTCTGCATTGTCGATTTCATGAAGATGGCCAGCTTTTCGCCCCATTTGAGGCGAAGGCTTATCCCGTCGCGCCGGAGAGGTGTGCGCATTGGTGTCTTCGCTTCCAGCCCCCAGCCACGAAGATAGCCGCGCGTCGCGCCGCAAATTGTGGGTCCTGTATGTCCTCATGGTCTGCGGAACCACAACTCCGGAAGAAAGCGCGTTCGGCTACCCCAGCTGGACCGCTCCCGTCTCTTCCCCGGAGACGCAGACGACACGAAGCCGGTATTCCCGAAAACGGGAATGCCGGCTTCTTTCGTTTTAGCGATCAGATCCTTACAGCGCACCAAGGCGGGCGGCGCCGATGATCGGGCCGGCAAGACCGGCCTCCGTCGGCACCTGGAGCAGTAGTGCTGCATGGCTTGCGCCAACTTCCCGCGCACGGGCTCGAAGAGAATCAAGCGGTAAGATGGTTTCCATCGCGCCATCCTTCACCATGCCCACCATGTCCATGGCGCGCACCACGTTGCGATAGGTGATGGTGCGGTCCTCGTTTTCACCGCGCTCGATGGCGACTTTTGTGCTGTCGATAAAATAGACGATGGACAGCGTCGCATCCTCGCCCGCTGCCGTGCGGGAGCAGGCAATGGCGACAGAATCGGCGGAATGTTTGACCTCGATGCGTGCGGAGAGCGGCGCAACACCGCCTTTTAGCAAGTCTTCAATCGCGCCCTTGCGGGAGCCGACCGTGTGGGTGCGTCCGTTGACTACAGCCTGGGGCGTATAGACCCCGCGCCGGGCAAAGGAATGGGCGTAATTCTGCTGCCGCTTGGTGGCCGCGGCACTGGAGAATGTGTCGGCCCAGCCGAGATAATTCCAATAATCGACATGCCAGGAGAGGGCGAGCGTATCACCGTCTTTGGCATATTCGGCAAGAATTTCATCCGCCGGCGGACATGATGAGCAGCCCTGGGACGTGAAGAGCTCCACCACGCCGCGCGGATTTGTCTCCGCACTGACAGCGGGCTGAGACAGGCCCAGTGGGGTCACCAGCAGGGCCAGGGTGAGGAGAAGTTGCTTCATGGTTTTGGTTTGCGACGTCGCCTCCTCAAGGGCAAGTCACCATTGCTTGACGGGTCTGCGAGGCCGCGCTGATGCTGGCATGCTTCGTGAACTTTGAAGGCAGCCCCATCGTGACAGGGTGGATACCGGCCTCTCCCGCCAGAAACGGCAAAGAAAAAGGGCGGTCCCGGAGAGCCGCCCTTTCCATCAGTCTATGAAGCCAACTGCTAGTTGCGGTTGCCGAGAAACGACAGCAGGAACATGAACAGGTTGACGAAGTTCAGGTAGAGCGACAGTGCTCCCATGATCGATGTCTTGGCCATCAGCTCACCGGAGTGAGAGACCGCATCATACATGTGCTTCAAACGCTGGGTGTCGTAAGCGACAAGACCAGAGAAGATCAGAACGCCGATCGCATTGATGGCAAACATCAGCATGCCGGACTGCAGGAAGATGTTCACAACCATTGCAACGATAAGGCCGATCAGGCCCATCAGCAGGAAGGAACCCATGCCCGAAAGAGACCGTTTCGTTGTGTAGCCGTAAAGCGACAGGCCACCAAAGGCGGCGGCGGTGACGAAGAAGGTTTGCGCGATCGATGCACCAGAATAAATCAGGAAGATCGAAGACAGGGACACGCCCATCACGGCCGCATAGACAAAGAAGATCATCCGCGCGGCAGAGGCCGACAGTTTGTTGATGCCGAAGGACAGCACCATCACAAAGGCGAGCGGAGCAAACATCACAACCCACTGAAGCGGGGAGCCGAAGATCGTTGCGCCAAGTTGAGTAAGGTGCACGCCGTTTTGCATGACGGCAACGGCTTCCGCCGGAGAACCGGCCACCAGGAAATTGGCAAGCCCCATGGCCACACCACCGGTGATGACCATGGCAATCGTCATGTAATTGTAGATGCCCAGCATATAGCTGCGCAGGCCCTGATCGAGTTGCGCCTGTTCAGCAACACTCGGTGCAGCACTGGTTTGCGCTTGCTGGAATGGATTAAGATCAGCCATTGTTTCCTCTCAAACGATGTTTGGAAGCCAAATACAGGCAAGACTTTGCCCGCTCTCTACGACAATATGATGGCACAAGCCATTCAAAACAAGGCTTTGCCGGTCGATTTCGCAGACACAATGTCGCTATGCTAGAGCGCCCCAATGATTGTTTGGGGTGTGGTTTGAGCAATGGGCAGGCTGAAGGCGGACTATCTGATTGTAGGAGCAGGGGCCGTTGGCATGGCGTTTGCCGATGTTTTGTTCACCGAGAGTGATGCCGACATCATTATCGTGGACCGCTACGCCAAGCCCGGTGGGCATTGGAACGTGGCCTATCCCTTCGTCACGCTGCACCAGCCGTCGAGTTTCTATGGCGTCTCCTCCCGCTTGCTTGAAAGCGGTAAGTTGGACGAAACAGGCCTCAACAAGGGCATGGCGGATCTCGCCACCGGTCCGCAGATCCTCACCTATTTTGACGACGTCATGCGCGAGCAATTCCTGCCCTCAGGCCGGGTGCGCTATTTCCCGATGAGCGACTATGAGGGGGATGGGCGTTTCACGTCCCGTCTCACCGGCGAGACCTACGCGGTGGAGGCGAAGAGATTTGTCGATGCGACCTGGCTGAAAACCTCCGTTCCCTCCACCCACACACCCGCCTTCTCCATCGCCGAGGGTGTCCGTTTCATGCCGCTGAATGATCTGCCGACGATTGCTGAAAAACCCGATGGCTTCACCATCATCGGCGGGGGCAAGACGGGGATTGATGCTTGCCTCTGGCTTCTCACCAATGGCGTTGCCCCAGATGACATTCGCCTCATCATGCCGCGCGATGCCTGGATGATCGACCGCGCCAACACGCAGCCGGGCGAGGATTTTTTCCACCAGACCATCGGTGCGCAGGCCGCGCAGATGGAGGCCATGGCGGTGGCCAAGGACAAGGATGATCTGTTCGACCGGCTGGAGGCCGCCGGTGTTCTGGTGCGGCTCGACCCGGACGTGCGGCCCAAGATGTTCCATGCTGCCACGATCAGCCAGGGGGAGTTAGCGGAGCTGCGCCGCATCAGGAATGTCGTTCGCATGGGTCGCATCAGCGCCATCGAGACAGACAGGATTGTGCTCGCGGAAGGCGAGATCGCCACCGGGCCTGGCGTGGTTCATGTCGATTGTTCGGCAAGTGCCGTCTCCAACCTCGACATGAAACCGATCTTTGAGGGCAACACCATTACCCCCCAGACCGTGCGATCCCACCAGCCGGTCTTTTCCGCCGCTGTCATCGCCCATATCGAGGCGACACGGGATGACATCTCGGAGAAGAACCGGCTTTGCAATGTCGTGCCCCTGCCCAACCACGACACGGACTGGATCCGCATGATGGTGCCTTTTATGACGAACCAATTTCTGTGGGGTCAAGAACCGGATATGCGGCAATGGCTAACGGAAAACCGCCTCGACGGCTTTTCAAAAATGGTGCGGTCGGTGGACAAGGAAGATGCTGAGAAACAGGCCGTGCTTCTGAAAATGCGCGAAAATGCCATGGCCGCCATGGCCAACATGCAGCGGCTGATTGCAGAGATGGATACGGCTTAGGTGAGGCCCATTTCCATACGCGGCAGGAAGCGGCCGGGGATGGAGCCGGAGGGAACTTTCCCCGTGACCTCAAAGCCCATGGCTTCATAGAAGGGTACGGCTTCCGGGTCAGCATCGAGCGCCAGACGAGCCATGCCGGCCTTGCGCGCAGTTTCCAGAAGCGCTGCCCAAAGCCCGCGTCCGATGCCTTTGCGTTTGGCACTTGGCTCGATGAAGAAGGACGTGACTTCCCCGCCCTCATTCGTAGGCCGCAGCCCGGCACAACCCAGCAGCGCTTCACCCTCTTCGGCCACCAGAAAATGCACCTGGTCCAGCCGCTCCGGCGTCACCCGCAACTCATCCACACAGGCGGCCATGAAGGCTTCATCATAGCCGTTGGAGGCCTTGGAGCGCAGGACAAGCGCGCTCATCGCCTCGCTATCGCGGGGCACAGCACGCCGGATGGTGATCCTAGTCGAGATAGCCGCCATGGCCTTCACCGGTCTCAGTGTTGCCGCCCCGCCCCTGCTCGCGCGCCGCCAGTGTGCGCAGGCGCAAAGCATTGAGGCGGATGAAGCCGTTGGCGTCCTGCTGGTCATAAGCGCCCAGATCATCCTCGAAGGTCACCAGAGCTTCAGAATAAAGCGACTTCTTCGACGAGCGGCCCTTCACGATCACATTGCCCTTGTAGAGGTCGAGCGTGACCTCGCCTTCCACATGGACCTGGCTCAGATCAATGGCGACCTGAAGCATTTCACGCTCCGGCGAATACCAGAAACCATTGTAGATAAGCTCGGCATAGCGCGGCATCAGCTCATCTTTCAGATGCGCTGCGCCACGGTCCAGCGTGATGGATTCCATGGCCCGGTGGGCGGCCAGCAGGATCGTACCCCCGGGCGTTTCATAAACACCGCGGGACTTCATGCCGACAAAACGGTTCTCCACCAGATCAAGGCGGCCAATCCCGTTGTCTCTGCCGAGCTGATTGAGTCTGGACAGTAGGGTAGCGGGGGAGAGCTTCTCGCCGTTAATGGAAACGGGATCACCCTTTTCAAAGCCGATGGTGATCTCACTTGGCTCATCCTTCGCCTCCATCGGCGAGATGGTGCGCATATAGACATATTCCGGCGCTTCCACCGCCGGGTCTTCCAGCACCTTGCCCTCAGACGACGAGTGCAAAAGGTTCGCATCCACCGAGAAGGGTGCCTCGTTGCGCTTGTCCTTGGAGACCTGGATCTGGTGCGCCTCGGCAAAATTGATGAGGTCGGTGCGGGATTTAAACTCCCATTCCCGCCAGGGTGCGATCACCCGCAGGTCGGGGTCGAGTGCCCAGGCGGACAATTCAAACCGCACCTGATCGTTGCCCTTGCCGGTGGCGCCATGGGCGATGGCATCGGCGCCGGTTTCCCGTGCAATTTCCACAAGTCGCTTGGAAATCAGAGGGCGGGCAATCGACGTGCCGAGGAGATAGACACCTTCATAAACCGCATTGGCGCGGAACATCGGGAAGACAAAATCGCGCACAAATTCCTCGCGCACATCCTCGATATAGATTTCCTGAATGCCTAGATTTTCAGCCTTGCGCTTGGCCTCTTCCAGCTCCGCGCCGCCTTCCAATTCGCTCTGGCCAAGATCGGCGGTGAAGGTGACGACCTCCGCGTTGTATTCTTCCTGCAACCATTTGAGAATGATCGACGTGTCGAGCCCGCCGGAATAGGCAAGGACGACCTTCTTCACATCGCTGGGTTTGGTGTTGGTCATGATTGTGTCTCGTCGGGCAAGGAGCGGTTGAAGTGGTTGGGTGCGGTTTAGCGCCAAAGCGGCGCGGCGCAAGTGGGGCGGCTCATTGCGTGCGCAGAAGTCCCGCGATGAAGCGGCGCCCCGGGCCGCTCTGGAGGATCGCAGCGGCCAACGTCACGCTGCCAAATCCAATCATGCCGCCGATCATCACGTCGGAAATATAGTGGCGTCCAAAGGCCATCCGCAAAGTGGCGGTGAAAACGGCGCTGGCCAGGATCAGCGCTGCCGCCGCGGCGCGCCATTTGGGCGGCACCAGCACCACAAGCCAAAGCAGCCAAAAGGCTCCAGCCGCTTCGCCGGATACAAAGGAGCAATTGGTGGTGCAGGCATCGCCAATTGAACCTGGCGGCAGATACTCCGCCGGCCCGTTGAATTCCGTCGTCTTGAATGGGCGCGGACGGCCCCAGAATTCCTTCAGCGTCAGGTTCACCACAAGCAGTGGCCCCAGAAAGGCGGAGAGTGCTGCCAGCATCGGTTTTGCCAGGCCCAGCGGATCCGCCGGGCGTCTCCACAGCACCACACCGAGCCAAATCCAGGAGGCCAAGACTATGAGCCGCTGACCGTGAAAAAACAGCTCCCGCAAACCGTTCCAGAACGGGTTGGTGGCCATTGGGAACCCGTATTGAGGGTAAAAAAAGGCACGGGTCGGTGCGAGATCGAGGTTTGGAAATGCGCGAAAGAAAGCCAGCGTTACTAGCGCCAACAGGAACAGCGCGAGCGTCATCCGCCCAGCCCCCGGCCACAGCATCCACTGCTCTGCCCTCAGCAGAGAAGGGCGCGATTCTTTCGCTTTGACCCGATGGCGCATCATCGTCCTGGAGTGAAAAGGGCTTGCAACGCGCCGCTCCTACACCGAATGTCCCGCCGTCCCAAATGAAACCGGCACCAGACGTTGCGCTATGTTGACCTTCCTGCCCGATCTTCCGGTGATCCTCGCCTTCACACTTGCCGCCTGGCTGCTGGCGGCAACGCCAGGGCCGGACATGACGCTGTTTCTGGCGCGGACGCTTAGTTCCGGTCGTGCTGCCGGATTGATGTCGCTGGCCGGGGCGTCCACCGGCACAATGGTTCATACCGCCCTCGCGGTGCTCGGCGTGTCAGCCATCATCGCAGCATCAGCAACCGCCTTCACGGTGCTGAAACTTGCAGGCGCTGCCTATTTGCTTTGGCTCGCCGTGGAAGCGCTATGGAAGGGGTCCTCTTTCACCCCGCCGGACCAGGCCAAGAAAGGCCGTCGGGTGGTGAGTTTGAAACGCGCGTTCATGGCCGGGATCGGGATTAATCTTCTCAATCCGAAGATCGTGCTCTTCTTCATGACGTTTCTGCCACAATTCGTCAGCGTCGATGATCCGCAAGCGGCGCAGAAGATGGCTTTCCTCGGCCTCTACTTCGTCGTTGTTTGCGCTCCGCCGTTGGTGGTGCTGATTTTTGCCGCCGAGAAATTCTCTGCTGCTTTGTCGCGCAATCCGCGGATCGGACGAATCATCGACTATCTCTTTGCCAGCGTCTTTGCTGTCTTCGCGGTGCGCATTCTTTTCGAGGAAGGGCGTTAGGGTCGTTTTGGGCACCATTTGCCAATAAAGGACGCCAATTTTGGAAAGATCGGGGCCTATTTGCGAACCAAACGGGTCTATTTGTAAACCCGACGCCGCATTGCGGCATGAAGTCTAGGAGACGCTGATCCCGTCTCGCTGGAGGTCTGCCAGGGTCGCATCGAGCCCCGCTTTCGTGGCATCGAACATCGCGTCAATCCCGGCAGAATCGATGATAAGCGGCGGGCAAAAAGCCAGTGCGTCCAGTATTGCGCGGGAAATTACTCCCCCGTCCTGCAGATGCGCCGCCGCCTGGGCACCAAGCGCCCCGGGCTTTTCAAGTGCAGTTTTTGCGCCTTTGTCAGTTACCAACTCAATCGCCCCAATGAGCCCGCAATGGCGCACCTCGCCGACCAGCGGATGATCAAGAAATTCGTCCAGACGTTTTGCAAAATGCGGCGCAAGTTCAGCAACATTTTGCACCAATCCATCACCCTCGATAATGGCGAGATTTTCCAACGCAACTGCCGCAGCGACCGGGTGTCCGGCAGTGGTAACCCCATGACCGAAAACGCCAATCTTGTGGCTTTCATCGGCAATTGGCCCAAAGACGCGGTCGTTCATTAGCACCGCAGAAATCGGCAAATAGGAGGAGGAAAGCTGCTTGGAAACGACCATAATATCCGGCTGAATATCCATCGTTTCAGACCCGAACCAGCGTCCCGTCCGCCCAAAACCGCAGATCACTTCATCAGCAATGAACAAAATGTCGTGCCGCTCCAAAACCTCCCGCATCGCCGGCCAATAGCCTTCCGGCGGCACTACAACACCGCCTGCGCCCATGATGGGTTCGGCGATAAAAGCTGCAATAGTATCAGCGCCTTCGCTCTCGATCATGGCTTCCAGATCAGCCGCGCAACGGGTTGAAAACTCGGCCTCCGACTCACCTTCATTCATTTCCCGCCAATAGTGCGGAGAAGACGTATGCAACACGCCCTCCATCGGCATATCGAAGGAGCGGTGGTTGTTGGGAAGTCCGGTCAAAGACCCCGAAGCCAGCGTCACACCATGGTATCCACGCAGCCGAGAAATGATCTTTTTCTTGTTTGGCAACCCACGCGCGTTGGAATGGTAGCGCAACATTTTCACAACAGAATCATTAGCTTCTGACCCGGAATTGGTGAAGAGCACCTTCGTCATCGGGTGTTCCAGGTGCGGTGGGGAAAGGGCGATCAGCCGCTCGGCCAGGTCCGCCGACGGCCCGTGCCCCTTCATGGAAAACGTGTGGTAGTAGGGCAGCTTCTGAAGCTGTTTCGTGGCCGCATCCACCAGGCGTTTTTCGTTGAAACCGACGGCTACCGACCACAGGCCAGCCATCGCTTCGATGTAACGTTTCCCTGTATTATCAAAGACATATATACCATCACCCCGCTCGATAATCAGCGCACCTTTTTCTTCCAGCGCGCGAGCATCGGTGTAGGAATGCATGTGATAAGCAGCATCACGCGCCTCAACCGAATTGGCGGCTTTGCCTGAAATTTCTGAAATGTCCATCGCTGCAATCCTTTGATTATACATGAGAATTATTCCCCGTGGCCAGTTGCCATTGCCACAGGATAAGTCGCCATTGCCGCCTGTCCGGCGCTCGCCTCCAGCGCCTTGCGTTCAGATGCCCGCAGGCGCTCAGATTCGCTTTTGAGTTGCCCGCAAGCTGCCAGAATATCACGCCCCCGCGGAGTGCGGATTGGTGATGCGTAGCCGTTGTCGTTGACGAATTGCGCAAAGCGCTCGATTTGCTCCCAGTCTGAACATTCGTAAGTCGAACCTGGCCAGGGATTGAACGGAATAAGGTTGATTTTGGCTGGTATCCCTTTGAGGAGTCTCACCAATTCTTTGGCTTCCTGGAGGGAATCGTTGATCCCTTTGAGCATCACATATTCAAACGTAATGCGCTTGGCGTTGGAAAGACCTGGGTAGTCCCGGCAGGCCTGCATCAATTCGGCAATCGGATATTTGCGGTTGATCGGCACCAATTCGTCGCGCAGTTCGTCATTTGTAGCATGAAGCGAAATGGCGAGACCGCAGCCGATCTCCTCGCCTGTTTTTACGATTCCCGGCACCACGCCGGACGTGGACAAAGTGATGCGCCGCCGCGACAGGCCAAGCGCCTCTCCGTCAGAAGCGATGAGCAGCGCATCACGAACGTTTTCAAAGTTGTAGAGTGGTTCACCCATGCCCATCATCACAATATTCGTAACCCGGCGTTCATGGGCCGGCTTGCCGAAATCCCCCAGATGGTCTCGTGCGACCATGACTTGAGCCAGAATTTCCCCAGCCGTCAGATTGCGCACCAGGCGCTGGGTTCCGGTATGGCAAAAAGTGCAAGTCAGCGTGCAGCCAACCTGGGAGGAAAGGCAGAGCGTACCCCGGTCATCCTCCGGAATATAAACGGTTTCCACCTCTACCGGCTTGCCGGCACCACCGGAAGGAAACCGAAAGAGCCACTTGATTGTTCCGTCGGATGAGACGTGCTCTTCCACAATTTCAGGGCGGTCGAGGGTGAACTTATTGTCCAGAACGGCCCGCGCATCCTTTCCCAGCGTATGCATCGCAGCAAAATCGCGGTGCCCGTGGACATAGGCGAAGGAATAGGCCTGAGAGGCGCGCATTTTCGCTTGTTTTGCGGGAATTCCGGCCTCTGCAAAAGCCTCCGCCATCTGCGCTTTCGACAGGCCAAGCAATGGCGTCCTGCCGCGCGTTTTCACGCCCTCGGCAAGGGCTTCGCGCGCACCAGGGCGCAGCAGATCAACGGAATGGGCCATACCCGCCTATATGGCGGGGCTAGACGGTGTCAGCAAGCGAATTGGCGCAAAGGCCTAGCGCTTGCAGTTCGATACTTCGTTCAAAGCCGCGGTCACGCCTGAGAGCGAATAGGTGTAGCTCGTATCCGTGCCGCGCACGGATTTGCCTTGCACGCGCATGGAAGAGCCAGCGCGCATCGCAGCCACCAATTCCGGCTCCTGTTCGACGTGCGTCAGCCAGGCATTCTTGCCGGAGGAGAACATCTCAAAGGTTTTACCGTCCAAGGTGACGGTGACTTTCTCATTGGGTGCAAGGGCATAACCCACTTCGAATTGCGGCTCGAAGCCGGTAGAACCGTCCGGCTTTTGGGAAACCAGGAAAAAGACGTCCCCGTGGTCACGTTCCGGCGGTTGTTTGTCAGTGGGAATGGCCAAGATGTAGCAAAGCTTGCCGGCATTGGCGTCGTCATAGCTGAACGCGCCCCAGACCTTGTGCTGCTTGATGGGATCAGGACGGGATTGCGCAAAAGTGGGCAAGGCCACAGCCGTCATAAGCGCTGCGGCGATGGCGATACGGGTGGTGCCATTAAACATCGTTGTTCCCAACCTCATTGAGTCAATTCAAGCGTCCGGTTCGGTGTTCCGGCACGGTACTTCAAAAGGCATTGTGCCCTAAGGCCCTTACCAAATACTGAAGCGGGTGAGCATTCCTTGGGTCAGACCTTCACCGAATCACCGGGAATCAAGGTTTCCGGCTCTTCTGGTTGCCCATAGACAAGCAATGCGACCGGAATTGGGTGGTTTCCTCATTCACCTTCTATTCCCCGTGGCGCGTGCCCACCTTTGTGCGGCGGTCGCGGCCTTTGGATCCTTTTACCCGCTGTCCCGCGATCCATTTGGGTTGGCCGTGAACATGGGGCGGGAGTGGCCCCTGCGGACCGTCAACGAGCCCGCCGGCGCGCACTGGTCGCTCGGGAAAACGGCCAAGTGAAACGAAACGATCATACATGACAACGGCACCCGCGGTTGCGACGTTGAGGCAAAAGCGGGTCGGGATTTTCACAACGAAGGCGCATTCTTTCATCAAATCCGGCGAAAGAGACCCATTTTCAGGCCCCAGAACATAGGCCGCTCGCGTGGGATGACGGAAGGAAGGCAGTTCTATGGCCTCATCCGTCAACTCAACCCCGACAAGCTGACAGCCCTGGGGCAAGGCGATCTTGGTGTGGTCCTCAAACGTGTACCAGGGCATATGTTCGGCGCTGGTGCCAGTATCGGCGGGTGCTGCGCCCGTGTCGGTTTTCGCAATCTGCTCGCGCATCCGCCGCCCCGGAGAGACGGTGAAGACGAAAGATGCCCCGAACCCGTAGGCGGTCCGGGCCATGTTGGAGAAATTCATCGGTTTGGAGATCCCCTCCGCCCCGATGCCGAAATATCCGCGAACGTTCATGGCCCCTTGCTAAATGGCGTTGGCCGCTAAAGAAAGCAGGCAGGAGAATTTGGGAGACACAACCAATATGAAAGCCCTTCTGTCGAAAGAGCCCGGCCCACCCTCCACCATGGTGATGGAGGATATTCCAAAACCGGAAGCCAAGAAGGGTGAGGTGCTGGTGCGCATTTCCATCGCTGCGTTGAATTTCTTCGATTGCCTCATCATCGAGGACAAATATCAGGTTAAACCGCCCCGCCCCTTCTCCATTGGTGCAGAAATGGCGGGCGTTGTGGAAGCCGTTGGCGAAGGCGTTGAAGGTCTTGCTGTGGGCGATCGCGTCTGCGGTCCGGTGCAGGCGGGAACGGCGCGGGAATATATCGCTGTCCACGCCGTGGTGCTATCGAAAATCCCCGAAGGGGTGAGCGATGAGCAGGCCGCTTCAATCTCCATCACCTACGGCACGAGCTACCACGCGCTGAAGGATCGCGGGGAGCTGAAGGCGGGCGAAACGCTTGCGGTGCTTGGTGCTTCCGGTGGTGTTGGTCAGGCCGCAGTGGAGCTTGGCAAGATTATGGGCGCCAAGGTCATCGCGCTTGCCTCCACCGATGACAAGGTGGAGTTTGCCAAGGAATGCGGTGCCGAAATCGGCATCAATTACAGCGATGTGGACGTGAAGGATGCGCTTAAAAAGGCGACCGGCGGCAAGGGTGTCGATGTGATCTATGACCCCGTTGGTGGCGATTTTTCGGAAAGCGCTTTTCGCGCAATCGCCTGGAAGGGTCGTTTTCTGGTGATCGGCTTTGCCGCTGGCCCGATCCCCAAAATTCCGCTCAATCTTGCGTTGCTGAAGGGTGCCGATCTGCGCGGTGTCTTCTGGGGAGCTTTCACGATGCACGATCCGAAAGCCAACCGGCAGAACGTCGATGACCTCCTCGGCTGGCTCGCCGACGGTACGTTGAAACCTCATGTGGATTCCGTCTTCCCGCTGGAGGAAGGCGCAGCTGCGCTTGAAAAAATCGCAGCGCGAGACGTGAAGGGAAAAGTGTTGCTGCGGGTTTCGGACTAGGCGTCTGCAGTTCCGTCTACTTCATCCGCCAGCGCCTCGCGCGCCTTGCAGCGGTGCTCATCTGTGATCGAGCCGCGCACTGTGGCTATGGCGAAGGTGAGGACTGCGAGATCATCACCGAGGCCGACGAGGAGCAGCATGTCCGGCACGACGTCAAAGGGCATAATGAAATAGGCCAGCGCCCCGAACAGGGTTGCGCGCACTCTTAACGGCGTCTTCGCGTCCATGGCGCAATAATAGGCGGCGACCACCTCTTCGGCGAAGGGAATATGACGGGCGAAGGCGCGGAATTTCGGCCAGAAGCCGTCGCGCACCATACGTTCGTTCTCCTCACGCTCGGCCTTGTCGGCCGGGGTGATGATCTCTTCGATGGTCTCGCTTTTCATGGCGCTTTTCCTCATTGCCAACATCATATGGTGCTGCAAACCGGTCCGTGCAACTTGCACCCGTTCCTCATGCGCCTTAGCCGTAGGCAGATTCCTGGGAGGATTTGAACTTATGAATCTGGATTCGAGCATACCTGCAATCGTCACCGGAGGCGCGTCCGGCCTTGGTGAGGCGACGGCCCGCCGCTTGGCGGTGGAAGGCGCGAAAGTCACGATTTTCGATCTTAACGAAGAGCGTGGCGAAGGCGTTGCCAAGGAAATTGGCGGCACTTTCGTGAAGGTTGATGTCTGTGACACCGGCAGCGTTGCGGCGGGCTTTGAAGCCGCCACGAAGGCCCATGGTGGCGTGCGGGTGCTGGTCAATTGCGCCGGCGTTGGCCCGCCCATGAAGACGGTCTCCCGTGACCGCAACACCGGCGAAGTGCGCATGCATGATCTGCCGACCTTCGCAAAAATTGTCCAGATCAACCTTATCGGCACCTTCCACTGTATCGCCCACGCGGCAACACAGATGGTGGACCTTGATCCGCTCACCGATGATGGCGAGCGCGGTGTGATCATCAACACCGCTTCCGTCGCCGCCGAGGACGGGCAGATCGGTCAGGCCGCCTATTCCGCCTCCAAGGGCGGGGTGAAAGGCATGACGCTCCCCATCGCGCGTGATCTCGCGCGGGATGGGGTACGAGTGAACACGATCCTGCCCGGCCTTTTCAAGACGCCGCTTTTCGAGATGCTGCCTGAAGACGCAGTGCGCTCACTGTCGGCTTCCGTACCGTTCCCCTCACGTCTCGGTAAGCCTGAGGAATATGCCGATCTCGTGGAGCATATTTGCACAAATTCCATGCTCAACGCGGCAACCATCCGCCTCGACGGCGCGATCCGGATGGCACCGAAGTGATGCAACAGAAGGGTTAGTCAACCTCCGCCGGTCATTCTCGCTTATGCGGAAGTGACTGGCGGGAAGCTACTGAGGGACGGCGCTCGAAACCCAAACGCCTCTTCCGCCACATAAGGCCCGCCACCGGTCGATTCTCGCGCTGAATAGAGTACGAACCGCTCTGGCGTGAAGGCCGGTGCAGCGAGTGGGCCGCTCTTGTCTAGATAGTTCGCAACTGCCTCCGGACGCATGGCGCTGCGAAAGCGGGCGAGCGTTACGTGGGGTGTGAATTTCTGTGGGTTCGGCTCCAGACCAAGCCGCTGCATCATGCGCTCCAAGGAGGCCGCCAGCCGCATCAGAGCTTCATCCTCCACCACCCGTGCATAAAGCGATTTCGGCTTTGATTTGCCGAACACGGCCAGCCCGTCAAAGGCGATATGTGGTGCGGTCCAGTCTCGTGAATCGAGCGCTTCGACGATGGTATCGGCTTGTTTGGGGGAGACATCGCCGATGAAGCGCAGTGTAATGTGGAAGTCGGTCAGCTCAATCCAGCGCGTGTCCGGTAAGCCGGACTGACCAAGCGTGAGCGCGGTTCGTTGCAGGGGCGGAATTTCCAGGCCGATGAAGAGGCGCGGCATGGCTCAGTCCTCGCGTGTTTCGCCGCTATCGACTTCATCCGGCAGAAGCAGGGTCAGAAAGTCATTCTCCACGTCGATATCCGGCACGTTGGCATGGGAGAATTCCACATAGATGGACCCGCCGGCCGCCAACGAAATATCGAGCAGGTCGCCCGCACCGAAATTGTCCACCGCCTTCACCGTGCCGACCACCTCGCCCGAAGGAGCGCGTGCCTCCAGACCGACGAGGTCGGTGATGTAAATCTCATCCTCTTCCGGCTCAGGCAGGCGGTGGCGTTCGATGAAAAGCGCAGTGCCGGTGAGGGCGGCGGCCTCCCGGCGGGAATTCACCCCCTCAAACTTCACCACCATTACATTTTTGGCGGCAAACATGCGCTTGATTTTAAAACGTCGCCCATCGGCTGAGCGAAGTGCGCCGTAAGCATCGAGCCCGTCCGGGTTCGCTGTAAACGGCTTCACCCGCACCTCCCCTTTCACCCCGTGAGGCGCGCCAATAACGGCGAGTTGGACGAGAGAGGCGGGGTCGGTCATGGTGCTTAACTTAGCATGTCATCCCCGCTTGCGCGGGAATGACAGGAATAAGGAGAGACCTTATTCGGCAGCTTTTTCGTCAGTTGCTTCTTCAGTCGGAGTTTCCTCGACAGCAGCCTCTTCAGCGGGAGCTTCTTCCTCGGCGGGAGCAGCTTCAGCTTCGGCTTTTGCAGCGGCTTCCGCTTCGGCGGCGTCAACGGCTGCCTGCTTGGCGTCTTCTTCCTTCTGAGCCTTCTCTTCTATGCGCTCCTGCGCCTTCTGACCGGGCTTGGCTTTGTTGGGGTTGTTGCGGGCTTCGCGCTTCTGGATGCCGGCGGCATCGAGGAAACGGGCAACGCGGTCGGTGGCGACGGCACCATGATCGAGCCAATGCTGGATGCGTTCGGCGTCCAGCGTGACGCGCTCAGCAGAATCCTTGGGCAGGAGCGGGTTATAGGTACCGAGCTTCTCGATGAAGCGGCCGTCGCGGGGTGCGCGCACATCAGCGGCAACGATGCGGTAGAACGGGCGCTTTTTGGAGCCGCCGCGGGCGAGACGAATACGGGTAGCCATGGGTCTTTACCTTTCCGGTTGGGTGCGGCCTTACGACCGCGCTTGCTTGTGATGTTGAATGACTTCGCGGATGACGAATTCCAGGAATTTTTCCGCAAAATCGGGGTCGAGGTCGGCCCGCTCCGCAAGGCGGCGCAGGCGTTCGATTTGTTCCGTTTCCCGTGTCGGGTCGGAAGGGGGCAGGTCGGCGGAGGCTTTGAGCGCTCCAACCGCCTTGGTCACGCGGAAACGCTCCGCGAGAATGTGAATGAGAGCCGCGTCGAAATTGTCGATCGACTTGCGATAATCGGTGAGCTGCTCAAGCGGGGTCATGCGGCACCTTTCAGGAAGGTCTCAGCATTCTGGTGACGCCAGATGTCGCCAACATGCTCCAACACACGCACATTGGCAGCCTCAAGCGTGCCGCCAAGTTTGCGTGTGACGTTCTGCGAAGCGGTGTTGCCCGGATCTATGAGGCTGATGGCGGTCGCCCAGCCGAAATCGCGATAGGCGCTGGTGAGAGCTGCACGGGTGGCTTCGCTGGCAAAGCCTTGGCCGTGATGGTCGCCATGGAGGGCATAGCCGAGCTCAGGCTCAGGCCATCCGTCAGGAAACCACAGGCCCGCCCAGCCAATTGCAGTGCCGCTGTCCTTGCGTGTGACGCACCACAGGCCATAGCCGCGCAACTGCCAATGGCCGATGAAGGTGGCAACGGCACGCCAGCATTGGTC
The DNA here is from genome assembly GCA_929200315.1 of uncultured Alphaproteobacteria bacterium. GTDB lineage: Bacteria > Pseudomonadota > Alphaproteobacteria > Rhizobiales > Rhizobiaceae > Pseudahrensia. The sequence continues at coordinate 28,897 of CAKMZB010000002.1, read as the reverse complement.
ATGTGTCTTGGTGCCGCCGATATACCGGGCATTGGTTTCGTCAGCGTAGAGCTCTGCGACCATGGCCACATCACTCTCTTGCCAACCGCGCAAGATGAGGCGTTCAGTTTCGATGGTGGGAATGGAAAGGGGGGTCATTTTTTACCCAATCCGGGGAGTTTTGGACCGCCAAGACCCGGCAGTTTGGGCATGCCTGCGGGTCCGCCCATCTGTCGAGCCATGGCTTCCAGTTGCGCAGGGTCCATCTTGGACGGATCGGGCATGCCGCCACCCATTCCGGGAAGACCGCCACCGCCCATCCCCATCATGTCCGCCATCTGGCCCATCATGCCCTTGCCCTTTTTGCCACTCATCGCCTTCATCAAGTCCGCCATCTGGCGGTGCATTTTCAAAAGCTGATTGACCTCCTGAACGGAGGAGCCGGAACCGCCGGCGATGCGCTTCTTGCGGCTGGCATTGAGCAGTTTGGGGAGCTTTCGCTCCTTCTTGGTCATCGAGGAGATGATGGCCTGTTGTTTCTTGAACACGCTGTCATCAATGCCAGCGGCCTCAATCTGCTTCGCCATTTTCCCGATACCGGGCATCAGCTTCATGATCGAACCCATGCCGCCCATCTTGGACATTTGCCCAAGCTGCTGGGACAGGTCATCCATGTCGAAGAGGCCCTTGCCCATCTTCGCGGCCATGGCTTTCGCCTGTTCCGCGTCGATGTTTTCCGACGCTTTCTCCACCAGGGAGACGATGTCTCCCATGCCGAGAATGCGGTCGGCGATGCGGCGCGGGTGGAAATCCTCCAGCGCCTCCATCTTTTCGCCGGTACCGATGAGCTTGATGGGCTTGCCCGTCACGGCGCGCATGGAAAGCGCGGCACCGCCGCGGCCATCGCCGTCGATGCGGGTCAGTGCCAGGCCGGTAATGCCAACGCGGCTGTCAAAATTCTGCGCTAGGTTTACCGCATCCTGGCCGGTCAGCGCATCGGCGACGAGAATGATCTCGTGCGGATTGGCGGTGGCCTTGATGTCGCCCATTTCCACCATAAGCGGCTCGTCTATGGACGTGCGGCCGGCGGTATCAAGCAGAACCACATCATAGCCACCAAGTTTGCCCGCCTGCATGGCGCGGTTGGCGATGGCGACGGGGTCCTGGCCTTCAACGATGGGAAGCGTCTCAACATTGGTCTGCACGCCGAGCTGGCGAAGCTGCTCTTGGGCGGCCGGGCGGCGCGTGTCGAGCGACGCCATCAAGACTTTCTTGCCAGCCTTTTCTGTCAGACGCTTGGCGAGCTTGCCGGTGGTTGTGGTCTTACCGGAACCCTGCAAGCCGACCATCATGATGCCGACCGGAGCGGGGGCGTTGAGGTCGACGGAGACGCTCTCTTCGCCCAGCGTTGCAATCAGTTCGTCATGGACGATCTTGACCACCATCTGGCCAGGCGTGACGGATTTGACGACAGAGGCGCCAACTGCCTTTTCGCGAACCCGCTCGATGAAATCACGCACCACGTCGAGGGCAACATCAGCCTCGATCAGCGCGCGCCGCACTTCGCGCAGAGCGGCGGCGACGTCTTTTTCAGACAGCGCACCGCGGCGAGTAAGGCCGTCGAAAATTCCTGAAAGGCGGTCTGAAAGGGATTCGAACATAGGCTTTGTCCACTCTGATCGGCGTTCACACGTCTCCAGCACACGGCTGGATGCGGGTTTGTGAGATCAAAGATAGGCCTTTCGCGTTCGTTTCACACCAGTGGCAAGTCGCTGCCGGAAACCCAAACGCAAAACGCACCCGTGGGCGCATCGCGCTGACGGGTGGTGACCTCCGGTGGTCCCCATTGGTCGGGAAGGCCGGTCGGTTGCTCGCGAACGGGTTGTTCGGCGTGGCGCGGCTATCGCCTGCCTGCTAGGGAGAGTCAAGCTGTTCAACGATTATCGAGCACCCTTGCCATGAACTGGCGCCCCTTTTTGAGGATGGCTGCTGTTCCCCTGCCGGGTGTTGGCTAAACAATTGGAGATGTCGCCATGGCCCGCTCGCGCAATCGCTATTATTCCGGCCCTGCGAGCCAAAATTTCGATGGCACTGTCTTTCTCAACCCCGATGGTGAGGGGCCGAAAGGCTTTGTCGACCTCGTCAAATGGCAATTGTCCGGCAACCGCAAAAAGTGGCCGGATCGCTACGAATCTCCCTATCGCGACAAGCCCCCGGCACAGGTTGAAGGGTCGGACCTTCGGGTCTCTTATGTTGGTCACGCCACAGTGCTGATCCAGACGGGAGGCCTCAACATTCTTACTGATCCGGTCTGGAGTGAGCGGTGTTCGCCGGTCTCCTGGGCCGGGCCGAAGCGCAAGAACGATCCGGGGATCGACTTTGCCGATCTGCCGAAGATTGATGTCGTGCTCCTCTCTCACAACCATTACGACCATCTTGATATTGCAAGCCTCTCAGCGCTGCGGAAGCGCAATGACCCCCTCGTTGTGACGCCGCTTGGCAATGACGCGATCATTCATAAGAGTGACAGGTCCGTGCGAACGCAGATTGCCGATTGGGGGGAAAGTGTGGAGCTTCCAAACGGGGTGAAGGTGCATTTCGAGCCTGCCCATCACTGGTCCGCCCGCGGTATGGGCGACCGGCGCAACGCGCTTTGGGCCGCCTTCGTGGTCGAGGGGCCAGGCGGGCTGATCTACCACGTCGGAGATACGGGCTTCTTTGGTGGGAAATTCTACGAAGAGGCGGCGGTGAAATATGGCGGCTTCCGCCTCGCAATTTTACCCTTCGGTGCCTACCAGCCTCGCAATTTCATGAGGCCCCAGCACCAGAACCCGGATGAGGCGGTGCAGGGCCACATGATCTGCAAGGCTCGCCACACGCTTGGCCATCATTGGGGGACGTTCCAGCTTACCGATGAGAGCATTGAAGATCAGATCAACGATCTCGACGCGGCGCTGGAGAAGCACGGTGTCAGTCCTGATTCGTTCCGCCGTCTGATGCCGGGGCAATCCTGGAATGTACCGGTTTAGCCGCCCTTTTGTTTCAGCCGCTTCTCCAACCGTCGCAGAGCGAGGGAAAGCGAGACCGTGAGCAGCAGATAGACCAGAGCCACCACATTGTAGGTCTCGAAATAGCGGAATGATCCTGCAGCATAGATCTTGCCAATCTGCGTGATGTCCGCGACTCCGAGGACGGAGACGAGGGAGGAATCCTTTGTCATGGCGATGAAATCGTTGCCCAGCGGCGGCGCGATTGTGCGGATGGCTTGGGGAAAGACAATGAAGCGAAAACGCTGCCAGGGCGAAAGGCCAAGCGCCTTCGCCGCCTCCTGCTGCCCACTATCCACCGCCTGAATACCCGCGCGAAAAACCTCTGCAATAAAAGGGGAATAGGCGAGCATCAGCGCGAAGGATGCCCGCCAGGCCAGCGGAAAGTCCCGTGTGCGCATGGGCTGATCCATGGCCCAGCCAAGGAGAAAATTGATTGCTGCAACAATGGTCGGCGCACCAACAAAGGCGACATAGAGCAGCAGCACCAAAGCCGGGATGCCGCGCATGACTTCGATGTAAAATCGCGCCACCTGTCGCGCGGCCAGAGAGCCGGAGAGCTGCATTACCGCCAGCAACAGACCAAGAGCTGAGGCAAACAGAAAGCCGAACAATGTCACCGAGACCGTGATCCAAACGCCCTTGGAGACGGTGGTGAAGATCTGCCAATAGAGTCCGCTTGCAAAAATTGCGACAAGCGCGGCAGCCCCCATCAGCCCAATGGCCAGCAGCCAATAGGGAAACTCCCCCTCCCGCGTGATCGGGGGAGGGTGTGTGTTGTGGTCAATCACGGCAAAAGGCGCCCGGTCGGTGCGCTACTCGCCAAATTTATAGTCGAGGAACCACTTGGTGTTCAGCTTCTCGATCGTGCCGTCCTTTTTCATGTCGGCAATCGCAGCATTGATCGGTTCGACGAGATCGGAGCCTTTGGGAAAGATGAAACCGAAATCTTCGGTGCCGAGCGGCCCGCCAACGAGCTTCAGCGCACCATCGGACTGATCCACATAGCCCTTGCCGGCTGTACCGTCGGTGAGAACCATGTCGACGTCCCCGGTCCGCAGGGCCTGAACCTGCGCACCGAAGGTTTCAAACAGCTTGATGCGCGGGTTCTGCTCGTTGCCATCAAGGACGTTGTAAACGCCGACATAGAATGGCGTTGTCCCGGCCTGCGCGCCCATCAGCGCGTCTTCACTGGCGGCGAAAGATTTGGCTTCGTCGAATCGATCTTCATCGCCGCGCACCAGCATGAACATTTCAGAGCGCATATAGGGGTTGGAGAAATCAACCTTCTCGGCCCGATCTTCCTTGATGGTGATGCCGGTCATGCCGATGTCGTATTCGCCCTGACTGACAGCGGCGATCATGGCGTCCCAGGAAATGTTCTCAAAAGTGATTTCCATGTTCAGCCGCTCAGCGATTTCCGCCATGGCGTCATATTCCCAGCCAATCGCTTCCGACGTTTTGGGGTCGACGAATTGCAGCGGTGGATAGGCGTTTTCCGTGACAACAGTGACATTGCGGCCTTCAAGATTGGGCAAATGCCCGTCAGCGAAGGCGGTGGCGGAAAAAGCTGCGATGGCGGCAGCGGCGAGAGGTGCGATAAAGCGCATGGGGGGTCTCCCTTGGGGCGAGTGTGGCGCGAAGTCTTACAGACGCGCGATGCCCACGCAAACCGATTCCCTTTTCGTTGATTTGCTCAATATTTCGGCGCAAGGGGGCTGAAGAGACTTCAGATGCCTCCGCGAAGGAGCAGATCCCATGGACTTCATCCAATTCACCATGCCTCAGACGCTTGGTGAGGCTCTCGCCTGGGCAACCGCTTTGTCCACGTTTCTTATTGGCCTGATGGTGATGTTTGTCCCGAAGGTTTTCATGACCCTTACAGGTCTCTCTACCACGCGGGCGGATGGTTTGGCACAATTGCGGGGAGCTTTTGGCGGTATGCTGGCGGGCTTCGGCCTGGCCTGCCTGATGCTTTCTCCCCAGCCACTTCTCTATTTTGCTCTCGGTCTGGCGCTGAGTGTCGCGGTTTTGGGCCGAATCCTTTCTTTTCTCGCTGACAAATCGCGAACTGTGGTCAATCTTAGCTCCATGGCGTTTGAGGCCGCAGGCGCCTTTTTCACCTTTGCCTACGTCTTTGGTCTTATCGCCTGAGACAATAGGGACGATTTGCCCCTCAAAGGTGTACTGCATCTGGTTGCGAGTCGAAAAAGTGCGTGCTAGGGCGGGCGCGGTTTGCGCTGGGGCCCCACAACAGGGGCTGCGACGCATTGCAGGTTCACAAAAGCGCCGGTTCGGGCGCCGGATCGCCGGATTTCCGGGGTTCGGGCACACCGCACCACAGCGCGTTAGGCAAGAAGACGGCAGCACACGTGGCAGCATCCTCCCAAACAGGCCGGATTTCCGGCGTCGCTGAGCGTTATGCATCAGCCCTGTTCGAATTGGCGCAGAGCGAAAAGCAGCTCCCCGTCGTTGAAAAGGACGTGGAGCGTCTCGACGCGCTTTTGAAAGGGTCGGAAGACTTGATGCGTCTTGTGTGCTCCCCCGTATTCTCCGCCGACGAGCAGCTGGACGCGATCAGCGCGGTGCTCGACAAGGCAAAGATCGCCAGTCTGGTGGGTAATTTCGTGCGAGTGGTTGCTTCCAACCGCCGCCTTTTTGCCATTCCAGATATGGTGCGCGGTTTCCGCGAAAAGATGGCCGAACACCGTGGCGAGACCGCTGCGGAAGTTACGGTCGCCCACGCGCTCTCAGCAGCGCAGGAAAAGCAATTGAAGGCCACGTTGAAGGATGTGGCCGGGAAGGACGTGGCGCTGGATGTGACGGTTGATCCCTCACTGCTCGGCGGCATGGTCGTGAAGATCGGCTCACGCCAAATCGACACGTCGCTGAAAACCAAGCTCGCTTCCATGAAAACAGCCCTGAAAGAGGTCGGATAGATGGACATTCGTGCCGCGGAAATTTCCGCAATTCTGAAAGATCAGATCAAGAATTTCGGCCAGGAAGCCGAAGTTTCCGAGGTCGGTCAGGTTCTTTCCGTTGGTGACGGCATCGCTCGTGTCTATGGTCTGGACAAGGTCCAGGCCGGTGAGATGGTCGAGTTTCCCGGCGGCATTCAGGGCATGGCCCTGAACCTTGAAACCGACAATGTCGGCGTCGTGATCTTCGGCAATGACCGCTCTATTAAAGAGGGCGATACGGTCAAGCGGACCGGTTCAATCGTTGACGTACCGGTTGGCAAAGAGCTGCTTGGCCGCGTGGTTGATGGTCTCGGTAACCCGATTGACGGCAAGGGTCCTATCAAGTCCAAACAGCGTGCCCGTGTGGACGTGAAGGCCCCCGGCATTATCCCACGCAAATCGGTTCATGAGCCGATGGCAACGGGCCTGAAAGCCATCGACGCCCTCATCCCCGTTGGCCGCGGTCAGCGCGAGCTTGTCATTGGTGACCGCCAGACCGGCAAGACCGCCATCATTCTCGACACGTTCCTGAACCAGGCTCCCGCCCATAAGGGCAAGGATGAGACCGAAAAACTCTATTGCGTCTATGTCGCCGTTGGTCAGAAGCGCTCTACCGTTGCCCAGTTCGTGAAGGTGCTGGAAGAGCGTGGCGCAATGGAATATTCCATTGTTGTGGCCGCCACCGCCTCCGATCCGGCTCCGATGCAGTATCTTGCGCCGTTTACCGGTTGTGCCATGGGCGAATATTTCCGCGACAACGGTATGCACGCGCTGATCGGCTATGACGATCTGTCCAAGCAGGCTGTGTCTTACCGTCAGATGTCTCTGCTGCTGCGCCGCCCGCCGGGCCGTGAAGCTTATCCGGGCGACGTCTTCTACCTGCATTCCCGCCTGCTGGAGCGTTCCGCGAAGATGGGTGATGATGCCGGCAATGGTTCGCTGACGGCGCTGCCGGTCATCGAAACGCAGGGCAACGACGTGTCCGCTTTTATTCCCACCAACGTGATCTCGATCACCGACGGCCAGATCTTCCTCGAAACGGATCTCTTCTTCCAGGGCGTGCGTCCTGCGGTGAACGTTGGTCTGTCGGTTTCCCGCGTTGGTTCTGCTGCTCAGGTCAAAGCGATGAAACAGGTTGCCGGCTCCATTAAAGGTGAGCTTGCCCAGTATCGTGAGATGGCGGCTTTCGCCCAGTTCGGTTCCGACCTGGACGCGTCCACTCAGCGCCTGCTGAACCGTGGTGCGCGCCTGACGGAGCTGCTCAAGCAGCCTCAGTTCTCGCCGTTGAAAACGGAAGAACAGGTTGCTGTGCTGTTTGCCGGTGTGAACGGCTATCTTGATGATCTCACAGTCGGCCAGGTCGGCTCGTTCGAGCAGGGCCTTTTGGCTTCGTTGCGTTCCGACCACGCTGATCTGCTGAACGACATCGCCACCAAGAAGGCGTTGGATGACAGTCTGACAGAGCGGCTCAAATCGGCGATCGACGCATTCGCCAAATCGTTCAGCTAGGGCGGATTTTTAATGGCGTCCCTTAAGGACCTTCGCAACCGGATCGCCTCCGTCAAGGCGACGCAGAAGATCACCAAGGCCATGCAAATGGTTGCGGCGGCAAAGCTGCGTCGTGCCCAGGCGGCTGCCGAGGATGCGCGACCATTTTCGCAGCGCATGGATGCGGTGATGGCCAACATCGCCACGGCGATTGGTGATGATGCAGCCTCCGCGCCCAAGCTCCTTGCGGGCACCGGTTCGGACGCATCGCATCTGCTCATTATGTGCACCGCCGAACGCGGGCTTTGCGGCGGCTTCAACTCTGCTATTGCCCGTCTGACGCGCGACCGTGCCCGTGAATTACTGGCCGCCGGCAAAACCGTCACCATCCTGCCAGTGGGCAAGAAGGGTGCTGATGTTGTGCGCTCGGAATTTTCCGAAATCATGATGCCGGTCGTTGACTTGCGCGACGTCAAGCATGTTGGCTACGAGAATGCAGCCGACGTTGCCCGTTCCGTGCTCGACATGTTCAATGATGGCCGTTTCGACATCGCGACTTTGTTCTACAGCGAGTTTGAATCCGTCATCAGCCAGGTGCCGACGGCACAACAGATCATTCCGCCGACGATTGCCAAGGTGGAGACCGACGAGAGCGCTTCGGCTTCCGTCATGTATGACTACGAGCCGGATGAGGGTGAAATTCTCGCCGATCTTCTGCCGCGCAACGTGGCCGTTCAGATTTTCCGTGCACTGCTGGAAAATGCGGCCTCCGAGCAGGGCGCGCGCATGTCCGCCATGGACAACGCCACCCGCAATGCCGGTGAAATGATCGACAGCCTCAACCTCACCTACAACCGCCAGCGCCAGGCGCAGATCACGACCGAACTGATCGAGATCATCGCTGGTGCAGAGGCGCTTTAGAGTTACCAACAAACGATGCCGGATTGCTCCGGCGCGACACAGAATTGACCCGGACGGGGCGCAAGCCCAAACCGGAGAGAGCACAGGAAGAAGGGCAAGACCCATGGCGAAAGCAGCGACATCCAAACCAGCAGCGGCCAAAAAGCCAGCCGCCAAGAAGGCGCCTGCAAAGGCTGCGGCCAAGAAGCCTGCCGCGCGCAAGAAGGTGGCCCCCAAGGCCGCCGCGTCCGGCGCAAAGGGCCGCGTTACCCAGGTGATCGGTGCCGTGGTCGACGTGCAGTTTGACGATCATTTGCCCGCAATTCTGAACGCACTGGAAACAGACAATAATGGCAACCGCCTGGTTCTCGAAGTAGCCCAGCATCTGGGTGAAAACACTGTGCGCACCATCGCTATGGACGCAACCGAAGGTTTGGTGCGCGGTCAGGCCGTTGCTGATACTGATGTTCCGATCCAGATGCCTGTAGGCGATGAAACGCTCGGCCGGATCATGAACGTGATCGGCGAGCCCGTTGATGAAGCTGGCCCCATTGGTGCCAGTCAGTTCCGTCCTATTCACGCCGAAGCGCCTGATTATGTAGACCAGTCCACGGAATCTGAGATTCTCGTCACCGGCATCAAGGTGGTTGATTTGCTCGCGCCTTACGCCAAGGGCGGTAAGATCGGTCTGTTCGGCGGTGCGGGCGTGGGTAAGACGGTTCTGATTCTTGAACTCATCAACAACATTGCAAAGGCGCATGGCGGCTATTCCGTTTTCGCCGGTGTTGGTGAGCGAACCCGTGAAGGGAACGACCTTTACTGGGAAATGATTGAGTCCAACGTGAATGTGGATCCAAAGGAAAATTCCGGATCGAGCGCTGGTTCTAAATGTGCCATGGTCTTCGGCCAGATGAATGAACCACCCGGCGCCCGTGCCCGTGTTGCTCTTTCCGGCCTCACCATTGCTGAGGAATTTCGCGATGAGGGCCAGGATGTGTTGTTCTTCGTGGACAACATCTTCCGCTTTACCCAGGCAGGTTCGGAAGTGTCGGCTCTGCTTGGCCGTATTCCCTCCGCTGTGGGTTATCAGCCGACACTGGCGACGGATATGGGCTCCATGCAGGAGCGCATCACCACCACCACCAAGGGTTCCATCACTTCGGTGCAGGCCATTTACGTGCCTGCCGATGATCTGACTGACCCTGCGCCGGCAACCTCCTTTGCCCACCTGGACGCGACGACGGTGTTGAACCGTTCCATCGCTGAAAAAGGCATCTACCCTGCCGTGGACCCGCTCGATTCCACATCGCGCATGCTGGACCCACAGGTTATTGGCGAGGAACATTACAGCGTTGCCCGCCAGGTGCAGGAAGTGTTGCAGCGCTACAAGGCGCTTCAGGACATCATCGCCATTCTCGGCATGGACGAACTTTCCGAGGACGACAAAGTGGCCGTTGCCCGCGCCCGCAAGATCGAACGCTTCCTCTCTCAACCCTTCTCCGTTGCAGAAGTCTTCACCGGCTCCCCTGGTAAGCTGGTTGACCTGGAAGATACGATCAAAGGCTTCAAAGGCCTCGTTGCTGGTGAATATGATCACCTGCCTGAAGCTGCATTTTACATGGTCGGTGACATGGACGAGGCGATTGAAAAGGCACAGAAACTGGCGGCGGAAGCCGCTTAGGGAGAGCGGATCATGCCAGATGAGGTGCGCGAGACTGTGTTGCGGCGTTCAGACGCCATCAACGATGTCTGCCCCTGGTCCGGCGATCCGATTTCAGCCGATGCGCTGACCCGCTACCGCGGGCATGTGGTCGGCTTCTGCAACAAAGGGTGCCGCGACAAATTTGCGGCGGCCACATCACACTTCGACGCGGCGCTTGCGCAACGCACGGCGCGGGAAGATTAGGGCCGCAACGCCCACCGACCCGTTGACGACAGGACGAAACCGACATGGCCGAGACCTTCACCTTTGAGCTTGTGAGCCCGGAAAAGCTGCTTCTTTCAAACGAAGCCAGCATGGTGACATTGCCCGGCGCCGATGGTGACATGGGCGTTATGGGCAACCACGCCCCGGTCATGACCGGCCTGCGCCCCGGCTATGTCGAAGCGACTCTCGCCGATGGATCAAAGGACGAATATTTCGTGCGCGGCGGTTTTGCTGATATCACGCCGAACGCCGTGACGATTCTGGCAGAATTTGCCTTGCCCCGCGCCGAACTGACCCGTGAGGTTTTTGAGGAACAACGTGCCATCGCCCAGTCGGACTACGAAGCCCACCATAAGGCCGGCGATGAAGAGAAGGCCGCCAATGCGCGCACCTATCTTGACCAGCTCAACCATCTGGAGCCGACGCTCCTGCCCGCATAGGGCTGCGCCAACACAGCAAATTCATGCGATTGTCTGAAAACACAGACGGGCAACTTTTGCTGGCTATTGCACGCAGAGCGACCGGAACTGGCGAACCACTTCGTCATAGACGGAGCGTTTGAATTCCACGATCCGGCCCGGAACCTCATCCACCGGTACCCATTCCCAAGCATCGAATTCTATTGGTGCGCCGTCGGGCGGATCCGAAATGTTGATCTCGGTCTCCGCACCCTCAAAGCGGAAGGCGTACCAGAGTTGTTTTTGCCCGCGATATTTGCCCTTCAGCGCCGTGCCAATGAGCTCGCTTGGCAGATCATAGGTTAGCCAGTCAGGCGTTTGCCCAAGCAGGGTGGCGGACGTGACGCCCGTCTCCTCCCACAATTCACGTTTTGCAGCGTCGAAGGGATCTTCGTCCTTGTCGACGCCGCCTTGGGGCATCTGCCAGCGCTTGTCGTTTGCGCGCAGCTCGTCGCCCTCGCGCGTAGGGCGGTGACCCATCCATACTTCGCCATCACGGTTGATCACCATGACACCGACACAGGGGCGGTAGGGAAGATCGCTCATAGACAACTCACGGGCGCTCAGCCTAGCGGGCTGCTATGCCCGCTTGCAGCTTGCACCGGTGGGCAGGTCTTCCTTGTTGGGCGGGAAGGCTTCGTTCGTATCTTCGCCGCGCAGCAAGCGCAGGGCAGCCTGAAGCTGGAGATCGTCTTCCGTCTCTGGCGGCACATAGGCGAAGGAGCCGGAACCGGAATCGTCCTGTGCCTCACCTTCAATGGAGTTGCGCAGCGAGGATTCGCCCCGCGCCTCAACCCGACCTTGCAGCTCTTCTGGAAGCGGCTGGGTGATGCGGATATCGGGATCGATGCCCTTGCCCTGAATGGAACAACCAGATGGTGTATAATAGAGCGCCGTCGTGAGGCGCAGCGCACCGTTTTCACCAAGCGGGATGATGGTTTGGACCGAGCCTTTACCGAAGGAACGTGTGCCAAGGATCGTAGCGCGGCGGTGGTCCTGCAAGGCGCCGGCAACAATTTCTGAAGCCGAAGCCGAACCGCCATTCATCAGCACGATGATCGGCTTGCCACGGGTTTGATCGCCCGGCGTTGCAGAATCGCGAGACACGCGGTTCTTATCCCGACCACGGGTGGAAACAATCTCACCACGGTCGAGGAAAGCGTCAGACACGCGGATCGCCTGGGGCAAAAGGCCGCCTGGATTAAGGCGCAGATCAATGATGTAGCCCTTCAGCTCATCATCCTTCACCTCTTCACGGATCGCGCTGATCGCGTCGGTAAGGCCCGGATAGGTCTGTTCGGTAAAGCCGTTAATGTCCAAAACGCCAACATCGCCACCTTCAACGCGGTGTTTGACAGACTGAACCGTGATGATGTCACGAACGATCGTGATCTCCAGCGGTTTGTCAGCCCCTTCGCGCAGGATGGTTAGCACGATGGGCGTGTCCACCAGACCGCGCATTTTCTCGACAGCTTCCTGAAGCGAAAGGCCGCGCACATTCTCACCATCGATTTGCGAGACGAGATCACCGGCCAGTACGCCAGCCTTGGATGCCGGGGTTCCGTCCATCGGAGCGATGACCTTCACCAGTTCATTTTCCATCGTCACTTCAATGCCAAGACCACCGAACTTCCCGGTGGTGGACGTGCGCATCTGGTTGGATTCTTTAAGGTCGAGATAGGAGGAGTGCGGATCGAGATCGCGCAACATACCATTGATGGCGGCCTTGATGAGCTTCTGCTCCTCCGGTTCGGTGACATATTGTGAGCGCACGCGCTCAAAAATATCGCCAAAAATATCCAGCTGACGATAGGTCTCCGAACCTGCCGCATCTGCCTTGGAGGTCAGGCTGGCGGTTCCCGCTTGCACCGCAATGATCGCGGCGGCTCCGAAAGCGGCCCCGGCCATCAGCATGGAAATTCTGCGCAACATCATGTCTTCCTTACGCGGAGGCGTTTAACCGCCGCACCCTATTCCAGATTAGCACCAGCGCTTGCCGCCGCCAGATTTACATCGCCTGTGTTAGACCACCATGGCGCAGGATTGACGGGCTTGCCGTCTTTTCGAAACTCAACATACAGCACAGGACGGTCGCCACCAAGGGAAGCAACGCCCTGACCGATCACAGTTGCGCGCGCGGGTCTGCGCGCGCTCATTCGTCCCACCGGTTCCCCGGCAACCACGAATCGCCCGGGCAGCACATCAGCCTGCCGCAACCCGGACAGAACGATGTTGTAGCCGCCGCCTGCGTTCAAAATGAGGACAGTGCCATAGGAACGGAAGGGGCCGGCATAGATGACCCAGCCATCTGCCGGTGCCCGCACCCGGGCGTTGGGGCGGGTGGTGATGGCGATGTTGGGAGCTGGTTCCAGCGCCCGGCGAGGACCGGTCGGCAATGGTGCACCAAAATCATAGAGCTCCACTCCCTGCACTGGGCGGGGCAAAAGGCCTTCTGCTCTGGCAAACGGTATCGCTGGCTCCTGCCGCGCCGGGTCGAGTGCAGCAGAAAGCATGCCGGGCCGGTCTCCGGGGCTCTGGCGGGCAAGAGCTTCCCGCGCCTTGGCGAGGCGTGCAGCCTCTTCCCGTTGCCGCTCAGCGTCAGCGGTACGGGCGGCTTCTGCGGTGCGGGCGGCATCATCAAGGGCGGAATCGAGACCCGCGATGAGATCGGAAAGGGTCTCTGCCTCCGCTGCAAGGTCTTTCACCGCCTTTGCATCGGCGTTAGCCTGCGCCTGCGTTTCATCAATAATTGCTTCTTTTTCAGCAACGAGACGAGTGAGGCGCTCTTCATCTTCGGCAAGATCATTCAACTGCTCGGCAAGCTGTGCCTTGTGCGTATCAATACTGGCTCGCGTGACAGAAAGCGCGCGCAGTTCAAGGCGAAGTGATGCAGATTGCTCACGCAATTGCGGCACGACAGCGCCGAGCAGCAGCGCACTGTGGACGGAGGAAAGAGCATCGTCTGGTGAGATCAGCAAGGCAGGGGGCGGGTTTTCGCCGACCCGCTGCAGTGCGGCGAGCACTTCCATCATCACACCGCGCTTGCGGTTGAGCGGCACGAGGATTGCCTCTTCTTTCTCGCCAAGTTGCTCAAGTCGGGTTTCGGTCTCTGCCACAGCGCCTTCGAGCGCCTGTGCCCGGCGGGTGGTTTCCACCAGAACACGGTTGATGGAGCCAATATCTTTGCCGAGGTCAGCCATTTCCTTGTTGAGTTTTTCACGCCGCGCACGTGTTTCCCGCAGCACGCGGTTTACTTCGCGAAGGCGCTCCTCACGTTCCGCCTTTTCCTGCGCCGTCGTTGCCACAGGCGCGGTTTGCGCGATGGCTTGCACGGGAGGGGTGAACGCGGCCATGGAGGCTGCGATCACCAAGCTGCTTAACAGGTGTATTGGGGCGGAAGAGAGCATGGCGAATGCGGGGTTTCGGGTCCGTTTGAGCCTATAGGCCGGGGCGTTAACGGGTCATTAACCAGCGCGAATGGGGCGTGGTCGGGGCGAACCTTTCACGAGCGGTGATAGGGATGACCCGTCAGGATCGTCGTTGCCCGGTAAAGCTGCTCCAGAACCAGCCCGCGTACCAATTGGTGGGGCATGGTGAGTTGGCCGAAGGAAACAACGTGCTGTGCACTCTTGCGGAAGGTCTCGTCAAACCCATCCGGCCCACCAATTGCCAAAACGAGATCGGAAGCGCTTTCGGTTGTGTCTTGCACGATGGATGCAAATTTTGCGCTGTCGATAGCCCGTCCACGCTCGTCAAATATGATGAGCGTTGCACCCTGCGACACCCGCGCTGCCATGCGCTCGGCCTCGTCGCTCTTGCGGGCCTGTGCGCTTGCAGCACGGCTCTCCGGCAATTCGACCAGATCGACCCCGGCCAGACCCACAGCGCGCCCACCGGAAGTCAGGCGCTGACAATAGCGCTCAACAAGCTCACGCTCGGGCCCGGCCTTTAGCCGGCCAATGGCCAGACAGATGGCACGCATAAATGCGTTACCTAGGCGTCGAGAGGATTGTCGCCCGCCTCGCCGTTAGCCACTTGCAGCCACATTTTTTCGAGATTGTAGAAATCGCGAACTTCCGGTCGGAAAATGTGGACGATGACGTCGCCTGTATCCATCAGCACCCAGTCGCACGCCGGCATGCCCTCCACGCGGGGGGAACCGTAGCCGCCATTCTTCAGATCGCGCAGCAACCTGTCGGAGACGGCATTGACGTGGCGGTGGGACCGGCCGCTTGTGATCACCAGGTGATCGGCAACGGCAGACTTACCGGCAATGTCGATGTGAGTGATGTCTTCCGCCTTGGCGTCATCAAGGCTGGAAAGAATGGTGCCGAGGAGATCCCGCGGCTTGCTCCCTTCAGAACCATAGGCACTGGTCGGAGCGGGCTTGGTTGCGCCTTTGGAAAGCGCTTGGGTCTGTGCGTTCAGGGTTAAACCTCTTTGGTTGCACGTTGCGGCACCTGACGAACTTGGGGCCATTTGCAGCGCAAATCACTTTGCACTGTGCAAATCATAGACCGCGTTATGTGTCAGGATCAACAAAGTGGTTTGAGGGCGCTCTATCAACTGGCGTCACCTGCCCTCAAAGCGGTGGAAGAGAGGGCATTACGCGGCCCATGGAGAAAGGTCCAGGCCGGTGGGCTTTTGCTGGCCAAAAGTGAGCTGTCATCCTCATCGATACGGAAGCGGGCAAGCGCTTCAGCTGCGGGCGCATTGTGCAGCGCCATGGTGGAGCCGGGACGATCCACAACCGCGATGGGGAGCAGGTTGGCGATCGCACGCCAGCGGTCCCAGCGGTGGAATTGGCCCAGATTGTCAGCCCCCATGACCCAGACAAAATCGGTTCCCGGATGCCGCATCGTGATGTGGTGCAGCGTATCGGCGGTGAAGCGCGTCGTGAGGCCAAGCTCCAGCGCACTCACCACCATGCGACGGTCTCTCGCCAGCTCCTCACAGGCGGCAAGGCGCTCTGCGAGGGGGGCAAGAATGCCTGTGTCCTTCAGCGGATTGCCCGGGGTGACGAGCCACCAGACCCGGTCGAGCTGCAAGCGGCGCAAAGCCTGTTCGGCAACATGTAGATGCCCCTCATGAGGCGGGTTGAAAGAGCCGCCAAAGAGGCCGATCCGCTCTCCGCGATAGGCCTGCGGAATACGGGTGAAGCGGCGTGGGATAGTGGTGGAAGGATCACCCATGGAGCGACTGGCAGCGTGGCGAGGCCGCTAGCCCCGCACCTGCCCGGACCCACGCACAATATATTTGAAGGAAGTGAGTTGCTCCACGCCCACCGGACCACGGGCATGCATTTTGCCGGTCGCAATGCCGATCTCCGCGCCCATGCCAAACTCGCCGCCATCGGCAAATTGAGTGGAAGTGTTGTGGAGCAGGATTGCGCTGTCCAGCTCGTTGAGGAAGCGCTCGGCCACCGCCGCATCTTCTGCAATAACTGCGTCCGTATGACTTGAGGAATAGCGGTTGATATGCGCAATCGCTCCGCCCACGCCGTCGACCAGGGCTGCAGAAATGATGGCGTCGAGATATTCCGTCGACCAGTCTTCCTGTGTCGCGACTTTGATTTGCGGCGAGAGCTTCGCGATTGCCTCGTCGCCCCGCACTTCGCAGCCTTTGGCAATGAGCGCATCAAGCAACGGTTTGGCAAGCCGGTCGACATCATTGCGGTCAATGAGCAACGTCTCCGCGGCCCCGCAAATGGAGGTGCGGCGCAGTTTTGCGTCGAGCACGATTTCCACCGCCATATCGAGATCGGCAGAAGCGTCGACATAGATGTGAACGAGGCCTTCCAGATGAGCAAAGACCGGCACGCGGGCATCGCGCTGCACGCGCTCGACAAGGCTGCGTCCACCACGGGGGACAATGACGTCGATATTGCCGCACAGGCCCGCAAGCATCTCACCAACCGCTGTGCGGTCGGTGGTTTCCACAAGTTGGATCGCGTCGGTGGGAAGACCAGCGCTGGCAAGTCCCTCCACCATGCAGGCATGGATCGCGCGGGAGGAGTGGATGGAATCGGAACCGCCGCGCAGGATCACAGCATTGCCCGCGGCGAGGCAAAGAGCTCCGGCATCGGCGGTGACATTCGGGCGGCTTTCATAGATAACACCGATGACTCCGAGCGGCGTGCGGACGCGGGAAATGTCGAGGCCGTTCGGGCGATCCCATCTGGCGATCTCTGCGCCGACCGGATCGGGCAAGTTGGCGATCGCGGCAACGGCATTTGCAATGTCGAGCACGCGGTCCCGGGTTAAGTTCAGCCGATCCATCATCGGAGCGGAAAGGTCACGCTCGCGCCCCTCTTCCATGTCGATGGCGTTTGCGTTGAGAATATCATCGACCCCGGCGCGAATGGCCTGCGCTGCGCCAATGAGCGCCGCGTGTTTGCGGTCTGACTTTGCCGTTGCCAGCTTCTGTGACGCCACGCGGGCGCGCGCGCCCATGTCAGCCATATGAGCGGCGAGGGCGGCGGGGTCGTTTAAGGTCTTGTCCAACATGGTTTTGTTTTGCGCTCGCATGGGGATGGAATCAACCGCGCGTCGCTTCTCCTGCGCGTGAATGACCGAGCACAATGTTGTCGGCATGGACCACGGTGGAGCGGGCATTGCCGCCAAGCTCATCGGCAATTGCCTCTTCACGAAGGCCCTTGATGCGCTCGGCATCGGCGGAATCATAGGCCACGAGGCCGTGACCCAGCGCGCCGTCCGGGCCTTCTAAGGCCACCACATCGCCGCGGTGGAACGTACCGATCACGTCGCGGATACCGGCTGCCAGCAGGCTTTTGCCGCTACTCAAAGCGCGGGCAGCCCCGGCATCGACCTGGATCGTTCCGGCAGGGGCGAGTTGCCCGGATATCCACGCTTTCCGTGCACCCTTCACCGGCTTTGCGTCAAACAATGTGCAAGTGTCATCCTCTGCAAGGCGGCGCAACGGGTGGTTTTCACGCCCCGAGGCAATGATCATGGCGCAGCCCGCCGCCGTGGCGATGCGTGCGGCTTCGATTTTCGTCACCATTCCCCCGCGCGAAAGGTGTGAGCCCGCATCACCAGCCATGGCCTCAATAGCCGGCGTAATGGCTTTGACACGCTTCACGAGGGTTGCAGACGGGTTGCTCGCCGGGGGAGCGGTATAGAGGCCGTCAATATCGGAAAGAAGAATGAGCAGATCCGCCCCCGCCATGGTTGCGACCCGGGCGGCAAGGCGGTCATTGTCACCATAGCGGATCTCACTGGTGGCAACCGTGTCGTTCTCATTCACCACCGGCACGGCTTTGCGGGCAAGAAGCTGAAGGAGTGTGTCGCGGGCATTGAGATAGGCGCGGCGATTTCCCGCCCCTTCGGTGTCTCGCAGCGTGAGCAGAACCTGCGCGGCGACCATGCCATGGCCAGCCAGCGCTCCGGTCCAGGCTCCGGCAAGGGCAATCTGCCCGACGGCCGCGGCGGCTTGGGCTTCATCAAGCTTCAGCGCGCGGTCTGGCATTGTGAGCACCGAGCGGCCAAGGGCAATTGCACCGGAGGAGACAAGCACGATCTCGGCACCATCGGCTGCGAGAACGGCGAGGTCCTCAGCAAGGGCAGTCAGCCATTTGCGACGCAGACCGTGTTCGCGGTCGACCAGCAGGGCTGAGCCGATTTTCACGACAATCCGGCGGTGGCCTTTCAGGGGATTTTCGGAGGGCGCGCCCATGGGCTTCAGCTTTCTTCGCCGGGCAGAACTTGCCCCTCCGGCACGGTTGCGAGACGGTCCGTTTGCCAGCGGGGGTCGTCGTCAGTATCGACCTGCGGTTTGGCGTCATCAATCGCCTTGCGTAGTGCGCGAAGCACACCGTCGAGGCCTTTATGGGTGACGGAAGAGACGAGATGCACTTGCGCTCCGCCTGCGGCTTCCGACAGCGCTTCCTGCGTCATCGCAATGGCCTCCTCATCCGCTGTGTCGATTTGGGAGAGGGCCAGCACTTCCGTCTTGTCACCAAGGCCCTCGCCATAGGCCTCGATCTCCTTGCGCACAGTCTTATATGCCTCCACAACGTCATGTTCCTGCGCGGAGACGAGGTGAAGGAGCACAACCGTGCGCTCGACATGGCCGAGAAAGCGGTCGCCGATCCCGACACCTTCATGAGCGCCTTCAACGAGGCCGGGAATGTCGGCAATCACGATGGTGGTTCCATCAATCCGCGCGACCCCCAGATGCGGGTAGAGCGTTGTGAAAGGATAGTCGGCGACTTTGGGTTTTGCGGCAGATACGGTGGAAAGGAACGTGCTTTTGCCGGCATTTGGCAGGCCGACAATGCCTGTATCGGCAATGACCTTCAGCCGCAACCAGATGGTGCGCTCGTCCGCTTCCTGGCCAGGATTGGCACTACGCGGAGCCTGGTTGGTGGAGGTCTTAAATCGGGCATTGCCAAAGCCGCCATTGCCGCCTTTGGCAACGAGCAGGCGTTGGCCGATTTCGGTTAGATCGCCGATCAGCGTCTCGCCATCTTCTTCATAAATCTGCGTGCCGACCGGCAGCTTCATCACGGCATCGGTACCCTGCGCGCCGTGGCGGTTGCGGCCCATGCCGTGAACGCCGGTCTTGGCGCGCACATGGGGCTGGTAGCGAAAGTCGATCAGCGTGTTGAGGCCTTCCACGGCCTCGGCCCACACGTCACCACCCTTGCCGCCGTCGCCACCATCGGGGCCGCCGAACTGAATATATTTCTCCCGGTGAAAGGACACGGCTCCGCCGCCGCCAGCACCGGAGCGCACATAGACCTTGGCTTCGTCGAGAAATTTCATGGAGTTTGGCGCGCTTTAGAGCGGTGGGACTGGCTTCACTTACGGCCTTTGCGCCGCCAGCGCCATATCGGCGCTGGCGGGCAGGAGGCTGAGGGAGCCTTGGTTCAGGCGGCGGCTTGCGCGTCTAGTGGGCCAAAGCGTTCTTCAAAGGCCTCACGTGTTAATCGCACATCAACGGCTGCAACATCTTCCCCGCGAACGTGGTTGAACCGCGTGCTCTCCCCTGTTTGGGAGAAGCCAAGCTTTTCAAGCACACGCAGGGAAGCGTGGTTGTCCTGGTAGGCGTAGGATGCGACCGCCTCAGCTTCGAAATGCCGGAAGGCATAGGCCAATGCCGCCTGCGCTGCCTGGCTTGCAAAGCCCCGACCCCAAACCTCAGGACGGAACCAGTAGCCGAGGGTCGGCACCTCATCGCGCAGATGTACCTGCACGACACCGATCAGCCGCTCTTTGTGCGCTGTATAAACAAGGCCTGCCTCGTCAGATGTGCGGCTGTGCTCAATCCAGCGATAGGCGTCCTGCAGTGTGTAGGGATGTGGCGCATTGCTCAAATTGCTGGAGACAGCAGGATCAGCAAGAGCTTCCGCAATGTCCTCGGCATCCACCTCAAGGGGTGGGCGCAGAGTTAAATTGCGGGTGATGAGAACGTCCAGTGAGCGTGTCATGACATCAGGCCTCCTCGGGGCCGGGTGATGTCCGCCTGCACGTCAAATGCAAACGGGGGGATAGGTGTCCCTATCCCCCCGTAAGTTGTCTGAACCGTGACATCCGGGGTCTTTGGGACACCGGATGTGATTGCAATCCGGTTATTCGGCGGCGTCTGCCATCGGGGTGACGGAAATCGTCACGCGCTTGTTGGCCTTGGTGGCAAAGGACACGTTGCCCTCGATGAGCGAGAAGATCGTGTGATCCTTGCCCATGCCGACATTGTCGCCGGGGTGCCACTTGGTGCCACGTTGGCGGCAGATGATGTTGCCCGGGATGACGGCCTCGCCACCAAACTTCTTAATGCCAAGACGGCGGCCGGCGGAATCGCGACCGTTGCGGGAAGAACCGCCTGCTTTCTTATGAGCCATTTTATGTCTCCTTAAGGGACACCCGTTCGTCAGGGCGCCGAAATCTCTATCTCACTGCCGATATCGCGAAAGCGAATATCGGCCAAAAATCTGCAAAGACCAGATCGCTTACGCGATCTTCGTCTTTGCCTGAGTCTGCCAATCTTCGATCTGGTCGCTTGAGAACGGCATATACTCATCAACGCGGGCAATGTCATCAGCGGACAGATCGGCGATCTGCTTGAACGTGGTGATGCCCTGCTCGTTGAGCTGCTTCTCGGCAACCGGGCCGATGCCCTTAATCTCGGTAAGCTTGTTCTTGTCGCCTTTGGGGGCGGTGAAGAGCGGCTTGTCGGCCTTTGCTGCCGGTTTAGCTTCGGCCTTGTCGGCTTTCTTCTCAGCCTTGGGCTTCTCCACCTTGGCTTCGGAGGCCGTCGATGCGGTGCCGGACAGGCCGAGGTCAGCTGCGCCATTTGCCGAACGGCCGCCATTGGCGTGGCGTGCAGCCTTGGCTGCAGCGCGTTCAGCGCCGATGCCGGTGGCTTTCTTCTTCGCCTTTTGACCTTTGGCCAGCAGCTCGGAAATCAGCAGCTCGGTATAGTGTTGGCGATGGCCGATTTTGCGGCGGGAATTCTGCCGACGGCGCTTTTTGAAGGCGATAACCTTGCGGTCGCGGGACTGCTCGACGATCTCCGCCGTCACAACCGCGCCATCGACGAGGGGTGCGCCCACTTCATCGCCGATCATCAGCACTTCTTTGATTTCAATTATGTCGCCGGCGTCGCCAGCGAGCTTCTCGACACGCAGCGTGTCGTTTTCCTGGACGGAATATTGCTTCCCGCCGGTTTTGATGACTGCGAACATCTTTTGTTCCTTCATGTTCAAGCCGCATCTTGCCGCATGCGCAGCAGATGCCTTTTTGCCAGTCTGATTTGCGAAACAGAAAAAAGCGCAAGGCTATGGCCTCACGCTCAATCTGCGGGCGATATACAGGACCGCGGAGGGGAGTCAAGGATTGTGGCCTCCAATTAGGCCTCCAGTGGCTGGCGATGGACAGGCGGTTTGAGATGCTTCCGGAAGGCTCATTCCATGGGAAGCGCCAGACTCTCTTTCACCGTGGTCAGGACAATATCTGACCGAAGCTGCGCGACCTGCGGATGGGGTAGAATTTTCCGATGGATCAGCTCGGCAAAAGCATCAAGATCGGCCATGTGAACCATCAGCACGTAGTCGGCATCACCCGAAACTGAGTAAGCTGCATTGACTTCCGGCAGTCTGCCCACAAAGGCAGCGAATGTCTCATCATTCGGCCCGCCATGGCTTGCAAGATTGATCCTGACGATGGCCCGAAGCCCGAAACCAAGAGCCCGTGCGTTCAGAACCGCCGTATATCCCTCAACAATCCCGGCACGTTCCAGCGAGGTCCGTCGGCGAGAAATCTGACTGGGCGACAGGTGGACGATATCGGACAGGGCCGCGTTGGATAGCGAAGAGTTCTCCTGCAAAGCCTTCAGCAACGCATGATCGAAGCGATCCAGTTTCATAGCGAGCGCCATTTCCAAAATTCTGCACAATTCATGCAGAATGTCCGCTAATACCGCAAATTTCGCAAACAAGTTGTGCCCTAACCATCCTACCTTTGCGTTACTTAAACAATATGGGAGCGAAAAATGGGCCCTTTTCCGCATGACGCGCCGCCGACGGGGATAACGGTGGACAATCCAGCTGGAACCGACGGTTTTGAATTCGTTGAATTTTCAGGACCGGACTCGGATGCGATCCGCACCCAGTTCGACAAAATGGGTTTTGCCCATGTCGCGACCCATAAATCTAAAAAATGTGAACTTTGGCAGCAGGGTGACGTTTCCTACCTGCTGACCACCGAACCGGAATCACACGCTGCTCGTTTTGTCGAAAAGCACGGCCCCTGTGCCCCGGCTATGGCGTGGCGGACGGTTGATGCCCAGCACGCCTTTGATCACGCCGTAAGCAAGGGCGCCGAACCCGTGCAAGACGGCAAGACGATCGATCGGCCGGCCATTCGCGGTATTGGCGGTTCCCTTATCTATTTTGTTGACGGCCATCGCGAACGTTCCGTCTACAATGATGAGTTTGAGTGGCACACGGATGCGCATCCTGAAGGGGTCGGCTTTTTCTACCTCGATCACCTCACCCACAACGTCTATCGCGGTAATATGGATGTTTGGTTTCGCTTCTACGGGGACCTGTTCAATTTCCGTGAGATCCGGTTTTTCGACATTCAAGGCAAGCATACAGGTCTGCTCAGCCGTGCGCTGACAAGCCCCTGCGGGCGCATCCGCATACCTGTTAATGAGGACCGCGGTGAGGCCGGGCAGATTGTTGAATACCTCAAGCGCTACAATGGGGAGGGCATCCAGCACATCGCCGTCGGGGCACATGACATTTATGAATCAGTGGAGGCGATTGCCGGGCATGATCTGAAATTCATGCCCCCTCCTCCTGAGACCTATTATCCCTTGTCGAAGATCCGCGTTGCCAACCATACAGAGCCGCTCGACCAGCTTGCAAAACACGGCATTCTGATCGACGGGGAAGGTGTCGTGGATGGCGAAACGTCCATCCTGCTGCAGATATTCTCCAAAACCATGATCGGGCCGATCTTCTTTGAATTCATCCAGCGCAAGGGTGATGATGGTTTTGGCGAAGGTAACTTCAAGGCTCTTTTCGAGGCGATCGAGCAGGATCAGATTGATCGTGGTGTTCTGGATGCAGGTGCCGCCGAATGAACGCAAAGGAGGGAGATGCGATGATTGTTGCGACCGGTGGATTGGTCACACCGGGCTATATGCCTGGCTTTGGCAATGACTTCGAGACCGAAGCACTGCCAGGTGCGCTGCCGCAGGGCATGAATTCGCCGCAACGCTGCGCTTATGGGCTTTATGGGGAGCAATTGTCCGGCACCGCCTTCACCGCCCCGGGGCACCGCAATGAACGTACCTGGTGCTACCGCATCCGTCCCAGCGTCAAACATGTCGGGCGCTGTTCCCGGATTGATCTGCCGAATTGGAAAAGTGCTCCGCTAATTGACCCCGACATCGTCTCGCTGGGCCAATACCGCTGGGATCTTGTTGCACATAAAGATGAGAATTTGACCTGGCTGACGGGTATGCACACCATGACTACGGCAGGTGATGTTTCAACGCAGACTGGCATGGCAGCACATATCTATCTCGTCACCAAGGGTATGGAAGACGAATATTTCTTCTCTGCCGACAGTGAATTACTCGTTGTGCCGCAGGAGGGCCGACTGCGTTTTGCAACGGAACTCGGGGTGATCGATATCGCGCCGCAGGAAATTGCCATCCTGCCACGTGGCCTTGTGTATCGCGTTGAAGTTCTGGAAGGCCCGTGCCGCGGCTTTGTTTGCGAAAATTACGGGCAAAAGTTTGAGCTTCCGCAGCGCGGTCCTATCGGAGCCAACTGCATGGCCAACCGGCGTGACTTTAAGGTGCCGGTCGCTGCATTTGAGGATCGAGAGACCGAGAGTCGCATGGTCATAAAGTGGGGCGGGACGTTTCACGAAAGTACAATTGGCCATTCACCCCTGGACGTTGTGGCGTGGCACGGAAATTACGCGCCCGTGAAATATGATCTGGCGACCTATTGCCCGGTCGGTGCAGTTCTGTTCGACCACCCGGATCCGTCTATCTTTACGGTTCTGACGGCACCCTCCGGAGTGGAGGGCACGGCGAACATAGATTTTGTCCTTTTTCGGGAGCGTTGGATGGTGGCGGAAAACACGTTCCGCCCACCCTGGTACCACAAGAACGTCATGAGCGAGCTCATGGGCAATATTTATGGCCAATACGATGCCAAGCCCCAGGGTTTTGTCCCCGGAGGCATGAGTCTGCACAACATGATGCTGCCCCACGGACCGGACGAAGAGGCGTTTGAAAAGGCAAGCCATGGCGAATTGGAGCCCCACAAACTCGACAACACAATGAGCTTCATGTTCGAAACGCGGTTCCCCCAACACCTCACACCTTTCGCCGCCAACGAGGCGCCGCTGCAGGACGATTATGTGGATTGCTGGACGAGCTTGAAGAAGCGTTTCGATGGTACTCCGGACCCGGCGTGAAACTCTTCACCTACTGGCGGTCAACAACATCCTACAGAGTTCGAATCGCGTTGAACCTGAAGGGCATCGATTGTGAGCTGTCGCCTGTGGATCTTCTGGCTGGGGAACAGAAGGACGAACATTATACCATGCTGAATCCGGGCATGGTGGTTCCGACGCTTGTTCTTGATGACGGCACCGCGCTCATACAGTCCATGGCCATTCTCGAATGGCTGGAAGAGGCCTATCCGGAACCTGCCTTGCTGCCTCGTGATCCAGTGGACCGCGCCCATATACGCGCCGCGGCTCTGGCAATTGCGACGGATATTCATCCGCTCAACAATTTGCGGGTTACATCGCGGCTCAAAGCTATGGGCCACGAAGCCAAGGCCGTTACACAATGGATGAACCAGTGGGTGGAATGTGGGCTGAGGGCTTTTGATCGCATGATTGCACCAACCGCTCCATTTTCATTTTCTGACCGTCCCAGCATGGCTGATCTGTGTCTTGTGCCGCAGCTTTATAACGCCCATCGGTGGGGTGTGAACCTTGCTGCCTTCCCGCGGCTTCTGGAGATCGAGAAGCGTTGTCTCGCTCTGCCGTCCTTCAGGGCCGCATGCCCGGAAAACCAGCCCGATGCTGTTAGAGGAAATTAGGTGACCGATCTCATCCCATCATGGGTGTCGTATGCCAACGATCCGCAATGCGATTTCCCGCTCAACAACTTGCCCTGTGGTGCATTTGTCCAGGCGGACAGCACCTCAAGATGCTGCACCGCCATTGGGGACCAGGTGCTGGATCTTCATGCGTTGGAGGAGCGCGGCATCATCACATTTGGCGGCACGTTGCGGACCGGGGCTTGGAATGCCTTTATGGCCCTTGGTCAATCTGAATGGCTAAGGCTACGGCATCAGCTCATGAGTATGTTGCGGGAGGGAGCCGATACCGGTGATCAGCTGTCGCCACATTTGGTACCGCTTGAGAACGTGCGCATGACCATGCCCTTCGAGGTCGCAGAGTACACTGATTTTTACGCTGGACGGCACCACGCCACCAATGTTGGAACTATGTTTCGTGGTGCTGAAAACGCACTCCCGTCGAACTGGCTGCACATCCCCATTGGCTACAACGGGCGTGCATCCTCGGTTGTGGTTTCTGGCACTCCGGTTCACCGGCCCATGGGACAGTTGAAGGGGCCGCAGGACGAAGTCCCGCATTTCGGCCCTGCCCAGCGGTTTGACATGGAGTTGGAAATGGGCGCGGTGGTCGGTCAGGCGTCCAGTGGGCGTTTGTCGGTCGATCAGGCGTTTAAGAATATTTTCGGATACGTATTGCTGAATGACTGGTCAGCGCGAGATATCCAGGGCTGGGAGTACCAGCCGCTTGGACCGTTCCAGTCCAAGGCAAGTGCGACGAGCATTTCTCCCTGGATCATCACGACGTCCGCCCTTGAGCCATTCCGCGTGCCGGCGCCAGAGCGTGAGGTTCCGCTGCTGCCGTATCTCAGGGAGTCTGGTCCCATGTTGTACGACATAGCGCTGGAGGTTGGTCTGACTCCGCAGGATGGCCGGGAAACTGTGATCACCCGCACCAATTACCGTGAAATGTACTATTCATCTGCCCAGCAATTGGCTCACCACACGTCAAGCGGCTGTCCGATGCGGATCGGTGACCTGCTGGGGTCCGGCACCATATCCGGCGCGGGAAAGAATGAGCGTGGGTCCTTGCTGGAGCTTTCCTGGGGAGGGAATGAACCAATCGCGATTGAAGGGGGAGCCCGCGCGTTTCTGCAGGACGGCGATACGCTTGTTCTGCGCGGCCATGCGCAAGGCCGGGGGTTCCGCATAGGCTTTGGCGCATGCGTTGGTCAGGTGCTGCCTGTGCAACAAGACTGATGTTCCAGGAGCCGTGCTGGTCGCTCGGTCGGGAATTCTCTCTTGAAATCAGAACCGCCGCTGGGTAACAGCGGCGCTGTGCCGTGGACCAGGCACATTTGCGGAGAGGTGCCGGAGTGGTCGAACGGGGCGGTCTCGAAAACCGTTGAGCCTTCACGGGTTCCCAGGGTTCGAATCCCTGTCTCTCCGCCATAACACATTGATATTACTGTTTTCTCTCATTCAGCTATTCCTGCCGTCTTATCCACGGGTTAGCGCCTAGCCGGTTCGAGCGGGCTCTGTCTTCGGCGTTGATCAGGCCATAATAGCCCGTCGGTCTCAAAGTCGGCTTTCGGTGGGTATTCGCTTGCCGAGGCAGGATTGAACCGGTCCGGCGTCGGATGCATGGTATTCCGCCGACCAATTCTGGTCAGTTGCATCCGTGGCTCTGGTGCGGCTGCTCTTTGAGCAGCGTCGTGACAGCTGGGACGATTTGATAGTCCGCTAGGCCAGTTCGAACAGCTTGGCCTGCTCGCTCCAGTCAGCCGGGATCGTGATGTCACGCAGCTTTCGACTGGTCAGTTCCGGAGGCTGCTGTCCGGTGCAGATGGCTTCCACAACCGCAGGCGACAGAAAGGCCATCGGGAGGATGCGAGTGATGAGGGCGACGGTCGTGTTGCTCTGTTTTACAAGGGTTGCAAGAGTTGCGCTGGACTTCAGTTGCGCGTACCAGCTTCGGGCCTGAGCCAGGTTGCTGACAAGCACTGCATCAACCTGCTGCTCCCTATGGCCCAGCACCATCCGTGTTTCCACACCGCGCCGCCGCTGCTCGAAGGGCACGGAGATGGTCATGGCTTCGATATCGATGCGGTCGATGTTCCTGATACCGATAAGACCGACCAGGGCTTTGGTGTCCATCGTAATATTGAGATGGCCAGGCTTCAGCTCGATGTGATCGATGGTCGGCGCCAGCATTATGATGGGATCGTCTTGTGCGGCTAGCTTCCGGTTCAGCCGTTCGATGCGGTTCCGCACCGCTGCCTGTTCGTCTGCGCTGGCATTGATCATCAATCGGCCTGCCAGGGTCGGCTCTGCCAGCCAGGACCGGATCGCATTGGCGACAGCACTCTCCAGCGTGGGCGCAGGCAACCGCCACCCGCCGATGGGTCGCTTTTGGCGACCAGCTTCAGGTCACTCACTGCACTCACTATCCACCTCACCTTCGTCGTAATCTACCTCTCCGCTTCGGGCGATCAGCCGGTTGGAGATGTAGTAGCGGTATCTACGCCCCTTTTTATTGGCATGGCTGGGCGTAAGATGATCGCCGGTCTCGTCGAACACCTTGCCGACCAGCGGCGACGGTTCTGTCCTGTAGCTGCGTTTAGGGCGAGCCGGTGATGGTTTGGGGTCAGAGGCTGGGGCAGCATCTTGAGCTTCTTGGCCGTCAATGTCGTCCGCGCTGCCACTCCCGTCCATCGGCTCAGCTTCGTCTGGCGAACTGGCGTCGGCGCTCACTCTCGTTTCACCTATCCGCAGTTGGTCTTGTACGCCCTGCCAGATCGCGGGATCAACAATGCTGTCATGCTGTCCCTCATAGGTCGCGCCCTTGTGGTGAACCATTCCGACATAGATGGGGTTGGTGAGGATGCGGTAGAGATGCCCGCGTGTGAAGGGCAATCCACCCCGATCATTGCCAGCCTTGCTGGTCCAAAGCCGTGAGCGCAGTCCATGTCTGTCGGCCGCTGTCTTGGTCCCGTGGAATGTGCCGAGTTTGAAATAGAGATCGTAGATCTGCCGGACGATCGCGGCCTCGTCCTCTCTGGCGACGAGAGTTCGATCCCTGGCATCGTAGCCCAGCGGCACAGGACCTCCCATCCACATGCCCTTCTTCTTCGAGGCGGCGATCTTGTCCCTGATCCGTTCCGCCGTGACCTCCCGCTCGAACTGGGCAAATGACAGCAGCACGTTGAGTGTAAGTCGTCCCATGCTAGTCGCTGTGTTGAACGATTGGGTGACGGAGACGAAGGAGGCCTTGGCTTTGTCTAGCCGTTCGATCAGGCGTGAGAAGTCCGGTAGTGACCGGGTCAGCCGGTCCACCTGTGGTCGACTAGGCGACATTGGCTCTGCTGTGATCCGCGGATCGAAGAGCTGCTGAGAGCACGCGCTCGATCCGCTCCCGAGCGCGTTGGTCTGAAGTTCATAGGCGACCGCGCCTCTCGGCAATGTCATCGAAGCATGGGGCTGTGGAGAAGAGTCGACGAGCTCCTGCCACCGCGCGACAAATCCCTGCCTGTCCGAACCTTCAAGCTCCGAAAGGCGATCAG
>CAKMZB010000001.1:378354-516565 GCA_929200315.1 uncultured Alphaproteobacteria bacterium | reverse complement strand
CAATCGTGCCGATGTTGCAGTGCGGCTTCGTCCGCTCAAACTTTTCCTTCGCCATGGTCTGGCTCCTTCTTCTCTAAACTCTTGAAACGCTTACGCGTATTTCTCGACAACTTCGTCAGCAACCGCCTGAGGCACCTGCTCGTAATGGTCGAACGTCATCGTGTATTGGGCACGGCCCTGGCTCATGGAGCGCAGGCTGTCCACATATTTGAACATGTTGGCGAGCGGCACCATGGCGGAGACCACAGTGTCGATGCCGCGGGTTTCCGTACCGGCCACCTGACCGCGACGGGAAGACAGATCGCCAATGACGTCGCCCATATAATCTTCAGGTGTCACAACCTCGACCTTCATGATGGGTTCCAGCAGCTTGGCGCCAGCCTTCTGAGCACCTTCACGGAAAGCAGCACGTGCCGCGATCTCAAATGCGAGAACGGAGGAGTCCACGTCATGGTAGGCACCATCCAGCAGAGTCGCTTTCACGCCCAACATCGGGAAACCGGCGACAGGACCATTGTCCATGACGGACTGGATGCCCTTCTCAACGCCAGGGATGTATTCTTTCGGTACGTTACCGCCGACGATCTTGGATTCAAACTCGAATTCTTCGCTCTCTTCATTGGGTGAGAACACAATCTTCACGCGGGCAAACTGACCGGAACCGCCGGACTGTTTCTTATGCGTGTAGTCAATTTCGGCTTCGCGGGTGATGGTTTCGCGATAAGCGACTTGTGGCGCGCCAACGTTGGCCTCAACCTTGAACTCGCGTTTCATACGATCAACGAGAATATCGAGGTGCAATTCGCCCATGCCGGAAATGATGGTTTGGCCGGACTCTTCGTCGGACTTGACGCGGAAAGACGGGTCTTCGGCTGCCAGACGGTTGAGCGCGATGCCCATCTTTTCCTGGTCGCCCTTGGTCTTTGGCTCGATTGCGATGGAAATCACTGGATCGGGGAATTCCATACGTTCCAGAATGACCGGCTTAAGCGGATCGCACAGAGTGTCGCCCGTGGTCGTTTCCTTCAGCCCAGCAATTGCGACGATGTCGCCGGCATAGGCCTCTTTGATGTCAACGCGGTCGTTGGAATGCATCTGCAACATACGGCCGATGCGTTCTTTCTTACCCTTAACCGTATTCATCAACGAACCACCTGTTTCCAGATGGCCGGAATAGATGCGGCAGAACGTGAGCGAACCAACAAAAGGGTCGTTCATGATCTTGAAGGCGAGCATTGAGAACGGCGCTTCGTCTGAAGATTCACGAACCGTTGCTTCTTCGGTCTTCGCGTCAATACCTTTAATTGCTGGCACTTCTACAGGCGAAGGAAGGTAGTCGGTGATCGCATTAAGCAAAGGCTGCACGCCCTTGTTCTTGAATGCCGTGCCGCACATCATCGGGAAGAATTTGACCGCGATGCAGCCCTTACGGATCAGCGCACGAAGCTGATCGTTGTCGGGCATATTGCCTTCAAGATACGCTTCCATGGCATCATCGTCGGCTTCAACAGCCGTTTCGATGAGCAATTCGCGATACTCTTCGGCCTGGTCCTTCAGTTCGTCGCGGATATCGAGAACATCCCACGTCGCGCCAAGCTCTTCGCCCTTCCAGACATATTCTTTCATCTCGATCAGATCGACGATGCCTTCAAAGTCGTTTTCCGCGCCGATCGGCAGCTGGATCACACAGGGAATGGCACCGAGGCGCTCTTTCACAGTGGCGACACAGTTGAAGAAGTCGGCGCCAACCTTGTCCATCTTGTTGGCATAGATCATGCGTGGGACGTTGTATTTGTTGGCTTGGCGCCAAACCGTTTCGGTCTGCGGTTCAACACCGGCATTGGCGTCCAGCAGAGCAACGGCACCGTCAAGCACGCGCAAGGAACGCTCAACTTCAATGGTGAAGTCCACGTGGCCAGGCGTATCGATAATGTTGTAGCGACGCTTCTTGCCGTCACGACCTTCCCAGAAGGTGGTGGTTGCAGCAGACGTGATCGTGATACCGCGTTCCTGCTCCTGCTCCATCCAGTCCATGGTCGCGGCACCATCGTGCACTTCGGCCATCTTGTGGATCTTGCCGGTGTAATAAAGAATCCGCTCGGTCATTGTCGTCTTGCCCGCATCAATGTGGGCCATGATTCCGAAGTTGCGGTAGTCTTCGAGTTTATATTCGCGGGACATGATCTTTGCTCAGGTCTTAAATGGGAAGGAGGAGCGAAAAGGCTTCGCGCTTACCAGCGGTAATGGGAGAAAGCGCGGTTTGCGTCGGCCATCTTGTGAGTGTCTTCACGCTTCTTGACGGCGGAGCCGCGGTTGTTGGCCGCGTCCATCAATTCACCAGACAGACGTGCAATCATCGTGGTCTCATTGCGTTTGCGTGCAGCAGAAATGAGCCAGCGGATAGCAAGAGCTTGGCGGCGCTCGGAACGCACCTCAACGGGCACCTGATAGGTAGCACCACCCACGCGGCGGGAACGCACTTCCAGCTGCGGAGCAACGTTTTCCAGAGCCTGATGGAACATCGGCAGCGCTTCAGCGCGTGCTTTTTCTTCCATCTTCTCAAACGCGCCATAAACAATGGCTTCTGCTTTGGACTTTTTGCCGTCCAGCATGATGGCGTTCATGAATTTAGACAGGACAAGATCACCGAACTTGGGGTCGGGGTTGATCTCGCGTTTCTCTGCGCGGTGACGACGGGACATGAATTCAATCTCTTCTTTAACAACGAAATCCCGGTCCGCATTGGCGCGCCCGGGATAAACCCTATCGGGTCAAGGATTATTTGGGACGCTTGGCACCGTATTTGGAGCGACGCTGCTTGCGGTCTTTCACACCCTGAGTGTCGAGCACACCACGGATGATGTGATAGCGCACGCCAGGAAGGTCTTTTACGCGACCGCCGCGGATCATCACCACAGAGTGTTCCTGCAGGTTATGACCCTCACCGGGAATGTAGCCAATGACTTCAAAGCCATTGGTCAGGCGGATCTTGGCAACCTTACGCATGGCCGAGTTCGGCTTCTTCGGCGTCGTCGTATAAACGCGTGTGCACACACCGCGCTTCTGCGGGTTCTGCTCCATGGCAGGCACTTTAGAACGCTTTACAGGCGCCTTGCGCGGGTTGCGAACCAACTGGTTGATAGTCGGCATGAACGTGTCCTTCTTCGCGGGCCTTTGCCCAGTAATTTGCTCATTGCCACACTCAAGGCGTGACTGGACGGAGTTGCACCACACCCGTCCGGTGCGATCCGCATAGGCAAAAGGCACCGTCAGACAGCTTAGCTGCCGAGGCGCCTGAACCATGCAGAGGAAAACGGGAAACCCGATTTCATACTTTCAAACTGTGTCTTCGGTTGTGCAAACCTTGTTTGAGCGACGATTGTTCCTGCACTAGGCGTGCGGGATCGCGCGGCTCACATCGGCTTGACGTGGGGCGTAATTAGGCGAGGTCGGGAGGCCCGTCAAGGCCCCCCTGCCCCGGAAAACGACGAGAAAACCGCATGTTTCTTGGTTTTCTCTCCGCAAACGGCCATCGCCATGCCGCTTTGCGGCGAGACGGTGGCAATTGAAGAGACTCACTGACCCGCAGGCAGCTCTTCAAACATCAGACCCTTAGCTGTCCGGGCCGGAAATCCGGTCCAATAGGTGTGGTCTTCCTTCTCCTTACCATCTTCACCGACGGAGAACTTGCCATCGTTGGAATTGGGCACCAGCTCCAGATATGCCTCCTTCGCCTCATCGTCCTTCAGATATTTGTCGAGCCATGCAGTGACGAAGTGCTGGGATATGTTGTTCATACGCGCGTTCGACCAGGCTGCATCGGTGTAATGGTCAGCGACACCAGCTTCAGCCGCTTCCGCAGGCATTGGCATGGGCGCGCCGGCATTGTGGTTGGCGTTGTCGAAGGTGAGCAACGCTCGGTCGGTGCCCTTCATATTCTCCCAAATGGTGCGAACACCTGGTTCGTAGCCGGACACATCATCCTGCGAACCACCGATGACCAGGAAAGGAATATCGATGTCGGACAGTGCTTCAGGATCCCAAAGACCGTAATTCATACCCCACGGGCCGAAGGCCACAGCCGTCTTAATGCGTTCGTCCGGCAGCGCTTCCTGTTCATCGGACCCTTCCTTGTGCAGGCCAAGAATACTGAAGGGCACGCCAAAGGGCTGGGGAAAGTTTATAGCGTTGTCGTTGATACCGGCGCCCGTGGTGATGAGCGCGCCATAACCACCCATGGAATAGCCGATGAGACCTGCGTTAGAGGCGTCAACGAGCCCATTCAGGAATGAGCCGTTATCCTTGGAGAGACGATCCATCTCCGCCAGAACGAAAAGCTGATCGAAAGAACGGTTCACCAGTGTGGATGAGAATGCAGCCTGCGTCCGGTAGGTGGAGTCGGTGTGGTCGATGGACGCCACAACGTAGCCTTTGGAGGCCAGGTTTTCCCCCAGATGAGAAAGCAGAAAGCGGTTGCCCGGATAGCCATGGGAGATCAGCACCAGCGGATAGGTTTCGTTAGAACGGGGCGTTGCGTCGCGCACTGCACTCCCTTCAAGCTCCACTTCCGTCTTACCGTCACGGATGAAGGCATTGAGCGTCGTCTCGCCGTTCGCGCCTGCAGCGGCAGGGTACCAAACTTCAACGGTGAGTGGACGGTCGTAGCGCGGAAGCTCTTCCGGCTTCTCTCCAGCAGGGTCGATCGCCAGCATGTTGACCTGATCTGGATTGACCAAATCAACCTGTCGCACGCCAACAGGTAAGCTACCGTAGGCTGCCAGCTCTGGCGCGTCCGGAAGCTGGGTGTCGATGCGGTTTTCGGCCAAAGCCGGAGCCGCCATGCCGGCTGAAAGCGCCAAAACGGCCGCTAAGGTTCTCATTTTCATAAAACATCCTCCTCGGTATGTCCGCGAAGGCTACCGAGGGAATGTGATAGTCACAACCGTCAAGCTAAACTTTCGGCAAGACTGTCTTCAAATGCAGGTCCTTGAGCTGTGCCTGATCTACAGGTCCGGGAGCCCCCATAAGCAGATCGCGCGCCTGTTGGTTCATGGGGAACATAGTGATTTCACGCAGGTTCTTGGCCCCGCAAAGTAGCATCACAACCCGGTCTACACCGGCGGCCATTCCGCCATGGGGCGGCGCGCCGTATTGGAAGGCGCGGTAAAGACCGCCAAAGCGCTCTTCCACTGTCTCCTTGGAAAGGCCGGCAATCTCAAAGGCCTTCACCATCGTGTCAGGCAAATGGTTGCGGATGCCGCCTGACGCGATCTCAAAGCCGTTGCAAACCATGTCGTATTGCATGGCGTCGATAGTAAGCGGGTCTTGGTTCTCCAGCGCATCAAGTCCGCCTTTGGGCATGGAGAACGGATTATGGGAGAACTCAACCTTCTTGTTCTCCTCGTCCCATTCATAGAACGGGAAATCGACGATCCAGCAGAAAGCGTAGCGGTCTTCATCAATAAGACCAGCCTCTTCTGCTGCTTTAGTGCGCGCATCACCCGCAAAGGAGGCAAATTTCGCCGGATCGCCTGCGGCGAAAAAGACGGCGTCGCCGACGTCAAGGCCGATCTGCTGGCGCAACGCCTCTGTTCGCTCTGGGCCAATATTTTTGGCGATGGGACCGGCAGCATCGAATTTTTCTTCAAGCTCGCGCCAGAAAATGTAGCCCATGCCAGGCTGTCCCTCGCCCTGTGCCCAGGCGTTCATACGGTCGCAATGTTTGCGCGAACCAGCGCCCTTCACAGGGATCGCCCAGACCTGATGCTTCTCATTGGCATCCAGAATGCCCGCGAACACGCCGAAACCACCGCCACGGAAATGCTCGGAGACGTCTTGCATCTCGATGGGGTTGCGCAGGTCCGGCTTGTCTGAGCCGTATTTACGGATTGCTTCCGCGTAAGGAATGCGTGGCCAATCGCGGTCAACTTTTTTACCTTCCGCGAAGGCGTCGAACACATCGGCAATCACCGGTTCCATGGTGGTGAGCACGTCTTCCTGTTCGACAAAGCTCATTTCAAGATCCAGCTGGTAGAATTCACCCGGCAGGCGGTCTGCGCGCGGGTCTTCATCACGAAAACACGGGGCGATCTGGAAGTAGCGGTCAAAGCCGCTCATCATGATCAGCTGCTTGTATTGCTGTGGCGCTTGCGGAAGGGCGTAGAATTCACCCGGGTGAATGCGGCTCGGCACCAGGAAGTCGCGCGCGCCTTCTGGAGAAGAGGCTGTGAGGATCGGGGTGGAGAATTCGAAGAATTTCGCGTCGTTCATACGCATCCGCATGTCTGCAATAATCGCCTGGCGTTTCATGATGTTGGCATGAAGCGTCTCGCGACGCAGATCCAGGAAGCGGTATTTCAGGCGCACATCCTCGGGATAGTCCGGTTCACCAAAGACCGGTAGCGGCAGCTCGGCTGCTTTTGAAAGCACCTCAATGTCACGGGCATAGATCTCGATTGCCCCGGTGGGCAGGTCCTTGTTGACCGTCTCGTCGGTTCGCGCCTTCACGTCTCCGTCAATGCGAAGCACCCATTCGGAGCGCACTTTTTCCGCTGTTGCGAATCCGTCAGAATCGGGATCCACAACAATTTGCGTCATGCCGTAATGGTCGCGCAGGTCGATAAAGAGCAAACCGCCATGGTCTCGCACCCTGTGAACCCAGCCGGAAAGGCGGGTGGTCGTGCCAACATCATCAGCGCGGAGCGCGGCGCAATTGTGGGTGCGATAGCGGTGCATTTAATCTTGTCCTGAGGCTGGCTTTGGGGGGCGCGCGGGTCACGTTCCCGGCGGCTCGCGCTGGTAAAGCCGTGTGGTGGCGCGTGTGTCAACACCGGTTTGGCCCTAGTCAATCCGCATTCGTGTATCTAAAGCGGCGCCATGAAGATCATAACCACCACCGAAGACTTGGCAGATGTCTGTGCGGACTATGCCAAGGTCGATTTTGTCACCGTCGATACCGAGTTTCTGCGCGAGAGCACGTTCTGGCCTATCTTGTGCCTGATCCAGCTGGCCCGCGAGGGCGATGAATGCATCATCGATCCGCTGGCGGAAGGCATCGACCTTGCGCCTTTCTACAAGCTGATGGCCGATGAGAGCGTCGTCAAAGTCTTCCATGCTGCCCGTCAGGACATTGAAATTTTCGTCCACCAGAATGGCCAGGTTCCAACGCCGATTTTTGACACGCAGGTCGCGGCAATGGTGTGTGGCTATGGCGATTCCGTCGGGTATGCCCAGCTTGCGCAGAAGATAGCTGGCGCGAATATCGACAAATCCTCACGCTTTACCGACTGGTCCCGCCGCCCGCTGAGTGACAAGCAACTCGATTATGCTCTCGCCGATGTCACCCATCTTCGCGACATCTACAAATCCCTCCGCGATGACCTTGCCCGCAAGAAGCGCAGCCATTGGCTGGATGAGGAAATGGCGGTGCTGGAAGCTGTCGAGACCTATGACCTGCCGGTGGAGCAAGCCTGGACGCGGCTGAAGATGCGCGTGCGAAAATCCCGCGATCTGGCTGTCATGCAGGCGGTGGCGGAATGGCGAGAGAAGGAAGCGCGCAGCCGCGACATTCCCCGCGGGCGGATTCTGAAGGATGATGGCGTCTACGAAGTGGCGCAACAGCACCCCAAAAACGAAACGGACCTTGCCCGTTTCCGTGCTGTGCCAGGCGGATTTGCAAAGTCTCGACATGCCAAGGGCTTGCTTGACGCTGTTGCCAACGCTCTCGCCCTGCCGGACGATCAATTGCCCCATGTGCCCCGCCCCACTCGTTCCCCGGAAGGCACGGGAGCGGCAACTGAGCTTTTGAAGGTTCTGCTCAAGGTCGTTTGCGAGGAGAACCAGGTGGCTTCCAAAATCATCGCGACGGCGGATGATCTGGAAAAGATCGCAGCTGACGACAATGCCGATGTTGCCGCGCTGACAGGTTGGCGCCGGGAACTTTTCGGTGCGCAGGCGTTGGACCTAAAACGCGGGGATCTCGCGCTGAGTTTTGAAGACCGCAGGATCGCCGTTGTAGAACTGGAATAGACCAAGTGGAAAAGCCGCGCGAACACGTCATACTGCTGCACGGACTAGCCCGTACGGCAGCGTCCATGCTTGCCATGGAACAAGTTTTGAAGCGCGCCGGCTACCAGGTTCACAACACCAGCTACCCCTCCCGTGAAGGTGCCATCGAGGAGTTGGCGGAAAAGACAATCCCCGCCGCCTATGCGGCCTGCAGCGGCGGGAAGGTGCATTTCGTGACCCACTCCTTGGGCGGCATTCTGCTCCGTTACTGGCTGGCGAATGAAAAGCCGAGTCGGCTTGGTAATTCCGTTATGCTCGCGCCGCCCAACCAGGGTAGCGAGCTTGTCGACAAATTGGCAGACCTGCCGATGTTTGACGTGTTCAATGGTCTTGCCGGGTTGCAGTTGGGAACGGGTGAGCAGAGCGTGCCCAATGCGCTACCGGCAGCGGATTTTCATGTTGGGATTATAGCGGGTGACGTCGCCTTGAACCCCGTGACCAATGCGTTGATAGGGAAAGCCAATGATGGCAAGGTCTCAGTTGAAAATACGCGGCTGGAAGGGATGGCAGACCACCTCGTTTTACCGGTGACCCACACCTTCCTCATGAACAACCCTCTCGTCATGGCGCAGACAGTGCTCTTCCTTCGCGACGGCGCGTTCAAACCGGAACTGACGATGGGCGAGGCGATACGCTACCTTGCCGATATCGCGCTTTAGCGATCCTTGCGCGGACGGGTTTTGCGGCCTTCCAACACAGCCACGACGCCGCGCAGGGCGTGAATTTCCTGAGCGCTGAGTGCGGCTTTTGCAAAAATCGAGCGCAGGTTCTCCACCATGGTTGCGCGCTTGTGGGGTGGCCGAAAATAATTCTCCTGGTCGAGCGCGTGTTCCAGATGTTCATAGAACCCGAGGAGCTCGTCCTTGGTAGCCGGGATAGTTGGCGGCGTGCCGATTGGCAGCTCCGCCTTGCCGCTCGTCATCCATTCATAGCCCATCAGCAGCACGGCCTGAGCAATGTTGAGCGAAGCGAAGGCCGGATTGACGGGAAAGGTGACAATCTCATCGGCGAGCCCAACCTCAACACTTTCCAACCCCCACCGCTCGCGGCCAAAGAGAATACCGGTGCGCTCGCCTGCTTCATCCCGCCTGCGAAGTGTAGACGCCGCTTCACGAGGGCCGCGTACCGGTTTGAGCATCTCGCGCTGGCGGGCCGTAGTAGCGAAGACGAATTGCAGGTCGGCAATGGCCTCTTCCAGCGAAGCAAAGACCTGCGCGCCCTCAATCACATGCAATGCTTTGGCTGAGTTGGACACCGCGTCCTCATTTGGCCATCCGTCGCGCGGATCCACCAGACGCAGGTCCGACAAGCCAAAATTCGCCATAGCCCGCGCGGCCTGTCCGATATTAGCGCCAAGCTGCGGATTGACCAGAATGATCGCCGGGCCACCTGTCATCATCTCTTTCATGTGGTTGGTCCCGGCCATCTGCTTGCCCGCTCAAAGCCTGTTATCGTGTGGCTGGCCGTGCCACACATTGGGCGAGCAGCCAACTGGAGACGTGCCGATGGATAAAGAAGACCTCGGAATCGCAATCCGTGAAGCGCTTGCTGACGAAGATGCCATCACAGAACGGCGCATGTTCGGTGGCATTTGCTTTATGAAACGTCGCCACATGATCTGCGGAGCCAGCGGCACTGGTGACCTGATGCTGCGCGTCGGCAAACCAAGCTACGAGGAAGTGCTCGCGCACCTGGCCACCAGGCCGATGGATTTCACTGGCCGCCCGCTGGCTGGATATGTCTATGTTGATCTTGACGTGCCCCAAGATGGGATGTCGTTGCGGGATTGGGTCGATAAGGGGTTGTCCTTTGTTGCAACACTTCCAGACAAAAGCTGACTAGGCCCATTGGCTACCCCGTACCGCGTTTGATCACCCCCGCTTATCTGTTATAGCGCGCCAAAATTCACGCCCACGGAAGCATTCCAAATATGTCGAAAATTAAGGTCGAAAACCCTCTCGTTGAGCTCGACGGCGATGAGATGACGCGGATCATCTGGCAGTTTATCAAGGACAAGTTGATCCACCCCTATCTCGATATTGACCTGAAATATTATGATCTTGGGATTGAGGCACGGGACGATACCGACGACCAAATCACCATCGACGCTGCCAACGCCATCAAGAAGTATGGCGCGGGCGTCAAATGCGCGACTATTACACCGGACGAACAGCGGGTTGAGGAATTCGGCCTTAAGAAGATGTGGCGCTCCCCCAACGGGACCATCCGCAACATTTTGGGCGGTGTGATCTTCCGCGAGCCGATCATCATGCAAAACGTGCCCCGCCTGGTACCGGGCTGGACAAAGCCAATCATCGTTGGCCGCCACGCTTTTGGTGATCAGTACCGCGCGACGGATTTCCGTTTCCCTGGCCCCGGCAAGATCACCATGAAATTCGTTGGTGAAGACGGAACGACACAGGATTACGACATTTTTGACGCGCCCTCCTCGGGTGTCGCAATGGGAATGTACAACCTCGATAAATCTATCGAGGACTTTGCCCGCGCGTCGATGAACTACGCGCTGCAACGCGGAGTTCCCTGCTATCTCTCTACCAAGAACACGATCATGAAGGCCTATGATGGCCAGTTCAAAGATATCTTCGAACGCATCTTCAATGCCGAGTTCAAAGCGCAGTTCGACGAGAAAGAAATCTGGTACGAGCACCGTCTGATCGATGACATGGTGGCCTCGGCGCTGAAATGGTCCGGTGGTTATGTTTGGGCCTGTAAGAACTACGATGGCGATGTGCAGTCCGACATTGTGGCGCAGGGTTTCGGCTCCCTTGGCCTAATGACCTCCGTATTGATGACGCCGGACGGCAAGACCGTGGAATCGGAAGCCGCCCACGGAACTGTGACGCGCCACTACCGCGCGCATCAAAAGGGTGAGGAAACCTCCACCAACTCCATCGCGTCCATCTTTGCCTGGACCCGCGGCCTCGCCCACCGGGCCAAACTCGATAACAATGATGCCCTTGCAAGATTTGCAGGCACGCTTGAGCAGGTCTGCATCGACACAGTGGAAGGCGGCCATATGACGAAGGATCTGGCGCTGCTCATCGGCCCCGATCAACCTTGGCTTTCCACCACCGGCTTCTTGGACAAGGTGGATGAAGGCTTGCAAAAAGCCATGAGCTAGCAATCTAAGGGCGGTCGAGAGGCCGCCCTTATTCGCTCCAGAGATTGCGCATGAACCTTGCCCGTTTCAATGCAGTCTGCGGTGCTCTGCCGAATGTAACGATGGTCATTCAATGGCGTGGTGCCCACGTTTGGAAAATCGGCGGTAAGGTTTTCGCAATTTACTGGTCGCGGGATCAGGACGGCAAAGCAACCTGTTCTTTCACGATCAAGGTGGACGACATGGCATCCGAGTTCCTACAGCAGGAAGACGGTGTCGGAATCGCTCCCTATTTCCGCAATCCGAGATGGCTGCGATTTCAGCCAGAATGCACCATCTCAGATGATGATCTGGCAAGCTACATTGCACGCAGCCGCGAACTGATTATCAGCAGTCTTCCGAAAAAGCGGCGGAGCGAATTGCTCGGTTGAGCTAGGCTTTCACAGCATCGCGCACGGCGGTCAAAGCGGCTTCTGCTCGGCCGCCATCCGGCCCGCCTGCCTGCGCCATATCCGGCCGACCTCCGCCGCCTTTACCGCCAAGCTCTTGCGACGCGACGCGGACAAGCGCGACAGCATCGAGCCTGCCAGTCAGGTCAGCCGTAACGCCGACAACGACGGCGGCTTTGTCATCTTCCGCCTTCGAAATCAGCACCACGACCCCGCTACCGATGCGAGCCTTGGTCTCGTCGGCGATGCCTTTTAGATCCTTCGCCGGAACACCATCGAGAACCCGGGCGCTGAACGTGATGCCCGCGACCGTCTCGTCGGAGGTTTCGGCCTCGCTTGCGCCGGTTGCGAGCTTGCGTCGCAGGCCTGCGATTTCAGCTTCCATCTGTTTGCGTTCAGCCATCAGTGCCGCAATCCGGTTTGGTACTTCGGCAGGCGTGCTGCGCAAGGCGTCAGCAGCTTGCTGCAACAAGCGGTTCCGCTCCTGGAAATAGGCCCGGGCTTCATCCCCCGTTAGCGCCTCGATCCGCCGCACGCCGGAGGACACCGCCCCCTCGCTCACGAGTGCAATAACGCCAATATCTCCGGTGGCGCTCACATGGGTGCCGCCGCAGAGTTCAAGCGACCAGGGCTTGCCCTCGCGCTCGCCGTCCATGGCTTGTCCCATGGAGACAACGCGAACTTCGTCTCCGTATTTTTCGCCAAACTGCGCCTGGGCGCCAGCTTCAATCGCATCGTCTACTGCCATGAGCGTGGTGCTGACGGAGCTATTCTGCTGCACATAGGCGTTGGCGAGGGCGTCGATCTTTGCCATCTCCTCAGCCGCCACGGCTTTGGTGTGGGAGAAATCAAAGCGCAACCGTTCTGGCGCAACAAGTGAGCCTTTCTGCGACACGTGATTGCCGAGCACCTCGCGCAGAGCCTCGTGGACGAGGTGGGTCGCGGAATGATTGCCGCGCAGGCGGCCGCGCCGGGCATGGTCGACCGTAAGGTTCGCCCCTTCCCCAACTGCAACCGTGCCATCTTCGACTTTGCCGTAATGGACAAAGAGGCCGTCAGCTCGTTTCTTGGTATCATTCACGGAAACTGTACCGTCCGGGAAAGTGATCATACCGGTATCCCCCATCTGGCCACCGGATTCGGCGTAGAATGGCGTTTGGTTGAAGACGAGAGCGATCTCGTCGCCCATCTTCGCCTTGCCGACCTGAGCGCCGTTGGAGACGAGCGCTAACAAAGCGGCTTGGCTCTCCTCGCGGTCGTAACCCAGAAACTCCGTTGCTCCGTGCTCTTCGCGCAAGGTGAACCAAAGTGCGTCATCTGCGGCCCCGCCCGCACCAGTCCAGGACGCCCGCGCTTCTTCGCGCTGCTTCTCCATGGCAACGTTATAAGCATCCAGATCAACGCCAATCTCACGGCGACGCAGAGCATCTTGCGTCAGATCAAGAGGGAAACCGTATGTATCATAAAGCTTGAACGCGACGGTGCCGTCGAGTTCTTCTCCAGCTTTCAGATCAGCTGTTGCGTCATCGAGTAATTGGAGACCGCGCGTCAGCGTTTTGCGAAAGCGCGTCTCTTCCAGCTTCAACGTCTCTGTCATCAGCGCTTCGGCACGACCGAGTTCGGGATAGGCTGCGCCCATCTGCGTGATGAGCGAAGGAACCAGTTTGTGCATCAGCGGATCACTCGTGCCGAGCAAGCTAGCATGGCGCATGGCGCGGCGCATAATGCGGCGCAGAACGTAGCCACGTCCCTCATTGGACGGCAAAACGCCGTCAGCCATCAGAAAACATGTGGCGCGCAGGTGATCTGCAATGACGCGATAGCTCGCCTTGTTCTCTGGCGTACTGGCCTTACCGACGCCCTCCTCAATTGACGTAATGAGCGCCTTGAAAAGATCGATGTAATAATTGTCGTGCGTGCCCTGAAGCACTGCCGCAATGCGTTCGAGCCCCATACCAGTATCGATGGACGGTCTGGGCAGATCAATACGTTTTTCAGCGTCCACCTGCTCAAATTGCATGAAAACGAGGTTCCATATCTCGACAAAGCGGTCGCCATCTTCCTCCGGCGACCCCGGAGGTCCACCCCAGATATGATCACCATGATCGTAGAAAATCTCTGAACACGGGCCGCAAGGACCGGTATCGCCCATGGCCCAGAAATTATCAGATGTAGCGATGCGAATAATGCGGTCTTCAGAAAGGCCTGCCACCTTCTTCCAAAGATCATGGGCCTCATCGTCTTCATGATAGACGGTGACGAGAAGGCGATCCCGGTCAAGACCGAGTTCCTTGGTAATCAGGTTCCAGGCGAGCTCAATTGCATCAGCCTTAAAATAATCGCCGAAGGAAAAATTACCGAGCATCTCAAAGAACGTGTGATGACGGGCTGTGTAGCCAACATTGTCGAGATCGTTGTGCTTACCGCCAGCGCGCACGCATTTTTGGCTGGATGCAGCACGAGTATAATCGCGCGTTTCAAGACCTGTGAAGAGGTTCTTGAACTGCACCATGCCTGCAGCGGTAAACATGAGCGTTGGATCATTGTGCGGAACGAGCGAGGACGATGCGACCGACTCGTGCCCGTTCTGTTTGAAATAGTTGAGAAATGTCGATCTGATCTCGTTGACGCCGGTCATCGGATTTTCCGCTTTGGTTACTACGCGCCCGCGTTGGAAAGCTGCGGGTTTTCTCTGACAGGCCTTTGAACAGGTTCGCCATCGCCTTTCAACTGAATAGCTGGGTCGCGGGTGATGAAATGCGAGGTTCGCGAGGTCGGAAAAACCGCGATGCGATCGCAACACAACAAGAAAACCCCGAAACGGCGGCAGCCAGCTCGGGGCTCAATTTTACTGATCCTAGCTGTCGCGAGTGACCGGACGAGAATACTGGAATACGGCGCTATTACCCGGATGGCCCCCGGCCTTAAGCGGCACCATCCGCAAAATCAGGTTCATCACCCTCTTCATCCTGGCC
Organism: uncultured Alphaproteobacteria bacterium; assembly: GCA_929200315.1. GTDB lineage: Bacteria > Pseudomonadota > Alphaproteobacteria > Rhizobiales > Rhizobiaceae > Pseudahrensia. Next base: position 501,953 of record CAKMZB010000001.1, on the reverse strand, counting down.
GGTGGGCTCGTCCAGCAGTTTCTCACCAATAAGACCAGCATTTTCGCGAATAGCGCTTTCGATCTTGGCGGCCGCATCGGGGTTTTCGCGCAAATATTGCTTGGCATTCTCACGACCCTGCCCAAGCCGCTGACTGTTCCAAGAGAACCAGGCACCTGACTTTTCGACGATACCGGCGGTGACACCAAGGTCGATCAATTCGCCCAACTTGGAAATACCCTCGCCATACATGATGTCGAATTCCACCTGCTTGAAAGGCGGTGCGAGCTTGTTCTTCACCACCTTGATGCGGGTCTGGTTGCCAACGACTTCATCGCGGTCCTTGATCGCGCCGATGCGGCGGATGTCGAGGCGGACAGAGGAATAGAATTTCAATGCGTTACCACCGGTGGTGGTTTCTGGAGAACCGAACATCACGCCGATCTTCATGCGGATCTGGTTGATGAAGATGACCATCGTGTTGGAGCGGGAGATAGAGCCGGTGAGCTTACGCAAAGCCTGACTCATCAGTCGAGCCTGCAGGCCGGGGAGCGAAGCTCCCATCTCACCTTCGATCTCCGCACGGGGAGTGAGGGCTGCAACGGAATCAATGACAAGGATGTCGCAAGCGCCAGAGCGCACAAGCGTATCAGCAATTTCAAGCGCCTGTTCCCCCGTATCAGGCTGGGAAATCAGCAGATTTTCAAGATCAACGCCGAGCTTACGAGCATAGACCGGATCAAGTGCATGCTCAGCATCGACAAAAGCGCAGATGCCGCCGCCCTTTTGCGCCTCTGCCACACTGTGCAGAGCCAACGTGGTTTTGCCCGACGATTCAGGGCCGTAGATCTCCACAATCCGCCCACGGGGAAGTCCGCCAACGCCAAGAGCGATGTCCAGACCAAGCGAGCCAGTGGGGACGGTTTCAATCTCCACAGCCTTTTCATTTGCGCCCAAACGCATGATAGAACCTTTGCCGAACGAGCGTTCGATCTGGCCCAATGCGGCTTCTAGCGCCTTTGATTTATCCACCTTGTTTTCCTCGACCAGTTTCAACTTGGGTGATGACATGGTGTTGTCCTTATTTCACGGGGCCGTTGGCCATGCAATTTCATCATTCGTACCCATTTTGTTCTCATGTGTAAAGCCTGCATCAGCGCATTATTATCATTAGCAAATTCGGCACATGTTCTAATCATGTTCCACACACCAATTCCATTTGGAGACGATTCGTGACAGCGCCGGTCCTCTTTATAGGCGCGGCGAATATGGATATTCTCGCCCAAGCGGATTCTTCTGCAATTTCAGGTGCATCAAACCCGGCAATTGTGAGCCAAGTACCGGGTGGGGCGGCCTTAAATGCGGCTAGCATACATTCCTGGTGCGGGGGTAAATCTGATCTGGCGACTGTGATTGGAGAGGATGCGGCCGGGGCGGCGTTGCGACTGGCTCTTGAGGAACGTGACATACAGCTTCATGCCGAAACTGCATTACGAACAGGCACTTACGTGGCTGTAGTGCAGCCGGATGGGGAATTGGTGATTGCTGCTTCTGATATGGAGGGGAGCGAAAAGGCGACGTTTGATTTGCCTGGGGGCGAATGGAGTTGGATCTATGTCGATGCGAACTTGTCTGCCTCGCATATATCTGAAATCACAAAAGAATCTTCTGCTCCAGTGGCTCTGGCCAGTGTTTCTCTGGCGAAAGTTGGGCGGTTGAAAGAAGCGCTTTCGAAGGCCTTTCTTCTTTTCACCAACCGTACCGAGTGGGAAGAGTTATGTAATGGAAAACTCTCAGTATTTCGCGCTATAAGTGCCGCCTCGGTGGTTATCACCAATGGTGCGGAGGCGATCACGGTTATCGAAGGAGATAGCCAGATTTCCCTTCCTGTTCAATCAGTTGAGCCCGTTGTAAATGTCATTGGAGCCGGAGATGCGATTGCCGGGGGCACTTTATATGGGCTTTCTTGCGGTCTTTCGTTGCGTGAAGCCGTGGGGATAGGCATGGGAGCTGCCGCGGCCGTGCTTTGCAGCAACGGCCCCTACCCTGACCGGAGTTATAGCTTTGATTGATCTCGTCTTTTCGCAGGAAGTCGCCGATGCGCGGGCTGAAAACAAGCCGCTTGTTGCGCTGGAATCGACCATAATTACCCACGGAATGCCCTATCCGCGCAATGTCGAGACGGCACGTTTGGTGGAGGAAGATATCCGCGCGGGCGGTGCTGTTCCTGCAACTATGGCTGTGGTGAACGGCGAAGTTCGCATCGGGCTTTGCGACAATGAACTCAATGAGTTGGGTCAGCAAAAAGACGTCATGAAACTCTCCCGTGCCGACCTTGCTTATTGCGTTGCGGCGGGGAAAACAGGGGCTACTACGGTGGCCGCCACCATGATGCTGGCGGAGCTTGCCGGAATCTCCGTCTTCGCCACCGGCGGAATCGGTGGCGTCCACCGTGGAGCCGACCAAAGCTTTGATATCTCAGCAGATTTGGAGGAACTCGGTCGCACCGATGTCATCGTCGTTTGCGCCGGAGCAAAGGCTATTCTGGATCTCAACAAAACCTTTGAAGTACTTGAAACTAATGGCGTTCCAGTCATTTCGGTAGGATCCGACGAATTACCCGCTTTCTGGTCCAGAGAGAGCGGTTTATACGCACCTTTGCGCATGGACACCGCGCAGGAGATAGCTTCCCACGCCAAAATTCGTGCTGAAATGGGGATAGAGGGCGGCACGCTCATCGCAAACCCGGTTCCAAATAGCGCGGCTTTATTGGCAAATGAGGTCGATCTTTGGATCAACAGCGCCCTTGAAAAGGCAAATACCGCCGGAATCACCGGCAAGGAGGTCACGCCCTTCCTGCTCGGCGAAATTGTTGAGCAGAGTGGCGGGCGGAGCCTGGAGACCAACATCGCGCTGGTGCGCAACAATGCGCGTCTGGCGGCTGAGATCGCGGTCGCGCTCCGATCCTGAGGCAACGCTCAACAGGGCATAGGCCAAGCCGCCCCATTGACCTCAAAGCCGAGACAGCCGATGCCTTGCCGCACGGGGAACTATCTCGGCTGGACAGTCTAGCATGGCACGCAAAACTGCGGATATCTGGCGCGTTGCACTCGCGCTCATCACTTCTATCGCACTCATCTCCTGCACGGCGGCGAGCACGCTCGACCCGCATGCAGCGCAGAATCAGCGCTTTGCAGCGATCGTAATCGATGCGTCGAGCGGTGAGGTGCTCTATTCCAAGCGCGCCGACGCGATCCGCTATCCTGCTTCACTTGCCAAGATGATGACGCTCTATCTGCTCTTCGACCACATGAAGGCGAATGGGCTCGATCAGGATTCAAAACTGCCTATTTCTAAGAATGCTGCTGGAAAACCCGCCTCGAAAATTCACATGAAGCCGGGATCGTCGATCTCACTCGATACTGCAATCCGTGCTCTATCGGTAAAAAGTGCCAACGACGTCGCCACCGCTGTAGCTGAATACATTTCCGAGTCAGAAAAAACCTTTGCCCGCAGGATGACCCAGCGCGGGCGCGAGCTTGGGTTGCAGAAGACAGTCTTTGGCAATGCTTCCGGTCTGCCGGACGAGAAGATGGTTTCCACCGCGCGGGACATGGCGATGCTCACCATCGCTCTGCGCCGTGATCACCCGCAATTCCGATCCTATTTCAAGCTTACCTCCTTCATCTTCAAAGGTAAGGAAATCCGCGGCCACAACCGTGTGCTTGGGCGTCTGCGCGGAGCGGACGGCATGAAGACGGGTTATACCCGCGCGTCCGGCTTTAATCTGGCCACCTCGCTTCGTTATGGTGGGCGCAACATCGTTGCCGTGATCCTGGGGGAAGACACCTGGCGTGAGCGCGATAACAACATGGTCGAGCTGGTTTCAAAATACGTGCCCTCCGCGAAGGTGAAATAGGCAATCAGCAAGGCTCCTGCTATTTGCATGTCCAGAACCGAGCAAACCATGACCCCATCGCGCGACATGTCCCGGCTGTTGGAGATCATGGCAGCGTTGCGTGACCCGCAGACGGGTTGCCCCTGGGATGTCGAGCAGACCTTCGCCTCCATTGTGCCCTACACGATTGAAGAGACCTACGAAGTGGTCGACGCAATTGAGCGCGATGACCACGAAGACCTGCGCGAAGAGCTTGGGGATCTGCTCCTGCAGGTCGTCTACTACGCGCAGATGGCCGCTGAGGAGGCGTCGTTTGATTTTGGCGATGTTGTGGAGGGCATCACCACCAAAATGATCCGCCGCCATCCGCATGTCTTTGGCGACGAAGATGCCCGGTCCGCGGGCATGGCCAAAGGCACCTGGAACCGCATCAAGGCGCAGGAGAAAGCCACCCGCGCCAGGCGCCGTGAGGAACTTGGCTTGCCGCCGAAGGATGCCTCCAAAGGCGTTCTCGACGATGTGCCCCGCACCCTGCCCCCACTGGCGCAAGCGCTCAAACTACAGCAGCGGGCGGCGACGGTTGGTTTTGATTGGGATAACGCAAAAGACGTCATCGCCAAGGTGCGCGAGGAACTGGACGAGCTGGAAGCGGAGCTGGACAGCAAATCAACGCAAATGGAGGCGGATGAACTGGGCGATGTGCTTTTTGCCATCACCAACCTTGCCCGCCATCGCGAGATTGACCCGGAACGGGCCCTGGCGTTGACCAACGCAAAAATGCGCAACCGTTTTACGTCCATGGAAAAGGCTGCGAAAGCTGAAGGCAAAGGCCTTGCCGATTATGACCTCGATGGGTTGGAAGCGCTCTGGCAGGGAGCGAAAGGCTAGTCGATCCGCTCACCGTTCTCGATGCGGTAGCTTGGGTCATACATCGTTACCAGCTCTTCCGCTGCACTTGGATGCAAGGCCATGGTGGCGTCAAAATCGGCCTTCTTGGCCTTCATCTTCATCGGGATCGCCAGAATTTGTGCCATTTCCCCGGCATCGGGCCCAATGACATGAGCTCCCACCACGATGTCGCTGTCAGCCTCCACGATTAACTTCATCACCATGAAGCTTTCGCGCCCGGCAAGGGTGTATTTCATAGAGCGGAAGCGGGCGCGGTACATGCGATAGGCCTTGCCACATTCGCGGGCATCGTTCTCCGTGATGCCAACTGTGCCGATCTCAGGATGGGAGAAAACGGCGGTGGGGATCATAGCGTGGTCGGGCTTTTCCGGGCGGCCCTGATATTCCGTTGCGACAAAGCACATGGCTTCATGGATCGCCACGGGAGTGAGTTGCACACGGTCCGTCACGTCGCCGAGCGCCCAGATGCTGGGCACATTGGTGCGGGAGAATTCATCAACCTGAATGTAGCCACGACCATCGGTTTTTACACCGGCAACCTCAAGCCCAAGCCCGTCTGTTGACGGGAGGCGCCCGAGGGCAAGCATGATTTCATCGACTTCCATCACGTCACCACCGGAGAGGGTGGCGATTTTCTTGCCGTTCTCACCAAGTTGGACATTTTCGAAAACCTGCCCAGTGACGATCTTGATGCCCCGTTCCAGGTATTCCTCGTGGAGTTGCCGACGCATGTCTTCATCGAAACTGGAGAGAATTTCCTGCCCGCGGTAGAGGATCGTCGTATCGACACCCAGGCCGTTGAAAATGCCGGCAAATTCAATAGCGATGTAGCCCGCGCCAGCAATAACGATGCTTTTGGGCAGCTTTTCCAGATCAAACGCTTCATCGGAAGTGATCGTATGCTCGCGACCAGGCAGCGCGGCGTGGGGATTGGGGTAGCCGCCAACCGCGATGATGATGCGCTCCGCGGTAACAGTGCGATCTTCGCCTTCCAGATAGACTTCATGCGACCCACGCAGAACGGCGCGGGTGTCAAATGTCTCAACGTCATTAGAGGCGAGACCGCTGCGGTAGAGGCCTTCCAGGCGCGTGATTTCCCTCTCCTTGTTATCCCGCAAGGTTGACCAGTCGAACGAGGTCTCCCCTACGGTCCAGCCGTAGCCAGCAGCATCCTCAAAGGCCTCAGGGAAAGTCGAGGCATAGACATAGAGCTTTTTGGGTACGCAACCGCGAACGACACAGGTGCCACCCATGCGGCTTTTCTCCGCCAACCCCACCTTCTTGCCCAGTGCACCGACACGGCGAGCTGCGCGCACACCGCCGGACCCGCCGCCAATGACGAAGAGATCATAGTCGTAAGCCATGGTGGATGGGTCTCTTGAGGTGTCTTGAGCTTTATCTGGGGTCGATACCCCTGCGGATCAATTGCTTTCAGTCGTCGTCTCGCCAGACTCTTCAGCAGACGGCGGTGCGATTTCGTTTACCCGAGCACCAACATTGGTAGACAAGTCGCGGCCGATACCGTTTGCCCAAACCCGTGCAGCACGGCCAAGTTCACGCCCAAGGATCGGTGCGTTTTCAAGGTATTTGCTTCCGGTATCGGAGGAGAAGAAGGTTTCAATGGCTACCAACTCCTCCATGCTAAACGTGTTGGCAAAAAGGATAGCAGCCTCATTTTCCAAATCTGCCCGGCGGGGAGCGAGTTTAATGGCTTCCTCGTCGACAATGGTGGAAATCTGTTCGGAAAGATCGGGGTTCTGCGACGTCAGCCTATTTTTGATCTGCGCAGAGGTGTCGAAAAGAATTGAATCATAGGCAGCAGTCGCCTTGGTTGCAGAAAGAGCAGCGCGGGCGGCCGCCTGATGCTCTTCGCTTATATCCTGCGCAATAGCGGGAGCAGCGAAGATTGCGGCGGCAAGACTTGCAAGAAGTGTAAGGCGGGCGGCGAAAAGTGCCATAAACGTAACTCCGGGTGCTTCAGTCGAGGCCATTGTCAGCCTCAGCATTCGTTCGGTCTTATAGGAAGTGCTTTACCGGCTTTCCACCCGTTTAACACCGTCAGGTGTCGCTACAAGTGCAAGATCGGCAAGGCCAATGAAGAGACCGTGTTCCACAACGCCGGGAATTGCATTGAGGGCAGCCGCAAGCGCCTTTGGTTCGACAATGCGGCCAAAAGATGCATCGACAATCGCGTGACCGCCATCGGTGACGAAAGGCCTGCCGTCTGCGTTTGCGCGAATGTCGAGAGCGTCGGTGAGACCATGGTCGGAGGCGACCTGTCGGATGGCATTAATCGTCGCCGCTTCGCCGAAATGGTTGATTTCGATGGGCAGCGGAAAGGCCCCGAGGGTTTCCACCAGTTTGGAGCCATCGGCGATGACCACCATCCTCTTCGAGGCGTTGGCGACGATCTTTTCCCGCAGCAGAGCCCCGCCCCCGCCCTTGATAAGCGCAAGGTCAGGATCAATTTCGTCTGCGCCATCGACCGTAAGATCGAGTTGTGGCGTTTCTTCAAGGGTCGTCAGCGGCACCCCTTCGGCCTCGCACTGTGCGCGGGTGGCCTCTGAAGTCGGTACGCCAACCACTGTCAGCCCTTCCCGTATACGGGCGGCAAGGCCGGTGACGAAATGCGCAGCTGTGGAACCAGTGCCGATGCCCAACCGCATCCCGTCTTTCACCTCATCAAGAGCGGCAAGGGCGCAAGCGCGTTTGAGATCATCGGACATGCGGTTTTCCTCAGTGTTTTCCCACAACGTTTAAACTGCGGCGAGAAGCGTATAGCGGTGTCGGCAAATCTGCCTTTCACCGCTCTGCAACGGAAAGCCGCCTCATGGCAACGCCCTGCCTGATCTTCGACCTCGACGGCACTCTTGCCGACACCAACCGCGACCTCGTCCCCGCCCTCAACCGCACCACGGCGCTGGACGGTTTGCCACCGATTCCCATGGAGGCTGTGGGCCATGTTGTTGGGCGTGGGGTGCTGGAAATGCTGGAACGCGCCTACTCCTATCACGGGCGTGAGCTGACCAAAGCACGGCGCGCGGAGCTGTTTGAGCATTATCTTGTCGACTACGAGGCTCATATCGCAGACAATTCCGTCTGGTTCGACGGGCTTTTCGATGCACTAGATGCGCTTGAGGCTGATGGATGGCGCTTTGCTGTCTGCACCAACAAGGTGGAACGCTTGGCGCGAAAACTTGTGGAAGAGCTTGGGAACGGTGAGCGTTTTGCCGCGCTGACGGGGGGTGACACTTTCCCGGTCAAGAAGCCCGATCCCGCCCATCTCACCGAAACCATAAAGCTTGCTGGGTGTGACGGCCCCGCCATCATGGTGGGCGACAGCATCAACGACATCGAAGCCGCGCGCCGCGCCGGGATGCCCAGCATCGGTGTGACCTTCGGCTATACCGACGTGCCGATGCGGGAACTAAGGCCCACCGTCATGATAGATCACTTTAGAGAATTGCCGCAAGCTGTTGAAAAAGTGGTGGGCGATGCTGGGATTGAACCAGCGACCCCTGCCGTGTGAAGGCAGTGCTCTCCCGCTGAGCTAATCGCCCTTTTTGACCCGCAGGCCAAGCCGCACTTTCGCGCGACGCCTGCCCTATAGGGTGCGGGCTTGGGATTGGTCAAGCGACGCATTGAGTTGCGGCGCTCTGCCCTTCATTGTTGTGCCAACGCTTACCACGCAGGGCCCACCCCATGTCCGACAGCACGTCCCCCCATGTCGATCTCTTCCCCCTAGGCAAAGACGCTACGCCCTACCGCAAACTGACCGGCGACTATGTTCGGGAGGTTGAGGCCGCGGGGCGGACCTTCCTTGAAGTTGAGGAAGAAGGGCTGCGCCTTCTGGCGGAGCAGGCCTTCATGGACATCAATCACCTGCTCCGCCCCGGTCACCTCCAGCAACTCGCCGACATCCTGGAAGACCCGGAAGCTACGGAAAATGACCGTTTCGTCGCTTTTGACCTCTTGAAAAACGCCAACATCGCCGCTGGCGGCGTGTTGCCCATGTGTCAGGACACCGGCACCGCCATTGTCTCGGCAAAGCGCGGGCGCAATGTGCTGACGGTTGGAGAGGATGAGGAAGCCATTTCGCGCGGCATCATGGACGCTTATGAGAAGAAGAACCTGCGCTATTCCCAACTCGCGCCGCTGGCGATGTTTGAAGAGACAAACACCAAAAACAATCTGCCAGCGCAGATCGACATCTATTCAGACGGTCATGCGGATCAGGAATACAAGCTGCAATTCATCGCAAAGGGCGGTGGATCTGCCAACAAAACCTTCTTCTATCAGGGAACACCAAGCCTTCTGACCCATGATCGGATGCTGGAATTCCTCAATGAGAAGATCCTCACCCTCGGCACCGCCGCATGTCCGCCCTATCACCTCGCTATCGTGATTGGCGGCACCAGCGCGGAGCAGTGCCTGAAGACGGTAAAGATGGCTTCCACCCGCGCCCTCGACACGCTCCCCTCCTCCGGCAGCGCGACAGGCCATGCTTTCCGCGACCTGGAGATAGAAAAGGAAGTCCACAAAATGACCCAGCGCATGGGTGTTGGGGCGCAGTTTGGTGGCAAGTATTTTTGCCACGACGTGCGTGTCATCCGCCTGCCGCGCCACGGGGCTTCGCTGCCCATCGGTCTTGGCGTTTCCTGTTCGGCAGATCGGCAGGCCAATGCGAAGATCACCAAGGACGGAATCTTCCTGGAGGCGTTGGAGACCAACCCCTCCCGCTTCATGCCCGACGTGGACGAAACCGAATTTGAAGGCGGCGTGGTGAGCGTTGATCTCAACCGGCCAATGAATGAGGTGCTGGCGCAGCTTTCCCAGCATGCGGTCAAACCCCGCCTCTCCCTCAACGGCACCATTATCGTGGCCCGTGACCTCGCCCATTCCAAGATCCGCGCCCGTCTGGAGGCTGGTGAGGACATGCCGCAATACATGAAAAACCACCCGGTCTATTATGCCGGCCCCGCTAAAACGCCCAAAGGCATGCCGTCCGGTTCCTTTGGCCCTACCACCGCCGGGCGCATGGACTCCTATGTCGACCAGTTCCAGTCCTTCGGCGGTTCGATGATTATGCTCGCCAAGGGCAACCGCTCCCGGCAGGTGCGGGAAGCGTGCAAGGCCCATGGTGGCTTCTATCTTGGCTCCATCGGTGGCCCAGCCGCGCGGCTGGCGCAGGACTGCATCAAAAGCGTTGAAGTCGTGGAATATGAAGAGCTTGGCATGGAAGCTGTGTGGAAAATCACCGTTGAGGATTTCCCGGCATTCATCGTGATTGACGACAAGGGTAACGACTTCTTCTCGGAACTGAATCTCGGTTGACCTGTGGCAAGGTTGCATCACTGCCAGACGAAATGGGCAAAGAGCCCATTTTTGCTGGCTCCAGCCCATTGCCGCCGGTTAGAACGCGAAGAGATTCGTTTATTGGCATTTGGAGAGGGGATCCCATGCGCAGGTTTCTGACATTAGCGGCGATGGCCATCCTGGGCGGCGCAATCGCTCTGACATCGGGCGATGAAGCAAAGGCAGGTCTGTTTGATGACGGCCTGTTCGCCAACAACCAGGCCGGGCGTCTGGCTACTGGACCGAGGGCCCGCAGCCGGTCCAATCGTTCGCCCATCCGCAAACGTTCCGTCCGTTATGACGAGAAATACGCTCCCGGCACCATTGTGGTGGATACGAAAGAGCGTCGCCTTTACTACGTCACAAAACGTGGCCGGGCGATCAAGTACGGCATCGGTGTTGGCCGTGACGGCTTCCGCTGGTCCGGCACTCACCGCGTTACCCGCAAGGCTGAATGGCCCGATTGGCGCCCGCCCCAGACCATGATCAACCGTGTTCGCCGTGAAAGTGGTGTAAAGCTGAAATCCTTCTACGCTGGTGGCCCGGACAACCCACTTGGTGCCCGTGCTCTCTATATCGGTTCCACCATCTACCGCATCCACGGCACCAACCAGCCCTGGACTATCGGCCAGGCCATGTCCTCTGGTTGCATCCGGATGGCTAACAACGATGTGGAAGACCTCTACAAGCGCGTTGGCGTTGGCGCCAAGGTGATCGTGCGCCAGTAAGGCCACGCATCGGTTAGAAATTTGGGTAAGGGCTGGTCAGCAATGACCGGCCCTTTTCTTTTGGGTTGCGCTGCCGACGCCTCTGCTGCATCGCAACTCCATGAGCGACCGATCTTCCAACGCCAAGGGGGCAATATTGATGATGGTGGCGATGGCCGGCTTCGTCACCAATGATGCGTTCATGAAACTGGCCATGGAGAACATGGGTCTGTCGCAGGCGCTGGTCATTCGCAACGGTGTAGCGATTGTCGGAATATTCCTGCTTTGCTGGCACAGGAAAGCGCTCTCACCTCCAGGTGGAGTGTGGGCGGCGCTTACAAGCAAACCACTGATGTTGCGCGTGGCGGCGGAAACGGCAGCCGCCTATTTCTTTCTCACCGCATTGAAGGAAATGCCGTTGGCCAATGCAACCGCGGTTCTTCAGCTTCTGCCGCTCTGCCTCACCATGGCAGCTGCGCTATTTTTGGGAGAGCAGGTCGGCTGGCGGCGTTGGTTTGCTACAGCGTTTGGTTTTGGCGGGGTTCTGTTGATTCTGCGACCAGACACGGGTGGCTTTGACGGCGCGGCGCTTTACGCGCTTCTTGCCGTGCTTTGCGTGACTTTGCGCGACCTTGCGACACGGCGAGTTCACTCCAGCGTTCCCTCATTCTTTGTTTCGCTGGTGACTGCCAGCGCAATTTTTATCATGGGTTCGGTCGGCCTGTTCTTTGAACCCTGGGTCGCAATCAGCCCGCGCGAAATCTCACTTCTCGTTATGGCGGCAGGAACGGTAATCATTGCCTACCTCACCGTCATCGCCTCGGTGCGGGTTGGCGAAGTGAGTTTCGTAGCGCCTTTCCGCTACTCGGTGATGGTTTATGCGCTGCTTCTCGGCTGGACGGTCTTTGCCGATTTTCCCGATCAATGGGAGCTTCTGGGCACGGCGATTGTCGTTATCAGCGGGCTCTATACGTTCTGGCGTGAACGGCGAACCTCTCTCGCCACCAGCATTCCTGGTCCCGCGAGACAATGATCATCTCCACGCTTGAGCGCGTGGCATTTGAGGCGTAGGGCAAGCACACCCCTATTCGCGTAAAATCCTCTTGTCTCTTCTTTCTTCCCTTCCGGGCGCGGCCCGCACGCCGCCGCAACTCTCCACTCTTGTGATTCTCACCGGAACCGGTGTGATGGCGATGAACGTCATGCTGCCGGTCCTGCCAGCCATGGCGCGCGATCTGCAGGTTAGCGATGCGGCAATACAACTCGTCTTGACTGTGTTTCTGTTTGCAACGGGTGTTGTGCAACTCATTATTGGGCCGTTGGCAGACCGCTTCGGCCGCCGCCCGGTCCTGCTCACCACAACCACCATCTATCTCGGCGCGACCACACTGGCTTGGCTTGCACCAACGCTGGAATGGCTGCTGGTTGCCCGTGTCATTCAGGCGACAAGTGCAGCGTCCATGACGCTCTCCCGCGCCATCATCCGTGACCTCTTTGACCGCGCGAAAGCAGCCAGCATGATCGGTTACGTCACCATGGCGATGGCGATCATTCCAATGGTGTCACCCTCAATCGGTGGGCTGTTGGGGGAGTGGTACGGCTGGCGCTCGACGTTCCTCTTTCTTGACCTTATTGGCATCATGGTGGTGCTTCTCGTCTGGTTTGACCTTGGCGAAACCCACACACCAACCGGTATTTCAGTCTCCCAGCTCGCCCATGACTATGTTGCTCTGCTCAAGGAGCCAGGCTTCTGGGCCTACGTGATGTGCGCGTCCCTGGCTTCTGGTGCTTATTTTGCCTTTCTGGGCGGAGCGCCTTTTGTGGGCGATCAAATCATCGGCATGACGCCATCAATGCTCGGACTCTATTTTGGCTTTGTGGCCATTGGCTACATGGCGGGGAACTTCCTCTCCGGGCGCTACAGCCAACGGGTGGGTATTGAGCAAATGATGGCCGCGGGTGGCATCACCGCAGCCGTTGGCGTTGGCATTGCACTGGCGTTGATGAGCAGCTTTGAGCCGCAGGCTGAGTTTCTGTTTATCCCCATGGCTCTGGTGGGCGTCGGCAACGGGCTGACCTTGCCGAACTCAACAGCTGGCGCGCTCTCTGTGCGACCTGATCTTGCAGGCTCCGCCTCCGGCATTGCAGGATTTGTGCAAATCGGGATGGGTGCAGTTCTTGCAACCCTTTCCGGGACATTGATTACCGTGGAGAACCAAGCCATGCCGCTCTATCTGCTGATGTTTGCAAGCTCCGTCGCTGGTGCGCTGATCGCTTTTGCCATGTATCGACGCGTCCGTCGTTTTGGTCCCGTTTCGGCGCAAAGCTGATTGGCCCGGCCATGCGCGTCAAACCAGATCCGCACGACCCGGCTCTGTCCCGACCTGTCACCGGGCTCAACGAGGCTGGTGAAACGGTCTCACTCAATGTCGTCACAGAACGACCGATGACACTCTTCCTCAACAGCCAGGAAGTCGTGACGATGATGACCATTGGGGACCATCCGGACCTCTTGGCGCGGGGTTATCTCATCAACCAGAACATCCTCACCCGCGATGATGCAGTGGAGATCGTGGAGGTGGATGATGAGCTTGGCGTCGTCGTGGTGCGCACGAAGGAACCGACGACATTTGAGGTAAAGTCGAAGAAGAAAGTGCGCACGTCCGGCTGCGCGCAGGGCACGATCTTCAGCGATGTGCTGGAGGCGTTTGAAGATGTGGTGCTGCCCGCCGAGGCAAAACTGCACACGTCCTGGCTCGTCCCGCTCGCCAAAACCATCAACACAACCTCGAGCCTTTATCTGGAAGCAGGCGCAATCCACGGCTGCGTGCTCGCCAAGGGGGCCGAACCGATCGTCTATTTTGAAGATGTCGGCCGCCACAATGCGGTGGACAAGGTGTGCGGTTGGATGGCGGCAAATGACGTCGATGTCGCTGACAAAATCTTCTACACGACCGGCCGTCTCACAAGTGAGATGGTGCTCAAGACAGTCATGATGGGCATCCCAATCCTCATCTCCCGTTCCGGCTTTACCGCATGGGGTGTGGATTTGGCACGTAAGGCGGGGCTCACCTTGATCGGGAGAGCGAAGGGCAGCCGGTTTCTTGTTCTGTCCGGTCATGAGCGGGTGGTCTTCGACCATGAGTCCGGCTCATGAAAATTGCGGGCGTCATACTTGCGGGAGGCCAGTCCCGCCGCATGGGTGGGACGGACAAGGCCGCGATCCTGCTCGACGGCCAAACCATGGCACAGCGTGCGGCAGAGCGGATGCGCGGCCAGGTCTGCTGCCTCGCCATCAACGCGCCCTATCCCCTGCCCGGCATCGACGACGCGGCCCACGCCCCCGATACTATTGCTGGCCATGTCGGACCGCTGGCCGGGATATTGGCGGGAATGCTGTGGGCCACAAAAGAAGGCGCAACCCACATCGCCACCGCCGCAACGGACACCCCTTTTGCGCCCCGGGACTGGGTTGCAGACGCAAGAGCGGCACTGACTGCCAAGGCGCAGGTTGCGATGATGGAAAGCTCCGACCGTGTTCACCCCGTCTTTGGCATCTGGCCAGTGGACCTGGCCGACGCGCTGCACCATTTCCTTACCGTTGAGGATGAGCGCAAGATCCTGCTCTTTGCCCGCCGTCATGGCCTTGCGGTTGTTGAGCGGGCCTGCGAACCGGGCAAAGACCCCTTCTTTAACGTCAACTCGCCGGATGATCTGGCAGCAGCCATGGAGCGGGTCGCATGAAGGTCTTTGGTGTCGTTGGTTGGAAAAACACGGGCAAGACGACGCTTGTGGCCAATCTCGTGCACTATTTTACCGGCGAAGGCCTGCGGGTGGCCACCATCAAGCACGCCCACAAGGGCTTCAACCTAGACCACCCCGGCACCGATTCCTCGACCCACCGGGATGCGGGCGCAATCCAAACCGCGCTTCTTGCCGAAGGTCGTTGGGCGCTGATGAACGAAGTGGCAACCGACACGTCCCTCACTGCGATGCTCGCCCGCCTTGACCCGTGTGATCTTGTGCTGGTGGAGGGCTTCAAGGCCGCGACCCACTCGATGATTGAGTGTGTCTCCGGCGACCGCCGTTCGATCTTCGTTGATAATGAGGCCGTTGTTGCGGTTGCAAGCGACGAACCCGTAGACACCACCCTCCCGGTTTTCAAACGTGATGATGTCGCGACAATAGCCGCTCTGATCCGCAAGGTAGCAGACGCATGAGTTTCGACGACTGCTTCCTCCATGATCGTGACCGATTGCGCCATGACGATGCTCTTGCGTTGCTGAAAGAGCGCGTGCCGATCATCGCGAACACCGAGAACATCTCAACCGGCGACGCTCTCTGCCACATCCTTGCGGAAGACATCACTGCGCCACAGGACGTGCCGCTCCACACCAACGCTGCGGTGGACGGCTACGCCTACATGGCTCCTGCCGATGGTCCATTGAAGGTCTCCGGTCGCATTGCCGCTGGTGATCTCGCGGCGCCACCTCTGGAAACCGGCACCGCCGTCCGCGTCTTCACCGGAGCAGCAATGCCGGAGGGTGCAGACACCGTCGCCATGCAAGAGGATTGCACTGAGGACGGGGACACCGTCATGTTGCCCCCCCTCAAGGCGGGTGCCAATTGCCGCAAGCGCGGTGAAGACGTCAGGGCGGGTGACGCTATTCTCCCGGCAGGTCAGCGCCTGCGTCCGCAAGACCTCGCGGCCCTCGCCTCCATCGGAGCAACGCAGGTCAAAACCTTTACGCCGCTAAGCGCGACCATTCTCTCCAACGGTGCCGAGCTCCGCCTGCCCGGCAGCACAGACACACTCCAGCCCGGTGAAGTCTTTGACGCCAACGCTCCCCTTCTCACCGCGCTCATGGCAACCATGCCGGTCAAAACGACCAACCCGCCCATCATTCCTGACACCGCTGAAGCCGTTCACACGGCCATCACTGAAGCCGCCACACACAGTGATATCATCATCACAACAGCGGGCGCGTCACGGGGTGATGAGGACTATATGCGTGCTGCCCTCTCTGCTCTCGGCCATTGCCACCTCTGGCAGCTTGCCGTGAAACCGGGGCGCCCGATGATGTTTGGCCAGATACCCCGTGCCGGCAAAGCCGATTGCTTCTTCTTCGGCCTGCCCGGCAATCCGGTCGCGGCGACGGTCTGCTTCCTGCTCTATGTCCGCCCCGCCCTGCTCAGCCTCGCCGGAGCCGAATGGAGCGACCCGCCTCGTTTCATGGTTCCCGCTGCATTCTCTGTAGCCGTGAAGAAACCCGATCGGCGAGAATTTGCCCGCGGCACCTATCGCGATGGCAAAGCTCATCGCTTCCCCCGCGACGGATCCGGTCTCATCTCATCCCTTGTCTCCTCCAACGGCTTGATCGAACTGCCCGAAGAGGTCACGACAATTCAAAAGGGCGATCCGGTCGCCTTTATCCCCTACAGCGCGTTCGACTAGGAGGTCGCCATGGCAAAGGTTGGTTTTATTGGATTGGGTGTCATGGGTTACCCCATGGCCGGGCATCTGGCAGCAGTCGGGCATGACGTAACGGCCTTCAACCGCACAGCCAGCAAGGCCGATGCCTGGGCGAAGGAACACGGAGGAAATGCTGCCTCCACGCCAGCGGAAGCGGCCAAAGATGCCGACTTTGTCTTTTGTTGCGTCGGCAATGATGATGATCTGCGCTCTGTCACCCTGGGCGACAACGGTGCCTTCCAAGCCATAAAAAAAGGCGCGATCTTAATCGATAATACAACCGCTTCTGCAAACATCGCCCGCGAATTGGGTAACGAGGCCGCCAAGGCCGGTTTCGGCTTTCTTGATGCCCCGGTATCTGGTGGCCAGGCGGGTGCAGAAAACGGGCAACTCACCGTCATGTGCGGTGGTGACCAGACAACTTTTGATGCGGCCAAACCGGTGATTGAAGCTTTTGCCCGCATGGTCGGCCTGATGGGCGACACCGGCGCCGGCCAGATGACCAAGATGCTGAACCAGATTTGCATTGCTGGCCTGATGCAAGGTCTCGCCGAAGCGATACATCTCGGCAAGGCTGCTGGTCTCGATATTGAGAAGGTGGTCGACGTCATTTCCAAGGGGGCTGCCGGGTCTTGGCAGATGGAAAACCGCCACAAAACCATGGATGCTGGCGAATACAACCACGGTTTTGCGGTAGATTGGATGCGCAAGGATCTCGCAATCTGCCTGGAAGAGGCCAAGGAGCAAGGCGTCAGCCTGCCGGTCACGGCGCTGGTCGACCAATTTTACGCAGACGTTCAGCGCATGGGTGGCAACCGCTGGGACACATCGAGCCTGCTCGCCCGGTTGGAAAAGTAGCACTGTCTTCAACTCCCCTTGAGAGGAGGTCGGAGAGCGAAGCGATCCGATTGGAAGACAGTCGAAGGAGGCTCATCCCAACCCAATCCAAAATTGTCATCCTCGCGAAAGCGGGGATTCATGGCAGCTTTTGGAACGAGCGTCGGGATGGATTCCCGCGTTCGCGGGAATGACATGGGTGGATATGGGGCGGTTGGGATCAAGCGGCTTAGTCTTTCGTCACCGGCAAATGATCCAGCGGCAACCGCGTGGTGTATTTCATCTGCTCCATGGCAAAGGCCGATGACACGTCCGAAATGTCGATTGTCTCGATGAGACGCTGGTAAAAGGCGTCATAGGCCTCAATATCCGGTACCACGACGCGCAACAGGTAATCGACATCACCGCTCATCCGGTAGATCTCCATGATCTCGGGCATCTTGGCCGTCACTTCCTTAAAGCGACGCAGCCACTCCGCATTGTGCTCCTTGGTGCGAATGGAAACGAAAACCGTGACGCTGGCGTGTATGGCCTTAGGGTCGAGCAATGCGACGCGGCCAGTGATGACGCCATCCTCCTCCATGCGCTGAATGCGCCGCCAGCAGGGTGTGGTTGAGAGACCCACCCGGCGCCCGATCTCAGCGACGGGGATGGTGGAATCCTCTTGAAGCAGGCCAAGAATACGGCGATCTATCCTGTCCATGGGTAATTCATTCCAAATTCTAAGCGTTCTCTAGCCACCATTGCCGCAAGAAGCGCCTACGGCAAGGGAGATGCGCAAAGGCATTCTAAATTAGCCGAGCGACCTCCGCTTGCAGCACCGGCAAAACATCCGCCTCAAACCAAGGATTGCGCTTCAGCCAGCCCGTGTTGCGCCAGGATGGGTGCGGGATCGGCAGAGCGGGACGCCCCTGGTTCGCCCGCAAGTGCCGCTGCCAATTGCGCACCGTCTCTGTCATGGATCGCTCCCGCGCCTCTCCAAGATGATAGGCTTGGGCGTACATACCGATTACGATCACCAGCTCGATCTGCGGCATGGACGCAAAAACACGGTGGTGCCAGGTCGCGCCGCATTCCTTGCGCGGCGGCCGGTCAGAACCCTTTGCATCGTAACCAGGAAAGCAGAAACCCATAGGAACGATGGCAAGGCGGGAGCGGTCGTAAAAGGTCTCCCGATCAATCCCCATCCAGTCCCGCAGCCGGTCACCGGAGCGGTCGTCAAATGGCAACCCGCTGGCATGGACCCGCGCACCAGGTGCCTGGCCCGCTATGCAGATGCGAGCTGTTGGAGAGATATGCAGGACCGGTCGTGGCTCATGGGGCAGCGGTGCGCCAAAGGGACGCTCCACGCAGATGCGACAGGCCCGGATGTCAGCTTCGAGCGCTTTCACGCTCCGTAAGAGGACCGGTCCCGCATGGCGGCATAGTACCGGTTCACATTGTTCAACTCTTCCGGCACGGCAAGACGAGCTGGTTTCATGAAGTCCAACGCCACGGTGGCGGTGATGTCGGCAATAGAATAATGCTCGCCCGCTGCGAAAGGCCGGTCGCCAAGATCTTTATCGAACCAACTCAGAAATTGAATCACCTTTGGCCTCTGACTCTCTGATAATTCGGTAATTTGCGGCTTCTCCCATTCCGCCATGGCTGGATGAGCGTGACGGAAAACAAGCGCAACGGCCATGAGGAAATGCAACTCCATTCGCCGTTGCCACATCTCCACCATCGCACAATCAAGCGGATCGCGCCCCATCAATGGCGGGTCGGGGTGCAGCTCCTCGAAATAACGGCAAATCGCAACACTCTCAGCGATTGCTGTACCATCAGCCAACTCCAAAACGGGCAGGCGTTGCAGGCCGTTCGCCTTGGTAACCCGCTCTCCCTTGTGGTCGAGGGCACCCATATCTACTGGCTCCAATGGCACTTCAATGCCCTTTTCAGCCAGGAAAATCCGGACGCGGCGGGGATTTGGCGCGCGGCCACCATCTAAGAGTTTCATCGTTGCGGTCCTGCCTGCTTGGCGAGGTTTCGTTTCGGTAAGGCTGGCATAACATCGATGCGCACAAAAGAGGTCTTTGGAGGTGTGGAATTAACGGCCTGTTATCCATCGCGGGGCATGATTGGGGCAGACGCGCGGTGCGTCTCGGATGTTTGTTTTATGTCTTCCGTTGCCAATTCCATTGCGGACAGCGTCTCGCCCGAACCGTTCGGCTCCGCCGAAACGGTTCGTGTGCGTGACTTGCGCTTGCAGGATGCAACGCTGCGGCCCGAGCCACACATCCAGTTCGCTAAGGAAATGCTTGGCCACCACGCCGCCATCGCGACACGTTATGCGTTCTTTGCACTTCTCGTGATCGTAGCCGGCGCGCTCGTCTTGCAGGAACATGTCAGCGAACAGTTTTCAGCAATCTGGGCCGGCAGCGCCTTCGCCATACTCGTCCTCGACTGGGCTCTGCGCCGCCGGGCTGGCCGTGCCAACGCAAAACCTTCCCGTTGGACCGGCGTACTGACGATTTCAGCCTTGTTGCAGGGCGGTTTGTGGGGCTGTGCGCTGGTTCTACTTCCGCTGACAGATGTTGCACCCTTAACGGCGGCAACCCTTGCAGCACCAGCCGCATTTGCACTGCTCAACATGACCTTTAACGCCAACGCCCTGCGCTTCGCGCCCATCAGCTTTGCCTTTGCCATGGCAGGCGCGGGTTACTTCTATTGGAATGCCCTGCCCTACCAGGAAACCTCTGTTGCTATCGCAGTGGTGGCTATTCTCGCAGTTCACGTCATCGGTCATGCGTTCCGCAAAAACCTGGTTGCCCGTTACCAACTCCAATGGGAGCGCGCTTCGCTCGCCGATGACCTCACCCACGCCGAAATGCGCCTAAGGCTTGCGCAGCGTCTGGCAGATGAGGCGAGCTTGTCCAAGTCCCGCTTTCTCGCGACCATGAGCCACGAGCTGCGCACGCCGCTCAACGCAATCCTCGGCTTTTCGGAGATGATGGCCCAGGAGGTGCTCGGCCCCATGGAGAATCCGCGCTACCGCGAATATGCGCAGGATATTCATGGCTCCGGCGCAAAATTGTTGCGCCTCATTGACGGTATCCTGGACTTGTCACGTCTAGAAGCAGGTCGTTATGCGCTGGAAGAAGCGCCAGTGAACCTTGCCGAGATTGTGGAAGAAGCAGTGCGGCAAACGCAAGCCTCCAGCCGCGAGAAGAGGCTCGCCGTTCTTGTGCAAGTCCATGACGACTTGCCCTGCGTCCGCGTCGATGAACGCGCCGTGCGGCAGGTGGTGATGCATTTGCTGACAAACGCCATCAAATTCACACCCGAACAGGGATCAATTGCCGTGACAGTGGGGTGGACCCGCTCGGGAGGCGAATATGTATCAGTTCGCGACACAGGCCCCGGTATTTCAGCTGATGAGCAAAAGGCCGTCCTCGCGCCCTTTACACAAGGCGCGACCGCTGAGCACGCCGCAACTCCTGGCACAGGCCTTGGCCTCGCCATGGTGCGCGCCTTCATGAAACTCCATGGCGGAGCCTTCCTGTTCAAGCCGAGCAATGACCAAGGCACCCATGCCGTCGCTGTCTTCCCACAAGAACGGGTTATGCCCGGCCAGGCGGGCGATGAGGCTTGCGATGAGGCTTGCGATGAGATCGTCGAAGAACCGATGGCACAGGTCGCCTAGCGGGTTCGCCTAAGCCTTTCCGGCTACCGCTGCCTCATCAAATGTCGCCATGCCCGAATGGCAGGCAGCAGCGGTCTTAACGATACCGGCGGCAAGAGCAGCTCCCGTCCCTTCCCCCAGACGCATGTCGAGATCGAGCAATGGCTCCTTCTCCATCCGGGTCAGCACAGCGCGGTGCGCCGGTTCGGCACTCACGTGAGAGAAGAGACAATGGTCGCAGGCAGTTGCATCCATCGCATAGAGCACTGCGGCCGCCGCGGTTGCGACAAAACCGTCGACAATCACCGGTACCCGTTGCATACGGCCAGCAAGAATGGCTCCCGCCATGGCCGCAATTTCCCGCCCGCCGAAACGGCGCAGCACCTCCAGCGGATCGCCGAGATGGTCTTTATGAAGCGTGATACCGCGCTCAATCACCTCGGCCTTCAGCTCAACACCTTTGGCATCATGCCCCGTGCCGGGACCGACCCAATCAGCAGCCTTACCGCCATAGAGTGCGTGGTAGATGGCAGAAGCAGACGTTGTGTTACCAATCCCCATCTCGCCAACGCACAAAAGGTCCGTCCCGCCCGCTATGGCTTCCATACCAAAAGCCATGGTGGCCGCGCAGGTGCGCTCGTCCATGGCGGGTTCTATGGTGAAGTCCGCAGTTGGGATGTCCAAGGCCAGATCGAAGATCTTTAGGCCCAGATCGTTCGTCGCGCAGATCTGGTTGATCGCGGCGCCACCGGCGGCGAAATTCGCCACCATCTGCACTGTCACCTCTGGCGGAAAGGCGGAAACACCTTGCGCCGCAACCCCGTGGTTGCCGGCAAAAACAGCCACCAGAGGCTTCATCACCGCCGGCTTGCGACCAGTCCAACGGGCGAGCCAGATGGCGATATCCTCAAGCTTTCCAAGCGATCCGGCGGGCTTTGTGAGTTGCGCGTCACGTTCGCTCACCTGCTGCGCTGCATGATTGTCCGCCCCCGGAAGAGAACTAAAGAGATTGCGGAAATCATCAAAGGGCAAGCCGGTGGGCGTGGACATAGGGGCATTCCGGTGTCAGCGAATAGGTTGAAGGCCTATCGCGCGGGGACGAGCTGCGCGCAAGCGGGAGTTGGCATGAAAGAGCTGGATCATCTAAAGGCGTTGCCCGGCCACACCGCTGCAAGCACCGCTTTTCTCTCCCGCCTGCCTGTCTGGCGTGTCTATCCGCAACAGGGCATGAGTTTTCGCGACGGTGCCCACACTTTTGCACTGGCGGGGGGATTGATTGCGGTATTGCCCGTGACACTTGGCCTATTGGCCTCAAACATAGGCGCACCGCCTGCACTGGCCGCTTTGGTGCTGCTGGGTGCGATGATGACTACCACCGGTGCGCTCCACGAGGACGGGTTGGCGGATGTCGCCGACGGGTTCTGGGGCGGGCACACGGTGGAGCGCAAGCTCGCAATCATGCGCGACAGCGCGATTGGCACCTATGGTGTTCTTGCTCTTCTGGTGGTCACCGCGATGCGTTGGACCGCGCTGACAGCTCTTTTTGCCTGGTCTTGGGATATGGTCGCCCTCACCTATATCGCTGTTGCAAGCCTATCACGCTTCGCGATCCTCCTGCCGTGGCGCTATCTGCCCGCCGTGCGTCCTGCCGAGAGCGATGAGGTGGAAAACGGCAAGAGCAGCGCCGGTCTTTCAGCACGCTATGGCGGGCCGGATGATCAGTCCGTCATCATGGGAGCTATCTGGGCCTCTCCCGCCTTTTTCTTCCTGCTTTGGGTCTCCATGCCAAGCATCATTATCGGTGGCCTCGCTATCGCAGCCATCGCGCATATCGCGCGCAGGCATATTGGCGGGCATACGGGCGACGTGTTGGGTGCGACGCAGCAACTTGTGGAGGTGGGGCTGTTATTTGGTCTCGCCCTCGCTATGTGGACGTCATGAGCGAACCGGCGTCCACTCAAATAGAATCTCCCTGTGTGCTGATCTGCCAGATCCACCAGGAAAGCGGCCATTGCCATGGTTGTGGGCGGACGATTGACGAGATTATGCAGTGGACGAGCCTGACCTCCCCCATGCGCAGCGCGATCATGGACGAGTTACCCGCGCGGATGGAAAAGTTGCCCAGGGGCGAGCGTCGCGTCACCCGCCGTCAACGACTGCGCCAGCAGGGCACTTAAGCTTTGGGACGTATCTTCTGGATCATCGCAGGGGCAGCGGCCCTGGTGCTCATTGCCCTCTTTGCAGCAGACGACAGCGGCACGGTGATGGGTATGGACACCCATCTTTTTGCAACCCTTTCCATCACCACCCTCTGGGGCGCCTTTATTGCATCCAGCCTGCTTACCCGCGGGACCAATTGGGGTCAGGCTGCGGTGCAGTTGTCTATCTGGGCGCTGATTTTCCTTACACTTATGGCCGCTTACGCCTTTCGATATGAGCTACAAGATTTGGGGAACCGTTTTACCGGCGGATTAATTCCCGGTTCTCCTATCTCTGCCTCATTTGGTGATGGCCGTGAGGAAGTAACGCTAATCCGCTCCGACAACGGCCACTTTGAAGCAGTCACCACTGTCAATGGTAAGCAGATCCGCTTTCTCGTCGATACCGGCGCATCCGCCGTTGTGATGAGCCATGCCGATGCCGTCATTGCAGGCATCTACACAGCCGATCTCAGCTTCACCGTGCCGGTCTTGACTGCAAATGGGGTTGGCAACGCGGCAATTGGCCGAATCGACAGCCTCGCGCTCGGCGGGATTGAGCGCAAAGACGTGCCGGTGATGATCACGGAGCCCGGAAAACTTGGCCAGAGCCTTCTGGGGCAACAATTTCTGGAATCCCTCTCCGGCTATACCCGCCGCGGGGATCGATTGACGTTGCAGGACTAGCTGCTACTTCTTGCCGGAGCCAAAGCGTTGCGCTAAGCCTTCGCGACGGCGCTCCGATGCGCCAAAGCCCTTATAGCTCAGCTGGTAGAGCAACTGATTTGTAATCAGTAGGTCCGCGGTTCGAGTCCGTGTGGGGGCACCATCATTTTTCGTCGCGGGAGCCGTCTCAATGACCATCATCGGCACACCGAAGGAAACCGCAAAAGGCGAAAACCGGGTCGCTATGACTCCGGCCTCGGCTCGCGACCTTCAAAAACTTGGACATGACTGCATGGTGCAGAGTGGCGCAGGCAAGGCGGCGCGCTTTTCCGATGCAGACTATCGCGACGCAGGAGCAACGGTTGTAAAAACCGTCGCAGAGCTTTGGGAAAAAGCCGACATTATTGCCAAAGTCCGCCCTGCATCAGCGGCAGAATCCAAACGCATGCGTAAGGGTCAGACGGTCGTTTCATTCGTCTATCCCACTGACAACAAAGACCTAATAGATAGCGCCGCCATGGCAGGATCCACCTTGGTGGCCATGGACATGGTGCCGCGTATCTCCCGCGCGCAGAAAATGGACGCCTTGTCTTCCATGGCAAACATTGCCGGTTATCGCGCAGTGATCGAGGCTTCCAATTCCTTCGGCCGCTTCTTCACCGGCCAGGTCACAGCCGCCGGTAAGGTGCCGCCCGCCAAGGTGCTGGTCATTGGTGCAGG
Source organism: uncultured Alphaproteobacteria bacterium (assembly GCA_929200315.1). Taxonomy (GTDB): domain Bacteria; phylum Pseudomonadota; class Alphaproteobacteria; order Rhizobiales; family Rhizobiaceae; genus Pseudahrensia. Next base: position 477,547 of record CAKMZB010000001.1, on the reverse strand, counting down.
CGTTGCCGGTCTTGCCGCAATCGGCACAGCCCAGTCCCTCGGCGCGATTGTGCGCGCCTTCGACGTTCGCCCGGAAGTGGCCGAGCAGATCGAATCCATGGGCGCTGAATTCCTAATGCTCGACTTTGAGGAATCAGGCTCTGGCGACGGAGGTTATGCGGCCCCCTCCTCTCCGGAATTCCGCGAAAAGCAGCTCGAACTGTTCCGCAAACAGGCGACCGACGTCGACATTGTGATCACAACAGCGCTGATTCCCGGCCGCGATGCGCCGATCCTTTGGACCGAGGACATGGTCAAATCCATGAAGCCGGGATCTGTCATCGTCGACCTTGCTGCCGAGCGCGGCGGCAATTGCGAACTCACCAAGAAGGACGAGAAAATCGAAACGCCGGGCGGCGTGACGATCGTCGGCTATACCGATTTTCCCTCTCGTATGGCGACCCAGGCTTCCAACCTCTACAGCACGAACATCCGCCACCTCGTGACGGATCTGACGCCAGAAAAAGACGGCAAAATCGACCACAACATGGACGATGATGTCATTCGGGGCGCAACTGTGGCGCATAAGAGGGAAGTTACCTTCCCACCACCGCCACCAAAGATTGCAGCTATTGCAAAGCCTGCGGCCAAGAAGCCGGAATTATCGACTGAGGAAATTGAGGCCAGAGCTCTGGCAGATAAGCGCGCCGCCGGGATGCGCGACACGGGCCTTCTGGTGGGCGGGGCGCTGTTGCTCCTCCTTATCGGCCTTGTTGCGCCGGTGAGCTTTATGCAGCACCTCATCGTCTTTGCGTTGTCCTGTTTTGTTGGCTTTCAGGTTATCTGGAACGTCTCCCACTCCCTGCACACACCGCTCATGGCCATCACCAACGCCATTTCCTCCATCATTATCGTCGGGGCCCTCATGCAGATCGGCTCGGGCTCATGGTTGGTGATGGTCCTTGCCGCCCTCTCCATCTTCATGGCGGGCATCAACATATTCGGTGGTTTCATGGTGACACGGCGCATGCTCGCCATGTTCCAGAAATCCTAAGGGGAGGCCTGCAATATGGATAACGCCTTCACTATTGCGGCCTATGTGGTCGCCGCGATCCTCTTCATTCTGTCGCTCGGCGGCCTTTCCGGGCAAGAAAGCGCCAAACGCGCCGTCTGGTATGGCATTGTCGGCATGGCGATTGCCGTTTTTGCAACACTGATTGGCCCAGGTTCCGGCCTATGGCTACTCTCACTGCTATTGATTGCAGCGGGTGGTATTATCGGCGCGCAACTCGCTGGCCGGATTCAGATGACGCAAATGCCTGAACTCGTCGCGGCCATGCACAGTTTAGTGGGTCTTGCAGCGGTTTTTGTCGGCATAAACGCCCATATCGAAATTGGCCGAGTCGCTGAGGCCTATCGCGAAGCAAACCTCATCTTCCCACTGGCTGAGGTCGGCGCGCCTGTTGCAGCAGTGATCTATGACGCCTTCAGTGGCTTTGCCGCGGTAGTTGCCAAGAAGTCGGGGGCAGAAATCACGATCCTTCGCATCGAATTGGTTCTGGGCATCTTCATCGGCGCGATTACCTTTACCGGATCGGTTGTCGCCTACGGCAAACTGGCCGGGCGGATAACAAGCGCGGCCACCAAACTCCCGGGCGGACACATGCTCAATGCAGGTGCCCTGGCGATCTGCGTCATCTGCCTCATCTGGTACATGTCTAGTGGCAGCACGCTGGCGTTGATCGTCATGGCTATCGCGGCGCTTTTCATCGGCTACCATCTCATCATGGGTATCGGCGGAGCGGATATGCCGGTCGTCGTTTCCATGCTGAATTCCTATTCAGGCTGGGCGGCAGCCGCGATTGGCTTTTCACTCGGCAACGACCTGCTCATTGTGGTCGGCGCTCTGGTCGGCTCTTCCGGTGCAATCCTCTCCTACATCATGTGTAAGGCGATGAACCGCAACTTCGTCTCTGTCATCCTGGGCGGGTTCGGCGGGGCGAGCGGCGAGGCGATGGCGATTGACGGAGAGATGATCGCAACCGACGCGGACACCGTTGCGGCCACCTTGGATGATGCCGACAGCGTTGTGATCGTTCCTGGTTACGGCATGGCGGTGGCGCAGGCGCAATCTTCGGTCTCTGAACTGACCCATCGGCTGCGCGCCAAGGGCAAGAATGTGCGCTTCGCCATTCACCCGGTCGCAGGGCGCCTGCCCGGCCACATGAATGTACTCCTGGCAGAGGCTAAGGTGCCCTACGACATCGTGCTGGAAATGGACGAGATCAACGACGATTTCCCCTCTACAGACGTCGTCATGGTGGTCGGCTCCAACGACATCGTGAACCCTGCAGCGCAAGATGATCCCAACTCACCTATCGCTGGCATGCCAGTGCTGGAAGTGTGGAAGGCCAAGCAGGTCATCGTCTCAAAACGCGGTCAGGGCACGGGCTATTCGGGTGTCGAAAACCCGCTCTTCTTTAAGGAGAACACCCGCATGCTCTATGGGGATGCCAAGGCGTCCGTTGACGCATTGCTCTCAAAGTTGAGCTAGACACCACCCATGCTTGCCGAACGCATCGCAATCCTCGCAGCGCCAACACCGGCAGCCGAGATCGCGCGCGAACGGCTGTTGGCGCTCTACAAAACCTGCCCACCGGAAGAAGCTGACGTCATCGTTGCTATCGGTGGCGACGGCTTTATGCTCTCTACTCAGTTCCAACTTCTGGACACCGGCAAGGCCGTCTTTGGGATGAACCAGGGCACCGTCGGTTTCCTGATGAACCGCTATGACGAGGCCAATCTGCTGGAGCGTATTGAGGCAGCCAGCCAGGAGCGCATCCACCCGCTGCAAATGCTGGCAACGGATGCGAGCGGCAATTGTCACCGTTCCATGGCTTTCAACGAGGTTTCGCTCTTTCGCCAATCCGCGCAAGCTGCGCGGCTCCATATCGAGATTGATGGCATTGTGCGGATGGAAGCTCTGGTCTGCGACGGGGTGATGGTGGCAACGCCCCAAGGCTCCACCGCCTACAACCTCTCAGCCCACGGCCCGATCCTGCCGCTTCGTGCGCCGCTTCTGGCACTAACTCCTGTTAGCCCTTTCCGCCCTCGAGGTTGGAAGGGAGCGCTGATTCCAAACCTCTCGCGGGTCAAGATCACAGCGCTGGAGCCGGAAAAGCGGCCGGTCAATGCGGTTGCCGACAACACCGAGATCAAGAACGCCGTCACCGTCGAAATCTACGAAGATCGCGACGCCACCGGCCACCTGCTCTTCGACCCCGAACACACCTGGGAAGAGCGCATTCTGGAAGAACAATTCCGCATCTAGCATGCGGCGCCTGTTGGGAGACAAAACATGGCCGGGCTGACATTTGAGCAATTCAGCGAGGGGCAAACCTTCGAGCACGAGCTGACGCGCACGGTGACGGAAGCCGATAACATGCTCTTTTCCAACATGACGATGAACCCGCAGCCGCTCCATATCGACCATCATTTCTCCGCCGGAACGGAATGGGGGAAGCCGTTGGTCAACTCGCTCTTTACACTTGGGCTGGTGATCGGCCTTTCTGTGCAGGACACAACGCTCGGCACGACGATCGGCAATCTGGGCATGAGCGATACGATCTTCCCTGCCCCGGTTTTCCACGGCGACACAATCCGCGTGACAACGGAAGTCGCAGCGCTGCGTCCATCCAAATCCAAACCTGATCGCGGGATCGTTGACTTCATTCATCGCGGTTTCAATCAGGACGGTGTTCTTGTCTGCCAATGTCGCCGTCAGGCCATGATGCGCCGGAGTGATGGCTGATGCGCTCTGCCCTCTTTGTTCCCGGTGACAGCGCACGCAAACAGGAAAAGGCGCTGGAAAGCGGCGCAGACGCGCTGTTTCTGGATCTGGAAGATTCCGTCGCGCTTTCTGCCAAAGATGCTGGACGCAAACAGGTTGCGGAGTTTCTGGCGTCTGCTCCAGCAGGCGGACCGGAACTCTGGGTGCGCGTGAACGCACTCGACACAGACATGACGGACCTCGATCTTGCCGCCGCAATTGCGCCGAATGTTGCAGGAATTGTCCTTCCCAAGGCTGAACACGGCAACGACGTTACCCGGCTCGACACGATGATGCGGGTGCATGAGGCGAAAGCCGGCCTTACCGATGGCAACATCGCCATTATCGCCATCGTTACTGAAACTGCCAGAGGTGTCGTGAATGCCGGCACCTATAGCGACGCCAACCGACGATTGCAGGCACTTACTTGGGGCGCAGAAGACCTTGCCGCGGACATCGGCACGACCCGCCAGCGGGATGAGAACGGGCAATATACAAGCATCTTCCAGCATGCACGCTGTCAATGTCTCTTCGGTGCTGTAGCGGCCAGTGTTGCGCCTCTCGACACGGTCTTCCCAAATTTCCGCGACATGGACGGGTTGAAGACCGAATGCCTCAACGCCGCAGCGGACGGTTTTACCGGCAAGATGGCGATCCATCCCGGTCAGGTGCCAACCATCAATGCAGCCTTCACACCCACGGAGGAAGCACTCGCCTGGGCGAAGGCTGTTGTTGACGCTTTTGCAGAGGCTGGTGAGAACGCCGGAGTTCTGTCACTCAACGGTGAAATGCTGGACCGGCCGCATCTGCGAAAAGCTCAGGGTCTTATCGCCCGCTCCAAATAAAAAGGCCGCCTCCCGGAAGGAGACGGCCTCTAAATAGCTTCAAAATGAGTGCGGTTTACGCAACTTCGATCTTGGAAACCGCAGGCTTGCCGGAGCGAGCATCAACGTCGGTTTCGTAGTTGACCTTCTGGCCTTCGGAAAGAGCGGTCAGGCCGCAGGTTTCCAGAGCGGTTGCGTGGACGAAAACGTCCTTGCCGCCACTTTCCGGCTCGATGAAGCCGTAGCCTTTGGTTTCGTTATAGAATTTTACAGTACCGGGGGTCATTATGACATTCCTTGTCGTGTCTCAGTGTGCACTCGGGGGCGATATTGCCCATACATTCGATCTTGGAGAGCATTCCGTGTGCATAGCCCCGGAAGGGGAGAGGCAGCGGCTGGTCGGCCAATTCGAAATGCAGACCTAGGTTAGGAACGTGATTAAAACAAGGCTATGACACTATATCACGGCCTTTCGTCATTTCAGCTTGCGCAGCTCTACCGCTTTGGCCCGTTTGGGTCGCCACCGGGTCTGCTAAGTTCCAGCATCTTCCCGCCACGCATGTAGTCACGGTAGCCCGCGCGCATGATCGGGTCGGCCTTGGCAAGATCAAAGCGCCCGTCGGCAATGTGGTTATCATCAATGAAGATGCCGGTTACTTCACCAATAACAACAACATAAGCCGCTTTGTCACCGGAGATAGTGTCCGGCTGAATGATGTTTGTGACCTGGCATTCAAGCGCTGCGGGAACATCTCGCACCCGCGGGCACGGTACGGTCTCCCCAGCCACCATCGGCAGACCTGCAAGTTCGAACTCGCTTTGATTTGGCGGCGCGGGGGCGGAAGTGACATTCATAACATCGCGTGCGCTGTGGCTGACGAAATTATACGTGAAGACCCCGGTTTCTTGCGCGTTTCGGGCAGAATCTTTCACACCGCCGGAGGCAAACATCACCATCATCGGCGTGTCGGAAATGGCGTTAAAGAACGAATAGGGAGCAAGATTTGCGATACCATCTGTAGAAATGGTCGAAATCCAACCAATCGGACGCGGCGCGACAATGGCCTTGAAGGGATTGTGGGCAAGGCCGTGGGCTTCGTCCGCGCGGTAAAACATGGCTTAAGCCTCCCGGATGCTGAAAATCGTATCGAGAGCCGGGCGCGGGCGCTCGGTCTTTGCGACGCTAGTGGAGCCGATATGAATAAGTCCGGCAATCCGTTCACCGTCCTCAAGAGACAGAACAGAGGCGGCACGCTCATCGTAAATGTACCAGGCCGTCAACCATTGCGCCTCGAAGCCCTGAGCGTTCGCAGCATGAAGAAGGTTGAGGCAAACAGCTCCAGCTGAGAGAGTCTGTTCCCATTCAGGAATTTTCTCATGGGCGCGCGCTTGGCTGATGACGGCGACGAGGCTGGGCGCGTGGAGCAGCTTGTCCGTCCCACCACGCAGCTTGGCGGCGTCCTCTGCTTTGCTGTCGATTAACGCTACAAGCTCGCCATGCATCCGCTTCCTAGCTTCAGGCTCCCATAGTTCAAAACGCCAGGGCTCCAACTTGCCATGGTCCGGCACACGGGCGGCGATGGTGAGCATATCGGCGAGTTGCGGCGCGCTTGGGCCAGGCTCTTCCAGAGTGAGCGAAAGGGAGGAGCGGCGAGCGCGCAAATGATCAAGTAGGTCCATGGTAACCGCCTAATCAATTTGTTCGGCCTTGCAAATGCCACAAGATCGGGCGAATGGGCTTAGATGCGTATTCTTGTCTTTCTGTCCGCCCTGTTGGCTTTCGCTCCGGGCCTCGCTTTCGCTCAGGCGACACAGCCCCTAGCACTTGATGCGCGGCTGACCGAGGAAGGTGAGGTGATTTCCAATGGCCTGACATGGCGGATTTTCTCAAGCCAAGCCGACAGCTCTGGCAAGCATCAACTCATCGCCAATGGCGAGGGTGGCGCGATGCGGTTCAACTTGCTTCCCGGCTCCTATCTCGTTCATGCAGCCTATGGTCGCGCAGGCGCGACGAAGCAGATCGAAATGGGCGCGGAACCACTCGAAGAAACCGTATTGTTGAGAGCTGGCGGTTTGCAAGTCAGCGCCAATACCGGTGACAGCCCCATCGATCCGGAGAAACTCGTTTTCTCAATCTACGACGTGGAACAGGATGCCAGCGGCAACCGCAAGTTGATTGCGCTCAATGTGAAAGCGAATTCCATCGTGCGGTTGAATGAAGGAATCTATCACGTTCTCTCCCGCTATGGAGACATCAACGCCACCGTTCGCGCGGACCTTCAGGTCCGTGCGGGTGAGGTGACGCGAGCCGAATTGCTGCACCGTGGGGCGGAGGTTGATCTGCGCCTGGTTTCCCGCGAGGGCGGCCCGCCCATTGCCAGCACGCAATGGACGATCCTCACCGCCGACGGCGCAAAGGTGTTTTCTTCAAACTCCATCTCGCCACAAATGGTGTTGGCGGAGGGGGAGTATGAGGTGAACGTGCGCAACGGTGAGCGCGTTTACCGCAAGGTTTTCAACGTCAAAGCCGGCGACCACACCCGCATTGAGGTGCGGCTTGATGAGGACGCGGTTTAGGCCGCGTCCCGTTTACGGCGAATGTCCGGCGCGATTGCCTCTTCCTGCAAGGCCGCAATCGCCTCTTCAAGGCTCATTGTTGTGGAGTGTTTGGTACCGAGACGACGGATGGATACGCTGCGTTCTTCCGCTTCACGAGCTCCAAGGGCGATAATAGCCGGCACCTTTGCCAATGAGTGTTCGCGGACCTTGTAGTTGATCTTCTCGTTGCGGAAATCGCTCTCCACACGCAGGCCCGCTGCTTTCATCGCCGCGATGACCTCTTCGCCATAACTATCGGCTTCCGACGTGATCGTCGCTACCACCGCCTGGACCGGCGCGATCCAGAGCGGGAAATGGCCTGCGAAATGCTCGATTAAGATGCCGATGAACCGCTCCATGGAGCCGCAAATGGCGCGGTGCACCATCACCGGTTCCTGTTTGTCGGAATTCTGGTCGATATAGAACGCGCCGAACCGTTCCGGCAGGGCAAAGTCGACCTGCGTGGTGCCGCACTGCCAATCTCGGCCGATGGCATCACGTAAGACATATTCGAATTTCGGCCCGTAGAAAGCACCCTCCCCCGGGTTCAGCTCAGTCCTAATGCGCCCGTCACTGTCAGCTGCGATTTTATCGAGAACGGTCTGCATAACGGCTTCGGCACGGTCCCAACCTTCCTCCGAACCAACGCGTTTTTCAGGACGCGTCGACAGCTTCACAACGATGTCACCAAAACCGAAATCGCTGTAGGTGGTGAGGATCAGATCGTTGATACGCAGACATTCCGCCTCAAGCTGTTCAGACGTGCAGAAGACATGAGCATCGTCCTGCGTGAAGCCACGCACACGCATTAACCCGTGCAGTGCACCGGATGGTTCATAGCGGTGGACATTGCCAAATTCTGCCATACGAACAGGCAGTTCACGATAAGACCTCAAGCCATTTTTGAAGATCTGAACATGCCCAGGGCAGTTCATCGGCTTGATGGCGAATTGCCGCTCATCCTCCGTCACCGTGGTGAACATGTTCTCCCGGTACCAGCCCCAATGGCCTGACTGTTCCCAGAGCGCTTTATCGAGGATCTGCGGCGCGTTCACCTCATCATAGCCATGCTCTTCGATCCGGCGACGCATGTAGGAGACAAGGTGCTGGAACACTTTCCAACCCTTGGCGTGCCAGAAGACGACCCCCGGCCCCTCTTCCTGGAAATGGAAGAGATCCATTTCCCGTCCGAGCTTGCGGTGGTCGCGCTTTTGCGCCTCTTCCAGCATGTGGAGATACTGCTTGAGCTGTTTGTCATCCGCCCAAGCCGTGCCGTAGATGCGGCTCAGCATCTGGTTGTCGCTGTCGCCACGCCAATAGGCACCGGCAACACTCATCAGCTTGAAGGCCGTGCCGACATGGCCGGTAGAGGGCATGTGCGGACCGCGGCAAAGATCAAACCAGTCGCCCTGGCTGTAGATCTTAACGTCATCGCCTTCCGGGATCGTATCAAGCAGCTCGACTTTGTAGCTTTCGCCCATCTTTTCAAATATCTGGCGCGCCTCATCGCGAGACAGTACCTTCTTCACGAAAGGCGCGTTGCGCTGAATGATCTGGCGCATCTTCTTTTCGATCTCGACCAACTCTTCCGGCGTGAACGGTTTTTCGCGGTCGAAATCGTAGTAAAAACCGTTCTCGATGGGCGGACCGATGGAAACTTTCGTCTCTGGCCACAGCTCTTGTACAGCTTCAGCAAGCACATGAGCACAGTCGTGGCGGATCAGCTCCAGCGCGCGTTCGTCGGTGCGGTTGATGAGTTCAAATTGGCCTGAAGCCTCAATTGGCTCGGCCATGTCCATCACCATGCCATCAAGCACATAGGCGATGGACTTTTTGGAGAGGGATTTGGAAATGCTTTCAGCAACATCGCGCCCAGTCGTGCCAGGTTCGATTTCACGCTTGTTGCCGTCAGGAAACGTAATTGTGTTGGCCATGGTGCCAGGTCCTTTTACTATCCAGTCCCGCAAACGAAGCGGGTGGTTGATTTGGAACAGGCCATAGGGCTTTCACCGCGGCTGCGTCAACGCGAAAGGGTGGGCTTTCTGCTTTCCGGAACCGGATCATGTCCATGGGTGCCGAACGGTCCGCAGCGAGCGACCCGCTTTGCTCCCATCCAACCGCCTGCGATGAGACCGTGGCGAGCAATGGCCTCATAGGCATATTCCGAGCAGGTCGGCACATGCCGACACCCATGACCGATGAAACCGGAAAACGTGAGCTGGTAAAGCCGCACAAACCCCGTACCGAGCAGGCGACCTGGGGTCTTACGCCATGGGTCAGAATAATTGCGGTTCAAGCCGCTGCCCGCTTTTGCAGCGCTTCACGCATGGCATCGACCACGGCGTCGAATGCCAGCATCGTAGAGGCATGACGGGCGCGGTAGGCTTTCACAGGTTCCAGAAACTGCAATTCCTCAAAAGGCGCTTCCGGCGCGGCACCGTCTTCTTTCAGCATTGCACACAATTCGGCCTGCCCCTTTTCCAGCTCCGGCAGGGTGCAACCGATCACGCCGTTGGCCAGGATAGCTGCGGAAGCCTGGCCAAGGGCGCAGGCCTTCACGTCCTGGGCAAAATCTGTGACAACTTGGCCGTCGGTTTTCACCTCGACCCGTACCGTCGAACCGCACAACTTAGAATGAGCTTTGGCGCTTCCATCGGGCGCGTCGAGGGTGCCGATCCGGCCAATGTTGCCGGCATAGTCTAAAATCTTCGCGCTATAGACTGCATCGAGTGACATGGATGCCCTTCCCTGCTCGCTAATAGTGCATATAGTAAGGGCTCTGGTCGCCGCTTCCAAGCGGTTGCGCCATTTCAAGGGGTTTTGGCGGGAATGACAGCCACGTCCCATTAGCTTGAGCGGGTGATACGGACAGGGTTCCCGACGCCGGCCACGTTTGCCGCTGCCGTAAGGGGCGGCTTTAAGGGTCTTTCATGGACACCAACACTGATAAGATTACGCCGTTTCCTGCCGTTCAACCGAACCAGGAGCGCCCCAGTCGCGAAGCGGCGGAAGCCGCAGTGCGTACACTCATTCTCTGGGCAGGGGATGATCCCGACCGCGAAGGGCTGCTAGAGACTCCGGCCCGGGTCACCAAAACGTTTGAGGAAATGTTTTCAGGCTATGGCGCTGACCCGTCCACCTACCTCTCCCGCACTTTTGAAGAGGTCGAGGGCTATGAGGACATGGTGGTGGTACAGAACATCACTTTCCACAGCCATTGCGAGCACCACATGGTGCCGATCATAGGTCGCGCCCATATCGGCTATCTGCCGAAGGGCCGTGTGCTAGGCCTGTCCAAATTTGCCCGCGTGGTGGATCTCTTTGCTCACCGTCTACAGACGCAGGAGGCCATGACCTCGCAGATCGCTCACACAATCCAGACTATGCTCGACCCTGCCGGTGTTGCGGTGAAAGTGGAAGCGGAACACATGTGCATGGCGATGCGCGGCATCCGTAAACAGGGCTCCACAACGACCACGACCACATTCACCGGTGCGTTCAAGAACGATCCGGCTGAGCAGATGCACTTCTTTACATTGTTACGTGATGGCCAGCGGTAAACACGAAGAAGACACGGTCTTTGCGCCAAAATTTAGCAAAGATGGGCTGCTGACAGCTGTCGTCGTTGCCGAAGACGGCGCGCCGTTAATGCTTGCGCATATGAACGAAGAGGCGCTCAACAAGACGCTGGAAACCGGTGAAGGTTGGTTTTGGAGCCGTTCGCGTGGCGAGCTTTGGCACAAGGGCGCAACGTCTGGAAACACACTGACCGTGCGCGAAATCCGTATTGATTGCGATCAAGACGCTCTTTGGATTGTTGCTTCAGTGGAGGGCGACGGAGCCGCCTGCCACACAGGTCGCCGATCGTGCTTCTACCGTATCATTGATGCCGAGAGCCGAACGCTCGTCTTCGATTAGTCCGCTGGCCGGCGCACCGGGTCAAACAACGCAAAGCAAAAAAAGCCTACAAGAAACCCACCAACATGGGCCTGCCAGGCGATACCCGCATCTTGGCCGGGCACAGCAAGAACACCTGCACCAAACAGCCAGTTAATGGCGAACCAGACGATCACAAACGTCAGAACCGAACGGTTTTGGAGCGATTGGACCAGAGACCTTGCCGGCATTTGCACCCGCTCTGCAACGGAGGGGCCCGGCGTTAAAACAAAACGGCACGCCGCGCCAAGAGCTGCAGAGACGGAAGCGGATGCCCCGATCATCGGTACCAGCCCGCCAATATGAGTGAAGTAGTGCGCGGCGGCCCCGCCAACCGCTCCAACGGCCATCAGCAGCAAAAAACGCACCGTACCGAAGCGCTGCGCCACCGGTGTGCCGAAAGCGAGCAGATAGAGTGAATTGATACCAACATGGAGCCAATCGCCATGCAGAAAGGCGTAGGAGACCGGAGTCCAATAGCGGCCCCAAGGCGCTGGAGCGACATTTGCGGGCAGGTCCATGAATTCCGGCCAGAAAGCAAAGTTCAACAGAAGCTGGAGCTGCGCGTTCCGATCCAGCAACAAGACTGTCCCAGCGTGGATGCTGAGGAACAGTGCAATCAACACCATCACCACGGCAGGCGCGTTGAAAATGGGCTGACGCTTGGCGGGTTCGTCCATGGAATCTTTCGCTGAAAATACGGCCCTGCGAGCCGTGAGAAACTTCGCCGCGCGAACAAAAACTACGCGATGGTTGCTGCCATCTTCTCGGCGATGCTTGCCAAGATGACAACAGAACTGCCTTTTTAACGACCCATTGAGGTTGCCGATTTCTGAACCCTACAAACCGTTAACCGCGCGCGTAAAGGACCGTCCAAAAGGCTTCACTGATCAAGGTTTGATCGGTTTCCAAGCCCGCTGATATGGTAAATGGCTTCTTGCCAAGGCGCTGAAGTTTTTCAGTAAATTTGAGCCGCATTCATTTCTGATTTGCCGAAAATCGCCACGCCGAACTTCGGTTCTCGGTGAAATCCCCCTGCGATCTTGTCCCCAACACGACCGGAGACGAGATCAATGATTTTCAAACGCACATTCATCGCCACCCTCATGATCATTGGCGCAGCCCAATATGCAGATGCTGCAAGCCGCATGCCTATGGGGGGCGCGACGTCCCAACCGATTGGCCATGCTCATTTCTGCCAGCAGTTCGCCGCCGAATGCTCTGTTCGTGCCCGGGTCGATAGCGTCATGCATCTGTCGAACGAACGCTGGGCCGAAGTGCAGGAGATCAACTCCTACGCCAACAACACCATCACTCCGGTGACGGACATGGACTATTACGGGGTTGATGAGCACTGGACCTACCCGCGCGAATACGGCGATTGCGAGGACATCGCTCTGTTGAAGCGCTACATGCTGCTGCAGCGCGGTTGGAAGGCATCCAACCTGCTCATCACGGTCGTGAAGCAGCCGAACGGCGAAGGCCACGCTGTTTTGACAGTGCGCACCAGCACCGGTGACTTCATTCTCGACAATCTGGAAGCAGACGTGAAGCGCTGGGACCAAACAGCTTACCGGTATCTGAAGCGCCAGTCTGCGAAAGATTCCGGTGCCTGGACGACGATCAAAGACCGCCGTGCCCAGGTAGCCCGCTACTAGAACCGAAACATCTCCGGTGCAGCCGGTTTGCCTCAAGCGAACCGGCTGTTTTTATATCCTCAGGAAATGAGCTTAAGGCCGTCGCGAAAGCGCTTTGCATTTTCAACGTAGTGAGCGGCGGATGCCATCAGCATCTGCGCAGTTTCCGCCGGCAATTCTTTGACCACTTTGCCTGGTGCGCCAATAACAAGGCTGTTTTCAGGGATAATCTTACCTTCGGGGATCAACGCATTAGCGCCAACAATTGAGCCAGCGCCAATCTGCGCCCCGTTCAAAACAGTCGCTCCCATGCCAATCAAAGCCCCCTGCCCGATCGTGCAACCGTGTAGGATAGCGGTGTGGCCGATGGTGCAGTCTTCGGCGATGGTGAGAGGGAAACCGATATCGGTGTGCAGGACGCAATTGTCCTGAATGTTTGAGCGGTTTCCAACGGAAATCAGCTCATTGTCCCCGCGCAATACGGCTCCAAACCAGATGCCCACATCCGCACCCAGATGCACGTTGCCGAGCACCGTTGCGGTGTCTGCGATCCATGCTGTTGAAGCGATGTCGGGGGGTTTGCCGTCGAGGGAATAGATACTCATAACAGGAAAAGCCGGGGCCAGTCAGCAGACGCGGCCCCGGCTTGGTCGATCAGTTGATCGCGTCTTTGAGCGCCTTGCCAACCTTAAAGGAGGCAACATTGGCGGCCTTGATCTGCACGGCTTCACCGGTCTGCGGGTTGCGGCCCATGCGGGCTTCACGGCGTTTGACCTGGAAGTTACCGAAACCGAGCAGGCGAACGTCATCGCCATTCTTCAACGCGTTGGTCGTTGCGTCGATGAAAGCTTCGAGAGCCGAACCGGCCTGCTCTTTCGTCATATCTGCGTTTGCGGCCATGGCCGAGATTAGGTCTTGTTTGTTCATGTCAGTCATCCTTTGGCTGTCATCGACACGGACCGGTTTGGCCGCGTGTGACCCCAATTATCCGCCTTTGCGAGACCCCCCACAAGCGAAGAACCTAGGAAATACGCGGCTTTTCTAAGAAATAGACCCCGATTCTTAGAAAATGGGCGGCCTGTATTCACAAATGCGGCCCAAAGGCCCAAATCGCGCGGATAAGTGAGAATCACCCGATTCTCTCCACAGATATGCAAAAAGGGCCCGCCGCAACCGGCGAGCCCTTCCCAAACTCTGTTCAGCAAAAGATGACTAGTGGGCGACCTGCTTCGCTTCCCCATCACCTCGCGCGGCGAGTGCGGCGGCCTCAGCAGCGGCCTCATCCCACTCCACGGCTTCCGGCATGGAAATCAGAGCATGGGGCAGCACCTCATCGAGATGGCTGACCGGAATGATCTCCAGCGCGTTTTTCACGTTGTCTGGAATGTCGGCCAGGTCTTTTGCGTTGTCCTGCGGAATGAGCACCGTTTTGATGCCACCGCGAAGCGCGGCAAGCAGCTTCTCCTTCAACCCGCCAATCGGCAGCACGCGACCACGAAGAGTGATCTCGCCGGTCATCGCAATATCCCGGCGCACGGGAATGCCCGTCAGCATGGAGACGATGGCAGTCGCCATCGCAGTACCGGCGGACGGCCCGTCTTTAGGCGTTGCGCCTTCCGGCACATGAACGTGAATGTCGCGCTTTTCAAAGAGCGGCGGTTCGATGCCGAAATCAACCGAGCGTGAGCGCACATAGGAGGCTGCGGCCGAGATGCTTTCCTTCATCACATCACGAAGGTTGCCGGTGACGGTCATCTTGCCTTTGCCGGGCATCATGACGCCCTCGATGGTCAACAATTCCCCGCCAACCTCCGTCCAGGCCAGACCGGTGACGACACCAACCTGATCTTCCGTATCGGCCTGTCCAAAACGGAACCGCTGCACGCCGAGGAAGTCGTTGAGGTTCTCCCGCGTGACGGTAACGTCTTTAACCTTGTCCTTGATGATTTTGGTGACAGCCTTACGGGCGAGCGTTGAAAGTTCACGCTCCAGGTTCCGCACGCCGGCCTCGCGAGTGTAGAGGCGGATGACATCGGTCAGCGCGTCATCCGAAATGGCCAGTTCACCTTCCGTCAGAGCATGGTTCTTCAGCGCTTTGGGGATGAGATGGCGACGAGCGATCTCCACTTTTTCATCCTCAGTGTAACCGGCAAGACGAATGATCTCCATCCGGTCGAGCAATGGGCCTGGAATGTTGAGCGAGTTCGCGGTTGTAACAAACATCACGCTCGAAAGATCGTAGTCGACCTCCAGATAGTGGTCGCCAAAGGCATTGTTCTGCTCCGGGTCCAACACCTCCAACAGCGCGGAGGACGGGTCACCGCGGAAGTCCTGTCCCATCTTGTCGATCTCATCGAGCAGGAAGAGCGGGTTCACCTTCTTGGCCTTCTTCATGGACTGGATCACCTTGCCCGGCATGGAGCCGATATAGGTGCGCCGGTGGCCGCGGATTTCCGCTTCATCACGCACACCGCCAAGCGACATGCGCACGAATTCACGCCCCGTGGCCTTTGCCATGGACTTGCCAAGCGAGGTTTTGCCAACGCCGGGCGGGCCGACGAGGCAGAGGATCGGCCCTTTGATCTTGGGCGCCCGAGCCTGAACGGCGAGAAATTCGACGATGCGCTCTTTCACCTTTTCAAGGCCGTAATGGTCCGCATCCAGGATCTTCTCAGCGGCGGTGAGGTCCGTTTTGACGCGGCTTTTCTTGCCCCACGGAATACCGAGCAACCAGTCGAGATAATTGCGCACCACGGTCGCTTCCGCGCTCATGGGGCTCATCTGTTTCAGCTTCTTGAATTCCGCGTCGGCCTTTTCCTTCGCCTCCTTGGAAAGCTTGGTTTTGCCAATGCGCTCTTCCAGTTCGGCCATCTCGTCGCGGCCATCTTCACCGTCGCCGAGTTCCTTCTGGATCGCCTTCATCTGCTCGTTGAGATAATATTCGCGCTGGGTCTTCTCCATCTGCCTTTTCACGCGGCCACGGATGCGCTTCTCGACATTTAGGACGGAGATTTCGCTCTCCATCATGCCCAGTACCTTCTCTAGCCGCTCCTTGACGGAGAGCAGCGCAAGAATGTCCTGCTTGTCGGAGATTTTTACTGCCAGATGGCTGGCAATCGTGTCGGCGAGCTTGGCGAAATCCTCAATCTGAGTGACGGCTTGAACGACCTCTGGCGAGACCTTCTTGTTCAGTTTCACATAGTTCTCAAATTCCGAGGTAACGGACCGGGAAAGGGCTTCAATCTCCACCTCATCCTCTTCCACATCGGGCGCAGGAACGGCGTGGGCCTCGTGATACTCCTCCCGCTTGGTAAAGCGAGTGACAGAAGCACGTTCATAGCCTTCCACCAGCACCTTCACGGTACCGTCAGGCAGTTTGAGCAACTGCAGGACACTGGCCAGCGTGCCGATGTCGTACATGGCCGCGGGTTTGGGGTCATCGTCGGCAGCATTTGTTTGCGTAACCAGCAGGATCTGCTTGTCTGCCGCCATCGCATCTTCCAGCGCGGCAATAGACTTCTCCCGTCCCACGAAGAGCGGCACGATCATGTTGGGAAAGACGACAATGTCGCGCAGTGGAAGGACTGGAAACAGCCCGCCCTCTGCCGAAAATTCGATGTCCGTCTTCTTGCTATCGTCAGCCATTGGCTACCTTTCACGTCAGTCCGCACCCCATGAGGCAGCACGGACGAATCTCAAGTGCGATACTAGCCAGCCCTGCCCCCCTTGCACATGGCGCGATTGCCACAAGCGAACGCGATACACGGAAAGGAGAGTTCGGCGCTGGGAGGCCGCGCTTTTTGTCAGCAACTATGTGGGGCGGGGAAGGGGCGATACAAGCGGTCCGAAGGCTTTGATTTTACCCATTTTGAAAAGGTGTAGGCGGAGCGGCGCTGCGTCTTTTGATACGTTACCGGGCGCGACATAGGGTAAGGCAGGCAGCAATGGCCCGGTGTTCCTGTCCGCTGAGCGCGAGGTTAATATTGGAGATTTGAACTAGGCGTTTGTTATGACGACCTGGACGCCGCAGTTTGGCCATGGCGCGGAAACAAGTTACTGCGCGCTCATCATATTATCGAAATAAAATGGTTCCATGAAGAGTTCCGCATTCTACAGCCTCCCGCTCTTGATCGCTCTGTCGGCTTGCACTTCCAACTCCGGCGACGGCGGTGTGACTGCCCAAATTAAGGAAGCGCAACGCAGCGCCTCCCTGGATAGAGCAGGGCTGCGGGTGATTGTGAGGCAATGCTTACGGGCGTTGGACGGCAGAGAGCCGCAGGAGAGTATTCTAACGGCCCGCAAATTTAAGCGTTCCTCGATCAGTAAGCGAGTCTATCAACGCGTGACGAGCAAGGATTTCCTCGGGCTGACAGACACGTTTGACAGGCTCGAATACCGCGAAGGCAGGTACTGCGAATTCACCAATGGCACGGAAAGCAAGGCGCGGTTCGCAGCTTTCGAAAATAGTGCAGAGGCGACATTGCGGGCAAATGGTTTCGTAAGAAATGAAAGGAAAGGGCTTTTCGGGAAGGTGGTCGACTACAGACGAGCGAGCGACGGTCTTAAGGCCACAATAGGGCTCACATACGACACCACGTTTCAAAACCTTCTGGTAATCCGCAAATCGAAACGACGGACAAGGTGATCGCTACTCCACCACTGCCTCGTCCGATCAGGCGCTTTCCTTCTCCACCTCAGCTTCCGCCTTCTCACCGTAAATATATAGCGGAGAAGCATTGCCTTTGATGACTTCGTCGGAAATCACGACCTCATCAACACCCTCAAGGCTGGGTAGTTCAAACATCGTCTCCAGCAAAATGCCTTCGATGATGGACCGCAGCCCGCGAGCACCTGTCTTGCGGGCAATCGCCTTCTCGGCAATTGCCTGAAGTGCTTCTTCAGAGAAAGAGAGCTGCACATCCTCCATTTCAAACAGACGCTGATACTGTTTGATAAGCGCGTTCTTTGGCTTGGAGAGAATTTCCACCAGCGCGTCGATGTCCAGGTCTTCAAGCGTGGCGAGCACCGGAATACGGCCGACGAATTCCGGGATCAGGCCGAAGCGCAACAGATCTTCCGGCTCCAATTCCTTGAAAAGCTCACCAGTCTTGCGATCATCCGGACTTTCGACATTGGCACCAAAGCCGATGCCGGTGGAGCGGCCGCGATCTGAGATGATCTTGTCGAGGCCGGCAAAAGCACCGCCCGCGATGAAGAGAATATTAGTCGTGTCGACCTGCAAAAATTCCTGCTGAGGATGTTTGCGCCCGCCCTGGGGCGGCACGGAGGCAACGGTGCCTTCCATGATTTTCAGCAAAGCTTGCTGCACGCCCTCACCCGAAACATCGCGGGTGATGGACGGGTTGTCGGATTTGCGGGTGATCTTGTCCACTTCGTCGATATAGACAATGCCGCGTTGCGCACGCTCTACGTTGTAGTCAGCGCTTTGCAGCAATTTGAGAATGATGTTCTCGACATCCTCGCCCACATAGCCGGCTTCCGTCAGCGTTGTTGCGTCAGCCATGGTGAAGGGCACGTCCAGGATGCGCGCCAGCGTTTGCGCCAGTAGCGTCTTGCCGCAACCGGTGGGGCCGATGAGCATGATGTTGGATTTCGCGAGCTCAACATCGGCGTTTTCCGCCGCGTGGTTGAGCCGCTTGTAGTGGTTGTGAACAGCAACCGAGAGCACGCGCTTGGCGTGAGGCTGGCCGATCACATAGTCGTTCAAAACGTCCAGAATTTCCTGCGGCGTTGGCGTGCCATCAGTGGACTTCACCATTGAGGATTTGTTCTCCTCCCGGATGATGTCCATGCACAATTCAACGCATTCATCGCAGATGAACACCGTCGGGCCCGCAATCAGCTTGCGCACTTCATGCTGGCTCTTGCCGCAGAAGGAGCAATACAGCGTGTTCTTGCTGTCACCCGATGTGTTTGAAATCTTGCTCATGCTCGTCCTTTGCCCCTCTTGCACACGGTGGCCCGTGCCCATGGCTTTGCAAGCCTAACCGGACACCGATGTGCCCCTTTTGTCCAGAGCGCAAAACGCCCTGAACCACTGTCTTTTTTCACCTGCGGCAGGAATGCCACAGGCGAATCGCTAAAAAATTAGCAGATTGCAGCTCAACAGCGCGTTAATTTGCTTTGTACGCCAACACTTACGCGCGCCTAAGTTTCGCTCTCTTCGCCATCAATCTCGCTGCGCGAACTGATAACCTTGTCCACCACACCAAACTCGACGGATTCTTCCGCTGTCATGAAGTGATCGCGATCCAGCGTGCGCTCGATCGTGTCGTAATCCTTGCCGGTATGTTTCACGTAGATCTCGTTCAACCGCTTCTTAAGGCGGATGATATCCTGCGCATGGCGCTCAATGTCAGAGGCCTGGCCCTGAAAACCGCCGGAAGGTTGGTGCAGCATCACCCGTGCCTCAGGCAGGATAAAGCGCATGTCTTTCTCCCCCGCTGTGAGCAAGAGTGAACCCATGGAGGCCGCCTGCCCCATGCAGAGGGTAGCAACCGGCGGTTTGATGAACTGCATCGTGTCATAAATCGCCATGCCGGACGTCACGACGCCGCCTGGAGAATTGATGTAAAGCGAAATCTCTTTCTTGGGATTTTCCGCTTCCAAAAACAGAAGCTGCGCACAAACCAGCACACTCATTCCATCTTCAATCGGGCCGGTGATGAAGATGATGCGCTCCTTCAGCAGGCGGGAGAAAATGTCATAGGCGCGCTCGCCGCGGTTGGTCTGTTCGACCACCATGGGCACGAGGTTCATTGCGGTTTCAATTGGGTCGCGCATGGGGCCTTTCCAACCTGCACGGTCCGCTGTGTTGAGCGGTTTGGTGGCAGGCTTGCGTGTTGGTGAGAAACCACAGCGGACGCCGTGGCCGAATCCCGGTTACCCAGAAAATAAGGGACCGATCCGGCAAATAAAAGGGGTGCGGCGGCGCGCCTAGTTCAGCGATGCCTGCATCCGCTCCAATGCGTCGTTCACCTTGCCGCGACGGGCCTCTGCCTCGGTAAGGCGCGTGCGGTTTTCTTCCACGATCTCAGCGGGCGCATTTTCGATGAATTTGGCGTTGCCGAGTTTGCCGGAAAGCTGCCTGATCTCCTTGTCGAGCCCCGCCTGTTCCTTGGCAAGGCGGGCGGCTTCCGCTTCCAGATCAACAATCCCTTCCAGCGGCAACGCATAGGTCGCTTCGCCAACCACCATCTGCGCGGAGGCCTGAGGGGGCGCGTCTGCTGGCTCGATTGCCTCAACCCGAGCCATCTGCGCAAGCGCGCTTTCGTGGCGCTTGAGGCGTGCGGATGTCGGCGCATCTGCGCCGACGACAACCAGTTGCGTTTTCAGCGACGGCTTCACGTTCATCTCTGCCCGCACGGAGCGAATTTCTGAAATGACGCTCAGCAGCCAATTGATCTCGGCAGCTTCAGCCTCATGACGAAACGTATCCTGCGGCCAGGCGGCATGACATAGCAGGCCGTCGCGGTTGCCGGTCTTGGCCCAAAGCTCCTCAGTGATGAAGGGCATGAAAGGGTGAAGCAGTGCATAGATGCTGTCGAAGACATAGCCACCAACAGCCCGCGCCTCTTCCTTCGCAGCTTCATCATCGCCCGCAAAAACAGGCTTCAGCAGCTCCAGATACCAGTCACAGAGCGTGTTCCAGGTGAAGCGATAGGCGGCGTTGGCGGCGTCGTTAAAGCGGTATTTTTCAAGCGCGTCAGTTACCTCGGCACTGGCCTTCGCCAGCTCCGTCAGCACCCAGCGGTTGACCGTCAGCTTGGCGCATGCCGGGTCAAAACCGAGCTTCGGCGCAATGGCGTTCATCTGCGCAAAGCGTGTCGCGTTCCAGATCTTGGTGCAGAAATTGCGGTAGCCGGCGACCCGCTGCGGGTCGAGACGCACATCGCGGCCCTGAACGGCAAGTGCTGCCAGCGTGAAGCGCAGGGCGTCTGCGCCCACATCATCAATCAGCTCCAGCGGGTCGATGCCGTTACCCTTCGACTTCGACATCTTCGCCCCGTTTTTGTCGCGCACCAGCGGGTGCATATAGACCGTGTGGAATGGTTCGGTGCCGGTAAAATGCGAACCGAACATCATCATCCGGGCCACCCAGAAAAAGATGATGTCAAAGGCCGTAGAAAGCACGGAAGTCGGGTAATATTTGGCAAGCTCCGGCGTCTTGTCCGGCCAACCCATGGTGGAAAACGGCCAAAGCGCCGAGGAGAACCAGGTGTCGAGGACGTCTTCGTCGCGGGTTAGAGCAACACCAGAACCCGCCTTAGCCTGAGCCTCTTCTTCACTGCGAGCGACAAAGATTTCCCCATCCGGCCCGTACCAAGCCGGAATGCGGTGCCCCCACCAGAGCTGGCGGGAAATGCACCAGGGTTGGATGTTTTCCATCCAGTGAAAATAAGTGTTCTCCCACTGCTGGGGCACAAATTTCGTGCGCCCTTCGCGGACCGATTTGATCGGCTCAACGGCAAGTGTCTCGGCATCACAAAACCACTGGTCGGTGAGCATCGGCTCAATCACCACGCCGGAACGGTCGCCAAAGGGCTGTGTGATGGTCTTGGCTTCAACCAACGGCACGAGGTCGCCGCCTTCATCTTCATCAGCTTTGGCTGAACCCAGGCGTGGGTCAGAGGCCTGCACCATGATGGCGAGACCCTCAGTGGTAATGTCGTCAATCACCTTCTGGCGCGCTTCGAAGCGGTCAAGCCCGCGATATTCGTCCGGCACCAGGTTGATTGTGTCGACATAGGCGGCATCCGGCGTGCCGCCTGCTTCACGCAACTTGCGCGCCTGTTCGGCGGCCTCGGCGTAAGGCACACCATCAGCCCGCATGGCCGCGCGCTCGTCCATCAGCCGGTAGAGCGGAATGTCGTTACGCTTGGCAACGGCATAATCGTTGAAGTCATGGGCGCCGGTGATCTTCACCGCTCCGGAGCCGAAATCCTTGTCAGGATACTCATCCGTGATAATTGGAATCAGGCGGCGCTGTTCCTTCGGACCAGCGGGGATTTCACATAATTTACCGATAATTGGAGCATATCGTGCATCTGATGGATGAACCGCAACTGCGCCATCTCCCAGCATTGTCTCCGGCCGCGTGGTGGCGATGGAGATGTAGTCGCGGGTCTCGCGGAAAACCTCCTGACCGTCCTCATCCCGCTCGACATATTCATACGTCGCACCATCCGCGAGAGGATATTTGAAGTGCCACATATGGCCGTCGACATCCCGGTTCTCGACTTCAAGGTCTGAGATCGATGTCTGGAACTGCGGGTCCCAGTTGACCAGGCGCTTGTCGCGATAGATCAGCCCCTCCTCGTGCAGCTTAACAAAGACCTCCACAACGGCCTCGGACAGGCCCTCGTCCATCGTGAAGCGTTCACGCGACCAATCGAGCGATGCACCAAGACGACGCAATTGCTCGCCAATCGTGCCGCCGGATTCTTCCTTCCACTGCCAAACCCGCTTGATGAAAGCTTCACGCCCCATATCGCGGCGGTCGAGACCTTCTTCGGCGAGCTTGCGCTCAACAACCATCTGCGTGGCAATGCCAGCATGGTCGGTGCCCGGCTGCCACAGCACATCCTTGCCGCGCATCCGCTCAAAGCGCACCAGAATGTCCTGCAACGTGTTGTTGAGCGCATGGCCCATATGGAGCGAGCCGGTGACGTTCGGCGGCGGGATGACGATGGAAAAGGCCTCGGCACCCGGTTCTGCGCCAGCGCCGGCGGCGAAGGCATTTGCCGCTTTCCAGGCAGCAGCAATGCGTGGCTCGATATCGGCTGCGTCGTAGTTTTTTTCGAGATTTGACTGGTCGGTCATCGGTGCGGAGGGTTTGGACAAATTCACCGCCCGTAAAGCCGCCCAAAGGCGCTCACGTCAACTGTGTTGGGCGTGTGGTGACCCGGTCTTGCGTGAAAAGCGCAATTCAAGCTTGCGCGTTACGACGGGAGGCAGCTTCGATCTCTTCGCGGATCAGCCGCTCGACCATGTCGTTGAGGTTTTCAGCCATCCATCGGCGGATCAGCGGGACGGCGGTCTCTTCAACGAGAGTGCGCATGTCTTTGCCATTGCCCTCAAGCCAACGTGCCGCCACGTCACTGGCAATTTGTGCTTCATCCAGCTCGGGAACAGTGGAAGGGGCTGGCGATGCTGGAATTGTCCGCTTGATGGCGGGCGGACTGGCGGTGGGTTTGGCCTCATTCGGTTCGACCACATCTGAATGGGTATTCAACTCAGGTGTCACGGCAGCAGAAACCGGCGCTTCTTCTGCTGCCTCCGGTGCATTGCCGGGCAGCCGGAATGGGTTGCTGCGGCCAACGGAGAAGTGCCGCACCGATTCAGCTTCCGGAGCCGGAGCAGGTTTGGCCACCGGGCGCGGGGCGGCTGTGGGGTCTTCAAAGACCAGCTCGTCGAAGCCGTTCTCAGCAACGGCAGCGCTCAACTCCGCTTGGTCTGGCGCTTCAAGCTGCTGCGTAAGTTGCTCGACAAGATCTTCTTCGCTCGCAGTCGTGTTGACGTTGGAACCCTCAGCAGGATGCTGGAAGAGGCTACGGTCATCCTCAACCTGCTTGGCGCGTTCATCTTCTTCGATGATCTCGCGGATCGATGCGAGGATATCCTCCATGGACGGCTCGTCCATGATGTCTTGCGATGGGTCTGTCCCGCGCAGATTTTGCGACTTCAGCGCCTCGGCCATGCCTGGTCTCCCCACACCGGCTTTGCGCCGATTCGTACAGGCACTCTATCACCATGCAAGGTGGAAAAGATCAGAAAACACAATAAATCCAAGACTTTTGGAAGGTTATTGGCCTGACGACGTGCGCAGACCGAACCACTTGTCCTTCACTTCGTAATAATGATCCTTGGGATCGTAATGGTCGACCCGCAGACCAAGGTCACGGCTGGACAAACGACCGACGGAAGCGGCGAGACGGTAACCAGCTGTGACTTCAAGCTGCTCGGCCTGCAGCAGCAGTTCCTCCGCCTGAAGCACGCGGGTTTGCTCGTCTAGCACATCAAGCTGCGTGCGCTGGCCGACATTGCGTTCTTCCACGACGCCGGAAAGGGCAAGCCGCGCGGCGCGAACCTGCTGGCCATTTGCGGCTAGGTTAGCACGGGCGGACTGGAGAGACGTCCAGGCCGTCACAACCTCTGCGCGGACCTGGTCTCGGGCCTCATCAACACGGATGCGATTTTCGGCAAGGGCCTGTTTGCGCTCACGCACCGTTGAGGAAGCGCGGCCACCTTGAAAGAGCGGCATGGAAAAGCGAACGCCAGCCTCTGCGCTTTGTGTGTCGGTACGGTTGTCGGATGTGTTGGCGCGCTGATTAAGGCTCGCTTCCGCCGATATTGTTGGCAAAAACGCACCCTCGGCAACCTTCACGTTAAATTGGGCAAAATCGACAAGATTTTGCGTCGCCAGCACAGCCGGATGGCGCGAGACCCCCAGTTGGACCGCCTGATCCATCGTGCGCGGATAGAGATGGCGCGGGCCGGTCGGCTTGCGGAGCTGCCCCGGTCGCATACCGATCACCTGCCTATAGACACCTTCGGCAGCTGCCAGGTCAGCTTGAGCCGCCGCAAGCTGCGCGCGCCCAAGGGCGAGGCGCGCGTCGGATTGTGCAAGATCAGTCCGCGTCCCCTCCCCTACGTCTAGGCGGGCTTTGGATGAGCGGGACTGCTCTGAGAGGAATGCAATGTTGCGCTGGCGTAGTTGGACCAAATTGCGAGCAAAAACGACGTTGGTGTATGCTTGGGCGGCGCTGAGCAGCGTGTTTTGTTCCACATTAGCAAGCGTCTGACGGCTCGCGGCAATAGCGGATTTCGCCGCACGCACACCGTTTACTGTGCGAAAGCCATCAAACAGTGACTGCTGAATGGTGATGCCAACGCCGTAAGGGTCAGTGCCCGAGCGGATTGTGGCCGAACCTCGCGGCGAGCCCGTAGTGCCGGTAAGGAAGGTCTGGGTGCGGGAGCGAACCACCCCGGCATCCGCCGTGAGGGTTACGGTGGGGCGATATCCGGCCAGTGCCTGCGGCAATTGCTCGTCCGCCGCGCGGGTCGCTGCGCGCTGGGCGTTCAGCGTCGCGTTGTGACCATAGGCGTGCTGCAGCGCACCAATAAGCGTATCAGCGGCCGCTGGCACAACCGCGCCGATGGTAAAAACGCAAGAAATGACAGCGACTTGCACAAAACGCACGATCTAATCTCCGCTTAGCGCACCTTGCGCCGTGAATGGGGCGGAAACTCAAGAATCACTTACGCCCCACCACCCCTTACATCGCGTTAGAACGAGCCGAGGTAAAGATACGCTTTGTTAACTATTTATATTTTCGTGCGGAGTTGCAGATTCGTGACAGTCACGCAGCGGCCTAAAAGACGAAACCGGCCTCTTTTTGAAAGCCCGGCAGCGGCTCCACAGCGCAATTGAACGCCTTGCGATGGCTCAAACGCTCCCCTTCCCGCACCAGAAGCTGGGCGGTGGCGGCGTTACCGAGACCGATCACACAAACCAGACGGCCGCCTTCCTTCAATTGATCCTGAAACGCAGCAGGCACCTCGTCTATGGCACCGTTGATGAAAATCGCATCGTAAGGCCCCTCTTGCGGGTAACCTTCTGTCAATTTGCCGGTGACAACGGCGGCGTTCATCACATCCTCGGCGACCAGTTTTTCGCTCGCATGCTCGGCAAGAGCCTCATCCTCTTCCACGGCAACGACGCTGGAGCAGAGTTTGGCAATAACAGCTGTCGAATATCCTGTGCTGCAACCAACATCGAGCACGATGTCGGTCGGCGACAGATCGGCAAGCTGCACAAGCTTTGCCATTGTCATCGGCTCCATCAGATAACGACCGGGCGCGACCTCAATATCTTCGTCGATATAGGCAAGAGCCTTACTGGAGGCTGGCACAAAAGCTTCACGAGGAATGGTGAGAAAGGCTGCCAGTACACCGTGATCCGTCACGCCGTTCGGCATGATCTGGCAATCCACCATGTTTGAGCGGGCGCGAACAAAATCCATCATAGGCCAGTGTACCAGATGCCGGTTAGCGCAGGAAATGGAGGCCTCGCCCGGAATCGAACCGGGGTGCAAGGATTTGCAGTCCTCTGCGTAACCACTCCGCCACGAGGCCATCCGATCCGCCTGCGCTTTTAGCCCGGCGGAACGGGCGCTCCCTAGCACCGCACCCCGCCCCTGCCAAGCGCTATGAGCGCCGCGAACGCCACTCATTCCACCGTCGGCCCAGCCGCACATGCCAGCTGCGGCGAAAACGGCGCACAGTGGGGAAATCAACACTTAGCACCAGCAGCCCAAGCGGGATCATCCAGACGCCCAAAATGGGCAGAAAGCCCAACACACCGCCAAGGATCAACGCCCCACCAAGAAGCAGGCGACCACCACGTGAAGCGGGAATGGATTTCTTAATGTTGAAAGGGATATTCAAAAAATGGCTCCCCGGGCCGGATTCGAACCAGCGACCAATCGATTAACAGTCGATTGCTCTACCACTGAGCTACCGGGGAACAGCTGCCAGAGCCAGTTGGCCAAAGCAGCGGGCGCACCCCTAGCGCAGGGTGCGCTGATTTGACAAGCGCAAATCATCTTATGTGAGCGGAACCAGTTCGATCGTTACACGGCGGTTCTGTTCTTTGCCGGCAGCTGATGCGTTAGAGGCAATCGGCTGCGTCTCACCAAAGCCCTGCACGTAGAAGCGGGCCTGGTTGACGTTCTGGGACACAAGATAGCGCGAAACGTTGACCGCGCGGCGTTCCGAAAGGGCCTGGTTGAAGGCCAGATCACCGTCGGAATCGGTGTGACCGTTCACGTTGATGAGGTTCCGGTTAAACTCACGCAGCACGATGGCGACCGAATTCAGCACCTGGTAGAATTGCGGCTTCACGTTATCAGAACCACTGGCAAAGGTGATGTTGGAGGGCATATTGAGGATGATCGTGTTGCCCTGACGGGTGACGGAAACGCCGGTACCCTGGAGAGTCTGGCGCAATTTTGCAGCCTGACGGTCCTGGTAGAGGCCAATGCCACCGCCGGTCAGCGCGCCAATACCTGCACCGATAAGAACAGAGTTACGGCGGTTAGCGCCAGTTGCGTTGCCAACGATGAGACCCCCAAGCGCGCCGACAGCAGCGCCAGCGCCTGTACCGATTGCGGTGTTGGAAACGCGCTGCTGACCCGTAAACGGGTCGGACGTGCAGGCGGCCAGTGTGATCGCCGCGACGGCGGAAATGATGAGTTTGTGCATGGCTTAAACCTCGTTGCGGCAGCCCCCGGCCGCCTGAATGGCGCGACTTATGCATCGCTTTGGGTTAAATTGAGGCTAAGACGTAAAAATTCCTCACAAGGTGGAAATTGAACGCTTGGGGACCTGACACGTTAGTGCTGACCAACAGCGGCCTGCCGAACCATCATGTCCGACGCACCTCCCATCATCTGCTGGTTTCGCCAGGATCTGCGCCTTGCCGACAATCCGGCACTCACCCATGCTGTGGAGAGCGGTAAACCGGTCATCGCGCTCTACGTCCATGATGAATTCTCCCCCGATATTCGCCCCATGGGCGCGGCGCAAAAATGGTGGCTGCATCACGGTTTAACCGACCTCGCCGCCAATCTGCAGACGCTCGATTGTCCGCTGAACCTCAAAAGCGGTGCCGCTGAAGACGTTTTGCGTGAAATCATCAAAGAAAGTGGCGCGGATGCTGTTTGCTGGAACCGGTGCTATGCTCTTGGTGAGCAGAATGCAGATCGCGCTATCAAGGCCTGGCTGAAGGATGACGGCTGCGAGGCGAAAAGCTTTGCCGGCATCATCATACATGAACCGGATCAGGTGCGTACTGGCTCCGACAGGCCCTACCGGGTTTATACGCCGTTCTGGAAGAACCTCGCCGAGAACATGCAGGTGCGTGCGCCACTCCCTGCTCCGGGAGCAATCAAAACTCATTCCGGCAATCTGACATCCGACTCTCTTGATCATTGGGGTTTTCTGCCCACCAAGCCGGACTGGTCTGCAGGAATGGCAAATGCCTGGGAGATCGGAGAAAAGGCCGCCCACAAGCAGCTTGATGCTTTCCTTGCCGACAATCTGCACGATTATGACAAAGCTCGGGACAATCCGGGGGCCGACTGCACATCACGCATGTCCCCCTATTTGCGCCACGGTCACGTTTCACCCCACCAGCTTTGGCACGCCTGCCAGGATGAGGGACGCATGGCAGACGATCATGCCCGCACGGTCTGGATGAAGGAGCTGGTCTGGCGGGAATTTAGCTATCACCTCCTCAACCACAATCCGCGCCTGCACGAGCGCAATTTCAATGCCAGGTTCGACCACTTTTCCTGGCGGCGCAGCCAAGCCGATCTGCGCGCTTGGCAGAAGGGGCAAACCGGCTACCCGATCGTTGATGCCGGGATGCGCCAGCTCTGGCAGACCGGCTGGATGCACAACCGCGTGCGGATGATTGTCGGCTCCTTCCTTGTCAAACACCTCCTGGTTGACTGGCGGGAGGGTGAAGATTGGTTCTGGGAAACCCTGGTCGATGGCGACCCGGCGTCCAACCCCGCGCAGTGGCAATGGGTGGCGGGAACAGGGGCCGATGCAGCTCCTTTCTTCCGCATCTTCAACCCGATCCTTCAGGCGGAGAAATTCGACCCCAAAGGCACCTATATCAAGCGCTTCGTGCCGGAATTGATCGACCTTCCAGCAAAGCATCTAGGCGCACCCTGGAATGCTCCTGAGGATGTGCTGGAAGAGGCGGGCATCACACTTGGTGAGACCTATCCGTATCCTATCGTCGACCATAAGAAGGCGCGCCAAAGGGCACTCGATACGTTGGCGGAAATCTCTGGCAAAAGTGCGGGAGATGGCAGTTGAAATGTTGAGACGCTTGCCCGCAAACCCGTCTCGTTCCATTGTTGCACCGTGGAACGGTGGGAATTCAAAGGGACCGTGACTGAATGGCTGCGACGATGAAGCAGGAAACAGACGGTGCAACCCGTCTGACTGCCGATAATCTATCGGAAACGCTCAAAGACCTGCCCCGCAACGTGGCCTATGTGTTGCGGTTGGTGACAAGTCTGCGGTTTGGCTCACTGCAACTGACCGTGCCTGAGGGCCGTATTTTCACATATGAGGCGCCCGAACCCGGCCCTCATGGCGAGGCAGTGCTGCACAATTGGGGCATCATCAAACGCGTTATCACCAACGGTTCGCTGGGCGTTGCTGAGAGCTATCTGGAGGGCGAATGGGATTCGCCGGATACGACGGCATTCCTTCATCTCTTCCTGCTCAACTCCTACAACGAGGCCGGACAGGGCTTTTTCGCTCGTTCCACGCTGATGAACCTGTTCAACAACCTTTGGCACCGCCTGCGAGCCAACACGAAGGAACAGGCGAAGAAAAACATTGCCGCCCACTACGACCTCGGCAACACCTTTTACGAGCAGTGGCTCGACCCCACCATGACGTATTCCAGCGCCTATTTCGGCGATGGAGCGAACGATCTGGAGAGTGCGCAGACCGCAAAATACCGTGCTTTGGCCGACGCCATGGACATACACCCAGAGCACCACGTCCTGGAGATCGGCTGCGGCTGGGGCGGTTTTGCGCAATACGTGGCGCAGACCGTGGGAGCGAAAATCACCTGCCTCACCATCAGCGAAGAGCAATTCGCCTACGCCACGGAACGGATGGTAAGGGCAGACCTTACCGATCGCGCAACAATTAAATTTCAGGACTATCGCGACGAAACCGGCACCTATGACCGGATCGGTTCCATCGAAATGTTTGAGGCGGTGGGCGAGCAATACTGGCCGACCTATTTCGGCAAAGTGCATGATTGCCTGAAGCCCGGCGGCAAGGCCGGATTGCAGATCATCTCGATCCGCAACGAAGACTACCCGCACTACCGCTCAAACCCGGATTTCATTCAGAAATACATCTTCCCGGGCGGCATGTTGCCGAGCCCGGAAATCATCTCCGACCTCGCCTCAAAGGCTGGGCTGACTGAGATTGGTGAGCTGAGCTTCGGTCGCGATTACGCGACGACGTTGGAGATCTGGCGCAAGAAATTTTGGAGCGCTTGGCCGACCATCCAGCCGCTGGGCTTTGATGATCGCTTCAAACGCATGTGGGAGTTCTATTTCCACTATTGCGAAGCCGGTTTCATCGTCGGCTCCATCGACGTGCGGCAGACAATTTTCGCGCGAGGCTGACAGGGCCGCTTAGAACTTAGTCGCGTCCTCGTGACGAGCGTTGATCCAGCGCACGGTGCCGGTGGAGGAACGCATAGCGACCGTGTGGGTCTCGATGTGTTTCTTACCGAATTTCACACCCTTCAGCATGTTACCGTCAGTCACGCCGGTAGCCGCAAAAAGCACATCGCCGGAGGCCATTTCGGTCATGTCGTAGGCTTTTTCGGGCTCGGAGACGCCCATGCGCGCGGCGCGGTCTTTCTTTTCCTGCGTATCCAGAATGAGCCGCCCCTGCATCTGCCCGCCAATACAACGGAGAGCCGCTGCAGCGAGCACACCTTCCGGCGCACCACCTGTGCCGAGGTAGAGGTCGATCCCTGTCTCGTCCGGGTCGGTCGTGTGGATTATGCCAGCAACATCCCCGTCACCGATCAGACGGATCGCAGCGCCGCAGGAGCGCACTTCGGCAATAAGATCGGCATGGCGTGGACGATCCATAATGCAGGTGGAAATCTGCGAAACATCGACCCCCTTAACCTTGGCAATAGCCTTAATGTTCTCAGTGGGTGAGGCATCAATGTCGATAATACCTTGCGGGTAACCCGGACCGACGGCGATCTTGTCCATGTAGACGTCAGGAGCATAGAGCAGCTTACCACGCTCCGCGATGGCGATGACGGCAAGGGAATTCGGCTGGTTCTTGGCGCAGATCGTCGTGCCCTCAAGCGGATCAAGCGCGATATCCACCTCAGGTCCCCCTGAACCAACTTCCTCGCCAATATAGAGCATGGGCGCTTCGTCGCGCTCGCCTTCGCCGATAACAATGCGGCCAGAAATCGGCAGGTTGTTCAACTCGCGGCGCATGGCGTCGACCGCCACTTGGTCAGCCCGCTTTTCATCCCCCTGCCCGCGCTCACGCGCCGCCGCGACGGCCGCTGCCTCGACCACGCGCGTCATTTCCATGGTGAGCATCCGGTCGAGTTGGCTCTTGGTGTTTTTCATTTCCATGGGGTCGGTCTGCTTTCTCGGGAGTTCTTGAAATTATGGGGTTTCGATGCGGATCATCTGCGCATCACCCATCAGGCGGCCATCCTTGCGGATGCCATCAAGGGCGTTGCGGATGGCTTCTTCCGTGGTGGCGTGGGTGACGAGGACGATAGTGGCGGTGCCATCATCATCTGCATTTCGCTGGACGATGGAGTTGAGGGAGATATCCTCACTCGCCATACGTGTCGCGATGGCGGCCATCGTGCCAGGCTGGTCGGCTACCTGAAGGCGCAGGAAGTAGCCGCCTTCGTGGCGAGCCATCGGGGCGCGGGTGTGAGGCGCGAGTGTCGCAACGGGCTGGCCGAGCACCGGCCCGTGCTGGTGGCCGGGGCGGGATTTGGCGATGTCGGCGATGTCACCAGCCACCGCGGACGCCGTTGCCTCCCCGCCAGCACCGGGACCAGAGAGCATGAGTGAGCCAACGCTGTCACCTTCGACAGCAACGGCGTTTGTCACGCCAGAAATTTCGGCAATTGCAGAACCGAGCGGCACCATAGCCGGATGGACCCGTGCCTCAACGCCACTTTCGGTGCGTGTGGCCACACCGAGCAGCTTGATCCGATAGCCCAGATCAGCAGCCGCAGCGATGTCCTCCACCGTGATCTTGGTGATGCCTTCCAGATAGATTGCATCCGCCTCGATCCGGGTGCCAAAAGCCATCGCGGCGAGAATCGCCAGCTTGTGAGCTGTATCATTGCCCTCAATGTCGAAAGTCGGATCAGCCTCCGCATAGCCAAGGCGTTGGGCATCGGCGAGGCAATCCTCAAAAGACATGCCCTCCCGCTCCATACGGGTGAGGATGTAGTTGCAGGTGCCGTTCAAAATACCTGAGATCCGGGTCACCTCATTCGCTGTAAGTGATTCCCGCATCACTTTGATGATCGGAATACCGCCCGCCACCGCCGCCTCGAAATTGAGCAGTAGCCCGCCCTCTTCCGCCAGTTCGGCCAGTTCAACGCCGTGCTTGGCAAGAAGCGCCTTGTTGGCGGTGACGACATGTTTACCGGCTTTCAGCGCTTTGGTGACGCTGGTACGGGCGTCACCCTCATCGCCGCCGATCAGCTCAACATAAACATCAACATCGTCTGAAACCGCCAGATCATCGGCGCTATCGAACCACGCGACACCATTAAGATCGACGCCGCGGTCTTTATCCGGCGAGCGGGCAGTGACGCCAACGATTTCAAGCGGCCTTCCGCAGCGCTCTTCAAGCATCTCAGCCTGATTGCGCACCAGATGAATCAGCGCGACGCCAACCGTGCCAAGGCCCGCAATAGCGATGCGCAAGGGTTGGTTGGGAATGGTGTTGCTTGTCATGGTTTTGCCGGAACGATCAGGATTTCTGCCGGTGATGTGCTGCATTTGCGCGACGCTGACAATGCGCCAGCTGCATCATCAACCTCTTAGGCTTAGCCATCGCCGTCTTCGTCCTCATCACGCCCCTCAATCTCCCGCAGCCGCCGTTCGCGCTCTGCTTTAGCCTCCGCCTGGAGGCGGCGAACGTCGGACTGGAAACGCTGTTCATCCACCTGCTCAGCAGCCGCTTGTCCGCGGTTGGCAGCAAGGCCCAGTTCAGCACGGGCATTTTCCCGCTCCCAGTCAGTAAGCTGTTCCGTCGCACCGGTCGGATCCGGGGTCAGCAAGGGCACTTGGCCAGTAACGGAGGCTTCGCCCGCCGGCTCGGTCGGTGTGAGGGATTCCGTATCAATCGTCGTGCAGGCGGCAAGAATCGCACTGGCAAGGAGGGGCAGGAAAAATCTCATGCCCGTCCTTACTGTGCTATTGGGCCCTTTTCGAGACCTGTAGCGCCGATTAGCTGCCGAGGCCGTCCAAAGCCTGACCAAGATCACCGATAAGGTCATCTACGCTTTCCAGACCAACCGAAATGCGCACCACGTCCGGGCCTGCACCGGCAGCCTCCTGGGCACCTTCGTCAAGCTGACGGTGAGTGGTGGACGCCGGGTGAATGATGAGCGAGCGGGTGTCGCCGATATTCGCCAAATGGGAGAAAATCTCCACACTGGAGACAAGATCGACGCCAGCCTGGTAACCGCCCTTCACGCCAAAGGTGAAAACCGCACCGCCGCCCTTGGGCATATAGCGCTTCTGCTTCTCATGGTTCGGGTCGGCCTCAAGTCCCGCATAAGAAACCCAGTCCACCTTGTCGTGACCGTCGAGAAATTTCGCCACCTTCAGTGCGTTTTCACAATGACGGCCCATGCGCAGGCCGAGGGTCTCGATGCCAGTCAGGATTTGAAAGGCGTTAAAGGGTGAGATGGCCGGGCCAAGGTCACGAAGACCAAGCACGCGGCAGGCAATAGCGAAGGCAAAATTGCCGAAGGTCTCCGCGAGGATCATGTCACCATATTCAGCGCGCGGCTGGGTCAGGACCGGAAAACGGTCATCCTTGGTCCAGTCAAACGTGCCGCCATCAACGATGATGCCGCCCATGGAATTGCCGTGACCGCCGAGGAACTTGGTGAGGGATTCCACAACGATATCCGCGCCATGCTCGATGGGCCGGCACAGGTAGGGTGTGGCCATCGTGTTATCGACAATGAGCGGAATGTGGTGCCTGGCTGCAACGTCTGCGATGGCACGAATGTCCATCACCACGCCACCGGGATTGGCCAGGCTCTCGATGAAGATCGCCTTCGTCTTGTCGGTGATCTTGGCTTCAAAATCCGCAGCTTCCAAGCCATCGGCCCAGGCAACGTTCCAATTGAAGGACTTAAAGGACTGGCTGAACTGGTTGATCGATCCGCCATAGAGCTTGCGACTGGAAACGAACTCATCTCCCGGCTGGAGCAGCGTATGCATGACGATAAGCTGCGCGGCATGGCCGGATGCCACCGCAACCGCCGCCGTCCCGCCTTCCAGCGCGGCAACCCGCTCTTCCAGCACCGCCGTCGTCGGATTGGTTATGCGGGTGTAGATATTGCCGAAGGCCTGAAGGCCAAAAAGGCTCGCGGCATGCTCAACATCGTCAAAGACAAAGGATGCCGTCTGATAGATCGGCGTAACCCGTGCACCTGTCGCAGGGTCCGGCTGCGCGCCGGCATGGATGGCAAGGGTGTCGAAACCTGGTTCTTTGCTCATAGCTGAATATCTCCCGAAAGGTTGCGCGCCTTATCGGGCAAGACGATCCACCGGTCAAAGAACGATCTTTCGCGAGGCGCGCAATCAGTAGCAGTTTGTTGCGCTTCTAAGGGCGGCTGAGGATCAGGCCACCGAGAACCATCAGCACGCCCGCGATCCGCGTCCAGGAAATCGGCTCACGCGGAACGCCAAATGCCCCTGTTGCGTCTATGCCAAGCGACATTACCATTTGGCCAAGCACGACGGTTGCAAACAGGGTCACAACGCCGAGCACGCCAACAGAAGAGACGTTGGCCCAGACGAAGTAGGCACCAAGCAATCCGCCCGTCCACGCCCACCAGGGCACGTCGCCCAGATTGGCAAGTCCGCCAAGCGAACCACGCAGGCCCGCCAGAGCAAACAGAGCAACGAAGCCGACACCGAAGGAAATGCCTGCCGCCAGCACGAAGGAGCCGGAGGCGCGGCCGAGAACGGCGTTGATCGGCACCTGCAAGGCCACTGCCGCGCCACCAAGCATTACGGTGACGAGTGCCAAGAAAACAGGACCGCTCACCGCTTATCTCCCAGAGTGAAGCTCTGATAGCCTTTCGCGAGGATCGGCTTTTTTGCACTGATCGTGCGGCGGTTAAAACCGGTCCAGGCGATCTCGCCGCAAAGGCGTGCATATTCGATCTTCGGGCAACGGTTCTGAATGACAGTCATGCCTTCGGCTTCCAGCCGCGCGGCGATCTCATCATCGCGAATACCGAGCTGAAACCATACGACGCTTGGGGGCATCGTCATCGCCCGAATTTCCTCCGCCACCCCTGGCAGCGCCTCAACCCTGCGAAAGACATCAACCATATCGACAGGCTGATGGAGGTCAGCAAGGCTCGCTTGTGCAACCGCTCCGGCTATCTCCCTGCCGGCATGACCGGGATTGATTGGCACAACGCGATAGCCCTTCTGGGCAAGGTACTTGGTGACGAAGGACGATGGACGGTTGGGATTGGACGACGCACCAACAACGGCAATCGATTTCACCTCCCGCAAGACACTCCGCAGATGCGCGTCGCTGTAGCTGTCGTGGTCAGCCATTGTCGTCCGGCACATCAGGCCAGCTCGGATCGCGATGCTCCAGGAATGCACCGATCCCTTCTTTGGCGCTATCGGCCAGCATGTTATCCGCCATGACCTGCGCCGTATGGGCATAGGCGTCAATAAGGTTCATGTCCGCCTGCTGATAGAAGGCCTGTTTGCCAGTTTTCAGCGTTGCGGGTGATTTTTTGGCGATGTTGCGGGCATATTGCAGCGTGATTTTGGTCAAATATTCCACCGGCACTACGCGGTTGATAAGGCCGATCTCACGCGCGTGGCTGGGATCGATGGCTTCGCCGGTCAGCAACATTTCCATCGCATGTTTGCGGTGAACATTGCGCGACAGCGCGACCATTGGTGTTGAACAGAACAAGCCGATGTGGACGCCTGGCGTGCAGAAGGCTGAATCTTCACTCGCAATCGCCAGATCGCAGGACGCGACCAACTGGCAGCCCGCGGCAGTGGCAAGGCCGTCGATTTCAGCAATGACAGGTTTTGGGTGGTGGACAATGGCCTGCATGACTGCGGCACATTTTTCCATCAACGCTTTGAAATACTTGGCGCCCTTGTCTCCATCCTCGCGATGCTTTGTCAGCTCTTTCAGATCGTGACCGGAGCTGAAGAGGTGGCCGTTGGCAGCAATGATGATGACACGGCAACGCTCATCGTCCTGCGCCTCCAGCAGTGCTTCCGCCAACCCGTCGAGTAACGCATCGGACAGTGCATTGGCCGGAGGGTTGTTGAGAATGAGGCGCAGCACGCCGCCTTCATGACGTTCACGGGCCAGCGGCTTGTCTTCGAGCGCTTGCGGGGTTCTGATTTTGAGGATTTCTGCCATAGACAGGCAAATAGCTTGCAGCGTTTGATCCGGCAAGCGCAGTGCTTACGCCCTTGGGAGGGGGAAAGAATGTCTGACACCGTCACCTACCAAGCCGATGACCGCATCGCCCGTATCACGCTGAACCGTCCGGAGGCGATGAACGCGCTGATCCCTGAGCTGACCGAAGCGCTGGAAGATGCCGTCGAGCGCGCAAATGCCGACGATGGCATTCATGTCATTGTCGTTTCCGGCTCTGGTGATGGGTTTTGTGGCGGTTACGATCTGAATTATTTCGCCCAAGCCACCGAAGGCGACGGTCACAATCTGACACAAGATATGCCCTGGGACCCCATGAAGGACTACGCCTTTATGGGAGAAAGCACCCGTCGCCTCATGAGCTTGTGGCGCAGCGCCAAGCCTACGATTGCTCAAATCCACGGCCACGCGGTGGCTGGAGGGTCAGACATGGCGCTTTGTTGCGACCTCATTATCATGGCTGAGGACGCCACCATCGGTTACATGCCAGCCCGCGTCTGGGGCTGCCCGACAACCGCCATGTGGACCTATCGGCTCGGGCCGCAAATGGCGAAACGCATGGTGCTGACGGGAGACACGATCGACGGCACCGAAGCTGAGCGCATTGGCCTGGCTCTCAAGGCCGTACCCGCCGACAAGCTGGCCGAAGAAGTCGACGGTCTCGCCAATCGCATGGCGACCGTGCCGATCAACCAGCTCACCATGAACAAGATGGTGGTCAACCAAGCGATCGAAGCGATGGGGCTTTCTGAACCCCAGCGCCTTGCCATTGTTTTTGATGGCATTCCCCGCCACTCTCCCGAGGGTCTTGCCTTCAAGCGGCGCAGCGAGACGATGGGGTGGAAACAGGCCGTCCGCGAACGTGACCTTGGCACCTATGATTGGACGGCGGATCGCCCGATTAATCCGAAAGGCAAATGATGACGCCCGTAATGAATGAAGCGGAGCTGCAGGAATTCCTGATCGCGGCCTACCCGCAGATCTTCGACATGTATCCGGGCTTTTCCATCACCCACATTGCACCGGGTGAGGTGAACGTCACGATGGAAACGGACCATCGCCATATCCGCGCAGGAGGCACAATCTCCGGTCCCACCATCTTTTCGCTGGCAGATATGGGCGGGTATGCCTGCGTGTTGAGCCATATTGGCGGTGAGGCGCTGGCCGTCACCACCAACCTAAACCTCAATTTCATGCGCAAGGCAGACCCCGGCCCGATTTTTGCCAAATGCCGGATACTGAAACTCGGCAAGCGGCTCATGGTGTTTGACGCTGAAATTACGGGTACCGGGAGTGACGAAATGGTGGCCCATGCCACCGGGACTTACGCCATCCCGCCGCGCACCGGCGGCTGACAAACGGAGTCGAACGTGGTGTTTCCTGGCGAATTGATGTGGTAAAATAATACCATTTCTATAACACTATGTTTTAGCGTCGTTTTTTCCACATCACCGACGAAAACATGCCTTGACCGTTCTGGTCATGTCTTCTATTGCACCGCCCAAGCGGCACATCCGCGTGCCGATGACATCTTACTAGAGACCGAACCGATGAAAACATTTTCGCAGAAGCCTGCGGACGTGACGAAGGACTGGATCGTGATCGACGCTGACGGCGTTGTTCCCGGTCGTCTCGCCTCGTTCGTCGCAATCCGCCTGCGCGGCAAGCACAAACCCACTTTCACTCCCCATGTTGACGATGGCGACAACGTCATCATCGTCAATGCTGGTAAGGTTGCCTTCACCGGCAACAAGCATGAGCAGAAGACATATTACTGGCACACCGGTTATCCGGGCGGCATCAAAGAGCGCACTGCACGGGCGCTGCTGGAAGGCCGGTTTCCCGAACGTGTGATGCAAAAGGCCATTGAGCGGATGATGCCCGGTGGCCCCCTCTCCCGTCGTCAGCTCAAGAACCTGCACGTCTATGCCGGCCCCGAGCACAAGCACGAAGCACAGCAGCCCAAGGCAATCGACATTGCCGCGCTGAACCCGAAGAATAAGAGAGGCGCGTAACGTCATGGCTGACATCAAATCATTCGAAGACCTGGCGAAAGCCACGTCCGACACTGCCGATCAGGCCGCCGCTGCCGCTGCCGGTACCGTTGATGCCGTTCTCGGCAATGACGAGATCGCAACCGGAAACCCGGAAGCGCCCGTTTATGAGCGCAAGGTAGACGAGCACAACCGCGCCTATGCCACCGGTAAGCGTAAAGACGCCATCGCGCGCGTTTGGCTGAAGCCCGGCACTGGCCGCATCATCATCGAGGGCGTTCAGAAGAGCCGCAAGGTCCAGTCCAAGAACCGCCGCGAGAACACCAAGGCGCTGAAAAACCGCGATTTCACAGAATATTTCGCACGTCCCGTTCTACAGATGGTCGTCAAACAGCCGCTCATTGCGACGGATCGTGAGACACAGTTCGACATCGTTGCAACGGTCGCTGGCGGTGGTCTTTCCGGCCAAGCCGGTGCGCTGCGCCACGGCATCTCAAAGGCTCTGACTTACTTCGAGCCTGAGCTTCGCGGCACGCTGAAAGCCGGCGGCTTCCTGACCCGCGACTCCCGTGTTGTGGAACGTAAGAAATACGGCCGCGCAAAGGCCCGCCGTTCCTTCCAGTTCTCCAAACGCTAGGCCCCAAAGCCTTTTGCCTTTATCAAAAGGGCGGGCCCGGCGGGCTCGCCCTTTTTTTTCATGCACGAGTTTTCCAATGGCCGATACGAGCGCCCTTCGCAGTCTGGACAGATCAGGCACACGGCTGAACGTCGTGGATCGGGATGTTGTGCCCGTGACGTTCTGGGATGATTT
The DNA here is from genome assembly GCA_929200315.1 of uncultured Alphaproteobacteria bacterium. GTDB lineage: Bacteria > Pseudomonadota > Alphaproteobacteria > Rhizobiales > Rhizobiaceae > Pseudahrensia. The sequence goes on along the minus strand of CAKMZB010000001.1, from coordinate 438,629 downwards.
CCAATCCAGTGCTTGGGAGCCAGAAACAACTGCGATTTTCGACGCCTGCATCAACAGCGATACGACCTTTCTCGATATCGGCGCGTGGATTGGCCCGACCGCACTCTACGGCGCGCAACGGGCCAAGAAGACCCTCGCCTTCGAGCCCGACCCCGTAGCGTTTGCCGCGCTGGAGCAGAACGTTGCGGCCAATTCCGACGCTAGCTGGGCGGATAGGCTGACAATCCACAACAAGGCGGTCATGGCAAAGGCAGGTTCACTGAAATTCGGAAGCCGGAAGGGCGGTGGAGACTCAACCTCCTCCGTTCTTTTTGCCGATGGTGAGACGGTCTGGACAGTCGAAGGCGTCGCTTTCTCGGAGGTCTTTGCAAACGACGTGCCAAAGACCGGCAAACTTTTCGCCAAGATCGACATTGAAGGCGGTGAATATGAGCTGATCCCGGCCATAGCATCTCTCCTCGCCCAACGGGACTTTGCCCTCCTCCTTTCCATCCATGCTCGTTACGTAACGCCGAAGACAAAACGGTTCTTTACCGGCCCGTTGAAGGCTTTGCTGGGACGGAGGGAGAGTGTTGCGATGCACGCAAAACTGCTGGACGCGGTGAAAGATTTTACGATTTTGAACGAGGATGGAACATCCTTTGACATCGACCAGGCCCTGGCAGACCTGAAATGGCAGGGCACTTTCGCGAACGCCCTCTTCATCACCAACAAGCCGCAGATGTTTCAAATTCCAGGGTCATCCCATGCAGGATAACGCTTTCACCGCACAGGACCTCCACGGCAAATCCAGTGACCGGACCTTTGCCGGAGCGCTTTCTTTTGCCCGGCGGCCTTATTCCAAAGATGTGAGCAAGGCCGATGCAGTGGTGTGGGGTATTCCGCTCGACACGGCGACCTCCAACCGGCCCGGCGCGCGGTTTGGTCCGCGGGGCATCCGGGCTGCCTCAGCCATCATGGACAATGATCCACAATACCCGTTTGGCGCCTACATTTTCGACGAATTGTCGGTTGTCGACTATGGCGACTGCCATCTTGGTTACGCCCGGCAGGGCGAGACAGCACAGATGATTGTCGAGCAAGCCGAGGCGATCATCAACGCGCCGAACGCGCCTTATCTTATGTCCCTCGGCGGCGATCACTTTGTCACCGGCGCGCTTTTGAAGGCCCACGCCGCCAAATTCGGGCCGCTGTCGCTGGTGCAGTTTGACGCGCATCAGGACACCTGGGACGACGGTGGCACTTTCGCAGTGGATCATGGTGCTTTCATCACCACTGCTGTGCGGGAAGGCTGGATCGACCCGGGCAAATCCATCCAGATCGGCATTCGCACCCATGCACCCGAAGATTTCGGAATCGAAATTATCGACGGGCTGACCCTCGACACGATGGATGTAGAGGCCATCGCAGAGCGCATCTACGAGCGTACCGGTGGAACGAATGTCTACATGACCTTTGACATTGACTGCCTCGACCCGGCCTATGCCCCCGGCACCGGCACCCCGGTTTCCGGCGGTCCATCGACGGCAACAACGCTGCGGCTGCTGCGGGCCTGCAAGAATTTGCAGGTAGTGGGCTCGGATGTTGTGGAAGTCGCGCCCGCTTATGACCACGCCGAGATCACTTCCATCGCCGGATCGACCATCGCCATGTATATGCTGGGCAATCTGTGGGAACGACGAAGGGGCTGACCGCTTTTTCCGACCTCTTCCAGATTATTGAAAAGAAGGCATTTTCCAATGTCCAACCCCAAGATTTTCATCGACGGTGAGCACGGCACAACCGGCTTGCAAATCATCGAGCGGCTCACAGGCCGGGATGACATCGACCTCATTTCGCTTGCTCACGAGGACAGGCGCAGCGTCGAAGCACGGCAAGCGAAATTGCGCGAGGCTGATATCGCGATCCTTTGCCTTCCAGACGATGCGTCGCGCGAAAGCGTGAAACTCGCTGAGGGTGCCGGCACACGGTTCATCGACGCTTCCACCGCCCATCGGACCGATCCGAACTGGACCTTTGGCTTCAAAGAACTGGACGCCGACCACGCGCAGAAGATCGCAAGGGCCGATAAAGTCGCCAATCCTGGCTGCTATTCCACTGGTGCCATCGCATTGCTGCGCCCGTTGGTGAAGGCAGGCGTTCTGCCAAAGGATGCCCTCGTCACGATCAACGCGGTTTCCGGCTATACCGGCGGCGGCAAGGGGTTGATTGCGGATATGGAGAGCGGCGCAATTGACGCGCCGATCTTCACCTATGCCCATGGCCTAACTCACAAGCACCTTCCGGAAATCACCACCCATAGCGGCCTGGACCACGCGCCTGTTTTTACACCGAGTGTCGCACGCTTTCCCCAAGGTATGGTGGTGCAGGTGCCGCTCCACATGGCGAGCCTGAATACGGGCAGCCGTACAGATGTCCACGCGGCATTGGCAAATTTCTATGCTGGTGCCGAACACGTTCGTGTCGTGCCACTAGAGGAAAGCGACTCCATGGTGCGCCTTGATGCGGCAAGCCTTGAGGGTAGCGACGCCATGGATCTTCATGTCTTCGGCAATGACACTCATGTGAACCTCACAGCGATTCTCGACAATCTGGGCAAGGGTGCGAGTGGGGCTTGTGTGCAATCTTTGAACTTGATGATCGCTAGCTGATTGCGAGCCGCACGGTCTTGCCGGACACTTCGGCAAGGCCGCGCAGGCGCTTTTCCGGGCGCTCACCTTCGAGATCAGCGAGGTCTTTTGGAACGTTCAGTACGATCTCACCGTCTTCTTCTTCGAACCTGAGATGCGGCAGGACACCCGGCATAGCTGCTGAAAAGAGATAGCCAACACGGAACAAGGCGCCAAGCAGCTTCGAGCGTTCAGCCAGACGATCACCCGCCACTTCCAGAAGCGGAGGTTCGCCCTGGTTGGGGTTCAAACCTTCATGGCGATAGTAGCTTGCAAGCGCCAGATAGGCGCGGCCGGGATGATCGACGGCGTAGATGTTGGCGTTAGAAATGATGTTGAGCGCCTGCGCCCCACGATAGTCCGGATGTGAGCGCCAGGTGATATCGGCGAACAGGCATGCGGCCTTGCGAAAGCGTTTTTCGCGGCCCGTTTCCTTCAAGCCAAACGCGGCAAAGGCATGCTGCGTAAAGCCCACCAATTCCCGCGCATGGGCCGGAGAGCGAGCGCGGAGCACGGCCATTTCCTCCGCTGCCGTAATGAGAGGATCGGCCTTTTTCACCTTCGCGGGGAGGCGACAATAGAGATAGCCTTCCCGCACACCGAGCGCGGAAAAGACGACCTTGGATGGCTTCATCACCTTGATAATCTGCTCCAGCAACACGGCGCCAAAAGGCAGTAGCGGGCGACGATTGGCGGATACACCAGAGATACCGTGCACCGGCGCGCCTTGCTTCATGATGAGCAGCTTACAGAGTTTCAGCGCCTCGTCCGTCGAGATTTCGTAATTGTGCATGACGTGGAGCGGATACTTGCGCTGCGCCATATGCAGCCGTCCCATGGCGCGCCAGGTGCCGCCGACCGCGTAGAAGGTCTCGCCCGCACGCTCTTTCAAAACCGACACATCGGAGAGCGCTTTCTTGGCAATCTTGCGCGCTGACGTTACATCGCCACCAGCATCGTCTTGTAAACGCAGCCCCCCGAGCGGCAGGGTCACGCCCTTCCCAACCGGTTGCCTATCAAGGGACATAAACTCCACCGACCCACCGCCCATATCCGCGGAGATACCCTCCGGTTTGTCGAAGCCGCAAACGATCCCGTATGCGGCAAATTCAGCTTCCTCTGCGCCGGTCAACACGTGGATGTCCTGCTCCAGAATACGTTTGGCGTCCCGCACAAAAGCTGGACCGTTTTCCGCGTCTCGTGCGGCGGCGGTGGCAAGCGTAAAGACTTCGTCCGCACCTGCCTGTTTAGCAAGCAAACGGAAGCGCTTCAGCGCCGCCAAGGCACGCTCAACGCCTTCTTCATCCAACCGCCCGGTGCTGCCCAAATTGGTGCCGAGGCCACAAAGCACTTTCTCATTGAAAAGTGGCGTCGGAGAGCGGGACAGGCCCTCATAGACAACCAGGCGAACAGAGTTTGAGCCGATGTCGATAATACCGACAGGGGCGAGCTTCCTTAGCCGCCCCTGCGCGCGCAGGATCGATTTGAGCGTGCGGGCTATGGGTTTTCTCCAGCAGCAAGAGGCTTCATTGCATCACCCGAAAGCGTTGCGCGCGGATACTGGATTGTGCGCGGCGCATCTTTCGCCAGCGATTTACCACGACCGGAAAGGCTTGGATTGGTCATGAACCAGTCCTGTGCACTAAAGGCTTTCTGCCCCTCACCCGGCTCAATACGCGTCGCCGTGCCATCGGGCAGAATTTCCCAACTCTGCTGATTGTCCATCATGTTTCCAAGCATGATCTGTTCCAGCACTTGTTGATGAACAGTTGGCGTTTCCAGCGGGACAAGAACCTCCACACGACGATCGAGGTTCCGTGTCATCAAGTCGGGTGAACCGGCATAAACCAGCGCCTCAGCAGACGGCAGACCGTGGCCATTGCCGAAGCAAAAGATGCGGCCATGTTCCAAAAAACGACCGATGATGGATTTGACGCGAATATTGTCGGAAAGACCCGGCACTTGCGGGCGCAAACAGCAAATGCCGCGCACGATGAGGTCGATTTGCACCCCGTCGCTGCTCGCCGCATAAAGCTCGTCGATCATCCGGGAATCGACCATAGAATTCATCTTCATCCAAATCTGCGCCGGGCGCCCAGCTTTGGCGTGCTCCCGTTCTGCATGGATGAGGGAAATGATTTTCTTGCGCAGATCGCGCGGTGAGACGAGCAGCTTCCGCAAGCCCGTTGGCTCGGCATAACCGGTGATGAAATTGAAAACTCGTGCCACGTCGTGGGCGATGGCCTCATCGTCCGTGAAGAAGGACAGATCAGTGTAAATGCGGGCATTGGTTGGGTGGTAGTTGCCCGTCCCGATATGCACGAGATTCACCAATTTATCCTGCTCACGCCGCACTACGAGAGAAAGCTTGGCGTGGGTCTTCATCTCCATGAAGCCATAGACGACCTGCACCCCTGCCCGCTCCAGATCCCGTGCCCAACGGATGTTTGCTTCTTCGTCAAACCGGGCTTTCAGTTCTACGAGCGCGGTGACGGATTTGCCGTTCTCCGCCGCTTCAATCAGCGCCTTGACGATGGGGCTGTCGCTTGAGGTGCGGTAGAGGGTTTGCTTGATTGCCACCACCGCCGGATCACGCGCAGCCTGCGACACAAAGCGCACCACCACATCAAAGCTCTCATAGGGGTGGTGAACGATGAGGTCTTTCTGCCGGATCGCTGCAAAACAGTCCCCGTTATGCTCGCGAATACGCTCGGGAAAACGCGGCACATAGGGTTTGTAAAGGTGTTCGGACGGGCCCTTTTTTACGATCTGCACGAGGTCGGACAAAGCAAGCATACCGTCGAGAATCACCGTCTCACGCTCAGCAATGTGCAACTCTTTCATAACGAACCGACGCAAACTTTCGGGCATCTCCTGCGTCATTTCCAGACGGATCACGAGGCCGCGGCGGCGTTGTTTGAGGGCTGTCTCAAAGAGCCGAACCAGATCTTCCGCTTCTTCCTGCACTTCGATGTCACTGTCGCGCACCAGGCGGAACATGCCGCTCTGGCGTAATTCGTAGCCAGGGAACAGGCGGTCTATAAAGAGGCTGATAATGTCTTCAGCAAGAATGAATCGCATCGACTTGCTGTCGCCTTCTGATGGCAACGCAACACAGCGACGCACCGCAGCAGGAAGGCGCAGCAGCGCGGTCATTGGCTTGCCGTCTTCGCGACGGGCAAGGTCGAGCAGCATCGTCAGTTCAAGGTTCGGCAAGAACGGGAACGGATGAGCCGGGTCGATGGAAAGTGGCGTTAGAACGGGGAAGATGGCGGACAAAAAATGATCTTCCGCCCATTCCCGCTCAAGTTCCGTCAGATCCTCACCTTTGACGATGGCGAGACCGTTTTCGCGCAGTTCCGCTTCAAGTGAGGCAAAGATTTCCAGCTGGCGGTTTTGCAGGCGCTCGATTTCCAGCGTCGCCGATTCAAGCTGCTCTACTGGGGATTGACCGTTATCTGCCAGGGTCTGCACTTCTTCACGCACCTGCCCAGCAAGGCCAGCAATGCGCACCATCATGAACTCATTTAAGTTCTCGGCTGAAATGGAGAGAAAGCGCAGCCGTTCCAGCAACGGATGGCGGGCATTCTCCGCCTCCATCAACACACGGCGGTTAAACTGCAGCCAGGAAATCTCCCGGTTGATAAACCGTGCAGGGGAACCAACCAGCGCGGCACCATCTGTGTCGAGCGGGAGCGGGTCGTGGGTATCGGATGAAATTTCGTCCATGGAAATTATCTGCCCTGTCCTAAGCGATGGCGCAATCACTGCGCCATGCGACATGGGCATGACATTAAGGCTTCCAGCCCAGGGCCGTCAGTCCTTCAGCTGCGAGTGGACGGGTGATGGCGCGTTTGTTGGCCATTGAAATGTGATCGAGTTCATCAACAATCTGTTGAGCCGCTTTAAGAGAGCGCTCCATGCGAAGGGCTATGTAATCAATGACTTGCGGAGCGACCATCAACTGCCGGTCGGCAAACAACTTGGCCATCACACCACGCAACAGGGCATCGTCCGGTTCGGCAATCTCCAGCAAATGCGCGGTCTTTAACCGTGATTTCAAATCGGGCAATGAAATACCCCAATCCCCCGGCCAACGACGGCTGGTGAGAAGGAGCGAACCGCCCTGCTGCCGCACCGCGTTGAAGATGTGGAACAGCCAATTTTCGCTGAACGCGCCCTGGATCAAGTCCTCCACGACCACCGCGCGCGCATCTTCCGGTAATGGGAGATCGAAGTTGGTGGAGGGTGTGAGGACGAGGGCATCGCTGCGTTCGGCCCAGACTTTCGCCAAATGGGTTTTGCCGCAGCCCACTGGTCCGGCGAGAATAGCAACCGGGCCTGCCCATTCAGGCCAGGCATCAAGATACGCCACAGCCTGTTTGTTTGCAGCACCGACCACAAGATCGTCGCGTGCCTGCGCACTTTCCAGAGGCAACTCCAGCGGCAATTGCTGGGCGGGCGCGGAGTTGCGATCCATCACTTGGTTTTCTTTGCTACCGACTGTTGCCCTTCGCCGGTATAGAACGGGCTTTCCAGGTAACGCGATAGTGCAAACCGCACGAGCACACCAAGCGCCGCGGCAACCGGAACGGCAATCAAAAGGCCGGTAATGCCGAGCAGCACCCCAAAGGCGGAGAGCGCAAACATCAGCCAGACCGGATGCAGACCAACGCTGGAGCCAACCAGTTTCGGTTGCAGGAAATTGCCCTCCATAAACTGCCCTAGCGCAAAAATTCCGGCGACCAGTGCGATCCAAAAATAGTCTGGCCAGAACTGAACGAGCGCCACCCCTACGGCCAACACGAAACCAACGATGGAGCCAACAAACGGTACGAAGGAGATGATCCCGGCGATCATACCGATCAGAAGGCCAAAATTGAGCCCCACCGCCGTCAGTGACACAGCGTAAAATGTGCCCAGGATCAGACAGACGGACCCCTGTCCACGCACGAAACCCGCAATTGCCTCATCCATCTGGCGGGCCAGATCACGCACAGTCTCGCGCTGGCGGACCGGCACCCAATTGTCCAGTTTTGCAACCATGCGGTCCCAGTCCAGCAGCAAATAGAAGGCAACAATGGGCGTGATGACGAAGAGCCCCAAAATATCCAACAGCGCTTTGCCAGAACTCCAGATCGAGCCAACAAGCGTTGTCAGCCAACCTGCACCTTCCCGCAAAATCTGATCCAGATTGGTTCGAATGTTATCCGCTCCCTCCCCAATGAGCCGTTGTAACCAAATGCTCTGGGTTTCAGCGAGCTGCGTCTGAAGGCCTGTCACATAGCCCGGCAACCGATTGATGAATGCGCCAAGCTGGCTGGAGAGAACCGGCACGAGCAGCAACAGAATAATCGTAAAGATCAACACGAAGATGATGAGGATGAGTGCAGTTGCGAGCAACCTGTTTGCACCCCAAGCCTCAAGCCTGTCGGCAACCGGGTCCAGCATATAAGCAAGCGCCATGCCTGCGATGAACGGCAAGAGGATTGAGCGGAAGACGAAGAGGAAGGCGCAGAACGCGACAAAGGCAAATATCCAAAAGAAAACCTGTCTGCGCCATTGCGCTTCAAGGGTCTGTTCCTCCCCCACGATCAAGCCCCGCTGCGATCTACAGGGTGAGATCGGCTGGCTGCGGGTGCAGAAAGCGAGCGCCAGGTCTGCCGCCCATAGGCCATTGCTGAGATCACCGTGAACGCGACCGTCAGCCATTCCAATGAGCGGTGGAGCTCAGCGCTGGGAGAGCCGAAGGCCATGGAAAAGAGCGTGTAGGCAACAAGGGAAATCTGCAGCAGCGTCGTGACCTTCGAGACCGGTAACGGCACAATCTCAATGGGACGCCCCACCACGTGCAGTGTGATTGCCCCAAGCACGAGGCCGAAATCCCGCACGATGACGATAGCCACAAGCCACATTGGTAATTCGCCAAGCCAGGCAAGCACGGCGAAAGCTCCAACCAGCATGAATTTGTCGGCCAGCGGATCAAGCTGCGCGCCAAAACGACTGCGCTGGTTCAGGAGTCGTGCCAGAATACCGTCCAAAGCATCTGAGATGCCCGCAACCACGAACAAGACGAAAGCAAGCCAATACTGCCCGCGCAACAGCGCGACCAGCACCCAGGGCACAAGCCCGATGCGGGCGAAGGTTATGATGTTCGGCAGAGTCAAAGGAGCCGTCCATGACAAAGGAAGTGAAGCTAAAAATGGAGAAGAGCAGACCCGTTTGCAAGAATTTGAAGCGGGTCAGGGCTGCAAAACATCGCAAACGGTGAACAAATGCGAATGAATGCGGGACACCTACGGAAAAGTGCGGCTATAGGGACGCCATGAGCCAGGATGACACCACCCTCACCTACAGATCCGCGGGCGTCGATATTGACGCTGGCAACGCCTTGGTGAAGGCTATAGGGCCGCTGGTAAAAGCCACGTCCCGCACGGGAATGGACGGCAATATTGGTGGTTTTGGCGGTGTTTTTGACCCGAAGGCAGCAGGCTATGATGACCCGCTTCTGGTGGCAGCAAACGACGGTGTCGGCACCAAGCTGAAAGTCGCTATTGATGCGGGTCGCCATGACACGGTCGGCATAGATCTCGTTGCCATGTGCGTGAACGATCTGGTTGTGCAGGGTGCAGAGCCGCTCTTCTTTCTCGACTATTTCGCCACCGGTGCTTTGGATGTGGACGCTGCGAAGGACGTGATTGCCGGCATCGCAGAAGGTTGCCGTATCGCCGGATGTGGCCTGCTGGGTGGAGAGACGGCCGAAATGCCGGGGCTTTACGCTGCTGGCGACTATGATCTGGCAGGCTTCGCAGTGGGCGCTGTCGAGCGCGACGGGCTTTTGCCGAAAGACGTTGCAGAGGGTGATGTTCTGCTCGGGCTTGGCTCAAGCGGGGTGCATTCCAACGGTTACTCGCTCGTGCGGGCTGTCGTCGAGAAAGCCGGATTGGAGTTCTCCGATTCCGCCCCCTTCCAGGACGACACTCTGGGAGAAGCATTGCTTGAGCCAACCCGCATCTACGTAAAATCTGTCTTGGCGGCGATTGCCGATGACGGCGTCCACGCCCTTGCCCATATTACGGGCGGTGGCCTGCCGGAGAACCTACCGCGCGTGTTGCCGGACAATCTTGCAGCAGAGATTGACGTTTCCAGCTGGCAACGCCCCGCTGTCTTCAACTGGCTGCAAGAAACCGGGAATATTCCGCCAGATGACATGTGGCGGACATTTAATTGCGGGATTGGCATGGTGCTCGCCGTGGCTGAAGACCGCGCCAAAGCGCTAACCAGACTGCTTGAAGCCAGAGACGAAACCGTCTTCATGATCGGTGAGATCGTCCCTCGCGATGGTGACGCCGTCATCCTCAAAGGCGCGCCCGCTTGAGCGCTCCTATGAAGATTGCCGTACTTATTTCCGGACGAGGCACAAACCTGTCCGCAATCCACCGCGCTTCACTTTCCAAGGATTTTCCAGCCGAAATCGCCCTCGTCATTTCCAACAAACCCTCCGTTGGTGGCATCACTTTTGCGCAGGACAATGATCTGCCCTTCCAGATCATCGACAACGAAGACTTCGAGAATGCCGACGCCCACGAAGCAGCGATCACTGAGGCTTTGCACAAAGCGCGGATCGATCTCGTCTGTCTTGCCGGCTACATGCGCGTGTTGCACGGGGTCTTCACCACCCAATGGCGCGGCAAGCTTGTGAACATTCATCCAAGCCTGCTTCCGTCTTTTCGCGGCCTTGATACGCACGAACGGGCATTAGAGCGCGGCTGCCGCATCCATGGCTGCACTGTCCATTACGTTACCGCAGAACTGGATGGCGGCCCGATCATTGCGCAGGAGGCCGTACCGATTCTGCCCGGAGATGATGCCGACACCCTTCGCGAACGCGTGCTTGCCGCCGAGCACGAAATCTACCCTCACGCCATCCGCCTCATCGCCGAGGGCAAGATCCGTTGGGGCGGAGATGAACCGGTGCGGGATCGCGGTATTGTCGCCCATGATGTGGTGCGCTTTCGCGCGACTGAGTTATCCGACCCTGAAGCCACCACTTGAGACAACGTGCGCCAAGGCCTAAACTTCGGGCAGTTTCAAAGGGGTGCCGACAATGATCCGATTCTTCGCCGTCTGCATCGTTCTGGCAATTAGCGCAGCGTCTCCAGCGCGCGCGGCAATAATCGATCCGCTGCTCCGCTTCCCGACCTTTCCCAATTGCGAAAGCACAGGGGTGTTGAACGGCATCGCCAGCCGCTTCAACTGGATGCAGAAGAAGACCTTCGAGAGTCATGTGCGCATCGAGGCCCTGCATAAACCCCATTCCGGCTGGGCAAGTGACGGCGAGGATGCTGCCATCCCCCGCCTCCACTGCAGCGCCACGGTTGAGCTGAACAACGGACATCATTCAACGGTCTATTACCTCATTGAGGGCGGTGTTGGCTTCGCGGGCAACGGTGCCCATGTGGCCTTCTGTGTGTTGGGATACGACCCTTACCGCGCCTACAACGGCTCTTGCCGCACCCTGCGGCCCTGAAAGGACTTGGTATGAAACTGCTTTATGCGGGGGCTTCCCCCTTTGTGTCGAAGGCCGCCATGGCCGCACAACATGCTGGCATTCTTGTCGAGCATCAGGCGGTGGACTCAACCAATGAAGATCCGGTGCTGCTAGAGGCCAACCCTCTGGGCAAGATTCCGGCTTTGGTGCTGGATGATGGCGCAGTTCTTTACGACAGCCGCGTAATCACACGTTATTTTGACCGACAATCGGGAGGCAAATTGCTGCCATTGGGCGATCCTCTCCTGGCCGAGCGGTATGAAGCCCATTGTGACGGTATCGCCGAGTGCGCGGTGGCCGGCCAATACGAGCGCCGCTTTCGGCCAGACGAGAAAGTCCACCAACCCTGGATCGACCGGCAATGGGCCAAGGTCGAACGCGGCTTGGACAACATGCCAGGCCCGCTCCCTGAAATCGGCAGCAAGTTGGGCCTCGCCGGCATCGCTCTTGGCGCAATGCTCGGCTATCTCGATCTGCGCTATACCGATTCCTGGCGCGGGGGCCGTGACAGTCTTGTGACCTGGTTTGACGAGTTCCGCAGCCAGCATAACGACCTTGCAAAGCTGCTGCCCCAAGCCTGATCCCACTTGAACTCACCCTTCCGGCAAACCACCTAGTCACAACCGGCGCCTAATCCCAACTGCACCCGTCCCGCCGGAAAGGCATCCATGCTGGTCTATCTGTTCTTTGCTGTTGGTCTGGGACTTCTGCTTCTTGGCGGTGAATGGCTGGTCCGAGGCGCAGTGGGCCTTGCAAAGAGCCTGCACATCCCGCCACTCATTATTGGCCTGACGATCGTTGCTTTCGGAACGAGCGCGCCGGAGTTGATTGTTTCCCTGCGGGCTGCGCTGGGCGGCAATGGGGGTCTTTCTCTTGGCAATGTAGTCGGCTCTAACATCGCCAACGTGCTGCTCGTCCTTGGCCTGCCCGCTCTGCTCTCTCCGATCATCTGCCATGGAGTTGGCATGCGCACCAATGTTTCAATTCTGGTGCTCGCAACCGTTCTCTTCATGTTCATGGTGTCCTTCGGCTCACTGACGCGGCTCGACGGAATCATCCTTGTCGGCGTTCTTATCGCCTTCCTGGTATTTCAGTTCTTCCAGGCCCGCTCGCAGAAGGAAATGCAAAAACAGATCGCTGCAGCCGAAGAGATCGACAGCGCGCCGCAAAACCTGCTCGTGACGGCAGCCTTTCTCGTCGCCGGCTTCGTCGCGCTCCCGGTCGCTGCTGAGCTGACAGTTCAATCGGCGGTAACGATTGCCGAAATCTGGGAGGTGCCGGACCACATAATCGGCCTTACCATCGTCGCGATCGGCACGTCCCTGCCGGAGCTTGCGACCGCAATCATGGCGGCGCGGGCGAAATCGACCTCCGTGCTGCTCGGCTCGCTGATCGGTTCCAACTTCTTCAACCTCGCGGCGATCCTCGGCATCACCGCAATCGTGGTGCCGATCCCCGCAAGCGACCATATTCTGGACTTTGACATCTGGGTCATGGCCGGAGCGACTTTGCTGCTTGTATTGCTCGCGACCATGCGGTTGACCATAGGCAAGGTGCTGGGCGCTGCAATGTTCGGCTCATTCCTGCTCTACCTGGTCGCAACCGTCTCGCTGTAAAGCCGTGTTAAACCGGCTACGATGAGTGATTCCAAAAACATCCTTGAAGCCGAAAGTGCTGCTGCGCTGAAAAAAGCAAAGCCGCGGGATTCCGGCGATGTCATGTGGGAGGAAACCGCCCCGCTTTCTGACAGGCAGGGCGCGGAAGTCATTGCCGATTTCGTCAAGCGCCTGCCCGGCAAGTCTGGCGTTTACCGGATGCTCAATAGGGCTGGCGATGTGCTCTATGTCGGCAAAGCGAAGAACCTGAAAAACCGTGTCGCCAACTACGCGCGCGGCGTTGGCCATGGCGGTAACCGCACGGCGCGGATGATTGCCGAAACGGCGACGATGGAATTCGTCACCACCCATACGGAGATGGAAGCGCTTCTCCTGGAAGCAAACCTCATCAAGCGCCTGCGCCCGCGCTTCAACGTGTTGATGCGGGACGACAAATCTTTTCCCTACATCCTGCTGACCACGGACCACGAAGCACCTGGAATCTTCAAACATCGTGGCGCGCGGTCCCGTAAAGGCGCCTATTTCGGGCCTTTCGCTTCCGCAGGCGCGGTGAATACGACGATTACTGCGTTGCAGCGGATATTCCTGATCCGCACCTGCACTGATTCCTTCTACCAGTCCCGCACACGGCCTTGCTTGCTCCACCAGATCAAACGCTGCGCCGGGCCCTGCACCGGTGAAGTGTCAAAAGAAGACTATGCTGAGCTGGTGAAGCAGGCGCAGAATTTCTTGAACGGGCGCTCCAGTGATCTGAAGACGCAATATTCCAGGCAGATGCAGACGGCGTCCGACGATATGGATTTCGAGACTGCAGCCGTCTATCGCGACCGCCTTGCGGCACTAAGCCATGTTCAGAGCCATCAAGGTATCAACCCACAGACGCTCAAAGAGGCGGACATCTTCGCGGTCCACCACGAGGGTGGCCAGTTCTGCGTGCAGGTTTTCTTTTTCCGCACCGGTCAGAACTGGGGCAACCGCGCCTATTTTCCCCGCGCCGACAAGAGCTTTGATGAGGCGGAAGTGTTGTCGGCCTTTGTCAGCCAGTTTTATGACGACAAACCCGTGCCGAAGCTGGTTTTGCTCTCCCACGAGATTGAGGAGGGCGGCCTCCTTGCAGAAGCGCTAAGCGCCAAGGCCGAGCGACAGGTGCAGATTTACCGCCCGCAGCGAGGTGAAAAGCGCGATCTGGTAAAGCAGGTCCTGAGCAACGCGAAAGAGGCGCTCGGCCGCCGCCTTGCGGAGGACGCTACCCAGGCCAAGCTACTTCAGGGTCTCGCCGATGTCTTCGAGCTAGCTGCCCCGCCCCGACGTATCGAAGTCTACGACAATTCCCACATTATGGGCACGAACGCCGTTGGCGGGATGATCGTAGCCGGACCGAATGGTTTTGAGAAAAGCCAGTATCGCAAGTTCAATATCAAGAGCACGGAGATCACGCCGGGGGACGATTTCGGCATGATGAAGGAGGTCTTCACCCGTCGTTTCTCCCGTCTGAAAAAGGAGCGAGAAGCTGGCAAGCACAATGACGGCGATGATGATGCCATGCCGCCTTGGCCCGATTTGGTATTGATCGACGGCGGCGCAGGGCAGCTTTCCGCAGTGCAGGAGATCATGCGTGAGTTGAACCTGGAAGGTGAAGTGACCTTGGTTGGCGTCGCCAAAGGCGTTGATCGCGACGCGGGACGCGAACGCTTCCACATGCCCGGCAAGAAAGATTTCAGCCTGCCAATGCGCGATCCGGTTCTCTATTTCATCCAGCGAATGCGGGATGAGGCGCACCGTTTTGCCATCGGCACCCACCGTGCCAAGCGCAAGAAGGACACGCTGAAAAACCCGCTGGACCAGATCCCCGGCATCGGCCCATCACGCAAACGCGCGTTGCTGCACCACTTCGGTTCCGCAAAGCAGACTGCAAAGGCCGCTGTCGCGGACTTGATGGAGGTGGAAGGGATTAGCGAGAAGATGGCGCAGGATATCTACGACTTCTTCCAGAAGGGTTAGACGTACCAGCCAAGCGCAATCTGCGCTTCCTCAGACAGCCGTTCCGGCGTCCAGGGTGGGTCGAACACCATGTTGACGGTCACACCCTGCACACCCTCAACGGTGCTCACGGCATCTTCGACCCAACCCGGCATCTCACCAGCCACAGGACAGCCAGGGGCTGTTAAGGTCATGTCGATATCGACCATACGGTTATCGTCGATGTCGATGCGGTAGATCAGGCCAATTTCGTAGATGTCGGACGGGATCTCCGGATCATAGACGGTCTTTAGCGCCTTGACGATGTCATGGGTCAGCCGCTCCAGCTCTTCAGGCGAAAAGGTTGACGCTGTATTCTGGCCAATGGCTGCGGCGTTTGGTGCCACTTCTGCTGTTTCACTCATGCAAAGAAACTCCGCGCTTTTTCCAACGCTGCAACCAGCGCATCTACCTCGTCCTTGGTGTTGTAGAGACCAAATGAGGCGCGGCAAGTCGAAGTAACGCCAAACCGCTCCATCAGCGGCTGTGCGCAATGAGTGCCCGCCCGCACGGCAACGCCTGCACGGTCGACTACCATGGAGACGTCATGGGCGTGGATACCTTCCAGTTCGAAGGAGAAGATCGCGCCCTTGTTTGGCGCATCGCCAATCATCCGCAACGTGTTGATCCGCCCGAGCTGCTCACGGGCATAGTCGCGAAGTTGGGCTTCATGGGCGGTGATGGCATCGCGGCCAAGCGCTTCAACGTAGTCCAGCGCGGCACCAAGGCCGATCGCCTGCACGATTGGTGGCGTTCCGGCCTCAAAACGATGGGGCGGGTCGTTGTAGGTTACGCCATCCAGTGTGACTTCGAGGATCATCTCCCCGCCGCCCTGGAAGGGGCGCATGGCCTCCAGCATGTCCTTGCGTCCATAGAGCACGCCGATGCCAGAGGGGCCGTAAATCTTGTGGCCGGTAATGGCGTAGAAATCACAACCAATGGCCTGCACATCGACCGGGAAATGCACAGCGGCCTGGCTGCCGTCGATCACCGTGACGATGCCTTTTTCCCGCGCCGTAACACAGACGGAGGCAACATCCAACACCGTCCCAGTGACGTTGGACATATGGGTCAGCGCAATCAGCCTAGTGCGCTCGGTGCAAGCAGCATCAACCGCATCGGCTGAGACGTCACCGTTATCGTCGCAATCGACCCAGACGAGCTTTACGCCCATTCGTTCACGCAACAGGTGCCAGGGCACGATGTTGGAATGATGCTCAAGGAGCGAGAGGACAATCTCATCGCCCTCCCCGAGGTTTGCCATAGCCCAGCCATAGGCGACCAGATTGAGCGCCTCCGTGGTGCCGCTGGTGAAAACAATTTCGTTGACAGATGGTGCGTTAAGGTAAGCACGCACTTTCTCACGTGCAGCCTCATAAGCATCTGTCGCGGCGTTGCTCAGGTAGTGCAAGCCACGGTGAACATTGGCGTATTCGTTCTCATAGGCATAACTCACCGCATCGATCACGGCCTGCGGTTTTTGGGCCGATGCACCATTATCGAGATAGACAAGCGGCTTGCCGTGGACCTCCCGGGCGAGGATCGGGAAATCCGCCCGGATGGCGTCAACATCATACATGGCGTTCCATCCAGGCATCGATGCGACCGGAGAGTGTCTCGGCCAGTGCCTCATCTTCCATCTCGTCCAACACCTCGCCGACAAAGGCCTTCACCAAAAGGCGACGCGCCGCATCCTCCTTCAGACCCCGGGCGCGGAGGTAGAAGAGATGGCTGTCTTCGATGTCCGCCACAGTCGCGCCATGGGCACATTGCACGTCATCAGCAAAAATTTCGAGTTCGGGTTTAGCCGAAAAATCGCAGTCATCGGAAAGCAGAAGCGTGTTGCAAGCCATGCGCGCATCGGTGTGTTGCGCAGGCTGAGCAACCTTAATCTGGCCTTGGAAGACCCCCCGCCCCCTCTGTGTCACGACATTGCGGAAGAGTTCCGTTGAGGTCGTATCCGGCACCTGGTGATCGATGCGCGAGGTGATATCGATGTGGTTTTCCTCGCCGATCAGGTTGATACCGGCGATTTCCAACTCCACCCCCTCACCCTGCACCACAAAATTCAACTCTTGCCGCACCAGCTTGCCGCCAAAAGCAATGACGTTGAGCTTGAGCTTGGCATCCTTGGCAAGCCAAACGGAAAGGCGACCAAGACGCCTTGCATCCGCGCCTTCTTCGATAACCATCGTATAAGTAACCGACGCCCCTTCAGCGATGTTGAGGTCCGTGGCCGGCGCATGAAGGTAGGTATTGCCATCCGGCCCCACGCCACGCTCCACAAAAGTGCATTCGGTTTTCGAACCAACCTCGATGGCAACACGGGAAGCGGCCAGCGACTGTGTTGCAACTGGCGTGTGAGCGATGCCGATGGTTTGCGCGACTTTGGCATTGGCATCGACAGTGATGCAGGCACCGCCCGTTGCGAAGGCCATGTTGAGCTGGCCCAAGGCATTCGCGACATCGTTGGTGGTGGCCGCGTCAGGCAACCGGGTGGAAACCGATATTCCAGCCGGCATGGCTTCGCCAAAATCAAGGAAATGCCCGTCGCGGAAATGCAGAACTGCCGCACCATCCACCAAACGCGGGAATGCTGCCCCTGCCTTCCGAGCATCCTCATGGGAAGGCACATGTGCAATCGTGAAATCACCACGCAAAAGCGAGCGTAGATCAGTGTAGTGGAAGGCCTCCACCTTGCGGGTGGGCAAACCGTTTTGTTTCAGGGCAGCGATGGCTTCATCGCGCGCATCACCGGACAGATTGGCAGAATCGAAGGCAGCAAAAAGCGCCTTCTCACCCTCGGTATAAACCCTGTTGAGAGCACTATCCATGGCTATGCTGCCTGCTCGATGATTTCAGAATAACCTTTTTCCTCAAGCTCCAAGGCGAGTGTTTTATCACCGGACTTCACTATCTTACCCTTGGAAAGAACATGCACCGTATCCGGCACAATATAATCCAGCAGGCGTTGATAGTGAGTGATGACGATGACGGCGCGGTCCGGCGAACGCAGATGGTTTACACCGTCCGCTACGACCTTCAACGCATCGATGTCGAGGCCGGAATCGGTTTCGTCGAGCACGCAGAGCTTCGGCTCAAGGAGGCTCATCTGCAGAATTTCCGCACGCTTCTTCTCGCCGCCGGAAAAACCGACATTGACCGGGCGTTTAAGCATGTTGAAATCGATCTCGAGCTTCTTGGCCTCCTCACGCACACGCTTAATGAAGTCGGGCGTGGACAACTCGCCCTCTCCCCGCTCCTTGCGTTGGGAATTCATCGCTTCTTTGAGGAAAGTCATAGTCGGCACGCCGGGAATTTCCACCGGATACTGGAAGGCCAGGAACACGCCAGCGGCGGCACGTTCAGAAACGTCGAGTTCAAGCAGGTCTTCACCCGCATAGGTGATCGACCCTTCGGTGACCTCGTAATCCTCCTTGCCGGACAGCACGTAGGACAACGTCGACTTACCAGACCCGTTAGGCCCCATAATCGCAGCCACTTCACCGGCCTTGACGGTGAGATTCAGTCCACGAAGAATTTCTGTCCCGTCTTCTTCAATACGGGCGTGGAGATTTTTAATTTCAAGCATTCTATTTTCCTAAGATTTCTGGCGGTTGGCGCTGGCTCTAGCCAACACTTCCTTCCAGCGAAATTCCGATGAGTTTCTGCGCTTCGACGGCAAATTCCATCGGCAGTTCCTGGATCACTTCTTTCACAAAGCCATTCACGATGAGCGCAATCGCCTCTTCTTCCGGGATGCCACGCTGGAGGCAGTAAAAGAGCTGGTCGTCTGAAATTTTACTCGTCGTCGCCTCGTGCTCGAGCTGAGCTGACGGGCTCTTGGCCTCAATATACGGCACCGTATGGGCGCCGCACCGATCACCGATCAACAGGCTGTCGCACTGCGTGAAGTTGCGCGCATCGGAAGCGCGGCGGGCGACATTGACTTGCCCGCGATAAGTGTTCTGCGACCGTCCAGCCGAAATGCCTTTCGAGATGATACGGCTCGTGGTGTTTTTGCCCAGATGCAGCATCTTCGTACCGCTATCGATCTGCTGCATGCCGTTTGACACGGCGATCGAATAGAACTCACCGCGCGAACCGTCGCCACGCAAAATGCAGGAGGGGTATTTCCACGTCACGGCTGAGCCCGTTTCCACCTGTGTCCAGGAAATTTTGGAATTGTCGCCCCGGCAGTCGCCGCGCTTGGTGACGAAATTGTAGATCCCGCCCTTGCCCTGGCTGTCGCCGGGGTACCAGTTCTGAACCGTCGAATATTTGATCTCAGCGTCTTCCATCGCAACGAGTTCCACCACCGCGGCGTGGAGTTGATTCTCGTCCCGCTGGGGGGCCGTGCAACCTTCCAGATAAGAGACGTAGGAGCCCTTCTCGGCGATGATGAGGGTGCGCTCGAACTGGCCGGTGTTCATCTCATTGATGCGAAAATAAGTCGACAATTCCATCGGGCAACGCACGCCCTCCGGCACATAGACGAAGGAGCCGTCTGTAAAGACCGCGCAGTTGAGAGTTGCGAAGTAATTGTCGGAAACCGGCACCACGGAGGCCAGATATTTCTGGATCAGCTCGGGATGCTCGCGAATGGCCTCCGAGATGGAACAGAAGATCACACCGGCCTTTGCCAACTCTTCCTTGAAGGTGGTGACCACGGAGACGGAATCAAACACCGCATCCACCGCAACGCGGCCGGATTTATAGATGTTATCGTCCTCGCCCTCTTCCTCCGCCTCGTCGCTAGGCTTGCGCACACCAGCCAAAATTTCCTGCTCACGAAGGGGAATGCCGAGCTTCTCGTAGGTCGCCAGCAATTCCGGATCGACCTCGTCAAGAGACTTCGGGGCGTCGGACCAATCCTTTGGTGCGGCATAATAGTAGATGTCGTTATAATCGATCTTGTCATAGGCAACGCGGGCCCAATCGGGCTCGATCATTGTCTTCCAACGCTCATAGGCTTCCAGCCGCCAGTCAAGCATCCACTGAGGCTCATCCTTTTTGGCGGAGATGAAGCGGATTACCTCTTCCGACAAACCCTTGGGGGCCTTGTCGGATTCAATGTCGGTGGAAAATCCGTACTTGTACTGGTCGATGTCCAGCGTCTTTACGGTGTCGATGGTTTCCTGAACGGCGACCATGAAATCTCCTCAGCGGCCCTCAGGCAGCGTTAGTCTTCGGGTTGAACGGGCGTGCAGCGGTTTTAGCTGCAATGGAATCAAGTACATCGGCAAAGAGTTGAACATCCGCCTGGCAGGTGGTGGGGCCAGTGCTGATGCGCAAGGCGCATTTAGCGATTTCGGCAGGCACATCCATGGCCGCAAGAACATGGCTCGCTCCAACTTTGCCGGAGGAGCACGCAGAGCCCGACGAGATGGCAACGCCGCGCAGATCAAAGTCAATCAGCGCGGTCTGGGCTTCCAGCCCTTCGAGTGCAAAACAGGTTGTGTTGGAGATCCGCGGCTCATCCTTACCGAATATGTGCAAGCGATCAGCTAGACCATGACGCTCGGTGGTCTCGACGACGAGTTTCGCGATGGCTGGGTAGGTCATCGTATCGGCTTCCGCGGTCGCTTCCTGCGCGGCAACACCGAAGCCAGCGATTGCTGCGACATTTTCCGTTCCCGCACGGCGACGGTTTTCCTGTGCACCTCCGGTAAGCAGCGGTGCAGGTTCAAGGGTAGAATTGCCAAGAACCAGCGCCCCTGCCCCCTGAGCACCACCAATCTTGTGGGCAGAAAGCAGGAGGAAGTCGACACCGAGTTCATTGATGTTGAGTGGAATACGCCCGGCAGCTTGCACCGCATCACATAGAACATAGCCGCCCTTTGCCCGGACCAGGGAGGCAATCTCTGCTACTGGCTGAATGACGCCCGTCTCGCTGTTGACGAGCTGCACTGCAACATAGGGCACTGCCTCACCGGCTATCATGTCTTTGAGGGCATCTATATCGATGAGCCCGTTACCGTTGACAGGAATGGTTTGGCGAATCTCTGCAAGTTGCCCACCACTCAGCACACAGGGATGTTCCGTTGCGCCCACCAAAAACGCTGAAGGACTGCGCCTCTCGCCGTTAAGGCGAATATCAGCGGTGAGCGCTTGTGCTGCAGCCTCCGTCGCGCCGCTGGTGAAGATGACATTGGTCGGGTCGGCAACCACCAGGGTAGCAACCTGCCTGCGGGCCTCTTCCACCATGCCGCGCGCAGCACGGCCTTCGCCGTGGATGGAAGAGGCATTTACCGGTGCGGCAAACGCATGTTCCATCGCCGCACGGACACTCGTCCGCAACGGTGCCGTGGCGTTATGATCCAGATATGCACGAGGTGTGGCCATATCGTCGAAGCAAATCCCGGCGCGATGCGCCTTTTCCTTGAAAATGAAGGTGCGGGCCGACTATGTAGCTCTCACCAACTGCCTGCCCCTATCGCGACTCTCATTTAGAATCGTTCTAAAGGGCTTTGAACAGTTCTAAACTAGGTTACGAACCCCCCATCTGCACGTCAAGCGCAGCAGGGTGTCGTTGGCCGTTTCCGGAGTACCCGATGCCCGAAGTTATTTTTACCGGCCCCGAAGGACGACTTGAAGGCCGTTACCAGCCTGCCGAAGACAAGAACGCACCCATTGCGATCATCCTGCACCCGCACCCTCACCCACAATTTGGCGGCACGATGGACCACCCAATCGTCTATCGCCTGTTTTATATGTTCCGCGAGCGTGGCTTTACGACGCTGCGCTTCAACTTTCGTGGGGTTGGTCGCAGCCAGGGTGAGTTCGACCACGGCGCGGGTGAGTTGTCCGATGCCGCCGCCGCTCTCGACTGGATTCAATCGTTACACCCAGATTCCACAGGCTGCTGGGTGGCCGGTTTCTCCTTCGGCTCCTGGATCGGGATGCAATTGCTGATGCGCCGGCCGGAGATCGAGGGCTATTTGTCCATCGCTCCGCAACCGAATGTCTATGACTTCGCGTTCCTCGCCCCCTGCCCTTCCTCCGGCCTTATCATCCACGGCGAGAATGATCGGGTAAGTCAGCCGAAGGATGTGCAGACCCTGGTCGATAAGCTGCGCAGTCAGAAAGGCATCACAACGACACAGATTACCATGCCCGGCGCCAACCACTTCTTCTCCGAACACCAGGATGAGCTGCTGGACGAGTGCCAGATCTACCTCGACAAGCGCCTTGGCCTGATCGAAGGCGGTATCGAAGAGACGATGCTGCTGCGCTAGACGACAGGACTTCCCGCAAATCTGACAAAGGGCTCGCCAATGGCGGGCCCTTCTTCGTTTCTACCGACGGAACCACAGAACAAACGGCAAGGTCACCGCATACATGGTGATGCCGTAAACGGCCGCTGGCAGCGTGAAGGCGGTAAAGCCGGTGACACCAGCTCCGGCAATAATGGTGCCAAGGGCAATGCCTACCGTGGAGTTCTGCACACCTGCCTCAATTGCGACCGTCCGCACTGCTTGCGCATTGAGCCCCGCCAGTCTGGCGATCAACATGCCGAGCACAATGAGCAGGATGTTGAGCAAGATGAGAATCGGGCTAAGCGTCACCAGATTTTCGATGAACAGAGACCAGTTCGTGGCCAATGCGGCCAGAACAATGATGATGAAAAGGACGACTGCAATTTTCGCCACGATCGGTTCAATACGCATGATCAAACCGGGCGAGAAATGCCGCATTATAACGCCAAGCAAAACGGGGATTGTGGTTATGAGTGCCATCGAAATGGCAAGGCTCGTCACATTTACCGGTGGCGCCTCAGCTCCCATGAAACTGGTAACGCTGAAGGCCACGAGAAAAGGCACAGTCACCATGGACAGGAGGCTGACCACACCCGTTAGTGAGACGGAAAGCGCTACGTCGCCACGCGCCAGTTTGGAAATGAGATTGCTCGTTACTCCGCCCGGACAAAGCGCGAGGATCATGACGCCGACGGCCAGTTCCGGCGGCAGTTGGATGACCTGCAACAAAAGATACGCGATGATCGGAACCATCGCGACCTGCGCGAGGAAGCCTATGGCGAAAGCCTTGGGATAGACCAACACACGGCGAAAATCGTCCAGCGTCAGCCCGAAACCAAGCGACAACATGATGAAGGCAAGCGCCAGCGGCAAAACAACAGTAACCAGCATATCAAATCCTCTCCCAAGGACACCTCGCGAGGCAGATTTCGGCCCACGTCCTGCTTATGGGCGAGCCAGCACACCGCCGCAACTGGGTGACTTGCATCCTGTTGTGGATGGGAAGGTGAGCGGCAATCCCCGCGCACTGCGCACGGCCAGAAAGGCAAAAGCCTGCGCCTCCATCATATCACCGTCGAAACCGTAATCCTCGCAAAGCAAAACGTCGGCATCGTCTTCAGTGGCGAAACTGCGAAGGTCCGCAACAATGGCCGCATTCAGCCGCCCACCGCCGGAGAGCAGCCAGAGCTTTGGCGGCTGATCGAGGTGATCCAAGGCGCTATAGATCGACTTTGCCGTGACATGGGCAAGCGTGCGCGCGCCATCGTGAAGGTTCAGCGCATCCGGCTCTAGAGCCTTGAAGTCAAAGCGGTCGAGAGATTTTGGCGGCTTCACATCAAAAAACGGTACCGTCATGTAGCGTTTAACAATTTCAGCCGAGACGCCGCCCTCCGAGGCAATGCTCCCACCCTGGTCGAAGGGTACACCCGCACCTGCCTGCACCCATTGGTCAATCAACGCATTGCCCGGGCCAACATCGAAGGCACTGACGGCTTCATCCCTACCGATCACGGTGATGTTGGAAATGCCGCCGATGTTAACAAAAACCAGCGGCCGCGCGGATATTTGTTTAGCGAGCGCCGCGTGGAAAGCCGACACCAGCGGCGCTCCTTGTCCGCCAACCTCCATATCTGCCGCGCGCATGTCGAAGATCGTCGCAATCCCGGTCGCCTGAGCCAATGCCTCACCGTCACCGATTTGCACCGTCAACCCATTGTCCGGCCTGTGGAGAACGGTCTGACCGTGAAAGCCAAGCAGATCAATGTCGGACCTGGCGAGATTCTCCTGCGCCAGAAACCTGCCAACCGCATCAGCGTGGCGTGCAGTGATCATCGCTTCAGCTTCGGCAAGGCATCCAGGTCGCGCATGGCGGTCCGTCATGCCCTTGGCGTCTTCTAAAGCCTTCACCAGCAATCCTCGTTCCGCCGGGCTGTAATCGACAGATAAAGTCGCACCGAATTTCGTAACCGCTTCACCGTCCGTCTCCAGCATCGCCAGGTCGATGCCATCCATGGACGTTCCGCTCATCAATCCAATTGCGCGCATGGTGTATCCGGAGGTGTGCAAGGGCGTGGCATGGTGTAAGGCGAGCGCGGCAACTTCACCAGACCATCAGATCATGGCCTTCAAAAGCGACTTCCTTTCCGTGCTCTCAGAACGCGGCTTCATTCACCAGATCTCCGACGAAACAGGTCTTGATGACCTTATGACGAAGGAAAAGATCGTTGGTTACATCGGTTTTGATGCCACGGCGACCAGCCTCCATGCCGGGTCGATGGTGCAGATCATGCTGCTCTACTGGATGCAGGAAACCGGCCACACGCCCATTGCGTTGATGGGCGGCGGCACCTCCATGGTGGGCGATCCGTCCGGCAAAGATGAGTCGCGCCAGATGATGACGCGGGAGATCATTGAATCCAACAAACTCGGCATTCGGGCTGCCTTTGAACCATTTCTCGATTTTGACTGCGGCCGCGCCATCATGGCGGACAATGCCGAATGGCTGCTCGACCTCAATTACGTGGAGTTCCTACGCAACTACGGTCGCCATCTTTCCGTCAACGCAATGTTGGCGCGGGATTCGGTGAAGCTGCGCTTAGAGCGCGAGCAACATCTGTCCTTCCTCGAATTCAACTATATGTGCCTGCAGGCCTACGATTTCGTGGAGCTGAACCGGCGCTACGATTGCCGTTTGCAGCTCGGCGGGTCGGATCAGTGGGGCAACATCGTCTCTGGTGTCGACCTCGGCCGACGTTCCGGCACGCCACAGCTCTTTGCGCTGACCACGCCGCTTCTCACCACCGCCTCCGGTGCGAAGATGGGTAAAACGGCCAACGGTGCCGTTTGGCTGAACTCGGACATGATGGGTGTGCTCGATTTCTGGCAATACTGGCGCAATGCCGAGGATGCAGATGTTGGGCAGTTCCTCAAGCTCTTCACCACGTTGCCGCTGGATGAGATCAACCGTCTCGCGGGTCTTGAAGGCGCGGAGGTGAACGAAGCCAAGAAAGTTCTCGCCACCCGTGTCACCGCCATGGTCCACGGCGAGGCTGCGGCTTTGGAAGCGCAGCGGGCGGCGGAAGAAACCTTCGAGCGCGGTGGTGCTTCGGCGGATTTGCCGACCATTGAGGTTGAAGGACTCGCCAACGGCGTCGGCATTCTCTCGCTCATCGTTCAGGCGGGTTTCGCAAAATCCAACGGTGAAGCGCGGCGGCATATCAAGGGCGGAGCTATCAAGCTGAACGACCAACCGGTGAGCGATGACAGCGCGAACATCGCTTCCAGCGACCTTGTATCTGACGGCGCGGCCAAGCTTGCCTTTGGCAAAAAGCGGGCTGTCCTCATCAAACCCACCTGATCCATTCGCTGAAGGAAGTTACCATGTCGCTTGAAGGAAAACCCGCCCCGAGCCTGACCCTTCCTGCCATCGGCGGCGATATCAGCATTCCTTCCCGCGCACCAATGGTGGTCTATTTCTATCCCAAAGATGACACGCCGGGCTGCACGACTGAGGCGAAGGACTTCACCGATACCACGCAGCAATTTTCTGATCTTGGCGTGGCAATTGTCGGCATTTCGCCAGATACGCTAGCCAAACACGAGAAATTTATCGCCAAGCATGATCTGAGCATCCAACTCGCCTCAGACGAAGGCCAGACTGCGGCGGGCGCGTTCGGCGTCTGGGTGGAAAAAAAGATGTACGGCAAGACCTATATGGGCGTTGAGCGTTCTACCTTCCTTATCGACGCAGACGGCGTCGTCGCTAAAGAATGGCGCAAGGTGCGCGTGACGGGCCATGTCGATGAAGTGCTGGAGACAGTGAAAGCCGCTTTCGGCTAAACTGCCCTACTCGACATCCTCAACCTGCTTGTCCTCGCCGCTCACCTGGTGAGCGAGGGCGGCTTCCATGAAGGCATCGAGATCACCGTCCAGCACACCTTGGGGATTGGTGCTTTCAACACCCGTGCGCAGGTCTTTGACGAGCTGATAAGGCTGCAAAACATAAGAGCGTATCTGGTGGCCCCAGCCAATGTCGCTCTTTGAATCATGCGCAGCTTGCGTCGCCTCTTCGCGCTTCTTCATCTCGATGTCGTAGAGCCGCGCGCGCAGAGCTTTCATGGCGTTGGCCCGGTTCTGGTGCTGGGATTTTTCAGATGACGTGACAACGATTCCGGACGGAATATGAGTAATGCGCACGGCAGAGTCCGTCGTGTTCACATGCTGCCCACCCGCGCCGGAGGAGCGATAGGTGTCGACACGGATTTCGCTGTCGGGGATGTCGATCTCGATATTGTCGTCGATCACCGGATAGACCCAGATCGACGAGAAGGATGTATGGCGTTTGGCGGCGCTGTCATAAGGCGAGATGCGCACCAGACGGTGAACACCAGATTCGGTTTTCATCCAGCCAAAAGCGTTCTCACCTTTCACGAGAACGGTTGCAGATTTGATTCCTGTTTCATCTCCGGCAGACGTCGCTTGCACCTCAACCTTGAAACCACGCTTCTCGGCCCACCGGATGTACATGCGCAGCAGCATTGAGGCCCAGTCGTTCGACTCGGTGCCACCAGCACCGGAATGGACTTCGAAATAAGTGTCGTTCGCATCCGCTTCGCCCGAAAGCAGCGCTTCAAGCTGCCGCTTGCCCAGTTCGCCGTGCAGCTTGCGCAGGGCCTCTTCGGCTTCGTTGGTTACGGCCTCGTCCTCCTCCATCTCGGCAAGTTCGATGAGGTCGGTTGTGTCACGCAGATCGCCTTCAAGACCGTTGATGACGGAGATGTTCTTTTCAAGCTGCTGCCGTTCGCGCATCAGGCCCTGCGCCTTCTGCGGATCGTTCCAAAGGTCTGGGTCTTCGGCCTTGTCGTTCAGTTCGCCAAGGCGGGCATTAGCCTTTTCCCAGTCCAGATGCCGGCGCAGCAGGCTGATCGTCTGCGTAATCTCATCGGCAAGGGACAGCATTTCTGCGCGCATGGAAGGTGGCTTTCCGGAAAATATCTGCGCGGGGAATAAGCCCCGCGCGGGTGGCGTGTCAAAGGCCACGAGGCAGGCGGTTCAGTCCTCGCCCTGGTCTTCCAGCGCTTCCTTCACCGCAGTGGCGAGGTCTTTCAGCGCATAGGGCTTGGCTATGAAGCCAAATTGTGTGCGCTCGGCCTCGGGCAGGTTTTTTTCAAAGGCTTCTGCCGCATAGCCGGAGGCAAAGATGAAGGGCGTTTTTAACCCCATTTCCCGCACACCATTCAGCAGTTGCGGGCCATCCATTTCCGGCATCACCACATCAGAGACAACAAGATCCACCTCATCACCTAGCTCTTCCATCAACTCCAGCGCCTCTTCCCCGTTCTCAGCCTCATGAACGGTGTAGCCACGGCTGGCGAGGGTGCGCACGCCGACGGCACGGATTGCATCTTCGTCTTCGGCGAAAACGATGGTAGCCGAACCTGCAAGATCACGCCTCTGTTCACGCTTGTCTTCAGCCTCCGCTGCTGCTTCGTGCAGTTCAGCATCGCTGGGCTCATGGCGTGGCATGAGAATGCGGAATGTGGTGCCCTCCCCTTGCTCACTCTTCACGTCGATGAAGCCGCCCGACTGTTTGACGATGCCATAAACCGTGGAGAGACCAAGACCGGTGCCCTTACCCACCTCCTTTGTGGAGAAGAACGGGTCGAAGATTTTTGCCATCACATCGGCGGGCATGCCGGTGCCGTCGTCTGCGACCTCTACCATCACGTAATCTGCTGGGACGACGTCCTTGCGGGAGAAGTCGCGCGCCACGTCGTCTGCAATGATGTTGCTGGTGGTGATTGTGATCGTCCCGCCATCGGCGCGGGCGTCGAGGATCGCGTCACGGGCATTGACGCACAGGTTCACGATGACCTGCTCGAACTGGCCAATATCCGCCTTCAGCGGCCAAAGATCGCGGCCGTGATGCAATTGCAGCTCCACCTTGTCCCCAACCAGGCGGGCGATGAGCATCTGCAGATCGGAGAGGACGTCGGGTACAGACAGCGTCTGCGGGCGCAGGGTCTGTCGACGTGAGAAGGCCAGGAGCTGCCGCACCAAAGTCGCGGCACGATTTGCGTTCTGCTTGATGTTCATAATGTCCTGAAAGGACGGGTCAGACGGGCGATGGTTGGCCAGAAGCAAATCCGAGAAGCCGATAATCGCCGTCAGCACATTGTTGAAATCATGAGCGATACCACCCGCCAGTTCGCCAATCGCCTGCATCTTCTGCCCTTGCGCCATCTGGCGTTCGAGGGCCTTTTGTTCCGTTAGCTCGATAGCGCAAAGAATAGCCCGCTCGCGCGGCTCGTCCTTCGCCTTCTTGCCGCGTCCGCCATCGGAGACCGCAGAGACGAAGAAACGCACTGAGCATTCCTCATCCGCAATCTGGCTGATCGTTCCCGGCAACACACAGTCGATAAAGTCGATCTGCGCCTGACCACCATTGGCGGCGGCCATGGCAGTGCGCAGGGCAATCGCATCATCCGGTCCGGCAAGCTCTTCGATGTTGGGGTTGTCATCAGATTTGGCGAGAACGGACTGGAAAAGTCGCTGGAAAGGGGCGTTGGAGCGCAGCAACGTGCCGTCGCCATCGAAGGAGGCAATGGCAATGGGTGTGTTGTTGAAGAAACGCGAGAAGCGAACTTCCGCGTCCAGCATTTCAGCCTCTGAAGCTGTCCCGGCCTGCCGGTCCAGAACCAGCGTTCGTGTCGCACCGGGCGCACCGTCACGTGCCACAGGCACCTTGTGGTAGAGGCGGGCGGACAAGCTTTGGCCGTTGGAGCGAGCCAGCTCCAGATCAACCACATGAGTGCGGGTCTCCCCCGCCTCGCCCTGCGGCGCGTTCAAAAGAGCCATTCCATCGTTCAGCACGATTTCAGAAACGTTCATGCTGCCCGGCTCAAACTGCGCCAGATCAATGCCCAGCCAATCGGCAAGTGTCGCGTTGAGATAAACTATGCTGCCGTCGCTCTGGGAAGAGAAGAAACCAGCAGGCGCGTGGTCAAGATAATCGATCGCGTGCTGGAGATCCATAAAGACGCTCTCTTGCCGCCGCCGTTCATGAGTAACATCGGCAATTTCCCACACGATCAGCGCACGGCGGCGATTTGATAGTTTCATCTGCCGCGCCGAGACGCGATACCAGTGGGGCTGCATCCAGTCCGACCGGTTGCGCGCGCCGTCGTTAAGGGCGCGAATGTCCTGCACCAAGCGAAATTCCTGGGAGACTGCGTGGCCGGCGCGAACCGTCTGGTTCATGCGATAGACGATCTCAGAAGCTTCATCAGATCGTGCAAAAATTCGCTCCACGCTCTCCACCTTGCGCGGATCCCGAGCGCCTGTGAGTTCGCCATAAGCGCCGTTGGCATAAACCACCCTTCCGTCCCAATCCGTCACGATAGTGCCGTGCTCGAGCCCATCGAGAAACGCACGGGCAAAGGTTTCCGAATTGGTCTTGGCCGTCAGCTTCACAACGCCAATCGCCAGCGTAAGGACGAAAAAGACGCCAAGCACGGCAAGAAAGGCCAGCAGCCCCAACGTCATGGGCTGGAGGAGGTCTTCGGGCAGAAAGAGCAAGCCACCGACAATTGTGAGCATTGCGAGGCCAACCATCAGCAGGCGCGAAACGTTCGCGCTGCGGTTGGCCCGGTCCACCAGCGGTGTGGACGGGCTTGCTTTCATGCTCCCGGAGGATTTGCTCGTCATGGGGAATCGCAGCGCTACATTGCCAATTTGTGCAAATGAATCATGTTTGCGCCGCGCGTCAAAGCATCACACACCTAAAGGTGTTGCGAGATGATGCACAGAACGGCATCCTGATCAGCAGTCACGATCGCGCGAGCAGCAAATATAGGAACACGGCGCATGAGCGAAACCATCAACGGCCTTCTGGGGACAAATTATTCACAAGAGGTCTCCTGGGCCATTATCGCAGGCGCGATTGTTGTTCTGCTCCTGCTGCTTTGGCTGTTCATCCGCCTTGCCCGGGGACCGCGTCTCAACGCGCGGCAGGGCAAACAGGCGCGCCTTGGCATCACCAGCGTTCTACGGGTGGATGATCGGCGTCAGCTCGTTCTCTTTCGCCGCGACGAGGTAGAGCACCTCATCATGATCGGCGGTTCGAACGAACTGGTTGTGGAAAGTAATATCCGACCGGCGAGCGCCAGACGACCAGATCCTCTTGCAGGAGCTCCTGCTGAGGTCAAACAGCGCGTTGCCGCAGCAAGACCCCAACCGAGGCCAACGCCATCTCCATCAGTCCGCGAAACGCCGAAATTAGAAGTAAAAACAGACCCGAAACCAGCCCTCGGAGACAAGAAAGACAGGTCAGAAGATGCAGTCGCCCGTCGTGAGCCGATGATGCCGCGGGTCTCTGACACACCGAACAATCCGGTTCAGGATGATGATTCCATGCTGGGGGACGTGCGACCGAAGCGATAGCAGCGCACCTGTGGCCTACTCGTCGCGATAGACCTTCTCGCGACGCTCGTGCCGCTCTTGCGCTTCCAGCGAGAGTGTAGCGATAGGTCGTGCATCAAGGCGCTTCAGGCTGATAGGCTCACCTGTTTCCGTACAATAACCGTAGCTGCCGTCAGAAATCCGGGCCAAGGCCTGATCAATCTTGGAGATCAGCTTGCGCTGGCGGTCACGGGCTCGAAGCTCGATGGAACGATCAGATTCCGACGATGCGCGGTCGGTAACATCCGGCGCATTCAAATTCTGGGTCTGGAGCGTTGAAAGCGTTTCAGCCGATTCGCGGTTGATGTCGGCTTTCCACTCCAGCAGCTTGGTTTTAAAGTAGGCCAATTGCCGATCATTCATGAAGTCTTCGCCGTCATGCGGGCGATAGTCGTCTACCATCGTGGACATGCACATACGCCTGACTGTCTGATTACGCGGAGAAGCCATCGTGCGCTCCCCCCGGTGCTAGGAGCGGCCTATAGCCGGATGGCAATTACGCTTCAAGCCTCGGCTTGGTGAGATGGGGATCAGCGGCGGCTCATCCGCCACTCCGCCCACCAATCCTGCGCCTGCATGGCAAAATAGCTCGCCTGAACTGCTGCTTGCCCGAACAAGCCACCCGTCGTGACTGGTTGCCAAGGCGAAAACAGCGCATGAACTGCCTCGCCACGGGCAATCGCGCCTGAAACCAAAAGGCCACCCATGGCTGTGGTGTTTAACCCATGGCCACCAAAAGCCGTCAGGGCCCACAGATTTGGAGATTTCTGCGGCCAGAATTGCCCGATCAAGGGCATTTTGTGGCGGGCATAGCCCATCCAGCCAGACCAAGCTCGCTCAACTTCAAGCCCCTCAAGCTGTGGATAAATAGCGAGAATGTCGCCGAGCAGCGCTTCAGCCAACCGTACCGGCTCGGATTTGCGGGTCGTGATACGACCACCCCAGAGGAGCCGAGTGTCATCCTCTTGACCAATGAGGCGGTAGTAGTCACCGGCTCTACGCGTGTCGGAAATCGTTCCGGGGAAGGTAATGACGGATCGCAGCAATTCTCCCGCTGGTTTGGAGACCATGACATAGGTGCTCACCGGCACCACAGCTCGGCGCAGGGGAGCGAATGGCGTGCCATAGGCGCTGGTGGCAAGGACAACATGGCGTGCGGTGACGCGGCCTTGCGCTGTGGTGGTCAACCACTCGTCGCCAACGCGTTGCAGGGCGTTGACCATAGAGCTCTCAAACAATTGCGCGCCCTGCCTTTCCGCGCGTTTGGCGAGGAGGTTAGCGTAACCGAGTGGATCAATATGAAACGTATTTTTCTTTTTAACACCAGCTACGTAGGTATCACTATTAACTAATTTTCTTAGCTCAAAGCCTGAGATGATTTCCCGATCTTCGCCAAACATGATCTGCGTTTGGCGAACAGATTTTTCTATTTTTGCCAGGTTACCAGATCGATGCAGCAGCAACCCGCCTTGACCCTGAATGAGGTCCCCACACCCCTCGTCCATCAGTACAGACCGCACGTAATCCACCCCACTTTGGGATAGCGCGTGCAGTTTGCGCGCATGATCTAGGTCCACCCGCGCCAGCACGTCGTTCCAATCCGCTGCAAAACCCGCTGAGACGAATCCTCCATTTCGTCCCGAAGCACCCCATCCGATCCGCCGGCCTTCCAGCAAAACAACATTCATTCCAGCTCGCGCCAGATCTTCCGCACAGGTCAGCCCCGCCAGCCCACCGCCCACCACACAGACATCGCAAGAAACTTCTCCAGCCAAAGCCGCGCGAACAGGCACGTTCCCGGCCAGGGCTGCGTAGTGACTATCCACGTGAGACGGTATTTCCATCGGATGCGCTTGGTTTTGTGCCTTTGCTTGGATAGGAACCGCTGATGCGCCGCTTGACAATCCTTCGCCACGCAAAGTCCTCTTGGGCTGATCCCGGAATGGCCGACGACCAGCGCCCGCTCAACGAACGTGGCCGTAAGCAGGGTCAGGCACTTGCCGAGTATTTTGCGCGGTTTGATCTCGATATCGACGTGATCCTCTGCTCAGCCGCCACCCGCACCCGCCAGACGCTGGATCTCGTTCTCCCCGCCCTGGGCGCTGCGAAGATCGAAATTCTCCCAAGCCTTTATGGCGGCTCGCCCGATACCTATCTCGACGAGGTGAATGCCGCTGACCGGAACCATGTGATGTTGATTGGCCATAATCCGACCTGTGATGAATTGGTGCACATGCTCGCCGCCCGAGGAGGGGATGCCGCAGAGCGACTTGCTGCAACCCACTACGCTACTGGTTCTTGGACGACGCTGGTTTTTGAAGGCGCCTATGCCGAGGGCAAAGGGAAGGTTGAACACTTCATGCAACCCCGTGAATTGCTGGCGAAGTCGCGTTAGGCTGCCCATGTCTCGGATCACACGTCTTGGGGATGATGCGGCAATCGTCTTCGACAACATCACGGACGCCGCAAGCCACCTCTTCGGGCCGACGCTGCGCCTGGGCGTCACCGGCCTTTCGCGCGCAGGCAAGACGGTGTTCATCACCTCCCTCATCCACAACCTGTTGCATGGAGGGCGGCTACCACTCTTTTCGCCACACTCCGAAGGTCGTTTGAAAGGCGCAAGCCTCGCCCACCAGCCGGACGATACAGTGCCACGCTTTGCCTATGAGGATCATCTGGCGGATATTCTCGCAGGGCGTTGGCCGCAATCGACCTCCGCCGTTTCCCAACTGCGCATCAAGATCACGTACGATGCCGCAAGCGGCTGGAGCCGAGCCTTTGGCGCGGGGGAACTGACTCTCGACATCATGGACTATCCCGGGGAATGGCTACTCGACCTGCCGCTGCTGTCGAAGAATTATCGGCAATGGTCTGAGGAATCTCTCGCGCTGTCCCGCCTGCCGAACCGGCAGAAAATCGCAAAATCCTGGCACAAGGCAATGGACAGTATCGCGCAAAATGCCCCCGCGGATGAAATGCAGGCACGCGATCTGGCGCACCATTTTACCGAATATCTGCGTGCAGGCCGTGCCGATGAGACAGCGCTTTCCACACTCCCACCAGGCCGCTTTCTCATGCCGGGAGACCTTAAGGGCTCCCCGGCCCTGACTTTCGCACCGCTCGACATAAAGCATCTCGGCAGCGATCTCGCCGCCATGATGGAGCGGCGGTTTGAGGCCTATAAGACCCAAGTCGTTCGCCCCCTTTTCCGTGAGCATTTCGCGCGTATCGACCGGCAGATTGTGCTGGTGGATGCACTTCAGGCGATCAACGCGGGCGGTGCAGCGGTGGCGGATCTGGAGAATGCGCTTGGCGAAATCCTGACTTGTTTCAATCACGGCAAGAAGGGCGTGCTGTCCTCACTCTTTTCCACCCGCACGGACCGTATTGTCTTTGCCGCCACCAAAGCCGACCACCTCCATCACACGGACCACGCTGCGTTGGAAACGATGCTACGACAAATGGTGAAGCGAGCTGAAGAGGGAGCTTCCTTCTCTGGCGCGCGAACGGATGTCGTTGCCATGGCAGCCGTGCGTGCAACCCGGGAGGCGACCCACAAGGTTGATGGCGAAGAGCTGCCCGTCATCGTTGGCGTGCCGCAGAAAGGCGAGAAAATCGACGGGAAGATTTTCGACGGTGAGACGAAAACCGCAATCTTCCCCGGCGACCTGCCGAATGATCCGCGCGAGCTGCTCAAAGGCAAAAGCAGTGGCGAAGCACTCCAATTTGTGCGTTTCAAGCCGCCAAAATTGGAAAAGACAGCTGAAGGCATGACGCTCTCCCTCCCCCATATCCGCCTCGACAGGGCGCTCGAGTTCCTGCTTGGAGACAAATTGCGATGAGCCGAAAACCCCGCAGTTTCGACATTCCCGGCAGGGAACCCGCCAAGAAGGTGAGGCCCGCCAAGACAGCGCGCAAACCGCGCACGGTGCCCGCAGATGCCACGCTAACCTTCGCTTCAGACGATCTTGCCCAGCGCGCGCCTGTTGTCATTGATCCGGTTGCACCGCAGCCGAAGCGACACGGCTTCCCCTGGGGCGGGTTGTTCTGGGGTTCGCTCGGCGCGCTTGCATCCCTCACCATCGGCCTTTGGGTCGAGAGCTTGATCCGCGACCTCATCGTGCGGGAAAGCTGGCTTGGCTGGCTGGCGATCGGCCTGACCGGCCTGATTGTTGTTTCCGCTCTTGCCATCGCGATCCGTGAAATTCTAGCGCTCCGCCGCCTTGCCGTGCTGGACACGCTGCGTGAACGCGGTCTGCGGGCAAGGGTAAGCAAGGACCAAGGTGAAGCCCGCGCGATCGCCGGGGAAATTCAGACGCTCTACAAAGATCGACCCGATCTCACCGCTGGGCAGAAAGAACTCTCAAGCCATCATGGCGAAATTATCGACCCGACGGACCTTCTTGATCTCACTGAACGCAATCTGCTCACGCCCCTCGACGCCAAGGCGCGCGCGCTCACTATGGCTTCCGCCAAGCGTGTTTCTTTAGTCACCGCTGTAAGCCCACGCGCATTGGTGGATGTCGCCTATGTGCTGCTCGAAAACACCCGCCTTATCCGCCGCATTGGTGAACTCTACGGCGCCCGCCCGGGCACGATCGGATTCTGGCGGTTGGCACGAAAAGTAGTCGCCCATCTGGCGGTCACTGGAACATTGGCTGTGGGGGATGGCCTCGTTCAGGGTCTGGTTGGGCATGGCATTGCGGCAAAGGTTTCAGCACGGCTTGGAGAAGGCGTCGTCAACGGCGTTTTGACCGCAAGGATTGGCATCGCAACGATGGAAGTATGCCGTCCGCTGGCCTTTTCCGCCTCCCACCGGCCAAAAGTCGCCGAATTCCTGGGCGAATTGACACCGTGGTCTGGAGAACAGAAAGTCTGATCGTGCCGTGAGAGGCTGACTCGCGGGGGTATTGCGTTAACCAATTCCGGTTACACTCAGTTCACCGCGTTAAGAGGTTCTCCCAGATGTTTGGCCGCCTGTCTTTAGTTTTTCTGTGCCTTTCGTTCATCGCAGCCCCAGCTTTTGCTAGCGAACGCGCCTATTTCGATTCCGTTCAGGGTAAATGGAGCGGTGCTGGTGAAATCATCGCTGGCAAGTACAAGAACACGCGCTTTTCCTGCAATTTTACTGGCAAGACCCCAAGATCTGTCGGTATGGAAATCGACGGTACCTGCCGGGTTGGCCTGTTCTCGCAGCCGATGTCGGCGGTTATCACCAAGAAGGGCGCACGCTTTTCCGGCAAGTTTCTTGACGGTGCGGCCGGTAAGGGCCTTGATCTGGAAAAAGGGCGACTGCACGGCAACAAGCTCGTGCTTGCCGTGAATCGCAATCACCTTGATGGGCAAATGGTTGCAAACCTGCGCAACCCAAACCAGCTGCACATCACAATTTCCGTAAAGACCAGCAGCCGCCTGGTGCCGGTGATCGGCCTGACGTTGAACCGCAAGGGCGCGTCGAAAACATCCTTCCTGAAGGACTAGTCCCGCCACCAATTCTGCCCACCTGCGACCTGTTGAAGGCGTGGGTCAGCGTGAGCTTTTGCCAACTCTGAAATTGAGCTGCCCACAAGCGGCAAATCTGGCGCAATCTCAGCCAGTGGAGAGAGCACAAACGGACGCTCATGCGCATGCGGATGCGGCAGGGTCAACCGTTGCTCGATTTGTTCGACACCATCAAAGGCAATGATGTCGACATCAATCGTTCGTGGGCCCCAGCGCTCCTTGCGCTCTCGCAGGCCGTCTCGCTCGACCTGCTGGCAAGCTTCCAGCAGCATTTCCGGCGAAAGATTGGTCTCCACTTCTGCACCGGCATTCACGAACCAAGGTTGATCCTCCTTACCCCACGGCGGCGTGCGGTAGAGAGAGGAGACGACGCTGACTTTAATGCCCTCGTGGGCGTCAAGCGATTGAAGTGCTTTCCCCAGGGCCTTCGGCACATCACCGATATTGCCGCCAAGACCGAGCCAGGCGCGGCTCATGAGCGGGTCGTGGTCACGACCACTTCCACATGGTCCAACACGCCCGGGATCGGCGCAGAAGGTTTCCGCACAGTCACTACGGCCTCCTCAACCAGCGGGAAGTTGCCGCAAATTTCCTCACCAATGCGCCCGGCCAGATGTTCGATGAGCTTCAGCGGTGGTCCGGTCACGACTTGCTCCACCAGCGCGAAAACCTCGCCGTAATGGACGGCGCCGGAAATATCATCGTCGGCCACAGCGTCTGTCTTCCGCACCGTCAGGTCCAGATCGACGTGGAAACGCTGCCCCGTTTCAGTCTCAGATTGCAGCACCCCGTGATAGGCAAAAAAGCTGCAATTCTTCAGCCGGATTGTGTAACTCATCCTACCTCTCCCCTTCGTACCGCATCCGCCACGGCGACCGCATCGCGGTTTGGCTCTACTGCATGGACGCGGAAGATGGCGACCCCAGCCGCGCGGCCAAGAGCCGTGGTAGCGGCAGTAGCCGCATCACGATTTGCCGCCCTGTCATGGCCCGTTATGGCACCGAGAAAGCGTTTGCGCGATGTACCAAGCAGGAGCGGAT
Organism: uncultured Alphaproteobacteria bacterium; assembly: GCA_929200315.1. Classification (GTDB taxonomy): domain Bacteria; phylum Pseudomonadota; class Alphaproteobacteria; order Rhizobiales; family Rhizobiaceae; genus Pseudahrensia. The sequence goes on along the minus strand of CAKMZB010000001.1, from coordinate 401,513 downwards.
GCCCGAGCGCGTGCAACTCTTCCAACCGTGCCATCAAAGCGAGATTGATGGTTGCATCCTTGCCAAAACCGATACCCGGATCGAGCACAATGGCCTCTGAGACGACACCGGCGTCTGCCGCGATCTTGAGAGATCGCTCAAGAAACACCTTCTGGTCCACGACAGGGTCAGCATCCAAGTTTCGATCACGCGAGTTGTGCATGAGGATCAGCCCGGCCCCCGTCTTCGCTGCAACCCTCGCAAGGTCCGGATCCCGCTGCGCCCCCCAAACGTCATTCACGACATGCGCTCCGGCACGCACCGCCGCGTCGGCGGTTTCTGCGCGGTAGGTGTCGATGGAGATCGCGACGTCCCGCCCCGCCAACGCTTCGATCACCGGCAGAACTCGCGTGCGTTCCGTCTCGCCATCTACCGGGTCAGCGTCAGGCCGGGTGGACTCGCCGCCAATGTCGATAATGTCCGCACCCTCCGCGATCATACGTTCAGCACTCGCGACCGCAGTCTCAACGGCAAGGTTTCTACCGCCATCGGAGAAGGAATCCGGCGTGACGTTCAACACGCCCATCACAAGCCCACGAGGGCCGAGCGTCAGGTTGCTGCCCTGGGCGAGCGGCCATATCCGCGGCGCGAACGGGTCGTATGTCACGACCGGTCGCGGAAGCGGTTGGTGATGGGATAGCGGCGCTCACGACCAAAAGCGCGGCGGGTGATCTTCACACCTGGTGCAGCCTGGCGACGCTTGTATTCGGCAATGTAGAGCAGATGTTCGATCCGCTCGACCGTCGCGCGCTCAAAACCGTGGCGGGAGACCACGTCATCGACTGAGAGTTCGTCCTCCACCAACCCCTCCAGGATTGCATCGAGCACTGGATATTCCGGCAGCGAATCCTGGTCCGTTTGATTTTCACGCAACTCCGCCGTCGGAGCTTTGTCGATGATGTTGCGCGGTATCACCTCGCCGGAAGGGCCAAGGCAATCCGGAGGCACATTATCGTTACGCCAGGCCGACAACGCATAGACCTGCATCTTGTAGAGATCTTTGATGGGGTTGAAGCCGCCATTCATGTCGCCATAGAGCGTCGCGTAACCCACTGACATTTCGGACTTGTTGCCGGTTGTCACGACCATAGAACCAAACTTGTTGGAGACCGCCATGAGTATCGTGCCGCGGGTGCGGGACTGGAGATTCTCCTCCGTCACACCATCATTGGTACCTGAAAAGAGCGGCGCCAGCGCACAGGTGAAACCCTCTACGGGTTCCTCAATCGGCACGGACTCGTAGCGCACGCCGAGGGCGGTGGCGCATTCTTCAGCATCCTTCAGACTTTCGTCCGACGTATAACGGTAAGGCAGCATGATGCAGCGCACTCGCTCTTCACCCAGCGCGTCAACCGACATCGCCGCACAAATCGCGCTGTCGATGCCGCCGGAAAGACCAAGCACAACGTTGGAAAACCCGTTTTTGTTGACGTAGTCGCGAAGGCCAAGAACGCAGGCGCGCCAATCGGCTTCCATATGATCGGGTAGTTTGGCGCGGGTGCCAACGTCACAAACCCAGCCCTTGTCGCCGCGCCGCCAGGTGGTCAGCGCAACCGATTCCTCAAACTGGTCGAGCTGCACTGGCACCGTGCGATCCGCATTCACTACAAATGAACCGCCGTCAAAGACCAGCTCATCCTGCCCCCCAACCTGGTTGACGTAGAGCATCGGTAGCTCGGTCTCAACCACCTGCCGGAGCGCGATCTGCAAGCGCACATCCATTTTTCCACGGTAGTAAGGGGAACCGTTCGGCACGATCAGAAGTTCCGCTCCGCTCTCCTCGAGAGTTTCGCAAACGCCAAGATCGCCCCAAATGTCCTCACAGACCGCAACGCCTAACCGTACACCGCGGAAGTTGATGGGACCCGGCATGGGACCAACATCGAAAACCCGCTTTTCATCAAAGACACCGTAGTTCGGCAGGTCCACCTTATGGCGAACGGTCTGAAACTTGCCGTCAGCGAGGAAAGCGGTGGAATTGTAGATCTCGTTATCCTCCGCCCACGGCAGACCGATCAAAACAGCGGGACCACCGTCACCAGTTTCCTTGCCAAAAGCGATGCAAGCCGCACGGCAGGCGACGATGAAGGCGGGCTTGCGCACCAGGTCTTCGGGCGGATAGCCGCACAGGAAGAGTTCGGGAAAGACCACAAGGTCCGCGCCTTGACGCGCCACATCCGCGCGCACGCGGCGAGCCAGCTCAATGTTGCCGGCAACGTCCCCCACTATGGGGTTCACCTGCGCCATCGCAATGCGCATTGTGTCTTTAAAATCGCTCATGGTGGAGCCTTAGCGAGCGCGGTCACGCCCGTCCATGTAATGCTACTTTCGCGGCGGTCTAGGGTCGTCGTGGTCATCCTGCGGAAAAGACAAGTGATCGTCAGGAATGGCGTAATAATCACCCTTGTCATCAACGAAAATATGCCTGTCCAACGTCAGCCCAGTGGGGCTGTCCATGGAACCGAGGAGGATTGACGTTTTGTCTGTGCCGTTGCTCTTCCAGAACATCGCCGAGCCGCAATTTGAACAGAAGCCGCGCTTGGCTTCGCTCGACGCCTCGTACCAAGTCAGCGCATCGCCGCCCTCGATCTCAAGATCGGAGTCGGCACTGTCAGTCGCCACGTAGAAATGGCCTGACTGTTTGCGGCACTGACCGCAATGACAGGCGGCGAGGTCGCGCAACGGGCCCGTGGTGCGGTAGCTTACCGCACCACACAGACAAGAGCCGGTGCGGATCAAGCGGCCACCCGCGAACCGTTGCTGGCACGGTGCATGCGCTTCAACCGATCAGCCACGAGGAATGCTAGCTCAATGGACTGATCCGCGTTGAGACGCGGGTCGCAATGGGTGTGGTAGCGGCTGCCAAGATCATCATCAGAAATTGCCCGCGCGCCGCCGGTGCATTCCGTCACGTTCTGACCGGTCATCTCAATGTGTACGCCGCCTGGGATCGTGCCTTCTTCTTCATGTACGTCGAAGAAGCCATTCACCTCACCCATGACACGGTCGAAAGGCCGGGTCTTGTAACCATTGGCGGAGATCGTATTGCCGTGCATCGGATCGCAAGACCAAATGACGTTGCGCCCCTCTTTCTCCACCGCACGCACCAATGCCGGCAGGTGGTCGGCGACTTTGTCATGACCAAAGCGGCAAATCAGCGTCAGGCGACCGGGGTCGTTCTCCGGTGAGAGGATGTCGATCAGTTCCAGCAGGCCGTCAGCCGTCATGGACGGTCCGCATTTCAGGCCAATGGGATTCTGGATGCCGCGGAAATACTCTACATGCGCGTGGTCCGGCTGACGTGTGCGGTCGCCGATCCAGATCATGTGGCCGGAGGTGGCGTAATGTTCACCGGTCAGCGAATCTTCCCGCGTCAGCGCCTGCTCGTAGCCCAACAGCAGCGCTTCGTGGCTGGTGTAGAAATCCGTTTCACGCAGTTTCGGGTTATTTTCCGGGTTCATCCCGACAGCGCGCATGAAGTCCAGCGTCTCGGTGATCCGCGACGCCAGTTCTTCATATTTCTCTGCCTGAGGGGAGTTTTTCACAAAATCCAGCGTCCATTCGTGAACCTGGTTGAGGTCAGCGTAACCGCCGGAGGCGAAAGCGCGGATGAGGTTCAACGTGGCAGCGGACTGGCGGTAGGCCATGATCTGCCGCTCCGGGTCCGGAATGCGCGAGCCTTCATCAAAGTCGATGCCGTTGATGATGTCGCCACGGTAAGACGGCAGCGTCACATCACCCTGCGTTTCATTGTCGGACGAACGGGGTTTGGCGAATTGACCTGCAATGCGGCCAACTTTCACCACCGGTTTTGACGCACCGAAGGTCAGCACCACCGCCATCTGCAGGAAGGCACGAAAGAAATCGCGGATATTGTCTGCACCATGCTCGGCAAAACTCTCGGCGCAATCACCACCCTGAAGAAGGAAAGCCTCCCCTTTGCAGACGCGTGCGAGATCCTCGCGCAGACGACGTGCTTCACCGGCGAAAACCAGTGGCGGGAAGGATGCGAGGCGATCTTCAGTCTTCGCGAGGGCGGCGGCATCGGGGAATGCCGGCATCTGAAGGCCGGGCATTTGGCGCCAGGATGCGCTGTTCCAGTTCTGAGCCATGGTCATAGATCCTCAAACGCCGGACGAACGGCGGTAGCAATTTTGCACGGTCTTAGGACCGGTGAGGCTCGGCTGGCAAGGGTTTCTCGCTCTATCGCAACGCACCAGCGTCCACGAAGGCGTCAAACGTCTGCCCCAACCACTCAGAGCGGAAGGTGTGGCCGCCGTCGTGCAGGCAAAGTTGGAGAATATTTGCGCCCTTCCCTTCACGTTGCTGACAGGTCAGGTCGCCACGTGTGCCAATGGAGCGCCATTTGCCGTAATTTCCCGCCTTCGCCATAAGTTTGAGGGCGCGATAGACATCACCCTGCGCAGTGTCACCGATCCTGCGTCCTTTGAGCGGTACGGTCTTGTCTGATGTGCCGTGGGAGTGAATCAAAGGCACCGGAAGGCCATCGCAGGCTTTTGGAACTGGAGCCCAAAAAGTGCCCGCGAAAGGCGCATAGGCTGCAAATTCATCACCTAAGGTGCAGGCCATTTGCCAGGACACCATGCCGCCAGCGGAAAAGCCGGAGAACATGATGTTGTCGGCGGGGACGCCGTGTCCCTCAACCATCTTCGCTTTCAGAGCCCGGAAATACGCAACCTCCAACGCCAGACCGGCCTCGTTGCTGCCTCGACCGGGGCGGTTGGGCAAGTTCCATGTGCCTTGCACGCCCTGTGCAGCGATATAGGCGAGACCACGCTCGTTGAGAGATTTGATAAGACCTTTGTTGCGCATCGCCCCAGCTGCCGAACCGCGATAGCCATGGGCATAAATCACTGCACCGCGAATAGGCTCGTTACCTTCCGGCAAAGCGATGCGGTAGCTGCGTTCGCCAAGCTGGCAGTCGCTGTCGGGACCGCAGGCAGTCGCTGGGAACGCAAACAGAAAGAGCAGGCTGGCAAGAAAGGTGCGCAAAAGCATGGGTTTCGTCCGGTTCAAGATCGCAAGAGCCATACCGCGCACCCCGCCCCCGGCAAAGTACAGTCACGCAAAGGTGCAAAAATTTTGACTAAGACGTAAACGGAATTTACTCTTGCATCAAACGGAACTTGGGAGATGAGGTCTTTGGAAACCGCAAGTGTGCATAAGGAGGACGTGACTTTTACCACCAAAGGCGGTGCGCCACTTGCGGGCACGCTCTATACTGGTAACGGCACCGGCCCTTGCGTGATGATTTCCTGCGCCACCGCCGTGCCTCACACCTATTATCGCCACTTTGCAGTCTGGCTCGTCGAACAAGGAGTACGGGCAGCTTTTACCTATGATTACAGCGGCATTGGTGGTTCGCGTATTGCCGGTGGAACGCAGAAAGGCATCGGCTATCGCGAATGGGCATTTGACGATTTTGTTTCAGCTTTTTACTATTTTCAGAGCCGAGTTCCGAGCGAACCCATCGTCGGCCTCGGGCATTCCTTTGGCGGCCATGCGCTGGGTCTCAGTGGCATCGCGAATGAATTTGCCCGCTTCTGTACCGTGGGCACGCTTTCGGGTTATTGGCGCGGCACGAACTCGCCCATCTCCATTCTTTTCCAGGCAAAAATCCTCCTTCCTGTCTTTGCCCACCTCTTTGATGGCATCCCCCGCCGGTTCAGTCCTGGCGAACCATTGCCGCGACAGGTGGCACTTGACTGGTCGCGCTGGATGGGAATGCCGGACTATTTCTTCTCCGATCCGCACCTACCCGAAACCGAGCGGTTTTCCGGTGTGACGATCCCGATCCTCAGCATTGGCCTGGAAGACGATGATTGGGGGCCACGAACAGCAGTTGAGCCCTTCATGGCTCACTACAGCAACGCTGACGCCCGCCAAATCTGGCTTGAACCGGGTGCAAGCGGGCCGATTGGCCATCTCGGCCTGTTCCGCCGCGCCCATCGCGAGACCCATTGGCGCGTGGCTCGTGATTTTCTGCTCAAAGAAACCTGGCCCGAAGGCGCCTACCCTCTCTAAACGAGGCGGCTCTGCTCAACAGCAGCTTCAATAAAGCTTGAAAAGAGCGGATGCGGCTCAAAGGGGCGGCTTTTCAGTTCCGGATGATATTGCACACCGATGAACCAGGGATGCACGTCGCGCGGATACTCCACCGTCTCCGGCAGCAGTCCGTCCGGGCTCATGCCGGCAAAAATGAGGCCCGCCTCTTCCAGTTGTTCTTTGTAAGCGACGTTCACCTCGTAACGATGACGGTGGCGCTCGGAGACTTCGGTATCGCCGTAAATCTCCGCGATATGCGAGCCTTCCATCAGCGGATGCGGGTAGGCACCCAGGCGCATCGTCCCACCGAGATCGCCTGCGGCTTCGCGCTTTTCAAGCTCGTTGCCCTTCATCCACTCGGTCATCAGGCCAACGACCGGCTCAGATGTTTCGCCAAATTCGGTTGAGGATGCTCCCTTGATGCCGGCGAGGTTGCGGGCCGCATCGATGACGGCCATCTGCATCCCAAAGCAAATGCCGAAGTAAGGCACCTTGTTCTCGCGCGCGAAGGTTGCCGCGCGGATTTTGCCCTCGCTGCCACGCTCCCCAAATCCGCCGGGCACGAGGATCGCATCAACACCGGAAAGATGATCGGCGGGATCGCCTTCGTTGAAAATCTCGCTTTCAAGCCATTTCAGCTTTATCCGCACATTGTTGGCGATACCGCCATGAACGAGAGCTTCCATCAGGCTCTTATAAGCGTCCTTAAGGACCGTATATTTGCCAACGATGGCGACGGTCACCTCCCCTTCCGGGTTGTGGATGTCGCGGCTGATCCGTTCCCAAATTTCCATATTCGGCTTGGGCGCTGGGTCTATACCAAAGGCGTCGAGCACCTGCTGATCGAGGCCCTCGCGGTGATAGTCCATGGGTACATCGTAGATGGATTTCGCATCAAGCGCCTGGATCACAGCCTCTGTGCGCACATTGCAGAACAACGCGAGTTTGGCACGCTCGCTCTCGGGAATTTCCCGGTCAGCACGTACAAGCAGGATGTCGGGCTGGATGCCGATAGAGCGCAGCTCTTTCACCGAATGCTGGGTAGGTTTGGTCTTCAGCTCGCCCGCAACGGCGATGAACGGCATGTAAGAAAGATGGACATAGATACAGCCGTTCGGCGGCAGGTCGTTGCCGAGCTGGCGGATCGATTCAAAAAACGGCAGGCCTTCAATGTCGCCCACCGTACCGCCGATCTCCACCAGCACGAAATCGTAATCCTCGTTCCCGTCGAGGACGAATTCCTTAATCGCATTTGTGACGTGTGGAATCACCTGCACCGTGGCACCAAGATAGTCTCCACGTCGTTCCTTTGTAATAATGTCCTGATAAATCCGACCGGTCGTTATGTTGTCCTGCTGGTTGGCAGGACGACCAGTAAAACGCTCGTAATGACCAAGGTCGAGATCAGTCTCTGCACCATCATCTGTTACGAAGCATTCCCCATGTTGATAGGGGGACATCGTGCCGGGATCGACATTGAGATAGGGGTCAAGCTTGCGCAGCCGGACCTTGTAGCCCCGCGCCTGCAAAAGTGCTCCTAAAGCTGCTGAAGCCAACCCTTTGCCAAGGGAAGAAACCACGCCGCCAGTGATAAAAACGTATCGCGCCATGGGATCGCAGCCTTAGACCCATCGCGGCGCTGTGGAAAGGGCGCAGACGCCTGCGCCGAGCTTTTCCCAGATTTATTCTGTGGCGGGTGCGCCGGGCACACCGGGTTCTGCCGGAGCAGTGGGGCTCATGAGGTCTTCAAGAGACGAATCCACCGCATTGTCCTCATCAATGGGAACGCCTGTTCCCTGCACGCCTTCGATCCGGTCTAGAACATCGAGTGTGGTGTTATCGGTCTTGGCAATCACACCAAGCGTAACAGAGGTGAGGAAGAAGCCGGCAGCCACAATGGTCGTTGTCCGGGTCAGCGCATCAGCAGCACCGCGCGCGGACATGAAACCGCCGCCACCACCGCCGCCGCCACCGCCAATACCAAGCGCACCGCCCTCTGAGCGTTGCAGAAGCACGAGCACGATCAATGCCAGAACCAACATGATGTGAATGGTAATGATGACGGTCGTCATGGATGAGGCTTTCAAGTGTGCGGAAAACGCGCTGCGCCTTTGGCAGCGCCGCTCTTTACGCAATGGCTAGGCAGACCGCAAGGCGCTCTATACGCCTCGATAGGTCTCGCAGATGGCGAGGAAGTCTTCCGCTTTCAAGGAGGCCCCGCCCACCAGCGCCCCATCAACATTGTTGACAGAGAGAAGTTCGGCTGCGTTGCCGGGTTTCACCGAACCGCCATAGAGAATGCGCATCCGCTCACCCGGCCCGCCAAGGCGTTCGGCAAGGCGTTCACGGATGAAGGCATGGATGGTGGCAATGTCATCAGGGCTAGGTGTCTTTCCGGTGCCGATAGCCCAGACAGGTTCGTAAGCAATGATGGTGTTGTGCTCGTTGGTACTCTCCGGAACGCCGTGGGTGAGCTGCCGGGCCAGAACGGCCTCGGCCTCTCCTGCATCGTATTCAGCTTCCGTCTCACCAATGCAGACAATGGCCGTAAGTCCTGCCCGGTGGCAGGCCAGCGTCTTGCGCAGAACCGTTTCGTCCGTCTCACCATGGTCGGTGCGCCGTTCGCTGTGACCGACGATGCAATGGGTAGCAAAACAATCAGCAATCATCTCGGCAGAAACATCACCGGTATGGGCACCCTCTTTTTCCGGATGACAATCCTGTGCGCCAACCATCAGCGATGTGTCTTCCGACAAGGTCGTCGCAACATAAAGCAAAGTCGCAGGCGGGCAGAGACAAACTCCCGTTTTTGCGGCCAATTCCTCGTCCACGCCCCGCGCGGTAAGGGCGATTTGGTCAAGCTGATCGCGCTCGCCATTCATCTTCCAATTGCCAGCGACGAAAGGCTTGATGTCCGGTGTCATACGTTTTGTGTCCAAAGGCGGTTCATGGACGTCTTATCGCAGAAAGGGCGGGTTGCCGCTATGGTTCGTCGTCCATATGTTGCGCCCAGTTTTGCACGCTGCTTTGGAGCCAAGAATTGCTGAATTCCCTGCGTACCTTTGTCGGATCTTGGGTAGCCAAGATTCTGCTCGTCCTACTGGTTGGCTCCTTTGCCCTTTGGGGCATTTCCGGCTCCCTCTTGAGCCAGGGAGACATCAACACAGTTGCAACCGTTGGTGAAACCAAGATCCCGGCACGGGATTTCCTGGCTGCTTACAGCCGCAATATTGCCCCTGTTGAGCAACAGGCCGCCCGGCGGATCACGCGGGAGGAAGCGCGTGCTATTGGTGTTGAGCAACGCAGTCTTTCCGACGTTGTCGCCTTCGCAACACTTGATGAATATGCGCGCCGCGCAGGTCTTGCGCTTTCGGAAGACACATTGGCGCGGGAAATTGCCTCCAATCCCGCTTTCCAGAACGCCGATGGAAATTTTAGCCGCGACCTCTTCACGCGCGCCGTCTACAATGCTCGGATGCGGGAAAGCGATTTCATCAAGTCGCAGAACCAAGCCTCCATACGCGGCCAGCTGACAAGCGGTTTTGCCGCCGGGCAGATTCTGCCGGACGCCCTTGGCGACGCCGTCAGCCAATTTGCCAATGAAGCGCGGCAATTCGACTACGTCACGATTCGCCCCACGGTCGTGGTGCCCGCTCTCCGACCGGAACAGGCAGCATTGAACGAGTATTTTGCATCCAACACAGCCGCCTACCGTGCGCCGGAATACCGCAACCTTGATGTTTTGGAACTGTCACCAGAGCTGATCGCCGACGAAAATGCGATCAATGACGAGGATATCACCGCCGACTATGAGGCCCGCCGCGCGTCCTACGATACGCCGGAAACGCGCCGCCTGGAGCAGGTCGTTTTTGCCGACCGTGAAAAGGCGCAAGAGGTTCTCACCAAGGTTGAAGGCGGACTGTTCTTCAAAGCTGCGGTTGAAGAAGCGGGCCTGACGCTGAACGATCTCGGCACTGTTGTTCGTTCCAGCCTACCGGATGCGGTGGGTGATGCAGCGTTCTCGCTCGGTCTCAACGAGGTGAGCGATGTTATCGACGGCCCCTTCGGTCCCACTCTTCTGCGGGTGACAGAAGTTCAGGCCGGGTCCACGCGCAGCCTTGAGGAAGTGAGCGCAGAAATCCGTGCCGACCTTGCTCTTCGCCTAGCGGCAGACCGGATCAACGATCTGTTTGAAGCTGTCGAAGATGCCCGCGCCGGTGGACGTGGCCTTGCAGACATCGCCGCTGAATTTGATCTTAACGTGCAGAATGTCGGCTGGGTGGACAGCCAGTCCCGTAACAAAGACGGGGCCGTTGTCAGTGATGTTCCTGGCTCACAAGAAGTACTTCAACGCGCCTTCCAGACCGAGGTTGGTCTTGCCGGTTCAGCCGTCGAACCGGAGGCCAACGAATATGTCTGGTTCGATGTATTGGGCATCGAAGAAGCGCGTGACCGCACTTTAGAAGAGACTCAAGAGCGCGTCATCGCGGACTGGCAACGTAACCAGCGGGCTGAAGACATTGCCGAACGGGCAAAAGTGATCGAAACGCGGCTAAAAGCCGGTGAAACACTTTTTGATGTTGCCAAATCTGAAGGTCTGAATGTCCAGAAGACCGACCTTTTGAAGCGAAACGATCAAGCAGATGCTTTCTCGCGTGAAGTGGTTCTTGAAGGGTTTAATGGTGGAGAAGGTCATATCTTCACCCATCAACTTGAAGGCGATACCGGCAAAATCGTCGCCAAGGTTGCCAGGGTAACGGAGGAAGGTGAACCGCTTGCAGAAGCACAATTGGACCAACTCAACCAGGCAGCGGCCGACGATCTTCTCAACCAACTCATCGCTCGGCTGCAAGACGAATACGCCGTCACGCAGAACCCGCAGGCCGTCGACTATGCTCTGACGCAAGGACGCTAGTCTGATGTCCGGACTGAAAGAGGCCATCGCCAAAGCCGCCGAAGGCACACCTCTCGAGCGGGACGAGGCGCGTGGAGCATTTGAAGTCCTGATGTCTGGCGATGCGACAGACGCGCAGATCGGTGCCTTTTTGATGGCCCTGCGCGTGCGTGGTGAGACGGTTGACGAGATTACTGGCGCCGTCACCGTCATGCGCGCCAATATGACCAGCGTCGTTGCGCCGGAAGGTGCCATCGACATTGTCGGCACAGGCGGAGACAGCTCCGGCTCCTACAACATCTCGACTGCCGCGGCGCTTGTCGCCGCAGGTGCCGGTGCCAAGGTCGCCAAACACGGTAACCGCGCCATCTCCTCTAAAAGCGGGGCAGCCGATGCGCTGGAAAGCCTCGGAGTGGATCTGTCAGGCGGCCCAGAGGTGATTGCCCGCTGCATCCGCGAGGCTGGTGTTGGTTTCATGTTTGCCCCCAATCACCACGCCGCTATGCGTCATGTTGGCCCCGCGCGCACGGAAATGGGCGTGCGCACCGTTCTCAATCTGCTTGGCCCGCTTTCCAACCCTGCTGGCGTCGACCGGCAGGTGGTGGGTGTCTTTGACCCCAAATGGGTCGAACCCCTTGCCCATGTGCTGAAGGAGCTTGGCTCGGTCCACGCACTTGTTGTCCACGGCGACGGAATGGATGAGATGACCGTCACAGGCGAGACGCAGATTGCCGAGTTAAAGGACGGTGAAGTACACACGTATTCCATTGAACCGGGCGATGTCGGCATGACCATTCACACAATGAAAGCGTTGAAGGGCGGCGATGCCGAGGTAAATGCCGCTGCACTCAAGCGCCTGCTCGACGGCGAACCTGGGGCATACCGCGATGTCACGTTACTCAACGCCGCTGCAGGCCTTGTGGTGGCTGGGATCGCCAATGACTTGAAAGATGGCATCGAAAAATCTGCAAATGCCATCGATGACGGAGCCGCGAAGGGCGTGCTCGCCAACCTGATCGCCATCACAAAGGACGCAGCAACGTGAGCGATATTCTGCGCCACATCGAAACCTATAAGCGCGAGGAAATCGCTGTAGCGAAAACGCTCACCCCGGAGAGCGAGTTGCGGGATCGCGCAAAGGTGGTGGAGAAGCCTCGCGGTTTTGAAGCTGCTCTGCGCAGCCGCGCGGAGACCAGCCGCTACGGTCTGATTGCTGAAATCAAGAAGGCTAGCCCCTCCAAGGGCTTGATCCGCAAAGATTTTGACCCACCGACCCTCGCCAAAGCTTACGAAGTCGGTGGCGCGGCCTGCCTTTCAGTCCTTACCGATGCTCCGTCCTTCCAGGGCGCACCGGAATTTCTCACCGCAGCCCGACGGGCAACCGCCCTGCCCTGCCTTCGCAAGGATTTTCTTTTCGAACCCTACCAGGTCGCAGAAGCTCGCGCCTGGGGTGCCGATTGCATCCTCATCATCATGGCTGCTCTTTCCGACGGCGACGCGGCAGCGCTGGAAGATGCAGCAAATGAATTCGACATGGATGTTCTCGTTGAGGTCCACAACGAAACAGAGATGACGCGAGCGCTGAAGCTGCGCTCAAAGCTCATTGGCGTGAACAATCGCAACCTGCGCACTTTCAAGACCGATCTCGCCACCACCGAGCGCCTCGCTACTATGGTGCCTGACGATGTGCTGCTGGTCGGCGAAAGCGGCCTTTCCACCTCCGTCGATTTAGCGCGCATGAAAGACTGTGGCGTCACCACCTTCCTGGTTGGCGAAAGCCTAATGCGCCAGAGCAACGTGACAGCTGCAACCCAGACTCTCCTGGCGGAGGCCGCATGAGCAGAAATGACGACCTCACTCATATCAACCATGACGGCAGCGCCACCATGGTAGATGTCGGCGACAAATCGCAGACCCAACGCCGCGCAGTGGCGACGAGCGCCGTGCAGATGGACCTAGCAACGCTCAAGGCCATTTTAGAAGGAGACGCAGCCAAAGGCGATGTCATCTCAACAGCGCGGCTAGCAGGCATCATGGGTGCCAAACGCACGTCCGACCTCATTCCTCTCTGCCACCCGTTACTGCTCACCAAGGTTGACGTGACCGTCACATCGGACGAGACCCTGCCGGGCTTGCGGATCGAAGCAGAGGCGCGGGTCAATGGTCAGACCGGGGTCGAGATGGAAGCTCTCACCGCTGCAAGCGTTACCGCGCTTACGATCTATGACATGGCCAAAGCGATGGACCGCGCGATGGAAATTGGCCCCACCCTGCTCACCCATAAAAGCGGCGGCAAGTCGGGAACTTACGACAACCCATGAGCTCGCTACTCGACGTCGACACAGCACTTGCGCGTATGACGAACGACGTTATCCCCCTACCTGCAGAAGCCGTCCCACTCGCTCAAGCCTATGGCCGGGTGCTCGCTGACACGATCAAAGCCTCTCGCGACCAACCCCCTTTCGCGGCAAGTGCTATGGACGGTTATGCCGTTCGCAGCGTGGACATTGGCACGCTGCCGGTCACGTTGAACGTCATCGGAGAATCCGCCGCAGGAAAGCGTTTCGACGGCTTGTGCGACGGCGGAGAGGCCGTGCGCATCTTTACCGGCGGTGTTATGCCGCAAGGCGCAGACACCATCGTAATCCAGGAAAATTGCGACCGTAATGGCACCAATGTCACGGTCCGCGAGGGCGGCCCGGCGGGCACGTATGTTCGGCCAATCGGCTACGACTTCAACGACGGTGACACGTTGCTACTGCAAGGAACACGGCTTGATGCGGCAGGCCTGTCTCTAACGGCAGCCGCAAACCACCCCACCCCGCTCTGCCACCGCAAACCGCGTGTCGCTATCATTGCAACCGGCAACGAATTGGTGGCGGTCGGCGGCAAGCCTGGGCCGGACGACATAATTGCCTCCAATTCGGCGGGCATCGCCGCAATTGTCCGCGCCGCTGGCGGCGATCCAGTCGACTGCGGCATCGCACGGGATACATTCGAGAGCCTTGATGCCGCATTTGTGCGTGCAATGGACGCCGACATCATCGTCACACTTGGTGGGGCATCGGTCGGCGAGCATGACCTCGTCCGCGCGGCACTGGAAAAGCGTGGAGCTAAGATGGCGTTCTGGAAACTCGCCATGCAGCCGGGAAAGCCGGTGATGTTTGGCCATCTCGGCGACAGGCGCGTTATCGGCCTGCCCGGCAATCCGGTTTCAGGTCTGGTGGGCGCGGAAGTCTTCGTGCGCACGCTGATCCGCGCCTATACTGGCCTTCCAACAGCATTGCCGCTGATTGATGGTGTCCTCGGCGCTGACCTGAAGCCAAGCGGAAATCGCCGCCAATTTATGCGCGCTGTGTTGGAAAATGGAGTAGTCACACCGCTTCCAGTGCAGGATTCATCGCTCCTCAGTGTCTATGCGAAGTCCAATTGTCTGCTTGTACGGCTCGAGAATTCGTCTGCGGCGAAAGAGGGCGAAGATTGCCAATACATCTTGATGTCAGCATGAACGATTGCAGAACACATTAAGAACCTGTTAAGGTGTTCTCGTTTTGTATCAGAAAAACGAATCACATCGAGGACAGACAGATGTTGACCCGGAAACAGCACGAATTGCTCATGTTCATTCAGGAGCGTTTGAAGGAAACCGGCGTGCCGCCTTCTTTTGATGAAATGAAGGATGCGCTGGATCTTAAGTCCAAGTCAGGCATTCATCGCCTCATTACAGCTCTGGAAGAACGTGGGTTTATCCGCCGTCTGCCCAACCGGGCGCGAGCGCTTGAAGTCATCAAAATGCCGGATGGTTATGTGCCGAGCCCGGCAGGCCGCAGACCGTTTACGCCAAGCGTTGTCGATGGTGGCCTTGGCCGCGCTCCTGCCGTGCCGAACACTGGACATGAGGCGCATCCCGTTTCGGCTACTGTCCCGGTCATGGGCCGGATTGCGGCTGGCACGCCAATCTCGGCAATTCAGGAAAACACCCATTCCATTACCGTCGCGCCAGAAATGTTGGGCTCGGGCGAGCACTATGCCCTTGAGGTTAAAGGTGATTCTATGGTGGAGGCTGGCATCTTCGACGGCGACACCGTCGTTATTCGGCGCGGCGAAACGGCGACTCCCGGGGACATTATCGTTGCGCTGGTGGATGACGAAGAAGCCACGCTGAAGCGCTTCCGCCGCAAGGGAGATTCCATAGCCCTTGAAGCTGCCAACCCGAACTACGAGACCCGTCTCTTCGGCGCGGACCGCGTGCAGGTGCAAGGCAAGTTGGTTGGGTTGATCCGCCAATATCACTAGAGCGGTTCAATCTGCCACTCTGTTCCAGTGGAAGTTCCAGGGGCGCGTGAGGCTTTCCCGCGCCCGGCTGACGGCAAGACCGCCGTCCTCTCCGCGATAGATTGCATGGCTGCCGTGGCGCTCCAGATCATCGCGATCGATGAGAATTGGCGTTCGGCTTGAAGCTGTCGGGCATGCAATCGTCAGCGGGAATGGTGCGACGATGACATCGGCCATTCTGCAGTCCTCTGCGAGCCGTTCTGGTGAATTGATGTGGACGACGCGAATGCTGTCATGCAGTGCCGCGCAGCCAAACCCGTCGCAGGCAAATGCCTCTCCAACGCTCGCCGGGCGGGTCGACCCTGCCGCCGCCAAGACATCTGGTTCCTCATCTCCGTAGGCACGACGCCATATGTCGGCGCGGAATTTCCCCGCTCCGGGTTTCAGCAAGGCGACTGAACCTTCCCCAACCAAACCGAGCTGCTTTCCATCCTCGCTGATGAGCACAATCGGACTCGCGGTGAAAAACAAACCGGTGAAGGCCAACATCGTGGGCAAGGCGGCAAACCATCGCAAACGTGAACGGCTGAGTGTTAAAACCAGTAGCGCCAAGCCCGCAAGGACGAGCGCAATTGGTGAAATGAAGCCTGTCGTCCCCGGCGGCCCCACTTGGCTCACCCATCGTGCAATTGCGACAACCCTGTCCGTGCCGAACCCCATGATAGCGAGCGGCGCAGTCTCAAGCCCAAAGGGCATGGCAAGCACCGATAGAAGAGCGGCTGGCATGATCAGTAGGGAGACAATGGGCATCGCAAGAAGGTTCGCCAACAAGCCAAGCGGTGCGACGCGGTGAAAGTGGTAGGCTGCGAAAATGCCGGTTGCGAACCCGGCGATGAGCGCTGTCGCGAGCAGGCCACTGACATAAAGACCGACCCTCCCCACCACCCAATGGGAGAACGATTTCGGCTCGCTCTCCAGATTCTCCCGATCTCTCTTGCGCCACATCTCGTAGGCCCAGATGAGCGCTGCAACAGCGGCGAAGGACATTTGGAAACCAGGAGACAGAAGCGCATGAGGGCTGATCATCAGCACGATTAGGGCCGCCAGAGCGACGTTGCGCATGGTCAGCGCGCGACGGTCAAAGAGCACCGCCAGCAACATCACCGCGACCATGATAAAGGCTCGCTGCGCCGAAACACTGCCACCGGATAGGCCAAGATACAGGGTAGCCACCAGCAGAGCGACGGCAGCGGCCGCCTTCTTGATGGGATAATTCAACGCCAGAGATGGCAGCGCCGAAAGCAAGGTCCGAACCACCAGCAAGGCCGTCCCCACAACCAGCGTCATATGCAGGCCAGAGATCGCCAGAATGTGCGCTAGACCGCTCCTGCGTAGCGCCTCGGCAACGTCCGGCGGGATGCCGCTACGATCTCCAACAATCAAAGCCGCCGCAATGCCACCCGCTTCTCCCCGGCTGGCAGTACGGATGAGCGACGATATGCGAGCGCGAATTACAGTGACATTAAGTGTGGCAACGGGCGCGATAGAGGCGGTGGTGGCTCCCAAAAAGAAACCAGAGGCACCGATTCCGTCAAACCAGCCCTTGAAGGCAAAGTCGTACCCTCCAGGATAAACGGGCCCTGGCGGTGGACCGAGCCGCGCCCGGCCTTCAATAATGGAGCCGACGGTTAAATCTTGCGGTGAGGTTCGCATCGTTACCCTCACCTTCCTGACCAAAACCGGATCACCCCATTCAGGAACCAGCGCCTGATCTGCAGAAACGTCCACAACGACACGCGCGGAGCCGTCAGACCGATGCTCCACCCAGGTTACCGGCCCGCGAATTTCCGCCACGATCGTGCGTCCCAGCATCTGGGTCGGTTTCACCAATACTTGCGCCTGTGCCACCGTCGCGCCGAGGGCGATGAGCGCAATGATTTTGGCACTTGCGCTCGTTTTGCCGCCGGGCTCAAGCCAAAGCCGAACTGCAAACCCGATCACCGCAACCAGCGCAAACGCGCCAAGCAGCGGCTCACGCGGTAGGCTGTAATAAATGGCTATTCCGACCCCAAGCCAGACCGGCATCCATAAAAACGCGCCACCGAAATCCCGCTCCTGTTCCAGCGCACGGGCAAACCAGTCGCGCAGCCGGTCCAACCGGTGGTGCCAGCGAGTGGCAGCGCGCACGCGAAAGGGTGGCGGCTTCAGCGTAAAGCCGTCGCGCGTAACGCTTTTCTCCCCTGTCTTGCTGCCCAGCACCATCGTCACCCCTCATCGGGCGTTCCGGCCCGCTTGCATGATGGCAAGCCTGTGTTACAGCGGCAACCGAACCGGCCTGCCTCTCTCCGCGCGGCCACCCGCAATTTAAAAAACGGTTTCATGTCAACATCTTCCGCTCAACCCGTCGTTACACGCTTTGCGCCCTCCCCCACTGGTTTTCTCCATATCGGCTCAGCCCGCACCGCGCTCTTCAACTGGCTCTATGCTGAGGCGAATGGCGGCAAGATGGTGCTGCGGATTGAAGATACCGACCGCGCCCGTTCCACGCAGGAGGCGACCGATGCACTCATTGACGGCCTGAGCTGGCTGGGCATCACGTGGGATGGCGGACCTGTCTCCCAGCATGCTCGGGCGGATCGCCACCGCGAAGTCGTCGAAACGCTGTTGGAAACCGGCAAAGCCTACCGCTGCTACGCAACACCGGAAGAGCTGGACGAAATGCGCGAAAAGGCGCGCGCTGAAAAACGCCCCCCCCGCTATGACGGTCGCTGGCGTGACCGCGATCCTTCCGAAGCGCCAGAGGGTATCGACCCTGTTGTACGGATCAAAAGCCCACGCCAGGGAGAAACCGTCGTCTATGATGCCGTTCAGGGGGAAGTGCACTTCCCCAATAACGATCTGGACGACCTGGTTCTGCTACGCTCCGACGGCTCGCCCACATATATGATCGCTGTCGTTGTGGACGACCATGATATGGGCGTGACGCAGATCATCCGCGGAGACGACCACCTCACAAACGCAGCGCGCCAAACCATCATCTATGACGCCCTTGGCTGGAATGTGCCGGACATGGCCCATATTCCTCTCATCCACGGGCCAGACGGTGCAAAACTCTCAAAACGTCACGGCGCGCTTGGGGCTGAAGCCTATCGCACAATGGGCTATCTACCGGAGGCCCTGCGCAACTATCTGCTGCGCCTTGGCTGGTCCCACGGCGATCAGGAATACTTCACGCTGGACGAGTTGCTGGAGGTCTTTTCGCTCAGTGCCGTTGGCAAGTCCGCCGCGCGGATGGACTTCGATAAGCTCGCTAACATGAACGGTCACTACATCCGCGAAGCGGATGACAGCCATTTGGTGCAGAGCATGAAGGCGATCCTGCCAGAAATCGAAGGTGGTATTTTCTACAGTGAACGTTGGGACGAAACGCGCGAAGCACAGCTTTTGGAAGCTATGCCAGGCCTTAAGGAACGCGCCAAAACACTGCTGGACCTGTTGGACGGTGCCCGTTTCATCTTCCTGGAAGGCAAGCTAGCGCTGGAGGAAAAAGCACAGGCCATTCTCGACAAAGATGATGGCGCAGGCCGTGCTCATCTTGCTGCCCTTCTACCCCGTCTCGAGGCTCTTCCAGACTGGAGCCTTGAAGCTGTGGAGGAGGAGACACGCGCCTACACCAAAGACGTTGATGCTAAGCTTGGCCAGGTCGCCCAACCCATCCGCGCCGCAACGACCGGCCGCACCACATCTCCAGGCGTCTTCGACGTTATGGCGGTTCTCGGGCGAGATGTGTGTTTGCAACGCATACGCGATCAAACCGGCTAAGGCGCTGCGCAATAGTCCTTTCGGCTAGGTCGCGACGTTCTTGCCGCGCGGCGGCATAGGCGCTACACATAGGTCATAATCCGCAAGACACGCAGTGCGAACGCGGGCGGCTACAGCCAGTGCTATTCTTGGCACGTGAGTGTTGCCCCTTGCCCTGCCCTCCGTAAAGGACCGTCCATGACCGACAAGAGTGCGACGCTGACTATTGGAAGCGAAAAATACGATTTCCCGATCTACGAGGCTTCATTGGGGCCGGATGTCATCGACATTGGCGCGCTCTACAAGAATACGGACAAGTTCACCTACGACCCCGGCTTCACCTCAACCGCAGCTTGCGAGAGCGCAATCACCTATATCGACGGTGATGAGGGCGTGTTGCTGCATCGTGGTTACCCGATCGACCAGCTCGCCGAGAAGGGCGACTTCCTTGAAACCTGCTATCTGCTGCTCTACGGCGAATTGCCCACGGCCGCACAGAAAGAGGATTTTTCCCACCGTGTGACCTATCACACGATGATCCACGATCAGATGCATTTCCTTTTCCGCGGTTTCCGCCGCGATGCGCATCCGATGGCGATTATGGTCGGTGTGGTCGGTTCTCTCTCTGCATTTTACCACGATTCAACGGACATCACCGACCCACATCAGCGTATGGTCGCCTCACTGCGGATGATTGCCAAACTGCCGACTATTGCGGCTATGGCCTACAAGTATTCACAGGGTCAGCCCTTTGTTTATCCGCGCAACGATCATGATTATGCAGCCAATTTCCTACGCATGTGTTTTGCGGTTCCGGCGCAGGAATATGAGGTCAATCCAGTGCTTGCCAAGGCGATGGATCGGATTTTCATCCTCCATGCTGACCACGAACAAAACGCCTCCACCTCCACAGTACGTCTTGCCGGCTCCTCCGGCGCAAATCCGTTTGCCTGTATCGCAGCCGGCATTGCCTGCCTCTGGGGCCCGGCCCATGGCGGGGCGAACGAAGCCGCGCTCAACATGCTCTATGAGATTGGTACGCCTGACCGTATCCCGGAATTCGTCAAACGCGCTAAGGACAAGGATGACCCATTCCGCCTGATGGGTTTTGGCCACCGGGTTTATAAGAACTATGACCCGCGCGCGAAGATCATGCAGCAGACCTGCCACGAAGTGCTCGGTGCCCTCGGTATCACCGACGACCCGATCCTTGATGTGGCGATGGAGTTGGAAAAGGTTGCGCTGGAAGACGAGTACTTCAAAGCGCGCAATCTTTACCCGAATATTGACTTCTATTCCGGCATCACGCTGAAGGCGATGGGCTTCCCGACCGAGATGTTCACTGTGCTCTTCTCACTCGCCCGTACGGTTGGCTGGATCGCCCAGTGGAAAGAGATGATCGAAGACCCAAACCAGCGTATCGGTCGCCCCCGCCAGCTCTATACCGGCGAAACACAACGCGACTACAAGCCCGTTAGCGAACGCGGCTAAGCGCCAATTGCATCAAGCACCCCGCGGGCGGCGGCTTGACCAGCCGGTCGCGTGGTTTGCATCATTTTGTGCAAGTTGCCGAAGCCCGTAAGCTGAGCTGCGCGTTCTGGACTATCATCCAGCAACTGCTCAACGCGGCGAACCAAGCGCTCAGGTTTGGCCATAGAATCAATATCTTCTGGGACGACAGGACGGTCGAGGATGAGATTCGGCAAGATCGCCGACCAAGCGACGATAAAATGTTCCAGCCGTCGCGCGACAATGTCCGTCTTATAGGCCGCAGATGTTGGCACTCCGGCAAGTGCGAGTTCAAGAGTAACGGTGCCACTGCAGGCGAGCGCCGCCCTTGCTTTCGCAAATGTGTTTGCATTGAGAGAGGCATCGACAATATTGACGGGTTCAGACCAGTCACCGGCCAGTTTTTCTATGAGTCCTCGGTGGCGCGAGACAGCAGGCAAAACGACAGGTGTTTCATCACCACGCGCGCGCAAGAGGGCAATCGTCTCACCAAAAATTGGCATCAATCGCTCAATCTCGCTGCTGCGGGACCCTGGAAGAACAACCAACGAGCCATCCGTCTTGTCCTTGATCGGTAACGGTGGAGCGGTAGCGGCAAGCGGGTGGCCGACATAGGTGCCTGGCGGGCCATTTAATCGCTCAAGCACATCCGGTTCAAAGGGTAGCAAGCAGAGCACATGGTCGACATAGGCGCGCATGACCTTCGCCCGTCCCGGTCGCCAGGCCCAGATACTCGGGCAAACGTAGTTGACGATCTTCGCCTCCGGCCAGGCCTTGCGCACCCTTCTTGCAACCGCGTGAGTAAAATCAGGACTGTCCACCAGAACGATGCAATCAGGCCGCTTCTTTAAAATATCGGCAACGGTCTGTTTGACCCGCCGCACGATAAGCGGAAAGCGGGCCGCAACAGCGGTGAAGCCCATGACCGCGATGTCTTCTAAATTAAACAGGCTCGTTGCGCCCAGTGCAGATAACCGAGACCCGGCAAGGCCTTGCAGCTCTATGCCCCGGCCAACTCCCTGCGCCAACCAGGGAACCAGATCAGCAGCTAGTGCATCGCCAGAGGCTTCACCAAGAGCGAAATAGATAGAAATGGGGTTGCTCATCGCAACTTGTCCGGTTTGAAGCCATACACTGCAATCTGCGCCTTGTCGGCAAGCCGCAGGGCCTCATCCCGCTCCAGAACAAGCGAACGGTCAGCCTCAACAGCAATGGCGGAAAGGCCTGCTTTTGCGGCTTGTTCCACAGTCTGAGGTCCGATGGATGGAAGGTCCACGCGCAGGTCTTGCAAAGCCTTTGTTGCCTTGACCAGAAGCGATGGATAACGGGCGGAGATACGGCCCGAGGCGCGCATGTCACCGACGCGCGCCAACAGTCCAGCGGTGCCTTCCGCGCCTTCGACAGCAACGACCCGTTTTCCAACCACGACGCAGGCTTGGCCAAGGTCGTGGGGGCCGAGCGAGGCAAGCACCCCACGACCAACAGACAAGCCTTCCTTCAGACCACGCGGCAGAGCGTGCCGACCAAGGGCACCAGACTTAGCAAGAAGATCTGGCGCAATCTGATGCGCACCGACCACGGTAACACCCTTCCCCTCGATGATTTCAATACATTTTGTCAGCAGAGCATCGTCCCCCGCAAGCATCGCACCAAGCATGCGGGGCAGTGTCAGCACTGTGCCAAGATCGATGTCCGTTAGCGTGATGTCCGGTCGCTGAGCGACACCACCGGCCAAAGCGACACGGTCGATCTTGTGTTTTTTCAATAACTTGAAGAGTCTTCCAAGTTGGGTCCAGGCAAAGGTTTCATGCGTGTGATTGGCAACCCGTGCTTCAACCTCGCCCTCAATGCCGAGCAAAACGACAGGCTCTCCCCGCTCTTCCAGCGCCGCGGCAAGCTCAAATGGCAAACTGCCATTGCCTGCGATGATCGCGGTACGGTGCGCCGAGAGTGCGGTGCTCATCGCGATCCTAGCTAGGCGTGCACAAGGCACGGTCCTTGGCGCCTGCGACAAAGTTCAGCAGGTCTTTCACCAGCTCATCGGATGCCGTCTTCTGCAGTTCGGTCACCACATCCTGTATAGGGTGCAGACCGGAGAAGAGTGATTTGTAAGCGCCGCGAAGCGCATGAATCGTTTCCCGATCCACTCCGCCACGCTTCATGCCGATAATGTTAAGCCCAGCGAGTTTCGCGCGGTTTCCCATCGCCATACCAAAGGGAATGACATCGCCCTCCACACCGGCAAGACCGCCGATAAAAGCGTGATGTCCGATGCGGCAGAACTGGTGCGCCGCCGAACCGCCACCAAAAATCACGTGATCCCCCACAATGCAATGCCCCGCGAGCATCACATTGTTTGAGAAGATGATGTTGTTGCCGAGAACACAATCATGAGCAACGTGGGAATTGGCAAGGAAGGTACAATTGTTGCCGATGACCGTCTCACCACGATCACCCGCCGTGCCCGGATTGACTGTAACTCCTTCACGGAACGTGCATTTCTTGCCGACCCGCAGCGTCACAGGCTCCCCGGCATATTTCAGATCCTGCGGCTCCTGGCCGGTGGCGGACAGGG
>CAKMZB010000001.1:340498-378344 GCA_929200315.1 uncultured Alphaproteobacteria bacterium | reverse complement strand
GGGAAAGACCCGGCAACCGTCACCAAGATGCGTGTCGCCTGCAACAGAAGCGTGGTTCAACAACTCAACGCCCGCTCCAAGGCGCACCTCTGCCCCGACATGACAGAACGGGCCAATGCGAACACCTTCGCCAAGCTGCGCTCCATCCTCGACAACTGCAGACGGATGAACGCTGGTCTGCGCGCCTTCAGCCATCCCGCGCCACCATCATGGCTCCGATTTCGGCCTCGGCCACCAATTCACCATCCACCTCAGCGCGACAGGCGTATTTGAAGATATTACGGCGCTGTTTCAGCTTCTCGATGACGTATTCCAACCGATCGCCTGGAAGTACAGTTTTACGGAATTTCGCATTATCAATAGTCATGAAATAGACGAGTTTCGGTTCACCATCGAAATGAACAGCTGCGCACACGGCGCCGGCGGTCTGAGCCATCCCTTCAACAATCAGAACACCCGGCATAATGGGGTTTTCAGGAAAATGACCGGTAAATTGCGGCTCATTCGCCGTGACATTCTTGATACCACGGGCGCTCTGATCACCGTCAATATCGACAATGCGATCCACCAGCAGGAACGGATAACGGTGAGGCAGAAGCTCCATCAGGCGGCCAATCTCGAGAGTATCGAGGCTGCCACCAGCCTTGCTGTCATTAGTCATCGGATTTGCGTCCTTCCATTTCCGCCGTCCGCTTTTTCAAATCCCGTCGTATGCGAACCATGTCGCGCCGCCAGAGTTTCAGTGGCCGTGCTGGCTCACCGGCATATTGGCCGCCCTGCTTCACATCCTCAACAATTACGGTCTTACCCATAAATTGAGAGCCGGACGCGACAGAAATGTGGCCGTTGACCGCGACTCCCGCGCCCATAAGCACGAAATCACCAACGGTTGTGCTGCCGGCAATGCCGCATTGTCCGGCCATCACACAGTGGCGGCCAACCGTTGTGTTATGGCCAATCATTACATAGCCGTCGATTTTGGTACCCTCGCCAATCACGGTGTCTCGGTTGGAACCGCGATCGATGACTGAGTTGGGTCCAATTTCTACATCGTCCTGAAGAATCGCACGGCCCAGTTGCGGGATCTTCAGATGCCCCTGTGGGCCCATGGAAAAACCGAAGCCATCGCAACCGATACGCGCCCCGGCTTGGATGATGACCCGATCTCCAAGAATGGAATGAATGACGGAAGCATTGGCGACGATAGAACAATCTCGACCAATATGGGTGTCTGCACCAATAGTGACGTTGGGGCCAATGATTGTGCCCCGGCCAATCTTCGCGCGGGCGCCGACCACAGCACCCGGCTCAACCGTAACGTCCTCTTCCAGCATCGCGCTTTCATGAACGACGGCCCTTTCGCTGATCCCCTGATCGAAAACGGGCAGCGGACGCATGGCGGAAGGCACCATAATAGCGGCAGCCTGCGCAAAGGCGCGGTACGGGTCCGGCGCAATAATGGCTGCGATAGTGTCCGGCACTTGATCCAGATGTGCCTTTGAAACAACTACAGTGCTGGCCTTAGTGTCAGTCAACAGACGCGCATAGATGCGGTTGTTGAGAAAGGTCAAAGACCCGGCAGCTGCGTCTTCTATGGGCGCGACGGAATTAACGGTGACTTTGGCATCACTCCCGGCACGAAATTCAAGCCCGAGGCGTTGCGCCAGATCGACGGCGAGAATAGGCGCGACGGGAGGAAAGAACGTGACCACGCGATACGGTTCCAGCTCGGTGCGGAAGACAAAGACGCGACCGGCTTACGCCAAGTCGCGCCATCGCGCTAGAAGCGAGTGCTGACGCCAAAGCGGAAGAACTGCGTATCGTCGTAATCTGCCTTGGCAAGTGGATGCGAGAAGTCTGCCCGCAGCGGACCAAAGGGTGAATCCCAGATGAGGGATGCACCAACCGAAGCTCGAAGCTCCGCATCATCCGTAACCCCGGCCGACTGATAATCGTTGCCAAAGAGCGAGCCCGCATCGGCGAAAACCGCTGCGCGCAGACCGTAAGACCGTGGTAGAACTGGTATCGGGAATTGCACTTCGGCAGTCGCGTTGTAGTAGGTCAAGCCGCCAAGCGCAGTGTCGTTGCCAAGCTGACCGGGCAACAGCAGACGCGGGCCGAACCCACGGCTGTCAAAGCCGCGAATGGTAGAGCCACCCAACAAGAAATGGTCGGATGTGCGCAGTGGACTGCTGCCAAAGGGTTGGATGTGACCTGCACCAACAAGACCCTTCAGAACAATATCCGCATCTTCAGAAGCCAGATAATAGCCAATCAGCTTACCGGTCGTGCGAATGTATTGAGCATCACCACCAGCACCGGCGAAATCCTGCTCAAACTTACCGTAAATACCTTCACGCGGGTTCTTCAAGTTATCGAGATTCGCATAGGTCAAAGAGTAGCCGAAAGATGAAGTCTGGTAGGGGCTACGATTAACCGTATCGGAAATTGGGAATGGATAGAGAGCAATCTGCGCTGCTGTCGCAACATCTTTGATCTCGTTCTCTTCGTGGGTAAACGTATAGTTCACGCCCAGCTTAAGGTGCTCAGTAATCGGAGCCGAGGCGCGCAAACGACCAATCGTGCGAACCGTATCGTAAATGCTGTTATCACTGGATTCCGACGTTTCATGAATAACGTCGAAACCTGCGGCGATGCGGTTACCTAGGAAATAAGGCTCGGTGAATGACAACTCATACTTCTGAATGTCCTGGCCAAAACCGCCAGCGACCTTGAGGTACTGGCCGCGACCAAGGAAGTTGCGTTCCGTAAGTGAAATTTCACCCAACGGGCCATTGGCCGTGGAATAACCACCACCCAGTGAGATCTCGCCGGTAGGCTTGTCCTGAACATCGACCACCAAAACAATACGATCAGCGCTGGAACCAGGGCGAGTGCGGACAGTCACGCGCTCAAAGAAGCCAAGAGTTTCCAGGCGGCGCTTGGCCTGGCGAACGAGCACGCGGTTATAGGCGTCACCTTCGGAAATATCGAATTCCCGGCGCACAACATATTCGCGGGTCCGGGTGTTACCGACGATTTCCAAACGCTCAATGTAAGTGCGCGGCCCCTCATCGACGAAGAAGGTGATGTCGATAGTACGGCCATCAAAATTACGATCGCCGCGCGGAGTTACTTCGCCGAAAGAATAGCCAGTGCGGGCAATGGCTTCCGTCATCTCGACAAGAGTTTTTTCAACCTTTCGTGCAGAAAAAACATCGCCGGACGAGACTTCGAGTGCATCTTCAAGAATGTCGTTGGAGACCTGGCCAAGGGCGTTGTCGATATTGACTTGGCCAAAGCGGTACAACTCACCCTCTTCAAGAGTGAAGGTGATTGTATAGGAGTTATTGGCTGAGTCGTATTCACCGGACGAGGAGAGAACCTGGAAGTCGGCATAGCCGCGGTTGTAGTAAAACTGGCGCAGGCGCTCTTCATCCGCCTGGAGGCGGTCCGGGTCAAACAGATCATCGCGCTTCAGCCAGGAGAGGAAGTTACTCTCGTTGTGGCTGATCACTTCTTCAAGCCGGCCATCGCCAAAGGCATTGTTACCGATGAAGTTGATATCCGCGATCTTGGTGCGGCCACCCTCGTTGATGAGGAAGATGATGTTAACGCGGTTGTTTTCCAACTGATCAACGCGTGCTGTAACGTTAGCGGAAGCACGGCCGGAGCGCAGCACCGCGCCTTTGACGCGCTCAACATCGCTGTCGAGCTTATCCTGGCTGAACGTGCCAAGGGATTCAGATTGAACCAGACGGGTGAGAACTTCGTCCTTCACCTTCTCGTTGCCTTCAAACTGAACCAGGTTAATCACCGGGTTCTCCTGAACCTCAACGATCAACGTGCGGCCGGACTGAGTGATGCGAACGTCAGAGAAGAGGCCCGTGGCGTAAAGCGCTGACAGGGACTCGTCTTTGTCGAAATTGTTGAAGTTGCGACCCGGTTGAATGGTCACGTAGGAGCGAACCGTCTCGACATCCACACGTTGGTTGCCGCGCACGGAAATGGAAGAGACAACAGCAGCTTGCGCCTGAACAGCCACCAGAGCTGAGCCAAGGCCGATCGCAGGCACGCTAGCAAAAGCCATGGCCGCGAGGCCAAGCGATGTCAGGGCAATCCGCGCGCTGCGCTTTGCAATAGTAAGTATCGACAAACCGTCCATCCCCTTTAGCCGAGCTAATCACCGCGGCTCTTGATTCAATCAGACGCTCAAGCTCAAAGAGCCCGAATAGTTTGCCATGCCATTACAAGGTACAAGCGGCAAGGCCGTAAGCGCCGGTATTTGTTGCTGTGTTATAGCCTTTTGCTAATCGCGCAACCACCACAAACCCCACAATCGTGCGTATTTTCGGTCACCGCGGCGCATCGGCAACACTTTGGTAACGAAACCCTTCAAATGGTGAAGGGTTGGTTAACATTTGTGGGCAAAATCAGGAAAGATACGGGCGGATGATGTCGTTTGTGGTCACGAAAATCATCAAAAGAAGGACAAAAGTGAGGCCGACCTTGTAAGCGCGCTCCTGATTCTTCGCACTCATGGCCCGCCCACGCACCGCTTCCACTGCGTAGAAAGCCAAATGCCCGCCATCCAGCATGGGCACCGGCAACAAATTCATCATCCCAATTGAGATGGACAGGAACCCAACTAGAAACACCAGATCCAGCATTCCAAGTGTTGCAACCTGCCCCGTGATCTCAGCGATTCCAATCGGTCCGCGCAGATCCCGAGCGTCCTGTTTGCCCAGCATAAGTTCTTTGATGAAGTTGACCGTACCGGTGAAGATCATCCAGGTCCGTTCCAGCGCCTTGTCGAACGCACCGATCAGGCCAAGCTGAACGCGGTCAAGATTTTCCGGGTTTGGGTCCGGTGAAATACCGACGATTGCCCGCCGATAGGAATTGCCGAAGCGATCCGTCGCCTCCGTCATGCGCGGGGTCGCGACAATTTCGATTTCCGAACCGTAACGCTCAATGCGGAAAGTAAGTGGCGTGTCGTCAGCAAGAATTGTGACCGACTGCATGTCGCGGAAGGTTTCAATAGGCTCACCGTCAATAGCGAGCACGTGGTCGCCGGGCTGAATCCCGGCCGCCTCTGCCGCGGATCCCTCCGCAACTGTGCCGATGACAGGCTGGATGCGCACATCGTCCGTCACCATGAAGATTGCGGTGTAAACGAGGATCGCAAAGATGAAATTCGCCATCGGGCCGGCGACAACAATCAGCGCGCGGCGCCAGAGGGCCGCATCCTCAAAGGCCCCTTCCCGCTCATGAGGGCTCATGGCCTCAAGCGCTTCAGGGTCTGCTTGGCTCGAAGCGTTGCGATCGCCGAGAAATCGCACATAGCCGCCGAGCGGTATGGGCGCGAGTTTCCAGCGCGTGCCCTTGCTGTCGGTATAGCCAAGCAGCTCTTTGCCAAAGCCGACCGAGAAGGCCTCGACCCTCACACCGTTCCAGCGAGCCACAAGAAAGTGTCCCATCTCGTGGACGAAGACGACAACCGTCAGCACCACAACGAACGGCAGGACTGTGCCGACGGCAAGATCGATCAGCCATTGCAGGATCGCGAAAATATCCATCAGACCGCCTGGTTCAGCCCCACCACTACGGCCACGGGCAATGCGGCAGCGATAAGCCCGTCGACGCGGTCAAGGAACCCCCCATGGCCGGGAATGAGGTGGCTTGAATCCTTCACGCCGTGCAACCGCTTGACCCAGCTTTCAAAAAAATCCCCGGCCTGCGCGGTCACGGAAAGGACGGCAGCGGCGATTGTGCTGGTCCAAAATGCAAACTCATCCACCCAAATGCCAAACAGCGCGCCTACGACAATCGCGCCCAGCATGCCGCCAATGGAGCCGGACCAGGTTTTCTTCGGCGAAATAGCGGGCAAAATCTTCGGCCCGCCGATGGATCTGCCTGTAAAATAAGCGGCGATATCAGTAACCCAGACGAGGAGGAACAGGAAGAAGATCAGCTTGATACCGAGAAAACCGCCTACTTCGCGAATTGCCGGAAGGGCTATTGCTGCGATGATGCAGTAGAGCGCACCGATCCCGATCCAGCGGATTTCGCTGCGCTCACGGCCATGATGGGTCAGCTCTAGCGCAAGGCCAAGCACGACAAACAATGCGAGTGCCCAGCCAAAGCCACCAAATAGAGCCGCGAGCAGCATGAGACCAAAGCCGCCGGTCAACACCGCTTCTGGCATGTTGAAAGGCGTGCGAGACACCATCATCTGCCATTCATAGAAAACGAGCGCAGAGAGCACAGCACATATCAGCTTGAAGGCAGTCCCCCCTGCCCACGCCGCTGCAACGACGATGACGATCAGCACAATTGCGGACACAACCCGCAGCCCGAGCTCGGAAGATAAAATACGGCTCGAGCTTGGTTTATGAGCCCGGTTCATGCCTGCACTGCCTCATCGACGGCACCAAGGCCGCCATAACGACGCTCGCGCTTAGCATATTCAGCAAGCGCGTTTTCCAGCGCCGTCTTGTCAAAGTCCGGCCAATGGATATCTGTGAAAACGAATTCGCTGTAAGCCGCCTGCCAAAGCAGAAAGTTGGAAAGCCGCTGCTCCCCCGACGTGCGGATGATGAGGTCGGGATCACGCCAATCACCTGTGTCGAGGTTCGCTGCAAAAGAATCCGCGTCAATGAGGTCGGCAGAAATCTCACCGTTTGCGACCTTCAGCGCCATCGCCCTGGCCGCACGCACCAAATCGTCACGACCACCATAGTTGAAAGCGATTACGAGTCGCGTGCGGGTGTTTTGTGCTGTCAGCCGCTCAGCTTCCTGCAATAGGGGCAATATATCACTTGGCACATTGCATCGGTCGCCAATGATCGAGACTCGCACATTTTCGCGGTGCAGTTCAGCAAGGTCACGCCGAATGAAGTGTTTCAGCAACCCCATAAGGTCGGACACTTCGCTCTTTGGCCGAGACCAGTTTTCTGAGGAAAATGCAAACAATGTCAGCGTGCGAATGCCAAGTTCACCAGCAGCGCGCACCGTTCGGCGAACAGCATCGACACCACGCTGGTGACCTGCGGTTCTGGGCAAACCGCGGGACTTTGCCCAACGGCCGTTGCCATCCATAATGATTGCGACATGCTCGGGAATGCCATTAGGCAATTCCACGTCATTCAGCGCGGCGACCTGGGTAGCGGCGCTCCTATCAACCTGGTGCTGCTGGTCGGCTCGGTTCATGGAGGTCACGATGCGTTTGGAGGAAGTGCCGGTCAATTAGACCTGCATGATCTCCGCTTCTTTTGTCGCAAGTGTGGTGTCAGCAAGGCTGACCTTGTCATCGGTCATTTTCTGCACCTTATCGGAGGTCGCGCGGCTTTCGTCCTGGCCGATCTCGCCGTCCTTTTCCGCCTTCTTCAGATGCTCCATCCCGTCTCGACGCACGTGGCGAATGGCAACCTTGGCGTCCTCGGCATAACCTCTGGCGACCTTAGCAAGTTCGCGGCGACGCTCTTCATTAAGATCCGGCAGCGGGATGCGCAGGTTTTGTCCGTCGATGACCGGATTGAGTCCAAGGCCGGCCTCTCGAACGGCCTTTTCCACCGGACCAACCATGGATTTGTCCCAAATGTTGACAGTGATGAGCTTGGGCTCCGGGGCTGCGACATTGGCGAGCTGGTTGAGTGGCATTTTTTGCCCATAGGCATCAACCACAACCGGGTCGAGAATCGAGGCCGACGCGCGACCGGTGCGCAAACCGCCAAGGTCTTTTTGCAATTTCTCGATGGACCCATCCATGCGTCGTTCGAGGTCTTTAAGATCGATTCCATCGGCCATGACGTTTGTCCCGTTGATTGGTGCCCCAGCGGGCATAAAGCAATGATCTGAGGCTTGCGCCTAAGGCTGCGGAGTGGTGATCACAGTGGTGAAGGTCCCCTGACCGCAAATCACCCGCGCCAGATTGCCCGTTTCGTGGAGCGAAAAAACAACAACGTCAATGTCATTGTCCCGCGCAAGCGCAATGGAGGCAGCATCCATGATTCCGAGACGTTTCTCCAGAACTTGATCGTGGGTCAGTGTATCGAACCGTTCAGCTTTAGGATTTTTACGCGGATCAGCGTCATAGATACCGTCCACCTGTGTGCCTTTCAAAATTGCCTGCGCACCGAATTCCGCGGCCCGTAACGCAGCTCCGGTATCCGAGGTGAAGAAGGGGGATCCCGTTCCGGCGGCAAAAATAATGACATCTCCGGCTTCCCGCGCCTTGATCATGGCGCGTTGGGAAAACGGTTCGCAGACCTGCGGCATCGTAAGACCGGACAGGACAGTTGCAGCAATACCGCGCTGATCGAACGCCATGCGAAGAGCGAGCGCATTCATGACGATGGCGAGCATGCCCATATGATCGCCCGTCACGCGGTCCATGCCCTGCGCCGCCAGTGCGGCACCGCGAAAAATGTTGCCCCCACCGACCACCAAAGCAATCGACGTGCCAAGGTTCTGTGCCTCCTGTACGTCGCTGACCACTTTTTCAAGCATGGCAGGGTCAATACCGGACGACTGATTGCCCATCAGCGCCTCACCGGAGATTTTATACAGAACGCGTTTGTACCTGGGGGTCATGGAAAATCCGTCTTTGGCAAAGCCGTTTCGGCATACGAAAAGGGCGCCGCGATGTCACGCGACGCCCTTCTATTTTTTAGCCCTTTGCAACCAGGCTTAACCTTTGGTCATGGATGCGACTTCAGCAGCGAAGTCGTCCTCTTCCTTTTCGATACCGTCACCAAGCTGGAAACGGGCAAAGCCCTTAAACACGATGGGCGCGCCAACTGAGGTTTCGGCGTTTTTCAGCGCTTGCTCCACGGTGTTCTCGCCATCGATCACGAAGGTCTGCGAGAGAAGCACGTTCTCTTCGTAAAACTTGCGGATACGGCCCTCGACCATCTTCTCGATGATGTTGTCGGGCTTGCCGGATTCGCGTGCTGATTCAACGAAAATCGCTTTTTCGCGCTCTACCAGAGACGGGTCCATGTCTTCGCGGGTCGCCGCCAGTGGGTTGGTGGCAGCGATATGCATGGCGACCTGGCGGCCTATAGCGCGCAAAGCGTCCGCATCACCGGTGGATTCCAGCGCGACCAGCACACCGATCTTACCAAGATCTTCGACAACCGCGTTGTGGACGTATGACGCCACGGCACCGTTTTCGACTTCCAGCACCGCCGCACGACGAAGATTCATATTCTCCCCGATAGTCGCGATAGCCTTGGTGATGGTTTCAGCGACGGAGATACCGTCAAGGCTGACGCCAGTGATCGCTTCAACAGCACCGTCGGTGGCAAGCGCAGTGTTGGCGATGCCCTTGACCAATGCCTGGAAGCCTTCGTTGCGCGCAACGAAGTCGGTTTCAGCGTTCACTTCCACCACGGCTGCTTTCGTGCCGGATGCAGCAACGCCGACGAGGCCGTCGGCAGCGGTGCGGTCGGCTTTCTTGTCAGCTTTCGCGATGCCTTTTGCGCGCAGGAAATCGATAGCCGCTTCAACGTCACCGTTGGTCTCAGCCAGCGCTTTCTTGCAGTCCATCATGCCCGCGCCGGTCTTGTCGCGCAGTTCTTTCACCATCGATGCGGAGATCGCCATGGTCTTGCCTTTCTGATTGTGCCGAGGGTGGCAGCGCAAATGCGCGACACCTTTGGCCTACAAAATTGGGTTTTGTGCCCGCGCCACAAACGGGCGCAGGCGACAGCTCTGTGACGAGCCTAGATATCTATTTGGACAGAGCAGCCGCCTGCGCTTTCCAGTCCTCGATCTGGGCAGCGGAGAACGGCATATTGGCGTCCACATTCTCGATGTCCTTGGCGCTGAGGGCAGCGAGCTGGGCGAAGGTCGTCAGACCCTGCTCATTGAGCTGCTTTTCCGCAACCGGGCCAATGCCGTTGATCGTTTTCAGATCATCCGCGGCGCCGGAGGGAGCAGAAAAGAGCGGGGCGGCCGCCTCTTCTTTCTCTTCCTTGGTCACCTTATCGGCAGCCTTGCTTGCCGCATCCTTGGAAGAGGCAGCTGCATCGGATGCCGCTTCTACGGGGCTGGCAGCGGCATCGGTGATGCGCTCGGCAGCAGCGGAAACGGCGTCCATGATGGCGTCGCCAGTGGAGGGCGCAGCATCGGCAGGCGCTTCCTTGGCGGTATCAGCCGCGGCTGAAGCCTTCTCGGCAACATCGTCGAGAACGGTTTCACGAGGTGCTTCCTCCTGAGCGCCGAGATCAACGCCAGAAGAACCTTGCTGGCGCGCAATGCCATCAATGGCGGCCTTGGCAACAAGGTCGCAATAGAGCGCGATGGCACGGGCAGCATCATCGTTACCGGGAATCGGCAAGTCGACGCCAGACGTGTCGGAGTTGGAGTCCAGCACTGCGCAGACGGGGATTTTCAGCTTGTTGGCTTCCTGAACCGCGATCGCTTCTTTGTTGGTGTCGATGACGAAGATCAAGTCAGGCGTGCCGCCCATATCCTTGATGCCACCAAGAGCACGTTCCAGTTTGTCGCGCTCGCGAGTGAGGTTCAACAGCTCTTTCTTGGTGTAGCTCTGCTGGTCACCTTCCAGAAGCTGTTCAAGTTCGCGCAGGCGCTTGATGGAGTTGGAAATGGTTTTCCAGTTGGTCAGCATACCACCAAGCCAGCGGGCATTGACGTAATACTGGGCAGAACGCCGAGCTGCATCAGCGACCAGATCAGAAGCCTGGCGTTTAGTACCGACAAACAGCACGCGACCGCCACGGGCGACAGTGTCGGAAATCTGTTTCAGCGCGGTGTGCAGCAGCGGCACGGTCTGGGACAGATCAAGAATGTGAATGTTGTTGCGTTTGCCAAAGATGTAACGATCCATCTTCGGGTTCCAGCGGTGGGTTTGGTGACCAAAATGAGTGCCTGCTTCAAGCAGCTGGCGCATAGAAAATTCGGGCAGAGCCATGGCTTTGCGTCCTTTGATTTTACCGGTTGAGCCTTGCGCGGAAAAAGAACGGCTTCGCATGAAGCCGCACCGGAGTGTCGGTCAGTGCCATGTTATTGCTAACTCGGGGCTAGAGGGTGCCAAAGCAACCCGTGACCAACACGCATCCGCGTGTGGAATGGGCGCGATCTAGGCGATCTGGCTGAGGGATGCAAGGCTTGGCGCTAACGGCTCCCGCGAATGGCAAGAACAATTCCTGCGCTGATAATGACGGAGGCACCGATAACACTCCAAAACAACGGCACATCCCCAAACAGCGCGAAATCATATACGGTGGCAAAAAGCAGTGTTGTGTAGGTGAAAGGGGTGATGAAACTTGCATCCCCTGCCCTCAAAGCCGGCACAAACATCGCTTGCGCGCTCACCATTAGCGTTGCGAGTGCTGCAAGCATCAACCATTGCTCCGGGGTCGGCATTTGCCACACGAATAGGAGCCCGATGCTGGCAAAGACCGTGCCAAGTAAGTTTGAGGCGAGCAGGATCTGGAACATTGGCTCAGCGCGGGTAAGCAATTTCAGCGCGATCACTTCCACCGCAAGCAGAAAAGCTGCGAGCAACGCAATGAACGCGAAGGGCTGAAAGCTCGCCATGCCGGGGCGCACGATCAGCAAAGCGCCGCAAAACGCGCATAATGCCGCGAACCACCGTACCGATCCAATCTTCTCCTGCAAAAAGAAATGCGCCAACGCCATGGCGATGATCACATTGAGAAAGGAAATCGCCGTCGCGTCAGAGAGTGGGATGAGCGTTGTTGAGGCAAAGAGCGCGGTCACGCCGCCAACCCCAAACGTCACTCGCACCAGATGAAGCGGCACGTTCAAGTATGAGATCTTTGGACGACGCAGGATGTAGAAGGCAACAATCCAAATCAGCGCGAAACTATAGCGACCCCATGTAATCTGAAAGGGGCTGAGCGCATCCGGCCCGGTGCCGAGCATCTTGGCGAGCACCGCTGTTCCAGCAATCAGCGAGCAGGCGACAACGATGAGCGCGGCCCCCATGCGAGGGGTCAGCGTCACGGTTTGCGCCAGACGAGGAAACGGTTGTTGGCAGGCATGGCGATATCTTTCTCAAAGACCATGCCTTGCTCCACCGCCAGTCCATCGACATGCTCAAAATCGCGGATGCCGCCACCGGAATAGGTCTCTTGCAGGAAGCGGTCGAAATCTTCGTTGCTCTTGGTATCGACGGCTCCACCATATTTAAACGGGCCATAGAGGATCATCATCCCACGCCGCTTCAACGAACCCACCGCGCCTGCCACATATGTGGATAGCAACTCCTCCGGCGCAATGTGGATGCAGTTGATAGAGATCACCGCGTCGAATTTGGGCCGCAAGTTCGGCCAATGGGCAATATTGAGGGCGAAAGGCTCAGCGACGTTACCCGGCCCTTCCCGCTCCAGACGTGCCCGCAGACCCATGGCGTCAAGATCGAGGTCCGTCGGCTGCCAGGCTAGGCTCGGCATGGCGTTTGCAAAATACACCGCGTGTTCGCCGGTGCCGCTCGCAATTTCCAACACCCTCGCATCCGGCTTAAGCACCTTGCGCAGCTGAGCCAGAATAGGGTCGCGGTTACGTGATGCCGAGGGACTGGAAGGTAAATCGTCTCCTAGAGAACCATCAGACAAGTTGCACATCCACCACTCCTGGAATGGCTTTGATGGCGCCTGCTACACGCGGTGAAATTTCCCGTTTTCCGGGTAGGCCAATCTCAACTTCCTTCGCTCCGTCCTGGAGGACGATCAGGCTCACTGTGCCATGCCCCTTGGCGTCGATTCGCTGTTTGATGGAAGCGAGCGGAGCGGCATCACGCAGGAATATGAAGAGCTTGTGATCCTGTTGCTTGGCGACATCTTCAAGCGCTTGAACCATGTTCACCCGCAGCGAAACACCCTCTGGCTCATTCTCCGAGGAGACGTTCAACAGCAATGAGCGGCCAACTTCCAGCAGATCACGGTGACTTTCCAATTGTTCCGAGAAGATAGCTGCTTCAAACTGCCCACTCGGATCAGAAAGCAAGATGTTTGCCATCATCGCACCGGAGCGCGTGCGACGCCTCTGGAGTACCGCGACCGTTCCTGCAATCTGCCGCGGTTTCAACCCTTTCTTCACGTCACGCTCAAAGTCGGCCCACTGGCGCAAGCGCAACCGTTCGAGCAACTTGGAATATTCATCTAGCGGATGGGCGGACATGTAGAAGCCAAGCGCCTGGAACTCGGCGAGCAGCTTATCTGCGGAGCTGATGGGCTCAACAGCGGGAAGCACGACCTCCGTCTCTCCGGTATCGCCACCGAACATGTCGACTATACCAAGGGCGGAATTGTCCGCCACGCGGGATGCATGGCCGATCAGACGGTCGAGACCGGCAATGATCTGTTCGCGCGGGCAACCAAAGCAGTCCATCGCGCCGCAATAGACAAGGTTTTCCAGCGCTTTACGATTTACCTGCCGGGTGTCGATACGCGAGAACAGGTTGGTGAGGCTCGTGAAGGGGCCGCCCTCATTCCGCTTCTCCACCAAATGCTCCATAGCTTGCGCGCCGACGCCCTTGATACCGGCAAGGGCATAGAAAATCTTGCCGTCGTTAACCGCAAACTCCACCTCGCTCGTGTTCACCGAAGGCGGGACGATGGTGATGTCCGCGCGCTGCCCGTCGCGGTAGAAATCATAGAGTTTGTCGGTGTTCCCCATATCGAGCGTCATCAACGCTGCAAGAAACTCGATCGGGTGGTTCGCTTTCAGCCAAGCCGTTTGATACGAGATCAACGCATAGGCGGCGGCGTGGGATTTGTTGAAGCCGTAATCGGCAAACTTCGCCAATACGTCGAAGATGAAATTGGCGCGCCCTTCGGTTAAGCCACCTTTCACCGCACCCTCGTTAAAGCGCGCGCGCTGAGCTTCCATCTCGGAGGCAATTTTCTTGCCCATGGCCCGACGCAGCATGTCGGCCTCACCGAGGGAATAGCCCGAGAGGATCTGCGCGATCTGCATCACCTGTTCCTGATAGATGATGACGCCGTAGGTTTCCCGCAAAACGTCAGCGATCTTGTCCTCGTAGTAGTCCGGATCCTCCCGTCCGTGTTTGCGGTCATTATAGACGGGAATGTTGTCCATCGGGCCCGGGCGGTAGAGCGCGACGAGGGCGATGATGTCCTCAAATTGGTCCGGTTTCATGCCGACAAGCGCCTTACGCATTCCCGCCGATTCCAACTGGAACACGCCCACTGTCTCACCGCGTTGGAGCATGGCAAAGGTCGCTTCATCGTCGAGCGTTAACGCCTCGATATCCAACTCCTGGCCACGCTCCGCTAGATATTCGACCGTCTTTCGGATGACGGTGAGTGTCTTCAGGCCAAGGAAATCGAACTTCACTAGCCCTGCTTTTTCCACCCATTTCATGTTGAACTGGGTGACGGGCATGTCGGATTTCGGGTCGCGGTAGAGTGGGACGAGCTGCTCCAGCGACCGGTCGCCGATCACCACACCGGCGGCATGAGTTGAGGCGTGGCGGTAGAGACCCTCAAGGCGCAGCGCGATCTCAATGAGATGGGCAACCTCCGGATCACGCCGCGCGGCGATCAGTTCAGTTTCAGTCTCCAGCGCCTCAGCGAGTGTGGTAGGATTAGCCGGATTGTTGGGCACCAGCTTGCAGAGCTTATCGACCTGCCCGTAGGGCATTTCCAGCACTCGCCCCACATCACGCAGAACTGCGCGAGCCTGGAGCGTTCCGAAAGTAATAATCTGCGCAACTTGCTCGTGCCCGTACTTGTCCTGGACATAGCGGATTACCTCATCACGCCGGTCCTGGCAGAAGTCGATGTCGAAATCCGGCATCGAGATACGTTCAGGGTTGAGGAAGCGTTCAAAAAGCAACGCAAAGCGCAGCGGATCAAGGTCAGTAATCGTCAGCGACCAGGCGACGAGGGACCCTGCCCCAGAGCCACGACCGGGCCCAACTGGAATGTTCTCACCCTTTGCCCATTTGATGAAATCGGCAACGATGAGAAAGTAGCCAGGGAATTTCATCCCGCAGATAATGTCGAGTTCGGTTTCGAGACGGTCCTCATAGTCAGCGCGGGTAAAGCCGTCTGCAAGCGGGTTGGTATTTAGCCGCTCCACAAGCCCGGCCCTGGCCTGCAAGCGCAGTTCTTCCGCTTCGGCACCCAGAGGATCGTCTCCCTGCCCGCCTGTGTAGAAAGGCAGGATCGGATCGCGCTCCGGCACGGCAAAAGCGCAGCGTTCCGCGATGATGATCGTGTTGTCGAGCGCTTCGGGAAGATCAGCGAAAAGCGTGTGCATCTCTGCTCCACTCTTCATTCGATGATCAGGCGTCAGTTTGCGCCGGTCTTCCTCAAAAACCTTGCGACCTGCTGCGATGCAGAGCAGCGCATCGTGGGCCTCATAGTCCCCTTCGGCGCCGAAATAAGCTTCGTTCGTCGCCACCAGTGCAATGTTGCTCTCATAGGCAAGGTCAATAAGTATTGCCTCGATCTTGCGGTCGGCGTCAGCATGGCGGTTGATCTCAATGTAAAGCCGATCGCCAAAAACCTTGTGCAAGGCGGCGAGACGTTGCTTGGCAAGATCCGTCTGCCCCTCCTGAAAAACTCGGTTCACCGGCCCTTCCGGCCCACCAGTCAAGGCGATCAGGCCGTCCGAAAATTGCATAACCTGCGCAAACGTCACATGGGCGCGGGATTGCTTGGCACCTTCCAGGTGAGCGAGACTGACGAGATGGGAGAGGTTGTCGTAACCGACCTGGTTCATGACCAGAAAGGCCATGGTCGGACGGGCATGCAAAGCGTCTTGCCGGGAGCCGAATGCCGGTGCATCCCCTTCCTGCTCCTCGAGCTCGACCTCAAGCTTGCAGCCAATGATGGGCTGCAAGCCGGCGGCCATAGCTTTTAGTGAGAATTCAAGCGCCCCGAAGAGGTTGTTGCGATCCGTCACCGCAATTGCTGGCTGCCCATCTTCCTTCGCCTTGGCGATGAGATCAGCTAGCGGCAGCGCACCTTCCAAAAGGCTGTAGGCGGAGTGAACGTGTAGATGCACGAAGGGGCGCGGCGAGACACCGTTTTCAGCTTTCAGCGCTGCGTTGAGTGCATCTCGTTTAGACAAGGATAATACAGAATCGCGTGAGGTGATCAGTGCCAAGCGTGACGCGGCGGCCCTCCGCCTGCAAGAGCGTGACTACATCACGGCCTTAGCGGGCGACGATTTTCCCCTGCGCGATGGTAACTGTCCGATCCATCCGCGAGGCAAGTTCATGGTTGTGGGTCGCAACCAGCGCGGCGAGCCCGGTGGTGCGCACAAGTTCAGTCAGCGCCCCGAAAACACGGTCAGAGGTCTCCGGGTCGAGGTTGCCGGTAGGTTCATCCGCCAAAAGCAGCTTCGGTCGATTCGTCACCGCCCGCGCAATGGCAACGCGCTGCTGTTCCCCGCCGGAAAGTTCTGATGGGCGATGGCCGGCTCGCGCGCCCAGGCCGAGTATTTCCAGTAGCTCATCCGCCCGCGCCAGTGCCTCGCGCTTGGAGGAGCCGGCGATTTGCATCGGCAAAGCGATGTTTTCCCGCGCTGAAAGCTCCGGCAGCAGGTGGTGAAACTGGTAGATGAATCCAACAGATGTGCGGCGCAAGCGGGTGCGCTCACTGTCGGCGAGGCTGTTGCATTCGATCCCGGCGATGGAGAGCGATCCAGCATCGGGCCGCTCAAGCAGACCAGCCAGATGGAGCAGCGTTGACTTGCCCGCACCGGAAGGCGCGACCAAAGCAACCATCTCGCCGCGATCGATCGTCAACTCCGCTCCGTCGAGAACGGTCAGCGCCTTCACGCCGGTCGCATAGGTGCGGCCGACTTTGTTGAGCTGCAGCACAGCCTCACTCATAGCGCAGAGCCTCCACCGGATCGAGCCGCGCCGCGCGCCAGGCCGGGAAGATGGTTGCGAGCAACGACAAGCCAAGCGCCATGCTGAGAACACCGAGGGTCTCCCGCATGTCGAGGCGGGCTGGAATGTCTGACAGGAACCGCACGGTCGGATCCCAGACCGATGTGCCGGTCACACTGTCGAGAAACGCTTGGATCGCCCCGATATTCTGCACCGCCAGCACACCAATCGCGAAGCCCGCCAGCGTGCCAAGCACACCAATCGACGAACCGGTAATCAGGAAAATGCGCATCACCGCGCCGCGGCTCGCACCCATCGTGCGCAGGATCGCGATGTCATGCCCCTTCTCCTTCACCAGCATGAAAAGGCCGGAAACAATGTTCAGCGCCGCCACCAGAATGATGAGACCCAGGATCAGGAACATGACGTTGCGTTCCACTTCCAGTGCGTTGAAGAATGTAATGTTTCTCTGCTGCCATGTGGTGAGTAGAACCGGGCGGTCTGCCGCAATTTCAACGTCGTTCAACATCCCCGTTACAGCATCGGGATCATCGACGAACACCTCAATTACGTCGGCACGCCCCTCGCGGTTAAAATAGAGCTGCGCTTCGGCGAGCGGCATGAAAACAAACACAGAATCGTATTCACTCATGCCGATCTGGAAGATCGCCTGGACAGGGTAAGATTTGACCCGCGGTGAAACGCCGAAGGCGGTCTGGTTTCCGTCGGGGGTCACAAGCGTAAGCAGGTCACCTACATTCAGTCCCATCGTATCGGCCATGCCGGTTCCGATCGCGACGCCCTCACCGGCGTCAAAATTCTCCCAATCACCTTCAACGACATTTTCTCCGACGCCGGGCAGGCGGCGGATGTCAGCCTCCCGCATTCCCCGTACCCGTGCTCCCGAACCCCCTGCACCGGCAGAGGCGAGCACTTCACCCTCAATCAGCGGAAAAGCAATGCGCACGCCGTCCACAGTCTCAATCCGCTCGGCGACCGCGTCATAATCGGTCAACGCCATATGAGCCGGTTGAGCGACGAGGTGGCCGTTGATGCCGAGAATACGGTCGAGCAGCTCAGTGCGGAAACCGTTCATCACCGCCATCACAATTATGAGTGTCGCAACGCCAAGCAAAATACCAAAAAATGAAATTGCAGAAATGACGGAGATGAACGTCTCCTTGCGCCGCGAGCCGAGATAGCGGCGCGCCAGCATCCATTCAAAGGGTGCAAAAGGGGCGGTACGGCCCGGCAGGGAAGGGTCAGCCACCGTAGCGCTCCGTCATCTCGTCAAACCAGGCGGTAAGCTTATTGAGCGCGACTTCCGGGGCCAGCGTTTCCCGCTCGCCCGTCGCCCGTTCCTTCAATTCAACCTCGCCCTCCTTCAGCCCGCGCGGGCCGATGATGAGCTGCCACGGCACACCGATGAGATCGGCCCGGGCAAACTTGCCCCCCGCCCGCTCATCGGTGTCGTCATAAAGCGGGTCGAGGCCGGCTGTGGTAAGCTTGTCATAGGCGCCTACGCAAGCAGCATCGGTCGCCTCGTCGCCTGCGCGCAGGTTGATGATAGCAACATGGAATGGCGCTGCCGAGAACGGCCAGATGATACCGTTTTCATCATGTCTCGCCTCGATCAAAGCGGCGACAACACGGCTCGGACCAATGCCGTAAGAACCCATCTGAACCGGCACATCTTTGCCGTCAGGACCGGTAACTGTCGCACCCATCGGCGCTGAATATTTGGTGCCAAAGTGGAAGATATGCCCAACCTCGATACCCCGTGCGCTGCGCTGCTCATCAGTGGGAACCTCCGCCCAGAGTGCCTCATCGTGCATCTCGTCAGTGCGGGCGTAGGCACTTGTCCAATCGGAGAAAATCTTCGCAATCGCAGCGTCGTCTGAATAATCGACTGAGGCATCCGGCACGTCGAGCGAGAGGTAACCCGCGTGGCAGAACACTTCGCTTTCGCCGGTATCGGCTAAGATGAGGAATTCGTGCGACAGATCCCCGCCAATTGGGCCGGTATCGGCGCGCATAGGGATCGCAGTGACGCCGAGGCGGTCAAAGGTTCGCAGATAAGAGGCGAACATCCGGTAATAGGCGGCTTTAGACGCATCAATGTCGAGGTCGAAGGAGTAAGCATCTTTCATCAGGAATTCGCGGCCGCGCATCACGCCAAAACGGGGACGGACCTCGTCACGAAACTTCCACTGGATGTGGTAGAGGTTCAGCGGCAGATCTTTGTAGGAGCGAACATGAGCACGGAAAATATCCGTGATCATCTCTTCATTCGTCGGGCCGAAGAGCATATCCCGCTCGTGCCGATCGATGATGCGCAGCATCTCTTTGCCATAGTCGTCATAGCGCCCACTTTCCTTCCACAACTCGGCGGGCTGGATGGTGGGCATCAACACTTCAACAGCGCCAGCGCGGTTCTGTTCTTCGCGCACGACCTGTTCGATCTTGCGCATGACTTTCAACCCAAGCGGTAGCCAGGAATAGATGCCGGCGGCCTGCTGGCGGATCATTCCGGCGCGCAGCATTAGCTGGTGGGAAATGATCTCTGCCTCACGGGGCGCTTCCTTCAGGACGGGCAGGAAATAGTTTGAAAGGCGCATGGGGTGCCAGACTTTCGGGACAAAGGGGCTGTTGCGAGTCGCTTGATGCCTGTCAAACCGCAAACAATGCGGCGCGTCCAGACAGGAGGCGTTTTGCACGCGAAATGATGCGCCGGAACGGTTGAAACCGTCCGCCTTTTGGTCTTTGACCATGGAATGGATCAAACATCGCAAACTGCCGGAAATGAAGGCGCCAAGCCGCCGCGCCAGGGCGGGCCGTTCAGCGTGCCCAACCTGCTCACTTATGCGCGCATTTTGGTGGTGCCTCTGGTGGTGCTCTGCTTCGATCTGGAAGAACGCGGCAAGTCGACGGATATTGCCCGTTGGTCAGCTCTCGGCCTTTTCATCTTCGCTTCGGTGACGGACTTCTTTGATGGCTATCTGGCGCGGATCTGGGAGCAGTCCTCTGCCCTAGGCCGGATGCTCGACCCGATTGCTGACAAGCTCCTAGTTGCCGCAACGCTGCTGCTTCTCGCCGCAGATGGGACCATTGCCGGTTGGTCGATCTGGGCCGCTATTGTAATTTTGAGCCGCGAGTTCCTGGTGTCGGGCCTTCGCGAGTTCCTGGCTGCGCTGAAGGTTTCTGTACCCGTCACCAAACTCGCTAAGTGGAAGACGACGCTGCAAATGGTGGCCATCGGCTTCCTTCTCGCTGGACCTGCAGGGGAAGCGATTTTCCCCTGGACCGTCGAAACCGGTCTCGTACTGCTTTGGGTTGCCGCCATCGTCACGCTGATTACCGGCTATGAATATTTCCGCGCCGGCATTCGCCATATCGTCGATGAGTGAGCGCCCAACACGCCTGCTCTATTTCGCCTGGCTGCGCGAACGCATGGGCACGGCTGAAGAAGAAGTGGTGCTGCCAGAAAGCGTGAGGACAGTCGCTGATCTGCTCGATTTTCTGGCCAACAGAAACGAGATGGCCGAAGCGGCT
Source organism: uncultured Alphaproteobacteria bacterium (assembly GCA_929200315.1). GTDB lineage: Bacteria > Pseudomonadota > Alphaproteobacteria > Rhizobiales > Rhizobiaceae > Pseudahrensia. The sequence continues at coordinate 357,931 of CAKMZB010000001.1, read as the reverse complement.
CTCGCTGATCGAGCCATCATCCGAGTCGCGCTCGACAAGAAAGTGGCATCTGCCGATGCGTCGATTGGCAATGCTTCTGAAATCGCCCTCTTCCCGCCCATGACCGGAGGCTGAGATGCTGCGCATAAGCGTGCAAGTGGAGGATTTTGACGCGGCGCAGGAAACCGCCGCGCTCACAGAAGGCCGGCATGACGTCGGCGCGGTCGCTTCCTTCATCGGTCTTGTTCGCGGAGAAGGCGAACGGCTGGAAGCGTTGGAGCTGGAGCATTACCCCGGCATGGCCGAAGAGCAGCTCACCGCCATTGCGAAAGAAGCTCAGGACCAATGGCCGCTGGACGCCGTCTGCGTCATCCACCGCTTTGGCAAAATCGAAGTTGGAGGACAGATCGTGCTTGTCATCGCCACAAGCCGCCATCGCGAAGCAGCCTTCGACGCTGCACGCCACATCATGGATTATCTGAAGACGGACGCCCCGTTCTGGAAGAAAGAGCATCCAAAGGACGGGCAGGACGGAACATGGGTGGAAGGCATATGAGCAGCACAAATTGGCCGCCGGATTTCAGCGCAGAAAATGAATTTGTTCGCGTTGAACCGCTGTGCATAGATCATGCCGATGATCTGCGCGATGCCGCGCGCGATCTCGGCCAACTCTGGTACACGCCGATCCCAACACCTGATGGCGTTGAAGCTGAGATAGAGCGCCGCCTGGCCCTGCGCGAAGCCGGATCAATGCTGCCCTTCGCCATTGTCGATAAAGCCGGCAAGGCGGCTGGAATGACGACCTACATGAATATCGATGCGGCCAACCGACATATTGAAATCGGTTCAACCTGGTACGCTCCGCGCCTGCAACGCACCGGCGCAAACACAGCCTGCAAACTTCTGCTGCTCACCCATGCCTTTGAGAAGTTGGACTGTATTGCAGTCGAGTTCCGCACCCATCGCCTGAACACCCAGAGCCGCAAGGCCATCGAAGGCCTTGGCGCTCAACTCGATGGCATTCTGCGCTCCCACAAAATCATGCCCAACGGCACAGTGCGGGATACGGCGGTTTATTCGATCACCGCCGCAGAGTGGCCCGCCATCAAAGCGCATCTGGAATGGCAGCTTGAAAAGCCGCGCGGCTAGTTGATCCAGAAATAGCGGGTCAGGCCAAAAACGTAGAAGCCTGCGAACAGCACGTTGATATATTTGAGCTGCTTTTCATTGTGCAACCAGGCGCAATAGATCCAGATCATGCAAAATGGCAAACTGAACGCCATAGCCCACAATTGATGATTGAAAACAATCGATAAAGTGCTTGCAACGCCCAGCACCAGGGCAATCCATTTGAGCTGTTTTTCATAAGCTTCAAGGTTGAAAATCGACACGGTTTATCCTTCCGCTGATGCCAATTCTCGTAGGGCTGCGCCCAACATCATAAGGTCACAGCCGGCCGAAGATTTGTGGTTGCAGCCGGGCAAGATCGCCACAGGCCGCCTTTGCGCAGTATCGCAATTTACCACTTCCTGCCAGACATCCACACAACAAAAAGCCGGCCCCGCTTTCGCAGAGCCGGTTTTTGCAGAAGATATCTGTATCGGGATCAGCGGCGGATTAGCCGACGATTTCAGTTTCGGAGAACCAGTAAGCAATCTCGCGAGCCGCAGTTTCCTGCGCATCGGAACCGTGGACAGAGTTTTCGCCGAGGCTCTGAGCAAATTCCTTCCGGATCGTGCCTTCGTCAGCGTCGGCCGGGTTGGTAGCACCCATAATATCGCGGTTGGCTTTAACAGCGTTTTCACCTTCCAACACCTGCACGACAGTGGGACCGGAGGACATGAACTCGGTCAGCTCCTGGAAGAAGGGACGCTCCTTGTGCTCTGCATAAAAGCCTTCCGCTTCCCGCAGGCTCATGTGGACACGCTTGGAGGCGACGACACGCAGGCCAGCTTCTTCAAGCCGCTTGGTGATGGCGCCGGTGAGATTACGCTTTGTCGCGTCGGGTTTGATCATGGAGAAGGTGCGTTCGATGGCCATGGATTGGCTTTCCGTAAATGTGGGAGGAATTGGCACGCGCCTATAGAGAAGGCGCGCGCCAGCGGCAACAGTGCGCGGTACAGCGGTTTAAGCAGCAGCAGCGACAGCGCGACCGTTGCCGTCATACATATCGAGCAGGCGGTTGAACCATTCGGCCACCGGACCTTCCTTTGGCAACACATCGTGGGATGACGTTGTGCGCAGCCATTGCAGCGCGCCGAAGGGCACATAGTCAGCAAAATTCGGGCTCTCGCCACCAAGATAGGGCTGCTTTTTCAATGTCAGAACGAGCGGCGTCAGCGCTTCGGAGAGCAGCTTGCCGTCCTTGGCATTCTTGGCGTTGAACTCTTCAAGCGTCATGCCGAACATCTTCTCACGGGTTGTGCGGAAGTGCTCCTGATCTGTGGGAGCGAGCATCTTCCAGATATCGAGGACGGCGATTTTTGCCACAGCAACGTGGAGTGAGACCTGCGACCAGTTGATGATGAATTCCATCAGCGCAGCATCTGGCACCAAAGTCGGCGCGTTCGGATAAGCTTCGTCGAGGTATTTTGCGATAGCGAAACTGTCTTCCACCACGTGATCTGCGTCCCGCAAAACAGGGACGCGGCGTCCGCCACCTTCGATCTGCGCGACAGTCGCAAAACCAATCGCCTTCGTTTCAAAATCGAGACCCTTGTGGAGCAACGCCATACGCGCCTTCCAACAATGGGGAGAGAAGAGCGCGGTCTCGTCTGCGCCGCAGAGTTCATAAAGAATACGTGTCATTTTAGGTGCTCGCCTGTCGTTAGTCGCTAATTGATCCAAAAGGGTTCTTGTATATTTCGCGCAGGAAACGCAATGAGCGGCCATGCTGCGCATAAAAGATCTCACCTTCCGTATGCAGGGTCGCTTGCTGCTGGAACAAACGTCGCTTCACGTTCCCGTGGGTGCGCGGTGCGGTTTTGTGGGGCGTAACGGCACCGGCAAGACGACGCTCTTCAAGCTGATTACCGGTGAATACTCCTCCGAGGCCGGTTCGCTGGAACTGCGCCGGGGCGTGACGATCGGCCAGGTCGCACAGGAAGCACCGGGGAATGAAGTCTCTTTGATCGACACGGTGCTCGCCGCCGACACCGAACGAGTCGCCCTTCTTGAAGAAGCCCAGACAGCTACCGACCCAACCCGCATCGCAGACATCCATACCCGCCTTGCAGACATTGAGGCTCACTCAGCAGAGGCGCGCGCGGGGTCAATTCTGCATGGTTTGGGATTTGATTCACAAGCCCAGCAGCAGCCCTGCTCGGCTTTTTCCGGCGGCTGGCGGATGCGCGTTGCGCTGGCGGCTGTGCTCTTTGCAGAACCCGATCTGCTGCTGCTGGATGAACCGACCAACTATCTCGATCTGGAGGGCACGTTATGGCTGGAGAACTATATTTCCCGCTACCGCCACACGGTCATCATCATCTCCCATGATCGCGATTTGTTGAACGCCTGCTGCAATACGATTGTTCATCTCGAGAACCGCAAGCTCACGGCCTACAAGGGTGACTACGATTTCTTCGAGAAAACTCGTGCCGAGCGGATGACCCTTCAAACCAAGATGAAGGAAAAGTCGGACGCAGCTCGCGCCCATATGCAAAAGTATATCGACCGCTTTAGGGCCTCCGCCACCAAGGCGCGGCAGGCACAGAGCCGCATTAAGGCGCTGGAGCGAATGGGTACCGTCGCCGCCGTTATGGAAGAAGGCGTCGCCCCCCTCACCTTCCCCTCACCGGAAAAACCGGTCGCATCCCCCATCATCAATCTAGAACGCGCCGCAGCTGGTTATGTCGAGAATGATCCTGTGATCGCGCGGATGGATCTGCGGATCGATGCTGATGATCGCATCGCCCTGTTGGGCGCAAACGGCAACGGAAAGTCAACTTTCGCCAAACTTATCGCCGGACGACTTGAGGAAATGGCGGGTACGATCACACGCGCCGACAAGCTGCGGGTTGCGATGTTTGCACAGCACAATCTTGACGATCTCGTGCCCGAGCAAACAGCGGTCGACCATGTGCGCAAGCTCGTGCCGAATGAGGCCGAATCCAAAGTCCGCTCCCGCGTCGCGCGGATGGGACTTGGTATTGAGAAAATGGACACAAAGGCCAAATCGCTGTCCGGCGGCGAGAAGGCACGGCTTCTGCTCGGCCTTGCGACCTTCAACCGCCCGCATCTGCTCATCCTTGATGAACCCACCAACCACCTCGATATGGACACCCGCGAAGCGCTCGTCATGGCGCTCAACTCCTATCGTGGCGCGGTGATGCTTATCTCTCATGACCGCCATCTGGTGGAGGCCTGTGCTGATCGCCTTTGGTTGGTGAATGAGGGCACCGTCGCACCCTATGAGGGCGATCTCAACGACTATCGCCGCCTCATCCTGAAAGGCCCTGGCTCCCCGAAATCACGCCGCGAAGAACAGCCGGGCAAGCTCGAAATCGCAGAAAAGAACGCAGCTGAGAAGCGCAAAAAAGATGCCGCCCGCCGGGCGGATCAGGCCGGAACCCGCAAGCGCGTCAAACAGCTTGAAACGACCATGACCAAGGCCGAGGCGGCGATCACCAAGCTCAACAAGCTCCTCGCCCAAGCAAGCACAGAGCGCGACGCCAAACGCATCCGAGACATTGCCACCAAGAAGGCCGAATTCGAGCGGCGGCTGGTGGATGTGGAAGAGGAATGGCTTGAGTTGAGCGAAGCGTTGGCCAATTAGCGACGGAACGTCACACCGTTCAGGCAGCTATCAAGAATCGCATTAAAAATTCATTGAAATCAAGACGAAGAGTTGACCGCTTTCGTCCAACCGGCATCGCTCTGCTGCCAGTAGGTCAGGTCGTGGCCGGCATCCTTTTCCACTGTCCACCGCTCACGAGCCTGCAGGACCGCCTCTTCATTGTGCCCGTCAAACATATAGATCAACCGGTCCGTCGCTTGCGTGCCTTCTGGCACGGCGCCTGCAACAGCGAAGTGAACATGACGACCCGCCGATGCCTCAGCTTTCCGCGACAGCCAAACGGGGTGCGGGTCTGCATTGCTGTTCCCCTCCCCTTCGGCGGCGTGTGGAAGGAAGGAGGCATCGCTATAGGTCCAAAGCGCCTCGTCCAACGGCTTCACCATTGCCTCGTCCCCCACCTGCACAAGCACACGCCAATCGCGGGCAAGGCAGCGCTCGACGAGCTGTGGCAGGGCCTGCTCGATGCGGCTTTCCGTCAGATGGTAAAACAAGACGTCCATGAGGCCTTCTAACCGCTTGATGGGCGCGTGTCAGCGTTGCACGGTCCTCCGGATCATGACAGTTAGGCGAAAGGTTTGTTGAGCATGACCGGGGCCACAGAAACATGAAATTTGCATTGGCATTGGCGCTCGTCATGACCACCGCTGGTACCGTCGGTGGGCAAGAGCGCACCCTTGGATGCCGCATTGACGGATCAAGTCTAAATTGCGCAGCAAACGGGGACACCGATGCCGACAAGGCTGAGGCCATGGCGAGCACCGTAACCTTTGCCGTTCTACGCAAGCAGCTGGAAAGCCCTGATTTTTCCAAGACCGCCGCGGGGCGCGAACTCTTTCGCCGTTCGGTCGAACGCAACCGCGCAGCGGTGGAACGCCATTTCGATAGGCAGAAATCTGCCCTCCGGCGAGGTTCCGCCACCAAGCAGGAATTTGCCGAAGCGCGGAAAGCTTATGACGCGGCGATGAAGAACTATCGTGCAGGCATCCTCGTCCACAATTCCGGCATCTGGAATGACCCGGAAGGCGCGGAAGCCGACTAAGCCTCCATCCTACCTACCCCTCGAAATTGTCTGTCACGTAGCGGTTAAGCAGCCGCACGCCAAAGCCTGAGGCCCAACCGGTGCTGATTTCAGTCTTCGGCGACCCCATAGCCGTACCCGCAACATCAAGATGCGCCCAAGGGGTGTCTTCAACAAACCGTTGCAGAAACTGCGCCGCCGTGATGGATCCCGCCATACGTCCGCCAGTGTTTTTCATATCAGCATTCTTTGTGTCGATGAGCTTGTCGTAGTCTTTACCAAGTGGCATCCGCCACACCCGTTCGTTGGTGGATAGGCCAGCCTCCAACAACCCTTCGGCGACAGTGTCATCGTTGGAAAAGAGTCCGGCGTGGTAATTGCCGAGCGCCACCAGAATGGCACCAGTCAGCGTGGCCAGGTTCACCATGGCGCAGGGCCTGTAGCTCTTGTTGGTGTGCCAAAGTGCATCCGCCAGAACCAACCGGCCTTCGGCGTCCGTATTAATGATTTCAATGGTTTGACCGGACATCGACGTAACAATATCGCCCGGACGCTGAGCATTGCCATCCGGCATATTCTCAACCAGTGCAACGCAGCCGATAACATTGGCCTTGGCCTTGCGAGCAGCCACAGCATGCATCAAGCCGGAGACTGCGGCCGCCCCGCCCATGTCACCCTTCATGTCTTCCATACTGGCGGAGGGTTTGATGGAAATGCCGCCTGTGTCAAAGGTCACGCCCTTGCCGACAAAGGCAACCGGAGCATCACCCTTTTTGCCTCCCATCCACTCCATGATGACCATGCGCGGCGGGTTGCGGGAGCCTTGGGAAACGCCGAGCAGCGCACCCATTTTCAGCTCCTTCATATCTCCGCCGTCGAGCACCGTGACCTTGCAACCGAACTCGCGCAGCTTCTTCAACCGCTTGGCGAAATTCTTCGGCGTGAGCACATTGGCTGGTTCATTGACCAGATCACGGGCGAGCATCGCGCCATCGGCGATGGCCTTTGCACTCTCCCAAGCCACCGCCGCCGCTCCCGCATCTGCAACATGGAGGGTATAGGAAACGCGGGTCGAAGCTTTGTTCTCTTCCTCATTCTCACTGGTCTTGTAGCGGTCGAACTTGTAAGCAGCGAGCTGCAAACCCATCGCAAAATCAGCAGCTTGTGCAGCGCTAAGTCCGCCAAGAAGAACGCCTACAGCGTCCGCCGAACCGGCCGCCGAACCCAAAGCTCCACCAAGGCGAGCGTAACGATCTGCCTCCTCGGCATCTTCCTTGCCGGTACCGAGCAACACGATACGCTCATAATCCGTACCCTCGGGCACGAGCACTTCCAGAGACTTGCCAAAATTGCCACTCCAGCTCGCCGCTTTCATGGCACGGCGCAGCACTTCTTTTGCAGGTGCGCCCTTAGGCAGATCACCGGACGGGCGAACGAGAACCGCAACGGTTCCATTCTCTTCAAGGACATCATCATTGAATTCGATCTGGGGAATCACGGACATACAAAAGGCTTTCTGCAATGGATTTCTGCCCACGATGTCGGCTGCGGTGTGCAGTGTAAATGCAGCGCAGCCCTCCAACTGACATCAAAGCTGCGTTAACTCGCCGCTAACCGCCTTCTTTGGCCTATTTTTAGCCAAAGCAAAGCAGTATCCCCGCTCTGCCCGGAGGTTCTTTGCGGATGTCGGGGCAAATTGCGTGCAATCTTCTGATCGGCTCCGACCCTTTGTTCACCCTCTCCCTCATCGAACGATACGTGTTCCGGAAGGCAGCTCTCGCCACCTTCGGCGCTGCCGGTGGGCTAATTGCGGTGATCTGGATCGTGCGTGCGGTGCAGGAGGTGAACATCGTCATGAACAAAGGTCAGGGCATCCTGACTTATCTGACGATGATTTCCCTTGGCGTGCCAACGCTTACCGCGGCAATCCTGCCCCTAGCCCTGCTCATCGGGCTGGTGCGGACGATCAACCAGATGAACGGTGACACAGAGCTTGTGGTGCTGCACGCCTCCGGCGCCTCGCGCACAACTTTACTGCGCCCCTTCCTAGCGGTCAGCGCCATGGTGGCTGTGCTGGTGCTTGTCCTCCACACCCTCGCCGGCCCAGCCAGCATGTCAAAGCTGCGCTCCTACATTACAGAAATGCGGGCAGACCTTGTCTCCGTGGTCATCCAGGAGGGCCGTTTTATCGAGGTGAATCAGGCTTTAACTTTCCATGTCGCAAGCCGTGCACCTGGCGGTATTCTTCAAGGTGTCTTCATCCACGACATGCGTGACCCAGACCTTGCACAGACCTACCTCGCCGAGCGCGGAAACGTGGTTAAGCTCGATGGTGATGCTTATCTCGTCCTGGAGAACGGGCAGATCCAGCGGCAGAATGCCGGGTCCAACAACGTCTCCACTATTCGCTATGACAGCTATGCTTTTGACCTTTCCTCCTATGGCAATTCCGCGGCGACGGAATTTGGGCAGATGGAGCTTTCAACGGCCGAATTGCTAAGCCCTTCGCCGGATTCCGTTCTCTATCAGAGCGCGCCGGGCCGGTACCGCGCCGAATTGCACACGCGCCTGACTGGTTGGCTTCATGCGCTTGCTGTTGGGTTTCTCGTACTCGTCTATTTGGGTGATCCAATATCCAACCGGCAGGGGCAAAATTTTGTGATTTTCGCCTGTTGCACCGTGGCGATTGGCACCAAAGCCCTTGGCGTGGTCGCGGAAGGCGCGGCGCGCGAAAGTATAGCTGCGATAGGCGCTATGTGGGCGCTGCCGCTAACAGCGATTGGCCTCAGCATCCTGTTGCTGATTGCCGACCGCAAAGCGCTGCCTGACAATGTATCTACAAGCGCCGAGCGATTTGGACGCGCGATTGTGGCCTGGATCCGCCGAAAATTGCCCACTCTTGCCGTCTTCATGAGGGATGAAGAGGAAAAAGCGGAGACTGTTGCATGATAGGCACAACTCTCTCGCTCTATCTCGCCGGCACATTTCTGCGCAACGTTGCGCTGGTTTTTGCACTCTTCCTCGGCCTCATCATTGCCGTCGATCTCATCGAGCTGGCACGAGATTTGAACGATGACGGTCATGCGACATTCATGGACGCAGTGCTGATTGTTCTGGCGCGGGCCCCGCTCTTTGCAGCCGGCGTTCTACCTTTCGCAACCCTCTTTGGCGCGACCACTGCCTTGCTTTTGCTCAGTCGTCAGCTCGAACTTGTGGTGGCGCGGGCAGCTGGTGTTTCAGCCTGGCAATTTCTAACCCCAATGCTCTTGTCGGCGATCTTGCTCGGCCTCTTCACAGCAACGATCTACAACCCCCTCGCACTCGAGGGTCAACGCTTGACACGCGGGTTGGAAGCATCAGCTTTTGGTGAGGTTAAAGGAAGTTTCTCCAATAAAACCAGCATTTTTTGGCAAAGACTTGAAGCGGTGCAAGGGGACAGTATTATCTCCGCACGAGTGGTGGAAGAAGGTGGTGCGCGCCTCACCGGTGTGACGGCTTACCGGTTTGATGAAGCAGGTGTTGGCACCATTCGGCTTGACGCGGCGACCGCCACATTTGAACCCCGGCCGGACGGTGAGAATGTCTATGTTTTGCAGGATGTCGTCCTCAGCGCCCCCGGCCAGACAGGCCGGGAACTTGAGAGCATCGAAGTGCCATTGAAGTTAACCCGTGAAGAACTTCAGGCTCGTACACGACGAGCGGAGGACATCAGTTTTTGGGAGCTTGACCGCTTCGCCGAACGAGCTGAACGCACCGGTAAAAACCCCCTGCCCTTCGTGACACAAAAGACAGCGCTTCTTGCTCAATCCCTGCTGTTTGCCGCCATGGTGCTGATCGCGGCCACGATGTCGTTAAACATGGCACGATTTGGTGTAAACTGGAGGGCCATTGCGACTGGCGTAGGCGCCGGTTTCGTGCTGTATGTGCTGGTACGTTTGGTACTGACATTTGGGAGCAATGGGCTCGTCCCGCCGTGGTTTGCGGCATGGGCCCCGGCACTTGTGGCAACGTTGATCGCTTCTACTGTAATTCTGCAGCGGGAGGACGGCTGATGTCCGTCCTTTCACGCATTGCTGTCCAACCCTTCGCCGCGATCACGCGCGCGGCCGCGCTTGTGCTTGCGACCACAAGCGGAATCGTCGCGATTCAACCAACCATTGCACATGCGCAGCAAGTGGTTCCTTCAACTTCCAACGCTGAGTTACTGCTCGAAGCCGACGACCTCATTTATGACAATGACGCCAGCCTCATCATCGCCCGCGGCAACGTGCGGATGGATTATGATGGCTACAAAGTCGTCGCCCAACGGGTCTCCTATAACCGCCAAACCCGGCGGGTGAAGGCCTTTGGCCAAGTTGAGATTGTCGAGCCGGGTGGCAACCGCATTTATGCCGACGAGATCGACCTGACGGACGATTTTGCTGACGGTTTTGTGAACGCCCTGCGCGTAGAGACGGCGGACGACACACGCTTTGCCGCTGAAAGTGCGCAGCGTTTGCCGGGCCAGCAGACCGTCTTCAACAACGGCGTCTATACAGCATGCGAAATTTGCAAGGAAAACCCGTCCAAACCGCCAATCTGGCGCGTAAAGGCGGAAAAGGTGATCCTCAACGGTGTTGAAAAGACGGTGGAATACCGAAACGCCCGGTTTGAAATTTACGGTCACCCCATAGCGTTTCTCCCCTATTTCAGCCACGCCGACCCGAGTGTGAAACGCAAACGCGGCTTCCTCTTCCCCAGGCTGGGTGCCAACGATGACCTTGGCTTCTGGTATCGCCAGAGTTATTTCCTGCCGACCTCGGACTCCACGGATTTGACCTTCACCCTTGGCGGCTTTTCCAAACAGGGTGTGCTGGGTGATGTGCGCTGGCGACATCAGCTGGAAAACGGCTTCTACAAGGTACGTGTCGCCGGCATTCAGCAGCAAGATCCTGCCGAATTTTCCACCCGCCCGGACAATTCCGTCGACGGGCGCGCGATGGTCGCCACGCAGGGCATCTTCAACATCAATCCGCGCTGGACCTTTGGCTGGAGCTTGCTCCACCAAAGTGACAACAACTTTTCCCGCACTTACGATCTTAAGGGCTGGGAGGATCGCGAGATCACCAACGAGATCTATCTGAAGGGCTTGGCGAAACGCTCTTATTTCGAGCTTTCGACCATGCAATACCTCATCCAGTCGCCGACGATCGTGACGGCTAGCGATTTCTACTACGCGGCAGACGAGCAGGCCTTCGTGCGTCCGCTGCTGGACTACAATTATGAGAGTGCGGAAACACCTCTTGGCGGTCTTGTTTCCTTCGATGTCAATCTGCAGAGCATCGCGCGGGATCGAGAAAATATCCGCACGACCAGCCTTGGCCAGCAACGCTTCCACGGGATTGAGGGCAACAGCACGCGGCTGACGGCCGAATTGGAATGGAAGCGCACACTCAATGCCGGCGGGCTTCTTATCACGCCGGAACTGGCGCTGCGTGGCGATCTCTTCAACGTCGTTGAAGATAATACCGTCCCGGTGCCCGGCCTGGAGGAAGGTTCGGATGGACGTTTCATCCCGACGGCAGGGCTAACAATGCGATATCCGCTCATGGTGCAGAGTGCGACCAGCAGCCATATCTTTGAGCCGGTTGCGCAGATCTATGCGCGCACAAACACTGGCAACAACAATTTCTTCGTCAACGAGGATTCTCAGAGCCTCGTTTTCGACACCACCAACCTTCTGTCGCGCAATAAATTCAGCGGCTACGACCGGGTAGAAGAAGGCGTGCGTGCCAATATTGCACTGCGCTATTCGGGAGAACTTACCAACCGCGTCACGCTGGATGCGATGTTTGGCCAATCCTACCACCTGGCTGGCAACAATGCTTTTTCCGACAAAGACGGCCTGCTCAATGTCGGGCTTGAATCCGGGCTTGAGAGTGATGTGTCAGACTTTGTTGGCTCCACTGCTCTCACCTATGCAGGCCGCTACAAGCTCAACCTGCAAACCCGGTTTGACAACGAAGACTTTGGTCTGGAGCGCATGACGCTCGACACGTCCTATTCTGGAACCTATGTCACCGCCAGCCTGGCTTTCACACATATCAACGCACAGCCAGAATCTGGTTTTGCCGAAGATCGCAGCCAACTTGGCGGCAGTCTAAAACTTGCGCTTAACGAAAACTGGTCAATCTATGGCGGCGGCCAGTTTGACATTGAGCAACGCTATCGCATCTCCAACTATCTGGGCATGACCTACACGGATGAGTGTTTCACCTATTCGCTCAATTTCAGCCAGCAGCAGACCGAAGCCGGAGCGAAGGACAATACTATCGGTTTCCGTATCGGCTTCCGCACGCTGGCTGATTTCGGCTATTCTACTACCGAGGATCAGCTCGGCCAGTTCCAGTCTGGCAATAACCTGCTGGGCGGATCGTAAGACTAAGGAAAGGCCTTTTGGTCATTGTTCAAACGCAATGGCGGTACAGAGGACCGGTTAAGCGCCCATCGAGCCGTTCGGCGCGCAGGAAAAACTAATGAAGCTGAATATTTCGATCATACTACTGGCACTGACGTTGAGTGCCTGCGCCAGCATTGAAAATCCCTTCGGCTCCACCGCGCCGTCGGACCTTCCAGGCAACGTTGCCGGAGATACCGCCGACACTTCCTCCGTGGTGGGCGCGCCGGAAACGGGACGCATTGGCAAACGTGGCGGGACGCAGGCGGCTGTGCTTGTCGACGGGCGTCCCATCACTCGCAGCCAAATCCAGCGCCGCGCAGCATTCCTGCGCCTTCGTCGACAAGGCGGTGGCGCCAGCAAGGCCCGCGAAGAACTTATAAACGAAGCCGTGCAGCTCGCCGAGGCACGCCGCCTCAACACCTTGCCGAAAGAGAGCGAAGTCACTGCCGCTTATGCGCGTTTTGCCGCCGGTAACAAAATGAACACCAAGCAGCTCAACGGTGTGATGAACAAGGCTGGTGTCACTCCTCGCGGCTTCAAGGACTTCATTCGCGCCCAGATCGCCTGGCAGCGCACGCTCGCGGCCCGTGGCCGGGGAGGCGGAAGCGCGACGGATCGTAACCGCGGCCCTTCATGGCTGCCGGCTATCGGTCAGTCGTCATCAGCGGAAGAGCAATATACGCTGCAACAAGTGGTCTTCGTGGTGCCCAAAGAAAACCGGCGTATCGTCAATGCGCGCAAGAGCGAAGCCAACCGCTTCCGCCAAGCCTATCGCGGTTGCGAAAACGCTAAGGCACAGGCTGAAACTCTGCGCAACGTTTCTGTGCTCAGTCGAGGACGCATGCTAGCCTCCGAATTGCCGCCAAATTGGCGTCGCGTCGTGGCTGACACGCAACCTGGCAGCCTGACACCGCCACAAGTGACGGAAAAGGGCGTGGAGATGCTGGCCGTCTGCGGTAAGCAGGAGGTGCGCACTGCAAACTCCGAACTCTTCGGCGAAGAACGGCGTGAAAGCGCCTCTGTGCAGGAAAAAGCCCTCCTCGCTGAACTGCGCAAAGCGGCAACCATCGAAATCCGCTAGTGGGCAGCCCTGCGCCGCTCATTGTCTCTATCGGGGAGCCGGCTGGCATCTCCCCGGACATAGCCATTTTGACCTGGCACGCTGCCCAAAAAGGCGACGTCCCTCCCCTTCCGGATTTGCGACTTCTCACTGATCCAAACCATCTTGCCATGCGCGGAGAGGTATTGGGGCTCGCCACCTCGGGCATTCCAGTAGTGCCCTTGAAAAACCGCCTTTCAGGCACCCCCGCCGCCCCTGTTGAGGATGATGCTGCTGGAATTATTGAAGCAATAGATCGCGGCGTTCAGATGGTTCTTGCAGGAGAAGCAGGCGGACTCGTTACCCTCCCGATCAACAAGAAATCGCTCTACGATGCGGGCTTCGACTATCCTGGCCATACCGAATATCTTGGCGTGTTGGCAGACAAGGCCAGTAACAGCATCACGACCCACCGCCCGGTCATGATGCTCGCTGGGCCGGATTTGCGCACGGTGCCAGTGACTATTCACATCCCCCTCGCCGATGTCCCGCAGGCGCTGAGCAAGCGCGATATCGTCGAGACTGGCCGCATAGTCGCGGAGGATTTGCGCAATCGGTTTAGCATTTTCAAACCACGTCTTGCGGTGAGCGGCCTCAACCCGCATGCGGGAGAGCGCGGAGCGCTCGGCCATGAAGATGAAGCTGTGATCGCGCCTGCTGTCTCCAAACTGCTGGAGATGGGAATCAATGTTGTCGGCCCTCTGCCAGCCGATACAATGTTCCACGCGGCCGCACGCGCCACCTATGACGTAGCGCTTTGCATGTATCACGACCAGGCGCTGATCCCCGCCAAGGCGCTGGCCTTCGACGAAGCAGTGAATGTCACGCTCGGCCTGCCCTTCATCCGCACGTCGCCGGACCACGGCACAGCCTTCGACATTGCAGGCACCGGCAGGGCGAACCCGTCCTCTTTCATCGCCGCCCTGCGCATGGCGCAAAATATGGTGGAAGCGAGCAGGGCATGAGCCATATCGATGATCTGCCGCCGCTGCGCGAAGTGATCGCCGAACACGGTCTTGCAGCGAAGAAGACCCTTGGACAAAACTTCCTGCTCGATCTTAACATCACGCTAAAAGTCGCCCGTGCAGCGGGAGATTTGTCCGGCCACACTGTGCTCGAAATTGGCCCCGGTCCCGGTGGCCTGACCCGGGCGCTGCTGGCGAGCGGGGCCGAGCATGTTGTAGCTATCGAGCGCGATGATCGGTGCCTGCCCGCGCTTGCGCAAATTGCCGAGGCAAGCGACGGGCGGCTGACAGTCATTTCCGGTGACGCGCTGGAGCTGGACCATCAGGCGTTGCTCGTTGAGCATGGCGGTGGACGGCCTGTGCGGATTGTCGCGAACCTGCCCTACAATATCGCAACGCCTCTTTTCACCGGCTGGCTGAGTGCTGAACCTTGGCCGGCCTGGTGGGCATCGGCAACGTTGATGTTTCAAAAGGAAGTTGCCCAGCGCATTACCGCAGAGCCTGGTGACAAGGCCTGGGGGCGGCTTGGCGTCATATCGAACTGGCGCTGTGCGACAGACATCGCCTTTGACCTCCCGCCACAAGTCTTCACCCCGCCGCCGAAAGTCACCTCCAGCGTAATCCTTGCCGAGCCACGTGCAGAACCTCTGGATATCGATCGCAGGGCTCTGGAGAAGATCACACAAGCCGCGTTCGGTCAGCGCCGCAAAATGCTGCGCCAGAGCCTGAAGCCGCTTGGCGGGGAAGCACTTGCCAACCGTGCGGGGATCGAACCGACCCTGCGCGCGGAAAATCTTGACGTGGCGGATTTTGCGGCGCTCGCGCGCGCGCTCTAGCTCTTGTCAGCTTTGGTTATCGCCCGCCCCTGCTCCAGCAGGCGGTCGACAAAGAGGTTCATGGAAATCATACGCCGAGCACTCGACAGACGTTCAGCTCGCAGGATCGAACGGAGATCGTCAAAACACTCATCGAGGTCGTTGTTGATAAGCTGATAGTCGTACTCGCTGTAGTGTTCCAGCTCCTTCAGCGACCCTGCCAAGCGCTGCTCGATCACTTCAGGGCGATCCTCCGCGCGGCGCACAAGGCGGGCACGCAGCTCTTCCATGGTGGGTGGCAGTACAAAAACCGAGACAATGTCAGCACGCGCACGCTCAAACATCTGAAGTGCGCCCTGCCAGTCAATGTCGAAGAGCATGTCGCGCCCTTCCCGCAAAGCGGCCTCCACCGGCTCACGAGGCGTCCCGTAGCTGTGGCCGTGGACACTCGCCCATTCTAAAAGCTCGTTATCCTCGACCATGCGGTCAAACTGCTTCTGGGAGATGAAATGATAATCCTTGCCATCAATCTCACTGCCGCGACGGTCCCGTGTGGTGACAGAGACGGAAAGCGACATATGCGGATCATCACGCAAGAGGTTCCGTGCCAAAGTGCTCTTCCCGGCACCGGAAGGCGAAGACAGAACCAGCATCAGGCCGCGGCGGCCGATGATTGTCTCCCCCGGAGCGTCGCTCACCCGTCCGTCCCGCTGTCGTCGATCTCGCGGAGCTCTTCCTCAGCCTGCTCGCCGCGTTGACGTTCGATCACGCGCCATTTGGCAACGTTGGCATTGTGTTGTTCCAGGTTATCAGCAAAGGCGTGACCGCCGGTGCCATCGGCGACAAAAAAGAGCGCGGCAGTTTCACCTGGATTGGCGGCAGCTTCCAGCGCGGCGGTGCCGGGATTGGCAATCGGCCCGGGCGGTAAACCGTCGATCTGGTAGGTGTTGTATTCCGTCTCGCGGTCAATCTCAGAGCGCCGCAGACCGCCACGGTCCTTTGGCTTACCCCTGCCACCCCAGATGCCGTAGATGATCGTTGGGTCGGTCTGGAGGCGCATGCCATTTTTCAAACGGTTGACGAAGACGCCGGCCACCTTCTCACGTTCGGCACCGACGCCGGTTTCCTTTTCGATGATGGAGGCGAGCGTCAGCAGATCCTGCGGCGTCTTCAGCGGAAGGCCCTCAGCACGGCCTGCCCACGTAGCGGCGAGCACGGTTTCCTGCGCCGCCATGACACGCTCAACGAGCTTCTGGCGTTCAAACCCTCGGGGGAAGAGGTACGTGTCGGGGCGCATCATGCCCTCCGCAGGCACTGCGGTGACTTCACCCGTCAGGTCGGGGTGCGCCTTGATGCGCTCGACCATCTGATAGGATGTTAGTCCCTCCGGCAGCGTTAGGCGGTATTGGATAGGCGTTCCATCCACCAACTCTTCCATGACGTCCCGCATGGACATGCCGGGAGTGAAGGCAAACTCACCGGTCTGCAGGTCGCGGTCGCGCCCGGCGCGCTGCACGCCCGTGGTAAAGACCTTGAGAAAATCTTGTTGCTTGATGATGTCCTGCGCGGCCAATTCACCGGCAATGGAACTGAAGTTGGCCCCTTTTTGCACGGTGTAGGTCGTTGGCTCGGCGAGCGGGCCTTCGGCGGTAAACTCGTTTTGCATGTACCAGAAATAGCTCGCCACCAGCATCGCGCCGAGTATGGCGAACGTGAACAGGCCGCTGAAGATAAAAACCAGCGGATTGCGCGCCTTGCGGGAGCGCCGGGGTCGCTCAAGGACGATGTCGTTGGAATGGTCGGTCACGGTGTCTGCATCTCGATCTGTTGTGCGACGGCCACACACCGTCGGGCTTTGTTTCTGTGCACCGCCTTTGTGGCAAAAGGCGGAATAGGGCTTGTCTCTCCGTCAATCCACCCGCTGGAAAATCAGCGCAGCGTTGGTGCCGCCAAAGCCGAACGAGTTGGAAAGAACCGCGTTGATCTCCAGCTCCTTAGCTTTGTAAGGCACAAGGTCCATTTTTGTTTCAGCATCGGGATTGTCGAGGTTAAGGGTCGGCGGGGCAATGCCGTCTCGCATGGCCTGGAGGCAGAAAATCGCTTCCACTGAACCTGCAGCGCCGAGCAGATGGCCAATGGCGGATTTGGTAGAGGACATGGCCTTGCCCGCCGCATCATCGCCAAGCAGCCGCTCAACCGCCCCAAGCTCCATCGTGTCTGCCATGGTGCTGGTGCCGTGGGCGTTGATGTAGTCGATTGCGTTCGCTGAGAGGCCCGAGCGCTTCATCGCCGCCTGCATGGCGCGGTAGGCACCTTCGTGGTT
>CAKMZB010000001.1:333473-340488 GCA_929200315.1 uncultured Alphaproteobacteria bacterium | reverse complement strand
GCAGGAGATCGCGCCGCGCCCACCAGGTGCCGGTGCGGTGATGTGGTGAGCATCGCCGGAGAGGCCGTAGCCGGTCAGCTCGCCATAGATCTTCGCGCCACGGGCTTTGGCGTGTTCGTATTCTTCCACAACAACAATCCCCGCGCCTTCTCCCATTACGAAGCCATCCCGGTCAGCATCCCATGGGCGAGAGGCTTTTTCCGGCGTGTCGTTGAAGGATGTCGACAGCGCCTTACAGGCTGAAAAGCCAGCCATGGCGAGCCGGCATACCGGACTTTCTGCACCGCCCGCCACCATGACCTCAGCATCACCCAGCGCGATCAGACGGCCCGCATCGCCAATGGCGTGGGCGCCAGTGGAGCAGGCTGTCACTACAGAGTGGTTCGGGCCCTTCAGGCCGTGCTGGATAGAGACCTGGCCGGACACGAGGTTGATGAGACGGCCGGGAATGAAGAACGGCGAAACCCGGCGCGGGCCACGCTCTGCGAGCAGAAGCGACGTCTGCTCAATGCCCTGAAGGCCGCCAATGCCGGAGCCGATTAGCGTGCCTGTGCGCTCCTGGTCTTCGGTGCTTTTGGGATGCCAGCCGGCATCGTTCAGCGCCATTGTGGCGGCCGCCATGCCATAGACGATAAAGGGGTCGACCTTACGCTGTTCCTTTGGCTCAACCCAGTCATCAGCATTGAACTTACCGTCGGCCTGGTCACCAAGCGGGATTTGGCAGGCAATCTGAGCGGGAAGGTCATCAACCTCGAACTGCGTTACCCGCGCTGTAGCACTCTTGCCCGCACGCACATTGGCCCATGACGTTTCCGCATCGCCCCCTGCAGGGGACACCATGCCGATACCGGTGACAACAACTCGTCTCATCGCTCATCTCTCTTCTAGCGGCGGCCCGGTGGTAAAGGCCGGTTCAACGACAATGGGCCGGACCGCAAATGCGCTCCGGCCCATGTCAGTCTTGCAGCAAGTGACCGGGCAACAACGCCACGGCCAAAGCCGGCTTAGCTCTTGTGCTTGTCGAGATAGACGACCGCGTCATTGACGGTCTGGATTGTCTCGGCAGCATCGTCAGGAATTTCGACGCCGAATTCTTCTTCAAAGGCCATGACCAACTCAACAGTGTCGAGGGAGTCAGCACCAAGATCGTCGATGAAGGAGGCGTTGGACTCGACCTTATCTTCAGGGACGGAAAGGTTTTCCACGACGATCTTACGGACGCGCGCTTCTGTATCGCTCATGGGATTCTCCAAATGTCGGCGATGATTTCGGGTTTAAGTATTCAACAGGCTCGCGCTCTGCAAGCCATGGAAGCAGGAAATGGGTGCTTTTGCCCGTTAGATCATCGCCATTCCGCCATTTACGTGCAGGGTTTGCCCCGTCACGTAGCTTGAAATGTCGCTGGCGAGGTAGGCAACAGCCCCTGCAATCTCTTCCGGCGCACCCAACCGCTTGGCCGGAACGGTGCCGAGAATCGCCTCTCGCTGCTTCTCATTGAGCGCGTCGGTCATGGGCGTTTGGATAAAACCGGGCGCAACACAGTTCACCGTGACGTTGCGCGAGGCAATTTCAGCTGCGAGCGATTTCGACATGCCGATCATTCCGGCCTTCGAGGCACAATAGTTCGCCTGACCCGGATTGCCGGTCACACCCACCACGGAAGTAATGTTGATGACACGGCCCGTGCGACGGCGCATCATGGGATAGACGACCTCGCGAGTAAGGCGGAAAACGCTGGTAAGGTTGACGTCGATGACTGCTGACCAGTCTTCATCGCTCATACGCACGAAGAGTCCATCGCGGGTAATGCCGGCATTGTTGACGAGAATATCGACCCCACCGAGCTCTTCCTCCGCCTTTGCGCCGAGAGCTTTGACAGCCTGAGGGTCTGAGAGGTCAGCAGGCATCGCATGGGCGCCCTCGCCCAGCTCTTTCGCCATGGCTTCCAGCTTTTCCGTGCGAGTGCCGTGCAGCGCGACGATCGCGCCCTGCTCGTGGAGCACCTTTGCAATCGCTTCGCCTATACCGCCAGATGCGCCGGTGATGAGAGCTTTCTTGCCTGTGAGATCAAACATTTTGGGCAACCTTCTTGCGGTGTTGTTGGAGTCAGGCTTGAAGAGAGGCGAGCGCAGGGGCAATATCTTCCGGCTTGCCGATGGAGGTGGTTTCAAGCTCACGATCAATACGGCGGGCGAGACCGGAAAGCACTTTGCCGGAGCCGATCTCCCAAAGGCGGTTCACACCCTCTTCGGCCATATACTGCACGCTTTGCGCCCAGCGAACGCGGCCCGTCACCTGCTCGACGAGGTGTTTCGCAATATCATCCGGATGCGTCACCGGCTCAGCGGTAACATTGCAGATGAGCGGCACTGTGACGGCCTTGATCTTCACCTCAGCCAGGGCCTGTGCCATCCGCTCAGCGGCGGGCTGCATAAGGTTTGAATGGAAGGGCGCGGATACGGGCAGCAGCAGGGCACGCTTGGCCCCTGCTTCCTTGCAGGCCTCGCAGGCGCGGTCCACTGCACCCTTGTGACCGGAGATGACGAGCTGGCCGCCGCCATTATCATTAGCGATCTGCACGTGCTCATCACTTGTGGACGCCCCCTCGCAGGCCGCTTCCACCTGTCCCATTTCGAGGCCGATAATCGCAGCCATCGCGCCAGCGCCAACCGGCACGGCGGCTTGCATGGCCTCACCGCGAATGCGCAGCAGGCGGGCGGTATCACCAACCGTCAACGCCCTTGCGGCGGCAAGGGCGGAATATTCACCAAGGGAATGGCCGGCAACGTAATGCGCACGGGTGACCTCAAAGCCCTCGCATTCCATCGCACGCAAAGTCGCAAGTGACACCGCCATCAAAGCAGGTTGGGCATTAGCTGTAAGAGTGAGTGCGTCGTCGGGACCGTTCCAGATCGTTTCCGACAGCTTTTCGCCCAGCGCATCATCCACCTCATCGAAGACCGCACGGGCCTCGGGATAGGCGTCTGCAATCTCACGCCCCATCCCAACTGATTGGGAACCCTGGCCGGGGAAAGTCACTGCGAGCATAGTCTGTCCTAAATCTTGTGAAGACGAGGTTGGTTGCGCGACAAAACGAATTTCGTCAAGCCGATGCTGCGGCGCGCAGGCTGCTGACCGTGGCGTTTGGCGCTAGGGCTTCCGGGTCGATCATCAACTCCAGCAATGCGCCGGTTTTGGAAGCTAGTGCGCGCTCAAAAGCAGGAGCGAAGTCTTCCGTCTGCTCAACTCGTTCGCCGTAGAAACCATAGGCGCGAGCAATCATCGGGAAATCGGGGTTCACGATGTCTGTACCTGAGACGCGGCCGGGATAGGTTTTTTCCTGATGCATGCGGATCGTGCCGTAGGTTCCGTTGTTGAGCAGAAGAATAACAGGCGCCGCGCCATATTGTTGCGCTGTGCCAAGTTCCTGGCCGTTCATCTGAAAATCACCGTCGCCAGCAAAACAGAGTACAAGCCGCTCCGGCTCAACAATCTTGGCCGCCACCGCGGCAGGCACCCCTGCCCCCATACTACCGGCCTGCGGACCCAGAAGCCTCGCTTTGCCACCGTGGTGGAGATAACGCCCAGCCCAGATGGCAAAATTGCCCGCGCCATTGGTAACGATGACATCATCAGGGAGCGCCTTGCGCAGATGTGTCATGACCTCGCCCATATCCAGCGTGCCGGGCTGGGCCGGGACTGAAAAACCGTCTTCCCAGGTTTTGCGGGCGGTCTGAGTGCGCGTTGCCCAGGCCGCGCCATTGACGCCCCCATCAGCCAAGGCGGTCACCGCGAAGTTCGGGTCGGCCAGTATGGCAATATCCGGCGTGAAAATTTTGCCAAGTTCCCCTTCACTTGGATGGATGTGAATGAGCGGCGTGTCGAAATTGGCCGGATCAAAGAGCGAATAACCATCAGTCAGCGTCTCCCCAAACCGCACGCCGATGGCGAGGATCAAATCGCTTTCGGCAAGAAAAGAGCGAATGGCCGGGGCCATGCCGAAACTGGCGTCACCTATGTAGGAGGGCGAGCGGTTGTCGATGCAATCCTGGTTACGGAAGGAAACGATGACAGGCAGGTCACCTGCTTCAGCAAAGACTTTCAGCGCTTCGCGACCTTCATCCGTCCAGCCGCCGCCACCGGCAATCACGACAGGTCTTTTGGCCGCCGTGAGACGGTCGCGGATAGCTGTAACATCGCGCAGGGTTGGCGCGGGGCGCACGGGCGTGACGGGGCCACGCAGACGTGCGTCGCTCGTTTCAACCAGCATATCTTCGGGCAATGCCACCACCACTGGGCCGGGACGTCCGGATTGGGCGACGGTGAATGCGCGGCTGATCAATTCCGGCACACGCTCAGCACTGTCGATCTCCACCACCCATTTGGCCATGGGGCCGAACACGGCGCGATAATCCAACTCCTGGAACGCTTCGCGGTGACGCATACCGGTCTCGATCTGACCGACAAACACCACCATAGGCGTTGAATCCTGCATGGCAGTGTGGATGCCGATGGAAGCGTTGGTTGCCCCCGGCCCGCGGGTGACGAAGAGCACACCTGGTTTACCCGTCAGCTTGCCGTAAGCTTCGGCCATAAAGGCACCACCGCCTTCATTGCGCACGTTGATGAAGCGGAAATCCGCCGTCGCATCATGGAGCGCGTCGAGCACTGCGAGATAGCTCTCGCCGGGCACTCCAAAGCCAATTTCAGCTCCCTGCTCCAATATCGTATCGACAAGCAATTGCGCGCCGGTCTTCATGTCGCTTGACCTCGTTTTTAAAGGCAAAGGCCCGGCCGCGTTTCCGCAGCCGGGCCTGTGTTTGTTGAGATGTGGCCCGCTTTAACGGATTTTCATGGTCTCGAATTTACCGTTCTTCACTTCCAGCTCCTTGAAGGAACCTGCAGCTTCGCCAACTTCCGTGAAGGTCACGTTGGAAGCGCCTTCATAGTCAACGTCGCCGCCGTCAGCGAGAATCTTCAGAGCTTTGTCCAATTCACCGGGATAGATTTTCTCACCCGGAGCATTGGCAACACCCATTATTTCGGCCTGGATTTCTGCCCGATCGGTAGAACCGGCCTTCTGCATCGCAAGAATCATGAGAGCCGCAGCGTCATAGGATTCTGGCATGTAAGGGCCGTCGACTTTTTCCATTCCACCTGCCGCCGCAATTTTTTTGAACATTGCAGCACCTTCGGAGTCGGAACCCGGCAGCGTACCGATCGTACCGTTCAGGTCATCGCCAATGGCTTCAATCAGCGAGTCGCCGATCATGCCGTCAGCCAGAATGAACTGGTCGAAAGCGCCGGTGTCGAGAGACGTCTGGATGATGCCCTTACCGCCTTTGTCGACATAGCCGAACACGGCCAGGTGCTCAGCACCGGCAGCGGCCAGCGCACCAACTTCAGCGGAATAGTCCGCCTTGTCGTCTTCATGCGGAGCCGAGATGGCGATCGTGCCACCGGAAGCTTTGAAGGCCGATGCGAAGGCATCGGCAAGGCCCTTGCCGTAGTCGTTGTTGGTGTAGGTCACGGCAACGTTGGTGATGCCTTTGTCCTTCAGCACGTCAGACAGGATCTGGCCCTGGCGGGCGTCAGACGGTGCGGTGCGGAAGAAGAAGCCCTTGTCCTCAACTGTCGTCAGAGCAGGCGAGGTTGCGGAGGGTGAGATGGAAACAACACCGTTTGGCACAGCAACGTTGTTGACGATTGCCGTAGTCACACCGGAGCAGTCAGCACCGAAGATCCCAACGACGTTTTCAGCTGTCACAAGGCGCTCAGCAGCTGCAGTTGCTGCGGCAGCGTCGGTGCAGGTGGAATCGCCACGAACGGGTACGATCACTTTACCATCCAGAAGCTCGCCGGAATCAGAAGCTTCCTTCATCGCCATTTCAGCGGAGCCAGCCATGTTCGGTGTCAGGCTTTCGATCGGGCCGGTAAAGCCAAGGATTACTCCCATCTTCACCTCATGACCGTCTGCAAATGCAGCGCCGGTGAGGCCGGCAAGCATGGTGGATGCAAGCAGCAATTTCTTCATTATTCTCTCCCGTTAAGATTACACTCGGTTACGTCTGCCCCGCCCGGATGGGCGCTGGCGGATGTTGGGTAGCTTTGTTGCGCGAAAGCCGCATCAACGCAAGAAATTCGGAGAATATGGTTAGGAGCACGACGTTTAAGCACGCGGGCTCGCTGTGCGTTCCGGCAGCAAGCCACCGGGCGAAAAGCGCATGATAAGTAGCATGACGAGCCCCATGGTGAGAAGACGCATATATTGTGCGCTGTCGCGCAGATGCTCGCGAAGGGCGTTGCCGGGCTCAAGACCTTCCGTGAGCACCACCATCAGCCACTGACCTACAGGTTCCGCCTGGACCCAGAGGAACCAGATGAGAAAGCCACCAAGCACGGCACCAAGATTGTTGCCCGACCCGCCCACAATCACCATCACCCAGATCAGGAATGTGTAGCGCAGCGGTTGGTAGGATGAGGGCGTGAACTGCCCGTCCAGCGTCGTCAGCATAGCGCCGCCGACCCCGACAATCGCAGAACCCAGAATGAAGATCTGGAGGTGACGTGCCGTCACGTTCTTGCCCATGGCAGCAGCGGAGACTTCATTGTCCCGGATCGCTCGCACCATCCGACCCCAAGGGGAGGCAAGCGCGAAGACGCAAAGAAGGAGCACAACAATCAAAACAGTTGCGAAAAGACCCGTGTAGCAGAGTTTCACGAAGATGCTGGAGGCCTCAATAGTGAAATCACGGAGTGCCAGAGTGCGAGCAGCTTCATCAAGGCCGACAAGGCGTTCGGCGTAGAAATTTGCGACAGCCTCGGTGAACCAGGGTGTTTCCTGGAGTTGCACCTCGTAAGGCACCGGGCGCGGCAGGCCGGAGACGTTTTTGACACCGCGGGTGAGCCAATCCTCGTTCTTGATCATCGCGATGATGATTTCAGAGATGCCCAGCGTCGCGATGGCCAGATAGTCGGACCGCAGACCAAGGGCCACTTTGCCAATAAGCCAGGC
>CAKMZB010000001.1:289450-333463 GCA_929200315.1 uncultured Alphaproteobacteria bacterium | reverse complement strand
AGGCAACGCCCGCCGCAAAGAAACCACCCACGATCCAGGACAAAATGATTGGCAAGCCAAGTCCACCAAGGAAACCACTTGCTGCCGGATTATCCGCCTCAATGGCAGAGATTGCTGGGTCGTAGAACTGGCGGATCGCGATGATTCCACCGATCACGACGACAGCAACGGTAAGATTTTTCACCCACCCGCTCTTCATGACCTTCACAAGCAAAACCAGCGCGGACACCACGATGCCAGCAATGATAAGCGAAATGACAAGCCCCCCGCCCCCGGCGCGGATGGCACTTTCGACCGGGCCAACCGAGACCAACACCGCAGCCACCCCGCCCAGGGCAGTAAAGCCCATGATCCCGACGTTAAAGAGCCCGGCATAGCCCCACTGGATATTCGTCCCCAGCGCCATAATGGCTGAGATTATGCACAGATTCAGGATTGTCAGCATCAGCGAGGGTGACTGGTAGAACCAGACCACGGCGAGCAGGGCTGCCATGATGCCGAACAGGAGGGTGGCGCGAAGCGAATTGCTCATATCACCTTACCCCGCAAAATTCCGGTCGGCCGCACCAGCAGCACGATAACAAGGATAAAGAAGGACACCGCGAATTTGTAGTCCGTGCCCAGGAGTTGCAGCAGCCCGTCCGGCGCCCATTCCGGCGGCACGAGATAGGTCGCAAATTTCTTGTAGGCATAGGTCAGCATGACTTCTGAAAAGGCCACGACGAAACCACCGACAATCGCCCCCAAAGGATTGCCAACACCACCGACAATAGCGGCGGCAAACATGGGCAACACGAGTTGGAAATACGTGAAGGGTCCAAAGGATTTGTCCAGACCGTAAAGAGTACCAGCGATGGCCGCCAGGCCCCCGGCAATGATCCACGTAACCGCCACAACCTTGCGCGGAGAGATGCCGGAGAGTAGCGCCAGATCCTCATTGTCGGAAAAAGCGCGCATGGATTTGCCCGTACGGGTGCGATTGAGGAACCAGAACAGCACAACCACCAAAATGAACGCTACGCCCACCGTCAGCGCCTGACTGGACTTGATGGCGAGGCCTTCGTTGAGACCCGACCAGGTCTTGAATTCCCGCGCTTTCATGATGAAACGTTCACCGTCAAAGAAGGTGCGGTCATCGGTGCCGATGATGAAGCGCACCACACCGTTCAGCACCAACGTCACGCCGATGGAGGCCATGGTCATGGTGATGAAGGGCGCGCGGATTCGGCGGTAGTGGGCGTAGACCAGCCGATCCGTCACCAACACCATCGCCGCCGTTGCCACCACCGCAAAAGGCAGCGCCAGTAGCGCGGTTGGCAATGGACCAAAGCTGATGCCCCAGGATTGCAAGAGCCAGGTCAGCAAGATCACGATCATTGTGCCAAAGGCCATCGTGTCGCCGTGAGCGAAATTGGCGAAGCGCAGAATGCCGTAGATCAGCGTGATCCCGAGCGCACCAAGCGCGAGCTGTGAGCCGTAAGAAAGGGCCGGAACCACAACGAAATTGGTGAAGAGGACGATGGCGTTGAGAATTTCCATATCTACCCGCCTAGGAAGCTGCGACGCACTTCCGGATTGTCCAGAAGGGCCTGACCGGTATCGGTGAAGCGGTTTTCGCCAGTGACAAGCACATAGCCGCGGTCGGCAATGTCGAGGGCCTGGCGGGCATTCTGTTCCACCATCAAAACGGCAACCCCCTTGTTGCGGATTTCGAGAATCCGATCGAACAACTCGTCCATCACGATGGGGGAGACACCAGCCGTCGGCTCATCAAGCAGCAACACATTGGGACGCGTCATCAGTGCCCGACCGACGGCAACCTGCTGGCGCTGACCACCCGAAAGTTCCCCCGCCAACTGGTCCTGCTTCTCACTCAAAATTGGAAACAATTCGAAAATCTCATCCATCGTCACGCTGAAATCATCCGTGCGCAGGAACGCGCCCATTTCCAGATTTTCCCGGACACTCATCCCGGTGAAGACGTTGGAGGTCTGCGGCACAAAGGCCATGCCAGCAGCGATACGATCCTGCGGGCTTAATTTGGTGATGTCCTTGCCATCGAGCGTCACCGCGCCTTCACGCAGGTCAAGCATACCCAGCACCGCCTTCATCGCAGTGGATTTGCCCGCGCCATTCGGGCCGACAATGACGGCGATCTCGCCGCGTTCAACGCCAACAGAACAGCTCTTCAGGATATCCATCCCGCCATAGCCACCCGTCATGTTCTCCGCCGACAGCAGCATCAAGCAGTCTCCGGCTTCGGCGCGCGTCGGTTCTTTAGACCCCGGCCCAGATAAGCCTCGATCACATCTTCATTGGCCTGCACTTCGGCTGCCGAGCCTTGAGCAAGCACCGAACCCTCTGCCATAACGATCACCGGCGCGCACATACGGGCAATGAACTGCATATCGTGCTCAATCATAAAGAAGGTATAACCGCGCTCCTCGTTAAGACGTTGGATCGCGGTACCGATCTCTCCAAGCAATGTGCGATTCACCCCTGCCCCGACCTCATCAAGCAGCACAACCTTGGCATCGACCATCATGGTGCGGCCAAGCTCCAGCAGCTTCTTTTGCCCGCCGGAAAGGTTTCCAGCCTTTTCATTGGTGAGATGGCCAAGGTTGAGGAAGTCGATCACCTCCAGCGCCTTGTCACGGATTGCGGCGTCTTCACGCGCAACGGCGCCACGGCGAAACCAGGTGTTCATGAGTTTTTCGCCAGCCTGGTTCGGCGGCACCATCATGAGGTTTTCCAGCACCGTGAGGCTGGAAAATTCATGGGCAATCTGAAACGTGCGCAACACGCCTTTGCCAAAAAGCTGGTGCGGCTGCAGGCCGGTCACATCCTCTCCATCAATAACGATGCGCCCCTCGGTGGGCGGCAGCAGACCGGCAATGATGTTGAACAGCGTTGTCTTACCCGCGCCGTTGGGACCAATCAGGCCGGTAATGGAGCCTTTTTCGACGTGTAGGGTCGCGTTGTCGACGGCCTTCACACCGCCAAACCGCTTGGACACCCCTTCAACACGGATCATGGACGCACTCACACATATGCGCCGACCCCCCGCCCGCGCTTGCGGTTGCCTAGACGAAGCGCCCCGTCCTTTCAACTGGCTTTCAACAGCCTTGCCGCGACTCACGCGGCGGTTCACAAGACGCTGCACAACAAGGACTCACCCCACCATGCCCCTTCCCTTTGACAAGCCCGCCCCTTGGTCTGCCATGATCCGACAGCTCGTAGACGTGGCAACTGGCCGCAAAGCGGCAGACCTGGTTGTGAAAGGTGCGCGTTGGGTCAACGTCCATTCTGGCGAGGTCGTACCAGACACCGATATTGCAGTGAGCGGCGGGCGCTTTGCCTATTGCGGACCGGATGCCTCCCACTGCATCGGCAAAGAAACCCAGGTGATTGAGGCCAAGGGTCGCCACATCGTCCCCGGCCTGTGTGACGCTCACATGCACGTTGAGAGTGGCATGGTGACGGTGACGGAATTCTGCCGCGCAGTCATTCCCCATGGCACAACGTCAATGTTCATCGATCCGCACGAAATCGCAAACGTCCTCGGCCTGCCCGGCGTGCGGTTGATGCACGATGAAGCAATAGCGATGCCCACCAACGTCTATGTGCAAATGCCGTCCTGCGTGCCCTCGGCACCCGGGCTGGAACATGCGGGTGCCGAACTTGGGTCGGAAGAAATTGCCGAAGCGATGGCTTGGCCCAACATCATCGGCCTTGGTGAGGTGATGGACTTTCCGGGCGTTGCGGCAAATTCCAACCGCATGGTCGGCGCGGTCTCCGCAACGATGGAGGCCGGCAAGACCGTCGGCGGGCACTTCGCCTCTCCCGTTCTGGATGAGATGTTCCACGGCTATGTTGCCGGCGGGCCTGCCGATGATCACGAAGGCACCCGCAAGGAAGACGCGATTGCCCGCGTGCGGCAGGGGATGAAAGCGATGCTGCGCCTTGGATCGGCCTGGTATGACGTGGAAGCGCAGATCAAGGCGGTCACCGAAGATGGCATCGATCCGCGCAATTTCATTCTCTGCACCGATGATTGCCATTCCGGCACGCTGGTAAATGATGGCCATATGGACCGAGTTGTCCGCCATGCCATTGATTGCGGGCTGGATCCGGTTATCGCGATCCAAATGGCAACGTTGAACACCGCCGAGCATTTCGGCCTGGAGCGGGAGCTTGGGTCGGTGACACCCGGCCGTTCGGCCGATTTCCTTCTGGTTTCCGATCTCAACAAACTCACCATCGACAGCGTCTGGTCGCGCGGCGTGAAGCTCGCCGAAGACGGGGCGATGGCGGTAAACCTGCCATCTTATGCCTACCCGGCCTCCGCCAAGGGCACTGTCAATATGGCGGGAGATCTGGCGGCACAGGATTTCGCCATTTCCGCACCGGACAATTCCGCAACCGTCACCGCGCGCGTCATCGGTGTTGTCGAGAATCAGGCTCCCACAAAGGCTTTGGAACAGATCCTGCCGGTGCGGGATGGGCTCGTGGAAGGCGAAGACGGCACCTGCCAGATCGCCCTTGTCGAGCGCCACCACGCTACAGGCAAGGTGGTCAACGCTTTCGTCTCCGGCTTCGGTTACGACACGCCCTGCGCCATGGCCTCCACTGTGGCGCATGATTCCCACCACATGATTGTCGTCGGCACGTCCCGCGAGGATATGGCGCGGGCAGCCAACCGTCTGCGGGAAGTCGGCGGAGGCGTGACGCTGTTTGCCGACGGCGAAGAGAAAGCAATGGTGGAAATGCCCATTGCTGGACTGATGTCGGATGAACCTTCGTCTATTGTTGCCGCCAAGGCCGAAAAACTGGTGGAAGCCATGGCCGCCTGCGGCTGCAATCTGAACAACGCCTATATGCAGCATTCCCTACTGGCGCTGGTGGTCATTCCGGAATTGCGCATTTCGGATGTTGGCCTCGTGGATGTGCGCACGTTTGAGAAAGTCGACCTCTTCCTTTGACCACCACTGTCTTTCTTGCAGTCATGCTGGCTGCACTTCTTCACGCCTGCTGGAACGCGCTTGTTAAGAACGGCGGAGACAAGGTTGTTTCCATGACCGCCGTCATTGCCGGGCACCTGCTCCCCGGCCTCGTCGGCATAGCGATCTTCCCGCTACCAGGTTGGCAAGCCTGGCCCTGGATCTTGGCGTCCGTGGTGTTCCACACTGGCTATCAGCTATTTTTGATGCGAGCCTATCGGCTGGGCGACTTCGCGCAGGTCTATCCCATCGCCCGGGGCACAGGACCGGCCCTCGTTGCCCTGGTGTCCTCACTCTTTCTTGGTCTCGCGTTATCTGGCCAGCAATGGCTTGCTATTTTCCTTGTCTGTCTTGGTGTGGTTGGGTTGGGGCTGGTTAGACAGGCGGATGGATTGCGAAACGGGCACGCCGTGGTGGCAGCGCTCAGCACAGGCATCTTCATTGCCGGTTATTCCCTTGCCGATGGGTTGGGCGCGCGGGCCAGCGAGAACGGTATCGGCTTCATTTTGTGGGCATCGGTAATCAACTCACTGATGTTTATCATCTCGTCCTTCTTCTGGCGGCCAACCCTGATCCGTGAAATCCGCGAGACGGCTCAGCCTGCCTTTTGGATTGGCGGCACCGGTTCCGTCGTCGCATATTCGCTTGCCGTTTGGGCGATGACCCAGGCTCCTATCGCCGTGGTGACGGCTTTGCGGGAAACCAGCGTGTTGTTTGGGTTGGCGCTGGCAGCATTATTTTTCGGCGAAAAAGTCGGCATCGGTCGCATCACCGCAGGTTTGACGATTGTCGGCGGCGTGATTTTGCTGCGGCTGGCGGCTTAAGCGTAAAACTCTCACGCCTGCATTCTTCGAGCACGAACCGCACGGATCAATTGGAAGACAAGTAGGCCCGCAGGTCCGAACAGAAAGATCACCGGCAGGCATGGCGCAACAAACCAGAAGCTGACCCCTTCCGAGCGAGCCGTGCGGCAAACCCATGCGCCGATGAAAAGATCGAAGGCTAGAAAGTGAACCCAGCCCGCGAGGGCAGCTTGCTCATGGGAGAACAGCTCCATCACCTCTGCTAAGGTACCGAAACCACCAGCATCGCCGGAGGACGGCAAAATCAGCAGAACAAAATAGCCTAAGGATAGGACGATTGGCAGGATCATCCCTGCAATCAGGCCTGACCATTTCGGAATGAGTGGCGAGACCAGGAGAAGCAACCACCCTATCATCGCGGTGATACCTGCGATCGAGAACAAGGTTTCAAAATCCATGTGGAAAATTGCCTTTGGAATGAACAAGTTGAGTTTAATTTATTGCAAGATGCTTGCATATGCAAGAGATTTGCAATAGATATTTCTTATGGCTGATTTGTACACAACCAATGCGCTTCGCCTGCTCCAGGCCGCCGATGACCTCCGGGTCGCGCTGACCGCTGAATTTTCAGCCGTTCATGGAATATCTGTGAACGAGTTTCTGCTCATGCTTCATCTCGAGCGTTCTGCGGCAAACCGACTGTCCCGGGTCGATTTGGCGAAGCGGATGCACGTCAGTGCTTCCACAATCACGCGCATGGCCGCACCTATGGAGAAGATCGGCCTCGTTGGTCGAGAGGTCGATGAGCGGGACGCCAGGCTGGTATTCGTGGTGACCACTGATGCAGGACGAGAAAAACTATCTGAAGCGCTTGCGACGTTCACAAAGCGGGCAGGCTACATGTTCAGCGATCGTTTCGACCACGAGGAGATGGATCAATTTGCCTCCATGTTGCGCCGCTTGATTGCCGGAACAGGAGACACGTTGGCCTGAGATAACAGTTCTGATTTCACGATCACCATTCCCTAAATCCGCGCGAGCGAAATCCTCGGCACGCCGCAGCGACGCACGTCACACCAGCCGCGGCAGCCGGAAGGCGCGAGCGGCACAGATATGAAACCGGCGGGGCGAAAGGAGTGAGCCGCATGCCGTATTGTCGGCGATAAGGCTCCCGCCTTACGCCCCGCTCGGTTCTGCTGCCCGCCCCATCCTCTATCCCAGCCACATAACATTGCTGCTATGGGCAGGTATGCCGGACATTCCCTGGGGTCGAACCAGGTTACGGCACAATCGGATCGTGGCTCCGCCCGTAGGGTTCGTTACACCCCCAGTCACGGAAGAACCGGCCCCGCACGGCGAAAGATGACGGTCATGATCCACCCGGTTCCGTGTGCAAGAACGGGGGGAGAGTAACATGGCCGGTGAGGGCGTGGATAAGTTTGATTACTCGACGCGACGTTCCAGGTGAAAATGCCCCGTACATTCAGCTATGCGATTTCCGCGAAGATCATCACACAGGTTGTTACAGGGTAGTCGTCTGATCCTCTAGAAGTTTTCCCCAAGTGAAAATTTCAAATGTCCTATGCTTGGGAAAATAAAATGGGTCATTGGAAATCAGTTTTTCAACTTCTGATTTTGTTTCAGCCTCAACAATCCACAACGCTCCACAAAAAGCTTCGTCCGGTTCTGGCTTCAGACCGCCACCTATCAGCAATTCAGGATGTTTTTTTGCGTATGCCACGTGTGCGTCTCGCAAATCTTTTCGCGCCCTCACATCAAGCATGTCAGAGGTATCTCTAAAAATAGCTACCCATCGTATCACAGGAGCCTCCATCTTCTATGAGCCAAAGTGGGTAAACATCTTAACGTGTGATAGGACCAGAGTAGAACTTCTTTAAGGCCAGATATGGAGGCAATTTTGTCCGCAGCGCTGCCATTAGCCATTGCAAAAATCATCCATTTTGCGGCGTAAAATTGAAAGCTGACACCCCGATGTTTTGTGTGTCGCAAATGACGGTCGCAAAAATATCACTCTCACTTAACTTGAGTTAGACCGGGATGCCGCAGCAATCCGTACCGCTCGCCACACTGCCCTCCACCTCCCCCTTGCATCCCTCGCCATTCCCGCTAAATCGCCCGCGCACGAAGGTCGGGTGTCCGGCTGGTGGCTGAACGGATGGGCATCTTTGATGCAGGAAAGCACAGCTTTCCGTCCTCCAGTTTCTCCACGGCGTCATGCCCAAAGGTCTGCTCGTTTGGGATTGCGCAGTTCAAGTCTCTTCCCTGCAGGCACGGCATTACCCAACTCGTCATTTCTGCAGCGTGCCAGGCAGAAGATGTGCGATGGAATTGGCGTAGAAGTGGATGAGCGCGTGTTCACCTTCTGCGACGCGAAACAGGCCGGAATTTTCTGTCACGAGATGGCGCAAGGTGAGCATGCGTAGACCGGCCGAAATTGCGTAGTCTCGATCCATTCGAGGAATGTGAATGTGGGCGCCGCCTGCCTCCAATCGTTTCATCAGAGCGAAGGCCCGCGCCTTTAACTCCAGTTCCGTCAAACCGTCTTGCGCGATCCCGTCCTCGTCCCGGTCCAGGTAAGAGGTAAAAACCGTTGCGACCAGCGAAACGGGCAGCACCGGCACCACCTGCCCGACGCGGTTCATCACATGGGTTCCGAAACACTCAACCATAGTGGAGCGGTCCTCTTCTCCTTCATTTGTCAGCCAGTCACGCAGAGAGATAGGTTGTCCGAAACTGGCGCAAGCATATCCGTAGCGGTACAATTCGCCTTTGAAATAGCGCTTTACCAAATCAAACAGGAAGGATCTGACCGAGCCGGACTTCAAGCGGAAATCCGCCTCGTCTCCAGGTCCGCCCGGCCTATCAGCGCCATGTGTTGACACTTCCAGCGAGCTTCGCACCGCTCCAGTCAGCACTCTATCTTCGATCACCCGGTCGTAGTTTAACCCCACCGGAACGAAAACCACATCGCGGTCCTCAGCCGGGTTAAACTCTCCGATCATATAGGAGAGCAGGCCGAATTTCGGCTCGCGCAGCAGTCCGTCCCGAGACAGGCCGCCTTCGGGAAACATTGCCTGCGTCACCCCGGAACGTGTGGCCATCGCCACATAGCGCGATAGCACCCGGCGGTAGAGCAGGTTCCCGGAATCGCGGCGGATGAAATAGGCGCCCATGGCCCGGATGATGCTTTGGAGAAGCCACACCCGCGCCCACTCCCCCACTGCATAGGAAAGCGTTGCAGAAGCGGAGGCGAGATAGGTGACAAGCACATAATCCATGTTGGATCGGTGGTTCATCACGAAAACCACCGTCGCGTCTTCCTCGATGGCGGAAAGTGCCTTGTCGTCAGCATATCCTAGCCGAACACGATAGAGCAGGCGAGATATCCAGCGAGACAGCCGCGTGCCGATGCTAAAGTAAGCGTAGGCGTTGAAGGCGGGCACGATTTCCTGGGCGTAGCGCTTCGCCCTGGCCATCGCCACTTCGCGCGGCACGTCTTCCTCGCGCGCCTGTATCTCGGCCGCCTTCACAACCTGCGGGTCGAATAACAGACCATCGATCAGCGACTTGCGGCGCGTTGTCTTAAACGGCTGGATTGACAGCTGGAGGCGAGTGTTCAACTCGTCGATGGCGGCATTGGCCTTGCGCCGGAAGAACCAGCGTAGCCCCGGGCCGACGATGCGATCCAACAATCCGATGAGCGCCAGAATACCAGCAAGTGCGACCAGCCACAGCGGGATGGAGACAGTTTCAAACAATAGGATCTCTACCCCTGCCCCATTTAGAATGAGCCTAGCACACGATCCTTAGCAAGGTCTGCCCCTTGGATGACCGCGTTGGCATGGAGCGAGTATAGAAGGCTTTGATAATCATTGTTTCCGCCGCAGCGGTCGTTTTGAGTCTGCGGGTGTATTTTACCGGCATGCTAGACAAGCCTGCCCACTAGCGGGTCTGGCTCGAACAACTCAGTCGCCACCACCCCCTTGCATCCCCCGCCATTCCCGCTATATCGCGCCCATACGAAGGTCGGGCTTCCGGCTGGTGGCTGAACGGATGGGCATCTTTGATGCAGGAAAGCATGGCTTTTCGTCCTCCCGTGTCTCCGCTCTCGACCCTTCTCGTCACACGCCTTTCCGGGGTTCACCCCAGACAAGCGTCGTGAGGCTAAGCGCTGGAGGCTCGAAGCAAACAGGAAAGGTGGCCCATGGCCCTCTACGAACACATCTTTATGGCACGCCAGGACGTGTCTTCGCAGCAAGTCGACACCCTCGTCGACCACTTCAAGAACGTTCTTGAAGGCGAAGGCGGCACAGTCGGTAAGATCGAAAACTGGGGTCTCAAAACCCTGCCCTACCGCGTGAAAAAAAACCGCAAGGCGCACTACGCGCTCATGAACATTGAGGCACCCTCCGCCGCGATCTCTGAAATGGAGCGCCAGATGCGCATCCATGAAGACGTGCTGCGCTACATGACCGTCAAAGTTGAAGAGCACGAAGACGGCCCCTCCGCGATGCTACGCAAGTCCGACCGGGACGAACGCCGTGGCCCGCGTGGCGGTGGTGGTGACCGTGGCGGTGACCGTCCGCCGCGTCGCCCCCGTGATTAGAAATTCATAGCGCTCACGCAGCCGGGCTTTGCCCGACGCTGCGCGGGCGCGGCGCATAAGCGCCGGGCGGCTCTTCGCCGCCTGATCAGAGACAAACGACAAGGACTAATTCCATGGTTGCCATCGAACAGATGCCCGCACGCCGGCCCTTTCAGCGCCGCCGCAAAACCTGCCCCTTTGAAGGCGAAGGTGCTCCCAAGATTGACTACAAGGATGTGAAACTGATGCAGCGCTACATTTCCGAGCGCGGCAAGATCGTTCCCTCCCGCATTACCGCTGTTTCCATGAAGAAACAGCGTGAGCTGGCCAAGGCGATCAAACGCGCCCGTTTCCTGGCGCTCATCCCTTACGTCATCAAGTAAGACTTCTTTGTTGGAGCCATGCGGCTGTCGCCGAAGGCTCTGAACCATAAAGCTGGTGGGTGCGGACTTCCCTGCCCCCCCTAACTGCGGCTCCAAAGTTCTGTTTGGGGCCTTCAGGACAGCGAGACCCATGTTCAACCTAGACCAGCGCTCCGCGCTCATTGCCGTACTCTGTGGCCTTGCCACCGCCGCGCTGACGATGGCGCCGCTGGTTGCTGGTTTTTTCGGCATGGTCCTGGGGATTTTCGCTGCAACTCCGCTTTTCGTTGCCGCCCTCGGCTTTGGCACCGGCGCTGGTTTGGTGGCAGGTTTTACCTCTGCAATCGCAACCACCTTCTTCCTCGGCCCCCTGGCGGCGTTCAGCCTTGTGATCGTGACCGCTGGTCCCGCCATCTGGATCGGCCATCTGGCCGGCCTGGTGAACGAGGAGGGTGAGTGGTTTCCCGCCTCCGGTATTTTTCTGCGCATGGTGGGCATCAGCACTGCAATCGGCGTGGTCATGGGCTCGTTGCTCATGCTCAACACAGATGATCTTCGCGAGGGACTCACCGAATTGATGGCGGTGATCCAGACACAAAACCCGGAATTGGCGGTTGCCGGCAACACGGAAGACTTTGCCGACAGGGTCTTGCGGCTGTTTCCGCCCGTTCTCACCGCCGGTCTGCTCATCACATTCACCATCAACCTTCTGATCGCCGAGCGCTTCAGCCGCGCCCGCGGCTGGATTTTGCGGCCAAAGGAAGTGAAGGCCTTTGCCGTTGGCCTTCCCGTCTGGGCAATTGCGGTAATGGCCATTGCCACGATCATCGGCGCGACCACCGACAGCACCATAGCGACCACGACAAACGCAATCGCAGGCGCTTTCGGCATGGGCTTTGCCCTGGTTGGTCTTGCAACCGTCCACGCCTTTGCCCGCAACTTCATCGGCGGGGTTGGTCTGCTGACCGTGACTTACGGACTGATCATCCTGTTCAACTTCTTCGCTTTCCTTCTCCTCGCCCTCATAGGCGTTGCAGAAACCCTCCTCGGCCTGCGCTCGCGGGCCACTCCACCCACACCATCTATCTGAACCTTAAGGACAAATTCCAATGGACATTATTCTGCTTGAACGCATCGCCAAACTTGGCGGCATGGGCGATGAGGTTACCGTCAAGGACGGTTACGCCCGCAACTACCTTCTGCCCAAAGGCAAGGCCCTTCGCGCCAACAAGACCAACCGCGCCCGCTTTGAAGCTGAGCGCACTCAGCTTGAGGCCCGCAACGAAGAGCGTAAGACCGTCGCCCAGGGCGTTGCCGACAAACTCAACGGCAACACCTATATCGCCGTGCGTTCCGCTGGTGAGACCGGACAGCTCTACGGCTCGGTTGCCGCTCGTGACATCGTTGAGACGCTGTCTCAGAACGACTTCAACATTGGCCGCAGCCAGGTTGAGCTGCGTGCGCCGATCAAGGTCATCGGCCTCCACGACGTTCTGATTCAGCTCCATCCGGAAGTTGAAGCAACGATCACCATGAACGTTGCCCGCTCTGAAGACGAAGCCGTGCGCCAGGCCGCCGGT
Source organism: uncultured Alphaproteobacteria bacterium (assembly GCA_929200315.1). Classification (GTDB taxonomy): domain Bacteria; phylum Pseudomonadota; class Alphaproteobacteria; order Rhizobiales; family Rhizobiaceae; genus Pseudahrensia. The sequence continues at coordinate 321,112 of CAKMZB010000001.1, read as the reverse complement.
GAAGACCTCACCCGCCGCGACGCCTTTGACGGTGAGGATGAAGCGACAGAAGAAAGCGAACTCTCCATCGAGGACGTTTTTGAAAACCCTGACGACGTGGAAATCGACGAAGACGGCAATGTCGTCAGTGCCGATGAAATCGAAACTGCCGCAGCCGATGGCGACCTCAACGCTCAGGACAACGCCGATGAGAGCGCTGCCGAGAGTGGAGACGAGGCTGAAGCTTCCCAAAACGAAGACGAAGCCAAGGCCTAAGGTCAAAACACAACAATCAAGACCCGGCGGGCCACCGCCGGGTCTTATCCCCGCTAATCCCGCAGTTATTACGAAGTCGCTTATCGGATTTTCGTCTTTCCCTTCTAACCCTCGCAGGGCAGAACCGGAGGCCTGAAGGGAAAAGCGATTCATGGCCGACGCACAATCAAATATCGTTCCGGGCCCGGGCTCTGAACAGTCCGGCGGGCAAAGCCCTTACCGCACCGCGCCGCACAACATTGAGGCCGAACAGGCGCTGCTTGGCGCGATTCTGGTCAACAACGCCGCCTATTACCGCGTCAGCGATTTCCTCGAAGGCGAACATTTCCATGAACCGCTGCACCGTCAGGTGTGGAAGGTGATTGCTGACATGATGAATGCCGGCAAGCGCGCCAATCCGGTGACCATCAAGACCTTCCTCCCTGAAGAGGAGAAGGTCGGTGACATGACCGTCGCACAATATCTCGTGCGCCTCGCCGCGGAAGCCACAACCATTATCAATGCGGAGGATTACGGCCGCTCGATCTATGATCTTGCCACCCGCCGCAACCTCATCGGCATCGGCGAGGATATGGTCAACATTGCTTATGATGCACCGGTAGACATGGCCCCCAATGTGCAGATTGAGGATGCCGAGCGGCGGCTTTTTGAGCTTGCCGAAACCGGCTCTTATGGCGGCGGGTTTGATGAATTTTCAGAAGCGGTGAAAAACGCCATCTCCATGGCTGCCAGCGCCTATGAGCGGGATGGCAACCTGTCCGGCATTTCGACCGGTCTTAAGGTGTTGGACAACCGTATGGGAGGTTTGCAGAACTCCGACCTCGTTATCCTTGCTGGTCGTCCGGCGATGGGGAAAACCTCACTCGCCACCAATATAGCCTTCAACATAGCCAACGCCTATGAGCCGCAGGTTCTGGCTGACGGCACCACCAAAGCAGCCAATGGCGGTGTGGTCGGATTTTTCTCGCTGGAGATGGCATCAGAGCAGCTCGCGACCCGTATTATTTCAGAGCAGACAGAAGTCTCCTCCTCCAAAATCCGCCGCGGTGAAATCAACGAAGCCGAGTTTGAAAAGCTTGTCGGGTGCAGCCAGATCCTCTCAGCCATTCCTCTCTTCATTGACGAAACGGGCGGCATCTCCGTCGCCCAGCTTGCCGCTCGTGCCCGGCGGCTGAAGCGCCAGCGCGGGCTTGATGTGCTGGTGATCGACTATATTCAGCTCATGACCGGCAACAAACGCACAGATAACCGCGTCCAGGAACTAACCGAAATCACCACCGGGCTGAAGGCGTTGGCCAAAGAGCTAAACGTTCCCATTATCGCTCTCTCCCAGCTTTCCCGTCAGGTGGAAAGCCGCGAAGACAAGCGCCCGCAGCTTTCAGATCTTCGCGAATCCGGCTCCATCGAGCAGGACGCGGACGTGGTGCTCTTCGTTTATCGCGATGAATATTACGCCGAACGACTGATCCATGATGATGACGCCAAGGATTACGAGAAAAATCTGCAACGCTACGAGAATTCCCGTGGCAAGGCCGAGATCATCATCGCCAAGCAGCGCCACGGCCCCACCGGCATGGCGGAGCTGAGCTTCCAGGCGCAGTACACCCGCTTTGGCGACCTTATCACCGACGATCACCTGCCGGAGGCGTTTGAGTGAAAGGGGCGGAATCCGGGGCGCATCCCGACCTCGCCGGAGGGCGGGTGACCATCGATCTTAGCGCGTTAGCGGCGAACTGGGAGAAGCTGCGCGACCATGCCCGCAGCGACAACCCGGCCGCCGATTGTGCGGCTGTGGTGAAGGCCAACGCCTATGGTTGCGGGATCGAAGAGGTTGTCCCTGCGCTCTGGAAGGCCGGGTGCCGGACGTTCTTTGTGGCGATGGCAGAGGAAGGCTTTCGCGTCCGCAAGGTCGCGCCGGACGCCACCTGCTATGTGCTGAACGGCCTGTTTGAGGGGGCCGCGCCACATCTCATCAAAGCCGATCTTTGGCCTATCCTTGGTTCTGTGCCGGAAGCACGGTGGTGGGCGGAGGCGGCAAAGAAGGAGGGCAAAGCCCTACCCTGCGCGCTGCAACTCGACAGTGGCATGACGCGACTTGGTTTCACACCGCCCTCGCTGGAACTCACCATCAAAGACGAAGCAATTGCATCGCATCTCGACGTCTGTCTCTTCATGACCCATTTCGCCTGCGCCGATGATATCGGCCACCCAAAGACCGACACGCAACGCGAAGTTTTTGAACAGGCGAGCGTGCTGCTGCCCGGCGTGCCGCGCTCGGTGGCCAATTCTGCAGCATCCCTGCAAGGCGCGCCCTACGCCTATGATCTCGCTAGGCCCGGTGTCGCGCTCTATGGCGCGGAGGCGGTGAATGATGTGCCCAATCCAATGCAATCGGTGGTGATGCTGGAAGCGCGGATCATCTCTGTGCGCGAAGCAAAGGCCGGAGACAGCGTCGGTTATGGTGCATCGCAAGTGCTCACGCGTGACAGCCGCATTGCCCATGTGAGCGTGGGATATGCCGACGGCTACCACCGGGCAGCCTCCAATCAAGGCGTCCCCATGCGCGCGGTTGCACCGCCTGCCCGCGCTGCGTTGAACGGACAAGTCATTCAGGGTGTGGGACGGGTATCGATGGATTTGTCAGCATTCGACGTGACAGACGTGCCTGGAACAAAGGCGGGAGACTGGATCGAGCTGTTCGGCCCAACGATCCCGGTGGATGATGTCGCGCGGGCAGCGGGGACGATTGGCTATGAGATGCTGACGGGGTTGGGGAACAAGAATGAGAGGTGCTGTGTGGGAAGTAAATTCACCCTCCGTGTCATGCCCGGGCGTGCGGGAATCCATCTTGCTATTGCACCGAGCCTCTACATGGATTTCCGCCTGCGCGGGAATGACAGGAGGGTCTGATGGCCCGCGCTAAAGTCCAATATATCTGCCAGAATTGCGGTGCAGCGCATACGCGCTGGTCGGGGCGGTGCGATGCGTGCGGGGAATGGAACACGTTGGTTGAGGAAAGCGACGGCACCGGCATCGCTGCCGGTCCCGCTGCGCGCTCCCGCAAAGGACGAATTGTGGAGATGCAGCCGCTCGACGGGGAGAGCGAGGACGCGCCGCGCATCAAGGCTGACGTTTCCGAACTCGACCGTGTCACCGGCGGCGGTTTTGTACCGGGTTCTGCGCTGCTGCTTGGCGGAGATCCGGGAATCGGCAAGTCGACCCTGTTGATGCAGGCCAGCGCTGCGCTTGCACGCAACGGCAATCCGGTCGTCTATGTCTCGGGCGAAGAGGCCGTCGCGCAAGTGCGATTGCGGGCCAAGCGGCTTGGCATCGGCACGTCGGCTGCAGATGGCACAACAGTGCAGCTTGTGGCCGAAACCAATGTAGAAAACATCGTCACGACGCTGGAGGCCGGCAAAGCCCCTGCCCTCGTTGTGATCGATTCCATCCAGACCCTCTGGTCCGAAACGGTCGAGAGCGCGCCGGGCACGGTGAGCCAGGTGCGCACATCAGCACAGGCTATGATCCGATATGCCAAGGCATCAGGCGCAGCCGTCGTGCTTGTTGGCCACGTCACCAAGGAAGGCCAGATCGCCGGGCCGCGGGTTGTCGAGCATATGGTGGACGGAGTGCTCTATTTTGAGGGCGAAGGCGGTCATCACTTCCGTATCCTGCGAGCGGTGAAAAACCGCTTTGGGCCGACGGACGAGATTGGCGTCTTTGAGATGGGTGACCGGGGATTGCGGGAAGTTGCAAACCCGTCGGAACTCTTTCTGGGCGAACGCAACCGTGCCGCGCCGGGTGCGGCCGTTTTTGCCGGTATGGAGGGTCGCCGCCCGGTGTTGGTGGAGATCCAAGCGCTCGTCGCCCCAAGCTCCCTTGGCACGCCTCGCCGAGCGGTGGTGGGGTGGGATTCCTCCCGTCTTGCTATGATCCTTGCCGTGTTAGAGGCCCATTGCGGCGTGCGCCTTGGGGGGCATGACGTCTATCTCAACGTGGCAGGTGGCTACCGCATTTCAGAACCCGCGGCAGACCTTGCCGTTGCCGCCGCGCTTGTTTCCTCCCTCGCCAACAAACCCTTACGAGAAAACGGGGTCTATTTCGGCGAAGTCAGCCTCTCCGGCCATCTGCGCCCCGTCTCGCAGGCCGCCGGACGGTTGAAGGAAGCGGCAAAGCTCGGCTTCGACAATGCGACCTTTTCCTCGGGCGGGCAAAAGCTCTCCAAACCCGGCCTTAAAGCCAACACGATCGAGACCCTGGCCGATATGGTGGTGGAACTTGTTTCACCATCGGATGGGGGTGAAAGCTAAGGAGCGCTTGCGGCCCGGGGGCGACAATGGCAAGTAGCGCGCAATCCAGCCAAGTTTGCGGTCTATAGCCGCGAAATGCCCCGCTCAAACTCTGGTGCAATCCATGCCCATTACCCTTCTCGACGGCGCTTTGATCGTCATCATGCTGATCTCCGCCCTGCTCGCCATGGTGCGCGGCTTTTCGCGGGAGGTGTTCTCTGTTGCCTCCTGGGCTGCCGCGGGTCTTGCCGCACTGTTCTTTTTCCAGCCGCTCATGCCGTATCTTGCTGATCTCGTTCCGGCGGTTGGGGGCAACAGCCTTGTTCTTGCGCTGATCAGCGGCGCGCTGATTTTCCTCGTTGTGCTGGTGATCGTCTCCTATCTCACCATGCTGGTGGCGGATATGATCATAGACAGTCGCATCGGCCCTCTCGACCGCACCCTTGGCTTTATCTTTGGCGCGGCGCGCGGTTGGCTTTTGGTGACGTTGGGTCTGATGGGTTTCCTCGGGCTTGCCGAAAACAACGTCCCTCCGGCGGTTGCAGATGCAAAATCGCTGCCTGCTCTCACCGCAACAGGCGACGGCATCCAGAATGCATTGCCTGAAAATCTGGTGGAAACCATATCAAACTTCGTCAAGGGTCTGTCGAACACTCCGGCCGAACCGGGCGCGGTAGAAACCGAAACGGACGGCTAAGCCATAAGCGCCGGGGGCCCAGCATGTTTGATGACAAGTTTCATGAGGAATGCGGTGTCTTTGGCATTTATGGCCATAGCGACGCTGCTGCACTCTGCACCCTTGGCCTCCACGCCCTGCAGCATCGCGGACAGGAAGCGGCCGGTATCGTCACCTTCGATGGTGATACATTCCACGCCGAGCGGCATGTCGGGCTGATTGGCGACAATTTCTCCAAACCCGCCGTCATCGCCCGCCTGCCCGGCAAAAGCGGCATCGGTCACAACCGCTATGCGACGACCGGCGGGGAAGGCATGCGCAACGTCCAGCCTTTCTATGCAGACTTTGCCGGCGGCGGATTCACGATTGCCCATAACGGCAACCTCACTAATGCCGCCGCCATCCGCACCCGCTTGCAGCAGAAAGGCGCCATCTTCCAATCAACCTCCGATACCGAGGTCGTGCTGCATTTGGTGGCCATGAGCGAAGAAGCGCGCCTGACCGACCGCCTGATGGACGCTGTGCAGCAGCTCGAAGGTGCCTTCTCACTTGTCGCCCTCTCGCAAAAGCGCCTCATCGGCTGCCGCGACGCGCTCGGCGTGCGTCCACTGGTCCTTGGCGATCTCGACGGCTCCTACGTGCTGGCGTCAGAAACCTGCGCTCTCGACATTATCGGCGCACGCTATGTGCGTGACGTGAAGCCTGGCGAGATGGTCATCATCACCGCTGACGGGGTGGAAAGCCGCTTTCCTTTTGAGACCAAGAAGCCGCGCTTTTGCGTGTTTGAATATGTCTATTTCGCCCGCCCGGACAGCACGGTGCAGGGGGAAAACGTCTATACGGTTCGCAAGCGCATCGGAGAGGAACTCGCCAAGGAAGCACCAGTGGACGCTGATCTCGTCGTTCCGGTACCGGACAGCGGAACGCCAGCAGCTATTGGCTTTGCGCAGGCGGCACAGCTCCCCTTTGAACTTGGCATCATCCGCAACCACTATGTGGGCCGCACTTTTATCGCGCCCTCCGACGACATCCGTCATATGGGTGTGAAGCTGAAACACAACGCCAACCGCCGCCTGATTGAAGGCAAAAAGGTTGTTCTGGTGGACGATTCCATCGTCCGTGGCACGACGAGCCAGAAGATCGTTGCCATGGTGCGGGATGCCGGTGCCCGCGAAGTGCATATGCGCATCGCCTCCCCACCCACAGTTTCCGGCTGCTATTATGGTGTCGATACGCCCGAAAAGAGCAAACTCCTCGCTTCCCGCATGAGCGCGCAGGAAATGGCGGAGTTCATCCGGGTGGATTCGCTCGCCTTCCTCTCCATTGACGGCCTCTACCGGGCTGCGGGGGAAGCGGCGCGCAACAACAAACAACCGCAATTCTGCGACGCCTGCTTTACCGGTGACTATCCGACCAGCCTCACCGACCGCGACAATGTCGCTGACATGCAAGGCGGCACGGTGCGGCCAATCTCTCTTTTGTCGGGAGGACGCTAGGAGTGAGCGACAAACCGCTTGAAGGCCGCGTTGCGCTGGTAACGGGTGCATCCCGTGGTCTTGGTTATGAGACCGCGTTGGCGATGGCCACGGCGGGCGCCCATGTCGTAGCGGTTGCCCGCACAACGGGCGGACTTGAGGAATTGGACGATGCGATCCGAGCCGTTGGCGCGGCGGGCGCAACCCTTGTGCCAGCTGACCTTACCGAACCAGAAATCGTTCCCAACCTCGCCAAAGCCATTGAAGACCGTTGGGGGCAGCTTGATGTGCTGGTTTCCAACGCTGGTTTTCTTGGCCGTATGACGCCCCTTGCCCAATTTCCCCCGGCCCAGTGGAGCAAGATCATGGCGCTGAATGTCGGCGTAAACCTTGCCCTCATCCAATCCTTCGAAGCCCTGTTACTCAGATCATCACGACCAAGAGCGGTCTTTGTGACGGCCCTTGGCGCTAAGGATGGTCTACCCTTTGCGGCTGGATATGGTGCGTCTAAGGCAGCGCTCGACACAATGGTGCGTTCCTGGGCCAATGAGCACGCAAAATCTCCGTTGCGAGCCAATCTCATAGACCCTGGCCCAATGCGCACAAAGATGCGGGCACAGGCCTTTCCCGGTGAAGACCCCGGTACCGTTCCAGAACCTTCGGTTGCGGCAGCGGTGATCCGCGATTTAGTGACGGATGACGACGAGACTACTGCCAGCATCTGGAGCACGATCCAGGGCGGTTGGATCGCATAAACAGCCTTTCGCAACGGTCCTTCCCACCTTCGCGAAGGAGGTGGTTTCATGCTGGCCCAGCTTTTCCATATGTTTGTTCAGCATATGGGGTTGCATCATATATCAATCAAACATATGTGATCGGAAACCCAACGCTGCCTCGGGTCCGGGACGATGATGAATGTGCGCACGATCTGCCTTGCAATCCTCCAGCTTGGGGATTCCACGGGCTATGAGATCCGCAAATGCGTGGCCGACGGGCTTTTTTCCCACTTCGTTGATGCCAGTTACGGCTCTATCTACCCGGCTTTGAATAAGCTGGAAGCCGAAGGCTTGCTTGATGCGCATATTGAAGAGCAGGACGGCAAACCGAACCGGCGTGTTTACTCCATTAACGACACAGGCCGCGCCGCCTTTGGCGAAATGCTGTCAGGCCCCATTGGCGACGACACGTTCAAAAGCCCCTTCCTGCTGCTTGCAACCTATGCCCAGTATCTCTCCCGCGAGCAGATCTCCGCGGCCATAGACGCGCAGGTGAAATTCCTCATCAACGAGTTGGACTTGATCGACACCGCAGAAGCCGAACTGCCGCTTGCCGCCTGCAATTGGGTTGCAGAATTCGGCCGCAACGCAATGCAGAGCCAACTTGAATATATTTACGAGAACCGTGCCGCGCTTGAAGAAATCGCTGGCACATCCTCGCTCACCAACAAGCCTCAAATACCCGCAATTGACGCTGCGGAATAGGAAAAACTCATGAAGATCAAAGGCTCCCAACTCGTAGCGCTTGCCATTCTTGGTGCCATTGGCGGCTGGATGCTGGCCGGTGACCTGATCATCGGCGGCCAGGCAAACCCTGACGCGCAGACTATTGTTGAGCGCGAGGCTGAACGCTCCGAAGACGCTTTCCGTGTGCGCTACATGACCGTCTCACCTGCCGAGCGGCAGGAAATCCTGGCAGTGCGCGGGCGTACAATTGCCAACAATTCCATCTCCGTGCGCGCTGAAACGGGCGGCCGTGTGGAAGATGTGCGCGTTGCCAAAGGCCAGGAAGTGGCCGCTGGTGATCTGCTGTGTGTCATTGATGATGGTGTGCGTGGCACCTCCATTGCGCAGGCAGAAGCAGCGCTCGAACAGGCACAGGCAGATTTCGGGGCCAACGACCAGTTGCTGCAACGTGGTTTCGTCACCCGGTCGCGGATGCGTCAGCTGCAGACCGCGCTTGATTCCGCAAAGGCAAATCTTGCCGCCGCCAAGCAGGACATGACCCGCACAGAGATACGCACCACAATTGCTGGCACTGTGACCGAGCCGCTGGCCGATGTTGGAGACCATCTCTCTCCGTCGAGCATTTGTGCCACAGTCGTGCAGCTCGATCCGGTGAAATTCACCGGCCAGGTTTCCGAGCAAAAAATTGGCGAAGTGAGCCTTGGTATGCCGAGCATTGTGCAGCTCGTGGACGAGCGCCGTGTGACGGGGAAAATCGCCTTCATTTCCCCCGTCGCCGACGAACGCACCCGTACTTTCGGTATTGAAGTGCTGCTTCCCAACCCTGATCGTTCCATCCGCGAGGGGATCACCGCCACCGCTGCCGTTCCGCTTCAGGCAACACAAGCTTTCCGCCTCGTACCGTCCTGGCTGACGCTTGCTGATGATGGTGAGATCGGCGTGCGGGTGGTTGGCGAGGGCGATGCAGTTGCCTTCAAGCCGATCAAGATTGTCGCGCAGGAAGACGCCATCGTCTGGGCCACAGGCCTGGAAGACGGTGACCGTGTCATCACCCTTGGACAAAACTATGTCTCATCCGGCCAGACAGTAATCCCCGTGCCGGATGAAGACGCCGCCGCCCAAACCGCGCAACTCGCCGACTAACGCAATTTAGCTATCCCGAAAGAACATCATGACCTCTGCTCTCGCCACCATTCTCAGCCGCCCCAAAACGGTGCTGACCATGATGCTTGTTATGGTGGTCGCCGGGGCGATGGCCTATGTTTCGATCCCCAAGGAAGCGCAGCCGGACATTGATGTGCCGGTCTATTTCGTCTCCGTCACGCAGCAGGGCATCTCCCCTGGTGATAGTGAGCGGCTGCTCATTCGTCCGATGGAAACGCAATTACGCGGGCTCGATGGGTTGAAGGAGCTGACGGCCGTCGCCAACCAGTCCAACGCTCTTGTTGTGCTTGAATTCGAGATCGGTACCGACAAGGACAAAGTCCTTGCCGACATTCGCGACAAAGTGGACCAGGCCAAAGCCGAATTCCCCTCCGATGCCGATGAACCGGTGATCGCAGAAACAAACTTTGCGCTCCAGCCAACCCTCATCGTGACCCTTTCCGGCCCAGTGCCGGAGCGCACACTTTATGGTTTTGCGCGACGTTTGAAGGACGAGATCGAGGCCATCGACACGGTGCGTGAGGCGAACCTTGCAGGCAACCGCGAGGAGCAGCTTGAAGTCATTCTCGATCTGGCGAAGCTTGAATCCTACAACATTACGCAGACTGAACTGCTAACCGCGCTGGCGCAGAACAACCAGCTCGTTGCCGCCGGTTTCCTCGATTCCGGCACCGGCCGCTATAACCTCAAAGTCCCCGGCCTCGTTGAAGATGCAACCGACGTCTATTCCATTCCCATCAAACAGAATGGCGAAGCCGTCGTGACGCTTGGCGATGTCAGCGAGATCCGCCGCACCTTCAAAGACCCCTCCTCCTTCACCCGCGTTAACGGCGATCCGGCGATTTCCATCCAGGTCGTCAAGCGCATTGGCGAGAACGTGGTTGAGAACAACCAGGCCGTTCGCGATGCGGTGGCAAGCTTTTCCAGCGACTGGCCGGAGACGGTGAAGATCAACTTCATGCTGGATGAATCCGCCTTCATCGATGAAGTGCAAAGCTCGCTCCAGGCCTCCATCATGACGGCCATTGCGCTTGTCATGGTGATCGTTGTTGCGTCCCTTGGCTTGCGCTCAGGCCTGTTGGTCGGCCTCTCGGTTCCCGTCTCCTTCGCCGTCGGCTTCCTCATCCTTTCCTCCTTGGGAATGACGGTGAATATGATGGTGCTGTTTGGCATGGTGTTGACGGTGGGGATGCTCGTCGACGGGGCAATTGTCGTGACCGAATATGCGGACCGAAAATTGGCCGAAGGCATGCCACCCAATGAGGCCTATACCCGGGCCGCGCAGCTTATGTTCTGGCCGGTGGTCTCCTCCACCGCGACAACCCTTGCCGCCTTCCTGCCGCTGCTTATGTGGCCGGGCGTGCCGGGCGAGTTCATGTCCTATCTGCCGATCATGGTCATCATTGTCCTGTCGGCCTCGCTCCTTACAGCCCTTGTCTTCCTGCCGACGGCGGGCGCTCTGACCGGACGCATCGCGCAATGGGCCGGTCGTCACGCGGCCTGGCTCATGACACCCTTCCTCGCTGCCGGCCTCATCGGCCTTGCGGTTTTCATGCTCACCCAGTCGGCGATTGTCTCTCTGATCGGCTTTGGCTGGAATGATGTGCTGGGTTTTGCCGCTTCCAACGCGGGCGCTGAAAATGCTGCGGCCATCGCAACCACCATTGCAACGTTGGCTGGCTTCTTCGTCGCCATCGCGCTCTTCCCGCTTGTGCGCCGCTTCGTTGCCTGGCGCTCGGGCCGCACGAAGACAGAGGATGAAACCACGCTGATGTTCTCCAGCGCCCGCCGGCTTGAAATTGACAAGGTTCAAGGGCCTATGCGTGGCTACCTGAAATTCCTGCGCTTCACCTCCGGTAACCTTCTTGGCAACGTGCTTGTCATTGGAGCGGTGGTCGGCAGCGCGATCATGATCTTCGGTGCCTTCGGTTCCAACAATTCCGGCGTTGAGTTCTTTGTTGATGAAGAACCCGACCGCGCCATCGTTCTGGTCGGCGCGCGGGGCAATCTCTCAGCGACGCAGATCCGCGACCTCGTCATCGAGGTGGAGGAAAAAGTCCTCACTGTGCAGGGCGTGAAAAACTCCGTCATGACCGCTACCGCCCCCGGCGGCTCACGCGGCGGTGGCAATGCGCTGGACGGCGTCCAGGACAAGCCGGCCGACATCGTTGGTGAATTGCAGATCGAACTCGATGATTTCTGCTGCCGTCGCATGGGTTTGGAAATTTTTGCCGAGATCCGCGAGAAGGTTGTCAACATTGCCGGCATTACTGTGGAAGTGCGCAAGATCGAAGGCGGCCCACCCACGGGTAAGGATGTGCGTCTAGAGGTCAAATCCACCAACTATGACGACATGACCGCTTTCGTTGGTGTCGCTCGCGCACATATTGAAACCGTCAACGGCCTTCAGGAAATCGAGGATGGCCGTCCCCTCCCCGGCATCGAATGGGAGCTGAACGTCAACCGCCAACTCGCCGGTCGTTATGATGCTGGCATTGTGGCCATCGGCTCCATGGTGCAGCTCGTCACCAATGGCGTGCAGATCGGCACTTACCGCCCAGACGATTCAGAAGATGAGCTCGATATCCGCGTGCGTCTGCCCAAGGAAGAGCGCACCTTTGCCACCCTCGACGAGTTGCGCCTGCAAACCCCTCAGGGCCAGGTTCCGCTTGCCAATTTTGTTGAGCGTTCACCGGTTCAGCGGGTCGGTTCCATCGTCCGCAAGGACGGTCTCTATTCCATGGAAATCAAGGCCAACCTGATCCCGGATTTCATGGAGAACGGCAAAGCCATCACGCCCAATGACAAGGTCGCCGAGGTGCAGCAATGGCTGGACGCGCAGGATCTGCCGTCCACGCTACAGGTCGGTTTCCGCGGTGCTGATGAAGAACAGCGCGAATCCGAAGCCTTCCTCGCCAATGCAGCGATGATCGCGCTCTTCATGATGTTCATCATCCTGGTGACGCAGTTCAACTCCTTCTACCAAACGGTCCTCACGCTCATGACCGTCGTGCTTGCTGTACTCGGCGTGTTAATCGGACTCATGGTCACGGGGCAGAAATTCTCCATCATCATGACCGGCACAGGCGTGGTCGCGCTGGCGGGGATTGTGGTGAACAATGCGATCGTGCTGATCGACACCTACAATCGCCTGCGCTCAGAGGGCGTGGATGTGCGCGAGGCGGTGTTGAAGACCTCCGCCCAGCGGTTGCGCCCAATCATGCTGACCACTGGCACAACGATCCTCGGCCTCATCCCGATGGCGTTGCAGATCAACATGAACTTCATCGACCAAACCGTCGCCTATGGTGGCATCACCTCGGTGTGGTGGGTGCAGCTTTCAACGGCAATTATCTCCGGCCTTGCCTTCTCCACCCTGCTCACGCTGGTGGTCATTCCCTCTTTGCTGGTGATGCCTGCAAACCTCGTGGGTGTCTTTGCCTGGCTTGGCCGCTTGGTTGGCATTGGCAGAAAGCGGGACAACGAGGCGGTCGCCGAGGACAGTCCCTACATGCCGCTTGATGATCTCAACGCGATGATGATGAGCGCCCGCACAGCTGGTGCTCTTCCCAGGAAGGGCGACAATGACGAGGGTGACAAGCCCGGCACTTTCCCGCAAGCGGCGGAGTAGGTTTAGGCCTTCACCGTAGCTGCTAGGCGTCGCCGATGATCGGCGGCGCTGAAAAAGAGCGAGAGGATGTAGGCAGCGCTTGCTGTCGTCAGCACCATCCAGGGATAGCTGAAGAGCAAAGCTACCAGCGACATCCCCGCCACCATGAAGATCGCGATGTAGCGCCGTCCGATCTTCTTGCCCCAACGCTTGGCTGAATAGGTCGGCCAATTGGAGGCCATGAGCGCACCGATTGAGGTGACATAAATGGCTGACAGAACCGTCCCCCAGCCGGTGCGGTCATCAAACCCGAGCAGGCCAAGATAGACGGGGATCAGCGCCAGCATGGCTCCGGCCGGCGCGGGAACGCCGGTGAAGAAATCCACTTCCCAGTCCGCCTTATCCGGCCGCTCCAACATGACGTTGAACCGAGCCAGGCGAAGACAGCCGCAAATGGCGAAGATGAGCGCAACGATCCAGCCAAGGGACGGCGCGTCCTGCAAGGTCCACAGGTAGAGAACGACCGCCGGCGCAACGCCGAAATTGACGAAGTCGGCGAGGGAATCGAGCTGCTCACCAAATGAGGTGGCGGATTTCAAAAGCCGTGCCACGCGCCCATCCAGCGCATCGAGCACGCAGGCGAAAATAATCGCGACAACCGCCAGTTCAAAGCGGTTTTCGATGGCCAGACGAATGGCGGTAAGGCCGGAGCAGATTGCGCCAAGGGTAATAAGGCTCGGCACCAACATGCGGAACGGAACGTCCCGCAGCCGCCGGATTTCCTCGACTTCCTCTTCGCTCAGCTTGCGCTCTGTATCACTCGCCACGGATCAGATCTTCCGGTGGGACAATGGAGCGGTCTCAGCGTGGCTGGCCAGGATCGTCTCCCCGGCCAAGGCCTTCTGCCCAAGCGCAACACGCGGCTCCGCCCCTTCTGGCAAAAACACATCGCAGCGCGAGCCAAAGCGGATCAACCCGAACCGCTCCCCCTGCGCAAGACGGTCCCCACTTTCCTGCCAGTTGAGAATGCGGCGAGCGACGAGACCTGCAATCTGCACAACACCAACCGGCCCATGAGGCCCATCAATGGCGATGGAGTGGCGCTCATTGTCCTGGCTCGCTTTGTCGAGATCAGCTGCGAGGAACAATCCCTTTTTGTGGTGGGAGACCAGCACCTGCCCCGCCACAGGCGCGCGGTTAATGTGGACGTCAAAGACATTCATGAAGACAGAGATGCGCATACGCGGCGCGGCGCCCATATCCAGTTCCACGGGTGGCACAAACATGCCGATGGAAGAAATTACCCCATCGGCCGGTGAGATGATGAGGTCAGCGCTTTGCGGCACCACCCGTTCTGGATCACGGAAAAACAGCGCACACCAAATGGTCAGCGCAATGCCAATCCAGAAAAGCGGTTGAGCAACAAACCCAAGCACAACGGTAACCACGGCAAAGATCGCGATAAAACGGTAACCCTCCGGATGCACGGGCACGAGCACATTCTTGACGGATTGAACGACGGACATGGAGGCGTTGCTTTCAGTGCTGCCGGATGCGGCGATAGAGGGTTCTAGCGCGTGGCGCTGCCCACGGCAAAGCCATTGCGCGCAACATTGGGACCGGAAATTTCCCGTACCAATTTGCGGCGGATGGCGAGGGCGAAATCTTCATAGTCCCGCGCTTCCATTACAAAAGCTCCCGGACCACCGATGACGAAATTGGTGTAATGGGTAAAGAGTTCCACATTGGCGAGTTCGCCAAGGTCGTATTCATCAGAATAGATAACAAGACCGTTCACCGTTACCCCATCCGCCACCGCAGCATCGCGGGCGGGTGCGGGGTTGGAAAGATCGCTGGAGCCATCGCCGGAGACATCAATTGCGCGGCGCCAACCGGTATAATCGTTGACGCGCAATTGCCGATGAGCGTAATCAACCGCCGTGTAGATGTCTGTGCGTCCGTTCACTCGCCGCGCCATCTTGGCAATCTGGTCAGCGAAAGCGTTGGCCCCACCCGGGCCGGAGATGAAAGTCCAGCTGGTGCCCAACGTTGCATTGCGACGGCCGGCCCATTGCACAATCGTCACCGCCATTCCCTCCGGCCCAAGACCTGCAATCGCTCCCTGCACGGAAGAGTGCCGAAAGGCGGCGGCCAAACCATCGCGCTGAAGAGCATATTCGCTGGCATCGACGCTGGTGGAGCAATCAATCGCTAGCACCAGTTCCAACGCCACCTGACGCCGAGTTTGTGCCTGCGCCGATGCGGACCCCACAGCGGCGAGCAACAAAACCGCGCTAAGCAGGCGTTTCATCGGGCCGCTTGCGGATGACAAAACCGCGCTCATCATCTTCATGGGCACGCTTGAGCGCCGCCTCTGCTTCCGACGCTTCGCGCTGACGGTTCCACATGGAAGCGTAGAGGCCGTCTTGGGCAAGCAACTCATCATGCCGCCCGCGCTCGGCAATCTGTCCGTCTTCCAGGACAATGATCTCATCGGCATCAATGATGGTGGACAACCGGTGCGCGATCACCACCGTCGTGCGGTCGCGCGAGACCACATCGAGCGCTGCCTTGATCTCCTGCTCGGTGGCGGAATCCAGTGCAGACGTCGCCTCATCGAGAATGAGAATGGGTGGTGCTTTCAGCAAAGTGCGGGCAATTGCGACACGCTGCTTTTCCCCGCCCGACAGTTTCAACCCGCGTTCACCCACCGGTGTTTCAAAGCCTTGGGGAAGGCGCGCGATAAACTCGCCGATCTGCGCCCGTTCAGCAGCCTCGTGCACTTCCTCTTCGCGCGCATCCACCCGACCATAACGTATGTTATAAGCAATCGTATCGTTGAAGAGCACCGTGTCCTGCGGGACCATGCCGATGGCTGCACGCAGGCTCTCCTGCGTCACATCACGCAGGTCCTGCCCGTCGATCAGGATCGCACCCTTCTGGATATCATAGAAGCGGAAGAGTAAGCGCGAAATTGTCGATTTGCCTGCCCCCGACGGGCCAACGATCGCCACCGTCTTCCCGGCCGGGACATCAAAGGACACGTTCTTCAATATCGGGCGGTCATTCTCATACCGGAAGTCGACATTTTGGAAAGAAATAGCCCCATTTCGAATGTTAAGCCGCACTGCGGCATCCTTATCGACAACCTCGGCGGGGACGGCCAGGAGATCGAACATATCCTCAATATCCGTCAGAGCCTGACGGATTTCGCGATAGACAAAACCAATGAAATTCAACGGGATGGAGAGCTGCATAAGGAAGGTGTGGATGAGCACGAAGTCCCCGAGCGTCTGATCTCCGCGCTGGACGGCAAGCGCCGACATGACCATGCAGACCAGCATGCCGGATGAGAAAATCGCTATTTGGCCAAAATTCAACCAACCCAAAGAAGTCCATGTTTTCGTTGCAGATTTTTCGTACTGTGCCATAGACACGTCGAATCGTTCGGCCTCCATTTCTTCATTGCCGAAATATTTGACGGTCTCATAATTCAGTAATGAATCAATGGATTTCGTATTCGCAGAAGTATCAGCAGCATTCATGTCTCGCCGGATCTGAATGCGCCAATCCGATGCCCAGATCGTAAACCAGCTATAGGCGACGACCGTCACCGCGATAACGACGACATAGGAGAGACCAAAAAAGTATGCGAATATAAAGGCGTAAAGAGCAAATTCCAGGATCGTCGGCAGTGTATTAAGGATCGTGAAACGCACAATCGTCTCGATTCCTTTCGTTCCACGCTCGATAACCCGGGAGAGGCCGCCAGTACGTCTCGCAAGATGAAACCGCAGTGACAGGCGATGCATATGCACGAATGTCTTGTAAGCAAGTTGTCGGACGGCATATTGACCAACTCGCGCAAACAACGCATCGCGCAATTGTGTAAAACCTGACATGATGAGCCGCGATACATTATAGGCGACCACCATCATGATGGGTGTCATCAATATCATTGGAATCCACCAGACCTTAGGATCAAGGCCGTTCAACTCATCGGTGGCATATTTGAAGAAGAATGGAACAATCGCGGTGATCAACTTGGCAATCACAAGAAACGACGCCGCCCAAAAGACGCGCATCTTTAAATCAGGTCGTTCCGCGGGCCACAAATAGGGCCAGAGTGCTATGATAGTGGCAATGGAAGACGTATCTTCGGGACGATTATCTTTGTTCAAATTGGGCTTTCAGCAGCTGTCGCCACGGCAACAGGAATCGAGAAAATTGCTCGTGGTGTCAGAAAGTGACCGCACCAGATTCTCATTAATCTGGTAGCGGGAGCGCGGCGGTTCTGTCTCCATATGGATCAGCCCGGCCTGCACAAGCACCTTTAAATGTTGGGAAATTGTCGATTGGGCGAGCGGCAAAACGGCCGTGATGTCCTTGCAACCGCAATGCCCGCAACGTGAAATATGGCGCAAAATATCAATCCGAGACGGGTTGGACAAAGCAGCAAAAGCAACAGCTAATTCAACGGTGCCATCGGGAGATGCATTATTTGTCATGTCACAAGGCTCTCCATCATTGCCATATTCATCGCAAATATACGATGGATATGGGGTATCGCACTGCCTTTGGCAAGCGCACTTTCTCACTCTTCTGCGCTTCCCTCCTCCTCCTTCGGTGCCCAAAGTATCGACCAGGAATAAAGCGCGAGCGCTCCCCAGATCATTGAAAAGGTTACAAGTTCGATCACACTCCATGGCTCCCCAAGCACGGTGAAGGCGACAAGGAAGATGAGACTTGGCGCAATATATTGCATGAGCCCGAGCGTGGTCAGCCGCAGCGCTTTTGCGCCCATGGCATAGAGAATCAGCGGCACGGCCGTAATTGGCCCGCAACCAATCAACATCGCCGTCACGTCCCATTGGACGCCAAAAGCCGCCTGTCCGGTGACTTGCAGATAGACGAGATAGCCAAGCGCCAAGGGTGATAAAAGCATGACTTCCATCATGAAACCCTGTGTCGGCCCCACCGGCACGGTCTTGCGGAAATAGCCGTAGAGCGCGAAGGACGTTGTCAGAGCGAGCCCGATAACGGGCACCTCCCCTACCCAAACCGTACGCATCAATACCGCACAGCCGGCGAGCGCAATCGCCGCCATTTGCAGCCGCGTCATCCGCTCACCCAGCAGCAAAGCTCCCATCGCAACGTTCATCAGCGGCGTAATATAATAGCCAAGTGCCGCCTGCGACGCGATATTATGCGCAACGGCATAGACGTAGATCGCCCAATTGGTGGCGATCAGCAGCGCCGTCAGTGCCATCATCCGCACTGCACGACCGTCGCGAAAAAGCGGACCAACTTCATGCCAACGGCCTTGAAGCACCATAATTCCCAAAGCCAAAGGCACAGCCCAAACAACACGATGCGCCACTAACTCCACCGGCGGCACGGCCGCCAGCGGCGTAAAATAGAGCGGCAGAAAGCCCCAAATCAAAAAGGCGCTGAGCGCAGCAAAGAACCCGCGACGGGAGTTGAGCGGGGCCGCCGTAACCGGTGGTGCGTGCTCAGCCACGAGCAGTCTTTCGCAGCAGCCTGTAGTTGATGGAATCAAGCAGTGCCTGGAAGGACGCATCGATGATGTTGCGGGACACGCCCACCGTCCACCACCGCTCACCGGTATCGTCGGCACTTTCAATCAGCACCCGAGTGATTGCCTCGGTCCCGCCGTTGAGGATGCGCACCTTGTAGTCCACCAGATCGACCCCCGCGATATGCTCTGAATATTTGCCAAGATCCGCTCGCAGCGCACGATCCAGCGCGTTGACCGGGCCGTTGCCCTCAGCGACGGACAGCACACGCTCCCCATCGACATTCAGCTTCACAACGGCTTCCGACACCGAGACGATGTCACCCACCGCATTGTGCCGCCGCTCAACGGAGGCGCGGAAGCTCTCAACCTCGAAGAACTTCGGCACAGTCCCAAGCGTGCGCAGCGCGAGAAGCTCAAAGCTGGCTTCAGCCGCCTCATAGGCAAAGCCCTGCGCCTCTCGTTCCTTGGTGATGGAAATAAGCGTATCGAGACGCGGGTCGGACTTTTCAACTTCGATGCCGCGCTTGGCCAACTGGTCGATAAAATTGGATTTTCCGCCCTGGTCGGAAACCATGACGTTGCGCCAATTGCCAACAAGCTCCGGTTCCACGTGCTCGTAGGTCTTGGGGTCTTTCAGCAGAGCGGAGGCATGAATTCCGGCCTTGGTCGCGAAGGCGCTGGAGCCGACATAGGGCGCCTGCGTGTCCGGCGCGCGGTTGAGCAACTCGTCGAACCGGCGGCTCATGGCGGTCAGACCAGAGAGCGCTTCGTCCGTGATGCCGATGGTGAAGCGCTCAGCGAAAGACGGCTTCAGCAGTAGGGTTGGGATGATGGTGGTGAGATTGGCGTTGCCGCAGCGCTCGCCGATCCCATTTAGCGTGCCCTGGATTTGACGAGCACCGGCATTCACCGCGGCGAAGGAATTGGCGACGGCCTGACCGGTATCGTCATGGGCGTGGATGCCGAGATTTTTTCCCGGCACGGCCTCGGCGATCACGGCTTCCACGCTGGTGCGCACGTCGATGGGTTGTGTACCGCCGTTTGTGTCGCAGAGCACAACCCACCGTGCCCCAGCCTCAAAGGCCGTGCGCGCGCAGGCGAGCGCGTAGGCGCGGTTGGCTTTGAAGCCGTCGAAGAAATGCTCGCAATCCACCAGCGCTTCCTTGCCCGCCGCGACGGCGGCTTCGACGGATTCGCGGATGGAGGCGAGGTTTTCTTCGTTGGTGCAGCCCAGCGCGACCCGCACATGCAGATCCCACGCCTTGGCGACGTAGCAGATCGCCGTTGCGGAAGACTGCGTGAGCGCGGCGAGGCCCGGGTCGTTAGAGGTCGAAACCCCTGCCCGCTTGGTCATCCCGAAGGCGGTGAAGGTGGCAGATTTGGTGCGCGGTTGTTTGAAGAAGCCATCGTCGGTCGGGTTCGCGCCGGGATAGCCACCCTCGACGTAATCGAGGCCGAGCTCGTCCAGCATCTGCGCGACAATGATCTTGTCATCGAGGGAAAAATCAATCCCTGGCGTCTGCGCGCCGTCGCGAAGCGTGGTGTCGAACAGGGTGAGGCGTTCGCGGGTCATGCAGCACCTTCTTTCGCGCGGCAAACCGCTTCAATGTTGTGACCTTCCGGGTCGATTACGAACGCGGCGTAGTAGTCATTGTCATAACGCGGGCGAAGGCCAGGCGCGCCGTGATCGTCACCACCCGCCGACAGAGCAGCTGCGTGAAAATTGTCGACCGCTTCCCGCGTTTCAGCAACGAAGGCCATGTGTTGGGAAGGCGTCGTTTTCTGCGATCCTGCGACCCAGAAGACGGGGTGATCCTTGCCGAAAGCAACCACCGGACAGTCGCCGGTATCGTCACTGGACAGCCGGACAAGAACTGACAGCGACAGGGGCGCCAAGGCCGCGTCGTAAAACGCCGTTGCCCGGTCGAGATTTTCAACATTAAGGGTCAGATGATCGATCGCACCACCACTCATCGCACCACCTCCCAAGTCGTGATCCGCTCGCCGGTTTCGGAGTCCTTACCATCTTTGAGCTGAATGCCTTGCGCGAGGAGTTCATCGCGAATGCGGTCGGCTTCGGGATAGTTTTCATTTGCGATATGGGCATTCCGCAATTCGATTTCTTGTCCAATTTTCTCAACGTGTTCTAGATCAAAATCCTTCATGTCCGTTGCATGCAGTGTTCCGTGCCAATGAAGTGTATCGAACCCAAGAATTTTCATCTGTTGAATAAATTGTAGGCCGCAATCGAGATTACCTGAATCAGCTTTGCGGCTATATCCATCGATTATTCCAAGGGAACCTGTCACATTCAAATCTGAGAGAATTGCCGCGACAATTTCGTCCGACCGACGCCCCTCACCCTCAATCTCTGATATAAATCTGCGACGAATCCGATTCAGACGATTGCCCCATTTTTGGAGGGTAGCCTCCGCCTCCTCCAGCCGCCGCACCGTAAAGTCCAACGGCTCGCGATAATGCGTCATCAAAATCGCCAGACGCACCACCTCTCCCGGCCATTTGCGCCCGCCGACCTTGTCCGTGTGCAGCACATCGTGGACGGTGATGAAGTTCCCATCCGACTTCGACATCTTCTTGCCTTCGACCTGCAGGAAGCCGTTGTGCATCCAGATATTGGACATCCGCTCCGTGCCGTTGGCGCAGCAGGACTGGGCGATTTCGTTTTCGTGGTGAGGGAAGATGAGGTCGAGGCCACCGCCATGGATGTCGAAGGTTTCGCCCAGATGCGCCTTGGCCATGACGGAGCATTCGATGTGCCAGCCGGGCCGGCCAAGGATGGTCTGGCCGTCAAACTGGCCATCCCAGCCCGGCTCATCATCCGCACTCTCTTTCCAGAGCACGAAGTCACCGGCGTTTTTCTTATGGCTTTCCACGGCTACCCGCGCGCCAGGCTGTTGTTCATCCAATTTGCGGTTGGACAGGAGGCCGTAATCGTCATCAGACGTGACGTCGAAGAGCACCTCACGCCCCTTTTTTCCTTTCGCGACATAGGCATGGCCCTTGGTGATGAGGGTCTGAATCATCTCCACCATGCCGTCGATATGTTCCGTCGCGCGCGGCTCAACGCTAGGCTCAAGGCAGCCCAAAGCCTTCATGTCGGCCTGAAATTGCGCGGTGGTCTTTTCCGTCACCTCACGGATCGCGTCATTCAGCGGCATATCGGGAAAATCCCGCCGCGCACGGTCGATGATCTTGTCGTCCACATCGGTGATGTTGCGCACATAGGTGACGTGGTCCTCGCCATAGAAGTGGCGCAGCAGGCGGTAGAGCACATCGAAGACAATGACCGGCCGCGCATTGCCGATATGGGCATGGTCATAGACCGTCGGCCCGCACACATACATGCGCACGTTTTTGCGGTCGATCGGCTCAAAGCGCTCTTTGGAGCGGGTCAGCGTGTTGTAGAGGGTGAGATCGGTCATGGCTGTTCCGTGGCAGCGCCGCTGCGGACCGGAAACGTGTGACTTGGCAAAGATCGACCGGCCCGCGCGAAGCTAGGGCGTAATGCAGCAGCAAATGGCAATGCAAAAGGTCATGGACCTCCTATGCTGCGGAGCCCGCTTCCCGTCAAGTCAAACCAACCGGGCAATCAGCGAGAGTGCAAGCAACGCCATGACGAGAGCAATGAGCCCGTCCAGCATCCGCCAGGCCGCGGGTTTGGCGAAAAGCGGTGTAAGCCAGCGCGCGCCATAGCCGAGGGAAAAGAACCAGACGAAGGAGGCAAGCAATGCACCAATGCCGAAAACCACCCGCGCATTGCCGGAATAAGCTCCCGACAAACCACCAAGCAAGACAACGGTATCGAGATAGACATGTGGGTTGAGGAAGGTGAAGGCGAGCAGCGTTGCGATAGCACGCCTTAAGCTCGGCGCGGCCTGCGCTGCCGCTTCCATGCCGTGCGGCCTCCATGCGCGTTTGGCTGCAAGCGCGGCGTAGGCGAAGAGGAAGACCGCCCCACCTGCGGTGACAAGCTGGAGCAGCGTCTGGTTCGCGTTGACGATGGCACCGAACCCCGCAACACCTGCGAAGATCAATGCAGCATCAAAGAAGCTCGCCAGCAGGCACAACACGAAGACATTTGATCGCAGCAAACCTTGCCGCAGGATGAAAGCGTTCTGCGCACCGATTGCGATGATGAGCGAGGCGGACAGGAAAAAGCCATTGATGAAAGCAAAAATCACGAAAAGAGGCCCAATTGTTCCGGAGGCTCGTCGGTTGGCTCAGCCTCCACCGTTTCCTGGATTTCAGCACCACTGTTGCTCACCTTGTTTACAGCAGCACTCACAGGCAAGGCTTGAAGAAAATCGTCGTTCACCGGCCGCAGGAGATGCTCGACATGATTGGGGCGTCCGTTGGCGCAATCAAGCCAGGCCTCAAAATCCTTCTCACCGATGATGACCGGAAGCCGGTGGTGGATCGCGGCAAATGAAGAGTTGGCTTCCGTGGTCACTATGCAGCCGGTGTCGATCTCAGAGCCGTTTGGGTCAGCATAGGTTTCCATCAGCCCGGCAAAGGCGATGAGCCCGCCATCTTTTGCCTGCACCCAATAGGGTTGGCTGCGCCCTTCTCTGCGACGCCATTCATAAAACCCGGAAGCAGGTATCAGCACACGGCGATGGTTCATCGCATTGCGAAAGGACGGTTTTTCCGCCGCCGTCTCGCCGCGCGCGTTGATGAGTAAGGTGAAAGAGGCCGGGTCTTTGACCCAGGATGGCACCAAACCCCAGCGCACCAGCAACGGCACCCGCTTGCCGCCGCCATCGGCAATGATCGTCATGATCGGCTGAGTCGGGGCGATGTTGTAGCGGGGAGACGGGTCGCGCTCAGGAAAGACATCACGCTCGATCGACATAATTCGCGCGATCTCATCCCAGGCATGACTAAGCGCAAATCGCCCGCACATACTGTCTCCAGCCTCCCGCAAATTTGAAATCGAACCTTGCCTCTACCCATTGTCGGCGGCAAAGCGAAGTATGGTTCAACGTCGTTTCCCTCAAACCCCGCTAGTTGGCGTCGCCACCGTCCTGCTGCGGGGCACGAAAGTGCTGCTGGTTCGCCGAAACCAGCCACCCAATGAGGGCCAGTGGGCCTTGCCCGGCGGATTGGTGGAAGTTGGAGAGACCCTTGCCGAAGCCGCAATCCGGGAAGTGAGGGAGGAGACGAGGCTTAGAATCGAAGAGCCGCAATTTGTGCGGTTCAGCGATATTATCGTGCGGGACGAGCACGGCGCAGTTGAACACCACTACGTCCTCGCCTTTCATACGGCCCGTGCGGAGACAGGAGAAGCCGTGGCGGGATCGGACGCCGGTGAGGTGCAGTGGGTTTCGTCGGAAGAGATGAACGCGCTCGATCTCATCGCCGAAGTGCCCGTCATTGTAGAAGCTGCACGCAAACTCATCAGCGCCGTAGGCACGAGCGGCAGGACAGGTTAGACAATGGCCATGCGCGTTCTACCCACCCTTGCTGCCCTGCTCATGCTTTCTTGTGCCGCCTTTGCGCAAGAGGAGACGGCCACGCAACCACCCGAACTCGTCGCCCCCTATGATCGGCAATTGCTACGCCTTTCAGAAGTGCTCGGTTCACTCCATTACCTTCGCGCGCTTTGCGAGGCGAATGAGGGCAACATTTGGCGCAATGAAATGAACCGGCTCATCACACTGGAAGAGCCCTCCCCGGTGCGCCGCGCACGGCTCATAGCCCGCTTCAACCGTGGCTTTCGTGCGCTCGATGAAACCTACACCATCTGCACACCAGCAGCGCGGATCGCTGCCGATCGCTATTTGCAGGAAGGCGAGAAGTTGAGCGCCGGTATCGTGCGACGCTTCGGGCGCTAAAGCCTCCCGACAAGAGAATGTGTGGGAAAACGGGCGCAAATTAACCCTTCGTGCACTCATT
Organism: uncultured Alphaproteobacteria bacterium; assembly: GCA_929200315.1. Classification (GTDB taxonomy): domain Bacteria; phylum Pseudomonadota; class Alphaproteobacteria; order Rhizobiales; family Rhizobiaceae; genus Pseudahrensia. Next base: position 296,725 of record CAKMZB010000001.1, on the reverse strand, counting down.
CGTGGCGCACCACAATTTGAGCGTCTACCTGTAGTGCAAGAACCGCCGCCGCACCTTGAACACGGGCTGATTATGCAACTGGAAATGACCGATGACCTCGATGCACTGATCCTTGAGGAAAAGCAGCGTGTTGCGCAGGAATTGTTCTGCGAGGCATGGTCTGCAACTCTCCAGGAAGGGATTGAGCCGGCCATCGCTGCTCAGTCAGCCGTGACCGCCGTTCTGACACAGCTTCGCGAGGTCGCGGGCGATGCCGCCATCGAGCATCTGATCGCGGCGCTGCCCGACCAGGCCGATGCAGGCCACTTCCACAAGGACCGCGTTCTGCAATAGGCGCAATCTGGTTCGTCGCTGCCAAAATCTGTGATAGATGAGCGGTCATGGGCCGCTTGTTTCTCATCCTCTGTGCCACACTTTTCCTGACCTTTCCGGCAGCCTTTGCTGCGCCTGTAGCTGAGGAAGAGGCGTCCGATGATGGCGGGCAGCTCATCCCGCGCAGCGTCATCCCGGATTTCTTCAACAAGAACAAAGATGCCGAACCTGTGCCGGACGTCGAGGCCGACGGCCCGCCTCCCCCAATCCAGCGCAATTTTGACAGCCTGCCCGCGCCAGTCGCCAAAACCCGCACAGCACTTATGGCAGCAGCGCGCAGCGGGAGCCTAAATGCCCTGAACAACTTCTTCGAACGCGGTGATGAACCCACCCAATTAAGCTTCGGCGGTGAGGTGGGTGACCCCATCGCGTTCCTGCGCGAATCCTCCGGCGACGATGAGGGGTATGAAATTCTCGCCATACTTCTGGAGGTGCTTGAGGCAGGCTACGTGCACCAGGGTGCGGATACGCCCCATGAAGTCTATGTCTGGCCGTATTTCTCCGCCTACGCGCTGGAAGACCTGACGCCGCCGCAAAAGATTGAACTCTACCAAATTCTCACCGCCGGGGACGTGCAAGACAGCATGGAATTCGGCGCCTACATCTTCTACCGCATCGGCATTGCGCCGGATGGTCGGTGGACTTTTTTCATCGCGGGGGACTGATTTTGGCGAGCGCAGGTCTTGAAAACCGCACGGTTTTGCGGGTCGCGGGCGATGATGCCGAACACTTTTTGCAAAACCTTCTCACCTGCGACGTTGAAGTGTTGAAGACAGGCGAGGCTACCTTCGGCGGGTTGCTCACGCCTCAGGGCAAGATTCTTTTCGACTTTGTGATTTTCCAAGAAGAGGGCGGCTTCCTGGTCGATGTGTCGTCCACTCAGGCCGCCGACCTCCTCAAACGCCTCGCTTTCTACCGCCTGCGCGCCGCTGTGACCCTGGAGCAGACCGATCTGCCTGTCTCTGTGGCCTGGGATGGTGAGGATCTGACCGATGCTTTCCCTGACCCACGAGGCGGCGATGTGGTTCGCGCTTTCACGAGGGTAGAGACCATGGGCGATTGGACCGCAAAGCGCATAGCGCTCGGCTGGCCCGAATGCGGCGCAGACTATGCGCCAGAAACGACCTTCCCGCACGAAGCGCTGTTCGACCAGTTCTCAGGCGGCGGAGTGGCCTTTGAGAAGGGCTGCTATGTGGGGCAGGAAGTCGTCTCGCGGATGCAGCACCGTGGCACGGCGCGGAGCCGTTTTGTGCAGATGAAGGGCGATTCTGACTTGCCGGAAATGTGCACTGAAGTTCTGGCGGCAGACCGCAAGATCGGAACGCTTGGGTCATCTGCTGGCTCTTCGGGGCTGGCGCTGGTGCGGCTCGACCGTCTTGCAAAGGCTAAAGCTGAAGGCACTCCGGTGACCGCAGCCGGCATAGCGCTCTCAGCGGATCTGCCGCCCTTCGTCACCTTCAACTGGCCGGACGCGCAAGATGGCTAAAAATGAAACGCCGCGCGCGTGGCAGCGGATGTTGTCGGGCCGTCGGCTCGACCTGCTGAACCCCTCCCCGCTCGACATCGAGCTTGCCGATATCGCCCATGGCCTGGCCCGCGTTGCGCGCTGGAACGGTCAAACTTCAGGCCCCCACGCTTTTTCCGTCGCCCAACACTGCTTGGTGGTGGAGGAGCTGCTGGCTCAGATAGAGCCAAAGATCACCGCCCAGGAGCGGCTCTACGCTCTGCTTCATGACGCGCCGGAATATGTCATCGGGGACATGATTTCTCCCTTCAAAAGCGTCATCGGCTCCGGCTATCGCGATGTTGAAAAGCGGCTGCAAGAAGCCGTTCATTTGCGCTTTTCCCTGCCAGCAGAGATTCCAGCGGCACTGGCGAAAGTGATCAAACATGCGGACCGCATCAGCGCCTATATGGAGGCGGTTCAGCTGGCCGGATTCGCCAAGGCAGAAGCACGCAAACTCTTCGAAGAGCCGCCAACCGGGAGCGCGCATATCGAGTTAATGCCCCTCCCCGTTGAGGATGCGCAGCGGGCCTTTGCCGACCGTGTGTCAGCGTTGGATGTCGCATGAACGCGGTCCACGTGACACCGCTGGAAGAATTGCCGCAGGTGCTTGCGGCATCCGGCGCGCAGCGATGGGTGAGCTTCGCCGCGCCGGGCCAATCTGCTGAAACGCCTGTGAGCTTTGAGGGTGAAAGGCTGGCACTGGAATTTCACGATATCAGCGGTCCAAAGGACGCGCTGATACCGTCCTCGCGCAGGCAGGTTGAGGAATTGGTCGACTTCATCAGAGCCGACCACGGCCCGATCATTCTGCAATGCTGGATGGGCGTAAGCCGCTCCACCGCTGCGGGCCTGATTGCGGCGGTTTTACGGGACTCTAAGCGCGATTGCGCGAATGCAGCCCTGAACCTGCGAAAGGCAGCACCCTTTGCCACACCCAACGCGCTCATCGTCGAACATGCCGATGCCATTCTTGGATTGGGCGGCGCATTGAGGGAAGCCTGCGCCGCAATAGGAAGAGGCGAAACGGCAGATCGAGGCCGCCCCTTCGTCCTCTACGGCACCGGCGCATGACCGGCTCTATTCAAATCGGCCTCCACGCCGTTGTTGTCGCAGTGGATGAGGTTGGGCCGGTTGTGCTCGTCCAGCCGGTGGAACAGACAGATGCCTTTGAGGCTTTACCCTTTGGCCCCTTTGAGCCAGACGCCGACCGCACCATGGAGCGTGGTCTGCGGCGCTGGGTGACCCAACAGACGGCGCTGGATCTTGGTTATGTCGAACAGCTCTACACATTCGGCGACCATGGTCGCCTTAATCCCCAGGGCCAACATATGGTGTCCGTCGGCTATCTCACGCTGGTGCGCCAGGCGTTGGACGATGACGGACTGCGTTGGCGGCGCTGGTATGACCATCTGCCATGGGAAGACTGGCGCACCGGTGTGCCAGCCATTCTCCATCGCCGCATTATCCCCGCTATCACCGCGTGGCTCGCCCGTGACAATATCGCCACCGACGTGGTCGCTCGCGTCCGCCACGCCTTTGCGCTCACCAGTGACGGTGAGCTGGATGAGAGCCTGTGGGACGAGGAGCGTGTATTGGAGCGCTATGAGACACTTTATGAGGCAGGTCTTGTTGAAGAAGCTGTTGTGGACGGTTCCCGGCAGGAGCTGACGGTGGAGCACGGCCTTGGCATTGCCATGGCACAGGATCATCGCCGCATTCTGGCCACCGCCATGGCAAGGCTACGCGGCAAGCTGAAATACCGCCCTGTAGCATTTGAACTGTTGCCCGATGCCTTCACCCTGACAGAGCTGCAACAGGTGGTGGAGGCGCTTTCGGGGCGCACGCTGCACAAGCAGAATTTCCGCCGCATCGTCGAACATGCCGGTCTTGTTGAATCCACCGGCGCACGCACGCAAAGCACCGGCGGTCGCCCCGCAGCGCTCTACCGCTACCAACGCGCCATCCTGCGCGAGCGCCCTGCGCCGGGTCTGCGGATCGGCGGCTAGGCCTTTGTCTCAATCGCGATGTCGAGGCCGAGATCGAGCGTCGGCGCGCTCATCGTGATCTTGCTGGTGGAGATGAGGTCAACGCCTGTCTCGGCAATCGCCGCAATCGTTTCCAGACTCACATTGCCGGATGCTTCAACCGGAATACGGCCACCGACACGCTTCACGCCTTCGCGCAAATCCTCCAGGCCCATATTGTCCAGCATCACCACATCCGGCCCAGCCTTCAGCGCTTCATCAAGCTGTTTCAGCGTGTCGACTTCAACCTCGATCTTCACCAAATGCCCGGCATGGGCCTTCGCTGCATTGATCGCCTCAGCAACACCGCCGCAAATGGCGATGTGGTTGTCTTTAATGAGGATCGCATCGCCCAGATTGTAACGATGATTCGACCCACCTCCGCAGCGCACGGCGTGCTTCTCAAAAAGGCGCAGGCCCGGCGTTGTCTTGCGGGTGCAGGCGACCTTTGCCTTGGTGTGGGCAATCGCGGCAGCATAGGTGGCCGTAAGGGTTGCTATGCCGGAGAGGTGGCAAAGGAAATTGAGCGCCGTCCGCTCCGCCATCAGCACCGCGCGGGCCGGGCCGGAAATGCGGGCAACGTCCTGGCCGGGTCTGAGACGATCGCCGTCCCCGGCGAGAGCCTCAAAAGTCACGGTCGGATCGATGGCGGCAAAGGTCTCGCGTGCCAGGTCCATCCCCGCGAGCACGCCATCCTCGCGGCAATCGAGCACCGCCCGTGCTGTGGCCTCAGCGGGAATTGTCGCGTCGCTCGTCAAGTCTCCGGCAAGGCCGAGGTCTTCCTTCAACGCGACTGCAACGGCCTCTTTGACGAGGGGGAGTGGAAGGGTGGGAATGCTCACGCGGTTTTCTCCAGAGCCACTTCTTCACCGGCCAGAATAGCGTCCGTCAGTCGGTTCGCCTGCGCCAAAGTCATGAACGTGCGGTGGGCGAATACATCGCGCGGCTCGGGGAAGTCCGTGCGGTAATGGCCGCCCCGACTCTCTTCCCGCAGGATCGCGGAGACAGCAATGAGCTTTGCGACATTCAACACATTTTCAAAGCGTTGCAGTGTATTCTTCTTCTCAAGTTTAAGGATTCCTCTTAGCCCCTTACGCATCCCTTCACCGGTGCGGACAACGCCGAACTCCGCGCTCATCACTTCACGCAATGTCTTCATCGGCGCGGTGTCTTCCACCGCCTCTTCACTGTCGTGGGTCAGGCTTTCGCTCGACCAAGTGAGAAGGCGCGGCGCGGGCAGCAGGCTTTGAATGTCGGCGGCGATGCGGGAGGCAAAGACCACAGCTTCCAGCAGTGAATTGGACGCCAGTCGGTTCGCGCCGTGGGCACCGGTGGAGGTCACTTCACCACAGGCCCAAAGCCCGTCCAGCGACGAGCGACCATTGGCGTCGGTCAGAATGCCACCCATGAAATAATGTGCAGCAGGAATGACGGGTATTGGTTCAGTAACAGGGTCAATCCCGGACTCCTTACAATACTCAAACACTGTCGGAAATTCCTCACCAAAGGTTACACCAACAGCTTCGCGGCAATCGAGCCATGCGCCGCGACCGGCTCGGATTTCCGCAGCTATCCCGCGCGCCACAACATCGCGGGGGGCAAGTTCAGCGTCCGGGTGAAGGGCCTTCATAAAGCGCTCACCGGCGTCGTTGATCAGCACCGCACCGTGGCCACGCAGAGCCTCCGTCGCGAGCGGCGCCGGTTCCCGGTCTACATTGATGGCCGTCGGGTGGAATTGGACGAATTCCATATCCGCTACCACCGCTCCGGCCCGCGCGGCCATGCCAATGCCGCCGCCCCGGGCTTCGGCGGGGTTGGTGGTCTTTTCGTAAAGATGTCCGATACCGCCAGCGGCCATCACCACAGCACGGGTTGGGAGGGTCAGCTTGTTCGGCCCGCTCCCCGCCTGATCGCGGGCAACGATGCCGGAGACATATTTACCTTCAGTGATGACATCCTGGACGACATAACCTTCCAGCACCTTGATGGAAGGGGTCTCACGCACGGCAGCGATGAGCGCCTGCATGATGGACTTTCCCGCCCGATCCCCCTGCACCCCGACGATGCGGCTCTGGCTGTGGGCAGCCTCCCGCGACGTTACAAGTCGGCCTTCGAGATCACGATCAAAGGGTACACCGAATTCCAGCAAATCATGAATGCGGTCAGCGGCTTGCGAGGCCATGAGGCGAACAATCTGCTCGTCCACAATACCCGCCCCGGCTGCAACAGTGTCGGCAACATGCTGTTCGACCGTGTCTCCTTCAGAGATCGCGGCAGCAATACCGGCCTGCGCCCAAGCCGATGACGCGCCTTTGCCAAGTGAGGCGGCGGTGAGAATCGTGACAGGGCGCGGCGCGAGCTTCAGTGCGCAGAACAAACCTGCCAGACCGCCGCCGATGATCACAACATCATCGTTGCCGGTCCAGCCCACGGGGCGAAGGAAAGAAAGCTGTTCGGGCACTTGTTTGCTCCCGGTTGGAGGACCGCTCTAGTTGCCCAGGTTCACCATGCGCTCCACAGCCCGGCGCGCACGCTCGGCCATGAGCGGGTCGACCACCACTTCTTCCTTCATCTCCAGCAGGCTGTCGAGGATCTTGGGCAGTGTGATGCGTTTCATGTGGGGACAAAGGTTGCAGGGTTTGATGAATTCCACCCCCGGCGCCTGTTCCTGAATGTTGGAGGCCATGGAACATTCAGTCACCAGCAGCACCTTGGCTCCCGGTTTTTGACCTGTCGCATAGTCGATCATACCCTTTGTGGAGCCCGTGAAATCGGCAACCGCCGTGACTTCGGTAGGGCATTCCGGATGGGCGACGATCTGGATCGCCGGGTCGGCCTCCTTGTAGGCGAGCAGTTCTTCGGCGGTGAACCGCTCGTGAACCTCGCAATGGCCTTTCCAGGTGAGAATTTTCACGTCGGTCTGCTTGGCAACGTTCTGTGCGAGATATTCATCCGGGATGAGCAGCACCGTGTCGGCACCAAAACTCTCCACCACCTGCACAGCATTCGACGACGTGCAGCAGATGTCGCTCTCGGCTTTAACGTCGGCGGAGGTGTTCACATAAGTGACGATGGGCACGCCGGGATTGGCCTCGCGCAGCAGGCGCACATCTTCACCCGTAATAGAATCGGCCAGCGAGCACCCTGCCCGCATGTCCGGGATGAGCACGGTTTTGGACGGGTTCAGCAGCTTGGAGGTCTCGGCCATGAAATGAACGCCACATTGGACGATGACCTGCGCCTCGACGCGGGTTGCTTCCATGGCGAGTTGCAGGGAATCACCGGCAATATCAGCAACACCGTGGTAGATTTCCGGCGTTTGGTAATTATGCGCCAGAAAACTATAATAAGGAGTACGATGGTGCAGTGCAA
>CAKMZB010000001.1:272656-289440 GCA_929200315.1 uncultured Alphaproteobacteria bacterium | reverse complement strand
TGGATATACGGCGCGTGGACCGGCCATTCGATTTCAGGAATGTGGTGGGCAACCTTTGCGTAAATGTCCGCCGTCGCCCTGGCGACTTCCGGCGTATAATCCAGCGCCGGGCGCGGCAGGACCTCTGTGTCCGCCCGGCGTGGGGCGACGGGCACATTCTGCCCGGCTGCAACCGGATCGCGGGTCATGAAAGCCATGGGGGTTCTCCGTTCAAACTGAACTTATACTCATATTGAGCAAAAGTGCGCCGATTGCAAGGCAAACCGCAAATTCGGTGGCAAGCTAGCCACCGAAAGGCCGCGGCACAAACACTAGCGGAACTTAGGTGAAACGCACCGAAACCCGGCCAAAATCACCAAACTGCGCCTCCACAATGGAACCGGCTTTCGCTGGCACCGGTGGGGTGCAGGTGCCGGTGGAAACCCATTCGCCCGCTTTCAGTCTGCCGCCATTCTCCGCAAGGGTCTGCGCCATCCAGACAACGCTGCGGATTGGATCACCCATGGCAGATGTTCCGTTGCCCTTCTGGACCTCATCACCGTTCTCATAGGCTGTGACCGGCATCTGCGCGAGATCTGCATTGGCCCAGTCGCTAATTTCCGGACCGACGACAAAGGCTGCATTACCGCCAAAATCGAGGGTCACGCCTACGCCATTGGCAAAGCTTGCATCGCTCAATGTCCGGCCAATTACCTCAATGGCGATGTGAACGGTTTCCACCGCACCACGTGCCGTTTCTTCGTTGATGGCCTCACCGCCCTGCGGATAATCGCGTGCCATCCTGAAAGCGTATTCCGGCTCAACGGCGCCCACATTGGCACTCTTCTTCAGCTTATCGCCACTCTTCAGCACACTGCCCTTAGCCATCGGCCCGTAGAACGGTGCGCTGATCCCAAAGCCCTTTTGCGCGGCTTCATTCGTCGCGCCGACTTTCCAGCCCACGCTTTTCTCACCGTAGCGCTCAAAGGCGATGGTTTGGATGTCCATGGCATCGCCCAATGTCAGGGATGGTTCGGGCATGGTTGCGTCACTCTGGCGGGCCTCTTGGCGAGCACGGACAATTTCATTGGCAAGTTCGGATTTGGTCATATTAATCTCCTTGCCATGTGAACGCGCGAGATCGACATTCGTGCCCTCGCCACTGGCCAAAACCTCGTCTATTTTTGCACCGCTCTCACTTGGTTGCTCGCCCATGTCAGTCTCCCCAACGCCTTCCGCGCCCCGTTGGTCTCCGCCTGTGCCACTTATCGTGGCCTGTGGCTGCTTGATCGCACTTCTGGCATTTGGGCCGCGCTCTGCAATGGGTTTTTTTCAAATTCCCCTGCTTGCCGAAACCGGCTGGAGCCGCACGACGTTTGGTGTCGCCATGGCGATACAGAATCTGGCTTGGGGGATCGGGCAGCCGATCTTCGGCGCGCTTGCCGACCGCTACGGCGCATGGCGCATGCTGGCTTTGGGCGGTCTGTTCTATGCAATAGGCCTTGCCATCATGGCCTTTGCCTCCGCGCCAATCTGGCTGCATGTCGGCGGCGGAGTGTTGGTGGGTTTGGGAACAGCTGCCGGATCCTTTGGCATTATTCTGTCCGTCTTTGCCCGCAACGTGCCGCCGGAGAAACGATCTTTCGTTTTCGGCATTGGTACGGCGGCCGGGTCTGCGGGCATGTTCCTCTTCGCGCCACTCTCGGTGGGCTTCATCTCGCTTTACGGCTGGTCAGATACACTGCTCATTATGTCCGCCATGATGCTAATAATCCCGGTCTTGGCGGCTCCCCTTTTTGGGAATTCCAAATCCGCCGCCTATAGCAATGAGAGCGTTGAGCAGACGATTGGCGAAGCGTTGCGTGAAGCTTTTGGCCACACATCCTATGTGCTGCTCATCTCCGGCTTCTTCGTCTGCGGCTTTCAAGTCGCCTTCATCACCGCGCACTTCCCCGCCTATATTTCCGACATCGGGATCGACGCGAGCTTTGCGGGCTATGCAATTGCGCTGATCGGGTTTTTCAACATTTTCGGCTCGCTCGCCTCCGGCATTATCGGGCAACGCTATTCCAAACCGGTCTTTCTGTCGCTGATCTATATCGGCCGTTCGATTGCTGTGACGGCCTTCCTGCTGCTGCCGCAGACACCGATTTCAGTGATCGTATTCGCGATTGTGATGGGCCTGCTCTGGCTCTCCACCGTGCCACCCACCAACGCGCTGGTGGCAATCATGTTTGGCACCCGCCACCTCGGCTTGCTGGGTGGAATCGTGTTTCTCTCGCACCAAGTTGGCTCGTTCCTTGGCGTGTGGCTCGGCGGCTATCTCTATGATTTGAACGGCAGCTACGACACGGTCTGGTGGCTTGGCGTTGCGCTTGGCCTCTTTGCCGCGGTGGTGCATTTGCCGATCCGCGAGACTGCCGTTGGGCGGCCCGCCGTCGCCGCCTAAACCGGGATTTTGAAGATGGAGCAAGCTTGCACGCCATGGGCATAGAGCTTGCCGTTCTCGTCCATTAGCGTTGCTTCGCTCGTCGCAATTTGACGGCCCGGATGGATCACCTTGCCGCGGGCGGTCAGCCGCCCGGATGACGGCAGGATTGGCCGGACGAAATTCACCTTCAGATCGATGGATGTGCTGGCATAGCCCTTGGGGCAGAGCGTGTGGATCGCGCAGGCGAGCACAGAATCCAATAGGGTCGCCGCCCAGCCGCCATGCACCGTTCCCATTGGGTTCATCAATCCTTCATGAGGTGTACCGGCAAAAGTGACTTCGCCCTCTTCCACATTGACCATGCGGAAATTCATCGCCGCTCCTATGGATGGGCCCGGCAGCTCGCCCTTGGAAATAGCCTGCATCAGCTCAAGGCCCGTTAGCTCGGCCGCCTCCACCATGCTGACAACGCCGATCTGACGCTCCTCACCATCGATCATTTCAACGTGCATCATTCAAGCTCCCGGCTCACGGCCTTTACCAATGCGGCCCGCTCTGGCGGCACTTCTATACCGCGCGGGCCGTAGACATGTCGGTGGAGGAAATGTCCGCTCAAAGCAAATCCCGCAACAATATCGTCCAGCGGCGCTTCGCCAGTGCGCTCAAGATTGCCGGAAGTGAGGAAAGTAGGCAGCGACAGAAGCCGGTCGGCATAGGGCTCACCCGCCTCCCGGCTGACCGCCCGGCCGCTTTTTGGCGAGACATGAATGAGATTTTCGCGAGAGCCGGTAGCAGCGCAGGCTCCAAGGTCGAGGCCGAACCCAAGCTCCTCCAACATTGCCAGCTCAAACCGCACAACAAGCTCCCCAGCGACTGCGGGTCTCTCGATGGAATCAAGGATGATGTCGAAAGCGTCATAGAGGTTCTTGTGAGGATCACGCTCCGGCAACAGACGCAGCAGGCTGGTGAGCACCTGAACAGTGTAGATGCCGTGCGCCTTCTCCATCAGCCGCGCGACCCGCATCGTGTCACCCTCGATTTTGTAAGTGCCCAGATGTTCGTCGAGCCGCGCACGCCAGGTTGCCCGCACGCGGTTGCCCGGCTGGAGAACGGGGCGCATCACACGACCTCTACCGCCCTGAACAAGGCCTAGATGGCGGCCGCGTGTGTTGGTCATCAACTCGGCAATGACGGCGGTTTCGCCATGTTTGCGAACGCCCAGCACAATAGCTTCGTCCGTCCACTCCATGATCTAGAGCGGAGCGCAGGGCGGTAGCCCGGCAGCGTGAGCACAAAACAAGCAGATGATGCGCAATCGCATCATCTGGGAAACTCCAGCCCCATTTCGCGGTAGCGCTCCGGATCATCAATCCAGTTGGCCCGCACCTTTACGAACAAAAAGAGATGCACCTTGCGCCCCAGCAATTCTGTCAATTCCTGCCGCGCGGCGCTGGAGATCGCCTTGATGGTCTCGCCATTCTTGCCGATCACCATTTTCTTGTGCGCATCGCGCTGGATGTAGATCGTCTGATCAATCTTAATCGACCCGTCCTTGCGCTCTTCCCAACCCTCAACCTCAATATGGGCACTGTAGGGCAGCTCCTGATGAAGGCGCAGGAAGAGTTTTTCGCGGGTGATTTCGGCTGCGAGCAACCGCTCCGGCAGGTCGGAAACCTGATCCGGTGGATAGAGAAACGGACCTTCGGGCACGATTATTGCCAGATGATCCATAAAGTCTTCGCAGCCGGCACCATTCAGCGCGGATAGCATGAACGTGTCGTCAAAAGCACAGACCTCGTTGGCGTCTGCGGCGAGCTTCAACAGGCTTTCCACCGGCACGCGATCGATCTTGTTGAGGATGAGGATCTTCGGCAACTTCACGTCGGCCAATTGCTTCAAGATGCGCTCAGCATCACCCTTGATGCCGCGCTCGGCGTCGATCAGCAGGCAGACGACATCGGCATCCTTCGCACCGCCCCAGGCCGCATCCACCATGGCGCGGTCAAGTCTGCGGCGGGGGTGGAAAATGCCGGGCGTGTCAGCAAAGATGATCTGGCTTTCACCGCGCATGGCAATACCACGCACTACTGTGCGAGTGGTCTGCACTTTGTGGGATACGATAGAGACCTTGGTGCCGACAAGGCGGTTGATGAGGGTTGACTTGCCTGCATTGGGGGCGCCGATCAGCGCGGCGAAACCGGCGCGGGTTTGAGGTGAGGCTTCGCTCATGTCACTCATGCCTCTTCTTTCTTCGCATCCCAAACACCTTCACGTTCCAGTACATTGCGGGCGGCCTCCTGTTCGGCAGTGCGTTTGGAACGCCCCTGCCCCTCGGCACCTGCACGTCCTTCAATCGTTACCGCCACAGTAAAGACCGGATCGTGGTCCGGGCCGGAACGAGAGACGATCTCGTAAGACGGTGTCACCCTGGCCTCAGCATGGGCCCATTCCTGAAGGGCGGTTTTGGAATCCTGCACCGCCGCCTCGCTCGTGTCGAACCGACCTTCCCAAAAACGGGCAACGAAGGCTTTCGCCGCATCCAGCCCGGCGTCGCGGTAAATGGCGGCAATGAGGCTTTCCACCACATCGGCCCGCACCGAGCGCATGCGTTTTGAGTTGATCTGCCGCGCATCCGCACCAGTCGTGATAAAATCAGCAAGACCCATTTCATCGGCAATTTCAGTACAAGTCTCCCCGCTCACCAGCGCGTTGAGGCGAACAGACAATTCACCCTCCGAAGCGCCGGGAAACATTTCAAACAACCGGTTCGCGACGCAAAGGCCAAGCACTCGGTCACCCAGGAATTCCAGCCGCTCGTAATGCGAACGGTCGTTGCCATGGGCGGCAGCGCTGGAATGGGTGAGTGCGCGGATCAGTGTTTCGTGGCTCTTGAATGTGTGCCCGATGCGGTGCTCCAGCGCCTGGATGCGTCGTGCATTCAGCGCCTTTGAACCGGCTTGTCGTGAACGGGCCACGGCTTGGGCCTAAATACCGCTGAACAGGCGACTCCAGCGCATGTCCAGAGGCCAGCGCCAGATCTGCCAGGCTGCGGCGCCGTCTTCCAGCGACAAGAAAATCACCTGCGCCTTGCCGACGAGATTTTCCGCCGGAACGAAGCCAACGTCGTAGCGGCTGTCGGCGGAATTATCGCGGTTATCACCGAGGAAGAAATAGTGCCCCTCCGGCACGGCAAAGACCTTTGTGTTGTCGACCGGATTGCCCGGTTGCGTGTCGATGTCGAGCGTCCCGTAACTCTCGCCACCAAGGGTCTCCACATAGATTGGAACGGTCTGCTCGGTTCCGCGCACGGTCTCAGAATAGGTGCCCATCTGCTCGCGCGGCACGGGTTCGTTGTTAATGTAGATGACGGAATTGCGCAGCTGCACCGTGTCACCGGGCAGGCCGATAACCCGCTTGATATAGTCCTTCGACGTGTCGGACGGGTATTTGAAAACCACCACATCCCCCCGCTCCGGGTCAGAACCCCAGATGCGCCCTTCAAACAGGTTCGGCCCGAAGGGTAGAGAATAGCGGCTGTAGCCGTAGGAGAATTTCGACACGAAAATATAGTCGCCCACCAGGAGCGTCGGCTTCATGGAGCCAGAAGGTATATTGAAGGGCTGAAACAGGAAGGTGCGCAACACCAGGGCCAGCAGCAGGGCCTGGATGACAACGGAAATCGTTTCACCAACGGTGCTTTTGTTGCCAGATGCCAAGATGGGTTCCGATCAAGTTTGGCCAGGGGTGGCCTGAAGTTCGCCGCTATATGACGTTCGCAATCACCCCCGGCAAGATGCGCAATACACTAGGAGGTTAATAAGGCACGCGCGCGGGTAAAAACGGCGTTGAACATTTCCTGTGTCAGCACGCCCGTATTCGTGTTGTAGCGGGAACAATGGTAGCTGGAAATGATCGTGTAACCTCCTACCTCGTGCACCCTGTCATGGCCAAAAGGATGCGCCACAACGCGCGCACCAAGTGTGCGCAGCAGGCTGTCATGCGCTATCTTGCCAAGAGTAACGAGGATGGTGAGGTTCTCATAGCGCTCGATCGTTTTTTCCAGAAACGCGCGGCAGGTGTTCACCTCAGCTGCGACCGGTTTGTTCTGCGGTGGCACGCAGCGCACCGAATTGGTAATCGCGCAATCCACCAGCTTCAGACTGTCGTCGGGGTCGGCTTCGTAGCGCCCTTCGGCAAAGCCGTGAGCTACAAGGGTTTCGTAGAGAAGATCACCTGCAAAATCCCCCGTGAACGGGCGACCGGTTGCGTTCGCGCCTTTCACACCCGGTGCAAGGCCAACGACGAGGAGCCGCACCGCTTCCGGCCCAACCTGGGGATGCCATGTCGGCACAGGCGCATTGAAGAAGTGCGGATAGGTCACCTCGTTCTGGCGGCGGAATTCCACCAACCGCGGGCAGAGCGGGCAGCCCTGCGGCGGCTCAGCGCTGGCGATCTCGATTGATTGGGGCAAATCTAGTCCTCGTCCTCATCATAATCCCGCCCGGCGGATCGCTGGGGCAGCTCGCGTCCTATCTCATCGCGCAACGTGTCGAGGTCAATAAAGTGATCGGCCTGACGACGCAGATCATCGGCAATCATCGGCGGTTGGGATTGGCTGGTGGAGACAATTGTTACCTTCTTGCCGCGGGTCTGGAGCGATTCGACAAGGCGACGGAAATCGCCGTCGCCTGAAAAAATGACGTAGTGGTCGACGCTATCAGCAAGGCCAAGCGCATCGACGGTCAATTCCACATACATTGAGCCCTTCAGTTTGCGCCGCCCGGCAGAATCGGTGAACTCCCGCACGGCCTTCGTCACCACGGCATAGCCATTATAGCCCAGCCAATCGATCAGCGGGCGAATGGATGAATATTCCTGATCCTCCACAAGGGCGGTATAATAGTAGGCGCGCAGCAGATAGCCGCGATTGCGGAAAGCGCCCAGTAATTCCTTGTAATCAATATCTAAATTCAGCGCACGGGATGTTGCATAGAGATTTGCCCCGTCTATGAAGAGCGCAATCTTTTCTCTGTCGTCGAACATTTATCAGTCCTGAAAATGGCAAATATGAAATTCGGCCCTATGAGCCTTATGATCTGAATTGGCGAACAGCCGTTTGGTTTCATGAAATGATAGCAGCGAATGCGGGAAAAACTTGAAATCACCGCAATTTGCCCTTAGTCAACGCTCCAATCCCTCCCGCCCCTTAGCCTTCAGGAGCCGCTCATGGCCCGCGTTACCGTGGAAGATTGCGTCGATAAAGTCCCCAACCGCTTTGAGTTGGTGCTTCTGTCCGCACATCGCTCCCGCCAGATTTCTTCTGGTGCTGAAATTTCCGTCGATCGCGACAACGACAAAAACCCCGTCGTTGCTCTGCGCGAGATTGCCGATGAAGAACTCTCTCCCGGCGATTTGAAAGAAGACCTCATCCATTCGCTCCAGCGCCATGTTGAGGTGGACGAAGAGGAAGCACCGATCGAGGCTCCCGCAGCGGAAGAGAAAGAAGCACCGGCTCTTGTCGCATTCGACACGATCCCGGAAGAAGATCTGCTTGCGAGCCTACAGGGCCTCGTTCCGCCGGAAAAAACCGACGATATGTAAAATTTTCGGGCCCTGCGGGGCCCGATTTCGTTTCTGGGCCCGCAAATGCCTTGCGGGGCGGGCATGTGCCCCCCATTGTTGGCCGGTGTTGTTTCCGCCCGCCTCATTTCCATGCGCCAGTCAGAACTGATCGACCTTGTCCAGAGCTATCTGCCTGACAGCGATGAGGATCTGATCCAGCGCGCGTGTTCCTACGCCACACACAAACACCGCCACCAGACGCGATCATCTGGTGCAGCCTACATCACGCACCCGATTTCCGTTGCCGCCATTGTTGCCGAGATGCGGCTGGATGAAGCAAGCGTGGTCGCCGCCCTTCTTCACGATACGATTGAAGCCACCGACGCAACGCGCGCGGAGATTGATGCCAGTTTCGGCCCGGAGATTGGCGCGCTGGTGGACGGGCTGACCAAGCTCTCCAACATTGAGCTCGTTTCCAAGAAAACCCGCCAAGGCGAGAACCTGCGCCGTCTTCTGCTTGCCGTTTCAAACGATGTGCGCGTGCTGCTGGTGAAGCTCGCCGACCGGCTCCACAACATGCGCACACTCCAGCACGTCCCGCCGGAAAAACGCGCGCGGATCGGGCAGGAAACGCTGGATATTTATGCCCCGCTCGCCGGGCGGATGGGTATGCAGACCATGCGCGACGAGCTTGAAGAACTCTCCTTCATGCACCTTCTGCCGGAGGCTCACGCCCTCATCCACGACAAGCTTGCCTCCATGGCCGAGGATGCAACGGAAGCGGTCTTGGAGATCGAAAAATCACTTGTGGAATGGCTTTCCCAAAGCGGTATCGAGGCGGTGGTGAAAAGCCGTCAGAAACGGCCCTACAGCGTCTATCGTAAGATGGAAAACAACCGTGTTTCCTTCGAACAACTCTCCGATCTCATCGGCTTTCGGGTGATCGTGGATAGGGTGGAGCAATGCTACAATGCCCTAGGCATTGTCCACACCCGCTGGCCAGCCGTGCCGGGGCGGTTCAAAGATTACATCTCAACGCCCAAGCAAAACGACTACCGTTCGATCCACACCACCATTGCCGGGCCGATGCACCAGCGGGTGGAACTGCAAATCCGCACCCACGAGATGAACGACATCGCCGAATACGGCATCGCGGCCCATGCGCTTTATAAGGACGGAGTATACGATCCGAGCCAAATAGACATGGAGGCCGATGACGTGCCCTCCAGCCGCGCCTATGCTTGGCTGCGGCGCACTGTTGATACGCTTTCCCAAGGCGATCATGCAGATGATGTGCTGGAGCACACACGGCTGGAACTCTTCCTTGACCAGGTTTTTTGCTTCACGCCGAAGGGCCGTTTGATTGCTTTGCCTCTTGGCGCGACGGCCATCGACTTTGCCTATGCGGTCCACACAAAGGTTGGCGACACCTGCGTTGCCTGCCGCATCAACGGGCGCAATTCGCAGGTCGTCACCAAATTGAAGAACGGCGATGAGGTACAGATCATCCGCTCCGATGATGAAAACTACGTTCCACCCGTATCCTGGGAAAACGTTGCCGTTACCGGTAAGGCAAAGGCCGGTGTGCGGCGCGCGGCGCGGGAGGCGCTGGACCGGCAATTCCGCGATACTGGCGTGCGCATTCTGCAATCCACCTTCAAGCGTGCAGGTCATGAGTTTGAACCGGATGCGCTGGAGCTTGCATTGCCAAAATTGGCGCGAGAATCCGTCACCGACGCCATCGCTGCTGTGGGCCGCAGTGAGCTTGATCCATCGGACGTGCTCAAAGCCGTCCACCCGGACTACCGTATTGAACGCACATCCACGACAGCCAAGGCTTCGCCAAGCGATGGATGGTTTTCGCTTTCGGGGGTCGGTGATTTCCTCTTCCGTATTCCTGGCCGCCGCCGCAGGAAAAACGAGGCAGAAAGAGCCACCGAAAGCGCCGTACCCTTTTCCGGAGCCGATGCGGGGATGGCCGTTCGCATTAATCTGGAATGCGGGGCAGTGCCCGGCGACCGGATCGTCGGCATTGTCGAAGAAGGCAAGGGCATCACGGTCTATCCAATCGAAGCTGATGCCCTGCAGGAGCACGAGGACAATGCTCACAATTGGATAGACCTGCGCTGGCAGATTGACCCGGAGAATCCCTCACGCTTCCCTGCCCGCATCGAGATTACCGCCGTCAACGCTCCCGGCACGTTGGCGGACATCACAGAAGTCATTGCCAAGGCCGATGCCAACATTGTGAACCTTTATCTGGAAGGCCCCGACAGCGGTCTTTCCACTATGGTTTTTGGCGTGGAGGTCTGGGACGCGCGCCATTTGGCGCGGCTGCTGCGCGCTTTAAGGGCCCTTTCGGTCACGACGGAAGCCAAACGCCTTTACGGTTGAGCTTCGCCCAAAGGATGTCACAAACGCCCTATTAACGCACCCTGCGTTACCCTAGATCGAATTATCGCAACGCGTGCGTTCAAACTGTTTCCGAGGTCTGTCCAAACCCCATGCTGCTCAAGCGCCGATCTCCCCCATCATGGCTGGAATGGCTGCGCGTCTGGGCGTGGCCTCGGCGCTCGTGGATGCGGTCGGGCCAGTATGTGACCAAGCGCATCCTGCGCCTCACCGCCTCACCCCACGCCGTGGCGTCCGGTGTGGCAATGGGCGTCTTTACGTCATGCTCACCCTTTCTGGGGTTGCATTTCCTCATCTCGTTTGCGCTGGCCACGCTTGTCCGAGGCAACCTGATTGCGGCGGCACTCGGCACGTTCTTCGGCAACCCAATCACCTTCCCCTTCATCTGGGCAACTGCCTATGAGCTCGGCAACCGCATCCTCGGCAATGACGTGCACGCGGCGGCCGGCAAGCAACTTGGTCGGGCCATGAGAGATATCGGGTCCGTATTCTGGACATTCGACTTCAGCCACCTGGCCAGCGCGTTAGGGGAGATCTGGACGCCGCTCCTTTATCCCATGATGATTGGTGGCATCATTTTGGGAACAATCGTCGCCCTGCCGGTCTATGTCATCACCCGTAGAGCCGCTTTGATCTTTCGCGAGGCGCGGCGGGACAAGTTGATGGCAAAGGCTGCCGAAATCCGCGAACATGCCAAAGCGACAGCGGTGGAGAAGGCCTCCTCCCTCACGGACCCCGCATGATTGTTGGCTTTGGTTCAGACCTCATGGACATCCGCCGCATCGAGCGTTCGCTGGAGCGTTTCGGTAAGCGTTTCACCAGCCGTATCTTTACGGAAATCGAGCAGGCAAAATCAGATCGCCGCAAGCAGCGCGCCGCGTCCTACGCCAAGCGCTTTGCAGCAAAGGAAGCCTGCGCCAAAGCCCTCGGCACCGGCCTGGCGCGTGGCGTGTTTTGGCGAGATATGGGAGTGGTGAACTTGCGTGGTGGGCGCCCGACCATGGAACTCACCGGCGGTGCAGCAAAACGTCTTGCCGAAATGCTGCCGGAGGGCCACGACGGCATCATTCACGTCACAATAACCGATGACATGCCTTGGGCGCAGGCTTTCGTCATCATTGAAGCGCTGCCCGCTAAAGACGGCACTCCATCCTGATCGATGTCGGGCGGTCAAAGCCCGGATGAGCCTCCTCACCAATCTTGGTGAACCCCATCCGCTCAAAGGCCGCGTGGTTATTCGTGAGCTCGACGCGGGTCTGCAGCTGGACTGCCGGTAGGCCCAACTCTTCCGCCTTCATGAAAGCATGACGCACGAGCGCGGTCGCGATGCCGCCGCGGCGGTGCTGGGCGGAAACAGCGAGACGGCCGAGATAAAGGTGATCATTGCGGTCGCTGACAAACGCGCAACCGACAATGCCACCGCCGGACCACGCCACAAGCATCGTGTCTTCCAGAACCATACGTTTGATGTCGCCAAGGCTGAGCTGCTCAAGTGATGAGGGCGGGTCGATATGGGGGGCGTTTTCGACAAAGGCGTCTTGCAACATGGCAAAGAGCCGACGCCATTCAGCTTCCGACAGGACCTCGACCTCTTTAATCGTGGCAACTTCGCTGACCGCCATCAGCTTTGCTCGCGCAACAGCCGTGCTTTTTGGCGCTGCCAATCGCGCTTCTGCTCGGTTTCGCGTTTGTCGTGAACCTTCTTGCCCTTGGCAACGGCGATTTCCAGCTTCGCCATGCCGCGATCGTTGAAATAGAGCTTCAACGGCACAAGCGTCATGCCATCGCGGGCGACAGCCTGGCTCATGCGGACGATCTCACGGCCCTTCAACAGCAATTTGCGCCGTCGCCGCGGTTCATGGTTGAAGCGATTGGCCTGCAGATATTCGGGGATGTAGCTGTTGATCAACCACATCTCACCGTCCTCATAGCTCGCATAGCTGTCTGCGATGTTCGCCTTGCCGGTGCGCAGGCTTTTCACCTCCGTACCGGTGAGCATTAGCCCGGCTTCGGTCACATCCTCAATAGCGTAATTGTAGCGCGCGCGGCGGTTCTCCGCGATGATTTTGCCGCCACCCTCTGTTTTCTTCACCATGGCGTTCGCTGTTCTCAGTTCAGCAGACCGGCATGCATCATCGCCTCGCGCACCCGCTCTTTTGTAGCCTCTTCAAGGGGAACGAGAGGAAGGCGCAAATCGCTCCCCATGCGTCCCAAAAGAGAAAGCGCGTATTTCGCACCTGCCGGGTTCGGTTCGACAAAGAGAGCCCGATGCAACGGGAAAAGACGGTCGTTGAGCTCAAGCGCCTTGGCGGTTTCACCAGCGGCCCAGGCTTTCTGAAAGTCAGCAACGAGGCGCGGCGCGACATTGCCGCTTACGGAAATGCAGCCGTGTCCGCCCTGGCCAAGATAGCCAAGGGAGGAATCATCGTTGCCTGACAACTGAATAAACCCGTTGCCGCAAACCGCACGCTGTTCCGACAGACGCTCCATCAGGCCGGTTGCGTCCTTCACGCCAACAATGGTTTTCTGCTCACGCGCCAGACGGCCCATCGTTTCCGGTGTCATATCGACAATCGAGCGGCTCGGGATGTTGTAGATAAAAAGCGGCAAGTCTGTTGCCTGCGCAACTGCTGTAAAGTGCCCGTGCAGACCGTTTTGGTTCGGCTTATTGTAATAAGGCGTCACCACCAAAACGGCGTCAGCGCCAACTTTCTGCGCATGTTTGGCAAACTCGATCGCCGCGGCCGTGTTGTTAGACCCAGCCCCCGCCATGACCGGCACGCGACCGCGGGAAACCTCAACAGCGATCTCCACCGCGCGCTTGTGCTCAGCATGTGTCAGCGTCGGGCTTTCACCCGTCGTACCGACCGGTACAAGGCCCTGTGTCCCTTCGGAAATCTGCCATTCGATGAAATCGCCAAAACCCTTTTCATCGACTTCACCAGCCGCATTGAATGGAGTGACGAGGGCGGTAAATGCGCCCGCAAAGGTGTGGTCAGTCACTGGTTTGGCGTCCTTCAGGCGTGTCTAGGCGTGTCTGTTTGGGGGCAGGCAAGGTGCGACCATAAAGCTCGGCGCGTGTCGCCACAAGCGGCCTGATTCCACCATGTTTTTACGTGAATGAAAGGTTACGTTGGTAGGTTGGTCCAAACCAAACCTCTGCCAGCCGCTTTTCGTCGGCGCAACAACAGCGAGATTGACCATGCTTTCACGCGCGAGCCTTGCCGCTCTTTTGTGCGGCACCCTTGCTTTTTCCAGCGCCGAGACCGGTTTGCAAAGAGCTGATGATGGACGGCTGAACCTGTTTGCGCAGGCGCAGGCGGCCAAGTCGCTTTCGCCCAAGAAAAGAGCCATCACGCTGAAATCCGGCCTCGACGCACTCGACCGCGGACAAATGGCAAAAGCGCTTGCTGCGCGGACGAAGCTTCCCGGTAGCTCGATTGAGCGCAAGGTTTTGGCCTGGAATATCGCGCTCGACGGTCAAGGCGTGGATGCGGGTACTCTTGCCAGCATTTCCGGCGACCTGACCGACTGGCCCAGTCAGCGCCGAATGCGTGCCAACACCGAGCGTGCGCTTGTCGCCGAAACCGCGAGCTCAGCCCTTCCTGCCGCCTTCTCCCAAAGCGCTCCGCAGACCTTCAACGGCGCGCTGGCACTGGCGCGGGCACATATGCGTGCCGGCAACCAACCCGCTGCCCGGCAGGTTATCGCACCGTTCTGGCGTGATGACGTGCTTTTGCGTGGCCAGGAGCGCGCCATGCATTCGGTGGAAGCCGTGTTGACCCATGAGGACCACGTCGCGCGGGTTGAAATGCTGATGTCCCGCGAGCGTTTTACAGGCGCTGCTCGGATCGCAGGCAAGGCCGGTATGACGCACCTGGTCGCTGCTCGAACGGCGGTGGAGCGTGAGGCGAAGGACGCAGAAAAACGCCTTGCAGCTGTCCCAAAATCGCAGAAATCTTCCGCGACATACGTCCTCGCGAAGGCGCGTTATCTGCGTAAGAAAGAGCGGTTAACCCAGGCCACAGGCCTGCTCGCCGCAGTACCACGGGAGGCGATCCACCCGGCTGCGCGGGATGATTTCTGGACCGAAAGCCGCATTGTGGCATCGCTCCTTTTAAAGCACGACAAACCGCAAACCGCTTATGAAGCAGTGCGCCGAAACCCGGCGGAGCGCGACGTCAAACAGATGGATGCGGACTTTTTTGCTGGCTGGATTGCACTGCGCAAGCTGGGCGACGCAGACCGCGCGCTTAGCCATTTTCGGTCGCTCGTCGCCCGCGCGAAGACACCCATTTCCACCGCGCGGGGCCAGTATTGGTTGGGTCGGGCGCTTGCAAAAAGCAACAATCAAACAGCGGCGAATGCAGCCTTCCAGCTCGCCGCGCACCACGACACGACCTATTACGGCCAGCTTGCCGCCCGTGAACTTGGCCGCGAGCGTATCAACATCGCTAAGCCTTCACCGACAACCGAAGAGCGGGCGAAATTTGCCAACTACGAGCTGGTTCGCGCCATTGAGGCCCATGAGGATGCCGGGCATCCCAAGCGTGCCCGCTCGCTCTACCGCCATCTGGCACGCCACTTAACGGGTGAAGGAGAACTTGCACTCCTCGCCTATCGTGCTGAAAAGCGGGGGGATTTCCAGCTTGCGCTGCAAGTCGGCAAGCGCGCTGTCTGGCGTGGCATGGATGCTGATACGCTGGCTTGGCCGCTGGGTGCAATTTCCAAAGGAACGCGCGTTGGCAAAGACGACCTGCCCCTCGCCTATGCGATTGCCAGGCAGGAATCGACGTTTCAGGTCGACGCCAGATCTTCCGCTAACGCGTTGGGCCTCATGCAACTTTTACCGGCGACCGCAAAGCGCACCGCGCGCTCGATTGGCGTGAGCTATTCGAAATCAAAACTCACCCGCGACGGTGCCTACAACGCCCGTCTGGGCACCGCATTTCTTGCCCAACAGATGGAAAATTTTGGCGGTTCCCACGTGCTGACCTTTGCAGCCTACAATGCAGGTCCGCGACGAGCGCTTGACTGGATTGAACGCAATGGTGATCCAAGAGGAGCATCTCTTTATCAAGCCATTGATTGGGTTGAAGGAATTCCCTTCTCCGAGACCCGCAATTACGTCATGCGTGTGATGGAGAACTTGCAAATCTATCGCGCCCGGCTGAATGGTGCTCCCCTCACTATCGACCGCGATCTGCGCGCGGGTCGAAGCTGATTGGCACGGTTGTAGGGGGCGAAAATGGACGGTGAAATTGAGCTAAGTACCGAATTTATAACGGTTCGTGACGGTTTGCAGCTATCATACCGCCGCTATGACTGGACGCCTGAAAGCACGGCAGCGCGCAAGGGGCGCAAGGCGGCTATATCGGATTTCGTCGTTGTGCCGGATCCATACCGCACGATGGATGCCATTGCTCCGCTGATCAAACACACACTGGCAGCCAGCAAATCACCGGCAACCGCCATTACATTCGACGCTATCGGCAATGGCGATTCCGACAATGGACCGCGGCATGTCACCATGCGGGCCGATGACCTGATCGACCTTTGCGATGCCCTTGGCCTGCACAAAATCAATGCCATTGCCATCGGAGATGGTGCCCAGACTGTGCTGGCTACCGCCCCGAAAAGACCGACTTTTCTCGGCTCTTTCATCTTCATCGATGGCGGACCGAAATACGATGCCGTTGGTCTGGCGCGTGCTGCCGCGCTTAGCAAAAAAGGCGCAGCGCCGACCGAATGGCGGCAGGCTGCCGAGGTTACCAAAGCGGTGGCTCCAGGTAAGTTTGAGGCCTTGTCCCACAAGGACTGGACCGCCGTTGCCGAAACGATCTGGCGCAAGGACGGGAGCAAGTTGAAGCCGATGATTGATGCTCCGATATCCGATGAGCGCGAGGAAGATGATGTGATGTTCTGGCGCGAATTGGCGGTGCTGCGACGCGTTCCGGGGCTGCTGATCCGCGGGCAAACATCTCCGCTCATGACGGAAGAGCTGGCCGCCGAAATTGCAGAAAAACACGGACAAATGCAGCTTGCCACTATCCCCGGCCAGGGTCACACACCCTATCTGCGCACGGCGCAAGATGTTGAAGCAATTGTGGAATTCATGGCCGTCTAGCCAATACGCCCGCCGCTTTGCCGGGCCCAAAGTTCGGCGTAGAGGCCACCTTGCTCGAGCAAATCTTCGTGCGTCCCTTGCTGCGAAATTGACCCATTTTCCAATACGACCAAACGGTCCAAATGGTGGATAGTTGAGAGGCGGTGGGCAATGGCGACTACGGTCTTGCCACGCATCAATTCATCCAAGTTGTCCTGGATCGCCGCCTCAACCGTACTGTCGAGGGCGGAGGTGGCTTCAGTGCGGGCCAGAATAGCGCGTTGTGCTTCGGCC
>CAKMZB010000001.1:259834-272646 GCA_929200315.1 uncultured Alphaproteobacteria bacterium | reverse complement strand
GGCAATATCAGCACCTCTAAGGTGACCCTGCGATCAGCATCTGCAATTGTTGAAAGCCGGTGCGCGATCGCGACTGTTGTCCGCCCCTGAGCGATACGCTTCAGCGTTCCAAGTATCTCCTGTTCGGTTCGCGTGTCCAATGCACTAGTGGCTTCATCGAGCAGCAGGATGGGGGCATCCTTCAAAAAGAGCCGTGCCAAGGCGATACGCTGGCGTTGCCCGCCGGAGAGTTTTACCCCTCTCTCACCGACATGGGTGTCATAGCCTTTGCGCCCTTTGACATCTTGCAAGTCCACAATGAAATCATGCGCTTGCGCGCGTTTCGCCACCGCCTCGATCTGCTCCTGCGTGGCTTCAGGGCGACCAAAGGCGATGTTGTCGCGAATGGATCTGTGCAGCAAAGCGGGTTCCTGCGTAACGACGCCGATGGCGGCGCGCAGCGTGTGCTGGGAGACATCTTTGACGTCGATTCCGTCGATCAGAATGCGCCCTTCATCACGGTCATAGAAACGCAAAAGCAGGTTCGCGAGGGTCGTCTTGCCTGCCCCGGAGCGGCCAACTAATCCCACACGCTCACCAGGCAAAACCGCAAGGTTAAGGCCGTCTATTACAAAATGCCCCCCACTATATCCGAAATGGACCCCTTCCATTTGGATATGACCCCGTTTTTTGGCCAAAAACGCCTTCGTGCCCTCATCAGCGAGATGGCGCGGCTGGGCAATCAGTTCTGCGGAATTCTGAACCGTTCCCAGATTGCGGAACAGACCGTTCAGCAGGCCGAGCAGCCGGTTCATCAGCAGGTTCAACCGCAAGCAAAGCGCAAGCACCATCGCGACCTCGCCACTGCTCAGGTTGCCGGCTTGATATTGGCTGATCGCGACGGAAGCGATGACCACCAGCATAACACTGGAAAGTGCATTGCTGGATATCCGCAAGCCAGAGACCGACCGTGTGAAATGTTGCAGCACCGTGAGCGTTTTTCGCCACGCCGCGATGATGTGCGCGTCTTGTGCATCCTCCGCGCCGTAAAGTTTTACGGTGCGGATGTTGGTGTAACCATCGACGATCCGGCCGGTGACAGTAGCAACACTTTCCGCAAGCGCCCTGCCCCGATCGCGGATGACGGGGACGAAGTTCCAGGCAATGACGCCGACAAGGCTGATCCAGGCCAAAACCGGCACCAGAACCAGCGGGTCGAGCCGCGCGACCACGACGAGTGTGGTGAGCGCGAAAACTGCGATGAACCAGATAATTTGCAGCAGCGAGACCATGAAATCTCCCGCCGCCTGCCCCGCCTGCCAAACCTTGGAGGAGACCCGCCCGGCCATCTCCTCATCAAAAAAAGCAACGTCCTGCCGTGAGATCACTTTGTGAGCCTGCCAACGCACGAGGGTGAAGAAATTGGGAACCACCACCTGTTCTTCCACGATGGCCATTCCCGCCTGCACCGCAAAGCGCGCGATGAGCACCATCCCCGCCATGGCGACCAGTGTAGTTGTATTATCGGCCAAAAAGCTCTCTCGCGGGCCGGCAGCCATGAGATCCACCAACACGCCGACAAAGATGAAAAGCGCCGCCTCCACCAACGCTTGCAGAAAGCCGAGCATCAGCATGAGCGCGAAGGGACCGCGAGTCAGTCTTGCATAATGCGCGATGAAGCCCAGCCCACCGGCTGGCGGTGGGCCGGGGTCCAGGCCGTCCAGCGGGCGAACGCTACGCTCAAGGAGGCCAAAGAATCGGTCAGCGAACGGGGAGAAAAAGCGAAGCACCGCTCTCTCTACCGCGCCCGCCGAGGCTTCACAAACCTCACTGGGCAGCCTCGGTTTGATCCGCACCCGTTTGCAAGAACCCACCGGACTGGCGTGACCACAGACTGGCATAGAGGCCCTTCGCAGCGACCAACTCGTCATGCCTGCCTTCTTCCACGATCTTGCCGTCGTCGAGAACGATCAGCCGGTCCATGTCCGCAATGGTGGAAAGCCGGTGAGCGATGGCGAGCACAGTTTTGCCTTCCATCAGGGCAAAAAGCTGCTCCTGGATCACTGCTTCAACTTCAGAATCCAAAGCCGACGTTGCTTCGTCCAGAACCAGGATCGGCGCGTCCTTCAAAAAGACACGGGCAATCGCGATGCGCTGGCGCTGACCGCCGGAGAGTTTGACACCCCGCTCGCCAACCTGCGCATCATAGCCCTTTCGGCCTTCGCTATCCTGAAGATCCAGAATGAAGTCATGGGCATTAGCCTTCTTGGCCGCAGCGATGATCTGCTCATCACTCGCATCCAGCCGTCCATAGGCGATGTTCTCGCGCACGGAGCGGTGCAATAAAGATGTGTCCTGCGTCACCACTGCAATGTTGGCGCGCAGGCTCTCCTGCGTAACTTCAGCGATGTTTTGCCCGTCGATCAGCACCTTGCCGCCGCTGATGTCGTAAAGCCGCAGCAACACGTTCATCAATGTCGTCTTGCCCGCGCCGGAGCGGCCAATGAGACCGATCTTTTCGCCCGGCTTCAGCATTAGATTGAGCCCACTCATAACACGCCCGTGGCGGTCATATTCGAATGAGACATCATCGAAATGGATCGCGCCCTTCTCGACGGTGAGCGTTTTCGCGTCAGGTTTGTCGAGCACGTCGCGGGGTTTGGAGAGCGTGTTCATGCCGTCCATCGCCATGCCGATATTCTCAAACAGACCCGCAAGCTCCCACATGACCCAATGGGACATGCCGGAAAGGCGCGTCGTCACCGCAGCCGCCACCGCAACGGCGGCAACGGTGGAGGAACCGTTCAGCCACTGGGCAATCGCGATAGCACCAACCGAAAAAAGCAACACGTTGTTCAGGATGTCGATTATGGTGTTCAAGCCAGTCGACAGGCGCATCTGCGGGTGAACGGTCTTCAGGAAGACGTCCATGCTTTCCTGCGCATAATCCACCTCACGCCCGGCATGGGCGAATAGCTTGACCGTGCCGATGTTGGTGTAGCTGTCCACCACACGGCCCGTCATGAGCGAGCGGGCGTCGGCCTGACGGCGCGAAATCTCCTTCATGCGGGGCAGGAAGTAGCGCAACGTCGCGGCATAGATCACAAGCCACACCAAAAACGGCACC
The DNA here is from genome assembly GCA_929200315.1 of uncultured Alphaproteobacteria bacterium. GTDB lineage: Bacteria > Pseudomonadota > Alphaproteobacteria > Rhizobiales > Rhizobiaceae > Pseudahrensia. The sequence continues at coordinate 269,540 of CAKMZB010000001.1, read as the reverse complement.
ATCAGCACCAGGTCGAAACTCGCCACCAACACCAGCGAGCCGATAAAATAGACGACCACATAGACCATGATGTCGAGCACTTTGGTCACAGCTTCCCGAACACCAAGCGCCGTCTGCATCACCTTAGTGGCAACACGGCCGGCAAACTCATCCTGATAGAAGCCCATCGACTGACCGAGCATATAACGATGCGCCTGCCAGCGGATTGCCATGGGGAAATTACCCATGATCGACTGGTGAAAAACCAGGCTCCATGTCGTGTGAACGATTGGCAGCAGCACAAGCATGGCGAACGCCATGAGCACGAGGGTCATGCCCTCAGTTTCCAGAAAGGTTTCGCGGTTGGCGTTGGCAAGCCAGTCAACAACGTTGCCGACAAAACCAAACAGCATCACCTCCAGCAATGCGACGAGCACGGCCAGAGACATCACCACCGCCAGCACGAAACGGAAGGGTCTGGCGTAGTGCCAACAGAAGGCGAGCAGGGTCGCAGGCGGCTGCTCGGGCTGCTCAGAAGGATAAGGCTCGGTCAGCCGTTCAAAGCGGCTAAAAATGCGGTCAAAAAGGGAAGTCATGGTCGGTCCAGAATATCGAATAGGTCGCGGAATTCAGCGACGTCTGGAACCGGAGTTCGAGGAGGTCGCCGGGTTAGGCTTGGGCGGGCATCAGGCCGCGCGCCGGAAGCCTTGGATGGGGCAAAATACAAATGATTCTCGTCATGTTTGCCTCCTTTCCGGCGTTCTCGATGAAGCTGCCTATACGGCAAAAGATGCTGTTTGGGAAGCGCGGTTCAACCCACCTGTTTGCGCATCTCGATATGAACGATCCCCGCATCGTCGAATTCATCACCGTGCCGGACATAACCAAGCCGCTCATAAAAACCCGCAGCATCGATCTGGGCGCCAAGCGTAATGGCAGAGGCAAGGCACTCACGGCGCACGTACTCCTCAATTTGTTGCATGATCTGCGCGCCAAGGCCGGTGCCGCGCATTCCTGGAGAGACGGCAACACGTTGGATCTTCGCCCAATCCCCCATCACCCGCAAACGCCCCGTGCCTTCAGCTTTGCCATCAACGAGCGCGATGAAATGGATCGCGCCACCCCCATCATACTCGTCCCGCTCCAGCTCAACCGGCACGTTTTGCTCGCCTACGAAAACTGTATGGCGGATGGCGAAACAGGCCTCGCGCTCGGTTTCGTTTTCGATGGGGCGCACGATGATCTCGGCAGGGATCGGCATAGCAGAAAGTCCAGTTGATCGTAACGTTGGTTTGGGTGAGATAACGTTCACTAGCAAGCCCTCCCCAAGCTGCAGACAAGGACCCCAAAATGCGAGACCGCAACTCAATTTCCCCCGGCCTTCCCGATGACATCGAAGGCAAGAAGGAAATCGCCCGCAAATGGTTCGAGAGCCTGCGCGACGACATTTGTGCGCGGTTTGAGGCGATTGAAGATGATGTTGAAGGCCCTCTCGCTGACCGCGAACCGGGCCGTTTTTCCCTCACACCCTGGGACCGGCAAGAGGGCCTTGGCGGGGGAGGCGTGATGGGCCTGATGTCCGGCCGGGTGTTTGAGAAAGTCGGCGTTCACTGCTCCACTGTTCATGGCGAGTTTTCCGAGGAATTTCGCAAGCAGATGCCGGGAGGTGATGAAGATCCGCGCTTCTGGGCGTCCGGCATTTCCCTCATCGCCCATATGCAAAACCCGCACGTGCCTGCCGTTCACATGAACACCCGCATGGTCGTGACCTCGCGGCAGTGGTTCGGCGGCGGGGGAGATTTAACACCTGTGCTGGATGCGCGGCGAGTGCAGAGCGACCCAGATTCGCAGGACTTTCATGCCGCAATGAAGGCGGCCTGCGACAAGCATGCGGTCGCCGACTACGATGAGCAGAAGGCTTGGTGTGATGATTACTTCCACCTCGCCCACCGCGATGAGCCGCGCGGCATTGGCGGCATATTTGTCGATTATCTGCACTCATCCGATGAGCAAGGCGGGTGGGACGCGGACTTCGCCTTCATCCAGGATATTGGCCGCCACTTTGCAGACATCTACCCTCAGCTCGTGCGCCGCAATATGGAGAAACCCTGGACCGAAGAGGAGCGCGACGAGCAGCTTATCCGTCGCGGGCGCTATGTGGAGTTCAACCTGCTTCAGGACCGCGGCACGATTTTTGGGCTGAAAACCGGCGGTAACGTCAAGTCGATCCTCTCCTCCATGCCGCCCGTGGTGAAGTTTCCTTAGGATTTCAAAAGTTCGTCGCCAGTGGCCATGAAGTTGCCGGAGACCCAGCGATCTTCAAGCTCCTTGAGACGCTCGGAGACAGCGGGCCCTGGCTCCATGCCTTGAGCAATTAAGTCTTTGCCGGAGAGTGGGAAGATCGGGCGTTCATACGCTTCGACTTTTTCAAGCATGCCGTGCAGATCGTCACGGGTGGCTTCTTCGATCATGGCCAGGCGAATGCGGTCTGCCACGGCCTGTAGGTCTGCGCGGTAGAGAAGTTGCACCAGTTCATCGCCGGATAGCACCAGACGCGGCACCATGGCTTCCGCCCAACCGATGAGCCGGTCCCGCACGCGGTTCGGCATTTTGAGCCGCGTGGCGAGGCTCTTCATGCGGGCTACATCCGGTGGGACGATTGCCATCAGCCGCAACATCGCATCCGGCGCCCAGCCTTCGGCCTGTTCCAGCGCAACAAGCGGGCCCATTGCATCGATGCCCCAAAGATCACCCTCCGGCAGCACATGGCGCAGTACGCTCGTGTTGCGCATCCAAAGCAGCGCGCGCATCGGATCAGGAGCGGCGAGGAGTTTGGAAAATTCAGCCCAGACCCGTTCGGCAGAAAGCGTGTCGATCCCTTCCCTCAACCGCGCGCAGGCTTTCAACCCATCGGCATCCGGACGGAAACGGCCATACCAGGCAAAAAAGCGGAAGAAGCGCAAAATACGCAGGTAATCTTCGCGAATACGGGTGTCAGCGTCCTCGATGAAACGCACATTGCGTGCCTCCAGATCGGGCAATCCGCCAAGCGGATCGAAGACCTCCCCATCCGCGCTGCAATAGAGCGCGTTCATTGTCAGATCACGCCGCAGAGCATCTTCGCGCCAGTCGGTGGTGAAGGAGACAACAGCGCGGCGGCCATCGGTCTCCACATCCTGGCGCAGGGTCGTCACCTCGAAAGGTTGGCCGTCCACCACCGCTGTCACCGTGCCGTGATCTATGCCGGTGGGCACGGCCTTGTGCCCGGCCCCGGTAAGACGGCTCATAACCTCGGCTGGCAGAAGCGGTGTCGACAGATCCACATCGGCCACCGGTTCGCCAAGGATCGCGTTGCGCACAGCCCCGCCATTGACCCGCGCCTCGGCACCATCGTCCGCCAAGAGCGCAAACAGCGTTTGCAATGCAGGATCTTCAAGCCAGGCACCGGAAACCTTCAAAACACTTCCCCGTAAAGGCGCTCTTGCACCGTGCGGATAATTCCCGCGGTGAGGCCCCAAATGCGCCGCGGCTTCGTACCATCATCGTAGGGCATAACGTAGAAATGCCGGTCCTTGCCTTTGAAGTTCAGGCTTTCGATCTCGTGATACTTCTGGTCCATCAGGAAGGAGAGCGGCACCCAGAAGGCGTCCGCAACTTCCTCTTCACTACACACCAATTCCGGCACTTCATCCAGCACCGCGACTACAGGGATGACGGCATAGCCGGAGCCGGAATAATAGGTTCCGAATTCCCCTAGCACCTCGGCACCCTCAAGCCCGACTTCTTCCTGCGCTTCACGCAAGGCGGCCTCAATGGGTGTTTCCCCTTCATCAATCTTGCCACCAGGAAAGGCGATCTGGCCTGAATGGCTGGACAGGTGGTCAGTGCGTTGGGTCAGCAGCAAATGCGCAACACCATCAATGTTGCAGGCAGCAATCAGCACAGCCGCATCGCGAAAACCGCCTTCACGCTTAGCGGGCTCATAGTCAGGATTGAGCTTCTGGTCTCCGGCAATAGCCGCCATCACATCGGCGCGGCTTTCAAAGCGCTGGCGCACGCGGTCGGCAAAGGCCGTCAGGGTGAAAGGGTCGCTTGTGTCGAGCATGGCTAGCGGGACAGCTCGGCCAACCGGTCGGCCGGCATGATGGGAAAGACTGCGCCTTTTGAGCGCAGGGCAAACATCTCCACACCGTCCACGGTGAGCGTCTCTCCGTGCTTGACGAGTTCATACATGACAGGCCGGGCCAACAGCGCCTCAAGCCGTCCGCGCACCAGCACATAGGGCTTCAATTCACCGTCTTTCTCGCCTCCTGGCAGATCGTAGCGGATCGGATTATCCGGCCCTGCTTCCACCGTATCCCCAACATTGGTGCGAAACGTAAGCACCTGATCGGCATCGTTGCCAGATGCGTTCATCTCAACCGCCACAAAGGGCGCGTCTTCGACAATTATGCCAACCTTTTCAACAGGTGTAACAAGATGGGTGCGCCCGTCCTCATCCTTGCGCAACACAGTAGAAAACAACCGCACAAGCTGCTCCCGGCCAATAGGGGAACCCTCATAAAACCAGGTCCCATCGCGTTTGATGACAATGTCGAGATCGTTGCAATGCTCGGGGTGCCACATCTCCACCGGCGGCAAGCCTTTGCCGGCATGGCCTGCGCGGGCAACAAGGGCTTCCAGGCCCGCTGTTCGACTTGTGGTCTCGTCTGTCTCACTCATGGTGATCGGCCCCATTGGCGGCGCATTGGCGCTGCATCACATATTGGTAACTAGTCCCAGGCCGTGGAGCATGACAAGTTATGGACCAGATGCAGAGACAAAATCCGGAATCAGCCCTTATGAGCCACGCCAGCCCCGTTTCCCCCGCCGATGACAGCGCCCTCGTCGCAAAGGCCGAAGAGGCGATGGAGGTCGTCAAGGCCGCGCGGCAAGGCGTTGCTGAGGTCATTTTCGGGCAAGAAACGGTGGTGGACAACACGCTGGTGACACTCCTCGCCGGCGGCCACGCGCTGTTGGTCGGCGTGCCGGGTTTGGCCAAGACGAAGCTTGTTGAAACACTCGGCACGGTGCTTGGGCTTGATGCGAACCGCGTACAGTTCACCCCGGACCTGATGCCATCAGACATTCTGGGATCAGAGATCCTCGATCAGGATGAAGCTGGCACCCGCTCTTTCCGCTTTGTGAAGGGGCCGATTTTTGCGCAACTTTTGATGGCCGACGAGATCAACCGCGCCTCGCCCCGCACCCAATCTGCGCTGCTTCAGGCCATGCAGGAATATCATGTGACGATTGCGGGCGAGCGCCACGACCTGCCGCAGCCCTTCCATGTCCTCGCCACACAAAACCCGTTGGAGCAGGAAGGCACCTATCCGCTGCCCGAAGCGCAACTTGACCGCTTCCTGATGCAAGTGGACGTGCCCTACCCTGACGAAGCAGCAGAACGCCGCATCCTGCTGGAAACCACCGGCACAGCGGAAGCAACGGCCAAACCCGCCATGACAGCGCAGCAATTGATGGACGTGCAGAGCCTCGTGCGGCGTATGCCCGTGGGTGACAGTGTGGTGGAGGCGATCCTGCGGTTGGTGCGCTCGGCACGGCCGCAGGAAAACGATGGCAAGAGTGCCGCCCAGCACATTGCCTGGGGTCCCGGCCCTCGTGCCAGTCAGGCGCTCACCCTTTGCGCTCGCGCCCGCGCGCTGCTGGATGGGCGTCTTGCACCGAGCGTTGATGATGTTCTGGCGCTTGCTGAACCTGTGCTCCAGCACCGCATGGCGCTCAATTTTGCAGCTCGCGCTGAGGGACTTTCGGTCCGCTCTGTGATTTCCGACCTCAAGCGCGACCTCGGCTAGGACCGCATTCTTTGGCGCTGACAATCGGACAGAAAGAGCAAAGAGCACCGGCCGGGGACGCGCTTGCCCGCGCCCGCCAGCGCGCCGCGCTCGTGCCCGACTTGCTGGTGGAAGCGCAACGCATTGCCAACACTGTTGCGTCGGGTTGGCATGGCCGCCGTCGCCGCGGCGCGGGGGATACATTCTGGCAGTTCCGCCCCTATGACCAGAGTGAAGGTGTCTCGCGGATCGACTGGCGACGCTCAGCGCGGGATGACGCCATCACCGTGCGCGATCAGGAATGGGAGGCCGCCCATACCGCCTGGATCTGGGCCGACAATTCCGCCTCCATGCTCTACCGCTCCGGCCAGGCTGAGGTTTCCAAACAATCCCGCGCGCTGGTCATTGCCCTGTCGCTTGCCGAGGTTCTGGCGCGCAGCGGGGAGCGGGTCGGCTGGCCCGGTGTCACCCAAGCGGTGAGCGCCCGCAACGCCGCTGAGCGTATCGCTGCTGAATTGGTGGTGTCCCCGGCCGATGACACCGCCTTCCCGCCGGTGCAGATGATCCGTCCACGCAGCGAGTTGATTGTGGTCTCCGATTTTCTGGAACCCATGGCAGACCTGCGGGAGCGGATGGAGGCGGTAGCCAAGGCGCAAGTGCGCGGAACGCTGGTTCACATCATTGATCCGGCAGAAAACACCTTTCCCTTTGACGGGCGCACGCAATTCATCGACCCGGAGCTCGACACCAAGCTGACTTTTGGACGTGCAGAGGGTTTGCGCGATGAATTCCGCACCCGCTTCATCGAGCGGCAGGAGGCGATACGCGAATATTGTCGGCGTCTCGACTGGAATTACGTGCTCCACCAGACGGACACGTCCGCCTCGACCGCCTTGGTGAAGGTCCACACGCTGCTTTCCGGAGTGCTCGCATGAGCCTTCTCGGCCTTACCTTTGGCGCGCCCATCGTGCTGCTCGGCCTGCTTGCCCTGCCGGTGATCTGGTATCTTCTGCGCCTTACTCCGCCGCGACCACGCCTGGAGATCTTTCCGCCGACCCGGATTCTTGTAGAGATCACGCCTAAGGAGGAGACCCCTGCTCAAAGCCCGTGGTGGTTGACCCTGCTGCGGCTTGCCATGGCCGCGATCATCATTCTCGCCCTTTCCGAACCTGTGTGGAACGCACCCGACAAGCGCCTTTCAGGCGACGGGCCGATGCTCGTGGTGATGGATGATGGCTGGACAAGCGGTGCCAACTGGAACGTGCGGCGCGATGCGGCCCTTGGCGTGGTCGAGGAAGCGCAAGAGGCCGACCGACCCGTGGCGCTGGCACTGTCGAGCGAAGGCGCGCTAGCCAACATCAACCCCGGCAATGCCCTTGCTGCGCTGGAAAAACTCAGCAGCATTGAGCCTAAGCCATTGCCCAGCGACTATGACGCTTTGGGAGAGAAGCTCGCTGGAAACGATATCTTCTCAACTCTCGTCTGGTTCACCCCGGACGTCGCCCCTGATGGTCTGGAAACCTTTACCAAAGCAGCGGAAGGCCTGGAACAGGTCATCGTCTTCCGCGATGAGACCCGCAATCCAACCGCGATTACAGACGTTGCCAACGCGCCCGATGCACTCACGGTAAGCCTCACCCGCCCGCTCAACGCCGCCGCATCGGAAGGCACGGTGCAATTGCTGGACATCCAGGGGCGGGCGCTCGGCGTCGCTCCCTATATCTTCGCCGCCGGAGACGGGGTAGGCAAAGCGCAGGTCGAACTGCCGGTGGAGCTGCGCAACGATGTGGCCCGGGTGGTCATTCCCGCCGAGCAGACAGCCGGCGCGGTCCATCTGCTCGACGAGCGTTTTCGCCGTCGCATCGTCGGCCTGATCGGCGGCGGCAATGCTGACCGCGACCAGCCGCTGCTCTCCCCGCTCTATTATATCGAACGCGCCCTTGCCCCTTTTGCACAAATCCGCAACGCGCGCAGCGAGCGGCTGCCCGAAGCCGCAGAGCAGCTGATTTCTGAAAATGTCTCTACCCTCGTCCTTGCTGACATTGGCACCATGCAACCCGACATGCGCGAACGCATCGCAGCTTGGGTTGATGGCGGGGGTATGCTCGTGCGCTTTGCCGGACCGCGGCTTGCCGGGGCGGAAGAGCTCTCCACCACCGGCGGTGATCTTGTGCCCGTCATGCTGCGCGGCGGCGGGCGGGCACTGGGTGGCACGCTGAGCTGGGACACGCCGCAGCCTTTAGCGCGTTTCGAAGATACCTCACCCTTTGCCGGTTTGCCGGTGCCGCAAGACGTCACCGTCTCCCGCCAGGTTTTGGCGGAACCCGACGCTGAGCTGCCCAGCAAGACCTGGGCAAGCCTTGAAGACGGAACGCCCCTCGTTACCGCCGCGCCGTCTGGCGAAGGCTGGATCGTGCTGTTTCATGTGACGGCCAATGCGAGCTGGTCCAACCTGCCGCTTTCCGGCTCCTTCGTGGACATGTTGCGACGCATCGTCGCCGTCTCCAACGGCGTTGCCGGTAGCGGTGAAACACAGACCGAGGCGAGCATCCTGCCGCCTCTGCGCGTGCTGGACGGTGAAGGCCGCCTTACCGCACCGGGCGCGCAGGTTCGGCCCGCCGCTATCTCTTCCAGCTCGATGCCCAACCTCACCATCGAAAACCCACCAGGTCTCTACGGCACATCGGAGGCTTTCATCGCGCTCAATCTCTTTAAGGCTGGGGACAGGCTCGCCCCGTTGGACGCAAGCGCTCTGCCATCGGGTGCTCAAACATTCAGCCTTGTTGCCGAAGATCCGCTGACCTTCAAACCTTGGCTCCTCGTCGCTGCACTGCTGCTGCTGACGCTCGACTGCTTTGCGGTCCTTTGGATGGCTGGCGCTCTGCGCAGGCCTCAGCGGTTTGCGAGTGCGGGTATGACCGCGCTTATTTTCGCGTTGCTTCTGCCACTGCCCGATGCCCAGGCACACGCCCAGGCACAGGCACAGGACAGTGAAATCACAGATTATGACTATGCCCTGCGCACCCACCTCGCCTATGTCGAGACTGGGGTTGAAGAGCTCGATACACTGTCCCGCAAAGGCCTTGAGGGTCTGACTCAATTCATCTCCACCCGCACCTCGTTGGAACCGGGACCGCCGGTGGCAGTGGACATCGGTCGCGATGAACTTGCTTTCTTCCCGTTGCTCTATTGGCCCATCGATCCCACCTCCCCCGTTCCGGACGACGAGGCGATGGCGCGCATTGATGCTTTCATGAAGAGCGGCGGTTCAGTGCTGTTTGATACCCGCGACCAGGTGGAAGGTGGCTTTGGTAAAGGGGTTGTCACCCCCGCAACATTGAAACTGCGTGAAATCCTCTCCGCTCTCGACATCCCGCCGCTGGAACCCGTGCCGGATCAGCATGTCCTCACCCGCGCCTTCTACCTGCTGAACGTCTTTGCGGGCCGCTATTTTGATGGCCAGCTTTGGGTGGAAACGAGCGAAGTTGAAGACGATCTCGAAGATCGTCCGGCCCGCGCGGGGGATGGCGTCTCTTCGATCCTCATCACGGCCAACGATATGGCGGGCGCCTGGGCTGTTGAGCCAGACGGTTCGCCCTCGCTTCCGGTTATTTCCACCAACCCGCGCCAGCGCGTTTTCGCCTATCGTGCGGGGGTGAACATCGTGATGTACACGCTGACCGGCAACTACAAATCTGACCAGGTTCACGTGCCCTCGCTGCTTGAAAGGCTCGGCCAGTGAGCGGTGACTGGTCCATCGCTCTTGCACCGCTCCTGCCCTGGAGCGTGATCGCGGCAGTTGCTGCTCTGGCGGGTCTGCTTGCGCTCTACGGCCTCTATCGTGGCATGCGCGGCGGGTGGTTGCGGCTTTTCGGCCTCCCCCCCTCTTCCCCCCC
>CAKMZB010000001.1:250373-259824 GCA_929200315.1 uncultured Alphaproteobacteria bacterium | reverse complement strand
CTTGCCGCCTTCGCCATTCTCACCCTCGCCCTCGCCAATCCGTCCCTGCTTCGGGAGGACCGCGAGGCGTTGAAAACCGTTGTCGCCATGGTGGTGGATGAGAGCGACAGCCAGAGCCTCAACGGGCGCGCTAAGCAAACGCAGGCGGCCCGCGATGCGATGGCGGATCTCATTGCTCGCTTCCCCAATTTTGAGCTGCGCGAAGTCACCGCCCGCAATGGCGACGCCGACCAGCCAGACGCCTCCACCGCACTCTTCTCCGCGCTGAAAGACACACTGCAAGACGTGCCACCGGACCAGATTGGCGGAGCAATCCTGCTCACCGACGGACAGGTCCATGACGTGCCGGAAACGGTTGAAAATCTCGGCTTTTCCGCCCCGATCCACACTTTGCTCTCCGGCAGCGAAGAAGACCGTGACCGGCGTCTGGAAATTCTCCGCGCGCCGCGCTTTGGCATTGTGGATGAGGCGCAGGAAGTGGTTTTCCGCATCACCGAGACCAATATGCCCACCAGTGGCCCGGTTGAAGTGCGTGCCTATATCGACGGGGATCTCATCAGCATCGAACAAGCGCTGCCGGGCGAAGAAGCAAGCTTCTTCTTCGAAGTGCCCCATGGCGGCAAGAATGTCATTGAGCTGCGCGCCGACGTGGGCGAGGGCGAGATCACGGACATCAACAACCAGGCCTTCACGGTGCTGGAGGGTATCCGCGAGAACCTGCGCGTGCTGCTCGTGTCCGGCGAACCCCATGCTGGAGAGCGCACGTGGCGCAACCTCCTAAAGTCCGATGCTTCCGTGGACCTTGTTCACTTCACCATCCTGCGCCCGCCAGAAAAGCAGGACGGCACGCCAATCAATGAACTTTCGCTCATCGCCTTCCCGACCCGGGAATTGTTCATCGAGAAGATCGACGAATTCGACCTCATCATTTTTGACCGCTACCAGCGCCGCAACGTGCTGCCGGTGCTCTATTTCGACAACATTGCCCGCTACCTCGCCGATGGCGGCGCGGTGCTGATTGCGGCGGGACCCGAACATGCAACCCGGGCGAGCGTTCATGAAACGCCGCTTGCCACAGTGCTCCCCGTTGCACCCACGGGCCGCGTGTTGACCGAGCCTTTCATCCCAACCGTCTCCCAAGCTGGTCGTCGCCACCCGGTAACGCGAGATCTGCCTGGCCTGCCGGAACTGGGGAGCGATGACGACGCCGATTGGAGCCGTTGGTTCCGCCTCATCGAAGGGCAGACAATCGAAGGAGATGTGGTGATGGACGCGGGGAATGGTGAGCCACTTCTCGTGCTTAACCGCCCCGGCGAGGGCCGCATCGCCATGCTGATGAGCGACCATGTCTGGCTTTGGGCAAGAGGCTTTGAGGGTGGCGGTCCACACACCCAATTGCTGCGCCGACTCGGCCATTGGCTGATGAAAGAACCGGACCTTGATGAGGAGGCCCTCACAGCAAACGCCAGTGCCAACGTCCTCACCATCGAGCGGCAAACCATGGGGGAAGACCCCGGCACGCTGCAGATGATCACACCGCAGGGCGATGCAATGGAGTTGGACTTCACCGCCAACGGCCCGGGCCGTTTTGTCGCGCGACACGAGACAGACCGGATCGGCCTTTACCGGTTTGCCAATGGCCCGCTGACTGCACTCGCCCATGTCGGCCCGGCCAATCCGCGCGAATATGGCGACGTCGTCTCTACGCCCACTCATCTTGCAAGCCTTGCCGATGCAACGGGCGGCGCGGTGCGGCGCCTTGCCAAGGACAACCCGCAATCTTCGCTTCCGCGCATCGTGCCAGTACGTGGCTCCGGCACGACGAGCGGGGACGGTTGGATCGGGCTAAGAACCAGTCAGGCATCAATCCTGCGCGGGATTGATCGCGTGCCGCTGCTTTCCGGTCTGCTCGGCCTTGGCGCTCTGCTGCTGGTTCTGGCCGGAATGTGGGCTCGCGAGGGGCGCTAGAGCGCCCGTATCACCGGCCCGCTGATCTGCGTGCTCACGCCTTCAACAGCCTCCCGTGCCAGAACCCGCGATGGGTCAACCGGCCTTGGCAGGCTGATGCGGCTCGGTGCTACGCGGGAAAAACCCGACGGGGCGTAATAGGCAAGATCACCCACCAGAAACACGATCTCCTCTCCCGCCGCATCCGCCGCTTCAAGACTTGCACTCATCAGCTTTCGGCCAATCCCTGTGCTCATATGCGCACGGCTCACGCCAAGCGGACCGAGCATCATGATGCGCACGCCGCCCCAAATAACCGGCGTTAGGCGGCAGGTGCCGATGATCGCAGCATCGAGGGTCGCGACGAAAGAGAGCGCAATGTCGTGCGCAACACCTTCACGCAACGCCGCAGCCGCGCGGGCCTGCGCGCCGGGGCCGAAGACGCTGTCGCAGAGGCGTTCGATGGCGTGGGCATCATAGGCCCGTTCGGGCCGGATGGAGACAAGTGAGATGGCGGAGAAGTTCTCCGCTTGTTTGGTGGCTAACATGGCAGTCGTGGCTTTCGCATGGCGCATCCGCGCCCATAACAGAGGTGCCGGGCTCTTCACCCGGCGCGGTCGTTCATCCCTGTCGTCGAAGCCAGCTCATAGAAAATCCACCCGATACCTGCGCAACCCTGCGCGCTGTTGCCCTAAAGCGCGATTTATCTGTTGTCGACCCCTTGCGGTGCTGCGCTGCCAACCCCAATGTTGTACCAACTAGTACAAAGGAAGCGCGATTATGGGATTGTTGGTCGAAGGTAAATGGCAGGACCAGTGGTTTGATACGAAGAAAACCGGCGGCAAATTTGTCCGCCAGGATGCCGGCTTCCGCAATTGGATAACCGCAGACGGCAGCGCTGGCCCGTCAGGTGAAGGCGGCTTTAAGGCTGAACCTGACCGTTATCATCTCTACATTTCCCATGCCTGCCCCTGGGCCAACCGCGCGGCAATTCTGCGCCGCCTGAAGGGCCTTGAAGGCATCATCTCCGAATCCGTTGTCGACCATTTCATGGGGGACGAGGGTTGGACGTTTGACGAGAATGATGAGGGCGATGACACGCGCGACCCCATCAACGGCTTCTCCCGAGCGCACCAAGTCTATACCGCCGCCAAGAGTGACTATACCGGCCGCGTCACCGTTCCGGTTCTGTGGGACAAGGAGCGCAAAACCATCGTCTCCAACGAGTCGAGTGAGATCATCCGTATGCTCGACCACGCCTTTGACGCCTTCACCGATGTAACGAGCGACCACTACCCTGAAGACCTTCGCGAGGAGATCGACGCGGTGAACGAGCGCGTTTATCACACGGTCAACAATGGCGTGTACAAATGCGGCTTCGCCTCCACGCAGGAAGCCTATGAAGAGGCCTTCCACCCGCTTTTCGACAGTCTCGACTGGCTGGAAGACCTGCTGGGTGAACGCAAGTTCCTGGCGGGCGACCGGATCACTGAGGCCGACTGGCGGCTTTTCACCACACTCGTGCGGTTTGACCCGGTCTATGTCGGCCACTTCAAATGCAACCGGCAACGGATTGCCGATTACCCCAATCTCTCCAACTACACCCGGCAACTCTACCAGCACGACAAGGTCGCGGAGACGGTCAACATGGATCACATCAAGAGGCACTATTATGCCAGCCACGAGTCCGTAAACCCGTCCCGCGTCGTGTCGGCTGGGCCGCAGATCGACTACACAGCCCCCCACAATCGCGGGGCGATTGCCTAACCCATTCGGGTTGCGGCCTTGTTGGGTTGCGGCCTGGGGCACTGAGCGACACAGTGGGGCGGACCAATGGCCCGCTCTTCTTCTTACCAACCATCTAAAATGTTTCGCCTTGCCCACATATCCGACATCCATATGGGCCCGCTCCCCCCGGTGCGGCGGCGCGAACTCGCCTCCAAGCGGATCACCGGTTATCTGAACTGGCAGCGCAACCGCGCCGGTGCCATGGCGGATGACACGCTGGAGCGCCTTGTCGCGCATATGAAGCAGGCGAAACCCGACCACATCGCCGTGACGGGGGATCTCATCAATCTGGCCCTGAAGGAAGAGATTCGCCTTGCCGCCGCGTGGCTGAACCAGCTTGGCCCGCCGGAACAGGTGTCCGTCGTTCCCGGCAATCACGATACCTATACGCCGGATGCTTTGAAACGAATCATTGAGGCCTGGCGCCCCTATATGACAGGCGATGAACCCGGCCCCGCCGAGGCGGACGGCCTGCCGCTGCCCTATCTGCGGGTTCGCGGTGATGTGGCGATTATCGGCGTTAATTCCGGTCGAGCGACACTGCCCTTCTATGCCACCGGCACCTTCCGACGAAAGAATGCAGAGCAAACGGCTGGTCTCCTGCGACAGGCCAAGGAGGCCGGACAGTATCGCGTGGTTCTCATCCACCATCCGCCCTTCCTCAAAGCCACGGCCCGCCATAAGCGGCTGATTGGCGCGGCGCGGTTCAGAAAGATGATCGAGCAGGAAGGCGCGGACCTCATTCTCCACGGGCACACGCATATTCTGAGCCGTGAGGAGATTGCAGGGCCAGACGGGCCAGTGCCGGTGATCGGCGTGCCCTCGGCCAGCGCATCGCCCCGACTGGAGGAAAAGCGCGGCCATGAGCACAAGCGCCCGGCCGCGCGCTACAATCTCTTCTCCATCGACAAGCAGGGCGAAGCCTGGACCTGCAAGATGCAGCAATACGGCTTTGCCGCGGGCGAAGACACAATCCGCCTCATCGAAACAAGCGAAATCTGATCTGCACTAACGCTGTCGGCCTTATGGCCGCCACCTCGCAGGCGCGGCAAAGCCTTGCCGGGCCTGCGCTTGGCCGCCTCGCATTTCAAGCGGTGCTTGAGACGCTCTAAACGTCCCCGGAAAGCACCCGGTTTGCTGCGGAAACTGCGCCCTCAAGAGACGCCGCAACGATGTTGCCGTTGATGCCAACGCCGAACCAGGATTTGCCGTGGTCCGGGCTGGTCACTTCCATATAGGCAATCGCGCTTGCATCGCTCCCGCTTTGCAGTGAGTGCTCAGAATAATCGGCGATGGAAAGGTGGAGGTCGAAGGCTGCGTTAATCGCCTCAATGGCCGAGGCTACCGGCCCGTTGCCGGTGCCTTCCAGAACGCGGGTCTCGCCATTGTCTTCCAGGGTCAGCTCGATCCGCCGCAAGCCTGGAGAGCCCGGCACGGTGAAGGTGGCGTGGTCGACATAGCGCAGGCGCGCCTTCGACTGCGTCACATAGCGTTCCATGAAGCGGTCATAGATCGCTGCGGCAGGAAGCTCCCGCTCCTCTTCATCGGTAATGCGCTGCACCTCATCGCGCAGCTCCACCTGCAGGTTGCGCGGCAAGCGAAGGCCGTAATCGGCCTCCATCACATAAGCGACACCGCCCTTGCCGGACTGGGAGTTGATGCGAATGATCGCCTCATAGCTGCGCCCCACATCCTGCGGGTCGATGGGCAGATAAGGCACTTCCCAGTTCGGGTTGTTGCCTTGCTCATAGGCCTTCATACCCTTGTTGATCGCATCCTGATGAGAGCCTGAAAAGGCTGTATAAACCAGCTCGCCAACATAGGGGTGACGCTCGGCGATTTTGAGCTGATTGCAATGCTCATAGACGCCTTTGATACGCTCAATATCGGAGACATCAAGATCGGGATCGACGCCCTGTGTCATCATGTTCAGCGCCAGCGTAACGACATCCACATTGCCTGTGCGCTCGCCATTGCCAAAGAGTGTGCCTTCCACCCGGTCGGCACCGGCCATCAGGCCAAGCTCGGTGGCTGCGATGCCAGTGCCGCGGTCATTGTGCGGGTGCAACGAAAAGATGACGCTGTCGCGCCGGTCAATGTTGCGGCTCATCCATTCGATCTGATCGGCATAGATATTGGGCGTCGACATCTCCACCGTTGAGGGCAGATTGAGGATCATCGGGTGTTCCGGCGTCGGTTGCACTTCAGCGATGACGGCGTTGGAAATTTCAAGCGCGAAATCCAGTTCCGTGCCTGTGAAGCTTTCTGGCGAATACTGATAGCGGAAAGCGTCCTTCCCGCCCGGCGTCGCACTTGCCATATCAACGATGAGCTTGGCCGCATCGACAGCAATCTGCCGGATACCCGCCATGTCCTGACGAAACACCACACGGCGCTGCAATTCGCTGGTGGAATTGTAGAAGTGGACGATCGGGGTCTTTGCCCCCTCCAGCGCCTCAAACGTGCGCTCAATCAGCTCACGGCGGCACTGGACGAGAACCTGGAGATCCACATCATCGGGCGTGTCGCCCTCTTCCACACACCAGCGGGCAAAATCAAAATCCGTCTGACTGGCAGAAGGGAAACCAATCTCAATTTCCTTAAAGCCCATATCGAGCAGCAAGGCATACATGCGCGCCTTGCGCTCATGACCCATCGGGTCAACGAGCGCCTGGTTGCCGTCACGAAGGTCGACGGAGCACCAGATCGGGGCTTGTTCTATGCGTTTGGTGGGCCAGGTGCGGTCCGGCAGGTCAACCTGCGGATAGGCCTGGTATTTGGAGGCGGCTTGCATGCGCATCGTTGGATGCTCCTCATATGCGGCGCGGCTTGCGGGCTCGCGCTTAATCTTCATTTGCGGTGTTTGGGAGGAGCGTTGGGTCTTTTAGCTGGAGACCCTTAGCGACCGCCGGCGCTCCCCTAGTTGCGCACGAACCGACGGCCGCCCCGAAGGAGCAGCAGCGTGGCTAGAAGATCGCAAAGGTGCCTGGCACTCATGCGTATACTCTAGGTTGGAGTTCTCTCGCCGACAACCGACATTTTTCACTACCGAAGACAGTCCGGCAGATCGCCCTAGCGGGACTTGATCTCACCGCGTTTCGGTGTGATCAGCGGCGGCGCTGCCCCACCGCTTGCAAGCGCCTTGGCCTTACCTTGCCAATCTTCCCGCTCTGCACGGCCGGGAAAGCCAACAGCCGTGCCGAGCCATTTCAACTCGTCAGCAGACATTACCGCGATCTGGTCAAAATGGTGAACGCCGAGTTTGTAGAGCTTTTTCTCAATTGCAGGACCGACACCTTCGATCTGACCGAGCTGATCAGCACCACCTTCACGGGGATTGGCCATCAGGTTTTTGGGGCGTTTACCAATGCCGGAGGATGCGGAAACCTTGGTGGTTTTGGAGGTTTCCTTGTCGACCCTCTCTGTGGAACCTTTGGCGCTATCGGCCAGCACCCGCGCTTGACCAACCCAGTCTTCCCGCTCAATCCGGCCAGGGAAAGCGAGCGCTTCGCCATAGGTCTGCTGATCCTTCTTCGACCAGGTTGCGATCTGCGCGAAGCGCCGAATGCTCATTGATTTCAAGCGCTTCTCATTCTGCACACCAATGCCCTGAATGCGCTTCAAGTCATCTTCTTCCCCTTGCGAGGCAGCCTGGGAGGCGGCAGAAAGTTCCGGGATGGTCGGTGTTTCGGGCTGTTTCTCAGATTTCGGCCTTTCCTTCACTTGCCCTTTCGCCTGAGGTGTCGGCGCGGTCACAACAGGTTTTTCAGGTGGCTTTTCCGGCGAAGGCGACACCGGGGCGGTAGCGGGAGCGGGTTTCACCGTTTCCTGCACTGCGGTGGGCTTGTGCTCTTTGCGGCCACCTGAACCAAGGGCACGGCGCAACGCCCAGCCCACCATGCACCCGGCAACGAAGGCGATTGCGACGAGAAGCGCCGTCTGAATGACCAGAACTACCATGATTTCTCTCCCCCCTATTTCCGCTCGCTGCTGGAACTCTCTGACGGTCCAGATGTCATCCATCCCACTGTGATGCCGACGACAAAGGCGGCAGCGAGGAACCAGATATATTGCTCGGCAAGATAGATCACGATCAGCTCTCCTTGAGTGCGTTGCGGCTATTTCGCCAGTTTAAATTCAATGCGCCGGTTTGCGGAGCGGCCCGTGGGGGTTTCGTTAGTGGCGAGGGGCTCGCTCTCGCCATAGCCTTTCACCGAGATTGCGGAAGTGTCGACACCCAGGCTCGCCAGATATTTGCGCACGGACGTTGCCCGCGCTTCCGAAAGGCCGCGATTGTAGCGCTCCGTTCCGCGGCTATCGGTATGGCCGCCAATTTCGAGTTCAACCGCGCCGCACTCTTTCAGTGCGGCGGCCAAACGGTCGAGCACCGGGTAGGAGGCGCGCTTGATAACCGCCTTTGAGGTGGCAAAGCGGATGTCGCCATCACCCATGATCCCGTCGAGGTCTTGCTGACAGGCCTGACGAGCTTGCGGCGTGATGGTGACGGCGGCGGGAGCAGCTGGCTGCTCTTCATTGGCAGCCAGCTCATCGGCCTTGTCCATTGCCGGTGCTTCAGCGGTTGCGGGTGCATCCGTGGTGACGGGTTCTTCTACCGCTTCAGCTTGCGGTTCGGCTTCACTCTCAGGAGCAGGCTCTGCGGTGACTTCGCTGGCATCTTCCGTTTCGATAGCGTCTTCCGCCTGCGTCTCAGTCTCGGTTTGCGGCTCCTCCACGGGGTCCGCTTCCGGCTCCGTGGTGGGAGCGGGTTGAGGGGGCGGGAAGGTCAGTTCGCGGTGCAGGGAATAGCCAAGCCCTTCGAGATCCTCTTCCAGCCGGTTGCCGATCCGCTCGGCGCGATCCTGGCTGGAGGCGTGGCCTTCGATTTCCGCGTTTTTATCCGATAGTGAGGCGGCGCTATCATCAAGCTGACCCGCCGCACCGATCAGGGCGGCAACAGCGTTGGCGAAGTCATCCGGCTCACCTGCGGCGATGCGTTGTCCTTCATCAACCTCACCACCCAGAACAGATTTCGCGGCCGCCTCGTTCGCACGACCGGCCATGGTGTCCGGTACAAAGCCGGAAAGACGGCTGCCATCTTCACTCCGCTCTACTGACCAAGTGTAGGGCGAGACGGTGGCGGGTTCAACGGTACCTTCAACCGTTTCGCCACCCTCCTCCAGAACCTCGGTAAGCGCTTCATATGCATCCGGTGTTTCCGCTGTGCCACTAATCGAAAGCTTGTCGTTGAGCACAGAAACTTCCCCTACTTTCAAATCGGTAAGACGGTTGATCGCCTCCCCCGCCTGTTCAAGAAAACTGTCCGGCGCGCCGCTCTCAACCACAATCCGGGTCTCGATATTCGCATCAGGGAACGCCTCTCGCGCGCGCTGCTCAAGCTCATCGCGCGCAGTCACGTTCGGCGCGCTGCCGGATAGGCTTATCGCTCCCTCTCTCCGGGTGGCGCTGAGGAGATAGTCGTCCTTCGCTCTGCTGGGTTCAATGACCCCGGCGATCGCCGGGGCTTGCGCGATGTCGGCCAGAATGGCGTCAAAGTCGATGGGCGTTTCGGCCTTCCCAGAAAGAGTGAATTGCCCTTCGCTGAACCGCGCGGACCCCTCACTCATCCGCCCCAAAAGTGCGGTCACCCGGCGCGCGCGCGGGCCGGCCCGGGCCCGCGGGCCCCCCCCCCCCCCCCGCTCCCCCCTCTCCCCCCCCC
>CAKMZB010000001.1:235828-250363 GCA_929200315.1 uncultured Alphaproteobacteria bacterium | reverse complement strand
CCCCAAAAGTGCGGTCCCCCGGCGCGCGCCGGCCGCGAAACCGTCCGGCGCATCCTCGCGAATTTCGGTCTCATCGCTCAACTCCACATCAGCAATGGTCTCACCGACGGCGGCGGCAAGCCCTTCCTGCAATGCAGCGCTCGGCACGGACCCGCGGAAAGTAACTGTCGGGCCGTTGCGGCTGGCAGACCAATCATAGGGTGCACGAGTGACCGGTCTAACTTCACTGGCGATGCTGGGATCATGCTGCTTCAGAAATACATCAAACCGTTCGCTGGCGTCGGCATCCGCCAGGTCGCCATCAATCTTCAACCCATCCGGTGCGATGGTCACAGCTCCCGCGTCCAAAATGCCAAGACCTTCAAGAGCCGTGCTGACACTTTGCGCAAGCGTGTCCGGCGCGCCCGATGCAAAGGTGCTGTCATCAACGATGGTCAAGCCGGGACTATGCTGCTCCATCCGGCCCAAAAATTCATCACGGGTCGCGATATCCGGTACGGAACCGGAAAGCGTGAGAGTGCCACCGCTCTTGCTGAGATTCGTGATGTAGGGGCTGGCCGCTGGCGGGGTAAAATCGCCAATACTGACCTCAGATCCGGCGCTGCTGAACTTCTCAAACGCAGCGATAACATCTTGATAGGCATCAGAATTTTTAGCACGCCCCTCAACGGCGAGGCGGCCATCATCAAACATCTCAATCAGGCCGTCAGAGAAATTGTTGATATTCGCAAGAGCGGCGGCCGTGATTGCTTCAAAATCTGCCGGCGCTCCACGTTCAATGAACAACTCGCCTGCGTCCACCGGACTGTTCAAAATCTCTTCAGCTTGTGCGATCATAGCGTCGCGAGCTCGCTCTGATGGCACCGATCCAGCAAGAGCGATCTGCCCGTCTTTGCGGGAAACGGTCCATGTGAAAGTGTCAGCCAGGGGCGGCGTGATCTGCCGGTCTGCAACGGTAAGGCCATCCGGCAGTCCTTGCGTTAGAGCGTTGCGCAAATCTGCAAATGTCTCGCGGGATGCCGCATCTCCCTGGAGCGACAATTGTGTTCCGATTACAGTGACTTCACCACTGTCCAATCGTGCCAGTTGGTCAATTGCAAACCGGGCATAGGCGCCAAAGTCCTCCGGTGCACCCACAGCGATCTTAAGCTCATCTTCGGGATCATTGCCGGGCAGGGCCAGGGCAAGTTGGTCAAGCAGCTCATCACGTGTCGATTCGTCGGGAACAAACCCTTCCACGCGCGTGGCACCATCCTGCCGTGACACGCTGAAGGTGAAAGGTTGCGCCAGAGCGGGTGCAACATCGAGTTGAGAGAGCTTCAGCCCCTTCGGAAGATCTCCCTGTTCCAGCTTCCGCAACGCAACGTAAGCCTCATGACCTGCTGCTTGACCGCTTACGGAAAGCTCATCACCACGGACCACAACCGTGCCGTCAGAAAGCTGCTTCAGCAGCTCGGCGGCATAAAGAGCACGGTCAACAAACCCGTCAGGCGCGCCGCGGCCAAGCTCAGTCTCGTCAGAAAGTGTCAAGCCGGAAGGCAGCTTTTCGGCAATACGGCCTGCCAAGGCACCATCGCGCATTTCGTAAGGATAATAACCCTTTAGCGTGACGTCACCGCCACTCTTTTCAAGATTGAGTGTGTAGTCATCTTGTTCGGGAAGCACGGTTGCCTCGTCTCGGAAGATGCGAATTTCGGGGATCATGGCGACGAGATCGCCAATCAAATCAATCTCGGTCTGGTCGGGCGCTTCGCCACTGATGATCGCGTCGCGGCCTTCAAGTTCAATCTGCGCCCAATTCAATCCTCCAGATTGGGCAGCCTGCCGAAAACGCTCGGAAAGATCGGCCTCGATCACATCGCGTGTGCTCCAGATCGCCAGGGCTGTAATGAGGGCTGTTGTGAAGAGGCCAGGCCAGATCCAGCGCATCCAGACTTGCATGATTGACGTCTCCCGCGTTGCCATCTCGGCCCAGTTATCGGCCCAAAAGACCACCGGGGTTTGGCAAACTCAAGGTGGGGAGGCTTTTTGGGATGCGCCGTTCACGCTTTTTGCATCCCTTGCGTCAACGCAAGACACAAAAAAGCCCGGTGGTCTCCCACCGGGCTAATCTGTGTTCGGTAAGACCTAAGTCTTAGAACGTGCGGTAAACACGAACCGAGTAGTCCTGACCGCGGTCGCTTTCGGTCCAGATCCGAGCTTCCGGACGGATTGCCAGGCCGGGCACAGGGGTCCAGTTCAGACCGGCAGTGAAGTAGCTATCGTCATAGGCAGCCGAAGTACCGGTAGACGGATCGAAGATGACAGTGTCCTGATCACGATCCGTGTAAGCCACACGGACACCGAGTGTGTCGGTAGCCTGGAAGGCTGCACCAGCACCCCAAGCCCATTCACCAGTACCGGAAACAGCGCTTGTAGCACCGTTTTCGTCACCAATGTACCAAGCTTTCAGGAGGAGGCGACCGTCAAACGGCGTAACCTGAGCGGACACTTTCCATGCGCCTTCATCAACATTTTCTTCGTAGATATACGAAGCAGCAATGTAGCCGAGGTCAGCGGAGTACTTGGCACCAACATAGTAATCCCAATCGACATGGGGGTTAGTGAGAGTAGCACCAGCACCAACGGATTCCTGGATACCGGCAGCAACCTCGAAGCCACCCGTTCTGTAGGTGTAGTCAAGGAAGATAGCCTGGTCGTAGCCGTAGTAACCATCGTATTTTTCAACGGGGTTGCCGTAGCCGTGGAACGTGGTGGTGAACGAGTCGGAATAACCAAGACGCAGACCGCCGAGGCTGATCAGAGCACGGTCAACACCAACAGCAGCGTCAGCCCCACCATTGCCGTCACCCTGGAAACGGATCTGCGAACGCAGCGTGCCGTAATCGGTTTCGTTACGAGCGTCGATGTTGAAACGAACGCGGTAGTCGAAACGGGAATAGGAACTGTTCGTAAAGTCGTTATCAACGCCAGCGAGCGCGCTATCAACCTCACCTTCGGTACCGTACGTGTAATCAGCACGGACATAACCGTCGAACTTCAGGCAAGTTTCGGTGCCAGGGATATAGAAGAAGCCAGCGCCGTACATATCGCAGACGCGGACGTATTCAACGGGCTCGGGCTCAACGATGACAGCGTCAGCGGCGCGTGCGCCAGTGACAGCGATCATTGCTGCAGCGGAACCCAGAAGAAGGGTTTTAAGTTTCATGGTCTGATCTCCAGTGTAAACCATTCGGATTAAGGGCTATGCCCCGGTGTCGGGTCAGACACTCGGTGCCCTGTCCCTGATCGCAACCTACCGACGCGCTTTGTGATGTCCATGCGCGAAAGCCCAAAAACGGGGCTCTCATGTCGTTCCTTTTCCCGCTGTTGCAAAAAGAGCACGATTTTCGTCTCCAACCGCCCCGATATTATGAACAGGTCGTTAATTTTAGGGGTGTTCCGGGGGCGAACAATGTCAATTTCGGTGGAATCAGGCTTCATTCAGCTTCAATAATGGCCGAATTGGGAACGCGGACATGCAAATGACCGGAATCGCTCCCCTGAAGGTTGGGGCACTCACCGTATCGGCGAATCCGCTTTTCCCGCCAGCGCAATCCAGCCGTCATATTGGGCGAGAAAGACCTCACCGCTCAGATCAGTAAGAAAATGCGAGCGCCGCAGCCGATCCATCACCGGGCCTTTCACTTCTGAAAGGTGCAGGCGCACGCCAATCTCGATCAAGCGCTCGTTGACCGCCTCCAGGCTTTCCAGCGCCGAGAAATCGATTTCGTTGACTGCGGAGAGCATGAGAACCAGATCCTGCACCTCACTGTCGGCGCCAATGCGTTCTTCGATCAAGTCTTGCAGGAAGCGGGCATTTACGAAGTAGAGGCTTTCGTCCACCCGCAGCGTTACGACATGGCGACGGGTCTCGACCTCATGCCGATTGATGTTGCGGAAGTGCTGGGTGCCTGAGACGAGACCGACTTCTGCAACATGCGGGCGCGACGTCTTGTAGAGATGCAATGCCACAGAAAGTGTAACCCCCGAGGCCACCCCAACCTCGACCCCCAGCAGAAGAGTAAGCAGGATTGTCACGGCAACCGCCGTAAAATCCGCGCGGGAGTAACGCCAGGTGTGTTTAAGGATCGAAAAATCCATCAGGCTGAGCACCGCAACGATAATGGTCGCGGCGAGCGTTGCCTTTGGAAGAAAATAGACCAACGGCGTTAATGCCACCGCGGCGAGAGCCAACCCGACGGCTGTGAAGGCTCCTGCGGCCTGCGTGCTGGCGCCGGCATCGAAATTGACCACGGACCGAGAGAACCCGCCCGTCACAGGGTAACCGCCGGTAAAAGCGGCGCCGAGATTGGCAGCGCCAAGGCCAATCAGTTCCTGGTCAGGGTCTATTCGTTCTCCGCGCTTGGCAGCGAGGGTCTGCGCGACGGAGACCGATTCCACAAAGCCTATCACCGAAATGAGGATCGCTGGAACGAGAAGCTCTTTTAGAAGGTCCGGCGCGAAAGCAGGCATGGTGAAAGGCGGCAGACCTTGCGGCACCGTGCCCACGATCTGGACGCCATCTCGGTCAAGCGAGAAGAGCCAAACTGCCAGGGTCGTTGCAACCACAACAACAACCGGACCGGCTTTGGAGAGAAGATCTGCCAAAAGCTGCGGTATTGGGAGGCGGTCCATGGCAGATCTCAGTCCAATCCGCGCCCAGGCGAGAAAAGCGATCGCCACAGCTCCCAGGAGAAGAGTGATCCAGTTGATGCCGCTAAGCTGCGCGAAAAGCGCGCCCAGCAACTCCGGTAGATTGTGCCCGGCAGCGTCCACCCCAAAAACATGCTTGAGCTGACTCACCGCGATCAAAATGCCCGAAGCGGTGATGAACCCGGCAATAACCGGATGGCTCAAAAAATTGGCGAGGAAGCCGAGACGCAACAAGCCGAAAGCCAGAAGAATGCCGCCGGAGAGAAACGCGAGCGTCAACGCCGCCACCGCGTAACCGGCCGTTCCCTGCTCCGCCACTTGCCCCACCGCAGATGCGGTCAGAAGCGAGATCACCGCCACCGGTCCCACAGCGAGTGAGCGGCTGGTGCCGAAGATCGCATAAAGAAGGATGGGGGTGATGGAGGCATAGATGCCCGCTTCCGGCGGCAACCCGGCGAGCAGGGCATAGGCGAGGGATTGTGGGATCAGCATGATCGTAACGATCAGCGCCGCCACCAAATCTCGTGAAAAATCGGCACGGCTGTAGGTCCGACCCCAGGAGAGGATCGGCATGTAGCTCTTCAATGAAGGCATGTTTTATGTCCGCGTTTCGCCGCCAGTGGCTAAATGGTGCGTCCAGAGGCCGGACGACCGCGCGCCGCTGCGGCAATAGGCGAGCACCGGGCGGGGCAATTCGGCCATGGCGGCAGAGAAAATTTCGACGTCAGCCTGCGTCATCATCCCGGGCTGGACGGGCACATGGCGGGCTTCCATTCCAGATGCTTTGGCTGCCGCAGCGATTTCGTCAAAAGACGGCTGGTCGACACTTTCTCCGTCCGGGCGGTTGCAGATCACAGAACGGAACCCCTGCCCCTTCAGCGCGGCAATGTCGTCTGCACAAACTTGCGCGCCAACCGCCACATCATCTGCGATGAATTTCGGCTCCATTGTCCTGGTCCTTTGCGATCAAAGCTTGTTGACCGGCACCTTCAGCACCGGATTGCCGTCATCATCTGTCGGCACGTCGCCGGCACGTATATTCACCTGCAGTGCGGGAATAATGAGTTTGGGCATCTCGAGCTGCGCATCGCGCTCGGTGCGGAACTTGACGAATTCCTCGCGGGTCTTACCGCCACCCACATGGATGTTGTCAGCCCGCTGCTCACCGACACTTGTCTCCCATTGGATGGCGCGACCGCCAGGACCATAGTCGTGGCACATATAGAGGCGCATCTCATCTGGCAGGGAGAGCACCTTTTGGATGGAATCATAGAGCTCTCCGGCGTCGCCTCCCGGAAAATCCGCCCGCGCGGAACCGCCATCGGGCATAAAGAGCGTGTCGCCGGCAAAGGCCGCATTGCCCATCACATGCACCATACAGGCGGGCGTATGGCCCGGAGTGTACATGGCAAAACACGGCATCGTGCCGACCATATAGGTGTCGCCGTCTTCAAAAAGTGCATCGAACTGCGAGCCGTCACGCTGGAACTCGGTGCCCTCGTTGAAAATTTTCCCGAAAGTCTCCTGCACCACCATGATCCTGGAGCCGACGCCGATCTTGCCGCCGAGTTTCTCCTGAATATAGGGCGCGGCGCTAAGGTGATCGGCATGAACATGGCTCTCAATGATCCATTCCAACTCCAGACCCTGAGACTTGATCGTCTCGATCAACTCATCGGCGTGGTCATAAGTGATACGCCCGGCCGCATAGTCGATATCCATGACGCTATCGACGATAGCGCAAGCGCTGGAGCCTGGATCCTTCACGATGTAGCTGATCGTGTTGGTTGCTTCATCAAAGAAGGCCTGGACCTTAGGTTTCACATTCAGATTGACGGGATATTGGGTCATTCGACTGTCTCCATTCTGGTGATGTTCAAGCCAAGGCGCGCGCTTGCAACATAGCATCAATAAACCGTCGCAGCACGAAACCGGCCATGACGGCGGCGAGGAACAGGGCAACTTCCCACCGGCCAGTGCCAAGAGCTGGGATAGCAGCGCCAGCACAGAAGCCGGCAATGCCCCAGCCAATTCCAAACAATGCAGAACCGCCGATAAGCCTTGCATCAATCGCCGTATTTGTCGGCAAATCGAAGCGGGCGGCATAAATCGGAGCGCTGCGCCGCCAGACCAATCGGTAGCCGGTGAAGGTGACGGTGACTGCACCGCCCATGACAAAGGCGAGGCTCGGGTCCCATGTTCCGGCAACGTCAAAGAAGTTCAGAACCTTGGCCGGGTCAATCATACCGGAAATGGCAATACCGAGACCGAAGACGACGCCGGTGAGGAGTGCAAAGAAAAGCCGCATCGTTCAGCCTCCAATAACGTGACGGATGATGAAAACGGTGATTGCGGCCGTCAGCATAAAGGTCGGTACGGCCACCATGGACCGCAGCGACAGGCGCGAGAGGCCACAAACGCCGTGGCCAGAAGTGCAGCCGGAGCCGAAGCTCGACCCAAGACCGACAATCACGCCGCCAATGACGATCATGGTTGGGCTCACGGGAATATCGATTTGCGGCAGTTCACCACTCACCAGAAAGATCAGCCCGCTGGACAGCACCATCCCCACCGCCAGCGCAACGCGCC
Source organism: uncultured Alphaproteobacteria bacterium (assembly GCA_929200315.1). GTDB lineage: Bacteria > Pseudomonadota > Alphaproteobacteria > Rhizobiales > Rhizobiaceae > Pseudahrensia. The sequence goes on along the minus strand of CAKMZB010000001.1, from coordinate 243,079 downwards.
AGGACAATTCGGTGCGGTCTTCAAAGAACATGAGACCAGAGAGAATGCCGGTGGCGCCGAAGATGCGGCCAAGGCCGAGCATCAACATGACGGCAGACAGGCCAATCAACATGCCGCCTCCAAAGGAGGTGAAGGGAGTAAAGGCCGTTTCCATAGTTCGCGCTCAGAAGGTTCAACGTGGCTCAACAGATAGTACGTTGGCGCGGAAGGTTCAGTGATATTGTCACCAAAGGGCCCGGAAACTTTTATGGGCTGTCTGAAATCGCCTGCAAAGCCGCCCTCTCAACGATCACGATCTGCCCACGCGATTGGCTGATCAGGCTGCGCTTTTGAAAGTCCTGCAACACCCGCGAAACCACCTCCCGCGCCGTGCCGAGTTCTGTCGCCAGATGCTGATGGGTGGCCGAGACAGTCCCACCTTCACCGGCCAGCGCCAAAAGCCGTTGCGCGAGGCGAACATCAATCCGGCCAAAGGCGACATCGTCCACCACCCGCAAAAGATCGATCAATCGCTTGGAATAGGCGGCAAAAACAAAGCGGCGGAACGCCTCTTCTTCCGCTGCGAGCCGGTCAAAGGCGGCTTTCGGCAGCACGATGGCCGTAAGGTCGCTCTCGGCAAGGCCTTCGGCGTTGTAGGCTTCCTCTGCGAGCATGCAGGCCGTGGTGAGAACGCAACTGTCCCCGGCCTCCACGCGATAAAGCACGATCTCCCGCCCGCCACTCGACATCTGCGATACCCGCAGACGGCCCTCATAGAGAAAGAACAGACTGTCCGGCACTTTATCTGGCCCAAAGACCTGTGCGCCCTGCTCAAACCGCACAATCCGCGCCTCGACCACCAGCCGGTCCCGCACGACACGCGGCAGGTTGCGCGTTCCGTCAAAGCATTCTGTCCAGTCGGCGATGGTCATTGAAACGTGATCCGCGATCTCAACTCGTGCAGCGCAGATGTAGGGAGGAAGATGGCGGACAGGAAGGGATTTGCTCGGCCTTTCGGCCTCCCTGCCCTACGCTTTGCTTCGGGTCGAACCAAGGTCCGTCCACCGCTCCCAAACCATCATAACCAAAAGGCCCCGAACGGGGCCTTTTGGTTATGGCGGACAGGAAGGGATTCGAACCCTCGAGACGGTTCCCCGCCTACTCCCTTAGCAGGGGAGCGCCTTCGACCACTCGGCCACCTGTCCGTCGCCGGGGTTACGGGAAATGGGCTTGTCGATCAAGCAGGGTTGAGGCGGCTTGGCGCGAAAAGTCTGCTTTGTGCTCAGACCTAGGTAAAATTGGAGCTCTAATAGAGCGTTTCGGCCTGGCGTTTCTGTAACTCCACGTCATAGGCCGCACCGTCGAAATCTTTCACCGCGCTGCGCAGCAAATCCCCAGCGGATGGCAGTGAAGCTGGATCGACCTTAGCCTTTTCGTCCCAAAGCCCGGCGCGTTTAATTGCGCGGGCGCATTGGAAATACATCGTGTCGATTTCCACAATAACCGCCGTCTGCGGCTCCTTGCCGTCCACCGCCATGCTCGCCAGCAGTTCCGCATTGGTGTTGATCGTCGCGCGACCGTTGATGCGCAACGCTTCCTCCCAACCAGGGATCAAAAACAACAAGGCAACACGCGGATCGGCGACGATATTGCGCAACGTATCGAGGCGCCGGTTGCCGCGCCGGTCCGGGATCGCGACGGTGCGCTCATCCAGAATGCGCACGAAACCCGGCCCATCTCCGCGCGGAGAACAGTCCAGCCCGCCTGGCCCGACTGTCGCGACAGCACAGAACGGGGCGGCTTCTATCAGACGGCGATAGGCATCATCGATCACCGCCATTTCCTTGGCGAGCGATGTCGGCCTTGCAGTGCCGTAAAGCGCCTCAAGCGCCGCCACTGATGTAATCGTGTCCCCCGGCTCCATCACATATTCGGATAGACCGGCCCTTCGCCACCCTGGGGCGGAACCCAGTTTATGTTCTGGTTGGGGTCTTTGATGTCGCAGGTTTTGCAGTGGATGCAGTTTTGCGCGTTGATGACGTATTCCGCGTTTGGATCACCATTCTCGGCAGCATCCCCCTTCTTATCCACCCATTCATAGACCCCAACAGGGCAATAGCGGCGGGAGAGACCTGCATAATGCATAAACTCGCTCGATTTCTGCAAAGCAGGATCGAGCAGGTGCAGGTGTTTGGGCTGATCTTCGGCGTGGTTGGCGTTGGAGAGGAACACCGAGGACGAGCGGTCAAAGGTCAGCACGCCGTCAGGTTTGGAGTAGGAAATCGGCACGTGCTTATCTGCGCCCTCCGTAGCCTCGTAATCCGCCTTCTTGTGGTTCATCGTGCCCAGCGGCGACCAGGAGCCGAGCAGCGTGTTGATCCACATCTCGACACCACCGGCAATCATGCCACCGACCTGACCGAGCTTGGTGACGAGCGGTTTGACGTTCCGAACGGGCTTCAAATCCTTGCCAACGTCTGACAAGCGCCAGGCGTTCTCATAGTTTTCCAGCTCATCATTGGCCCGGCCAGCGGCAAGCGCGTCTGCCACATGCTCAGCGGCCAACATGCCGGTGAGCATGGCGTTGGAAGACCCTTTGATGCGGGGCACGTTCACAAAGCCGGCCGAACAGCCGATCAGCGCGCCGCCTGGGAAAGACAGGCGTGGCACAGATTGCCAACCGCCTTGGGTGATGACGCGCGCGCCGTAGGCAATGCGTTTACTGCCTTCCAGGAGCGAGGAAATTGCCGGATGCGTCTTGAACTTCTGAAACTCCTCAAACGGCGAAAGATATGGATTTTTGTAGCCAAGCGCGACGACGTAGCCGACGTAAACCTGATTGTCTTCAATATGATAGACGAACGAACCGCCGTCCTGATTGTCCTTCAGCGGCCAGCCGAGGGAGTGGAAGACACGGCCTTCTTTGTGTTTCTCGGGATCAATCTGCCACAGCTCTTTGAAGCCAAGACCGTATTTCTGCGGATCTGAATCGGCGTTCAACGAATAATGGTTGATAAGGCCCTTGGCGAGCGAACCCCGCGCGCCTTCGCCAATCAGCACATATTTGCCGTGCAGCTCCACGCCGCGCTCGAAGTTCGGCCCCGGCGTGCCATCGCGCTGCACGCCCATATCACCGGTGGCGACGCCAATGACGGCGTTGTGGTCGTTGTAGAGCACTTCGGCGGCGGCAAAGCCGGGGAAGACTTCAACGCCGAGCGCCTCAGCTTTCTCGGCAAGCCAGCGACACACGTTGCCCAGCGATACGATGAAATTGCCATCATTGTGCATCAGCGGAGGCATGGCCCAAGTCGGCAACGACACCTTGCCGCCTTCGCCCATGAGGTAGAACTTGTCTTCCTTCACCGGCACCTTCATCGGGTGGTCGCTCTCCTCGCGCCAGTCGGGCAGCAGACGATCAAGGGCGATCGGGTCCATCACCGCGCCGGAGAGAATGTGAGCGCCGATCTCGGCCCCCTTTTCCAGCACCACAACATTGATGTCCGGATTAAGCTGCTTCAGACGGATCGACGCGCAAAGGCCGGCAGGACCACCGCCCACGATGACGACGTCAAATTCCATGCTCTCGCGCGGTTCCAGTTTTTGCGACATTGAATACTCCCCAGATGTTGTGCCCGGATTAGACCATGGCGGGGTGATGGATCAAACTTTTTGGAGTGCTTCTAAGAAGTCGCGACACCAGGTCACAACATCCCCCTCTTCCACGACCTTTTTCAGCGATGCGTGGCGCTCTTTACGCTCATCGAGTGGCATGTGCAGCGCCCGCTGCAGCGCGTCCGCCGTGTGTTCGATGTTGTAGGGGTTCACCAGCAGCGCATCTTTCATCTGCTCGGCAGCGCCCGCGAATTCTGACAGCACCAGAACGCCGGGGTCATCATCATCCTGCACGGCGACAAATTCCTTGGCGACGAGGTTCATCCCGTCCCGCAATGGCGTCACCATGCCCACGCGGGAGATGGAGAAGAGCGCGGCAAGGCGGGTGCGGGGGACTTGGCGGTGAATGTAGCGCACCGGCGTCCAGTCGATGGTTGCAAATTCGCCGTTCACTGCACCAGACAGCAATTCTAACTCCTCACGTATATCCGCATAAGCCTCCACCTGCTCCCGCGTCGGCGGGGCGATCTGCACAAGGGATGTGGTGCCCTGGTTTTCGGGATATTTATGCAGAAGCTGGCGATAGATTTTCAGCCGCTCCGGCAGGCCCTTGGAATAGTCGAGCCGTTCCACCCCGGTGATCCAACGGCGACCCGATGACCTCACCTCAAGCCGCTCACGCAATTCGATCGCTTCTTCATGGGTGAGGAGTGCGCGGAACTGCTCCACATCAATGCCGATTGGAAAGTCCCGCACCCGCACGCTTTGGCCAAAACCGGTCACGGTGTCGGTTTCACCGCCGATGTCTTCATGCAATTGCCGCTCGGCATAGAGGCGGAAATTGGTGGCGTCTGCCTTGGTTTGAAAACCGATGAGATCATAGGAAAACATCGCCTCCATCCACCATTCGGACCCCGGAATAGCCGTCACGATCTGGCTCGGTGGGAACGGGATGTGCAGGAAGAAACCGATCTTGTTGGTCACCCCCATGGAGCGCAATTCCTGCGCCAGGGGCAGCAAGTGATAATCGTGCACCCAGATAACATCATCCGGCTCGATGAACTTCGCCACATGCTGCGCGAAGGTGCGGTTGACCATGCAATATTGGTCAAAGTCCTTCTGGTGATTTTCCACCAAGTCCATGCGGTGGTGGAAAGCAGGCCAGAGGGTGGAATTGGAATAACCTAAATAATAGCCGTCATGCTCAGCCTTGTTCATGTCGACGCCCACCAGCGTGACCTTGCCGGCCTGCTGAGTGTGGACATCGCCGTCGCTTTTGGCGGTATCTGAAATCGTACCACTCCACCCCATCCAAACACCGCCCAGCGCGTTGAGCGCGCCATTGAGCGCCACGGCAAGGCCGCCAGAGGGCGGCTTCGACGGATCGCCGAGGCGGTTGGAGATGACGATGAGACGGCTCACAGAGCGCTCCTCAGCCAAAGATGGACAGCGCTGACATCGTCAAGGCGATGGCGCGCGGCGCTGTCTCCCGGACCGACTTTGATGCCGATACCACCGGCGTTTTGCGCCGCTTCAATGCCCGGTTCATCATTGGCATCATCGCCGATGAAAACGGGGGTGCGCACGACGAATGGCTGCCGTTCCATATGGGCATGCAGAGCAGCGCCCTTGTTGGAATGGGCGTCCTTCAGCTCAAACAACATCTTGTTGGGCATCAGCGCCATGTCGTCACGGATATCGGCTAAGGATTGCATGAAGTCGCGCACGGCGTCTTCATGATGGGGTGCTTCGCGGTAATGCAGCGCGAAGGCTCCTGCTTTTTTCTCTACCAGAACCCCAGGGCGCGAAGCTGCAAAATCCTCAGCCCTTTCAAGCTCCAAACTAATATCGGGAATATCGGCTGGCTCCACACTCCCGTCGGACCAGCGCAGATCACGACCGTGGTTGCCGGCGGCGGGGAAACTCAGCGGAGCGAGGAAGTTGTCCAGCTCATCCAGCGTGCGTCCGGAGAGGATCGCCAACGCACCGTCGAGCTTCGCCTGCAAGCTGGCGAGCAGATCCGCCAAACCGGGAGCCACCACCACCGCATCGGGCCGGTTTGCAAATTCCGCCAATGTGCCGTCGAAATCCAGAAACAGCGCGGCATTGTCGGGCAAAGGCGGAGGCCTGGTCATGGAAAGAGAAACTCGCCACAACCCATGAGGTTCCGCCTTCTACGAACCACGGGGCCGCAACGCCATAAAGACGCCGCTGCCGGTGGCAATCAGCGTTCCGTCATCGTCCACCAGATCACCGTCACAATAGACGATGTTCTTGCCTGCCCGCCGCACCCGGCCAATCGCCATGATACCCGGCCCTTTTCCGGGCGCCAGAAAGTTGGTGGTCAAAGAAAGAGTAATCACAAGCTGCGTTGTGTCGTCAGAGAGCGAACGGCTCGCGGCAAAGCCACAGGCGCTGTCGAGCAGCATCGTCGCCAAACCGCCATGTAACGTGCCATGGCGGTTGGTGTGGCGGCCGTCCAGCGTCAGGCGCGTTTCGCACCGGTCGGCAAAGACGTGGTTTTCATAGCCCAGCGCCTGCTGGGCACCAGTTTCCGAACTGACGATCTTTTCCGGTTGGTCGCTCACCTAGGCCGCACGGCCCATTTTGATGATCTGCTCCAAATGATGGTCACAATCACCAAACAGATGATCGATCATGATGACGCGCTTGGCGTAGTGGCCAACGGCATATTCCCACGTCATGGCGATGCCGCCATGCATCTGGATCGCCTCTTCGGCTATCATCCGACCGGAACGGCCAACGAGGTTTTTCAGCGCCGAGACATACCAGCCGGCTTCTTTGGTTTCCATGTGACCGGCAGCGTTGATGAGGGAAGAGCGGATTTGCTCACGCTCGCCCATCATGTCCGCCATGCGGTGCTGGAGTGCCTGGAATTTGCCAATCGGCACGCCAAATTGTTTGCGGGTTTTGAGATATTCCAGCGTCATGTCGATGCACACTTCGATGGCACCGAGCGCTTCGGCGCTGACGGCCAGCGTGCCCATCCGATGGGCGCGCTCAATGGCTTCGATCCCTTTGCCTTCTTCACCGATGAGATCAGAGGCAACGACGTCCGTCATGGCAATTTCAGCAGCATGATAGCCGTCAATCGTGCCAAAGCCGCGGATGTTCAGCCCGCCAGCATCACGGGGAACGAGGAAAAGGCTGATGCCGTCCCGGTCATCGTTGCTGCCGGAGGTGCGGGCAGAGATGACGAGGTGATCGGCGCTGTCGGCATTCAGCACAACAGCCTTGTTGCCGTTAAGCACCCAGCCGTCGCCATCTTTCTTGGCCGTCGCTTCCACATGGGAGAGCGTGTAGCGGCTATTCGGCTCACCATGCGCGAGCGCCAACGTCGTACCGCCGCCGATAATTTCTTCAATCAGCTCAGCGCGATAAGATATAATGGTTCCGGCCATGAGGTTTGCAAGGAAAGGCTCGGTGACGAGACCCTTGCCGAATTCCTCAAAGAGCACGGCAATGTCGAAACCCGCGCCGCCAAAACCACCGGCCTCTTCTGAAAACAACGCGCCGATCAGGCCAAGTTCGGCCATCTGCGCCCAGGTCTCGCGCGAGAAACCCTCATCGGACACTGCATGTTTGTGGCGGGTTTCAATGTCATATTGCTCGCGCACAAAACGCCCCGCCATGTCGGCG
>CAKMZB010000001.1:208413-235818 GCA_929200315.1 uncultured Alphaproteobacteria bacterium | reverse complement strand
GGCGGGAATCCATATCGGTAGTTGGAACGTGCTTCAAAAGTGGATTCCCGCCTGCGCGGGAATGACCATGGAAAAAGGGCAGCGGGGCCTAAAGGCCCATCATCATCTTAGAAATAATGTTGCGCTGCACCTCGTTGGAACCGCCATAGATGGAAGTCTTGCGGTGGTTGAAATAATGCACCGAGATCGGGTTGGCGTAGTCGGGGCCAACCGGCTCACCGTTCCAGCCGTCATCCAGCGCTTCTGAAACAAAAGGCATCGCGTAAGGGCCGAGCGCACGGCGGGTCAGATCGTTGATCGACTGACGCAGTTCCGTTCCCTTGATCTTAAGCATGGAGGTTTCAGGCCCCGGAGGCGCTCCGTCTGTTGCCGCTTGCATAACGCGCAAGTTGGTGGTGCGCATGGCGGCAAGATCGACCTCAATCTCACCGAGACGGGCAGCAAACATCGGGTCTTCGGCAAGCGGCTTACCGTCTTTCTTCTGGTCGCGAGCAATGTGCTTAAGATGATCGATGGAGGCGAGCGCATCACCCACACCGGCAATGCCGGAGCGTTCATGGACGAGCAGATATTTGGCGTAGGTCCAGCCCTTGTTTTCTTCACCAACGAGGTTCTCGACCGGCACTTTGACGTCGGTCAGCCAGACCTCGTTCACCTCATGGGTGCCTTCCAGCAAAATGATCGGCCGCACTTCCACGCCGGGCGTGTTCATGTCGATCAGGAGGAAGGAAATGCCCTCTTGCGGCTTGCCTTCCTTCGACGTGCGCACGAGGCAGAAAATCCAGTCAGCGTGCTGGCCAAGGGTGGTCCAGGTCTTCTGACCGTTGACGATGTAGTGGTCACCCTCGCGCACGGCAGTGGTTTTCAGCGAAGCAAGGTCCGAACCAGCGCCCGGCTCAGAATAACCCTGGCACCACCAGTCTTTCCCCTCCAGCATGCGCGGCAAGTAATGGTTCTGCTGCTCTTCAGAACCGAAAGCCATCAGCACCGGCGCCAGCATGTTGATGCCGAAGGGCACTGTGCGCGGTGCGCCGGCAAGGTTGCCCTCAACGTCGAAAATATCGCGCTGAATGGCGTTCCAGCCCTTGCCGCCAAATTGCGTTGGCCAATGAGCGTTGAGATAGCCCGCCCCGTTCAGGATGGCGTGCCACTCTTCCATATCAGCTTTGGTGAGGCGCTTGTCCTGCTTGATCTTGTCAGACAGGCGTTTGGGCAGCTTTTCCTTGAAAAAGGTGCGCACCTCGTCACGAAAAGCCAATTCCTCGTCGGTGTAATTCAGGTCCATTGTCTCATCCTCGTTCTTGTCTTGGTCGCGAGACTACATCGCGCTGGTGCCGCCATCCACGGCAATGGCTTGTCCTGTCATGAAGGAGTTTTTGGGGTCGCAGATGAAAAGCCAAGCCTGCGTGATCTCGTCGGGCTCAGCCAGCCGCCGCATGGGGATGCCGCGGGTGAGGTGATCCTCAGCAGCCTTACCGCCATCGGTTCCCGCCATCATCCCCTCGGTTACGATGGGGGTGCGGGCGAAAGCTGGACAGACGGCATTAATGCGGATGCCGTAACGCACATATTCGAGCGCTGCAGATTTGGTGAGGCCAATCACCCCGTGTTTGGCGGCAGAATACATGCCGATAGTCGGCGCGCCGCCGATCCCGGCAAGGGACGAGACGTTCAAAATGCAGCCCGCGCGGTCATGCTTTTGCTTTGCTTCCATCATCGCGGGGAGCTGGTGCTTCATGCCGTAAAACGTGCCCATCAGGTTGATGTCGATGGTCTTGCGCGCCCATTCAGAATCAATCTCGTGGGTGCGGCCGGGGGCGTGGCCCATGCCGGCATTGTTGATGGCAACGTCCAACCGTCCGAACGTGTCGAGCGCCAACTTCACGGTCTCTTCGCAATGAGCTTCATCATCAACGGAGCCTGCAAGTGTTGCCACTTCTGCCCCCTTTTCACGAAGGCTTGCCGCATGCTCTTCTAAGCCCTCAGCGTTAAAATCCGTCAGCACAAGTTTTGCGCCCTCAGCGGCAAACATCGGCGCAGCTGAACGGCCAAAGCCCCCTGCCCCGCCGGTGATGAGCACCGTCATTCCATCATATCTCATAGGCCCACCTCTCTCAGTGCGGCTTGGGTCAAAAGGGGTACAGCCATCGCCATCTCCTTGCCCCGCTTGGGGTTAGAGGCATTGCCATCCAACGCACGTTTGTAGACGCCTTGGATGATTGCAGCGATGCGGAAAAAGCAGAAGGCCAGATAGAACGACCAGTTTGACGGCCGCTCCACACCCCGGCGGCGGCAATAGGTATCGACATACTCATCTTCCGTCGGAATGCCGAGTGCTTGACGGTCCAATCCACCCAGTCCGCGCATGCCTGATTGATGCGGCAAACGCCATTGGGTGCACTGATAGGCAAGATCAGCTAGCGGGTGGCCGAGGGTCGATAATTCCCAATCCAAAATGCCGATGACCTTGGTGAGGTCATGGTCGAACATCATGTTGTCGAGGCGATAGTCGCCATGGACGACTGAGGACAACCCATCGTCTTCGGGCATGTTATCCTCCAGCCATTTGATAAGGCGGTGAACATCCTCGTTCCGCTCAATCTCACTGGCTACATATTGCTTGGCCCAGCGCGACGTCTGACGCTCGAAATAGCTGCCGGGCTTGCCAAAATCCGAAAGCCCGACCTTGGCTGGGTCAACATCGTGCAGAGCGGCGAGGGCTGTGTTCATGCCGTCATAGACGCGGGCGCGCTCCTCGTTTGTCTGATCCGGCAATGCCGGGTCCCACAGGATCTTGCCGTCAAGATGTTCCATGACGAAAAACATCCGCCCAATGGGGCTGTCCTCATCGGCGAGCGTCAGCATTTTCGGCACCGGCACGGGGGTAGCAGCGAGGGCCTTCATGACGCGATATTCCCGGTCCACCGCATGGGCGGATTTCAGCAGCTCACCGGGTGGCTTGGCACGCAGCACGAAAGTGCCGCTTGCGGCGTCCACCCTGTAGGTTGGGTTGGATTGGCCATCGCCAAATTTCGTCAACCCTTTAAAGCCGGACAGGCCCGGCACATGCGCTTCAAGCCATGGCGCGAGTGCGGCTTCGTCAAGGGCGTTGGCGTCTCTCACCCCTTCATCGCCTTTTCAACCATCTTCTGCACATGTTCAGACCCGGTCATCATCTGACGGGCCTGGGACATATCGGTGATGGCGTCCCAGTTTTCGGCAATCTTTTCCGGCGTCCGATCGGCTTCCGCCAAGTGAATACCGTCCGATTCCATCAGCCGCGCGACGGAATAGCCGCCAGCTCCAGCGAGCATAATCGTGCGGGACGGGGCGTCTTGCGATGCCAGATGCAGCACGGCAGGCGTCACCCATTTGGGATCCAGCGTTGCCAGCACTTCCTTGGGCATCAGGTCTTCCGTCATCCGCGTGGCGGCGGTGGGGGAGACGCAGTTGATGCGGATGTCGTTTTTTGCACCCTCAATGTGAAGCGTGTTCATCAGACCCCAGACACCGGCCTTCGCCGCGCCATAGTTTGCCTGACCAAAATTGCCGTAAATGCCGGACGTCGATGTTGTATTGACGATGCGCCCGTAGCCTGCGTCCTTCATGTGGTTCCAAACGGCAAGGCAGCAATTGGCTGTGCCGGTCAGATGCACGGCAACCACCGCATCCCATTCCTCCGCCGTCATCTTGCCAAAAGATTTGTCGCGCAGAATACCGGCATTGTTGATGAGCACATCGATGGAACCGAATTTCTCGGCTGCCTTTGCCACCATGTCGGCGACCTGGTCGCGGTCAACGACATTTGCACCGTGGGCCATGGCGGTGCCACCAGCCTTCTCGATCTCTGCAACAACCGTTTCGGCAGCTTCAGACGAACCGCCCGTGCCGTCCCGCGCACCGCCAAAATCGTTGACGACAACCTTCGCGCCGCGTTTGGCAAACTCCAATGCATGGTTGCGGCCAAGGCCGTTGCCCGCACCGGTAACGATGACCGTGCGGCCGTCAAATGAAACGCTCATGCGCCCTTCTCCATAAACAACATGCCAAGCCAGACCGCTTTCAGTGCTGGCTTCTCTTCACCTTCAACTTCTACGGTGACATCACGCTTGACGAGCAGGCGACCAGGGCCACCAGCCTCTTCAACCGAAAGGGTCTTGAAGACACCGCGAATACGCGCGCCTACTTTCACCGGTGAAACGAAACGCAGCTTGTCGAACCCGTAATTGACCGCCATTGCGACGCCGCCAACCCGTGGCTCGCTGTCAATCGCCATGGCCGACAGCATGGAGGCGGACAGGAACCCATGGGCAATGGTGGTGCCGAAGGGGGTCTTGGCCGCTTTTTCGGGATCGACATGGATGAACTGCCAGTCCTCCGTCGCGTCGGCAAAGACGTCGATCTTTGACTGATCGATGGTGAACCATTTGGAAGAGCGTGGCTCGCCGCCGACCTGCGCCTTCAATTCGTCTGCTGTGATCTCGCTCATCCGCCCATCCCGTCAAAAAGGTTCGACTGGCCGATTTGCACGGAAGTGCCGCCGTCGATGTTGAGTGTGGAGCCGGTGATGTAACCACCGCCGCCGCCACAAAGATAAAGTGTTGCCGCCGCAATATCCCGCGGCTCGCCCATGCGGCCAAGCGGGTTGCGCTCCGCCGTCTTGCGGGCACCCTCTTCCGATGCCGTTGCAAAAGCCGTCATGCGGCTCTGGAAAGGCCCGGGCGCGAAGGCATTACAGGTGATGCGTTTGGAGGTGAATTCCTCAGCCAGGATCTTGGTCAGATGGATCACCGCCGCCTTGGAAACAGCGTAGGAATAGGCCCCACCCGCGATCGGCACGACGCCCATGACGGAGGCCGTGTTCACAACGCGCGCCGGATCAGCATCAGAGGCTGCCGCTTCCAGCAACGGGGTGAGGTCGCGGGTGAGTTCAAAAATCGCCGTGACGTTGAGGTTCATCACCTTGTCCCAGGCGGAACGGGGAAATTCCTCATAACTCGCGCCCCAGCTCACGCCGGAATTGTTCATCAGAATATGCAGCTTGTCGGTGCGGCTCCTCACTTCATCCACAAGAGCCGCGTGGCCTTCAGGCGTTGCAAGATCACCTGCAAAACCCTCCGCAGACCCAGACGCGCCAAGCGCGTTCAATTCAGCCGCAACAGCCTCGCAGGCATCGCCCTTGCGGGAGCAGATCAGCACCCGCGCACCGGCCTGCACCAGCGCTTCAGCCATCATGCGGCCAATGCCGGTAGCACCACCGGTGACAAGGGCGGTTTTGCCTTCGACAGAAAAAAGGGATTGTAGATAGTCGCTCACATTGGTTCCTCCCAGAACGGTCACCATGGACCCTATCGGTGCCGCGTGGCGTTGACAACATACTCGGTAGTATGTTTGCGTTCTTTTTGAGCACGGGAGGGTTCAGAACTGGTTTTGGCATTGAAAGAATCGGGTGGAGAGACGCGGGCGGAACGGTCCCGCGCCGACATTCTTGAAGCCGCCGCAGAGTGCTTCAAGGAAAGGGGCTTTGCGGCGACCTCTATTGATGACGTTGCCCGCTCCCTCGGGGCCACCAAGGGCATGATCTACCACCACTACCCGTCCAAGACCGATCTCTTCTGCGCGGTCTATCGACGGGGTATGGAGATCAACTTCGACACGATCTCGCCGTATCTGGACAAGAGCGTTGACCCGCTCACCCGGCTGGAGCGGATGGCTTATGCCCATGCCGTCACTATGATGCGGGCGCAGGCCTTTCAGCGCACGGTGTCCCAGGGTGTCATCATGCACCAAACCGGCGCGACCACCCTCGCTCAGCGGGAGACGCTGCGCGACCTCATCGCCGAGCGGGACCGCTATGAGGCGGTGTTTGCAGGCGCGATCGAGGAAGCGACCAAAGCCGCGGGCACCGATCAAGAAGACCTTTCGGTGGCGACAAAGATTTTTCTCACCGTGCTCAACAGCACGGTCCACTGGTACCGCCCGCGCAGCGATGATGCGCAGGCAGAACAAGACGAAATGGCCAACCAGCAGGTGACATTTGCCCTGCAAGGTATCGGCCTCACACCCCAGAAAACGACAGGACAGCGACCATGAGCGAGAGTGCTATGGATCTTGGAATGAGCCAAAGAGTGAAAAACCTGCTTGAACAGGTCTCCGCCATGGTTCGCGATGAAATTCTCCCCCTGGAGGAAGAATATCTGAAGGAAGTCGATACCGGCAGCCGGTGGGAATTCACCAAGCGGCAGACCGAAATTCTGGAAAATCTGAAAGCAGAAGCTCGCAAGCGTGGCCTGTGGAATTTCTGGCTCACAGATTCCGACCAGGGCTACGGCCTGACTACGGTGGAATACGCTTATCTGGCCGAAGAAATGGGCAAGGCGCATTTGGGTTCGGAAGTCTTCAATTGCGCCGCACCTGACACCGGCAATATGGAAGTGTTTGAGCGGTACGGCACGCCGGAAATGAAAGAGCGCTGGCTCAAACCTCTGCTCAATGGGGAAATTCGCTCCGCTTATGCCATGACCGAGCCAGATGTTGCTTCATCTGATGCCACAAACATTGCCATGTCCTGCGTGCGTGATGGGAACGATTATGTCCTCAACGGTGAGAAGCACTGGATCTCAGGCGCCGGCGACCCGCGCTGCGCCGTCTACATCACCATGGTGAAGACCGGCACCGACGCAGACCCCAAACACAGCCAGCACTCCATGATCGTTGTTCCCGCTGACGCACCTGGTATCGAGATCATCCGCGCTATGCATGTCATGGGCATGGATGATGCGCCTCACGGCCACATGCATATGCGCTTTACCGATGTGCGCGTGCCCGCTGACAGCATTCTGCTTGGCGAAGGTCGCGGCTTCGAGATCGCCCAGGGTCGCCTCGGACCGGGCCGCATCCACCACTGCATGCGCGCTATCGGCCAGGCGGAACTGGCGCTTGAACTGATGTGCAAGCGCTCTGTGCGCCGCGAGGCATTTGGCAAGCCGCTGGCGCAGCTTGGTGCCAACTTCGACACCATTGCCGATGCCCGCATGGCCATCGAGCAGGCCCGCCTGCTCTGCCTGAAAGCGGCCTGGATGATGGACCAGGGCGATGCCCGCGCGGCCGCTCCATGGATTTCTCAGATCAAGGTCGCCGCCCCGCTGGTGGCGCTGCAAGTTACCGATGATGCGATGCAGATGCATGGCGGTCTTGGCATCAGCCAGGACACACCACTGGCGCGGCAATGGTCGCACCTGCGCACCCTGCGCTTTGCCGATGGTCCCGACGCCGTTCACCGCCGTCAGGTCGCTCGCACGGAACTGAAGAAATATACGCAGGAGAAAATGGGCTAATGATCGCTCCCATAACCACGATTGCAACAATCATACTCGCCATCTTGTATGTTGTCTTGACCGTCCGGGTCATCAACGCTCGCCAAGCGAGCGGCGTTTCCCTGGGAACTGGTGACGACACCAACTTAACGAGGCGCATACGCGGTCAGGCCAACTTCACAGAGAACGTGCCAATCGCCCTCCTGGTGATGGCGGTTGCAGAAATGCAGTCAGTCAGCCTGTTTCCATCGGCCTTCACGATAGCGCTCGCGCTTACCGCTTTTGTGTTCGTGGTTGGCCGGTTGATGCACGGTTACGCCTTTTCCTTCTCCGAGCACTGGCAACTCGGCCGTAGCGGCGGAATGATGCTTACCGTCCTATCCATGATCGCGCTGATCGCTCTGGCCCTGCTTGCACTTGTGGCCTGAACGACCCTGCAAATTTTGAAGAGAGAAATTATGAAATCACTCATTCTGAAGAGCGGCGGTTACGAGACAAACCGCCCGGACGACATCGTCCTTTCCGACCTTTCCCCCTTCGTCGAATATGGCGATCTGCCAGAGCCTGAACCCGGTGAGGGTGAGGTGAAAGTGAAGGTTTCGCTGGCTTCAGTGAACCCCTCTGACGAGATGTTCATCCAGGGCCTCTACGGTCAGCCCCGTGTGCAGGGAAACGGTGCGGGTTTTGAAGGTGTCGGCGAAGTCGTCGCCTCCGGTGGTGGCAAACATGCCGACGCTCTGGTGGGCAAACGCATCGCCTTTTTCGGCCAGCCCGGAAAGCCCGGCACATGGAGCGAGTTTTCCATAGCCAACGCTGCCACCGCCATTCCGCTGATCGACGGTGTGCGTGATGAGGACGGGGCGGCGATGATCGTCAATCCGCTCACTGCGCTCGCCATGTTCGGCATCGCGGAAGACACGGGCGCCAAGAGCTTCGTCATCTCCGCCGGTGCCAGCCAGCTCTGCAAATTGATGATCGACGTTGCCGCCGAGAAGGGCTTCCGCCCCATCGCGCTGGTGCGCCGGGACCAGCAGATCGACCTGCTGAAGAAACACGGCGCAGCGCATGTTCTGAATGTCACCAAGGACGATTTTCTTGCCGAGTTCACCGCCATCAGCCGGGATGAGAAGCCGCGCATCTTTCTAGATGCCGTGGCCAACCAGACCAGCGCTGATCTCTTCTCCGCCATGCCCAACAAGGCACGGTGGATCATCTACGGCGTACTCGACCCGCGTTCCCCCACCCTCACCCAACCCGGTCAGCTCATCTTCCAGATGAAGCAGATCGAAGGCTTCTGGCTGACACGGTGGATGGGCGAGAGTGATCCGGCCAAGGTCGTGGGCGCAATTGGCGAAGCACAGCAGCGTTTTGCCTCCGGTAAATGGCAAACGGACGTGACGGCCATCGTGCCGCTTTCAGACGCCATGGACCGGTTGCCGCAGGAACTCGCAAAGCCCAACGGCAAGGTGTTCATCAAACCATAGAGAAAACGGAACTGCACCCTTGTGCGGGGTGCAGTCCCCTTTAAGGTAACAACAACATTGCGCTTTTTTAGGCGCACGGGTTTGGGAGGACCTGAGGCTTGGACGCCATTCAGCTTATCGTAAGCGGCCTAGCAAATGGCTGCGTGTACGGTCTCATCGCCTTGGGCTTCGTGCTCATTTACAAGGCGACAGAAGCCGTCAATTTCGCTCAGGGTGACTTCATGATGCTGGGGGCATTCCTCTGCGTCGGGTTCACCAATGAAGCCTATTTGGGTCTGCCCTTCTGGGCTGCCGTGCCGCTGGCTATTATGGCCATGGCGGTCTTCGGTTACCTGTTTGACATGACGATCCTGCGCCGCATGTTCGGTGAAAGTCAGGTCGCCATCGTGATCCTGACCATCGCCTTTGGCTTCGTGCTGCGTTTCATCGCCGGTGAAGTGTGGACCCACGAGCCGGTCTCGCTGGAGACGCCCTTTGCAGGCGAGTTCATAAACCTTGGCGGCGTGGTGCTGGACGTGAGTGAAATTCTCATTGTTATCGTCACGTTACTGCTCACCGGCGTGCTCTACCTCTTCTTCTCACGCACCAAGCTGGGGGTTGCCATGCAAGCCGCGTCGCAGAACCAGCTTGCAGCCTATTACATGGGCATTCCCGTCAAGCGCATTCAGTCCCTCGTCTGGGGTCTGTCCGGCGCGGTGGCGGCCATTGCAGGCATTCTCTTTGCCTCCAAAGGTGCCATCGACCCCTCTGCGGGTCTGCTCGGTATCAAGGCCTTTGCCGCAGCTGCCATCGGGGGATTCGGGTCCCTGCCCGGCGCGCTGGTTGGCGGTCTGATCGTGGGTCTGGTGGAGCCGATTGCGGCTCGATACGGACCCGTCGGCGTCTCGCAGATCGCGCCCTATGCCATCCTCATTCTGGTTCTGATCTTCCGCCCCGGCGGGATCTTCAGCCAGACCCAGCGCAAGAAGGTGTAAGCTCATGCGCTTTGTTTTCAAAACCGATTACGACGCTGACATCCGTTGGTTCAAACACGGACCGCAATTCTTCTGGTATATGCTGGCGCTCGGCCTGCTGTTGGTTCTGCCGCTCTATTTCGTGTGGATCGGCAACGCCTATCTGCTGGGCGAGATCACAGCGGTCATCATCTTCACCATTGTCGGCATGGGGCTGATGCTGCTGACCGGGCAGACAGGCCTTGCCTCGCTTGGCCACGCCGCCTTCATGGCAATTGGGTGCTATGCCAACATCCTATTGCTCAATGCTGGCGTTCCATGGCTGATCGCCTTCCCGCTTTCCGGCCTCATAGCCGGCATTGCCGGCACGATCATTGCCCTGCCGGTTTTGCGCCTGCACGGCGTCTATCTGGCGCTGGCAACGCTCGCCATGTCTATCCTCACCGGCGATTTCATCGTTCTGTTTGATGATTATACGGGCGGCGTCGCCGGTATTGCAGTGCCGGACATCTCCATCTTCGGCTACACGATCAACAAATACGCCAACCCCTACGCCTTCTTCTACGTGGTGGTGGCGGTGATGCTGATTGTCCTGGCGGCCTACCGCAACATCCTGCGTGCACCCTCTGGCCGCGCCTTTGCTGCCATCCGTGACAGTGAGATTTCGGCAAAGGCCATGGGGGTCAATCTCACCAAGACGAAGGCCACCTCATTCTTCCTCTCCTGCGTTGCCGCAGGCTGGGCCGGTGCGTTGTTTGGTCATTCAGCAACCTACGTGACCCACGAGACCTTCGACGTCATCATGTCGATTACGCTTCTCCTGATGATCGTGATCGGCGGCCTTGGCTTCATCCACGGCGCTTTCTTCGGCGCGGTTGTGGTGGGAATCCTGCCGGTGGCCATCGCTAATATGCGCTCCTGGGCCTCTGCTGCATTCGACGTCAATCTGACGATTCCCGGCCTTGAGAGTCTTATCTTTGCACTCATCGTGATGGGCTTCATCCTGCTGGAGCCGATGGGCCTTTATGGACGTTGGCTGAAAATTCGCACCTATTTCGAGCTCTTCCCCTTCTACCGCAAGGACATGTTCCGCCGGCAGAAGAGCTACCAAAAAACGGAGCGGGTGCAGTGATGGGTCAATCTATTCAAGGGAGGCGCGCATGACCCTTCTCAAAATCGAAAATGCAACCATGCGCTTTGGCGGCGTGGTCGCGGTGGACAACGTCTCCCTGCATGTCGATCAAGGCGAAGTCTTTGCCCTGGTCGGCCCAAACGGGGCGGGCAAATCCACCGTCTTTAACCTGATTTCGCGGTTCTACACGCCAACGGAAGGTGCAATCACGCTGGAAGGGGAGGACCTCCTCGCCCACCCGGCCCACGACATTGCCAAACTCGGCATTGCCCGCACGTTCCAGAACATCGAATTGTTTGAAAACGCGACAGTGCTGCAGAACTTGCTCGTTGGTCGGCACCGCCACAAACGCACCAACTTGCTCTCGGAAATGACCTTCCTTGGCAACGCGCGCAGCGAAGAAAAGCGCCACCGTCAGGCGGTCGAAGAGGTTATCGACTTCCTCGACCTTCAGGCTTACCGCGACAAGCTGATTGCCGGCCTGCCCTATGGCGTGCGTAAAGTTGTGGAGCTTGGCCGCGCACTGGCGACGGAGCCACGTCTTCTTCTTCTGGATGAACCGGCTTCCGGCCTCTCGGTGGAAGAGACGCAGGACATGGCCTTCTGGATTGAGGACATTCAAAAACAGATGGGCATCACCGTGCTTATGGTGGAGCACGATATGGGCCTCGTGTCTGCCGTGTCAGACCGCGTCATGGCGCTGTCGGATGGCAAGGAACTCGCCACAGGAACATCTCGCGAGGTGCAGAGCCATCCGGCTGTGATCGAAGCCTATCTCGGCACATCCGGCATCCAAAAAGGCGGCGATACCGGCAAGAAAAAGAAGGGGAAAGCGGCATGAGCGATGATGTTCTCCTTCGGGTAAAGAACCTTGAATCCTTCTACGGCCCGATCATGGCGATCCGGGGCGTCAGCCTTGAAGTGCGCCGGGGTCAGCTTGTCACGGTGCTGGGTGCAAACGGCGCGGGCAAAACGACCCTGCTGAAAACCATTTCTGGCGTCATGGACCCCGAAAAGGGGATCGTGGAGCTGGAGGGTGAGGA
Source organism: uncultured Alphaproteobacteria bacterium (assembly GCA_929200315.1). Lineage (GTDB taxonomy): Bacteria > Pseudomonadota > Alphaproteobacteria > Rhizobiales > Rhizobiaceae > Pseudahrensia. The sequence goes on along the minus strand of CAKMZB010000001.1, from coordinate 223,890 downwards.
AATTCAGGGCAGCGACCCGGACCTCGTCGTTAACCGCGGCATGGTCCATGTGCCGGAAGGCCGCGAGATCTTCCCGCTGCTCACGGTCGCTGAAAACATTCAGATGGGCGCTTACACCCGCAAAGATGCTGATGGCATCGCTGAGGATATAGAGCTGGTCTATGACTACTTCCCGATCCTGCGCGAACGCCGCACCCAGGCGGCCGGCACATTGTCCGGCGGTCAACAGCAGATGCTGGCTATCGGTCGCGGTCTCATGGCCCGCCCGCGGATTATGCTTCTGGACGAACCATCCCTAGGCCTCTCCCCCCTGCTGACGGAAGAAATTTTTGCCATCATCAAACGGCTGAACAAGGAACAGGGCGTCACCATGATGCTGGTGGAGCAGAATGCCGCTGTTGCCCTTTCCGTCGCCGATTATGGCTATGTCATGGAGCTTGGCCGCATCGTGATGGCCGACGAGGCAGAGGTTCTCGCAAATTCAAAGGACGTGCAGGAATTTTATCTGGGCGTGTCCCACGAAGAAAACCAGCGCGGTCAGCGCCGCTGGAAACAGCGCAAGACGTGGCGTTGATGCAGCATTTGCTTAGCCGCGCACCCAATATGTTTCGCAACCGCAGTGAGGGAGTGACACGATGAACACGCAGACCATGGCCCAGGCCAGAACTATGGCAACGGACATGCCCGCCTATCGGGAAGTTTATGGCGTTAACATCAATGCCGATCTGACCAAGGGCCCCTACCATATCGACGGGCGCGACACGCTGCCCAAGCTCTGGATGGACCGCTGCAAAGAGCTCGGCGAGACCACCGCACACCGTGAGAAGGACTACGGCATCTGGCTGTCTTTCTCCTGGAACGACTTCTACAACGCCTCGCGTCTCATTGGTCTGGGTTTGCACAGACTGGGCCTGAAGCGCGGTGAAGCCGTCTCTATCTTGTCAGAAGACAAGAAAGAATGGCTTTATGTCGACATGGGTATTCTCGGCATGGGCGGGATTTGTTCCGGCGTTTACACCACCGATTCCGCTGCTCAGCTGACCTATCTCGTGAACGATTCAGACAGCCGCTTCCTGTTTCTGGAAAACGACGAGCAGCTCGACAAATATCTTGAAGTTAAGAAGGACATGCCGGGCCTGACAAAGGCGATCATCTTTGACGATGACGGGCTGCATGACTTCTCAGACCCGGACGTGATCTTTCTGCAGGATCTGTACGACCTGGGTCGTGAGCAACTGAAGGAAACGCCCGACCTCTTTGAAGCAGAGATCGAAAAGGCGAACCCCAACGATACGTCGATCCTGATCTACACGTCCGGCACCACCGGCATGCCCAAGGGCGCGATGGTGAGCCACGGGAACCTGATGTTCTCCCTCTCCTCGGCCCTGTCCATGACGCCGACCTATGCGAGCGATGACATCGTCTGCTTCCTGCCACTCTGCCACGTTCTGGAGCGTCTTTTCTCTGGTTATGCGCCGCTTGTGACGCGCTCGACGGTGAATTTTGCTGAAAGTCCCGAGACGGTGTTCGACAACATCCAGGAGGTCTCTCCGCAGACCTTCGTTGCAGTGCCGAGGCTCTGGGAAAAGATTTATTCGCGCGTTGCCATCCTCACCCAGGACGCAACCTCCATTCAGCGTTGGGCCTACCGGTCTGCGGTGCGTGCAGGTGAAAAGATTGTTGCGCTTGAGGAGGCTGGAAAGCCGGTCCCTGCCACCACCCGCGCTGTCTATAAGATGTGGGATGCGTTGGTGCTGAAGAACCTGCGCCGCATGCTCGGCATGGACCGGATGCGCCGTGGCGGGTCGGGCGCTGCACCCATTTCGCCTGAGCTGATCCGCTGGTTCCACGCCATCGGCGTGCCGGTGCTGGAAGGCTACGGCATGACGGAATCCGGCGGCGTCATTTCCATCAACACCCACGAGAACAACAAATTTGGTACCGTCGGCAAGGTTATTGACGGTGGCCAGGTGCGCATCGCCGATGGTGGCGAAATCCAGTATTATGGCGCCAACGTCTTCCAGGGTTATCTCAACAACAATGAGAAGACCGCCGAAACTTTCACCGCCGATGGCTGGCTGCGCACCGGCGATGTCGGCTCCATCGACGAAGACGGCTACCTCACAATTACGGGGCGTCTGAAGGACATCATCATCACTGCGGGCGGCAAGAACATCACGCCAGCGGAGATTGAGAACCGTCTGAAATTCTCACCCTTCATTTCCGATGCTGTCATTATAGGCGACAAACGCAAATTCCTAACCTGCCTGATTATGATCGATCAGGAAAACGTGGAGAAATTCGCACAAGACCGCCGCGTACCGTTCAACAATTTCGCCTCCCTATGCGCGGCACCTGAGGTGCAGAAGCTCATTGGCGAAGTGGTTGAGGACGTGAACAAGAACTTCGCCCGGGTGGAGCAGATCAAGGAATTCCGCCTGATCGACGTGCTTCTCACCGCCGAGGATGACGAACTGACCCCTACGATGAAGCTAAAACGCTCCTTCGTGGAACAGAAACATGCCGCATTGATCGCGGATATGTACTAGCGTGGTGCCACACGGCCCCACACACCGACGATACGAACCATTTTTGGGAGGAACTCGTATGAAACTGCTTTCAACACTCAAGGCGACTGCAGCCGCGGCGACACTGCTGGCGGCAACCGCCCTCACACCGGCCCTGACCCCGGCTATGGCCCAGCAGGGCGTGACCGACACTGAAATCAAGGTCGGTGGCAACCATGACATGTCCGGCATCTTCGCGGCCTTCTCCGCGCCCGCCGTGCAGGCTGCCAATATCGTCTTTGGCGAAGTCAACGCTGCTGGCGGTGTTCATGGCCGCAAGATCACGTACGTCGTGGAAGACCACGGCTACCAGATGCCCAAGGCCATTGCCGGGCTCAACAAGCTGCTGAACTCCGACCATGTGTTCGCCATGCTTCTGCCCCTCGGCACGCCGATGAACATCGCAGCCTTCCCGCTGATGGAAGCCAAGGGCGTGCCAAACGTCTCCCCGCTCTCTGCAGCGCGGCAGATGAACGAGCCGCTGCACCCGCTGCGCTATGCCGGCACAGCCTCCTACTATGAGCAGATCCTCAAAGGCGCACCCTGGCTCGCTGAACAGAAAGGCGCTTCCAAGCTCTGCTCCATGTATCTGCCCACCGACTTTGGTAAGGAGATCAAGGAAGGCACGGTTGATGCTGCTGAAGCCAATGGCAGCCTGGAATTCGTAGCGGAGACCACCCACAAGCCGGATGATTCCGACTTCGTCGGTGCGCTTCAGAAGCTGAAGGCAGAAGGGTGTGAGGTTGTGACGCTGGCTCTCGGCGTGCGTCAGGTCATTACTGTCTCCGCCACCGCCAAAAAGCTCGGCCTTGAAGGCATGTACTTCATGAACGCCTCTGCCGGTTTCCACACCGTTATGGCCAAAGTGCCCGGTGGCATCACCGAAGGCCTCTATGCTTCCGCCGGTTGGACCGACCTTCTGTCCAACGTCGACAAGCCTGAGGTTCAGGAATTCATGGCCAAATTCAAAGAAGCAACTGGCGAAGAACTGCCCGGCACTGGCGCTGTTCTCGGCTACACCGCCGCGATCGCCTTCGTGAAGGCGCTTGAGGCTGCTGGCCCCGACCTGACCCTTGAGACCTTTAAAAAGGGTATGGAAAGCCTGAACTACGATGACCCGGTTGCTGGCAACACGGTCGACTATTCCGCAACCGACCACCAGGGTGCTGACGAGATCATCGTTTCGGTCATCAAGGACGGCAACTGGCAGGAACTGACCCGCCTAGACTAAGGCGCGCTAACATTCTAACTTGAAGGGGGCGTCCACTTGGGCGCCCCCTTTTTTTGGACCCTCTCCATGACAACCACCTCTGCCAGCGCATCAATTGCGGACAGACCCATGCTCGCCATCACCATGATGGTCGCGTTCTGCGTGCTTGCACCGCTGGGAGATGGGCTTGCGAAATTGTTGATCGTGGCGATAAGCGTGATGCAGATCATGCTCGTGCGCCACATCGCCTATCCGGTCCTGCTGCTGCCAATCATGTGGGCGCGCGGACAAAGTCTGGCCATGTCGCGCAAGATGTTCGGCTTCGCTCTGCTGCGCACGGTGCTGCAAATGGCGGCGATGGGAATGATGATCTTGTCGTTGCGCTACCTGCCGCTCGCAGATGCAATTGCCATTATCTATGTGCTGCCCTTCATCACGCTGCTGCTTGGCCATTACGTGCTGAGCGAAGAGGTTGGCGCGCGCCGGCTGATTGCTTGCATCGTTGGCTTTTTCGGCACGATGTTGGTGGTGCAGCCGCGTTTTGCGGAAGTTGGCCTTGTGGCCCTCCTTCCTCTGGGTTCAGCGCTCAGCATTGCATTCTTTTTGCTGGTGACACGCTTCATCGCGAAAGACGCCGACCCGGTCGCGCTGCAAACCGTGACCGGCCTTGCGGGAACGCCGGTCTTTGCCGCGATCATCCTGTTTGTGCCCGGTTTTGAATGGCAAGCCATGACGGGTACTCAATGGGCGATCCTCCTCGGCGCGAGCCTGATTGGCACTGTCACGCATCTCCTGCTGACCTGGGCCATGCGCTATGCGCCCTCGGCCACCCTCGCCCCGGTGCAATATCTGGAAATCCCCTTCGCTACGCTCATCGGCTTTATGCTTTTCAGCGAATACCCAAACGGCTTGGCAGCCGTTGGAATTCTGATCACTCTGGCTTCAGGCCTTTATCTGCTGCACCGGGAACGCACCTTGGCTCAAATAGCGCCTTGAGGTTCACCTTCGACACCGTCGAAACCAACGGCCAAAAGCTGAACGTTGCCTTCAGAGGGCCGGAGAATGGCCCTGTAATGCTCATGCTCCACGGCTTCCCGGAATACTGGGCGGCTTGGGCAGATGTCGCCGAACACCTCTCCCACCGCTACCGCTGCATCATGCCGGATCAACGCGGCTTCAACCGTTCAACCAAGCCTGATGGCGTTGAGAATTACGACGCCAAACATTTGGTGGCGGATATGATCGGGCTGCTAGACACACTTGGTATCGATCAGCCCGTCATCCTCTGCGGTCACGATTGGGGCGCGTCGGTCGCCTATGCCATGGCCATGCGCCATGCGGACCGTTTTTCCCACCTCATCATTGCAAACGGCGTCCACCCGATCTGCTTTCAAAAGGCCCTGCTGGGCGACCCGGCGCAGCGCGCGGCGAGCCAGTACATCACACTGCTGCGGCAGGACGAGGCAGCAGGTCACATGGCGGAAAACGGCTTTGCCCGCACTTTCTCCATGTTCAGAAAATTCTCAGCCGCGCCCTGGCTGACGGATGAGAAACAGGCCGCCTTCGCCGATGCCTGGGGCCATGACGGCGCACTGAAGACGATGCTGCATTGGTATTCGTCCTCACCCATGAAAGTGCCGCCAGACAAGGCCCCGCTGGAGACGCTCGACATCACAGACGCCATGCGCGCTAAATATGCGGTGCCACTCCCCCATCTTCTGCTCTGGGGCCTGGAAGACACAGCCCTCCTCCCGTCCGTCTACGAAGACCTCGGTGAATTCACTGCCAATCTCACCATCGAAGAGATAGACAAGGCCAGCCACTGGATCCTCCACGAGCACCCCAAGGAGGTCGCCGGGCGGATCACCGCGTTCCTTGCCAGCTAGGCGAGGTTCGCGTCAGCCAGAAACGCTTTCAGCACTTCGGTGAAATATTCCGGCTGCTCGACGCAGGGAATGTGGCCGCAATTCTTGATCACCTCGTAACGGGCATCCGGAATCATGCGCGCCAATTCCAGCACCGTTTCCTCGGGCACCGAACGGTCATCCTCACCGGCGATGCAGATGGTCGGTACTTTGATCTGCCCTGCCGCACCACGCAGATCCGCATCACGCAATGCTTCACAGGTACCGCGATAGCCGGAGAGCGGCTGGCGGGCGAGCATGTTGGCATAGCCTGCAATCTCGCCGGGCCGCTCCTTGTGAAAAGTCGGTGTAAACCAGACATCCATGATCTTGGGCGCGAGGACCTCAAGCCCGTCGGCATCAACATCAGCGAGCCTTTCGTTCCAGCGCTCCACGGTCCCAACCTTCGCCGCTGTGCAGCAAAGCGCCATGCCAGCAACGAGGTCCGGCCGCAAAAATGCAAGCCCCTGCGCCACCAATCCACCAACCGAGAGCCCGCAGACCACCGCGCCGGAAACACCCAGATGATCCAGCAACCCTGCAAGGTCATTGACATGGTCGTCGATGATCGCGGGAGCCGGATTGGCGTCAGAAAGGCCGTGACCACGCTTGTCATAGAGCACAATCGAACAATCCCCCACCAGCCGCACGATAACGTCTCGCCAGATGCGGAAATCGGTGCCGAGGGAATTGGCAAAGACCAGCGTCGGCTTGCCCTCCGGCGCGGCGATGACCTGGTAATGGAGCGTCACTCCGTTGATTTTGGCGAACTGCATGGCGGGCTTTCCAGCGATAATCTGACCGCTATCTAGGGCGCGAACGTCGCGGCGTCCATGCACCGGTTTGCGCTTGTTTGCACTGGGTCAGCACCTCATGCCAACGTCCGCGAAAGCGATACGGATAACGGGCGACATGGGCAAATCAATCAGATGGGGCGTGGTGGGGACCGGGCAGATCGCAAGCTGCTTTGGCGGCGATTGCAGCCACGTGGAAAGCGCGAAACTTGCGGCGATCTGCTCGCGCAGCGAGGAGGCTGGGGCAGACTATGCCAGGCGCTTCGGCGTCGATCACACGTTTACAGACCTCGATACGATGCTCGCCTCGGGCATGATCGACGCGCTCTATATCGGCACCCCCAACACCTACCACGCTGAGGCCGCCGACAAGGCGCTCGACCACGGCCTTCCAGTCCTGTGCGAAAAGCCGATGGTCATGACCGTCACGGAGGCGGAGAGGCTTTTTGCAAAGGCGGCGGACAAGAACCTCTTCCTCATGGAAGCGCTGTGGACGCGCTTTCTTCCTGCACCGGCCAAGGCCATAGAATTGGTAAAGGACGGGGCCATTGGCGACGTCACCGGCTTCCACGCTGATTTCTCTTTTGACATGCCCTATGACCGGGACCACCGCCTTTACGCGCCGGAGCTCGGCGGCGGAGCGCTCTACGATCTTGGTGTCTATCCGCTCAATGTTGCCGACATGGTGCTTGGCCCGGCCTCAAACATTGAAAGCCAGTGGATCGCCGCCCCCACCGGCGTCGATCAGCGCGCGGCGATGGTCTATCAGGCCGGGGACGTGACGGCACGGCTGGAATGTGGCTTTGACCGTGACACGCCCATGATGTGCACCATCGCTGGAACCAAAGGCGGCATCGTCCTCGCACCTCCCTTCTATGGTGCTGAAGAGGTGCTGCTGGCCCGTGACACGGGCACCTTTGCCAGCATGGCCCATGCGGTGCGGCAGCAGCGGTCTGGGGAGATGGCGGGGGTGGAGCGTTTCACCTATCCCCATGCGGGGACGGGACTGGAATACGAGATCGAGGCAGCGAGCCGGACCATTCTGGCGGGCGAGACCACCCACTCCAAAATGCCGCCTGAAAAAACGCTGGAAATCCTCGGCATCATTGAACAGGCGCTGGCCCAACCGCCGGTGGACACCATCACCCTGTGGTAAAACGCCAGTCATTTGCCACCAGGTGGAACCCAGCACCCGCTTACGTTTTGCCCCACATACCCAAGCACGGGTGATGAGCGCAAAGCCGGTGGATTTTGCGCCGTTTCTTATATCCGAACAAGCAATTGTTGCATGACTCCGAAGGGGCATCTCGAGCCAATAGCTGCCGCCACATGCCAGCAAGCCAGTGTCAGCTTTGCGATCGTTTGCTCATTGTGTTTTCCCAGCCTTTCAGCAGCGCCGTTCTTCGACCAGGATATTTTTCTCCGAGCACCTTTAGCTCTTTGATGCGTTCAGTTTTGAAGTGTCTGTGGTCTTGTTTCATCTCGCACCAGCCAACGAGGTATCGCGTGCGATCCAGAAACGCGATCAGTAACGGCCAAACAACTCGATCAGTCGTACTCCCGTCGCGATCCGTGTAAATCAGTTGCAACCGGTATCGCTCACGAATGGCTTGTCGCAGCAAAGCACCATCAAATCGCTCCAACACTCTGGAACGTGTCTGGATTGCTTTGGAACTTGCATCAAGCACAATGGGTCGTAGTTCTTTCGGAATTGCGGAGGAGAGCTTGGAGACGAGATCGCGAGCAGCCCGCGCCAAAAAAGGATCAGCTTCTTGCGCAACCCACGCCGCACCCAGTGCCGCAGCTTCAAGTTCATCTGCAGTCAGCATTAGCGGCGGCATGTCATAGCCATCGTCAAGCACATAGCCGACACCCGTTTCTCCCCGGATCGGTATGCGTTGCGCATGCAGTTCCGCCATGTCGCGGTAAAGAGTGGCGATTGAGACTTCCAATTCATCAGCAAGCTCCTGTCCAGTGATCGGCGACCGAATTGATCGCAATATCTGAATAATCTGAAACAGGCGTTCGGTGCGACGCATTTTTGATCTCTCCTCTCACCCTCCTATCACAACGGTGAGAGGAAGGGTTTTCTATCAAAGATTTAGAACCAACGGGAATCGCGCGTTGAACCAGCGCCGAATACAAGGGAAACCCCATGATCCACTTTGAAAAAAATCTTACAATAGACGCAGCCCCAGAAGCTGTTTGGGCTGTTCTCGGTCGCTTTATGCACATTGACGAATTCGCTCCTGAGATTGTTTCGGTCGATGCGCTGACACCTGGAGAAGCAGGGTTGGGATCGCAACGACGCAACCACTTCAAGAATGGCACTTCGCTTGTTGAAGAAGTTACTTCTTGGAGACCTGGCGAAGGATATACAGTTAAACTTTCTGACATGGCGGCAATGCCGTTGAACGAAGCCAGTTCGGACATTCGCATTGTAGCAAAGGGCCAAGGCTCATCGGTCACATGGACCTTTGATTATCGTGTCAAATACGGACCACTTGGCTGGCTCTTGGGACAAACTTTGATGAAAATGATGATGGGCAAGATCATTGAAGCAAATTTGAAAGGACTGGCCTGCGAAGCGATTGCCGGTTAATCTAGCTGGCTACTCTGAAAAGCAGTCCTTCAAGAATTTCCTACGCGGAGCTGTAACGTTCGCATTGCCGGCCGTCGTTGTCGCAAAACCATGGGCCGAGCTACAAAAGCAGGCTGCGTATGACGTCCGCAGATTGGTTATCGCAAAATTTGAGCGCGCAACCATGCTCGTCCGCCTGTCTGACGTGCCTCGTCAGGCAGGTGGGATTTGCGCCGTTTCATCTATCCGAATAGGCGACTGTTACATGACCCCGAAGGGGCGCTTGGAGCCCAGAGCTACAAATTGCCGCGTTACGCACGAATGGCCGGTTCGGCGATCCTTCTAGCGACGGCTGGCTATCAGTCGGTAGCGGCCATCTTCGATTTGCGCACCCATGACGATGCCGGACTTTGCTGTGCCGCCATCGAGGCAGAGGCGATCATGCTGTATTATGTGCGGATCCGAGTATCCGCTGGACTCTCGATGGGACCACGGAGGCGTATGGCCGTGAATTATCACCTGTCCCCCGAAACCTTCGCGATGCTTTAGAAACGGGTCTTTGATCCATGCCCAGTGCCGTTCGTTGAAGGTCTTCCAGTCAGCCTGCAAACTTTCCGAGACCCCGACTGCTGGATCGATCCCGGCATGAACGAAGACCAGATTTCCCACGCACGCATGGCATTGCAGCTTCTGCAAGCGCTCCCAGACTTGATCTCCCGCGCCTTTTCGCACCAAGTTTTCAGAGAGTGCCGCGTCCGGTGTGGATGTGGCTGATCGCAGCTCTTCGATAACGTCGCTGCCGCCAATTTCGATGAACTTGGCCAGGGCCTCCTCATGGCCCTCTAGCCGTCCGGCCGCGATCATCATCAGCTGTTCGTGGTTTCCGAAGAGGCGATGCACGACGTTGTGGTGCCGGACATGCTCATCGCTTGCCCATTCGGCAAGCGCGCCGAGACTGTGCGGACCACGGTTGATCTGATCGCCGAGGAATACCAGAGTAGAATGATCGATCTGTGCCGCACGGTTGGCTATCTCGACTAACAGCTCCCTCAGTTGACCGACACAGCCATGTATGTCCCCTACGGCGAACACAGTTGTTTCATTGGTCCGCGTTGGTGCTTCTCGCCATTTCGAAATCTCGATACTCATATCGTTCAGCCTATACGAACAGCGCGAGGGCGGCGATGCCCAGGAGTATCTGGACTCCAGTTTGAAAGGCGTCAGCGCTTAGCTTTCTCAACACAAAACGCCCTGCCAAGGCGACAGATACGGCCACGAGCACCAGCGCAATTGCCGAGCTGGTCATGTCGGGGGTCAGTAAGCCACTTCGAGCGTAGGACGTTAGTTTGACCAGGTTCGAAAGCACGGCCGTCGCAGCCATTGCACCAACAAACGCCTCTTTGGTGATCTGCATCTCGCGGAAAAGGACGACCTTGATGACATTGCCGCTGCCAAGGAAACCGGACACAAACCCATAAAGGGCAGATCCAGCGAGAAGGCCTAGAAGGCCTAGGCGGAATGTGGGCAGGCGTTTGGCGATGCTCAGCCCAATATAGATGAGGATCATCAGGCCCAGCACAGGCTTGACCAACTCTGTGGGAGCAAGGGCCAGCATCTGTGCGCCGAGATATGCGAAGGGAAGGCACGCAAAGCTCATGATGCCTGCTACCTTCCAGTCGATGACACTGCGAAAAAGGAGCGTCTTTGTGACCGTCGCGGCGGTGAAAAGAACAGTTGCCAAGGCAATCGTCTCCTTCACAGGCAAAACCAGCGATCCAAAAGCCAGAACGAGAAGCGCCGAACCGAAACCAAATATCGCGGACGCGAAGGACGCAACAAAAGCGATGAATATGAAGGCGATCTGGTCCAAACTCGTCTCTCGCTTAGTATCCTCTGCTCGCCATTGTCAGAGCCACAATCATCTTTGTACTTAAATCGGTGCGAGACGCTATAGCCGACGCTCGCCCGGGCGAAAAGAACGGCAGCAAAGTCCGCATTGCTGCCCATCATTTTCACAAAAGCCTTGAGCCTAGCGACAGAAACAAGCAGCACGTGAAGCTCGCAGACTGGCTATGGCAACATTCGGTCGCGAAACCATGTTCTCCGCCAGTCTGACTTCGTCCGCCAGATGCATGGATTAGACCTGCTACAACCCTTCCATCCGTTCACGTTTTGCCCCATATACCGAGCATGAGCGATGATCGTAAAATGAACAAGTCGGACGGCTTTGAAGAAGCCCCTCAGCAGCCCTTTGAGGGCGAGCCTTTGTCTTCCGACATTTCAGGCTGGGCGAAGGAAATTGAAGACGCAGCCGAAGCGGGTCCGCAAAGCTTGCGCGATGACGTCGCCAGGGAGGCGGAGGAGAAGGCCCGCGGCGACGGGAAGAAGAGGCCTAAAACCACCAAGCCGAAAGCGCCAAAGCCAAAAGACAGCGATTTCACCTCTAGCGCGGGGCGTGCCCTCGCCTCCGACCGCAAAGGCAAGGTGGGGGACAAACGCAGCGGTGGCGGCACGATTATCGGTGGCTCCAACGATGTGCGCACCCGCGTCGCGGCAGGGCTGAACCCGGTCGCGGGGCTCGACGTTTCTGCCGAAGACGCGCTGAAGATGGAGAGCACCTCCGGCGTCACCGCCACGGTTGAGGCGCTCTCCCACCTCATCGAGCACGGGCGCGAAGAGGTGAAGGGCGATATCTGGGTGCCCCATCGCCCGGCAAGACCAGAGAAATCCGAAGGCGGGGTGAAGTTCGAAGTCGTCTCCGAATACGAGCCGAAGGGCGACCAGCCAACGGCGATCAAAGAATTGGTGGAAGGCCTGCGCGGCGTTCAATGGACCGCCACAGAAGCCGACCAGGACACCTCCCAAGACGCCGAACAGGCGTCCGGGCAGAATCTGCCCGCCCCCGCGGAGCGCAGGGCGCAGCCCGACAGCGTGAGCGCAGATCAAGCCGTGAACCCAAACAGAGGCGACCGCACGCAGGTGCTGCTGGGTGTCACCGGCTCGGGCAAAACCTTCACCATGGCCAAGGTGATTGAAGAGACCAACCGCCCTGCGCTGATCCTCGCCCCCAACAAGACGCTTGCCGCGCAGCTCTATGGCGAGATGAAGAGCTTCTTTCCCAACAATGCGGTGGAGTACTTCGTCTCCTATTACGACTATTACCAGCCGGAGGCTTACGTCCCGCGCTCCGATACGTTCATCGAGAAGGAATCCTCCGTCAACGAGCAGATCGACCGGATGCGCCATTCCGCCACCCGCGCGCTGCTGGAGCGGGACGACGTCATTATCGTGGCCTCCGTCTCCTGCATCTACGGCATCGGCTCGGTGGAAACCTATACGGCGATGACGTTCCAGATGAAGATTGGTGACCAGCTGGACCAGCGCCAGCTCCTCGCCGATCTCGTCGCCCAGCAATATCGCCGCCGCGATATGGATTTCCAGCGCGGCTCCTTCCGAGTGCGCGGTGACACGATTGAGATTTTCCCCGCCCACCTCGACGATCGGGCCTGGCGCATTTCGCTGTTTGGCGATGAGATTGAGGCGATCACCGAATTCGACCCGCTGACGGGGGAGAAGACGGACGAGTTAAAGAGCGCGAAAATCTACGCCAACTCACACTACGTCACCCCCCGCCCGACGCTTCAGCAGGCCGTCAAAGAGATCAAGACGGAGCTGAAATGGCGCCTGGAGGAGCTCACTAAAGCAGGCCGCCTGCTGGAGGCGCAGCGCCTGGAGCAGCGCGTCACCTTCGATATTGAGATGATTGAGGCCACCGGCGCCTGCGCGGGGATTGAGAACTATTCGCGCTACCTCACCGGCCGCAAACCGGGCGAGCCACCACCCACGCTGTTTGAATATCTGCCCGACAATTCCCTTGTTTTCACCGACGAGTCCCACGTCACCATTCCGCAGATCGGCGGCATGTATCGCGGTGACTTCCGCCGCAAGGCGACGCTGGCCGAATATGGCTTCCGCCTGCCCTCCTGCATGGACAACCGGCCCCTGCGCTTTGAGGAGTGGGACGCCATGCGCCCGCAGACCATCGCCGTTTCCGCCACGCCGGGCGGTTGGGAGATGGAGCAGGCGGGGGGTGTGTTTGCCGAACAGATCATCCGCCCCACCGGCCTCATCGACCCGCCGGTGGAAATCCGCCCCGCCAAGACGCAGGTCGACGATGTGGTGGACGAGATCAAGCAGGTCGCCGCCGCTGGCCACCGCACCCTCGTCACCGTGCTCACCAAGCGCATGGCGGAGGACCTGACGGAATATATGCACGAACAGGGCATCCGCGTGCGCTACATGCATTCCGACATCGACACGCTGGAGCGCATCGAGATCATCCGCGATCTGCGGCTGGGCGCCTTCGACGTGCTGGTGGGGATCAACCTGCTGCGCGAGGGTCTCGACATTCCCGAATGCGGGCTGGTGGCTATTCTCGATGCAGACAAGGAGGGCTTTTTGCGCTCCGAGACCTCGCTGGTGCAGACCATCGGCCGCGCCGCGCGCAACGTGGAAGGCCGCGTGGTGCTCTACGCCGACAGCATCACCGGCTCCATGGAACGCGCCATGGCCGAGACCGACCGCCGCCGCGAAAAGCAGGAAGCCTATAACGAGGAACACGGCATCACCCCCGCCTCCATCAAACGCGACATCAGCGACATTCTCGGCTCCGTCTATGAAGGCGACCATGTCCGCGTCAACGCGGGTCTTGCTGATGAAGGCGCGATGGTCGGCAACAACATGAAGGCGCATCTGGAAGCGCTTGAGAAGGACATGCGCGACGCCGCTGCCGATCTGGACTTTGAAAAGGCCGCGAACCTGCGCGACGAAATCAAACGGCTGCAAGCGCTCGAATTGGAAGTCGCGGACGACCCCCTGGCGCGGAATGCAGGCGTGGAGAACACGAAGGCATCACGGGCGAAGGGGGCAAAACGAGCCAAGGCTGCCCGAAGCGGTGGCGGGAAAGCAGCCGAAAAGGCCGCCGGCCGGTCAGGCCGCCCCGGCGGAGGCCAGCCGCAAAGCGGCGATACGGCCGTGAGCGCAGACAAGAGCCTGTTCCGCAAGCCAGAGCTGGACGAGATGACGGTGGGCCGGACGGAGAAGCCGGTGGGAACGGGAAAGGTGCCGGAGAAGCCGAGACCGGTTGCGCGGAGCAGCAGTGGGAAGCCCGGGCAACGGGGTGGGTTTAAGGCTAATAAACGGGGGCGTTGATTGCTAACCGTGAAATCAGCGAAACTACGCAAACAGATCTTCTTGGGTATTTCCCGCGACCTCTAATGGTAGGGAATAAAGAGAGGCGATTCCTGCCCTAAAATCCCGGATCCCGCCGTAGCTGGGATGCCGTACGTGCTGAGCTTTCACGCACAACTCAGTCTGAAGAGTTTTCGCTGCATCTAGCCCGATACCAACGATTTCTCTCGGAGAGATAAAATCAATCATCCACTCAAGGCTGAATAGCGCTGCATTTCGCTCAGCTCGCGAATGACACCTATTTGAATGCGGATTACCTTCCAGATGGGGGTGAAACGGAAATACATTCCAAGTTATGATCCTACGACCGACCTTCTCCATTTCACAGACAACAGTTTTCGCGGTCCGTTCCAAAGCACCAGAACCTACAGTCGGCCGTTCCAAATAATCCACACCAAGAACTTTCGCGTATCGAGGGAGCATTTGTTCGTCAGTGAGTGCCACACCGGTGCGACGGCCTCCGAGATAACCCAAATCTCTGCCGATCCAGAGCGACACGTCGGCATTTTCACGACCCGACCGCAGCACCTTCATTAAATTGTCGCGTCGCTTCCGCGGCGAATTGCGATCATCTGCGAGCTCGCAGATATCCTTGTACGGGTTGAAAACGTTTCTGAATTCAAGTGCTTGGAGCGAACTAATGAATCGCTCGATTTCCCTGTCATCGCTAGGCTGCGTTCGGCCAAAGAGTTGGTCGTCCTTGGAAGCCATGCCAGCCTAGTTCCATTATCCAGTCTTGCAACTCACTAATCTTATCTTCTGGAAAGGTCCAAGTTCGTCCGATACCCCTGTGGATAAAGCACTCTAAACCCGCAGGCATATCAACCGCATTGACTCCGAAATAATTGAACTGTTTGAACACCAGCATTCTTGTTGTCGTCCCGGTGTCCTGGTTCAGATTATCCTGATGAACGGATCCGTCAGGATGACTATGAAACGACCACGTTTGTTGGAACTCGCCATCCGCTTTCCGGTGATAAATATTGTCACCGTAAACACATGCCAGACTGCCGTTCATAACGGGCTTTTTAAGCAAGAACCTCTCATCGCTCCAATAATCGTCGAAATCCAGCACTTCGCTGACGATCCCGTTGAAAATCAACTTGTCTCCGAAAGCTCCTCCACAAACTCTTTTGTCGCTGGAGCCAAATGCCAATACTAAAGCACCGGG
>CAKMZB010000001.1:122012-208403 GCA_929200315.1 uncultured Alphaproteobacteria bacterium | reverse complement strand
CGGCGAATTTCCGCACGTCTGGTTTGCAACACGCAAGCGTGGCAGGTCCAAAAAACGGATTTGGTGCAAAGCCGTAATCGTGCTGGATTACGTAGCTGAAAACTCTACGTTTAATCTGCATCATCAGCACCTATGGTGGCGGATCGGGGTCTTCTCGGACGGTTCGGTCTCTTGGTTAGAAAATGACCGCGTATCACCGCCATCGAAAATTCCAGCGATTTCCTCACTGCCGAACGGAAGAACGTCAGTCGCTAGAGCTCCGACACCTGTAGTTTTTTCGATCTCACTGTCACCGATCAAGATAACCACAATCCGCAATCCAGCCGCGGCGGCTTCGTCGCTTCGATTGCATTCAGTCGAAGATTGTTCCGCGCCGAAATCAACGTAAGCGGCTATGTCTTCCGCTGGTGATGCTGACCGTACTTCGCTGCTACTCCAGCCGACCAGGTCGAAATCGTTTGCTGCGAGCCAGCTCCTTACTTCTGCACCATGGCCAGAAGTAATACTCTCGTTGATTTGAAATGCTCTTGCCATATCGCTTCCTCTGCCGCTGCTTTCGGAGGAGATAATGACGAACAAATCGGAAACAAGGCTCGCACCAGTAAATTTTTTAAACTAGACGCCGGAACAACCCAGCGCGGCTATTGCAACTTCTTCCAAGTAGCTGTTCCGGAGCGACTGAGACTGTTTAATGACCGACATTGAACGCATCATTCAGCCGGAAAATGAAAAACTTGTCTTTGTCGGAGAAATTCTCGACGACTTGGAATGGCGCTTTCCAATCCGATGCCTTCCGATTTTGCGCGTTGTACCACCCAAGAGAAAATTTCTACCAAGGCATCACGGATGGATTCGTGGCAGTCCTCCATATGGTCAAATTTCTCGGCACCGTCGCAAAATTTCCCAGTTGAACTTGCCAAGTTCTCAAAGTCTGATAGCGCTGAATTTCTTGCATAGAGCTCCATGTTCAGTGAATTTGCAGCGCTTAGCGCAACTAAAGCGATATCGACTAAAGTTTCATCTAGTGTTTTTGTCTCCGCGTTACCACGCGCAATACGGCCTACGTACTTTGCGAAGTGAAGTCCGTAATGCTGTATTCGGCTGATGCGATGCAATCCCAAAATATCAACATGCGCATACATGTCGTGCGCGTGTTGCAGCGATTGCTGCCTCTTTATTTCGTTTTTGTCGAGCACTGTTGTAACTCCATGTTGGATTATTTGATCTAGAATAACTGTCGCACGGCGATTGTAAAAACTTATCCCCTCCATCCCCATCCCCATACCCCCCATCATCTCCACGAGGTCGCGGTCATGGGGCGTAACTGGTTGGGGGGGGATCGGAGCTAATGAACCGACCGTCGCGCGCTTCTCCTTTCCGGAGACCGGCCCATCCGTTGCCCGCGCGCCATTCCCCAGCCCAAGCCCCCCATTTCCCAATAAACCGCCCCTATTTCCAAACCCAAATCGCCCCTCCGCCGACTTATCCGTGGATAGGCCCTCCACCGCCTCACTCCCCCGCTCCTGCCTTATCCCACTCCCCCCCTAGCTCGACGTTAACGTCAGTTTTGACACCGCCATTTGGGAGAGAACCATGACGCACACCTTCACCGTCGCGGCTTTGCTCGCCGCCAATTTTGCTGTCACCGCACCGGCCTTCGCCGCCGGCATTGAGGGGAACTGGCGCACGCAGAGTGGGGGGACGGCGGCGATTGCCAAATGTGGCGCCGCTTACTGCATCACCTTGAAAACAGGCGCACATTCGGGAAAGCGCATCGGCAAATTCACCGGTTCAGGCAACAAGTTCAAGGGTAAGATCACGGACCCGGCGGACGACGCGGAATAGTCCGGCACAGCCACCCTGTCCGGCACGTCGATGAAGATGAAGGGCTGCGCCCTGGTGGTTCTGTGTCGCACGCAGACCTGGACAAAACTCTAGCACCTGAAGACCCAGCGCCCCGGGCCGCCCATGCTCTCGCACCGCCCCGGGGGGCCTATCCACGCCGCCCTATTGTCGGCCCCATTGCGGATAAGCTATTTGCAAATGCATGCGGAAGCAGCGGATTCGGCTGGGGCGAATTTGGCCTGAACCGAAGATGAACGGCCCTCTCAGCAATCGTTCAGCGCAAGGGTGGCAAACCTCATCCAACCGCATCGCAGACAGGACCTAGACCGCCCATGCTTATCCGCCGCACCCTCATCATCGCCACCGTCATCCTCACCTCCGGGGCCGGTTTTGCGCAGATCGTTGCCAGCGAAAAAGGCAATCGCATCAACGCTGTGGCCAGTGAGCAGATCGCCGCCGTTTCCTCCTCCGTCAGCTCCTGCGGCGCGGCCTGCACCCGTGTTGACGCCAGCAACTAGCCACTCGTCACCCCGTTCGCCCGTCCCCACATGCCTTTCCCATCTGGCGCCCCGCGCCCGTTGCTTTAGAAGGGCTGCATGAAAACAAAATCGACCCTCCACACATCCATTCGCGGCCAGGAACCAACAGCCGTTGCCATGCCCGTTTCCTCGCCGAACCTGCCGGTGGCGCGCAATTTCACCAATGCCGGGCAAGCCGTTGAATTTTTGGAAGAACTCTACGACGCCGGAACCGCCTTCCTGCGGGATAAGTTCGCCGAATGCATCGCTGGCGCAGAAATTTCCACCCGCTACCGTGCCTTCTACCCGCGCATAGAAATCACCACCCAAACCTATACAAGCGTCGATTCCCGCCTCGCTTTCGGCTATGTTTCCGGCCCCGGGCACTATGCGACAACGATCACCCAACCCGCTCTTTTTGCTGATTATTTGAAGGCGCAGATCGATCTGCTTTTGGACAATCACGGCCAACCGGTGACGGTGGGTCTGTCCGACACGCCTATCCCCATCCACTTTGCTTTCCACGATGATACCCGCGTGGCCGCAAACGGCGACAACGCCTTCACCCGCAACATGCGGGACGTTTTCGACGTTCCAGATCTCGGCTCTACGGATGATAAAATCGTCAACAACCGCTTTGAGGATATCGACACTGAGACCAAGCCTCTCGCGCCCTTCACCGCACAGCGGATCGACTATTCGCTGCACCGTCTTGCCCATTACAGCGCAACGGCTGCGGACCATTTTCAGAACTTCGTTCTCTACACGAACTACCAGTTCTACATCGACGAATTCGCCGCCTATGCGCACAAGATGGTGGCGGAAAAGACAAGCGGTTACAGTGCTTTCGTGGAACCCGGCAACCACATCACCCACAGCGATGGCTCCACCGAAGGCAGCCATGTCGCCCGCCTGCCGCAGATGCCAGCCTACCATCTAATGCGCCCGGACGGCAGCGGCATCACCATGGTCAACATCGGCGTTGGCCCCTCCAATGCGAAAACGATTACCGACCACGTTGCCGTGCTGCGTCCGCACACTTGGCTGATGCTCGGCCATTGCGCTGGCCTGCGCAATTCCCAGCGCCTGGGCGACTATGTTCTTGCACACGCCTATGTGCGCGAAGACCATGTTTTGGATGACGATTTGCCGATCTGGGTCCCTGTTCCGGCGCTCGCCGAGGTTCAAGTTGCGCTGGAACATGCGGTTGAAGATGTCACCGGCTACAACGGCTACGATCTCAAGCAGGTTATGCGCACAGGCACGGTTGCAACGATCGATAATCGTAACTGGGAACTGCGCGACCAGCGCGGGCCGGTGCAACGACTTTCGCAGAGCCGGGCGATTGCCCTCGACATGGAATCTGCCACTATCGCTGCAAATGGCTTCCGCTTTCGCGTGCCCTACGGGACGTTGCTTTGCGTCTCCGACAAGCCACTCCATGGCGAGTTGAAATTGCCGGGAATGGCGACGGAATTTTATAACACGCAGGTGCGGCAGCATTTGGAGATCGGCATCAGAGCGTTGGAAACCTTGCGGGAAATGCCGTCGGAAGAGCTGCATTCGCGCAAACTGCGCTCGTTCTTTGAGACAGCATTCCAGTAAACCTAGATGGCAGCGACAAACCACAATCTGGAAGAACTCCTTGCCTGGTATGTTGAGGCAGGGATTGACGTGGCGCTCAGGGACGAACCGGTCAATCATTTCCGGCTCATTTCCGCCGGAGAAGAGAGGCAGTCTGCGCTCCGCCCTCCAGCCGCCGAAATTGCTACGATCTCGGCTCCAGCAGCCATCCCAAAACCCGCCCCTACCGGTGATGTTATCGAGAGTGCCAAAGCAGCAGCAGCCGGAGCAGACAGTCTCATAGCGCTTAAGACCGTTGTAGAGACTTTCGAAGGTTGCGCGCTTAAGGCGACTGCGCGTTCAACCTTTTTCAGCGATGGTAATCCGCAAGCCAAGATCATGATCATCGGAGAGGCTCCGGGCCGCGATGAGGATGAACAGGGCCTGCCGTTTGTTGGCAGATCTGGCCAATTGCTGAACCAGATGTTGAAGACGATCGGCCTTGACCGAGAGACGGTCTATATCACCAACGTGCTGCCGTGGCGCCCGCCGGGCAACCGTACGCCGACTCCCGCGGAGACGGCCATCTGCAGGCCCTTCCTGAACCGTCATATCGAATTGGTGGAGCCCGATGTCCTCGTTCTGATCGGCGGTTCGGCCGCTAAAACCATGCTGGACACCCAAAAAGGCATCATGAGCATGCGAGGTCGCATCACCCGCATCCACATCGCTGGACAGAACATTCCAACTCTCCCGATGCTCCACCCAGCCTATCTGCTCCGACAACCCGGCCACAAGCGCCTGGCCTGGGCAGACCTTTTGAAGCTCCAGGCTCATCTTGCCGAGATTATCACGAGCGACGACTGATGTCGTATTTTGAATTGGACACTTGGATAGAACAGGAATAGGGCGCGAGTGTAGCGCCGATTTCTCGCCGCAAGGGACATTGAACGCCCATGTTCAGGCAGCTCCTCCCCCTCGCCTCCCTCCTGCTCGGCATGGTCTTTCTCATGCTGGGCGGTGGGCTTCACAGCATCATTATTCCGGTACGCGGGCAGCTGGAGGGTTTTTCAGCGCTCTCCATCGGCTGGATCGGCACAGCCTTCGCCATCGGTTTTACGCTTGGCTGCGTGATCATTCCGCAGCTCGTGCGACGCGCAGGGCATGTAAGAACGTTCTCGACCCTTACAGCATTGCTCTCGGTCAGCATCCTTGCAAACGGACTCTTCGTTGAAACTTGGTGGTGGATCCTCCTACGCGCCCTGTCCGGCTTCTGCTTTGCGGGCTGCTACATGGTGGCGGAAAGCTGGCTTAACGAGCGAGTGTCAAACGAATTCCGCGGCTCCATGTTTTCGATCTACGCGATCACGACCTTCATAGCGATGGGTGCTGGGCAGTATCTGCTTGTCGTGGCGAATATCGAGGCCGATACACTCTTCATGATCGGGGCGATCCTCTATGCCTTAGCCGTCGTCCCGACCGCAATTTCCAAGGCACAATCGCCTGCGCCGCTGACCGAGGTTAAGCTTGACGTGCGAGCTCTATTTCTCAATTCGCCCGCAGCAGCGGTTGGCGCAACCCTTGCTGGGGTCGTGACTTCGACCTGGAGCACTTTTGGCCCAGTTTTTGGCCAGCAGGTCAGTCTTTCTGCAGCCGGAATCGCGTCACTATTGGCGGCGGCCATGACAGGTTCGATCTTGTTCCAGTATCCGATGGGTCGCCTGTCTGACATAATCGACCGCCGTTACGTGATGACAGGTGCGGGTATATTCGGTGCAATTTTTGGCACCGCACTTTCCTATCTCACTGGCTCTGGATCCTTTGGCACGCTCTTCTACATCTGTGTGATCTGCTACGGTGGGGTAATCTATTCGATCTATGCCTTGGCCGTTGCCCACGGTAACGACCACGCCAATCCAAGCGAATTTGTGAAAGTCTCCTCAGGCCTACTCATCCTTTACGGCTTTGGGACCATGGCGGGACCTCTCCTTGGTGCACAATTAATGGAGCTCCTTGGGCCAGGCGGCGTGTTCACGACCACAACAATCGCCCACGCTGGTTTTGCCGGCTATGCCTTCTATCGCACCTTCCGCAACCCGGCAGTGGCTCTGGACAACCGCACGGACTTCCAAACCATCAATGCCGCACGTTCCACGCCGGAGAGTTACGCACTCGATCCACGGTCCCAGCCGGAAGCCTATATGCTAACGGAAGAAGGTGAACTTCCACCCATGCCACCACCAGTGAAAGTGGAGCGCGACTGATCAGGCGGCGGCTTTAACCTTCGCCTGATCGAGCACTTCCCACAAAGCCAAAGGCGTAACCGGCATATCGATATGCTCAACACCACAATGGCGGTGGAGCGCGTCGACTATGGCATTCATAATTGCCGGGCAGCCACCTATTGTCCCGGCCTCACCCGCACCTTTGATGCCGAGTGCATTGGTGGTGGAGGGTACGTTGCGGGTGTCGAAGGTGAAGTTCGGAATGTCGAGGGCGCGGGGCATCTGATAGTCCATAAAGGACGCCGAAATAAGCTGGCCGTCCTCGTCATAAACCGTGTGCTCATGGATCGCCTGGCCAATGGCCTGTGCCACGCCGCCATGAACCTGACCCTCCAGCAAAAGCGGGTTCACCACCACGCCGTAATCGTCGACGATCGTGTAGTCGACAACCTCAATGCTACCCGTCGCAGGATCAATCTCCACTTCACATACATGGGTGCCGTTGGGATAGGTCGCCTCGGCCTGCTTAAAAACGCCGGTCTCGACAAGCGGATCAGCGCTTGCCGCCGCGATCTCAGCGAAAGTCACGGCGCGGTCGGTGCCGACGATCCGCACCTCACCACCATGGAGTTCGAGGTCGCCCACAGAGGCCTCAAGCTTCTCAGCCGCAAATTCTTTGATGCGTTCAGCAAGCTGTTCTGACCCGCGTTGGACGGACACACCACCGAGTGGAATGGAGCGAGAACCACCCGTGCCGCCGCCAGTTGCAAGCGCGTCGGTATCGCCCTGCTCGACTAAAATCTGTTCGATGTCGAGGTTAAGCGCCTCGGCCGCGAATTGCGCATATGCGGTCTTATGGCCCTGACCGTTGGACTGGGTGCCAATTCGAATCGTCACCGTTCCGTCAGCGTTCAGCTCTACTTTAGCCGGCTCGGACCCAGCAAAGGCACAGGCCTCGATATAGGTGGAAATACCAATGCCACGAAACAAACCATTGGCTTGCGCCTTGCGAGCACGTTCTGGAAAAGCACTCCATTTCGACTGGCCGAGTGCGGCAGATAGATGCGTGTCGAAATTGCCCGTATCATAGGTGCGCCGGAACGGCGTCTCGTAAGGCATCTGCTCAGGCTTGATGAAGTTGCGACGGCGAATTTCATCCGGTGCGATATTCATATCGCGCGCGCATTGATCGACGAGCCGTTCCAGCGCGTAAATCGCTTCGGGTCGACCTGCGCCACGATAGGCATCGGTTGGAGTAGTGTGGGTATAGACACCACGAAAGCGGAAGGCACAGGCTTCGATGTCATAAACGCCGGTACCGATGGTGGTGCCGAGGGACGGAATATAGGGGCCGAATGTGTGCAGGTACGCCCCCATCGCCGCTTTCAGATCGACGGTGAGTGCGAGGAAGCGGCCATCATCATCCATCGCCATTTTCATGACCGTGACGTTGTCACGACCATGGGCGTCTGCCACGAAATGTTCCGAACGATCACTGAGCCAGCGCACTGGACGGCCAAGACGCTTGGCTGCGATCAGAGCCAGAGGATATTCGCGGTAAGGGAAAACCTTGGTGCCAAAACCGCCACCAACATCCGGCGTGATAACGCGCAACTTGTCCGTCTCGATCTCCATGCAGGAGGCGATCCGATCGCGCATGCCGTGGGCGCCCTGGCTGCCAGCAGTAAGCGTGTAGCGATCTTCCTCATCCGACCATTTGGCAAGACAGCCACGCACTTCCATGTAGTTGGCAACGAGGCGGTTGTTGACGAGCTTCAGCTCAGTGACATGTTTAGCCGTCTCGAAGATTTCATGTGCGCGGTCAGAATTTCCGCGCTCGGCATCAAAGGCAAGATTAGTGCCAGCGTCGGGATAAACGAGCGGCACCTCGTCATCGAGCGCGCGGTCGGTATCCACCACCGCTGCGTCCATATCGTAGTCGATTTCGACTAATTCCGCCGCATCTTTCGCAGCCTGCACGCTGTCAGCCACGATGAACGCAACTGCATCTCCAACGTGCCGAACAGTGTTCTCGCAAAGCAGCGGGATATCGCGCTTGGTATGAGCGGTGCCGTCGCGCTGCTCTACCACGGCTTGACAGGAAATTCCCTTATGGCCGGGAATGTCAGCAGCCGTCATGACCATGCGGACGCCGGGACTCGCCTTGGCTGCCTCGATATCCTCAATCTTGAAGCGGGCGTGAGCGTAGGGCGAACGCAGCACCAGAGCATGGAGGGCATCCGGACAGCGTACATCGTCGGTGTAGAGGCCCTTGCCAGTAAGGAAGGCTGCGTCCTCTTTGCGACGCACCGATTTTCCCATTCCAACATGGCTTCCAAATTTCAGTGGTGCGTTCATCTGCGACATTCCCGGCGCGTAACTGTTGGCTGACACATGCGCCTGCCAACCCTCGGGTGCAAGACCACGCTGCCTTGCTCATGACAGTCGCGGCTGACAGGATCGCACTCAACCGATTCCGGAAGCTTCGTCATCGCTCTCTCGCCGTCCGCTTACCGCCAACGCTTCCACGCGATGCCAAATAATTTAAAGGGCGCTGCCACCATCATGGTCGCCGCGGCAGGTTTCGCTCTCATGGTGGCGTTGGTAAAGCTAGCAGGCGAGAGACTGCATGTGACGCAGGTGCTTTTCGTGCGTCAGATCATCATGGTGGCAATAGTCTCGCCGGCCGTATTTTCACAGTTTCCAGGCTGTCTGAAGACTGATCGTCTCGGCCTCCAAATCATCCGCGTCGCCTTTGCGCTGGTGGCTATGCTCTGCGGCTTCACCGCCGTCATCCACATGCCGCTGGCGGATGTAACAGCGCTTGGCTTTGCCAAAAGCTTCTTCACGACCATCTTTGCGGTCTGGCTGCTCAAGGAAATTGTCGGCTGGCGCCGTTGGGCCGCAGTAGCTGCTGGCTTTGTCGGCGTTTTGGTGATGATGCGGCCAGGCCTATCGGGCTTTGATCCCTACTCCGTGTATGCCGTCATCGCGGCGGCAGCAGCGGGGATGGTGATGATCATAATCCGTATTCTCTCGCGCACCGATAAACCGGTGACGATCCTGTCCTACCAAGCTTTTCTGGTGGGCATTTTTGTCGCCGTTCCAGCTTACATGAATTGGATCTGGCCAACGCTCTTTGAGTGGGGGCTGCTTATTGCTGTTGGGCTGATTTCCTATGGTGCGCAGATGATGAACATCTATGCCTATAAGTGGGGCGAAGCGTCACTTCTCGCCTCGCTCGACTATGTGCGCTTGCTCTGGGCAACACTCTTTGGTGTGCTGCTCTTCGGCACTCTACCAACAATGTACACGTTGGCGGGCGCAGCGGTGATTATCGGGGCTTCTATCTATACGGTGCACCGCGAGCGCATTCGCGGAACCAACCTGGTTCGCAGTCCACAGGGCCGGGATAAAACGAACGTCTAGCCGTTTCGCATAGATTTGAACGCCGCAAGCAGTCCTTCCGTCGAGGCATTGCGCGTCTCACCGCCTTCTCCAAGAATCCTTGGCAGCAATTCGCCCGCAAGCTCTTTACCAAGCTCCACACCCCATTGATCGAAGGAGTTGATGCGCCAGATCGTGCCCTGCACAAAGACCTTGTGCTCGTAGAGCGCGATCAGCATTCCAAGCATGTGTGGCGTTAGTTTGGGATAGAGGAAGGTGCAGGTCGGCCGGTTTCCAGGAAACGCTTTGTGTGGGGCGAGACGCTCGATTTCGGCTTCGCTCTTGCCGGCCTTACGCAGCTCCTCTGCCGCATGCTCCACGCTCTTTCCGCGCATCAATGCTTCGGTCTGTGCAAAGGCGTTGGCGATGAGTTTTTCATGGTGGTCACCGATCGCGTTATTCGCTTCCGCCGCGACCAAAAAGTCCGCCGGAATCACGCTCGTTCCCTGGTGAATGAGTTGGTAGAAGGCATGCTGGCCATTCGTGCCAGGCTCCCCCCAGACAATCGGCCCCGTCTGCCAATCCACCTGTTCGCCATCAAAGGTTACGCCCTTGCCGTTCGATTCCATATCAAGCTGCTGAAGATAGGCAGGAAAACGCGCCAAATGGTTGTCGTAAGGCAGCACGGCTTTGGCGTCGTACCCGCACACATTGCGGTGGTAGATACCGACCAGCGCCATCAGCACCGGCACGTTCTCTTCCAACGGCATGGTGCAGAAATGCTCATCCACGGCATGGGCACCGGCCAAAAAGTCGTCGAAATTTTCAGGGCCAATCGCCAGCATCAAAGACAGACCGATGGCCGACCAGACAGAGTAACGTCCGCCGACCCAATCCCAGAAGCCGAAAGCACGATCATCGCGAATGCCAAATTCTGCGGTTTTGTCGAGAGCTGTGGAGAGGGCAACGAAATGATCAGCCACCGCCCCTTCCCCGAGCTTTTCCACCACCCAGTTCCGCGCCGTTCGGGCGTTGGTCATGGTTTCCTGGGTGGTGAATGTCTTGGAGGCGATGACGAAAAGCGTCGTCCCCGCATCTACCCGGGCCAACGTTTCCAAAATGTCGGCCCCGTCGATGTTGGAAACGAAATGCACCCTGGGGCCATCATGGTAGGGTGCGAGCGCGAGCGTTGCCATGGCCGGACCAAGATCGGAGCCACCAATACCGATATTGACGATGTCGGTTAGTACTCCACCGCCACCTTTGACAGATCCGCAACGTACGCCATTGGCAAATGCTGCCATAGCATCGCGCACGGCTGTGACGTCCTTCATAACGTTTTGCCCGTCGATCATCACCTCGCTGCCTGATGGCATGCGCAGAGCCATGTGATGGACGGCCCGGCCTTCGGTGACGTTGATTGAGGCGCCTGCAAACATATCTTCACGCCGCGCCTCAACCCCTGCCTCCCGCGCGACGTCGAGCAGGAGGCTTTTTGCGCGCTGGTCGATGGCGGTCTTGGAATAGTCCAGGAGCAGGTCTCCACATTTGGCCGAAAAATTGTCGAACCGTGCGCCGTCTTCAGCAAAGAGCGAGCCGATATCGTCTCCCTGCTCAGCGCGGTACGTTTTCAGGAGGTCAATCGTAGCATGGACGACGGGATTCATTGCGGCAGCCTTGGGAAATGCGGAAGTTGAGGGCCCTGTTCATGCGACGGGAAAAGCGCAACTGGCAAGCGGGTCGGCAATTTTCGCACATGGTCCCATGGCCTGCGCCATTCACCCGCGCCATAAGAGCACCACAGCTTCCCACACAAAGACCACCATGAAGACAGACACAGCTCCTACTATCCGTCTGAAAGACTACGCCCGACCCGCCTATTTGGTGGACCATGTAGAACTGGATTTCGCCCTTGCTCCTAACAGCACCCGCATCGTCGCTCGCCTTTCCATGCGCCGTAGCGAAAGCATCGAGCCGGGCACACCACTTTGGCTGGATGGCGATGACCTGGAGTTGGTTTCGCTGACGGTGAATGACCAAGTCGTCGAAAAACCAATGGTTACCGCTCTGGGCTTGCAGCTCACCGACGTACCGGAGGCGGAAACCTTTAAGCTCGAAATCGTCACGCAAATCGACCCGGAGGCGAACACGCAACTTTCCGGCCTCTATCGTTCCAGTGGCGTCTATTGCACACAATGCGAAGCAGAAGGCTTTCGCCGCATCACCTTCTTCCCCGACCGCCCTGACGTGCTAGCAACTTACACTGTGCGCGTGGAGAGCGGTGAAGAGGACTGCCCGGTTCTACTCTCCAACGGCAACCCGCAGCACGTCGGCACGCTGCCCGGGGGGCGGCATTTTGCGATTTGGCACGACCCGTGGCCAAAGCCCTCCTACCTCTTTGCGCTGGTCGCCGGGCGGCTCGATGCGCTGACGGACGCATTTACCACTGCATCCGGCAAGCACGTTGATCTCGCCATCTATGTTGAACCAAGCAAGGCTCCTCTCGCTCGCCACGCGATGGACGCACTGAAACGCTCCATGGCCTGGGACGAGCAAATCTATGGCCGCGAATACGACCTCAACGTCTTCAACATTGTCGCTGTCTCCGACTTCAATATGGGTGCGATGGAGAACAAGGGGCTCAATGTCTTTAACGATAAGTACATTCTCGCGAGTCCTGAACTCGCCACCGATGCCGATTATGCCAACATCGAAGCCATCGTTGCACATGAATACTTCCACAACTGGACCGGCAACCGCATCACTTGCCGCGACTGGTTCCAGCTTTGTCTGAAGGAAGGCCTGACGGTCTATCGCGATCAGGAATACATGGCCGATCTGCGCTCCCGTCCCGTCCAGCGCATCTCTCAGGTGCGCGTCCTGAAAGCTGGACAATTTACAGAAGATGCGGGCCCGCTATCTCATCCAGTGCGACCGCAATCGTATAAAGAAATCAACAACTTTTATACCGCAACCGTCTATCAGAAAGGCGCAGAGCTTGTGCGCATGATAGCAGCGTTGACTGGCCTGGAAGGCTTTCGTCGCGCCACTGATCTCTATTTCGAGCGCCATGACGGCGAAGCAGCGACCGTGGAGCAGTTCATCGCTTGTTTTGAGGAGACAAACGGTCTCGACCTTACGCAATTCATGCGCTGGTACAACAATGCCGGCACGCCGCTTCTGAGGGTCGAAGAAACGTGGAACGAGGTGAGCGGCACCTTCGTGTTGACCTTTTTCCAGTCCGTGCCGGATACGCCTGGCCAGAGCGACAAGCCACCGATGGTGATTCCGATACGGTTTGGACTGCTGGGGAAGGACGGGACGGAACTAGGCATCACACCCCAAGAGAAGCTGGAGCGAGACGGGCTCCTTGTACTGCGTGAGGAAACCGCAAGGCTCACCTTTCAAGGGCTAAGCGAACGCCCGCTTCCCTCACTCCTGCGCGGCTTCTCCGCGCCTGTGCGGCTGGAGCACGAGGAGAGCACCGAGGCACGAATGGTGCGCGCCAACCACGACGCTGATCTCTACACCCGCTTCCAGGCGCTGAACGGTCTGGCTTTGGATGTGCTAGCCGATGCAAGCCGCGGCGAAGGTGACGAGGCGGTGCGCGATCAACTCGTCGACGGGTTGGCCAAGACAGCACGGGATGCAGGCTTGGAATCCGAATTCCGCGCACAAGCACTGACCCTGCCGAGCGGTCACGAGATCGTCCGTCACATGCGGCAGAGCGCGGATCCCGTAAAAGTGGCGACCGCACGAGGTGATCTTCTTGCACGCTTGGGCAAAAAACTGGTCGATGCGGACATTGTCGCTTCAGCGGAGAATCTGCTCTCTGCTTCCGCCGAAGGACCGGAAGGAGCAGGCAGGCGGACGCTGAAGGCCGTGTTGTTGACTGCCATGGCCGCCGCCGGCGATCCGGCATCCAACGCATTTGTTGAGCGCCTCTATCACGACGCCATCAACATGACAGACCGCCTTGCGGCGCTGAACATCATTCTAAATCACACAGACGATGCGGCGCTGGCGGAAAATGTACTCACCGACTTCCATGCCCGCTTTGCCGACCACCCCCTCGTCATCGACAAATGGTTTGCGGTCCAGGCCGTGGTGGGCGGCAATGACGCTCTTGAGCGGGTGGAGCAGTTGGTCGCGCGGGATGATTTTACGCTGAAGAACCCAAACCGAGCCCGTTCGCTTCTCAGCACTTTTGCCTTGGCTAACCTGGACGGATTCAACCGGGAAGATGGTGCAGCTTACGAATTCTACTGCAAACAGCTTGTCGCCATTGACGCGCTCAACCCGCAGGTCTCGGCACGTATGATGACGCTGATGGACACATGGACGATGCTCACACCTGCCCACCAAGTCGTTGCAAAGGCGGCCATTTCCCGTCTCGCAGAAACATCAAGCCTTTCCGTTGATTTGCGTGAAATCATCGAAAAAAACCTCGCCTAAAGGAATTCTTTACAGGGCTGGACAGGCGATTCGTTCTGGATTCAAATGAAGTGATTCGCAGGACATGTCGCCGGAACGATTACGGTGCGGAAAAAAGTTGGAACCGGGCACCATTGGGCATCTCCGGGGCCAACGGATTCCGACCTGTGGACCGACAGAGGGATCGTCATGGCCGTGGTTGCACCGAAAAGTCTGAACCCGAACAACCTTTCCTGGCGTACCGTTCTGCCCTTCCGCATTGCCGATTTCCTGTCGCGCGGATTCAACCGCGCCCTCTCCATCAATTCTCACAGCGCGAAACCCAACAGCCAGGCGGAGCGGTTGCTGGTCGTCGCCGTTCCACTGCTAGCAGGCATCTTTCTGCTGTTGGTTGCCGGGACACGGTTGTCCTACCTTCTTGACGAGCGTGTAGAGACACTGAATCACGCTGCAAGCGCACTCAGCCTTACCGCCCGCGTCGTCACCCCAACCAATCCACGCACCAAACGTGCTCTTGCAGCCGTTGTGCCGGAGCGGGTCGGCGATGCGCGTCTTTCGGCTGTGGTACTGGATCGAACTGGGCGCGTTTACGCCAGCTCCGGCACGCTGGAAGCGCCAAATGGCGTTTCACTCGTCCGCCTCACCAGTGCAACGGCCACTGCCAGCACTGCTCCGCAAACCGGCTCCATGATTTTTGACTGGGACAATGGTCAGCAGGCAATCAGTGTCCTTCGCCCTATGGAGGGTGGGCTACTGCTGCTCGCCGTTCCCACCAAACCACTTCTCGCGAGCTGGTTAAGCGGTCTTCAGGTGGAGGCTATGCTCTTTGCCCTGCTCGCCGCGATGCTGGCCACCTTCGTCATCATCTATTGCCGCGAAAACCAACGTGGACGGGAGCTTGAAGTCGCAGGGATGCAGGCAAGTGCCCAATTCGACACCGCCCTACTGCGCGGCCATTGCGGTCTTTGGGATTGGGACATTGGCCGCGGGCAGATTTCTTGGTCGCTGTCCATGTATGAGCTGCTTGGCCTACCGGTGGATAAGACTGTTCTCGGCTTTTCGGAAGTCGAAGCTCTGCTCCATCCATCCGATGCAGACTTTCTCGGTGCCCTTAACGCCGCCCTAGCCCGCCCCGGCGGTCAGTTCGATCACCGGTTTCGCATGCGGCAGGTGAACGGCGGTTGGGTCTGGTTGCGCATGCGCGCCGAATGCGTGACCGACAAGAGTGGTCTCCAGCACCTTGTCGGCATCGCTTTCGACATTTCGGAACAGGAAGCATTAAAGCAGCAATCCCGCGACGCGGGCCTGCGTCTTGCAGAGGCTATCGAGAGCATCTCAGAGGCCTTCGTTCTGTGGGATGCTCGCAAGCGCCTCGTCATGTGCAACTCAAAATATCGCCAGCTCTACAACCTAACGGAATTCGAAGCTCGGCCCGGAGTTTATTACGAAGACCTGACCACGAGTGGGTGCGAGCCGAGCATGATGCAGCCGCTCGACATGAACATGGCCGCCTCCGGCGCGGTGCGCACCTTCGAAGCGGAGATCGGCAATGGCCGCTGGCTCCAAATCAGCCAACGCCGTACACAAGACGGCGGCTTCGTCTCCATTGGTACCGACGTCACACCCTTCAAGCGAGCACAGGCACGCGCTGCCGATACCGAGCGGCGGCACGAGAAAACCATCGAAACGCTAAAGCTCTCCCAGAACCAACTTGAACTGCAGGCACAGAAATTGGTGGAACTGGCGCAGGAACAGGCCGAACAACGCACCCGCGCAGAAGCTGGCAACAAGGCAAAGAGCGAGTTCCTCGCCAACATTTCCCACGAGCTACGAACGCCGCTCAACGCCATTATCGGTTTCTCCGACATCATGCGCACCAAGACGTTCGGGCCACTCGGCTCCGACAAATATGACGAATATGCCGGCGACATTTATGACAGCGGCAACTTCCTCCTCGGTGTCATCAACGATGTCCTCGATATGTCGAAGATCGAGGCTGGTCGCTTCCAGATCAATCCAGAAGAGGTACATCTCGACACCGTAATCGGCGAGACGATGCGCATAATTTCCATGCAAGCGGAGAAGGAAGGGATCGACGTCGAAGTCGATGTGCCGGACGATCTCAACATCCAGGCCGACCGCCGGGCGGTCAAGCAGATCCTTATCAATCTGCTCTCAAATGCGGTGAAATTTACGCCGGAAGGTGGGCGCGTTGCCGTAACCGTGAAGCCACTGAGCAAATCTGTCGCTATCGTCATTCAGGACAGCGGCATTGGCATCACACCAGAAGCATTGAGTCGCCTTGGTCAGCCATTTGAGCAAGTGCAGGACCAATTCACCAAAGACCACAAAGGCAGCGGTCTCGGTCTCGCCATCGCGCGCTCGCTGGCGCATTTCCACGGTGGATCGTTGAAGATCCGCTCCAAGGCCGGCAAAGGCACGATGGTCGCCGTGCGACTGCCTAACGAAGCCAAACAGAACACCGCCCCGGCCAGCGAGGCCGAGGCGGAACAGTTGCGGGACGCTGCCTAGTCGCGACGTTTGTGACCCCGCTTGCCGAAACGGCGCATCTCGTCTTTTTCAATGGAACCGCTGTCATCGCGATCAAGGCGCGCAAAGCGCTTTTCGGCGACGGCTTCCGTTTCCGCCTTACTGAGCGCACCATCATTGTTGCTATCGACGCGCTCGAACATCCACTCGACACGGCGCTCGGCACGACGCCGCTCAATCTGATCGACCATCTCTTCCTTGCTGATGAGGCCATCCTTATTGGCATCAGCATTGTCGAAACGGGCGACACGGGAGGCGGTGAACTCGGCTTGCGAGATTGCACCATTTTTGTCGGTATCAACCCGCTCAAGCATATGCTCGGCCCGTTCACCGCGTTCGCCACGATCCGCAAGAGCCACGGCAGGCACGATCACGGTAGCTGCAGCAAGGGCTGACAATAGGACTGTCTTCGTTTTCATGTTTTCGTCTCCGGTTTGGCCCACGCCGGAGGCGCGGACATCAGGTGAAGGTCAACCGGTCGAGAAACGCTGTGCGCACTTTTTCTTGCAATTCTTCCAGTCGGGCTGTCGCTGTCGCAACATCCGGCATGGCAAGAGAGGCGAGCAAAAGATCGACCAATCCAGCCGGCGCAGCTGCCTCATCAAACTCTTCAGAAAGAGAAAGGCGGATCAACTGCTGGGCTGTCTGGAAGGTAGTAAGCGCACCCAGTAAGGTCACGTTATCATTGTGTAATGGTTGGTCAATGGCCTTTAGGCACTCCGCTGTCGTCCCGCCGCTTGCGCCGTTGGCGAGCACCTCATATTGAGCGAGAAATTCGAGATCAATCAGCCCGCCAGGCGCAAGCTTCACGTCCCAGGGACCGGCTGCAGTGCGCACCTCGTCCATGGTGGCGCGCATTTCCAGCATGTCCTTGGCGACCTTCTTAGACGAACCAACCTCGCGCAAAATGTCGGCAATGCCGTTGTCGATGCGTTCTCGCAATTCTAATGGCCCGGCAACGGAGCGAGCGCGGGTCAGCGCCATGTGTTCCCATGTCCACGCCTCCTCGCGCTGATAGCGCAGGAACCGCTCGACAGAAGTCGCAATCGGCCCTGCTTTGCCAGAAGGCCGTAAGCGAAAGTCGAGTTCATAGAGCACCCCCTGCCCGGTGGGTGCACTCATGGCGGCGATGAGGCGTTGCGTCAGCCGTGCATAATACTGCGTCACCGGCAGTGGGCGTTCGCCGTCTGATTGTGCATCGGGATCAGCCGCATCATAGAGCAGCAAAACGTCAAGATCAGAACTTGCTGTCAATTCGCGCGAGCCAAGATTACCCATCGCAACGATGGCGCAGCTTGAGCCGGGAATACAGCCATGGCGCTCCGCGAGTTCATCTTCGATGCGGGCAAGAACAGCATCGACAACGATCTCTGCAAGCTGCGAATAGAGGCGCCCTGACGCCACGGGATCAACCGCCCCGGCAAGCACCCGAGCGCCGATAGCGAATTTCTGTTCAGCATCGAAGATACGCGCACGGTCGAGCACGTCTTCATAATCCCGCGCCAAATCAAGGCTGCGGGCAAGCGCTGCCTCAAGATCATCGGAGGTCGGATCAGTGTCGAAAAATCCAGGCTCCAGCATCCCGTCAAAGATATGGGGGCGGCGGGTAATAATGTCGGCAAGCCGCGGCGCGACGGTGAGAATGCGCGCCAACAGATCAAGCAGGTTCGGGTTGGAATGGAGGAGATGAAAAAGCTGGTAGCCTGCTGGCAGCTTCTCCAGAAAGGTGTCGAACGCTCCAAGCGCGGTGTCACCCCGCCCGCCCGACGCGAGTGCTTGCAAAAGCCGTGGGGTCAATTCCGTTAACCGCTGGCGCGCCTCTTCTGATTGCAGCGCCCGATAGCGGCCAAAATGCCAACCGCGCACGGTGCTAAAAACACTCTGAGGATTGCCAAACCCCATATGAGCGAGTGAAGCGAGCGTACCACCGTCCGGCTCTACGCCAGTGAAGGACAGCGTGCTGTCCTCCGACCCAAGTGCACCAGCGGGCTCAAACAGGCTTCGGTAATGGTCCTGCACGCGCTGGAGGTGGGCAAGAACGGCGTTGTCAAACTGCCTTACGTCCCCAAAGCCACTCATCACCGCAATCAGTTTCCGCTCCTTGCGATCTTCAGGGAGCGTGTGGGTCTGCTGGTCGGCGACCATCTGCAACCGGTGTTCGACATCGCGCAAAAACCGATAGCTTTCACTCATCTCATCGCGGACATTTGCGGAAATCCAACCCGCTTTTTCCAACTCGGCAAGCGTATCCAGGGTGCGTGAAGAGCGCAGATCTGGCTCGCGTCCACCGGCAATGAGTTGCTGGGTCTGGACAAAAAACTCGATCTCACGGATACCGCCACGTCCAAGTTTCACGTTGTGACCGGCAATCTCCATAGCTCCAAGACCGCGATGAGCCTGGAGCTGCCGCTTGATGGAATGAATGTCAGCGATAGCTGCATAATCGAGATAGCGTCGCCAGATGAAGGGGCGCAACTCCTTCAGCAGCTCCGCGCCGAGCGCGAGATCGCCAGCGACGGGTCGCGCCTTGATGAGCGCGGCACGTTCCCAATTCTGACCCCGCGCCTCATAATAGGAGAGCGCGGTTGAGACAGGAACGGCAATGGGCATAGATCCCGGGTCCGGACGTAAGCGAAGGTCCGTGCGAAAGACGTATCCATCCGCCGTGCGATCCTGCAGCATGGCGAGCAATTGGCGGGTCATGCGCACAAAAGTCGCGACAGCCTCATCCCGGTCCGGCACGCGCTCGGCGTCGGGGTCGATCAGCACGATGAGGTCGATATCAGAGGAATAGTTTAGCTCTCCGGCCCCATGCTTCCCCATTGCGAGCACCGTATAGCCGCAATCAGAAAGCCCCTCTCCCGGCTCCAACTTCCGTCGCTCCACGAGTGCCGCGATGAGGTGTTCGACACCTCTTGCTACCGCGAGATCAGCAAAATCTGAGATGGTCTGGCCTACACGATCGCTGGACCACCAGCCGCCGAGATCAGCAAGCCCGACCAGAAGCGCGACGCGCTGCTTAGCGACGCGCAGTGTAGTCTTCAACTCATCGTCGGAAGCTGGAACGCTACTCGCAAGGGTCTCCATTTCATGGGCCACAGCAGCAGCGAACCCGTCGCGCGAACGCTCAACCGTCTCGTTATGAGCCTTCAGCAAGCCACCAAGATATGATGAATGAGCAGCAACTGCCTTCAGAAAGCCGTCCTGCCCAAAAGGGCCAAGCGGCGTACCAAGCGCGGCATGATCCTCGTCGAGATCAGCTACTTTGATGGTTTTAAGGGTCTGGGTGGCCATACACCCATTGTGCCCGTCACTGCGACAGGGGCAACTCAAATGTCGCCTTCAACCCCGGCTCATTATCGGCAAGATGAAGCGCACCACCATGGGCCTCCGCAGTGGCTTCGACGAGGGAAAGGCCGAGCCCGGAGCCCGGTTTGCTGCGGCTTGCATCGAGCCTGGCGAACCGTGTGAGTACCTTCACACGATCCGCTTCGTCAATGCCTAACCCCCTATCCGCCACCGCGATGCGGGCATGAGTTTCATCGCAGGTGAGCGACAGCGTAACTTTTGGCGTTTCACCTTCGCGGTGACCGTATTTGAGTGCGTTGTCGAGGAGGTTTGTCAGCGCCTGGGCCAGCAATTCACGGTTGCCGCGCACGGTGGGCGTGCATTCGACTGTGAGGGAAAGGTGACCGCCCTCCTCTTCCGCGCTTGGCTCAAAGAGTTCATGCAGATCCTCGACCAAGGAGCGAAGTTCGACATCATCCATAGGCACGTTGCGAGCACCGGTTTGAGTCTGAGAAATTAGCAGCAGTGCATCGAAGGTGGCGATGAGTGCGTCGGCTTCGGCGACGATCTCCATTGCCACTTCCTCGCGCTTCGCCTTTTTCGTCTCCCGCGACAGGGCCTCAGCCCGGTTGCGCAGGCGGGTAAGTGGAGTGCGCAGGTCATGTGCGATGTTGTCGGACACTGCACGCACCCCAGCATTCAGCTTCTCCACCCGCGCAAGCACATGGTTGAGAGCTGTGGAAAGACGGTCATATTCATCACCGCCGCCAGTTATCGGCAGGCGCTGAGACAGGTCGCCACCCACAACCCGTGACGTTGTTTCGATAACTTTATCTAGCCGCCGAACAGCGCGACGACCGAGGAAAAAGGTAAGGAAAAGGACTGTCATCACCATGCCGCCAAGGGCAATCGTGGCCGCTTGGCGAACGTTGCGGCGCACCTGGCCAAGGCTCGTTACGTCGCGCCCAACCAATAGGCGGCCGCCGCCAGAAAGTTGGAAAACATGACCGATGGCGGAAGGGGCTGACCGCCTCCGCCCCGCTTCATGGGTGTAACGGAACGGCCGGAGGCGCCAGCCAGGCCTTTCCAGCACCCGCCTTTCGATAGAAGAGATATTGCCAGCAAGAATGCGGCCATTCGGGCCGACCACATGATAAAGATTGGCCCCCGGGCGACGCGAACGGCGCTCGATCATGCGGATCATTCGGGCCGTGCCAAAACGTCTTTGAAGAAGCGCCAATTCCCGCACATCTTCGTCCACCGCGATGCGAGTTTCGCGCAGCAACAGATTAGCCGAAGACGCGCTGATATAGGCCACAACACCTATAGCCAGGATGCTGAATATGATCGCATAGAGCAGTGCGAGGCGCACTGCTGTCGTGCGCCAGAGGCTAGCCTTTTTAGGTGCCGCCTCAACCATCCACGGCATCGATTTTGTAGCCACGCCCGCGCACGGTTTGCAGCAACGGCTGGCCGAACCCCTTGTCCACCTTCGCCCGCAAGCGGGACATATGAACGTCAATCACATTGGTTTGCGGGTCGAAATGCAGGTCCCAAACCTTCTCCAACAGCATGGTGCGTGTGACGATCTTCCCCTCGTTCTGCATCAAAAAATCGAGCAGGCGGTATTCGCGAGGGAGCAACTTGATCTCCTCACTGCCGCGCCGCGCCGTATGCGTTATTCGGTCGAGGACGAGATCGGCTACTTGCAGGCTCGTATCCGGACCGATCGGCTCATTGCGACGGGCAAGCACCTCAATGCGAGCGAGAAGTTCGCTGAAAGCGTAAGGTTTGGTGAGATAATCATCACCCCCGGCGCGCAAGCCGGTGACACGATCGTCTACCTGACCCATGGCGGAAAGGATCAGCACCGGCGCGGTCATGCCCGCATCGCGCAGATCCATGACCATGGTCAACCCATCCTTCTCCGGCAACATCCGGTCAACGATCAAAACATCGAAAGGGGTGGCCAGCGCCTGTTTCAGACCTTTCTCGCCATCATGAGTGATGGTGCAATCATGACCGGAATCGGTCAGATCCCTGGCCAATTGATCCGCAAGTGTCGTGTCGTCTTCGACGATCAAAATGTTCATAAGAAGCGCTATAGGCCACCGGTAGCCGGACGCTCAAGAGAGCGTCCGGCAGTCGGGACTATCCCCGGTTGGTTTTGGTTTCGTCCATCGGCAACGCGACGAAGCGGCTGCGATCGCCGGTGCGAAGTTGGAAGAGCACCGCTTTGCGTTCATCCGCTATGGCCTCAGCTATGGCTTTGCCGACACTATCGACAGCGTCGACCTCTAGCCCATTGATGGAGACGATCTCATCACCTCGACGCAGACCCTTTTCGGCAGCCGCACTGTCTGGCACAATATCGGCAACGACGATGGCTCCATCCTGCTCGATCACCGAAAGCCCGAGGTCTGCTAGTTCGACGCTGTTTTCAGCGCCGCTCTCCGGGTTCAGCTCGACTGCGGCGCGGCGGTCTCCACCAGGCAGCGTGCCAAGGTTGACGTCCAGAGCACGCTCACGGCCGTCACGAATAATCGTGAGTTCGACGGTCTTACCGGGCTCGTAGGCGGCAATCACCCGGGCCAATTCGCGGGGACCTTCAATGACCTTGCCGTCAACGGCGGTTATGATGTCACCGGCCTCAATACCTGCGGCAAGTGCGGGGCTGTCACCCTGCGCTTCAGCAACAATGGTGCCCTGCGCATCATCAAGATTGAGCGAACGAGCGATGTCTTCCGTCACTGGCTGGATCTGCACACCAAGCCAGCCGCGCGTGACTGAACCACTGTCAATCAAGTCGCTGACAACCTCATTTGCAGCGCGTGCGGAGATCGCAAAAGCAATGCCAACATTGCCACCGGACGGGGAGAATATAGCAGTGTTCACTCCCACGACTTCACCGGACAGGTTAAATGCTGGGCCGCCGGAATTACCTTTGTTTACGGCCGCGTCGATCTGGAGAAAATCATCATAGGGGCCGGAGCCGATATCACGGTTCATGCCGGAGATGATTCCCGCCGTGACGGTGCCACCAAGGCCGAAAGGGTTGCCAACGGCCACAACCCATTCGCCCACACGCGACGGTTCATCGGCGAAAGACACATAGGGCTGATCGTCGGTGTCGACCTTCAGCACAGCAAGATCAGTCTTTGGATCCGCACCAACGAGCGTCGCATCCAATTCCTCGCCATCGTTCAACACCACGGTGAATTCTGTACCCTGGTCGATCACATGGTTGTTGGTGACGATGTAGCCGTCGGCTGAGACGAAGAAGCCAGATCCCAGGCTGGTCGCAAAGCGGCGAGGCGCATCGCGACGTCCGCGGCGATCATTGTCGTGGCGGAACTCGCGATCAAAAAAGCGACGGAAGGGATGGTCTTGCGGAAGTGCATCCGAACCACCTTGGAAGGAAGCCGGGCGCGCGGCAGTCTTCACCTTCACCGACACAACCGCTGGGGAAACAGCTTCAACCGCATCGGCAAAGTTCGGCACCGTCTGAGGCGCTTCAATAGCAACTGGCTTTGCCAGAACCGGAGCGGAGATGCCGCCGATGGTGGCTGCGCCAATAATGGCAAAAGCGGCAGCGCCACTGGCGAGGCTGATGGTTGTTTTAGACAAGATCGTCATGGGGGATTTCCTCTTTCACTTGGCAGGTCAGATGAACGGATCGGGTCGTTCGATGACTGCTATGTGATTGGGAAAATCGGTATGCGGAAGGCGCGGAGCTTACGATGTTGTAAGGTTCAGTTTCACTCGCGTTCCAGCAATTTCTTCAACCGCGCCTCCTCTTCAGCGTTGAGTTCCATCGTTTTAAGATCACCGGTATCGCGCCGCCCGGGCCAGATAATAAAGCCGCCTGCAACCAGCAAAATGAAAGGCGCACCCCACAAGAGAATGGTGCGCCAGTCGAGCGGCGGGCTGAGCAACACGAACTCGCCATAACGGGCTACGAGGAAGTCGAGAATTTCCCCGTCTGACCGTCCCGCCGCAATCTGATCGCGCACAATGGCGCGCAAATCCTGCGCTACACCTGCCTCGGAATCAGCAATGGATTGGTTCTGGCAAACCACACAGCGCAGCTCGTTGAACAGTGCCTCTGCCCGCTCTTCCTGTGCATCGTTCAACGCAGCAAAAGCGGCGGCGAAAGGGAACAGCACTGTAAGAAAAAGCGCGGCGAGACTACGCATCGGCGGGGACCGCCTTTGGCGATTTCATCTTGCGCGGTA
The DNA here is from genome assembly GCA_929200315.1 of uncultured Alphaproteobacteria bacterium. Lineage (GTDB taxonomy): Bacteria > Pseudomonadota > Alphaproteobacteria > Rhizobiales > Rhizobiaceae > Pseudahrensia. Next base: position 184,358 of record CAKMZB010000001.1, on the reverse strand, counting down.
CGCCACTGCGGCGACCAACGAGCGAGATTGCACCAGCAATGACCATGAAGATCGTACCGAGCCAGATGAGCGTGACGAAGGGCTTCCACCAAATACGCACCGAAACCGAACCATCGGCATTGGCTTCACCCAGCGCGATATAGAGCTGCGAAAAACCAAAATTCATGATCGCCGCTTCGCTCGTTGGCATTTGCCGTGCCGGATAGAAACGCTTGGACGGCCGCGCGAAAGTGACGAGATCACCGTCCTCCATGACAGCGAGGTCGATGATCGTCTCTTCATAATTCGCAACATTCGTGCGGCGGGCGCCGTCATAACGGACGGTGAAACCAGCGGCCTCAACGCTTGCACGGGGCTGCAACACCACCGCATCCTCGGTCTCGTAGGCAGTCACAACAACAATACCGAGCATCGTCACGCCCACGCCAAAATGGGAGAGCGCTGTTGACCAGACTGTCGCCGGTGCACCACCTATGCGGCGCAAACCGGCGCCCGCTCCAACTTTACCGAAACCAGCGCGCTGCCAAAGCTCAGCGAACGACCCGATCATCAGCCAGACAGCAATGCCGATGGCGATTGGGGCAAGCCATTTGCCTGGCGAGATAAAGGCCATGACCAAAACCATGGCCAGCAGGCTGAACCCGGCAACGAGGGTGAGGCGCTGCATCGCGCCTAGCAAATCGCCCTTTTTCCACGCAAGTAGCGGGCCCAGTGGCATCAGCAGCACAAGTGGGATCGCGAGAGGGATGAAAGTGCGGTTGAAGAAGGGCGCCCCAACTGAAATTTTGCCGCCAGTGATCGCCTCGTAAACCACCGGATAAAGCGTTCCCATCAGCACAGTTGCGGTGGCTGTGGCGATGAGGAGATTGTTCACCACGAGCGAACCCTCGCGAGAGATCGGCGCAAAAAGGCCACCCTGCTCCAATCGCGTTGCCCGCAGAGCAAAGAGCGTAAGCGAACCGCCAACGAAGATCGACAGGATCGTGAGAATGAACAGGCCGCGGGACGGGTCACTGGTAAAGGTGTGCACCGAAGTCAGCACACCAGAGCGCACCAGGAATGTGCCAAGCAGCGAAAGCGAGAAAGTCAGGATCGCTAGTAGAACCGTCCAAACCTTCAGCGCGTCGCGCTTTTCCATCACCAGCGCGGAATGGAGCAACGCGGTGCCGGAAAGCCAAGGCAGGAAAGAGGCGTTCTCCACCGGATCCCAGAACCACCAGCCACCCCAGCCGAGTTCATAATACGCCCAGTAGGAGCCCATCGAAATGCCGGCGGTGAGGAAAAGCCAGGCGACCAGCGCCCATGGCCGCACCCAGCGGGCCCACACGGAATCGATCCGCCCTTCAATCAGCGCGGCAACGGCAAAGGCAAAAGTGATCGAGAAACCGACATAGCCGAGATAGAGCATTGGCGGATGGATCGCGAGGCCAATGTCCTGAAGGATCGGGTTCAAGTCCTGTCCCTCCGGCGCCAATGCCTGCCGCTGGAAGGGGTTGGAAGTGAAGATAATGAACGCGAAGAAGGTCAGCAGCAGCCAGCCCTGCACCGCCTGCACATTGGCGCGCAGGCTGAGCGGTAGGTTGCCACCAAACCAACTCACTGCCGCTGCAAAAAGCGCCAGGATAAGCACCCAAAGCAACATCGAACCTTCATGGTTACCCCAAGTACCGGTGAGCTTGAAGAGAAACGGCATCTGCGAATGGCTGTTTTGCCAGACATTGACGAGCGAAAAATCGCTCGTCGCATAAGCATAGGTCAGCGCGGCAAAGGAGAGAGTGGTGAAGACCAGAATGCCGTTGCTGGTAACATCCCCCACGGCCATGAGCCGCGCATTTCCGCGCTGTGCGCCGAAGAACGGCACAATGGATTGGACCACCGAGAGAGCCAGCGCCAGCACCAGCGCGAAATGGCCAAGCTCGACGGTCACTGCTCCGGCACCGCCGACGCATCGTAATCGTCGTCCCCCTGCCAGACACCCTGCTCTTTCAACTTCTCGGCCATATCGGTGGGCATGTAATTTTCATCATGTTTGGCCAGAACGGTATCGGCAACGAAGACCCGATCAGGACCAAGTGTGCCTTCTGTGATGATGCCCTGCCCCTCACGGAAGAGGTCGGGCAAGATGTTGTCAAACTTCACGGAAACGGTGTTGGTTTGGTCCGTAAGCGTGAACGAGACAGCAAGCCCCTCACCACGCTCCACCGACCCGTCCTGCACCAGCCCAAAGAGGCGAATGCGTTGGCCCGGCGAAGGCGCAGCTTCGCGCAGCTCCGTCGGGCTCATGGCGTAGGAAATGCCCGGCGCAAGAGCGAAAAGGGAAAGGGCGAGGGCGAGCGCCAGCACACCGCCAATCGCAGTAATCCACGCTAGTCTTTGTTGCCGAACGGTCATGGTCGGGATGTCTCCTGCTGCGCCCGCAAGGCGGCAAGTCGGGCAAAAAGCGTGCTGCCGGGTTCGGTCTTGCTGATAGCTCTGTCCAATACTGCGAGAGCGGCTTCCGGTGTGCCGAGAACATCGTGGGCGCGCAGCAAACGCTGCCAGCCGATGAGGTCACCGGGCTCATCTTCAAGGCGCGATTGAAGACGAGCGACCATGCCCCGGATCATCTCCGCCCGGGCGTCTTCATCAAGGTTGGAAATCTGGGCTGCAGCTTCATTGTCAATGCGTGGAGCGGTGCCGGTCAAGCGGGACATTTGGCGTGCGACCACGGCCTTCCATTCGGCATCCTGCGGCTCCATCGCCGCAAGCTGTTGCCAATTCGCAATCGCAGCATCGCGCTGCCCGTCCTGCTCCAGCGCTATGGCGCGGTAGAAGCCGGCCTTGCGATGAGTGGGATCAATGGCAAGCGCTGTCTCAAACTGCACCAGTGCACGGTCGGTAACGATGTTGTCCGCTGTCTGGGTGATCGCTTCACCAAGCTCGGTACGAGCATCTGCATTGCGCGGTTGGATACGCACAATGTTGTTCAATGCGCGGATGCGATCATTTAACCGTCCGTCCCCGGCATAGACATCGGCCAGCACCTGCCACCCACGCAGATCGTCGGGACTATCGCGCAGATGACGTTCGGCAATGCGCACCATTTCGGCGACAGACCGATCTTCCAGCGGTACAGAGGCGCTGGCCGAAAGGGGTTGGTCGGATCGGTCGGGAGACCCGTTTTGTATGTAGAGAGGCAGCGCTATAGCCGGGACAGCGATAAGACCAAACAGGCTTGCAGCATAGGTGGCCGGAGCGGTCTTGCGCTTCTTCGGCGCACGCGTTTCATCCGCCAATTGCAAGATACGCCGACCAAGCTCCGCACGCTCTTGTTCAAGCAACACTTCTTCCTCGCCCTCAGCAGCCGCCAGGCGTGCCATCAGCGCGTCCATCTGCCCCCGCAACACATCAATCCGGTCTGGCTTGTCGGCCTCACTCCGGTCACGGCTGAGGGGCCACAAAACACATAAGGTTGCGGCGGCAGTCATCAGGGCTGCAAAGGTCCAGAAGAGCATGTCAGCCTTTTAGAGGTTCACCGTGGCGTTTCAACGGCACAGATGGTCAAACGCGCGCGATCTGGATGCGACATGCAGCAGCATCAGCCAACGGATACCCAGAAATTCTCGTCATTGCGGCAGACGGTGCTGACGGCGCCTTTGCCGCTCCACTGATAAGTCAGCCGACGGCACTCGCGACCCGACACACGAAAAGGCTGCGAGGCGCTGACCTGGCCGCTTTGCGCAAGGTTGAGCGACCAGTTAACCGGCTGTCCGGGCTGGCCGAACTGCAGAACCTGCAACTCAGCGGCCGCCAGCGAAAGCTTCGCCGATCGGTCGAGACCCGCCGTATCTGCCAGAAACGGGCCGCTGTCCTGGCGATCAGCCGTTAGAGAAGACGCTGGAAATCGTGGGCCGCAGGCCGTGAGACCGGCGCACAGAAGGAGCAGAGCAAAGCGCATGGGCGGTATTAGGGTGCTGAACGTGGCAGAAAGACGACCACCTTCAAGCCGCCCAGCGCCGAATTTTCAAGGTGGATTTCACCAGAATAGTCTTCAGCGATTTCCTGCACGATGGAGAGGCCCAGGCCAGAGCCCGTACCGGAGGAATCCAACCGCTTGCCACGGTCCAACGCCTTTGCCTTTGCAGCATCGTCCAAACCCGCGCCATCATCGCTAATGGCAATTTCAACGAGATGCGCGCTGTTGCTCGCTGCGGCAATCTCGACATCGACGATGCTCTTAGAGTGCCGCGCCGCGTTTTCGACAATTGTGCCGAGCAATTCAGCAAGATCATCCTCCTCGCAACGCACGGCGAGCGCAGTGTCCAGCGTTTTCGCGTCAAACAGTTTCTCCGGATTGAGCTTTGCGAGAACGCGATTGACCGATTCCACCACCGGCAGGACCATAGTGTGGTGAGAGGTCCCTTCCCGAACTGCACCGCGCTGGGCACGGTCGAGATAGGAGGACATCTGCTCTCGCATTTTGCCCAATTGTTGCCGCAACCGCTCACGTTGGGGTTCGTCCACTGTCTCCACCTCGTTAAGCGCGGCTGCGAGGGGGGTCTTCATGGCGTGCGCAAGATTGCCGACCTGATGGCGCGCGCGTTCCAGCGTCGCCCGGTTGGCTTCGGCAAGGGCGTTGATCTCTTCAACCAAAGGCGTGATTTCCTTCGGCACATCGGTGGAGAGTTGCACCTGCTGCCCGGCCCGCATGGCGTTCACCGCATCCTGCGCCTCAGCAAGCGGGCGCAGGCCACGACGCACAGCCAAATGCGTCACGACCACGGTGCCGATGATGAGGAGGAGAAAAGCAAGGACGAGAATGCGCAACACATCCCCCACTGCTCCGGTCACAACATTACGGTTGGCGGCGACGATAACGGTGTAGAGAGTTTCGGCATCGCCCAAATAAACCTGCGCCTCAAGCCGCTCCTCGGTGTCCTCAGTCACCTGACTTTGCACAAGGCGCTGGAAGCGGCTGTCGAAGGGGATATCGGGGTCAACCGCAGCCGGAACAGAATCGCCTGCGAGTGAAGCGCTCGTCACAAGGGGGGTGCCGAGCTCTTCGGCGCGAACAATTGCCCAGTACCAGCCGGAGTTCGGCAGTGCGAAATGCGGATCGCGGATACCGGGATCAGCTTCCAGCTCCCCCGCCGCATTCACCTCCGCAGCACCCATGATATTGTAAGCGTGCGCAAGGAGTAGCGCACGCAGCTCGCGCTCGGCATTGGCCTGAACAAGCGCGACTACGAACAGGCCGGTCGCCGCAAGTGCAACGGTCAGCCAGCCGGAAACGAGCAGCACAAGACGTAAGGAAAGCGATCGTCCTTGCCGAGGCGTGGCTTCCAAGCTCAAACGCGATACCCCATACCACGCACGGTCTCGATCAGGTCGGGAAAGAGCTTCTTGCGGAGCCGACCGACAAAGACCTCAATAGTGTTGGAATCGCGGTCGAAATCCTGGTCGTAAAGATGTTCGATTAACTCTGTGCGAGAAACGACCTTGCCGCGGTGGTGCATGAGATAGCTCAGCAATCGCAGCTCGAGTGACGTTAGCTTTACCGAATTGCCCTCCATCGTCACGGAGGCCTTAGCAGCGTCAAGCGCCACTGGGCCGATCTCGATGACAGAGCTGGCGATCCCAGCGGATCGTCGGATCAGCGCCCGCAATCGTGCGAGCACTTCTTCCATGTGGAATGGCTTGGTGACGTAGTCGTCCGCTCCTGCATCAATGGCAGAAACTTTGTCACTCCACCGATCCCGCGCGGTAAGCATAAGCACGGGCATGGTGTGCCCGTCCTTACGCCATTGTTCGAGCACCGTAACGCCGTCCATCTCTGGCAGGCCGACATCGAGAACAATGGCATCATAGGGCTCGGTATCGCCAAGAAAATGACCTTCCTCGCCGTCGGTCGCCGTGTCGACGGCATAGCCCGCCTCACTTAGGGTTTCCCGCAATTGCCGGTTCAGATCCGGATCGTCTTCGACTACCAGAATGCGCATAGTGGCCCCTATTTGGAAACCGTGAAGGTGCGGCGGACCGGTGGACCGCCGGGGGTTGGCACAAGCAGGCGGATCACACATTGCGAACCGGATGCGGCAACAGAAATGAGCTTACCACCCTGCTGCTGCGCCAGCGCGATCGCGCGCTCGTTGCACGTTGCGGCGCTGGCAGGGTTTGCAATTGCCAGCCCGACACACGCAAGAAAGATGAGACCAATTCTTTTCATGGCACACCTTTTACCCGTCCGGCTGTGAACGGCAAATGAATGAGCTTTCAGGCGATGCGCGAAATTGCCTTCAGTCGCCCGAAAATCGCAAGCACCGATGCGCCAAGACCAACAACCTTGATGGTAATATCCACCACGTCAGCCTGCATCTTGGCGTCAATCGGGTGGCCGAAGCCTGTCGCAAGGGCTGCAAAAACGGCAACGAGAGATGCCCAGATTGTCTTGGATGCATACCAGGGTTTAGCTTTGTCCATGGGAAGACCTTTCTTGGTTTGGATAGGCGCGAAGTACGCCCGGGTTTAGATATCGAGTGTGGCCACAGGGCCTGGGCCGAAGCGGTCACTGACTTGCGCGACCCGGATTTCGTCAGGTTGCTGGCCACCAAGGGCCGATTGGGGAACCGTCAGCTGGGCCGAAGCGACATCTTGGCTATGGAGCAATGCACCGCTAGCCAGGACTTCCACACGGTAGAACTCGCTTGCCTCACTCATAACGATGTCAGTGGCGTCCCACCCTTCCCCAGCAAGCCGATCACGACGGATCCAGCTGATGGAGAGATTTCCGCTCGCCATTTGCTCAGCTGCAAGGCCGGTTGGCCGGTAGGGTCGATAGCCACGCAGGCCCGGAGCGTAGTCAAGACGGGTATAAGTGAAGGAGCCCAGGGTATCTCGCGTCGGGCCGATCAGCCAGTTGCGGGCCAACCCCGCAAGCACTTCCGCGCCTTCCAGCTCCACCACAGAGCGATCAAGGAGAACGATGCGCGCACCGATCTGCGCGCCCGCCTCAGCCTCCGGTTCACTGCCAAGTTGTCCTCGTACAAGCCCGGACAAACGATAAGTATTGGCTGCAATCAAGTCGGCCTGCATAGCCTGAAAGACCTCCCACTCGCCATTGGCACTGGCCACCGCAAAAGCATTGGCGCCACCAAGGAGAGCGGCTTCATCGACCGATTGCAGCCGACCGGCAGCAAGCTCAACGTCCACCGTGCCGTGTAAGTCGACCCGGCTAACAATGTCACTTGCCGTGAGTGGGGTGAGAAGCGTTCCAAGCACGGCGGAAGTCTCCACCAGCTGGACGTAGCGATGGTTGGCGCTGGTCTCAGAAACATAAACCGCCGAGGGACCGGGCCAGGGATCGGCGGCTACAGCAACACGGTTCGTTTCGCCACTTGTTCCAGCAAGGATCGGCAGGTTGAGAAGCGTGGCTTCCGGGATGCCGATATCGGGTGGTGGCGTTTGCGGGTCTTCAGCGCCGGCAAGCGCCGCAGTAACGGTCTCTCCGCTGACGTGCAGAACTGCGCGGACCTGCCGCACGTCACCATCCTCAATTTCGGTGACAATCCAGCTCTTTGCGTTTGGATCAGCGTCAAAACTGACCTGGTCCCCAACACTCAATTCCAGTTCCGAGGGCGCAATCGCGAAGGAAACGCCCTCACGCGCCACCCAGAGATCAGCGAGATAATCGTCCACCACAGGCTGCACCACAGCGCGGGATACCGCGATAGGCTGAGTAAGGGTAAGCTCGCCCATGCCTTTTTCAGCCTCGCGCTGGCTTGCCGTATCGGTGTCACGATAGCCGGCTTCAGAATCCATATGGAGCAACGTCGCTCGGCGCGGCAGCTCAGTAGAATGTTCGCGACTAAGAGAGATGGATGGCTGCCCATCAAGATAGGCGCGCTTGTCGGTGTCGAAAATTGACGGGATTTCGAGGCCAGGCGAGCGGAAGAAGAGAACGCCGCGGTCCTCATGCACGGTGACGCGGTAAAGGCTCATCAACCCCTCCAGCGCCGCTCTCGGCGAGGCAATCTCGGCGAGCACATATCCATCGATGACACCGTAAACGCCGCTCGTGTCGATTGTATCCACACCAGCGCTCCGCGCGAGTTCCTCAATGAGATCGGCAACAGGAGCTGCACCAAGACGGCCGTTTAACCAGTGGCCCGTGACCCAGTTCGGACCGTCGCTCCAGGCATCGGTGCGGTTTGGAAATGCCGGGAAAGGCCGTGCGTCCCAAGCCCAGACCTGCGTCTGGCCCGCCTCCACCATCGGCGCACCATAGGTGGAAGAGACGGGATTGTTTGCCGGATCGTAGCCAGGAACCTCGTCATCCCAATGGATGAGCTGCGCCTGTACACCGGACAGAAGCGCCTGATCGTCCCGCCCGCCGGAGGAAAAGTACGGATAGGCGCTTTCGGAGCTCTTGGCGTCAACGAAGACGTTGGGTTGAGCCAGTCCATTGTGGACGGCGGGGCATCCGACTTCGGTAAAATAGATTGGCTTGGATTCCGGCACCCAGGGCGATGCCGTGCCGAGTTCGACGCCACCGCGACGGTCATAATGGGGATTGCCCCACCAGGATTTCAGATCCTTGTAACGATAGATCCAGGATTTGCCTGAAGCATCGGTGATGGGAGTGCGGTTGCCCGCAGCGCGGTCTGTCTCATTTGCGTAGTACCAATCATACCCCTCCCCTCGCGCAACATTGGCAGCGAGCATCTCAGGGTCGGTGCTGAAACGCCCAACCCCATCCGGCGCACCGCCTGAGCGCCAGTCGCTAACGGGCATATAATTGTCTATCCCGACTGCATTGACGTTTGCATCTGCCCAGAGAGGGTCGAGATTGTAGAAGACATCGTTGCTGCCATCGGCCGGCTGATAGCCGAAATATTCCGACCAATCAGCGCCATAGGTAATCTTCGTCGAAGAGCCGACAATGGCGCGCACTTCAGCAGCGAGGGACTTTAGCTCGTCAACAAAGGGGAACGTGTCGTTCTGTGCGCGAATGCGCGTCAGACCACGCAATTCTGACCCGATGATAAAAACGTCCACACCGCCAGCCGCCACAGCGAGACGGGCATAGTGCAGGATCATGTTGCGGTAGGATTTTGCGCCTGCACTGCCGTTCATGAAATTGGCGACCTGCGCCGCGGCAGTCGCAGTACCATTTACGCTGCCGGGCTTACCTTCCGCCGGGTAACACGTCATGCGCCCTCGCCAGGGATAGACCGGTTGTTCCGCCCTGCCATAGGGGTCCGGCAAGCCGTTTCCAGCCGGCACGTCCATCATGAGAAAGGGGTTGATGCAGACGCGACGACCGGAATTGCGAATTGTTCTGACGGCGCGGATGACCGACGTATCCGACGGCGTGCCACCGTAGGCGGGTCCGCGCGAAGTCCGGCTGACCAACCGTGTCTGCGCCCGCGTTGTCCCGGCAACCGACCATGAGACACCTTCAATGATCGTGCGGCTGTTGACCTCGACTCGTGGCTCGACACGACAATTGCCAACACGCAGATCATCGCCGAACCACGCAACCACGAGCGAGACCTGTTCAAGCCGCGGGCATGTGGAGATAAGATCGATAAAAGAGGTGAGGAAATCCGAACTGGTGGATGTCTGGTGCCGGTTTAACTTGCGCGCAGCTGTGGTGCCGACCCGTTCAGATACCGGATAAGGATCATAGCCGAACTCGGTCGCTCCGGGGATCATGTTTACCGCGCGGATCCATTGCGATGCCTTGCTGATCGGCCGTGTGACCTCCACTGCGACCTGCGGAATGCGGTTGCCGTAATTCTCAAGCGGCATTCGTTCGAAAACCAGATAGGCGGTATTTGTGTAATGAGGCGTGTTGCCCGCACCCTGCTTTGTCGCGATCAGGGGATCAGCAAGTTGGTTCGGGAACCCTCGATGGATACGCACGATCAGTGAATCGCGGTCGAGTTCCTTACCATCCACCCAGATACGCCCGATAGAGCCGATGGGGCCTTCACAAAGGGCGATCGCGAAATTGGCGTAGTAGCTGTAGGTTATCGTTGTTGTCTTTTGGCCGCCTCCGCCGCCGCCCTTGCCACCGGCGCTGGTGCTTTGGGTGACTGTTTCTTCTTCAAAGCGTGTCGCCCAGATAACCTCACCGGAGACCCGTGCCCGGCCATAGACGCGAGGGATTGCTTGTCCCTCGCGAGCGGTAAGAATGCGTGTTGTTTCCAACCGTGGGCCATGGCGAACGTTTTCATTCCCGCCGCCGAACAGGGCCTGGTCGATGAAACTGCCGGCTATGGAACCCGCGGCTTGCCCGATAATGGCACCGACAGGTCCGCCCAGTGCACCGCCAATGGCAGCACCGGCGGTTCTTAAAACAAGTGTCGCCATCAGTTAGTCCTTTGAAAGGTCTGGGAAGCGAAAGGCGCCGGCAATGCGGCGCTGCCAGAAAGGAATGAGCGCGGCTTCCACAACCTGCTGCCCTTCATAGGCATGGATAAACCTTGGCTGTTGGCCGCTTTGTGAAAGGCCGTGTGAAAGGATGCCGCAATGCTTGGCGACGGCTCCGCGCTGCATACGAAAGACGAGAACGTCTCCCGGCTCCATCCGGCTCTTGGGAACGTGAGTGAAGTTGCGTTGGGCCGCGCCAAGCAGTGTTTCGCGGGCGCGGGTTTCGGCCCAATTGGCGCTGTAGGCGGGAACTGTTTCCGGCTCCTCGCCAAACAAATCCCGCCAAACGCCGCGCACCAGGCCAAGGCAATCGCAACCAACGCCCGAAAGGCTCGCCTGGTGGCGATAGGGCGTGCCGATCCAACCGCGCGCGGCGGCAACAACGGCGTCTTGATGAAGCGCACTCATCGAACGAGCGGCGCTCCATCGTGGACCGCCTGATTGCTCGCATAAGAGAGAGCAAAATCCTCCGTCGGCATGTGAGGGAAACCCTGAAAGTTGCCGCCATTGCCGAATTTTGCCTTGCAGGTGGCAAACCGCTTGTCGCACCCCGCAAGCAGACGAAACGTATCCCCCACCTCCATGGCAAAAGGCGGAGCCGACCAGAGGTGGAGTACATCGTCTGAGCGCAGCGCGGCGCTAACGAGCGGCGTTTTCTCGCCGGCATTTGCGCCGCCTTCCCAAACGAGGGAGCCTTGCGCAAAAAAGTCTGCCGCCTGGGGCGGACGGGTGATGCGGATTGCCTTGTTAGAGATCACTTCAAGCACTTCACCATCCGCACCCCATTGCGTCTGCGACAGGTCGACCCCACAGCGCATATCGCCAAGTTCGGCATCGCAAGATTTGGAGTAGCGACGGCCCTGAGGCCTATCGAGAAGCGAGGTCAGCCCACGCAGCTCGACGCGGAAGACATCATCATCGCGGGTAATCTCGCCCAGAAGGGCCGTGCGGTCATGAAAATACTGGGTCGGATCGGCCCAATTGACGCGATAAACTTCAACCCGGGCGCCATCGTAGCGTTCAGCCTCCAGGTCGACGACGGTGATCTGGTCGCTGGAAAAGACACCTTCAATATCCTGGTTATCGGATGCCAGGCCAAGAGAGCTAACGGCTTCACTCGGCGTGAAACCGCTCGTTGGTTCGCATGAAACACCGTTCAACACGATCAGATCATCATGATCGGTAAAACCGAGCACCTCGCCGTCGAGGCGCTGCAGCACCCAGCAGGTACAAAGCGTCGTTACGCCAGTGTCGAGATGAGCGCGGAGGGCAGGGTCAACGGTTCTCACAACAGCACCTCCAGCAGCGGGATGGACGGTAATTCACCAGCGTCGAAGGCGGCGAGAGAGGTTGCGAGATGGTCAGTGTCAAACCGCACCGGCACGTCAAATTCAAACCCCGCCGTGATGTCCGCCCCGTCTGCGGGCGGTGTTTCAAAGCGCACCTCACCGTCAAGGGCGTTCACACTAACGTTGGTGTCCTCCACCCCGTCCACGGCCACCACCACGGTGTCCTTCACTGGCTTGTCGATACGGCGCTGATAGGCATCGGCGCTTTCACCATATTGCTTGTAGATCGCGAAAACGGTCTCCACACCGTCGCCAACGGCAATACGTTGATCGGTGGCGGAAATGACCTGACCCGGCGGGCAGGATTTCCAGTCTGCGGCATCCTTGAACCGAAAGGCCTGGAGCGGTCCGCGCCGCGCTTCAAAGAAGGCGGTGACCGCGTGGAGTTCGTCCAGCGTTTTGACACCGTAACCGGCATCATAGCGCCGCCTGGAGCGCCTCCAACGCTGGTTGCGCTCTTCCTTGCCGGAGCCAAGAGTGACAATTTCCGTGCGCCGCTCCGGCCCACCCATGGAACCGAAAGCCAGGTCGATGGGAAAGCGATCTTCGCTGAATGGTGCGACCATGAAGCCCCTCCTCTAGAGCCCTCGCCTGCCGCGCCCGACAGTGCGGGCCAGCATGGCGGAGATCTGGGTTTGTGATTTTGAAAAGCCGGCAACATCCGGCGTGGAGACGTTGAAGGTGACATTAACCGGCGGGCCACCGGCGCCGGCACCGGCTGCACGCACTCCGAGACGTCCATCGCCACCGCGCGCAAGCGGCAAGATCGCTTCTGCCCCCGCTTCGCCCGCAACGCCCAATGCGCTGCCAGCGGAAAAATATGTCGGGCTGGAGACCACCCCACCCTTGGCGAATGGAAGCCCCGGCGGGCCCCCGCCTCCACCGATCCCGCCTGCAATATTGCTAATGAAGGATTCCAAGAGATTGCCCGCCAAATTCTCCAGCGGTTTCAACCCGGCTTTCAGCGCAAGGGAGGACATGCGCAGGGCCATGCTTTTCAAGGTCTCCTCAAAGGATCGCCCGCTGGTGATGGCGCTGCGCATGGAGCTGGAGAAGACAGAAACGAAGCTTTGCGACTCTTTTGAAAGGTCCCCCAGCGCCTTGGAAAAAGGAGTGAAATCCGCCTCCACCGGCACGGTGATAGATTGGTCAATCTCTGGCATCGGTCAGTGTTCCTTGTCTGGAAATTGGCGCAGCAACCGCTCCAGCGCCGCACGGTCAGGGGCGTCGCCTTGAGCGGTTGAATGGGCAAGCATGGCGGCGTGGAGTTCCGGCAGGCTCATTGCCCAGAAATCATTGGGCGAGAGCCGGAGCACGCCAAGACCAAAGCGCATGACATCACCCCAAGGGAACGCCTCGCTCACGCCGGGTCGGCTCTGCCACTTGCGGGCTGCCCGAAGGTGACGGTGAGCAATTCGGAAACCAGGCGGGCAAAACCCACTGCACCGCCATCGGCCTGCATCTCGGCCACTTCTTCGTCGGTGAAGGTAAAGCCCGCCCCACGCAAACCAGCGCCGATGATGCGTCGCATATCCGTCGCCTTCAGCCGCCCTGAACCAAAACGCTCGGTAAGCGCCATCAGGTCTTGCGCCTCAAAGGCTTCCTCCAGATCGGCCAGAGCGCCTAGCGTAAGGCAGAGCGTATAATCGCGCCCATCGAGGCGGGCGGGGATTTCACCGCGGTGACGGTTTGCCATCAGGCTAGCGCCGCAAAGCTGAGTGCGCCTGCCGATTCGAGACTCATCTCGAAGGTGATCTCGCCGTTATGTTCACCGGCATATTCCAGCGCTACGATCTGAAACGGGCCTTCCACGGTGCCGAATTCCGGCACGGTGATGGACCAGTCCGCAATGGTGCTGTCGAAAAACAATTCTCGCACTCGGGCGTCAGAAGCTGCATCCTTGAAGATGCCGGACCCTGAGATCGAAGCGCGCTTGACGCCCGCACCGGCAAGCAATTCACGCCAACGGTCGGTGGAGGCGCTGTCGGTTGCGTCCACAGTCTCGGTGTTAAACGCGAGACGGCGCGAGCGCATGCCGGCGACGGTGGAAAATGATGCGCCGCCATTGTCGGCGACTTTCAGCAAGAGATCCTTGCCCTTCTGTGCGGCCATGTTGGCCTCCTATTGGTTGGGTTCGATGACGGCGCCAAAGCGTATAACGCCGGTGAGAAAGCCGCTGGGGCGGTCACGGCGCGTATCGGCAAGCTGGAAGCGCAGAGCGACGAGGTCGGCCTCAGTGATGGAGACGGCGGCCTCCAGCACCCGCTTCACCGCCTCCTGCACAGCGTGACATTCCTCGCGAGCTGAGGATTTCGACCAGACATGGACGAAGAAGACGATCGCCTCCCCGTCCTCCGTGGCGGTGGACCAGTCGGAGACCATCGACTGACCGAGCACCACATAAGGCGGGCGCACGCGCTCCGGCACGCGGTCGAAGATGCGGTCTGTGCCCAGGAGGTCGGAGAGGCCGGTGTCAGTTGCAAGAGCATGAAAACAGGCGCGTTGGAGCGCCGCATTGTGAGCCGTCATCGGGTGCCTCCGTTCAACAAGGCGTGGGTAACGCGAGCCTCGCCCTCCTGGCGCGATGTGCCGTATTCGCGGTCGCGCAAATTTGGGCCGGTGAGCTCGATAGAGAGATTAGGGCCGTGGCCAGAGACATTCGCCTCAACCGGCGTGTCATCTTCAGAAAGCGTCTCAACCAACGCGTCAGCCCGCTTCTCCACGACCTGCCGGATGCGGCTATCAATACCGATGCGTGCCAGCGTTCCGCGCAAGTCAAAGAGAGTGAGGGAAAGCGCGCTCATCGGCCTTCCTCCACGCAGGTCAGTTCGAGGTAGCGGCGGGTCTCATCCGGGTCGATCACTGTCTCGATGCGGAAGGTCCGGTAACCCATCCGCAGCCGCCAGCCGCTCGCAATGTCGTCGCGAAAGCGGACCACGACGCGGTGGGTGGTCTCTTCATCACGCTGTTGAGCGAGCTGTTGCGCCTTGGCGGAAAGCGGACGCAAGGCTCCCCAAATTTGCGCCATCACGGTCCAGGTCCGGGTCAGCCCGCCAAAACCGTCGGCAACTTCCGCAAGGCTTTCCAAATCAAAGCGGTGGGAAAGCTGGCCAGGATCTCGAAAGGTGTGGGAACCGCTCAAACCCGCACCTGCCGGAACGGCTGGAGGAGCGCATCGTAACCCGGCGGCAGGGAGACCGGCTGGTCGCCGGCGGGCACCGCACCGCGAAATTCGTACCAATGAGCAATGAGCAAAAGGATCGCCCGCCGCAGCACATCCGGCGCTTCGATACCGGCATCGCCAAAGCCAGCCGTGAGGTCGATCTCAAGACCGTTTGCGGCGCGGGTGGTGTCAAAGGCCGCCGCCAGGGTGAGCGCCTTCGGGTCACCACCAGCGGCGAGACTGTAGTCAGTTTCAGCAAGCACCGATGGCGTGCCATCGATGTCGTAGACCGTCACCGCGGTGACGGCCTGCACCGGACCGACACGCAAATCGATCTCGCGGCTTTCCGGCGCGCAAGCCTCATATTGGCGCCATTCCTGCGTGATGATCCGGCGCTGGCTGGCAAACTCTGTGTAGGAGCGCGCGGCACGCAACGTATCGAGAAGCAGTGTGTCTTCGTGGATGTGGTCAATGCGCAGATGCGCTTTAACCTCATCGAGGGTCAGTGGCTCTACGGCCGGTTCGGCGGTCAGGGCAATGGTCATGGGTTTCTCCCGAATGAAAGTGTGGTCCCAAATGAAAGGCGGCCCCACCTTGGAATAAGGCAGGGCCGCAAACGGCACGACGAACCGTCCAGACGGGGGACCAGGAAGGCCGCCCGGGCGGTCAGACTAGGTGGGAGGGAAGGCCTAGGCCGTGCCGAATTTCACCAGTTTGATGGCGTCAAAGTCCTGCACCCCGCCGCCAACACGCTTGGTGGTGTAGAAGAGGACGTAAGGCTTGGCGGAATACGGATCGCGCAGCACCCGTACACCGGTGCGGTCCACCACGAGATAACCGCGGCGGAAGTCACCAAACGCAATTGGGGTTGTGTCTGCGCCAATGTCAGGCATGTCCTCAGCCTCGGCGACCGGGAAGCCCATAAACATGGCTGCTTCGCCCACAGTGGCCGGAGCCTGCCACAGGTAATTGCCGTCCCCGTCCTTCAACTTGCGAAGCTCTGCCTGCGTACGGCGGTTCATCACGAAGGTGGCGTTCTGGCGGTATCCCGCCTTCAGCGCATAGATCGTATCCACCAACACATCGCCCTGCTCGGAAGCCGCGAAATCGCCGCTCACGCCGGTGGCAATCGTGCCAAGCGAACCCCAGGCCCAGGAGGATTCATCCACCGTGGGGACGGAGAGGAAACCGGTCGGTTTGTTGACGCCATCGCCAGAAACGAAGGCCGTGGATTCCTGCTCGGCAAAAGCCATCTCCACCTCTTCAGCGAGCCAGGCGTCGAGGTCGACTGCGGCGTCATCAAGCAGTGTCTGCGTAGCGGCCGGCATGGCGTAGAGTTCCATCGCCGGGAACGTGAGTTCGGCCAAATTGGGGGTCGTCGTTTCAGGCCGGATGTCGGTCTCGCCCACCCAGCCAACGGCTGCGCCGGTGTTGGCGAAGGGCTTTTTGTAAACCGAAGATGACATCTGGCGGACGGTAGCCAGTGCACGGATTGGCGAGATTGTCGCCAGCCGTTTACCGATTTCGGTGGAGACCTCTTCCGGAACCAGATAGCCGCCATCGGGATCAGACCCGACGGACATGGCCTTTTCTTCCAAACGGCGCAGACCGGCGGTTTCACCACCACGCATATAAGCGTGGAAGCCGCTCTTGTGCTCGCTGTTGGAAAACCCACGGCCACCGTTTGCGGAGCCAAGGTTCGGGCGGGCCTGTTTCAGGAGCAGAGTGTCGAGATGACGTTTCTGCTCGTCCATGGCCGAGTTGATACGCGCCAGGCGATCTTCTGTCACAACGTCGGTGGAAACCTGATTTTCGATCTGCGCCAGGCGCTCATCGTTGGTTTCCTTAAACGCCTCAAAGGCGTTCATGAATTCATCAAAGGCCACGGCGACATCATCGCCTGTGCCCATCTTGGTTTCAGGGGCCACGGTAAGTTTGGCGGCCGGATTGTTAGCATTTGCCTGCATGGAGGATTGTCCGTTCATTTGGTTTGAAGTCGTGTGGCGAGGTCGCGCAAGCGGCCTGCCAGATCGGATGACGGAGCAGCGTCCTGCTTGCTCGTAAGATGGGTGAAGCCCTTGGCGATGATGGTCCTCGCCTGGCTCCGCGACAGCCCAGCGTCCTGCGTGAGCCAGCGTTCAAAGCCGCGCCGCGTGGGCAGCGCGCGGTGTGTATTTTTAGCCGATTTCACCTGCGTAACCCGCGCAGCGGTGAGCATGGGGAAGGTCACGATGGAGACCTCCCACAGGTCGGCTTCCAGAATTGTGCGCACGCCTGACGTGCGGTCCGTGCGACTTCGCTCGGTGCGAAAGCCGATGGAGAGGCCGTCGATGGAACCAGAGCGGAGGAGCGAGAGAACCTCCCTGCCCCGCACCGTGCCGGCATCAATCCGCCCACGCACGAAGAGGCCCTTCACATCCTCACGCACCTCCTCCCAGGCCCCTATCGGCTCCGCGGGATCGTGCTGGTAGAGCATGCGCACGTCGTTAGCTTTGCGCGCGGCAAGAGAACGGCGGAACGCCCCGCGTTGCACTTTGTCCTTGCCAAGATCGACTACACCGAAGAGGCTCGCATAGCCCGAAAACGTACCCTCATCGGCATCCACCGAAAGCGCCATGGTCGCCCGCTTGCGCTCCGGAGAGCGACGGTGCTTCTGAACCGTGCTCATGAACGTTTCTTCCTGTCTTCGGACCGGGCGGAAAAGGGTGACCACGAACCGATCACCCGCTCCAGAGCGCCCATGCCCCACCAGGCACAAAGGCTGGCAAGCGTGGCTCCGACCAGAGCGATTTCGTCCGGTTCGATCTGGCCTATAAGACCGAGCCAGTCAGCGAGTTTCACCCCAACGGTCCCGCCAAAGACGAGGCCGCACAGAAAGCCAACGCAGAGGCGAAGCGCTGCTTCACGACGGTTCTTTGGCAACAGGAAAGCGATGGAAATTGCCGAGCCCGCAATTGCCCCACCAAACTTCGCGCAGAATAGAAAAAGCCCGAAGGTCTCAAACAGATGCCCGAGCCGTTCGGCCACCGCATAGACCCGTTCCATCAGCGTTCCGCCGATGGGGAATAGCCCACCGCCTCCCGCTGTTCTTCTTCAGTCAGGAACGGCGCTTCCGCAACCCGCTTCCAAAGCGCATCGCGCTCTGCCTGCAAGCCCTCCATTGCATCTTCATCCACAGCAAGGCGCGGATTGCCACCGTAAAGCGGCCCGAGCCAATGGCTGACGGAACCGAGCACCCGGCGGATCAGCGGGAGCAATGTCTGGCGGGCGAAGGCACGGTTGGCCTCTTGATAGTTGGAATAGGTGTTGTCGCCCGGAATACCGAGCAACATCGGCGGAACGCCAAAGGCGAGAGCGATGTCGCGCGCTGCGGCGTTGCGGGCCTGAACGAAATCCATATCGGTCGGCGAATAGCCCATGGCCTTCCAGTCGAGACCGCCTTCCAGCAGCATCGGCTTTCCGGCCTTCGACGCGCCGCCATAACCCTCGGCCAACTCTTCCTTGAGACGGTCGAATTGCTCGTCGGTGAGGTTTTGCCCCTCGGCGGCATAGACAAGCGCACCAGACGGACGCGCCGAATTGTCGAGCAACGCCTTGTTCCAGATGTTGGAGGCGTTGTGGACATCCAGCGCCATCGCCGCCGCCTGAAGCGCGGGGAAACCGTATTGGTCGTCCAGCGGGTGGAACTGCGCGACGTGCAGCACGGAAGAGAAGCCGGTTGCTTCATCGCTGCGGTAGACACGCACATCACCCTCGGTGCGATATTCATAGGCTTCCGCCCAGCCGCGCTCATCGGATTGAACGCTCATCCGGTCCGGGCGCAGAAGGTGCAACTCGCGCGGCACGTCGTTGAGTTGCACAGCCTCAACATAGGCGTTGCCTGCAACCAGCAGATGGCCGAACAGCCCTTCCAGAAATTCAGCATGGGACTGGCGCTGATTGGGGCGCTGCATCAGCTCCAGCAGTGGGTGCTGCTCCAGCTCTTGGCGTCCGTCATAAACAAGTAGCGGCGCGGCGCTTGCAGTCTCGGCAATCAAGCGCACACAGCGATGGACGATGGGGTTTGCCATATAGCCGTTGCGCGCCAAAGTGCCGTAATCGGTCTGCGACCAGGAAGCTTGGCCCAGGGCGTTCAGCGTGAAGAGGTTCGCGCTCAGGCCCGCCTTGCGTTCGGGCGGAGCATTTCCGCCCGGTATGGGCGTGCCGGATCGGGCCGGCATGAACCGGCTCAGTAATGAGGCCATGGAATGTCCTAGGTTTTAAAGAGAGCGGGCACGGGGAGCGCCGCCTCTTCGGGTCAGCATGAGGTCGGTCAGCCCCCAGACGAGGGCATCGAGTCGGTCCGGCGAACGGCTTGTGCTCAACCCGTCCAGCGCGAAATCACACATTTCATCTTCAAGCAAAGCGAGGTCTCCGCCCAGGGAGGGGCAGTGCGAAACAAGCCCGCGCTCATAGAGGTGGGCCACGGGTTCCGCGCGCAGATATTTGCCGCGCGTCGCCTTGACCTGCCGCACCGCGCAGGACGGGTCGGCGGTGCGCAAAACGCTCTCCACCATATCCCCACCCTGGTTGGTTTCCACCACGATCCGGTCCGCCCGGTAGCTGTGATAGAGCGCGACAACCGCCGCCGACCACCGTTCCGGCGAGACAGCGGAGAGCGTTGCGTCTTCCAGTACATAAGCGCGACCATCCGCCCCCTGCCCGACGGCAATGATGCCGCAGGCATCAGAACTCGCCTTGCCCGTCACCGGCGGATCAACGGCAATAACGATCCGCACCAGATCCTGTGGCGCTTTGCAGCGCGCCTTTTCAAGCAGCGCCCGCGTCCAGAGCGCATCGGTGCGCTCTTCGATAATCTCACCGTCCAGCTCCTGCCGCCCAAGGCGTGTGCCGCGATAGGCTTTGACAACGCGATCAAGAAACCCGCCCGCGAGGTTCGCTTTATTCTCCGCGGTCCTCATATGCGTAACCAGGTTACCTTCGGCAGCGACCAGCTCTTTCAGGAGCGGCACCGGACGGGGCGTTGTGGTGACCAATTGGCAGGGATGTTCCCCCAGCCGCAGGCCGAATTGCAGCATGTCCCAGGTCTCTCGCATGTGAGACCACTTGGCGAGTTCATCGCACCAGGCGGCGGAAAATTGCGGACCACGCAAAGCATCAGGATCTTCAGACGAGAACACGTGGGCGACCGCGCCATTTGACCATTCAAGGCGGCGGCGCGAGGGCGTCCAGACCGGACGTTCTGCACCATCGCTGACGGCCAGAATACCGCTTTCCCCCTCCACCATCACCTCACGGGCATCACCATAAGTTTCACCCACCAATGCAAGGCGGCCGGTGGGCGCAAGGCCGTAAAACGGATCACCATAAACCATGGAACGGACCCATTCCGCCCCGAGCCGCGTCTTGCCGGAACCGCGTCCGCCCATGACGATCCACGTCGTCCAGTCAGCAAGCGCGCCTTCAATTTGTGAAGCGCGACCACGGACCGCAAAGCGATGTTCCCAGAACGGGCGCAAAGCTTCAGGAAGTTTCTCCGAATAGAGCTGCCTCCTCATCGGTGTCGATCTGGCGAGCCACATTCGCAAGTAACTCATCGAAACGCGCGATATCCTCACGGCTTCCGCTGGCGAGAGTGTATGGGGCTTCACCGTTTTCAGTTCCGGTCTGCCGAAGGGCTTTTTCTTCTTCTTCCAATGTTGCCAGGCTCTCGATCGTCTTGGTCAGCGCCGTGATAGCGCGGACAATCTTGTCCACGGCGTCGACATCCATGCCTATTGTGTCGACAGCTACGATGGTGCGCTCGGCAAGGGCGGCAAGGCGGATGCGCAAGGCTGTAGCGGATTGGCCGCCGGTCCAGCCCTCGTCTTTGGCGAGGTCCTGCAGCGTGTGGGGTTTGTAGTTAAACATCTGCGTAAGGAAATCGAGCGGAACATGATGGTGCTCAAACAGCAGGCGCAAATCAGCGCACCGCTGCGTTGTGACGCTAGGCATGGGCGGTTCCTGACGATCTGTCTTTGAAGCTAAAGAATGGAAGCCGCTGAGCGGCCCGGCTGGCGTCTGACCCAGTTCTTCGATTGTGCCTGCACCCTACCAGACAAGCGGTGCGGTGTAAAGGACTATTTTCCTATTTCCCTAAATTGGCGAACTTCCCGCCCTCGATCCAGTCCACGAGATGGAACTCGTAGCCCTCTTCTGCAACATCATCCTCGCTGATCGTCCCGCCGCGCGGGCCGATTCCCGCTTCCCCTGCGACACTCACAACGGCCTTGAGAAAATTAGCCGCGACAGGTCGACTCGCAATAATCTTCAAGATCAAATGCAACCTGGTTTTCCGGCATCACGGGCACAGAAACAGGCGATACCATCGCGCCGCCAAAAACCCAGGCCACAACGGCAATACACGCGAAACGGCTCAAAATGTTCATGATGTCGCCCCCTTCTCTCTGTTCTTTGGCAATATCTCTGCTCTGAACAATCCCGAAATAATTGCTGAAAACGGCGCAAAAGGCAAGTGCCAGAAGTACCGGCAATCTGTTAAGCGCATGACGGCCCTAGCAAATTTTTGGACATCAGAAGATTTATTCAAAATTCCCGGAATTCTGCTCATTTCTCGGCAAGTCGCACGCATCGCTCTCTTACGTCTAAGAGGCGCACGGATCGGGCGCTATTTCGAAAGTGACATCGAGAAAGCTCATTTGCTCGATGCCAAATAGTCCATCGAACCACCATCAATCCAGTCCACCAGATGAAACTCGTAATCGTCCTCCGCGACATCATCCTCGCTGATCGTCCTGCCGCGCACGCTGATTCCCGCTTCGTGAACCGAATGGGGGCTTTTGGAGATAAGCGGGTGCCATTTTGGAAGCCGGCGGCCTTCCTCCACCAATCTGTAGGCGCAGGTGGAGGGCAACCAGGCATATTTTGGAACGCTTTGCGGGGTTAGTTTTAGGCAGTCAGGCACTTTCGAAAAGCGGTTCTCGTAATCCCGGCACCGGCAAGTTCGATCATCAAAAAGTGTGCAGGCGACATTGGTGAAGTGGATCTCGCCCGTATCCCAGTCTTCCAGCTTGTTCAGACAGCATTTTCCACACCCGTCGCAGAGCGATTCCCACTGCTCGGTGGTCATGTCTTCAGGGGTGGTGGTTTCCCAAAACGGTAAAATGTCCCCTCCAACGCCCATCAAACTTGCCCCTTGTCCAAGAATGGGGAACATAGGGACAACGCTTTGCAATGGCGCGCAACCCGCTCCTCACGTATGCTTTTGCACTGGCGTTCAAACCGCACAAGTGTGATCAGGCCCTCATGTCCAATCCCTTCAAGAAGAAGCGCCGCCGGAATTTGAAGACGTTCCTGATGGATGTTGATTCCACCGTTGATGACTTCATGTATCGCTCCAAGGCGAACGGGGCGGAAAGCTGGGAAAATCTGGTTGTCTTCTTCCGCAAATTCCGCGTCGCCGGTTTTAAACGCGGCGTTGTAGAATTGGGCTGCGAAGGATTGACCCTAGGCTGTGTCGGCATGACCTTAATGCTTGCTCTCGCCAAGCCTGCTCTTGAAGAGACGCAGAAAAACTGGCGCGCCAACCAAGACATATCTGTCACGTTTCTTGACCGTTTCGGTAACGAGATTGGTCGCCGCGGTGTGTTGCACAATGATTCTGCGGCAATCGATGAATTGCCCGATCATTTCATCAAAGCCGTTCTCGCCACCGAGGATCGGCGTTTCTTTGACCATTTCGGCATTGATTTTCCCGGCCTTACCCGCGCGATGATCGAGAATGCCCGCGCCAGTGCTGTTGTTCAGGGCGGGTCCACCATCACCCAGCAGCTCGCCAAAAACGTGTTTTTGACCAACGAGCGCTCCCTCGACCGCAAGATCAAGGAAGCATTCCTGTCGCTTTGGCTCGAATACAACTTGTCGAAGGAAGAAATCCTCAAACTCTATCTCGACCGCGCCTATATGGGCGGCGGAACGATCGGGGCAGCAGCAGCTTCGGAGTTCTATTTCGACAAAGACATTCGTGATGTCAGCCTTGCCGAAGCAGCGATGCTTGCCGGGCTCTTCAAGGCCCCTTCCAACTACGCACCGCACATCAACCTGCCCGCTGCCCGTGCCCGGGCAAACGAAGTGCTCACCAACATGGTGCAGGCGAATTTCCTGACCGAAGGCCAGGTGATATCCGCCCGCCGCAAACCGGCCAGCGCCGTTGAGCGCGATCAGGTGGATTCACCGGATTACTTCCTCGATTACGCTTTTGAAAAAGTGCAGGAAAAAGCGTTTGAACTGGGCAGCAACGCTCTTGTCGCCAAGACGACACTCGACCCTAGCCTCCAGGCGGCGGCGGAAGATGCGGTGCTTTCGCATCTTCGCCAATATGGGGAGCAATACCGCTCCGACCAGGCCGCCATGGTCGCCATCGAATATGGCGGAGCCGTTCGCGCGCTCGTCGGTGGCCGCGATTATGGTGAGAGCCAGTACAACCGCGCCACCCGCGCCCAGCGCCAGCCTGGCTCGACCTTCAAACCCTATGTTTATGCCTACGCGATGGAGAAGGGTTACACCCCCGAAACCCGCGTTTCCGGCGGCGCGATCACCATTCGCGGCTGGACTCCCAAGAACTATGGCGGACGCAGCTTTGGCACTGTTACTGTCACCCGCGCACTGGTGAAGTCCATCAACACCGTCCCTGTGCGCATCGCGGCCCGGATCGGCCGACAGCCGATCGTCGAACTCGCCGGCGCCATGGGCGTTGAAGCTCCGCTGACGGCGGAACCGGCCATGCCGCTTGGCACCAATGAAATGACCGTCATGGACCAGGCCACGGGCTATGGCGTCTTCATGTCCGGCGGCTATGAGACCGGCCGCCATGTCCTCACCCAGATCACCGACCCCACGGGAACCGTGCTTTACGACCACAAGACCGAAGTACCCAAACCTAAACGTGTCCTGTCGGAAAAAGCGACGCGCGATATCAACGTCATGCTCTCCCAGGTGCCCGAATGGGGTACTGGTCGCCGCTCCAAACTCGACGGCATCAAGAACGCCGGCAAGACAGGCACAACCCAGGCTTATCGCGATGCCTGGTTTGTTGGTTACACCGGCAATTACGTCGGCGCGGTCTGGTTCGGCAACGATGACTACGGTCCCACTCGCCGCCTCACCGGTGGCCGTCTTCCCGCCATGACGTGGAAGAAGTTTATGACCTATGCCCACGCCAACATCGAATTGCGCCCGATGCCCTATGTCGAGCCGGAAGTGCCGACGGGCAATCCGCGTATCGCAACCGGCGCAGGAGCCGCCGATGTGCCCGTAAGCGTTTTGCGCCAGAAACCGCTGTCGATAGAAACCGCCCGCGCGCTGCTTGATCTCAACCGCCGTCTCAAAGAAGCACCACGCCTCAACGCACCGTCCCTGGCCAACGATGCCCGGGACGACGAACAGGCCTTCCTGCAATCTGACGACGGTCTTCTGGGCAGGTAACGCGGAGTCATGCGCCTCTTCATTGGCGGGCTCGCCATCCTGATCATCGGTCTTGGGCTTGGTTCATTCCTGTCGTGGGTTTCGGTGCGCGACAATCAAGGGTTCGGTGCTCTGCGTGTCGGTCCCTGGCTTGCCTGGCCCTATGCGGGTTCAGCCCAAGCGGATCCGTACACGACGGCCAAGGTAGCCGCGGAAGGCAACGTGCCGCTGGGGGCTGCTGAGGGCGTCGTCTTTATCGCTGAGACTGATACCCAAAACCAACCACTCCAGCGCCAGTGTCGCTACCGGCTGAACGGTAAATTGCCGCAAGCCCGCCTGTGGACCCTCACCGCTCAAGACCCCAAGGGCGCCGTAGTAGCAGACCGCCTGGGCCGGCCCTCAGTGCTGGTCTCCAGCGACGTGGTCTGGTTTGAGCCACGCACCCTTGCGGTCAATATCGGCGAAATCCACGAGACCGGCAATTGGCTTGCTGTAGACGGCACCGGACCACTGCAATTGGTCATGCGTCTCTACGACAGCCCGGTCACCAGCGGCGCAGGCATCTCCAATATTGTGTTGCCGGAAATCAGGCGGGTCCAATGCAGGGGTTGAGCCGGGCCATATACATCCTTGCCGTGGGCATAGTCCTTGCGCTGGTCGTCCATCTCGTGGTGGTGCTGGCGATCCCCGCCTTTGCTGAGCGAGACGCCTGGCAGCGGCTGTCTGCTACCGGGGAAACGTGGGAGTTCCAGCCCGTTGCCGCCGCGGGGACTGGAACTGGTCCGCTCGGTCCCACAGATGCTCACTTTGGCTCCATTGCTTGCCGCTTTGATCTCTCACAGGACGCCCTGGTTGTCCGCGCGGAAGGTCAACTCCCTTTCTGGTCAGCCTCCATCTTCACCAACCGTGGTCAGAACATCTATTCCTTTAACGACCGCACTGCGGTGGGCGGACAGCTGTTCCTCCTGGTGCTCAGCCCGATCCAAATGGCGCGACTGCGCGCCGATCCGCCTGCGGAAGCGGAACAGGCCGTAGTAGTGGAAGCGGACATGGAGGAAGGTTTCGTTATCGTGCGAGCCCTGCAGGAGGACGAAAGCTGGCGGGAGCGAGTCTCCAACTTCCTCCAGGCAGCAAGCTGCGAGCGGTTCCAATTGCCGAACGCCTCCATTTCCGGCGAGCCAGACTTGGTGATCGAGGACGCCGACTAAAGGAAAATAATTGTGGTTAACGCTCTGTTAACCATTTCTGCCCGAGGCTGAACCAATGGTTCGCTCGGGGAGCAAAACATGCAGATCCAAACATCTAAACCAGCAATTCTCGGATATTGTGATCAGGAGGCAATGCCCTGCACTAGTCCTGAGAAAGCCGATGAGCGCTTGATTTCCATCTGCAGCCGGTTCGTTGATCCAGCCGAGCGCCCCGCCATTACCCGCGAACAACTGAACATTGCATTTAGCAAGCTCTACGCGTTCACTTCTGCGCTAGCCCGCAAGGAGATTGGCCGACTGCTAGCAGCGTCGCTGGCAACCCCCCGTCCTATTGCTGTTCGCATTAGCATGGAACCAGTAGAGATCGGCGGCAAAATGCTCCGCACCTCACCAGTGCTCGGCCAGCTCGACTTGCTGCGCATTGCCAAGGCGTTGGGTGACGCCCATTGCCGAACCATCGCTCGGCGCAAAGACCTTGGCGCGGCGCTCGCCCGCCAGCTCGGCGTTGAAAGTGATGAGATCAAATTGGCACTGAAGGGTATTTACAAGCCGCGTATCGATCATCCGGCCTTCCTGCCACCGGCGAGCCAACTTCCGGAAATCTCGATCGAGGCCTAGTTCTCATCGACAATCTCAAAGGGCAGAGGCCCGCTTACATCTTCAAGCTCCACGGCCCAGAAGTCTGGGTCTATGCGCCCTTCGCTCTCCATCCATTCGGCGACATGGGCATCGGTGAGGTCTGATTTGCGCCTTTCAAAGAGCCGCTCGTCCGCCGCCCCTTCACCGTATGACAATTGCATGGCCGGTGCGTAGAGCGTCTGCTGGCCGTCCAGTGCGCGCCCAACAATGAAGACCGCACCAGCCTCCGCCGCCCCTTTGCGCAAAACGACAGCAAAGCCGCCCTGAGCGCGAGCCCGGCGCAGCAATGCATCGACAAAGAGTTTGGTTGTGACCCGCACGAACGAACAATCAACCCTGCTGGTAAGCACCCACTTCCCGCAACTTGTCGAGTACGGCCTCAGACGGCTCACCCGTGATCTCCATGCCAAAGTATAGCTGAAAACGCTGGATCGCGGTTGAAGTCTGCTGACCCATCTGGCCGTCCACCGTGAGCTGGTCATAGCCAAAGGCACGCAAGCCCTGCTGAATCTGGGCGATCAGACCGTCGGGGTGTGGTGGTGCCAAAGCTGTTTCCTGCTGGAGCGGGACTGGCTTTGTTTTGACCATGCGCACTTCCACCGGGGCCGGGACCGGCACTTCCGCAGGCTTGGCGCTGCCGGACAACAGGATTTTGGTCAACAATTTGACCGATGCCTGACCGTTGGCATCAATTCCGTGATCGCGCTGGAAGGTGGTAATCGCCTTCTCGCTGCGCGAGCCGTAAATGCCGTCGAGCTTGCCCTCATAATAGCCGCGAACGGAAAGAGCAGATTGCACCTCGCGCAGGATTTCCCGGGCGGCTCCACTGTCAATAGCGGGCTGTTTGGCCGGTTCAACCTTGGTAACCTGCTGCGGTTTGGGAGTCGGCACCGTTACCGGCGCGGTCGTGAGCGCAGGAACGGTTGCTTGCTCCAACGCGGCACGTGGAGCAAAGAGCGGCGAGGGATGGACGACGGGCTGAAACCAGACGGCGTTCACGAAAATCGCCCCCATGACGGAGAGTGACAGGATAGCACCTGCAAACAGCGCGGGTGCTTCACTCATGAAAGCAGGAATACGCAGCCGCGAGGCGGGACGGCGCTCTGAATAAGGTGCCAGAGCGGCAGGGGCCTCCTGCAGATGGTCTGGTCTGGTTGCATACATTGTCGGTCTCCTTAGGTTACGCGAGACGGGAAACAGGAATGGGCGCAGCGCTGACGACGGGCGCAGCTATGGTTTGTGCCGAGCCAGCGGAGGCAGGCACGATTGCATTTGTTGAGGCGCGGGGTTTGCGGCCAACAGCACGCAGCGGCAGGACGATCTTCACCTGCGTTCCTGCATCGGGCTTGCTGGCTATCGTCATCTCACCGCCATGCAGTTCGACGAAACCCTTTACGAGAGACAGGCCAAGGCCGGATCCAGCAAGTGCACGGTTTGGGTTGTGGTCGAGCTGCACAAATGGCTCGCCAAGGCGCGCCAGATCGTCGGCTGCAATACCTATGCCAGTATCACTAACGGTGACGATCATTTGCACACCGCTCGTTCGGATTTTCAGCTCAACCCGCCCACCGGGCGGGGTGAATTTGATGGCATTGCCTACGAGGTTGATGAGCGTTTGACGACAGGCGCGCTCATCAGCAGATACGGCTTGATGGATGCCACCGGTGTCGCAAATCAACTGCACCCCAGCCTCATTCGCCACAGGTAGCAACATACGCTGGCAAGACTGGGCCAGAGCGGCAAAATTGAAGTCCGAGATTGTGAGTGCGTACTTCCCGGCCTCAAGACGCGCTGCGTCGAGTGTCGCCTTGACGATGTCGAGAAGATGCTCGCCGGAATCGCGAATAAGGGTGACATATTCCTGCTCACGCTGCCCCAGCTGAGTGCCCAGAACGCCTTTCTGCAAAACGTCGGAGAAACCGATAATCGCGTTGAGCGGCGTACGCATTTCATGGCTCATCGTTGCAAGCAGGTTCTGCCGCTCGGCCGACTTGCCTGCCCCGTCCACCACAGTTCCACCCAGCGGCGTGATGGTGAGGAGCTGGGCTTTTGCTTCGCTGGAAGACTGTTTTGCCAGCGCAACCCACAACCAATCCGCCGTTCCGGCGTTCCAAAGGCGAACGGAGGCAACGGCGAGGTTATCGGCGATCAGAGCCCGAAAATCTTCGCGGTCTTCCTCAGCGACCAAGTCGATCAACCTGTCACCGACGGCAAGGGTGAGGTTTCCGCCTGCGAACATGGTGACCGCACCAACGGCGTCCATTTGCACGGCGGTGCGACCGACTGCAGCCAGCAACTGCGTTTTGTGTTTATCTTCAGCGACGGCGGCGGCGCCGTCGCGCATTATCGCGCGTTGGGTACGGCTGATATGGCCAAAGGCAGCGAACAAAAGGGCAGCGTTGACGAATGCCAGGGGAACAGGATTAAGCAGAACCAGCATGCCGAGCGCAGAAAAAGCGGCAGCACCGGCAATGCGGTTTGACCAAGCAGAGCGTATCTGTGCAGCCTCAAGCATCGGCAGGACGAGCATAGCCGCCCAGGCCGATCCTGCTCCACCGAGCGACCAGATCAACGCGGCCATCGCGGCAGTGATTGCTACTATAGAGACCGCTTGAACGATCAATGGCTTACCGGTGCGCACCATAACGAGCGCAAGCGCTACCGAAACGCAACCAAGCACCGCCATGACGGGTGCGACGCCTCGTCCCCAGGCATCAAAGGCCACCAGGATCGGGGTCATGAACAACAAGACGACACCCAGCGTGACATGCAACAGCACAAAGCGGCGCTGCCCGGCGCGCTGGCGCGCCGAAACAGCACTGTCTTCATGGAGCCATGTGTCCACACAGGCATCACAAGCGACCATTATCTGCGAGAGAAGACGCAAAACAGGGTAACCCTCTAAGTCCGAACATCCGGACATCGAGGACAGCGTGCCATGCGGACTTTAACGTAAGCCTAAATCTGCGAAATTTGCCTTGGCCTCCCAAAAGTCTTGGCGCACGGTCCCCGTGCATCTAGACAGAGCACGCGTCAACGCTGCCCTTTCCGGGTCAAAGCTGGAAAACAAACCCATGTCCGAAGACCCCGCCAACCCCCTGACTCTCGACACGAATATTGATGAAATAATCGAGAATTTTCAGATGCTTGATGATTGGGACGACCGCTATGGCTATCTCATAGAACTCGGACGCGCTCTAAAACCGATGCCCGATGGCGCGCAGACTGACATCAACAAGGTGAAAGGGTGTGTCAGTCAGGTCTGGCTCTACCCTTCTGCAACCGATGATGGCCGAGTGGCGTTTCGCGGGGCATCAGACGCTCATATCGTAAGCGGGTTGGTCGCGGTGGCGTTGTCGCTCTTTTCAGGCCAGAGGGCGGAAGAGATTGTGGCCATTGATGAGCAAAAAACGTTCCGTGACATCGGCCTAGCCGAACATTTGACGCCCCAACGCTCCAACGGACTGCGCGCCATGGTGGAACGTATCAAGGCGCTTGCCCAAGCCGCTTCCTGACCGGTATCTAGCTTCTTGTACCAGCTTGCGTGCCGTAGTGGCGGGCGAGGAGGTCAAGACCCGTGCGCAGCATGAGCTTGGCTGAGCGTGGTGGCCAACGACGTTCTCGCTCAACTGTCTCCAAGCCTTTCAAATGACAACAGATATCAGTAAGCAGGCCGGCAAGATCGGGGCCGACGCTTTCCAGCGCACGCTGCATCCGATGGCGAGAATCAAGGGCGTTGTCGCTGATATCCGCCATGCCGCCCCGCGAACCCTTGCCGCGTTTAGCTGCATTGGTCGGATCCCAGCTGGCGGTGACGCGCTGCTGAAACTGTCCAAAATGAAAGTCCTGCCGCAGCTTCTCCCCCGCAGCAAAACCAGCCTCACTGATCCACGGTCGCCCGTCCTTAGCCGCTCTGGCGCGTAAGCGTGACAAGGGAGATTCGTTGCAGTTAACCCGCACCGTCTGCTTTATACCGCCAGGCAAGCGAATTTCACTGTTTTCCAGCATCCGATGCTGGGTCGTAAATGCATCTTCGCCGAGACCAGCAAGACGGCGCGCTGCGCTTTTTCCTGGTTCGGTCAGGGCAATTTTTCCGCTCGTCTTCTTAAGCAATCCGTCTGAAATTGCCTCATGCAATACCTGATCGGTAGTGACGTGACGTAAGCCATTGCCAGCTGTCAAAATGGTCTGACCGGGCAATGTGAATGGCGCAGTATCTGCCGCCCCTTCCCGAGCAAGGAACGCAATCAATCTGGTTTTTGTACGCTTCGCAGCAATCTTCATGCAGCTCTCGTGTTCTGTCGGCTTTCCCAAACTTCGCGTGTGAGGCCAAGCATGGCTTCCAGTTGCAACATCATCAGCTCAAAGGCATCCGGCTTGTCCTTGCGCTCATCCTCAACGCGAGAAAGAGCGTGGCTGACAGTGCTGCGATCACGACCAAAATGGGCGGCGACTTCGCTCATCGGCACCTCAAAGGTGACAACCGCGAAATACATTGCGATCTGCCGTGCCCTGGCAATTTCCCGCACCCCACGAGTAGGCAGGCGCAATGCCTCCAGAGGGATGTCGAACCCGACGGAAACCGCATGTTCACAAAGGGTGCAGAGAGGATGTGTGGGGCGCATAATGTGCAAGCGCCGTGCTTGAGACTTTCGGATAGCAGTTTGGTCCATGGGCAGCTCCGCTGAAACTCGAAATAGGACTAATATCCTATAAACGTGCGGAGTGGATAAGTTGCTGCCAATTTTTCTGCAACTTTTACGAGCGGCTCGGATATATTCCTTTTCTGCCAGACATTTGCGGAAACAAAAAAGGCCCGCGCAGGGCGGGCCTTTTCAACAGTTACGGTTTTGTTGGGGGAATTACTTCCCCGCCTTGCGCCCAAGACCGCTCGCCTTTGCGAGCTTGGAACGGGCTTCCGAATAGGCCGGAGCGACCATCGGATAGTCGGACGAAAGGCCCCACTTGGTACGATATTCGTCAGGCGTCAGGTCGAAATGCGTTTTCAGGTGACGCTTCAACGACTTGAATTTCTTACCGTCTTCCAGGCAAATCAGGTAATCGTGGCCAAGCGACTTTTTAATGGAAACAGCCGGCTTCTGCTTTTCAGCAGGTTCGGCGGCGCCACCAGAACTCAGGCCACCCAGAGCGGTGTGAACATCGTTGATGAGACTCGGCAGGTCGGCCGAAGAGATAGGGTTGTTGCTGACATACGCGCTCACCACTTCCGACGTAAGCTCGATGAGAACAGAATTGTCTTCGTTCATAAGAATTCCAGTCTTTGACATCTATGAGAAAAGTAAAGAGGGAACCGATTCGATAGAAATACACGCATAGGTTGTATTTTATTTACATGTTCCTGAATATAAATACTTGTCCATTTTTCTCTCGTCAAGTTTAGCGATGCAGAAACCTTAGAAAACAGAAAGGGGCAACAGCCGATCCTTCTGGAAGGTTGTTTGTTCTCGTGCCTTATGACGCTGAAATCGCTGGCAAGGGCGATAGCGGCTTGATAGAAAGGCGATACCCGCTGCTTGGTACTATGTTTGGAGCCGCCGATTTTGCGTGCCTTGGTGCTCTTTGTTATTCTTGGCCTGCTGTGGCTCGGCCTATCCGGGCTCTACTACAAGCCATTAATCGTGGGCTTTGGCGTGTTTTCCTGTGTGCTTTGCGTGTGGATTATGAGCCGACTCGGCCTGCTGTCTGGCGAAGGGCCGATCAAGGACTTTAGGCCCGTCGCAGCTCTGCGCTATCTCTTTTGGCTGACGGTTGAGATCGGCAAGGCTGATTGGGCCGTAACACGAGCGATTCTGAGCCCGGAACTGCCGCGCCGCCAGCGCCTCATTTCAGTGCCATGCCTGCAATCTACCGATCTTGGCCGCACACTCTTTGCAAACTCCATCACCATCACTCCCGGTACAGTAACCGTAGAGACCGAGGGCGGAGAGTTCATCGTTCATGCCCTCACAGACGAGGCCGCAGACATGGATAACCTCCTCGCAATGGGTGCGAAAGCTGCTTCCATAGAAGAGGCGCGCTGATGTTTGCCTTCGCCACCGGAGCGGTTTTCCTTTGTATGTGTCTTTTGCTGATCCGTCTGTTTATCGGCAACACGCTCTATGATCGAGTTCTTGCGCTCAACACGTTCGGCACCTGCACGGTGCTTTTCATCGGAACGATGGGGTTTCTCTTTGGGCGTCCGGACTTTCTCGATATTGCCATCCTCTACGCCCTCATTAATTTCGTCGGCACGATCGCAGTGCTGAAATTCTTCCGCTATCGCCGCATCGGTGATGCGTGGGAAAGTGAAGATGACCGCGCGATGATCCAGGACGAGCCGGACGAACTTGCCGAAGAAGGGGAGGAGAAACGCGCATGATTGACCTCTCCTCCGGTCTCGGCTGGCTGACCTGGGACTTCCTCATCGACGCTATGTCCTGGGTGTTGATCTTTAGCGGATCGTTCTTCCTCTTCATCGGCTCACTCGGGATGTTGCGCTTGCAGGACTTCTGGAGCCGCCTTCACGCTGCCTCCATCATCGATTCTGCAGGGGTTGGCTTGCTGCTCTTTGGCATGATGCTCCAGGGCGGCTTCACTCTGGCGACGCTGAAGCTCGCCTTCATTGTTATCTTTCTCTTCATCACCGGACCAACCGCCTCGCACGCCGTTGCAAATGCCGCCTTTGTCTCAGGCTCCAGGCCAATGGATCTGGTAGAAGACGTGACGACCAAGCGGAAGCGCAAGAAGAAGGTGGGCAAGAAATGACCGACCTTGCCGTTACCCTTCTTCTTTTTTTCGCGCTCGTTAGCACCGCAATCGCGATAGCTTTGCTGCGCTCACTCTTTGCCGTGGTTATGCTGTCGGGCGTCTTCTCGCTGCTCGCGGCGCTGCTCTTTATTGCCATGGATGCGGTGGATGTGGCGTTCACCGAGGCTGCGGTTGGCGCAGGCATATCTTCCGTCCTCATGCTCGGCACCATCGCGCTCACGGCCCGCCATGAAATGAAGCCGAAACGCTGGTCGGCGACACCACTCATTATCGTTGGGATCATTGGCGCGTTTCTCATCTACGGCACGCTTGATATGCCGGCATTTGGCGACCCGAACGCGCCAGTGCAGACCTATCTCAACCCAGATTTTATCGCCCGGACGCCGAAGGAAATTGATGTCCCCAACATCGTTACCGCTGTGCTCGCGAGCTATCGCGGCTTTGATACGATGGGCGAGGTTGCGGTGGTCTTTGTGGCTGGCCTTGGCGTCACAATGCTGATCGGTGGATCGGGCGGCTTTTTGCGGCGTCGCTACCGGGAGACTGTGCTCTCGCGCAAGGATGGGCAGGCCTGATATGGACCATCACCTCATCCTTCGCGTTGTCACCCGTTTGCTTGTCGCGCCGATCCTACTTTTCGGCCTTTATGTTCAGTTCCACGGCGATTTCGGCCCTGGCGGCGGCTTTCAAGCGGGGGTGATTTTTGCGGTCGCCCTCATCCTCTATGGCATCGTTTTCGGCCTCTCACGCCTGCGCTCCATCTTCCCGGACCGATGGGTCATGCGCCTCCTCGCTTTTGGTCTGCTGCTCTACGCCGGTGTCGGCGTCGTTTCGTTGATCCAGGGCGGCAATTACCTTGATTACAACGTGCTCCTACCCTCCGCTAAGGCCGGACAGCACTATGGGATCATTGTGATTGAGCTTGGCGTTGGCATCACCGTCTTTGGCGTGATGATGGCAATTTATTATGGCTTTGCTGGCCGTCCGCCCTCAATCGAAGACACGGATTGGTAAGCCCATGTCCTTGCTCTTCGATACAGCCTTTATCGGCACGCATCTCAACTACTGGCTCTTTGTCATCCTTATGATGACGGGGCTTTACATAGTGGTGGCGCGCGGCAACCTCCTGAAGAAGGTCGTTGGGCTGAACCTCTTTCAGGCCTCCGTTTTCATGCTCTACATTTCCATGAGCAAGATCGCTGGTGGTACTGCGCCGATTGAAATTCCTGATCCAAACGCCGTCTATTCAAGCCCCCTTCCCCACGTCTTAATCCTCACCGCAATTGTCGTTGGCGTCGCCACAACCGCACTCGCGCTGGCGCTGATCGTGCGTATCAACGAGGCCTACGGCACCATCGAAGAGGACGAAGTACTGGAGATCGACCGAGCGAAGTCGCTTGCCGAAACAGCACGTGAAGACGAGCGTGACAATGAAGAGGCGCGGGCGGTTTGATAGAGGCCATCACCACCTTTACGGCCCAGCACGGCCCATTGTTGGCGATTGCAGTTCCGCTGATCGCCTCGCCTCTCGCGATTCTAATGGTGAACCGTGTAGCGGCCTTTATTGTAACCTGGCTTTCTGCTGTCACCTCCTTTGGCCTCGCGGCGCAGATGGTCACCATCACTGCCGACGGCACTGTGCTTTCCTACGCCATCGGCGGCTGGGCACCGCCCATTGGTATCGAATACCGAGTTGATGCAGCCAACGCGCTTGTCGTGCTGATCGTCTCGATGATGGCAACCGTCCTGCTGCCCTATATGCGCACCTCTATCGAGCAGGAGGTGGCCGAAAGGCAGCATACGCTTTTTTATGCCTGCTTCTTACTCTGCTTCACCGGCCTGATGGGCGTTGCGGTGACTGGAGATGCGTTCAACGTCTTTGTGTTCCTGGAAATTTCGTCCCTCTCCACCTATGCGCTGGTCGCAATGGGCGCGGCGAAAGACAAGCGGGCACTTTCCGCAGCCTATGATTATCTGGTCCTCGGCACTCTCGGCGCGACCTTCTTTGTCATCGGCCTTGGCATGATTTACATGGTCACCGGCACATTGAACCTTGCTGATCTTGGTCGCCGTTTGGCGGAAGTTGATGCAGAAAACCGCACGGTTCGCACGGCTTATGGCTTCATAGTCGTCGGCCTTGGTCTGAAGATCGCGATGTATCCGATGCACCGTTGGTTGCCGGGTGCCTATACATTCGCGCCAACTACAATCTCCGCGTTCCTCGCTTCAACGGCGACAAAGGTCGCGATCTATGTGCTCGCCCGGTTTGTTTTTTCCGTGTTTCAGATCGACTATCCTTTCGAGCGAGACACGCTACAATTCGTTGTCCTACCGCTGGCATTGCTGGCGATGTTTACCGCCTCTTTCGTGGCCGTCTTCCAGCAAAACGTGAAGCGACTGCTGGCTTACTCATCCCTTGGGCAAATTGGCTACATGCTCCTGGGCCTGACGCTGCTCACCGCTACCGGGCTTACCGCGACCTTTACGCATCTCTTCGCCCATGCGCTTACCAAGGGCGCACTCTTTCTGGCCGTTGGTGCCATCATCTACCGCACAGGCGGGCCGATGATGCACAATCTTGCAGGTCAGGCGCGCTTAATGCCCTGGACCAGCGCGGCGATTGTTGTGGGTGGGCTTAGCCTGATAGGCATTCCAGGAACGGTGGGTTTTGTCTCCAAATGGGTGCTGATCCAGGCCGCTTTCGAAGCGGATCTCTGGCCCATTGCCGCAGCAATTGTAGCTTCATCCCTCATCGCAGTTGTTTATGTCTGGCGGCTGGTGGAGGTACTTTATCTCCAACCTGCGCGAGAGGGTGCGGCAAAGAGAGAAGCGCCGCTGACCATGCTTATCCCGATCTGGGTTCTCGTCGTTGCAATCGTTTGGACCGGTTTTGATGCCGACGGCCTTGTGTCCGTTGCCCGCACCGCGGGGGAAAGCCTGCTTGATGGCGGCTTCGTTGCTGATGGCGCGCGGATCATAGGGGTGCCAGGCCGATGAACCCATGGGACATCCTCCAAACGGCCTCAGCCGGTGATCTGATCTTGCTTTCCATGTTGCTGCCGCTGGCTGCAACTCTGGGGAATCTCGTCTTCCGCTCCATGCCCAATTTGCGTGACGGACTGACCTTCATCTTCACCATCGCGATCTTCGCTGTGGTAACCGTCATTGCCATGCGTTTCGCCAGTGGTGAGAGCTTTGCGCTTGATCTGATTGTCTTCCAACCGGGGCTAACAATTGCCTTTCAGGTGGAGCCGTTGGGGGCCGTCTTCGCGCTCGTTGCCTCGTCCCTTTGGATCCTCACGCATATCTACGGCATCGGCTATATGCGCGGGAACAATGAAACAAAACACGCCCGGTTCTTCGCCTGCTTTGCCTTTGCGATCTTCGCCACCATGGGCATCGCTTTTGCGGCGAACCTTCTGACTTTGTTTATTTTCTACGAACTCCTCACAGTCTCCACCTACCCGCTTGTGGCACATAAGGAGAATGATGCTGCGCGGCGCGGGGGACGGACCTATCTCGGTATCCTGATGGGTACGTCCATCGTCTTCTTGCTCACGGGCATCATCTGGACTTACGCCGCCACGGGCACGCTCGATTTCGTGGAAGGTGGGTTCCTGGCAGGCAAGGTTTCAGACAACCTCCTGCCCTTCATCCTTGCCCTCTTCGCCTTCGGCATCGGTAAGGCCGCGCTCATGCCATTCCACCGCTGGCTGCCCGCAGCCATGGTCGCGCCGACCCCGGTTTCCGCCCTGCTTCACGCCGTTGCGGTGGTGAAGGCGGGCGTTTTTTCGATGCTGAAAGTCGGGGTCTATGTCTTTGGTATCGATACGCTCTCGAGCACCGGTGCAAGCGTTTGGCTGACTTGGGTTGCCGCTTTTTCCATACTGGCAGCGTCCATTGTGGCTTTGCGACAGGACAATTTGAAAAAGATGCTGGCCTATTCGACGGTCGGGCAGCTGTCCTACATCACACTTGCCATGGCGATGGCGAACTCCACCGCAGCCCTTGGCGGCGGGCTGCATATCGTCACCCATGCGGTGGGCAAGATCACGCTCTTCATGTGCGCAGGTGCAATCTATGTGGCGACGCACAAGACTGAAATTTCAGACATGCGAGGCCTTGGACGAGCGATGCCGATCACCTTCATCGCCTTTGGCATTGGTTCGCTTTCGATTATCGGCCTCCCGCCGCTGGTCGGCTCCTGGTCAAAATGGATGTTGCTGGTGGGTGCGGCACAGACTGATCAATTGATCCTGATGGGCGTGTTGATGCTGTCGTCGCTCCTTTCGGTCGCCTATCTTCTACCTGTTTTTGCCCGCGGTTTCTTCACGCCGGAAGCGCAAGCCTTGCATGGTGGAAGCTGGCGTGAGCGCATCTCCGAAGCGCCGCTATTCTGCTGGTTGCCCCCGGCAATAACGGCAATCGGCTGCTTCGTACTCTTCTTCTATACCGGCGAAATCGTTGCTTTCCTCACCCCGATTGTCGGAGGCGCAAATGGCTGACCGCGTGACCCTCAAAAACATCATTGTCGCGCTGGTCGTGATGGGTGCAGTGTTTGTCGCCGCTGATCTTTTTGGTCTGCGCTACGACAAGGTGGAAGTCGCTGAAATGCCGGGCTTCTATGCTGTCGTATCCTTTCTCACGGTCTGCGGCACAATCCTCCTGGCACGTGTCCTGCGCCCCATTTTTGCGCGGCGTGAGGACTATTACGGTAAAGTCGATCAGACTGAAGAGGAGGAGGTGAGCGAGGATGTTTGAGACTGTACTGCCCTTCCTGATGACGCCTGTGGCACCGCTGTTCATCGGCGCAATTCTGCTCCTCTTCCTGCCCAATATTCTGCGGGTTCTGGTCACGATCGCCGCCCCCGCCGTTGCGCTCTATCTCACGTGGAATGCGCAGACCGGACTCCCAATCTCCATTGCCGGGCTGGAGTTGGAATTAATGCGCGTCGACAAGCTCTCGACACTCTTTTCAACACTCTTCTCCATCGCCGCAATTCTGGTCGCAATCTACGCAGCGCAGGTGCGGGATCGGGTGCAGCAGATTGCAACGATGCTCTATGCCGGAGCTGCCATCGGCGCGGTGCTGGCCGGGGATCTGGTGGCGCTTTTTGTCTATTGGGAAATCACGGCGCTTTCCTCGGTTTTCCTTATCTGGGCCAACCGCACCAACGCAGCCTTCAGTGCAGGGATGCGCTATCTTTTCGTGCAAGTCGGCTCTGGCATCGTACTGGTCGCCGGTATCGCGATGCACTACCAGGCAAGCGGCTCCATTGCCTTTGAAAATCTCACCGGCGCGGGGCCGGAGACTTGGTCCACCGGCATTTGGCTAATCTTCGTTGCCCTTGGCGTGAAAGCCGCATTCCCGCTGCTCCACGCCTGGTTGCCGGACGCCTATCCGGCGGCAACTATCACTGGCACCGTGGCCCTTTCCGCCTTCACCACCAAGATGGCAATCTACGCCTTGGCGCGGGGCTTTCCGGGAACGGATCTGCTGATCGTGATTGGGGTCGTCATGGCGCTATTCCCGATCATCTTTGCGCTGCTTGAAAACGACCTGCGACGGGTTCTCGCCCATGCGCTGAACAGCCAACTTGGCTTCATGGTTGTGGGCATCGGAATCGGCACGCAAATCGCACTGAACGGCGCGGTTGCTCATGCGTTTGCCTCGGTTCTCTATCAAGGCCTGCTCTTCATGACGGCCGGCGCGGTGATCCATCGAACAGGCACGGGAAAAGCGAACGAACTTGGGGGCTTGGCAAGATCCATGCCGCTGACTTTTGCTTTCTGTATCATTGGTGCAGCGTCCATCGCATCTGTGCCATTGACCGCCGGTTTCAGCACGAAATCCATGACCATCGAGGGGGCTGCCTATGCGGGGCAGTATTGGGCCTGGTTCGCACTCTACGTCGCCTCAATGGCGACAATCGCCCATACCTCGCTGAAAGTGCCCTATTCCATGTTCTTGAAATCAGGGCCAAAACGGGATGTGAAGGACGCTCCGCCCGCTATGCTGCTGGCCATGGGCCTTGCAGCGGCGGCTTGTCTTTATATCGGCACTGCACCCGGCGCACTTTATGCGATGCTGCCTTTCCCGGTCCATTATGAGCCCTACACCACCGCACATGTGCTGGCTTACGGACAGATCATTCTCTTTGCGGTGCTTGCCTTTATGCTGCTTCTGCGCGCGGGTCTTTTGCCCACTATGAAGCGGGAAACGCTCATTAATTTCGATTGGACCTACCGCAAATTTGCGCCTGCGATTTTTAGCTTTATCGGCGCCTTGGTCTCGACAATCTGGAGCGAAATCGCCCGTGGTTTTCATGCCACCACCAGCGGTGCAGGGCGGGCCTTGGCGGCCATTTATGGGCCAAACAGCGTCGCTGCCCGGGTGCTGCCGACGGGGATGATGGTGCTTTGGCTTGCCGTCCTTTTCGCCGTCGTTCTGGCGTTGAATTTGCTGGATGTTCGCTAGCTTAGCGCTTGTGCGGCCCGCCCTCGTTACCTACCTTCCAGGCAGCAAATTGAGCCGGAGAACAGGCAATGGCGAAGGTTGAAAAGACCGAGGAACAATGGCGTGAAGAGCTGACGGCGGAAGAATTTCGCGTGCTGCGTGAAGAGGGCACCGAGCGTGCATTCACCTCTCCGCTGAACGATGAAAAGCGTGATGGAACATACATTTGCGCTGGTTGCGGCAAGCCACTTTTTGCCCAGGAAGCCAAGTTCGATTCCGGCACCGGTTGGCCAAGCTTTTACGCACCGCTTGAGGGCGAGGCTGTCACTGAGAAAACCGACCGTAAGCTCTTCATGAAACGCACAGAAATCCGCTGCGCTGATTGTGATGGGCACTTAGGACACGTCTTTAGAGACGGCCCGAATCCCACCGGTTTGCGCTATTGTATGAACGGTGTTGCGCTGAATTTTGAACCTCTTGAAGGCGAAAAATAGAGGTGAGTTTCGATCTCGGGAAAACCCCACCTAAGGCAGAAAAACGCCCTGTTTCCAACACCATCCATGGCATTGCACGGGTGGATGATTACACCTGGCTGCGCGCGGAAAACTGGCAGGAGGTTATGCGCGACCCTTCCGCCCTACCGCAGGATATCCGCACCTATCTAGAGGCGGAAAATGCCTATCAGAAAGCGCAGATGGCAGACACCGAGGCTCTGCGCGAGACGCTGTTTGAAGAGCTGAAAGGCCGCATCAAGCAGGATGATTCATCCGTCCCCGCGCCGCACGGTCCTTTTGCTTATTGGTCAAAATACGACGAAGGTGCTGAATATCCATGTTATTTGCGCAGAGGCCCAGATGGCGAAGACGTGCTCTTCGACGGCCCCACCGAAGCCGATGGCCACGACTACTTCTCCCTCGGCACTCTTTCTCACTCCCCCGACCACACACGCTTGGCCTGGAGTGTCGATACAAACGGGTCAGAATATTATCATCTGCGTCTGCGCGATCTTGCGGATAAGTCCGACAGCGGGGACATCACAAAAGATGTCGGATCTTTCGCTTGGTGCGGGGATGGGGAGAGTTTTGTCTATGTGAAGGTGGACGAGAACCATCGCCCCAATCAGGTCTTCCACAAAGATCCGATGGGCGCAGAAACTCTTATTTATCAAGAGAATGACCCGCGTTTCTATGTCCATGTCGGGCGTTCGCTCGACGGAAAATGGCTGATTGTTCACACCGGACAGAATGATGAGGACGAAGTTTACCTCACACCAGCCAACGACCCGCTCAAGCCTCTGAAACTGATCGCTAAACGCCGGGAGGGTCACGAATATTCGCTGGATATGCACGGCGATTCGGCCTTCATCACCACCAATTCCGACGGTGCGGATAACTTTCGCATTATGAAGGCTTCCGTTGACGCGCTGGACGAATCGAACTGGCGCGAAGTTGTCCCCCATCGGGCCGAAGTGCTGATTGATAGCGTTATTGTTTTCGCCGACCATATGGTGCGGCTGGAACGCGAAAATGCACTGCCCCGCATCATCATCCGCCGCCTGACGGACGGCGAAGAACACACGATTGCCTTTAAAGAAGAGGCGTATTCTCTCGGCATTTCCTCAGGCTTTGAATTCGACACGCAGACCCTGCGCTTCACCTATTCCTCGCCCTCTACACCCTCGCAGGTCTGGCAATACGATATGGAGGGCCGTGAACGTAAACTGCTGAAAGAGCAGGAGATTCCCTCCGGCCACAACAGCAGCGACTACGTAGTGCGCCGTCTCCACGCGCCTTCCACGGATGGTGTGATGGTACCGCTGACCGTGCTGCACCACCGCGATACAAAGCTCGATGGCTCTGCACCTTGCCTGCTTTACGGGTACGGTTCCTATGGCATGGGGATGTCCGCATCTTTCTCAGCCAACCGGCTGAGCCTTGTCGACCGTGGTTTTGTCTATTGCACCGCCCACATTCGCGGTGGAGATGAGTTGGGCAGGAACTGGTACGAGCAAACCAAGAAGAGCGGCAAGATCCGCACCTTCCTGGACTTCATCGCAGCCGGCGAAATGCTGGTTGACGAGGGTTTCACGGCACGCGGCAATATCGTCGCTTTGGGTGGATCTGCAGGCGGATTGCTCATGGGCGCGGTAGCAAATATGGCGCCATCGCTCTTCGCCGGGATCATCGGACAGGTGCCCTTCGTCGATGTGCTCAACACCATGCTCGACGACACGCTGCCCCTAACGCCCGGCGAGTGGAGCCAATGGGGCAATCCCATTGAAAGCGCTGAGGAATATGCCGGTATCGCCGCTTATTCGCCTTACGACAACGTGGTTGAACAGGACTACCCGCCGATCTTCGCGCTGTCGGGTCTTACAGACCCACGGGTGCAGTACTGGGAGCCATCGAAATGGGTCGCCAAGCTGCGGGAAAAGACAGACGGTAAAGTGCCGATCCTGCTCAAAACCAATATGGGTTCCGGCCATTTCGGTAAGACCGGGCGCTTTGCCTATCTGGAGGAAGTGGCGTTGGTCTATGCGTTTGCCCTGAAGGCTGCCGGAAAGGCATGAAAAAGAGCCGCCCCGCATGGGACGGCTCTCAATTTTCTTAGTCTGTAGAAACTCTTACGATGTCGCCTTGGAATACATCTGCGCGACGTAGTCCCAGTTGATCAGCTCATCAACAAAGGCTTCCAGATATTTCGGCCGCGCGTTGCGGTAGTCGATATAATAGGAATGTTCCCACACATCGCAGCCGAGGATCGGGCTTGCGCCATGGGCGAGCGGGCTTTCACCATTCGGGGCGTTGGAGATTTCCAGTTTGCCGTTGTTCACAGCAAGCCAAGCCCAGCCGGACCCGAACTGCGTTTTGCCGGCATTGATGAAGTCCTCGCGGAATTTATCATAGCCGCCAAGGTCACTTTCGATAGCCTTTTCAAGCTCTCCGGGCATTTTCTTGCCGCCACCATTGGGGCTCATCCAGTTCCAGAAATGGAGGTGATTGTAGAACTGGCCAGCTTGATTGAAGAGCTTGGGATCAGCCTTGAAGGACTTCTGCACGATCTCTTCCAGCGACATACTCGCATAGTCGGTGCCCTCGATCATGGTGGTCATGGCGCCGAGATAGGCGTTGTGGTGTTTGTCGTGGTGAAACTCCAAGGTCTCAGCAGACATATGCGGCGCAAGCGCGTCATAGGCGTAGGGTAAGTCGGGAAGCGAAAAAGCCATTTTGATCTCCGGAAAATTTGTAAACCTGCGCGCACTTATCCCTGTGCGGCGTCATTTGCACAACGCCGCAGTGCGGCATGCGTTCCGAAATACCCCCGGTTTATTGCAAAATGGACCTCGTTTTTTCACAAATACCCGATCATATTTCACAAAGCCGGTTTGGTCGGGATGTTCGCCATGAAATTTTACGCATTCGACGCTTACGGCACGCTGTTCGACGTCCATTCTGCCGTCCGCCGTCATGCCGAACGGCTCGGTCCGGATGCAGCGCGCCTGTCTGAAATCTGGCGCAACAAGCAGCTCGAATAC
The DNA here is from genome assembly GCA_929200315.1 of uncultured Alphaproteobacteria bacterium. Lineage (GTDB taxonomy): Bacteria > Pseudomonadota > Alphaproteobacteria > Rhizobiales > Rhizobiaceae > Pseudahrensia. The sequence goes on along the minus strand of CAKMZB010000001.1, from coordinate 141,364 downwards.
ACATGGATTCGTACCATGAGCGGAACCTATGTGGATTTCTGGACTTGCACCGAGCAGGCGCTCGATTTTGCCTTCGCTGCAGTGCCGAGTGCAAACAAGGCAGTCCGCGATGATCTGATGGACGCCTATATGGAATTGGACTGCTACGATGAGGTTGCCAGTGTGCTCAAGAACCTTCGGGAAAGCGGGGCAAAGACATCAATCCTCTCAAACGGCACCGATACGATGCTGGACGCGGCAATCGTCTCCGCCGGTCTCGATGGGTTGTTTGATGCTGTGCTTTCAGTGGACAAGCTGGGGCAGTACAAGACCGTCGGCGCGACCTATCAGTTGGTCTGCAACGCCTTTTCTTGCCTGCCGGAAGATGTGTCCTTCCAATCCTCTAACCGCTGGGACATTGCCGGTGCGACGCGCTTCGGCTTCCGCACAATTTGGGTCAATCGCACCGGACAGCCGGATGAGTATCCCGATATGGCTCCGGCGAAGATAGTCAGCGATTTGAGTGCGCTGACCGAGTAGGCGCGCCTAGCGCCCCCGCTTCAAACTACCCAGAAGCCCGCGCACCAAAGCGCGACCAATTTGCGTTGCGATGGAGCGGGCAGCGCTTTTCATCGCCGCTTCGGTCACGGACTGGCGATTGGACGTGCGTTTGCGACCCGTGGTCTTGCGCTCTTCCTTGCGGGCGGCGGTCTCCCGTGCCTTTTCCTCCGCTTCCAGCCGCTCTTGTTCCTCTTCAGCCTTTGCTCTTTCCTCGGCGCGCTTGGCGAGAATTTCAAAAGCCGATTCCCGATCCAGTGCCTCATCATATTGGCCAGAGACGGGAGAGGCACTGATGAGTTTTTGTCGCTCAGCATCAGTGAGCACGCCCAGGCGCGAGCGGGGCGGGCGAATGAGGGTGCGTTGCACGATTGAAGGCACGCCCTTTTTGGCAAGGGTGGAGACCAGAGCCTCGCCGACACCGAGATTTGAGATGACGTCTTCAGCGTCAAATTCCGGATTGGGGCGGAAGGTTTCCGCCGCCGTCTTCACCGCCTTCTGTTCACGGGGCGTGTAAGCGCGGAGCGCGTGTTGAACGCGATTGCCGAGCTGGGCGAGAACGCCGTCGGGCACATCGAGCGGGTTCTGGGTGACGAAATAGACACCAACGCCCTTGGAGCGAATGAGCTTCACCACCTGCTCCACGCGGTCGACAAGGATTTTCGGCGCGTCGTCAAAAAGCAAATGCGCTTCGTCAAAGAAGAAGACGAGACGAGGCTTGTCCGGATCGCCCACTTCCGGGAGTTCCTCGAACAGTTCCGACAAAAGCCAGAGCAGGAATGTCGCGTAAAGGCGGGGCGACATCATGAGCTTGTCGGCGGCAAGGACATTCACCATGCCGCGTCCGTCGCGGGTGGTGCGCATGAGGTCTGCAATTTCCAGCGCCGGTTCGCCAAAGAAATGATCGCCCCCCTGCTCTTCCAGCACCAGAAGCGAGCGCTGGATGGCGGAAACGGATTGTTTGGAGACATTGCCGAGGCGGGCTGACAGTTCTTTCGCCCGCTCGGAAACATGAGCGAGCAGGGCCTGCAAATCCTTCAGGTCGAGCAGCGCCATGCCTTCATCATCTGCAAGGCGGAAGGCGATGTTGAGCACTCCTTCCTGCGCGTCTGTGAGGTCCATGAGGCGTGAGAGCAGGAGCGGCCCCATCTCTGATACCGTGGTGCGGATCGGGTGGCCTTTCTCGCCGAAAAGGTCCCAGAAAATAGTTGGGAACGCGTCATAGCCATAGCCTTCAAGGCCGATGTCGTTGGCGCGTTTTTCCAGAAAATCCTTCGTCTCCCCCGCCATGGCGAGGCCAGAGAGATCGCCCTTCACATCTGCGCAGAAGACCGGCACTCCGGCATTGGCAAAACCCTCAGTTAGGATTTGCAGTGAAACCGTTTTGCCCGTCCCGGTGGCACCGGTGATGAGGCCGTGGCGGTTGGCGAGTTTTAGGTTCAGCCACTGCGGCTCGGCGAGCGTGTCATCGGGCTTGCGGGCGGTGCCGAGATAGATGTGGCCTTCATTGCCATTTGCCTGAACCATGTGCCGTCTGCCCTAATCTTGATCGGCCTAATCTATAGGCAGGTGATGGTTGCCTGTAAAAGGACAAATTCAACGCCCATATGGCGAAGCCGTCTTCCTTCCGTGATCTGCATCTATGCGCCGCTTAATCACCTATCCGCTGCTGTTTATACTCGCCATCTTCATTACCCCCGCGGTGCTTCATATGGGCATGTGGTGGTTGTCATCGAACCAGCCAGGCTCCTGGCGTCAGGCCAATTGGTCGTCGGCGGGTATTCTGCCTGCACCCAAGGTAGATGATGCCGCCATCTATCTTCTGTCGGCGAGAACCGGGGGTATGAAGGGGGCTTTAGCCAGCCATTCCTGGCTGGTGGTGAAAGTACGTGGTCGGGCAATCTATGAACGCTACGAAGTCGTTGGCTGGGGAAATCCGGTGAGGCGCAACGCCTATGATGCCGACGGGCACTGGTATTCCAACCGGCCGCGGGTCATCTGGTCGGCGAAGGGCGAAGACGCCGCCAACCTCGTCGGGCCGATTGAAAAGGCCATTGCCGCCTATCCCAATTCCAGGCGCGGCGACTACACCATCTGGCCGGGGCCGAACTCCAACACGTTCATCGCCCACATCGTGCGCTCTATCCCCGGCCTTACCACCGATTTGCCGGCGGAAGCGGTGGGCCGGGATTTCCCCAAAGACGGCGGCTGGCTCTGGCGGGATGCAGCCGGGACACTGCGGGGGACGCTCGGCGGCTATGCGGGGTTTGCGGTTGGTGGGACGGCGGGGTTTGAGCTGAATTTTTTGGGGTTGGTTTCCGGCTTTAACTGGGAACAGAGCGAGGTGAAGGTGCCGGGGTTTGGGACATTGCGGCTGGGGTGAACTGAAGATTGGGAGCTAAACAGCCTCTACTTAATCCGCTCCAGCACACTCGTGTAATTCGCCACAGCCGCACCGCCCATGTTGAAGATGCCGCCAAGGGTCGCATCCCTCACCTGCATCCCTTCCGGCGCTTCACCGCAGAGCTGCATGGCCGTCAACGCATGCATGGAAACGCCCGTTGCGCCGATCGGGTGGCCTTTGGCCTTCAGCCCGCCGGATGGGTTCACGGGCAAGCGGCCATCCATCGCCGTCTCGCCGCTCATGGCAACCTCCGCGCCCTGCCCTTCTTTGGCGAGGCCCATGGCTTCGTATTCGATCAACTCAGCGATGGTGAAACAGTCGTGGGTTTCGACAAACGAAAGATCATCAATCGTCAACCCGGCGCGGGCGAGCGCCTGCTGCCAGGCCGCGGTGCAGCCATCGAATTTCAAAATATCGCGCTTCGACATGGGCAGAAAATCCTGCGCGTGGCCCATGCCGCGGAAGGCCACGGCCCGGGGCATTTGCAGGGCGCTTTGCACATCCGACAAAACGATTGCCGCTGCACCATCAGACACCAATGAACAATCGGTGCGCTTCAGCGGGCCGGCGACAAACGGGTTCTTCTCGCTCTCCTGGCGGCAGAACTCAAAACCGAAATCCTTCCGCATCTGCGCATAGGGATTGCTGACTCCGTTCTTGTGATTCTTGGCTGCAATCGCGGCCAGCGCGTCGGACTGGTCGCCATGACGCTGGAAATAGGCATCGGCAATTTTGCCAAAGACCCCGGCAAAGCCCGCTGGGGTCTCACCATCCTCCACCAGATAGGACGCCTTCAGGAGATTGGCGCCAATCTCCGGGCCCGGGGTCGTGGTCATCTGTTCAACGCCCACCACCAGCACATGACGTGCGCGACCCGCTTCAATGGTCTTCACCCCCTGCTGCACGGCGGCGGAGCCTGTGGCGCAAGCATTTTCCACCCGCGTTGCGGGCTTGAAGCGGAAAGCGTCGTCCGCTTGATAGACGAGAGATGCGGTGAAATCCTGCGCCGAGAAGCCCGCATTGAAATGCCCCAGATAAACCTCGTCGATATCCCCGGCCTCAAGACCGGCATGGGTCAATGCATCGCGCGTGGCCTTTGTGATGAGACTTTCAACGGTCTCGTCAGCATGGCGGCCAAATGGGGTGTGGGCCCAGCCCGTGATCGCAGCGGTCATGGAAATCTCCTTGGTGTTCTCTCCATATCTAAGGCGTGGTTTGCCCCGCGCCAAGCGTTGACGCTTTGCGGTGCTGGTGGTGTAAGCGCAGCACAGCAATCGCTCTTCAAATTCGAGGTTTCCCCATGACCGTCAAAGTTGCCATCAATGGCTTTGGCCGCATCGGCCGCAACGTGTTGCGCGCCATCTACGAATCCGGCCGCACAGACATCGAAGTCGTCGCCATTAACGACCTTGGCCCGGTAGAAACCAACGCCCACCTGCTGCGCTACGATTCGGTTCACGGCAAATTTCCCGGCACCGTGAAGGTCTCCGGCGACACCATCGATCTCGGCCGCAACGACATTCGGGTCACCGCAGAGCGCAATCCGGCCGACCTGCCGTGGTCTGATGTTGATATTGCGATGGAATGCACCGGCATCTTCACTGCGCGTGAAAAGGCAGCCGCCCATCTGGAAAACGGCTCCAAGCGCGTGCTCATTTCCGCTCCCGGCGCGGGTGCCGACAAGACCATTGTCTATGGTGTGAACCATGATCAGCTAACGGCAGATGACACAGTCGTCTCCAACGCCTCTTGCACTACCAACTGCCTCGCGCCGGTGGCCTATGTGCTCAACAAGACCTTCGGCATTGAGAAGGCCTATATGACGACGGTCCACTCCTATACCGGCGATCAGCCGACGTTGGATACAATGCACTCGGACCTTTATCGCGGCCGCGCAGCGGCAGTGTCCATGATCCCGACCTCCACCGGCGCCGCCAAGGCCGTCGGCCTCGTGCTGCCAGAACTTGTTGGCAAGCTTGACGGTTCCGCCATCCGCGTGCCGACACCCAATGTCTCCGTGGTGGATCTGAAAGCCGTCCTGGCCAAAGATGTCACCGAAGACGATGTCAACGAGGCGATGCGCAAGGCCGCCGAAGGTGAGTTGAAAGGTATTTTAGACTACGACACCGAGCCTAAAGTCTCCATCGATTTCAACCACGACCCGCATTCATCTAACTTTGCCTCTGAGCAGACGAAAGTCCTCGGCGGCAATATGGCGCGTATTCTGACCTGGTATGACAATGAATGGGGCTTCTCCAACCGCATGTCAGATACGGCGGTTGCAATGGGCAAATTGCTTTAAAGAAACCTAACTGAGGCAAAGCCGCGAAGAGCGGCCCGGCGATCCTTCGCCGCCTCATCGGAGCGCCCGGCAACGCCGGGCTGCGTGAGATCAAAAAGTCTGAGATCAAAAATGGCTGGGGCGGCAGGATTCGAACCTGCGAATGGCGGCACCAAAAGCCGCTGCCTTACCACTTGGCCACGCCCCAGCATGGTTGCCCTAGCAGCAACCGGCCTCCCCTATAGGCCAGGCAGGGCGCGCGCCGCAAGCGGCTCGCGCACCTCTCTAATCAGATTTTTTGGGCGCCCCGTCACTCTCATCATGGTGATGCAGCAGACCTTCCAGACGAATGCGCGCAATCTCTGAAATCTGGCGCAGAGCTTCTCCCTTTTCCGTGTCGGGATCGTGCTCAAGGCGCGTCTCGAAAGCGGCCAGGATGCTGTCCTTGTTGTGGTTTTTCACCGCGATAATGAAGGGGAAGCCGAACTTGTGCTGATAGGCGTCGTTTAGGCTGGTGAAGCGCTTCATCTCCTCGCCCGAGAGACTATCGAGGCCAACGCTGGCTTGCTCTTCGGTGGATGCATCCGTCAGATCGCCGGCAAGCGCGGCTTTGCCCGCAAGGTCCGGGTGTGCGCGGATGAGGGTGAGCTGCTCACGGTCCGAAGCGTCTGAGAGAGCGACGACCATGGCCTTGTGAAGGCTGGTGAGCGACTTGAACGGGCGAGCCGGTGCAGCGCGTTCAGCAACCCAGGGCGAATGTTCGAAAATGTCTGCCAGAACCTCGACAAAGGCTTCGTCCGACATCGCATTGAGCGTGTCGAGGGATATGGTTGCGCTCACGCGGATCTCTCCGAAATACGGTTCTTCATCTCTTCGACTGCAAACAGAACACGCTCAGGCGTAGCTGGTGCGTCGAGCTGAGCCGCCATTTTGCCTCCAGAAAGAGAGGAGACCGCATCACGCAACGCGAGCCAAACGGAAATCGCCAGCATGAAGGGTGGTTCGCCCACGGCTTTGGAGCGGAAGATGGTTTCTTCCACATTCGGCTTATCGCCCAGCACTTCCACGTTGAAGACCGGCGGCACATCGCGGGAGCCAGGAATTTTGTAGGTCGAAGGGCCAAGCGTGCGCAGCTTGCCTTTGTCGTCCCACCAAAGCTCTTCACAGGTCAGCCAACCCATGCCCTGCACAAAGGCACCTTCGATCTGCCCGAGGTCGATGACCGGGTTCAGCGGCTTGCCACAATCCTGCACGAGGTCTGCCCGCAGGCACCGATTTTCGCCGGTCAACGTGTCGATCACCACCTCCGCCACCGCCGCGCCGTAGGTGAAGTAGAAGAAGGGGCGGCCCTTCAGCTTGCCACCGTCCCAATGGATTTTCGGCGTCTTGTAATAGCCTTCCGCCGAAAGCGAGACGCGCTGAGCCCAGCAGGCTTTAGCGATGGCGCCGAAGGAAAATGACTGGCCGCCGCAATGGACCTCGCCGTCGGCAAAGTGGATGTCGGAAACATCTGCGTCGAACTTCTCGGCGGCAACCTTCGTCATGCGCTCGCGAATTTCGCTCGCCGCATTGAAGGCGGCCATACCGTTGATGTCGGAACCGGATGAGGCAGCAGTGGCGGACGTGTTGGGCACCTTGCCGGTGGCCGTGGCCGTGATCTGCACGTCGGAAAACGGAATACCAAAAACCTCAGCGACAACCTGCGCCACCTTGGTGTTGAGGCCCTGCCCCATCTCCGTGCCGCCGTGGTTGAGGTGGACCGAGCCGTCCATATAGACATGGACCAGCGCCCCGGCCTGATTGAGCGTCGGCATGTTGAAGGAAATGCCGAACTTTACCGGCATCATGGCAAGACCCTTTTTCAGGATCGTGTTTTGCGCGTTGAAGGCGTCAATTTCCTTGCGCCGCTTGGCGTAATCGGAGCGCTCCATGACCCGCTCAACGACATCACGAACGCGGTTGTCCTCCACCGGCTGCTCGTAGGGCGTCTCTTCGCCTGTCTCAGGACCGTAGTAATTCGCCGCGCGCAGATCGTTGGGGTCCATGCCCATTTCGCGGGCAACCGTGTCAATCATTGCTTCCGTTGCAAGCATCCCCTGCGGCCCGCCAAAGCCACGGAAAGCGGTGTTGGAGACCGTATTGGTCTTGGCTGAAAAACCGGTGAAATGGGCATTCGGCACATAATAGCAATTGTCAAAATGCGTGAGCGTTCGCGTCACGACAGGGCCGGTAAGGTCCGCCACATGGCCGGAATTGGCCATGGCCAGCGCCTTCATGGCGGTAAAACGGCCGTTCTCGTCAACGCCCAGATCCCAGTCGATGGTGAAGCCATGCCGCTTGCCGGTGGCCTCCATATCTGCGTGGCGGCGGGTTCGGAAGCGGCAGGGTTTGCCGGTCAGGCGCGAGGCGATAGCTGCGATGGCGGCGATAATCGTCGCTTGGCTTTCCTTGCCTCCAAAAGCCCCGCCCATACGGCGGCAGAGCACCTCGACCCGGTGGCTTTTCACCCCAAGCGCCAAAGCCACATGGACCTGTACTTCCGTGGGGTGCTGGGTGGAGGAATGGACGACCATCTCCTCACCTTCACCCGCAATGGCATAGGCAACGTGGGTTTCAAGATAAAAGTGATCCTGCCCGCCCATCGTGACGGAGCCGGAGAATGTGCGCGGGGCATTTGCGATTTCACCGTCGGCGTCACCGTATTCCAGCACCTGCGTTGGGTGAGTAAAGCTGTTGGCCGTGTGGGCCTGCCGCACGTCAAAGCACGGCTCTTCCTCGGTGATGTCGAGCGTAACAGCATCCGCAGCAGCGATGGCTTCAGCAAGGGAATGGGCAACAATTGCCGCCACGATCTGGCCGACATGCTCGACCTTCTCTTCGGCAAAGAAAGGTTCGTCTTTCAGGATCGGTGCCGCTTCGTTCTTGCCGGGAACATCCGCCACAGTCAGCACACGCACGACGCCGGGCATGCCTTGCGCCTTACTGGTGTCGATGCCGTTGAGCCGGCCCTTCGCCACCGGTGAAAGCACCGGCGCGATGTGCAGTGTGCCGGGCAGGTCCGGCATGTCGTCAATATAGACCGCCTGACCGCGCACATGGAGCGCGGCGCTGTCATGGGGGTGACTGTGCCCCACCACCTGGCGCTTGATGGTCAAATCGTCGGTTTTTGATTGATAATTCATAGCGCCATCACCTCGACGGTTTCCCCGGCAAGGTCGGCAGCAAAGCGGTCCAGCAGATTGGCCGCGACGGTGGCACGGTAATCGGCGGAGCCGCGCATATCCGTCATGGGTGAGAAAGTCTCCAAGACCGCATCCTTCGCCGCGCGGATGCCATCTGCCACAGGTTGACCGACAAGCGCCGCCTCCGCCGCCATGCAACGCACCGGCGTTGCCGCCATGCCGCCAAAGGCGAGACGCGCGGCAGCGACAGTGCCGCCATCCATCGCAACATGAAACGCGCCGCAAACGGTGGAAATATCCTGATCGTAACGCTTCGACACCTTGTAAACGCGCATCTCCTCACCGGTTTCCGGGAGCAGCACGGAGACGGCTCGGATGACTTCATCGTCGCGGCGCACTGTTTTGCGATAGTCGAGGAAATAGTCAGCAAGAGGCACATCACGGTCACCGTTCGGGCCGGACAATATCAACGTCGCGCCGAGGACGAGCAGCGCTGGGGAACCGTCACCAATGGGGCTCGCCGTGCCCAGATTGCCGCCAATCGTGCCTTGAGCGCGGATCTGTACCGAACCGAACCGGCGCACCAGCGTTGCAAAACTCGGCCAGTGCTTATGCAGATGAGGCAACATTTCCTGCCAAGTCGCTGCAGCGCCAAAGATGATGGTCCCGTCCCGCTCCTCAATTGAGCGCAGGTCGGCAACATCGCGGGTGAGGATCGCGCGGGGCCAGCGGGCTTTGGCCTGCGCCACATTGAGCGCAATATCCGTGCCACCGGCCAGCAAAACCGCGCCGGGATGGGCCGCGCGCAGATCGTGCAATTCGGCAAGGCTTTTGGGCAGGTGGAAAACGCTCTCAGCACCGCCAACCTCTCCCTTTGCAGGGATGGCTTCAGCACCGGGCAAAGCCCCACCCGCCTTCGCAGCAGCCTGCGCGGCCTCAACGATGGGGCGGTAGCCGGTGCAGCGGCACAGATTCCCCGCCAGAGCGTCGTGAATTTCATCTTCCTGCGGCTCAGCATTGCTGTCGAGCAGCCCGGCGAGAGCCACAACAATCCCCGGCGTGCAGAAGCCACATTGAGAGGAGCCGTTAACTTCCATCTCCTGCTGCACCGGGTGGCCACCAGAGGCGCTTTCAGCAAGGCCCTCCACGGTGACAAGACTTGCGCCTTCCAACTGACCCATCAGCAGGATGCAGGCATTGGTCGGCAGGTGTTTGTCATGACCGGGGCGGCGCACCAGCACCGAGCAGGCGCCGCAATCGCCCTCGGCGCAACCTTCTTTCGTGCCCCGAAGCCGCGCATCGGCCCGCAACCATTCCAAAACGGTGGTGTCCGCCCGGCAATTGGCGGCTTTGGCCTCGCCATTCAGCGAAAAATTGATCGAATGTTCCATTTTGCCATGTTGAACCCATGGCATCTTTCGTCAAGCCATCAGATCAGGCCATCAGATCAGGGAGCTGGATGATGCTTGCGCCAGTGGGCAGCAATTTCACCCCTTGTGCAGACCCATGCATCCTCGTGCGCGACGACATGGTCCAAAAACCGCGCCAGCGCCAAGGCCCGGCCTGGGCGACCAACAAGGCGGCAATGGAGGCCGATGCTCATCATCTTCGGCGCACCTGCCCGCCCCTCCTCCAACAGCAGATCAAAGGAATCTCGCAAATAGGCAAAGAATTGATCACCTGAATTGAAGCCCTGAGGCGTGGCGAACCGCATATCGTTTGCGTCCAACGTGTAGGGCACAAAGAGGTGCTGCCCGCCATGGGCCTCCACCCAGTAGGGCAATTCGTCGGCATAAGTGTCTGCAAGCCAGTCAAAGCACCCCATTTCCATTGCAATGTCATTGGTATGCTCGCTGGTGCGACCCTGATAGAGACCGGCAGGCGGAGCGCCGGTGACGCGCTCATGGATGCGGATCGCCTTCTCGATATGAGCCTGTTCGGCATCACGGGCGAAATCGCGGTAGTCTATCCATTTCAACCCGTGGGTCGCTATTTCCCATTTCGCTTCCTGCATGGCTTCAACCACCTGCAGATTGCGCTCAAGCGCCGTTGCCACAGCAAAGGCCGTAAGCGGCATTCTGCGTTCGGTGAACATGCGCCAGAGCCGCCAGAACCCGGCGCGGGAGCCGTATTCGTAGATCGATTCCATGTTCATGTGCCGTTGGCCGGGCCAAGGCGCAGCGCCAACAATTTCCGACAGGAAGGCTTCAGAGGCCGCGTCCCCGTGAAGAATGTTGTTCTCCCCACCCTCTTCATAGTTGATGACGAATTGTACGGCGATCGTTTTGCCGTCCGGCCAGGAGACCTGCGGCAGATCGCGGCCATAGCCGACCATATCTCTGGGGTATTTGCTCATGCCACCGCCTCATATCCAAGCCATTCATCCTGCCGCTTGCGCAAAGCATAAAGCGGTGTATCGCGACGCACATCGACTGCATCGCGTGTGATGAGTGCGCCTTTGGCAATGTCGCGTGTCACCGTTCCGCCGTCCAGCAGGCCGACCGGCAACGCCCTCTCGGCCCGCGCTTCATCGGCGCGCATGGCCCAGGAGCGGTAGGATGTTTCACCAATGAAATCGAGCGTGTCGCCCGCCTTCAGATCCTTCTTGGCGAGCGCGCAGACCTCCGCCACCGGGCGCGGTAGAGGCTTCATGTCAGCACGGCCATGCAGCACGGCGCGAGCGGCGGAAAGGGGCACTTCAAGGCTCGTGAGATGGTAAGGGCGGTAAAATGTATAGAACGGCCCGGGGCCAAGATGGAGGTCATTCAAGCGCTCCCGCACGCGGGGATGACGCATGTCGGCAACCACGAAAATACCCGGCGCAACCCCTTTGCCGACGGTAAAATCAACGCAGCCATAATGATCCAGCAACCCACCATGCTCCTTCGGTATCAGCGTCTTGCAAAGCTGGTCCATGCTGCAATCCGGCCCGTGCATGCCCGGCTTGTCCGGCATCAGGCCGGTGGCGTTTGCCACGCATGACATCTCCACCATGGTCTTGGAGCCATCGACAAACTCCACAAGCATACGCGGGTTCATGTTGCGGCGTTTCGCTTCCTCCCGGTAGTCATCCGGCACGGCGTCAATCTTAAAGGCGTTATTCTTACCCTTCCCCGCCGCGACCACCGGGTAGCCAAGCGCCGTGACGAAGTCATAAAGCTCCATCACCGATGACGGCTCGTCCCCGGCGCCCACTGTGTAGATGAGGCCTTTTTCTTGCGCGATATGGGAGAGGATCGCCCCAACAGTGACGTCGGCCTCGACATTCATCATCACAAGATGCTTACCAGCTTCCAGCGTGGCGAGGCCGTATTCGGCCCCCGCTGCGGGGTTGCCTGTGGCATCAATCACTACGTCTACCAGGTCATGAGACAGCCCCATATGAGCGTCGGCAACAATGGGAATACGACCGGCCTCAAAGGCCGTGGTCACATCGGCGGCATTCTCGCAAATCGCGGCGTGGTCTTTCTCATAGCCCGCAATTTCCATCGCCGCTGGGGCACTGGCGAGGCGGCGGTCGACGATGTTGGCAATTTCCATGCCGCGCATCTGGCGAATGGCGGTGACGAGGTCCGTCCCCATCTCCCCCGCGCCAATAATGCAAACACGCACGGACCTACCCGCATCGGCCATGCGGGCAAGGTCATTGGCAAGCCCGGTCGCTGCAATCAGCGGCCGTGGACTGTTGTAGGGGTCGCTCATCGCAGAGGAGCGATACGTCCTAGCTGCGGCGCACCAGACCCCAGAGCGCAACAACGATGCCGGAAGCCAGCACGATCTTCACTAGACCACCGAGCACGAAGGGCACGACGCCGAGCATGAAAGCCTTTGCCGGGCCGATCAGCGTTGCAAGCCACAGGAAACCGAGAGCAAAGACCACAGCGTTACCGATGAGCATGGCGAGCGACATTTTCCAGAAGCTCTCACCCCAGCCACGGTCAGCCGCCTCACCCACGATTGCGGCGGAAGCAATGAAGCCAACGAGGAAGCCAGCAGTCGGACCAACAAAATAGGCGGGGCCAACAGCAGCACTGGCAAAGACTGGAAGGCCGACAAACCCTTCAGCAAGGTAAAGCAGGATCGTTGCCACGGCGAGATTGCGACCATAAGCGGCGGCAATGCCGAAAATGGCGAGGGTCTGGAGTGTCATCGGCACCGGGAACATGGGCACCTGGATCTTAGCGGCCAGCGCCATGATGAGCGAACCGGCAACGGCCAGAAGCGCGTAGCTTACCCAGCGCAGGGTGGTATTGTCGCTAACGAGGGTGGGGGCAAGGGCACGTGTTTGCATGAAAATATCCTGTCGTTGCGCCGCTGGGTGCGGCACCTCATGAGGTGCAGCTATATTGACTTCATGCCGCACTGCCAAGAAGGTCAAACGCCCTTTCCCACCTTGCGATATATCCCGTGGCCAACGCAGACGAAAAGCCAGACCCCGGCGACCTGCCGCAATTCCGCACGGCCTTTGAGCCGCGCCACGGGGAGGCGTTGGAGATGGCGCCAGGCGTGTTGCGCGTGGTTGCGCCAAACCCGTCGCCCTTCACCTTCCATGGCACCAACTCCTACATCGTTGGCGAAAAACGCCTCGCGGTGATTGACCCCGGTCCGATGGACGAGGCGCATCTTGAGGCGCTGCTTGCAGCCATTGGCGGGCGCGAGGTGAGCGACATTTTCATCACCCACACCCATGCCGATCATTCCCCATTGACCGATGCGCTGGTCGCCAGAACCGGCGCGCGCACCCATGGTTTTGGCCCCCACCGCGCGGCGCGGGAGCTGGCGCTTGGCGAGGTCAACCCGCTGGACGCCTCCGCCGATAATGATTTCGACCCTGACAACGCGCTGAGTGATGGTGATCTTGTTGAGGGCGACGGCTGGGCTCTGCGGGCACTACACACGCCCGGACACACGCAAAACCATCTTGCCTTTGGCCTTGAAGGCACCGATTGGCTCTTCCCAGGTGACCACGTCATGGCCTGGGCAACCAGCATTGTTGCCCCACCCGACGGCTCCATGTCCCACTATATGGCATCCCTCCAACATCTGATGAACCAACCGCAAAGCAGGTATCTGCCGGGCCACGGGGGGCGGCTTGAAAATGCGCACAAGTTCATGCGCGCCCTGCGCACGCACCGGAAAATGCGTGAAGGCGCGGTGCTGGAGCAGGTGCGGTCGGGAACGGAAACAATTCCGGAGATGGTGGCGGTAATCTACGCCACCACTGACAAGCGCCTACACGGCGCGGCGGGGCTTTCAGTTCTTGCACATCTGGAAGATCTGGTGGAACGCGGCAAAGTGCTTTGCGAAGGCCAACCGCAACTGGAATCGCACTACTTTCCAGCCTGACGCCTAGCTTTCTTCGCCCTGCAAGGCGGCATCGAGGTCTGACATGAAGTCGATGATCCGCTCTGCATTGCTGCCCAGGTCATGCGGTCCCCAGCGAGAGGCCGACCGCATATCGACAAGCGTGCCGTCCTCCTCTTCTGCCAGACGGATCACAACATCGGATTCAAAACCGAAGACCAGCGACGTCGCAACGGCTTCCAAATAGCGTTCTTCCAGAATTTCCGTTGCCGCGGAATTCCGGCCGATGGGCGAAACGGAGAAGGCGTCAGGGTCCACTGTCGCCTGCAATTGCTGGCGTGGCCCGCCACGGGGGCGGAAGACGGGGAACGGAATGCGGGTTGGCAATCCGTTTTCATCAACATTCGAGCGCACAAGGAGGCCTGAATCCTCTTCATCAATCTTTGCCTCCCCCTGCACCGTTTCAGTGGTGAGCAGCGTCCAGCTGCGGTCCGTCACCAGATCAATGATTGCACGAAGCACGCGCGAAGAGCCCAGCGGGTAGCGGCGGGCGGAGACCCGGGGATAGGCCTGCAATTGCTGCTGTCGCGCAGCCTGAGCGGGAACGGCAATGGGGTTCATGCCCCTAAGGCGGTCTTCGATTGCGTTTTCAAATTCCGGCGGGCTTTCAAGATCCGTGCTCACGTCATGCAACGCCGGTAGCGCAAGCGCCAAATAGCCATACCAGCCGAAGGGCAAAAGCAATGCACCGGCGAGCGCCGTGCCGCGCAGGGCGTTCAAGCCGCCCTTCGCCCCATGAGACCACAATTCCTGAAATCCGCGAACGCCGAAAACAACGGAAAGCGCGAGCATCGCGCCGCCGAGCGCCAGCAGCCAGAACGTCGCCGGGGTCTCGATCACCCCGAGCCGATGGCCCAAAATGACAATCAGAAGGTAGGGAACGGCGAAGACGGCAAGACGCTGCGACCAAGAAGCCGCCTTGGAGACGCGGCGTTCCAGACGCCGCAGCCGCTGTTCAAGACTGGCCAAATGCGCGGCTCCCTATGCCGTCGGCAAAGTGTAGTCGGCGAATTGCTCGCGCAGGGTCGTCTTCTGGATCTTGCCGGTTGCCGTGTGCGGAATTTCCTCCACGAAAGCGACATCGTCCGGCATCCACCATTTTGCAATCTTACCGTCCATGAAACCCAAAATGTCTTCCTTTGACGGGCTTTTCCCCTCTTTGGGAATAACCACAAGAAGCGGGCGCTCGTCCCATTTGGGATGCGCGATGCCGATAACGGCAGCTTCCACAAGATCAGGATGAGCAGCGGCGAGATTTTCAAGTTCAATGGAGGAAATCCACTCACCGCCGGACTTGATGACATCCTTGGAGCGGTCGGTAATCTGCATGTAGCCTTGGGGGTCGATATGGGCAACATCGCCAGTGTCGAACCAACCATCCTCGTCAAACTGCTCCACGCCATCACCACCGTAATAGCCAGAGGCGACGGCCGGTCCGCGTACTTTCAAGCGGCCAAAGGTTTCTCCGTCCCAAGGCTGCTCATTGTCCTCGTCATCGGTAATCTTCATCTCAACGCCATAGGGCGCAAAGCCTTGTTTTTCCTTAATATCGAGCTGCTCAGACATCGGCAGACCGGAATATTTCGGTTTCAACGCGCCCAGTGAGCCGAGCGGGCTCATTTCTGTCATGCCCCAGGCATGGCGCACTTCAACGCCGTATTTGCCTTCCAGCGTTTCCGTCATGAAGCGTGGGCAGGCCGAGCCGCCAATGACGACACGCTTCAGGTCAGGCAGGTCTTTGCCGGTCTCTTCCAGATATTGCAGCAGGCCGAGCCAAACGGTGGGCACGGCGGCGGAGAAGGTGATCTTTTCCGTCGATAGCAGTTCAAAGACGCTCTCCCCGTCCATTCCCGCACCGGGCATCACCATCTTGGTGCCATTCATGGGTGCAGCATGGGCGATGCCCCAGGCATTGGCGTGGAACATGGGCACGATGGGCAGCACGGTTTCATTTGCGGCAAAGCCGAGGGAATCGAGCGGTGTTGCCATCATGGAATGCAGCACGTTGGACCGGTGGGAATAGACAACACCCTTCGGGTTCCCTGTCGTGCCGGATGTGTAGCACATGCCGCTGGCGGAATTTTCGTCCACCTTCGTCCAGACGTAATCGCCGTCGGTGCCATCCAGAAACGCCTCATAAGAGACGGCGCCAAATTCCGTCTGCGGCATGTTGGCCTCATCCGTCAGCACCACGACCTTGCGCACCGAGGGAATTTTGTCGGCAATCGCCGCCACGATCGGCACGAAAGTGAGATCGGTGAAGAGGATGGAATCCTCAGCATGGTTGATGATCCAGGCGATCTGCTCAGGAAAAAGCCGCGGGTTCAACGTGTGGTAAATGCCACCAATGCCCATGGCACCGTACCAGACTTCCATATGTTTGTCGGTGTTCCAGGCGAGGGTCGCAACGCGGTCGGAGACGCTGTGGCCGTCCCGTGCCAGCGCCTGCGCCACGCGCAGGGCGTTGTGGCGCACGGTGCGGAAAGTGGAGCGCGTAATTGGCCCCTCGATGGATCGCGTGACGATTTCCTGCTCGCCGTGAACGCGAGCGGCATGGTCCAAGATGGTGTGGCACAAAAGCGGCCAGTCCTGCATCAATCCCTGCATGGGTTCTCCCGAAAGTCTCTTTTTGTTGGCGGCAGATTATGCAGCCCGGCGGGCGAGGGAAAGGGCGATCATGCCTCTTTGTCTGAAGAAGATGCTTTTGCGTGCCAATCCAGCAGCGTTGCAATCTCCGAGCTTGGCGCTGGCTGCTCCAGCGGCTGTTCGCCCAGATAGATGAAGCCAGACTTGCCATCGATGGTGAGCACGTCTCCGGCGCGAATGGTTTGATCGAGAATTGTGCAGCTCTGCTGGGTGAGATCAATGGCAAGCGACGTTGCACCAACGATGCAGGGGCGGTTCATGGACCGCGCCACCACCGCCGCATGGCTGGTCTGCCCGCCGCGTGAGGTGAGAATACCGGCACTAGCCGCCATGCCGTGAACGTCCTTGGGGTCCGTGGTCGGGCGCAGGAGGATCGGCATACCGCCTTTATCTTTCGCCGCGACCGCCTGTTCCGATGTGAAGACCACAGTGCCGCTTACCGCCCCGGCGCTGGCGGCAAGACCGCGGGCAATGGGCCGGTCAGAACCGGGTGCGACACGGCTGTTCACAAGGGCCGTGATGTCCTCCAGCGAGCATCGCGCAAGCGCTTCGCTCCGGTTGATCAATCCCTTTTCCACCATATCGACCGCCACCCGCGCTCCAGCGGCTGGCAGGAGGTTCATGGCACGGGTCTGGAGCAGCCAGAGCCGGTCGGCCTCGACGGTGAATTCAATTTCCTGCGGTTTGGCGAACTCCTTCTCCAGCTCCTCGCCGAGCTCCAGCAACTTCGTGTAAGCTTCTGGGAAACTGGCTTCCATCGAGGGGCCGTCTGAAAAAGAGGCTTCCCGCGCCTCTTCAGAAAGCTCAAAGCCGGAATGGGCACCGCCCACCACGTCCTCCCCCTGGGCGTTGGGGATGAAGTCTCCATAGGGTGCGTGGACCCCGGTGGAAGGGTTGCGGGTGTTGTAAACGCCCGTGCAGGAGCGCGCGTCGCGGTTGCCAAAGACCATAGCTTGCACAACTGCTGCGGTACCATCGGCATTAACATCCGTCAGGCTGCGAAACCGTTTTGCTGTGCTTGAATCCCAGGACCGGAAGACGGCAACCATTGCCTGTTCAAGCTGCACCTCCACATCATCGGGAAATGGCTCAGCTTCTTCAGCAACAATCTCTTTAAACGCTTCCGTCAGTGCGCGCAGATCGTCAGCAGGCAATTCCCCATCGCTCTCGACTCCCCGCCTTGCACGCGCTTCCGCCATGACGGAATCAAACAAGCTCGCTTCAAGCCCCAGCACGACGCTGGAATAGGATTGAACGAAGCGCCGATAGGTGTCCCAGGCAAAGCGAGGATCGTTGGTGATCCGTGAGACCGCCTCGGTGGTGACATTGTTCAAACCAACATTGAGCACTGTATCCAGCATGCCGGGCATAGAGACCGCCGCGCCGGACCGCACGGAGACGAGAAACGGCTTTTCAGAACCTCCAAAACGATAGCCCACCACATCTTCCAGATCGCGCATGGCACGCAGGACTGCGACCTTCACCCTGCGCTGGAATGAAGCGCCTTCTGACAAAGCGCGGGCACCGGTTTCTGTGCCAACGATGAAGCCCGGCGGAACGGGCAGGCCCATATCCGCCATTGCCACCAGGCCAGCGCCCTTGTTGCCAAGCCGCTGCCGGTCGGGGCCGATCTCGTCATTGCCATAACCGAAGCGAAAGACCGGTACGTCGCCGGGCGTGCTCATGGTTCTATCCTGCCTCGCGGAAAGATTCCGCCGTCTGCAGATCGACGGAAACCAACTGACTCACCCCACGCTCAGCCATTGTGACACCAAAGAGCCGGTCCATCCGCGCCATGGTGATGGGGTTGTGGGTGATGATGACAAAGCGCGTGTCGGTATCGGCAGCCATCTGGTCCATCAGGTTGCAGAAACGCTCTACGTTGTGATCATCAAGCGGTGCGTCGACCTCATCGAGCACGCAGATGGGGGCGGGATTGGTGAGGAAGACGGCGAAGATCAACGCCATCGCTGTTAGCGCCTGCTCACCGCCGGAAAGCAACGTCATGGTCTGCGGCTTCTTCCCGGGCGGATGGGCGAGGATTTCAAGACCCGCCTCGAGCGGATCATCACTCTCGACAAGCTGAAGCTCCGCAGCGCCACCGCCGAACAGGTGGGTGAAAAGGTTCTGGAATTTCTCGTTGACCTGATCAAAGGCGACGAGGAGCCGCTCGCGGCCCTCGCGGTTGAGGCTCTGGATGCCTGAGCGCAGTTTGCTGATCGCCTCGATCAGCTCGTCGCGCTCATTCACCAATTCATCGCGTTTGGTGGACACTTCTTCCTGCTCGGCTTCCGCACGCAAATTCACCGCACCCAGACGCTCACGTTCGGCGCGCAACCGCTCAATTTTGCGCTCTATGGCGTCCCGCTCCGGCAGGGCTGCCCCGTCTTTCAAACCGGTCTCGGCAAAGGCCTCATAAGGCTCGCATTCGAGGATTTCCCGGATGCGGGCAGCAACCTCGTTGCGCCGTTCAGTGGCGCCTTCCAACCGCTCTTCGGCGCGGGCGCTTTCCTGTTTGACCTGGGAGAGCGCATCGAGGGCGGTGGCGGCGGCGCGGTCGCTTTCGCGGCTCTCATTTTCGCCAATTGCAAGCGCATCGGCGGCCTCGCGGCGCTTACCTTCAGCGACCTCAATTTTCGCATCCAGCTCGCGACGTCTAACCGCGATATCATCCGGCGCGGCTTCGGCGCGTTCAAGATCGGCCTGGGTCTTGGTGAGACGCTCGCGCAGGGTCAGAAGATGGCGGTCGGCGTTCTGCGCCCGATCATGCCAAGCCTTCTTCTCCCGCTCGATGGCAGTGATGCGCTCTTCGCGCATGGCATTTTCCCGCGCCAACGTATCAAAATCCGCCCGCGCGGTGGCGAAGTCCGCCCGCTTGCGGCCGGTTTCGTCCCGCGCATTTTGCTGGCGGGTCTCGAGGCCGGAAACGTCCGGCAAG
>CAKMZB010000001.1:0-122002 GCA_929200315.1 uncultured Alphaproteobacteria bacterium | reverse complement strand
GCTTCAGCCTGAGCAACCTGTTCCTTTGCCTCGGTCAGCGAACCGGCAATGCGCTCAGACGCCTCCTCCAAAGCCGCGCGGCGGGTGACGAGATCTCCGACGGCACGCTCAGCGGCACGCAATTCACGGCCTGCTTCATCCAGCTCCCGGCGACCGCGAGAGAGACCTTCGCGGGCCTCACGCGCCTTTTCACGCGCGGTTTGCGCGGTCTGCTGCGCGACTTCCAGATAGGTCTGGCTGGCAGACAACGTCTCCCGCGCCGCATCAATTTCGGCATCGAGTTCAGCAAGGCGATTCTTCTGTTCCAACCGCAAAGCCGCCGCCGTTTTGGCGTCGGCATCCATGCGGAACCCGTCCCAGCGCCACAGCGCACCATCCTTGGTGACAAGCCGCTGACCCGGCGCGAGTTGCGCGGCAAGAGCATCACCCTCACCGGCTTCCACCACACCAATCTGCGCCAGCCGCCGCGCCAGCTCGGCAGGAGCTTCAACGTGATCAGCAAGGCTCACCACACCTGCCGGCAGAGCAATATCTCCCTGCCCTTCCAGCAATGCCCACCGCCGCGGCGCGCCGCTGTCGAGCGGAGCATCAAGATCGTCGCCAAGGGCTGCGCCGAGCGCTTGCTCAAAGCCCGCATCCACAACCATAGCCTCCAGCACGGGGGCGAAAAGATCATCGCTCCCCTGCTGCAACATTTTTGACAGCGTGCGCGCTTCCGTCTCCAGCCGTTCAAGCTGACTGCGCGCCTCGGCCAGCGGACCGCGGGCCTCCTGCTCACGGGTACTGGCGGTCTCGTTATTCTGTTCGGCGCTCGCAGCAGCGGTGCTGGTGGCCTCAAGCGCCGCTTCCAATTCCTCGACCCGTCTCTGCGCCGTGCCGACCGTGCCTTCCTGCGCAATCCGCTCGCGGATTTCGCCAAGCTCGCGCGACACGTCCTCGGCTTGCGTGGCAAGGCGCGTGCTGCGCTCCTCGCCCTCCCGCTTAGCCCGTTCGGCGGCACTGGCCTGGGCCTGGGCAGAGGCCAATTCGGATGCCAGTTTCGCAAGCTCGGCCTCTCGCTCTTGCAGAGCGGCGGTGGCGGTATTGAGGGCGGTTTTCAAAGCTGTTTCACGCTCAGCGCGCTTCTCTCCTTCACCGCGCAATTGCGCATCCTCGCGCTCCAGATGGGAGATGATGTCGCTGTTTTCGGCAATCATCTGCTCTTCGCGGGCAATATCGGCCTTCAACTGCTCCGCGCGCGCCTCGATGTCCCGCTTGCGGCGTGCGGCGCGCTGGGTCTCTTCGTCCAGCTGCTGGCGTTGGATCGTGAGATGCTGAAACGCGGCGGCGGCCTTCGTTTCGCCTTCGCGCAGTTGCGGCAATTTACCTCCGTTGATGGCTTGCACCCGGGCGGCTTCCGCCTGGGTCAGCCCGGCCTCACCCACCTTCACGGTCAGCGCTGTGAGCGCAGTCTCTGCATCCCGCAAAGCCTCGCTTGCGGCAAGCCAACGGATGTGGAGGAGCGTCGCTTCGGCACGGCGGATGTCGCCTGCAACATTGCGATACCGCACGGCCTGCCGTGCCTGACGGCGCAGGCTTTCAAGTTGGGTGTCGAGGGCACTGACAACATCATCAAGCCGCTCAAGGTTCGTCTCCGCTGCGCGCAGCCGCAATTCGGCTTCATGACGGCGGGAATGGAGACCGGAAATACCGGCTGCCTCTTCAAGAAGCGCACGGCGGGCCTGGGGTTTGGCGGAAATCAATTCGCCAATGCGCCCCTGCCCGATCATGGACGGTGAGCGCGCTCCGGTGGACACATCAGCAAACAAAAGCTGCACGTCTTTTGCCCGCACATCGCGGCCATTGATACGATAGACGCTGCCCGCCTCCCGCTCGATCCGGCGGGAAACCTGCAACTCTTCGGCATCATTAAAGGCTGCGGGTGCAGTGCGGTCGTCATTGTCGAGAAACAACGCCACTTCGGCCATGTTGCGCGAGGGGCGGTTGCCGGAACCGGAAAAGATCACGTCATCCATCGAGGATGCACGCATATTCTTGTAGGAGTTCTCCCCCATGACCCAGCGCAGGGCCTCGACAAGGTTCGACTTGCCACAACCGTTAGGACCGACGACCCCCGTCAGCCCCTTCTCAATGACAAGTTCGGTCGGCTCCACAAAGGATTTGAAGCCCAGCAGGCGCAGCTTGTTGAATTCCATGCCACCTCCTGCAAGTGGGGCCACGCCAACACCGGCGCTGGCCCCCTATAGCATCAGAGCGCGGCGTCGATGGCTTCACGAAGCGTGGAAAGGCTCGAATCCCCAAGTTTTTGGTTGTTTACGAAGATTGTGGGGGTTGCTTTCACACCAAATTCCGAAACCGCCTTGTTGCGACCGGCAATAATGCTCGCCAGCAGCTCTTGATTGCCAAGGCAGGCGCGGAACGCAGGCTCATCCATACCGGCAAGTGCGGCGATGCGCTGAAGCTCGGGCACCGGGTTATCAGCGCGGGACCAATTGGACTGAGTCTGAAAGAGTGCGTCGACCATCGGGTAGTAGTTCCCGTTGGGGGCGCATTTGGCGAGCATGAAGGCTGCCTCACCCCGCCGATCCCCATCGAAGGGGAAGGGGCGCAGAATGAGCTTCACCTTGCCGGTGTCGATATATTCTTCCTTCAGCACCGGCAGCACATTCTCATGGAACGTACGGCAATGCGGGCACGTCATGGAGGCATATTCAACGATCGTCACCGGCGCGTTGACGTCACCCATCACGTTGTCGGCGATCGGCAGATCATCAAAGAGGCCGCTCACGGTTTGCGCCTGTGCCTCGAAAGCTGGCAGGCCAAGGGTTGCGGCAGCGGCGGCAGTTCCAAGGGCACCGAGAAGAAGGGTGCGGCGAGTGTTGGATTTGGGGGACAAGGGGGTCTCCTGCTGGAATCATAATCTCATGCGTGTCTGAAGCCGAGATAGGCTGTCACGCGCGCAAGTGCCACTGACATTCGCGCGAGATCAATCCTGGTCGCCTTGCCCTGAACGGCGGCTGAACACGCCGGTTCCCAAACGCTCCAGTGCGGCGCGCAGGTCATCATCCTCAACACTGTCCAAAATTTGCTTGGCATTGCCCGTTACTGGCTTGAGTGAAGGTTTGGCAGGTTTCGGCGGCGGCTGCATGTTGCGGACGGGGCGCTGGACGATGCGCATGCGCGCAACGGCCCTAAAGCCGAAATAGCCGTTGACCCTGGCAAGGATCGTATCGCTCTGGTGGGTCAGGAAGACGGCCCGCGACCCCTCGCAGGCCACCACCAGGGTTGCCGGTTCAAACGCTTCATCCTCGCTGGCACGGCGAGGCCAATCGAGCTTTTCGGGGCGCGAAAGGGCTGCATTTTCTGCCCCTGCAAAATCCTCCCACAGCGTTAGCAAATCCAACGTCATGCCTGCGCGGCGTTCCAGAACAGGGTTTAAGATGGCGCTTGCAAGTTCCGCCACCTGCTTGGCTCCGTTGCGGGACTTAGCGCCTCTCGCCATCTTGCTTCTGTCCTCCCTGCGGTTCAAAGCCTGCCTGCTATGACGCTCTTCGCGCAAAACCTGCTCACCTGGTATGACCGCAACGCCCGCACCCTGCCATGGCGCGTGCCGCCGGGTAGTGGCGAACACGCAAATCCCTACCACGTGTGGCTGTCGGAAGTCATGCTGCAACAGACCACCGTTGCGGCGGTGAAGGCCTATTTCGAGAAATTCACCGCCCGCTGGCCAAGCGTTGAGACACTGGCGGCAGCGTCCAATGATGAGGTCATGGCCGCATGGGCGGGCCTTGGCTATTACAGCCGCGCCCGTAATCTCCACGCCTGCGCGCGGATCGTTGTGGAAAACCATGGTGGGCATTTTCCGCAAACCGAAGTTGAATTGCGCAAATTGCCGGGGATTGGCGACTATACTGCCGCTGCCATTGCCGCGATTGCTTTTGGTGAAAAGGCCGCCGTCGTGGATGGCAATATCGAGCGTGTCGTCACCCGCTGGGCCGGCGATGCGACGCCGTTGCCGAAAGCAAAAGCGCAATGCCGGGCATTTGTTGACAACCACATGCCTGCTGAGCGCCCCGGCGATTTCGCACAAGCTATGATGGATCTCGGCGCAACAATCTGCACTCCACGCAGTCCCGTCTGCGCGCTCTGCCCGGTGACGCAGGGCTGCACAGCAAGAGCGGCAGGAAACCCGCTCGACTATCCCGTCAAACCGGCAAAAAAGGCCAAACCCCAACGGCGCGGCGCGGTTTACGTGGCGTTGAAGGGCGCTGAGTTCTGGTGCGTGCGACGGCCGGAAAAGGGGATGTTGGGCGGCACGGCGGGCTTGCCAACCACCGACTGGTCAGCCCGGCAGGATGGTGCGCGCGGGCCAAATGCCGCACCGTTTGCAGCGGACTGGGAGCAGGTGGGCGAAATCACCCACACCTTCACCCATTTTGGCCTCACGCTTGAGGTCTATGCAGCGGATGCCAAACCCACCGGCAATGGCTGGTGGGAAAGTGATACCGGCAATCTACCGACACTCTTTGCCAAAGCCGCAAGGCTGACGCTGGATCAGGCGGCGGCACCAAGGCCTTCACGATAGGTCTTGCGCAACTCGTCGATGCAAACGAGGTCTTTGCCGCGTTCCAGATGCCAGAAGGTCCAGCCGTTGCAGGCTTCCAACCCCTGAACCTTTGCACCCGTCTTGTGGATGGAAAGCGCCTGACCTTCGTGGTCCAGCGACCCGTCGAGGCGCACATTCACCTGCCAGCGGCGCTTTGAATCCGTCAGCACGTCTCCGGCCTTCAACAAACCAACTTCAATGAGCGAGCCAAACGGCACCCGCGGTTCCGCGCGCTTGCCTTTGGTAACGGCGAGGGATGCTTCTTCCATCGGCTCAACGCCTTCAATCCGCGCCGTGGCCGCGTCGATATAGTCTTGCTCACGCTCGACACCGACAAAATTGCGACCCAGCATCTTGGCCACAGCGCCCGTCGTGCCGGTGCCAAAGAACGGGTCCAGCACCACGTCGCCTGGCTTGGTGGACGACAGCAGCACCCGATGCAGCAGCGCTTCCGGCTTTTGCGTTGGATGAACTTTCTTACCGTCCTCGCCCTTCAACCGCTCATTGCCGTTGCAAATGGGGAAAACCCAGTCGGAGCGCATCTGCACGTCGTCATTGGCCATTTTCATAGCGTCATAATTGAACGTGTAGCCCTTGGCGTCCTTGTCCCGGCTCGCCCAGATCATGGTCTCATGGGCGTTGGTGAAGCGACGACCGCGGAAATTCGGCATCGGGTTGGTCTTGCGCCACACAACGTCGTTAAGAACCCAGAACCCCATGTCCTGCAGCACCGTGCCGACGCGGAAAATGTTATGATAGGAGCCGATCACCCAGATCGTACCTGAGGGCTTCAGCACCCGCCGCACCGCCATCATCCAGGCACGGGTGAAATCATCATAGGCGCGGAAGCTTTCAAACTGGTCCCAATGATCATCGCAGGCATCAACCTTGGACTGGTCGGGTCGCGAAAGGTCGGAGCCAAGCTGCAAATTGTAGGGCGGGTCGGCAAAAACCATGTCGACGCTGTGCTTCGGCAGCCGCTCAAGCGCGGCCACACAATCACCCTTGAGGATCTGATTGAGCCAGAATGGCGGGGCGTCGGCCCCGATTTTGGGGGCGAAGGAAAGCTGCATAGGGCACCGTTACGCAAAACAAATTTGGTGTTGCAGCAACGGTGAATGAACGCGGTGAAGATTTGTTTAAGCCGCGCCCTTCCCTTATGCGGGCTTTTTTCACTGCCCTTGCCCGGATTTTTCCATGCCAGAATGCCAACTCGTCATTTTCGACTGCGACGGAACACTGATGGATTCAGAGACCATTGCAGCGCAGGTGGAACTGGAGATGATGGAACCCTACGGGCTGAAAATGAGCCCCCAAGAATTCATCATCCGCTTTGCGGGCACCAGCTCGACCTATTTCAAAACCACAATGGAAGAAGAGCTCGGTCGTGCTTTGCCCGACGACCACGACGCGAAGGTCGATGCAGCGCTGCTGGAGCGGCTGTGGCGGGAGGTGAAGGCCGTTGACGGCGTCCATGCCATGCTGGACCGCCTCGACCAGCCGCGCTGCGTTGCCTCCAATGCGGGTGCGGAGAAGCTGAAGGTTGAACTGTCTCGCGCCGAGTTGTGGGACCGGTTCCGCCCTTACGTCTACTCAGTGCTTGAACTGAACCTGCCCGCAAAACCCGATCCGGCGCTCTTTCTCCATGCTGCGAGAGAATTTGAAGCCGACCCAACCGCCTGCATGGTGCTGGAAGACAGCGTTCCCGGCATTCAGGCGGCAAAAGCTGCCGGAATGCGCGCGGTCGGATTTACCGGCGGCAGCCACACCTACCAGGGGCACGCCGATGCGCTGACGGAAGCTGGCGCTGAAACTGTGCTCAACAAGATGGCCGACGTGCCGGAGCTTGTCGCCGCGCTCGGCCTTTGGGACGGCGCACTGGACTAGCTTTTTGCTTAGGATGTGCAGGGCGTGGTGCTTGCCTTGGCGTTGCGTGTTTCATCAAAGCCGACGAAAATCTGCACGTTGATGGAGGATGGCGCCGGCATGATGATGTCGTTGTCCACCAGTTGGAACAGGGTGGAGCTCTGCCCCGCCGCGATGGTTGCGGGCACCTCTGTCAGACGGAAATGACGCGAGCAATTGCCCTGCTGCACCGCAACCCGCAGCGGCAACGACACAGTACCCGGCACGCCCTTCGGGCCCGTAATGACTCGGCCTTTAGCACCGACGCGGATGCGCAACTGGTCCCCCACATAGGAGCACTCCCGAGCGACCTGCGTGATTGTTGCCTGATAGCGCACCTGCCCGGCCTCCGACGTATCAACGCCCCGCGGCATGATACGCAGGGTCTCCGTCCCTGCGCGAATGGTAATGCGTGGGCAGTAATTGGTCAGCCGGTTCTGCGTGTTCTTAAGGCGCCGCCCGTCATTGGGATTGGTGCCTTCCACGGTGGAATTGGCGGCCTCGTTATTTCCAACACTTCCAAGAATGCCATTGGAACCGCCGGTCTGACACCCTGCGAGAGCCAGTGAAAATCCAACAAAAAGGGTTGTTGTGATACGCATGAACGTTGTTTCCGCTTTCGGTCCTGCCGCTAAAGTCTTTTTGTGACCTAGCAAAGCGGCAAGGCCATGGCGAGATGCCTTTGCAGACTTTGCGCCGCGCTGTTTGACATGTGATCCACAAGCGCCAAAGAAGCGCGCAAACGTTCCCCGCCCCACGATCCAAATGGCCATGGACTATATCAGCACACGCGGCGATGCGCCGACACTCGGCTTTTCAGACGCGATCCTCACGGGCCTTGCCCGTGACGGCGGTCTTTATGTGCCGCGCGACTGGCCGCAATTCTCCAAGGCCGAGATACAGGCCATGGCTGGCAAGAGCTATGCCGATATTGCCAAGGCCGTGCTGACACCCTTTCTCGGGCGTGAGATTGACGAAGCAACCTTCGCCAACATGGTCGATGAGGCCTATGCCTCCTTCCATCACAAGGCCGTGGCGCCGCTGGTTCAGATCTGCGACGACACTTTTGTCCAGGAGCTGTTCCACGGCCCGACGCTCGCCTTTAAGGATGTTGCCATGCAACTCTTGGCGCGGTTGGTGGATCATGTGCTGGAGCAACGCGGGGAGCGGATCACGGTGGTTGGTGCAACTTCCGGCGACACCGGCGGTGCGGCAATTGAGGCGTTCCGTGGGCGCGATCATTCCGACATTTTCATTCTCTTCCCTCACGGGCGCGTTTCAGACGTGCAGCGTTGGCAGATGACGGGAGTGCAGGACGCCAATGTCCATGCCCTCGCCATTGAAGGCAATTTTGATGATTGTCAGGCCATCGTGAAAGCGATGTTCAACCACCACGCTTTCCGGGACGCCAACAACCTCTCCGGCGTGAACTCTATCAACTGGGGCCGGATCATGGCCCAGATCGTCTATTATTTCACCGCCGCCATCAGCCTCGGCGCACCGCATCGGACGGTCTCCTTCACGGTGCCAACCGGCAATTTCGGGGACATTTTTGCAGGCTATTGCGCAAAACGCATGGGACTGCCGATCGACCGGCTGGTGATTGCCACCAATTCCAACGACATTCTCGCCCGCACCATGGAGACGGGGCGTTATGAGACCGCAGGCGTTCACCCGACAACCTCTCCATCCATGGACATTCAAGTTTCCTCCAATTTCGAGCGGCTGCTTTTTGAAGCGTCCGGCCGGGACGCTCAGATGGTGCGCCGGAACCTCTCTTCCCTCTCACAATCCGGTGCTTTCGACCTGCGCGAAGACGTGCGCGAGGCCATCGCCACGGACTTCGACGCCGGGCGCGCCAGCGAGGACGAGGTGGCGAAAACCATCCACGCCACGCTCGCTGAAACCGGCATGCTGCTCGACCCCCACACCGCCGTCGGTGTCCACGTGGCAAAGCAGACCGGCACCGCATCCCCCATGGTGGTGCTGGCGACAGCCCATCCGGCGAAATTTCCTGATGCTGTTGAAGCCGCTAGCGGCATCCGCCCGCCTCTGCCGGAACGCCTTGCGGACTTGATGGCCGGGCAAGAACGCTTCAAGGTGCTGGCGAACGATCTGGACGCCGTGGAAACCTTTGTCGCGCAACACAGCCGCGCAAACGGATAAGACGGCAAACCGCAGAAAACATTGGCGTTTGCTCTCGCAATCGGCCGAGTGCAGCATTCGCGCTGGGAGGCGCAAACGCAATCATGAAACCAGCCTCAAACGCGCCTGCCGAACTCGCGTTAGCCGGGGAAGACTACGACACCAACGTCGAGCGTACGGTGCTGCCAAACGGTGTCACCGTTGTGACAGACCGTATGGAGCATCTGGAAAGCGCTTCCCTTGGCGTGTGGCTGCAGGCCGGGGCACGGGATGAAATGCCGGAAGAACACGGCATCTCTCACCTTGTCGAGCACATGGCCTTCAAGGGCACTTCCACCCGGTCGGCGCAGAATATTGCCGAAACGATTGAAGATGTCGGCGGGGATTTGAACGCGTCCACCTCCACCGAAACCACGTCCTTCCACGCCCGCGTGCTGCGCAAGGATGTGCCGCTAGCGTTGGATTTGCTGAGCGAAATTCTGACGGATTCCAAGATCGATGCGGATGAACTCACCCGCGAGAAGCACGTCATCCTGCAGGAAATTGGCGCGGCGCAGGACAATCCCGAAGACGTATGTTTCGATGATTTTCAACAGGCCGCCTTTGCCGGCCAACCATTGGGCCGCCCCATCATGGGCACGCCGGAAACCGTCACGAACTTCACGCCGGATGCGATCCGCAAATATTTAGCGGACCATTATCACGGCTCCAACATGGTGGTCGCAGCTTCGGGCGCGGTGGATCATGCAGACATTGTCAAACAGGTCGAAAAACGCCTCGGCAGCCTTCCCGCCGAAAGTGTGCGTCAGCCCGAACCGGGCTTCTATACCGGCGGCGAAATCCTCAAACCGCGGGAATTG
Organism: uncultured Alphaproteobacteria bacterium; assembly: GCA_929200315.1. Classification (GTDB taxonomy): domain Bacteria; phylum Pseudomonadota; class Alphaproteobacteria; order Rhizobiales; family Rhizobiaceae; genus Pseudahrensia. The sequence continues at coordinate 112,486 of CAKMZB010000001.1, read as the reverse complement.
CAGGAGGCTCAGATTGCTCTTGGCTTTGGCGGACGTGCCTACCAGGCACGGGATTATTACGCGAGCCAGGTTCTGGCGACGGCCCTTGGCGGCGGCATGTCCTCACGCCTCTTCCAGCAGGTGCGGGAAAAGCGCGGCCTTTGCTATTCTATCTACGCTTTTCACTGGGCATTTTCCGACACCGGTGTCTTCGGCATCCACGCAGCGACGGAAGCTGATGATGTGGAAGAATTGATCGGCGTTGTCTGTCAGGAATTGCTTTCCTGCGCCGATAATCTGTCGCAAAAGGAGCTCGACCGCGCGCGCGCGCAAATCGAGGCAGGCTTGTTGATGGCGCAGGAAAGTCCCGCTGCCCGTTGCTCCATGATCGCACGGCAATTCATGCTGTTTGGCCGTCAGGTCACCAACGAGGAGTTGATGGACCGTTTGGCTGCGCTCAACATCTCTCGCCTTAGGGAACTGGCAGCAGATCTTTTCACCTCCGGTCCACCGACCATTTCGGCAACCGGTCCCATCGGCAATCTCTCCGGTGTAGAAACAATCGCCCGCCAGCTTGGCACCGGAACCGACGCGCGGCCCGCAGCCGCCAGCGTGGCTTAGGTCTCCATGCGGCTGCTAAAGTTCACCAACGCCCACCAGAACCCGCAGAGGCTGGAAACGCAGCGTCTTGTCCTGCGCCAGCCGCGCGCAGAGGATTTTGAGACCTGGGCACAATTGCGTGGTGAGAGTGCTGATTTTCTTCAGCCGTTTGAACCAAGCTGGACGCCCAACGAATTGTCTCACTCCTCCTGGCGCTTTCGCATGCGCCGGATGGAGGCAGAAGTTACAAGCGGGCGCGCCCTGCCGTGGTTTCTCTTTTTGCGTGATGAGCCGAATGCGCTTGTCGGCGGACTTACAATTTCCAACATACGCCGCCGCGTCGCGCAGGCGGGATCTCTCGGCTATTGGATGGGCGAGCGCTACGCCGGAAAAGGCTATATGAGCGAGGCCGTAAACACCGCTGCCATCTGCGCCTTTAGGGACCACGACCTGCACCGCATCGAAGCAGCCACAGTGCCGGAAAATGAAGCTTCGCGCGCCGTGCTGGAACGGTGTGGCTTCCGCCATGAAGGCGTTGCCCGCTCCTATCTGCGCATTGCCGGGAGCTGGCGCGACCATCACCTTTATGCACGTCTTGCGGGGGACAAATTATGACCCGCTTCCTGCGCGCTTTAGCAATCCATTTTGCCGCTGTTGTACTCGTAGTTGCCTCCCTCGCCACGTGGACCACAGCCAGCGCGCTGGAGCCGGTGGATGTGGGCGACAACTTCACTGCCGTTGATCTGACCGGCGTGATCGATCTTTACCCGGAAGCGGGACAGGGTATCAGCCTAACTGCCGCGCCAGATGCAAACGGCGTCGTCAACCGCATCGAAGTGCGCTCCGAGAGTGAGGACGGGTCGGGCAATTGGCTCGCCTTTGCCCTCGCCAACACCTCCGACCGGCAGGTCGACCGCCTGCTCGTCGCTCCCCATTACCGCCTTCCCGGTTCTGGCGTCATGTGGCCAGACCTTGGCCAGGCGCGGATCGTCTCGGTCACGCCGTCGGAGGGCTTTTCCCTGGATCGGGAGCAGGCGGAAGATGCTGACCTCTTTCTCATCACGCTAAACCCTGAAACCGTCGTCACATTCGTTGCTGAAATGGCAGGCGACAAGGTCCCCAAGCTGACGCTCTGGGAGCCGGATGCCTATAAGGACGCCGTCAATTCAACGACGCTCTATAACGGCATCGTCCTTGGCATTGCAGGCCTTTTGGCTCTCTTCCTCACCATCCTTTTTGTGGTGAAGGGTTCAGCCATGTTCCCGGCAACGGCTGCATTGGCGTGGGGTGTATTGGCTTACGTTTGCGTGGATTTCGGCTTTATCGGCAAAATCGTGTCGCTGGAGCCGGGGGAACTCAACGTCTATCGTGCGCTGACGGAGGTCTTTCTGGCCGGCGGACTTGTTATCTTCCTATGGGCCTATCTTCACCTTAATCGGTGGGATCGGCGCAGCACTTACGTCATCGTCATTTGGCTGCTTGTCCTTGGTATCCTGATGCTCTTTGCGCCAGCGGCGGCAGAGCAAGTATCCGGCATTGCCCGCATGTCCCTGGTCGTGGCGACTGCGATGGGACTGATCCTCATCGTCTCACTTGCCCTCATGGGCTTTGACCGGGCTGTTCTGCTTGTGCCAACGTGGCTTTTGATCTCCGCCTGGCTCATTTGCGGCTGGCTCACGATTACCGGGCGGCTCGACAACGACATATTGCAACCTGCCCTTGGCGGCGGACTTGTGCTCGCTGTGCTGCTGATTTCCTTCACTGTGATGCAACACGCATTTGCCGGTGGGGTGATCCTGCCGGGCGCGGTATCTGAGACCGAACGTCAGGCGCTTGCGCTTGTTGGTTCAGGCGATGCTGTCTGGGACTGGGATGTGGACCGCGACGAAGTGTTCGTCGGATCAGAGGTCTCCGATGCACTGGGTATCGACAACGATCAGATTTCCGGTTCACCAGACAATTGGCTGTCCCTGCTCCACCCGTTGGATCGTGACCGCTACAAATCTTGTCTCGATGTTGTGCTGGACCACCGGCGCGGACGCGTCGACCAGGACTTTCGCCTGCGCGGCAGCTCTGGCCAGTACCACTGGGTCAATCTGCGCGCACGCCCTGTCATTGGCAACGATGGTGAGGTGCAGCGCTGTGTCGGCACATTGAGTGATGTGACCGAACATCGCATTTCGCGCCAGCGCCTCATGCAAGATGCCGTGCGCGACAACTTGACAGGACTTCCCAACAAGCAACTGTTCCTGGACAGGTTGGCCCATGCAATATCGCTTGCGCGGGCGGAACAGAATGCGCGGCCGAGCCTCTTTGTGATCGATTTAACACCGCTTCAGGGCGTCAATCCCAGTGTCGGTCTCGCAATCAGCGACTCTGTTCTTTTAACCGTAACACGCCGCCTTTCCCGTCTCCTAAAACCCAGAGATACGCTCGCCCGGCTTTCCGATGACCGTTTTGCTCTGCTTTTGCAGTCTGAGAACGAGCCAGACCGCATTGCCATTTTTGCGCGCGAGCTCAAGAAGGCTCTCAATGCGCCGGTCACATTCTCCAAACAGGAATTCACTATCACCGCGTCCATAGGGCTTATAACCTGGGGGAACGAGCAGAGCGGGGCAGAGGAAATGATGCGCGATGCCGAGCTGGCCGCCATGCAGGCTAAACGTCTGGGCGGCGATCGGATTGAGCCGTTCCGCCCCAATTTCCGCGATCAGGTCGACGGAGACACTCAGCTCGAAAATGATCTGCAGAACGCAATCATGGTTGGCGAGATTGAGATCGTCTATCGGCCGATTGTTGGGCTGAAGGACAGGCAGATAGCAGGTCTTGAGGGCCAACTGCGTTGGCAACACCCGCGCCGCGGGCGGATTGCCGCAGCACATTTCCTACCAATCGCCGAGCGGGTAGGAATGGCAGACAAAATTGCGGTTTTCGTGCTGCAACGTACTGCGGCTGACCTGTTGTCATGGCAAGAGGACTATGGCCGAGACGACCTTTTTGCCACCGTGGACATAACCGCCCAGCGGCTCCTTGGACCGGACCTCGTGAATGATCTCAAAGGTGTGCTTGAAACATCACCAGTTCCTGCAGGCTCGCTGAAGCTGGAGATGAGCGAAGATCTGGTGATGGACAATCCCGAGCAATCTCGTGAGATTTTGGCGGGTCTCGCAGGTTTGGGGGTCGGGCTGACCCTCGATGAATTCGGGAAAGGGTTCTCCTCCCATCTGCATTTGATGCAATTCCCCTTCGACACAATGCGCATCGACAATGCGTTGATTGCCAAGAACGATGTCACTGGCCGCCCTGCAGTGCTGCGCTCAATCGTCACTATGGCTCACGATCTTGATATGAAGGTCATCGCTGAAGGCGTTCGCAGCGAGGCGGACGCCCAGGAATTGCTCCAGCTTGGCTGCGAATACGGACAGGGCCCGCGCTTTGGTACGGTAATGCATGCCGGCGGTGTAGCCGGTGCTTTGCGCCACTCCAGTGCAGCCTAGGCGCGCCCGGGCGAGGCTGAAAGCAACTCTTCTGAGACACCGAGCGCGGCGAGCGCCTCACGATATATCTCTTCATGGTGTGTTTCAAAAACCAGTTTCTGCGTTGCCGGAAGTGTAAGCCAACCGTTCTGGCCAATCTCAGCTTCAAGCTGCCCATCGGACCAGCCAGAATAGCCGAGCACCATCACAGCCTTGTTAGGAGGCAGTGGTCCGGCAAGAGCACGCAGCACGTCGAGAGTAGCCGTTACGCCGCCGACATCACCGATCCGCACTGTGCCCGGCGAGCCGTAGTCGAGCGAGTGCAAAACAAAACCCCGCCCCTGCTCCACCGGACCGCCGGAAAAAACCGGCACGGAACCTTTCAGCCGTCGCTGTCGGGCCGCCTCCATGTCCAGATCCAACTCATCCAGAATTTCCAGAAAAGTAGGGCTCGCCACTTTGCGGTTGAGGATGAAGCCCATAGCTCCATCTTCCGTGTGGGCGGAAATCAGCACCACGGCCCGCGCAAAGCGCTCATCACCCATGCCCGGCATGGCGATAAGAAGATGGCCCGTTAAGTCCAAAAGCTCTGCTCCATAAAATGGGTTCGCGCGTCTCCCGCACGGCCCGGATATTGGCGCAACGGTAACGATCTGCTCCCAAGCGGTCACGCACAAATGACAGGCGCACGTCCCAGGCCTTTGGTAGAAGAGGCGCATGAGAACGTTTGCCACCCTTCTGATCTCGGCTTTTTCGGCCCTTCCCGCCGTCGCCGCTTCGTCGCAATGGTTGGATGTGGACGGTGGAAGCCTGCGCTTCCTGGCCCGGGAAAAGCCGGCCGGGGGCTATGAAGCTGCCCTTCAGGTGAAGCTCGATGAGGGCTTTAAGACCTATTGGACCGTGCCCGGCTCTTCCGGCTTACCGCCGGTACTCAACATTTCGATTGACCGTTTTGGCAGCGGTGTGCCGGGCGGGACGGTGTCTGTCGATTGGCCAGCCCCTGCCGTCTATGAGGATGGCTCGGGTTACGTGACCGGATATTCCAAAGAGGTGGTGGTGCCGGTCGACATTTCTGGCACGAACGGCCTGCGGGAACTGACAGCGAGCGGTATTATCGGTGTTTGCGGGGAAATCTGCATTCCCGTGCAATTCACCCTGACCGCACCACTGGAGCAATCTGCCTCCAGTAGCTTGGAAGAGGCGCAGGTCTTTGCAATGGCCGGGGCTTCGGTCGTGATGGCCGATGATGTCGGGTTGAACAGAAAAGGCGACATCCTCACAGCCCCCACACCCGCCGGAACTGCTAAGGTCTTCTGGGTTTCCGCTCAGCCCGGCACCGTGCCGGTGCCTGGTACAATTGAAAACGGGACCGCTCATTTTCAAACCAAGGGTGAGCAGCGGCCGGATGGATTGCTCATCATCGACGGCGTTGTTCATCCAGCCAGGATCGAAGCGGCGCGCGATTGACTTTGTGGCCTATCGCCACGAGATCTTCGGCAACTTTCAGACAGGACCATTTTCCATGACGATCCAAAAAGGCGAGCGCCTTCCCGACTTCGACTTTCTCACCATGACCTCAGACGGGCCGGGCAAGATGACGGTTTCCGAACTCTTCGACGGCAGAACCGTGGTACTTTTTGCTGTGCCCGGCGCCTTCCCTCCCACCTGCCACCAGAACCACCTGCCCGGTTTTCTGGAACATGCCGATGCGATCCGGGAAAAGGGCGTTGATGAGATCGCCGTTGTCTCCGTCAACGACGTCTTCGTGATGAATGCCTGGGCCAAGGACACCGGTGGGCGTGGCAAGCTGAAATACCTCACCGATGCCAATGCGGGTTTTGCCAAGGCCATCGGAATGGATATGGACATGGGGCCAATGGGCACCCGGTCCAAACGTTATTCAATGCTGGTGAAAGACCGTGTGGTCACGGAGCTGAATGAAGAGGACTCTCCCGGTGAAGCCGACAAAAGCGGCGCGGCAACTCTGCTCGGCCAGCTTTAATCCTTGATTTTGTAGGGTGCCATACCTTGGCGGGCGAGCTCATCGGCTCGCTCGTTTTCTGCATGCCCCGCATGACCCTTTACCCAGCACCATTCGATCTCGTGGCGTGAAGTGGCGTCGTCCAACGCTTGCCACAGCTCGACATTCTTAACGGGCTTTCTTGCACTGGTTTTCCAGCCGTTCTTTTTCCAACCGTGAATCCAGCCGCCGACACCATCTTTTACGTACTTGCTGTCGGTATAGAGCGTCACCTTGCACGGTGATTTGAGCGCGTTGAGCGCTTCGATAGCACCGCGCAACTCCATCTGATTGTTGGTTGTGAGCACCTCACCACCGCTCAATTCTCTCTCGTTCTCTCCATAGCGCAGAATGGCACCCCAGCCGCCAGGGCCGGGATTGCCGGAGCAGGCACCATCCGTCCAGATCGTCACTTCCTTCACGCGGCACCGTAGGTTTGAGGTCCGGCCGCAGACTGATGGAAGCGCAGCCGCGCGGAAAAAGCTTTGGGATTGTGCGGAATGACCAGCGCGCCTGGGGGCACGTTCAGCCAGTCGTTCACCCGTGTCAGCAAAAAGCGTAGAGCCGCGCCGCGGCAAAGCACCGGAAGCGCCTTTTTCTCAGCTTCCGTTAGCGCGCGAACGCTTTCATAGCCTGCAACCAGAGCAGCGCTCCGATCGGCTTGGAAGGCGAAGGTTTGATCGAAGCACCAAGCGTTGATCGCAATGGCGAGATCATAGGTGAGCGTGTCATTGCAGGCGAAATAAAAGTCGATCACGCCAGACAAGCGCCCGTCGAGAAAGAAGATATTGTCGCAGAACCAGTCGGCGTGAATCACTCCTTGCGGCAGGTCATCGGGCCAAACTGCTGTGACGTTGATCATCTCGCGCTCGATCAGTGCGGAGAGACCGTCCTCAATCTCATCAGCACACAGCAGAGCGGCGTCTGCAAGTGACTTCCAGCCCGAGGGCGCGAGGGCGTTTGCGCGGTGAACAGGACAATCCTGCCCATCCTCATGCAAATGCGCAAGCGCCTCCCCCGCCATACGGCACTGGTCGAGGCTCGGCTCCTTAACATCAACGCCCTCCAGGAACGTCACCAAGGCCGCAGCACGGTTCTCCAACCGCCCCAGCACCGTCCCGTCGCGCTTGCGCACTGGCTCTGGGCAGGGAAAGCCCTTGCCCGCCAAATGGTCCATCAGACCCATAAAAAACGGCAAATCGGCTTCCGCGACGCGCTTTTCATAGAGCGTGAGAATGTAGCGGCCCTGGTCGGTATCCAGAAGGTAATTGGTGTTTTCCACCCCGCCGGCAATGCCTTTGAAGGCTGTGACGCGGCCAAGATCATAGTCTTTGAGGAAGCCTTCAAGAGCAGCCTGGGTGACTTCGGTATAAACAGCCATCGGTTAGGCAGCATTGCCATTGACGAAAGCCATGTCGGCAGCGTCCAACGGCACGTCCCGCAGCGCCCGCATGACGAGAAATTCTTCGTCTTCGACAGCTGTGATGGCGAGATCAACGGTCAGCTCGTAACGCTCACGAAAGGCTTCAACGATCCCCTCGACAAGCAGTTCAGGAGCTGAGGCTCCGGCAGAAAGACCAACAGTGATTTCGCCGTCTGGCACGGTGCCCCAATCGACTTCGCTTGCATCAGCAACGAGTGCTGCCTGTTTGGCCCCGGCGCGGCTGGCGGCTTCAACAAGGCGCTTGGAATTGGAGGAGTTTTCCGCCCCCACTACCAAAAACACATCGGTCCCAGGTGCAGCAGCCTTCACCGCCTCCTGGCGGTTGGTGGTGGCGTAGCAGATCGATTCAGCAGACGGTGCAACGACATTCGGGAAACGCTTATGGATCGCGCCGATAATGCCCGCCGTGTCGTCCACAGAAAGCGTGGTTTGCGTAACATAGCCGAGCGCATCACCGGCGTTCCCAGAACCGACGGAGAGTACAGCGACGTCTTCCTCTGTCTCCAGCAGCGTCACAGCACCCGGCTCAAGCTGGCCCATCGTGCCAACAACTTCCGGGTGTCCGCGATGGCCGACGAGCAGCACATGACGGCCGCGCTTGGCGTGAAGCATGGCTTGTTTGTGGACCTTTGAGACCAGTGGGCAAGTCGCGTCGAGATAGAGCAGATTGCGCGCCTCGGCTGCCGCGGGCACAGATTTCGGCACTCCGTGGGCGGAAAAGATCACCGGCTGGTCAGTGGCAGGCACCTCGTCCAGCGTTTCCACAAAAACAGCGCCGAGATTTTCCAGCCCCTCCACCACATAGCGGTTGTGCACAATCTCATGACGCACATAGACCGGCGCGCCGTATTTCTTCAGCGCAAGAACAACGATCTGGATCGCACGGTCGACCCCGGCGCAGAAACCGCGCGGGCCGCAAAGACGCAAAGTGGCTTGTGGCTTGTGACTCATAACTCATCCCTAGCCGAGCCGCGGCGACCCGAAAAGAAGAACCAGCTCCCAACAATAAACAATGATGCCGCAAGGCCGAACCAGGTGATGGCATATTGCAGATGTGGGTTGTTGAACGTGACCCGCGTCACCCCGCCTGTCGGCGCTTCCGGGCCAGCGGTGGAGGCTTCATCGGCGTCCAGGAAGAACGGCAGAACACGCGGGTTTGTTGAGGCCAGACCCTGTGCCGACATCTCGCTGATGTTCTTCCAATAGTAGATGTTCTGCGCTGGGTCATTGTCAGGCACGAAAGTGTTGGGTTTTTCCGGCGGGTTGGTGCGGGCAAGGCCGTTGATGCGCACTTGCCCTTCGGTTTGCCCAGCCTGGCGGCGCGCGCCGTCCTTGGCGTCCAGCGGAATAAAGCCCCGATTTACCAGGAGCGCACTGCCATCGCTGCGCTGAAGCGGGGTGTAGACGAAATAGCCGGGTTCCCCTCCAAAAGTCGCAAAATAATGCGCCTCAAAATCGTGCAGGAACTCGCCCGTCACAAAAGCGGGGCGATATTCGATGTCCTTACCGGCAAGGAGATCGCTTTGGATCGCGTCTATCGAGACTGGTTCAACCCGAAGACCAATCTCAACCCGCTCAATCATCGCCAGCTTCCAGTCGAGCCTCTGGAGCTGCCACACGCCAAGGCTCGACAAAACAGCAACTCCGCCGACAATGCAGACGGCGAGGATGATGCGGCCAAGGCTCATGGCTTGCGGTCGATCCGCCCGGGTGCCGCGTCATGGGTGAATTGTAGCGCAATCAGTACGCCTTTGACCGCCCTCAAAAGCGGAAGACCAAGGGCGAGAATGACAATCGGCCAGATGACGGCATGGACCCAACCTGGCGGCGTGTAAGTGAATTCCACATACAGCACCGCGCCGAGCACAACGAAGCCAAGCGCCATCATGATGAGAACGGTTGGCCCGTCGCCGGAATCCTCAAAGGAATAATCGAGGCCGCAGGAGGAGCACTCTTCGCGCACGGTCAAAAGACCGTTGAACAGCTTGCCCTCACCGCACCGGGGGCAGCGCCCCTTTATGCCTGTGGAGACCGGCGGCTGCTCACCATAGTAAGCGCGCCCGCGATCTGGGCGATCAGTGGACTGCAATTTCCGCGCCGGCAGAAGCCCAGATGTAAACAGCAAAGAAGAGGAACAGCCAGACGACGTCCACAAAGTGCCAGTACCAGGCAGCCGATTCAAAGCCGAAGTGCTTTTCACGGGTAAAGCCGCCGCCTAAGGCGCGCAACCAACAGATGGCGAGGAAGATCGTGCCCACAAGAACATGGAAGCCGTGAAACCCGGTCGCCATGAAGAAGGTCGCACCGTAGATCGATTCCTTGAAGGCGAAGGGAGCGACCGAATATTCATAGAACTGCACGAAGGAGAACAGAACCCCAAGGACCACCGTCAGACCAAGACCCCAGACGAGGCCCTTGCGGTCGCCTACGATCAGCGAATGGTGCGCCCATGTCACCGTCGTGCCGGAAAGCAGTAATGTGATCGTGTTGAAAAGCGGCAGATGCAGAGGGTCGAGCACATGGATGCCCTCCGGCGGCCATGTCCCGCCAGTATATGCCAACCGCGCGACCTGCACGGCATCATCAGGGTAAAGCGCGGCATCGAAAAACGCCCAAAACCAGGCCACAAAGAACATCACCTCTGAGGCGATGAACATAATCATGCCGTAGCGCAGATGAAGCGAAACCACCCGCGTGTGGTGGCCCTCATGGCTTTCCTTGATCGTATCCGACCACCAGCCGAACATCGTGTAGAGCACGATCAGAAGACCAATGATAAAGACCCAGGGGCCACCGAGGGGGAGGCCAAGAACCGAAAAATCATTGCCCTTCAGCGTTTGCATCCAGGCAACACCGCCAATGGCCATGATGAGCGCACCGACAGAACCGATCAGCGGCCAGGGGCTCGGATCGATGATGTGATAATCGTGGTTCTTGGTGGATGCGTCGGCCATTGCGGTCTCTTTGTTGTCTCGGCGGTTTGCGCTGTAAACAGCGGCCAGTCAGGCCCTCTATACGTTGGCCTGCGCGCAATTCAAAGCGCCGTATCAGTGGTTTCCAAATTTGCTTGTTCGGCATCCCGGTCGAGCGCGTCCTCGTCCACGAAAAATGTGTAGGACAGCGTTATCGTGTCAGCGTTCTTCAGCAGTGGATCATCGGCAATGTCGGGATCAATAAAGAAGATCACCGGCATATCGACGGACTGCCCCGCGGCAAGGTGCTGCTCAGTGAAGCAGAAGCATTCGATCTTGTTGAAATAGACACCGGCCTGGGGCGGAGAAACGTTGAAGGACGCGGTTCCCCAAGTTTCCAGACTGCCCACGTTGGTTGCGCGATAGAAGATCTGACTTTTCTCGCCAATCTTGATCTCCACAGCCCGCTGTACGGGCTGGAAGTCCCAGGACAGATCGGTGTGCGTATTGGCATCAAAGCGCACGGTAATTGTGCGATCAAGCACCTTGCCGGACGTGTCTTGGGCACGTTGGGTCGTGCCACCGTAGCCAGTGACGCGGCAAAATAGATCGTAGAGTGGAACGGCGGCATAGGACATGGCGAGCATGCCGATGAACACACCGCAACAGATCAGCGCGACGCGAACCTGCTTGCGGACGGGAACGGCGGTATCAACCATCGGAAATCGCCGTGCCGGAGGTTCTGGGAGGAATGGAGGTCGGGCCCGCCGTCTGGATCTTTGTCATCGTGCCGACGAAGAAAGCCACAACCAACGCACCAAGACACCAAGCCATGGCAACCGAGCGCTTGCGTCGCGCGGCGACCTGTTCTTCGGTTAATTCAACGGTCTCAACCATCAGCCAAAGATCCCGCTACGGGTGACGAGCGCTTCGATCAAAAGAGTCGCGAAAATCGCAAAGAGATAGAAAATCGAGAAGGCAAAAAGCCGTTTCTCCGCTTTGAGCGCCGGGTCGGCACCGGCAATTTTCCAAACGCGGTAGGTGAGAAAAAGGAATGCTCCACCAAGGCCGGCAGCGACCACACCAAAGATGGGTGATGCAAAGCCCAGCGCCCAGGGTGCAAGGGAAAGCGGGGCAAGTAGCGCGGAATAGAACAGCATCTGGCGGCGGGTGGATCTCTCACCCTTGGCGTTCGGCATCATCGGCACATGGGCATCATCGTAATCTGCCATCTTCCAGAGCGCGAGGGCCCAAAAATGTGGCGGCGTCCAGATGAAGATGATGGCGAAAAGGACAAGAGATTCAACACCAACGGATCCGGTTGTCGCCGCCCAGCCGATCATCGGCGGAAAGGCTCCGGCCGCACCGCCTATGACGATGTTCTGCGGTGTCGAGCGCTTCAACCACATCGAATAGACAACGGCATAGAAGAAGATGGTGAAGGCGAGCCAGAACCCGGCGGTCCAGTTGACCAGAATGCCAAGCGTCATGACGGAGAGAACCGACATGACCAAACCAAAGGCCAACGCTTCTCCCGGGCGCACCCTGCCGCTTGGAATGGGGCGTCCGATCGTGCGGGTCATGACAGCATCGATGTCTGCATCATACCACATATTCAAGGCACCGGACGCGCCCGCCCCAACAGCGATCGCGAGGACCGCGATGACCATCGTGCGGATGTCGAGCGGACCCGGCGCGAGCAGCATTCCCGTCAGTGCGGTGAAGACGACAAGGCGCATAACCCGCGGCTTCATCAGCGCGAAGTAGTCCGCCGGTGTGGCGAGGGAAATGTCGGCCTGCGTCGGCGCAAGTGTCGTCATCGGTTCAGTCCTAAAAGCCAGCGGCAATTCCGCCAACACTCCTCAACTCATCTTGTTCAACCCATGGAACCCCAAATTGCCAATGCGGCAATTGGCGCAAAGAAAATCCATTGCGGCACCATAGTGATCGGCAGACGCATCAGCACGGTCTGCACGATGCTGACCAGCGCGAAAACGGCGACCATCAGTCCCGCTGCCCAGCCGATAGCAATCCATTCAGGTCGCAATGCAGCGGCCAGGAAAACCAGCGCAGCGGCCAGAAGCCCGGCGCTGACGAGATGCCACGCATAATAGAGTGTCATCCGCGCCTGTTTAGGCAGGCTTTCAGCATCAAGAAGCGGCCGGACCGCTTCCCGACCACCAGCAAAGAGATGCAGCAGAAAGACCGCCGCCATCAAACCTGCGGCGGCCGCAAAGGGCCAGTTCCAAACAATCACAGTCCGGCCCCTTCTGCTTTGCCTACTTCACTCGTGGGAGCTGTTCCCACTGGTGGAACGGCGGCGGTGAAGGCAGCTGCCATTCCAGTGTCGTTGCGCCTTCACCCCAGGGATTGTCGCCTGCAACGCGCTTGGCGCGGAAGGCTTCAAACACGCCGAAGAGGAAGATCAGCACCGCAACTGCGGAGATGTAGGAGCCGATGGACGAGACAAAGTTCCAGCCCGCAAAAGCATCAGGATAGTCGACATAGCGGCGGGGCATGCCGGCAAGCCCAAGGAAATGCTGCGGGAAGAAGAGCAGGTTCACGCCAACAAACGTCACCCAGAAATGGGTTTTGGCTATGATCGAATTGTACATGTAGCCAGTCATTTTTGGGAACCAGTAATACCAGGCCGCAAAGATCGCGAAGACCGCACCTAGTGACAGCACATAGTGGAAGTGCGCCACAACGTAGTAGGTGTCGTGGAAAGCACGGTCGAGACCGGCATTGGCGAGCTGCACACCCGTCACACCACCAACGGTGAACAGGAAGATGAAGCCAATTGCCCACAACATCGGCGTGCGCATCGTGATGGAGCCGCCCCACATGGTGGCGATCCATGAGAATATCTTCACGCCCGTTGGCACCGCAATCACCATCGTGGCGAAGACAAAATAGCGCTGCGTGTTGAGTGACAGACCCACCGTATACATGTGGTGCGCCCACACGATGAAGCCGACAACTCCAATGGCAACCATGGCATAGGCCATACCGATATAGCCAAAGATCGGCTTCCTGGAGAACGTCGAGACGATGTGGGAGATGATACCGAAACCAGGCAGGATGAGGATGTAGACCTCCGGGTGACCGAAGAACCAGAACAGGTGCTGGAACAGGATCGGGTCACCCCCGCCTTCCGGCACAAAGAACGTGGTGCCGAAGTTGCGGTCGGTCAGCAGCATGGTGATCGCCCCCGCCAGAACCGGCAGCGAGAGCAGCAGCAGGAAGGCGGTGATGAGCACCGACCAGGCAAAAAGCGGCATCTTGTGCAGCGTCATGCCAGGCGCGCGCATGTTGAAAATGGTGGTGATGAAGTTGATGGCACCAAGAATAGATGACGCACCGGCAATGTGGAGCGACAGGATCGCCAGGTCCATTGCGGGCCCTGGAGAACCGGTGGCACCGGAAAGGGGCGGATAGATGGTCCAGCCCTGCCCAGCGCCAAAATCACCAGGTGAAGACGGCATGAAGATCGACAATGTCAGCAGGATCAATGCAGGCGGCAGCAGCCAGAACGAGATGTTGTTCATCCGCGGAAAGGCCATATCCGGCGCGCCGATCATGATGGGCACCATCCAGTTGGCAAAGCCCCCAATCAGCGCAGGCATCACCATGAAGAAGATCATGATGAGGCCATGGCCTGTGGTGAAGACGTTATAGACATGCGGGTCGGTGAATATCTGGAGACCGGGCTCCTGCAGCTCCATGCGCATGATGACAGACAAAAGCCCGCCATAGATGCCGGAGAAGATCGCAAAGCACAGATAAAGCGTTCCGATATCTTTGTGGTTGGTGGAGTAAAACCAGCGCTTGAAGAAGCCTGGCTTGTGATCGTGATGCGCGCCATCATGGGTGGATGCGTAAGCCATGATCTGATCCTCAGTTGGTGGCTGCGGCGGCGGGGATGGACCCGTCGGTGGCAACATCAATTTTTGTCTGCACGGCCTTGGCGGCCACAATTTCGGCCTTCAGCGAAGCATTGGCAGCCTGAAGGTCATTGCCTGCAGCTTCGCGCCAGGCGTCATATTGCTCCTGAGAAACAACGCGGATGCCGATGGGCATATAGGCGTGGAACTTGCCGCAAAGCTCTGAGCACTGGCCGTAATAGAGGCCCTCGCGTGTTGCCTGAAAGAAAGTTTCGTTGAGGCGGCCCGGATAGCCGTCCATCTTTAGACCAAAGGCGGGCATGGCAAAGTTGTGGATCACGTCACCGGCGGTAACGAGAACGCGCACAACGCGGCCCACGGGAACGACAAGCTCGTTGTCCACCGCCAGAAGACGGGGATATTCGGCTAGGTCAGTCTTACCCAGGTCCTCACGCTCTTTCAGCGCGGCAGCCTCTGTACCGGCAAGTTCCGCAACACCGACCGGGCGGGATTCAAAGGAAAGCGTTTCCGCCTCGTCCCCGGGCTGTTCGGCTGCTTCAGCGTCAACCACGAAAGGCGCATCAACGTCCTGATATTCATAGCCCCAATACCACTGGTAACCGGTCGCCTTGATGGTTAGCGAGGGTGGTTCCGGCGGATTGAACTGGGAAGAGAGAAGCTGGAATGAAGGAATAGCCAGGAACACCAGGACCGCTACTGGTCCAAGGGTCCAAACCACTTCGATGGCAGTGTTGTGTGTCGTCTTTTCCGGCACCGGATGGGATTTTGCGTTGAAGCGGAAAATCACCAGAGCCAGCAGAATTAGAACGAACAGCGTGATCGGGACGATCACATAGAGTGTGAGCCAATCAAAACTCTCGATAGCTGCCATATTCGGCGTGGCGGCGGGCTGGTGCCAGATCTGCCAATCGACAGGCTGTGCCGCAAAGGCGGGGGCAGCAAGTGCAGCACCGGCAACAGCCAGCGCTCCGGCGAACCATTTTAGCCCACGTGCGCTGGACCAAGGGGTCGGATTGACCATCCGTATCTCCGTATCGTCTTTATTTTGCCACCTGCATGAGCGCGAATCTTTTAAAGACCCGCCACCGGCAAGCTACATCACTGTGCCGTTAGAACCACAACACGGTTTGTCCCGCAACATCTTAGGCACCTCCTGCGCGCTTTGGCCTCGTCTCAATATCTTGGCCTGCCTCCGCCTGAGCTGCCGCTTTGCTGCCTTGTCCGCCTCACAATTGGTTGCCAAGCTTGCGCCGCGCTGCTTTGGCGCGCAAAAGGCGCTGCAAATGCTGCGGTTTGCACCGCGTTAGAATTTTGAGGATATTGCCTGTGACGACCCTGTTCCGCCTCGTTCTCACCCTGGCGTTTGCCATGGCGCCCACCGCTTTTGCGCAGTCGCAAACGCCGGTGGGTGTAACCAAATTCGGTTCCTGGAACATCGTTTGCGAGCAGCCGCCGGGGGCAAACAGCGAGCAATGCGCGCTGATGCAGAATGTTGTTGCAGACGACCGACCAGAAGTTGGTCTGTCGGTGGTGGTGCTTAAAACCGCTGACAACAAAGCCCGAATCCTGCGCGTCCTTGCGCCTTTGGGTGTCATTTTGCCCAACGGTCTGGGGCTCAATGTCGATGGGCAGGACCTTGGCCGCGCCTATTTTGTGCGCTGCATTGAGGATGGGTGTTATGCGGAAGTTATCCTGCGCGATGAGCTGCTCAACACGATGCGCGCCGGCACGAATGCAACGTTCATCATCTTTGCCAGCCCTGAAGAAGGCATCGGCATCCCGGTCGACCTGACGGGCTTTAAGGACGGCTTTGCCGCGCTGCCGTGAGTGAACTCTCACTCACCGAGGCCTTCGACTGCGACCGCACCAGCGTAGAACGCATTGTTTCTGAAGCACTTTCCGGCGCAGAAGACGGCGAACTTTATCTCGAAAGCACACAGACTGAGAGCCTTATCTTCGACAACGGCCGCCTGAAATCCGGCACCTACAACACGGGCCGGGGTTTCGGCCTGCGCAGCGTCGTTGGTGAGGCTGCCGGATATGCCCATGCGGGAGATTTCTCAAAAGCCGCTCTGGAGCGGGCAGCAGACGCCGTTCGCGCCACAAATGCCGGATTTTCCGGCACTTTTTCCGCAGCACCCCAATCCACAAACGCGCGCTATTATGGCGAGGACAATCCGCTGCGCGCACCGAATTTCGAAGCCAAGGCCGCGCTGCTCGGCGCCATTGATGCCCATGCCCGCTCGCTCGATCCGCGGGTGCAACAGGTCTCCGTCTCCCTCTCAACGGCTTGGAAAACAGTCGAAATCCTGCGCCCTGATGGCTTTCTCGCCCGCGATGTGCGCCCGCAGATTTCCTTCAATGTCTCCATTGTTGCGGGACAAGGTGACCGGCAGGAGACCGGTTCGTTTGGCTCCGGCGGGCGGCATGATCCTGATCGCCTGATCACGGAAGAGGCTTGGAAATCAGGCGTTTGCGAAGCTTTGCGCCGGGCACAAGTCAATCTGGAATCGGTTCCCTCCCCCGCCGGTTCCTTCGATGTTGTCCTCGGCCCCGGCTGGCCGGGTATTATGCTGCATGAGGCAGTTGGTCATGGTCTCGAAGGAGATTTCAATCGCAAGAAAACGTCAGCATTTTCAGGACTTATGGGCGAGATGGTTGCAAATGAAAACGTCACTGTGGTGGACGACGGCACTTATAATGAGCGTCGCGGATCGGTGACGATTGATGATGAAGGTACCGCTGGTCAGGAGACCGTGCTGATCGAAAATGGCCGCCTCATCGGCTATATGCAGGACCGCCAGAACGCCCGTTTGATGGGAGTGAAAAGCACCGGCAATGGCCGCCGCCAATCCTACGCCCACCCGCCCATGCCACGCATGACAAACACGCTGATGCGCGCCGGCAACACCGATCCCGGTGAGATTATTGAGAGCGTAAGCGACGGAATTTACGCCGTTTCCTTTGGCGGCGGACAGGTGGACATCACGTCTGGCAAATACGTCTTCAATTGCACCGAGGCTTACAGAATTCGCGGCGGAAAGATCGAAGAACCGCTCAAAGGCGCGATGATGATTGGCTCAGGACCAGCGGATATGAAGCGCGTTTCGATGGTTGGCAACGATCTCGCGCTCGACACCGGAATGGGCAATTGCGGTAAAGCGGGGCAATGGGTGCCGGTGGGTGTCGGACAGCCGACCACGCGCATTGACGGCATCACGATTGGCGGGACACAGACATGATTGTCTGGACACTGAAGAGCTGCGATACCTGCCGCAAAGCGCTGAAATGGCTTACGGAAAACGGCATCGACCACGCCATAGTGGATGTGCGGGAAGATGGGCTGGAGCGGGATACGGTTGCCCAAATCGTCAAAGCTCTCGGGGCCGAAAACGCAGTGAACCGGCGCTCGACAACCTGGCGAAATCTGGCGTCAGAGCAACGTGAGGGGCTCGATGAGACCTCTGCAATCGAGCTGATCCTGGCCAATCCAACCCTCATGAAGCGTCCAGTTTTCATCCGTGATAACAGCATTTTCGCCGGTTTCACCGATGCAACGAAAACCAAAATTACGGATTGAGCCGCTGGCTCTCCCAGCCATTTCCGGCGCGGGTGAACATCACCCGATCATGCAGGCGAAACTCTCCGTCCTGCCAGAATTCAATCTCCTGCGGCACAACCCGAAACCCGCTCCAGTGCGGCGGGCGGGGAATCTCTTCTGTGCCGTATTTCTCTTCAAACATCGCCAGCCGATCGATCAATTTCTGCTTTGATTCTAAAGGTCTCGACTGGTCCGAAGCCCAAGCACCGAGGCGCGATTGCGGGTGACGGGAGGCAAAATAGGCGTCCGCCTCTGCATCTGAAACCCGCTCCACATCACCGCGAATGCGGACCTGGCGGCGGCGGGTTTTCCAATGAAAGAGCAGCGCGACCTTGGGATGCGCAAGCACTTCGCGCCCTTTGCGCCCTTCAAAATTGGTATAAAAAACAAACCCTTCCGGCCCGTGCCCCTTGAGCAACACTGTGCGAACATTGGGCATGCCATCACCATCCACCGTGGCGGCAGCCATGGAATTGGCGTCGTTCAGTTCGCTTGTCTTTGCTTCCTCAAACCATTGTTCGAAAAGCGCAATTGGATCGGACGCCTGCATGAAATCGGGGTCGTGAGAGACGTCTTCCTGGCCTTTGGCAACTTTGCTCATGAGACTTCTCCAAGGATATGCCTCCTTCAGATAGCGGCTCTCGGGGCACATTTCCACCACCGCACGCACGGTTGGATAGTGTTCTGTTTGCGACAATATTTATGCCGTAACCCTACAAAGGGTTGCCAAATACCCCCATATGTTTGGCAAATAGGCGGCTTCTATTCCCAAATAGCTCCGTTCTATCGTCAAATACGTCTTTCAAAGGATCCATCAGTCCAATGCGTGACCCATATCAGGTGCTCGGCGTCGCGAAATCGGCGGACGAGAAGGAAATAAAATCGGCGTTCCGCAAGCTCGCCAAGAAATATCACCCGGACCAGAATTCCGGCGACCCCAAGGCGAAGGAAAAATTCGCCGAGGCGGGCCAAGCCTATGAGATCATCGGCGACAAGGATAAGCGCCGCCGGTTTGATGCAGGCGAAATCGGTCCAGATGGCGCGGAGCGCGGCTTTGAGGGATTTGGCGGCGACAACCCATTTGGTGGCGGACGGGGCCCGGCTGGTGGTGGCGGTTTTTCCGGTGCCGAGGACATTCTCTCGCAGATGTTTGGCGGCGGCTTCCGTTCCGCCGGTGGAGGTATGGGGGGCGACCCGTTCGGCGGTGATCCGCGCCGGCAGGCCCGGCAGGCCAGACCGCCCAAGGGCGCTGACAGACAAGTTAATCTAACCGTCTCCCTACAGCAGCTTTCCCAGGGCAAGGCGCCAGTGCGGCTTGGGCCGGACCGGACAGTCAACATCACGATTCCTAAAGATGCGAGCGATGGGCAGACAATTCGGCTGAAAGGTCAGGGCGGCGAAGGTCCGGGCGGCCGCGGTGATGCGCTTGTAACGCTCACGCTTGCCCAATCCGCCGTCATCGATGGCGCGCGCTTTACCCGCGAGGGCAGCAATCTGCGCGTTCATGTGCCGGTGCCGCTGAAGACCGCCGTGCTTGGTGGCAAGGCCCGTGTGCCGCTGTTGAAGAGCGCGGTCTCACTCAATGTTCCGGCCTGGAGCACATCCGGCACGATTTTGCGCGTGCGCGGCAAGGGCCTGCCCGGAGCTGACGGCTCCGGGGACGTCCTGGCAGTGCTTGCCATCGAGCTGCCGGAGGAGAAAGACGAAGCGCTGATCGCGCTGCTCACCGGCAAAGCTGAACACGCCGCCTAACAGTCTGAAACATAGCTCTTGTTGAAGCCCGGCCCGCCTCGTTGCATAGACGGGACGGCGGAACACTGGGTGCCGCCTATCGGGTTTTAGGAGACTGTTTTAATGGCTGGCACTACGGGGCTTATGGCGGGCAAGCGCGGATTGATTATGGGGCTGGCCAACAACCGCTCCATCGCTTGGGGCATTGCGCGGGAACTGGCGGAAGCTGGTGCGGAACTCGCTTTCACCTATCAGGGCGATGCGCTGAAAAAACGGGTTGAACCGCTGGCTGAGAAACTTGGCGGCAAGGTGGTCGGCCATTGCGACGTGAGCGATGCATCCACCATCGACGCGGTGTTTGAGACACTTGGCAAAAAGTGGGACAATCTCGATTTCGTCGTCCACGCCATCGGCTTTTCCGACAAGAACGAATTGACCGGCCGCTACGTGGATACGAGCGCAGAGAACTTCGCCAAGACCATGGATATTTCAGTCTATTCCTTCACCGCTGTGACACAGCGCGCCGAGAAGATGATGAACCGGGGCGGCTCCATCCTCACACTCACCTATTATGGTTCTGAAAAAGTGATGCCCCATTACAACGTGATGGGCGTTGCCAAGGCCGCGCTGGAAGCTTCCGTGCGCTATCTTGCCGTTGATCTCGGCTCCCGCAACATCCGCGTGAATTCACTTTCGGCTGGCCCGATCAAAACGCTTGCCGCCTCCGGCATTGGCGATTTCCGCTATATCCTGAAGTGGAACGAGTACAATTCACCGCTGAAGCGCAACACCACGATTGAAGATGTCGGCAAATCCGCGCTTTACCTGCTGTCGGACCTCTCCTCCGGTGTGACGGGCGAACTGCACCATGTGGATTGCGGCTACCACACTGTCGGCATGAAGGCTGTCGACGCGCCGGACATTTCCGTGGTGAAGGACTAGCTGCCCTTCCTACGTCGAAGGAAAGCAACCCTTCCCCTCCTCGTCCCGTTTTGTCATGACAGTCAAGCAGACCGCTGGGCGGTTCGGCGCTGGAAGGGCGACGCATGACACTTCTCACCATCTACATTGCCATTGCCGTGGGAGCCTCGTTCCTCTGCTCGGTTCTGGAAGCGGTGTTGCTCTCCGTCTCGCCCTCTTATCTCGGCGCGCTGAAGGAAAAGGACCCGGCTCTTGGCGGCAAGATGCAGGCGTTGCGGGATGACATTGACCGCCCCCTGGCAGCGATCCTGACCCTCAACACAATCGCGCACACAATTGGTGCTGCCGGTGCGGGAGCGCAGGCGGCGAAGGTGTGGGGTGATGCGTCACTGACGGTCTTTTCCGTCATCCTCACCCTCATTATTCTGTTTGCCTCCGAGATCATCCCCAAGACGCTGGGCGCGACCTACTGGAAGTCGCTCGTGCCCTTTGTCACCCGCACTTTGCCACCGCTGATCTGGATCCTCGCACCGCTCGTTTGGGTCTCGCAATTGCTCTCGAAGATGATTTCGGGTGGCAAGAAAAAGGGTACCGTTACCCGCGAAGAAATCACCGCACTTGCCGATATCGGCCACCAGCAGGGCGTCGTTGACGAACAGCACAGCCGGATCGTGCGCAACCTCTTTCGTTTCTCCAAGCTGACGGTCGAAGACATCATGACCCCGCGCACGGTGGTCTATGCACTGGACGAGCAGACCACTGTCGGTGAACTGCTGAAGGATCTGCAAAAGCTGCAATTCTCCCGCATCCCGGTTTACGAAGGCACCGTGGATCATGTGACGGGGGTCGTGCTGAAGAACGATCTCTACGCTGCAGCGCTAAAGAAGCGCACCAAGACAAAGTTGAAGGCGCTGAAACGCGATGTGTTGCGCGTTCCCCACGCCATGCCACTTGAAGACTTTTTTGCCGAACTCCTCGAAAACAGCCATCACCTGGGTGTCGTCACAGACCCCTATGGCGGCATGGACGGTGTAGCGACCATGGAAGATGTGGTGGAAACCCTGCTCGGCCTTGAAATCATGGATGAGGCGGATGAGGAGGCCGACATGCAGATGCTCGCCCGTCAGCGCGCCAAGGAACGCGCCGAACGGCTTGGCCTCGTTGTTGAAGAGCCAGAGGCGCTTGCGGCCGACACCAAACCCGACCCAACCAAGACGACAGGCAGCTAAAGCATGGTCCAGCACAAACTCTACGTTGTCCGCCATGGCCAGACGGACTGGAACGCGGCGGGCCGCTTTCAGGGCCAACGCGACATTCCCATCAACGATACCGGGCGGGGCCAGGCCCGACGGAACGGTGAGGTGCTCGCCGGTCTGCTGGATGACCCGACTGCGCCCGACTATGTGTCCTCCCCCCTCGCCCGCACCCGCGAGACCATGGAAATCATCCGCCGTACCCTGGGCCTTTCCGCACGCGACTATGAGATTGACGGGCGGCTAAAAGAGGTGAGCTACGGTGCCTGGGAGGGCTACACGACGGACGAGATCCGCCAGCTCGTCCCCGATGACCGCCGCACCCGCCGCGACGACAAATTCAACTATGTCCCACCACGCGGAGAAAGCTACGCCATGCTGCTCGACCGGGTGAAGGCCTGGTTGCCTTACCTGGAGCGGGACACGGTTTGTGTTGCCCATGGCGGCATCATCCGCGTGTTGCGCCACCATCTGGGCGGCATGGACCCCACCGAGGCCGTGCGTCTGGAGGTGCCGCAGGACCAGGTTTTTGTCTGTGACGGGAGCGAATGCCGCTGGGTCTCTTAAACGACGTCGCAATCGGCGCTTGAGCTAAAGCGCTTGCGGGCATAAGCGGGATTGCAGTGCAGCAATTCGTAAGACGCCTTCATGCAGACCCCAGCTCCCGTTCTCGGCAACCACAAACCCACCACCGTTAAATCCTGGGACGAATGGTCCCCGCTCAAACACGTTATTGTCGGCGTGGCAGATGGCGGCATGATCCCGCCCTCCGAGCCCGCTCTCGATGCCAAGGTGCCGGAAGATTCCGACATGAAGGGTCAATGGGGCCCGCGCAGCGCTGAGAGCGTCGCCAGGGCCAATGAGCAGCTCAATGGTTTCGCCAAAATTCTGGAGGCCCGCGGTGTGCGTGTGGACCGCCCCAGCCCCATCGACTTTTCGCAAACCGTTTCCACTCCGGACTGGGAAAACCCCTCCTCCTTCGGCTGCATGCCGCCACGCGATGTGATCCTCACCGTCGGTAAGGAGATGCTGGAAGCGACCATGAGCTACCGCTGCCGTTTCTTTGAATATCTGTGCTACCGCCCGCTGATGCAGCGCTATTTCGAGGACGATCCGGGCTTTCGCCACACCTCTGCGCCAAAGCCGCGCATGACAGACGCCTCCTACCGCATGGATTATCTTGCCAACACGATTGGTGTTGAAAAGCGCCTGGAATGGACCGCAGACAAGTTCTTCGTCACCACCGAGGAAGAGCCGCTGTTCGACGCTGCGGACGTGTTGCGTTTCGGCAAGGATTTGATCGTGCAGCATGGCTTCACAACAAACCTGAAAGGCATTGACTGGTTGCGCCGCCACTATCCGGATCACCGGATACGGGCGGTGAATTTTCCAGGCGACCCCTATCCAATCCACATCGACGCGACTTTCACGCCCATCCGCCCGGGCCTCATCATCAACAATCCCGACCGCCGCTTGCCGGACGAACAGCGCACCTTCTTCCACCGCAACGATTGGGAGATTATTGACGCGGCACGCCCGGCTCACAACACGCCGCCACCGCTCTGCTATTCCTCCGTTTGGCTGTCTATGAACGTGCTGATGGTGGACGAGAAGACGGTTTGCGTGGAGGCTTCTGAGATCAACCAGATGGAGCAGTTCGACAAATTGGGGCTGGAAGTCCTGCCTGTGCCCTTCCGTGATGCCTATGCCTTCGGCGGCGCACTCCATTGCGCCACCACTGATGTTTTCCGTGAAGGCGACCTCACCGACTATTTTCCAAAACAATGAAGCGTCTGTCTTTCGCCCATTGGGAAACAAAGGCTGAGAACCACGCACCTTGGGAAGACGCCTTCAGCCTCTTCACTGGCGTCACGCTGGTGGTGATTGGCGTTGCGATTTGCCAACATTTGGGGATGGTGACCGGGGGTGTGCCCGGCCTTGCACTGGTCGTTCACTATCTCACGGGCCTGGAGCTTGGGCTGGTTTTCTTTCTGCTCAATCTGCCCTTCTATTCGCTCGCGATTATCCGCATGGGGTGGACGTTCACCCTCAAGACCTTCGTGGCGGTGGCGCTGTTTTCCGTGCTCATTCGCTATCAGCCATTTGTGCTGGATTTCTCCACCATTGACCCGATTGTCGGTGCAATTGCTGCAGGGTTGCTTTACGGAACCGGCCTGCTCGTCATCTTCCGGCACCGCGCTAGCATGGGCGGTGTTGGCATTTTAGCTCTGTTTCTACAGGACAAATTTAGCTGGCGGGCCGGCCTGACGCAGCTCGTGATCGACGTTGCGATCATCCTTTCAGCCTTCACGTTTTCCACTGCCTGGATCGTTCTTCTTTCCGCGGGAAGTGCGGTACTGATGAATCTGAGCCTTACGGTCAATCATCGCGGCGACCGCTACATCGCGCGCTAAATTTGCAGGTCAGTTCTGCCGGGTAATCGACATCGATGTCGATCGGTTCTCGCCCTGGGCAATCCGCACCCGGTAGCTTAACCGCTCGCCTGCTGTAACCCATAGCGCGATGTCCGAGCCCAACTGGGCATCAGCCTGTGTAAGCCCTCGTCTGGTCAGGGCGGCCGCTAGCGCTGCTGAGTAGACCTGTGTCGACAGACCACTCCGCACCGACAAGCCACATTGGCCACCACCCATGCGATACCGGATGCCCGTTTGCGGCGAGCCGCTGGCAGTTTGCGGACGGGTGAAGGACCAGAATTCGCCCGGCGATTGAGATGGAGCAAAACCCGCAGCCGCCAGAATATCGGGCTCCGGATTCCCGGTCTTGATGTAGTCAAAACAGGTGCTGACCAGCAGATCGACATTCCTCTGGCCATCCGCCTCAAGCGCGGTATTGCGCTGGGCAGGAGCAGAAGGTCGGTCAGCTGTGCTCACGCAGGCAGTAAGAATGGTAAGTGCAAGGGTGAAGGCTAAAAGGCGTAGCGGCGTCACAAGTCTGTCCAGGATGGAAAGCGGGAAATGCGCATCTGCCTTGAGGTTCTGCGAAAGACAAGAGCGGCCTAGCCTTAACCTCCACACGCCTCCACCAGCACTGAGTTGCTGGACATGGCGGCAAGGCCTGTCTTCGTCTCAATGAAGGGAATCGCTTCACGGGTTTTCAAGTTCGTGCAGGAGAGGAAAATCGCCTCAACCTCTTCGCCCTGCACCAAGTCAATGGCAGCATCGACGATGGACGCTGTATCGATGCGGGCGACTTTCTTTTCCTGCATTTCATCGAAGGAGCCGAAGATCGGCGTTTCGATACCTTCCCTGGCCAGCACCTCGCGCAGGGTCGTGTTCACGTCCTCGCGGTAGGGTGAAAGGAAGGCGAGGCGTGAAATGCCGCGCTTGCGACAGGCAGCGGTAAGAGCGGTAACGGGGTCGGTGACATGGGTTGTCTGACATCCGGCACGCACTTTGACATGGACGGTCTCAGCACCGATCACCGACGTGCCGGACGTACAGGCATAGGCGACGGTGTCGAAGGCGATGTCAGGGAGCAGGGAAGCGGCACGGGTCATATCCGCTTCCATCGCTGCAAGCGTTTCCGGCGTCACATCCGCACCGCTTGCAATGCGACTAACGAAGACCTGCGCCTCTTCCGGCGGAAAGGCGACACGAAAGTCGGTCTCAATGGTCTCGTCAGCCTGCAACACAATGAGACCGATCGTCGGGAGGCGCTCTTCAAGAAGCGTGTAGGGAAAGGTGCGCATGGCTCAGATCTGCCTTATCTCGCGAGACTAGAGGTTGAATACGCTCGGATCTTGGTTGGATTAGAACGTCGACATATTTCGTTTTCATGCAAGCATTTCGCGAAGAGATTTGCGATGACGAAGTGAGTAACTTCATTGACGGGCGAAAGGCGTTGTCAAGAAAATGGCCTTCGCGACAATCCATTATTTCAAGCAACATCGCAACGGAGTTCGGTGAGTTCAAAATGTATGTTTGCGGAGCAATGTGATTGGGGTGGTTGATGAATAGAAGAGAATTTATGGCGGGCAGTGCTACTCTCTATCTTGGCAATTTCACCAGTGGAACGGGAATTGCAGCCGCCGCTCAGAGGATTATCGTGCCGCCAGAAGAAGGTCCGCATGACCGCACGTTCATGCAATGGCCAGTGGATCAAAAAGTTCATCCAGACGGTGAATTTCTCTCGATATTGCAACAAACAATTGCTGACATCGCCAACAGCATTTCAGAATTTGAACCCGTTATCGTTTTGGCAGAGAAGGGCGATCATGCCTCCGCTCGTAAATTGCTGTCTGGCTCCGTAGAGCTTTGGGATGTTCCAACTGAAGATTTATGGTGCCGCGATTCAGGCCCGCTTTTTGGAAAAACGACTGACGGAAACCTCGTTATCAGCCACATTCAATTCAATGGTTGGGGCGAGAAGCAGGTTCACAGGCACGATAGAAAAATTGCCGAACGAGTGGCTGAACAACTTGGACTACCCGTCGTTCCAAGCGGCTTGAAAGGCGAAGCAGGCGGCGTTGAACATGACGGCCACGGCTTGTTGATGGCGCATGAAAGTTCCTGGGTTAACGACAATCGCAACCCCAGTTTGGCCCGAGCCGAAATTGAGAAACGCCTGCTTAGAGTATATGGCGCAGACCGCATGATTTGGTCGTCAGGCGTTTGGGGCGAAGATATAACCGACTATCATATCGACAGCCTCGCAAGGTTCACCGGCGCAGGACGCGTACTTATAAATCTACCTGACAAGCCAAACATGAACGACCCCTTCCATATTGCGGCTCTAGATACGCATGACGTTTTGCAAGCAGCGAAACTAGAAGTCGATGTTATCTCCGAACCAGTCATTAGGCGGGTGAAGAGCATCGACTTTGTGGCATCTTATGCCAATTACTATGTTTGCAATGGTGCAGTTATCACCGCACAGTTTGGGGACTCGGAAACGGACAAAGTCGCGGTAGATGCTTTAAAAATGCACTATCCAGACCGGGAAATTGTTACTTTGAACGTTGATGCGCTGGGAGAGGTGGGGGGTGGCATTCACTGCGCTACCCAGCAAATGCCTGCAATATGAGCTGTTTTCGCACAACGCAGATCCATTGAAGCAGCAGCTCTTAAGACAGTGGTCATCGCGCTAACTGCTCTGGTAAGTTGCGGATCGCTCATCGGTATACTTGGAAAGACTCCAGCACGTCAGACAGCGTTTCATCATGGACAGGACATTACGTCAGAAGCGCTTCTACACCCAGCGCACCGGCAAGCGCAAAAGACACATCATAAAAACCCAGGAACGGCGTGCCATCCCGGCCTCGATTTGTAGGCGGAAGGCGTTCACGCCTCTCCGCCATTGGCTGCGCTCCATTCGCGCGGGCCGTGCAGAAAGGACTCGACGTCCTTCAGCGTCTTGTCATCAAACGTCCCGGCGCGCTTGGCCTCCTCCAGCACGTCCCACCAGGTGCCGAGATGGTGCAGAGTGATACCTTCCTTGGCCATCACGTCCGGCGTGTCTTTGAAGATGTCATAGTAGAAGACTGCAAAAGTGTGTGCGATCTGCGCACCCGCCTCGCGTATGGCCTTGGCAAACTTCAGCTTTGAACCGCCATCGGTGGTGAGGTCTTCCACCAGCAGCACACGGGCGCCATCCTTGAAATCACCCTCAATCAACGCGTTGCGGCCAAAGCCCTTGGGCTTCTTGCGCACATAGATCATCGGCAGGCCGAGCCGGTCCGCCATGAAGGCTGCAAAGGGAATGCCCGCTGTCTCACCGCCCGCCACCACGTCAAACTGCTCGTGGCCCGCAGCTTCCAGCACTGAGCGGCAAGCCTCATCCATCAACCGCGAGCGCACGCGGGGATAGGAGATGAGCTTGCGGCAATCGATATAGACCGGAGAGCGCAGACCGGAGGTGAAGGTGTAAGGTTCGGCAGCGTTGAAATGCACAGCGCCAATCTCCCAGAGCATCCGGGCAAGCAGCGGGCCGGTTTCGGTGGTCATATTGTCGTCTCCACATCCCAAAATGTCTCAAAACCCGGATCGAAGACGGTGACATCTGCGATTGTCGCGGGGAAGTTTACAGGCTTGTCGCGCTTTACAAGGCGCATCGTGCCGTCATTGACCGGCAGGCCGTAAAAAGCCGGGCCGTTGCGGCTGGCAAAGCCTTCTAACTTGTCCAAAGCACCCTCTTCCTCAAACACATGGGCTAAAAGACTCATCGTGTTGAGCGCGGTGAAGCAGCCGGCGCAACCGCAGGCGTTTTCTTTCAAGTCTGTCGGATGAGGCGCACTGTCTGTGCCGAGGAAAAAGCGTGCTTCCCCACCGGTTGCGGCCTTGCGGAGCGCCAGCCGATGCTCCTCGCGCTTGGCGACAGGCAGGCAGTAATAGTGCGGGCGAATGCCGCCAACCAGCATGTGATTGCGGTTGATAATGAGATGATGCGTTGTGATCGTTGCTGCAAGATTGTCCCCACCGGAGCGCACATAGTCGGCAGCTTGCGCCGTGGTGATGTGTTCCATCACGATCCGCAGGCCGGGCACGCGCTTGCGCAGTGGCTCCAGCACGGTTTCGATGAACACCGCCTCGCGGTCGAAAATGTCGATCTCACCGTTTGTGACTTCACCATGGACGCAGAGCGGCAGGCCGATCTGCGCCATCCGCTCCAGCACCGGCACAACCTTTTCGATATCCCGCACCCCGGCATCAGAATTGGTGGTGGCGCCGGCGGGGTAGAGCTTCACGGCTTTCACCAGACCACTTTCGGCAGCGGCGGCGACATCATCAGCATTCGTCGTTTCGGTGAGGTAGAGCGTCATCAGCGGCTCGAACTGCGCCTTCCCAACCGCCGCCAGAATGCGCTCACGATAGGCCGCAGCCTGCGCGCCGGTCACCACCGGAGGAACAAGATTTGGCATGATGATGGCACGGGCAAAGTGGGCTGCGCTCACCGGCGCGACGGTCTGAAGCATCGCGCCATCACGCAAATGCAGATGCCAATCATCCGGGCGGGGAATGGTCAGTGATGTTTGCGCAGCGGCCATGGCGCTTTCCTGCCCCATGAGGGTGCGACACGCCAGCGTTTGACGCATGGGCCAGCCGGTCATACACAGCCCGAACCATAATTTGCCCGCGACAGGGTCTCCGGCGGCACTCTCATGTCCCACAACACATTTGGCCATCTCTTCCGCTTCACCACATGGGGCGAATCCCACGGGCCCGCGCTCGGCTGCGTGGTGGATGGCTGCCCACCGAACATCGAAGTCAGCGAGGCGGAGGTTCAATCCTTCCTCGACAAGCGCAAACCGGGCCAAAGCAAATTCACCACCCAGCGACGGGAGGCGGATGCCGTGCGCATACTTTCCGGTACGATGGAGCAGGAGGATGGGCGCATCCTTACCACCGGCACGCCGATCTCGATGATAATCGAGAACACCGACCAGCGCTCCAAGGATTACGGCGATATCAAAAGCCGCTACCGCCCCGGCCATGCCGATTTTTCATATGACGCCAAATACGGCATCCGCGACTATCGTGGTGGCGGACGGTCGTCCGCGCGCGAGACGGCCGCGCGAGTGGCCGCTGGGGCGATTGCCCGGAAGGTCATTGCAGGCGTCACCGTGCGCGGCGCGCTGGTGCAGATGGGGCCGCATAAGGTCGACCGTGCGCGGTGGGATTGGGATGAAGTGAACAACAACCCCTTCTTCTGCCCCGACCCGGTGGCCGCCGAAGAATGGGCGACCTATCTCGACGGCGTGCGCAAAGCGGGCTCGTCGGTTGGTGCCGTGATTGAGGTGGTGGCCGAAGGTGTGCTCGCGGGATGGGGCGCGCCGGTCTATGGCAAACTCGATCAGGATATTGCGTCCGCCTTCATGTCCATCAACGCCGTCAAAGGCGTGGAGATCGGCAACGGGTTTGAGGCCGCGACGCTTTCGGGCGAGGACAATGCCGACGAAATCCGCATGAGGAATGACGGGCCGCGGTTCTTGTCCAACAAAGCAGGCGGTGTGCTGGGCGGTATTTCGTCCGGCCAGCCGGTGGTGGCGCGGTTCGCGGTGAAGCCAACAAGTTCAATCCTGACGCCCCGGAAGTCGATCACCGCCGAGGGGGAAGAGGTCGATGTAATGACCAAGGGACGGCACGACCCGTGTGTGGGGATACGGGCGGTTCCGATTGGTGAAGCGATGATGGCAATTGTGCTCGCCGACCACATGCTGCGGCATCGGGGGCAGAATGGATGGATTGACAATGTATCATGATGATACTTATGTTCGACCCCGAACGGCATGAAGAAGCCAGTCCTCAAACCCGGTCCATGGTCAACCGGTGATGCAACGGAGAGAATTCGATGGATCGGTCGGCAAAGCGGATTAAACCTGACCTACAAACTTCACGCACGGGTAAGGCTCTCCGAACGAGGGTTGATTGTCTCTGATGTCCTCTATGTCCTGAAGAACGGCTTTGTTCATCTGGAGCCAACACCGGCAACTCACTCAGGCTACAATCGCTATCTCATTCAATCGACAACGCCCAACAGCAATGGCCGGGAAGTTGGTATCGTTGTGATACCGGACTACGTCGGAAAGCTGATCAAGATCGTCACCATCATGTGGATGGATGAACCGGAAACCAGATCAGGAAACATCATCGGAGCAGACGATGGATGACGCACATCACTATACTGAAAGCGGACTGAACAACGTTTTCATTCACGGTATGCAGGTCGAGCTGGATGATGACGGAGATCGTGTCATGACCATTCCTGCTATTGGTGACCTTCATCGCGTTATTTCTGAGGGTATTGTGAGCCACCGCGCTGGCATAAGCGGAGCCGAGCTTCGCTTCCTGCGCACGGAAATTGGCATGACGCAGGCAGAACTTGCAGCCCTGTTGCATCGAGACAAGCAGTCTGTTGGCCGATGGGAACGCGGAGAGATCGATATTGACAGCGCTTCGGAAGCTCTGGTGCGAAAATTGGCTATAGAACGGCTCAACCTTCAAATTGACTTGGGAATCGACGAGTTGTCGGCACGCAGTGTACGGGGGGCTGATGTCCAACCTATCGACATTGATATCAAAGCCGATAACGACGGCCCTAACTACGAATTGCGAGTAGCATGACCGAACTTGAACGCGTCGAAGCCGCCATCGCGGCATTCGCAGCAGGCGAAATCGTTGTCGTCATGGACGATGACGACCGCGAGAATGAGGGTGATCTGATCGTGGCGGCGGTGCATTGCACGCCGGAGAAGATGGCGACGATTGTTCGTCATACATCCGGTATTGTCTGCGCGCCGATGCCCGCGTCAGAAGCCCGCCGCCTCAACCTTGCGCCCATGGTGGCGGAAAATGATGCGCCGCATTCCACGGCCTTCACCGTCTCCGTCGATTACAAGCACGACACCACAACCGGCATTTCCGCAGAGGAGCGCTGCTCGACCGTGAGGGGATTGGCGAACCCGAATTCCGGCGCGGGGGATTTTGTGCGGCCCGGCCACATATTCCCGCTTGTTGCCCGCGAAGGTGGAGTGCTGCTGCGCTCCGGCCATACGGAAGCCGCGGTGGACCTGTGCCGCCTGGCGGACCTGCCGCCAGTGGGTGTGATTTCCGAGCTCGTCAACGACGATGGCTCCGTCATGCGTGGGCCGCAGATTGAAGCCTTTGCCGCAGAAAAGGGCTTCAAGACCGTCACCGTTGCCGACCTCATCGCCTACCGCCAACGCCGCGAAAATCTCGTCGAGCGCATAGAGGAGAGCCTCATCGACACGCCGTCAGGCCCCGCCCGCGCCGTTTCCTACCGCGCAGAACTCGACCCGATGCAGCACCTCGCCATCGTCTACGGAGACATCGGCGACGGCAAGGATGTGCTGGTGCGGCTGCATATTGAAGCCGTCGTGGCTGATACTTTTGGCAAGAACGGATCGCTGAAAAACTTCATGGACCGCATCGGCAAGGAAGAGCGTGGCGTGATTGTCTATCTACGCGAAGGGGCGCTCGGCGTTGCCCGTGATGCCAGCCCGCGCAACGAAGCCGGTCCGGCCTTTGGCGAAGAGCGTGAGGACCATGGCACGGCGCAAAGCCGTAAGGAGGAGTGGCTCGAAATAGGCCTTGGCGCACAGATCCTGCGTGATCTGGGCGTGCGCACCATCCGCCTCCTCGCCTCCCGCGAGCGCCACTACGTCGGCGTGGAAGGCTTTGGCATCGAGATTGTTGAAACGGTGACGGATTGAGGCTCGCCCTCGCTCTGTTTGCGAGCCTCTTCGCGACCCCGGCTTTGGCCGAGTGGGTTGCCACACAGATCACCAGACCGGGCGGGAACAATGCGGCAATCGTTGATGGAATTGCGCGAACCGTCGAACAGCCCCCTGCCTTGATTCCCTGCCCCGGTGCGACACCGCCCTTCGCCTATTCCTTTGACTGCAAAAGCTTCACCGGCGACACCTCCGATGCAGTTAAACCAGCAACGCTGCCGCCAAAAGGTGGTCTGCCGGATGGCACCGTCGCCTTCGGACCGGACGGCTCAGACATCCACAAGGCCTGGTACGCCGACCCCACGGATCGTTACGGTCACGGCGCTCTGGGAGACGGCATTGAGGGCGGCTCGCTTGTCGTTGAATTGGCCGGGGAGAAGCGGCTCTCCGCTACCCTGCCCCGCCGCGAGGTGTTTGAAGACCGCACACCGCGCATTGTGGACCTCGACGGGTCGGGCCAACTTCACATCCTCACCATCATCGCCGACCGCAACAAAGGCGCGGCGGTCGCGGTCTACAAAATTGCGGATGGAAAGCTGACCCGCGTAGGGCAAACTCCGTTCATCGGCCGTTCCAACCGCTGGCTGAACATTGCGGGTTTTGAAGATTTTGACGGGTCGGGGCGCAAATCTGTCACTCTGGTCAAAACCCCGCATCTGGCCGGCATCCTGCAATTCTGGCGCTGGGAGGATAGCAAATTCACATTGCGCGCCGAGCAGGCTGGCTTTTCCAACCACCAAAACCGCTCCCGGGAGCAGCGTCTGTCTGCCGTTGCGGATTTTGATGGTGATGGCAGGCTGGACCTCGCTTTGCCGAGTCTTGATCGCCGTTCGCTGCAATTCGTGCGGTTCGTCGGTTCCAGCGCCAAGACCTTCGAGACTTTCGCTTCTGTCCGCCTTCCAGCACGCATCGACAAGCCCATCGTCACCCACGAGAGCACTGATGGCCTCGTCATTACCATTGGACTCGACGACACCTCCGTTTACGCGGTGCATCGCAAGTAGCAATGTGACCCGAACCGGAGCAGTTCACGTATGACGACTCACCTCTATACAAACGACATTTTCACGCAGCATTTCACGCCGGAAGGCCACCCCGAGCGGCCGGATCGCATTCGGGCGGTGAAGAAGGCGCTGTCCGATCCTCGTTTTGATAATCTAGTGCGCTTCGAGACTGAAATGACCGAAGAGAATGTTTTCGCGTATGCGCACCCGCAGGAGCATATCGACGCCATGCGCGCGGCTGTTCCTGAAGAAGGGCTGGCCAAACTCGACGCCGACACAACCGCAAGCCCCCGCACCTGGGACTGTGTGCGCCATGCTGTCGGCGGCGGTCTTGCAGCGGTAGATGCGGTGCTGACGGGCGAAGCCGACAACGCATTCCTCGCCGCCCGCCCGCCGGGCCACCATGCGGAAAAGACGACGGCCATGGGCTTTTGCGTCCTCAACACCGCCGCCATCATGGCCCGCCATGCACAGAAGGAACACGGGCTGGAGCGAGTCGCGATTGTTGATTTCGACGTCCACCACGGCAACGGGACGCAGGACATTTTCTTCGACGATGCTACCGTCTTCTTCGCCTCAACCCACCAAATGCCGCTTTATCCAGGCACTGGTGCCAAGCACGAAACCGGCGTTGGTAACATCTGCAACGCGCCGCTGGCGCCGCAGGACGGTAGCCAGCAATTCCGCGAAGCGATGCGCGAACGGGTGCTTTGTGAACTCGATGCTTTCGCCCCAGAATTCATCATCATTTCAGCCGGTTTTGACGCCCACGTGCGTGACCCACTCGCCAACATCAATCTTGCCGACGATGATTTTGACTGGATCACCGGCAAACTCATGGACGCAGCCGAACGGCACTGTGATTCAAAAGTCGTGAGCCTTTTGGAAGGCGGATATGACTTGGAAGGGCTCGCAGGCGCTTGCTCTGCCCATGTCGCGCGCCTTATGGACGGGTAGGATAAAGGATGCCGAACCATGTCTGACCAGAACAAGACCCAGGACGTTTCCGCCCTCTCCTTCGAGCAGGCGCTGAAGCAGCTTGAAACCATTGTCGACAAGCTGGAACGGGGTGACGTTCCGCTGGAAGATTCCATCGCGCTCTATGAGCAGGGTGAAGCGCTGAAAAAGCGTTGCGGTACATTGCTCACCGCAGCCGAAGACAAGGTGGAGAAAATCCGCGTCGGGGCCGATGGTACCGCCAAGGGCACCGAACCGCTCGATCCTCAATAAAGCCTCATTTATCGGCGGATGTGACACCGGCCCGCATGACATACCCTTGCCAGCCTCGCTTGCGTGTCACATGTCTAGTCTAACCGACGCCGCCTCTTGGCCGCGTCCGCGTCGCAATGTCAGGACTATCCGTGCCGAACACGCCTCTTCTGGACACAGTCAATCTCCCGGCGGACCTGCGCACACTGGCGGACGACCAGCTCCCGCAACTGGCGCAAGAACTGCGCGATGAGATGATCGACGCGGTCTCTGTCACCGGCGGACATCTGGGCGCGGGTCTTGGCGTGGTGGAATTGACGCTCGCGCTGCACCACACATTCAACACGCCCCACGACCGCATCATCTGGGATGTCGGGCACCAGTGCTATCCACACAAGATCCTAACTGGCCGGCGTGACCGTATCCGCACGCTGCGCAAGGAAGGCGGCCTCTCAGGCTTCACCAAGCGCGCCGAGAGCGAATATGACCCCTTTGGCGCAGCACATTCCTCAACCTCCATTTCTGCCGGTCTCGGCATGGTGGAAGCCTCCCGCCTTGCTGGTGTGGAGCGCAACGTGATTTCAGTGATCGGCGATGGGTCGATTACCGCTGGCATGGCCTATGAGGCCATGAACAATGCCGGCGGCCTCGATGCGCGCCAGATCGTGATCCTCAACGACAACGACATGTCCATCGCTCCGCCCACCGGGGCCATGAGCCATTATTTGGCGCGGCTTGTTTCCGGCAAAACCTACCGTTCCATCCGCGATGTGGCCAAGCAGCTCAACGAAAAACTGCCGAAATTCATCGCCAATAAGGCGAAGCGGACGGAAGAATATGCCCGCACCTACTGGACGGGTGGCACGCTGTTTGAGGAGCTTGGTTTCTACTATGTCGGCCCGGTGGACGGCCACGACCTCACTGCACTGCTGCCAATCCTGCGCAATGTGCGGGACGCCAAGAACGGGCCGATCCTCGTTCATGTCGTGACCGAGAAGGGCAAAGGCTATGCCCCAGCCGAAGCCGCTGGAGACAAGCTTCACGCGGTTGCAAAATTCGATGTCATCACGGGTGAGCAGGCCAAAGCCGTCCCCAATGCTCCGTCCTACACCAAGGTTTTTGGCCAATCGCTTGTGGAAGAGGCGCGCGATGATGAGCGCGTTGTGGGCATTACTGCGGCGATGCCTTCCGGCACTGGTATAGATATCTTCAGCGAGACCTTTCCCGAGCGCACCTATGATGTCGGCATTGCTGAGCAGCACGCAGTAACCTTTGCCGCCGGGATGGCGAGCGAGGGCTACAAGCCCTTTTGCGCGATCTATTCGACATTCCTGCAACGCGGCTACGACCAGGTCGTGCACGACGTCTCAATCCAGAACTTGGCCGTGCGATTTCCCATCGACCGAGCCGGGTTTGTTGGCGCAGATGGGGCAACCCATGCCGGGTCTTTTGACCTCGCCTATCTCACCTGTCTGCCTAATTTCACCGTCATGGCGGCGGCAGATGAGGCGGAGTTGAAGCACATGGTTGCCACGGCTGTTGCCCATGATGTTGGCCCTGTCGCCTTCCGCTACCCGCGCGGCGAGGGGATTGGTGTTGAAATGCCCGAACGCGGCGAAGTGCTGCAAATCGGCAAGGGCCGCATCGTTCGTGAAGGCACCAAGATTGCCCTCCTTTCCCTCGGTTCGCGGCTCGCTGATTGCTTGCTTGCAGCAGAAGATCTGGAGGACCACGGCCTTTCAACCAGTGTTGCTGATGCCCGCTTCGCAAAACCACTCGATACCGATCTGATCGAGCGCCTGGCACGGGAGCACGAGGTGCTCATCACTGTGGAAGAAGGATCCCGCGGTGGTTTTGGCGCGCATGTTTTGCAGTACCTTGCCAGTACCGGCGCTCTCGATAACGGCTTGCGCATCCGCACACTCACGATGGGTGATGAGCATGTCGATCAGATGAGCCCGGCACAGATGATCATCAAGGCCGGACTGGACCGCAACGGCATCCGAAAGGCCGCGCTCGACGCACTCAGCACGCAAACCCTTGCTGCTCAGGCCTGACGGGAGCGGGCGATGAAACGCAAAACTCTCGGTATTATCCTGGCCTCGGCTCTCGTCGCGCTGATCGTGGTAACGGGCTACAACAGCGTCCAGGAACGGCTGCCGAACATCCTGCCCGATCTCGGCCAATTCCTCCCCGCAGCCGATGTCGGCGGCCCTTTCACTGCAATCACCCATGAAGGCACGCCAATCTCCGAAAAATCGCTGCTGGGTGAGCCGCACGCGATATTCTTCGGCTTCACCCATTGCCCGGACATTTGCCCGACGACGCTGGCGGAGGCCTCCAACTGGATCGAACAACTCGGCGAGAAAGGCGAGGATCTCACCATCTATTTTGCCACCGTCGACCCGACCCGGGACGATGCGCAGGTTCTGGCGGACTATATCTCACCTTTCAGCGAACGTATTATCGGCATCACCGGAACGGCTGATGAAATGGCGCAGATGGCACGGCAATGGCGGATATTCTTTCGCAAATTGCCGCTGGAGGATGACGATTACACCATGGACCACACGGCCACCGTCTTCCTGATGAACGCAGATGGCAGCTTTTCCGGCACCATCGATTTTGGCGAGGAGGCCGCGCGGGCGGTCTCCAAGCTTGAAAGCCTGGTGGAGCGCAATCCATGACCCGCACCCAGTCTTTTGCTGTAGTTGGCGCGTCGGTGCTGTTCCTGGCACTGGCCGCAGCGCTCTGGTCAACATTCGGGGGTGAGGTCTATTTCGCCTATCTCGCCGGGGCCTTCCTGGCCTGTTTCTGACGGTTTGTCGCAAAGGCTGGATATGGCGCTCGTTGAGCGGGGCTTCGCCCAAAGCCGCTCCCGCGCGCGGGATATGGTGGCGCGGGGCTGTGTTTGCCTGAACGGCGCGCTGGCTGAAAAGGCATCCACCAAAGTGCAAGACGGCGACACGCTTTCTGTTGACGATGAGGCCAGCCGATACGTCTCCCGCGCGGCGTTGAAGCTGCTGGCTGCACTAGATGTCTCGAAATTCGAAATCGACGGCGCAAAAGCCTTAGATCTTGGCGCCTCAACGGGCGGCTTCACACAGGTCTTGCTGGAGCGCGGGGCGGCGACGGTCATCGCGGTGGATGTCGGCCACGGGCAGATGGCCAGCGAGATCGCAGATAATCCTCGCGTGCAGTTGCTGGAAAAAACCAATGCCCGCGACCTTACCGCGGCCCTAATCGGTGCGCCGGAAGTAGTGGTCTGTGATGTTAGCTTCATTTCACTGCGCATCGCCGCTGACCCCCCCCTCACCCTCGCTGCCCCCGGTGCGCGGGCGATGCTGTTGGTGAAGCCGCAATTTGAGGTGGGGCGCGACGGAATTGGCAAGAACGGCGTCGTCACCGACGAGGCACTGATCGCGGAAACCTGCGCATCCCTGCGTGTCTGGTTTGACGCCCTGCCCGGATGGTCGCACACCCATTTCCTGCCCTCGCCGGTGCTTGGCGGAGATGGCAACCGGGAATTTCTGCTCTGCGGGGTCAAGGCGTGACAGTGAAATTGACGATTGAGGAGATGGGCCCGCTCGGCGATGGTTTTGCCCGCGACCATGGCCGGGGTGTTTTCGTGCCTTTCGCGCTGCCTGGTGAAGTGGTGGAGGCCGACGGCGAGCCGCCACGCCTCACGCTGCAATCCGTGCTTGCCCAAAGCGCCGAGCGCGTATCCCCGCCTTGCCCGCATTTTGGCCAATGCGGGGGGTGTCAAACGCAGCACTGGGCTGCTGAACCGTATCAGATTTGGAAGCGTGATCTGCTCATCAGCGCTTTTGTGAAAGAGGGCATCGACGTCAAAGTTGCCCCGCTGCTCACCTGCCCACCTGCTGCCCGCCGCCGAGCCACGTTGAAGGCGCGCAGGCGCGACGGAGAGGTTGCTTTGGGGTTTATGGCGCGGGGGAGCGACGAACTCATCGCCATCGGCCCCTGCCCCATCCTACGTCCGGCTCTGGAGGCAGCGTTGCCGGAATTTGCGACCCTCGCCGGAACTGTTCTGCGCGGCAATGAAGATGTCAGCATCGCTGTGCTCGAAGCGCAGAACGGCATTGCCGTTGCCATCGAGGCGGAACAGATGCCGACGGCGGACATGCTCACTGCCCTCGTCAACCGCGCTGCACGGTCCGGGTTTTTGCAGGTCGCGGTAAACAGCGACATTGTCTTTGAACGTGCCGCACCGCAGATCGCCTTCGGCGAAACCCTCGTCACACCCCCACCGGGCGGGTTTCTACAGGGAGTGGCAGAGATTGAAGAGAAAATGGTGGCACTCGTCGTCGGCCATCTGAAAGGCGCAAAGACAATCGTTGATCTCTACGCTGGCAGCGGCACCTTCGCCGCGCGGCTTTCGGAGAAGGCGCGGGTCCATGGGGTGGAAAGCGAAGCGGCAGCTCTTGCAGCACTCGAAAAAGCCAAAAGCCCGTCCGGCGCGCGACCGATCACGGCGGAAACCCGTGACCTCTTTGAAGCGCCGCTCACAGCGGCTGAACTCAACACCTATGACGCCATCTGCCTCGATCCACCCCGTGC
This sequence comes from uncultured Alphaproteobacteria bacterium, assembly GCA_929200315.1. Classification (GTDB taxonomy): domain Bacteria; phylum Pseudomonadota; class Alphaproteobacteria; order Rhizobiales; family Rhizobiaceae; genus Pseudahrensia. The sequence goes on along the minus strand of CAKMZB010000001.1, from coordinate 73,643 downwards.
GGGAGCGGAGGCTCAGGCTGCGGAAATTGCACAATCAGCGGTGCCGAAGGTCGCTTATGTCTCCTGTGACCCGGCAAGCCTGGCGCGTGATGCAGCACGGCTGGTGAGGGGCGGTTACAAACTGGAAAGCCTCTCCCCTCTCGACCAGTTCCTCTACACGCCGCACGTTGAGGCGGTGGCGCTCTTCTCAAAGCCGAAACCGAAAGTGAAGCGCTCAATCTTTCGCTAGAAGGCTTCCGCTAAGAGACAGCGGCAAGGAGCGCCCCGGCTTCCAGCAGACTGTCTGCCCCGCCTTCTACCGTGCGGCGCAGACCTGCGGTCTCACCCAGCAGATTGTGCGCCGTGAAACGGGCAATTGCTGAGCGGTGCGGATGGATGGAAGCGTCGCTGGCAAGCGCAGATTTCGCGTTGTAGCAACCGGCGGCGGCAAGGCCGAAGAGGCGCAGATAGGGCGTTGCACCGGCAAGAGCGCGATTCTTATCACTATCCTTCAGCCAACCGAGCATTGTCGCTGTCGTTGCATCGAGATCGTCGAGCGCCACGTTCAGTGCTTCTGCAATGCCTGCAAGGTCATCACGGTTGGACGTGCCGACATCCTCGGCAATGGCGCGCAATTCTGCGATGTAGCCCGCCACTACATCACCATTGCCGAGCGGCAATTTGCGGGTCACGAGGTCGATGGCCTGGATGCCGTTGGTCCCTTCATAGATCGGCGCAATGCGCGCATCGCGCATGAGGCGGGCCGCGCCGGTCTCTTCCACAAAACCCATGCCACCGTGGATCTGCACACCGATGGAGGCGACTTCGCAGCCAATGTCGGTGGAGAAAGCCTTGGCGATTGGGGTGAGCAGGCCCGCGCGGGCCGTCCAGAACTCCGAGTCGTCAGCACCACCCGCCCGGTCGATCGCGTGGGCGCAATTATAGGCAACGGCGCGGGATGCGTTTGTCAGCGCCTGCATCGTCAGCAGGTTCCGCTGCACGTCTGGGTGCAGAATGATGGGCGACATGCCCTCACCGTCATGATCGGCTGCGCGTCCCTGCCGACGTTCCTGCGCATAGGCCAGCGCCTTTTGGGTCGCAGTCTCGGCAACCGCTGTACCCTGAATACCCACCAGCAGTCGCGCATTGTTCATCATTGTGAACATACAGGCGAGGCCACGATTTTCTTCGCCAATCAGCCAGCCAACCGCCCCCGGCGTATCACCAAATTTTCCGTCGCCATAGATCATGGTGCAGGTGGGAGAGGCGTGGATGCCGAGCTTGTGCTCCAGCCCACTACAGAACACGTCATTGCGCGCCCCAATCACCCCATCGTCACCGACATGAAATTTCGGCACCAAGAAGAGCGAGATACCGCGCTGCCCTGCAGGTGCATCCGGCAGACGGGCCAGGACGAGATGGACGATATTGTCCGTCATGTCGTGCTCGCCATAGGTGATGAAAATCTTCTGTCCGAAAATCCGGTAAGTGCCGTCGCCCTGCGGCTCGGCGCGAGTTTTCAGCGCATTAAGGTCGGACCCCGCCTGTGGCTCGGTGAGGTTCATCGTGCCGGTCCATTCGCCGGAGATGAGTTTTGGCAGGTATTTGTGCTGAAGGTCTTCGGTTGCATGGGCCTGGAGAGCTTCAATGGCACCGGTTGTAAGAGTAGGGCCCACGCCAAAGCCCAGAGAGCCAGAATTCCACATTTCGTAAGTCGCGGTTGCCAACGCCATGGGCAGGCCCTGACCGCCAAATTCTTCTTCCCCCGTCAGCGCGTTCCAACCGCCTTGCGTCCAACGACGATACATGTCCGCCCAGCCATCGGGCATCGTTACCTTGGCGTCCTTGAGCTGCGCGCCCTGCTCGTCTCCAATTTCCGCCAGCGGCGCGATCTCATCGTTGGCGAATTTGCCCGCCTCCTCCAGAATTGCGTCCATCAGGTCTGCGGAAAGTTCACCGGATTGGCCCGCTTCAATCTGGGCACCAAGGCCCGTGAGATTTTTCAGCGTGTGGGCAATTTCGTCGACGGGAGCGCGATACATGGATCTCATCCAGAGTGGGAAACAGTTGGAAGAGCAATTGCCATGGCAAACCCGTTGCCGTCAAAGCGTCAAAAGGTGCATGGGAGAGGTCATGAGACGCCCAGAAACCCGCCCTGTTCCGCTATCCAATGACGCGTTGGCCGAAGCCGCCGCATTGTTGAAGGCTGGTGAGCTTGTCGCGGTGCCAACAGAGACCGTCTATGGCCTCGCCGCCGACGCCACGAATGAGGACGCTGTGGCACGGATTTATGAGGTAAAGGGCCGCCCTCCAGCAAATCCGCTGATTGCCCATGTGGCGAGCGAGCAGATGGCTGCACACCATGCAAATTTCACGTCATTGGCTGTAGAAATGACGGACGCCCATTGGCCGGGGCCACTGACGCTTGTTCTTGAGGGCGGCGCTGGTCTGGCGGAGGCCGTGACGGCGGGACTTCCTACGGTTGCACTGCGGCAGCCGAAGGGGCCGATGGCCACCCTTTCCGCCATGCTCGACTGCCCTCTCGCCGCCCCCAGCGCCAACCGCTCCGGCGCGCTCAGCCCTACCCGTGCCGAGCATGTGGCAGAGGGTTTGGGTGATCGGATCGCGATGATCCTCGATGCCGGCTCCTGCGAAGCGGGGTTGGAAAGCACCATCGTAAAGATTGCGGCGAATAAGGCCACGCTCCTGCGCCCCGGCCCGCTGAGCCTGGCCGACCTTGCCCAATTCAACGTGAAACCTGCAACCGGTGACGGCGCGGTGGAAAGCCCCGGCACCCATTTTCGCCACTATGCACCATCGATCCCCGTGCGCCTCAACGTGACGTCGGTGGAAGATGGCGAAGCTTTGATCGCTTTTGGCGCGCCGATTTCCGCCAACACTTCGACCTTTCAACTCAGCAGGGCTGAGGATTTGGCGGAAGCCGCCCACAATCTCTTTAATGCGCTGTGGCAGGCCGAGCGTTCCGGCGCGCGGGCTATAGCGGTGCAATCCGTTCCGGAAACCGGCATCGGAGCAGCCATTAATGAGCGGCTGCACCGTGCGGCGGAAGGCGGCGGGGAGGCCAAATAAATGGACGACACGCTAATCAAACGCTTCGCCGCTATTGTCGGTGCCCAAAACACCCTCACCGGCAAAGACGCCATCGCGCCCTATGTGACCGACCCGCGAGGGCGCCTGACGGCACCGTCCCCCCTCGTGCTGCGCCCGGCAAATACGGGCGAAGTTAGCGCCATCGCCGCGCTTGCCAGTGAGACGGGCACGGCGATCATCCCCCAGGGCGGCAATACAGGACTTGTCGGCGGCGGCTTGCCGCGGGAGGGCAGTGAGGACGTCATCGTCTCTCTCACCCGCATGGCGGCGATCGTCGATACCGATCCAGCAACCAACACGATGGTCGTTGAGGCAGGTACAATCCTGCAAAATGTACAGGATGCAGCAGCTGATGCCGGGCGGCTCTTCCCACTCTCTCTCGGCTCACAGGGCTCGGCACGGATCGGCGGACTCATTTCCTCAAACGCCGGCGGCACGGGTGTTCTCGCCTATGGCACAATCCGTGACCTGGTAATGGGGCTGGAAGTTGTACTCGCCGATGGCAGCGTCATCGACGGTCTTTCAAGGCTACGCAAGGACAATACGGGCTACGATCTGCGCGGGCTTTTCGTTGGCGCGGAAGGAACGCTCGGCATCGTCACCAAAGCCGTGTTGAAACTCTTTCCGGCTCCCGCGGGGCGAGAAGTCGCCTATGCGGCGGTGAAAAGCCCGCAGGCCGCGCTTGATTTGCTTCACCGCGCGCAAGGACTGGCAGGTTCCGGCCTCACGGCGTTTGAATTCATGTCGCAGCGTGCCATGACCTTTGCGCTGCGCCACTCTGGTGCGAACCTCCGCCCGCCTTTCGCCGATCCGCCGCCTTGGTCCGTGCTGATCGAAATCTCCTCGGGCCGCTCCGCCGAAGATGCACGTGAGACGATAGAGACCTTGCTCAGCGGCGCCTTTGAGGACGAAGCCATTACCGACGCGGCAATTGCGCAGAACATTGCCCAACAAGACGCCTTCTGGTTGTTGCGGGAAGAAATGTCGTGGGCGCAGAAGCCCGAGGGGGCCTCCATCAAGCACGATATCGCCGTGCCGGTGGGCCAAATCCCCGCCTTTATCGAAAAGGCTGACGCCGCCGTCCATTCCGTCTGCCCCGACGCGCGGATTGTCAATTTCGGGCATCTGGGTGACGGCAACCTCCACTACAACATCACCCAACCCATAGGCTGGGAGACGGAACGCTTCTTTGAACTGGAAGAGGCTATCCACGACTCCGTCTACGAACAGGTTGCCCGTCATGAGGGCACAATTTCCGCCGAACACGGGATCGGACAGATCAAGAAAAATCGGCTCGCCGAGCTGAAAGACCCGGTAGCACTCGCCACAATGCGCGCTATCAAAGCTGCGCTCGACCCCAAAGGTATTATGAATCCTGGCAAAATGCTCTGAAGCAGCATCAGCCTTACCGATTTCTTACCCACAGGGGGAAATCGGTAACCCTTCTCAAAGGTGCTTTTTCTTAACCCCATTCCTTAGGCGGATTGGGGAAAGCCTTCCCTATGGTGGGTCTCACGGACGGGCCGACAAGAGCCCGCCAAAAACGAGAAGCCAACAAGCCACAAAGGCACCGGCTCTCGAGGAATTGAGAAGAAGAGGACCACCACCATGGCAAAGGCTGATAAGAGCCTTGCCGGGGTGCAGAACGGGCAACAGGGCTTCCGCCTTGACCCTGCCCAGACGCGCCACCGGCTGACACGAAACGAAAACGACATCCGCCTTGAGGCGAGCGGCGCTGTAGTAAAGCGCCAGCTCACCTGTGGTGCACCACTCTCCATGATGCTGCCGAACCGCGCTTTCCAGGGCGTAGCGGCAACGGCACTGGAAAACGGAGATGGCACGCAAACCATGACGCTGGAGCTGCGTCACGGCGATCCGGCCCTTTCCATTCCCCTTGCCAATGGCACTGATGCCGAGCAAATCGTTGCCGATTGGACGGCTTGGGCACAACGCTGTCAGGTGCCGATGCTGATCATCGGGGCGAATGGCGAGGCGGAAGTCGTTGGCGCAAGGAACGCTGCGGCCCGTGACACCGGCCGCCGCCGCCGCATTACCGAGATCGCGACCCGTCCGCGCTTCCTGCGCCGACGCAAACTCGGTCGCATCAGCCCCATCACGCGCATCGATGCGCGGGAGATCATCGCCCGCAGCTAAATCAGCAGCGCGGCGATGAGCCCGGCAAAAATGATCCAGCCGAATTGGGTGTTGGAGCGGAACAGCGCCAGGCATCGCGCGCCATCGTCAATATCGAGGCGCGCGATCTGCCAGATCATGTGTCCACCACCCGCCGCGATTCCCGCATAAGCAGGCCAGGCGCTCTCCGCACGAAGGACGGCGAGGGCAAGAAGAAGACAACTTAGAGTATAGAGGACGCCGAGCACAGCCTTTGTATGGGGCCCGAAGAGCAGCGCGGTGGATTTAACCCCGATCAGCGCGTCATCCTCCTTGTCCTGATGGGCGTAGATCGTGTCATAGCCGATGGTCCAAAGAACGGCGGCAGCATAGAGGCCGATGGCCGGACGATTGAGGTCACCCAAAACAACCGCCCAACCCATCAACGCGCCCCAGGAAAAAGCGAGGCCGAGCACCAGTTGCGGCCAATTCGTCACCCGTTTGGCAAAGGGATAAGCTAGCACCACCAGGAGAGACAGAAAGGCCAAGCCTAGAGCGAAGCCATTGAATTTTCCGCGCAAATTGACCAACACCAGCAGCACCAAGAGACCCACAGCCAGCTGCGCGATGAGAAATATGAGCCCCTGACGCCGAGAAACGCGACCAGACGGAATGGGTCGCAGAGCCGTTCGCTCCACCTTTGCGTCAATCCCGGCATCCACTATGTCGTTATAGGTGCAACCTGCTCCGCGCATGGCGATCGCGCCGATGAGAAAGAGCGCACCGAAGGCAAGACCTTCAAAAAGCGACAACTCGGCCACACCGGCGACCAGAGCCAGCGACCACCAACAGGGCCAGAGCAGCAGCCACCAGCCAATCGGCCGATCCCACCGCGCCAATTGAGCATAAGGCCAGAGCGCATAAGGCAGAGCACGATAGACCCAGTTGCCGGATGGGGCATCGGGAATGCGGGTTGCTGTCGCGGGACGTGTCATGCGCCGCACTTGCGGGCGGTGGGCGTGAACGTCAAGTCACCCGCTCGCCACATGGTTCTGTGGGCAAATGGTGCATGGCCTTTGCCCGCCGCCGCGTCATGCTATTGCGTCGCCCATGAACATCCTCCTGCTCGGCTCCGGTGGCCGCGAACACGCTCTTGCCTGGGCGATCAAAAAATCCACACTCTGCGACACGCTTTTCGTCGCGCCGGGCAATGGCGGGACGGCAGCGCATAACGTCGCGCTCGATGCTGCTGACCACGGCGCCGTAGTCTCCTTTTGCTCCAAGAATGACGTTGAGTTGGTGGTGATCGGGCCGGAAGCGCCCTTGGTGGACGGGCTCGCCGATACGTTGCGCGACAAGGGCATCACCACTTTCGGACCCAACGCGGCCGCAGCGCAGCTTGAAGGTTCTAAGGCCTTCACCAAGGCCGTGTGTGATGAAGCCAACGCCCCGACGGCCGGCTATGCCGCCTTTTCAAACCTCGACGCAGCGCTTGCCCATCTCAACAAGGCCGGTGCGCCGATTGTTGTAAAGGCGGACGGGCTGGCAGCGGGCAAAGGCGTGACGGTGGCCGAGGACATCGCCTCCGCGCAGGCGGCGCTGCAAGATATTTTTGCCGACGGTGACGGCGAAGTGGTGCTGGAAGACATGCTGGTGGGCGAAGAGGTCTCGCTCTTCTTCCTCTGCGACGGCACAACCGCCCTGCCCTTCGGCTCCGCCCAAGACCACAAACGCGCCGGCGACGGCGACACCGGCCCTAACACCGGGGGAATGGGAGCCTACAGCCCAGCAAGCGTGGCAACAGACGCGATCTGGAGCGAGACGCTGGAGCAGATCGTCCAACCGACCCTCGACATTCTCGCCAAACGCGGCACGCCCTTTTCCGGCGTGCTCTATGTGGGGCTCATGCTCACCGGGGATGGTCCCAAACTCATCGAATACAACGTGCGCTTCGGTGACCCGGAATGCCAGGTTTTAATGGCCCGGCTGGAGAGCGATATCGTCCCTTACCTCCTGGCCAGCGCCCGGGGCACGCTTGGCAAGATGGATGCGCCGCAATGGTCTAGGGACGTCGCGCTCACCGTGGTGATGGCGGCGAAGGGCTATCCAGGCTCTTATGAAAAGAACACTGAAATTCAGAAGCTTACAGAAGCAGAAGCCACCGGCGCGATGATCTTCCACGCCGGCACACTCATCCGCGCCAACCGCACCATCGCAATTGGCGGGCGCGTCCTTTGCGTCACCGGGAAAGGTGACAGCGTGAGCGGCGCCCAAGGCCAGGCCTATGCCGCCGTGGATGCCATCAGCTGGCCGGAAGGCTTTTGTCGTCGGGATATCGGTTGGCGGGAAATTGCCCGTGAGGCCTAAGCGTTATAGCCCGTCAATTCACCCGTGATAACGTAGCGCAAAGTCGCGACGATCTGCTCAACCGTCTCTGCGACGGCAAGGGCGGCGGCATCAACTTCTTTCAGCGCATGGGCATGGTCCGGCTCGTGCATGATGATGAGCGGTTTTCCCATAGCGGAGGCCTGACCTGCATCGAAGGCAGCGTTCCACTGCTTGTATTTTTCACCAAAACGCACAATCACGATGTCAGCTTCAGCCAGTAGCGTACGGGTGCGGATGGCATTCATCTGCGCGCCTTTGTGATCGTGCCAAAACTTGCTGTCCTCCGCGCCGAGGATAGCCCCGCCGCAATCATCGCTTGCCTCGTGGTGGGTCACGGGCCTGGTGAAGGTGACGGGCAGCCCCGCAGCCTTGCAGCCCTCCTCGATCTCGTCGCGCCAAGACGTATGGATTTCGCCGGAAAGATAGATGGTCCAGGTTTTCATGCGGATTGTCCTCAAGCGATGCAGGAAAAATCGGCGACCTTGGCCGTCACGCCGCCTATGGATTGCAGCAGCGCAAGACGGTTCGCGCGCACGGCCTCATCTTCGGCATTGACAAGCACGTCGTCGAAAAAGCGATCGACGGGCGCGCGCAGAGCAGCGATGAAAGGTATGGCGAGGTCATAACGGCCTTCTGTGACATGGTCGGAAACGCCCTTTTCGGCCTTGGCGATAGCGGCTTGAAGCTGCGATTCCGCCTCGACCTCAAAGAGGTCGGCATTAACGGTCACGGCTATTGTTGTGCCCTTCTTCTCCTCGGCGGCCAGAATGTTGGCCGCCCGCCTGGTGCCAGCAAGAAGGTTCTTGCCGTCTTCGGTGTCGAGAAATTCGCCAAGCGCTTTCACACGCCCGGCAATGGCAAGGAGATCGTCAGCCCGTTCATCGATCACCGCATCCAGCAGATCATGCCGCGCTCCCTGGTCGCGCAGATAGACTTTCAACCGGTCGTGGAAGAAGCCAAGCAGATCATCGGCAAGCCCACCATCGCGGATCTCGGCAGTGACATCCTGGCCAAACGCGTCGCGGTGGACCTGGTCATAGGCTGCTTTAACGGCGGGTATTAGTGGCAAACTGAGCTTGTTTTCCAACACGATCCTGATGATCCCGAGCGCCGCACGGCGGAGCGCATAAGGGTCTTTGGAGCCGGTGGGCTTCTGGTCAATTGCCCAAAAGCCGGCGAGCAGGTCGAACTTGTCGGCCAGAGCCACTGCAACGGATACCGGACCGGTGGGCACGTCGTCGGTGGGGCCGAGCGGGCTGTAATGCTCTTCAATCGCCGCGGCGACTGCTGCGTTTTCTCCGGCGATCTGCGCATAGCGCGCACCCATAAACCCCTGTAATTCGGGAAATTCATAGACCATCTGGCTGTTCAAATCGGCCTTGGCGAGTTTTGCCGCACGGGCGGCAAGGGCCGCACCGGCCTCAACAGTCTCGGCCAGCTTCGCAGCAAGGCTCTCAATGCGCCGAACCCGCGCGCCCTGGCTGCCAAGCTTTGCATGGAACGTCACAGCATCGAGCTTTTCGATCCACGGATCAAAACCCTCGGTCGCAATTTGCTGCCTGTCAGTGCCCCAGAAGAAATCTGCATCCGCAAGGCGGGCATTCACCACTTTCTCGTTACCTGCAATAATCTCCTTGCCGCCATCACTCGCCTCGATATTGGCAACCAGGAGGAAGGAATTGGAAAGCCCCTCGGCCTTGCGCAGGACAAAACACTTCTGATTCTCCTTGATGGTCAACCGGATCACCTCATCAGGCAGATCCAGATAGCTTTGCTGAAACGCACCAATCAGCGGCACGGGCCATTCGACAAGATTAGCGACTTCTTCCAGCAACCCCTCATCGCTCACCAGTTCCAGCCCTTTGGCGAAGGCGAGGTTTTGTGCGTCAGTGCGGATCATGTCCTTGCGGCGTTCGGCATCAAGCACGACATGCGCACGCTCCAGCTTTTCAGCGTAATCAGCAAAGCGCTTGACCGCGATGTCGCCCGCCGCGTGGAAGCGGTGGCCCTGGGTTATATTTGACGCAGCAACACCCCCCACGGCGAAATCAACAACCTCAGGCTCCTCAGTTTCCGGTCCAAATGTGCACAGAATCGATTGCAGCGGGCGCACCCATTTAAGCGACCCCGCCTCACTGGAGGTCGCGCCCCAGCGCATGGATTTCGGCCAAGGGAAATTCTCGATTATACTAGGCAAAATATCCGCCAGAATATCGGCGGCCGGACGGCCCGGCTTCACGATTGTAGCGACGTAAAAACTGCCTTTCTTGGGGTCTTCGCGCGTTTCCGCCTCGTCTATCGAGGACAGGCCTGCTCCGCGCAGAAAACCCTCAATCGCCTTCACAGGCGCATCGGTGCGTGGGCCTTTGCGTTCTTCACGTACATCTTTGGACGCAGATGTCAGTCCACGCAGGTCCAGCACAAGACGGCGCGGGGTCCAGTATTCCCGCGCGCCCTCATAGGTCAGCCCGGCATCCACCAGCGCGTCGGTGACGAGCTTGCGCAGATCACCAGCCGCCTTACGCTGCATGCGGGCGGGGATTTCTTCGCTAAAGAGTTCAAACAAAAGATCAGGCATGAGATCGGTTTCGCCGTGTTTGGTGAGCAGCCCTTAGCAAGGGACAAATCGGCTTGTCACCAACCTCCGCCGCCTCCGCCACCTCCACCACCGCCGGAAGAGCCTCCACCACCTGAAAAACCGGAGGACGAAGACTTTGGCGCAGGCATGGATTGCGTCATGGAATTGGCGATGGATGAACCGATTCCACCAATGCTATCTGCGATACTGTCCGGGTTGAACGAGTTTCCGCGATACCATGATGGCCCGGAATAAGTTGCGGCGGTCGCGCCCGCTGCAACAGCGGCTGCGAGCCAGGTTTGGAAAGTCGCAGACCATTGTTTCTCCACCCCCAGCGCCACAGCGTAGGGGAGTAGGGTTTCATAGTGAGAAGGGCTCATCAGCGGCACGCCGGTCATGTTCATGCGGTCCGCCTCAGCAACCGTAAGATAACGCTTCAATCCGGCAAGCTCATCCATCCGTTTGCGCCCAAGCTGTGTCGGTGCGCCCATGATGAAGAAGAAGACGATGTTGATGACAGCAAGCGCCAGCAGAGCAGACAGCAGGAACGGGCGGGCAATAAAGTCTGATACGGATGAAAACGCACCGGCAGCAAAAGGCAGCGCGGACATAATCACGGCTGCGAAAGCCAAAATGCCTTTGATTTTCGCCGAGACGCCGCCGGAGGTGAAGTTTTTGATGGCAGTTGCGCCGAAAATCGTTGCCATGATGCCGAGCACCAGAACTGGAACCATAGCCCCATCGAGCAGAGCTGCCACATTGCCAAACACGAACATCGCGATGATTGTCACGATGCTCAGCACAATGCCGGGGATCAGATTAAGGAAATTCGCCTTGTAATAGACCGAGCGGTGCTCGCCCTCCATTGCGGAGGCAAATGAGCTAGCAACAAGCTTCACAGAAACGCTGTTGTCCTTGGCAATCTCAAAATTCCCGCCAGCGGCTCTGATACGCTCCACAAGCACGCGCTCTCCGCCAGGAAGGTCACTGACTTCTTCTTCGCTGACGTTTTCAAGAATGATCTTTTCGTCGCTATTGTCGACGTTGATCAGCCCTTTCACGGCCAGGTTGAGCGCCGCGGCGGAAAGAGCGGTAAAACCGCGCCCGCTCAACCCTTTGTTTTCAATGTAATTTGCTAATGCTGGCGAGACATCATCGGGCGCGTCCCACCGCGGCACCATGACCCCAACGGGTGGATCGCGCCCGACTTTGTCCCAGGAAAACCAGTAGATTAGCAGCACAAGAAGTGCGCCGGAAATGACGACAACCTCGCCGGCAAAATCCTGCAAAAACCAGCCGAACCGCTTCAAAAATCCAGGCTGGGGGACAATTCCCTTCTGGAATTTGACCGCGACGGTCAGTCCTTCGTTGCGCCCAAGCGGACCGCTCGTCTCAAAATAGGCGGCCTGCCCCTCTCGTGTGATGCGAGAGGTTGCGTTCGCCTCGGTGGAGCCGAAATAGCCGGTAAAGGCGGCCAAGCCTTCCACTTCACCACCTTGAGGTAAGGTGATCAGCGCCGAGGCCTTTTCGATGGGAAAAGCCCAATCATTGCCCGTGACGTTCCAATAGACTTCATCATGGTTGTCAAAACGCCGAAGCTGGCGGTCGGTCTCGTAGGTAATGCGATAGATGTAGATACCGGGCGTAAGGAGAACGTCCGCCCTGCCAAGATAGATGCGCAAAGCCCGCGATGCTGTCTCGATGCGGGAATTTTCCGGCACTCCGTCCCGCATCGCGCTGGTCAGCTCAAAATCAACTTTGCGCTCGCGCCCGTCCGCACCCTCAAAGACCAGCGGAAAATCACGGTAGATGCCGCGACGAATGTTGTTGCCTTCCGCACGGACGCGAATGGTTTCTGTGACCCGATAAGCCCCATCAGCCTGCACTTCGACAACACTGTCAAAATTGAGGATGCGCTCCTGCGCGACCGACACGCCGACGGCCAGGCACAGCCCAAGCAGTGCGACAAGATATGTGACGGCTGATCGCATTCCCAGCAATCTTACTCTTTGCCGAAGGTTACCTGGGGGGCCTCCCGATCACCCGCATCTTCGATTTCGAAATAGTCAGCCTGTTGGAAATCAAAGATGTTGGCGACGATGTTGGATGGAAAACTCTCGACCTTAACGTTCAGATCACGCGCGGAGCCATTGTAATAGCGGCGGGCCATCTGAACTTCGCCTTCAATCTTGTCGAGCGTCTGCTGAAGGTCGAGGAAATTCTCATTGGCTTTCAGGTCCGGATAGGACTCTGCAACCGCCATCAGGCGGCCCAGAGCCATGCCGAGCATCCCCTCGGCTTGCGCACGACCGGCAACATCACCTTCGGGTACAGATTGAGCGCGGGTGCGCATGGCGGTGACTTCGGCCAGCGTGTCACTTTCGTGGCCCGCATAGCCTTTGACGGTTTCCACCAGATTGGGGATCAGATCGGCACGGCGCTTGAGCTGAACATCGATCCCACTCCAACCTTCCCGCACCATCTGCCGGGCACGGACAAGGCCGTTGTAGATCTTGATCGCAAAATACGCGGCCGCCACAATGGCTACGATAGCAGAAGTCCCCATTCCGAACATTTCTTTTCCTTTTCCAAGCGGTAGAAACCGCGAATGAGCGGACGCTATTTGCAGATCTTCCAAATGTCACATCATTTGGACAGTTTGCCTTATTTTTCGGCTGGGCCCCCGCCCCACTCCGTCGCGAGAAAAGCCTCACCACAGGCCTTCGCGAGGGTGCGAACGCGCAGAATGTAGCTCTGCCGCTCCGTCACGGAGATAACGCCGCGAGCATCTAGCAGGTTGAAGGCATGGCTGGCCTTGATGCACTGGTCGTAAGCAGGATGAGCCATGACGATGGCCTGACCCTTCTTGGGATCAACGGGCTCAGCGGCCAGAATGCACTGGCACTCGGCCTCCGCGTCCTCGAAATGACGGAAGAGGATTTGCGTATCGGCCACGTCGAAGTTCCAGCGCGAATATTCCCGCTCGGACTGTTTGAAGACATCGCCATAACTCATCCGATCGGCGCCCGTACCGCCGTTGAAGTTCAGATCGTAAACGTCATCAACACCCTGAACATACATAGCAATCCGCTCCAGCCCGTAGGTCAGCTCACCTGAAGCCGGTTGACAGGGGAAGCCGCAGACCTGCTGAAAATAGGTGAACTGAGAGACTTCCATCCCGTCGCACCACACTTCCCAACCCAGGCCCCACGCGCCCAGCGTCGGGCTTTCCCAATCATCTTCAACAAAGCGGATGTCGTGGAGCTTCGGGTCGATGCCAATCGCATCAAGCGAGCCGAGATAGAGGTCCTGCAGGCTTGGCGGAGAGGGCTTCAACAGCACCTGGTACTGATAATAGTGCTGCAAGCGATTGGGGCTTTCCCCATAACGCCCGTCGGTGGGGCGGCGGGAGGGCTGCACATAGGCGGCTTTCCATGGTTTCGGCCCGAGCGCCCGCAGAGTCGTTGCCGGGTGGAATGTGCCCGCGCCGACTTCCATGTCGTAGGGCTGGAGGATCACACAACCATGCTTTGCCCAATAGTCATGCAGGGTCAGGATGAGCCCTTGGAAGGACGTCTTTGGATCATGGGACATGGCGGGGCCGACGGCGCGGTTTGAAAGACGGCCCACCGGTTCGCACGCGGCGTTGTGCCAATCAACCCGCAAGGCTGCGTTGAGAGGCTACTTCTTTGGCCGGTAACGCCCGGTTTCGGGGTCCTGCTCCAACTCACCGGCAGATTGCGGGTCCTTGGTGCGGGCGCGTTCTTCGGCCTGCAACTCATCCCATCGCTTCTTGAACGATGTGATGGCCACGTAAGCGACGCCGCCAATACCAATTGCTGCAAGGAGAGGAACCATCTGCGCGCTTCCGCTTTTCAACCAGTCTCAGACTATCAAAGTCCGATCCGGCTCCACAAGGCGCGCTCTTCGACAGTCGCGACAAGCCGTTCGGTCGCCGCATCGCCAATCGCGCCAATGCCGGAGAGAGAGCGGCGGCCGAACAAGCCCTTCTTGGGTTCGATGACCTGCAGTCTGGTCTTCGGCCCATAGCGCTGCTTCAAAATGGTGCGCAGATCGCCGATCTCGTCGACCAAACCCAGCTCCTTCGCGCGCCCGCCAGTCCAGAAAAGGCCGGTAAAAATGTCTTTGTCATCGGCAAGGCGGTCGCCGCGGCTTTCTTTCACAAGGTCGATAAAGACCTGGTGAATGTCGAGTTGCAGCGCCTTTAGCCGCGCGATGTCGCCCTTCTGCGCCGGTTTGAACGGGTCGAGAACGGATTTGTTGTCCCCCGCTGTATAAAGACGGCGCTCGACCCCGAGCTTTTCGATAGCTTTTTCAAAGCCGAAGGAGGCGGAAATAACGCCGATGGAGCCGACAATGGAGGACGGGTCGGCGGTGATGTCGTCCCCGGCGCAAGCGATCATATAGCCGCCGGAAGCCGCCGCATCTTCGCAGAAGACGTGGACCTTCTTTTTCTTCTCAGCTGCAAGATCGCGGATGCGCTGGTAGATCAGGCGCGACTGCACCGGAGAGCCGCCTGGTGAGTTGACTGAGATCGCGACGGCGGGTGCGGAGGCGGAAAAAGCTTTCTCCAGCGTCCCGGCGACCGCCGAGAGGTTGAGAGAGGAGCGCAGGGGCGAGGATCCGGCCATAATCGCTCCGCTCATCCGCACCACAGGAATCGTGACAGTATTGCTGCGCAGACGTTTGGGAAGAAGGGTTTTGAGGGAGAAGGCCAAGGCGTTTGTCCGAGATTTCGCTTTGGCGTGAAGTGGTCAGCCTTTGGTGCGATTGCAAGGTGTCATCGCAATGGAGTTGCGTCCGCGCAGGATAGCGTCAGCTTCTGGTAAGTAGGCACCATCATCACCGTGGAGGATGAGCGGCGGCAAAAGGCTGAGCGGTGCCCGCCGCCCGCGCACGCCTTGCACCAGAATCCGGCTCGCGACCTTGCCCGCCTTGGGATGAACAGGTTTTACGCAAATCCCTCCAAACCGGCCCTCCATAGCCGCCAGAATCGCAGCAAGACTTTGCGGGCGGACGATCATCGTCATGGATCCGCCATTGCAAATGACCCGAGAGGCGGTTCGCAGCCAGGTTTCAAATGACGCTTCCTCTTCTCCCATCGCGTGAGCAGCTGCGCGCTGCTCGTTGGGCGAAAGCTGAAACGCGGAATCATTGTAGGGCGGGTTGGCAAGGACATGATCGCAACTATCTGGCGGCAAGCCCTCCGCACCGCGCGCCGTCAAATCGGCTTCAAGCACCACTACCCTGTCCGCCAGATGCGCCGTTTGCTCAAGCTCCAGCGAACCGCGGGCGAGCTCCGCCATGCCACCGTCGCGCTCAACCAGCGTGACAGTGGCTTGGCTGTTGCGCTGTGCCACTGCAAATCCGGCAGCACCGCAACCCGCGCCGAAATCCATAACACGTGCGGTTCCAAGCCCATCCAGACAAGCAGCGAGCAGCATTGCGTCGAGACCGGCCCGGTGCGCCTTTTCGCTTGGTTGAAGGACGGCAAAGGTATTATCGAGAAAACCGTCAATCGTCGTTGCATTCATACCGGACGAACGGGCTTTTCTGGCAATTCTGCACCAAGCCCCGCATCCTCCATCAAGCGCCGCGCACGGTGGAAGCTGTCAGTGTCAACCATGATACGGCGCGGCAGAATGCCGAGCGAACCGTCGAGGACACTCATATGATCATCAGCCACGAAATGGGTGATCTGCGCTTCCTGAAGCAGGCTCTCCACGAAGGAGATTGTGACGGCGTTGTTGGTGCGCAGCAGCTCTTCCATGCCTCAATTTGCCGCGAGGCACCACCAAGCGCAATGGAAAAGGCGGCGCTGCGCGGTAGTGCCGTCTTGTAGCGGGGCCTTGCGCTGCCTAAAACAGTACAGATGCACTTTTCGAGATGAGTTTCATGGGCGTTGCCCTTCACAGCGAGGATCGGACGACGCCCGCGCCGGCTCCGGAGCGGGTTAGCGTGGACGCGCTCGTGCGCCTTACTCGCGCGGACATGGAGCGGGTAAACACACTTATCCTCTCCAAAACCGGGTCCGACGTGCAGATGATCCCGGAAGTGGCGAAGCATCTCATCGATTCCGGCGGCAAACGCCTGCGACCTATGCTTACACTCTCTGCGGCGCAGCTTTGCGGCTACGATGGTGAGCATCACATCACCCTCGCTGCTGCTGTCGAGTTCATGCACACCGCAACGCTGCTGCATGATGATGTGGTGGACGAAAGCGACATGCGCCGCGGCAAACAGGCCGCCCGCATGGTCTGGGGCAATCAGGCGAGCGTGCTGGTGGGTGATTTTCTCCTTGGCCAGGCCTTCCGCATGATGGTGGATGCCGGTTCCATGGACGCACTTGATGTTCTCTCCCACGCCTCAACGGTGATCGCCGAGGGCGAAGTGATGCAGCTTGCCGCCGCACAGAGCATGGAAACCAGCGAGGACGATTACCTTACCATTGTGCGCTCCAAGACGGCTGCGCTCTTTGCAGCGGCCGCCGAAGTCGGCCCGATCCTCGCCAACGCCCCCGCCGCCCACCGCGCCGCACTTCGCGATTTCGGAGACAGCCTGGGCATTGCCTTCCAGCTTGTCGATGATGCGCTGGATTACGGTGGCACCCGCGACGCCCTTGGCAAGAATGTCGGAGACGATTTCTACGAGGGCAAAATCACCCTGCCAGTGCTTCTTGCTTATCAGCGCGCAGATGAAAGCGAGCAGGCCTTCTGGCGCGCATCGATGGAGAGCGACGCGGCAGATGCGACAGCTCTGCGCAAGGCAACCGGTTTGCTCGCAAAGCACAATGCCATTGAAGACACCGTCGAGCGCGCCCGCGCCTACGGCGAACAGGCCAAGGCCGCATTATCGCCCCTTCCCTCCTCCTCTATGCGCGATGCGCTGGAACGGGTGGTGGATTTCTGCATTGCTCGTGTGTCTTAAATGACCGCTCCGCTCTTTCGCCCGACAGGCCCCCAACAACAGGATTTCGCCGCATGACCTTCAAGGCCACGATCCTGGCGCTGGCAGTAGCTTTTGCAAGCGCTCCCGCCTTTGCCACACAAGACGATGAGACTATTTCAGCAAAAACCGGGGACAGCCTTGCCGGAAACTACCTTGCTGCCCGCGTTGCCGCGACCAACCGCGATGCGGAGGCCGCAAGTACCTTCTTCCGCAAGGCGTTGGAGCAAGATCCGGACAACGAAGACCTGCAGTTCAAGGCCTTCCTTGCTTACATTACCAATGGTCAATTTGAGGATGCGGTGAAACTCGGCGATATGCTGCGCCACAAGGATGATACATCCGAACTCGTCACCATCGTTATGGCCGTCGACAAAATGCGAGCCCGGTCCTGGGCCGGTGTCGAAGAGCAGCTCGACCGCAATTGGCAAAGTCCCCTCGATCGTCTGATCGCAGGTCTCATCCGGGCATGGGCGCAACAAGGCGCCGGTGACAGTGATGCGGCGCTGGCAACCGTCGATGATCTCGATGGTCCGGCCTGGTTCAACCTGTTTACACAATACCACTCCGGCCTCATTGCCCTTGCCGCCAAGCGCCCAGACGAGGCCGTCCGGCGACTGGAAGAAGCCTATGCCAACCGCGCCGCAGCCCAGGCCTCCGGAGAAACCTACCTGCGCGCGCTGGAAGCTTACATCACTGCCCTGATGGTGGCTGGTGATGTGGATCAGGCCAAGCGCGTTGTTGGCCGCATTCGCGATGTGCAGCCTGAGAACCCCACTGTCGCAGCCCTTCAGGCCGACGTGCTGGAAGGGCGCACGCCCAAACTCATCTCCGGCGCCCGGCGCGGTACTGCAGAGGTCTTCCTCAACCTCGGCACCGCGCTCAACCGCGATGGCGGCGGCAACATTGCGCGCATCTATCTGGAAATGGCCCGCGTCCTTGCCCGCGACGACGTGCTCATCAAGATCTCTCTCGCCGAGCTGCTGGACCGGCAAGGTTTGCTGAGAAAAGCCAATGAACTGTTCAAGGACGTCTCAAAACAATCCCCCAATCACCGCATCGCGCAGCTGGAAATCGCACTCAATTACGATGAGCTTGGCGATACCAAAGAAGCTGAAAAACGCCTCAGCGCCATGCTGTTGGAACGGCCAACGGACCTTGTCGCAGCTATGTCCTATGGCGCGGTGCTCTCACGCCACGAGAAATTTGCCAAGGCCGCCAAGGTCTATCAGGCCAGCGTCGATCAACTTGATGACATCGACCAGCGACACTGGAACCTCTTCTACCGCATGGGCATCGCCTATGAGCGCACCAAGCAATGGGAGCAGGCAGAAGCTGCCTTCCGCAAATCGCTGGTGCTGAACCCGGATCACCCAAGCGTCCTCAACTATCTCGGTTATTCGCTGGTTGAGATGGACATCGAGGTCAATGAAGCGCTCAATATGATCCGTCGCGCCGTCAATCAGCGCCCAAATGACGGCTACATCGTCGATTCCCTTGGTTGGGCTTACTACAAGCTCAAGCGCTTCCCTGAAGCGATTTTGGAACTGGAGCGCGCCGTGGAGCTGCGCCCGGGCGATCCAACCATCAACGATCATCTGGGAGATGCTTATTGGCGGGGAAATCGCCGTCTGGAAGCGAAATTCCAGTGGCGACACGCCCTTGCCCTCGACCCGGAAGAAGATGCCATCGCAGCTATCGAGAAGAAGTTGAACGACGGCCTTCCGCCTTTGCCGAAACCTGGCACAAAAGAACCGGTTGCCGAACAGCAACCGCGGTCCAGTGGCGACAACGGCTAGACCAGTCACCGCCTTTGCAGGCGCCAAGATCAACCTCTCACTGCGTGTTACCGGACGGCGCGCCAATGGACACCACGAGCTGGATTCGCTGGTGGTTCACGCGAGCGACGTCGGTGACACGCTTTCATTGAACGAGAGCGATGAGGTTTCTCTGACGCTGTCTGGGCCCTTTAGCGGCTCTCTATCAGCTGAAGCCGACAACCTCATTTTACGGGCAGCGCGGGCACTTGGCATCACTGGCGCGACTTTCACGCTGGATAAACACCTGCCCATCGCCAGCGGCATCGGCGGTGGCTCGGCAGATGCGGCGGCTGCCCTGATCCTACTCAACAAGACCTTTGACCTCGGCCACGACAATGCGTCTCTCGCGCAGATCGGTGTGAGCCTGGGAGCAGACGTGCCCATGTGCCTCAACCCGGAACCGAAACGGGTTAACGGGATCGGCAACAACATCACCAGCGTCCGCCTGCCTCCGCTTCACCTCGTTCTGGTCAACCCGGGCGTTGCAGTGCAGACGGGCGAAGTCTTCCAACGCCTAGACACTTGCAGCTCCCCTCTCCCAACCGTGCCGGAGGACTTCGGCGCCCTTGCCGACTGGATCACCAATGCGGGCAATGACCTTCTCCCCCCGGCCCTCACGCTCGCACCAGAAATCGGTGAAGTGCTCGACGTTCTAGAGGCCCTGCCCGCCGTCAACGCTAGCGGCCTTTCAGGTTCCGGCGCGACGTGTTTTGCTTTGTTTGAAAACCGCGCTGCCGCCCAGGACGCCGCAGACGCCGTCACTGCCATCCATCCGCTATGGTGGTGCAAATCCGCGCAGACGATAGGGAGCTGAGACATGGCCATCGACGAAACCCGCCGCTTCATTCCCGTCTCAATCGCCGTTCTCACGGTTTCCGACACACGCATGTTGGAGAACGACAAGTCGGGCAACACGCTGGTGCAGAAGCTGGAAGAGGCCGGTCACCGCCTCGCCGCGCGCGATATTGTGCCGGATGAAGCCGAGGTGCTTGCCAAAACTGTCCAGGGTTGGGTGATTGACAAGGACATTGACGTCATCATCACCACGGGCGGCACAGGCTTTACCGGTCGCGACATCACACCGGATACTTTGGAACCGCTCTTTGATAAGCGCATGGACGGCTTTTCCGTCTCCTTCCACACAGCAAGCCAGCAGAAGATCGGCACCTCCACTATCCAGTCCCGGGCAACCGCGGGCTTGATCGGCACGACCTTCGTCTTCTGCCTCCCCGGCTCACCCGGCGCCTGTAAGGACGGATGGGATTGGATTCTGGCCAGCCAACTCGACTACCGCCACCGCCCCTGCAACTTTGTGGAAATCATGCCGCGGCTGGATGAACACCTGCAGCGTTAGTTTGTTCTTGTAATGTTCTCATTTGCAGTTTAGGAATCGGTTCCTCTTTTCACACGGGATCCGATGCCATGGCCACTTCACTCGACGCCGTCCACCACGCTGACCAGTTCGCCTTCGCTCCCTCAAACGGGGCCAATGGCGCTGAACAGGCGGACACATTCGTTGCCCGCCACGGCAAACGAGTGATTGAAAACCGCCGCCGCGGCAGGGGTGCAGGGCTCAATCCCGCTGGGCGTTTCGAGCCGGTTGCACGCGAAACATTCGATGACGGTTGGCAGACTTTCGAGGAGCTACCGCCCTTCAAGACGGATGTGCAGAGCGAAGCCGCGCGCAAGATTATCGCGAAGAATGATTCGCCTGACATTCCCTTCGACCGATCTATCAACCCCTATCGCGGCTGCGAGCATGGTTGCATTTACTGCTACGCCCGTCCGACTCACGCCCATATGGGTCTGTCAGCGGGACTGGATTTCGAGACGAAGCTCTTTGCCAAGCCCAATGCGGCAGATCTGCTGCGCAAGGAATTGGCACGGGAAGGGTATAAGTGTCGCTCCATCGCTATGGGGACGAACACCGATCCTTATCAGCCGATTGAAAAGCACTGGAATGTGACACGCTCGATCCTGGAAGTGCTGGAAGAGACGAACCATCCGGTGAGTATCGTGACGAAATCCGGCCTCGTGACGCGGGACATCGATATCTTACAACGTATGGCCAAGAAGGGCCTGGCTAAGGTCGGCATCTCCGTCACCACAATGGACCGCTCCCTGTCGCGCAAGATGGAGCCGCGTGCCGCGACACCAACCTTGCGGCTGGAGACGATCTGCAAACTCACCGATGCCGGTATTCCAACATCCATTATGGTTGCCCCGGTCATGCCGGCGCTCACGGACCATGAAATGGAGCGCATTTTGGAAGCAGGCAAGGCAAACGGCGCGCGGGATGGCGACTACATTCTACTGCGGTTGCCCCGTGAAGTTTCCGGCCTCTTTAAGGACTGGGTGCTGCGGGAATACCCGGACAAATACACCCACATCATGTCGCTCATCCGCTCCATGCGCGGCGGAGCGGACTATGATGCAGAATGGGGCACGCGGATGCGCGGGGTCGGGCCCTATGCCTGGCAGCTTGGGCGCCGGTTCGAGCTAGCGATCCGCCGCTTGAAAATGGCGCCGATGCGCATGTCTCTGCGCAACGACCTCTTCGAACCCCCAGTCCTGCCCGGCACGCAATTGGCGCTGTTCTAGCTGCTTTCACTCTTGCAGAACCAGGTCGTGGCAGTGTGAATGGGGCATGGCAGGACGCGCGAAAATATTGGCTGATTTCACCTTTGAGGAGGCAGCCTTAGCCGCTGGTGAGCGGATCGTTTGCGGAGTGGATGAAGTGGGACGCGGTCCGCTTGCCGGGCCGGTCGTGGCCGCCGCGGTTGTGCTGGATGGAACCAACCTCCCACCGGACCTTGCCGATTCCAAAGCCATGAGCGCCAAGCGTCGCGAAGCGGCCTTCGAGGCTATCGTTGCATGCGCCAGTGCAATCTCCCTCGTCAGCCTGCCTGCGCCGGTGATCGACCACCTCAACATCCGCGCCGCGAGCCTGCACGCTATGACATTGGCAGTGCGCGGCCTGGCTCTCCAACCTGACCTCGCCCTAATCGACGGCAACGCCCTGCCGGATGGTTTGCCCTGCCAGAGCGAGGCGCTCGTTAAGGGCGATGCCCGAAGCTTTTCCATAGCTGCAGCATCCATCGTGGCGAAAGTCACCCGCGACCGAATGATGAGAGAGGCGCACAAGGTCTGGCCCGCCTTCGGTTTCAATGGCCATAAGGGTTACCCGACAGAGATCCACCGGAAGACGCTGATGAAAGCCGGGCCGACCCCCCTCCACCGGAGGAGCTTCGCGCCGGTCCGGGTTGCCCTTGCAAAGAACGGATAGTCCAAAGAGAAAGACCGCCCCGAAGGGCGGCCTTTGCTTGAAAGTCTCTTGTGAGGGCTACGTCTTGAAGGCTTCGCCTAATTCATCCGCGCGCGGACTTCCTTCAAACTGTCCTGGAACTGCTTATCAGCGCCGGCCTTCTCGCCGATGATGTCGCGGGTGGCTTCCACGGCGATGTCCACAGCGCGGGCCTTCACTTCCGCAATTGCCTGTCCTTCGGCTTGAGCGATTTTCTCTTCTGCAAGAGCTGTGCGGCGGGCTACGAATTCTTCCGTCTTGCGCGCGCTCTCTTTAGCGATGGCCTCTGCCTCCCGGCGGGCACCGGCGACAATCTGCTCGGCCTCGGCTTCCGCATCCTTACGCTTGCGCTGGTATTCCGCGAGCAGACCCTGCGCTTCTTCACGAAGGCGGCGTGCTTCATCAAGATCAGTGCGGATTTTCCCAGACCGGTCATCCAGCGATTTGCTGATCATCCCCGGCACTTTGAGCACCATGAGGAGAAGAACGAAGAGGACGAGGGCAATTAGAGCCCAAAAAGTGGCGTCCATGATGAGGCTCCCTCTTTCTCTCTGGCGCGCGTGCGGTGCCCTTAGGCCCCGGCGCCCGCTTTGCTAACGGCCTTGGAGACTTGGGCCTTGGTGATCTTGCCATCGAGCAGCGAATTCACCAGCGCCTGCGTTGTTTCCTCGGCAATCGCGCCGACATCCTCCATCGCGGCGGCCTTGGTGGCGGCGATGTCAGCATCAGCTTTTTCAAGCATTTCATTGAGACGGGCTTCTTCCGCACCACGTTTGGTATCGGCTTCAGCTTTGGCTTCATCCCGCGCGCGCTGTGCAATGACTTGGGCGTTGTTGCGGGCTTCCGCCAGATCGTACTCGTAAGCGGCTTGCGCTTCATCGCTCTCGCGTTGAAGGCGGTTCGCTTCTTCAATGTCTTGCTCGATGCGGTCGCTGCGCACTTCAAGAATTGAAGAAATGCGCGGCAGGGCGACCTTGGCCATCAGGTAGTAGAACAGACCAAAGGTCAGCGCGAGCCAGAGCAGCTGCGACGGGTAGGTTTCGGTCTGAAACGGTGGGAAGACGTCAGCTGAGTGATCGTCGATTCCCACTTCCGTATTGGTCGAGGCCATGTGCTCTCTTCCGCTTGACGTGAAAAGTCTCACCACCCGCCGGCCAAAGCGCCGCCGGGTGGAAGTTCTTCAGTGCGCTGCGATCAGGTGAAGAGCAGCAGCAGCGCGACGAGCAGGGAGAAGATGCCCAGTGCTTCCGTCACGGCAAAGCCGAAGATAAGGCGGCCGAACTGGCCGTCTGCTGCAGAGGGGTTGCGCAACGCGCCGGAGAGGTACTGGCCGAACATGTTACCAAGGCCAATGCCCACGCCGCCCATGCCAAGGCACGCGATACCGGCGCCGATTGCTTTAGCTGCGTCTGCTTCCATGAGATGTTCCTTCGATGATCTGGAAGTGAAAAACTAGTCCGTTCAGGCCTCTATGCCCTAGTGGGATGGGTGGATCGCGTCGTTGATATACATGCAGGTCAGGATCGCGAAGACGTAGGCCTGCAGGAATGCGACGAGAAATTCGAGACCGGTCAGCGCGACGGTGAAGGCCAGCGGCAGCGCCGCACCCACAATGCCGAGAAAACCGAGAGAGCTGAGGGACGTTACAAAACCTGCAAAGACCTTCAGCGTAATGTGGCCTGCCAACATGTTGGCAAACAGGCGCACAGAAAGCGAAATCGGGCGCGAGAGGAACGAAATGACCTCAATCAAACCCACAATAGGAAGAAGCGCGACCGGCACGCCGTCCGGCACGAAAAGCTTCAGGAAACCAATACCGTTCTTGTAGAAGCCATAGACAATGACCGTGCCAATCACCAGGAAAGCGAGGGCGGCGGTTACGACGATATGGCTGGTAAAAGTGAAGAAGTAGGGGAACATCCCGAACAGGTTCGCCACCAGAATGAAGGTAAAGAGTGAGAAGACAAGCGGGAAGAACTTCATGCCCTCCGCCCCTGCAGCATCTCGCAGCATATTGGCCACAAATTCATACAGTATCTCTGACAAGCTCTGCAGCTTGCCGGGAATCAGGCCACGACCGGAGGTCGTCAGAATGAGAAAAGCCGCGGTCGTTGCCACCGTTACCACCATGAAGAGGGCGGAATTGGTGAACGAGAAATCGAAAGATCCGACCTGAAGGTCGAGGATCTTGGAAATCTTGAACTGGTCGATCGGGTTGCTAGCCACGTTTCGGTCTCTTCTCGTCGTTTCGACACGGTTTCCCCGTCGGACATTTGCCCAAACGAGTGCCTCGCTGCCAGCCAAAGGCGGCGCGCGCGTCGGTCGTTTGGCACACCTTGCCCCCCGTCTCAAGGGGCGCGAAGCCGCATCCGCCCTTATTCAGCCCGATCTTCGTCTTTGGTCTGATGAATATGCAGTCTGGAGGGCGCCATTTGGCCCGAAGCGCGCATGACATTGACCACAGCAGCAGCGAATCCCAACAACACGAAAATGATCAGGCCCCAGGGCCCGGTGCCAAAAAACCAATCAATGGCCCAGCCAAGGCCGGTTCCCACCAACACGCCTGCGACAAATTCGCTGGAAAGGCGCCAAGCCTGCGCGATTCCCGATTTTGCTGTGGATGTGTCCGGCCCGGCATCCTCCGTGATTTGCGGGGAGCGGGCAGACAATTTCTCGCGCAACGCTGCATTGCGTGCGGCCAGGGCCGCGTCATCTGTCTTTGGATCAGGCTTCTCACTCATGAGAAGTGCTTAGGCCCTAGCTCCACCCGCCGCCATAGGTGCGGTAAAAGATATGACGGCCAATCTTGACCATGCGCTTCATGGAACGACGCCATTTCGGCGCAACGTAGTCGGCATGATAGTGGCTGGAAGATCCAACCGACTTCAGCCAGAAGCGGCCTTCAATCGCGTCTCTTGCAATTTTCTTCGCTGTTTTCCAGTGCTTACCGCCGGAAACGCGGTCGCGAATGCCATCGCAGGCAAACGAGAATTGGCAAGCGTTGCGCATTTTCTCATTCTGAAAAACGACGCCGCAGATCGTGTCCGGGTAAGCCGGGTTCTTCACGCGGTTGAGAATCACCTGTGCAACCGCTTTCTGCCCATCGCGAGATTCGCCCCGGGCCTCAAAATAGACGCCCTTCGCCAGACATTCATGCGCGCGTTTCGTTCCGGTGGATGCAGGCAAGGGCGCAGCAGCCCATTTGTGATCGCCCTTAGCCAGAACGATCTTGGTGTTTGACCTATTAGCTGCGAGCAACTCGGAAAACGCTGTCGCGACATCCTTTTCCTGCGGCGCATAGGCTGCAAGAGTGGACGGTGCGAAGTTATTTTCGCGAGCATCTTCAACAATTTTTGTCATGTGGCGCGCTGCGGCACGCGCCTCGGCCACCATTTGCACCGGAAGACGCTCGGCTTCGGCCTTGGCGATGTTCACGCCAAACCCCTCATCCAGAACATCGGGGCGAGAGTTTTCACCGGCAAGCCTGTCAGCGACCTGTGTGACAAGATCATCACCGGCAACGAAAAGGCTCTCAGGTGCAAAACCGCTGGCGTAAGAGGTTGGGTCGAACATGCCGCTGTCGCGCAGAGATGCCAGCTGGAAAGGAGTTTCTTTGGATGTCTCAACGCCCCAGTCCCCCGTCGCTGCACTGACGATGGTCTGCGCAGAGGCAGCAGCACTGTGTTGGTCATCATGCAGGTCACGCCAACCGTCCGCCGTTTGCACGCCCATGCGATGCGTCAGTGCGCCAATGCTGGACCCGGAACGCAGGCCCGCAATCGAATGGACGGAGCCCTGCGGCAAAGACGCCAGACGGACCATCCAGCGCGCATCCAGGCTCTCGCTCGTGTTGGTCATGTCGGCAATATCCTGGAATGCAGCGGTGCCGGTGGTCGCGCCCATAGCAGCGCTCACCACACCGAGGGCAAATCCCAGGCGGACAAGATGTTTTCGCGTCGAATTTGTGAAAACGGCTGCTTTTCTGCGGTCGTTCATCGTTTACTCCAGGTACAAGGATGCCCGTTCTGCCAGCCGACAGCGCACCGAAACGGTGAAACCGGGACGGTTTAACGAGCATCTTGTTGTCGAGCTTCCCGCATTAACCTTGACAGGCGGTTAAGCAGGTTTGACGGCGCGCGCCCAAGCAACGACGTCTGGTTTTTTCAAATTGCGTGGCCCCGTGTGTCGAAATCACGGGGCGAAGGTTGGGCGCGAACGCGGCGGAGAAGTGATTTGTTTGTGGCCGAAATCGGGCAGGATTCCCGCCCCAGACTTCCGCCCCGGAAAGCCTAGCCGATGCGGCGGTCTTTCTTGGGTTTGTAGGGATTGTTCCCCTTGCGCAGGAAGAGGCGCAGCGGCACTCCGGGCAACTTGAAAGTCGCGCGCAGATCGTTGAGCAGATAGCGCTCATAGGACGCTGGCAGAGCCTCGGGCATGTTGCACTGGGCAACAAAGGTCGGAGGGCGGGTTTTTGCCTGCGTGATATATTTAAAGCGGATGCGTCGCCCGGCCACCGCGGGGGGCAGATGGTGGCCCTGCACGCCGTCTAACCACTTGTTGAGCTGTGCGGTGGAAACGCGAGCGTTCCACGTTCGGTCAACGTCCATCACGGCTTCCATCAGCCGGTCGATGCCTTTGCCGGTCTGGCCCGACAGCGTGACGGTTCGTAGGCCACGGAGCTGCGGGAGAAGGCGCTCGGTCTTTTCGTGAAGCTCACTAAGCAGTTTCTGCTTGTCTTCCACCATGTCCCATTTGTTAAAGGCGAGCACCGGAGCACGCCCCTCCCGGGCGATGAGATCAACGATGTGGAGGTCCTGCTTTTCAAAGGAGATCGTCGCGTCAAAAACGACGATCACCACTTCCGCATATTGGATTGAGCGTAGTGCATCGGCGACAGAGAGTTTTTCGAGCTTCTCCTGCACCCGCGCCTTGCGCCGCATCCCCGCCGTATCGTGAAGACGTACAGGACGGCTCTGCCATTCCCACTCCACGGCGATGGAATCGCGCGTGATCCCCGCTTCCGGACCGGTCAGCAGTCGCTCTTCCCCAACCATGCGGTTGATGAGGGTCGATTTACCGGCATTGGGGCGGCCGACAATGGCGATGCGCAGAGGGCGCTTGGGGTCATATTCGGGGATCGCTGTTTCAGCGTCCATGTCAAAGGCGTCGGGGTCAAACCCCTCCTCGGTGTCTTCGTCCAGCGGCTCGGGTTCAGTGCGGCCATAGGCCTTGTCCTCGCCAATGGCACTAACCAGCGCATCGCGCAGATCGGCCATGCCCTCACCATGCTCCGCTGAAATGGGGATCGGTTCGCCAAACCCCATGGAATAGGCCTCAAAGAACCCCTCATCCCCCTTACGGCCCTCCACCTTGTTGGCGACCAGCACAACGGGCTTCCCGGCGCGGCGAAGCTGGGTGGCGAATGATTGATCAAGGGGGGTGATCCCGGCGCGTGCGTCGATGAGGAAGAGCGTGACGTCAGCATCGAGGATCGCTTGCTCAGTTTGTCCGCGCATGCGCCCTTCAAGGCTTGCCGCATCAGCTTCTTCAAGACCCGCTGTATCGATGACCTCAAAACGAATATCGCCAATGCGCGCAGCCCCGGGGCGGCGGTCTCGGGTTACGCCGGGCGTATCATCCACCAGCGCCAGGCGTTTTCCGACCAGACGATTGAATAGGGTCGATTTTCCGACATTTGGCCGGCCCGCAATGGCAACAGTAAAGTGCAAGACTAGCCCTGCTCACCTTGCTCATAGACGGGACCGCCCTTGGAGGCGATGACGTCCAACAGGATGCCAGAACGTTGGCGCAGACCGGTGGGCAGATTCACGTCGTCGGCAATCGTTTTGAACTCGGTAAAGGCGGCTTCGAGATCACCGGCCTTGTAATGAGCAAGGCCGAGTGCTTCGCGAGCCGAACCACGATAGGGTGCGGAAGGTGCAGTCAGGCGTTGTACACGCGAGCTCACATCATCGACGGTACCGATGTCCACAAAAACCATGGCGGCACGGATTGTTGCCATATCACGCAGATCACTGGGCACACCATTGTCCGCGGCGACCTCATCGTAGAGCGCGGCGGCGGCTTCTTTGTCATCACCTTCCAACAGCACTGCAGCATGCCTCATCCGGGCAAGCGCCCGGTAAGTCGGATTGGCATCAGCCTCCAACTCGCCAAGCGCGACAAGCGCCTCTTCACGCGAGCCGTCCTGCGCAAGATCGATGGCGGCAAGATAAGCATCGCCCTGCCGCTGCGTCTCGGTTGTCTGATAATATTCCCAGCCACGCCACCCTGCGATAGCAAGCACAATCACAACGGCGACCGTGATGATGTATTTACCGTAGGCCGACCAGAAGGCCTGCGCCCGGTCCGAGCGTAGCTCTTCGTTCACCTCACGGAAAAAAGAATCGTCGGACATATTTCACCTTGGCCGGTTTCATGATTGGCCGCGTTCTACAGCAAGCAGCCTGTCAGGCAATCGCTGCGCCAAAAAGCCACTCATGCAAAAAAGAAACAAGCGCAACACTAAGGACGAGCGCGATGATGAGGCTTACCACATCCGGCCACCAATGGGTGCCCTTACCGGGATCCACCGCATGCGGGTTCTGGCGGGGTCTGCGATAGCAGGAGATCAAAGTGATCAAAGCCCAAACGAGGAATGAACCAAACAGCAAAACGGAAGCCGCATCGCCGTTCATGAGCAAATGTGTCACCGACCAGATTACCGTACCCCAAAGCATCGGATGTTGCATGAACCGCTTGAGAAAACCTGCCGGAAAATTGGCGGCGATCACCATCCAGATCGCGATGGGAACAGCAACGAGCGCAACTGACCTGCCCCAATCCACCGGCACATAGAAGAAGGCGGCGGCGTCACGGGCGAGCGCATAGCCCCAAATGAGCGCGACCAGGCCGATAAGGGAAACGGCGGAGTAAATCCCCTTCCAAAGCCCTTCTCCCTTCTCCTCCATCATCTTCAAGCGCCAATTCGGCACGAGAGTGCGCGAGAGATGGATACCGAGGAAAAGCACGAGGCCGATAGTAAGAAGAAGCATGGTGCATCCGATGCCCGGTTACGTTGCCTGCAACCTCGCATCTGCCGCAATAATTGGGAAGACGCGCCAAACGTTCAGACGTGACGGCAACCACCTTTGACAAAAGATAGCTTCATGTAAGGCAGAAAATTCGGAAACAGCTTCAAGATTCTGAAAACGCCAAATTTCCGTAGAAACACCGCTACGTTTCCAACAAATGCCTGCCGTTTACGAAACTCCGCATCATCAGCTACACGGCTGACCATATCGTCCACGATCTGCGTCTGATCGAATAATTCAATATTCAACTCAGATGCTTTGGCTCTGACGAACCGTTTCACTTCACCCTTTTTCACAAAGTTGAGGGAATTCCACAAACCAACAACATCCTGGTCTTCCTCGAATCTTTCAATATGCCCCCTAAAGAGGCGATGCGTTAGCGGCTTACCAGCGAATATCGGTATTCGGAAATGGCTCTCGTACGGAAAACCATAATTCGGACAGAGAACGAAGAAGGTGCCTCCGTCCTTCAACCTGCCAGCGGCCCAGGTCAGGAAATGCCGCCAATCATCCACGTGCTCAAAGACGTTCACGCAGTAGATCAGATCATATTTCTGATCCGTGCCATATTCTTCATAACTACAGATCTCTATCTCTACGCCCGCACCACTCACCACAGAGGTCAGCTCTTCAAGCGCTGAGAACCCGTCACCAAACGGTTCAATACCCGTGAAGCTATGGTTCGGATAATCTTCCGACAGCATCGAGAGCAAAATCCCGCTTCCACACCCGACCTCCAATATGTCGAGCGGTCCTTCAGTATTGTCCAACTGCTCTCTCACATGGCGAAAACCAAATTGGGCTTCGGCAAGCCACAAATCGGCTTTCGGCAAATCAGAGGCTTCGATGACAGAAATAACCTTGTGACTCATACGAGGATCCAAACCTGATACGCATCGACAACTATAGCAGATGCGTTGCTGACCAAATGACCGTGCCCTAGAGCATCGGATACTGCTTGAACCGCCTGAGAAAGCCTGCCGGAAAATTGGCGGCGATCACCATCCAGATCGCGATGGGAACGGAAACAGGCGCAACTGACCTGTCCCAATCGACCGCCCCATAGAGTAAAGGCGTCAGCATCACGGGTAAGCGCATAGCCTCAGACCAACGCTACAAACCCAACAATGGGCAAAAGCGAACAAATACCCTTCCAGATCGCCTCTCCCTTTTCTTCGATCATCGCCAGCCGCCATTGTGATGCCGTAACCCTCACGAAATGCAGATCGAGAAAGAGCGCGAGGCCAATTATGAGAAGAAGCATGATGCACCCCCTAATACGGCTACGGTTCACACAATCTCACATAATGATGAATAGATCAGAAGTGACGCGAAACATGTGCGATAAAATTTCAGACATAAAATAAATACGAAATCTAACAAATATATCAAAATCAAAAATCGCCCAATGAATCCAAAAAATATCTGACAACTAAAATAGACCCCACTAACGTCAAGTGATCAGCATCGGTATATAAAAAATGATTTCCGGAAAATCCTCGACATACCTGATTATCACAGAAAAAGCTTACAGGATCAATAAATCTAACACTCGGGTAATCATTCTCCAACTTTTTCAACATATTTCTATAATTTGACGTACGTTGATCGTATAGATAGCGTTCATATTGACACTCATCACTGTTCAAAACATCCGCTCGGACCTTATACGGTCCAAATGGTCTATATTTCTGAATGGCATCCCTAATCAAACATCTGCGGAATTGCCTTCCAAGCTCTGGTATATCTATAATAAAATATACCTCTTTATCATTTTCCAATAACTCCTCAACAGTTCTTTTGAATCCATTCTTGTATATCAAATACCTATCTCTAATAGTTGGATCTTCTAAATCTAAAACAAATTGACGTCTAATTCTAATTTCATGCTGTTGTTGAAATGCAGTATTATCCAGATATACAGGTCCCATCGAAGTGAGTATTACTGATTTTACAAATTTCGAATTAACAATCTCATCCAAAGATTGATTTATGTATTCAGCACATTTTCCAGGTTCATATCTAAAGTCATGACGATCGACATTACGGAAAGGGATGCATCCCGGAGATATATATGGTTTAACATCACCATTCGTCCAAAAATTCAAGCCAGGCAATAAATGTCTGGCATGAGAATCACCAACTAGAGCAATCGACGCGTCCTCTCGTGTAGATGGGATTACTGCTTCGTCATATTCTCGAATAGTGAAATCTGCACCATTTGAATAAATGATATACACTGAAGATAGAGAAATACATCCTACAATTGTGAGACAATAGAAGGAGAATTGTTCATTTGAAAATTTCTTTGTTCTGAAGGGTGTTTCTACAAATTTGAAACTGAGAAACGACAGACCGAAACTCAACAATATCCATTCCAATTTATCAAAATTTGAAACATCGGATGAATTAGTGCGGCCAAAAGCAAAAATTGGAAAATGCCATAAATACAATGAATAACTAATAAGCCCGATTCCGACAAATGGCTTTGATGACAACGATCGCCCAACAAAGTCGTTCTTTGAACAAAATACAATTATGAGAACGACGCCAAATACTGGTATTAGTGTTTGAAAATTTGGATGAGGTGTATTTTCATCAAATAATAAAACACTAGCTATAGTTATAAAAATTCCCAAAAATGGGAAAATTTGAAATATAAATTTTCCCTTTACTCTTCCATATTTCAATTCTCCGTATGCTAGTATCGATCCAACAAATAATTCCCAGAAACGAGAAAACGATAGGAAAAAATTAAACGCTGAATTCCTCTCATCCAGTACATGCGCGAATTGAATGCTCAGAAGAAACATTCCAATGATCAGTGTGAGCAGTAGGTGAGGAGCAAATTTCCAAATTAGAAAAATAATAACAGGAGTTACAATGTAGAACTGCTCCTCAACACCTAAGCTCCACGTGTGGAGCAGCGGCTTAAGAAATGCTGGATCAGCGCCGTATTCTGCAGCTGAATAATAGAAATAGAAATTTGAACCGAACCCTATTGCTGATAGAGCACTTCCGGCAAAATCTACCAAATCAGCTGGCAGAAATATTTTCCAGGCAAAAGGAAAACAAGCAGCAATAACGAGTAATAATGCTGGTAATATTCTCCGCGTTCTACGCACATAGAATCTGAAAAAATTGAAACTATTTTTTTCATAAATTTCATTCAAAATAATACGCGTTATGAGATAGCCACTGATAACGAAGAATATATCTACACCAATAAATCCACCTTCAAACCAATCTATTCCGAGGAACTTTACTTGAGCATGGTACAAAATAACAGATAAGACTGCTATTGCTCTCAAGCCATCGATTTCCGCTCTATAATTCAAAAGATCAATCCATTAATCTTTCTAAAATCTAGCACCAAATTCTACCTAGATCTAAATTCTATCCATCTCTGGGTTGGTAGATGGAGTTTACTCCCACTCGATCGTGCCCGGCGGCTTGCTTGTCACGTCATAGACCACGCGGTTAATGCCGCGCACTTCGTTGATGATACGGGTCGCGGCATTGCCAAGAAAGGCCATATCATAGGGGTAGAAGTCCGCCGTCATACCATCGACCGAGGTGACAGCGCGTAGGGCGCAAACGAATTCATAGGTACGTCCGTCTCCCATCACCCCAACGGTCTGCACCGGCAGCAGCACCGCGAACGCCTGCCAGATCGTATCGTAAAGGCCAGCCTTACGGATTTCGTCGAGATAGATCGCGTCCGCCGCACGCAGAATATCCAACTTCTCGCGCGTTACGCCGCCAGGCAGGCGGATGCCGAGGCCTGGGCCTGGGAAGGGGTGGCGGCCAACGAAGCTGGGCGGCAGACCAAGTTCCACGCCGAGAAGGCGCACCTCGTCCTTGAAGAGCTCACGCAGTGGCTCAACGAGCTCCATGTTCATGCGCTCGGGCAAGCCGCCCACATTATGGTGGCTCTTGATCGTCACACTCGGCCCACCGGTGAAAGAGACGCTCTCGATGACATCTGGATAGAGTGTGCCCTGCGCCAGAAAATCGGCACCGCCGAGCTTCTTGGCTTCCTCTTCAAAAGTCTCGATGAAGAGGCGGCCGATGATCTTGCGCTTGGTT
Source organism: uncultured Alphaproteobacteria bacterium (assembly GCA_929200315.1). Lineage (GTDB taxonomy): Bacteria > Pseudomonadota > Alphaproteobacteria > Rhizobiales > Rhizobiaceae > Pseudahrensia. Next base: position 40,202 of record CAKMZB010000001.1, on the reverse strand, counting down.
TCAGGATCCGCTTCGCCTTCCAGAGCGGAGATGAAGACTTCAGAAGCGTCAACATGCACGACCTTGAGGTCGGTATGTTCGGCAAACATCGCCACCACATCAGCCGCTTCATTGGCACGCATCAATCCGTGGTCGACGAGAATGCAAGTCAACCTCTCGCCAATGGCTTCGTGGATGAGCATCGCGGCGACCGAGGAATCAACACCGCCGGAAAGCCCGCAGATAACGCGCCCCTCTTCACCCACCTGTTCACGGATGGCGGCGACCGCCTGCTCGCGATAGGCGGCCATGGTCCATTCCGGCTTGCAGCCGGCGATGCCGGTGACGAAATTTTCAATCAGCTTTGCCCCATCCGGCGTGTGGACGACTTCCGGGTGGAACTGCGTGGTATAATAGCGCCGCTCTTCGTTCACTGCGATGGCCATGGGCGCGTTGGGCGAGGTCGCAACAACCTCGAAACCCTCCGGCAGACGCGTGACGCGGTCACCGTGGCTCATCCACACGCTGTGATCTGTGCCGGTCTCCCAGACACCCTTGTAGAGCGGACTTTCCTTGTGGACCGTAATGGTCGCACGGCCAAATTCACGATGGTGGCCACCTTCGACGGCCCCGCCAAGCTGCGCGGCGAGGGTTTGCTGGCCATAGCAAATGGCAAGTACCGGAACGTCAGCTTCAAACAGGCCGTCCGGCGCTCGCGGGCTGCCTTCGTCCACCACTGAAGCCGGCCCCCCGGACAAGATCACGGCCCTTGGTGTCAGGCGTTGGAAGGCTTCTTCAGCGGTCTGAAACGGGACAATTTCGCAATAGACGCCTGCCTCCCGCACCCGCCTCGCGATGAGCTGGGTGACCTGGCTGCCAAAGTCGATCACCAGGACCGAGTCGAGCTGCGCTTCAAGCGCCTGTTCTAAGGGATGCTGTGCCATGGCCTGCCCTAAAACCTCCGACAGGTCGCCGCAACGCGACACAAGCGCTTGCACACAGGACCGTTGGCCTTTCGACAAATTTGTCATGGCGTTGCCGACCACCATTGCCTATGCGGCCAAGAAAGAGAGCGCCGTCGACTAGTTCAACCACCAGACCGAGACATTGAGTAACAGCGCAAAGCCGAGCCAGGCCGCGTAAGGCACGAAGCACCAAGCCGCTATCCTGTCATGCTTCCAGCTCGTTGCGATGAACGCGAGCGACAGCACGAACGCGCCAAGGATTACCCATATTCCCCAGAAGATGAGGTGGAGGCCAAAGAAAACTGGTGACCAAGTCCAGTTCAGCACCATTTGTCCAACCCAGAGGCCCCAGCCTTCAATCTTGCGGGTAAAGACGCGCCAACCGGCAATGGCGACCAGCAGGTAAAGCGCAGGCCAAACAATGCCGAAAATCTGGTTCGGCGGACTGAAAGGTGGCTTTGCCAACCCCGCATACCATTCACCTGGAATGAAAAAGAGGCCAATTGCGGCCCCCACCGCCTCAACAACAATAATAAAGACGAGCAGGATCAGAAAATTCATCGATGAGGCCCATCCCATGACAATTGTTGAATGAGGAACGTGCGGGGGTAGCACTTGGTTCAAGCCGCAGCTCAAACCTTACGGCCCAATACGGCGATAAAGAAACCGTCTGTGCCAGTGCTCGCCGGAGTCAGCGTGATGGATTTCATGTCTGAAGACCAGGGTTGCAGCTTATCAAAGCCAAAAAGATCTTGCCAAACCTCGCCCACAGAAAGGAGTTCGAATTCTGCATTCTCCTCCAGAAAGGCAACCACCTGGTTCTCATTCTCCTCAGGCAGAACGGAGCAGGTGATATAGATAAGAAAACCACCCGGTCGCACAAACGGCGCGGCTTGGGAGAAGACTTCCTCCTGCTGCGTCAGACGTGTCTCGAGTTGCTCCGTGGTGAGTTTCCATTTGGCATGCGGATGCCGCCGCCAAGTGCCAGTGCCGGTGCAGGGCGCATCAACGACAACGCGATCCATCTTGCCGACCAGAACGGAGAGATCGCTCTCCGGTTCATGCACCTGAACATTACGAACACCCGCGCGACGCAATCGCTCGTGGATCGGTTTGAGGCGCTGACGGTCGACATCATAGGCATGAATCTGACCTCGATTTTCCATCGCCGCGGCAAGGGCAAGGCTCTTGCCACCCGCACCGGCGCAAAGGTCGAGCACCTGCTCGCCAGGCTGGGCAAAAATAAGATCGGAAACAATCTGGCTGCCCTCGTCCTGCACTTCGAAGAAGCCCTTCTGATAAGCACTATCGGCAGTGACATTGGGCTGGCGCGCGGCGCCACTCCCAGCCGGTATGCGCAGGCCGTGGCGGGCTATGATGGTCTCTTTCGCCTTTGCCCGTTCAAGCGCACGCATCACCTTGGCACGCCCGGCCTTCAGCGTGTTGACCCGCAGGTTCACCGGCGGACGCTTTGCAAAGCCTCGCGCCTCCTCGACCCAGGCTTCATCGAAATTCGCCTGAAAAGACGGGACAAGCCATTGTGGAATATCGGCGCGGACATGATCTTCCGCATCCTGCTGATCACGGCTTGCGAAGGGCTGCGCCCCTTCTTCCCTCAGCGGATCAGGCGCGTGGCGGTCTTCGGCAAGTTCCACGTTCAGCGCCTCTGCGCTGTAACCCCAGGAGCGCAGCAGCGTACCGAGCACCAGTCTCCGCGTCTTGTCGCTGTCCATGAGATATTGTGTCGAGGCGCGGCTTCGAAGCGCGTCATAGACAAGATTACCGATCGCTGCCCGGTCGCCGGACCCGGCAAAACGATGATCCAGCCCCCACGCCTTCAGCGCTTCCGCCACCGGGCGCTTGCGGCGTTCAATGTCTGAGAGAACGTCAATGGCCGCCTGCGCGCGGCCTCCAAGGCGCATGGGTCAGGCCCAAAGCATGGCGGAAATGGCAAATTCCAGCATCATAACAATCAGCACCTGGAAGGAGCGCAGGAATATCCGACGGCGTCGCAGGACATCATGAGCACCTGTCATCTCTGCGGCATGAACCCAGCGTAAAATGACGAAAATCAACGCCAACACCACGGTGAGCCAGCTCGTCACATTAAGCGCGAAACCCATGGCGATGAGCGCAAAAAAGAGAACCGGCGCTTCAAACTGGTTGGTCACCACGCGGGAATAGACCGCAACATCTTCAGGCTCGTTTTGCGTCGCTTTGTAAACGTTCTTGTCGACACGACCTTCCTTCACGGCGCGGAAGCGCTGCCTGGCCATCTCGCTGTATAGCCGCACGGCCAACACCATCTGCGCCAGCACGATGAGGATGAGGACACGGACCTTGATGTCTGCGGCAAACGTCCAGAGAGGTTCGATCATGTCCATAATCTATCGTCCTGAATAATTCGGGCTTTCGCGCGTGATGGAAACTGAGTGGGCGTGGCTTTCACGCAATCCGGCATTGGATATGCGTACAAATCGCGCCTTGTCACGAAAATCATCCAGCGTTTTTCCACCCACATAGCCCATGGAGGCGCGAAGGCCACCTGCGAGCTGATGCAGCACCGAGCCAACCGGCCCTTTGTAAGGCACCTGCCCCTCGATACCCTCCGGAACGAGCTTAAGCTCGTCCGTGACTTCCGATTGGAAATAACGGTCTGCTGAGCCGCGAGCCATGGCGCCGACCGAACCCATGCCACGGTAGCTTTTGAACGAGCGGCCCTGGTGAAGATAGACCTCGCCGGGGCTCTCATCCGTCCCGGCAAGCAGCGAACCTGCCATCGCCACTGAGGCCCCCGCCGCCAGTGCCTTAGCAAGATCGCCGGAATATTTGATGCCGCCGTCGGCAATGATCGCCGTGTTGGAAGATTGCGCCGCCTCAACCGCACCCATGATGGCGGAAAACTGCGGCATGCCCACACCGGCCACCATGCGCGTTGTGCAAATGGAACCAGGGCCGATGCCGACTTTCACTATGTCGGCTCCCGCATCGATCAACGCCTTGGTGGCCTCTGCGGTCGCGACATTACCCGCCGCAATTCGCACTTGATTAGACAGCTTCTTCACCGCGGTGACCGCATCAAGCACTCGCTGGGAATGACCGTGAGCGGTGTCCACCACAAGCACGTCGACGCCTGCGTCGATCAACCGCTCGGCCCGCTCCATCCCGTCCGGCCCGACTGTGGTGGCCGCGCCCACACGCAGAGAACCCTGGGCGTCTTTGGTGGCAGCCGGATTGAGTTTGCTCTTTTCCATATCTTTGACTGTGATGAGTCCGGTGCAACGCTCCTTGGCGTCCACCACCAACAGCTTTTCGATGCGATTGGTGTGAAGCAGCTTCTTCGCCTGTGCTTGTTCTACACCCTCCCGAACGGTGACGAGCCCTTCGCGCGTCATCAACTCATAGACGCGCTGGCCCGGATCATCTGCAAAGCGCACGTCGCGGTTGGTGAGAATGCCGACGAGTCGTCCGGTCACGCGCCCACCGGTGCCGCCATTTTCCACCACCGGAATCCCAGAAATATTGTGCGTCTGCATCAGCGCTAGAGCATCGGCGAGAGTCGCATCCGGGCCGATGGTGAGCGGATTGATCACCATCCCGCTCTCGAATTTCTTCACCTGTTGCACTTCTTCAGCCTGCTTTTCCGGCGTCAAATTGCGGTGAATGATCCCCATTCCCCCCGCCTGTGCCATGGCAATGGCAAGGTTGGATTCGGTGACTGTATCCATGGCGGCGGAAAGGATAGGCAGGTTGAGGGTGATGTCATCCGTCAGGCGGGCGGAGATATCCGTCTCGCCAGGCAGCACTTCCGAATGGCCTGGCTGAAGCAGCACGTCATCAAAAGTGAGGGCGGTGCTACCGGTGGAGGTGTCGATGATTGCGGACATGGGGCACGGATCCGTGACGCTTGGGGTGCAGTTGAGCACCATCATCGGCCGCCCCTAACACGCCCTACCCCGCAGTTGGAACAGCGCCAAGCCTTTGTGCAACGCCAAATACGAGAATTTATCCCTTGCGACCCTTGGCGAGCAGATAGAGCTCCACCGACCCATCCCGGCTTGCCGGCGGTTTGACGTGGTGAACGCTGGTGAATTCCCGCTTCATCTGAGCCAGTAACTCCCCTTCGGTGCCACCCTGGAAGGTCTTGGCAAGGAAGTGCCCGCCTTTGGGAAGAACATCGAGGGCGAAGTCGAGGGCGACTTCGACAAGAGCCATGGTGCGGATGTGATCCGTACGACGATGGCCCGTTGTGGGGGCGGCCATATCGGAAAGAACGATGTCGGGTTTGTGGCCTCCCAAGGCTTCGATCAGCGCATCTGGCGCGTCATCATCGAGAAAGTCTTTCTTTAGGATCGTCGCACCCGCAACCGGGTCCATGTCGAGATAGTCGATGCCGACAACGCGCATATCATCTGCAGATGATCCCGTGCGCGCGACCGCAACCTGGCACCAGCCGCCGGGTGCCGCGCCGAGATCGACGATTCGTTGGCCGGGTTTCAGGATGCCGTAGCGGTCATCCATCTCAAGCAATTTGTAAGCCGCGCGACTGGCGTAGCCTTCCGCACGCGCACGCTGCACATAGGGGTCGTTCAACTGGCGTTGGAGCCAGAGCGTGGAAGAGAGTTTACGCCCCCGCGCCGTCTTCACCTTGGTGTACATGTTGCGGATGTTGGGGCCACCCGACCCGCTGCCCCCGCTCTTGCTGCGTCTTGCCATCTCAGCGACGTCCCTTTTGGTGGCGGTGGGGCCGGTCCGGCAGCCACGCATTGTCCGCATCCATCATCTGTGTCAGCAACCCTTCGCGCAAACCCCGGTCGGCAACCCGTAGCCGCTCGCAGGGCCAGCGTTGCTTGATCGCCATCAGGATCGCACAGCCAGCAAGAACGAGGTCAGCCCGATCGCGCCCAATGCAAGGGTTCTGCTGGCGCTCATCATAGCTCATTTCGCTAAGCTCTGTGACGATGCGGCTCATCTGTTTCACGCTCATCCACATTCCATCCACACGGCGACGGTCATACTTCGGCAAGCCAAGGTGAATACCGGCAAGGGTGGTCACCGTGCCAGACGTGCCGAGGAGGTGGACGTCGCCGCTGGTGATAGCGCGGCCGAGTACGTCATCGTCATCGAAATCGGCAAGCATGTTGGAGACTTCATCCACCATCGCCTGAAAGACCGGCGGTGTAACGTTGCGGCCTCCGCCATGACGCTCCGACAGCGTTACGACCCCAACCGGCAGGGATGTCCATTTGGCAATGGCGCTTGTGTAATCCGACATACCCGCTCGGTTGCGCTTGGCACGGGCGAGATCAATCAATGCCAACTCAGACGAACCGCCACCAATATCGAACAACACCACACCGCGGGTCTCCGGATCGACCAGCGAGGAACATCCTGCAACGGCCAACCGCGCCTCCGTTTCCCGGTTGATGGTTTCCAATTCGAGGCCAATTTCCTCATGCACCCGTTGCAGGAATTGCGGACCATTCTGCGCACTGCGACAGGCTTCGGTAGCGATAAGACGCATACCGCGAACCGGGCGCTGGGCCAGTTTTGCGGCGCAGGCGCGAAGGGCGTCGATAGAACGGTCCATAGCTTCATCGCTCAGCCGGCCAGATGCACCAAGCCCTTCTCCCAACCGTACGATACGACTAAACGCGTCGACCACGCGAAAGCGCCCAGGCCCCTGCGGAACGGCAACAAGCAGACGACAATTGTTGGTGCCAAGGTCGAGCGCGGCATAGGGCTGCCCGCGTTGAGCAGCTTGCGAACCAGCATGGCTTGGGTTCTTCGGCTTGCGGCGGGGGCGCCTGGTAACGCGACGTTTGGATTTTTCGGTAAGCAGCGCCTCACGACCGGTGCTGTCGAGCGTTGGCGCGGCGACGCCATTGGCCACAACTTCAGGGATACGTCCGCCTTTGCTCCCTCTGCGACGGCGGCGGGCGCGCTTGCCCGACCTCGACTTTGCGGAGGATGCATTTTCATTCTCGCCCGGCGGTCCTTCAACAGAAGGAGGCCGGTTTGACCCTTCCCCACTCGCCTGCTTCGCGGCAGCACCTGTATGGTCCATGCCGGGCCGCTTGGCCTTGCGAGACCTGCGGCGACGCCTTCGGCGCCCGTTGCCTGGCGGGTCAGTCCGGGATGTAGGGCCTTCGCCCCCCTCACCGTTCGACACCTTGCCTCAGCCTCCGCGCAGCCTGGCAGCCTCGTCAAACGGGAACCGCCATTGCAACGCGCTTCTTTTCTGCGTTGCCCACACCCTATCACGGAAGCACCACCTGCCAAGCCCGCTGATCTTCACCCATCTTGGCCTTGACCCGGGCAACAACAAGACCTAATTGCGCCCAGCGCAACGCGCCGCGTTGGGGAATAGGTTAACGGTAGACCCACGGACTCTGACTCCGTTAGTCCTGGTTCGAATCCAGGTTCCCCAGCCAAGAAATTTTGTGTTAAAATCAGGCAACTATCGGCTGCAAGCCGCCCGCTCTCCAGAAGAGTTATGCTGCAACCTGTTGCGTTCAAGTTCCACGCAATTCCAGCAATTCCCTTTCGGTTGCAGCGGCTCTGTACAACATGAATGCAACACAGCAAAGCTTGAAACTGGGCTCCAGCGGCTTTTGGAACCTTCTGTTGTTTGAAAGAGATTTTCTTTGAAAGTTACGCGGCGATCGCCGTGCTTGTGCAATAATTCTTCAGCCGGTCACGAATGAGACTGCTGATCTGTTGAGTGCAATCCGCAATTTTCACCCTCGCCCTGAAAGTCGCTGCCGTTCCGCAACCGCCCGCCGACCGTTGAACGCATGAAATTGTCAAACTTCAACCGCGTGAACCAAACATGTACCGCGCACCTTCTGGCGGGGGTTGGGTATTCTCTCAAAATCATTGATGTGATCTAGGTCGTTGCGGTGGTGAAAGCCGCCGACGCACAGCTCAAGCACACACTCAAATCATCGACGGAGCGGAAATAGCGATGGCAATGACGAAACGCAGAAGCGGACCTTTGCGGCAGTGGAGTGGATTCACCAAAGCAGCTGTTCACTTGGGTTGATCTCACGGGATTTGAGACCGCTTCTTCAAATCTCAAGATTGTCGACCGTTTTACCCGGAAATATGGAATAGAAATCTGCCGCCGTGTCGTCGAAAACGGCTTTATGCATGTCGCGCGGAACGAGGTCACGGTAGGCTTGAACCAGCGTGGGATAGTTGGAATACAGCTTGTCCACCGGAAAGTTTGATCCGAACATCACTCGATCAGGTCCGAATTGATCCAGGCAGGTTTCGACAATGGGACGGAAACTACCGAGGGACCAGTTATGATCAAACATGCCCAAGCCTGACAGTTTGCAACGAACCTGAGGCAGATCAGACAAGGCGTGTAACTCGTCTGCCCAATACGCCAACCCGTCGCCAGAACGGTCATGGGGGGATCCGGCATGACAAAGCGCGACAGCTGTATCAGAGGCTTGAGCAAGAAGGTTAGCGGTTCTTTCCATCAGTTCCGGTATCAACTGAAGATCAAAGCTCAGACCGCGTCGCCCTGCATTTTGCAAACCAGCAACAAAGGCAGCGTTATCGAGTAGGGTGTTTGTTCCGGTCACAGCATCTTCACCTGGGGCACGACCGACTATTTGGCGCGTGCCGATGACGCTGGGCAGCGTCTGAAAGGCATCCAACTGAGCATCCAGGTCATCCGCGGTGAGGTCGACAAAAACCACTTGTTTCAATGGCCAGTCGGGATTGGCATCAGCAACGGATTGTACCCAACGCGCCTCAGCCATACTGTCTTCGGCACCAACCTGAATATGGACAGATGCAATGCCCCCCTCGGCTGCAGCTTCTTCGCGGAATTCCTCGATCAGATAGTTACGTTGAATTGGTGATGGGTCTCCAAAAAACCGTTCCACTCCGCGCGCCATCAGCCATGGGTAGTGAACCGCAGAAAGATTCCAAAGGTGGTGATGTGCGTCAATCACATCAGCGCCCCGTTGGCACCTGTTTCATGACCCGCATAAATGCCAGTTGTACGCGCTAGAATGTCGACACCCTGCATATTCCAGAAATGCAGGAGATCAATGAAAACCCAGTTTTCGGCCAGTTTGTCTGCTTCACGGCGATAGATGTCGATCACGCGGAATTCTGCGGGTGTGTCAGTTGAAGGCATTCCCATAAAACCGCCTGAAGGCGTGGCCGTGAAATTAGGCCAACCGAAGAACCCACCGAAATTGCCCTCAGCTAAACGGGCAATATGTGTCGTCATGGACCGGTTGGTGAGCGTTGCCCGGAATGGGCCTGAATGCTGTTTGGCATAGCGATCGATTGTATAGGTCGCACCGATACCTTCGGGCCCCCACCAGATCATATCTTCAGCCCATGTGCGACGCAGTTCATCCTCAAGACTAAGCTCGCTGCCCCATTGGCCCAGATCGCAGATCATGTCCTCAATAACGGCGAGAGTCTTTTGACCGCTGACAGGGTCTTGCGTCTCGAACATCACGCCTTCGTGCGTCATCGGGCCGGGCTGCACCAGATGCGCGGCGGTTTGCGGTGGAAAGGGCTGAAGGCCAGCCTGAACCATTAAGTGAGGGATATCGAAATACATGGCCGTCTCGGTGATCTTGTCGTTTTTGACCCGGTGAAACTCGCAATAGCGCAACATGGCGATCTTTCCCGTTGGAGGAATACCAAGCCACGAATGATCGAACAGGCCCATCAGATGGCCCATTGAGACGACCCATACTCCCCCATTTTCCACGATGGTGTTTTGACCCGCCATAAAGACGTCCATACGCCGCTGCATAGTGACCAGAGCGCCCCGTAAGGGTTGCCAGAACGACTCGGCGACCTCACGCGCGGAGGTAATTTCATTGAATGGATGATACCCGCGCCACAGATATTCTGTTGATGTGAATGCGTCCAATACCGCTGGAATATCATCCTCGCTCGCACTGTCGAGGCGTGCATAGTAATTCCTAACAAGCTGTTTTTCATTCCTAAAATCGGCGCTCATTGGTGAGTTCTCTAGTTTTGTTCTTTTTTTTGCATTCGATTGCAAAATCAACTTGCCAAACAAATTCCGCGCTGTCTATGATCTCTGCAAACGCATGCAAAAATACCTGTATTCCGTCTTGGGGGGAAGATATGGCCGAAATTCAGCTCCGCAATTTGTCCAAACGTTGGGGATCGTTCGTGGGTGTGCACGAGTTTGATCTCACCATTGCCAACAAGGAGTTCTTGGTTCTGCTTGGGCCGTCCGGGTGCGGTAAAACCACAACAATGCGGATGATTGCTGGACTTGAAGATGCCACAGAAGGTGACATTCTGATCGATGGAAAACGGGTCAATGACCTTGAACCCAAAGACCGCGATGTGGCGATGGTGTTCCAGAGTTACGCGCTCTATCCGAATATGAATGTTTATGAAAACATTCGTTTCCCTTTGCGGGTGCGCGGTGTTGATCCCAAAACCCATGATGAAAGAGTTCGCACAGCCAGCGCTATGGTTGAGCTTGACGATTTCCTGCACCGCAAACCGGCTGAACTGTCGGGCGGCCAGCGCCAGCGCGTAGCGCTTGCTCGCGCGGTTGTACGGGAACCAAACGTATTTTTGATGGACGAACCTCTGTCTAATCTTGATGCCAAGCTAAGGGTTTCGACCCGCGCGCAGATCAAGAACCTGTCGCATGAGTTGGCCGTAACAACGATCTACGTGACCCATGACCAGATTGAAGCCATGACACTCGCAGATAGGGTCGTGATTATGAAGGCGGGCGTGGTGCAGCAGGTCGGCACTCCTGTCGAAATTTATGACAATCCCGCGAATGCGTTTGTCGCCAGCTTCATAGGCAATCCGGCGATGAACCTAATGGACGGGTCAATCAAAGACGGCACATTTACCACCAACAACGTTCAAATCACTGGACTCAACGCAGCAGACGGCGCTGCAACACTCGGGTTCCGTGCTGAAGATGCCAAAGTCGTCAAGAGCGACGGGCAGATCAACGCGCCGATCTACACAATGGAACTCCTGGGCGATGCGACAATGGTCAGCGTCCGCATTGGCAGCGCGTTGGTTTCGGTAAAAGCGGACAAAAATTATCGGGCCACGATCGACGAAACCGTTTCGATTGAGGTGCTTAAGGATCACTGCCACCTGTTCGATGCAGAAACAGGCGCGCGTATCGAGGGGTAAACCTCGCAACTTCCCGCCACAGCGGGTTCAACGGGTGCAGACTTCGAAGATGCACCCATTCAACAGGGAGAGAGACTAAATGTTTCTAAAGCAAATAGCACTGGCCAGTGGTTTGGCCCTCATGGCAGGATCGGCCTATGCTGATTGCCAGATTTCCGGCAATGTCAGCATTGTGGGCAACGAATTTCCGGCCATTCACACCGTTGCCAAGGGTGCAGCATCCTGCACCGGCGGCGAGGTTAAATCGAACCTGACCGCCGACCACCAGAAAATCAACGTCGCGGGCATGCAGGGCAACCCTGCCGAATACTCTTCGGCCATCATCGCAAACTCTTCGGTTGTCGCCTTGATGAACGAAGATGTCATCCGTCCGCTGGATGATCTCATTGCAGAACACGGCCAAGACATTCCTAAAAAGCAGTTGATCGCAATCGGCGGCAAAATAATGGCTGTCGCCTTTATGGCGAACGCTCAAACGCTTGCCTATCGCAAGGACGTTCTGGCTGAGATCGGTGTTGATGTTCCCACTACCTATGAAGATGTTTTGGCAGCGGCTGAGAAAATCCGCGCGGCTGGCATCAGCGAGTACCCTGTTGGCGGAGCTTACAAAGCTGGCTGGAACCTCGCAGAAGAATTCGTGAACATGTACATCGGTCATGGTGGCGAGTTTTTCAAAGCCGGTTCAGCCGAGGTTGCCATCAACAATGAGCAAGGTGTTGCCGCGCTTAATATGATGAAGGCGCTGACCGAATACATGAACCCAGACTTCCTGACCCACGATTCCAACGCCACCGGCGCCGAGATGGAAGCGGGTAACGTCATGATCATGAACATGTGGGGATCCCGCGTGGGCAACCTGATGGATAGTGAAGGCGCAGAAAAGCAAGTCTATTCCAACATCACAGTTGGTGGTCCCTTGACTGTTGGCGGTGGCTCAATTCCCGCGTCAACATTGTGGTGGGACGGTTGGACTGTTGCCAAAAATCTCTCTGATGAAGACGCTGTTGCAACATTCCTCGCCATGAAAAATGGCATAAGCCCTGCTATTTTGAACGACGAAACGATGAGCCAAGCCGTTTGGATGATCGAAGGCTATACGCCAGCACCGGTCAATGACGGTGTTTTCGCAGCTATTGCTGCTGGCACCAAGTCCTATCCGATGCTGCCTTATGTTGGACTGTTGCACACGGCTTTGGGTGACAATCTTTCAGACTTCCTGCTCGGCAAAGAATCTGCCGAACAAGCACTGGCAGACACAGAGGCGGCATATACCGCGGCTGCGAAAGAAAAAGGCTTTCTCCGGTAAGGAACTGCCACTCGCGGGGCAGAGCACTCTGCCCCGCACATTATTCGCATCGAAGCACACGCCAGGGGGCCGCTAAGCAATGAAACATAAATCGTTCTTTTGGTTTGTTCTGCCGTCCGCCGTTGCGATGATCCTATTCATTTTTCTTCCTATTATCTCTGTTGTCGTTCAGTCGCTTCATGTTGAGCACCAACAGGTAATCAAAACGGTTGAAAGCTGTGATCTGTTCGGGTGCAGAGAATCAACGACAATTGACCAAGAAGCGACCGCAGCACGGCGCGCCGAAAAACCATTGGGGCAGTTCGCCGGACTCACCACCTATCTTGATCGCAACCATATAGCCGTCGGCGAAGTTGGAGAGGTTTGGGAGCGGACCAACACATGGCGTGACTTTGGCGCTCAAATGCTGAACCTGCCGTTCTATAAAGCTATTGGCTTTACAATGACATACACCTTTGTCGTGACGCCTTTGGTGATCATCCTCGGATTTATTATCGCGATCGCCGTCAATAGCGCTTTGAAAGCACTACGCGGACCTCTGATCTTTTTCTCGCTGTTGCCGATGATGATTACACCGCTAGTTGGCGCTCTCATCCTGTTCTGGATGGTCGATGCCCGCGGAATTTTCGGGACGATGTTGCAATATCTGGCCGGAGATCCTGAATTGTCAGTGAAGGCTTCAACTCCACTGATGTGGATCATGTTGATGGTTTACGGCGTGTGGCACTCCGCCCCGTTTGCCTTCATAGTTTACTATGCTGGCCTGCAAACAGTCAGTCAGGACACATTAGAAGCTGCCCGTGTAGATGGTGCCAACCGATGGCTTCAGATCAGACATGTGGTAATTCCTCACCTGCTACCGCTGACGACATTCATCGCTTTGATGCAATTGATGGACAACTTCAGGGTGTTCGAGCCCATCGTCAGTTTCTCGGCAAATGCGCATGCAACATCGCTGAGCTGGGCAATCTTTAACGACCTTGGCGGCGAAACCCGACAATTATCATCGGCGGCGGCCACTTCAGTTCTCACAATCATAGGTGTGGCTATTCTTTTGTCGCCCGTCCTCGTGCGCACTTGGCGCGATTTCGACAGGAAGTAGGTGATACATGTCAAGCAAGCTAAAACGCCAACCCGCCGCTGTTAGCATTCTGGTCGTCGCCATTCTGGTGATATGGATGATCCTCGCCGCATTTCCGTTTCTTTGGACGCTTTGGGGTTCGTTCAAAGTTGAAGGAGATTTCTTTTCAAAAGCGGATTGGGCCAATGCTCTAGAGGGCGCACTTACCGTTGCTGAAACCGGTGGAAAATATACCGGTAGCGGGTTTTATGGCGCTTGGGTTCAGGAAGAATTCTGGCGCGCAGCTCTGAACTCTATAATCGTCTGCTTCTTTGTCGTGACGATCTCGCTAACGCTTGGCACGCTTGGTGGATATGCCCTCGCTCGATCAACCTATCGCTATGCCTTCTGGTTCCTGCTGGCAGCTTTGATCTTTCGGGCCATGCCTCCGATCACACTGGTTTCGGGCTACTTGCCAGTGTTTTTTGATTGGAACCTATGGGGACACAAATCTACGACAATCATTGTATTGGTCGCGATCAACCAACCCTTCACCCTGTGGATGCTGCACTCGTTCTTCAAGAACATCCCGGCCGAATTAGACGAAAGCGCTATGGTCGATGGCTGCACACGGTTTCAGGCGTTCCGCAATGTCATCATCCCCGTGATGTGGCCGGGAGTGATCACCACGGGACTGTTTTCGTTTCTGCTGGCCTACAATGATTTTGCGGTGACAACGATGCTGTTGTCCAAGGAAAACCAGACCATGATCCCCAAGATCAACAGCTTCCTTGGCACCACCCAAACTAAGGGCAACGTCATGTTTGCGGTGTCTGCGGTTGTTTCCGTCACAGCCCCGCTGTTCCTGATGGTGCTGTTCTTCCAGCGCCAGATCGTTGGCGGCCTGACCGCAGGCGCGGTCAAAGGCTGATCTGGTGGGACGTGCTCATCCTCAATCCGTTCGTGCCCACACGCATGCCGCCAAACTTGGAATGGCAGCCTGTCGGGCGCGGCGGCCAGGACGGATTCCTTTTGCCTTGATGCGTGCTAGCCCCCGTGGCCGCACCGTCACAGCAAATCGAATTCCATTCTGAAAGGAGGCCCAAATGGGCACACCTGACCGCACTCCCTACCTCCAATACTCCGCCGCACAGCGCCGTCCCGGCGATTTTGCAAAGGCGACCGTTCAGTTCTTTGCAGACAATGCCAACATCAACGCCGTGCACCCCTTCAACGAGACCGGTAATGGCGCCGGTTATCATGACGCTGTTTTGGCACCGCTTCAGGCTGCTTTTGACGGGCTGTACCGACGCGATGGCATTGTCATGGCCGGCAGCTTTGAGAATGGCGAATGGATCAGTGCCACCGGCTATTATGTCGGCCATTTTGCCCACGACTGGCTGGGCATCCGCGCCACCGGACGACTGGCCTATTTGCGGTTTGGCGAATTCCACCGGATGCAGGATGGGCAGGCGGTTGAAAGCTACATTTACCTCGACATCCCCGAACTGATGATCGCTTGCGGGCAATGGCCGATTGCCACCGGTCCGGGGCTTGAACGCGGCTACACCGGGCTGATCCACGGACCAGCGACACAAGATGGCGTAATGACCGGCACGCAAGACCCGGCAGCAGCGGAAAAAAGCCATCAGATCGTATCGGATATGCTGCTGAAACTGGCAACCGAAGACGAGGCCTGGCGACCCTACTGGGATGAAAACATGATGTGGTACGGCCCCGGTGCCTTTGGCTCATTTATCGGGGTCGAGCATTTCGCCTCATTCCAGATTCCGTTTGAAGCCACGTTCGAAGGTTGGTCCGGTGGCTCTAAGGGAAATGGTATGACCCGCCATTTCACCCGCTATGGCGACGGCAACTACACCTGTTCCGGCGGTTGGCCGTCATTGACAGGCGTGAACGTCAAACCATTTCTCGAACAGGCTGCCAGCGGTGAACGCGTTTTTATGCGTGTCTGCGATTGGTGGCGGCGTGAAGATGACTTGCTGGTGGAAAACTGGGTGTTCGTGGATGTCCCGCATGTGCTGCTTCAGCTTGGATTTGACGTTTTTGCAGAGGGAAAAAAACGAGCATGAGCACCGATGCGGACTTCATCGTCATTGGCGCAGGTTCGGCCGGTTGCATCGCTGCCGCTGAACTGGCGCGGCGCGGTGTAGGGCGCGTGCTATTGCTCGAGGCGGGCCCGTCGGACAGCCATCCTTTGGTCAAAATTCCCTTTGGTCTGGTTTGGCTTATGGGCAGTAAACGGGACTGGCGGTTCAAATCAAAGCCGCAAAAAGGCCTCGGTGGCAGACAGTTGAATGTGCACCGCGGGCGGATGCTTGGGGGATCTGGGTCGATCAATTCGATGGTCTGGTTTCGCGGGCGGCGCGACGACTTTGACGGCTGGAACGTTAACGGCTGGGCTTGGCCTGAGGTCGAGCCTGCTTTCGAGGCGGTGGAAGCAAAACTTCAGCCAAATCAGATGATAGGTGTTCATCCTTTGGTTCAGGCTCTGTCTGGCTTGTTTGGTGGAAACGCAAACGAGGCGCCGACACCGGAATATGAAAGCGCTGGAACTTTCCGCTTCAACATGCGTGCCGCACGCCGCTGGTCGGCGGCAGACGCCTTCCTGCGCCCCGCGCAAGATGCCTATGACCTTAAGGTGAGAGCCGATTCCGAGGTTGACCGCGTCGAGTTTGATGATGGGCAGGCTAAGCGTGTTGTTTTGATTGATGGCATGAAACTCAACGCATCAAGAGGCATCATTCTTTCGGCTGGTTCTATTGGCTCACCCGCAATCCTTATGCGATCAGGAATCGGACCGGCAGCACATCTGCAAGAGCTTGGTATTGCAGTCATACACGGCTCAAACGAAGTTGGTGAAAACCTCCATGATCACCCTGCCGTAGGGCTTCATTTTGCAGGGCCGCGTTCTGGATACGGCCTGACACTGTCACAATTGCCCGCTTGGGCTCTTGCTCCTTTCCGCTACCTATTCACTCGCAAGGGACGCTTTGCGTCGCCCACGGTTGAGGGCGGTGCTTTCTTCAATGCGCGCGATGATGTCGGCGAGCCAGATGTGCAATGTCATTTCATTCCCTTCATGGTGGATTGGAAGGGTAGTCGCTTTGCCCATGGGTCTGGATATTTCGCGGATGTCTGCGTGTGTCGGCCCAAGTCACGTGGGCGTTTGCGCCTCACCTCTGCTGACCCAAATGTTGCACCCGATATCGACCTTGGCCTTTTTCAAGACCCCGATGATGTCGAAACATTGCTTGCCGGGCTCAAACGCCTGCGCGCGCTGATGAACAAGGCCGCATTTGGAAAGTACCGTGCGCCTGAGGCATTTCCGGGGCCGGACGTATCCTCTGATGAGGCGCTACGCCAGCATATCAAGAACCGTGGCGCGACCGCCTATCACCCAGTCGGCACGCTGCGCATGGGTGAGAGAACCGCCCCCGTCACACCACGCCTTGCTGTGGCGGGTGTCTCCGGCATTTGGGTTGCGGATGCTTCGGTCATGCCGGCGGTAACTTCCGCAAATACCAACGCGCCCTCGATGATGATCGGATATCGAGCGGCAGAATTCATAAGTGAGGATGCAGCATGAAGGGATCACGCCCGGAGCAGGCCGTGCTGACACGCGATACGGATATGTCCAAAACGGACAAAACCCGTGCGGTTATCGAAGGCATGGTTGATGGTCTAAATGACCACCGCATTGGCGATATCGGTGATTTTTTCTCAGAGAGCTTTCGCTGGATGGGCAATCAGGGCTGCGGTACGAAAGCCGGCTTGCGAGAGTTTCAGGACAATTGGCAACGCCCGTTTCAGGCAGCGTTTTCTAACAAAGTCTGCATCGACGAAGCCCGTCTTTATATGGGCGAATGGGCCGCTGCTTTTGGTCGTCAGGAAGCTACGCATTCGGGCGACTTCCTTGGCATCAAAGCTACCGGAAAACAGATCGAAATCCGCTACATGGATTTCTGGAAAGTGGTTGACGGCAAAATCGTCGACAATTGGGTGAACGTAGATTTTGCCCATGTCGCAGCACAACTGGGCGTTGATCTGTTCAACGGTGAGGGCTGGGAAGCCTTCGACCGTGGCGATCGCACTGCACCAAGACCTGACTAAGCGAGGATAAAGCAATGGCAATAACCCACCTCAAACACGGCAAACCCGAAGCAGATCGCGCCGAAGACGATGCCAGGACCGCAGCCGTTGTCGCCGCCACGCTCAAGGATATTGAGCAGCGCGGCGACGTTGCCGTGCGCGACTTGGCCAACAAATTTGACGGCTATGACCGCGACAGCTACCGCCTCAGCCAGGGTGAAATCGATGCGCTTATCGCCAAGGTTGGCCAGCGCGACCTTGAGGATATCAAGTTTGCGCAAGAGCAGGTGGTCAACTTTGCCCAGGCCCAGCGTGACAGCATGCTCGATATCGAGGTTGAAACCATGCCCGGTGTTATTCTGGGCCACAAGAATATCCCGGTGCAATCCGTCGGCTGCTATGTGCCCGGCGGCAAATTCCCGATGGTTGCCTCCGCGCATATGTCTATCGCCACAGCCAAGGTTGCAGGTGTGCCGCGCATCATCGCCTGCACGCCGCCCTTTAATGGTGAACCGAACCCAGCAGTGATTGCCGCAATGCACCTAGGCGGCGCGCATGAGATCTACGTCTTGGGCGGTATTCAGGCAGTTGGCGCGATGGCCATCGGTACTGAAACGATTGCGCCTGTGCATTTGCTCGTCGGGCCGGGTAACGCCTTTGTCGCCGAAGCCAAGCGCCAGCTCTTTGGCCGTGTTGGCATCGACTTATTTGCGGGTCCAACCGAAACGATGGTCATTGCCGATGAGACCGTCGACGCCGAAATGTGTGCAACGGATCTGCTTGGTCAGGCCGAGCATGGTTACAATTCACCCGCTGTTTTAGTGACCAACTCGCACAAATTGGCTGAAGAAACCCTATCCGAGATCGATCGCATTCTGGAGATTCTCCCCACCGCAGCTACCGCGAAGGTCAGTTGGGATGATTACGGCGAGGTCATCCTCTGCGACACCTATGACGAAATGCTGACTGTTGCTGATGACATTGCATCCGAGCATGTTCAGGTGATGACAGATCGCGATGACTGGTTCCAGGAGAACATGACTTGCTATGGCGCGCTGTTCCTTGGGCCACGCACGAACGTCTCAAACGGCGATAAGGTGATCGGTACCAACCATACGCTGCCAACCAAGAAGGCGGGGCGTTATACGGGCGGTCTTTGGGTAGGCAAATATCTGAAAACACATAGCTATCAAAAAATTATCACGGACGAAGCGGCCGCTAAGATCGGGGCCTATGGATCACGCCTCTGCCTGCTGGAAGGCTTTGTCGGTCATGCAGAACAATGCAATCTGCGAGTGCGTCGCTACGGTGGTCAGAATGTGCCTTACGGTGAGGCCGCGAAGTAATGAGCCGTCCTGACAGACTAAGGGCGTTGATTACGCCCGTGCGGACGGCCATGGCAAATTTTGACCGTGCTTCAGTGCAGTCCGCACTTGGCGAGGTCATAGCGGCAGATGCAACAGTGCATCTGTGCCATCCGCTTGGTGATCTGTCAGGACCAAAAGCGCTGTATGAGGCTGCCTATGCTCCGTTGCTGGACGCTTTGCCGGATCTGGAGCGTCGCGACTGGATTGTCAGCGCTGGCACAGATGCCGACGGCAACGATTGGATTGGATGCGCGGGACACTACGTCGGTACCTTCACGCGACCTTTCCTTGATATTCCGCCTACCGGCCATTTTGCTCACATACGGTTCCACGAATTCTATCGTATCTCAGACGGTAAGATCATTGAGATGCAAGCGATCTGGGATCTACCTGAACTCATGATGCAAGCAGGCGCATGGCCCATGGTGCCGAGCCTTGGGCGTGAGATGTATATCTCTGGGCCTGCGAGTCAGGATGGTTTGTCCTACGAGACGCGCACTGCCGCCCAAAGCGCACAAAGTTTGAGCACGGTGATCGCGATGTTGACCGATCTTTCACGCCATCCTGCCGAAGGCGGCCTCGAGATCATGCAGGCGGAAAAATACTGGGATCCGCGGGTCAATTGGTACGGGCCCGCTGGTATCGGAACTGCACGCGGCCTTGCTGGTTTCCGTCACTGGCACCAAATCCCCTTCCTGAATGCACTGCCTGATCGCCGCGGCGGCACAACGGGAGCGCTCAACTGCCATTTCTACGGTGACGGTGCCTATGTCGTGGCAACGGGCTGGCCGAACATGCAGATGACGGTCACCGGTGATGGATGGCTGGGTATTGCTCCCTCGGGCCAGGAGGTCACCATACGCAGCCTCGATTTTTGGCGAGTTGAGGGCGCGCTGATCCGCGAGAATTGGGTGTTGGTCGATCTGTTGGACGTTTATGCCCAATTGGGCGTAGATGTGCTTGCCCGACTGAGCGAATTTAACAAAGCGCGCGTGCAAGGATCAATTCCGGCCCCAATAGGAGCCGTCCAATGACCTTGCCCAAAACCCCTTCATTTCGTCTGGATGGAAAACGCGCTTTGGTTGCCGGGGCCAGTTCCGGCATTGGGTTGGCCTGTGCGGTCGCGCTGGGTGAAGCAGGCGCAGACGTTACACTTGCCGCACGGCGCGTTGATGCCTTGAACGCGCTCGTAGGTGAAATGAAAGCTGCGGGCATATCGGCCAGCGCCTTGCCGCTCGATGTTTCCGATATCGCTAGTACACAAACGGCTGTGGCATCGAATGGCCCGTTTGATATTCTCGTGAATTCGGCGGGGCTGGCCCGCCACAGCCCGGCAACAGATACGACAGAAGCTGATTTTGATGCTGTGGCCGACATCAATGTCAAAGGTGCCTACTTCCTGACTCAGGCCGTCGCCAAAGGACTGGTCGCCGCAGGTAAACCTGGAAGCTTGATCAATATCTCGTCCCAAATGGCCCATGTCGGCGGACTAGACCGCGCCGTCTATTGCACAACCAAACACGCGGTCGAAGGATTTACCAAATCCATGGCGATCGAATGGGGTAAGGCAGGCATTCGGATCAATACGATTTGCCCAACGTTCATCTTAACCGATCTGACCCGCGCAACTTTTGAAGACCCTAAGAAGCGTGCGTGGATTGAAGACAAGATCAAACTTGGGCGTGTTGGCGAGGTAGAAGACATCATGGGTGGTGTCGTTTTTCTGGCGTCCCAGGCATCTGCAATGGTGACGGGAACGTCGCTATTGGTTGATGGTGGGTGGACTGCCGAATGAGCAAGAACCGCGTCACATCGGCCGAAGTCGCTGAACGCGCTGGCGTCAGCCAGTCGGCCGTGTCGCGTACCTTCACGCCCGGCGCGTCTGCATCTAAGAAAACTATCGAAAAAGTGCGTAGAGCTGCGGCAGAGTTAGGATATCGCCCCAATGTTCTGGCCCGCGCTATGGTATCAGGCAAAAGCCGAATTATCGGCTTGGTGGTGACCTATCTCGAAAACCAATTCTATCCCGAAGCACTCGAAAAACTATCTAATGAACTACAAAAACGCGGCTATCATGTCCTGATTTTTATGGCCGAGCAGACCGCTGGCCCTATCGACACCGTTGTCGAGGAGATCCTTGATTATCAAGTGGATGGCATCATAGCAGCCTCCGTTTCTATGTCATCGGATCTGTCCGAACGATGTCGCGCAGCTGGCGTGCCGATGGTTTTATTCAACCGTAGTCAGGATGAACCGAACATGTCCGCCGTGACGTCTGACAACTATGCTGGAGGGCGTAAGATCGCCGAGTTCCTGCTGGCCGCAGGGCACCAAAAAATCGGACATATTGCAGGCTGGCATGGCGCGTCGACACAGCGTGATCGTGAAGCAGGTTTCATATCTGCGTTGGCAGAGGCGGGTGTAGCACTTCATTCACGAGCCGAAGGTGACTTCACGATGGAGAAAGCCGCCAGCGCCACGCGCAAGATGTTTGCGCGTGATGTGCCGGAAGCAGTTTTTGTCGCGAATGATCATATGGCTTTGGCAGTTCTTGACACGTTGCGCTTTGAACTAGGTTTAAGAGTCCCCGAGGATATCTCGGTGGTCGGATATGACGATGTGCCCGCCGCCAGCTGGCCCGCCTACAACCTGACAACTGTGCGCCAACCTGCCAATCGCATGGTTGCAAACACCGTCGAGATTTTACTCGATCAGATTGAAAACAACACCGGTGAAACACGCCGTATTGCAATTGACGGACCGCTCATTCTGCGCGGTTCTGCCAAAATTCCAGAAGGATGGAGCACATGAAGGGGTTCAGCCAGAAATTCACCGATTTCCCGGACTACATCCTGAAAATCACTCGCGAGATTTGGGAAGAACGTGGCATTGCCACGCTGAACCATTACTACGCAGAAGACATCCCCATGCGCTTCCCTGAGGGGGTGTCGATGGGCAACCAGAAGACTATGAATGGTACACTGGCCACTTTGGCCGAGTTCCCTGATCGCGAATTGACCGGTGAAGACGTGATCTGGTCAGGCAATGAAGATGACGGGTTCCTGTCGTCGCACCGTCTGCTGACCATGGGCACACACATGGGTGACGGCTATTTCGGCCCTGCTACAGGCAAGCGTTTTGTCATCCGCGCCATCGCCGACTGCGCCGCGATCAATGATCAGATCAACGATGAATGGCTGATCCGCGACACTGCGGGCATTGTGCTTCAACTGGGAATGAAACCCAAAAAATTTGCCCGCAATCTGATCAACCGCGAAGGCGGACCGGAAAACTGCGTCAAACCCTTCTGCCCTGCGGTCGACGTTGACGGCCCGTACAAAGGCCACGGCAACGACAACGAATGGGGTCAGCGGATGTCCGACATCCTGACCCGCATGATGAACAAGGACTTTGCTGTGATCCGCGGCGAATACGACCGCGCGGTTCAGATTGAGCACCCAGCCTCAACCACCGCGCATTCATGGGCCGATACCGAAAGACTGTGGATGGGCCTGCGCTCGTCCTTTCCCAATGCCAAGTTGAGAATCAAGCACCAGATTGGCCGCGAAGATCCGATGCTCTCACCCCGCGCCGCTGTGCGTTGGAGTCTGCATGGCAAACACGATGGCTGGGGCATGTTTGGTCGGCCAACCGGGGCGGATGTCTATGTGATGGGTTTCACCCATGCCGAATTTGGTCCGCGCGGGCTGCGACGTGAATGGACATTGTTCGATCATGTTTCGATCTGGAAGCAAATCATGATGCAGATGGGATAAATCAAGATGATAACCGACGTGCCACAACCTAGATCTTCTCAAGCGGTGCGCAAATTTCATGCCTATCACGCACCCTTGCGGATAAAGCGCCTAAGCAACCAGCCTCCGAGTGGTTGGATTTGATGAACACCAAGCCCAAGCTCAATGGAGACAAAAGATGACAAATATCCAAGACCGCATTGTCCGATACGGCGAATTGAAGCCCTGTAAGACCGCCTTCATCGACGCCCACACGCCGGGATCGGATCAAAAGGAAAACTTTACCATCATTGGTGGTGGTGTATCCGAAAGCCCCGATCAGCACGTGCATATCGCCGACCAGATCGGGTTTAACATTGGTGCCGCTGGACAGCCGCCACGCGTGCGCAATTCGCTGCACGATCATAATACAGCCGAAGTATTTTTTGTTCTTAGGGGGAAATGGCGTTTTTTCTGGGGCCGTTGGGGGAATGCGGGCGAAGTGACGCTGGAAGAAGGCGACATCTTCAACATTCCCACTGGGGTTTTTCGCGGCTTTGAAAACATCGGCACCGACTACGGTATGATAATGGCTATCCTTGGCGGCAACGATGCTGGCGGCGGTGTGCATTGGGCGCCTCAAGTGATCGAGGATGCGGCAGATCATGGCTTAATCCTCGGTGAAAACGGCGTGCTATATGACAGCAAAAAAGGGGATACCCCGCCTCATAACGTCAACCCGATGCCGTTGATGTCAGACGAGGAGCTTGCCAAACGCGCGGAACCCACAACAATGGACGTTCTGCCAAATCACGTAGCCCGCTATTGGGACATGATGGCGTTGTCAGATGCCCAACCAATCAAAGTTATTGGCGCGGATGGTCTTCTCGAAGACAAGCCGGGTTTTGAGGTTGAATTCCTGTCACGCAACTCAATTGCTGATGAGTTGCACAGCCATGACAAGTCGACTGTTGTGATGCCAATGCGAGGGCATTGGAAACTGCGCCTGCAGGACAGTGAGACAATCCTCAATCCGGGCGACACTTGTCTGATAAACCCCGGTGAAGTCCACGCGATTTCACCGTCAATGACAGGTGAGGCGAGCCTTTATCGCGTTCGCACCACAAATGATCCAGCTGGACTGACCAAGACTGGAACCTAAACTCTGGGAGGAGCCTAGATGGAACGAATTGAGACAACCCATGTGGGCTCCCTGCCCCGCGCGCAGGACGTGGTGGACTTCATTTTTGCGCGCGAAAATGAAACACCTTTTGATCAGGCCGAATTTGACGCCTGCATGAAAGCAGCGGTGTCTGAAACCGTGCGCAAACAGGTCCAAGCTGGCGTCGACATCGTCTCGGACGGCGAGACCTCCAAGATTTCATATGCGACCTACGTCAAAGATCGCTACACTGGTTTTGGCGGGGATAGCCCGCGCAATGCACCTGCTGACCTCAAGATGTTCCCTGGCTTTTTGCAACGCCTCGCGGATGACGGCGGTACGCCGCAATATGCGCGCCCCATGTGTGTTGGTGATGTTAAATCCAAAGGCCAGGGCGAACTTGAGAAGGATATCGCCAACCTTAAGGCTGCCATGGAAGAACACGGTGCGAGACGCGGGTTTATGAATGCCGCAAGCCCCGGTGTAGTCTCGCTGTTTCTTCAAAATGACTACTACAAATCGCGAGAGGCCTATCTGGCCGCCTTGGCCGACGCGATGAAGGCCGAGTATGAGACGATTGTTGCCGCTGGTCTCGATTTGCAACTGGACTGCCCTGATCTCGCCCTGTCGCGTCACATGCTCTTTACCGACCTGTCAGATGATGAATTCATCAAGGTGGCCAATATGCACGTTGAGGCGCTGAACCATGCGCTATCTGATGTACCTGCCGAAAAAGTTCGTGTTCACATCTGTTGGGGCAATTATGAAGGGCCGCATTGCTGCGATATCCCGATGGCCAAGATGTTCGATACGCTAATGGCGACCAAGGCAGCATCGGTGTTGTTCGAGACCTCAAACCCGCGCCATGGCCACGAATGGGTCGTGTTTCGTGATCGCAAGTCTGACATTCCAGACTCCAAAATCCTTGTTCCCGGTGTGGTCGATACCACAACCAACTTCGTCGAACATCCCGAGCTAGTGGCGCAACGCATTGACCGATTTGTCGATATTGTCGGTGCCGACCGCGTAGTCGCCGGGTCTGACTGCGGGTTCGGTACATTCGCAGGCTTTGGTGCGGTAGACCCAGACATTGCCTATGCCAAGCTCAAATCATTGTCCGAAGGGGCGGCGTTGGCTGGATGACACCGCTCGTCCTGCTCCCTGGGATGATGTGCGATGCGCGGCTGTTTGCACCGCAAATCGCCGCGTTCTCGGGGCGGCGCACCGTTGTTTGCGCACCGATCTCCGCACATGCCAACATTACTGCAATTGCCGCCAATGTACTACGCCACACGCCTGATCGGTTTGCTTTGGCGGGGCTCTCGATGGGCGGGATTGTTGCGATGGAAATCCTGCGGCAAGCTCCTGAACGGGTTGAACGTATTGCCCTGATGGACACTAGCCCGCTAGCCGAGGCCGACGAGGTAAAAACCAGCCGTTTACCGCAAATGGCCTCAGTGCGTGACGGGGGCCTTGCCACGGTTATGCGGGACGAGATGAAGCCGAACTATCTCAGCGACGGGCCAAACCGCGATGCGGTTCTCGCACTTTGTATGGAAATGGCTCTGGACCTTGGACCGGACGTGTTTCTAAACCAATCTCGCGCGCTGATGGACCGGTGTGATCAGACCAACACCCTGCGCCAGGCGCAATTGCCTGCGCTTGTGCTCTGCGGCAGGGACGACACATTGTGCCCGATGTCGCGCCACGAGTTAATGGCCGATTGCCTGGCCAATGCGACATTGGAAATCATAGAAGGCGCAGGGCATTTGCCAGGACTGGAAAGCCCTGAAGAAACAAACGCGGCGCTTGCCCACTGGCTGGAGACCTGAATGAACGCCTCGCTTTTGACACTGCTGAAAAAGGTAGACACCCCCACCGTTTGCAACGCGATTGAAGTCGCTCAGGGCAAACGCGGCTTTGATGCGTTTACCCGCGGCACCATGCTGGCTTCGCACCCAGATTCACCTGCCATGGTGGGTTATGCCCGGACCGCTCGGATCGCCGCTGTGGCCCCCCCAACCGAATCCCCTGACAAAATCAAAGCGCGCCGGATGGCGTATTACCGCCATATGGCCGAAGGTCCGCGCCCCGCCATTGCGGTGATTGAAGACATGGACTTCCCGCATTGCATCGGCGCCTATTGGGGCGAGATCAATACAACCGTTCACAAAGGGTTTGGCATGGCAGGTGCCCTGACCAACGGCGTGATGCGCGATCTTGGCGACCTTCCTGATGGTTTTCTTGTAGTGGCTGGATCAGTCGGACCCAGCCACGGGTTTGTACATGTAAAAGAGGTGGGCACGACTGTCACCGTCTTTGGCATGCAGGTTGCCAACGGCGATCTCATCCATGCGGACCGGCACGGCGCTGTGGTTATTCCGCCAGATGTTCTTCCAATCCTGGAAGAGGCGATCCACCAGCTGTTGGACACCGAAAAACTGGTCCTTGATCCGGCCCGCCAAGATGGCTTTGATTTTGACGCATTTGAGGTGGCATGGACGGCCTTTGAAAACGCCCGCACCTGACAGTTGAACCCGTGGAATACCTGATACGGGTGGTTCAAATTTCAACAACGGATCATGGTCAGACGACAAAGTACGAGATTTCTGCACTGGGCTCTCTGCCACCGTCCGCCGCATTACGTTGGAACCTCGGCTTTGGAAATTTGGGCAGATTAGGCTCCAAGCGGGATAGATCGAGCCCGACAACACTTCCCTGTTCACCTGATTAATTCACTGATATCGGAACGAAATTTCTCTGTTCAGAAGTTCAGAGGAATTGCGCCCAAGTCACTGTTTTCTTTTCTGCAATCCGGGTGACAGGTCTAAATATCAACAAGGCCAGAAGTCTTTCCTGTATTTTCACTGATAACAGGGAGATTTTTGGGATCGACTGGCTAGCTTGAGACTGCGCCGACAGCCAGACTTTCCGCACCAGCATCGCGACCACAAATGCCGGTCAGGGTTGGGCCAGTTCCCGCGTTAAGGCGCTTTTTGGGTCTGAGAGCTGTTCAACCACCGTGAAGTGGTTGTGTGTGGGATCGTAGAAGCTGTCGATCTGATCGAGCTTTGGTGCCCAAGCCTCTTCAAGCAACCGGTTCTGCCGCAGAAACTCGGCACGCTCTGAAGCACCGACCCAACAAGTTACGGGAATGCCAGCCGGTTCTTGTAGAATGCAGCTCTCGGCTGTTGCCTCAGCCAGATCGAGCTCAAGCGCATCATTCATTTTGGTGAGAAGGAGCGGACGCAGGTCATGAAGGCCGGAAAGGGTAATGATCCGCTCAATACGGTTTGCAACGCGCTCATCGAGAACATCCCTGCAGGCCATTCTTGAAACCAGGTGCCCCCCGGCCGAATGGCCTACCAAGCGAACCGGCCCACCCAGCCTATCCACTATCATCGTGACAGCTTCCACGATGGACGCTGTGATCTCGCTGATCCGCGCACCGGGCGCCAGAGGGTAGCTCGGTATGGCAACACTCCAACCATGTGCGAGAGCGCCCTGCGCGAGGAAGGACCAATTCTCCTTCGCTGTGCGCACCCAATAACCGCCATGAATGAAGATGACGGTTCCCTTCGCGTTCTTCGCTGGAGCGAACAGGTCGTACTTATGGCGCTCATTGGCCCCGTAGGAGCAATCCAGCTCCGTTGTTCCAATGTCCCTCCAGCGCGCTTTGAAGGCTGTCGACCAATCTTCCCACTTCTGCGGCAGCAAGTGGGCGTTCTCAACGCCTCCCATATTGTCGAAGGCATCATCCCAATCAATCGTCCAGGACATCTCCAAACCTTCCTCTCATGGGGTGAACGTCTCAAATGACAGGTTCAGCGCTTCAGATGCGCTGTGGCCTCAATCTCGATCAGAGCTTCATCCTCAATCAATTCTTTCACGACAACCACTGACATGGCCGGAAAGTGCTTTCCAAAGACTTTGCGGTAAGCCGCCCCTACCTCACCTTGCTTTGCGAGATAATCCCGCTTGTCGGTAATGAACCAGGTCAGACGGGCAATATCCGTTACCTCACCACCGGCTGCTTCAATGATGGCCCTGATGTTGCCAAGGGTTCGTTCCAGCTGACCGACGAAATCATGAACTTCAAAAACCTGCTCGGCATTCCAGCCTATCTGGCCACCCAGATGCAGCGTGCCATCTTCGGCGAGCATGCCGTTGGCATACCCTTTTGCCGGCGCCCAGCCAGTGGGCTGGATTGCTTTAAGTGACATCTTGGTCTCCAAATCCTGCATCGTCATACACCCACATATTGTTCTGTGATTTCTGAAGTGAGCTGGTCGATGGACCCGCTCCAGACATTTCGGCCACGCTCCAGGATCACCGCTTTGTCGCAAACTCCACGCAACTCCCGGATCGATTTGTCGATGACGAGGATCGACAAACCGGTCTCGGTTTTGAGCTTGTTGATGGCCGACCAAATTTCCTGTCGGATGATCGGAGCAAGGCCTTCCGTTGCTTCGTCAAGAATGAGCAGCCGAGGATTGGTCATCAACGCCCGGCCGATAGCCAGCATTTGCTGCTCGCCACCGGACAGCGAAGAGGCAACTTGCTGAGCTCTCTCCCCAAGTCTTGGGAACAGATCGACGACGCTGTCGAACATCCAAGCTCCAGGTCGCGCTGCCGCAACGAGATTTTCATACACCGTAAGACTTGCAAAACACCGACGCCCTTCAGGGACCAACCCGATGCCCAAACGCGCTGTCTGATGACTGGCAAGATTGATGAGATTGGTTGATGCAAAGGAGATTGTGCCTTCCGACGGCATCATGCGGCAAATGCTTTTGACCGTTGTGCTTTTGCCCATGCCATTGCGACCCATGAGCGCGAGGACTTCGCCCTCCTGCACATCCAGATTGACGCCAAACAAAGCCTGGCTTGGGCCATAGGAAGCGCGCAGGTCAGAAACAGCGAGTAGGGTCATGCATCATCCCCCAGATAGGCCTCCCGAACGGCCTCATCGCGCTTGATTTCATCCACACTCCCTGTGGCAATCACCTTGCCGTAGACCAGCACGCTGATCCTGTCTGCCAACGCAAAGACAGCGTCCATATCGTGTTCCACCAGAAGAATTGGTGCCTCGCTGCGAAGCTCACTTAAAAATTCCGTAAGGACTTTCGATCCCTCCGATCCGAGCCCCGCCATTGGCTCGTCCATAACAAAGGCCCGCGGCTGCAGGGTCAAAGCCACGGCAACTTCCAGCTGACGCCGCTGGCCATGGCTCAGTTCGGCAGTTCGCGTGGACATCACGTCGTCCAACCCAACACGGTGAAGCGCTTGTTCTGCGACCTCGCGCAGTTCTATATTCTTGAGGGCGGGCTTGAAAAAACGCCAGGGATTCCCCGTCGCACCCAAAGCCCCAAGAACGGCATTTTCCAGAACGGTATCTTCCATCGCCAGAGCTGAAATCTGGAAGGTTCTTCCCAGACCTGCCAGAGCTCGAGCACGGGTTGGGCGGCCAGTAATATCTACCCCGGCAAGTTCTATTCGGCCGGAATTCGGCGTCAGCGTGCCACATATCTGGGCGATCAAAGTGGTCTTACCGGCTCCGTTGGGGCCGATGACGGCGTGAATTTCACCAGGCTTGAGATCAATGCTCACGTCCTCACTGGCAACCAGAGAGCCAAATGTCTTTGTCAGTCCGTGTGTCGCGAGAACAGGGTCAGTCATGAACCTTCTCCCGTCCGCAAATCAACCCGATCAAACCGCCTTTGCCGAAGAGAACAATCAGCAAAAGCAGTAGGCCAAGATAGATGTGCCAGAACTCGCTCAAGCCACCCAGGAAGTGTTCCAGCGCAACGAAAACCAGGGCGCCAACAACGGGTCCAAAAAGCCTGCCAACCCCGCCAATGATAATGAACACCATGATCTCACCACTCAGTTGCCAACTGAACATCGTCGGGCTTACGAACCGGTTGAGGTCAGCAAACAACGCCCCGGCAAGTCCGGTAATTGCTCCTGAAATGACAAAGGCGACGAGTTTTAGCCGCTGGGTGTTCAGGCCCACTGTTTCCACCCGCTGGGGTGATTGACGCGCGGCATTCAGGGCCAAACCGAACGGCGACTTTGCTAGTCTGGCCGACAGAAAGAGCGCGGCGAGGAGGATCACGAAACAGATCGCGAAAAACTGGATCGGATCGAGCGTGTTGAGGCCGGGAAAGTTGTTGCGCACATAGATGGAAAGCCCGTCTTCCCCGCCATAGGCCGACCAGGAGATCGAGAAGAAGAACATCATCTGCGCAAAAGCCAGCGTGATCATGATGAAGTAGACGCCGGTTGTTCGCAGCGACAGCGATCCGATCACCCAGGCCAAGCCCGCGGAAAGAAGCAGTGACGCCAGCCAGATGACGGGCATGGACTTGGTGCCCTCGACCAGAAAGGGCCATTCTGCCAGCGGCGTGTAAGTCTGCGCGTGGTAGGCTAGGATGCCCATAACGTAACCGCCCAGCCCGAAAAACGCGGCATGGCCGAGGCTGACAAGTCCGCCAACACCGAGTGCCAGGTTCAAACCGACCGCCGCCAAGGCAAAGATCGCAGCGCGGGTCATGAGCGTGATCGTGAAAGGCTCGTCGGAAAAATACGCCCATGCCGGAATGCCGATGAACATGGCCAGTACTGCAATGTTGAGGTTGCGTTCGCTCATCATAGCCGTGCACCGAACAGTCCTGTCGGACGCCAGATAAGCACCGCTCCCATGAGAATATAGATTGCCATGGATGCGATGGATGAGCCGATGTTGGCTGCCGAGGACACATCCATGAAGGCGTTCAAGATCCGCGGGAGGAAGACACCACCGAGCGTATCCGTCAGCCCCACAAGAAGGCTGCCCACCAAGGCTCCTTTTATCGACCCAATGCCGCCAACAACGATGACAACAAAGGCCAGGATGAGAACCGGTTCTCCCATGCCGACCTGTACAGACTGGATGGCGCCAACAAGCGCGCCGGCGAAACCGGCCAGCGCGGCGCCGAGGGCGAAAACCAATGTGTAGAGTTTAGAAATATCAACGCCCAAAGCGGCGATCATTTCACGGTCATTCTCGCCCGCGCGAATCTGGATACCGATCCGGGTCCTCGCGATCATCAACCCAAGACCTGCTGCGACGATGAGGCCAATGACAATCAGCGCGATGCGGTAGAGCGGGTATTGAATGCCCCCCGGCAGCGTGACCGGTCCTCGCAGATAGGTCGGTATGTCCAGGAAAAGCGGAAAGGAGCCGAAGATCCAGCGCGTGCCTTCAGAGAAAATGAGGATCAACGCAAAAGTCGCAAGGACCTGATCCAGATGGTCTCGATCATACAGTCGCCGGATGACGGCAAGTTCAACAATCGCGCCAGCCATGGCCGCTGCAGCCAGAGCTGCCAGTAGTGCCAGAACAAACGATCCCGTGGCACCAGCTACCGCAGCGGCGGCAAAAGCTCCGACCATGTAGAGCGAACCGTGGGCGAGATTAATCAGGCCCATGACACCAAAAATCAGCGTCAGGCCAGCCGCCATCAAAAAGAGCATGATGCCGAACTGTAGGCCGTTCAGAACCTGCTCAAAAACCAATACCAGTGACATTTGCGTGGACCCAGGTAAGAACCGGGCCTGATTTCTCAGGCCCGGTTAAGCGGACTACATTTTGCAGTCAGCCGCGTATGCGTCGGAGTGGTTTTCAAGGGCCACCGAAAGCGTCTTGTTGGTGAAGACGTCACCCTCCTTGATCACCTCACGAGCGTAGATGTTCTGGATGGGGTGGTGGTTGTCGCCAAACTTGAAGTCACCACGGGTGCTGTTGAAATCCGCTGCTTTCAGCGCCGCACGGAACGCATCCGCGTCACTCACATCGGCTTTGTCGAGGGCGGAGATCAATAGATTTGCAGTGTCGAAACCTTGGCTCGCATAGAGCGACGGCAGTCGACCGTATTCTGCCTGGAAGCTTTTAACGAAAGCCGCGTTGGTTTCATTGTCGAGATCTTTATTCCACTGCGAGGTGTTGACCACGCCGAGCGCGGCTTCGCCAACGGCCTGCAGAATGCCCTGATCGAAAGAGAAGGCCGGGCCAACGACCGGCAGATCAACGCCTGAACCACCATACTGCTTCAGGAACGCGATCCCCATGCCACCTGGCAGGAAAAAGAACACGCTATCAGCACCGGATGCGCGGATCTGAGCGATCTCGGCGGCATAGTCCGTCTGGCCGAGCTTGGTGAACAATTCGCCAGCAATCTCGCCTTTGTGAAAACGTTTAAAGCCCGTGAGAGCATCCTTACCGGCAGGATAGTTCGGAGCCAGGATGAAGGTCTTCTTGTACCCGGCATCATTAGAATAAGCGCCCGCAGCTTCGTGCAGGTTGTCGTTCTGCCAGGCCACATTGAAATAGTTCATGTGGCAACCCTTGCCCGCAAGCGGCGAGGGGCCGGCATTCGGGGAGAGATAGAACTTGCCCTGCGCCGTCACCGAAGGAACGACAGCCATGGCAAGGTTGGACCAGATAATGCCGGTCAACACGTCCACTTTTTCGGACTGGACCATCTTATCGGCAAGACTGACGGCGACGTCTGGTTTGCGCTGATCATCTTCAATCACAACCTCAATGTCATCGCGGCCGGATTGTTTGATGGCGAGCATGAAGCCATCGCGCACATCAATGCCGAGACCTGCACCACCGCCGGAAAGGGTGGTAATCATGCCAACCTTGGTGTCAGCCTGTGCAGCCCCCATATTCATTCCAACCGCAGCCAGAAGCGCGGTGGATAGAGCCAGAATTTTTTTGTTCATGTGAATCTCCCTAAGTGTCAGACGGATTAAAAGGCGTGAAACGCCATAGTCGTTACAGTCCGCTCAATTCCGTCGATATCGAGCAAATTATCGTTTATGTACTTCCCAATTTCTTGATCTTTGGGAATCCATATTTCCAAGAAGAGATCAAATTCCCCGCTAATCGAATAAAGCGAAGTAGCAATTTTGAGTTCTTCGACCATTCTCGTGTAAATCTTGTCGGCGACTTTGTATGTCGTTCCCGGTTTGCACTGAATTTGAATGAGCAGCTTATGCATGAGCGATCCTCCTACTGACCTTCTTTCAGCCTGAAACGCTGAATTTTACCACTTGGCGTCTTAGGCAGTGCGTCTGCGAAGACGATGTTTCTGGGATATTTGTACGGGGCAATGCTCGCTTTCACGTGTGCCTGCAGCGCATCAATTTGCTTCGCGTCCGGCTTAACGTGGTTGGCCAACACAATGTGAGCTTCAACAATTGAGCCACGCTCCTCATCCGGCACCCCGATCACCGCGCATTCAACCACATCGGCATGGGAAAGCAGAGCCGCTTCAACGTCAGGGCCAGCGATGTTGTAGCCGGAGGAGACGATGATGTCGTCGTTGCGAGCGGCGAAGTGGAAATAGCCCTCTTCATCTTTCCAGAATGTATCGCCGGTGATGTTCCAACCGTTCTCTACATATTCCGCCTGCCGTTCCCCGCGAAGGTACCGGCAGCCGGTCGGTCCACGGACGGCCAATCGCCCTATCTCACCTGCCGCCACTTCCTCGCCGATCTCATCGACAATCTTGGCTTGGTAACCTGCGACCGGCTTGCCAGTGCAGCCCGGGCGATGGTCTTCAAACCGATTGCTGATGAAAATATGTAAAAGCTCGGTTGCACCGATCCCATCGAGCATCGGTTTGCCTGTCCTTTCCATCCACTCTTGATAGATGGGGGCGGGAAGGGTTTCCCCAGCGGAAACGGCAGCCCTGAGCGACGACAGATCTGCGCCTTCGTCCATGGCGCGCATCATGGCGCGGTAGGCAGTCGGCGCGGTAAAACAAACGGTTGCCGCATATTTATCAATAATTTCAATCATATTGGGCGGACTTGCAGTTTCCAACAACGTTGCCGTTGCTCCAAAACGCAGGGGGAAAATCGCAAGACCGCCGAGGCCAAATGTGAAAGCCAGGGGTGGTGATCCTACGAAAACATCCTCCGGCACAACTTGCAGCACCTCCTTGGCATAGCTGTCGGCGATAATCAGGAGATCCCGGTGGAAGTGCATTGTCGCTTTCGGATTGCCGGTGGAGCCGGAGGTGAAACCGAGCAAAGCCACGTCATCCTGCGCGGTTTCGGTCGCATCGAACCTCACCGGCTTCTCCAATGCCAGTCGATCAAGCTCCGCGTCGTGATTTGAAGTGCCATCAAAGCCGACAACCCGTTTCAGGATCGAAGCCTTTTGCTGGCAAGCGACCATCTCTTCCATCAGGCGCGTGTCGCACAGAGCGT
The DNA here is from genome assembly GCA_929200315.1 of uncultured Alphaproteobacteria bacterium. Classification (GTDB taxonomy): domain Bacteria; phylum Pseudomonadota; class Alphaproteobacteria; order Rhizobiales; family Rhizobiaceae; genus Pseudahrensia. Next base: position 6,065 of record CAKMZB010000001.1, on the reverse strand, counting down.
ATTCAATTTCTGCGACTTCGACATATTTCGCCAATTCTGCGGAGCGCAGCATTGGCATGGTGTTCACTACCACCGCCCCGGCCTTTGTAGCAGCCAGCCAACAGGCCACCATCGCCGGATTGTTGGCGGAACGGATCAGAACCCGGTTGCCAGGCTTTATGCCAATCTCATCGACGAGAGTGTTTGCAATACGATTGGTCCAGTCTGCCAGCTCCTTGTAAGTCCGACGACGGCCATTTCCGATTAACGCAGTGTTGTCACCAAACCCTCGTTCCACCATGGCATCCGTCAACTCGACAGCGGCATTGAGTTTTTCAGGGTAGTCAAAGCCATCCAGCAGCAGGTCTGGCCACTGCTCTGAAGGGGGCAAATTGTCCTTTGCGAATGTGTCAAAAGAAGCAGTCATGCGCTGCTCCCCATCATGGCCATGGCCTGACGGGCGATAATGACTTTCTGCACGTCCGACGCACCTTCATAGATCCGCAGAGCACGGATATCCCGGTACAGACTTTCAACAATATGGCCAGATCGCACACCATCACCTCCGTGCAATTGAACGGCCTTGTCGATCACTTGTTGAGCTTGGTCCGTTGCGAAGAGCTTGGCCATGGCCGCCTCCCGCGTTATCCGCGGCGCGCCGGAATCTTTTGTCCAAGCCGCGCGGTAAACAAGCAGCGCGGCGGCATCCACGTCCACCGCCATTTCAGCGATCTGACCTTGGACGAGCTGCAGGTCGAAAAGCGGGGCCCCTTGCACCTCGCGAGACGTCACTCGGGAAAGCGCTTCATCGAGCGCTCGTCGTGCAAAGCCGAGAGCCGCCGCCGCGACGGTCGGGCGGAAAACATCGAGAACTGACATCGCTATCTTGAAGCCCTCACCCGAGGAACCGATCATCGCGCTTGCAGGTATTCTGCAATCTGCAAATTCAAGCCTCGCCAGGGGGTGAGGAGCGATTGTCTCAAGTCGCTCCTTGACGGTGAGACCAGCCATGTCAGCGGGCACAAGAAACGCCGACAAACCCTTCGCACCCGGCGCATCTCCGGTCCGAGCAAAGACCGTATAGACGTCGGCAACTCCGCCGTTTGAAATCCACGTTTTTTCGCCGTCGAGCACGTATTCGTTGCCGTCGAGGCGAGCAGTCATGGCAGAATTTGCAACATCAGAACCTGATTGTGGCTCTGTCAAAGCGAAGGCGGAGATGGCCTTGCCCGTGCGGGTTTTTGTCAGCCATCTCCGCTTTTGCTCATCTGATCCAAAGAACGACACAGCTCCTGTACCCAGCCCCTGCATGGCAAAGACAAAGTCAGCAAGCCCGTCATGGCGCGCCAGAGTTTCTCGAATGAGACACAGCGAGCGAACGTCCAAATTGCCTTCAAGGCTCGCTGAATGCTGAAGATAACCCGCCTCACCGAGGGTCTTGACGATGGTTCGGCACGCAGCATCAGTGTTCGAGTGGTCGATATCGGCGAGGTTGGACCCCGCCCAAGCGTCAAGGTCGGCCGCCAGATGACGGTGATGGTCTTCAAAAAAGGGCCAGTCGAGGAAGGTCTTGTCGGCCATCAGTCGCCCTCAAAGACCGGCCGCTTTTTGGCGACAAAGGCATTGTAGGCGCGCTTAAAATCATTGCCCTGCATGCAGATAGCCTGTGCCTGCGCTTCTGCCTCAATCGCCTGATCCAGCGACATCGACCATTCCTGGTTTAGCATGGTCTTTGTCATCGAGTTTGCAAACGTCGGGCCCTGGACGATGCGCCCGGCAATGGCCATGGCCGCCGCTTCAAGCTCATCGCTTTCGGCTAGCTGGTTGAAGAAGCCCCAATCGTACCCCTCCTGTCCGCTCATCGCACGGCCAAGATAGAGAAGCTCGTTGGCCCGACCTTGCCCAATGATGCGCGGAAGGATGGCGCAAGCTCCCATATCGCATCCTGCGAGACCGACGCGGTTAAACAGGAAGGCGACCTTTGTATCAGCTGTGGCAACACGCAGATCCGACGACATGGCGATAATCGCACCAGCTCCGGCGCAAACCCCCTCTACGGCGCTGATAATCGGCTTTCCGCAATTGAGCATCGCCTTGACCAGGTCACCGGTCATACGTGTGAAAGCCAAAAGCTCCTTCATGCTCATCTTGGTGAGCGGGCCGATGATCTCGTGGACATCCCCGCCGGAGGAGAAGTTGCCTCCGTTGGGCAGGAAAACCACGACGTGGATCTCGTCAGAATAAGCCAGCTCACGAAACCAGTCGCGCAATTCGGCATAGCTGTCGAAGGTCAGCGGGTTCTTGCGTTCCGGCCTGTTCAGCGAAATTTTCGCTACAGCACCGTCGATCTCACACCTGAAGTGCTGCGGTTTTTTTTTCATCATTTTCGGCCTTCCAAGATCTCTAGGTGAGCGTTCAAGTCTTCAAGCATGTGGTTGAGATCATCTAAGCTATTGCGGCCAAGGCCAACCAACATCTCAGCGACCCACACTTCATGCGCAGCTGCCTGGCTCGCAAATGTCGTCCGGCCTTCGGCGGTCAGACTGATCTCGATTGCACGACGATCGCCCGGGATCTGCCGCCGCTGCACCAGACCATCTTCGACAAGCCGATCAACGATGGTGGTTACATTGCCGTTGGACACACGCAGCAGGTCAGACACTTCCGACATTTTTAAGCCATTAGGATGCCGGTCTAGAGCCGACATCACATCAAACCTCGGCATCGTGGAGCGGTGCTGCCCACGCAGCTTTCGGCGGAGGGCAGATTCGATGGTGCTGCTGGCCTTCAGGAGCTTCAGCCAGACTCGCAGACTTTGCTTGGATGCAGGTTCATTTTGGATTTTCTTCTCAGCGCTCATATCTCGCCCCCAGAAAGGCTAAGCGCATGACCGTTGACAGATTTGGCTCCGTCACTTGCAAGCCAGAGTGCGGCCTGCGCCACTTCATCCGTCTTGATGAAACGCCTTTGTGGATTGCTGATGAGAAGCGATTTCTTAGCTTCTTCCTGGCCCATGCCCGTCTTCTGGATGATGTTGTCGACCGACCGTTGCAGCAAAGGTGTTTCAACAAAACCCGGGCAAATGGCGTTTGCCGTGACGCCGGTTCTGGCAAGTTCGAGGGCAACGGACCGGGTCAAACCAACGACGCCGTGTTTTGCGGAGCAATAAGCTGAAACGTAGGGATAGCCCTTCAGGCCAGCCGTCGAAGCAACAGCAATCAAGCGGCCCCACCCCGCCTCCGTCATGGCCGCTAACCCGGCCTGCCAACAATTGACAACACCGGTCAGATTGACGCTGAGCATCCGGTTCAGAATTTCGGGCGTGAGCTTGGCAAAGGGCACGCTCTCAGCAGCCCCCGCATTAGCAACCACGATGTCAACAGGACCGGACTTGTCCCGCGCATTCGAAAATGCCTCTTCAACAGACCCGGCGTCCGTGACGTCGCAAAGTTGGAAAGGTAACCCCTGTTGCACCAGCGTTTGCTTTGTGCGCCCCATGATGGTCACGTCTGCCCCCGCCCTTGCAAAGGCGTGAGCCGTAGCGGCACCAACTCCAGTGCCTCCTCCGGTGACCACAACATGTCGGGTGGGATGGCTCATACCTTCTCCATCTCCGCTTCGCGGTCGGCCAGTCGCCACATCTGATCACGGCCAGCGAGGTAGGGCATAGCCCAATCCCGGGCCTTGCGATCACCGATCTTCGCGGCTTCGTGCAACGTCCAGTACGGATCGGCCAGATGGGGTCGCCCGACAGCAACGAGATCCGCACGCCCCGCCATCAGGATCGAATTAGCATGGTCAGCCTCATAGATGTTACCGACCGCCATGGTGGTCAGCCCGGTCTCATTCTTGATCCTGTCAGAGAAAGGCGTTTGAAACATGCGGCCATAGACGGGCTTAGCGTCGGCACTTGTCTGACCGGCTGAAACATCAATCAGGTCAACACCAACCTCACCAAAAGCCTTTGCGATTTGCACCGCATCGTCCGGGGTGATGCCATCTTCGCCCACCCAATCATTGGCCGAAATGCGCACCGCCATAGGCTTTTCCTGCGGCCAAGCCGCCCTCATGGCCGCAAGGACCTCCAACGGCCAACGCAGCCGGTTTTCAAGAGATCCTCCAAATTCGTCTTCGCGATGGTTGGAGATGGGTGAGATGAAGGACGACAAGAGGTAGCCATGCGCGGCATGCAGCTCAATCATATCGAACCCGGCGCGATCAGCCATCTGCGCAGCCAGGACAAACTCGTCCCTGATTTGATCCATCTCAGTTTTGCTGACCGCACGCGGCACCGCGTTTTCATCAGACCAAGGGATCGCGGATGCCGAGATAAGGTCCCAATTTCCCTCTGGGAGAGGCTGATCCATGCCTTCCCAGCCGATGCGGGTGGAGCCCTTGCGGCCCGAATGGCCGATCTGGCAGCAAATTTTCGCGTCCGTATTGTCATGGACAAAATTCGTAATACGCCGCCAAGCCGTCTCATGTTCCGGCGCATAGAGGCCGGGGCAGCCGAGCGTAATCCGCCCCGTGGCGCTAACGCAAGTCATCTCGATATAGATGAGCCCTGCCCCGCCTTTTGCCCGTTCGCCATAATGCGCCAGGTGCCAATCTGTCGGCGTGCCATCAACCGCCATATACTGCGCCATTGGAGACACAACCACGCGGTTTTTCAGCTTCATGTCGCGGAGTTGGAACGCCGTGAACATGGGTGGGCGGACCGGATCATCCTTGGGTATTCCGGCCTCGTCCATGAACCAGCGCTCAGCACCTTCCAGCCATTTGGGGTCGCGCTGGCGCAGGTTTTCATGGCTGATGCGCTGTGACCGGGTGAGCATGGAATAGTTCAACTGGACCGGGTCGAGATGCAGATAGCGCTCCACATTCTCAAACCATTCCATAGAGTTACGGGCCGCAGACTGAAGACGAAGGACTTCCAGCCGCCGCTCGTCTTCATACTTCTCCAGCGCCCGGGTCAGATCGTCTTCCTTGCTGACGAGATCAGCCAGTGCAATGGCAGATTCCAGCGCCAGCTTGGTGCCCGACCCGATGGAAAAATGCGCCGTCGCCGCGGCGTCCCCCAGCAGAGCCACATTCTCATGGCTCCATTTTTCACACAGCACCCGCGGAAACCGTATCCAGGCCGAGCCGCGAATGTGGCCGGCATTGGTCATGAGTGCGTGGCCATCAAGATGATCCTTAAAGATCTCCTGACAGGCCTCGATAGACTCCTTCTGACTCATGTCACCGAAGCCATAGGCGTCAAACGTTTCCTGCGTGCATTCAACGATGAACGTCGCTGTGTCGGCGTCAAATTGGTAGGCGTGGGCCCAGATCCAACCGTTCTTCGTCTCTTCAAAAATGAAAGTGAAAGCGTCTGCGAAGGTCTGATGCGTGCCCATCCAGACGAACTGACAAAGACGCTCGTCCACATCCGGCTTGAACGTGTCCTTATAGAGCATGCGGGTTCTTGAATTCAGGCCGTCGCTGGCCACCACAAGATCGTATTCGTTCTTATAGTGATCAGCACTTTCGACCTCCGTTTCAAACCGCAGATCAATGCCAAGTTCCCGCGCGCGATCCTGCAGCAGAAGAAGCAATTTCTTGCGCCCGATGCCGCAAAAGCCATGGCCGGATGAAACCAGGCGCTGGCCTTTGAAATGTAGCGCGATATCGTCCCAATAGGCGAAGTTCGCACCAATCGCTTTGGCGCTGACAGGATCGTTAGTTGAGAGATTGTCGAGCGTTTCGTCCGAAAGAACGACTCCCCAGCCGAACGTGTCATCGGCCCGATTGCGTTCAAACACCACAACGTCGTGCGAAGGGTTTCGCAGCTTCATGGAGATGGCGAAGTAAAGGCCTGCTGGCCCACCACCCAGACACGCGATCTTCATGCGCCAAGCTCCCAACACCTCAGTCGAGAAGAGCGTGGCAGATGCCTTAATCTATTTCAAGCTAGAAATTTCTAACTTAAAATAAATTAGCTCGAAATCTCCAGTCTTCACAGATCGATTGCGAACCCATGACCTCTACGAAAAACCCCGCTGATGGTTTTCATCAACGGGGTTTGCTTGGCTGCGATTGCTTGC